>CAWHMK010000002.1:0-95077 GCA_963830545.1 Vulcanimicrobiota bacterium | reverse complement strand
AATAAGTCAGCGAATATTGAGAGCCAACTAAAGACGGCTCCATAAAATTTTTTATGGAGAGTTTGATCCTGGCTCAGGACTAACGCTGGCGGCGTGCCTAACACATGCAAGTCGAGCGGGGTAGCAATACCCAGCGGCAGACGGGTGAGTAACACGTAGTCAACCTTCCCGACAGTGGGGGATAACTAGCCGAAAGGTTACTAATACCGCATACGATCTATGAGGGGCATCTCTTATAGATGAAAGGAGCAATCCGCTTTCGGACGGGACTGCGTCCCATTAGCTAGATGGTGGGGTAATGGCCTACCATGGCGACGATGGGTACTGGTTTGAGAGAGCGACCAGCCACACTGGGACTGAGAAACGGCCCAGACTCCTACGGGAGGCAGCAGTGAGGAATTTTCCGCAATGGGCGAAAGCCTGACGGAGCGACGCCGCGTGTGGGAAGAAGGCCTTCGGGTCGTAAACCACTGTCGAAGGGGACGATAATGACGGTACCCTTGGAGGAAGCCCCGGCTAACTACGTGCCAGCAGCCGCGGTAAGACGTAGGGGGCAAGCGTTGTTCGGAATTATTGGGCGTAAAGCGCTCGTAGGCGGGACTGGAAGTCCGTGTTGAAAGACCTCGGCTCAACTGAGGGACCGGCTCGGATACTCTAGTTCTTGAGGCAATCAGAGGGTGATGGAATTCCCGGTGTAGCGGTGAAATGCGTAGATATCGGGAGGAACACCAGTGGCGAAGGCGATCACCTGGGGTTGTTCTGACGCTGAGGAGCGAAAGCGAGGGGAGCAAACGGGATTAGATACCCCGGTAGTCCTAGCCGTAAACGATGGATACTAGGTGTATGTGGTATCGACTCCATATGTGCCGTAGTTAACACAATAAGTATCCCGCCTGGGGAGTACGGCCGCAAGGTTAAAACTCAAAGGAATTGACGGGGGCCCGCACAAGCGGTGGAGCATGTGGTTTAATTCGACGCAACGCGAAGAACCTTACCTGGGCTTGACATGTGCGGAAATCCTATGAAAGTAGGCTCCGGGGCAACCCGGCCGCAACACAGGTGCTGCATGGCTGTCGTCAGCTCGTGCCGTGAGGTGTTGGGTTAAGTCCCGCAACGAGCGCAACCCTTGTCGTGTGTTGGTCCACAAGATCTCTCACACGAGACCGCCGGTGAGAAGCCGGAGGAAGGTGGGGATGACGTCAAGTCAGCATGGCCCTTACGTCCAGGGCTACACACGTGCTACAATGCGCGCGACAACGAGCTGCGAACCCGCGAGGGCAAGCCAATCTCACAAACGCGCGCTCAGTTCGGATTGAAGGCTGCAACTCGCCTTCATGAAGTCGGAATCGCTAGTAAACGCAGATCAGCTACGCTGCGTTGAATACGTTCCCGGGCCTTGTACACACCGCCCGTCACGTCACCTGAGTTTAGTGTACCCGAAGCCGTCCGTGTAACCCGCAAGGGGACAAGACGTCTAAGGTATGCTAGGTAAGGGGGACGAAGTCGTAACAAGGTAGCCGTATCGGAAGGTGCGGCTGGATCACCTCCTTTCTAAGGAGTACATACTGCTGGTTCACGTCTGACGTGAGCGCAGCAGTGTACATTCTAAGTCGACCACAGACGATGCCATCAGAAATTCGCGAGTGATTTTCTGTATCTAGCCAGGCAGTTCGAGGCCACCGTGATGTTCGCATCACGAGGCGTCGGACAACGAAGCTAAATTAGAAAGACAACGCGAAGCCAGGGGTCTATCGGTCAATTAAGACCGTATGGCTGAGGTTCATGGCGTTGCGCGGCTCTCTTAAGAAGAGGGTTTACGATTTCCGCGTCCTTCGGAAGGACGTCAACGTACTGCACCGTTCAGGCTTTGAGGGAACGAACCTCGCTTTGCAGTTCGCCGGCAACGTGCGACTCGATCGCGAGTGCGTTACAAGCCCTCATGATCTTTGAAAACTGCATAGAGAAGAACTTTCATGTGTCAAACATGAAGCGGCCCGTGACGTCTTATTTCCGTAAACGTCATGGGTGCAATTTCAATTGAGAATCAGTCAAAAATTAATAAGAGCACGAGGTGGATACCTTGGCTCCACAGGCGATGAAGGACGTACCAAGCTGCGATAAGCCAGGAGAAGCTGCTAAGAAGCGAAGATCCCTGGATTTCCGAATGGGGCAACCCCCGGGCCGTCATGGGCTCGGACTCCGCGATGAATTCAATAGTCGCGAGAGAGCGCACCCGGTGAACTGAAACATCTAAGTAGCCGGAGGAATAGACATCAACCGAGATTCCCGTAGTAGTGGCGAGCGAACTGGGAACAGCCTAAACCGCATATGTGCAAGCGATCAGGCGTTGCATGTGCGGGGTTGTACGGCAACCATCTCAGCACTGATCTGCTGGGCGCAAGTTACAAAATCGATCGATAGCAGAAGCCGGCTGGAAAGCCGCACCACAGAAGGTGATAGTCCTGTAGGCGAAATCAATCGATCTTGCGGAGTTGTTCGTGAGTAAGGCGGGGCACGGGAAACCCTGTCTGAAACTGGGAGGACCATCTTCCAAGGCTAAATATTCTGTGGAGACCGATAGCGAATCAGTACCGTGAGGGAAAGGTGAAAAGAACCCCCGAAGGGGAGTGAAATAGAACATGAAACCGCGTGCTTACAAACCGTGAAAGCACTATTTTTATATGTGTGATCGCGTGCCTATTGAAGAATGAACCTGCGAGTTACTTGGTACGGGCTTGGTTAAGGTGTTGAGCCGGAGCCGTAGCGAAAGCGAGTCTGAATAGGGCGCTTGTCCGTATCAGTAGACCCGAAACCAAGCGATCTATCCATGAGCAGGGTGAAGCATGATTAACCTCATGTGGAGGCCCGAACCTGTTGTTGTTGAAAAAACATTGGATGACTTGTGGATAGGGGTGAAAAGCCAATCGAGCTTGGAGATAGCTGGTTCTCCCCGAAATAGTTTGAGGACTAGCGTTGCGATTTAACCCTTGGGGGTAGAGCACTGACAGGGCTAGGGGGCTTACCGGCTTACCGAACCCCATCAAACTCCGAATACCGAGGCGTACATCGCAGCAGTCAGACAGTGGGGGATAAGCTCCATTGTCAAAAGGGAAACAGCCCAGATCAACAATAAGGTCCCTAATATATGCTCAGTGGTAAAGGAAGTCTCGTCGCACAGACAACTAGGAGGTTGGCTTAGAAGCAGCCACCCTTGAAAGAGTGCGTAATAGCTCACTAGTCGAGTGATGGGGCGCCGAAAATGTAACGGGGCTCAAGCATATAACCGAAGCTTTGGGATTAGCAAAACTAATCGGTAGGGGAGCGTTGTAGCGTAGGCCGAAGGTCGACCGTGAGGACGGCTGGACGAACTACAAGTGCGAATGCAGGTATAAGTAGCGAGAAAAGAGAGTGAGAACCTCTCTCGCCGGAAGTCTAAGGTTTCCTGAGCAACGTCAATCGTCTCAGGGTGAGTCGGGAGCTAAGCCGAGGCTGAGAAGCGTAGGCGATGCACAAGCAGTTCATATTCTGCTACCACCGATGACCGTTTAGATCTTTCCGAACAGTGTCAATCAAATCGCTTGTTTACGAAGCGCTCTTGATTTTCCGAGCGTAGACGCGCGAGGGCCAATCTATGACGCAACCGAGCGCACGCGCGATTGCGCCGACCGTTCGTTAGATCTATGAATCGAAGGGATGACGCAGGAAGATACGCTAGCGCACCGATGGATGTGTGCGTTTAAGTTGGTAGGAGGTCACATAGGCAAATCCGTGTGGCAACTCCGAGATGCGATGACGAGGATCTTCGGATCCGAAGTAGCGGACTCTACGCTGCCAAGAAAAGTCTCTAGATAGGATCATAGGTGCCCGTACCGTACACCGACACAGGTAGACTGGCAGAGCATGCTAAGGCGACGGGAGAACCCCTGTTAAGGAACTCGGCAAATTGACCCCGTAACTTAGGGAGAAGGGGTGCCTTCTTTGGTCTAGTCTTTACGACGAAAGCCGAGGGAGGTCGCAGAAAATAGGTCCAAGCGACTGTTTAACAAAAACACAGGTCTCTGCGAACGCGAAAGCGGACGTATAGGGGCTGACTCCTGCCCGGTGCTGGAAGGTTAAAGGGAGAGGTTAGCGCAAGCGAAGCTTTGATCTGAAGCCCCAGTAAACGGCGGCGGTAACTATAACCGTCCTAAGGTAACAACTTTATCGTTGCCTCATCGCACAGTAATGTGCGAACGAAAACTCGGCTGTATGCGGGAACATCCTTAGAGCCCAACCTACTCGCGGGCGATCGCTCCGATCGCTAGCGCCATCCTGGCGCGTCGCAGTAAAAATGGTTGTGGATTGGACAATCCGCAGGAAACCCTACGGTCGTAGGGGATCCTCAGAGACTACACGCCGAGCTCCAGGTTTTCAAAAGAACTGCAGACGTTACGACGCTGCGGGATTTTGATTAGGGTCCTGGATGAAGATATAGTCCACTCTTGCGTGAAAGCGCCGGAAAAAAAGTGAGCGAAATTCCTTGTCGGGTAAGTTCCGACCTGCACGAATGGAGTAACGACTTGGACACTGTCTCAATGGGGGGCCCGGCGAAATTGCAGTACCAGTGAAGATGCTGGTTACCCGCGGCAGGACGGAAAGACCCCATGAAGTCTTTACTGTACCCTGATGTTGGGGTCTGAGATTTTCTGTACAGGATAGGTGGGAGGCGATGATCTGCGGGCGCTAGCTCGCGGGGAGCCAACCTTGGGATACCACCCTGAAAATCTTGGGCTTCTAACTAGCTGCCGTAATCCGGTAGTAGGACAGCGTCAGGCGGGCAGTTTGACTGGGGCGGTCGCCTCCTAAAGAGTAACGGAGGCGCCCAAAGGTTCCCTCAGAACGGTCAGAAACCGTTCGTTTAGAGTGCATAGGCAAAAGGGAGCTCTGACTGCGAGACGGACAGGTCGAGCAGGTGCGAAAGCAGGGCTAAGTGATCCGGCGGTACCGAATGGAAGGGCCGTCGCTTATCGGATAAAAGCTACTCTGGGGATAACAGGCTTATCTCCCCCAAGAGTCCACATCGACGGGGAGGTTTGGCACCTCAACATCAGGGGTGTTGCGCTGGAAACAGCGGCAAAAGTTCCGGCTTATAACGGTGAACTCCGACGCACGCGGCATTGCAAGTGTCGAGTGCGGGACAATACCGTGGGAAGTCCACGCGAGAGCGATCTGCGTGTGACCCCGTAACGACTGATTCGTTCGCAAGAACGATGAGATAGCGAGCGCTGCACGATGCGTCGTGCAAATCTACCGCCGCTATCATACGCCGGCCCTTACCTCGAGCAATCGAGAAAGGTGAAGATATAGTCTGCGCCATCGGGAACGGTGGAATGACGCGCGATGTCGGATCGTCGCATCCTGGGGCTGTAGTAGGTCCCAAGGGTTGGGCTGTTCGCCCATTAAAGCGGTACGCGATCTGGGTTCAGAACGTCGTGAGACAGTTCGGTCCCTATCCGCCGTGGGCGTTAGAGATTTGAGGAGTGTCGACCCTAGTACGAGAGGACCGGGTTGAACGAACCGCTGGTGAACCGGTTGTCCCGCCAGGGGCATAGCCGGGTAGCTATGTTCGGACCAGATAAACGCTGAAAGCATATAAGCGTGAAACTGACTCCGAGATGAGATCTCGATCACGTAAGTGTGAAGGGTCGTGGTAGACTACCACGTTGATAGGCCGGAGGTGGAAGCCCCGCAAGGGGTGGAGCTGACCGGTACTAATCGCCCGGAAATTTTTGATTGCTTCCTCTGTCTGGCACTGGAAGTTCTTCTCTACGCAGCTTTCCTTCGTCGCAGCCTGGAGCTCCGGCTCGGCGCGACGGAGGGATCAGGTTTCTGGCGCTCATAGCGGCGGGGTTCCACCCGTTCCCATCCCGAACACGGCAGTTAAGCCCGCCAGCGCCGATGATAGTCGGACCGCAGGGTCCCTCGAAAGTAGGTCGGCGCCAGATTAAATACAACGAAGCCCGCGGTCGAACGACCGCGGGCTTTTTGCATTCGCCCTGCGCCGCGCCGCTTATTTCTTCGTCCAGGCGACGCACCAGCCGTGGGGGCTTATGGTGCCGGTCACGACTTTGCACGAGGCCGGCGGTTTGAACAAGCGGCACCCGCTGCACCGCTCGCCGTTCTTTGCGGGCTTGTCCTGGTAGTGAAATTGCTTCTTGTTGTCGGCCGCCAAGGCGACCGAGGCTGCGTCGGCGGCGAGCGCACCGGCAAGCGCCGGCAGGACGACGATGTGTTTGAGCACATCGGCGCGCGTTAGTTTCCGATCATCGTGTTGCATCGTTCCCTCCGCGCGAACCTTCAGCGCCGGAGATGCCGTTCCCGCCGATCGTCGGGCATGAGCCGGTCGAAAGTCCTAGGATTAATCGAGGCTCCGGCGGGGACGATATTGTAAAGGGGAGTCAGGCGCCGATGCACGCTTATCCGCAGCCACGTAGGGAACCCGCGCCGCTCGCGCTGGCAGTTTTGGGCGACAGCCTCGCGTATGGGCTCGGCGCCTCCGCTCGCGAGACGGGCATGGCACACCGGCTGCACTCGCAGTTGCGGGAAGAGCGCCCCGCAAGCTCGCTCTTCAATTTCGCGATCCCGCATTCCACGATGGCGGACGTCCTGCGCCATCAGGTCCCGCAACTACGACGGATTTCCGCGGACGTCGTGCTCGTAATCGCCGGCGCAAACGATCTGCGGTATACGCGTGACGTTCTCGTCATCACGCGCCGGTTCCGGGGATTACTCGCTGCGATTCATGCAGCGGCGCCGAGCGCTCAGGTCGTCGCCGGAGGTATGCCCGACGTCACGCGCACGGTTGGCGTTCCGCGCTTGTTGAAGGCCCCGATTCAGCGTCTGTGCGCGCGACTCAACGACCGCATGCGCGAAATAGCGAACGTGCGTGGGGACGGGTTCATCGACATGTTCGAATTCACCAGCGCGCCGCTCTACGCCGGGATGGAATACCTGTGCGACGACGGCTACCATCCGAACGATTTCGGTTACGCCGAGATCGCGCAGCGCGCGTACCCGCAAATCCGCGCCGCGGTCGAGCGCGCAATCAGTCCTTAGCGGACTGCTGCGCAGGCAGATCTTCGGTCGCTTGATAGAGCGACCATGGTTTGTCCTGATGATGATTCGGCGGGAAGGCCGAGCCGCGGCGGAACTCCTCGCGATGACCGCAGTCCGAACATTCGTAGTAGCCGCTTACGGGGACCGTTTCTCCGCCTTTACCAAATATTTCAGCCATGGGCGGTTCGTACCCACCGCGGGCGGCGGGGCTTCAATCGCAAGCAAGCGAAGGGCCACTCATGAAAAGACGGGTGATAGCAGCCGCGGTTTTCGCCGCGTTTTTCGCATGCGCAGCGGGGCGCGCCATGTGCGCGCCGAGCGTCGATCAAGCGCAGGCATTATTCGACAAGCGCGACTACAAAGGTGCGATCGAGATTCTCGACCAGGTGCTCCACACCGATCCGAAAAACGTCCAGGCGCTCGTGCTTCGCGGGGACGCGAAGGATTCGAATGGCGCACCGACGGCAGCACTGCTGGATTACAATGCGGCTATCGAGTTGAATCCGGACTACGCATATGCGTACGCCACACGGTGCGATACCCGGAACGAACTCGAGCAATACGACAGCGCCGTAACCGATTGTACGAAAGCGCTGAGTTTGGATACGAGCCGAGAGCTGGCTTTGCGAGCGCGTTCGCGAGCCTACTTTTTCCTCGGAGAATACCTACTCGCCTTGGCCGATGCGCGGCAGGTCGTGGCCATCGATCCGAACGATCCGCGAGCGCTGCTCGCGCGCTGCCGCGCTAACTTCGGAACGAGCCGCTACGACGCCGCGCGCAAAGACTGCACCGCGGTCATCGCGCTCGTTCCAGGCGAGGAAAATGCGTATTTCTACCGTGGGCTAAGCGCGTATCGCCAAAGCGACCTGAACGACGCGGCCGCCGACTTGGGAAAAGCCGTGAGCATCGATCGCAATTTCACGGGCGCGCACTATTGGCTGAGCATGACGCAGTACGGCGACCAGCATTATACGGAGGCGCTCACGCAAATCGACGACTACATGTCGGCTTATCCTCACGATGCCGACGCGCTGCTGCTGCGCGCGCAAATCGAAAATAAACTCGCGAAAGCGGATGAAGTCTCGATACGACGCGCGAGAGGCGCTTCGGCAGTACAAAATCCAGAACGACAACGACGGTATGGCGCGCGCTCAAAGCTTCATCGATGGCCTGAAGCCGTAGGATCCGGCTTGGGCCGAATACGGTAAATCGCGCCGGTCTGGTCGTCGCTCACGAACAGATCGCCTTCCGGCCCGACCGCGATTCCCGTCGGACGTCCGAGGCGATCGATGGAGCCGCCGGCCTGGAAGCCGCCCACGAATTGCGTCCACTGCGTGCCCGGATTGCTCCAATTTATGGAGTGCAGGGGCCTTCCGTCGCGCATGGGCGCGAAGACGACCAGCGGCGGCTGATAACCGGAAAGACCCTGCGCCGGACCGTGCCATGAGCCGTGCAGCGTGATAAATGCGCCACCGGCGTACTGCCGCGCAAAAGCATAGCGGCCACGCGCACCGGTGGGATAGAAGATCGCGCCTATCGGCGTTTCGTACGGTGGAAAGACGATCTGCGGTAACGCAACATGCGTGCAGTTCTGGTTCGTTCCGGGTTTGTGGCGGCGGTTCTCATAGCAGAACGGCCAGCCGTAGTCGGCAGGGAGACTTTGAGCCGTTAAGTCGTCGAAGAATTCGTACGGATGTCCCGGCGGAAGCTCGTCCTGCCCGGCATCGCTGACCCAGAGCGCGCGCGTTTGCGGATCGATCGTCAGGGCGATCGCATTTCGAATGCGCCTTGCAATCGGCAGATACCGCCCGTCTTGTACTTTGCCGACGGTTGCGCGCGTCCGGTCCGTTTCGACGCACGCATTGCACGAAGATCCGACGCTTGCGTAGACCGCTGCGCCGGTTGCGGCAACCGACGTCGTCGTGTGCACGTCTCCGTCGCTGCCGGGCGGCGGGCTGCCGCTTCGCACCGACGCAAGTTTCGTCGCGCGTCCGTTCTGCACGCGCCAGACTGCGTGCTGGGTGCCGACGTAGAGGACGCCTGCGGAAAAGGCGACGCCCGCATCGGGCGCGTCGTCGATGGTAACGTAAACGGTGGGCGCGTCAGGCCGCGCGTTCTCCGCGCGCCGGACGACGAAGATGCGCGTTCCCCGCGTGCCGACGTAGAGATCGCCGTTCGGCGAGAAAGCCAATTCACGCGCGCCGTCGACGGTGGCAATCTGCGCGATGGTAAATGCGGGCGGAACAGTTATCATGGACGTATGCGGTAGATATTTCCCGTTTGATCGTCCGCGATAAACAAGCTTCCGCGGGGGCCGATCGCGATGCCGGTCGGCCGTCCGATTCTCGTCGTGCCGTCCGGGAGCTGAAAACCGCTCACGAAGTCGCTCCATTGAGCCGCCGGGTCGCTCCAGTTCACCGCACTCGCGGGCCCCTCGCCGTTCATCGGAACATACGCCACACGCGGTTGTGAAACGTATTTTCCGCTGCCGTCCTGATGCCACGAGCCGTGCATCGCCACGAAGGCGCCGCCTCGATAGGCCGCCGGAAATGCGTACGTTCCCGATTGGTTCGCCGGGTAGAATGCGGCGCCGATGATGGTTTCGTACGCGGGAAATTCCACGATCGGAACGACGGTGCTGCTGCAGTTCGCGCCGGGCGTGTACGCGTGCCGGTTCTCCTCGCAGTCAGGCCAGCCGTAATCCGCGGTTCCCGAGTGCAGCGTGACTGCGTCGAAGAACTCGTACGGGTGGCCCGCCGGCAGCGAATCCTGTCCGGCATCGCCTGCCCAGAGCGTTTGGGTTGCGGGATTCACGGCGAGCGCGATAGCGTTGCGAATGTGAATCGCCTTGGCCGTCATTCCGCTGCCGTCCAGTTGCATCTGCTGAATGGTTGCGCGCGTCGCATCCGTTTCGCTGCAGGCGTTGCAGGACGAGCCGACGCTTGCATAGAGCACGCCGTTCGCCACCGCAACCGACGTCGTCGAATGATCGCCGCTTCCGCCGGGACGCACGCTCGCAATTTTTTCTGGTGCCGCCGGCGCAACCTCGTCGCCGACGACGTACGGAATGCGATACACGCCGAACTGCGCGCCCACGTACATCGCACAATTCGGCGCGGACAGCGAGAGCGCGACGCCGGCCGCGGGCGAATCGCCGACGTTCGTGAAAACAGCCGGGTACGCGGCCTGGCCTTCCGCGTTCTGAATGACGTAGACGCTCGAACCCGTCGTGCCGACGAAGAGATCTCCATTCGGCGCGGCGGCGAGCTCGCGTGCTCCGCCGACATGTCCGACGATCTGAATGGAAAAGCCGGAAGGAACGGTCAATCCGGACGCGGGTTGCGCAGAGGGGCCCGCAGGTGTCGGCGTCGGCGCGGGAGTGCTGTTCGAAGTGCAACTTTGCGGCTGGGCCGTGTTTCCCGGAGATGGCGATATGGGCGATATCGACGGCGGCATCGAGGGTTGCGTTCCGGGCGCGGCCGAGGAAGAGCCGCCGCCGCATGCAGTCAGCCAGAGCGCGAAAAGAAGAAGCGGTACTGCCGATCTTTCGAGCACGTCACACCAACATGGCGTTTTCGAATCTTTCGCGGAATTCGGCCGCCGTCAGGTTCGTAAAGGCCGCTATTTGCGACAGGCCGCGGTTCGCGAAAGTCGTCGGGTTCCAGCCGGGTCATGTATTTTCGAGCGACGGAATACGGTTCGGCGTTCACGTCGACCATGCGCACGCGTATCCGTCCTGTTGCCGCGTCTCGCAACTCCGCGAGCTGGACCGGAATGACGCGTCCGCCCGAAAGCGCTATCAGCGCGCCGCTGCCGCCGCCCAGCAGATACCGGACGGCGCCGTATCCAAGCGTTCGCGTGTATTCGAGGTCGAACGGAACCGGTTTGGCACAACGAAGCTCGTAACCGATGTCCTTGGTCGCGATCGTCGTCTCGACTCCGAGTTCGCCGAGTCGCGCGCGAACGGCATCGCGAAGCACGGCGCCGAGCGGAATGTCGGCAAGGCGGATGTGACCGTACGCGTCTCGCGCGACGCTTGCGAACGCCGCGAGCTGCCTCTCGGAAAGGCGTTCCGCAATCCCTTCGGCGATCACCGCCACGCCGTTGTTGCTGCCGGCGGCTTTGCGTTTGAGGATAGAACCGACGATCGTGTCCACAACCGCGTCGAGGTCGATCTCATTGCCGGGAAACTCCTCCGGGATGACTGCAAGCTCGGCGCCGGCGGATTTGCACATGCCGAGCGCGAGAGCACCGGACTTGCGGCCCATGCTGACGACCAAGTACCAACGCCCGGTCGTGCGGCTGTCTTCCATGAGGCATTCGACGATGCCCGTGCCGACCGAGCGCGCGGTTTCGAAGCCGAACGTGGGCGAGTCGTCGGGAAGCGGGAGATCGTTGTCGATCGTTTTCGGAACCGTCGCAACGCCGAGGCGCCCTTGCGCGAGCTGAGCGATACGCGTCGCACCATACGTCGTGTCGTCGCCGCCGATGGCAATGAGATAACGCACGCCGATGTTCGTGAGGGCGCGAACGCATTGTGCCAGCGTCGTTTCATCTTTCGCCGGATTGGTGCGCGACGTACGCAAGATCGATCCGCCGGATGCGTGCGCGCGCGACACGTCTTCGATGCCGAGCTCGACGACGTGCGACGTGTCGCCTCTTGCGATGTGATAATAGCCGTCGTAGATGCCGACGACGCGTAAGCCGCTGTGGATGGCTTCGATGGTTGCAGCGGCGATGACGCCGTTGATCCCGGGGGCCGGGCCGCCGCCGACCAGTATTGCGAGGGTATCGCCGCTCGTCATCCCACGCAACTACGCGAGAATGCCGCACAAGTCATTCGGACACCCGGCAGGGAACGGTCGAACGTACGTACCGACCAGGCGAAAGCCAACGCCGCAAAACAAAAGCGGAGCCGCCGCCGCTGCGACCGCTCCGCCCGAGGAGTGAAGCTTCCCAGTTTAGGGATTCGGTGAGGATTGAGCCGACGGCGCGGACCCGTCTTGGCCGCGCTGCTGCCGCTGAAGGCGGAATTGCTGCTCGTTCTGCTGCACTTGCGCGCGCTGTTGCGGGGTAAGGACGTTCATGATCTGCTGCCGCAACTGAGTGCGTGATTGCCGGCGGGACTGAAGGTCCATTTGGGTGCCGCGCGGATGGGCTTGGCGGTACTGCTGCATGATCTGTTTGATCTGCGTTTTCTGCTGAGTGCTCAGATTGACGCCGCGCATCAGCCGCATGAATCCGTGGCCGTGGCCATGGTGCGAATACGTGCCCGGTGCGCCGGCGGCGGGCGCAGGCGCTTGCCCGGACTGCTGCGCAAAAGCAGCCGCAGGAGCGAGTAAAGCGGCGCCCAGCGCCGCCGGGAGAAGAAGAGACCGAAGGGTTTTCACAAGTTAAAACTCCGTGGGAGGAAGGACGACTTCACGATAACGCACGGCGCCGGAGAATATGCTTAGAAACGCATGAAAGATCTCATCGCACACACCGAGCATCAGACTATCACGACGAAAAGCCGGTACGAAATACTCGACGTCACCGATCGGGTCGAAGGGGTACGCAAGAGAGCGGGGCTGTTCGACGGATTCATTCTGGTCGGCACGATGCATATAACCGCAAGCATCTTCGTCAACGATCGTGAATCCGGACTCTGGCAAGACATCATGGAGTGGCTCGAGGATTTGGCGCCGCGCAAGCCGGACTACAAGCATCATCTCACGGGAGAAGACAACGCCGACGCGCATCTGAAGCGCATGCTGCTCGGGCACCAAATCATCGTACCCGTCACCGGCGGCAAACTCGATCTCGGCACCTGGGAGCGCGTTCATTACGGCGAATTCGACGGAGGGCGCCCTAAACGTATTCTGTTCAAAGCAGTCGGAATCGGCGAGCAAACTTAGTGGAATATGCGGAGACGCTCATCGTCGGCGCCGGGCCGGTGGGACTTTTTCTCGCGTCGGAACTGCAGCGGCGTGGGCGCGAGTGCCTGGTGATCGAGCGTTCGAATTCGCCGGCGGCACATTCGAAAGCACTGGCAATCATGCCGGGCACGATGCGCCTCTTCAGTCGCGCCGATCTCGTATCCGAGGTCTTGAGCGCAGCAAATCGGATCGAAGGAGTGCGTTTCGTTACGCCGTACCGGTCCGCGTTCGTGTCGTTCCAGCACTTCGGCGGCGACTACAAATACGTGACGATTCTTCCGCAGTGGAAGACGCAGGCGCTGCTGGAGGCGCGGCTCCTCCAGCTCGGCGGCCGCGTCCGGTACGGTGCCGAACTCGCCGGTTTGAAGCAGCGCGCCGGCGCGGTGGAAACCGTCATACGAGAAGCGGCGGGCGACACTCGCACTATGCATTCACGGTTCGTCGTCGGATGCGACGGAGTCCACAGCACCGTACGTGAGCTCGCCCGAATCGCGTTCTTGGGAAATTCCTACCCCGGAAGCGCGCTGCTTTGCGACGTCGAGTTGCGCACGGAGATTAAGTCCGCGGAAGCGCGCGTACACGTCCACGAGCGTGGCGTGGTGACGATGTTTGCGATGAACGAGGGCCTGCGACGCGTCGTCGTCATCGCGCCGGGCGAACATTTGCCCGAGTACGCGGAAGTTGACTGGCTGCAAGAGCGTCTGACGCAGGCACGATATGAAGACACCGTCGTCGAGCGGGTCGTTTGCAGCAACCGGTTTCGCGTGCAGCGGCGGCTGGCGAGCGCGATGCGCCGCGAAAACGTTTTTCTCGCCGGCGATAGCGCGCATACCCACAGTCCGGTCGGCGGCCAGGGCATGAACATCGGTCTGCACGATGCGTGGAGTCTTGCCGAAAAACTGGCGCGCGTGGCTTGCGGCGAGGCGCAGTCCTCGCTGTTCGACTCCTACGAGCGCGAACGGCTAGCCGTTGCAAGAGGCGTTCTGCGGCGAACCGATCTCCTCACGCGAGTGCTGGCAACGCCCAGTCCGCTACTGCGCGCGGCGCGCGAACGGATCGTTCCGGTGCTGACGGAAGTTCCGATGATCTACCGCCCGATAATGCGGGCGCTCTCGCTTACGGCTTGATCGCGGCGGCGAGAACCGCCGGGGCGGCGTGCGCTTCGAACTTCTCGAAATTCTTGGCGAAGAGCGAAGCGAGTTTTTTCGCTTGGGCGTCGTAGGCGGCGCCGTCGAGCCACACGTTGCGCGGATCGAGCACTTCGCTGGGAACGCCCGGAACTTGCAGCGGGATCGAGAGCCCGAAGAACGGTTCGTCTTCGAATTGCACGCGGGACAGCGCGCCTTCAATTGCCGCATTGACCATCGCGCGCGTGTAGCCGATCGCCATGCGCTTGCCGACGCCGTACGGACCGCCGCTCCAGCCCGTGTTGATGAGCCAGCACTGGACGCGATGCTTGTCGATGCGCTCGCCGAGCAGGCGCGAGTACACGGTCGGATGCTGCACCATGAACGGAGCGCCGAAACACGTCGAGAAGGTTGCTTGCGGTTCGGTTACGCCGCGCTCGGTGCCGGCCACTTTCGCGGTGTAGCCCGAAAGGAAGTGGTACATCGCCTGCTCTTTGCTGAGCTTGGCGATGGGCGGCAATACGCCGAACGCATCCGCAGTGAGCATGACGATCGTTTTCGCGTGATCGCCTTTGCTGCCGGCGACGATGTTCGGGATGAAGTCGATGGGGTACGCCGATCGCGTATTTTCGGTTTTTGCATCCGAATCCAGATCCAACACGCGCGTGTTCTCATCGTACGCGACGTTTTCCAGCACCGCACCGAAACGATGGGAAGCGGCCCAAATTTCCGGCTCGGCTTTCTGCGAGAGGCGGATCACCTTCGCATAGCAGCCCCCTTCGAAGTTGAAGATGCCGTTTGCCGACCAGCCGTGTTCGTCGTCGCCGATCAGCGGGCGACGCGCGTCCGCGGAAAGCGTCGTCTTTCCGGTTCCCGAAAGGCCGAAGAAAATCGCAACGTCGCCGCCGGTTCCGACGTTCGCCGAACAATGCATCGGCAGCGTGCTGCGCAGCGGCAGCAAGTAATTCATGATCGTAAAGACGGACTTCTTGATTTCACCGGCGTACCGCGTGCCGCCGATAAGGATCAGGCGCTTCGCGAAGTTCACGAGGATGAACGTCGAGGAATTGGTGCCGTCGCGCTGCGGGTCGGCTTGAAAAAGCGCGGCGTCGACGACGGTGAATTCGGGCGCGAAGTCTTTCGGCACGGAATCCGGCACGATGAACAGATCGCGCGCGAACAAATTATGCCACGCGAATTCGGTTACGACGCGAACCGGCAGGCGATAATTTTCGTCCGCTCCAACGTAGCAGTCCAGCGAGTAGACCTCACGCTCCCAGAGGTACGAGTTGACGCGATCCCAGAGCGCTTCGAACACGTGAGGTTCGATGGCGCGATTGGTGTCGCCCCAATCGATATGAGCCTCGCTCGACGGTTCTCTGACGAAAAATTTGTCCTTGGGCGAGCGGCCGGTGTGGGGACGCGTGTCGACGATGAGCTGTCCCTCGTTTCCGAGCACGCCTTCGCCACGGCGAAGCGCGTGTTCGACGAGCTCGGCGGTCGAGAGGTTCTCGTAGACGTGAGCGGCTTTGAACTTCTCCGGAACCGTCAGTATGGCCATACTCCCCTACAAGTAAAGTCGATCACTTAGGTAAGGCGCTAGAGCGAGCCTGCAGGGCCTTCTTGGCCGATGGGCCTAATCGTGCGCCATGGGACGCGTCATTGCCGGATTTTTCTGTTTGCTGCTGCTTGCCGCCGGAACGGCGGCCTCGGCGGCGATACCATTCCGTTTCGGATCGTACCCGCCCGGGCCGCTCGACGGTATTACCGACGTTCCGGGCGTGATGGTTTCGCATGTGACCAAAGTCGAGGGCGAAAGCATCCGCACGGGTGCGACGGCGATTCTGCCTGACGCCGACCCGTGGGATCGCAAAGTCGCAGCGGCCGCGGTGCCGTTCAACGGAAACGGTGAGATGACGGGAACGCATTGGATAAACGAGTCGGGTTATCTCGAGGAGCCGATCGTTCTCACCGATACTCTCGACATCGGCCGCGCCGATGACGGCGTCGTGAGTTGGCAGATCGAAAAACATCCGCAAGTCGGGCGAAGCGACGACGTGCCCCTTCCGGTCGTCGCGGAATGCGACGACCAATTGCTGAACGACATTCAGGCGCGCGCGGTCGGCGCGAGCGACGTCCTGCGTTTACTGAATTCCGCCAGGCCCGGGCAATTCGAGCGCGGCAGCGTCGGTGCGGGCACCGGAATGAAAGCATTCGGGTTCAAAGCGGGAATCGGTTCCGCGTCGCGCGTGATTCCGAAAGATCTCGGCGGCTATACGGTCGGCGTGCTGGTCAACGACAACACCGGATCGACGCGCGAACAGCTGACCGTGGACGGCGTACACGTCGGCGAGCGGCTCAAGAACGAATACCGGATGACGTTTCCGCACCGCGTCTCGCTCCACGGAAGAATGGCCTCGGGAAGCATCATCATCGTCGTCGCGACGAACGCTCCGCTCGATTCGCGGCAGCTGCGCGCGGTTGCGCTGCGTGCCGGTCTAGGAATGGCCCGCACGGGATTGACGAGCGACGTCGGCAGCGGCGATCTCTTCCTCGCGTTCAGCACCGGCTACGTCTTCAACCACGCCGGAAATTTCACTATTTCGCCGCCTGCGAACCACATTACCGAAAATGAGGATACGCTCAACGCGGTCTATCGCGCGACGGCCGAAGCGACCGAGGCGGCCATTTACGACGCGCTATTCAGTGCGAAGACGATGACCGGACAACGAGGCGTCACCGTATATGGTTTACCGGTCGATCGCGTGATGCAGATGCTTCGAGCCGCGGGCGTTCGTTGAGTTTCATCGAAACCGAACGGCTGCTGATACGCAAATGGCAGCTGCCGCGCGACCTCGACGACGCATTTGCCATTTACGGCGATGCGGAGACGATGCGCTTCATTCCGTGCGGCGCGCTGGATCGCGAACAAACCGAACGTCTCGTTCAGCGAATGGCCGAACGCGACGAGCGGCAAGGGTACGGCATCTGGCCGGTCTTGCACAAAGCCGAACACCGCGTCATCGGCGAATGCGGCGTCACGCAAATTCCGGGGTACGAGCCGGACGTGGAAATCGCATGGATTTTCAACCGCGCGTATCACGGCCATGGGTACGCGATCGAAGCCGCTCGCGCCGTGCTGGCGTACGCTTTCGCCGAATTGCGAATCGCTCGGCTCTACGCCCTGATCGATCGCATGAATTCGCGCTCAGTCGCCCTCGCAAACCATTTGGAAATGCGTTACGATCGGATCGTGCGCGCATACAAGCGCGATCTCATGCGCTACGAGAAGACGTCCACGGACATTCTCCGAGACTAAGCAGGGCGGGCAGTACCGCACCCGCCGTCGTGCGCGGGTGAAGCGCAAGCGGCAAGACCGAGCACCAGAGCAATTATTGCCGCAGCAAACCGAGCTGCGTCCCGCGCAGCGGGTACAAGGTGCTCATGACGAAGGTGAAACTTGGCGCGGTTGGGCATTTCGGCCTCGCGGTGAAAGAACCGGATGCCTGTGCGGCGTTTTGGAAGAAGAATTTCGACTTGGAGGAGATCTTCCGGTTCGAGGGCGGCGTCGGCCTCTCGAACGAGCAGGTCACGATCGTGCTGCACGAAGGCACGCCGCATCCCGAGA
The DNA here is from genome assembly GCA_963830545.1 of Vulcanimicrobiota bacterium. GTDB lineage: Bacteria > Vulcanimicrobiota > Vulcanimicrobiia > Vulcanimicrobiales > Vulcanimicrobiaceae > DATGJX01. Next base: position 77,309 of record CAWHMK010000002.1, on the reverse strand, counting down.
CGTTCGATCACATGTCTTTTCACCTGCAGAATATGCAAGCGCTGCGCGACGCATTGGAAACGCTGAAGAAGAACGGCGTGGAACTCGAGGATCCCGGTGACGAGATTGGACCCGAGGCGTCCGGCTCTGCTCACATGGGCCTCTGGTTCCACGATCCCGACGGATACCGTTGGGAACTCTCGGTCCAGAACGGAGCTCGAGAGCGGGCGTAGAATGTTTTTACGATGCGCAAGGGTGTTCCGGCCGGCTGTCTCATCGCCATTCTGCCGCTGTTCGGATCCGCTACGGCGGATACCAGCTCGCCGCCGGTACAGGTGAACAGCTGCGCGCCGATGCTTTCGTCCGGCACGCAAACCCTCTTCGGCGTTCCCGTCGCCTCCACGAGCGACGGCATCCAGATTCAATTCACGAACGAATCGTCGAAAACCGCGGATCTGATCAATTTCGCCGTCGATTCAAATGGACAGACGTTCGTCATCCGCGATGTGGGAACGTTTTCTCCGGGCATCGAGATCACTCACAAATACCGCAACGGTGCCGGCCAGGCATTCGTGCTGCCGGCGTTCGTTTCTCCCAACGTCACCTGCAAAGTCGACTCCGTGCGTTTTACCGACGGAGCGGTATGGCGGCCAGGTCAAACGCTGAGCGCGCAGTCCGCCTCCGGGAATGCATCTTCCGGTCGCGCGACGATCGCCGTCTCGCCGCAAGGGCCGCTCAACCTCGCGATAAACGGGGAGGCCAAACTCTTCCTCGTGCAAAGTTCCGCGGCGGTTGCCGCTTTCTCCGAGCGAGACGCGTGCAGCGGCATCGCAAACGTCACGCTTGCCGCATCCGGAGAAAATTCCGCGACCTACAGCGCCGCTCCGGTTTCGCGCGGTTCGTGCACCGTCACGGTGAAAGAAGAGAGCGGCGCCGTAGCGTCGATTCCCGTCAACGTGCAATAAGTTTTTTACGCGCGCATCGCGAGCACGGCGACGCGCATCGCCCGGCCAGGTGAAGGCGCGAGTTCGAAGTCGCACAGTGCGCGACCGATTTCCGCTTGCATCGAGTTCGTAACGAACCACGGCGGCCGCGGAAGGAAGCTCAATTCACCGCCGCGGACGCTACGCGGAAAGGGCGCGAACGGCGCGTATATGACGCTCTTTTCCGTTCGCGTGAGAAAATAAGAATTATGGACGACGCCGGTACCGCTTGCGGTGCCCCGCGTCGTTTCTCCACGATACGCGCCCCATGGCGTTTCGGTGAGAAAATATCCGATGCCGGTCCAGCCGTTCACGGCGACGCATCCATACCGTAACTCTGCGATGGCCTCGTCGACGAGGGCACGATGTTCTTTTATCGTCGCCGGATGAATGACGAGGTTTACGCCCAGCGTACCGTGCAGCCGATCGTTCGCGAAAGCGACGGCATCTCGCACGTACTGCCGTATGCCGCCGGGAAGCTCGACGCTCGCGAGCACGCCGCAGAATGCTTCCGTCGTAAACGCCGGATGTTCGCTCTGCGCAGGATCGGCGAGAACGATGGTGCGCAGATCTTTGCCGTCTCCCGCGAGCCGTGCGCGCCGCGTGGAAGCGCCGGGATAATACTCCGGGCGCTGCTCCATCCGTTCGAACACGCCCCCGATGCGTTCCCGAAGCGCCGGCGTGTGTTTCCATGCGCCAGGTACTATCAACACTTGCGAAGCGATGCAATTGAAGCCGGCATTGTGCGCTTTTTGGCTCGCGATGTTTTCCGCCTGGAAGCTGACGTCGTCGTCGCTCCAGGGGCCGGGGAAGACGATGGTCGGACTGACGTTGCCGAGCTCGCTCGTCATCGGCTTACGCGTCGTCATGTTCGCGAGAATCGTTTGGTACGTGCTCTCGCTTCCGGTGATGTGAATGTCGTCGACGAGTTCGTGCGCGCAAAGGTACCTGCCGGCGTCCACTCCCCCATATGCAAAACGAAGATAGCCGGCGTTTACGAAAGCCCCGAATACGCGCTCGAAAATTGGGCCGAGGTAGTCGTTGACCGGGTTCATTTTCAGCATGCAGACGCTTCCGTCGCCGCACAACTTATACAAGACGTCCAGCGGAGGAATACTGGAAATGTTGCCGGCGCCCAGTACGAGTGTGACGCTGCCTTCGGCACGCGGCTGCTGATAAAACGGAGCGGCCTCGCGAGCCGCGTCTTGCGGCGTCACGCCGGGCTGCAACCACACTTGCGCGGATATGCCGCTCAGCAGCGCGCGGTCGTACAAAGAGTGCGGAAACACTTTCAGAACCGTGCGGCCGCTCGCATGCGATGCTGCTTTGGGAATCGGTGACGCGCCGCGCCTCGCGATTGCGCGCAGCGTCCGAAGATAGCGGTTTACGGCGTACAGGACGGCCCAGGGGCCGGAAATCCATTCCTCACCCCGGAGCGGCGAGTCGGGCCGAAGGCCTTTCGCTTTCGCGGCCGCGGCGACCCATTCGGGCGCAGCGGCGTGAACCGATGCCTTGAGCACCTCGAGCATCACGATCTTTCGCTCGATAGGCAGCCGAGCCCAAGCACCCTTGGAGGCCGCGAGCGTTTCAACGTCGCGATCGAACCGCTGCACGTGCTCGAGCTTCGCTTTCCGGACGTGTAGTCCATTGAAGCGGCGGGAATATTCCAATCCTACCGGAGGGATGATATCGTGAGTCGCTTTCCCGCAGAGCTGACCGTTACGCTCGTCGATGGACGGGCCATAACCGAATGCTTCAATCAGGCGCAGATGGCAAATTTCATGCGCGAAGCCATGCTGGATTCGCTGCGCAAGGGAGAGTCCATTATCGTCTTCGACGGCGAGCGGATGGAGATCGAAGCGGACCGAGTCGCCTCGGTCCACGTCGTGGTTCAGAACGCGGTGAGCGCTTAGCGCGAACGCCTACGCGATGAGGTCGCGCTCCACCATGATGCCTCGCGGATCGATGAGGTGCTTGTTCAGCCCGAGCTTTTCAGCCGGAACGCCGAGCGCGTACGCGACCAGCTGCGGCAAGTGGAACGTCGGAAGGTCCGTGCGGCCCCAGCGCGACGCGGAATCTTGCTGATAGCCGTCTAACGCGAGATGGCATAGCGGGCATGGCGTTATAACCGCCTCGGCTCCTTTATCTTTTGCCATGCGCATATTCTGGCCGACCATCGATGCCGCCACATTGTCTTTTTCGAGCTGGATGTGGAAGCCGCAGCAGCGCGTTTTGCCCGCGTAGTCGACGGGTTCTCCGCCGAGCGCGTCGACGATGTCTTCGAGCGAGTGCGGATTGCGCGACGACTCCCAGCCGTTCACGCTTTCGGGCCGAATGATGTGGCAGCCGTAGAACGGCGCAACCTTTAGCCCGTTGAGCGGGCGAACCACCATGCCGCGCAGGTTGTCCAGACCGATGTCGTCGATGAGCAGCCAAAGAAGGTGGCGCACCATGACGTTGCCGCTATACTTCGCGCCGAACTTGCCCAGGATCGCGTTCGCGTGGTTCAGGCGCTCTTCCGAGTCCAGCAGCTCTTTATTCGCAGCGCGCATGTGGCCGGTGCACGTCGAGCAAATCGTAATTACGTCGTCCAAGCCGAGTGCTTCGGCCTGTGCGTACGTGCGCGCGTTCAACACGCGCGCGATGTCGCGATTCGTGTCGTTGACCACCGATGCACCACAGCACGACGCTGCCGTGAGCTCAATGAGTTCGATGCCCAGTTTGTCCGCCAGAAGCATGGTAGAGTTGAAGAGCTCTTTGCACGACTCTTTGGCGACGCATCCCGGAAAGAACCCGTAGCGCTTGCTCTCCGAACTGTTGGAACGCCGGTGAAGATTCTTCGGCTGCTCTTCCGGAAGTAACGTAGTGCTCATTTTTACAGGCGCTCCATCCGAGATTCCGCGCCCCCCGGCATAGCCGGGGCCCCCTCCATCGCGCGCCGGATGTCCGGTCTGCAAGCGGGAACTCTCCCCGAGGTTGCGCGTGTGCGATTCGTGATCATGAACTGACCGGGACCTCCAAGGACTGGAATATGGTGCGCACTTCGTCGACTTTCGGGATCGGTTTGACGAAGGGCGGCGGCAGTTTGCCTTTGGCCGCCATGCGTAATGCGAGTGGAGCGACTTTCAACACGCCGCGAATGTTGAAGCGGCCGACGGTGCCCTGAACCACTTCCGTCTCGGCAAGCATACCGGTTTGCCGGATCGTCTTGTTGACGATGAGCGCGTGGCGCGGTCCGCGCTCGTTCAGCATGACGCGATCGTTGATGGTGGCGCGCTTGACGTCGACGATGCGCCAGTGCGGGTCTACGTGTTTCGGACAGTACGAGCACGCATAGCAGTGTGCGCACAACCACAAGTAGTCTTCGTTGATTTGCGCGAGGCGTTCGGAGCGCTCGCCATCCCGCACGTCCTCGATGAAGCGGTAGGCGTACGCAATTGCCGCCGGTCCCGCGAACGCGGGATCGACGCTGACGACCGGACACAGCGCATAGCACGTCGCGCACATGATGCAATTCGCGACATCCACGAGTTTCTTCATGTCTTCTGGACTTACGCGGCGTTCCGTCGAATGCTGCTCGTCTTTGTCGGCAGGCTGCAGGTAGGGTTTGAGCCGGGTGTATTTGTCCCAGAACGGATCCATGTGCACGACAAGGTCGCGCATCGGCTGGAAGTTCGGCATCGGGTCGATATGAATCTCGCCTTCGCGATCCATGACGGTGTTGCACGGCGTCTTGCACGCAAGTCCGGTAACGCCGTTGATGTTCATCGAGCACGATCCGCAGATCGCCGAGCGGCAGGACCGCCGGAAACTGATCGAGCCATCGACTTGCGCCTTCGCTTCCTCGAGCGCGTCGAGCACAGTCGTCGTTTCCGGAATATCCACCTCGACGACGTCGCGGTGAGGAACCTCGTCGACGGCTTCGTCGAAGCGGAAGATGTCGAGTTTGATTTTCGCCATTCTCAGTACGTTCTGACCTGCGGCTGCCACTTGGTGATCGTGACTTTGCGCGAGTAGTCGAGTTCGGGGTTACGGCCGTCCCGGCGCCATGCGAGGGTGTGGATCATCCAGTTTTCGTCGTCGCGCTCGGGGAAATCCGTCCGAGCCTGTGCTCCGCGGGATTCCTTGCGCGCAAGCGCACCGTTGGCAACGCACATCGCTGCGTCGATGAGGAAGTCCGTCTCCATCGTGTTGACCAAATCAGTGTTGAATGTTTTGGATTTGTCCATCACGTAGACGTTTTCGTCGAACTGCTTGCGAATCTCGAGCAGCTCGTCGACGGCCGTCTGAAGTCTGTTTCTCGTTGCGGAAAATGAAGCAGTTCTCGCTCATCGTGCGGTTCATTGCCGCGCGGTACTGCGGCGCGCGCGTGCCGCCGCTCTTGGAGAGCCACTTGTTCAAGCGGTCTTTCTCTTGCTGGAGCGTGCGTTCCGAGGGGGGGACCTCACCGGCGGACTTGATGTACTCGATGGCGTGCTTTGCGCTTCGCGAACCGAAGACGATGGTTTCGAGAAGCGAGTTGCCGCCCAAGCGGTTCGCACCATGGACGCTCGGCGTTGCGCATTCACCCGCGGCATAAACGCCGGGGACGCGCGTTGCCCCGTTGATGTCCGTTTCGATGCCGCCCATGGTGTAGTGCATGCCGGGTAGAATCGGAATGGGCGAGTCGATTGCGTCTTTACCGGTCGCGTCCAGCGCGAGTTCGCGGATTTGCGGAAGACGCTCGAGGATCTTTTCGCGGCCTAAGTGACGCAGGTCGAGCAGTACGCAGCCGTCGACGCCGCGGCCCTCCAGAATTTCCGTCCATTCGGCCCGAGAGACGACGTCGCGTGAAGCCAGTTCGCCTTTGTTCGGCGCGTACTTGAACATGAAGCGCTCGCCGCTCGCGTTCAGCAGATACGCTCCTTCGCCGCGGGCCGCTTCGGAGAGCAGCACGCCGTTCTCTTTCAGCGAGGTGGGATGGAACTGCACGAATTCCAAGTCCATAATCGGTATGCCGGCGCGGAACGCGATGCCCAATCCGTCGGCCGTGGAAGCGTATCCGTTCGTCGTCTTCGCGTACATGCGGCCCGCACCGCCTGTGGCGAAGATGGTGGCCTTCGCGTTGATTAGCTCGAGTTCGCCATTGCGCATGTTGTACGCGACCACCCCCGCGCCGGCGCCGTCTTCGATGCAAAGCGCGGTGCAGAAGTATTCCTCGTACACTTTTACGTTGAAGCGTTCGAGCTGCTCCCACAGCGTGTGCAGAATGACCAGTCCGGTGACGTCCGCGGAGTAACACGTGCGCGGCGCTCCCGCCCCGCCGAACGGACGTTGCGCGATGCGTCCGTCGGGCAGCCGCGAAAAGATGCAGCCGCGATGCTCGAGCCAAATGATCTGATGCGGTGCGTCCTCGCACATCGCTTCGATCGCGTCTTGATCGCCCAGATAATCGGAACCCTTGGCCGTGTCGAAGGCGTGGTTCTGCGGGGTGTCTTCCTCGCGGTTACCGAGAGCGGCGTTGATGCCGCCCTGCGCCGCGCCCGAGTGGCTGCGAACCGGGTGCATCTTGCTGACGATGGCGACGTCGGCACCGCGCTCTGCCGCCTCGACCGCAGCGCGCATGCCGGCCAAGCCGCCACCAATGACGACGACGTCGTGCTTGATCACGTGGACCTTTCCGTACCCTCGACGCCGTGGAAAGGCGGAGGCGTATAAGAGCTTTGCTTCTTTATACTACTCCGGTTTACGGTACCCAAACGACCTTAGTCAGGTGGGGGCGAGCGGTCCGCTCTAAAAGACGAGAATCTGTTCGGCTGCGTGGATCGCGTTGGTGAGGGTCGTACGAACGGACGTCATCGTCGTGCTGGCTTGGCGAGCGGTTTCCGTGCAGGATTGCGCGCCGAGATTCCACCGGCGTAACGCGCCGGCGGCGAGCCCCAGCCTGCCTCGCAACTCGACGACGGCCGCGTGCAGCTGTGCCGCTTGCTCAGGTGGGAGATAGGGCGCCAGTGACTCGTGCACTTGCGCGAGACCTTCGAAATGCGCGCGAAGCGCCTTGAAAACGCGCTCGACCGTAAGCGCCTGTTCGCTGGACATTTCGTTCGAGCGCAGCACCTCGCCGAGTTTCGAAGCGGCTTGATCGCCGGCCGTACTGGATTCCACGAGCGCCTGCAGCAATTCGGTGACGAGGGCTGCGCTGTTCACGCTACTTTGATCAGGCTGGATGCTTCTTGCGTACATTCTGAGGACCTGCGGACGGAGAGGTGCATTTTATCCAAACCGGCTTGAGCGCGATTCACTTCCGTCAGAAGTGTGCCGGCAAGCCGTCCCGCAACGCGCGAAGCGTTACCCAATCGGGCAGCCACGCGCGGATACAGTGCGTCCGCGGAACTGCAAATTTCATTGAGCGCAGATGCGAGCTCGTGCAATTCGAGCACGCTTTCGGCGATGCGAGCGATGGGTTGGCGCGCGTTTGCGGCGACGTTCGCCGCGCGCGAAGCCTCCTGGCCCGCTTCTTCGATCAGAAGCGAGGCTTGAACGAGGCGTTCGTACGTCGCGCGTTTTCTGTCGTTCATGATGTCCCCCCGACATCCAAATCGGGCTGCGCTGTAAAGTGCGCCGCCGTCATTGCTCGCATCGTAACAAACAGGCAAGCGTGCGTCGTGAGTATTTGCGCCCAGGAAAGGCGGAGTTGTGCGAAACTTAACGCCTTCTTGCTTGATTGTTGGCGTTAGTCCGCTTCCGCCGATGCGGCGCCCAAGGCGCTCGCCTTCAATGCGATGGCGCTCTTGCGATCGAAGAAACGAAACGCGTTTTTGCCGCTCTGTTTGGCATGATACAGCGCTTCGTCGGCGGCAAAAAAAAGCGTTTGACCGTCGATGCCGTCGAGCGGAAACATCGCGACGCCGATCGACGTTTGCAAACCGTTCCGGCGCAGTGCCGAGAGAAGGCGCTCCACGCCGCGTTCGGCCGCTTCACGATCGGTTTTGGTCATGACGACGACGAATTCGTCGCCGGCGTAGCGGGCAACGATGTCGCCTTTACGCGCCGTCTTTTTCAAGACGTTGGCGAACCGCTTGAGCGCCAGGTCGCCTAGGCTGTGGCCGCCGGAGTCGTTGATCTTCTTGAGATCGTCCAGATCCAAAATGATGAATGCAAAAGGGGTGTCGTACCGTTCGGACGTGTGCAATTCGCGGTCGAGCATTTCATCCAGCGCGCGACGGTTAGGAATGGCGGTAAGCGTATCGGTGAGCGCCAGGCGCTGCGTTTCTTCGAGCAGGCGGCGCGTCTCTTCGTACAAGCGCGCGTTTTCAACGGCTATGGCGGCTTGCGCGGCAAAATCCAAGAGGACGCGGAGCTGGTTCTCGCTCACCTCATCGCCCGGAGGGCGATCGACGTACAGCATGCCGCGAACGATGTCGCGCGCGACCAGCGGTGCCACGCAATAGGAACCTTCGGTGTCCGAGAGGGGTTTATCCGGATCGGATTCGTGCCCGAACGCAACTTGCAGCACACCGTGCGCGACGTCGTGCAGCGTCGAGTTCGGCAGAAAGTCGAATGCGTCGGACGAATGGACCACGGTGCCGTTCGCATCGCCTTCCAACCGCCGGACGACGTTGCCGTGTTCGTCGACGTCGAAGAGGATGACCCGGCGGAACTTCAGCGCTTCGGTTACGCCGCGCAGCACCATCGACAAGATGTCGTTGATGTCGAGCGTCGAATTGATGGTGGAGAAAACTTGCTGAAGCACGAACAGTTCGGCATTCTGCTGCGCGTACTCGTCGCGTTCGGCTTCGATCATGGCAATACGCGAGCGCAGGCGCTCGATCTCGGCGAGGAGTTCGGCCTTTTCCGGGGCGTCTTGGACGGGTTGGGCGCCCGCCGGGGACAGGTTCAAGCCCACCAATACTGTAACGTCTTAATCTGTCCGTTTCTTTAGTTTTACGTGCCGAAGCAAAGGGTCGAAAAAACCGTCCGGTGAGTCAGTTCGTTCATCTTCATGTCCACAGTGAGTACTCGCTTTTGGACGGAGCCTGCCGCGTCGACGGGCTCTGCCGGCGTTCCGCCGAAGACGGCAGCCCCGCCGTTGCACTGACCGACCACGGCGTCATGTACGGCGCCATGGAATTTTACTACACTGCGCGCGATTTCAAACTCACCCCGATCATCGGGTGCGAGGCCTATATCGCGCCGCGCGGACGCTTCGACCGCACCGTTCGGGAGGAAGCCCACGTCACGCTGCTGGCCGCAGACGTCGAGGGATACAGAAACTTAACGGCCCTCATTTCCAAGGGCTTCCTCGAGGGATATTACTACAAGCCGCGCATCGATCTGGATCTGCTGGAAAAGCACAACCGCGGACTGATCGTCCTATCCGGGTGCATGTCCGGCATGGTGGCCTCGCCGCTGCTCAAGAACGATTACGAGAAATCGCGGGATGCGGCGAAAACGTTCCACGACATCTTCGGCGACCGGTTCTACATCGAAGTGATGCGCCACGGAATGCCGGAAGAAGAAGTGATCAACCAAGGGCTCGTGAAGGTCGCACGCGAGTTGCACATTCCGCTCGTCGCGACCAACGATTCGCACTACTTGGTTCAGAACGACGCGCCGGCGCACGACGTGCTTCTCTGCATCGGAACCGGCAAGACCGTTTCCGACAGCAGCCGGATGAAGTTCTACTCCGATCAGTTCTACGTGAAGAGCGACGCGGAGATGCGCGAGCTCTGGGCCGATCTTCCGGAAGCGTGCGAAAACACGGCCGCAATCGCGCGACGCGTGGACATCCGTATTCCCGAGAAGATTTATCATCTGCCGGCGTTTCCGGTGCCTCAAGACGAGCCGCAGAAAGAAAAAAGCGCAGAAGAATATCTGCGCGAGGTGTGCGAGCGGGGACTGGCCGACCGGTACGGTGTCGAGCGCTCAACAAACGACGCATCTTTGCGGGAGCGCTTCGAATACGAGCTCGACGTCATCCTGAAGATGGGCTTCGCGTCGTACTTCCTCATCGTGTGGGATTTCATCAAATACGCAAAGGATCATGACATTCCGGTCGGGCCGGGCCGCGGTTCCGCGGTCGGCTCGGTCGTCGCATACTGCTTGAAGATCACGGACCTCGATCCGCTCAAGTACAATCTGCTCTTCGAACGCTTTCTGAATCCGGAGCGCATCTCGATGCCGGATATCGATACGGATTTCTGCGTCGAGCGGCGCGACGAAGTCATTAAGTACGTCACGGAAAAGTACGGTGCCGACCGCGTTGCGCAGATCGTTACGTTCGGCACGATGGCTGCGCGGGCGGCCGTTCGCGACGCCGGGCGCGCGCTTGCGGTGCCGCTGCCCGACGTCGACCGGGTTGCAAAGTTGATTCCCTCCGGTCCCGGCGGCATGTCCATCGCGCAAGCACTCGAGCAAATTCCGGAATTGAAAAGCCTGTATGCGATGTCGCCCGAGATCCGCCGCCTGCTCGATACGGCAAAAGTTATCGAAGGTTTGGCGCGCAACGCCGGCACCCATGCAGCGGGCGTAGTGATCTCGCCCGGGCCGCTGGTAGAATACGCGCCTCTGGCCAAAAGCGATACGGGCGTGAACACGCAGTACGACATGGTGTGGGCGGAGCGCATCGGGCTGCTCAAGATGGACTTCTTGGGTTTGCGCAACCTGACCGTCATGAAGAATGCCGTCGACGAAATCCGGCGCACGACCGACCCGAACTTTGACCTCGCGCATATTCCCGAGGACGATCGGCGCACGTACGACATGCTTTCGCGCGGCGAGACCATGGGCGTGTTCCAACTGGAATCCGAAGGGTACGTCCGCGTCTGCACGGAAGCTGCGCCCTTCCGATTTCAACGACATCATCGCGCTGGTTGCGTTATACCGGCCCGGTCCGATGGAGTGGATTCCCACCTACGTCGCAGTCAAGCACGGACGCCAAAAGCCGTCCTATTTGCATCCCAAACTCGAGGCGATCCTCTCGGAAACGTACTCCGTCGCATGCTATCAAGAACAAGTCATGCAGATGGCTCGCGACGTGGCGGGCTTCAGCATGGGGCAAGCCGACGAGTTGCGCAAAGTCATGGGAAAGAAGCAGAAGGACAAAATTCCCGTCTATCGCGAGAAGTTCATCAAAGGGTGCAAAGAGCACTCGGACATCGACGAGCATCTCGCGGCGAAAATCTTCGAGTTCATCGAACCCTTCGCGGGCTACGGCTTCAACAAGTCGCACGCCGCGGCGTATGCATCGGTCGCGTATCAAACTGCTTATCTGAAGGCGAATCAGCCGTTGCCGTATTTCGCCGCGCTGATGTCGTCGGTGAAAGAGCGGACCGACAAACTGGTCGAGTACGTCGAGGAAGCCAAGAAACTGGGCATATCCGTGCTGCCGCCGGATCTGAACCAGTCGCGCACGGATTTTGCGGTGGTCGGCGACCGGATTCGTTTCGGTCTTGCGGCGATCAAAGGCGTCGGCGGGGGCGCCGTGCAGGTGATTCTGGACGCGCGCGAGGCCGGCGGCGCGTTCAAAGATCTCTTCGATCTCGCGAAACGCGTGGACACCAAACAGGTAAACCGGCGCGTCTTCGAAGCGCTCGTCAAATGCGGCGCTCTGGATTGCTTACCGGGCAATCGGGCGCAAAAAATGGCGGCGCTCGAAACAGCGATGGATATTGCGGCAGCCGAGTCACGCGACGAGGAAATGGGGCAGGTTTCGCTGTTCGGCGAGGCGCCGGCGGTCGCGCACGCGCTCAGCCCGACGCTGCCGTCCCTACCGCCGCCGAATACGATGCAGACGCTGCAATGGGAAAAGGAAACGCTCGGAATATTCGTTTCCGGCCATCCTCTCGCCGACGTCGCCGACGCGCTTTCGCGCACCGGCGCCGCCGCCGTCAAAGATCTGCGCGCGCGTGAAGACGACAGCTTCGTCACGATCGCCGGCATGATTACGTCGGTGCGGCGCACGCTCACCAAAGCGGGGCAGCAGATCCTGATTGCCCAGCTCGAAGACACGACCGGAATGATCGACGTGGTCGTATTCTCGAAGCTCTATCCGCAAGTCAGCGGTTTGTTCGAACAGGACCGGATTCTCATCGTGAAGGGCCGGCTGCGCATGCGCGAACGCCGCGGTGCGAACAACGGCGAAGACGCTCCGGTCGAACTCTCGGTGAGCGCGAACGAAGTGATTGCGTTCGAACGCCCGGCTTATACCGGTACGCCCGCCGGTTGGCACGTTCAGGTATCCAGTCGCGAACAAGTCGATCGGCTCGCTTCAATTCTGGACGAGTGGCCCGGCACCGTCCCGGTCATGGCGCGCATAGGAAGCCGTACGCATCGCTTGCCGCGCGGCATTGCGTCGGACGCTCGCGTGCGATCGGAACTCGCTCGCGTGTTCGGATCCGCCAATGTCTCGGAGGGCTCACCCGAATAGCGATGCCGGAGTTTCGCGTAGCTGCAGAAGGTGCGGGTTGAGACTGCCCGCGGGCGTGCGCGACTGGCTGCCGCAAGAGTTCGCGTTCAAGCGCGAAATCGAGGAAACGATCCGGCACGTGTTCCGTACGTGGTCTTACGCGGAGATGCTCACGCCCACGTTCGAGAGCTATGAATCGCTCGAACGCGGACTTGGTGAGAAACTGATGCAGCAAACCTTCCGTTTCACCGATCCGCTCGGATCGCAACTCGCCCTGCGCACCGAAATGACGACGCCGATTGCGCGCGTCGTCACCGCTCGTTTGCGAAATGCGACGCTCCCGCAGCGGCTTTCGTACGTCGCGACCGGTTTCCGCTACGAAGAACCGCAGCTCGGTCGCATGCGTGAATTCACGCAGGCCGGCGCGGAACTGATCGGCGCCGCCGGCGTCGATGCCGAAGCCGAAGCGCTGTTCATGGCCATAGAAACGCTGGACGCCGTGGGCCTGACGGACGCATGCTTCGACGTGAACGACGCCGCTATCGTGGACGGAGTTCTGCAAGGCGCTGGGCACGAAGGCGAAGGATTGCGGCGTTACAAGCAATTGATCGCCGACCGCAACGTCGTCGCCATGGAAGACGAGACGATCCGCCGCCTCGCGATGACGCGCGGCCGCATCGAGGTCGTGCATATGATGCGTTCGATGTGCGAAACGCCGGAATCCGTTGCGGCACTCGCTCGCCTCGAGCAGATACTGGATCGCGCCGCCGCGCTCGGGTACCGCGAGCGGATCAACGTCGACTTTGCGCTGCTGCGCGATCTCGAGTACTACACCGGATTCGTTTTCGAGGGCTATATCTCGGATTTGGGGTTCTCTCTTTGCGGCGGCGGCCGCTACGACTCGCTGCTTCCGCGTTTCGGCTTCGACGTTCCCGCGATCGGTTGGATGGTTGGCGTCGAGCGCATCCTTCTCGCACTCGAACGCCGGCGCGTCGACGAACGGCCGCGCAACGAAGTCGACGTGCTGGTCAGCGGATCGGACACGATTGCCGCGCGGGAGCGGCGAAAAGGCTTGCGCGTGCGCCTGGAGGTGCGGGGGCTCGATCGTGATGCAGTCCTCGCTTATGCGGCTCACAAACGAATTCCGCGCGTAATCCTCGTGACGGAAGACCGCATCGAGGAGATCGTCCTTGAGTGAGCGACTCGTGATCGCCGTGCCGAAAGGATCGCTGTACGCGCATACCGCGGCCCGTTTGCGGCGGGCAGGCATCGAGGTTCCGGTGGAGACCGGGCGGCGGCTGACCGTGATGAGCGAAGACGGTAAAGCGGAACTGCTGCTGCTCCGTCCTGCCGACGTCCCCGCCTATGTTGAGTTCGGCGCCGCCGATTGCGGCATCGTGGGCAAGGACGTTCTTTGGGAAACTGATCGTTCGGTTAGCGAGGTCGCGAACCTGGGGTATGGCGCGTGTACGCTCGTCGTTGCGGCGCGCCGCAGCGACGACTATCATCTCGGCGCGCGCTATCCGACTTTTTTGCGGGTCGCGACGAAATTCAAACGATCTGCGCAAGCGTACTTCGCCGAGCGTGATTTACCGTGCGAGATCATCGCGCTGCACGGTTCGGTGGAACTCAGTCCGCTCGTCGGCCTCTCGGACGTCATCGTCGACCTCGTCGCCACCGGCAACACCCTGCGCGAACACGACATGGTGGTCGTCGACGAAATCGCGTCGTCCACGGCCCGGCTCGTCGTCAATCCGGTCCGGTTTCGCGCGAAATATACGCAGCTTCGAAATTTGATCGACCGCGTCGGAGAGGCCGCGCATGACGCTCTCCATCGTTAGCGCACTCGATCGCCACGCGCTCGCGGGTTTGTATTGCGGCGCCTGGGATCCCCCCGCAGATGTGAGTGCCGGCGTTGCCCGGATCGTCGCGGACGTGCGCGCGCGCGGCGATTCGGCGATAGTCGCATACACGCGCCGGTTCGACGATCCGACGTACGACATCAGTAAATTGCGCGTTCCGATTCCCATGTTCGAGCAGGCGCGAACGCTCGTACCTCACGAGATCGTCGAGGCCTTGGCACTTGCGCGGGAGCGCGTGGAGCAGTTTCACCGGCGCCAGCTTCATCCGGACGTGGAATATACGGACGGCGACGGAACGAAGTACGCATTCCGGCGCACTCCGCTCGATTCGGTCGCAGCGTACGTTCCCGGCGGAACTGCAGCGCTGCCCTCGTCCGTCATCATGTGCGTCGTTCCGGCCCGGATCGCCGGCGTCTCGCGGACGGTGGTACTGACGCCGCCGCAGCGTGACGGGCGTATCGCGCCTGCCGTCCTCTTCGCCTGCTGGCTCTGCGACGTCGACGAACTGTACGCCGTAGGTGGCGCGCAGGCGATCGCAGCGGCAGCATACGGAACACAGTCTATCGCACGCGTCGACAAGATCGTGGGGCCCGGCAACGTTTGGGTGACCGAGGCAAAGCGTCAAGTTTTCGGAGTCTGCGGCATCGACGGATTGGCGGGACCCTCGGAAGTGCTCGTCGTCGCGGACGAATCCGCAAACGCCGGCCTGATCGTTGCCGAACTGCTCGCGCAGGCCGAGCACGATCCGCTCGCGCGCGTCGCGGTCGTTTCGGAATCACGGCAGATTCTTGAAGCCTGCGCGCAACAGCTCGCGGATGCGGACGTGAAGGCATTCCCGCGAGGCGAAATCATCGCGCGGGTCCTCGAGCACGGCGCCTATCTCGTGCACGCCGCAAAACGCAAACAGGTGTTTCGCGTCATCGAACGCTTTTCTCCCGAGCATCTGGCGCTCTACGTCGCCGATCCGCAAGCGTACTTGCCGCACATTCGCCGCGCAGGTGCGATCTTCGTCGGCCCGCATACGCCGGTCGCGGCCGGCGACTACATCGCCGGCACCAATCACGTGCTTCCGACCTCGGGCGCGGCGCGGTTCTCGTCGGGGCTGAGAACGGACGATTTCATGCGGTCGTTCAGCGTCGTGGAAAATAGCCCGGAACGCATGGCGGCCGACGCGCGGACGCTTGCGGCACTCGCACATTTCGAAGGACTACCGCAACATGCCCGAAGCGCTCTTTTGCGGTGTTCCGAGCGGCAAGATGAAATATAAACTCGTCGCGTTCGATTTGGACGGAACGCTTCTGGGCGAGGAGCTGCTGCTGCGTCCGCGCGTGCTTTCCGCCATCGAGAAGATGCGCCGGGGCGGCGTCGAGGGCTGCATCGTGACAGGGCGCATGTATCGCGCGGCGCTTCCCTTCGTGCGTCAGCTGCATTTCAGTGCGCCGGTTGTGTGCTATCAGGGCGCAGCGGTGATCGATCCGCAGACTGACGAAGTGCTTTCCGACGTGCCGCTGCCGAACGCGCAGGCGCTCGAACTCAACGCCTACGCGCACCGCAACGGCCTGCATATCCAACTCTATGCCAATGACCGCTATTATTGCGAGCAGCGCAACCGGTATTCCGACTTGTACGCAACGATTTCCGGAGTGGAACCGATCGTCGTGCCGTCGCTAGCGGGGCAGTTCGAGGTCTGGGACGCAACCAAAGCGTGTATCATCGCAGAGCCCGACGTCGTCGTCGAGCATCTGCCGCGCGTGCAGGCGCTTTGCGGCGATCGCGCCTACGTTACGCGGAGTATTCCTTGGTTCATCGAAGTGATGAACTCCAACGTGAACAAAGGCAAATCGCTGCAGATCGTCGCGCGCCATCTCGGCATCCCCATGGAGCAGGTCCTCGCCGTGGGCGATTCCTGGAACGACGCGCCGCTGCTCGAGGCGGCCGGTTTCGGCGTCGCGATGGGCTCCGCGCCGGCCGAACTGCAACGAGTCGCAGACGCGATCGTTGCAGACGTGGAAAACGACGGCGTCGCCGAAGCCTTGGAACGGTTCGTGCTCGCAACATGACCACGTCAAAACGCCGGCGCAAATCACCGGCAGCGCGCTTGCGTCCGTTTTGGATTGCGATCCTCGTGCTCGCCGTCGCTGCGATTGCTACTGTCTGTTACGCGGCGACGTGGCCGGGTTTTTATCCGAGAACGGTGACTGTGAGCGGAAATCGCCTGGTTCCGACCGCGGAAATTTTATCGCGCGCGCAAATAGCGCCTCACGAAAACGTCTGGCTGCAGAACGTTCGCGCGGATGCGGCGCGCATCGAAACGATTCCGTACGTGAACAGTGCGCGCGTACGGCGTTCTCTGCCCGCTTCGGTGCGGATCGCCGTTACGGAGCGTTTGCCGTTCGCGATCCTCGAAGGCCGGGGAACGCGCGTCCTCGTCGATCGCGACCTTCGCGTGCTGGGGCAGCCGAATGTGGGCGGATCGCTGCCGCTGATCGTTTCGAAAAACGCGCGCGTTCCGCCGCCGGGCGGCTTCGTGCGCGACGGCAAGGTCCGGCGGCTGTGCGACGACTACGGCGCGCTGACGCGCGCGCACGTCGCCGCGAGGTCGCTGGACTACGATCGGTTCGGCGATTTGGTCGCCGTCACACGAAGCAATATCCGGCTGCTGCTCGGCGAAGATGCGGACTTGTCGAAGAAGACGCCGCTCATCGATCCGATCATTTCGCAGATAAGCGCAACCGGCAAAAAACTGGCAGCGGTCGATCTGCGCGCGCCCGGAACGCCGGTGGTCGTTTACAAACACTGAGCGAATTCCGCAAATCCGGCGTGCTGCGCGCAAAAACGGCCTCGCGATTGCGAGGCCGTTGGAATTGCGTTGAACCGGGTTCAGCTCTTTTTGGCGTAGACCGCGACGAGCCCCTTGATGAGCGACATCATGATGTGGTCGTTGGGTGCGATTTTGCTGAAGTCCACGTTGCTTCGGTTCGTCGTGAGATTCGCTTCCATGCCGTTGTCGAGTTTGACGAGGATGTGTTTGGAATCTACGACCTTTTCCACGGTGGCGGTATAGGTGCCATCCGGAATGAGTGAGGGGTCCACGGTATTGCCGGCCGTCGCGACGGCGGGTGCGGCCAACGCCGCAATGAGTGCAAGCAAGGGCAATAGTGTACGCACGATGTCTCCGTTAGATTTGCCGAGAAGAGCGATAAACGAACGGGCACTCCACTGTGCCACTTTCTAGGCTACGATGAGAGCGCAAGGGACCCCTGGTCTTCCAGCGACTGACGGGCTTTTTCTTCGTCGCTCAATGCGGGCCGGCCGTTCGAGGCAACCTGGAATTGACCCACGAGTTCTTGCAGAGATGACGCCTCCGAGAGCACGTCGGACGTCTGTCCGGCGACCTCGGTCACCGCTCCGGAGTTTTCGCGGCCCAATTCCGAGGTCCGGCCGATGGTTTGACCCAGAGACTCGATGGCGATTTGCTGCTCTTGTGAGGCCTGCGCGACTTGGCCCGTGCGGGATTCGATTTCGGAAACGCTTTCGAGAATTTGGTTCGAAGTGATGGCCTGCTCGCGCATCGTCGCCGCGGCTTCGTGCGTCATTGCGCCCATTTGCTCGCTCGCCTTGGCCAGCTCTTCGGAAGCCCGCGCCTGTTCGGTGGTCGCGACGCTGATTTCGCTGACCAGCTGAGCCATCTCGGTGACCCGCCGGCTGATCGTTTCGATCATGTCCGTGACCGTGCGCGCGGAAGCGGCATTATTCTGAACCAGGTTGTTCGCGCGAGCCGTGCGCTCGAGCACCGCCGTGGTGCGGCGCTGGATGTCTGCGACGAGCTGTCCGATTTGCTTGGTGGAACTCGCGGAGTTTTCTGCCAGTTTGCGCACTTCGTCCGCGACGACGGCGAAACCGCGGCCGTGCTCGCCCGCGCGAGCCGCCTCGATTGCGGCGTTGAGCGCGAGCAAATTGGTTTGGTCGGCGATTTCTTCGATCAGGCCCAGAATTTCACCGATTTGGCGTGAGGCTTGGTCGAGGCTTTGCATCTCGGTAACGACGTCGGCGACGGTGTCGCTAATGCTCGACATGCCTTTGGAAAGCTGCGTAACCTCGTTGCGGCCTTCGCGGACTTGTTTGTCCGTGCTGGTCGATTCTTGGCGAACGCGCTCCGCATTGCCCGCAACCTGCACGATGGAAGCCGACATCTCTTGCGTGTTCGCGACCGCTTGCTCGACGACGGTCGCGAGATTCAAGAGGTTTTGATCCATCTCCTGAATCGATGCCGTCATTTCCGCAACTGCACTGGATATGTCCGTTACCCGGCGCGCGACTTGCTCGGCGTTGTCGGCGACGGTGCCGGCAGTACCACGTACGGAGGTTGAAAATTCTGCCGCGCGGGCCAGCGTCGCGAGTTCTTCGGCAACGCGCGCTTCGACTTGGCGAGCTGGTGTCGTTGGTGTGCGAGCTGGCCGTTTGGACTGTCATTACGGCGTGCTGAATCGTCGAAATAATCTGCGAGAGACGCTCGCCCAGTTGATCGACCGCAGAACCCAGACGTCCCAGCAGATCGCCGCCGTGCCAGCCGACACGCGCCGTGAGATCTCCGCGGCCCATGGATTCGAAAACGTCCAGGCAGCGCCCCAGTCCCGCGTTCATACTGCGCCGGAACCAGGCCATCGCGACGAACGCCACGAGCGCGGCGAGAATCGCGCTCGCGACCGAGAGACCTAGCGCAAGTGTGCGCGCTTGCAGCAGCTCGTCGAATCGTTCGTCCGAATTCCTCTTGAGCGCGCTCAGAAGCGCATCTCCGTCGGCGCTTTGCTGCTCGAATGCCGCCGCCGCCATCCCCTGAACCTGCTTGAGCGCTTCGGCCTTTTTGCCTTGCGCGAGCAGCCCAACGCCGGCCAATGCCTGAAAGTCATACGCGCTCGCGCTGCCGCCGCTCACCGCGCCGGTGCTCGCGTCCTTTTTGCCGACGAACCGTTCGACGAGCGGTTTGATCGCCGCGTCGGTTGCGGTCATGTCGCCCATCTTGCGGGCGTCGTCGGGAAACTGCGCGACCATTGCCTTGGCTTTGGCGAGCGAAGCAGCAGCTTTGAACGGATTGGCGTTCGTCGCCGCATCAATCGACGCCGCGCGCAGCGTATCCGCGTCCGAAGCGACCTTTACATACGCGAGTTCGCCGCGAATGATCGTGTCGTGCAGCACTTGAGCTTGGGTGGTAACGCCGCTCATTGCCCAAACCATCACCGGTATGGACATCGCTACGATGGCGATGACGATGAGGAAGGAAAAAGTAAGCCCGCGTTCGAGACTCGTGCGCTTCTGAACCATATCGTGTTGTATGTCGGCGCGGGCCTCCAAAAATTAAGCCGAAATGCCTACGCTTCGGTCGATACCTCCGGGAGGTTGCGGCGCACCAGCAGCGAGGCCGGCGCTGCCGCCAGCACCGCCGCGGCGACGATGATCCATACCGAAGGCCCGAGATCGGGCTTGGTCACCATCACGTAAAGTGCGGCGATGAGTTCGAAGAACGTTGCGCACAGCATGTAATTGAAGAGCCAATCGCGACGCGCCGCGTCGACGGCCGCCGTAATGGGACCCTCGCCCGCGGCAAGGGCAAGGGCATAGAGCGCTTGGGCCTTTCGCCCGTTCACCAGCGGCCCGAGGATCGCAAGGACGACGGTCAGCACGAAGACGGCGGCGATCCAGCCGGGCCTCCATCCGAAGCCGCCCGCATAAATCATCGAAATGCCCATAGCCACGAGCAGCAGCGTCGAAAGGCCCATGATCGGTCCGATCGCGGGCGTATTGAGTGTAGCTGCGCGCACCTCCGCAAGCGTAATCGCGCGATGAACGCGCGCCGTGGCAATAAGCTCGAGCGACATAGCGACGAAAAGCCCGACGACCGCAAGGATGTGAAAAAACAACAGCGTCTGCAGCATGAACCCTCCCGTGCGCCTTTTTTTTCGCTAGCGGTCGAATCCTCGCGCGGTTTTGCTTGCTCACAGGTTGCTCGCAAGGAGTGCCGCAGCGCCCACCTAACCTTTGGAAATCCTTGCCAAGACCCGCTATACGTAGTAGGGTTTTGCTAAGCCGCACACAATATGTTGGGGATGCCCCTGGGAGAGTTGATGCCAGCCGAAAGTTCAGCGGAGCGCCGGTAGATTGAAGCAAGAGACCGTAGCCGGCCTCGATATCGGAACGACCAAAACCTGCGCGGTCGTTGCGGCGGACGGTCCGAGCGGCCTCGAAATCATCGGTTATGGTGAGGCGCCCTCCTTGGGCATGCGCAAAGGTGTGGTTACCGATCTCGAGGAGACTATCAAGGCGATCGAGGCGGCTACCGAAAAGGCTGAGCGGATGGCGGGCGTCCACATTCAGGACGTCTTCGTCGCTATCACCGGCGAGCATATTCGCAGCACGAACAACCGCGCCGTCGTTGCCGTCCAAAGCGACGATCGCGAAGTCGGCTTGAGCGACGTCCGCCGGGTGATCGACGCGAGCAAAATCATCAATCTTCCGGCGGACAGGCAAATCATTCACGCATTGCCGCGCTATTTCACCGTCGACGGACAAGACGGCGTGGAAGACCCCGTCGGCATGGCCGGGGGCCGCCTCGAAGTCGACACGCACATCATCACCGGCGGCAGTTCGTTCATCACGAACGTGTTGAAATGCGTGCACCGCGCGGGTTTGGCATCGGCCGGTTTGGTTTTCGAACCACTCGCCAGCTCCGCTTCGACGCTCCTTCCGGAAGAAAAACAAGTCGGCGTCGTGCTGCTCGACATCGGCGGCGGCACGACAGACATCGCCGTCTACTCGAATGGCGGCGCGATTTACACGTCGACGATTCCGGTGGGCGGCAATATCCTGACCAATGACATTTCGCTCGGACTGAAAACGACGAGCGCCGAAGCGGAACAAATCAAGCGCGCGTACGGTTCCGGAAGCGCGAACGGCGAGCACGACGCGCATTTTCCGGTGAAAACGCTGGACGGGCGCGGCACGAAAGAGGCGGCCGGTTCGCAGCTGCATCAGATTGTCGTACCGCGCGTGCTGGAGACGTTCCGTATGGCGCGAACGAAGATCGTCGAAAATGTGCCGCGCGACTTAGTGCTCGGCGAAGTCGTCCTGACGGGCGGCGGTGCGCATCTGCGCGGCGTGGAACCGCTGGCGGAAGAAGTTTTCGGTCTGCCCGTGCGCGTCGGTTTGCCGAGCGCGGTCGCGGGTTTGACCGATGCGCTCAAACAACCGGAATACGCCACGGCGATCGGACTCGTGCTCTTCGGTCCGAACGGCGGTACGGACCATCACGAATACGTCAAGCGCAGCCCATCGTTTTTCACGAAGGTCCGCTCTTGGCTCGGCGACTTGTGGAACTGAATCGGAACCAACCCTCACTTTTTACGGAGGATATCCTCACCATGGCTGATGCGAAGCGCTACGTTCCGGAACACGCGGCAACGATCAAAGTGGTCGGCGTCGGCGGCGGCGGCTGCAATGCGATAAACCGCATGGTCGAGGCCGGCTTGTCCGGCGTCGAATTCTTCGCGGTGAATTCGGACGTGCAGGCGCTGCGCAACGCGCTCACCGAGAACACCGTACAGATAGGCAGCAACCTCACGCGAGGGTTGGGCGCCGGCGCGAATCCGACGCTTGCGCGAGAAGCGGCCGAAGACTCGCGCGAAGATCTTGCAATGATTATCGACGGCGCGGATTTGGTGTTCATCACTGCGGGCATGGGCGGCGGCACCGGCACCGGAGCCGCTCCGGTGATTGCCGAGATCGCGCGAGAAACGGGAGCGCTGACGATTGCGGTCGTTACCAAACCGTTCGCGTTCGAAGGCCGCAAACGCATGCAGGCGGCGGAGCACGGGATCGCTGAACTTGAAGCCAAAGTCGATACGCTCATCACGATTCCGAACGAGCGTATTCTGCAAGTCATCGAGAAGCGCACGCCGTTGAACGAGGCGTTTTCGTACGCCGACGACGTGCTGCGTCAGGGCATTCAGGGTATCTCCGATCTGATTACGCAGCCGGGTCTCATCAATCTGGATTTTGCCGACGTCAAGACGATTATGACCGACGCCGGAAGCGCGATGATGGGCATCGGCGAAGGTTCCGGCGAGCATCGCGCGGCCGACGCAGCGCAAAAGGCGATCGCCTCGCCGCTGCTCGAGACGACCATTGAAGGCGCGCGCGGCGTGATATTCAATATCACGGGCGGTTCCGACATGGCGATGTACGAAGTCAACGAAGCGGCAGAAATGATCAGCCGCGCGGTCGACAACGACGCACAGATCATCTTCGGCGCAAGTATCGACCCAACGATGACGGGCAAGGTCCGCGTCACGGTGCTGGCTGCGGGTTTCGGTCAATCGCGCAGCTACGCGCGCGCGAGCAGCGGCTTCAATTTCGCCGAAACGAAGATCGACGCGGTTGCGCCGCTCAACATGGACGACATCGAGGTGCCCGCGTTCTTACGCTACCGCGGTTAGAGACGAAGATCGAAATTCTCGGAAAGGCCGGGCAGCAGCCCGGTCTTTTTTCATAGGTGCGTAGTGCGTTTCGCGTCGGCCGCTATTCCGGGAATAGTGCCGGTATGCTGCGGAGTTTGGCGCGAACGGTTTGGAAGATGTTTCAACTCACGGCGCACGAGTGGCGGGCGCATCGTTCCGCAGAGATGGCGTCGTCGCTGGCGTTTTACGGCGCCCTTGCGCTGGCGGGCTTGGGGCTGGTTGCCGTGTATGTTGCGTCTCACGTAGGCGGGCGTGGAGCCGCCGCAGAGCAGACACGCGGCCAAACCCGACACGTCGCCGGAACGCACAACGCACAGATGCTCGAGGGCATTTTACGAGAAGCGGCCGCACGGCACGATGCATGGATTGCGCTCGCCGCCGGTGCAATTGTATTTCTTATCGCGGTAACTGCTGCTGCATTCCAGACGCAGCAGGCACTCGACGTGGTTTGGGAGCAACGCGGCGCGGCAAAAGACGCCAAACGCCACGCACCGCAATTTGCTGCGATCTATCTACTCACGTTCGTGCTGGTCGTTCTGCTTTTCGCCGGCGCCTCCGTACATGCACTCACGGAGCACACGCATCACCTGACCATGCTGCAGGGCGTGCTCTATCAGTCGCTCGTCATCGGCGCGACCATCCTCGTGCTCACGTTCGTCTTTCTCTTCATCTTCGCGTATTTGCCGCCCGTCGACGTTCCGTGGCGAAAGGTTTGGATCGCCGCGTTCATTAGCGCCGTGCTGTACGAGCGCGGCCAGTTCGCCCTCTCCGTCTATCTCGGCCAAATGGACGCGCGCTCGCCGTACGCGGACGTCGGCGTGGTTATCGCCGTTTTGCTTTGGCTTTATTACTCCGCATCCGTCGTACTGGCCGGCGCCGATTTTACCAAGGTCTTGAAGGAACGCCCCGATCGCAAACGGGTACACTCATCTCGATGAACTATCGCAGATGGCTCTTGTCCGCGCCGTGGATGATTTGCGCCTTGTGCTGCGCGGCGCCGGCGCTCGGAAAACCCATCAACGTACAGCGTCGCGCCGAGTACGACTACATGACGCAACTTCGGGCACACATCAAGCACATCGTGATCGTCATCCAAGAAAACCGCAGCGTTGACAACCTGTTTCACGGCTTTCCCGGCGCCGACACGGCCGACTACGGAGTGGATCACAACGGGCCGGTGAAATTGCATCCGGTGAGTTTGGCATACGGAGCGGACGTAGACCATCAGCACAAAGCATTCGTTCAGGAATACGACGACGGACGCATGGACGGATGGGATCGCGTCGACACGCTGCCTCGGCAGGACCCCGATTTTGCGTACGCGTACGTCCCTCGGCGCGAAGTCGAACCGTACTTCGAACTCGGCGAAGAGTACACGTTTGGCGACCGCATGTTTCAATCGAACACCGGCCCGACGTTTCCCGCACATTTGTATCTGATTTCCGGGCAGTCGGAATTTGCGGCGAACAATCCCAATGAAATGGAAACCACGCGCTTCGCATGGGGGTGCGACTCGCCGCTGACGGCGCGCGTGACGATGATCGCGCCGGACGGCAGCGAGGTTCCGGGACCTTGGCCCTGTTACAATTTCGAGACGCTTGCCGACATCGCAATGCCCCTGGGTGTCACGTGGCGTTATTACGCACCCGGTCTGGACGAATTGGGCAACATTTGGTCGGCGTTCGATGCGATCCGGCACATTCGTTATTCGCCGTACTGGGCGAACGTGATTTCACCGGAGACGCAGATTCTGCGCGATGCGCGCCGCGCCGACTTGCCGAACATCACGTGGGTGGTACCGACTGCCCGCAATTCGGATCATGCTTTTCCGGTTCAGCGCAGCCCACGCGATCTAGGCGTGGAAGGGGCTGTATACGGCCCGGACTGGGTTGCATCGATCGTCAATACTATCGGGCACAGTCCGCTATGGAATTCGACGGCGATCATCGTCGTGTGGGACGACTGGGGCGGCTGGTACGACCACGTAAAGCCCCCGCAACTGGATCGTATGGGACTCGGGTTTCGCGTACCGATGCTCGTCATTTCACCGTGGGCCAAACGGCACTACGTTTCGCACGTCCAGCACGAATTCGGCAGCATCATAAAATTCGCGGAGACCGCGTTCGATTTGCCGTCACTGCACACCACCGACGAACGATCGGATGCGCTGCGGGATTGTTTCGACTTCACGCAGCAGCCCGGTCCGTTCAGACCCGTGGACACGTTCCGGCAAGCGGCGTTTTTTCAAGACATGACCGACGACCAGCCCGCGGATACGGATTACTAGTTGGGCTCTACGGGTCGCGAGCGGAACGGATTTCGGAAAGAGGGAGCGCGAGTAGAGAGCCGCCCTGCGTGCCGATGATCAGCGTTTGTCCCGCGATAATCGGCGAGCCCACGTTGAATGCGGCGCGCATGTTCTTCACGCCGACGACTGCGCCGTTCGCTGCGTCGATCGCCCACAGGTAACCGGAAAGATCGCCGAAATACAGCGTTCCGCCGGCTTCTGCGATGCCGCCTTTCACGGCGCCATGCGTGCGCAAGCGCCACTTCATCGCACCGCTCTTTGGGTCGATCGCGTGAAGCCAGGAGTCCACGGAACTTCCCATGTACAGGGTGCCCTCCGCGAGCAGCGGAATCGCCGCCTCGTTGCGCTTGGGCAGCGGACCCTGTTCGAGCAGCACGTCCCAAATTTTCTTGCCGGTTCGCGCATCGATCGCGTACGCGCGGAATTTTGCCATGCGTTCGGTTTGAACGGGCGTTGCGCTGGACGGCGGCATGACGTAATTGCAGTAAACTCGCGCTCCGTCGGTCACGGGCGGGCAATCGCCGGTGCCGGAGGCGACCGGAGCGAATGCGGATTTCCAGACGACCGATCCATCCTTTGCATCGAGGAGCCAGACTGCATCAACGTCGACGCCGGTCGTAACGAACCGTCCGTGCCCCATCGGCAACGCGTCCGCCATCGACGCGATCGAGTGTAAATTCCGATCGTAGATCACGCGGCCCGTGAGCGGATCGATTCCCATGACGTGGCCGGCGCCGTCATGATGCACGAGCACACCGTCGACGACGGCAGGCGTCGGCATTCCGCTTCCCTGCAACGGCACGCTCCAAAGAACGGCGCCGTTGCGGCGATTGAGCGCAATGAGCGCGCTCGGCGGTTGGCCGACGCGAATCGGGTGTGACGGCGAAGAACCTTGCGGGCTGTTTTCGTCGCCTTCGCCGACGATGACTGCGTTGCCGTACACGATTGCGGCCGACATGATTGGATTCTTCGTTCGATAGGTCCAGAGCGTGCGGCCATCTTTCGGATCGATCGCGCTGAGCCGTCCGCTGTTATCGCCGACGTACAGCACGCCGCCGGCGATAACCGGTGAGGACGAAAACGGACCATCCATGATCTTGCGCCACTGCGTTCGCAGCGTGCCCGGCATCGCGACGTTGTTCGAACTTTGAAGGCGGAACTGCGTCCAATCCTCGGGCGAACTTACGGCGACGGTGGCGGCGCGTACGAGCGCTGCGGCCGCGATGGCCGAGCAAGCGCCGCCCACGATCAATCCCAGCGTCCGGATGATCACCTGCTCTCTTTACCCGTGTTATCTGAGAACGTCGTAAACCCGCGTCGAAAGCGTGAATGCCATGCACAGCCACGCGGCGCCGAACAACGCTCCGCCAAAAACATCCGACAAGTAATGCGCGCCGAGCGCCAAGCGCGACCATACGATCGCCAGAGCCCAAAGCGCAAACACCGTAACGAACACGGTTTTTACGGGGGCGGGCAACGTACCTAAGGCAACGACGAGCGCCCACCCCATGAAGAAGACGATCGCCGTAACGGCGTGCCCGCTCGGATAGGAATGGCCCGCGTCCAACCCCACGAGCCAATAATCCGGTCGAATACGCTTGAACAAGGTTTTCGAAAATTCGACGGTGAGTTGCGAGAAGAGTTGTGAAGCCGAAATGGCGATTGGAATTGCGATTGGCAGGCGCAGCGCTGCGTACATCGCGATCGCGACGATGCATGCCGACGTGAGCGCGCGCGAACGCCCGGACATCGTAAACACGAGAGCGAGCGGCGTCAGTTGTCCGCGAAAACACACAGCGCGCGCGTCGAGCGGGCCGAGCGGACGCCTCGCGACACGTAACCCGACTGCCACGAACAGCGCGAACAGGGCAAGCGCAACGCCGCCGAGCCGCAGTTCCAGCGTCACGTGTGGGGACGGAAGTCCTGCGGTACGAGCACCCGCAGCGCTTTGGGTGCGATGCTGAACTTCGCGGGCGTCGTTCCTAGCGCGTGCCCGTCGATGTTGAGCGGCTGTTTCGGTTTGGCTTTGACCGTGATTTTCGGCGCGGAGAAATAGTGCGCGTTCTGCAGTTCGGTTTGGCCTCCGCGCAACAGCGCTGCATTCGTGGCGATCACGTCTTGGGGTTTATCGCCTTCCGCCGCAAAAAAAGCGAGATCGCCGCTGCGCAGCGTCGCCTGCGGCGTGAGCGGCTGCCACCCGAAATACCGTCCGCTCGCGACGATCGCTTGATGCGTGACGATCTTCAGGGTTTCGCGCTTCCATTTCACACGCAGTTCGAACGGCCGGTCGTGCAGGAGCGACTGAATGGCCGCTATTCCGTACGCGACCGGCCCAATCACGCGCTTGAGCCCGCGCGGCGTGCGATTCGCTGCGTCGGCAATCAATCCGATGCTCGCGAAGTTGGCGAAATACGTGCCGTTGACGATGCCGACATCGACGCGGATCTCGCGCCCTTCGGCGATCGTGTCGATCGCGGCGTCGAGATCGTCCTTGATCCCCAGGCTGAAAGCGAAGCTATTCCCGGTGCCCGCGGGCACGACTCCCAGCGCGCAATCCGTGTGCGCGAGTTCGGCGACGGCAGCCGTCTGGGTGCCGTCTCCGCCTATGACGATGATGAGCCGCGCACCCGACCGCACCGCTTGCCGAATGCGTTTTTTCAGCGCTTTTCGGCGCCGGACCATGTGCGCTTCGGTAATCTCGACCCCGCGCGGCGGGAGCTCGCGCTGGAGACGCTGGTAGTATTCCAGACCGTGCCGAGAGCTGAGCCTGCAGATGACATGGGCCTTTCGCATACCGCGTGTATTCCCTTATAGAGCCGCAAATGCGTTGAACGCGGACCGAATCGATCTGAACGCAGGTGCCCGCATCGCTCAGAAGCCGGACATTAAGGGCCTCGGTGCCCGAAATGTTACCGAAGTATTGACATCATGTGGTAAAAACTTGCTATCGGCCTTGGAAACGGTATATGTTTCCAAGCCGTTTGTCGTCGAAACCAGCGAGGGGCGGGTGTGACTGCAATCGACAAGGGGACATTCGAGTCCATTGATTTGGCGTCCGTCGTACCGGACGCCGATGCGCTGCGGCGGATTCCGCGGTCGCTGGCGCTGCGCCACGACGTGCTCTCTCTTTCCAGCGACGGCAATCAACTGACGATCGCGCTGCCGGATGCGAGCGATCGCGAAGTGATAGACAGAGTACGGCTGGTGACCGGAATGCACGTGCGAGACTTATGTTGCCTCGCGCGAAGCGATTCACGAAAAGCTTTCACAAGCATACGCGTGGAGCGGCGAGGTCGCAGCTCGCGGCGACGATGCTCCGGCGATTCGCGCACTCGATGACATTCACGAGCGTGCGGTGCAAAGCGCCGCGTCGGACATTCATGTGGAACCCACGCGTAAAGGCGGCCGCGTTCGTCAACGCGTCGACGGCATTTTGCTCGAATCCGGTCTGTTGACCGCCGACTTGTACGGCCAGGTCGTTTCGCGCGTGAAGTTGCTGGCCGGCATGGATATCGCGGACCGGCGCCAGCCCCAGGACGGACGCTACGCAATCGAGCGCAACGGTCGATCGATCGAGGCGCGAGTGAGTTCCATGCCGACCATTCACGGTGAAAAGCTCGTCCTGCGGTTACTCGATCATTACGCCGGTATTCCGAGCATCGAATCGCTCGGCATGCCTGAGGGTATGCTGCAGCGCTTTGCCCGCGCAATTCATGCTCCGCACGGATTCGTCGTTGCCTGCGGTCCTACCGGAAGCGGTAAGACCACGACGTTGTACGCTGCGATGGCGCAACGCAACGTCGATTCGCAAAACCTGTGCAGCGTCGAGGACCCCGTCGAAGTGCGAATACCGGGCGTCGCTCAAGTGCAGGTGAACGTGCGGGCCGGGGTCACGTTTGCATCGGCACTTCGCGCGTTCTTGCGGCAAGATCCGAACGTGATCATGGTCGGTGAGATGCGCGACCAGGAAACGTCTTCCGTTGCGGCGGCTGCGTCGCTGAGCGGTCAGCTCGTTCTCACGACGCTTCACAGTAACGACGCCCCGCGGGCGGTTGAACGCCTGGTCGAACTCGGCGTTTCGCGCCGCACCATCGCTGCGGGTCTTTCGGCAATCATTGCCCAGCGATTGATACGCCGGCTTTGCGAGCGATGCCGGATTTCGTGCGAGGTTCCGGCATCGAGCGCCCGCGAGCTCGGCCTGCACGCAGGCACACGTGTATACCGCGCATCAGGCTGCGGCGTTTGCGCGGGAACGGGCTACACCGGCAGGCTCGCACTGTTCGAGTGCGTCTTCATCAACGACATGCTGCGCGGATTGATAGCGGATGGTTCGTCGAGCGTCGAGTTTGGGGAGGCGGCACGTCAAAGCGGTTACGAACCCATGATCGCGCACGGGCTGCATCTCGCACAGACAGGCGAGACGTCGCTCGAAGAATTGGAGCGAGTGCTCGTCGTCGAGGACGCCGCGTGACGGCTGCGCTCGCCTCGATCCGTTTGGATGAGATATTTCGTATCGCGCGTTTGCGCGGCGCTTCGGACGTGCACTTGTCCGCGGGCACTCCGCCGGTTCTCCGAATCGACGGCGCGCTCGAAGCGCAGCCGACGATCGTGCCCAGCCGTGAGGAAGTGGACGCTGTCGCCGCCTCGCTGCTGAATGACGCGGCGCGCAGACGGCTGGAAAACAGCGGAGATGCCACGATTACCCGCAGGCAGGGCGAAGCCGGCCGCATCCGAGTACACGCATACCGCACGTCGCGCGGAACGTGTTTAGCTATACGCATGCTCTCGCCCGGCGTGCCGAATTTGGAAGATCTGCATCTGCCGGCGGTTGTTTCCGAGTGGGCCGGCAGAGGACAAGGGCTGGTGATTTTCGCGGGACCGACGGGCAGTGGAAAATCGACCTCCTTGGCTGCCATCGTCGAATCGATCAATCGCACGCGTGCGCGGCACATTATCACCATTGAGGATCCAATCGAATACGAGCACGCGTCGAATCGGTCGGTGATCGATCAGCGAGAACTCGGATGCGACGTCGGGAGCTTCGAAAGGGCAATAGCCGGAGCGCTTCGCAGCGATCCGGACGTCATACTCGTGGGCGAGATGCGCGATGCCGCGACGATGCGCGCGGCGCTCACTGCGGCGGAAACAGGTCACCTCGTGCTCAGCACCTTACATACCGGTGACGCGGCGCAAACAGTGGATCGCATCGTCGGTGTATTCGAAAGCGCAGCCCAAGATCTCGTTCGCATGCAACTCGCGCAAACGCTCGTCGGCGTCGTCTGCATGCGGCTGGTGCCGCGTGCAGCGGGACAGGGGCGCAGATGCGCCGCGGAAGTGCTCGTTGCGAACGACGCAATCAGGACGGTCATCCGGGACGGTAAGACGCACCAAATACGCAACATCATTTCCACCAGCCGTCAGAGCGCGATGCAAACGCTCGAAGCGCATTTGACCGATCTGGCGGCGCTGCACGAAATAACGCTGGAAGCGGCGCGATCGGCTACGGATCGCCCCGCCGACGTTCGACCCCCGGATCGAAGCACGGCCTAACAGTGGACTGGACGTACTACTACACCGCGCGCACGATGCAGGGCGCGTTCGTTCGCGGCACCATCCAAGCAGGCTCTGCCTCGGCCGCCCTTGCCGGTTTACGGACGCGGGCGCTGTACGTCACCTCGTTCGAGCACGCTGCGAGCGCGCGCGGGCGGGCAACAGCGCTCCTGCATGCAGGCACCGCTTCGCAAAAAAGTCTCGTGACCTTTTTCCGGTCCGTCGCTACGATGGCCGGCGCCGGAGTGCCGCTGAGGCGCTCGCTCGAGGTCTCGATCGAGGCATGCACTGATTCGCGGCTGCGCGAGTCTTTGTGCTTCGTCCTCAGCGACATCGAAAACGGGCTTCCGCTAAGCGAGGCGATGGCGCGGCATCCGAAAGCGTTCTCGCAATCCTTCGTTGCCATGGTCAGAGCCGGCGAGCCTCGGCGGCATTCTCGAGGAGGTCCTGGAACGCATAGCGACGTTACTGGAACGCGATCGCGCCATTCGCAAACGCGTGGTTGCTGCGCTCGCATATCCCGCCTCCGTTGCGTGCGCGGCAGGTGCGCTCGTCATCTTCTTGCTGACCACGATCGTTCCGATGTTTCGCGGCATGTACGCGGAGATGCGCGTTCCGCTGCCGCCGATCACCGCCGCGCTCATCGAAGCGGGCACGGCACTGAGTTCCCCTGCCGTGTGGATTTGTACGGCAGTCTGTTCGCTGGCGGCGGTGGCTGCTTTCGCAACGATGCGAAACGATCGGCGCGGAAGTGCGGCAATCGAGGCGGTGACGCTCTCGTTGCCGTTTGCCGGCGCGATTGCGAAAAAGGCGAACGTCGCTCGCCTTGCGAGGACGCTCGGCACGCTTCTGCGCTCGGGAGTCGGCTTGGTAGAAGCACTCGGCGTCGTCGGCGGCGGGCTTGGCAGCGCGGCACTGCGGCGAAGCATGGCCGAGTTGCGTGACGCGCTCGGCGAAGGATCTTCCGTTTCCGAGCCGCTTGCGCAATCCGGGTTATACGAGCCCATGTTCGTTCAAATGATTCGCGTCGGCGAAGAAACGGGCGAGCTGGACGCTATGCTGCTGCGCGTTGCCGATTACTACGATCTCGACGTCGAGACGCTACTCAGTGCGCTTGGATCGCTGCTGGAACCAGCGATGATCGTACTGCTCGGAGGTGCCGTCGGCTTTATCGTCGCGGCTATTTTCATCCCACTCTACACCCTGATTGGAAATATGAAATGATTGCACGAGAGAACCGGGACCGGCTTTTCGAAGAATATCAGTACCTCTGCGCTCGGGGCGCGCGAAAATTCTGCCGGCGTGGAGCGGATCGCGCCGATCTCGAGCAGATTGCGGCGATCGGCCTCATCAAAGCCTGCGATCGTTTCGACGAGGGGCCGGGAACGCCGTTCGAGGCGTTCGCATGGCTATTCGTCGTCGGCGAACTGATGCATTACGTTCGCGACCACGAACGACTGGTGCGGGCACCGCGGCGGCTTCGCGACTTGGACCGCCGCTATCAGGTTATGCACGACCGTTTGGTCGCAGAACTTCATCGAGAACCGAGCATGTATGAAGTTGC
The DNA here is from genome assembly GCA_963830545.1 of Vulcanimicrobiota bacterium. Lineage (GTDB taxonomy): Bacteria > Vulcanimicrobiota > Vulcanimicrobiia > Vulcanimicrobiales > Vulcanimicrobiaceae > DATGJX01. The sequence continues at coordinate 45,167 of CAWHMK010000002.1, read as the reverse complement.
AGACCGTTTGCAGCTCACGCTTCGGGAGGTCGAGGATCTTTCCCGTTATCGCGCTCAAGCCGTGCCTGAATCGCTCGACCGGTTGCAACCGCACGAACTAGGCCCGTACAGTTACACGCTGGAGGAGCGTGAGGACCGGTTGATGGCTCAGGCGGCCCTGGCGTGCCTCACGCAGACGGAGCGGACGATTATCTTGGCGCTTTACGGCAACGGCTACAGCCAAGCCGAGCTCTCGCAACGCATGGGATATTCCCGCCGCCACATTTCGCGGTTGCACAAAGCCGCTCTTCGAAAGATGCAACCTGTTTGGGTCCCCAAGACTGCTTGAACGGGCACTGACGATTCGGAGGCACCATGCAGCAATCGATGAAAGCTCAGCGCGGTTTTACGCTGTTGGAGATGATGGTCGTCGTCGCGATCATTGCGATTCTCGCAGCGATACTGATTCCGAATTTCACGCACGCTCGAGCGCAGGCGGCGACATCGGCCTGCATGAGCAACATGAAGACGATCGCTACCGCGATGGAATTGTATTACACCGACAACGAAGCCTACCCTATCGCTTCGCAGACACCCGTAAACGCGATCGCTGGTTTGGCAACGTACATGGGGAATCAAAATCCCGTCGACCCCGCCGGGTCCGGGAGTGACGAAGTGACGGCGCAAGAAGACTCCTCCGGGGTCTGGTCCTATCAGATCTGGTGCCCAGGCACGCACGATCCCGCTACGCTCAAGTCGATCGAGCCGGCCGGGGTTACCGCGAACACGACGATCAAATACGATAATTCCGGGGGCATGACGACCGCGTCGGGCCAGGGGAACTGACGTGTTCGACCCGATCGCACAGGGGCTCGCCGCAGTCAGCAGCCGCAGTGTCTATGCGGCGCCGCTCGCGTTTTCCGCCGGCGCACTCTCGAGCCTCGGTCCGTGCGTCGCGCCGCGGTTTATCGCGATCGCCGGATTAACCGCGGGGAAAACTCCCGCGCAAGCGCGTTCCCTTGCGTTCTTTTTTATTACCGGTTTGACGCTGACGTATGCTGCGTTCGGCGTGCTGTCGACGCTTTTGAGCGCGGCGGGCAAATATTCGGCGTTCATTTACATCCTCGTTGCGGCTGCCCTTGCGGCGGGTGGCCTCGTGACGCTTTGGCGAGAACCCGAAGCGTGCGGCCATCTGCAGCGCTGCAAAAACGTCGGTGCCGGCGGTTCGTTGCTGCTCGGCGCGTCGTTTGCGCTCGTCGTTTCTCCATGCTGCACGCCTCTCGTGCTCGGCATTCTCGCATACACCTCTGCCAGCGGCAGCATCGCCTACGGAAGCGCGATACTTGCCTGCTTCTCGCTCGGTCATGCATTGCCGATCGCGGCAGCTGCTTTCGGTGTGAACGCCACGACTATGTTGCTGCAGCGGCGCGCAGTGGCTCAAGCCGCCGGGGTCGTGAGCGCGACGCTGATGCTCGCGCTATCCGGCTACTATGCGGTGCTCGCATGAACCGCGAGTTTTCGCGCGGCCGGCGTCTCGGGATCGCGATCGTCTCCTTGTGTGTCGCCGCACTGATGTTTCGACGCGAAATAGCCGAGGCGCTCGTCGTGCGCGGAGACGAGTACCTGTACCGCGGAAGCGTTCTGCAGGCGCTCGAACGGTACCGTCGCGCGCTGTCCATTTTTCCCGGTGCGCAAGTTGCAGCAGATCGTTACGTTTTCGTCAGCATGCAGTCGCGTTCGCCACACGCGCTCGAACATGCGATTGCCGTCGCGACGCGCTATCTGGACGTGAATCAAAACGATGCACTGCTCCTCGCGGATCGCGCTTTATGCTATCTGCACGCGCGACGGTACGCGCTCGCGCAGGCCGACTTCGAGCGCTCTGCACGTGTTACAAATTCGTCGGAAAATTACGTCTTCGCCGGGTGGGCTGCCGAGCGGCAGGGACGGCATGCGGCAGCTGTTGCCTTGTGGCGAGCAGCGCTACGGATGCGGCCCCACTACGTTCCCGCCTTGATTGCATTGAAGGACCGGCGTACGTGACGCACACGGCATTGCTCCTCTCCTGCGTCCTAATCGCAAACGGCGTCTACGTGACGGCCGGCGTTATTGCGGGCAGGCAGTATGGATTGCATTTCTCCGTGTTTCGCGGGATGCGACTTGCGATATTGCTCGCCGGAACGGTCATCGGCTGCATCGCTGTGCTCGTGACGCCGAATTCCCTCGCGGAAGCACTGCTGATCGCCGGGTTCGGTGCCGTGGTCGTGGGTGCCGCGTGCGACGTCGCGTGCGGATACGTCTTTGACGCCGTCACGCTTCCCAGCGTGCTCGCGATGCTCGCCGTGTCGCTTTTCGCGCACGATGCGCAAGGATTCGCCGTGGGGGCGGCTTCGGGCGGCGGCGTCCTTGCGGCGCTGTACGCGATTACTCGCGGGCGCGGAATCGGGCTAGGCGACGTCAAACTCGGATGCTGCATCGGCGGCGCGGCAGGCGCGCTGCCCGGGATGGAGGCTATCGGCATCGCGTTCGTCATCGGCGGCGTGTATGCGTCGTATCTGTTGGCGAGCCGCAGAGCAACCCGCGAAACGGAGATACGATTCGCACCATACTTGGCAGCAGGGATGAGCCTCGTCGTGCTCCACGGCAAACCGCTGTGAAGATGCGCCGTCTCCCCCTCGGAATCGACCTGGGAACAACGCGAATTCGCGTATGCGAGGCGGAGTACGCGGGCGAAGCGGCCAGAATTCGCCGTGTCGTGGTTCGAGATGCCGCAGCCTCGTCCACGTTCGTGAATTGCGAGCCTGAATACGTTGCCGCGGTCCTCGAAGACGCATTGCGGGAGCTGGGCACCGCGCAGCGGCGTTGCGTCTGCGCACTTGGAGAACCCGACGCGCTCCTCCGGGCGGTCACGTTTCCGAAGATGACCAGCATGGAACGCGAGCGCGCGGCTCGCTTTGAAGCCGCACGTTACGTCGACTATCCAGCCGACGAGAGCGTCGTGCGCGTCCATCCGATCGATCCGAACGCCGGTCTCTGGGCACTGGGAATCGCTCGGGCCTCGGCTCTCGCTTTCCGCCTAGCCGCTCTCCGCGCGGCAGGGCTGAAGGTCGTGGCGATCGATCACGAAGCGTGCGCTTTGGCGCGAGCTCTTCCCGGCTTCCACGCGATCGTCGACGTCGGCCACCAGCGCACGAGTTTACACGTTCTCACGGCGCACGCGCCGGTGACGCTGCAAGCATACGCCGGAGGCGCCGACGTAACGCGCGGGATCGAGCGCGAACTTTCACTGGACGAACGCACCGCCGAAAAACGTAAGCGGATTTTGGGCACCGCCGGCGGGGGTGAAGGGGCGCGAACCGCGCTGCTCTCGGATATTGGTGCGCTGATTCAGCAGGCCAGAACGACGCAGATCGTAAGCCGCGTTGCGCTGGTAGGAAATGCAGCCAGGCTTACCGGCCTTGCCGCCGACCTGGAGTTCGCCACCGGAGCGCATTGCGAAATTCCCGTGTGCGACACGCTGCGAGGCGGCATGTACCCGGAAGACGTCGTTCGTTCCAGCGCGCCCGATTGGACGCTTGCCGCCGGGCTTGCGCTTTGGAGTGTAAATTGACGATGCGTTTCGATTACCTGCACGCCGCGCGGCCGGTTTTTCTGAGCCGTTTGCTGGAAGCGCACATTCCCGAGCGATTTCATGCGGCGCTCTTTGCGCTGGCCGGCGCAATGACGATCGTCTGCGGGGCCTGGAGTATTGAGGCTTGCCGTTTGCGCGAGGCCGCGGCCGTCCAGGCCGTTTACGAACTGCGCTACGATCGCGCGCAGACTGCGCTCGCGGCGCAAAATGTCTATTACGAGCGTGTTCGCGCCGCGGCGAACCTCGATCGGGGCATTCGGCGCATCGCCGCATCGGGCGATGCCGATGCCCGCATGCTGGCCGAGATTGCAAACGATCTGCCCGCGCACGCGTGGCTGACCGGTATTTCGCACCAGGACGATGGTCTGGCGCTCTCTGGTCAGGCCAAGGATCTGATCGTGCTGGGCGCGGTGATGCACCGACTCATGCACGCGAAAAACGTACATAGTCCGAGATTGGTGAATGCCACTCTGGATAAACCCGCGGCGGGACTCGCGTCGATAAACTATCTGATTCACCTCGACGAGGCGGCACGCTGATGCTCGGGTTGCGTCCTCGCGCTGGAGACGACGTTCGAGCGGTGTGGTTACTTGCGCTCTGCGCGCTGGGCGGCGGATCCTGGTTGGTGCAATCGCGCTACCAGGCGGCTATTACGTCGACCTACGCGCGTACGGAAACGCTGTACCGTGAAACGCTTGCAGATGCGCGGCTCATACGAGAATCTGCCGGCTTGCACGAGATCGAAGTGCAAGCAGACGAGGACCTTGCGCGCATATCTCGCGACGTCACGCTCTCGGGGACGACCGCGGATTTTCTTGGCGCGCTGCAAAGGTCGGCTGCGAGTTTGAAAACTACCGTTCTTGGGGTGGAACCAGTGCCGGCGGGAGCGCTTCCCGTCCAGGGACTGGACGCTACCGGGCTGACCATTCGCGCGCAGGGGAAGTTTCGCAGTCTGCTGCGCTTGGTCGAAGATCTGTCGCATCATTCGACGTTGATAGACGTTTCGGACACAGAGATGATGGTCGACCGAGAAGGCCGCCAAGATGCTTCCGACCCGCGTCTGGACGCGACGATTCACGCGACCTTGTACCGATTGCGAACCGATTCACATAAGGAGGTGCGCGTTGCGACCGCTCCCTGATCCGCTGCGCAGGCGTTGTCTGCAGCTGTCTGCGTTCCTGTGCGCGATACCGCTGTGCCTTGCGCCGCTTGCCGGACGTTCTTCGTTTGAACTCGCAGACCGCCGCAGCGTGCTGAACGAGCGTTTCAACTCGCCTTCACTGACAGCAACGTGGAAGGCGCAGCCGGTCAACGTCGCACGAGATCCGTTCGTGCCGGAGACGACGTCGTATTCGCAGACCGACCCAGCGGTTCCGGTTGTCGGAATGCATGTAACGCGAGGACAGCCGATTGGCTTTACGGTTCCCCTGAATCCGCTGGTGAAAGCGATCGTTTCCGGCACATCGCCGCGCGCATTGATCGACGACGGATCGCAGGTTCGCGTCATCGGCGTCGGCGATACGATCGGGGGCGAGCGTGTGTTGGCCATAGACCGCGCCGGGGTGCGCCTGCAGAACGGGAAAGTGCTCGCTTTAGACGTGCCCCGTCGATGATGCGCAAGCTTTTGGCAGTGGCCGCGCTGCTCGTTGCCGTTCGACTTCCGTGCGGCGCTCAAAGTGCCCGCATCAGCATCGACGTCCAGGACGCACAGCTTGCCGACGTCATAGCGCTGCTCGCCGCGCAGTCCGGCACGAACGTCGTTGCCGATTCATCAATCAAACCCGAAACGGTTACCTTGCACCTGCACGACGTGACGTTCGAGAATGCACTTACCGCGCTGGTCCAGTCCCACGACCTGCAAGTGCGCCGCGAGAACGGCATTCTCATCATCGGAAGCAGCGATTCGATGAACCGGCGCTACGGCGGCCAAGGCGATCCGCAAGGCGCTCAGACAGTTGTCCTCCGGCTTTCGCATGCGAGCCCCGGCGACGTCTCCAAAGAGATCGCTTCGGGTCTTCCGGACGGCACCGTCATCGTAGCAGATCGGCGGACCGCAAGCGTGATCGTTACGGGCAACGCCGACACGATCGTGCGCGCACGACAACTGGTGGCGGCGCTCGATGAACCGGCGTACGCCGCCGGTTCGGAAAACTTGGCTCACGTCTACAAGCTGCGGTATCTCAAACCATCCGAGGTCGATTCGGCGCTCAAAGGGGTGCTTCCGGACGGATCGTACGTCGCCGACGACGCGCAGAATGCCATCGTCGTCAGCGGCAACGAAGAGACGCAGCACTCCGCCGCACAATTCCTGCGCAGCATGGACGTTCCAAGTCCGCAAGTCTTATTCGAGGTTCGAGTGGCGGACATCGAACCCATCAACGAGCAGAGCAACGTCGGCGTGCAGTTCGGCGGCTACGATTTGTCCGGCCAGCCCATAAGCGGTGCCGCCACGTACGCCTTCGCCCACAACTCCATCGCCGTGAATGCGACGCTCAATGCACTCGTGAGCCAAGGCCGCGCGCAAATTCTGGCCACGCCGAAGCTCGTGACGATCAACAATAAAGAAGCGGACTTGCTCATCGGGCAAACGTATCCGGTCGTGTACTACGATGCCCGGCTGGGCGGGCAGCAAGTGCAATTCGTCGACGTCGGCGTGAAGCTGAGGCTGACGCCGACGATCGGCCCAGATGGGAGCGTTACCGCGGAGATGCATCCGGAGTACAGCGCAATTCAAGGCTTCGTCGGCGGGTATCCCGTGATCGCGAATCGCAAAGTCGATTCGACCTTGCGCGTCAAGGACAATCAGACCATCGTGCTGGGCGGCCTGCTTCGCGACATCGACTCACAAACGGTGACGAAAATTCCGTTTCTGGCGGACATTCCCGTTTTCGGAAAGATCTTTCAGAACCGCGAGCATACGCGTACGCGCGACGAGGTCGTTTTTCTCATCACGCCCCACGTCATTTTTCCGAATACACCGCCGCCGACCCATTAGTGCCGACTGCGGTCAGTCATAATCCGGTTCTGAAACGTCGGACGTCTCCGGCGTGCCATCGCGATCCTGCTCTTCCTCGCGCTCGAGATCGCGGCTGGTCGAGCCTTTCGGCTGAACGTCGGGAGGTATGCGGCGATTCGGAGCGCCGAGATTGCGGTCCATGAATTTCCACCCAGGGGGACTCGCCCGGTCGCGAGTCCCCCTTATCGTCTCGGGGAGGTGCGCTATGCTGTAGTTCTTACGTGCGCTGCATCTGCTGCAGTTCGCCTCGCGTTCGCGATGCCTCGAAAAGGCGCAGCATCGCTTCGTTGAATTTCGGAATGTCGTCGGGCTTTCGGCTGGTCGTGAGGTTTTGATCCGTCACGTTGACTTCGTCGACCCAATTCGCGCCGGCGTTGCGAAGATCGGTTTGCAGCGACGGCCAGGACGTGACACGCCGGCCGCGCACGACGTCGGCCTCGACGAGCGTCCACGGTGCGTGGCAGATCGCCGCAACCGGTTTGCCGGCGTCGAAAAACGATTTTACGAACTGCACGGCTTTGGGATTCATTCGAAGCTGGTCCGGATTTGCGACACCACCCGGCAGCAGGAGGGCGTCGAACTGCTCCGGATTCGCGGAATCCAGCGTCATGTCTACCGGGAAGCGGTCGGCTTTGTCATGGTGATTGGCGCCCTGCACCTCGCCGTCTTTCAGCGAAACGAGCACCGTCTGCGCGCCCGCACCCTGCAATGCTTCGCGCGGTTGCGTCAATTCCACTTGCTCGAACATGTCGGCCGCGAGAATAGCCACGCGCATGCCTTCTAACCGATTTGTCGTTGCCATGGATTCGGCGTACCCGGGCATAGTGCGATTAAACGGCGTCGGCAGCTCAGCGGTCTAGCGTGTGGCGGACGGCTGCGCGTGCCTCTTCGCGAACGCGATCTTCGTTGAGGGCCATCGCCGCGCAAACGCCGCTTGCCGCAGCAAGTACGACTTGATGCACCGTCGTGACGAGATCTCCAGCGGCATAGACGCCGGCAGTGGACGTGCGGCCCCGCTCGTCGATCTCGACTTCGCCATCCTGACGGAGCTTGCATCCGAGCATGTCGACGAGCGGGTAGCGCGGACGAAGCGGCGCGCTGAAGAAGATCGCATCGCAGCGTTCCTCCTCGCCCCCTTCGAACTCGACGCGCTGCACGTTTCCCTCGCTCGCGTGAATGCGCCGAATCGCGTGCACCACGAGAGGCGTATTCGTTGCTTTCAGCCATTCCAGATGGTCCGCATCGAGCGCATCGTGTCCTTGCGCACACACGATGATGTCCCGGCTCCACTGCCGCAATTCGCAGGCCAGCTCGACGGCTTTCGTTCCGTCGCCGACGACCGCAATGCGCTTGCCGCGCATTTCCCATCCGTCGCAGTACGGACACACGAACGCGGTGCGGCCCCACGCCTCCTGCAATCCCTCGATCGCTGGCAGCGCGTCGTACACGCCCGTGGCGAGCAGCACGCTTCGAGCGCGATAGACCGCGGAATCTCCTGCGCGCACCTCGAACGCTCCGGCTTCGCCTGATATCGCATCCACACGCGCCGGAACGAACCCGACGTTTTCGTAGCGGTTGAGTTCGGCGCGGGCTACGGCGAGCAGCTCGAGCGGCGGAATGCCGTCGCGCGAGATCATTCCGTGCATGCGTTCGGCGACCGCATTGCGCGGACGGCCCTCGTCGAGCACGAGCGTACGGCGGCATGCGCGACCGAGGGTGAGCGCTGCACTCAAGCCTGCAGCGCCGCCGCCCACGACGACGGCATCGTAGAGATCGGACACGCGGGCAGAATACCCAAAAAGAGAAGGCCGTGGTCGATAACCACGGCCGCTAAGCTACGCCATTGGACTAACCTCTCGCGTTACTTACGCGGATAGTATACCACGCGCGACGTATCGCCAAAACATGCTTGCCAGGTACGTTAGTCGGCTGCAACCGCGTGTGACCCGGCCGTCCCATGTCCGCGCGATCCCTGGTGCTCTCCTACGTTCACCGCGAGTACAACGGTAACGGCGAGCAGCAAAGCCGCCAAAAACCACGCCGCGCCGGGCACTTGCCATGCATGCGCTTTCACGTCTATTGAATACGCGAACATCGCGGAGAATAGGCCGGGGCCGATCAGCATTGCAGTGCTGCGCATGCTGCCGAGCGCGCCTTGCAATTCGCCCTGCTCCTTTACCGATACGCGGTGCGTCATCAGCGACTGCGCGGACGGCCCCGCGAGGCCCCACAGCGCCATCAGCACGATCGCGGCAAGTACGACGATGCCGTTGGACGCAAGACCCGTCAGTGCAAACGAGCATGTGCCGAATACCAAACCCACGATGAGTGCGCGCCGTTCGCCGAGCCGTGAGACGACGGGCTGCATCACAACGCTCTGCACGACGGCAATGCTCAGGCCTACCACCGCGAGCGACCATCCGACTTGTGCGAGATTCCACTTGTAGCGGTACATCACGTACAGGGTGAATACCACCGGCAGAACTTCGTGAGCCACGTATTCGATGAAGTTGATGACGGCGAGTTTGGCGAGCTCGGGGTGCGAGCGCAGCAGTTTGAGCGCGCCTAACGGGTTTGCGCGTTTCCACGCAAACTGCGTTTGACGATGATCGGGCTTGAGCGACTCGGGCAGGATGAAGAAGCCGTAGAGCGCGTTCGCAATGCTGAGGCCGGCGCAGACCCAAAACGGCAGGCGCGGATCGATGTTCCCGAGCACGCCGCCGATTGCGGGACCGACGATGAAGCCGATGCCGAATGCCGCGCCGACCATACCCATCGCGCCGGCCCGCTTGGCAGGCGAGGTTACGTCCGTGATGTAGGCATAGGCCGTGGTAATGCTCGACGTGGTCAGACCTGCGATCACGCGTCCGAGAAAGAGCCACCAAATCGTGGGCGCCATCGCCATGATAATGTAATCCAATCCCGTCCCGAGATTCGAAAGAATGATCACCGGCCGGCGGCCGAATCGATCGGAGAGCATGCCGAGCACGGGCGAAAAGACGAGCTGCATCAGCGCAAACACCGTGCCGAATATGCCGAACCACTTTGCTGCGTCCGCCATGTGACCGCCCAAGAACGTGAGGACGAGCTTCGGCAAGACAGGCGCGAGAATGCCGAACGCGAGCATGTCGAACGAAACCGTGATCAATATGAATGCGAGTGCGCCTTGTCGTTTGCTCATGAGGCGATATCCTTGTGCGGTGAAGCATCGTCGAGCATTTGCAGCCACAATTCCACGGCGCGGTTGACGCGCTGCCGATCGCGCGTCGCGCAGAGATCGAGGAGAAATCCGCGAAATCCCGCGAGCAAAACCGTCGCGTGCGCCTGGGCTTCCGGTTTCGGCCAGCCGGCGCGCTCCAGCGGCTCTGCGATAAAGCGCAGCCAGTCGGCGACGACACGCCCCAGAAACTTGGCGTAGCGTTTACGATCTTGCAGCGCGAGTCCGTACACCTCGAAGAAGAGCCGGAAAAGCGGTTCGTCTTTTGGGCTGCTAATGGCTTGCCAAATTTCGCGGCACGCCGCGCGCGGCGTTGCCATTTGGTCCAACTTCAGGCCGGCAATGATTTTGCGCTGCCGCGCTCCGGCTGCCGCGAGCACTTCGGTGAGCAACTCTTCCTTCGAAGAAAAGAAGTAGAGCAGCAGACGCGGGCTGCAGCCTACTGCGTCACCGAGCGGACGCAGGGAGAGCTGCGAAACTCCATGCGCGTAGATGTAATCGACGATGCGCTCGAGCAGACTCCGCGCGCCGTTTTTCGTCTGGAGGACGCGACATACGCGTACTTTATCATAAATGAAACGACTGTTTCAAGTATTCAGCGGGCTTTGCCGTCGAAGTCCGACTGGGCTTGCCTGACCTCGCCGATGTGATCGTGCGCCCATTGCGTGAGCGCGCCGATCGGTTCGCAGAGGGTTTTGCCGAGCGGTGTGAGCGCGTATTCCACGCGCGGCGGAATCTCGGCGTACATCGTGCGTTCTACCAAACCGTCGCGCTCGAGATCGCGCAGGGTCTGAGTGAGCATCTTCTGCGAGATTCCGCCGATCAGACGTTTGAGCTCGTTGAAACGTCGCCGCTCGCTTTGCGCGAGTATGCCGATGATGAGCGTCGTCCACTTGTCCGCAATGCGGTCGAGGATCGTGCGGGTCGGGCAGTCGCCCTGATAAACGTCGGCGTCGCTGGGAAGCGGGAGGGTCTTGGTTTCCATGTGGTAACTTGGCTACTTTCGGGTGCGTACTTGTGTTCTGTAAGTAGGTATGTAAAAGTGACTGTATCATGACGACCACGGAAACACAAGAAAAGCTCACCTACTCCCTCGATCAGGGCCATACTACGGTCGAATTCGTCGTCCGGCACCTGATGATCACCAAAGTGCGCGGCCGCTTTGCCGCCTTCCAGGGAAGCATCGAAGTCCTCCCGGACAGCGACTTGCCCAGCGCCGTCAACGTAACGATTGACGCCGCTTCCATCGACACGCGCGAAGAGCAGCGCGATGCCCACCTGAAGTCCGCCGATTTCTTGGAGGTCGAAAAATACCCGGCGCTCACCTTCGATAGCACCCGCATCGAGGGCGCGCCCGACGACTTCACCGTGCACGGAAACCTGACGATCCACGGCGTTACGCGCCAGGTCGCGTTGGCCGCGAGTTTTGAGGGCCGCGCCAGCGACCCCTGGGGCGGACAGCGCGTCGGTTACAGCGCGCACACGACCATCAACCGGAAAGATTTCGGTTTGGCCTGGAACGCCGCGCTCGAAACGGGCGGCGTCGTGGTCAGCGACGAAGTGCGCATAGAACTCAACATCGAGGCGTTACTGCAACGGTAAGATATGAATAAGGCGCCGATGCCGGCGATCTTTTTCGGTCACGGCAATCCGATGAACGCAATCACGGAAAACGTGTACGGCAAGAAGTGGCACGCCATCGGCCGCAGTTTGCCCAAGCCGCGTGCGGTTCTCGCGATTTCGGCGCACTGGTATGTGGAAGAAACCGCCGTGACGGCAATGGCGCACCCGCGAACCATTCACGACTTCGGCGGTTTTCCACGCGAGCTATTCGAGGCTTCGTATCCCGCGCCCGGCGACCCGGCCCTTGCGCGCCGCATCGCCGCCATGTTGCATCCGGCGGAGGTTTCGCTCGACGAGAGTTGGGGATTGGATCACGGCACGTGGTCCGTTCTGACCCACGTGTTTCCCGATGCGGTTGTGCCGGTCGTGCAACTGAGCATCGACGAAACCAAACCGCCGCGGTTTCACTTCGACTTGGCGAAAAAACTTGCTCCCCTGCGCGACGACGGAGTGCTGATCGTCGGCAGCGGAAACGTCGTGCACAATCTGCACGCTTATGCGTGGGGCCGTCATCCCGCCGAGCCGTTCGATTGGGCAGTGCGATTCGAAAAGCGCGTGCGCGAGCTATTGCTCGAACGAGATGACGCGCCTTTGGTCGATTACGAATCGATCGGACCTGACGCGCTCCTGGCCGCGCCTACCCCCGATCACTACTTGCCCTTGGTGTACGTGCTCGGCGTGCGTCGTGAGAGCGACCAGATAACGTTTCCGGTCGAGGGAATAGACGGGGGATCGGTCTCGATGCTCAGCATCCGGTTCGACTGACGTCTCGCTTGAGTGCTCGCATGCATCGTTCCAAAATGGGAACACCTGTGCCCTGGAGGGATAGACGATGCGTGCTGTTGTTTGGAAAGAACCCCGTAAAGTCGCGGTCGAGCAAGTCGACAAACCAAAAATCCAGGAGCCTGCCGATGCGCTGATGCGCTTGACGACCGCCGCAATTTGCGGCAGCGACCTGCACATGTACGAAGGACGCGCGCCTATGGAAGCGGGCACCGTCTTCGGACATGAAAACCTTGGCGTCATCGAGGAGGTCGGCCCGGCAGTGCGTTCGCTCAAAGCGGGCGATCGCGTCGTGCTTCCCTTCAATATCGCCTGCGGGTTCTGTTTCAACTGCCATCGGGGGTACACCAACGCGTGCCTCACATTGAATCCCAACGGTCACGGCGCAGGCTACGGGTATTCCGGAATGGGCCCGTTCGGAGGGGGCCAGGCGGAGTACGTGCGCGTTCCGTACGCGGATTTCAACGCGCTCAAACTTCCCGGCACGCCGAACGATCGCTGGGAAGACGACTTCGTGCTCCTCGCGGATATCTTTCCGACGGGATATCACGCGACCGAGATGGTGCAGGTGCGGCCCGGCGACACCGTCGCGATTTGGGGAGCAGGACCCGTTGGTTTGATGGCTGCCTTGAGCGCGCGCATTCGTGGAGCAGCGGAAATTTACGTCGTCGACTGCGTTCCGGAGCGTTTGGAGAAAGTGCGTCAGATCGAAGGCGCGGTTGCCGTCGACTTCAGCAAGAGCGATCCAGTGGAGCAAATCATCGAGCTGCGCAAGCCGCACCGCGAGCAAGTTCAGAATTTACGCGCGGGCGCCGGCGACAAAATGCCCGGCGTGATGTGCGCCATCGATGCAGTCGGCTATGAAGCGTATAAAGACGATGCGGCCGGACAGACGCAGGATCCGAACCAGATACTCGAAGACTGCATTCGCGTCGTGAATCCGACGGGACGCATCGGTCTCATCGGCGTGTACTTCGAAGAAGATCCGCGCGGCGTCACCGATCAAGAAAAGCAAGGCAAATTCACCATGTCGCTTGGCTCGGCGTGGAACAAAGGCGTAACCGTCGAGATGGGACAGGCTCCGGTGAAGCGCTACAACGAATATCTGCGCGATTTGATCGTCGCCGGGCTGGCAAAGCCGAGTTTCCTGGTGAGTCATCGTCTGCCGCTGGAAGCCGCGCCGGACGCATACGAAAAATTCGATCTGCGTAAAGACGGTTATACCAAGGTGCTGCTCAAACCGGCGATCAAAGGCGAAGCCTAGCGGCGGCGGCCGGTCCGGTAGGACGCCCGCGTTCGCCCGCCAAGAGAGTAGCGGATGTTCCGCTATCTGACCGCAGGCGAATCTCACGGACCGGCGCTGGTCGGTATTCTGGACGGCATTCCCGCGCAGTTGCGTCTTGATTCCGAGCGAATCAACGCCGAGCTGACGAAGCGGCAAGGCGGCCACGGGCGCGGCGCGCGAATGAAAATCGAGCGCGACGAAATCGAGTTTTTAGCGGGCGTGCGCGGTTCGTGCACGCTCGGCTCGCCGATCGCCCTGATGATTCGCAACCGCGATTTCGAGAACGCACGCGAACTCATGGATCCGATTACCGGCCACGGAAAGCCGCTCACGAACCCGCGCCCCGGACACGCGGATTACGCGGGAGCGTTGAAATACCGGCACCGCGACTTGCGCAACGTGCTCGAACGCGCAAGCGCGCGCGAAACCGCACTGCGCGTCGGCATCGGTGCAATCTGCGCCCAATTTTTGGAGACACTCGGTATAACGACGCGGTCGTACGTGCACCGCATCGGCAGCGTGGAATCGCCTGCGCTCGAGGAGTTCTCGCCTGGGGACGTCGAGGAAAGCGACGTGCGCTGCCCACATGCGGAAACTTCGCGGCGGATGATTTCCGCAATCGACGAAGCGAAGAGTGCCGGCGACACGCTCGGCGGCCAGTACGTGGTGCGCATAGACGGCGTTCCGGCCGGTATCGGGAGCAACCGGCAGCCGGATACGCGCCTGGACGGCGTACTTGCCGGCGCACTGATGGCGATGCAAACCGTGAAGGGGGTCGAAGTGGGACTCGGTGCGGACCTCGCTTCGCGTCCGGGATCTGCAGCGCACGACACCTTCGCATTCGAAAACGAAGACGTCGTTCGAGGCAGCAACCGCGCAGGCGGCATCGAGGGCGGCATGAGCAACGGCCAGGCCATCGTGCTGCGCGTGAGCGTGAAGCCGATTCCCACGCTGATGAAAGCGCTGCCGTCGGTGAATCTGCACGAGAAAACCGCTGCGCCCGCGTCAATCGTGCGCAGCGACGTGTGCGTGGTTCCGGCCGCGGCTGTCGTCGGTGAGGCCATGGTTCGCCTTGCGCTCACGGCGCCGGTACTCGAAAAGTACGGCGGCGATTCGATTGAAGAGACGCTCGATAATCTGCGTCGCAGCACCGCCGCCGCTGCAACTTTATTCGATGGCGCGTCCGCCGGTGCGCGCGGAGAGTGAATGAAAAAGCACGTAGCCCTGACCGGCTTCATGGCAGCCGGCAAATCGACGATCGGCAAGAAGCTCGCCCGCAGGTTGGGACTGAAGTTTTACGACGTCGATGAAATCGTGGTGACGCGCCATGGCCCCGTGAGCGATATATTCTACGCGCAGGGCGAGCGGCAATTCAGGCTCTACGAATACGAGGCGATTTGTTCCATCCTCGAAGACGAACCCGGTATCATCGCGCTGGGCGGCGGCGCCGTGACCTACGACGAGAGTTTGAAGCTGCTGAAGAAGCGCACGTATCGCGTGTTCGTGAAGGTTCCGCCGGAACAAATTTTGGGGCGGCTGCGGCGCAGCAAGGTCGTTCGCCCGCTCATCGGTCCCGCGCCCTCGCTTTCCAAGATCAAGGAATTGTACACCGCGCGCATGCCGCGCTACTCGCACGCCGATTTCGTGGTCGAGGCCGAGGACATGAGCACTGCGCAGATCGTGGAGAATATCGCGCAGTGGCTGAACAAGAAAAACATCGCGTTGTGACGGAGATCGCCGTCGAGGAATCGGTGCGCGATTCGCTGCGCCGGTTCGTTCGCGATCGGAGCCTCCCCCAGTACGCGGTGCTGTGCGATACGAACGTAGCGCAATATGCGCGTACGCTGACACGCGGAATCCCGGGCCGCATTGCGCTGCTTCCGTTCCAACTGGGCGAGCGCCGCAAACGGCTTTCCACGCTGGAGTTCGTACTGGATGCCCTGGTACGCACCGGGGCGGACCGTACGACGGCGATCGTCGGCGTGGGAGGCGGCGTGGCGAGCGATCTCTTCGGCTTTGCGGCATCCGTTTACATGCGCGGCGTGCCGTACATTCATCTGGCAACATCGCTCGTTGCGATGGTCGACGCCGCAATCGGAGGAAAAACAGGCGTAGATTTGAAGGCCGGCAAGAATCTCGCCGGCACGTTCAGCGAACCGGTTGCCGTATTTGCGCACGTCGACGCGCTGCGCACGTTACCATACCGTAACCTTCGCGAGGGACTCGCCGAGGTCGTCAAACACGCCGTCATCGAAGGCAACGATTTGTTCGACGCGCTCGAAACACTCGCGCCGCACGACTTTTGGCGCTGGCCATGGCTAACCATCGTCGCGGAAGCGCAGAACGTGAAGCGTATGATCGTCGCCGACGACCGCCTCGAGCACGGAATTCGCGAAACGCTGAATTTGGGCCACACGTTCGGCCATGCAATCGAGCGCGCGTCCAACTATCGCGTATCCCATGGTGCCGCAGTGTCCATCGGGCTGCGCGCGGCCGGGCTGCTTGCGCTGCGCACCGGCCGTTTTTCGCGAGACGAGCATTTGCGCGTGCTGACGCTGCTCGCGCTGCTGCGAATGCCGGTGTGGACGCGGGAGTCGCCGTCGAGGATCCTGGCCGCAATGAGCACCGACAAGAAAAAGCGGGATGGAAAGCTGCGATTCGTTCTGCCACGCGCGATTGGCGACGTAGAGTACGGCGTCGCCGTTCCCACCCGCATCGTGCGCGCCGTTTTGCAACGCATCGCGTCGCCGCCGGGAGGCCAGGAATTCCGCTAGTCCGCTGCGTGGACGCGCTGGCGGCCATCCGCTCGTCGCGTTTTGATCTGCCGCTGAGTTACGACGCCGCCGATCTCAGCCTTCGCATCGGCGACGTCGTCCGCGTTCCGCTCGGTACGCGCGAGGAAATTGCATTCGTGGTGTCCGCGCCGGAATTGCGAGAGTCGGATCGCCCGCTGCGCAAAGTCATCGAGGCGCCGCGGGTTCCGCGCGCGTTTGACGAGATCGGTCTCGCGCTCGCACGATTCGTGGCCGATTACTACGTGTGTACGCTGGGCGAAGCGCTGACGGCAGTCGTGCTGAACGCAGCGGTTCCGCGTACCGTCGACACGTTCGTGCTGACCGTCGGCGAGCCGAACCGGCAGCGCTATCCATCCGTTCCCGGGCGGTTGGTGTCGCTGATCTGGGAAGATTTTCGCGAGGGCTTCGCGCTCGAGCATCTGCTGCGGCATGCAGACGCGCGCCGAACCGGCGACCGATCTACCCTTCTGCGCCACGTAAACGTCCTCGTGCGCAGCGGCGAAATCCGGCGCGAACGGCGCGTTGCGGATCCGCGGACGCACGAATATCGCGTGAAGGTGCTCCAGCCCGGAACCGGCGTCATCCGAGGTCCGAAGGCTGCTGCGCTATTGGATTTCGTGCGGCAGCAACCCGGCGTTCCACGTGCCGACGCGTTGCTCGCGGGATTTTCGCCCGCGATAATAAGCCGCGCGCTCAACGCAGGCGTCATTCGGGAAGAAGAAGTGGCCCCGAAGCGTTCGAGCGCGCGAGCGACGCCCGTTGCGATGGCGGAATTCGATCCCACGCCGGAACAAGCGGAAGCGATCGCCATGCTGAGGGAGCGCACCGATGCTCGCGCGTTTCACGAGACACTGCTGCACGGGATCACCGGCAGCGGCAAGACGTACGTGTACATCGAGTCGATTAAGCACGTGCTGCGCGCCGGCGGCAGCGCTATCGTTTTGGTTCCGGAGATTTCGTTGACGCCTCAGACGGCGCGTCGTTTCGAGCGCGCATTCGCCGGGCGCGTTGCGGTGATTCACTCCGCGCTCTCGGAGCGCGAACGCTTCGATGCGTGGCAGGCGTGTGCGCGGGGTGACGTGGATGTCGTCGTCGGAGCGCGCAGCGCTGTTTTCGCGCCGCTGAGCGACGTGCGGATGATCGTCGTCGACGAGGCGCACGAATCGACCTACAAGCAGGATTCGGCACCGCGCTATCACGCGGTCACGGTTGCGCGCGAGCGCATGCGTTTGGAAAGCGGAGTGGTCGTGCTCGGAAGTGCTACCCCGGCATTGGAGAGCTACGACGCGGCGCGGCGCAATCGCATCGAATACGTCAGGCTGCCGCTGCGCGCTACGGGTCAAGCGCTGCCTACGGTGCACGTGGTGAACATGGCCAAAGAATTCGAGGCCGGCAATAGGCGCATCTTCAGCACGCTGCTCTCGCAGGCGCTGAGCGAGCGTTTGAAACTCGGAGAAAAGTCGGTGCTGTTCGTCAACCGCCGGGGGAGCTCGGGTTTCATCCTGTGCCGCGCTTGCGGATTCGTGCCGGAATGTAATCGCTGCAGCGTTTCGCTCACCGTTCATCGAGCAGAAGGGTTGCTGCGCTGCCATTACTGCGATGCGCAGCGGCCGCTGCCGGCGGCGTGTGAAGTCTGCGGCTCCGAAACGATTCGCGAGTTCGGCGTGGGCACGCAGCGGGTTGCGGAAGACGTGCGGCGTCTCTATCCGGACGCGCGCGTCGTACGCATGGACGGCGATACGACCACGCGCATCGGCGACCATGCGCGGCTGCTCGACGAATTCGGAACGAGCGCAGACGTCCTCGTCGGTACGCAAATGGTTGCAAAAGGTCTGGATTTCCCCAGCGTCACGCTGGTCGGCGTTATTGCCGCGGACATCGGACTGCACGCGCCGGATTTTCGCGCGGCAGAGCGGACGTTCGATCTCGTGACCCAAGTGTGCGGGCGCAGCGGGCGCGCGCGTCCCGGCGAGGCCATCGTGCAAACGTATTGCCCGGAGCATCCGGCAATCGTATGCGCCGCCGCTCACGATTACGAAGGTTTTGCGAACGCGGAAGTGACGCTGCGGCGTGAGCTGTGTTATCCGCCTGCGGCGCAGCTTGTCTATCTTGGCATCATCGGCCGCGATCGCCCAAAGGTACTCGAGCAGGCCATACAGTACGCGCAGATGCTGGAAGAGATTCCGCAGGCCGAAGTGCTTGGCCCCGCTCCGTATCCGATAGCGCGCCTGAACGACGAGTGGCGCTTTCGCATCGCATTGAAGGCCGGCGACGCAGTACCGGTACGCGCGGCAATACGCGAGCGCATAGTGCCTGCCGCGCGAGCGAATCGCCACACGCGCCTAGCCATTAACGTCGATCCGTAGCGAGAGGCACTCTCGCACATTTTCGGGTAGTATCCGCCACGATGGGAAAAGCAGCGCAGATGCTTCCCCTGGCGTGGATCCTCGGCGGAATCATCGCCGGCGTCATCGCCTACGTGCTGATCGTTCGGCCGCTGCGGCGCACGACCTCGAAGCACGGCTGGCACGCGCTCGAAACGATGATGTCGATCGTCGGGACCGTAATCGTCCTATGGGGCGCGCTCGCGGGACTCTACCTCGGCATGGACCATATTACGCTCTCCGCGCGCGAGGCGAACTTCCTCGATCGCGCCATCGGCGCATTGTTCGTGTTTTCGCTGATGTGGATTGCCGCGCGCACCGCCGGCGCATGGATAGAAGCGTTCGGCCGGCGCACGGAACATACGCTCTTCTCGGTGTCGCTGTATTCGACGCTCGTCCAAGGCGCGATCCTCATCATTGGTTTGCTGACGGTCCTGAGTTCGCTCGGAATCGCGATCGCACCGCTGCTGACGACGCTCGGATTAGGGGGCCTGGCCGTTGCGCTCGCGCTAAACGATACGCTGAGCAACCTGTTCGCGGGCGTGCAAATCGTCGCCGCACGGCAGCTGCGTATCGGCGACTACGTCAAGTTCGATTTCGCGGAAGGCGAAGTAGTCGACATCCATTGGCACAACACCATGATTCGCGATTTCGAGAGAAACCTCGTCATCGTCCCGAACTCGAAAATCAATACGTCGCCGTTCACCAACTATTCGATGTGCGTTTCGGCGCTGACGATTCCGGTGAACGCACTGATTGCGTGGAAGGGCGCAATCGGCGGGTTGCGGACCATCGCGCAGCGCGCGGCAACCGAAACGGTCATCGAAATTGCGGGTAAACTGGAGGCGGAGAACGCTCGCGTCTTCCTCACTGCGATAAACGAAACGAACGTGCAACTGACCGCTTTGCTCCCGATCGGGCACATCGAGAACCGCATTCGCGGCGTAAGCGGCTTCCTGCGCCGGCTGCACGACGGAGCGCGCGAAGCGAACATGGGAGAGTTATGACTGCTCCTTGAGCCGCAGGGGCGCGCCGGGCACGATGAGCTGCGAGAGCAGCAGTCCGGCGACGATGAGCACGGCGGCGATCAGCGCATTCGCGGCAAGGGTCGCGGCATCGGCGTAATTCGTCCGCGAGAGGACCCAGAGCACGCTCTGGTAGCTGAGCGAACCCGGAACGAGCACGTGCAAAGCCGGCACCAACAGCACCGGTTGCGGAACGCGCAAAAACTTCGCGCCGCCGTTTGCCACCAAACCGCAGACGAGCGAGGCGAGAAAAGGCGCGACTTGATGCGCCCCCGGCACTTTGCTGAAAGCGAACGACGCAGCGAGTGCGACGATGCTCGCCAAAAACACCCAGACGAAATCTCGTAGCCGCGCGTCGAGATCAACCGATAGCCCGAACGAGAGCAGCGCCACGGCCGCGACCCAGAATACTGGGCCGACGGGTTGCGGCTGCACGTCCGCAGTATACGCAAATACCGCTCCAACGACGGCAAAACCCAAGAACGCGCCGCAGCCGAGTGCGAGGAGGATTGCGAACACGCGCCCCAGTCGTGCGGTTCCCGCGATCAGGTCCTGGTTCGCAAGCTCGTGCAGGGCAAGCGTAAGCGAATAGCCCGGGAGCAGCACGACGACGCCCGCGACGATGGAGATGTACAAGTTGACCGGGTGCAGATAGTGCGTGTATGCGGCGACGATCAGCGTCGCGACGAAAGCCGCGAAAACCTCGAAGAGCCGGTTCATTACCGCGTTTCGCGTGGTGAAAAAGGAGAGCACGCCGGTGGATATGCCGATGAGCGCCGCGACGATGAGTTCGTGGACGCCTCCGCCGAGGAGCACGGCGACGCCTACGGCGACCGACGCGAGCGCGAGCACCGTCATGAACGCCGGCGGCGGCGGGCAGTGCGTGTCGATTTGGTGGAGCTGGGTGACCGCGGTCTGCAGATCGATGCTTCCGTTCTGCAGATCGTCGAAGATCTCGTTGAGTAGGGCGAGCTTGCGAAGGTTGACGCGGCCCGGATTCATGCGCAGCATGACGATCTGCTGCGCGTACCGCGGTCCGATGGCGAGCGTGACGTTGGTCGGAAGCGCGAAGATCTCGACTTGCAGACCGAGCACGCGGCTGATCGAAACTATGGTCCGCTCGAGTTGATCCGACGCGACGCCGGCACGGTGCAATTCGCGCGCGAGCGTGGCGATGAAGATCGCCTTTGGATCGTCGCGGATAGCCGAAAAAGAAGAAGCCGCCATGCAGGCGGCTTTTCTTTTTACTTGGCGGCTTTCTTTTTACCCGCGGTTTTCGCGGCGGGCGCCGACACGCCGGATGCGGACTTCGCTACGGACTTCGCCAGGCGCGACTTTTTGCGTGCCGCTTTGTTCGGATGAATGATGCCCTTCTGCGCGGCTTTGTCGAACTGCGCTTCGACCGACTTGGTGACCTCGGCATCTTGAGCGGAGACGGCTTTCTTGTAGAGCGTCTTCAAACGCGTTTTGGTGTCGAGGTTGCGCTGGGTGCGCTTGCCGGTTTGCCGCACCCACTTTTCGGCGGCCTTGATGTTAGGCACGAATGATTACTCCTTGCTCTTCGGGCACGAGGCACACTATACCATGGGGGCCGAGCCGGAGCAAGTCCGCGA
Organism: Vulcanimicrobiota bacterium; assembly: GCA_963830545.1. Taxonomy (GTDB): domain Bacteria; phylum Vulcanimicrobiota; class Vulcanimicrobiia; order Vulcanimicrobiales; family Vulcanimicrobiaceae; genus DATGJX01. The sequence goes on along the minus strand of CAWHMK010000002.1, from coordinate 23,816 downwards.
GTCAGGAAGACAGAATTCGCCGGTAACTCTCGTACCGGCTATCGGCAATCCGGCCGGCGTGAACCGCAGACTGAACGGCGCAGCCGGGCTCGTGAAGGTGCCGGCAGTCGGAGAACCGGCAGGTCCGGGCAAGGGGAGCCATCTCGCGAAAACCCTCCACGAGCTCGTCCGCGGCAATGGCGCCGAGCCCAAACTCCGCCACGCCGGGGCTATCTATAAGGAAGCCCTCCGGCATTCGGTAGAGCCGCGAGGAGCTGAGTAGTCTGCCGTCCGAGACCGCGACGCGAAAGGTCGCCCACCACCGCCTCCCCGCCGAGCGCCCGAAAGATCGAACTCTTGCCCACGCCGGACACGCCCGAAAGGAGCGCGCTACGGTTCGCGAGCGCGGCCCGCAGCGCTGCGATATTCTCGCCGGCCTTCGGATTGACGATCAGTACGTCATAGCCGAGCGCGCGGTAGAGCGAAGAGAGACGCTCGATCTCGGGCAGCTCCGTGAGGTCGGGCTTGGTAAGCACGACCAGTGCAGCGATGCTCTCGAGCTCCGCAAAAGCGAGGAGCTGATCGAGCGTCAGGAGTCTCGGCGGCGGATCGGCCAGAGCGGTGACCGTAACGAGGGTGTCGACATTCGCGGCCATCGTCTTCGCGCGGCCTTCGGCGGTTCTTCGCTGAAGGGTGAACGAACGCGGCTCGACGCGATCCACGAGCACGCGGCCGTCTTCCAACAGCCGCACGTGCACGCGATCGCCGGGCGCGAGCATTTCGCGCTTTCCCGCGGCGCGTTTGAGATCGGCGATCCGGGAATGCTCCTCGGCGTCGAGCACGACGTGCGCGGCGTTTTTTCCAATGGATACGACGCGCGCCGGGAAGGTTTGCGTCACGCGGCTAACGATGCACTCATCGTGGATTGGGCCCGCACTCTGCGCATCGACGCGCCGCCGGCGCCGGAACTGCATGAACGCGTGTTCTCGCTCGCGCGCGACGGAGTGCGCGTTTGCGTCTCCGAGGTGGGCTCGGTGCCGCGCACGTACGCGCTCGTCGAGGGACGGGACGACGTCGATCCGTCGGAGCTCGAGCAGCGTCTCTCCGGCGCGCGCTGGTACGATGCGTCCATCATCGCTCTTGCAATTGAACCTCTGCCCGCGGATGCCTTGCCGCTGCTCGCCGAGGCACTCGGCGGAGTGGGTGCGCCCGCCGGCGTGTGCGAGTGCGCACAGATCGGAACGCGGCTGATCCTGGAATTTCGGCCGGACGTGACACAACCGGCGCTGATAAACCGTATCATCGACGTGGAATTGCGACGGTTCGGGGGCGCGCGCCGCACGGAGTTGCTCACGCCGTTGTCTCTGGCAACGGCTGCCTCCATTGCCGCGGACGGTCTGCAGGCGAACGAGATCGCACCAGACCGCATTCTGGAAGCGTTACTGGGACTAGAGCATGTGGAATAGCGTGTTCCAGTACGTCGGTCCGACGGATCTCGTGGACATCGTCGCGACGAGCGTCCTGATCTATTATTTCCTCTTGCTGATTCGTGGAACGCGAGCGGTTCAAATTCTCACCGGCGTCTTGGTGCTGGTTGCTCTGCTCGGCGTCGCGAATCTGCTGCATTTGATTCTGCTCGGCTCCATCTTGAATCTCGTCGTGCTAGGCGCCGCGATCTCGTTGCCGATCGTCTTTCAGCCGGAGTTGCGTCGAGCGCTCGAGCAAATCGGCCGCGGCGGTTTCTTCCGCTTGAACGAGAACGAGGACCGAACGGGTGCGCGCGCCGGCGACAAAGTGATGGCGATGCTCGCGAAGGCCTCGTTTCTACTCTCGCGCAACAAGTACGGCGCGCTAATCGTCATCGAACAGCAAACCGGTTTGAAAGAATTCGTCGAGAGCGGCACGACGCTGAGCGCGGCACTCTCCGCCGAACTGCTGCTCTCGCTGTTCGTACCGCGCTCTCCGCTGCACGACGGCGCCGCGATCGTGCGCGAAGGCATCATCGAAGCGGCGGGCTGTTTCTTGCCGCTGGCGGAGCAATCGCTCACGGAAAGGCGCCTCGGAACGCGGCATCGCGCAGCACTCGGTCTTTCCGAACAGACCGACGCGGTCGTCATCGTGGTTTCCGAAGAGCGCGGAAGCATTTCCGTCGCGCGCGAAGGAAAACTTTCGCGCGAGATCGAGGACGAGACGCGCCTCTTCCGGCTGCTGCTCGCGTCGACGCGGCCGCGGCGTCGTCCGCGCGAAATCCGCGACGATTTGGTGACGCACCTTCGCGCACGCCTCGCCGTGCCAGTCCGCCACCGCCATCCGCGTGAAGAGCCGAAGAAAGCCGAGCAACTCTGATGGTCATGGCGATCCGGCGCAATTTCGGACTGAAACTGCTGTCCGTCCTCCTCGCCGTGATCGGGTGGGCCTATTTTCGCTTTGCGAGCAATCCGCTCATCACCGCACGCTTCGACCAGCAGATCAGCGTTCCGATTGCGGCGGTCAACCTTCCCAACGGCTATATCGCCCGTTTTCCCGATCGGGTCGCGGTCGTCACGGTTCAGCCGCAACGCGGACAGCCGCCGATCAAGGCGGATGAGGTGAAGGCGGTCCTGGATCTTTCCAATCGCTCTGCGGGCGTATACAACGTTCCGGTGCAACTGGTCGCTCCGAGCGTCGTCGTGCAATCATTGAGCCCCGCTTCGGTTACCCTTACGATCGAGCGCGTCGATCAGCGAACGTTCCCAGTTGCCATGTACTACGGCAGTCAAGGCAACGTCGTCGTCAGTCATTTCGCCGTTACGCCGGCGTCGGTGACGGTTCGCGGTCCCGACAGCGAACTCGCACAGGTCGCCACGGTGCGGATCGAAATGCCGCTGAGCAGTTCTCAGCCGTCGTTCGACGAAATGATCCGGCCGACGGCCGTGAATTCGAGCGGCGACGAAATTCGCGACGTGCAAGTCGTACCGAATCTGGTACGTGTGCAGGCGAAACTGCTTCCGGCGACCGGCGCCGCGAGATGAGGCGTTTGTTCGGAACCGACGGCGTGCGCGGCGTCGCAAACGCCGAGCTTACGCCGGAACTCGCTTTTGCCGTCGGGCGCGCCGGCGCAATGGTGCTCGCGCACACGAGCGATCGACATCGCCCCATCGTCGTGGGAAGGGATACGCGGTTGTCCGGCACGATGCTCGAAGCGGCCATCGTCGCGGGTATTACCTGCGTCGGCCGCGATGCAGTCTCGCTCGGAATAGTTCCGACTCCGGCCGTAGCAACGATTACCGTACGCACGGGCGCGGCTGCCGGCGTGATGATCAGCGCGTCACACAATCCCATCGCGGACAACGGGATCAAGTTTTTCGGACCGGACGGCTTCAAACTGTCCGACGCAATCGAAGACGAGATTGAAGCGCTCGTCGACGCGGAAAACGTTCCGCGCCCCATAGGAACGGACATCGGAGTCGCGAGCCTAGCGCAGAATCTCGGCAAACACTACTACGAAGAACTGTACGAACGAGCGGAAAATTTGAGCTCGCTCACCGTCGTCGTCGACGGGGCCTTCGGCGCTGCCTACTCGTACGCGCCCTATGCGCTGCGCAAACTCGGCGCAACGGTGCATGAAATCAACTGCGAGAACGACGGCGCGCGCATCAACGTCGATTGCGGCGCAACCGATCTCCGCCCACTTTGCGAACGCGTTCGCGAATTGATTGCGGCGGGGGAGGGCAGCGTCGTCGGCGTTGCGTTCGACGGCGACGCGGACCGTGCGCTCTTCGTCGACGAAACGGGGCTGCCGCTGAGCGGCGATCACGTGATGCTCGTACTGGCGCGAGAACTGCACGATCGCGGAGAGTCGTGGGCAATGCCGTCGTCGCGACGGTGATGAGCAACATCGGTTTAGAAAAAGCGCTCGCCGCACGCGGCATTGCGCTCTTGCGCGCTCCCGTCGGCGATCGGTACGTGCTCGAGCGTATGCGCGAAGGCGGGTACGTGCTCGGCGGCGAGCAATCGGGACACATCATCAATCTGCAGAGCAATACGACGGGCGATGGACCGATGACGGCGATCGCGCTCTTTTCAACGCTCGTCCGGCGTGGTAAAACGCTGCACGAACTAGCGAGCGAACTCACGGTCTACCCGCAGGTCCTCGTCAACGTGAAGACGGCGCGCAAAGACGTGCTGAAGGCTCCGGAAATTTGCGAAGCCATCGAAGAAGCTGAGCGCAACTTAACCGGAATCGGACGATTGCTGATACGTCCGTCGGGAACGGAGCCGCTCATCCGTGTTATGGTCGAGGGCGACGATCAGCAGCGGATCGAGGCTCTGGCGCACGGACTTGCCGACCGTATAAGGCAAGCAGCTTCAGTGTCATAAGCCCGCAGCCGACCATCAGAAGAACCCTTTGAGAGCCCGGGGAGGGAAACACCGCCTCGAGTGAAACAAAGGTCCTAGCGCCGCGGGCTACCCAGCCGGGCGCTACCAAGCCTGCCAAACATGATCACTGAGTCCGGGCCGCGCCCGGAGCGGGGGACATACCGGTGGGGGTGAATGGGCCGGTCCGGCCCTAGGGCGATCTTTCACGCCCGAACCCGTCAACTAACCCCGCAAGTGTTTTGAAAGAGGAGCAGTTTTTGCGTTTCCTTATTACCTCTGGGGTATTGGCGTTTTTGCTCGCCGGAACCGGTGCTTTTGCTATTGCGGATCCGGCTGCGAGCGCACCCCAAACCACGTCGGTGACGGCTGCCAGCGTTCCCCCCACGACCGCATCCCAAGAGGCCGCCACCGAGCCCGGCACGCCCGTGACCAGTCCGGACGTCGCCGAATGGACGGCGCAACTCATTCGGGAGCAGCATGCAGCCCCGTCACGTCACGCTGAACACGGCCTCGGCAAGTTCGCCAGCCGCATCCTCGCACGCACGAACACGATTGCCCGCGCCCTTACCCGCGACGCCCTGCGCTTTCTCGGAACGCCATACGTATTCGGCGGCACGAGCACCTCGGGCTTCGACTGTTCGGGATACGTCCAGCACGTCTTCGCCATGCTTGGCGTGAGCGTTCCGCGCACCGCCGACGCCCAATATTATGCCGGCCGTCATATTCGCGGCCGCATGCGCGCAGGCGACCTGGTGTTCTTCCAAACCTATGAGCCCGGACCGTCACACGTCGGGATCTACCTGGGAGACGGGAAATTCGTGCACGCTTCCAGCCACGGAGTCATGGTCAGCAGTCTCTCCAACTCCTATTGGGCTTCGCGCTACCTCGGTGCGAAGCGCATGCTCGCCGCCGCGAAATAGGCAACGCCGACGGAAGAAACACGCGCGGAAGCCGAACAGCGCCGCGCCGCCCTCGGGTACGTGATTTGGCCGGCCGCGCTCTACGAGTATTACGTAGAGCGTGAGCCGGCTTCGTCATGGTACCGGCAGCAGGTGCGTGCGGCCCTTGGCTTCGGCATTCGCTCCGCGATCTGGGGATCGGTCGCGTTGCTGTGGCCGCTCGTCATATCGCTACTGGCGGCTAATCTCGACGTGACGCTGGTCGTGTACGTCCTCGCACTCGTACTGGACGTGGCGCTTTTTGCCGCATGGTTAACGCGCGCGCTGCAGTACAGTAAACGCGCTTCGCGCGGGGAAACGTTTGCGCTGAAATCGCCCCTGCTACGAACAAGGGGAATTCCCGCAAAGGACTAATCCTCGTTCGCCGTCGACCGATGGGGTGTAGCCAAGCGGTAAGGCAGCGGACTTTGACTCCGCCATGCGTTGGTTCGAATCCAGCCACCCCAGCCATCAAGAAACCGGCCTCGGGCCGGTTTTTTTCGTGTGTCGGTCGATTCGAACCAACGCATGGCGAAGAGAAGCGCCGCCGCTAGGCGGCCGCGTTTTCGCACCAGGCGTCTTCGAATCCAGCCACCCCAGCCATCAAGAAACCGGCCTCGGGCCGGTTTTTTTCGTGTGTCGGTCGATTCGAACCAACGCATGGCGAAGAGAAGCGCCGCCGCTAGGCGGCCGCGTTTTCGCACCAGCGTCTCGAATCCACTGATGTTGGAATCCGGTATATTTTCGGCGCATTCTGCCGGAAGGTCAACACTCAGGAGGGCGGCGGTGCCGTGGCGAAGCGCGCGACGGGATGAGCGTAAACGCGCTGCACGTCACCAACGGCGATTCGGTGTTGTATCTGTGGAAGAAAGCCGGTCTGCTCGGCACGCATATCGCCTGGCGCGACATGCTGCACGAGGGGCCGGTAGTTGCGGATCTTCCGTTGGAAGAGCTCAGCCGGATTCGCGGCGACTACTTGGCTTCGCGCGGTTTCGGCAACGCGATCAAATTGCATCACGATCTGGAAAAGCGCGATGCTGCAATTCGGCGCGCGGAAGAATTCGAAGAAATCGTGCTCTGGTTCGAACACGATTTGTACGACCAGCTCCACTTGCTGCAGATTTTAGCCGTGCTGCAAGAACAGGGGATCGGCGCGGGCGCCGTTCAGCTCGTTCAATCCGATCAATATTTGGGAATGCTCACCGCCGACGAGACTGATGGCGCTGCATTCGAAGCGGAGGTTCTTGACGAGCGCGATGGCCACTGGTGCCGCGAGTGCATGGCGCGCTTTTACTGCCGGCACACCGGAAACGCTGCCCATCGCCGCCGCGAAAACGTACGCGGGATTTCCGTTTTTGGCCGGAGCGCTCAAGCGTTTGTGCGAGGAGTATCCGGCGACCGATAGCGGACTGTCGCGCACGCAAAAACAGGTTTTGGAAGCGTGCGCTCAAGGCGCTCGACGCAAAGAAGAGGTGTTTCGCCGCGCCCAGGCGCGGGAAGAGGCCTCGTTCTTGGGCGATTCGGCGTGCTACGCGCACATCGACGACCTCTGCGCGGAACCGGCCCCGCTGCTCTCCACGCTTGAGTCCGGATATGAACCGACACTGCTCGGCCGCCGGGTCCTCGCCGGAGACACGGATTGGCTCACGCATCAACCCGTCGACCGCTGGATCGGCGGCGTACATCTCACAAGCGATCAGGATTGGCGCTGGAATGAGGCGAGTGAGCGCATGGTACAAGGCGAGCGCGCCGCGCGGAGCGAACGCGCGCCTTCTGACAGCTGATACCGGGAGAAGCGTATGGCGACTGATGCCCTTTCCGTCGACATCAAGTCCGAGCACAACGGCGCGGCGATCGTGTATCGCCTGCACGGCAGCCTCGACCTCGCGACGGCGCCTTCCTTGCGTGCGGCCTTGATCGAAGCCGCGAACGAGGGCAAGCACGACATCATCGTCGACCTCACCGAACTCGAATTTCTCGACTCCACGGGGCTCGGAGCGCTCATCGGCGCGCATCGCCGCGCGCTCGAAAATGCCGGGCGCGTCCGGCTGATCGTTCGCGACGGGCCGATTCAGCGTCTGCTGAACATTACGGGCTTGATGCGAATTTTTGCGGTCTATGCTTCGCTGGACGCGGCGCTCAACGATCGCGATCGGCTGGCAGCTACGCTGTAGTTCGCGTACGCTTCATCCAGCAGCTCGATCGCGTGTCGCACGCGAATCGGGCTGTTTTTTTGATGCAGATGCGCGCTCATTTGAAGCGCGCAGCCGGGATTCGCGGTTGCGACGACGCGCGCTTGGGACGAAATGACGTTCTGCGCTTTCCGTTCCCCGAGCCGCTGCGCCATCTCGGGCTCGGTGACGTTATAGATTCCGGCGCTTCCGCAGCACAGCGAACTCTCGGCCATCTCGACCAGGCGTAAACCCGGAATCTGCGCGAGCAGTCTGCGCGGCGCAGCGGTGATTCGCTGCGCGTGGGCAAGATGACACGCATCCTGATACGTTACCACGTCGTCGATGCGGCCTAAATCCGTAGACAATCCGATCTCGTCGAGAAACTCCAGCACGTCGCGAACGCGATCCGAAAAACGCGCCGCGCGGTCGTGCCAATGCGTGTCATCGGCAAGCAAATGCCCGTATTCCTTGAGCGTAGAACCGCAACCGGCGGCATTGACGATGTAATAGTCGGCGCCGGACTTTTCGAATGCGGCGATGTTTCGCTTTGCCAGTTCCCGGCCGAAATCGATTTCGCCGGCGTGCACCGCGATCGCGCCGCAGCAGCCCTGCGATGACGGAACGACGACGGTCGAGCCATTCCGCTGCAACACGCGAACCGTCGCCTCGTCGACGTGCGCGAAAGCAACCTGCATGATGCACCCGGCATGCAGCATCACCGTTCGAAGCGACGGGGCCGCGACGAAACGCTGATTGCGCGCCACGAAAAATTTCCGCGAAATCGGCGGTGCGAGCGTTTCCATCTGCTCCAGGTGAAGAAGACGAAGCAGACCGGATTTGCGCGCGAGCGCTGCCAAACCGGTTTGCTGAGAGAGCCGAAGCAGCACCGCGGCGATGCGCATCATAACGAGATTTCCGAAGAGCACCTTGAGTGAAAACCAACGGACGAAGCGTACGACGGGGCCGCGTGCCGGCGCTTGAGCTTTTGCAATTTCGCTGCGGGCCGCTTCCACGAGCTGACCGTATTGGACCCCGCTCGGGCAGACCGCCTCGCAGGCCCGGCAATCCAAACACTCCGACATTTGATGGACGAAACCAGGCGAGAGCAGGTCTAGACGCTCCTCGGCTACCGCTTTTATCAGACTAATCCGGCCGCGCGGACCTGAAGTTTCTGTCATAGTCTCGACGTAGGTCGGGCACGTCGGCAAGCAAAGGCCGCAGCGGACGCACTTGTTGTAGACGGACGCGTCGATCATCGCAAACAACCGTTCGACCCGCCTTTTCGCGAAGCATTTAGCGAAACGAACACCGAACACAACGGACCCGGAGGAAAAGCACACCGTGGCAGAGACCGCTACCAGCGAATATCAACTTTCGACCGAAGAGAAGCTCAAAGCGTTCGTCGCGGACGTTCTGGAAAAGACGGGTGTCGCGCCCGAGCATGCGCGCGTCGTCGGCGAGGTGCTGGTGGCCGCGGATCTGCGCGGCATCGAATCGCACGGTGTTGCGCGGCTCGAATCCTACTACGTCAGCCGGATTCGCGGCGGCAAGCTCAAGGCGAAACCGAACTATGCAATCGTCCGCGAAACGGAAACGACGGTGCTCTTCGACGCGGACAACGGCCTCGGACACCCGGTGGCAAAACTGGCGATGCAAAACGTGATCGAGAAGGCGAAGAAGCACGGCTCGGCGTTCGGAGCGGTGCGGAACTCCAATCACTACGGCATCGCCGGATACTACGCGATGATGGCGCTCGAACACGACATGATCGGCATGTCCTCCACCAATACTCGTACGCTACGGCGCACCGACGTTCGGCAGCGATACGCTGCTGGGCACCAATCCCTTCGCGTTCGCGATTCCCACTGCGAAAGAACCGGCGTTCGTACTCGACTTCGCGACGACGACCGTGCCGAAAGGCAAACTCGAAGTCTATAAGCGCAAGAACCTTCCGCTCAAGGAAGGCTGGGCGATCGACGCCGGCGGACACATGACCGACGATCCGGATGAAGCGTCTGCGCGGAGCGCTGCTGCCGCTCGGCGGATACGGCACTGACAACGGCGGCCACAAGGGCTACGGACTTGGGCTGCTCGCCGACATTTTGTGCGGCGTGCTCTCGGGCGGAAAATTCGGCCCGACGCTGCCCGACGTATCGCAAACCGCCGAGGGCGCCATTTCGCACTGGTTCGGTGCATTTCGCGTCGACGGTTTCCGCGAAGCCGCGCAATTCAAGGCCGACATGGATCGCGAGCTGCGGTATTTCAAAGAGAGCCGCAAGGCGCCCGGTCAGGATCGCATCTACGTGGCCGGCGAGCCCGAGTACGAGAAGACCCTTCAGCATCGGGCCGGCGGCGTACCGGTCCACATCAAAGTTTGGGACGGCCTGCGCAAGCTAGCGGGCGAGTTGGGTATCCCCTTCGAACTATCCGGCTAGATGAATTTCATGCACGGCGAACCGGAGCCGCCGCCGGTCAACGTGAGCGTGGCTTCGCCGGCCGGGACTTATACAGTCGGCAATGCTTCGTTTTTCCGCTACATCGTACGGCTGGCAGAAGCGGATCTGGCTTTGAGCGCTCAAGACAAAGAAGCGCTCGAAATGCTTGCGGCGATTCCCCATGCATTCTTCGACGACGAAGAATTCGTTTGGGGACGCGGGTGGCGCGTCGTGCCGCCGATGTCCCTGGACGATTGGCCCGTGCTCGAATCGACGCCGCAGCGCATCCGTTCCGCCTTGGAAATCGCGCGGCGGGTGTTGTGGGAAAACGCTGCGCCGGTGGGCGTAAGCGCGCGCGACATCGTCGCAATCGAAAGCGAACTGGACGAGGTTTTCGATGTGCTCAAACGCGCAGAAGACGCCGGCTTTCCCGTGAACATCAGCTACGTCAGCTGAACCGGCGGCATAAAGGAGACCGGCGGGGCCCGCCGGTCTCTCTTTTTTGCTCGCTGTCTTTTATCGTTCAGGACTTTGAGGGGGGTCTTGCTAATTCAAGGGGATGTCCCTCCGCTGCTCTTGTAACCCGTAACCACGCCTTTCTCACGCTGCGGTCGGTTAAGCGGGTCCCTGCAGAACGACCCCGTGCCGAATCGCTTCCACAGACTATCCACAAAGGACCCGCTCGCTTCTTCATGAATATCATGAAACAGTTATTCTGTGATATTGACGCGCGTATAGGGGAGAAGGCTGTGGAGAGTTCCGAGCGGTGAAAAAGCGCGAGCAGTCGGCGCCGGCCGATCCGAACATTATCCTGCACGGGAGTTTTCTGCTGCACGAGCGGAACCGCAGTCCTCTGACGGTCGACGCGTATGCGCGGGACTTAGAACTGTTCGGTGCGTTCTTGGCGGGCGAGAGCGTCCTGGACGCTGACGGCAAGCGCAAAGCCTGGCCTCAGCTGCTGACCGCCACGCACACGGACGTGCGGCGGTTCATCGCCGACTTGACCGGCCGCCGCAAGTACGAAATGGTGGCGGTCCGCCGCAAAATCTGTGCCCTGCGGGCATTTTACAAATATCTCAAGTACGAGCGCCTCCGCGACGACAATCCCGCAGCCGACATTCCCTCGCCGCCCATCGAGAAAAAATTGCCGAGAGTGCTCGGTCAGCCCGAGGTCGGAAAGCTCCTCTCGGCCGAGCGCGCCGACTGGACGCCCTTTCAGCGCTTTCGGGCGTCGGCGATCATGGAATTGCTCTATGGCAGCGGCGTGCGCCGCGCCGAGGTTGCGCGCGTCGATTTGAACGACGTGAACCTGCGGGACCGCACCGTGAAAGTACACGGAAAGGGCTCGAAACAGCGCTTCGTGATCGTCAACCGGGCAACGGTGGACGCGATTGAGCGCTATCTCGGGGTTCGTCCGCGTACCACCGATCCGGCGCTTTTCGTGAGCGTCGGCGGTAAGCGGCTCACGCCCCGGCACATTTGGTACATATTTCGCGAAATATACCGTATCAGCGGCCTTCAGGATGCCGCGCAGGCAACGCCTCACACACTGCGCCATTCGTTCGCAACGCATCTTCTCAAGAACGGCGTCGACTTGATTACGATTAAGGAGTGGCTCGGTCACGAAAGTGTCGCCACCACGCAGATCTACACGAATGTCGATTTGTCCCACGTCATGCGTGCCTACGACGAAGCGCATCCGCGCGATCGAATGGACGATCGCTGACGCATGCGACGCGGCGTGATGCAACGCGTCGAGGAGATCGAAGCACTGCTGCGAACGGCAGAAGGGTGAAGCGGACGGCTCTTCTTCTTCCGCTGGTTCTGCTCGCGGGCTGCGCGGCGCCGCCGCCCGCAATCAAACAGACCGGGGTTTTCCCAACTGGTGCGACGATCGTCGCACGAAATATCAAAGGCAATATCGACGCCTACGCACCGGAGCGCGGACAGCCCGACGACGAGTACACCGTCGCGGCATATGGGCCGCCGGGCAGTGTTACCATAAAGAAAGCGCCGCTGCTCGTCACGGCGCAGGCAACGCAGCCCGGCGTGAATTTCTTACTCCGCGGCCCCAAGGGCGGCTCGATGGACATCAGCACGCAGCAAGGCGACATTCACGTCGGAGACTTCGAGGGCGTCGTCAACGCGCACACGGATCGCGGCAACATCGCGATGCTGATTCCGGAGTATGGAAGCGCGTCCATTGGAACGGGGAACATGAGCGTGATCTTCGCCAGCACGGATTGGCCCGGAACGCTCACTTTTACGATTGGTACGGGCAACGTCGAACTTTACGTCAACGAACACGCGCGGGCGCACGTACACCTGCACACGCGCAACGGGACGCTGTTCAGCGACTTCCCGCTCAAAGGAACATCGACCGGCACCAACGAGACGATCGACGGCGTCGTCAACGGAGGCGGCCCGCGTTCGATCGACGTCGAAGTGCGCAACGGCATCATCCGGCTTTTGCAACTGAAACCGCAGATCTGAGGCAATCGCAAAGGTTTATTGGGTGAATTTTGATTTGCCGGAGCCGCAAAGACGATTCACAATCGGCTGTGGCTTAGAGCGCGGCTTTTCCGTTGACTTGACCGCGACTCGAGATCAACGTTCGCGAATGTATTTAGCACAGCGTCATACCTCACGCAAGCCGCGGGTGCTTGCACTCGTGGAGGATGCACCGGAGCGCGTTTACTGCCGTGGGTTGAGAAACGAGTTGAGAACGTTGCCGATGTTGCTGGTGCCGCCCGCCTGCGTTGCGCCTTCGGCTTGCGGCTCGTGATACGTCATGGATTGGATTCCGACGCGCCCGGGCCCGGAGAAACGGTTCAGCATGAGTGCTGCACCGCCGACGAACGCGCCGAGCGCCCCCATCAATCCACCGCCGCCGCCCGATTTGAGTACGGAGACAGTGTCCATGCGCACGTTGGCGTCTTTCCAAAGCCATCCGCCGGGCTCGACGTCGAGCACCTCTCCTGCTGCAAGCGTTTTTTCGAACACGTTGCCGTACCCGTGCAGCAGCAGTAAACCCTCGGAACTCGTCGCGGTGAAGCGATCGATGAATAATCCGGTGCGCGCGAAGAGTACGTTCGCCAGACCTTGCTGCCAGTAGAAATTGTAGTCGATGTTTCCGGTGGCCAGGAGAAACTGATGCTCGCGAACGTCGACCGCTTGTCCGGGCTGCAATCGCAACGCGACGATCTGACCGGGCGCCTCGCGTGAAAACGCGATGTTTCCCGGCCCTTGCGCGGTTGAAATGAAAATCTGTAAGCCGGCAAAGACACGCTTGGCCGCATTTTGGAGACCCATCAAACCCAGCGTGACGTTGGGCTGCTTCCACAGAACGATGTGATGTTCGAAATAGATGGTTTGCTGCCGGCCCAGTTCGACGTCGGCTACCGGCACGAGCTCGCCCTCCACTCGAACGGTCATGTCACCGAGCGTCATCGGCGTTTTGGGGTTCGTTGATTCCGGCTGAGGCTCCGTGTACCCATTTACCGTCGTCGGCTGGGTGGGCGCGGCGCCGCAATTCGGACAGAAGTTTGCGCGGTCGGGAACCGCTGCTTGGCATGTCGGGCAGTTCATGTCACTAGCGTAGTAGAACCGGGCGCTACATGTCAAAAATTGCCGTGACGGGAGCATCTGGGACTATCGGCTCACGGCTGTGCACGGACCTCGCGCGCGATCACGATCTCGTACGAATCGATCTCCACGGTTCGGACGTCAACGCCGACGTTCGCGATTTCGACGCAATGCTGCGCGCGCTTGAAAACTGCGAAACAGTGATACATCTCGCCGGCGTCGTAGAAGTCGACGCAGATTGGGATAGCGTGTACGGCGTCAACATCGGCGGCACGTACAATGTGTACGAGGCGGCGCGGCGCTGCGGCGCCAAGCGCATCATTTTCGCAAGTTCGAATCATTGCGTCGGCATGAACGAGGTGCAGAACGCACCTGCAATCTACGAGCCCGCCTTCGGCCTGGTGATTGGAACGGATGCGCCTTACCGTCCCGATGGACTCTACGGCGTATGGAAAGCGTTCGGCGAGACCCTCGGACGCTATTACAGCGACAAATTCGGCATGCAAGTCGCGTGTGTGCGTATCGGATCGATCACCGGCGCCGACGATCCGCGCGACGAAAGCGTCCGCAGCTCCAGCGGGTGGCTCGGGCTCAGTGACGAGCAGAAATTCAAACGATACTCCGCAACCTGGATGTCGCAGCGCGATTTCGCGCGTCTTGTGCGCGCCATCCTGGCTCGAGACGTTGCGTATGCGGTCGTCTACGCAGTCGGAGACAACCTGACGCGCTTCTGGGATCTGGAGCCGGGCCGCGCCATCTACGGCTTCTGGCCGCTGGATGGAGTGCGCGCATGAGCAAACCGTTCCGTGAAATCGTGCAAGCCGGCGGCACGTATTACATCGCAGGTCGTATCGGCCGCGATTCCCGCACGGGTTTACCGCCGGCGGACGTGCGCGACGAAATTCGTATCCTCATGGATGGGTTGCGGGATTTGCTCGCACAGAACGCGCTCTCGACGAGCGATCTCGTGCAGGTCACGGTTTACACGCCGGACGTTGGTCTCTTCGATACGTTCAACGAAATCTATGTGACGTATTTTGATGGACATTTGCCCGCTCGAGCATTCCTGGGCTCGGGTGCGCTGCTATTCGGCGCGCGTTTCGAACTCACCGCGATTGCACGGTCCGCGGCTTCGCGGCCAAACTCTCCTTCGCTTTGATCAGGCGCACCATCGAGTCATTGTACGGCGTTGCAACGCCGGTGCGCCTTCCCGCAGCGCAAATCGCGCCGTTGATGTGATCGATTTCGCTCGGGTGACCGGACAGGAGATCGAATGCCATCGAACTCTTGCTGTCGGCACCGACCGCGATGACTTCGGCAACGTATTGCCAAGGGTTGGCGAACGGCAAATTGATTTTCAGCGCAGCCGCCACTTCGGCTGCTTCTTCTGCAAGCGCCTCTGCCAAACGCGCAGCGTTCGGATCGGTCAATATTTCGCCGGATTCGCAATCGAGCAGGGCGCTGACGGCATTTACCGCGGCGTTCGCGACGAGTTTTCCCCACAGGTGCGGGCGGATGTCGTAGACGACGCTCGCCTTCATGCCGCTCTTGACGAGCAGGTCTGCAACGCTGCGTGACGTTGCGGGCGAGGCGCCGCCGGAACCGATGATCGTGCTGCCTTCTTCCGAGCTGCGCGCGCGGCCCGGCGACACGGTGAGCGAGGACTCCGTCGTGATTCCGAGCACGACGGGAACGGCGCCGCCCAGAGTCGTCTTGATCGCGTCTTCGTTCCCGACGCCGTTCTGCAGCGAGACGATGGGCGTCGAGGGACTCAGTTCTCCGGCGAAGGGGCGCAGTGCACGCAGCGTGTCTACGGCTTTTACGAATAGAAAGACGACGTTCGAACCGTAGAGCTCGCGCGCGGAGAGCCCGACGCGTACCGCACGCGCAGGCGCGTCGTTGACGCTCAGACCGCCGCTGCGTTCGATTTCATGCAGCACCGCGCGGTTGCTGTCGAGCATGGTCACGCTGCACTGCGATGCCAAATGGTAACCGAAGAGCGTGCCCATTGCGCCCGACCCGATGATCCCCACGCGCACTCTCGTTTGATCCATCAGGACGCACTTCGCGGCGGCCCACCGCGGTCCCGTCTACCGAGCATTCCGTATAATCCGATCAGAATCGCGCCGGTCGAAAAGCCGCCGATGTGCGCGAAGTATGCTACTCCGCCGGAGTTCGCGTGCGGGTCGAACGTTTCGAAGCCAAGGAAAAACTGCAGGAACGCCCAGATGCCGATGAACGCGACGGCGGGCAGACGCAAGAACAGCGGAAAACATCCGATCGGCGTGACCGTGTCGATTCGCGCAGCCGGATACGTGACGATGTAGGCGCCCAAAATGCCCGCTATCGCGCCCGACGCGCCGATCTCCGGAACGTGACTGTTCGGAGCGGCCCAAATCTGCGCCACACCGCCCATCGCTCCGCACACCGTATACACCGCGATGAACCCCGCGTGTCCCAAATACCGTTCCATGCGCGGGCCGAATACGACCAGAAAGAGCATGTTGAAAAAGATATGCGCGTAGCCCCCGTGCAAATACGTCGACGTAATCAACGTGAGCCAATACGGGTGCGGGGAGGGCGCCGGCAGCTGAATCGCATGCGTGACGTTGTACGGAACGAGCGCGAAGAACTCGACGAATTTCGGCTGATTGCGCGCGGTAAGTTCCAAGTAAAACACGTACGCGTTTAGGGCCACCAAAAACCAAACGGCACCCGCGAAAACCGCCGGGCGCCGCTCGTCCTTATACGGAATCACCCGAGCCTAAAATTGCAATTGCAGGCCGAAGACCGTGCGGCGATCGGATCGCGTTGCGTCGCGCTCTCCGAGGAACAGTTTGGCCCACTGCATCACGTTGAAATTGCCGTAGATGTCGAACGTCGGCTGACGCTGATCGTAGATGCGCGTTTCGGCCCCGAATTTACCCGCATCGTAGGAACCGAGTACGCCGAGGCGCGAGTACAAAATTCCGCCGCCGGCGTGGAAATTTCCGAAGTTCTTGATGCCGACGAGGTTCACCGTCGTCAAGCGTCCGATGTCGTTGACGCCGACCATTCCGCTCACGCTTCCGCGCGGCAGTACGAGTGCGTTGAGATCGGCCTGCGGTCCCCGATCCGCGGTAAGGAGCGAGGTCGAACCGTTCACCGTTTGCGCGTTGAGGTAACTCAGGCGCATCTGCACTTGAACCAAATTGTTCAGCACGTTGCCCAGACCGGCTTTGAGGCCCGCGGCGCCCGCCGGCGAAGGCGTTTCGGTACCCGGAGGCGGTAAGGCGTTCACCCCGCTCGGTATCGGATACGGCGTCGCACCGGCGTCCACGCCGTAGACGCGGCTTTGGCCACCGAGTGTGCCCAGCAGCGAGTTGGCCTTCTGCATCGTCGCATCCAAGTGCGAGACCGTGTCGCGGAGCTGCGCCTGCGTTTGCGGATTTCCGGTCACCGATCGCAAGTCACTGGTCAATCCCGCGATGTTGCCGGTGAGGTCGCGGATATTCGATGTCGTGGAGATGAGGTTGCCCTTCAACCGCGGATCCGTTGCCAAAGCCGCGAGCTGATCCATGGATTTGTTCAGCGCGATCGCCGTACTGTCCAGTGTGGAAAGCAGTGTGTCGATCTTGTACTGATTGCGGCCCATCGTGTTGTCGAGCGTTGCCGTCATGTCGACGATGTGGGTGCCGGCTTGCTGCATCGTCGATTCCATCGTGCCCGAAACGTCTGCAACCGTGCCGCGCAATTGCGTCGTCATATCGTCTACGTTGACGAGCGCCGTCTGCAGCGTATTGAGCAGCTTGGGTTCGCGTTGTTCCAACGTCGAGAGCATCTGATCGAGCCGGCGCACTTCGCCTTGGCCCTGCTGCAGCAAGTCCGCGATCGTCGGACTGGCAATGCCGACCGGCTGCTGGTCGATGGGCAGCACGCGCTTCGGAAGAACCGCGTAGTCGGGCAGCGGCGTCGCAGTATAACCGGCCGGAAGCGGTCTGGGAATGGGCGGAACGATCAGCATGTTCGGCGTCCCGGTGAGGGGCGCTTGAATCAAGAACTTGGAATCCTTCGGGATACTGATGCCGTTCTGAATCGCCAAGATGACGTCGACGCTGTTGTCGGCCAAGAGTGGCACTTGATCGACGGTTCCGACGGTCACCCCGCTGAAGAATACTTGCGCGCCGGTGGGCAAACCGGCTGCCGAGGCGAAATGCACGCCGATGCGGTACCCACTGTGCCGCGTCCCGAAATCCGTGATCACGTAGAAGATGCCAAAGAGCAGCACGAGCGCGATCATCGCGAATAAGCCCAGTTGCGCTTGTCTCGACATTACCCGGCGTATTCCCTCATAACGGGATCGGCCCTACCTCGGAGCCTTGGAGAAACTGTTGAACGATGGGGTTGGCGGACCTGCGAACCTCGTCGACGCTGCCGTACTCGATGATTGCTCCCTCGAAAAGCATCGCCATGTAATCGGCCATCAAGAAGATGGATTGCAGGTCGTGCGAAATCACGACGGCCGTCGCGCTGAGCTGGTGGCGCAGGCGTTTGATGGTGTCGGTCAGCAGGTGCGTGACGATGGGATCGAGCCCCGTCGTCGGTTCGTCGTACAGAACGAGATCGGGATTCGTGACCACGGCCCTGGCGAAACCGGCGCGCTTGAGCATGCCGCCCGAGAGTTCGCTGGGCATGTTGTCGTACGTGTGTTCCAGGCCCACACTACCCAGTGTGTGCATCACGACCTCACGAATCTCGTCTTCCTTGAGCGAGGTGTGTTCGCGCAGCGGCAGTGCGATGTTGTCGCCCACGGTCATGCTGTCGAACAACGCCGCAAACTGAAAGGAAAACCCGATTTTGGTGCGCATCTCGATGAGTTCGCTCTCGCGCATGTGGCAGATGTCGTGGCCGCGTACGTAGACGTGCCCGCCGTTCGGTTTGCGTAGTCCGTCCAGCAGACGCAATATCGTGGATTTCCCGGCGCCGGACATGCCGATGATGCACGTAATCGCGCCTTCGACGATGTCCAAGCTGCAGTTGCGCAGGACGACGCGATCGCCGTACTTGAGGGTGACGTCGTCCAGTTTTGCGATGACCTCCGGCATCACGATCCGCCGTACAGGAAGTACGACATCATGAAGTTGATGATGAAGATCAAGATGATGCAGGTGACGACGGCACTCGTCGTCGATTTGCCGACGCCTGCGGCGCCTCCGCGCGTGGTCAGTCCCTGATAGGATCCCACGAGCGCGATGATGATTCCGAAAATGACGGACTTGAAGAGGCCTTTGACGACATCCTCGAAGCCGATCGTCTGCCGCGCCGAGGACATGAAATCGTCGTAACTGATGTGCGCCTGTGCATGCGCGATCCATTCTCCGCCCATGACGCCGATTACGTCGGCGAATACCGTGAGCAGCGGCAGCATGATCATCAGTGCGAGTAGACGCGGCACGACGAGAAACCGTACCGGGGCGAGGCCCAGCGACTGCAGCGCCTCGATCTGTTCGGTCACCACCATCGAGCCGAGCTCGGCTGCGATCGCCGCGCAAACTCGTCCGGCTACAACCACCGCCGTGAGCATTGGGCCGAGTTCGCGCACGTTCGTGTACGAGACGATGCCTCCGACGAAACTGCCGAAGCCGTACTGCACCGCCTGCACCGCGGATTCGAGCGAAAAGACCATGCCCGTGAACAACGATGTAAGCAGCACGATGATGAGCGACTGGTATCCGAGCAAATAGCACTGATTCACCGTCTCGGCGAAGCGAATGCGCAGGCGCCCGATCGTCGTCGCGGTTTCGCCGCCCAGTGCGGTTACGCCGCCGATGTATTCGAAAAAGCCGTTGACTTTTCGCCCAATGCCTTCGAGTCCGCGCACGCCGGCACGCTCGACGATCTCGGCCGGATTTTCAGCGTCGTTCAAAATTCGCGACACGTTCCAGCTCCTGAAGGACGCCTTGCGTCGCTTCGATGCGCCGCACGGCAACGCCGCGCTCGGCCGTCAAATTGAAATGCACCTGGTTGACGTGTTCGAGGCGTTTGTCGACGTCGCGCAAATGCGCGCGCGCCTCCTTCTCGAATCCGGCGAAATATTTTCGCACTGCCGCGAGATATTCGTTTTGCGCGCGTTCGTCCGCCGCTCCGGCTTCCAGCGCGGACTCCATGTTTTTTTGTGCGGTCTTCATGGACTTGTCCGTTAGATAGAACTCGCCCACCCGAGCGACGAGCGTGCGCAGACTATCGTCGGCCATCGACCACCGAACGCTGAACCTCGAGCAGTTCGCGGATACCGCCTTCGGCAAGGGCGAGCAGCCCGTCCAGTTCCTGGCGGCTGAACGGCGTCGCTTCGGCCGTGCCCTGAAGCTCGGTGAACTTGCCGGCGTCGGTCATAAAGACGTTCATATCCACTTCGGCGCGACTATCCTCGTCGTAAGCCAAGTCGAGGAGGGGATGGCCCCCGACAATTCCCACGCTGGTCGCGGCGATCTGACCCGCTAGGGGCCACTTCGAACGAGTCTTCGGGTCGAACGCCCTCTGCAGTGCCAGCTCGAGGGCCACCCATGCGCCCGTCACAGCGGCCGTGCGCGTTCCGCCATCTGCTTGCAGCACGTCGCAGTCCAGCCAAACGGTGCGTTCGCCGAGTTTCGCCATATCCGTGACCGCGCGCAGCGCGCGTCCGATGATGCGCTGAATCTCGTGCGTCCGTCCGCCCAGCCTGCCCTTGGAGGCCTCACGCTGGGTGCGCTCTTGCGTCGCGCGCGGAAGCATGGCGTATTCGGCGGTGACCCATCCCGAGCCGCGCCCTTTCATCCACTGCGGGACCTTGTCCTCAATCGTTGCCGCGCAGAGCACGCGAGTATTACCAACGGAAATGAGGCAACTGCCCTCCGCAAATTTCAAATAGTCCGGCTCGATCGTAACCGGCCGCAGCTGATTCGCCCGCCGCCCATCGCTTCTCGTCATTGCTCGCGCTTTTCTGGCGAATTCGATGCCGTGTCCTTCAAACGCTACGAATGGGTCCGTACTCGGCTTCGTAATACGTGTCGCGTAAATTTCCCAGCTGCATATCGCGGCCTACCGGGTTTCCGTCGCCGCGGTAGACGACCGCAGCTTTCACGAGCAGACGATACGCCTCCAACCGCTCGTTCTTCCACTCCGAGACGCGCCAGTGCTGGGGGGCCATGACGCTCCATTCGTATGCCGGAAGAGCGCTTTTCTTCCCCTCGAGCAGCTCGAGTTCGACTTTGAAGCCTTCGCGTTCGAATATCGCGTCTTCGACTTGTTTCTTGTTCGCCATGGGTATGCTCGGGATATGCCCGAATCGCGCCGCACGGCCCTGCGTCTTCAGGCAGCGTACTATGTTGCGACGGGCGCGTTTCCGTTCGTGAGCCGGCGCGCGTTCGAGGCGGTTACCGGTCCCAAAACCGACTGGTGGCTCGTGCAGATGGTGGGATTGCTCGCCGTCACCGTCGGTACGGCGATCGCCCTGGAGACGCGCGAACCGCAAGCGGGAAACGCAACCTGCACGCTCGCGGTCTTATCCGCGTTCTCGTTCGCCGGGATCGACGTGGCGTATGCGACGAGCGGCCGCATCTCCAAGATCTATCTGGCAGACGCCGCAATCGAGTCTCGCGTTCGTTACGGCAATCTTCCGTTCGTAGCTACTCTACCGTAACGGTCTTGGCGAGATTGCGCGGCTGGTCCACGTCTTTGCCTTCGATGTCGGCGATATGGTACGCGAGCAGCTGCAGCGGAATGACGTTCACGATCGGCGAGAGCAGCTCGTCCACTTTCGGCACCCAAAAAACGTAATCAGCGATTGCCTTGGCCTCTTCGTCGCCGTGGTTGGCGACGACGATGACCGGAGCCTCACGCGCCTTCGATTCCGCCAAGTTCGAAAGAATTTTTTCGCGCACGCGGCCGTCCGTCATCACGCCGACGACCGGCACGTTCGAGTCGAGCAGTGCGATCGGGCCGTGCTTCATTTCCCCTGCTGCGTAGCCCTCGGCGTGAATGTACGATATCTCTTTGAGTTTGAGCGCGCCTTCCAGCGCGGTCGGCACGTTGACGTACCGGCCGATGAACAGCACCGACTTCGACTTGCGGATCTTCTTGGCGACTTTCTTGATCTCGTCCGACGTGTTGAGCACCACGTCGACCGCCGCCGGGAGCAGTTTCGTATTGTCGGCGACCTCGCGCAGGCGATCGATGGGCGCGCTCCCGCGCAGCCGCGCGAGATACAAGGCGAACAGCGTCATCGCCGTCGCCTGCGAAACGTAGGTCTTCGTAGCTGCGACCCCGATTTCCGGGCCGCCGCGCGTGAACAGCGTGCCGTCGTCAATGCGCGTAAGATGTGAGCCAAGGACGTTGCAGATTCCGAGCACGGTCGAGCCGGACTGTTTCGCGATGCGAACGGCCTCTATCGTATCGGCGGTCTCGCCCGACTGCGACATCGCAATCGTCAGCGCCGTCGGATCGATCACCGGATCGCCGTAGCGGAATTCGCTGGCCAGTTCCATTTCGACCGGAACGTGCACGAGCGATCGCAGCAAATACATGCCGACCATGCCCGCATGGTATGCGGTGCCGCAGCCTGTGATCGCAATCTTGGAAATGGCGCGCAGCCGCTCTTCCGGGATGCCGAGTTCCGCTGAGAGTTGCACGTCGTCGCTCTCGTCGATGCGCCCGGCAAGCGTCTCTTTGATGACGTTGGGCTGCTCGAAGATTTCCTTGAGCATGAAGTGCTTGAAGCCGCTCTTCTCGGCGGAGCTCGCGTCCCATGTCACCTGCATGACCTCGCGCTCGATCGGACGCCCCTCGTAGTCCATGAGCTTCCAACCGTCGCGCCCGACTACGACCATCTCGCCTTCCTGCAAGATGATTTCCTTACGCGTGTATTGCAGAATCGCCGGCGTATCCGAGGCGACGAACATCTCACCGTCGCCGATACCGACCACGAGCGGGCTCGCGCCGTTGCGCGCGAACAGTAAATGTTCGGGATCGTCGGAGCTGATGATGCCGAGCGCGTACGCGCCGGTCACTTCTTTGAGCGTCTTGCGGACCGCCGCTTCGAGATTCCCCTCGTAATGTGCTTCGATCAGATGCGCGAGCACTTCGGTATCGGTTTCGCTCTTGAAGACGTGACCTTCGGCGAGCAGGCGCGCGCGCAGCGGAGCGTAGTTTTCGATGATTCCGTTGTGCACGACCGCGATTTTGCCGCTGCAGTCCATGTGCGGATGCGCGTTCGCATCCGACGGGCGACCATGCGTCGCCCACCGGGTATGGCCGACGCCGACTCTACCCGAAATCCGTCCGCCGTTACGCAGCCGCTCCGCGAGACGCTGCAGTTTGCCCTCGGCTTTGGACCCAGTGAGCGCGCCGGCCGCATCGATCACCGCTATGCCCGCGCTGTCGTACCCGCGGTACTCCAGCCGCTGCAGCGAATCCAGAATGATCGGGACGCTGTCCCGCTCACCGATGTAGCCGACGATGCCGCACATGTACCTTACTTTATACCCTCGCGAGTGCGGCGATATTGAATCTTGCCGATCGCCACCTCGTTGAGCGCCGTCGACACGGGTTTGTTCGGGTTCACCCGATCCGTGAGCGCCGGCGCGCCGTTGTTGAGCTGTTTGGCGCGCTTCGTAACCACGTTGACGAGGCTGAATTTTGAATCGACATGTTCCAGAAGTCTGTCCAAGTCGCCGAAAACCGAGTCGTCGCTCATTATGAATGTTCCAATTCTCTTATCGAGTCGTCGCTGTATCTGTGTATCCGAAACCGTTCCGCCTGCAAGACCGCTTGCAGGTCGCGCACCGCTTCGTCGGAGCGCGATTCCGCGTTGATGACGATGTAATCGAAAGCGCGCACGAACTTGAATTCTTCGTGGGCGATTTCCAGGCGCCGCGCTATCTCTTCCGTCGTTTCCGTGCGGCGCGCGAGCAGCCGCGAACGCAAGTTGGAAAATCGATCGGGGGCGAGAAAGATGAGTACCGCGTCCGGAAAAGCGCGTTTTATCGCGAGGGCCCCGTTGACTTCAGGCTTCATGATGAGGTCGTAGCCTTCGGTCAGGGTTCGCTCGACGAAGTCCCGCGGAGTTCCGTACAGGCTCCCGTTGTATTCACGCCATTCCAGAAAACCGCCGGCGGCGGTCCGCCGTTCGAATTCTTCCCTGCTCAGGAAGAAATAGTGCTCACCCTCGGCTTCTCCCGGCCGCGGTTCGCGGGTCGTTGCCGACACCGAGTACCGCACGCGGCGAAGGCGCTCGCGAAGGGCGTCCACCAGCGTGTCTTTACCGGCCCCGGAAGGCCCCGACACGACGAACAGCAGACCCGGACCGAACATAACCTCCCTGTAGGGTACGC
>CAWHMK010000001.1:0-2827001 GCA_963830545.1 Vulcanimicrobiota bacterium | reverse complement strand
GCAGGCAAAGCCTGTTATGTTCCTAAACGCGGGTGCTCAGCCCTTCATTATCCGCCGACCGGACTGCTGCACACGCTGCGCCGCATAGCGTCGAGCGCTTGGACGTCCTCGGCCGAGTGGGCGGGCCGCTGATACGAGACGGTAACCGCCGTCCCGCTCCACTGCGTGAACGCCACGACCAGAATCGCCGGTCCCCCCGGCGCCGGTACGTTGAAGGTTTGCCTTCCCGCCTCTCCGGGGCAAGCGGGGAACGGCACGGCGCTGACGAGTTTTGCTCCCCGGTGGCCTAGAAGCGCGTCGGTCGTGACCTGGGAAGCCATCTGGCTCAGCGTCGCATCGGAGTTGGGCTTGCTGCGCGCACTGTAGCGCTGCGCAGGGTCGGACGGGTCGACCCATACCGTCGAAGCGCCGCTTCCGGCTGCGCGCCACCCTTGCGGATGAGCCGGCCCGTTCGCGGAGGAGCCGCCGCACGCGGAGATCACCGCCGCGCAGCACAAGAAAACGAGTGGCGTTCGAACTGCTCGCATGTTTCATTCATACCCGTTCGCGAAGATTGCCGCGTGTACACGGACTGGATCCTCATCCGGCGCTTGGCGATGGAACTTTCGAAACGATTCAAAGGCGCGCGCGTTCGTGACGTCGGCCAACTGGATGACGGCCGTTTCGCACTCGCGCTGTGGTCGCGCGGGCGCGAAGAGCTGGTTTGCGCCGACGTCTTTGCGCCGACGCCCGCGATCACCGTCGAAAACGCGGAGTGCCGATTGCAGTCGAACCGGGTTTCGTGCGCGCAGCCGGCGGTGCGTTACGCGGAACGGCGGTCACTGCCGTCCTTTCGCGCCGCGGCGACCGCCTGCTGCGTATGGAGTTCGGCTCCCGTTCGCGCTTTGGGGTCGAGGAGCGCGTTTCGCTTGTGTTCGAACTCGTTCCGCGCTTCGGCAACATCGTGCTGCTCAAAGGCGAGACCGTCGTCGCGGCGGCGAAGGAATTCGCGCCCTCCCAAAACGCGGTCCGGTCCATTCAGCCGGGCGAGCCATACGAACCGCCTCCGCTGCGGCGCGGCACCGCAAGCCCGCTCCTTTCTCCCGAGCAGGCAGCAGCCTTGGAAAGCGTACCGCCCGAGGGCGACGTGCACGTGTATCGCCGTGACGGCGCGCTCGTGCAGGCTCATCTGGTCGAGCTCCCGCAGTTTGCCGAGTTGCGTCACGAACGCGCGCCCGCACTGCTGGATGTGCTCGCGGAAGCCCGCGAATCGCACGCCCAGGCGCACCAAAGCGACCGGCTCGTCAAAAAGCGCAACGCACTGGAGCGCGCTCTAAACGATCGCGAGAAAAAACTCCGCGCCGAGCTTTCGCTGGTCGAAGGCAAGGCGCGCGAAGCGGAAAACCGCGAGCGTTTGCGCGAACAGGGCGATTCGATCTACGCGACGCTGCACGAAATCCCGGACGGCGAACGCGACGATGCAAAGGATCGCGCCGGGAAACTTTTTGCCAAATACAAGAAAGCTGCCGTTGCGGCTGTTCATCTCGAACGGCGCAAGGCGGAGTTACAGGAAGCGCTCGATGACCTCGCGCACGTCCGCTGGGAACTCGAGCGCGCGGCCGATTCCGAATTGGACGACGTCGCGCCCGCAATTGCCGCACTCGAGCCGCAGCATTCGCGAGCGAATGAGAAACAGGTTCCGGCACGCAAACGCAAGCCGCTGCAATTCGAGACGCCGAGCGGTTCGCGTATCTTCGTGGGGCGCACGCCCGTGGAAAACGCAGAGCTCACCTTTCGCTTCGCGCGGCCGGACGATCTGTGGTTTCACGTGCAAAATCAGCCGGGCGCGCACGTCATTCTGCAGCGCCACGACAGAGCGCAGCCGCCGGACGAAGACGTCCTTGCGGCGGCTTCGCTCGCCGCTTTTCATTCGAAGGCCAAAAGCAGCCCGAGGGTAACGGTCGATTACACCCAGCGCAAACACGTGCGCAAACGTCCCGGCGCCGCGCCCGGCTTGGTCTTCTACACGCATCCGAAATCCGTGTACGTCGCGCCCGGATCGCCGCGCTAGGAAAACTCCAGCGAATTACGGCAGACGCGCCTCGCACGCGCGCCAATTCAAATTGGCGTAGAACGCTTCGATGTATTTCCCGCGCTCGGACGGCTTGTAGTCCTTGATGAACGCGTGCTCCCAGCAGTCCATTACCACCACCGGCACGAAGCCCGCCAAATTCCCGTTGTGATGCTGCTCCACCCAGTGATTGCCGATCTGCTGCGACGCCGGATCGTAAAACGCGATCGCCCAGCCCACGCCGCGCATCCCGCCCACCGCAAAGAAATCTTTCTTCCACGATTCGAAGTCGCCGTAACTCGCACCCAGCAACTCGTACAACCGGCCCGACTTGAGCTCGCTTCCGTCCTTGACCAGATTGTCGAAATAATATTCGTGCAGACGCATCCCGTTGAATTCCCAGCCCATGCGCCGCACGAGTTCCGCATATTTCGCATTCGAACCGGCCGCCTCGCCTTTTTGGCGCGCGTCGCTCGTGAGTTCGATCAACGTATTCGTATTCTTCACGTAGCCTTCGTAAAGGCCGAAGTGCATCTCGAGCGTGGCATCGGAAATACCTTGCAAACCCGAAAGATCCCATTTCTTGGGCGTATACGTCTTCATCGAAAAACCTGACCCCTTTCTAGATAACCAGGACAATCTTACCCACGTGCGCCGATTCCTGCAGTCGCCGGTGCGCATCCGCCGCCCGCGCCAGAGGAAATGTCGAATCGACGACGGGGCGAATGACGATGCGCGCAGGCAGCAGCGGCCAAACGTTTTCCAGCAGCCGTTCGGCGATCGCCCCTTTTTGCTCCACGGTTCGCGCGCGCAGCGCGGACCCCATGAGCGCAGCGCGCCGCTGCATCAATAGTCCGAGATCGATCTCGATCTTACGTCCGCGAGGCGTTGAGAGGCACGTTACGCGGCCGTCCGGAGCGAGCGCTTCGAGGTCGCGTGCGATGTAATCGCCGCCGACGATGTCGAGGATGACGTCGACGCCGCGTCCGCCGGTTGCATGTCGGATTTCCGTCACGAAGTCGGCCGTCTTGTAATCGATCGCCAAATCCGCCCCCAGATCGCGGCACGCGCGGCATTTTTCATCCGTGCCCGCAGTAGCCGCGATGAAACTTGCGCCAAACGCTTTGGAGAGCATGATTGCAGTCGTCCCTATTCCGCTGCTGCCGCCGTGGACGAGGACGCTTTCCCCGGCGCGCAGCCCTGCGCGCGTGAACAAATTGTCGTACACGGTGAAGAAATTTTCCGGAAGCGTCGCCGCTTCGACGTCGCTCCAATTCGCCGGTGACGGCAGCACTTGCTCGAGCGGCACCGCAACGTATTCGGCGTAACCGCCTCCGGTGAGCAGCGCGCACACGCGCTCGCCGGTATCTTCTCTCACGCCCGCTACTTCCAGTCCGAGAATATCCGACGCGCCCGGCGGAGGCGGATACGCACCTTCTCTCTGCATGACGTCCGCATGCGAGACGCCTGCGGCGCGCACGGCGACGAGCACTTCGTTCGCGTTCGGCACCGGCTTGGGACGCTCGGCGACGCGTAGAACGTCCGGACCGCCGGGTCGTGAAATTTCGATGACTCGCATGCTACGGCTCGATGAACATCGCGTCGCCGAAGGAAAAGAAGCGGTAGGCTTCTTCCACCGCGTGCTCGTACGCATGCAGAATCGTTTCGCGTCCGGCAAAGGCGCTCACGAGCACGACGAGCGTCGACTGCGGCAGGTGAAAGTTCGTAATCATTGCATCGACGATGCGGAAACGGAATCCCGGCGTAATGAAAACGTCCGTTTCGTCGCTTCCGGCCTCGAGGCATCCGTGTTTTGCCGCGGAGCCTTCCAGCGCGCGCACGACGGTCGTTCCGGCCGCGATCACGCGTCTTCCCTCGCGTCTGGCGGAATCGATTGCATCGACCGTTGCCTGCGGAATAGCAAACGATTCCGAGTGCATCACGTGCTCGCGCACGGTTGAGGTTTGCATGGGGCGGAACGTGCCCAGGCCGACGTCGAGCACGAGTTTGACGACGCGCACGCCGCGCCGTTCGATCTCCTCGAAGACTTCTTGCGTAAAGTGCAGCGACGCAGTCGGTGCAGCCACGCTGCCCGGTTCGCGAGCGAAGATCGTTTGATAGCGTTCCTGCGCCTGCGCGGAATCGTTGTGAATGTACGGCGGCAGCGGCAGCCGGCCGGCGCGCTCGAGAAATTCCTCGAACGGGACGCGCAGCGCGAATTCCACGTCGCGAACACCGTCGTCGTGCACCGCGGAGATTTGCGCTTCTCCGAGCTCCCCGAAAAGGATACGCTGCCCCTCTTGCAATCTTCGGCCGGGCTTTGCAAGTGCTTGCCAGTGCGTAGCGTGCGGATCGTACCGTCCGTGATGCGGGCGCAAGAGCAGCAGTTCGACGCGTCCGCCCGACGGTCTGGTGCCGAATATGCGCGCCGCAATTACGCGCGTTTCGTTGAGGACGAGCAGGTCACCTGAGCGCAAGTAGCTCGGCAGATCGCGAAATGTGCGGTCTTCGATCCGGCCGTGCCGCAACACGAGCAAACGCGATGCGTCGCGCGGCGTCACCGGCTGCTGCGCAATCAGCCGTTCCGGTAGCGTGAATGCGTAGGCTGAGGTCAGCCCGGGGTCGCTAGGCGCCGGCGCTCGATGTCCAAGAAGTTCGCGAGCCGTTTGTGATCCTCTTCGGTAACCTCGATGAACTGCACGCCGACTTGATACGTCTCGCGCTCGAAGTCGCGAATCCAGCGCACCTCTCCGCGAAGCGAGAGATTCGGCGGGCTCTTCATCGTGAAGATGTATTTCGTGCCCTTGGGCAGATACTGGTCGGCGATGACGCGCATGCCGGTTTCGGAAACGTCCGCAATCGCGCCCCGGAACAGCATCGACGAAAGGCGATCCTCGACGACGACGTCGATGTACTTTCGAAGCCGCACACCTTGCGTGCGCTTTTCGCCGCCTTCCCGTTCGCCCGCTCCGTGTGCGTCAGTCATTTCCAATCCCGGTACCCGGATAATAGTATGCCAGAATCGCACGCGCATCTGCTCCCGTGAGCGCCAAACCCCGCGCTCCCCACTGGCACAGACCCACGCCGTGTCCTAAACCGCCCCCTTCGATGGTCACGCTGCGGTCGGCCTGCGCGAATGCTATCGAACGAACGAGAAGGCTTGGCAGCGCGCGAGTCCCCAGCTGCCGGCGCACGTCCGAGGCCTTCACGCGCTGGGATCCGGACGCGCCCGAAAAGTTCCAAAAACGCGCGCGTCCACTCGGATCGGGCGGGTCGAGCGTTACGCCCGTGATTTCGCCGACGTCGCGAAGCTGTGCGGCAAGAGCGTCTTGCAAACGCTGCGCCGGTACCGCTTGAGTCCACGAATACCACGGCGAGTCGCTGCAATACGCGCAGCGAACGCCATTCAAATAGGCCAGCTGGGAGCCGCCCCACGCGTTGCCGTTGGCTTCCGTGTGGCCCCCGCAGCACGACGAGTACAGCACCTGCGCGAAGCCGCCGCTGTAGCGAACGACTTGTCCGGCCGTTGCGTCGACCGCCGCGGTGCTTTCGGAGTGCTCCGCGTCGATGCCAGTGTAGACTTGATCGGCTTCCGAGGGCACCAGGTCGTAATCGCCGTTCGGATTGCTTCGCTGCAGTACGTACGTGCGCGCGACGATCGCCTGCGCGGCGATGGCTTGCGACGGCCACGAGTGCGGCATTTCGCGCGGCACGACGCTGTACAAGTACTGCTCCAACGGTACCGTGTTCACCACGCCGCCGTCCGGCAGCGACGAGAACGTGCCGCGATAACGCCTTCCGGCGAAAAAGAACGTGGAGTCGCCGGCGCGCTGCGCCTGTCCTTGGCCGAGCAGTACGCGCAGCGCTTGCGACTGAGCTTCCTGCGCGGGATCGCCGGCGTCGTCCCCAACTGCAACTCCATGCCGTGGCGCGACGCTCGCCGCGGCGAGAGCGCTCAAGAATTCCGACCGGTTCAGAGCAAACGCTCCTGTGCAGGTCCCGCCGAGCCCTTTGCGCCCAAATGCGTGAATGCGTGAGCAGTTGCTTTGCGTCCGCTCGCCGTGCGCACGACGAATCCACACTTGAGCAAATACGGTTCGACGACGTCCTCCAGCGTTTCCGCGTCTTCGGTGAGCGTCGCCGCAATCGCCCCGATGCCGACCGGTCCGCCTTTGTACTGCTCGACGATCGTGCGCAAAAACGCGCGGTCCAACCGGTCCAAACCGAGTTCGTCGACGCCTTCGCGGCGCAGCGCCTCATCGGCGACCGCACGGGTAATACGTCCTTCCGCGCGCACTTCGGCATAGTCCCTCACACGGCGCAGTAGCCGGTTTGCGATGCGCGGCGTGCCGCGGCTTCGCGCTGCGATGATCTGCGCGCCGTCGTCCTCGATCGGAACGCTCAGCATATCCGAAGAACGCAGCACGATCCGTTTGAGTTCGTCGGGGCTGTAATAATCCAAATGATGCATAATGCCGAAGCGCTCGCGGAGCGGCCCGGACAACATTCCGGCGCGCGTCGTCGCACCGACCAGCGTAAAGCGCTTCAGCGGGAGTTTGATGGTTTTCGCATACGCGCCGCGGTCGACGATGAAGTCGATCTGGTAATCCTCCATTGCCGGATAGAGAAACTCTTCGACGATCCTCCCGAGCCGATGAATCTCGTCGATGAACAAGATGTCGCCTTCCTCGAGCGAGGTCAGAATGCCGACGAGGTCCTTGGGTTTCTCGAGCGTCGGTCCGCTCGTGGGATGGAGCGTTCCGCCCATGTCTCGCGCGATGAGCGCCGCGAGCGTCGTCTTGCCCAAACCCGGCGGACCGTAGAACAAAATGTGTTCCAGAGGTTCACCCCGGCGGCGCGCCGCATCGATCGCGATCTTCAGATTCTCGACCACCGTGTGCTGGCCGACGTACTCGTCGAAGGAACGCGGCCGAAGGCTCGCGCCGTAAACTTCGTCTTCGAGCGAGTCTCGAGCACTCACCACGCGCTCCTCGGCCGGCGCGTCTTCCGGCCCGTACAATTTTTTTCGCGCGCCCCGCGTGTCGTCATGCATGCGTCTGCTGCGCTTTCCGCCGGTAGATTTCCGCGAGCAGCGATTCGGCGTCGTGAATTCCGGGCGACCCATCGAGCGTCGAGCGGATCATCTCTTCGGCTTCCGCACGACGGTACTCGAGCTGCAGCAGCACGGCCAGCGCTTCGTCGGCAAAATCCGGCATCTGCTGGGGCGCAGGCGATTGCGCTTCTTGAATCAGCAAAAATTTGGTCACTTTGCCCTGCAACTTCGCGACGATGTCCCTGGCCTTCTGCTGGCCTATCCCCGGAAGTGTTTTTAGAAATCCGTGATCGCCGCGATCGATCGCACCGGCAATGCGCGACATCGGCTGCGAAAACGCTCGCGCCGCCGAACGGGGACCGATGCTCGCCACGCTGATGAGCTTTTCGAAGAATTCGCGTTCGATCGCGTTGGCGAAACCGTAGAACGTGTAGTGCGCCGTGTTTCCGTCGATGTTGAGCACGGCGTAGATCTCCAGCGAAATGTCTTCGCCTTCGCCCGCCGTGATTTTCTCCTCGACGCAAGCGGGAAGGAAAATCTCGTAGGACAGGCCGTGGACGTCGAGCACGACGCTTCCCTCCGCGCGCTCCACCAGCGTGCCGCGAATGCGCGAAAACACTCTAAAAGGCGCTCCGGCGCTCCGGCCGTTGTACGTGCGGTTGCAGAACGCCAGCGCCAGCGCGAGCGCGTCGGAAACGTCGTTGGGCTGCGGCCGGCGGCGCAACCCGAGCAGCTGCGTCACCATGTGATTGACCTGCTCCTTGCGTGCCGCGCCGGATCCCACGAGCGAACGTTTCACCAGCGAATGCGCGAGTGTGTGTACGGGCACGTCGTGCTGCGCGCCGGCGAGACAGAGGACGCCGCGCGCGTGACCCATCATGATTGCGGTGAGCGGATTCTTGTAGGTCGTATAGAGTTCCTCAATCACGATGACGGTCGGCTTGGTCGATGCGACGACCTCGGTGATGCCTTCGTGCAATTCGCGCAGGCGCTGTTCGAGCGCGGCCCCAGTCTTCGGCGAGACGACGCCTGCCTCGACGAGCCGCGAGCGGCCGCAGGCAAATTCGATGACGCCGTAGCCCGTCGTGCGCAAGCCCGGATCGACGCCGAGAATCCGGTGCGTCACGGCTGCGGCGGTTGCGCGCTCGCGCTATTGACGTAGATGTTCACCGGTGTTCCGGGACGCGCGGTCGTGCCGGCAAACGGTTCCGTCCTCACGACTTTTCCGCCCGCGCCCTCCGTAGTCGGCGTAATGTTGCCGAGCGTGTAGCCGGCGTTGAGGAGCGTATTCTTTGCATCGTCGAGCGCCATGCCTTCCGTGTCGGGCACTTCGCCCGGAACCGAAACGGATATTTTCACGGCGTTGCCCTTTTCGAGCGGCATGTTGCCCGGCGGATCCTGCTGCACGACCAAACCGTTGTCGGCTGAAGCGGGATGAATGACGTACTGACGTCCACCGCGAAACCCGCCTTCGTGAGGGCTTGATTCGCGCTTACGAAATCGTTATTGACCACGGACGGCACGTTCGCGAGGCCGCCGCCCGTGCTCACCGCGACGTTCACCGTCACCGAATGATCCGCGTTCACCGTCGTGCCGGGCGCCACGTCCTGGTAGGCGATGACGTTCGGCGGAGTATTTTGGAATGCGGCCGTTTCCGCAACGTTGATCGCGAAAGCGTCCCGTGCGGCAAGCGCGCGCGCCTTGTCGATGGTGAGGCCTTTGAGCCGGGGCATCTTGATGGGCGCGGGTCCATCCGAAACGACGAGCGTAACCGTCGAACCTTCACGAACTTTCGTGCCCGCCTTCGGGCGCTCGGCAATCACCGTGTCTTTGGCCGATGGATCGTATTTGCGATCGACCTTCGTCTGGAATTTGTCGTAGGCGAGGTCTCGCTGCGCGTCCGATATCGTGTATCCGGTGACGTCGCGCAGCCCGACCGTTGGTTTTCCGCTGCTGACGGACAGCGCAATCGTCGTACCCTTCGGCACTTGGGAGTTAGCAGGCGGATCCTGATCGATGACGTGATTGACCGCGACGGTGTTGCTGCTCTGCCGCGTGATATGGTAGTTGAGGCCTGCGTTGACGATCGCTTGCTGCGCCTGCGAATCGCTCATGCCGGCGTAGTTTTGGAGCGTTATGCGCACGACCGGGGGGCGCGTCGCAAAATAGCTTGCCGCAGTCGCGATGAGCAGCGCCAGAATGACGAGCACGATGTATGGCCCGACCGAACGCGAGCGCGGTTCGTCCTGCTCGATCAGCGTACGGCGATCGGGCATGCGCGAGGGGCGCGGCGGGGGCTGCAGCGGTCCGACGACGGGCTGGGCCGGCGAATCGTCCTGCGTGGAGTATGCCGCGACGCGCGGGACGCTCGCGCGCCTCGCGCAGCGCCGAAGCGACGTCGCTTGCCGACTGGAAGCGGTGCGCCGGATGCTTTTGCAGCAGCCGGTTGACGATTGACGAGAGCGCGGGGCTTACGCCGGTCTCGTCGGGATCGACGACGGGAACCGGATCGGAAACGTGTTTGAGCGCGACGGTCACGGGAGAATCGCCGGTATACGGGAGGCGGCCGGTGAGCATTTGGTACAACACGACGCCGACGCTGTAGAGATCGGACGTCTCGTGCAGTTCGAGCCCTTGCGCCTGCTCGGGCGAAAGATAATAGACGCTTCCCATGATGAGACCGGGACGAGTCATCGCCATCGTTTGCTGCGACATCGCGCGCGCGATACCGAAATCGGAAAGTTTGACGACGTCGTCCTTGGTGATGAGAATGTTTGCCGGTTTGATGTCGCGGTGCAGCAACCCCTGGCGGTGCGCGTACGCGAGGCCGTTGCAGATCTGAGCGGCGTAGTCGATGGCGACCGGCTCCGGCAATTTTCCGTCGGAGGCGATCATCTCGCCGAGCGATGGGCCGTCGACGAGTTCCATCACGATGTAGTACGTGTCGCCTTCACGTCCGACGTCGTAGGTGTTGACGATGTTGGGATGCGAAAGACGGGCGGCGGATTCGGCTTCCTGATAGAAGCGGCGCACGAATTCTTGATCGGAGGCGTATTGCTCGCGCAGGACTTTGATGGCGACGCGCCGCCGCAGCAGCGTGTCGGTTCCGCAATACACGGTCGCCATACCGCCCTCTCCGAGCTTGCGATCGAGGCGGTAGCGGTTGTTGAAAACGTGCGCTTCGTCGATCATTGGCGCCGCAAGGATTCGTGCATTACTTTATATGTTCCAGTGCAACGCGTAAGACATTTCTGGCGATGGGCGCGGCGACGACGGCGCCGTATCCCCCGTTTTCGACGACGACCGCAACGACGACGCGCGGGTTTTCGGCCGGCGCGAAACAAACGAACCACGAGTGTGCCGCTCCCGACGGATTCGTAGCCGTGCCGGTTTTGCCGGCGACGGTCACGCCCGGGAGTCTGTGCCGAGGTTCCGGTTCCGCGCTGTACCACCGCGATCATCATCTTCTTCACATTCGACGCCGTATCCGCCGATATGGGGGTCGCTAGCTCGGACGGCCCGTAACTGCTTCCCGCGCCGCCCGGCCAGAGGACCTGGCGCACGATGTACGGGCGCGGCTCGGATCCTCCGTCGGCAATCGTCGCCGCGACGAGCGCCATTTGCAAAGGCGTCATCAGCAGCGCGCCTTGACCGAACCCCATCTGTGCGAGTTCGCCCGGCTGGATTCCGTCCTGCGGCGGCACGCGGTCGCGCGACGCGGGGAGTTGAAAATCGAGTGAGGAGCCGATGCCCCAACGATCGAGGTACCGGTAGAACGCGGCGGCGCCCATCTTCAGTGCGATTTGACCGAAGTCCACGTTGCTCGAAAGCGCAAACGCGCCGGTGAGATCCTGCGTTCCGGTCGCTTCGCTCTCGTCGTTGTGCAGCGTGAAATTCCCAATCGTGTAGTAGCCGGGATCGTAAAACGTCGATTGCATCGTTACCGACCCCGAGTCGAGCGCCGCGGAGGCGGTGAAGATCTTGAACGTCGATCCCGGCGGATATAAACCGTTGATGCTCCGGTTGAGGAGCGGGCTGCTCTCGTCACGGACGAGCGACGGGAACTCGGCGGTGAGATCGTTCGGATCGAAGCTCGGAACGCTGGCAAGCGCCAGAACCGCGCCGCTGCGCGGATCGAGAACGACGCCCGCGCCGCGCGAATATCCGGAAAGCAATCCGAAGAGCTCGGTTTGTATTGCGGGCTCGATCGTCGTGACGACGTCGGCGCCGCGAGATACGGAACTCTTTCCTTGCAGCGCTTCGAGAATCTCGGCGATTTGCGCGCCGGCGTCACCGGTCGTATCCGGCGGCGTGAGCGCATGGTCGTACGCATCTTCCAGTCCGCTGGTACCGTACCGTGCAGAGACGTACCCGGCCGTCTGCGCGAACGACGCGCCCAGCGGATACGAGCGCGTGTCGCCGACGGTGTGCGCGATGACGCTTCCGTTGCTTGCGATGATGCGGCCGCGATGCGCGCCGAGCAGCGCGTGACGCGGATTGTACGGATTGCCCGCGATGCCGGGACCTGCGACGACTTGCACGTATACCTGGCGCACCACCAGCATCGCGAACAGAATTGCAAAAAGCGCGCGAAGGCGCGAAACCGTGGCCGCGCTCACGCCGCAGCGCCTGGACGTTCGCGAAGAAGCGTATAGCCGTCCGGTGTTCGGACGGCCAGATGCGCGCGTTCGGCTTCGCCCGCTAAGACGACGTTCAAAACGTCGCGAGCGACCGTTTCTTCGAGGCCCGCGAGCGCGAGAACGACGTCTACTCCCGCCTCCTCGAGCAGCGGCGGCGCAACGTAGGCCGCGAACGGAATCGTTTCGAAATGGCGCGCCTCGTAGACGCCGATGTGCCAGGGACCGCGTTTGCCGAACACCTGCCGGTGGTAATCCCACGCGCAGAGCTGTTTCTCTCTCCAGACGAAGTGATCGCGCACGCACAACCGCCTGCACGCGCCGCACTGGACGACCGGTTCCGGCGCGTGAACGAGTGCGTCGGCGAATTCCTCGGGAACGTCGTCGATGTTCAGCACGCTCGCGTCGTCGAGGCGCGACGGCGGTTCGGCCTGCCAGTTGATGCGCGCAAGCAATTCGACGTCGCGCAGCGGCGCGACGAACGAGCGCTCGTCCTCGGGCGAAAACGTCTTGTCGAGCCAGTCGAGCAGATTGGCGGTCGCGATCGTCACGTTTTGCCATGCTTCGCCCGCAACGGTGCCGACGGGCGTTTGTGCGATCGGTACGAGCTGCGCCGTCACGCTCGGAGCGTCCGCCCGCAGACTGCTTACGAACGCCAGCGTGCTTCCATTTCCGCCCAGTACGAACGCGCTGGGCGCCTTCGCGCCGAGGTCTACGAACGAACTTGCGTCTGAACGCATCGGTATTCTTGCAGCGGACGCGGCGGTCCGGCCGAACTTTCCAGGGCCTCGGCGAGCGCGCCTGCCGTGTCCAAACTCGTCAAACACGCAATACTCGCTTCGACCGCGGCTCGTCGAATGCGGTAGTTGTCGGAGAGTTGACGCGGACCCTGCGCGTCGTTTATGACGAGATCGACGCCGCGATCGTGAATCAAGTCGAGCACGTGCGGAGAACCTTCCGCGATCTTGTTGACTTGCGCACACGGAATGCCCGCGGCTTGCAGGTACTCGCGCGTGCCGGGCGTGGCGATGAGCGTGTGGCCGAGGCGCACGTAACGCCGCAAAATCGGAATCGATTCTTCTTTTTCTTCATCCGCAATGGAAACCAGGATGCGGCCGCCTTCGCTCGGCAGCCGCACGCCCGCGCCGATGAATCCTTTGCGCAGGGCGCCGGCAAAGCTTTCGTCGATTCCGAGCACTTCGCCGGTCGATTTCATCTCCGGCCCCAGAATCGTTTCGACGCCGCGCATCTTGGCGAACGAAAACACCGGAATCTTCACGACCACGAACGGCGCTTCGGGGATCAGCCCGGTGCCGTACGGCATCTCACGCAGACTTCTCGCCCAAAGCGATGCGCGTCGCAGCGGCTACCAAATTCACCCCCGTTGCCTTTTGAATGATGGGCACCGTGCGGCTCGCTCGCGGATTGGCCTCGATGATGTAGAGCCGGCTTTCGTGGATGACGAATTGAATGTTGATGAGCCCGCGAATTTTCAGCTCGCGCGCGATTGCGGTCGTCACCCCCGCGATCCGCTCTTTCATCTCCCACGAAATCGTTTGGGGCGGGTAGACGCTAATCGAGTCGCCGGAGTGGATGCCCGCGCGTTCGATGTGTTCGAAAATTCCGGGAATGAGGATGTCGTCGCCGTCGAATGCAGCGTCGACCTCGACTTCGAGTCCGCGCAGGTACTTGTCTACGAGCAGCGGCGCTTGGGAGAGAATGGGCGGGGCCGACTCCGCGTACGACGCGAGCTGTCCCTCGTTGTACACGACTTCCATGCCGCGGCCGCCGAGCACGTACGAAGGCCGGACGAGCACGGGAAACCCCAGTTCCCGCGCGATCGCACGCGCTTCGCGGAAAGAGCGCGCTGCTTTGCCTTCGGGCCGCGCGACGCCGAGGCGCCGCAGCGCCGCATCGAACTGCTCGCGGTCTTCCGCCATGTCCAGACTCTGCCGATCGCTGCCGATGATCGTCACGCCTCGACGCGTGAGTTCCTCGGCGAGATTGATCGCGGTCTGCCCGCCGAATGCGAGCATCACGCCGCGAGCATTCGTCGAGCGATACGCCGCTTCGACTTCGTCTGCGCCGGGAGGCTCGAAAACGAGCACGTCGGAAACGTCGAAATCCGTGGAAACCGTTTCGGGATTGTTATTGACGACGACGGGCGAGCAGCCTGCTTCGCGCAGCGCCCACGCCGCGTGCACGCACGAGTAGTCGAACTCTATACCCTGGCCGATTCGGATCGGTCCGCTGCCCACGACGACCACCGCCTCTCGCGGAGTGGCCCGCATCTCGTCGCTTTCTCCCCGCGAAATGTAGTAGTAGGGCGATTTGGCCGGAAATTCGGCGGCGGCCGTATCGACCATGCGGAAGACGATCTTTTCTTCAGGTGCGGGAGCGCCGTTCTCGCGCGCGACGATCTCGGCCAATTCGTACAACCAGAATTTGTCGATTGCCGAGAGTTCGGCGATACGCTCGATCGAAATTCCGCGGCGCAGCGCCTCCGCGACTGCGAAGAGGCGTTCGTGATTCGGATGTGCGATCACGTTTTCGAGTTCGCCGTCGCTCCATTCCGTGAGCGCGTTCCCCGTCAGCGCCTCGCGTTTGAGATCGAGGCCGCGCACGGCCTTCATCAGCGCGTCCTGGAACGTGCGTCCGATGCCCATGGCCTCGCCGGTCGACTTCATCTGCGTGCCGAGAGAAGTGTCTGCAAGCGGAAACTTGTCGAACGGCCAGCGCGGAATCTTCACCACGACGTAGTCGAGGGTAGGCTCGTAGGCCGCTTTCGTCACACCCGTGACGGGGTTCGGAATTT
Source organism: Vulcanimicrobiota bacterium (assembly GCA_963830545.1). Classification (GTDB taxonomy): domain Bacteria; phylum Vulcanimicrobiota; class Vulcanimicrobiia; order Vulcanimicrobiales; family Vulcanimicrobiaceae; genus DATGJX01. The sequence continues at coordinate 2,812,446 of CAWHMK010000001.1, read as the reverse complement.
CGTCGAGCGTTTGTCCCAGCGCAATACGCGTGCTGATTTTTGCAATGGGATAGCCCGTCGCTTTGCTCGCCAGCGCGGAACTGCGGGAAACCCGCGGATTGACCTCGATGATTGCGTACTCGCTACGCTGCGGATGAAGGGCGAATTGAATGTTGCACCCGCCTTGAACGTTGAGCGCGCGGATCACGTTCAGGCTGGCGGTGCGCAGCATTTGGTATTCGAGATCGGAAAGCGTCTGAGAAGGCGCGACGACGATGGAATCACCCGTGTGCACGCCGACCGGATCGATGTTTTCCATGTTGCAAACGATGATGCAATTGTTCGCGCCGTCCCGCAGCACTTCGTATTCGATTTCTTTCCAACCCAGAAGCGAGGTCTCGAGCAGCACTTGGTGGATGAGGCTTGCGGACAAACCGCTCTCGAGCGTTTCGCGCAGCTCGCGTTCGTCGTTGACGATGCCGCCGCCGGTTCCGCCGAGCGTATAGGCCGGACGCACGACCAGCGGATAGCCGTGCTGCTGCGCAAACTCCAGTCCTTCTTCCACACGCGTGACGATCGCGCTCGTGGCCACCGGCTCGCCGATCTCGATCATCTTGCTCTTGAAGCGCTCCCGATCTTCCGCGAGTTTGATCGTGTCGACCGGTGTGCCGAGCAGTTCGACGCCGTAACGATCGAGCACGCCCGCTTCGTGCAGCTCGACGGCAAGATTCAGACCGGTTTGTCCGCCGAGCGTCGGTAAGAGCGCGTCCGGGCGCTCGCGCTCGATGACGCGCTCGACCGAGGCGACGGTGAGCGGTTCCAAATAGACCGCGTCCGCGACTTCCGGATCGGTCATGATGGTTGCGGGGTTCGAGTTGACGAGAACGACGCGGTGGCCTTCCTCGCGAAGGGCGCGGCACGCCTGAACGCCGGCGTAATCGAATTCTGCGGCCTGGCCGATGACGATGGGGCCGGAGCCGATAACGAGGACGCTTTTTCGGGCGGGCATGCTAGAAGCCCCAGGTTAGGCGCTCTAGGGAGTCGTTACTGCAGGAGGTCCCTCCGGTGAGCAAGACGCCGGAACCTGCAGCTGCTCGCGATACCACGCCACGGTGCGCCGCAGACCTTCCTCGAAACCCACCACCGGCCGGTATCCGAAGGCTTCCCACGCGGCGGTCACATCCGCGAGCGAGTGTTTCACGTCGCCGACGCGCTCGCGATCGGATTCCGCTTCACCGCGAAATCCGGTGATCGGTTTGAGCATTTCGAATACTTGGTTCAACGTGAAGCGCACGCCGGTTGCAATGTTGAACGTGCGGCCCGCGATGGCGCTGCCCCGGGCACCTGCCGCAAGCAAATTCGCTTCGACGACGTTGTCGACGTACGTGAAATCGCGGCTCTGCGATCCGTCGCCGAAGATCGTCGGCGCGCGGCCGTCGAGCATGCACGTGATGAACTTCGAGAGTACGCCGGAGTACTGGCTTGCCGCGTCTTGGCGCGGGCCGAAGACGTTGAAATAACGCAGCGCGGTCGTTTCCAAACCGTACACGCGATAAAACGCGGCGGTGTACAATTCGCCGCACAATTTTTGCACGGCGTACGGCGAGATGGGATTCGGTTTCATGTCTTCGCGCTTGGGGAGGGTCGGCGTGTCGCCATAAGCGGAAGACGACGCGGCGTAGATGACTCGGCCCACGCCCGCTTCACGCGCTGCGAGGAGGAGGCTCAGCGTGCCGTCGACGTTCGCGCGATGACTGGTTACCGGATCCGCGATCGATTTTGGGACCGACGGAATCGCCGCCTCGTGAAAAATACAATCGACGCCGCGGCAGATCTCGGTCAAGCGATCGGAATCGTTCAGATCGGCGTCCTGGAACTCGATCGCCTCGAGCAGGCCATCGAGGTTTTGACGTTTTCCCGTCTTGTAATTGTCGATCGCGCGCACACGTTCCCCGCGTTCCAGCAACGCGCGAACGAGTGCCGAGCCGATGAAACCGGCCGCTCCGGTCACGAGATACGTCGTCATTCCTGTGGGCATCGTACCGGACCGCAGGCCGGACGGCACAGTGTCCAACAGGCACGCGCGCCGGGCCCGGTAGTCTTACGGCAGCGCGACCAAGGGTGGAACCCGCCGAAGAGGGGCCGCCCGGCCGGCCTAGATCAGGGCTGCAGGCGCCGAATCGTCCACATCCCGCGACCGCGGGCGAACTCGATGCGATCGTGCATCCGGTTAGGACGGCCTTGCCAAAATTCCATCCGGCGCGGGACGAGCGCATAGCCTCCCCAGGAATGGGGCCGCGGCACGTCTTCCCCTCCGAAACGCTCCTCGTAATCGAGCATGCGCTGGTCGAGCAATGCCCGGTTCTCGACGGGCTCGCTTTGCTCCGATGCCCACGCCCCGAGTTGATGTCCGCGCGGACGGCTGGCGAAATACGCGTCCGATTCTTCTTCCGCGATGCGATCGACGACGCCCTCGACGCGCACTTGACGCTCGAGCTGCGGCCAGTAAAACACGGCCGCGGCGCGCGGGTTGTCGTCGAGCTCCCGTCCCTTGCGGCTGAAATAGCTCGTGAAAAACACGAGACCGCCGGCGTCGAGCCGCCGAAGCAGGACCATTCGCGCCGACGGCTGATCGTCCGCGGTCGTGCACAAGCACAGCGCATTCGGTTCGGGAACGCCGGCTTGCACCGCGTCGTCGATCCACCGTCGCAGCTGCTCGATCGGATCCGAACCGATCTGCTCGTCGTGCAATTGGGTTTGCGCGTACGTGCGACGCATCCGCGCCAAGTCGGTTTCATCCACGAATGCTCACCATCGTCCCGCGGCCAAGCCTGTCAAAAACGTCGCCGCCATCAAAATGCCTCCTGCAAGCGCCGCCGGCAGTGAAAGATCGACGGTAGCGCGCCGCAGCGTCGTGCTTCGGCCCAAACGCGCGAGCGCCTCGCGCAACCCTTGCGCGTCGTCCGCGCGGCTATACGCACCTCCGCTTGCAGCGGCGTACGCGCGAAGGGCGTCCTCGTCTATGCCGGCAGTTTGAAGCGTTCCGGGAATGAGCGCGCCGCTATTCGTGCCGATGCCTATCGTATACAGCGGGATGTGCGCTGCGCCGAGCGCGCGCGCGGCTGCCATGGGATCGGATCCTGCATTGTTTTCACCATCGGTGATAAGGACCACGGCGCGCGCACCCGACAGGGGAAGAATGCGTTTCGCAAGCGCCAGTGCATCGCCGATGGCGGTTGCACCGTTGGGTGCCGGAATCGCGTCCAGCGCATTCTGCAGTTGATCGCGATCCGCCGTCGGCTGCGCGAGCACTTGCGCGTCGGAAGCGAACGAGATGATGCCGATCGACGCCGCCGCCGGAGCCTGCGCGACGAAAGCGCGCATAGCCGCAACTGCGGCTTGCGCGCGCGTCGGGTCAACGTCGGTGGCGTTCATCGATCCGGACGTATCGACGCAGAGGACGACCTTTCCGCCAAGCGATGGAACCATCGCTCGAATGCGTGGACCGGAAACTGCCAGCGCAAGCAGCACGGTCGCAACGATCCACGATGCGAAAAACGCCCGCTGCGGCCACCTGCGCGACTGCACTGCGGCAAGCAGAAACGGCAGATTGGAATACGCGAGACTTTGCCGCTCCCCGCGCCTCTGCAAGAACCGGTACGCCGCCGCGAACAGAACGGCTGCGAAAACTGCAACGCCGAGGTACGCCGGATGCGCGAAACTCATGCGACGCCGAACGCGTGCATCAGCGCTCCGCTCCCGTCGCACTCCTCGAAGACATCCGCCCGCCAATTTGCCCTCGCGAACCGTTCGAGCAGCCGCGTTTCCCGTTCACGCACTGCACGGGCATACGCTCGGCGTTCGCGGCCGCCCAAGAATACGCGCGCACTCGCGCCCGTTTCAGCATCGCGCAAACGCAGCAGTCCGCCCAGCGGCAGACCGTCGTACCACGGGTCCCGCGCCAGCAGCGCCGTGCAATCGAATCGCAGACCCAGCAGCACGAGCAATTCTTCGTTCTGCGGCAAGTCCCAGAAGTCGCTCAGGACGAGCAGGGCGCTTCCGCGCGGCAGCACCGCAGCAGCCGTGTCGAGCGCGCGCGTCAAGAGGAAAGGCGAATCGAGATCCAACTGCACGACGCGGTCCGATGGGGCCGCCGCATCGTTCCACGCGCGCGCCGCCTCGTGCGCGCTCTCCAGGAGCGGGCGGCGTCGTCCCGCGAGCATCGAAGGTGACTCGTCCACTAGCGCGCACATCGTAAGCGCGACGTCTTCGAGCACGACCCGCGTCTGCAGCTGCGCCGTACGCGCAGTCGCCGCCCAATCTATGCGCCGGACGTCGTCGCCGGGAACGTATTCTCGAAGTTCTACGAATTCATAGCCGTCGCCGCGCTGCAGCGTAGGGGAACCTACGCCCGTGCGACGCGGCCGGCGCTTTCCGCGCAGGAGTGCCTCGCGGATATCGTTCACTTCGCGCCCGTCACGGCGCGCGCACCGCTGCGATCGTCGACGCGAGAAGTTCCTCTGGATCGATACGTTCGACCGCAACGCGATGCGTGTGGACGATGCGATGACGCAGCACGAGCGGCGCCACGTCGCGCACGTCGTCGGGCAGGACGAAGTCGCGGCCCGCGAGCAGCGCCTTTGCGCGCGACATGAAGACGAGCGCGAGCGTCGCGCGTGGACTCGCGCCGTGTTCGACGTACGGCGTCGGCTTGCGCGTTTCGAGAACCAAATCGACCACGTATTGCTTGATCTTCTCCTCGATGTGAACCTCGCGGGCTCTTTCGCGCCATGCGAGCACGTGTTCGAGCGTTGCCACACCTTGCACGGGCTGCGTTCGCCGGATCGCGAAGCGATCGAGAATCGCGCGCTCCTGCGCCGCAGTCGGCATGTCGACGCGCACTTTGAGTAAAAAGCGATCGAGCTGCGCGAACGGAAGCGCGTACGTTCCGTCCGCATCGAGCGGATTCATCGTCGCCAGAACGATGAAGGGATCGGGCAGGGGGTGCGTCTGCGGTCCAATCGTCACCTGGCGTTCCTGCATTGCCTCGAGCAGGGCGGACTGCACCTTCGCCGGTGCGCGGTTGATTTCGTCTGCGAGCACGACGTTTGCGAAAATGGGGCCGAGCACGGTCGTGAACGCACTCTCGCGCTGGTCGAAAATTCGTGTGCCGACGATGTCCGCCGGAAGCAAATCCGGGGTGAACTGCACGCGTTTGAATTCTCCGTCCAGCGCCGCCGCGAGCGCGCGGCACGCGAGCGTCTTCGCAAGACCCGGCGGACCTTCGAGCAGGACGTGGCCCCCGGCAATGAGCGCGAGCACGAGCGATTCGACGACCTCGTGCTGGCCGACGATCGTTTCCCCGAGCGCGCCGGTCAAGACAGCGGGCTGCACAGCACCTCCTCGATTGCATCGTTCAAACGCGTGTGCTCGATGAACGCGGCGCGTTCCACGCTCGTCAGCAAACGCACGCGTTGACCGTCCGCAGGCGCGCGCCGCAGCACGTCGCCGAGCGTCTCGCCCGAATTCGCACCCGCGTCGTGCCACAAAGCCGCCCGCAGGCTGCAGCACTGCGCTGCGATCGCGGCGGCACCGCAGATGTTCGAATGCTTCCAGGACGCCGTTGCGCAGGACCGGTTGCGGTAACGTGGGCGCCACGACCTGCGGCGGATCCGGCGTCGCCGGTTCGTGACGTGCGCGACGCCAAAAAACGGCAGCGATTACGAAAAGCGCAGCCGCGACCAGCAAGACCTCGATCGCGACGAGCGCGATCGTCAGCAAGACGCTCCACACCCTGCTCGGGCCTGCGTCGCCGACGCGCAGTTGCAGCCCGTTCGAAATAAAGCGCTTCGGTTTTCCGTCGCGCGCGTCGATCGCATCCAGATACGCGGGGCTTATCGACAGCGAACCCGTTTCGTGCGCAACCAAGGTGAGCGTTTCGCGGTACGCCGTACCCCTTGGACCGTGCGCGATCTGCTGCTCGTCGCCCAATTCTTCTGCGCCGAAGAACGTCGGCAGAAACACGTTGCGCAGCTGCGGCACGTCTTCCGTAACATGAATGGTCAGCGTCACATGGAACGGCTGTTCCAGCCGCGGGCTCGCAACGTCGCTGCGCAGCGAAAAACTGCGAACGTGCAAGCGCTGATACGTCTGCGCTTGCGCCGCCGCCCCGAGCAGCACGTAAACGAGCCCGGCGGCTAGAGCAAATCGTGCAGCCATTGCGCGAAGAGCCCCCGGGCGTCGAACGGTCCGGGCGAAGCCTCCGGATGGAACTGCACCGCCGCGATGGGCAGATCGCGATGGCGGAAACCTTCATTGGTTCCGTCGTTCAGGTTCACCATCGTTTGCTCGAGCGCTGCCGGCATCGATTTCGCGTCCACCGCGTAACCGTGGTTGTGCGCGGTAACGATGACCTCGCCGTGCTGCAGGTCTTTCACGGGCTGATTGCCCCCGCGATGCCCGTACGGCAATTTGAAGGTGTTCGCTCCGCACGCGAGCGCGAGCAGCTGATGACCGAGACACACGCCGTACATCGGACGCTTGCCGAGCATCGATCGCAGCGTGTCGATCGTTTGCGGGAGATCCGTCGGATCGCCGGGCCCCGGCGAAATGAAAACCGCTGCCGGTTCGTGGCGCATGATCTCTTCTTCGGTGGCGTTATAGGGCAACACGGTTACGCTCGCACCGAGCGAGGTGAGCTCCTGAATGATCGCTCGCTTCACGCCGCAGTCGAGGAGGACGACACGCGGGCCGCTCGCGCTTCCCTCGACGCGTTCCAGCGTCGTTGCAACGCTCGGCACCAGTCCTTTGGTCGTCGCTTCTCGAACGAATGCCGTGAGCCGGCCTTCGACGAGTTCGAGCGCTTCGTCGCCGACCGCAAGCGCCGCCCAAATCGTGCCGTGCTCGCGAAGCGCGATCGTGATCGACCGCGTATCTGCGTCGATCAGCGAAGGAACGCGCTGCTCGTTCAGCCACGACGGTAAATCCGTACGCGCGGCATGATGCGATGGATGCCGGGCGATGCGCTTGATGACGGCGCCGGCAACGCAGGCTCGCGGGTATTGCGCTACGTCGCCGGAAATGCCGTAATTTCCGATCATCGGATAGGTGAATGTCAAAATTTGACCCGCATACGACGGGTCGGTCAGCGCTTCCTCATAACCGGTCATTCCCGTATAGAACACGGCCTCGCCGAGCGCCAGGCCTTCGAATTCCAAACCGTTGCCCTCGAAACGCGTGCCGTCCGCGAGCAAAAGGGCTGCCTTGTTCACGAAGCTCTCCCGGAAGTCGCCGTGCGCAAACGGCCGTTTTCCATGACGACCCTGCCGCCGGCGATGGTCGCTATTGCTCGGCGCGGCAGCATCATTCCGGCAAAAGGCGTGGATTTGCCTTTGGAATGGAACAGCGACGGATCGACCGTCCACGTCCGGTCTGCGAAAATCGTCACGTCCGCAGGCGCTCCTCGCGCGAGCGTGCCGCCGGGAACGCGCAGCAACTGCGCCGGTTTTGTGGAGAGCAGCTCGACGAACCGCGCGACCGGCAACCCGGGCAATGCGTACGCATATGCACCGACCGCAATCTCCAAACCGCTGAACCCTACGCACGCGCTTTCCAAATCCGCATCCTTCTCGGACTCGGTATGCGGCGCATGATCGGTTGCGAAGACGTCGATCGTGCCGTCGCGAACGGCATCGCGCAGCGCGTGCACGTCATCATCGAACCGCAGCGGGGGATTCACCTTCGCGCGCGCCCCGAGCTGCGCGACGGTCTCCTCGGTGAACACGAGATGATGAGGCGCAACCTCGCAACTCAATGCAAACGCGCGCCCATTGCGACGTATGTCTTTCGCCCAGCGAACGATCTCGGCGGACATGCGGGTCGAAACGTGCGCGACGTGCAGCGGGCATCCGGTTTCGGCGGCGATGAGGACGTCGCGCGCGACGATTACGTCTTCCGAAAAGGGCGGTGCGCCGTTCACTCCCAATTTGCGCGAAGTCGGACCGAGCGTCATGACGGTCCCGCGTTTGAGCCGCTCGTCCTCGCAGTGCACGATCAGCGGCATGACGCGTCCGGGGCGCGCATTCGCCTGCGCGGCGCGCAGCATCACCGCGTTGTCCATGACGGTGTTGCCGTCGTCGCTGAACGCCACGGCCCCCGCTTCTGCAAGAGCGGCGTAGTCCGCGAGCTCTTCACCTTTTCGCCCTTTGGTTATCGCTCCGATGGGATACAGGCGAACGAGTCCGAGTGATTGCGCGCGTTCCGCCATTTCTGCGACGAGCTCCGGCGTGTCGATCGCCGGCTGGGTGTTCGGCATCGCGGCAACCGCGGTAAAACCGCCCGCCGCAGCTGCCGCGAGTCCGCTCGCCAGCGTTTCTTTTTCCGGATTGCCGGGCTCGCGTAAATGCACGTGCATGTCGATGAAGCCCGGCGCGACGTACGCGCCGGCCGCGTCGATCGTCTCCTCATCGCTTTCCTGCTGCAGATGTTCGCCGAGTTCGGCCACGTAGCCGCCGCGCAAACGCACGTCGATGCGAGCGTCCAGCTCGCTGCGCGGGATCGACGACGCGGCCTCCCTTTACGAGCACGGCGGTTATGACGACACGAGCGAACGCGCGCCGTTCACCAAAAAGTCCAGCACCGCCATACGAACGGTGACGCCGTGCATCACCTGGCGCGCGTACCGCCACCCGGCAAATTCCAGTACGGAGTCGTCCAATTCCACGCCGCGGTTGTACGGCCCCGGATGCATGACGATCGTCTCGTCGCGGACGCGCCGCAGACGCTTTCCGTCGAGCCGGTATTTCGCAATGTACTCCTCGTCCGTGATCGGCATGCTTTCGAAACGCTCCCGCTGAATGCGCAGCAGCACGATTGCGTCCAGCTCGCCCAGTACGCCGTCCAAATCGCGCTCGACTCGAACGTGCGGCTGCATGAAATCGTCCGGCAGAAACGCGTCGGGCCCGATCAAGATCACCTCGGCACCCATGTTGCGCAGTCCCGCGATGCTCGAATGTGCGACGCGGCTGTGCAGGATGTCGCCGACGAATCCGATCTTACGCCCGCGCACTTCGCCGAATTCTTCGCGCAGCGTATACAGGTCGAGTAGGGCTTGCGTCGGATGCGCGTGACTGCCGTCGCCCGCATTCACGACGTGCCCGTCGAAAACGAGCGCGACGCGCCGCGGAAACCCCGCTTCGGGATGGCGCACGATGATGACGTTGACCCCCATTGCCGCCAGCGTGATCGCCGTATCTTCGATCGTCTCGCCCTTGCTCAAGCTGGACTCGCGCGGCCAAATCGTAATCACGTCCGCCCCCAACCGCTGCTGCGCCAGCGTGAAGGAGGTCATCGTGCGTGTGCTGTGCTCGAAGAACATGTTCACGCACGCGATGCCGTCGAGAAGTTTCGCGGGTCGCGCGCGCTCGAAGTCGGCCGTGCGCTGGAAAATGTATTCGATATCTTCCGCGCTGAGATCGTCGAGATCGATGAGACTACGTCTCGTCCGCAACGATTGCGACCTCGTCCCGTTCCGACGCCTGCCCCTGCACGCTCACGACGACGCGTTCCCGCCGGCTGGTCGGGATGAAGCGGCCGACGTAATCCGCCTGCACCGGCAACTCGCGCAGGCCGCGGTCGACGAGCACGCACAGTCGTACCGCTGCGGGACGGCCGAGATCGGTCACGGCGTCGAGCGCCGAGCGCACCGTACGCCCGGTGTACAAAACGTCGTCGATGATGACGACCATCTTGCCCGACAGGCTGCCCGGAATCTGCGATTCCGGAAGCTCGTGCGTGACTTCGTCGTCGCGGTACAGATTGATATTCAGGAATCCGAGTGGGACCTTGCGTCCACTGATGCGTTCGACTTGCGCCGCAATGCGCTGCGCAATCGACTCGCCGCCGCGCCGGATGCCGATGAGGTACAAGCCGTTCTGCGCGTCCTCGGGTTCGAGGATTTGGTGCGCAAGCCGGGCTAGTATGCGACCGATCTCCGCCGCGCCGACCAAAACGCGCCGTTTCGCGGTCGATGCCGTCATTGCGTAACCCCCATCTCCTCGAGCGCGGCTTTCATGCGATCCAATTCCGCGCGGTAGCCGGCGAGCTTCGCGCGTTCCTTCTCCACGACGTCCGGCTTCGCATTCGCAACGAACCGGTCGTCCGCCAGTTTGCTCATGGAACGCTCGACCTCTGCGCGCAGCCGCGCGGCCTCCTTCTTATAACGCTCGATCATGACGGCTCGCGGTGCAAGGCCCGTCACCGCGCTCAGCGCCTCAACCTGCGAGCCATGACTGGTATCGGCCGGCTGCACTTCACCTTTTGTATAGGTCGCCAGCAGCGACGCGGTCGATTCCGGCACGCCGGCAGGTACTCGCAGCGTGAGCGCGTCCCGCGGCTGCAATCCCATCTCCGCACGCAAATTCCGCAGCCGCTCGACTGTGCGCTGCAGCGCCTCGAACGTCCGCTCCGCTTCGCGATCGACGGGAATCTCTGCCAGGTCGGGCCAGCTCGCGGTAACGATCGTTTGCCCGTCGTGCGGAAGTGTAAGCCACACTTCTTCGGTAATGAACGGTTCGATTGGATGGAGCAGTCGCATTGCAGCGTTGAGCACGAAGGAAAGCACCGCGCCGCGCGTAGCCTGCGAATAGTCGTCCTTCGTCGCCTCCAGGTACCAGTCACAAATCTCGTACCAGATGAAACGCCACAGCGTTTCGGCTGCTGCGCCGAAATCGTATGCGTCGAGCGCGGAGCTCACGGCTTGCACTGCGCCGTGCAGGCGCGTGAGGATCCACCTGTCGGCAAGTGTGAGCCGATCGGCGCGCGGCAGCGTCATTGCTCCCGGCAGACCTTCCGGTAATGCCAGAGCGTACCGCGCAGCGTTCCAAATCTTGTTGTTGAAGTTGCGCGCTTCTTCGCAGCGCGACTCTTGAAAACGCACTTCCTGACTCTCGAGACGCAATTGACGGATCATTCCCATACGGAAACCGTCGGCTCCGTACTTTTCCGCCAAATCGAGTGGATCGATCGCATTGCCGAGCGACTTGCTCATCTTCCGCCCCTGTGCGTCGTACACAGTCGGCGTCACGCACACGTCTCGGAATGGTACTTCACCCATGAATTTCAGTCCGAGCATCACCATACGCGCGACCCACAAGAAAATGATGTCGCCGCCGGTGATCAAGACTTGCGAAGGATACCAGTGTTCGAGTTCCCGGGTATGCGCCGGCCAGCCGAGTATGGAAAAAGGCCACAGACCGCTCGAGAACCACGTGTCGAGTGTGTCGGGATCGCGCGCGAGTTCGTCCGTTCCGTATCGTTCGATCGCAATGCGCAGCGCTTCGTCCTCGCTTTCGGCGACGACGACGTCACCGGCGGGCGTATACCACACCGGCAGCTGGTGTCCCCACCACACCTGCCGTGAAATGTTCCAGTCGCGAATGTTTTCGAGCCACTGCTCGTACGTGCGCCCATAACGCTCGGGCACGAAGCGGACCAGGCCGTCGCGATACGCCTGCAGTGCCGGTTGCGCGAGTGGCTGCATCTTGACGAACCACTGCAGCGAGAGCAGCGGCTCGATCACTTCATCGGTGCGGTGGCTGATCGCGACGGCATGGCGATGGGGCTTTTCTTCCACGAGCAGCCCGAGCTCCGCAAGATCTGCGAGAATCGCTTTACGCGCCGCAAAGCGATCCATTCCGTCGTACTTTCCGACTCCGATCTCGGCGCCGGTAACACGGGCGTCGAGATCGAGAACCGAAGGCATCTCCAACTGATGGCGCAGCCCGATCTCGTAATCGGTGGGATCGTGTGCGGGGGTTACCTTGACCGCGCCGGTTCCGAATTCCGATTCCACCGATTCGTCCGCGATGATGGGAATCGCGCGCTCCAACAAAGGCGGAAGGAGAACGGTTTTTCCGATGAGGTCCTTATACCGGCGGTCATCGGGATGCACCGCGATTGCGACGTCGCCGAGCATCGTTTCGGGGCGCGTCGTTGCAACGGTAATTCCCGCGGCATCGCCGCGCACGAACGGATAACGAATGACCCACAGCGACGCGTCGCGTTCGACGTGCTCCACCTCCGCATCCGAAATGGTCGATTTGGCTTTCGGATCCCAATTGACGAGCCGTTTGCCGCGATAGACCAATCCCTCCCGATACAGATCGACGAAAACCTTGCGAACTGCGGCAGAGAGTCCCTCGTCCATCGTGAATCGCGCACGCTGCCAGTCGGGCCCGAATCCGATCGCGCGAAATTGTTCGAAGATCGTACCGCCGGTCTGCGCCGCCCATTCCCACGCGCGCTTCATGTACGCATCGCGGCCCAGCGTCTCGCGCGACATCCCTTCCGCGGCGAGTTGCCGGACCAGCACGGTTTCGGTTGCAATCGCCGCGTGATCGGTCCCGGGCAGCCAGTCTGCATTGTCCCCGAGCATACGATGGTAGCGCGTCAATACGTCCATCGCCGCATACGTCGAGCCATGGCCCAGATGCGCTCGCGCGGTCACGTTCGGGGGCGGCATACAGATAATGAACGGCGGGCGCGCCGGGTCCGGCTCTTCGTGAAAATAGCCCGCGTCCTCCCAGCGCTTGTACTGGCGCGGCTCGACGCTCTTGGGATCGTACTGTTTCGGCAGGTCGGAAACGGTCACGCCGGGCTAGGTTAGCTCTGTGCTGCCTCGTGCCCTCGCACCACGCGAAACAAAGCATTCGGAAAACTGGGCGAACCAGCGCCGGCGGCTTGCCTTCGCGACGCAACGGACTTATGAAAACTTACGTACGCAGAGGACCCGCTAACATACTCGTACACGGGAATGAGTCTGTATCCGTCCCGGGCGAGCGCCGCTCGCAGCGCCGGAGTCGGGGTCGTTGCAAAAACCTGCGAATACCCCGCCGTGCGAATGCGCGCGTGCCGCGCGTCGGCAAACAGTTCTACGCGCACGCTGCCGTCCAGATAGTTTGCCGCATCCAAGAAGAATGCCCAGCCTTTTTCACCGATCAACAAGGCAGGCTGCGGCGCAGCGTTCACCGCCGCGGCCAGATGCGGCACCGCCGCATTCAATGCGTCGTCATACCATGAGTCTGCGCGGGTGCCGATAGCCGAACTTACGCCCTCGCAGATCAAAAGGGCGGCGAGCGCGCAGGCTCCGATCTTTGCGCGTCCCGGCTGCGGTGAATCGAAACACCAGCGACCGAGCGCATAGGCAACCGCAAGCTGCACCGATATCCACGCCGGAATCATGTATCTCGCCGTGGTGGACCAGTGCGCGTGCTGGGCGAGGTCCCGCCCGAGAAACACCGCCGTCACGACGCCGCCGAGCAGCAGGACGAAACTCCATTCGCGCCGCGTCGCCGTGCGCACGAGAACGACGAACGCGTAAATCGCGAAGAGGATGATGACCGCGCCGGCGATCGCGAATTTCAGACTGAGCCACTCGAGATCGAAAAACTGCGCGCTGACGTTGAAAGCCCATTTTTCCACGAATTGTCGCAACGGGTATGCCGTAGCCCCCCAATCCATTTCCGTGGAGACCATCGTGCTGTGGCGGAGCATCACCATAAGCCACGGCAGGTACGCGAGGACAGCCGCGGCAGCCGCGAAGCAGAACGCCCGTTTATCCGGCGCGGCGGTTCGAACTGCGAATAAGACGAACAGCGCCTGGGCCACGATGACGAGACTCATGAGCACGTCGCCATACAAAGCCAGGGACGCGCAAATTCCGTATGCCGCCCAGATACGCGCCCGGCCGTCACGGAGCGCGCGTAAGACCAAATCACTGGTGAGCAGCGTCATCAGCGTGTTCAAGGTATATTCTCGCGCTTCATGAGCGTACAAGACTTGAAACGGCGACAGAGCGACGATCGCTGCGAACACGGCTCCGGTGCGCTTGCCGAAGAGCTCCTCGCCGAGCAGCCACGCGGCAAAAAGGCTCAGGACGCCCAGAATTGCCGCTGTAACTCGAAACGTTACTACGCTGCTTCCGAAGATGCGAACGACCAGCCAGTCCATGAGGTAAAACAGCGGGCCGTGGTGTGTGTCTTCCGCAACGATCGATCGTACCGTTTGCGATGGTCCGTGTGCCGCCGGCACACGCTGCAGCCGTGTCAGAACGCTTGCGGAGCGTATCCGGCCATCGAATAGCGTGCGCAGATCAGCGTGTTCCTGATACCCGCTCACGCGAAGCGCGGTGATCGCTTCATCCTCATAAAACGCCTTACCGCCGAGATTGTCGAAGCGCAGCGCGACGCCGGCGGCAATGACGAGCGCAAAAAGAACGGCAGCTACCGCGAGCACGTTAACGCGCTCCCGCAGAGCTGCCCGAGTCATCTCGCGTTGCGGAGCCGAACGTCCGTGAATTCGCCGGTATCGATCATTTGCCGCAGCCCCATCACGATTTCTTCGCGATCCGCGGCTTTGGTGAGGACGGCGTTGGCGCCGGAGAAGTGGCAAGCTTTCGCCCATTCCACGCTTCGCATGCTCGTGTACACCGCGATGAGCGTTTTGGGAAGCAGCGTGCGAAGGAGCGTGATGAACTTCAGCGGTTCCTGCGAGGAAAAATCGACGTCGATGAAGAGCAGATCCGGCGGATCTTCTATCAGCTGACGGAAGTTGGCTTCAGCGGAAAAGCCGTGGAGATCCAGGCCGAGCTCCTGGAACACCTCCGTTATGCTTTGCACGAAGAGCTCTTGTGGCTCTATGACGTGTACTTTCACTTTTTCTTACGCGCCGTAAAAGCAGTCTTCACATCATGCCGTGATCATCGGTTCGTCCTCGACCGCCGAATCGTCCGGACCGATCTCGTCAGCTCCGTAATCCGAGCGGCGTGGGACAACGCGGTTGAGCACGAACCCAAGGATGTTCTTCACCCCCACTTGATTGAGTCGCCGAAGGGCGGTCTTCGCTTCGCGCAGGTCCGTCGTTCCGGCCGACAGCACGACGACCGTGCCGTCGACCTTGCGCGACACCACCGCGGCGTCCAGGTTGACGCTGAGCGCGGCAGTGTCGACGATTACGCAGCGGTAATCGCCGGCGGCATCGCGCAGCAGGTCGTCCATGCGCGAGGATTCGAGCAATTTAATCGGATTCGGCGTCGGCGTGCCGCTGGTAAGAATGTCCAGATTGGGATACTTGGTCTTCTGCACGACCTCTTGCAGGCGCGCGCGGCCGACCAGGACGTCGGAGAGCCCGCGATCGTTCTTCATGTGCAACTTGGTGTGGATCGAGGCTCTGCGCAAATCGGCGTCGACCAGCAGCACGCGCGGCTCGAGTTCCGCCATCGCCAGTGCGACGTTGACGGAGATCGTAGACTTTCCGTCTCCCTGCGAGGGGCTCGTGATCACCAGCTTCTCGAGTTTCGAGTCGCTGGCGTATTTTATCGACGTGACCAGTTGAAGGAACGACTCGATGGTGAGCGTGCGCACCCAAGGGAGTGCCGCAACGCCGTTGCGCATGCGCACGAGGGGAATCTGCGCGAGCGGCGGGAGCGCGAGTTCTTCTTCGACTTCGCGTTCGTCCTTGACGCTGCCGTCGAAGTAGTCGATGACGAACGCGCCGACCAGGGCAAGCGTGAGTCCGAGAATGACGCCCAGCAGCAGGTTGAGCATGAGATTCGGGGAAACGCGCGCCGAATTCGCCGCGGCCGGCTGCGTGACGGTGACGTCGCTCAGCGCGGTGTCACGGGCGACGCTCGCGTTGTTGTATTTCTGCTCGAGTGCGGAGTACACGTCTTGCGCCGACTGGGCCGCGCGCTGGAGATCCGCGAGCGCTGCAGCCTGTGCCGGGAGCTTTTGCAGCGTCGGCCCCATTGCCGTGCGCTGCCGCTGCAGCTCTGCGATTTGCGCCTGATCCGCGGCGACTTCCGCCTGATACTGCGCTTCCTGCTGCTGGAGCTGCTGAAAGAGCGGGTTGGGCACCGTGTTCGTATTCGAAACGACGGTCGACTGCTGGCGTGCGATCTCCGAGCGCAGCTGCGCTTCCTGCTGCTGGAGAGCGATCACGGTCGGATGCTCGTCGGTGTATTGCTGCCGCGCGGTTTGCAGCTGAACGTCCACTTGCGAGAGCTGGCTCTGCAACTGCTGCAGCACGGGGTTCTCCGAGGTCGTCATGCCGCCGGTGATGGTCGCAGGCGTATGCGACATCTGGCCGCTGGCGCTGGCGAGCTGCGCCCGGGCCTGCTGCATGTCGGCTTGCGTCTGTCCGATCTTTCCGTCGAGGTTGCCAAGGGCGGTGATGTCCGACTGCGTCTGCGCGTTGATGTCCGCGATATGATGCGTCGCCTCGAAATTCGCGAGTTTCATCTGCGCGTCATGCATAGTCTTGTCGGCGGTGGGCAACTGCTGCTGCAGATAATCCATGGCCTGCTGCGCTTGCGATGCGACCAGGTCGCGCTGGTGCTGCACGACGACGTTGCCGAATTCGTTGGCGATGAGTGCCGAAGTTCGCGGATTCGACCACGTCACCGCCAGATCGATGATCGACGTGTTCGTGATCGGCCGCACGTTCACGTGCTCCAGAAGGGTGTGCGCGGACACCGGAAGGTGCAGGTTGCGGGCGACTTGCGTCGCCACGGGGGTTTCTTGGAAGAGCTCGACGTACGTTTCCGCGCTCTGCACGCCGCTCGCGGCGAGGAGCGCGTTGAGGACGGGCAATTGGCTATTGGTCGTGTCGCCCGAGACCGAGCCGGAATTTCCGGCGATGACTTTGATGTCGGTCGTGTCAGCTCTTCGGCACGACCAGCGAGAAGAGCAATACCAAGGTGAGAAATCCCAGGAAGATCGCGATCATTGGACGGATGCGACGCTGCAGCGTGTGTATGATGCCGCGCATCTGCTGCGAGGTTTCCGATGCGGGCGCGGCTGCGGCTTGCCCGGCTGGCAGCGAAATCATCAGTTCTTCTTCCTTCTATTACGGGATGAAGCGCGAGAGAATGTACAGCAAACCGGTCACTACGGAATCCGAGTGTTTCGCGGCGGATTGCGGTACGAAGATGGTGTCCCCTTTTTGCAGCGCGACGTTTGCGGACGCGTCGTTTTCTTTGAGCGCCTGGTAGAGATTGACCTCGGTGGTCTGCTGCTTGCCGTCCGGATCGGTGCGAATCAAACGCACGTGATTCAGATCTGCCTGCGCAGATGCGCTGTTGCCGGCCTTGGCAATCGCGACGGCCAAACCGTCGCCTTGGTTGACCTGTATCGGTCCTGGATGATCGACGGCGCCGGCGACGTTAACGTAAAATTGCACGGGTCCTGGAACGTATACGACGTCGCCTTCGCCGATCCGAGAATCCAGCGCGGTGTCACCGGAGCGCAGCAGTTTTTGCAGGTCCACCTGCGTGACGCGCCCTTGCGAATCGGAAATGCGCGCGAGCGGATAATTGCCGTCGACGTCGGAGAGCCCGCCGGCCGCGGCTATGGCGTCCGAAAGGCGCGCGTCGGAAGGAAGCTGATATTTGCCCGGATTCTTCACGTCTCCGAGCACCATGACGTTCGGCTGGGCAAGCTGCGCAATCGCGATGTTGACCACCGGATGGCGGACGTATTTCATCAGCCGGTCGCGCAGAAGGGCCGCCGCCTGCGCGGGTGTCTTGCCTGCGACGACGACCTGGCCGACCAGCGGATACGCAATAGTGCCGTCGTTGAGAACGGTCACGTTTTGCGTCAGCGACTGGTCTCCGTACACCTGCACGCTCAACTGATCGCCCGGATGTATGACCGTCTCTTGCGCCGATACGGCCGCGCAAGCAAACGCGGCTGCAGCCGTCAAAGCGACACAGAAGGCCACGAAGCGCTGGAGATGTCGTGCCAAAGGGTTCACCACTTTCTTCCAAATTACACGCTTATCGTACGCGAGCGGCCCGTTTGGTAGTCAGAGGGTATCGTCCCGGCGCGTTGAGCAAAAGGTCGTCATCGCCATCGCCGGTTAGTGCAGGAGGCCCAAGCGCGTTTGCTCCTCTGGGTCTGGGCGCCTAAGCGGGGTTTTGGTACAAGCTAAAGCATGAGATTGACCACTGCGGCGTGGTTGCTGTTCCTTGCCGCCATCCTGGCCTCGCCGCTGGGAATTCGGGCTTGGCATCACTTGAGCGCGCCGCGGCTGCTGCATGCGGGCGATCGCCTGTCCGCCCTCTCGCTCGTAACGACTTCCAATACCGGCTTTACGCTCGCGCCGCACGGAAAGGCACAGATCATCAACGTCTTCGCGACGTGGTGCGAGCCTTGCAGGCAGGAAGCGCCGTCGTTCGCGCAAGCGGCTCGGGCACTGCAGGCGCGCGGGTTCAGCGTGATTGGAATCGATCAAGAAGAAAGCCCGGCGCGCGTTGCGCAGTTCGCGCAAGCATTTCAATTGCCGTACGACGTGTACATCGACACCGTCGGCCTGACGAGAAGTGTGCTGGGAGCGCGGATGATCCCTACCACGATCTTCGTCGGGCGCGACGGACGAATCCGTTGGATTCACGCCGGTCCGCTCGACGCACGAATGCTGATGGATCTCACGCAAAATCCGCAGGATGCCGGATGAAGCATAAGCGGCGCGCAGTCTGTATCGGCTTTCCCTATTACGCGAAATTCCTGTCGGACATGATGAACGAGCATTCCGTTCAGTGGCATTTTCAGCCGTTCAAAGACGGGACGCGCCTGGGGATCTTGCGTTCGCTGGTGGCGCTGAGAAGTGCGGATGCACTCGTCTGTTTCGGCGGTCCCGCTCCGAACGGTGCGCTCATCGACCTCGCTCGGCGCCGGCAAATACCGGTCTTCGTCGTGTGGGCGGGCAGCGACGTCACGAAAGCGCAATCGATGCCGCAGCAGCTCGAGGCCATCAAACAGGAAGACTTCTACAACGTCTCCGACGGGCCGTGGCTCGTCGACGAACTCGCGACGCTCGGCATCCATGCCGAGTACGAGCCGCTCACCGCAGTCGTTCCGGGGCCGCCCGTTCGCCCGTTTCCGGATACCTTTCGGGTACTCACGTACTTACCGGAGCCGCGCCGGGATTTCTACGGCGCATCGGCCGTCTACGAAGTAGCGCGCAACATGCCCCGCGTGCCGTTTCGCGTGGTCGGAATTGGGCGCCCCAGTCCCGAAGCACCGGACAACGTCGAGTTCCTGGGATATGTGAACGACATGCCGCATCGCCTCGATGAGTCGACGGTACTGCTGCGTCTTCCAGAACACGACGGCAAATCGATGCTCGTCCTCGAAGCCCTCGCGCGCGGCCGGCACGTCATTTGGAACTATGAGTTTCCGCACGTTCAAACAGCCGGAAGCGTCGAAAATGTGCTGGAGCAGCTGCGAGATTTGCACGAACGGCACGCTGCCGGAAAGCTTCCGCTGAACTTGCCGGGACGCGAATTCGTGCTCGCGAATTTTGCACGAGCGGACATCGCAGCGCGCTTCGAGCGACGCCTAAACCGCGCGGTCACGGAAAAGTCTCTGCGCGCGATTGGACCAAAGCGCGTTGCAATATCCGGACTGGATCTTTTTTGCGCGGACGTCTGTTCTCACACGAAGGCGATCCTTCCGGATTGGGAACCCATTCTGCTTCGGACCTCGTCGCGGCTCGAAGTGATGGCTTCGATCGTCTCGCTCGCGGACTGCGACGTGTGGTACTCGATAGGGAGTCCCGTCGCCGATCGCTGGCTTTCCCTGGCCGCGAAGATTTTGCGCAAGCCGCGCGTCATGCACTGGGTCGGTTCCGATATCGGCGTCTTCGCGGAGCGGCCGCAACTGGCGCGAACGCTTGCCGCGCCGAACGTGCTCCACCTGGCCGAAGTGGATTGGACCGCCGCCTCACTGCGAAGGCTCGGCCTGAGTCCGCGCATCGCGCCGCTGGCTCCGTCACATCTTTCGATGAAACCGCACCCGCTGCCGTCCACATTCACCGTCATCTTGTACATGCCGCAAACGCGCGGTGACTTTTATGGACGCTCGTCGTACGAACATGTGATGCAGCGATTTGCCGGAAAGTCCATCCGGTACGTCATCGTCGGCGGAGGCCACATCGACATTCCGCCGGGCGTCAACGCTCAGAACCTGGGATGGCGCCATGACTTGCGAAGCGTGTACGAAAACGCAACGGTCCTCATCCGCTGCACGCACCGCGACGGTTTGTCGCTCATGGTGCTCGAGGCACT
Organism: Vulcanimicrobiota bacterium; assembly: GCA_963830545.1. Lineage (GTDB taxonomy): Bacteria > Vulcanimicrobiota > Vulcanimicrobiia > Vulcanimicrobiales > Vulcanimicrobiaceae > DATGJX01. The sequence goes on along the minus strand of CAWHMK010000001.1, from coordinate 2,792,345 downwards.
TTCCTACGGCCGCCACGTGCTGTGGACGCAAGATTTTCCATATTGCCGGGTGGTTCGCGGCGCGTCCGACATCGAGCGCGAACTGGAAGAACTCTACGAGTTGCACGAGCGCGGCGCGTTGCAGCCGCTGCGGGAAGCTGCCGACATGATCGCGCGACGCTACAATGCGCACACGTGCATCGAAGCGATTGCCGGCGCCTGGAGCAGCGCAATGGCGACGCAAGCTTCGAGCGGCGCGCTTGCTGTCGAGCAAGAAGCGCGATCGTGATAGAGCATATCAGCATCGACGAATGGCGCGGTTTGGACGCCGCACACCCGGCGCCGACGTTCTTCGCGCGTCCCGGCTGGTCGCTCGCACTGGCCGAAGCGCACCCGCGAATGCGCCCCTGCCCGCTGCGCATTCGGATCGGCAACGGACGGACGCTGCTCGTTCCTTCGATGCGTATGCCCGGCGGTGCGTTGCGCTGGCGCGAGTACTGCGCGTTTCCGATGGGCGGTTATACGTCGTTCATGCGCGAGGACGGCACGCTCGCCTCGCTCGACGAGTGCGAGCGTGCTATCGCCATTCTCGCTCGCGAAAGCGATCTCGCCACGCTCATACCGTGGCCGCTCGCGCCCTCGCCCGCGACGTGGCGCGCAACCTCGCATGAAACGGCCGTGGTGGACCTCGGTGACGGACTCGAGGCGGCGCTCTCACGCGTCGAAGGCATCTTCCGCAGAATGGCGGGGCAGGCCGTACGCCGCGGAGTCGTTTGCGCGCCCTCGAGCGATCCCAATGCCGTCGACGTGTACTACGAGATGCTCGAAGCTTCGGCGAGGCGTTGGGGATTGAGCCGACCCCACGTGCCGAAATCGCTGCTCTCGGCGCTCGTCCGGCACGGAAAAGACGACGTCGAAATTTGGTTTGCCCAAGCGGAAGGCCGCGCGATTGCCGGCGGAGTCGTCTTTTTCGGCGCACAGGAACTCTTCTTTTGGAGCGCCGCGATGCTGGCCGAATTCGGCCGGCTGCGGCCCAGCAACGCGCTCAATTTCGCGCTGCTTCGCGCCGCGGCGGATCGTGGGGTTCGCTGGTACAACCTCGGCGCGAGCGAAGGTCTGCCGGGCGTCGCGCGTTTCAAATCGGATCTCGGCGCGCAAACCGTGGAGTATCACGAGCTGGCCGTCGAAAGCGCGCGCTTTAAAATCTACAGCAACGTACGGCGCGCCATCCGCACGCGAGCCACGGCGTAGGCGGATCGGTATGGAAACTGCGGCAAATAGCGGAGTATATTCGAGGGCGGCGCGGCGAACGGCCCGCCTTCCGCAACGCGTTCGCGGCGCGTGGCGCCTATCGCTGGTTTGGGCGGATGCGGCGATCGTCATGTTCATTTCGCTCGTCGTACTGACCGGAGCCGGAAATCGCGCCGTTGCCGCGATAGTCACCGCAGGCATACTCAGCGCGGTCTTTTGGCAGTGCGGTCTCTACCGGCGAAGCTACGCCGTATACGCGCGCGATGAGATCTATCACGTCTGCACCGCGATACTCCTCGCGGCGATTCCGGTGTTGCTGGTCCTAGCCACCGTCGCGGGCATGACGCTCGCATCGGTCGCCATAACGCTCGTCTTCTGCGCGATTGCCACATCGGCCGTCCACATGGGGCTACACATTCATTATCTGGGCGACGCGCCGGCGAACGCCGGTCTGGCGTCGATTACGCCGCTCGCCTGGCACGATCGGGAATCGGCCGATTTTCGCTTGAGCAAGCGTCTGTTCGACACGACCGTCGCCGCTGTCGGCCTCATTGCGCTCTCGCCGGTTCTTGCACTGTGCGCGGTTGCACTACTGGTCGAGTCGGGACGTCCGGTTTTCTTTCGCCAAGAACGCGTCGGTGAAAGCGCGCGGCCGTTTCTGATCTTCAAATTCCGGACGATGACCCGCGATGCCGGACCCGATTGGGCAAAACCCGGCGATTCTCGCATCACACGCCTGGGCGGGTTTATGCGCCGAACGAGTTTGGACGAACTGCCGCAATTGTTCAACGTTCTGCTCGGCGAGATGTCCATTGTGGGGCCGCGGCCGGAAATGCTCTCATTTGCAAAGCAATTTTCCGAGAGCATCGCCGGGTACGATCAGCGGCACGTCGTGGCGCCCGGCATCACGGGCTGGGCGCAGCTGTATCAGAAACGCAATCTCCAGCCGAGCGACATCCCCAATGTGGCGCGATACGATCTCTTCTACGTCGAGCACGCGTCGCTGCCGCTCGACGTTGCGATACTCTTGAAGACTATCGCCGAATTTTTGTTCCACCGGGCAGTTTAAAGATGGCGCAGTCCGCTCTGGCAAACCGCGTCATGTACGACGGGCTCTACACGTTCGGCATGCGGATTCTCAACGTGGGGTGCGCGGCGGGCTTGGGCATTCTTACCGCGCGGCTTCTCGGACCTGCCGGTAAAGGCACGTACGCACTTCCCGGCGTCGAGGCAGGTCTCGCGGCGACTTTTTTGGGCGGTCTGAGCAGCGCGACGAGTTATTTCATGCTCAACCGCAAGGCGGGACGCTCCGTACTGCGGCCTGCTGCAGTTTCGTCCCTGCTCTTCGTGCTGGCCGGGGCAGTTGCCGTTGCAATCCTGGCGTTCGCCGCGCATCAGGAGTGGACGATTTTGCCGGCCGTGCTAACGCTGCCGGCCTCTGCCGCACTCAGCGTTGCGGGCGGATATGCGATTGGCGTGAAGCAAGTTCGCTACACGACGACTCTGAGCGTTGCGCTCACGCTCGTAACGCTCGTGCTGATGGCCGGAGGGCTGTTCTTGGCGGGCCGAACCCCCGGGATAGCCGTCAGCTGCATGGGTTGCAGCAACGATTGCCGTCGGAATCGGATCTCTGGCCGGAATTGCGTGGTACTCGCGAAGCTCGCGCGGTACAGACCCGGTGGGCACGATGGAATTTTTTCGCTTCAGCGTAAAGGTCGGCGGCGTCAACCTCGTTTCGCTGCTCAATTACCGCGCCGACCTCTACATCGTCGCGCTGCTGCTGAACAGCGCCGCTCTCGGCATGTACACCGTGGCGGTCTCCGCCGCGGAAAGCTTGCTGGTTCCGACGCAAGTCGCGGCTTTCGTGCTATCGCCGCACATCGGCGCGCTGGAGCGGGGTGCGGCGGCACGCTTGGCGGCCCGGTGCGTTCGCAACAACTTCATGATCGCTATTGCGGTGTGCGGCGCACTGGCCGCACTGGCCGATCCGCTGATTCTCCTCCTCTACGGACCCGCGTTCAGACCGGTCGCCGACGTTCTGCGCGTTTTGCTGCTCGGCGTCTTCGCGCTCTCACTCGCCAGTCCGATGTCGAGCTTCTTCACTCTCAAGGAAGGCGCTCCCGAAATTGCGTTCACGCTGGCGTTGTTCTCCGCCGGCATCTGTATCGGGACCACCCTCGTGCTCGTCCCGAGCATGGGTCTGATGGGCGCGGCGATCGGTTCCACCGCCGGGTACTTGAGCGGCCAGGTCTGCGGATTTTGGATATTCACGCGCTCCACGGGGCTCACGCTGAGCGGCGTTCTGCTGCCCACACGAGAGGATCTTCGAGCCTATCGGGATTTTGCGGTTCGCCTGCTCGCTGACGGACGCGCCCTTCTTCGCCCGGGCGGAGTGCGTTAGGGCCGACTTCCCACCGGCGGGGGCTCTTGCCAACTGTCGGTTCCGTGCCCGTTCCCGTTAGAATGACAAGGGTATGGTCACCCATCTGCGCGATGCGCGATTGCGTGCGAACTCCCTCATCGCGGCCTTTCTGGCAGCATGCGCGGTCATCTCCGCGTACGCCGGCACCAAACTCGCCGGAACGAAGACGGGGTTGGTGCTCTCGCTCGGTGCAGTCATCGGTCCGGCCCTGCTGTACGTCGCGATCGTTTATCCCCTGACGTTTCCGTTCGGACTGTACGCGCTGCTTACGCCGTTCGACAACCTGTTGGCGGTCGGCTCGTTCGGCACGCTCACCAAATTCGCGGGATTGGCCAGCGGCGGCGCTTTGCTCTTGTACATGCTGCGCACGCGGCGCTTCGGCGATCCCCATCGCAACTTGGTCATCTGGGTGCTCTTCTATTTATGGATCACCGCCAGCGGGTTGTGGGCGATCGATCAGCAGCAGTCATTTGCGATGCTGGCCACGGCCGTGCAATTGCTCGTACTCTACGTTATCGTGGCCATGATGCCGATGAGCCTGCGCACGCTACGGCCCGTACTCGCATCGGTCTTGCTCGGCGGCGTTCTTGCAGCGGCGTACGGCGTATACATGTACCACTCCGGCGCGGGTGTGTTCGGCAACCGCCTTTGGATTCGAACGGATGACAGTGCTTGGAATCCGGATCAGTTCGCGGCCGCGCTGCTGCTGCCTATCGGCATAGCCGTGTACGCGATACTGTGGAATCGCAACGTTCTGGTTCGGCTCTGCGCGCTGGGCGCATTTGCGGTCATGGTCATAGCCCTGTTCCTGACCGGCGCGCGCGGTCCGGAGCTGGGCTTGCTCGCCATGATGCTCTACATCGTGTGGTTCGACAGGCGACGCTGGCAGCTCGTCGCCATTAGTCTGCCCGCGGTCGCGGTGGGCGCGCTATTCGCGGGTCCTTCCTTCATGCAGCGCTGGGCGATGGCCGGACAGAACGGCGGTGCCGGGCGTACGGACATCTGGCGCGTCGGGTGGCTCGCCTTTAAACAGAATTGGCTGTTCGGCGCGGGCTACGGGAACTTTTCGCTGGCATACGATCGCGCGTTCATGGGCGTGTTCCAGCCGCTATTCGTCAGCTGGGGGCGAGCTTCGCACAACATCCTGCTCGGCAACGCGGTGGAATTGGGGGTGATCGGTCTCGCGCTCTTACTGCTCGCGTGGTGGGGACAGTTTCGCCTGCTTCGCGACATACCGCCCACCGACGACCTCTATCCGCTTCGCGTCATCTTGGAGTCTTCGCTCATTGCGCTCTTTATTTGCGGAATTTTTGCGGACATCATGATCGAAAAATATCCCTGGCTTGCCTTCATGGTCGTGGCGCTCGCCCGCAACGCCGCCGTATCGCACCGCGCGACGGCTCCGGTGAACGCCGATGCGTGACGCGTTCCTTCCGTATTGCCGCCCCGACGTCGGCGACGAAGAGCTCGACGCGATAGCCGAGTGCGTGCGCAACGGCTGGCTCACCACCGGTCCGAAGGTCAAGGAATTCGAGGCCGCCTTTGCGGATGCCGCGGGCGTGAAACACGCCGTCGCGGTGAACAGCTGCACCGCTGCGCTGCACGTCGGACTCCTGGCAGCCGGCGTGGAACCCGGGGACGACGTCGTCATGCCGGCGCTTACGTTCGTCGCAGGAGCGCAAAGCGCACTCGAAATCGGAGCGCGGCCGGTCTTCTGCGACGTGGACGAATCGACGTTTTCCGTCACGGTCGAATCCATACGCGAGGCGCTTACGCCTCGGACCAAAGCCATCGTCGCCATGCCTTACGGTGGACGCCCGCTGGGGATAGAACGTGTCGTCGAATTCGCGCGCGAACGGGGCATTGCCGTAATCGAAGACGCCGCGCACGCGGCCGGCATGCTGGACAACGGCAAGTGGGCCGGAACGTACTCGCGACTGGCGGCGTATCAGCTTTTACGCAACGAAGAACCTCACGACGGCCGAAGGCGGGATGCTCCTGACCAACGACGATGCCATCGCCGACCGCGTGCGCGTTCTCTCGCTGCACGGGATGGATCGCGACGCGTGGAAGCGCTACACCGCCGGAGGCTCGTGGCGTTACGACGTACGCGAGCCGGGCTTCAAATACAATATGCCGGATATTGCGGCGGCCATGGGACTGGTGCAACTGCGCCGATTGGAACACATGCAGCGACGCCGAGACGAGCTCGCGCAGCGCTACATCGACGCGTTCCGCGACGTGCCGGGCATCTCGTGCCAAGCGCCGTGTGAAGACTCGAACGACCGCCATGCGTGGTGCATGTTCGCCGTTCGGATCGACGAGCGCGAGGCGGGAATTACGCGCGATCGACTCATCGAAGCGCTGAAAGCGCAGAATATCGGCACGAGCGTGCATTATATCCCGACGCACCGCTTCTCAGCGTACCGGAGCTACGCAAGCGAGCGCTTGCGAAAGACCGACCTTCTCGGAGACCACATCATATCTTTACCGTTGTATCCAACCATGTCCGATGCGGATGCAGACGACGTAATTCATTCGGTAAAATCGAGCTTTTTGGGCGATAGGGACCTGGCGCCAAGCTCGCTCGCTGTCTAGACTGACGGCCGTACGCACGGGATGAGCCGGCGGAACATCCACCGTACCGGCGACGTTAGACTCGCGCGCTAGACAACGGGGAGGATCAATGTCTCATCGCGCCATCGCACTCTGTGCAGTGCTTGGTATTTCATTTCTAGGGGCAGGTTGTAGCGGCGGAGGCGGCGCCACGCCACCGCTGACGGGACAACTGCCCAATCAGCAAACGCCCGCGTCGGATTCCGGCGCAACTCTGACAACACAAAGTACGACGACCTCGAACCTTTTAACGATTCAAGGTAAGATCGTTGCGCTCGTTTCCGGCGGCGGCATCGACATTCAGGACCCTCACCATGGTTTTACCGTGGTGTATCCTACGTCGAGCACGTCGCTTCAATACGACGGTCTGACGCCGAAAGTCGGTGAATACGCCGTCGCTTCTGTTACGAGCTTGAACGGAACCGTGCATCCGGCAGCGGTCGCGCTCGGGACGACCCTGCAAGCGGCGCAAACCGCTTCACAAGGTTCCAGCGCCACGCCGGCTCCTTCGAATTTGAAAACGGTGCAAGGTCCAATCGTCGCACTCGTATCGGGCGGCGGCATCGATATAAAAGACGCTCACCTAGGCTATACCGTGGTATATCCGACGTCGAGCACGACGCTTCAATACGGCGGGCTAACGCCCAAAGTCGGCGAGTACGCCGTCGCTTCAACCGCGAGTTTGACGGCGCCGGTGCATCCAGCGGCCGTTGCACTCGGCACCACGCTGCAAGCGGCGCAAACCGCATCACAGGGCTCCAGCGCCACGCCGGCTCCTTCTAATTTGATAACGGTACAAGGCCCAATCTCCGCACTCGTATCGGGCGGAGGCATCGATATAAAAGACGCTCACCTAGGCTATACCGTCGTGTATCCGACGTCGAGCACGACGCTGGACTACAATGGGCTCACGCCGAAGGTTGGTGAGTACGCCGTCGCAACCACGGCCAGCCTCACGAGCCCGGTGCACCCGGCATCCATCACGCTGAGCACGTCGGCCGGTTCCGGCGGTTCGACCCCCGCTCCGACCTCGTCGCCGGCGCCGACCGGCGGCATTCCGACGCACATCATGACGATGGCACACGTGTACGGCTACGCAGGCACTCCAACGTCGATCGCCCTGGGCTCGATGTCTCCGTACGTGAGCTGGGCCTTTACGGACGAGCAGCATGCGGCGGCGCTGCGTGCAGCCGGCATTAAAGTTGCCATTTACATGAACTTCTGGCGCAACTACACCTCGGACAATCCGAACGTCGGTTACGTCGACCTCAAGCCTGGGGGCGCGCACGCGGCCGCCGAAGCAAAAACGTGCTCCGGCTCGGTGGTGTACGACAAAACGTATGGAGGCGGCTACGAAGCCGACCCGCGCTCGAGCGCAGCTGCCGGTCATGCCGCGGTTTTCGCGAACTACGTCAAAGGAGAGTTCGGCAGCAATTACGATGCGCTGTTTTCGGATGACACCGGCAGCATAGGCGGTATTCCGCTTCCGTGTAATTGGACTCTTTCGGACTATCAGAGTGCGGCGAACGCCGTTCACGCATCGCTGCACGTTCCGGTATTGGTCAACGCGCTCGGCGCGTGGGCCGCATCAGGAGTCACGCCTGCGATGGAAGTCGGCTATACGAACGCCAGCAACGTCATCGGCGCAATGGGTGAAGGCTTCTACCTGCAGACCGGCAGCAACGGCGCCGACGCTGCCGATCTCACGACGCAATGGACCGGCAAGGAACAAGCGGAGATCGCGACGATCGCCGCGCACAAGATCTTTTGGGATTGTGCGCGCGGCAGCAATTACGCGCAAAACGACATCGCATTACGCAACTTCCTCATCACGTCGTTCTTGCTGACCTACGACCCCAAATATGCAATGATGCAAACCACGTTCAAGACGAGCAGCGGGTTCACGGTCATGCCGGAAACCGGCGTCGTCCCTGAATCACCGCTCACGACCGAAACGTCCATTAGCGGATACCAGCGTTCGGGCGGCGCGTACATGCGCGAGTTCTCCTCGTGCTACTACCGCGGAGTGCTCAAGGGGCATTGCGCGGTGATCGTCAACCCCAACAGCTCCGCGGTTTCCATTCCCGCGACCACCTACTCCTACGGGCACAGCATGGTGATTTCGGGGAGTGGCGTGATCGACGGCGGTAGCGTGAGCTTCAGTGGCTCGCGTCCGAGTTCGCTCGCGTCGGGAACCGGAGTCATACTCTTCCCGTAACGCGAAAAATCGCGAAAGCAAGAAGCGCGCCGCGAGAAATCGCGGCGCGCTTCGTCGTTTCCGGGACCTCTGCTGTTTAGACCAGGCCCATTTTGATGGCGTGCACCGCGGCTTGCGTGCGCGCGTAGATGTTCAACTTCGAGAAGATGCGGCTGACGTGGTTTTTGATCGTTTTTTCCGACAGATTCAAACGCGCGCTGATTTCCTTGTTTGAAAGACCCTCGGCGATCAAGCGGATCACTTCGGTTTCTCTGACGGAAAGCTCGTTGATGTCGGGCCGTCCGTTGCTCATGCTTCGACGCCTGAGCAACCCGCCGGCGACGCGCGGATCGACGTATGTGTCGCCGTTCGCCACGATTTTCACCGCACGGATGAGTTCCGCGGGCGTCACGTCCTTGATGATATAGCCGTCTGCGCCGGCGGCCAGACAGCACTGCATCATCTCTGCTTGCGGACGCATGGAAAGCACGCAAACGCGCGCCTGAGGCGCCGCTTCGCGGCATGCCCCCAGGGCCTCGCCCAGTTCGAGCGCACCGCCGTCGACGTCCAGCAGAATGATGTCGGGTTTGGCTTTCACGAGTGCCGTCGGAGTGACGGTTTCGGAATCGCCTACTATTTGTAGTGCGGGATCCATCGAAAACACTTGACATAGGGCTTTGCCAAATAGGACCTGCCCTTCGATGACGTAGATCCGTGCCGTATCGGTGGTTATCACGGGAGCCCCCTTCGCCTGAACAAGTAAGCAACTACGGCGCGGCCGCGTGGGCAGTTCGCAGCTTCGCGTAGCGTTCTTCCGACATTCCCATCATTGGGACGTTTCTCGCGCGATTGGTGTGTTTTCCTCAAAAAAGGGGCCAATTGGCCCAAGCCGAGCCATCGGCGCGTCCCGATCGGAACAAAAACGGCCCGGGCTGTTCGGCACCTCGCACGCACTCCGGGCGGGTATGAGCCTAAAAGATTATGACATCGTGCCGATAGTGTAATTGTCGAGCCTCCCTCCTTAATAAAGAGGGTGCAATTCCATGTTCTGGTCGCGAGTCCGTCGAGCGAGTGCCGCAGTTTTACTAGGCAGCGTTCTTTCCGCGTGCGGCGGCGGTGGCGGCGGTCAGCTCCCCGCTTCCCGCAGTCGCTCCCGGAAATCCCGGACTCGAGACGATCAGCGGCAGCATCGTTTCAATTGCGACGGCGGCCAGCTTTGCGCTCCAGAGTTCGAGCGGCGCCCAAGTATCGGTTAGTACCTCCCCCTCAACCGTGCTGGACAGCCCAGCGCCGTACGTCGGCGAAGCCGTTCAGGTCACCGGCACCCCAGGTTCGTCTTCAAACGTCATCATTGCCACGGCCGTCAAAGAGGTCGCGACCGCGATAACCGTTCCGTCGGGTGTTATCGCAGCGGCTGGTCAATACGTCGCACAGGTTTCGAACGGCTTCACGATTCAGGCCGCGGGTGGAACGATAACCGTCTCGAGCAATCCCTCCAGCGTCAACGCCGACGGCCAGCCCGGCCCCGGCAATTACGTCGTTACGTCCGGACCGGGTTCCGGCTCGAGCATGACCGCGCAGCTCGTGGCCGTGTACTCCTCGCAGCCGGCGACTGTGTCGCTGAGCGGAACGATTAAACATCCGACGGGGTACGGATTCACGCTAGCGGCCGGGAGCGGGAGCGATGTTCCGGTCGCCATCTTCTCCTCGACCAGCGTTTACGGTCCGCTGTCAGCAGGCCAGCAGGTAACCGTTACTGGTACCGGCTCGGCGGAAACGGCCATCTTCGCATCCTCGGTTATGCCGGCCTCAGGGCCCCTGCCGAGTCCGAGCCCGGTGCCCAGCAGCGTTCCGAGCGCCGTCCCCAGCGCCGTTCCCAGCTCGGGACCGACGCCGAACCCAACCGCAACCCCGGTTGGAACCGCCACACCGATTGCAACGCCGACGCCGAACGTGCCCGGCAGCCCGGCTCCAACGCCGGTGCCGACTCCCGTACCCACGCCCAATCCCACCCCGGTTCCGACGCCTGTTCCGACCCAGAAACCTACCCCTGTCCCGACCCAGGCACCGACGCCGAAGCCCACACCGAAACCGACGCCTGTTCCAACGCCTGTTCCAACGCCTGTTCCAACGCCCGTACCGCTGCCAAGCCCGACGGTCCCGCCGCCCATCAACGTCCCGATCCACGTAATGACCGCAGTTTACGGAGCGGGCATGTACGGCGGCACGTCATTTTCGTCCGTGCCCGTATCCTATCAAGCGGCGCACGCGTCTTGGGCGTTCACCGGGGCGTTCACGGATGCTTCGCAATACAAGGCCGCCGGCGTGCACACGATGGTGTACACGAACTTCTGGCGCTGCTACACGAGCGATAGCCCGTCGATCTGCTACACCGAACTCAAACCGGGCGGCAAGTACGCTTCGGCGGAAAGCATGACGTCGAGCTGCGGAAGCACGCCGGCCTATGATTCGACGTACGGCGGCGGTTATCAGACAGATCCGCGCACGTCGAGTGCGGTTCCCCTTGCCGAAGATCGCATCAAAGTCGATCCGTACGGCGCTTCCCAGGACATAGACGCAATTATGGCCGACGACACCGGCATTGTCGGGGGCCTGCAGGGCGGCGTTTGTAATTATTCATTGAGCTCCTGGCTGTCAGCAGTAAATTCGGTCCACACGACGGTGGCCAGGGACTTGCAGATTCAGATGTTTCCGAACGCTTTGTGCGGATGGATAATCGGGGGCACGCCCGTGAATCTGGCCGCAGTCACGACCCCATCCGCCGTGCTCGGGGCGATGTGCGAAGGCGCCTTCGCAAGCGTAAACGGCGTGACGACGGGCAGCACGTGGGTGAACGAAGAGAACTCAGCCGTCGCCGTGCAGCAAAACGGTAAGATTTTCTGGGCCCTCCCGACCAGCAGCGCTTCCGCGGCGTCGGCGCAATCGCTGCGGACGTACGCTTACGCCTCGTTCCTGCTCACCTTCGATCCCACGCACTCGATGTACCAAACGGTCCTATCGACGCCGTCCAAATTCTCGGTCATGCCGGAAACGGGATTCGTTCCCATGGATCCCGTGACGACGTCGGGCACCGACGTCACCGCCTACGCGTTGCCGGGCGGCGGTTACGAGCGCCAGTGGTCGGACTGTTACTACAACGGGTCGTTCCTTGGAAGCGGCTGCGCCGCCATCGTCAATCCGACCACCTCCACCATCACGGTTCCGGCCGGCTACTCGCACAGCGTGGTCCTGAGCGGCAGCGGCGTTTACGACGGCGGAACCCTGTCGTTCAACGGCCCGACGGTCAGCACGCTGGCTCCGGGAACCGCGGCGATTCTCTTACCGTAACTTGCGTCGATTCGGACTGAAAGGTCCGGCGCTGCGGCTCCGGACCTTTTTCCTGCGGCGGGGTTCCCCTGGTCTCACGACAGACGGTCCCCGTTTCTCGTTTACTGGACATGAACATGAGTACCGGTAAACGCGCTTGTGCGCTGCTCCTTGCCTTTCTATTGCTCGCAGCCGTTCCGCGCCACGTACCGACCGCCGACTATTTCGGCGGCTACTCGGGTACCAAAACAGTCCCCGCTCAGGCTGCAGCGCCCTTGCTCACATGGGCCGAAACCGATCAGCCCGGCTCTCGGGAACTGGCTCCCCTAGGCGTCAAGCCGTTTCTCTACAGCAATCCGAATATCGAGATGCCCGGCGATCCGCTGTACAACAGCAGCGAATCGGCGTTTTACCACTACTGCGGCGGCGGCCGCGTACGCATACGCGACGCCCGCGGATTCGACGTGATGAATCCCGGCTCGACTGCGCTTCGCGGCGCGTGGCGTCGATACGTCCAGGATCGTACCGCGGGTGCCGATTTTTATGCCGTATTCGAAGATGAAGCGGCCTTCCCATCGGTTTATCGCGTGGGCGACCCGTGTAATTACACGCCGCAGGGGTGGCTCAGCGATCTGATACAGGCACAGCGAATGGTGGGATTTCGCGTGATCTACAACGGATTGTCGGACTTCTACAATCATGGCGTCGCGCGCGAAATCGCCCTCAACGCAACGGCGATCGGCGGCATGATGGAACAATGCTACGCGACGTCTCCGCCGCATCCGCTCGCGACGGGCTGGCAGTGGATTGCCGAGGAGAACACCGAGATCCTCATGGCGCGCGCGCATAAATATTTCTTTTGTCTAGGAAACGATCAAACGCCGGCCGATCAAGTTCTGCCTTTGCGGCAGTACGTCTACGCATCGTACGCGCTCACGTACGATCCGCGCAGCAGCATCCTCATGGAATTCTACAAAACGCCTTCGTTCTTTCACGTCCTGCCCGAAAGCCGGCTCGTACCGTGGAATCCCGTTCGGCAAAACGTGCGGACCATCGACGATCTTCGGCAGCGAGGCGGCGCGTACGTGCGTGAATACCACGATTGTTATTACGACGGACGCCGCGTGGGCGCTTGCGCCGTCGCCGTCAATCCGGACGAACGAAACAGCGTTCCGTTGTATCTGAACGGTTATGGCCGGACGCTGCAACTGCAGGGAAGCGGCGTTTACGACGGGGGGACGGCTTTTATCGCCCGCTCGCCGGTACCAAGGCAACTGGGTCCCCTGAGCGCGGTCGTCGCGTTCCGATAACGGCAGTCGTGCGGATTCTCGCGGTCGTTCCGAATTTTCCGACGAATGCGAAGCCGGACTTTGTTGCGGTGTTCTTCCTGCGCCGGTTGCAAGCGGTCGCGAAGCGCGGGCATGATGTGCGTGTGGTGCGTATACTCCCCTTCGCGCCGCCGATTGGACGAAAATGGGAGCGTTACCGCAGTTTTCCGGACGACGAAGTCGTCGAAGGAATTCGCGTTCAAACGATCCGCGCGATTTTCCCTCCGCGATTGATCGGCATGGAAACGATTCCGGCGCAGGTGCACGCACGGCTCGCGCGGGTCGTCGAACAATTCCGCCCCGACGTCGTGCATGCGAGTTTCGCAATTCCGTGCGGCCAGGTGGCTGTGCGCCAGGACGTTCCCGTCGTCGTAAGTGCTCACGGCATCGACGCGTACGACTGGCCGTTCCGGCGCCCCGGCTTGCGCGCCGCCGCGAAGGAGGCACTCCTCAAAGCCTCGCGTCTTTGCGCGGTCAGCGGCTTTCTTGCGATGAAGATGCGCGAGATCGTCGATCGCGACGTCGAGGTCATCTGGAACGGTGCGGAAGAGCGCCTCTTCTATCCAAGAGATCCGATGGAGGCGCGCCAAGCGCTGGCGCTGCCGCAAGACCGATTCATCGTTGCATACGCCGGCAATTTGCTGCGTGCAAAAGGCCTTTTCGAACTGATCGAAGCCGCGCAGCGCATGCGCGCCGTACGTCCGCTGATTTGTCTGGCGGGTACGGGCGCCGATGAAGAACCGCTTCGCCGCCTCGCACTCGAAAAAGGCATAGACGCACGGTTTCTCGGGCGCCTTTCCCACGAGAACGTCGCGCTTACGATGTCTGCGGCCGACGTCGTAACGCTTCCGAGTCACCGCGAAGGCCTGCCCAATGTCGTGTGCGAGGCAATGTTGTCCGAGCGCGCCGTCGTCGTATCCAACGCCGGCGGGATTCCGGAGATCGTGGAAAATGGCGTAACCGGCTTAGTCGCGTCCATCGGAGAGAGTGAGGCGCTCGCACGTGCTTTGGACCGGCTGGCTGCGAACGAAACATACCGTCGCAACATCGCCGCGGCGGCTCGCGCCTTCGCGCGCACCCATCTTACATGGAGCGCGGCCGCTCAAAAGTACGAGGCACTGTATGAAGCCGCGGTCTGCGACCCCGGCGGCTTCGGAACGAGAAAAATCCGCGCCACCAACCGAATCCATACGTAAAGTGCATCACGCACAGACTAGCCGGCACCAGCGCCGCGCGCGCGCCGATACGGCGGCTCGCAGTTGCAGCCGCCGCTCCCAGGAACGCTCCATAGAACGCGGGGGCAATCGCACCCAGAATGCGCACGGGCGTAATCGCCAGCACCGCTGACAACGCAAAAGCCGAGAGAAGCGCCGCAGGCGCATACACGCGCACCGGCACGCGTTCCGGATGAAGCAGTTGCGTGTATCGCCGCCAGTATCCGTACCGGTACATCTGTTTGCCGAGCGCGCGCAGCGATTCGCGTACGTGATATCGCACGCCGATTTTCGGTGAGACGATCAGCTTGCCGCCGGCGGCCCGAATGCGATAGTTCAGCTCGGCGTCTTCGTCGAATGCCACGCGCTCGTCGAACCCGCCCACGCGTTCGAGCGTTTCGCGCGCAGTGAATATGCCGAAGATCGAATCGCTCTCTTCTTCTCGATCCGCGTATCGAAAGCGGGCGTTCCCCATACCGAACGGACTCGACATGCACCACGCGATCGCGTCTCCCAGCGCGCTTTCACCGTAGGGCGTTTGCACGCCGCCCACGCCGGAGGCGCCGGTCCGTTCCAGAACGTCCAGACAATCCGCCAGATACGTGTCGCTGTAGTGGGCGTGTGCGCTCATCAGCGCGATGTACCGCCCGGAGGCGGCTTTCCATCCGGCGTTCCAGGCAAAGACCTGCAGCCGGCGCGGATTTTCGATGAGACGAATGTCCGGTTCGCGCAGCGCGTACGCGTGCACGATCGATCGCGTGCGATCGCGGCTCATCCCGTCGACCACGATGATTTCGATAGGGCCTGCAATGCTCCGCTGCCGCAGCAGCGCATCCAAGCACGCGGCGATGTGCCGTTCCTCGTTGTAAGTCGCAATGACGACCGAGATCGTTATACCAGGGTCGCGTACAATTGCTGCAGTTTCTTCGCTTCGCTCTTCCATTGATACCGTTCGTTCACCAGCGTTCGCCCGCGCTCGCCCATGGCTTGCGCGCGCTTTGGATCCATCACGATTTGCACGATCGCGCGTGCGATGCCGTTGCAATCGAAAGGATCTACCACCAGTCCGCAGTCGAATTCGCGCACGATTGCGCTCCACCGCAGACTGTCGGAGATCACCACGGGCAGTCCCGCGGCCATGTACTCGAAGAGTTTCGTCGGCATCGCCTCTTCGTGATTTGCAGCCGGACGAAACAACAGCAGTCCCACGCGCGCCCGCGTAGAAGACCGGCCACTTCCGACCGCGGGCGAAGACCGAGGTAGTCGACGCGCTCCCAGCCCGGAAGCTGTTGCACGCGCTGCTCCAGCGCCGGACTCTCGAATGTGCCGGCCAGGTGCAACCGGATGTGCGAATCCATCGACGGGGACGCAAACGAGGAAACGATTTCCTCGATGCAGCGCAATTCCGTGATGCTGCCGATGTAGAGCGCGCAGGCGCTGCGGCGCTCGAAGTCCTCGCCCCGCTCCTGCGAAAATTCTTCGATGCGCGGATAGTTGCAAACGACGACCGTATGCCGGTTTGGGAAGCGGCGCGCAATTGCAGGCGTTGCCGTGACGACGCCGCTGTAAGCGCGTTGCAGCATCTTCAGAAACAGCGCGGCGGCGTACGCCAGCGGACGGCGCACCGGCGCGGCGATCCACGGTTTGTCGGCAATGTCTCCCGGGATGTCTTCGTGGACGTCGAAAACGACGCGCGCGCCCGCCAGACGAAGCGCAACGCCAACCCCCATCAGCTCCGGATCGTGAAAGTGGTAGACTTCCGCGCGCTCTTCGAGCGCGGCCCGGAAGACTTGCCAGACCGTGCGCGTCATTCGTTCGATGCGGTTGCGCGGTGCCGGCACCGAATGGAGCCGTACTCCGGCCGGCAGCGAGCCCTCGCCCGGCGCAATGACGACGACGTCATACCCCGCCTCGGCGAGCGCAACGCACTCCTTATAGACGATTCGCGGGTCGAGCGGCGTGTGCACTGAGGTGAGATGCGCCACTCGAGACTGCCGCGGAACGGCACTGCCCATGATCATGCACCATTGATCGTCCCAGACCCCCGCCTGTGGGGCGACGGTGGAAAGGCCCAAGTTCGAACGTCGGTTTGCATAGCGGTATTGGGCCGGGTGGCACACCCGGCGGCTGAGCAGCCGACGATACAATGCCATCAGCGCTATGAGGCGAGTACTCCTGATTTCGTATGTCTTTCCGCCGGAACCCCCGACAGGCGCTTTACGGGCCGGTTACTTGGCCAGGTATTTACCCGAATACGGGTGGGATGTGACGGTGCTCACCCACAGTGTGCTGCCTCCGCCGTTCCAAACCGAGGTCGTGCGCGCTCGGACGTCCCGGTGGTTGGAGGCGCTGCCGTTTCGGCTGCGTGACTCGCTATTTTTGCCGGATGCGACGGCAATGTGGATTCCCGCTGCAATCGCGTCGGGCATCAAAACCATCCGCAGCGAGCACTTTGATGCGATCGTCAGCACCGCGCACCCGCCGTCCGTCCACGTCGTCGGATGGACGCTCGCGAAAATCGGCGGACTGCCCTGGCTGGCCGATTTTCGGGATCCGTGGTCGGGGACGTATCGCAAGCGCGGGCCGGTACGAACCTTCCTCGAGCAAATCATGGAACGCGCGCTGCTTCGGCGCGCGAATCTGCTGACCACGGTCGACGACACCGTCGCCGAACACTTGCGGCGCTTTCATCGCCGCAGCGACGTTCTGACGTTTGCGAACGCGCACGATCCCGCGAACTGGGAGGGAATTCCGGACGTTCCCGTGCGTGCGTTCGAGCTCTGCCACGCAGGGCGAATGTACGACCAGCGATACAGTCCGGAAATTCTCTTAGAGGCACTCGCGCAGTTGCGGACGGAAGGCGATCCCGCGGGCACCTCCGCGCGTCTACATTTTTACGGAGCAAAAAGCGCGGCGGTGCTCCGTCACGCAGAGCGTTTGGGCATTTCCGATGCTATCGTTCAGCATGGAACGGTGCCGCGCCGCGAAGCGATGGAGGCCCAGCGGCGTGCCGCGGCGTTGCTCATTTTCCAGCCCATGAACGCAGAGTGGAAAAACGAAATGGGCAGTAAGTATTTGGAGTACTTGGGGGCGCGGCGCCGGATCATTACGATTGGCGTGCCGGACGGCATCATGGGCACGTTTCTCACGGAGCGAGACTTAGGATGGTACGCGTCCGACAGCGATCAGGCAAAAAACGCGCTGCGCGCGGCTTATGCCCGCTTCATCGCGGACGACTACGCAATCCAGCCCGATACGAGCAAGGTCCTGAGCGCGCGAGATCTCGCCGTGCTCTTCGCTGAGCGTCTCGACGCACTGACGACCGGCGCCCTCGGTTATTCCGCGGTGGCCTAACCTGCAGTTTTACGCGGCTCGCGCTGACCGAAAGTCGAGCAGTGCGTCGACGATGTTGCGCGCTGCGTGACCGTCGCCGTACGGCGCGCCCTGACGCGTGGGAACGAGACGGCGCGCGGCCGCGGCGATCTTCTGCGGGTCGCTGCCGGCAAGCACGTTCCAGCCGTCCTCGAGCGTTTCGATCCATTCGGTTTCTTCGCGCAGCGTTACGCACGGCACTTGCAGCACGAATGCTTCTTTCTGCAGCCCGCCCGAGTCGGTGAACACCGTTACGGCATGCGCGAGCGAGCGCGACCATATCGCCGTACGGCAGCGGATCGCACAGCGATGATGTTGTCGCCGCTGCCGACGTCCAGCGATTCGGCCATTGCGCGCGTGCGCGGATGCACCGGAAACACGACCGGCAGGTCGATGCGGCGCAAGCCCTCGAGAAGCGATCGGAACGTCCGCGGATCGTCCGTGTTCGACGCCCGGTGAATCGTCGCGACGGCGTACTCCGTGCGAATGCAACTGCAGCGCTCCAGAATCGGCGGATGCGCCGGAAGTCTGCTCGCACGCGCACGCCGAGATCGACCATCAGATCGCCGACGATGCGAACGCCCTTGGTAATGCCTTCGTGCGCAGTTGCTGCGCCGCCGATTCGTTCGGAACGAGCAGCAAATCGGCAACGTGATCGGCGACGATGCGATTGATCTCTTCGGGCATGTCGCGATTGAACGAACGCAGCCCCGCTTCGACGTGGGCGACCGGCACGTGCAGCTTTAGCCGCAACGAGCGCGCCCGCCAGCGTGCTGTTGGTATCGCCGTACACGAGCACCCAATCGGGACTCTCGGCCTGAACCACCGGCTCCAAGCGCTTGAGCATCTCGCCGGTTTGCGCGCCGTGTCCGCCGCTGCCGACGCCTAAGTTATGCGCGGGCGCGGGAATCTCAGCTGCTGCGAAAAACACGTCCGACATCTTCGCGTCGTAATGCTGGCCGGTGTGCACGAGCACTTCTTCGATGCCTCGGCGCGGCCAATTCGGCGCTCAGCAGCGCCGCCTTGACGAATTGCGGGCGCGCGCCGACGACGCTCAGAACGCGCACTTAGGCACGCGACTATGCGGATGCGGCACGCATGGCGCACCGCGTCGATGACCTGCTGCTGGACCTCCGCGCGCAGTTCCGGAAACATCGGAATCGGAAAGCACCTCGCGCGCGGCGCGCTCCGAGTGCGGAAAAGCGCCTTCGCCGCAGCCCGAGCGCCGCGTGCACCTTCTGCAGATGCAGCGGCACGGGATAATACACCATCGTCTGCACGCCGGCCTCTGCGAGCTCGCTTTGCACGCGATCGCGCTCGCGCTACGCGGATCGTGTACTGGTGATAGACGTGGCGTGCATCCGTCGGGCTCGACCGGAATCTGCAGCCCGTCGCCTGCGAAGCCGCGGCGTACCGTCCCGCGGCAGCCGCGGCGCTTTTCGATCCACGTTTCCAGATGCGGCAGTTTCACGCGCAAAATCGCCGCCTGCACTTCGTCCAGCCGGCTGTTCACGCCGAGTTCCTCGTGATGGTACTTCACGCGGCCGCCGTGGGCGCGCAAACTGCGCGCACGGTCCGCAAGGGCGGCGTCGTTCGTTACGAGCATGCCGCCGTCGCCGTATGCGCCCAGATTCTTCGACGGAAAGAAACTGAACGCGCCGAACGTTCCGAACGTACCGACGCACCGGTCCCCGATCTTCGCGCCGATCGCCTGCGCGCAATCTTCGATGACCGCCAGGTCGTGGCGCGCGCGCAATGGCCATGATCTCGTCCATCGGTGCGGGACAGCCGTACAGATGCATCGGGAGAATCGCGCGCGTTCGCGGCGTGATCGCCGCCTCGATCAGTGCGGGATCGATATTGTACGTTCGCGGATCGATGTCGACGAAGACCGGCGTAGCGCCGACGATGCCGATGGCTTCGGTCGTTGCGACGAACGTAAACGGCGTCGTGATGACCTCGTCGCCGGGTCCGATGTCGAGCGCGCGCAGCGCCAGATGCAGCGCATCGGTGCCCGAATTCAGACCGACGCCGTGCGAGCCGCCGACATACGCCGCGACCTCGCCCTCGAGCGCCTTCACGTTCGGCCCGTTGATGAACGTCGCCGCTTTCGAACACGCCGTCCACCGCGCGCAACATCTCCTCGCGCAGCGACTGGTACTGTTCCTTGAGGTCCAGAATCGGGATCACGCCTGCACCTTTCGAACGACGGCGTCTTTACGAGTGTACGCGCGGCCGCACTCGGCGCAGGTGGCGCGTCGCTGCTCGAAAACTGAAGTCTCACGCCGCACTCGCAAGCGTATCCGTGAACGCGCGCCGGATTGCCGTACACGATCGCATAAGGCGGCACGTCTTTCGTGACGACGCGCGCCGGCGCCGACGAACGCGTATTCGCCGATCGTATTGCCGCAAACGATCGTCGCATTGGCGCCGATCGAAGCGCCCTTCTTCACCAGCGTCTTGAGGTAATCGGCTGCAGTGTTGCGCGGCGTTCCGCTGCGCGGCGTGAACACGTTCGTGAAAACCATGCTCGGGCCGCAGAAGACTTCGTCTTCGAGTTCGACGCCTTCGTACACGGAAACGTTGTTTTGGATCTTCACGCGATTGCCGATGCGCACGCGCGGGCCGATGACGACGTTTTGCCCGATGTTGCAGCCGCTGCCGATCTCGCAGCCGGGCATGACGTGCGAAAAATGCCAGATCTTCGTTCCTTCGCCGATGCTGCTCGGCTCGTCGACGTACGAGGATTCGTGGACGAAGAAATCTCTACGCTGGTCCGATGACGCGTCACGCAAGTGCCTCCAGCGTAAAAGGAATGAACCGTGGCATGCCGATCGACCATCTGCGAGGCGCGAACGACTTCGAGCCCCTCGCGACCGTCCGTCGGGAATTGCGCCTGCCGCTGCAAGCGCGCGGACAAATGCCTCCAATTCCAAGCGCAGCGGTTCGCCGGCGCCGCACCGGAATTTGCAGCGTTTCACCGCGCCAAAGCTCCGGTTCGCCGCGCGCGTTCAACCGATCGCCGCACGGCGTGAGCGTGAGCGTGCCGCCCTCGCGCGAATCGATGAACGTCAGCGTCCCTTCCGAGCCGAAGACGTCGATTCGCGAGCTCTTGTCCGGATCGAGCCAGCTCACCTCGATGTGCGCGCTGCGACCGTCGGCAAATGCGAAATCCGCATACGCAAAATCGCCGAAGCCCGGACGGACGTATGCGCTCAGCCACCCCGTTGCATTGACCGGCGCGTCCTGCATGATTTCGATCATCAACGCGCAATCGTGCGGCGCAAAACTCCACCAAACGTTTTCCTGCGCGCGCAGCCGCCCCCAACTCAGCCGCCGCGAACGCAGATGACGAACGCGGCCGATCTTGCCGGCGCACGCGCAGTCGATCAGCTGCCGGACGGCGGGATGATACAGCAGCACGTGGCCGACGAACAGCGTCACGCCTGCCGCTTCGGCCGCATCGACGACGCGCTGCGCATCCTCGACGCCCAGCGCCAGCGGCTTTTCGACGAAGACGTGTTTGCCGGCGCGCGATGGCCTGCAGCGCCAGTGCGGCATGCGCTTGCGCCGGCGCGGCGATGACCACCGCATCGATCTTCGCGTTCTGCAGCATCTGCATCGGCATCGGAAAAAAGCGCGGTGCCGGGATAGCGCGTCGCACTTCGCTGAGCGCGTGCAGGTCAGCATCGCACACGGCGGCAAGCACGCCCATCTCCGCAGCAGTTGCGCACGAGATTGGCGCCCCAATAGCCGGCGCCGATCACGCCGAGGCGCGGTAGCCGCTTAGCCATCACAGCAGCACGACGTTGTCGCGTTTGCCGTTAGCGACTTGGTCGCATTGCGCGTGTCGACGACGACTTTGAGCATCGACAACCACGCGATCGTAATCCACGCTGGTGTGGTTCGTCAGAATCAGCACGCAGTCGGCGCGCTCGAGCCGCTCGTTCGAAAGCGGCGTCGAATGCCACTGCCGCCCTGCTTCGACGAACTTCGGCACGTGCGGATCGTGATACTCGATCTTCGCACCGTCGCTGCAGCAGCAGATCCATGACTTTGAGGGCGGGCGATTCGCGCCAGTCTTCGATGTCCTTCTTGTATGCGACGCCGAGCAGCAGGATGTCCGCGCCCTTCAGCGCGCGGCCCAGGCCGTTGAGTGCGCGCACGACTTTCTCCCGCACGAAATAGGGCATCCCGTGATTTATTTCACCCGCCAGCTCGATGAAGCGCGTGTGGAAGTCGAACTCGCGCGCCTTCCACGCAAGATAGAACGGATCGAGCGGAATGCAGTGGCCGCCCACGCCCGGCCCGGGATCGAACCGCATGATTCCGAACGGCTTGGTTGCCGCGGCGTCGAGCACTTCCCAAATGCTGATGCCGAGCCGGTCGCAGAGAAGCGCCATCTCGTTCACGAGCGCGATGTTCACCGAGCGAAACGTGTTTTCGAAGACCTTGCACATCTCGGCGACCTTCGGCGAACTCACCGTGAGGACGTCCAAAATCGTTTGCTGGTAAAAGCATCCGCCGACGTCGGCGCATGCTTCGGTTACGCCGCCGACGATTTTGTTCGTGTTCTTCGTCGTGTACCGCGCGTTGCCCGGATCGACGCGTTCGGGCGAAAAGCACAGAAAGAAATCTTCGCCGACTTTCAGCCGTGAGGTCGAGAGCAGCGGCAGCAGAACCTCCTCGGTGGTGCCGGGATACGTCGTGCTCTCCAGGCAAATCAGTTGGCCCGGGCGCAATTGGGATGCGATCTGTTCGCCGACCGCTTTGATGTATGAAATGTCGGGATCCAAGTTCGGAGTGAGCGGCGTCGGGACGCAAATCACGATCGCGTCGCAGCGGCTGAGCGAACTAAAATCGATCGTCGCGCTGAGCGCGCCCTTTTCCACGAGTTCGGCGAGTTCGGCGTCGTCGACGTCGCGGATGTAGTTCAGACCTTGGTTGATTTGATCGACGCGAAGCTGTTCCGATCGTAACCGACGACGTGGAAGCCGACTTTCGCCTTTTCTACGGCCAGCGGCAAACCGACGTAACCGATGCCCGCGACGCCGATCAGTGCGGTGCGGTCGACAAATTTCTGTTTGAGTTGTTCGCGTAGACTCGCAGGGGCTTCAAGCAGTTCCATTCTCTTCCTATTGTGCCGGAGTGCTGGAGCGATGTTGCGTGTGGACAGAATCTCGGTCGTTTGCGTCGATGCGGTTGCCGGTATTTCGTTCCGCTCGACCGAAACCAAAGCGGGCGGCAGCAGATGCGCGCCGGGCGTGTACTCGGGCACGAATTCGCGCAGGACGTCGAGCGCTACGCGCCAGTCGGACATGCGTATGGCGCGCTGCAGCCGCTCCATGGCCGCGCCGATGCGCGAGTAATCGACCCGCTGCTGCTTTGCAATGAACAGCCGCTCGTGGCTCGTGCTCGAAATGCCCTCACCACGGGTGAGAATTTCTTCGAAGAGTTTTTCGCCGGGCCGAATCGCCGTCTCGACGATGTTGATCTCGCTGTACGGCTCGAAACCGGAAAGGCGGATCACCTGCTCGGCAAGGTGCAGGATCTTGATCGGGTTGCCCATGTCGAGCACGAAGACCTCGCCGTCGTTACCCATCGACATTGCCTGCAACACGAGCGATACCGCTTCGGGGATCGTCATGAAGTACCGCACCATGTCGCGGTGCGTTATCGTGACGGGGCCGCCGCTCGCAACCTGCTGTTTGAAAATCGGCACGACGCTTCCGCGGCTGCCGAGCACGTTTCCGAAACGCACGACGACGAATTCGGTTGCGCTGCCGCCGGCGAACGACTGACAGATGAGTTCGGCCATGCGTTTGGTCAGACCCATCACGCTGCTCGGATTCACCGCTTTGTCGGTGGAGAGCAGCACCATTTTCGCTGCGCCGGATGCAGCAGCCGCAAGCGCTACGGTACGCGTGCCGAGCACGTTGTTGCGCACGGCCTCGCAAATGTTCGCTTCGACCATGGGAACGTGTTTGTGAGCCGCGGCGTGAAAGACGATCCGCGGCCGGTACGTCGAGAAGACGTTACGTATGGCTGCGGAGTCCGCGACGTCGGCAAGGATCATCCGCGTGCGCTCGAATTTGTATTCGTAGCGCAGCTCTTGCTCGATGGCGAACAGACTGTTTTCGCCGTGGCCGAGCAACAGCAGCAGCTTCGGCTGGAACGTGGCGATTTGCCGGCACAGCTCGCTGCCGATCGATCCGCCCGCGCCGGTCACGAGGACGACCTGATCTTCGAGGTGTGGCCGAAGCGCAGCCGTGTCGATGACGACCGGCTCGCGCGAGAGAACGTCTTCAAGCCGGATGTCGCGAATTCGCGAGACCGTAACCTTGTCGCTCAGAATTTCCGAGGCGTCCGGCAAGATTTTGACGGTTGGCGGATTGGCGCTCTTGCTGCAAAGATCTTTGATGCGGTTGACCAGCGCCAGTGGCGCCGCGGGAATTGCAACGATAACCGAATCCACCGCCGTTCCCGCCAGAATCTGGGGCAGATTCTCGATTCCGCCCAGGATGCGCACCCCGTCTACGCGCTTGACGGCAACGCCGTCGTCCACGCAGCCCACGACGCGCATCGGCAGATTGCGATCTTCCTGAATGGCGCGCACGAGGGAAAGCGCCGGCATGCCGACGCCGACGATAAGCGCGCGCTGAGCATTCGGCCTGCGTGTCAGAATGAACGTGCGCAGCATCACGAGTGCGATACGAACGAACATGCGGAGAATGAACCCGAGCATGGCCGCGATGACCACCAGCCGCCCCGACATATGCTCGAGCGGATTTGGTAGCAGCCAGGCGCATACTAGGGCGAAGATCGTGCCGCCGACCGCGCCGTACAGCAAGCGCAGGACGTCGTGGAAATCGAAGGTGCGGGCGCTCTCGTTGCGCCATTGCACGTAGACGCCGGTGACGAACAGCAGCCCGGCAAGCATGAGGAGCTGCGGCTCGTGCGCGGTGTGGATGTCACCAACGCCGGCAGCCAGGTTGACGGCGAGCACCAGAGCGGCGACGTCGGCAAACATTAGGCCGAATCGGAGTTCCGGCCTGATGCCGCGCACGGTCGAATCGAGATTCGGTGTGAATTTCATTTGCTTCAGGCGAATTGTACCGCGCCGGTGCACGGTCCGCAGGCTGCCGACGTACTCCTTTTCGGGTGGATTAGCACCGCGGACCGCGGCCGAAAGCCCTAGTCCGCTCGACGCAGTCCGGGCGCGTGCCAGGAGGGCAAGAAACGGGCAGGAAATGGCGCGCCATGACTTTTGACCACGTCGGTCTTTTCGTGCGCGAAATAGCGCAGGGCAAGCGCGCGATGCAATCGATGGTGCAGACCATAGAGTGGGGCCCGGTCATCGACGATCCCGGCATGCGCATTTCGGCCTGCTTCGGAACGGATGCGACCGGTCTGCGGTACGAGCTCGTCGCTCCGTTCGGGACGCCCAACCCGGTGTCGGGACTTTTGTCCAGCGGGCGCAATCTCCTAAACCATCTGGCCTATCGAGTCCCGGATATCGAGACGGCTTCCCGGACGCTGCGCAAGTCCGGCGCACTGCCGATTGGAAAACCGCAGCCGGCCGTGGCCTTCGGCGGCGCGAGAGTCATGTTTTTCATGAGCCCGTTGCGCTTCGTCGTCGAAATCATCGAAACGCAGGCGGCACCGGGCCGGCCGGCAGCTTAGCCCGGCCCGAGTCTCCTCTCCAGGACGTCGGCGATGCTTCCGATCGTCGTAACCGTTTCTATTTCGCTCGGATCCAACTCGATCCCGAAACGCTCTTCGAGCGCCATAATGAGATACAGCTGTTTGAGCGAATCCCACTGCGGGATGCTCTCGGGGGACGATTCTGCGCTCACCTCGCCTTCCGGAATGCCGAACACGTCCGCCGCAGCTGCGCGAACGACGTGCAGACGAGAATTCATGCCGGCATGCCCTCCAACGAGGCGAGCGTGATGTATGACGGCGCCTCGACCGCAGCTTCGCGCAGATCGAGTTCCCATACGGAACCGTCTTCCGATTCGCTCACGCGGGTAAATCCGTGGTCCGCCAAAAAGGATTTTGCCGGTGCATTTTTTTGCGTAGGGCGGTACGCGCCGCGTAAGCGATTCTTGCCGCGCTCTTTCGAACGCCGCGCCACGTGCGCGAGCAGCGCCGTTTCCGCACCGCGCCCGATAACGCGGCAGCTCAGCAGGAACGCGCGGAGCTCGCAGACCTCATCGACGTCATGCGTGATCGCTACGCCGACGAGCCCATTATCGCCGAACCGGTCGCGCAGCTTCAACGCCGTGACTTCGTGTTGCGGATCTTCCATGAAACGTTGAACGTCGGCCTCCGTGTATCGCCGCGTCGTGAGGTTAAATTGGTTGGTCTTTTGGGTCAGCTGCGCGATGCGAACGACTTCCAGCGGCGTTGCTTCGCCGATTTCGGCGCGCTGCTCGAGCGTCTGCAAGAACTCCTCTCGCGAGGAAGCGCCGGCCAAGGCCTGCGCCCGCTGACGCTGATCCTGGTAGTGCTCGCCGCGCGCGCGATCGTCCGCGCTAATCCGCAAACGTTCGAAGACCGGAGCTTCGAGAATCGCGCGTGCGTAGTTTTCCGGCGCGGGCGGCAAGTGCACGACCCGAACCTGCGGTAAGGCCGCCTGCACTTCCAAACGTTCGACCGGATTGTCGTCGATGAACGCGAGCGCGTCGAGCCCCACGTTCAACTCTTGCGCCAGAACGCTCAAGTTCACGCTCTTGGGTTCCCAGTTGATGCGGATGGCGGCGAAATCGTTCGGGCGCAGGAGCATGTCGGGATGACGCTCCAATACGGCCATCGCTTCCGCAGGATTGTTCTTGCTGCAGATTGCGAGCACTATGCCGCGAGCGCGCAAGGTAAGCAGTGCTTGTTGTACGGCGCGGTACGCACTTCCGGGAAATTCGGGTCCCATGTGAAGGCGCGAACTGCCGTCCTCGCCTACGATGCCCCCCCAAAGCGTATTGTCGAGATCGACGACCGCGGCTTTTGCGACGGAGCTCGTCAACGGCGCTATGAAACGGAGCCACTCCTGCGCGAGATAGCGCAAGTGAGATGCCGTCGCTGGAAGTCTGAACCGCTGCCATTTTGCCCGGTCGCACCACAATGCGCGCCCGTATCGCGCGACGAGCGAATCGTAATCCAGCACGTAGACGCCGGTGGTGCGATGCGCGAGCGCACGCAGACGATCGTTGACGCCTGAAATCGCGGCGGTCTGGCCGGGCGCCAGCGTCTCGTCGAGCGCCCCCAGTACCGGCCGCTCCGGCACGTCCAACGAATGAACGACCAAATCCGCCGTGGAGAGCCGGCGAAATGCCGCGACGATACTTTCGAAATCGGCGCTGACTCGTTCCGCGGCGCGCTCGAAAGCCGTCTCGGACGGATCGGCGGGTTCCCAGAGCTCGGGAGCAGCCGCAGCCGTATTCAACGCGACGATGGCAATTTGCGGCCGAAAGCGGTAGAGTTCGCTTTGCGGATCGAGCATCTCCGTAGCGTAGGAGTTGTATTCTCCCAGATGGATCTGCAAGTCGATGCCGTGCATGTATGCCGCGGCTCGAAGAACCGGAATGAGCGGTTCGACCGTGAAGGCGCGCAAAATCGCCAAACGGCATGGGATGAGTGCAAGAGCGGCGCCGTACCGTTCGACTTTGCCGATGACGTACTGCGCGTTTGCAAGACTCGGATCGCTCGCCCACTCCGCGCGCAGCGCAGCAAACGCAGGCTCCGGCGCTCGCGTTTCGAAGAGCCGTTCGATTTCTTCGTGCACGCTTCAGGCCCCGACGCTCTCCGGCTTCTTCACGAATACTCGCGCCGGAACGCCTTGGACGACGGAATTTGCCGGCACGTCGGTCAGCACGGCGGAGCTCGGTCCGATGACCGAATTGCGTCCGAGCACGACGCCCGGGGCAATCGTCGCACCCGATCCGATCACCACGTTGTCCTCAATCCGCACCGGCGCCAAGCGCATTTCCGTGGATGCTTCCTCGCTGCGGACGTCGCGGTACAGAGCGTTTGCCGTAATGGTGACCAGCGCACCCATGTGCACGTTGTCGCCCATCGTAATGCCGCCCGCACCGAACAGCACGCAGTACGCGCCGATTTCGCAGTGGTCGCCCATGGTGATGTGCCCCGAATTCCCGTTCCACTCGCCGCCCGAGCAGTTGAGGTACGCGCGCGGACCGATAAAGCAGCCCTCGCCGGCCGAAAACTTGTCGACGCCGCGCAATATGACGCCTTCGGCGAATGCAACATTCGGAAAGCGCTTACTGAGATTTGAACGAAAAACGCGATCGACGAGCGCCCGTACGCGCCACATTCCCTTCATGCAGGCTGCGCGTTACTCGTGCCGACCAAAGCGTTGGCGTTCGTGTAGTAATCGACCTTGGCCGGCACACCCATGACGACTGCGTACGGAGGAACGTCTTCGATGACGACGCTGCCGGGCTGCACGAGCGCGTGGTGACCGATCGTGACGCCCGGCACGATGACCGTATTCGATCCTACCAAGGCGTGGTCTTGAACGGTGACCACGCCGGCGTAAAACTTGAGCGGCACCGTCGAATCATCGACCAGCGGATCGACGGGATACGCTTCGAACGACGTGATATGAACGTGCGCGCCGATGTGAACGTCGCTTCCGAGGACGATCCCGCCGCCGCCCCACAACACGCTTCCCGGACCGATCTCGACGTTGTCCCCAATCCGGATGAACCCGCGCTTGCCGCCGACCGAGTTCACGATCACGTACGCGCGCCGGTCGAAAAAGACGTTCTTGCCGGCCGTGATATAGTCGGCTCCACGCACGATGACGCCGGTCGAGCAGGTTATGTTCGGGAGTCGCCCGCGTTCGACTTCTTCGTCGATCGCGTCCCGCAGCAGATTCCGAATGGCCCGTGGAGCGGCCAAGATCTTTTCGAGCAGAAGCACACCTCAACTATACGGCGCCCGGGCCGGAAGTTCTTGAGCCCAACGGTACTGCGGGGCAGGAAGTCGTTGAGGATTTGGTCTCGGCGGCGCAGGACCGGGTTTTTCCCGGATGCTCGGACACCCACTGCCGCAAACGGCTGCTTAGGACCTTTGGGGGCGGCGCGCTCCCCGTTGGGCGCTTCCGGCGCCCACTCGCGGCTTTATAGCATGGAATTTATGAAAGTCACGGCCGCGGTGTGCATCGCCCTTTTTGCTATAGTCGTCGCCGCGATCAGTATTCTCAAGCACCCCGTTTACACGCCCGATGGAATCGTGTATGCACGGTTCGCGGCGCGGTACGCGGGAGATTCGCAGCGGGATGCCACCCTCGCTTCGCGCGTTTTTTACGAACGCACCCCGATGATGAGCAAAGCGCGATATCGCGACCTCGTCGAGGTTGACCCGTCCGTTGCCTTCGCGCGCTCCCGGGTTTTCGTAAACCGCCCGCTCTATCCATGGCTCGTCGCAATGCTCCTGCCGGTAGCCGGATTCCGGGCGCTGTTCCTGGTCAATGCGTGCGCGTACGTGCTGTTCGGCTTGTCTCTGTTCTGGACGTTGTGCGCCTTTAGAAAACCAGGATTTTCGCTCGTGCTGACCATCGCCGCATTAGCGCTGCCGGCTGTGCGCGCATATGCTGCAAGCGATCTCACGGACATGGTCTCGATGGTGTGGTTTACGCTGGCTCTGGGAGCGCTGCTGCGTCTGACGCGTGAAACGCGGCCCTCGTTGCTCGTGCTCCTCGCACTCTCGTCGATACTTCTTTGTCTGACGCGGCCGACACCGTATCTTGTCGCATTACCGGCCCTGGCTTTGGGGCTCGCACGGCGCGGCTGGTGGCCGTTCATCGTCACTTTCGCCGGCGTTTTCACATCCGCTGCGGTTGCGGCAGTGACCCACGCGTACGGCATCGTCGAACAATTACGGTGGGTGTACGACAACGAACCGGTTCCACCTAACAGCTCGTTCGCAGCGTGGTATCGTTCTTCGCTTTTCCATTCGGTGCGAAACGTCGTCAGCACGTCGATTCGGAGCGTGGTGCCGCTGGCCATTGCGGCCGGCGCCGTTTATGGAATGTGGCGCGCTCGAACGCGCGCCGAAATGTCGGTCCTCGTGGGCGCTCTCGTCGCATGCCTGCTGGCCGTGCCGTTCAATCCCGTGCCGTCGTCTTTCGAACGCGTGCTCTTGCTGCCGCTCATTCCGGTGTTCTGCGCGATCGTGCAGCTCGTGGGCGAAGACGTCGCCTTCGCGCGCGTGCACGCAACAGCCCGCGCCGTGCCGGAAGTTCCCGCTTAAGCCGTCCGATCGAGCTCCGCCGCACGAACGTCCCGGTTCGCGCCTCCTCTTGCGCGCATCCACGACTCGAGTACGAAGATATACCAGAGCTGCACGGGCGCCGTATCTCCTGGAGCGAGCTCGCGCAGCGCGCGGCGCACGCCGGCCGCTCGAATCCAGCCCGCGGCGTCAAGCAAAGATCCGTCCAACGATTGCTCCATTGCCGCACGCCACGGTCCGGTTATCCAGCGCTGCACCGGCACGCCGAATCCGCGCTTCGTCCCGCTCGCAACGCGCTCGCCTATCCGCCGGCGCGCGATTTCGCGCAAGATCGCTTTTGCCGTTCCTCCGCGCATACGCAAGCCTGTACGGAAGCGACGATGCGTACTCCCAGACGTCCTGATCGAGGAACGGCGCACGGGCTTCCAGCGCATGATACATCGTTGCGCCGTCGACCTTGGTCATGTATTCACCAGTGAAGCGCGTGCGTTGATGAAAATCGAGGAACTCGCCCAGCACGTCTCTTCCGGACTGCAGCGACCATGGGATCGAGCGATGCGCCAGATCGGCCGCAAAGAGACGCTCTCCCGCGATATTCAAAGCAGCATACGCAGGTAAACCGTCGTGCGCGAGCGCAACCGCACCGATTCCGCCGGCGGCATAATCCATCAAGTGACGAACGCGTCCGCTCGCGCCGCCGGACGGAACGAAAGGTCGAACGCGCCGCCAAACGGCCTCGCTGCCGCGGGGGAGCGTTCGCGCGATCCCGGCTGCAATTCGCAAACGGCGGTGCACGTCGTAACCCAGAAATACGTCGTCGCCCCCATCGCCGGTCAACAGCACCGTCGCCTCTTCCCTCACCGCGCGCGAAACGGCGAGCATGCCGAGCGCAGAGGCGCATGCAAACGGCTCGCCGTACGCGCGCACCAGCGTTTCTATTCCGTCGGACGCCTGCAGTTCCAGCGGCAGAACGCGATGCCGGATGCCGAGTTGAGCCGCCGTGGCGGCAGCGTCCGCGCTTTCGTCCCAAGGATCGTTCGGTGCGCCGACCGTAAACGCGCGAATATCCGCGCCGAGTTCCCGAATGGCCCAGCACACCAGCGCGGAATCGATTCCACCGCTCAATAATGCGCCTACAGGCACATCCGCCTGCAAACGCAATTTCACGGCTTGCACCAAAAGCCGTTCGGTTTCGCGGACGGCATCTTCGAACGTCACGCGCGAGGCAGGGTCCGGATGCGGAACGCTCCAGTATTTGCGCAGTCTGCAGGCCGGCGTGTGCGTTCCACTCGCCTATGTGGCCCGCCGGAACCTTGCGCACTTCGCGGTAGATGGATTGCGCGTCGGTAACGAAACCGAATTCGAGAAATTCCGCGACGGCCGCATCGTCGATCTCGTCTGCGAAACCGGCTTCGTGCAGGGCTTGTGCGGTCGAAGCGAAAGCGATACGCCCTTCTCCGAGCGCGTACAGCAGCGGTTTTACGCCGAGCCGATCGCGCACGAGATACAGCGTTTTCGTTCCGTCGTCCCACAGTGCGAATGCGAACATGCCGCGCAAGCGCGCGACGAGCGCGTCGATACCGAATGCTCGGTACCCGTGCACGAGCACTTCAGTGTCGGACTCGCTCACGAATGTGAAGCCACGCGATTCGAGTTCGGCGCGCAATTCATGGAAGTTGTAGATGGCGCCGTTGAAAACCACCGCAACCTGCCGGTCGGCCGAAAGCATAGGCTGCCGGCCGGCTTTGCTCAAGTCGAAGACGGACAGCCGGCGGTGCGCCAGCACGGCGCCTTCCCAGACCTCAATACCTTCGTCGTCCGGACCACGCCGCGCGAGGGCGGCGCACATCATCCGCGCGGCCGAAAGCGCCGCGCGGCGCTCGACGTCGCCGGCTACCCCTGCAATTCCGCACATCTTTTCGATCTCATCATAAATCCGGGCCTTCTCCGGGGCCGCGGGCCCATGGTCATGTTTGCGTCGGGCCATCGGCTCAATGCCCGGCGCCGTATCGGCACTCAGTCCCCGGCGCGCCGGGGACCTATAATGAGCGCGACATGACAATCAAGTTCGTCGATCTCGGCCGTCAATACGATGAAATCAAGCCGGAGGTGCTGGCGTCCGTCGAAAACGTGTTTTCGACTGGAGCCTTCATTATGGGCCCCGACTTGCGCGCATTCGAAGAAGAATTCGCCTCCTACTGCGGCACGCGTTTCGCCGTCGGGGTCGGCTCCGGCACCGCGGCGCTGGAACTCGCGCTTCGCGCGCTGGGCATAGGACCGGGCGACGAAGTCGTCGTTCCGGCAAACACCTACATCGCTACCGCAATCGCGATCAGCCAAACGGGGGCTGAGCCGGTCCTGGTCGACGTCGACGAACGGACCTTCAACATCGATCCCTCGCTCATCGAAGCGGCGATCACGCCGCGCACGAAAGCGATTCTGCCGGTCCACCTCTTCGGCCGGCTCGCCGACATGCAGGCGATACGGCGCGTTGCCGACCGGCACGGTCTGGCGGTCCTCGAGGACGCCTGCCAGGCCCACGGTGCGCGCACCTGCGATGGGCGTGCGGGAAGTTTCGGCGACGCAGCAGCCTTCAGCTTTTATCCGGGCAAGAATCTGGGTGCGTTCGGGGACGGCGGCGCAATCGCGACCAACGACCCCTCGCTCTACGAACATCTTGTGCGCCTGCGCGACTTCGGCCAAGCGCGCAAATACCATCATGAGGAAAAAGCCGGAAACAGCCGGCTGGACACGGTTCAGGCCGCCATCCTGCGAGTGAAACTGCGCAAACTCGACGAATGGAACCAGCAGCGCCGCGATGCGGCGCGTTTATACGCGCAACTCTTCGAGAATTCGCCCGTACGCGCCCCTGAAATGGCGCCGGGCGAATCGTCCGTGTACCACCTGTACGTGGTTCGCCTCGACGATCGCGAGGCTGTGATGCGCTCACTTCAAGAGCACGACGTGCAATTCGGCATCCATTATCCCATCCCGATTCATCTGCAGAACGCATACGCAGAGCTTGCCCATCTGAAAGGCTCGCTGCCGGTTACGGAGCGTCTGGCGGGCGAAATCCTGTCGCTGCCGATGTTCCCCGGTATGAGGGAAGACGAGATTCGCATCGTCGCTTCGGTGGTGCTCGAAGCGTGCAAGGTGGCGGCATGATCGCTCAAACCCCGCTCCGATTTGCGGTCGTCGGCTGCGGATACTGGGGCCCGAATTTCGTGCGGAACCTGCACGAACTCGACGAAGCCGTCGTGACCTGGATCTGCGACAAGGACGACGCCCGCCTGGAAAAGATCGGCCGGCGCTACCCGAAAGTGCAACGCACGACGCGGTTTGAAGACGTGTTAGCCGCGAAAGACGTGGACGCCGTCGTCATCGCGACGCCGGTGTCGACGCACTTCGCGCTCGGCATGGCCGCCATCGAGGCCGGCAAGCACGTCCTCATCGAAAAGCCGCTCGCATCGACCGCAGACCAGGCACGCGCCCTGATTGACGCCGCGCAAGCCCGCGGTGTCGTCGCCGCCGTAGACCACACGTTCGTTTACACCGCAGCGGTGCGCAAGATCCGTTCGCTGCTCGACGACGGCACGGTGGGCGAACTTTGCTACATCGACAGCGTGCGCGTCAATCTCGGGTTGTTCCAGCCCGACGTCAACGTCATCTGGGATTTGGCGGTGCACGATCTTTCGATCATCGATTACGTGATCGGAAACGGTCTGCCCACGAGCGTCTCCGCAACCGGCGCCGCACACTTGGGCACCCAGGAGAATTTGGCGTATATCTCGCTCGCGTACCCGAACAATCTCATCGCGCACGTGCACGTCAACTGGCTCGCGCCGGTCAAGGTGCGCCAGATGCTCGTCGGCGGAACGCAGCGGATGATCATTTACGACGACGTCGAGCCCAGTGAAAAGATCAAGGTCTACGACCGCGGCGCCGACGCGAAATCGAAAGAAGAAATCTACAAAACGCTGATCCAGTACCGGACCGGCGACACGTGGATTCCCTTCCTGGACAACGTCGAAGCGCTCAGCAGGGAACTTCGCGAGTTCACCGCGGCCGTGCTGATCGGCGCACCGCTTCCGGCAACCGCTCAGGCGGGTTTGCGGATCGTGCAAATTCTCGAAGCTGCGTCCGAATCGATTCGGCGCAAGGGCGCTCCCGTCGATATCCTGGCGCCCGTCTAACGCCTCACTTCACCCGATGAAGATACCACCGTTGACGTTGATCGTCTGACCGGTGATATAGCTGCCTTCTTCCGCCAAGAACCGCACGGCGCGCGCTACGTCCGCCGGCGAGCCTACACGCTGCATCGGAATGCGCTGCAGGATCTGCGCGCGCACGGGGTCGGGAATCGACCCCCACATCGAGGTTTCGATGAAGCCCGGACACACCGCGTTCACCGTCACGCCGTAACGCGCCGTCTCCAATGCGAGCGCACGCGTGAAGCCGATGATTCCGGCCTTCGCGGCCGCATAATTCGTCTGACCAAAGTTGCCCGCTTGAGCGACGAACGAGGAAATGTTGACGATGCGGCCGTGCTTGCGCTCGATCATGTGCGGCAGCGCCGCCTTGCTCGTGAGCATGACGCTCGTTAAGTTGACGTCGATGACCTCCTGCCATTCGCTATCGCTCATTTTGAGAAGGCTTCGATCGCGCAGGATGCCGGCATTGTTGACAAGTACGTCGATGCGCCCGAGCCGCTCTACGATGTCGTTCAGGAGATTTCGCACCTCGCCCGGTTTCGAGACGTCGCAGGCCGCGCATTCGGCCGTCCCGCCTTGCTCGGTGATAGACTGCAGAACCTCGGCGGCTTCTTCATCGTGATGCAAATAGTCGATGACCACGTGCGACCCTCGCGAGGCCAATTCCGCGGCGATAGCCGCCCCGATTCCGCGGGACGCGCCCGTGACCAGGCTGACAGTCCCGTGCAGCGCACCGGCGCCTTGCGCAGATTCAGATTGCGAAATCACTCCGATCGTTACCGCCACTCCAGCGCCTTTCTTCCCGTCAGCTTTCCGCGCGATTCGAATGCGTCGAAATGCCGCGCGCACGCTTCACCGCCGGAAACGCGATCGCCGGAGAGCAGCGCGGATGCGGCGCGAACGTCGTCTTCGGAGAAGCCGTTGCGCTGCATCCCTACGTGATTCACGCCGGCGATTTTCGGTGGGGCGCCGTACACCTTCGCAAAGGGCGGCGCATCCTTGGACAAAATCGTTCCCATACCCACCATCGCGTATGCGCCGATGGTGGAAAACTGATGGAGCACGGCGCTCAAACCGACGTTCGCGCCTTCTCCCACATATGAAAAACCGCCGATCTGCACGTTGTTTGCCAGGACGCATCGCGAGCAGAGCTGCGTGTCGTGCGAGACGTGTGTGTAGGCCATCAAGTAGCAATCATCTTCGATAATCGTGCGATCGCGGCTGGGCTGATGGACCGTACAGTATTCGCGGATGACGTTGCGGCTGCCGATCGTGACGCCCGAGCAGCCAGAACCGTTGAGTTCGAATTTTTCCGTCGAAAACTGGGCCGGCGCCCCAATCGTTACGTGGGCACCGATCCAATTTCCGTCGCCGATCTCGACGTCGCCCGTAATCACCGCGTACGGGCCGATCGTGTTCCCGCGGCCGATTCGCACGGAGGGCTCGACGACGGCGGTCGGGTGTATGCGGTTGAAGTCGATCGTCGTTTCTATGTCTTGCACGTTCCGTATTCTCGTTCTAATCGAGCACAAGGCCGGACCCGAGGGTCCGGCCTTGCTTAGACGCTGCGGTGATTAGTTTTCGATGCCGAATTCGACTTCCGGCAACGATGCCGGCGGCGTTCCGTACACCAGCCAGATGGCGTTGTGGTGCGAGAGCAGGATGTTCGCGAGGCTGCCGGTGTTCGCGGTGAAGTTGCCCACGATGTCCTGGTTGTTGTTCGGGTCGATGCCGACTTTCGTTCCGACGTAGACGCCGGTGAGCGGCACGTTTCCGCCGATGCTCGCGGTCGTTTGTCCCCAAATGTCGAGCAGCGCTTTGAGATTGTACTGCGCCGGCGCAGCGATTTGCTTGGTGCCGGCAGGCGCACTGCCGTTGCCGAGCCAGGTGGAATTCTGAAGATTCGGATCCTCGACGTGAATGAGGCCGGAAGAGAAATGCGTGTGAATCGGATACGCGCAGGAGAACGTGTTGATGGCTCCGGTTCCGCTGTCTTGCGGGTTCTGCATGCCGATACCGTCCGGGATGGCCATTTCCTTGCCGTTGACGTAAATGCCGACGAAGGCGTGAACGTGATAGGCGTTGTTCTGCTGGATCATCGATTCGCTGTTGAGCGCGCAGCCGATGCCGTCGAACGTATTGCTGCCGTTCGCGCCGGCGGCAGTGTCTCCGTCGGCCGGGTCGCCGGTAACGGTAGCGCCGTTGGTCTGCCAGCCGTCGGTGCCGTTCGTGGGCCCGTCATAGGCGGAGATCGTGGTCGTCGACGTCACGATCGGCGGCGGCGTGGACGCCGGCGTGGTAGTCGGGGAGTTCGTCGGCGAGTTAGTCGGGGCGTTGGTCGGGGCGTTGGTCGGCTTGGCGGTCGGGCCGCCTCCGGGGTTGCTCACCGGCGGGTTGGGGTTGCCACCCCCGCCGCCCCCGCCGCACGCGGCGAGAGCCGCTGCAGCGGCAATCGCTGTGAACGATGCCGAAATTCGTAAAAATTTCATTCGAAAAGTTCCTCGTGCGGGCAAGTTGACTGGCTTTAATGGTAGTGAAAGCTCAACTCGCCCGGACAGAACCACTGCGGGCAACCACGTAGTAATAAGGCTCTTTTGGCATTAGGGCGACGGGCCTAGGCGGGGTGCAACGACTGAGCGCG
Organism: Vulcanimicrobiota bacterium; assembly: GCA_963830545.1. Classification (GTDB taxonomy): domain Bacteria; phylum Vulcanimicrobiota; class Vulcanimicrobiia; order Vulcanimicrobiales; family Vulcanimicrobiaceae; genus DATGJX01. The sequence continues at coordinate 2,755,535 of CAWHMK010000001.1, read as the reverse complement.
GCGAGCGAAATGGGGGCCCTACGTTACCCTTTAGCCCTACGCGCCGAGGCTATGCCGGGCACGGGACCTTAAGCCGGCATGTCCTTCTGCCGCTCGTTGTAGATGAGCGTCGGCGCCTCTTTTTTCTCGATGACTTCCTTGTTCACGATGCACTTCTTCACGCCGGAGAGCGACGGAAGGTCGTACATGACGTCCAGCATCGTTTCTTCGAGAATCGAACGCAGGCCGCGGGCGCCCGTCTTGCGCCCTTGCGCGCGTGAAGCGATGGCGACCAGCGCCTCTTTCGTGAAGGTCAGCTCGACGCCGTCCATGCCCATGATTTTCTGGAACTGCCGCACGAGCGCATTGCGCGGCTCGACCAGGATGCGGCGAAGCGCGAGTTCGTCGAGCGCGTCGAGCGTCACGACAATCGGCAAGCGGCCGATGAATTCGGGGATCAGGCCGAATTTGAGGAGATCCTCGGGCATCAGCTGCTGCAGCAATTTGCCTACGCGCTGGTCTTTCTTGCCTTCCGGCTGGGCGCGGAAGCCCATGTTATTGCTCGCGACGCGCGATTCGATGATGCGCTCGAGCCCGTCGAAGGCGCCGCCGCAGATGAACAGCACGTTGGTGGTGTCGATCTGAATGAACTCTTGGTGCGGATGTTTGCGGCCGCCCTGTGGGGGAACGTTCGCGGTGGTGCCCTCGAGGATCTTGAGCAGCGCCTGCTGCACGCCTTCGCCCGACACGTCGCGCGTGATCGACGGGTTCTCGCTCTTGCGGGCGATCTTGTCGATCTCGTCGATGTAGACGATGCCTTTCTCAGCACGCTTGACGTCGTAGTCCGCGGCCTGGATGAGCTTCAAAAGGATGTTTTCGACGTCTTCGCCCACGTAGCCGGCCTCGGTGAGCGAGGTCGCGTCCGCCATTGCGAGCGGCACGTCGAGAATCTTCGCGAGCGTTTGCGCAAGATAGGTTTTGCCCGAACCGGTGGGGCCGACGAGCAGAATGTTCGATTTCTGCAGCTCCACGTCGTCGGCGCTCGCACCCATGTTCACGCGTTTGTAGTGGTTGTACACGGCAACCGCGAGGGATTTCTTTGCGCGCTCCTGCCCGATCACATACTGATTGAGGATGTGATTGATCTCTTTGGGTTTCGGAATGTTGCGAAGGCGGAGATTCTCGTCGACGTTCTTATACAGCCTCTTCTTCGATGATCTCGTTGCAGAGCTCGATGCACTCGTCGCAAATGTAGACGCCCGGGCCCGCAATGAGTTTGCGAACCTGCTCCTGCGATTTGCCGCAGAAGCTGCACTTGAGCTGGCCCTTTTCGTCGCCGAATCGAAACATGCGCCTTCGCTATCGCCTTTCGCCTATGCCGGTGTCGCCAGGGAAGACCGGTTTTCGATGATCGAATCTATGATACCGTAATCCTTGGCTTCCTGCGACGTCATGTAGAAATCCCGCTCGATATCCTTAAGAATCTGCTCGATGGGCTTTTTGGTCGTGTCCTCGTAGATACCGGCCAGCATCCGGCGCGTGGCGATGAGGTCGCGCGCATGAATCTCGATGTCCGTCGCCTGACCGCCCACCTGCTGCACCCACGGCTGATGGATGAGAATCTTCGAATGAGGCAGAGCCATGCGTTTGCCTTGCGCACCGCCCGTCACGAGAATCGAACCCATGGAGGCCGCCATGCCGGCGCAAATCGTTGCGACGTCGGGTTTGATGAAACGCATCGTGTCGTAGATTGCCAAACCCGCGGTGACGCTGCCGCCCGGGCTGTTGATGTACATGTCGATGTCTTTGTCGGGGTCTTCCTTTTCGAGGAAGAGCAGTTGCGCAATGACGAGATTGGCAAGATGATCGTCGATCGCTCCGCCCACGAACACGATGCGATCTTTGAGCAGACGCGAGTAAATGTCGAAAGCCCGCTCGCCGCGCGCGCTCTGTTCGACGACCATGGGGACCAGGTGACCCATCTTACAAATTCCTTTTGATGACAAACTCAGAGACTACGACTTGGCGCCGGAAGTTGCTTCATCGGGTTTCGCGTGCTCGGCGAGAAACTCCACCGTCTTGTTTCGGACGATTCCGTCCATCAATGAAAGGAGATTGCTGCCCAAAGCCTGACGAATGCGGTCGACCGGCTGCCCATACTGCCGCGCGAGGGACTGCAGTTCATTCTGAATATCGGCCGGCGTGGCCGTAATATTTTCCGCCTTGGCGATGGTTTCGAGGATCAGCGTCCCCTTGACCCGGCGCTCGGCATCCTGCCGGTGCTCGACCCGCATATCCGTTTCGGTCTTGCCCATAGCCGCCAGATACTCGTCGAAGGACATGCCCATCCGCGCCGCCATACCCGCGCCGTCCGTCAGCATTGCGTCGATTTCGCGCTCGACCAGAACTTCGGGCAGCGGAAAATCGTGGGCCGCCACGAGGCGCTCGACCAAATCGTTGCCGGTCTCACGCTTGACGCGGGCCTCGGCCGCCGCGCGAAGCCGCTTGCGGATGTCGGCTTTGAGATCATCAACCGTTTGCTGCTGGGAAACGGCCTTTGCCAATTCGTCGTCGATTGGCGGCAGCTCCAACTCCTTGACCTCGTGCAGCACGATGGTGAACACCGCCGTTTTGCCCGCGAGCTCGGACTGCTGATAGCCCTCGGGGAACGTCGCCTCCACATCCTTGCTTTCGCCGGCGCGCATGCCGGCAATGCCGCTCGCGAAGCCGGGAATGAACCGCTCCTCGCTCAGTTCCGTCTGCTGCCCCTGGGCAGTGCCGCCTTCGAAGGCTACCCCGTCGATTTTTCCTTCATAATCGATGGTGACGACGTCGCCGAGCTTGGCTTCCCGCTCGACCGGAACCAGCGTGGCGCGATCCCGCGCAAGCGTCTTGAGCGCCCGTTCCACGTCTGCGTCGGTTACCTCGATCGGCGCGGCCTTCACCGCCAGCCCTTTGTATTCGCCGAGCGCGATTTCGGGGCGCACGTCGACCACGGCCTTGATGCGTCGCGGCTGGCCGCCGTCTTCCGGTAGTAGCTGCATCTTCGGACGATCGACCGGGTCGAGGTCGTGCTCGCGAACGGCCTTCGCATAGACCGTCGGCACGACGTCCTCCATCGCTTCGTTCGTGATCGTCTCCGAGCCGTATGCCTGCTCGAATACGCGGCGCGGAACTTTACCCGGGCGGAAACCCGGCAGCTTGGCCTTCTTGACGAGGCGGCGGAACGCGCGTTCTTCCGCTTCGCGCATTTCGTCGGCCGATATCGGAATGACGAGTTCGACCTGCGTCGGCGCGAGTTTGGTGAGCGTGGACGTAGACAGGGTGGAGTCTCCTACAGGGGCAAAAGATGGAGCGGAAGACGAGATTCGAACTCGCGACCCTCGCCTTGGCAAGGCGATGCTCTACCACTGAGTCGACTTCCGCTTGTACCGCTCCGTAGTTCGGGCATGGCAAAAGGCAAACATCCCTTGGGGGACCCCGCCCGCTTTGCGTGCGGGGGGCGCGCAGACACGGAGGTCGCAGCGCCTGTTAAACTTCTCTGCGAGCCCAAAAGAGATGAGCGCAGCAATTTTTTGGGCAAGCAGAGACTCGAACTCTGATGGGTTGCCCCACTGGAACCTAAATCCAGCGCGTCTGCCAGTTCCGCCACTTGCCCCCTCGACATGCTATAGGCAAGCTCACGCCGCTGGGCGACCCCGATAAATATAACGCCCCCGCCGCTTTTCCTCTATGCATTTCGCATCTTGTCGAATCGGGCTTTTTTCTTCACAATCGTAGCAGCGTTTGCTTCGAGCGACCGCCTCTTGCTGCACTAGCGGAGGAGACACCATGTTGAAACGATTCTTTCGAGCACCGCAGGTCTTAGCCGCGCTTGCGGTAAGCGCTGCGGTTATTGCCGGATGCGCCGGGGGCCAGCACTCCGCCGTCATTCCGAATACGCCTGCCGCCGGGAGCCAAAAGAACACGTATTCGACCAATCATCGCATCGTGTTCTACAGCCGTTCCTATCTGAAGACACATCCCGAACTCGCACCGCGAGGCCCGCACGACCGCGCAATTCATACGATGATCGCGTCTTCGAATAATTTGATGTATTATGGCGGACCGGTCCAGCACGTTCCGAAGATTTATTTGATCTTCTGGGGATGGTCGAGCGCAAACGACACGACGCACGATCCGGACGGCATGGCAAACTATCTGGTGAACTTCGCCACTGCATACGGCGGCAGCAACCTCGCGAACGTTGCAACGCAGTATAACGACACCACCGGATACATCACCAATCCGCATCCTGAATACGCCGGCGTGTGGTACGACAGACTCGCTGCCGCCGTCGAACTATTCCGATGCGAATATTCAATCGGAAGCGGCAAAAGCAGCCACGCATTTCGGTTACAGCGCCGACGCGAACTACTTCGTCGTCACTCCGCACAACTACACGACCAGCGGCTTCGGAACGCAGTGGTGTGCATACCACGGTTCAGCCGGCGGCGGCAGCGGCCCCATCGCGTACACCGACCTCCCGTACATTCCCGATGCCGGAAGCGGCTGCGGACAGGGCTCGGTGACTTCGCCCGGCACGCTCGACGGCGCCAGCATCGTCGGCGGTCACGAGATCACGGAAACGATTACAGATCCCGGCGCGGGTAACGGCTGGGTAGACTCGAGCGGTTCTGAAATCGGCGATAAGTGCGCGTGGACGAACCTGCAAGACGTCAGCATGTACGGGGGCGCGACGTTCCCGAACCAGCCCGAGTGGAGCAATGCGATTGCCGGCTGCGCGTATAGCTACGGCAGCGGACCGACGCCTACGCCGGCTCCTACTCCCACGCCGGTTCCTACGAATAGCCCGACCCCTTCGCCGAAGCCGTCCGGCACGCCGAGCCCGACGCCCAAGCCCGGATGCTCCGGTCAGCTTCTGCTCAATCCAGGCTTCGAAAGCGGCTCCGCAGATTGGAGCAGCACCGCCGGCGTCATCAACACTGACGGCGCGTACTCGCACTCGGGTTACGGCTACGCGTGGCTCGACGGTTATGGTTACACGCATACGGATACGCTCAGGCAATCCGTCACGATCCCATCCGGCTGCAAAGCCACGCTCACCTATTGGCTGTCGATCCAAACGCAGGAAAGCGGTTCGATCGCGTACGACAAACTCTCCGTCACGGTCAACGGCGTGCGCGTGCAATCGTTCTCGAACGTGAACGCAGGGCCGTATGCGCTACGGACGGTCGACATCTCCGCGTACGCCGGCAGAACCGACACGATCAAGTGGACCGGCACGGAAGACGCGAGTCTTGCGACGTCGTTCTTCATCGACGACACGGCACTGACGCTGCACTAACGGCGCTCGGTTCCAAACATCGAAAGGCTCGCCGTTCGCGGCGAGCCTTCTTTTCATGCCGTTGCTAGGAAACTGCGGTAATGGCGGCCTGCCCGAGGCAGATGCCACCGTGATTTGCGGGAACCTCGCGGTGACGCACAATCGCTCGCCAAGTGCTTCGCACAAACGCTCGAGCTAGTTGTTCGTGCGGCCGGCCTGCGCGCCGGTCTTCGATCATGCGGTCAGCAGCGGGGGTAATCGGGAAAACCTCGCCGCCCCAAATCGTCGAATCTTCGCCGTATCCCGTTCCGTCGAAAGCGCAGCCGAGCACGCGCGTTTCGAAGGCTTCGCGTTCGCGTATTCCTGGGGCTACGTGAAGCCGGTGCGTAAATTGGTGTATAAGGTCAACATGACGCTTTTCCGTAATCATCTCGCTCGTAATCGGCGGCATCGAGGCGTTAGGGGCGTTCGGAATTCCGCACGGCGCGACACGCTCGCTGACGGACGCCAGTCTACGGCCTTTCGGTGCATTCGAAGGAAGCCTGGCGCTCAGCGCGCTCGTCGGCAACGCGCGAGAAGATTCACACGGTTGAGCAGCTCGTGACCGAAATCGATCTCGACCAGCTCAAGCGGATGCTTACCAATACCCTCGAGCGAAATGAACCCGACGTGGATCAAACCACTCCAGCATTCGCAGCACGTTTTCTCAAGCATTATATCGACGGACCGGCGCTTTCGATGCTGCCGCTCGCGCGTATGGACAATATCGAAAGCTGCGCATCCGACGTCGTCTCTCGCGGCGTTCCGGGAGACTTCATCGAGACCGGCGTGTGGCGCGGCGGGGCCGTGATATTTATGCGGGCGCTGCTCAAAGCACGCGGCGTAACGGATCGCAAAGTGTGGGTGGCGGACTCGTTCGAAGGGTTGCCCGAACCGGACGCAGAGCGATTTCCGCTCGAAGCGCAGGCGCACGGCGGCGCGGTGATGCGCGAAGGCTACAAGCACTTCGCCGTAACGATCGACGATGTGCGCGCGAACTTCGAACGTTTCGGCATGTTGGACGACCAAGTCGTGTTCTTGAAAGGCTGGTTCAAGGACACACTGCCTCGCGCGCCGATCGACCGGCTCGCGCTCATGCGCCTCGACGGCGACTATTACGAATCCACGATGGACGCGCTGAAGGCACTGTACGACAAACTCTCGATCGGCGGGTACGCGATCATCGACGATTACGGCGAAGACGAGTGGACGTATTGCCGGCAGGCCGTGGATGAATTCCGGTCGGCGCACGGCCTCACCGAGCCGCTTGTGCGGGTCGACCGCCGCTGCTACTACTGGCAGCGCGCGTCCTAACTCCATTCGACTGCCGGGCTTGGTCGGCCAAGCGGCGAACGCCGGGGATGTCGTATTGTGAATTAGGCCATAGGAACGAATTGAGACTAGGTCCTTGCTACTAATAATGGCGCCATGATCTCGTCTTAACTCTTATGCGCTTGTTAGTACACTGCGAGAGTGCTATTTCTGAATACAGCAAACATTTAGCCGGACCATCCGGCCTAAACCGAACGCCGGCTCCGGTCCGAACCCTGACCGCATCGAGCGCATCGTACGTAAGCGGCTTCCATGACGCATTTTTCCGTCTTACGCAGGCGCGGGTTCCTGGAACGATTTTGTCACGGTGCGGCACTAGACTGGCCGCAGATGCTGCGCGCCCCAAGGCCGCAGCCTGATCCGTTACACCAGGAGGACTCGATGAGATTTGCAGTCGCCATAAGCCGCCCCATCCTCTCCGTTATCGCCACTTGTTCGCTGGCCGCGGGCTTTGTCTCGGCCGCGGCGAGCGCGGCGACGACCAACCTCGGCGTCCAAGACTATGACGTCGCGGGCGTTCAGGTAATCCTTTTGTCCGCTAAGCGCACCTCGGACGGCTATATCACCGTCAAGTGGGCGTATCACAACACGACCAGAACCTCGAAGAAACTCGGTGAAAATTCGGGTGTTATGACCGGCGCTTGGTCCGCGCCCTACAGCTTGTCGTACGATTCATACATCTTGGCGAACGGTACGCAGTATCACGTCGCGAAGGGCAATACGCTTGCCAAAACGCACACTTCCCCGACATACCAAGTACAGAAGATCGTGATTCTTGGACCTCTTCAGACTTACAGCGAGTGGGCCAAGTACGACGCTCCGCCGGCCGATGTCGACAAGATCACGTTTAGCGTCGAAGGCACCACGCCGTTCGAAGACGTCCCGCTGACGCCACCCGCTTCCGACAAGTGAGGCACATCCTTTCTATCCCGCTCGCCTCGATAGCGTTGGCGATATCGTTCGTAGGGATGCGGCCGGCCATGTCGCAGACGCTGGACCGCGACCTGGTTTTCACGACGCAGAACGGTCAGCGCGTCCTTCCAGCGGCCAACGCCGAGCATATCATCACTCGCGTGATCGTGCGCCAGCTTCGGCGGCAGACTCCGGGCACTGAGATCGGACCACCGCAATGTCCGGCGATCGTCGTCGACGGCCGCCAACAGAGCTGCAAACTTCAAATTGGGGACGCGGTTGCACGCATTCGCATCGTCGCTTTCCAGACCGATCCCGCACATCCGCTCGTGTGGGTGTCCACCGACCAAGATGTGCTTGACATGCGGAAGATCGAATCGATGGTGATCGGACGCAGCCAAGGCAACGTGCGTTCCGTCCGTTGCCCGCCCGAGCACTTCCACGCATACGAACGCGACGAAGCGTTCATGTGCTCGGCGACGCTCGCGACCGGCAAATCCGCGCACGTTCTGGTGCGTGCCACCGACGATAAGGGCAGCGCGGAAATCAACCTCGTGCCCTGAGGTTGATGACCGCCTGATTGCGACGCTGAACGCGAGACGAATCAGCCAACGGCTCCGACCGGCTGTTCAATGGTAACGAACAAAAACCGGAACCTATGTAGTTGGCGACCGAGCCAGAGCCACTTCATCGAGTTTGAGCACCCCACTGGCGGCTTAAGCCGTCTCGAGCGACTAAAGCGGAAAACAGAAGGCCCGAAAACAGTCAATGTTTTCAGGCCTTTTATTTTTTTGCACCGCCAGGGACTCGAACCCCGAACCAATTGATTAAGAGTCAACTGCTCTACCATTGAGTTAGCGGTGCGTCCTGTGCGCCCCCCGGGACTCGAACCCGGGACCAACGGATTAAAAGTCCGCTGCTCTACCGACTGAGCTAGAGGCGCAATCGCCCCAGTTTAGCCGGGATTACCCGCTTTGACAAGACGCATACCAACATCTTCTATACGATTCCTCAAAGGGGCGTCCTGCCGAACGACGCCGGATACATTGCCGCGAGTTCGTCTTCATTCATCGCGTGCGCCTAATACTATCCTTGTCCGCAGCAGCCCGCATCTCGCAGGACGTCGCGTTGCCGCTGCGTTTCTATTCCTTCGGCAACGACGCGCACGTCGAACGCTTCTGCGTGTGTTATCAACGTGCGGATGATCGGTTCGCTTGCGACGTCCCTCCGGGCCGCAAACCAAGGAGCGATCAATTCTTATCGAGTCGACGCGGAACTGCTGTAAAGTACTGCAGCGAGAGGAGGTCGTCCCGAAATCGTCGATGCTGATCTTGAAGCTATGGCTGCGCAAGCGCTCCACGAGCGCATTGCGAAGCGTGGCGTTCAACACGAGGCTTTTCGGTAATTTTGAGAATCCCGCGCATCGACGTTGAACTTGCGCGACTGCCGCCAAAGCAACGGCTTCAAATTCCGGGTCGAGAAGCTCCGCGGCCGATACGGCCGAGCACTCATCTTGGCACACGCTCGACAGCACGCCGGCAGCTTGGAAAGCTTCAGTTAAGCAAGCGGGCCCGAAGTGGGAATGGGTGGCTGAGGGGGCTCGAACCCCCGACCTTTCGAGTCACAGTCGAACGCTCTAACCAGACTGAGTCTACAGCCACCACGGTCTTGGCGCGCCCGGAGGGAATCGAACCCCCATCTTCGAGTTTAGAAGACTCGTGCCTTATCCATTAGACCACGGGCGCTTGCCCGCGCCTCGGCCTCCGGCGCCGCCGCACCCGCATAGGATACCACAGCGGCACAAGGGGCCCTGGCGCAAACATCGGGACGACTGGATTCGAACCAGCGACTTCTTCGTCCCAAACGAAGCGCTCTACCAAGCTGACTACGTCCCGAAAATGCCACTGAACCATTTCAGCCGCCCAGCGGTTTTCCTTCGACTCAGAATAGCAATTGATGAAAGCCGACGTATCGCGATAAATCGAGCATCGCACCGTCGTTTGCGAACAACCGGATGGACTCGATCGTCAAACCGGCCTTCATTGCAGCGCGCATCACGCGCACGTTGGTTCCCGGTACGAGCATCGTGCACCACGACGCGCCGAATGTCTGTCGCAGCGTCGCAAGCGAGAACGCCAAGAACTGCACCGCGTATCCGGGCGATGCAACGACCATCGGACCGACGCGTCCGCTCGGCCAAACGTACGCGTACCCCGTAATCTCTTCGTCGCGGGCGAATATGAAGCCGCGGCCTTGCTCCGAAAAATAGAGATGATCGAGCGGGCGCGGCGTCCCGCGCACTTCGCGATCGAGCTGCGCCAGCGCGCCGCGGTGTGCAACCGGGTCGAGCGCTTCGGTGCGGAAACGGTATTCGCCGGCGGCCATTCGGCCGAGTTCGTTTTCGTGCGGTATCGGACCGGCCACTTGGGCGACCGGCGTTTGCAATCCAACGCCTCGCCGCAGAAAGAAGGCGATGCCGCCCAGTTCGTTTGGCTCGAGCAGACCGCCGCGCGTCACGTCGCCTGCATCCTTCGCGGCTTCGGTGAGGAGTTGCCAGCCGATGCCGCGCATTTGAAACGACGGCTCGACGTAGATCTCGCTCAAGAACCACTCGTCTTCGAGCGCGTGCGGGATCGCAATCCCGATGGGCGTGCCTTCGTCCTTCGCGACGAACGCTCCGTTCGGCGCAACATGCGCGAGATCGACGTACAACTTGCGGCTGTGCTCGTCGGGCCAGCGCCGCCGCGCGAAATAGGCGACGTCGTCGATGCTCGCCGGAACGATTATCGCTTGCGCAGCCATTCGCGATATGCGTCGAGCAGCTCTTGGGCGGCGCGCCGCCGATGGCTGATACGGTTCTTTTCTTGTTCTTCCATTTCCGCAAACGTCGCGTTCGCGGGCGGATAGAAGAAAATGGGATCGTAGCCGAATCCGAAACGCCCGCGCTCTTCACCGGTTACGACGCCCTCGACTTCGCCGTATCCGGAAAACTCCTCGCCGCTTTCCAGAATGAGCATCATGGCGCAGCAGAACTTCGCCGAGCGCGCGTCCGGCGGGACGTTCGTAAGTTCTTCCAAGAGTCTCTCGCGCCGAACGGGCCACGTCGCTTCCTTGCCTGCAAACCGCGCAGAAAGCACCCCCGGCCTGCCGCCGAGTGCGGCTACCTCGATTCCGGAATCGTCGGCGAGCACGGCCCCTTGAACGCGCGCTTCACGCAGTTGCCGGTTCAGCGATCGCGCTTTCGACTCGGCGTTGCCGGCGTAGTTGTCCTCATTCTCAGGCGCCTCCGCGTACAGCGGATAGGTGTCGAGTTCTAACTCGCTGTTCGCGAAGATGTTTTTCATCTCGCCGAGTTTGCCGGCGTTTTTCGTGGCTACGTACGCCTTGAGCGCCATGCCTAGTCTTCCAAACGGAGCACGGCCATGAACGCCTCTTGCGGCAAGTCCACCCTACCGACGCGCTTCATGCGCTCCTTACCAACCTTCTGCTTCTCTAGCAGTTTCCGTTTTCGGGTGATGTCGCCGCCGTAGCATTTCGCGAGGACGTTCTTGCGCATCGCGCTGACGGTCTCGCGCGCGACGATCTTTCCGCCGATGGACGCTTGAATCGGCACCTCGAACATCTGCCGGGGAATCAGCTCTTTGAGTTTCTCCGCGAGAGCGCGTCCGCGTGAAGGCGCGCGTTCGCGCGCCACGATGAACGAGAGGGCGTCGACCTCTTCGCCGTTGAGCAGTATCTCGAGTTTGACCAGATCGCCTTCGCGGTAACCGATCATCTCGTAGTCGAGCGATGCGTAGCCTTTCGTCCTCGACTTGAGTTGATCGAAATAGTCGATGATTACCTCGATGAGCGGCATCTCGTACGTCAGGATGACGCGGCCGTCGTGCAAGTACTCCATGTTGCCGAGCGCGCCGCGCCGCGCTTGCGTGATCTCCATGATCGCGCCGACGTAATCCGGCGGCGTGATGATCGTCGCCCTGACGTAGGGCTCTTCCATCATGCGGATGAGGTTCATCACGGGAAGTTTGCTCGGATTGTCGATCATTTCGACGGCGCCGTCGCTCATCGTGACTCGAAATACGACGGACGGTGAGGTCGCGATGAGGTCCAGCGCGTAGTTGCGTTCCAATCGCTCCTGAACGATTTCCATGTGGAGCAGGCCCAAAAAACCGCAGCGGAATCCGAATCCGAGCGCCACCGAAGTCTCGGGCTCATAGGTGAAGGCTGCGTCGTTCAGTTTCAATTTCTCCAGCGCGTCGCGTAGATCCGAATATTCCACGCCTTCATTCGGATACAGGCCGCAGTACACCATCGGCACCGCTTTGCGATAGCCGGGCAGCGGCACGTGCGCCGGATTGCTCGCCTGTGTAATCGTATCGCCGACGTCGATGTCGCCCAGGGACTTGATGTTCGCGATGACGTAGCCGACGCCGCCGAATTCCAGCTTCTCGACCGGCCGCATTTGCGGGGTGAAGAGGCCCACTTCCGTACATTCGAAGACGCGCTCGTGCGCCATCGACATGAACCGCGTACCCTGCCGCAGTTCGCCGTCGACGACGCGCACGTAGCTCACGACGCCCCGATACGGATCGAACTGCGCGTTGAACACGAGTGCCCGGAGATGATCGTTATGCCCCTTGGGAGCCGGAATGCGCTGCACGATCGCTTCGAGTATTGTTTCGATGCCGGTTCCCTGTTTGGCGCTGGCCAGAATGCACTCGCTCTTCTCCATGATGAGCAGTTCCTCGACCTCGCCCATCACACGCTCCGGATCGGCGGCCGGAAGATCGATCTTGTTGATGACCGGGATAATCGTTAAATCGTGCTCGAGCGCGAGATGATAATTCGCAAGCGTCTGCGCCTCGATGCCTTGCGCGGCGTCGATGATCAAAATCGCGCCCTCGCAAGCCGCGAGCGAACGTGAGACCTCGTACGAGAAATCGACGTGGCCCGGCGTGTCGATCAAATTCAGCTGATATAACTGACCGTCTTTGGCGCGATAGTTCAGCGTGACGGGGTGCATGCGGATCGTGATGCCGCGCTCGCGCTCCAAGTCCATCGCGTCCAGCGCCTGCTCTTCCATGTCGCGCGCCTCGATGGTGCGCGTGACTTCGAGAAGACGATCCGACAGGGTCGTCTTGCCGTGGTCGATGTGCGCGATGATACAGAAGTTGCGAACGTGCGCAGCAACTTCGGTTCGGTGGGGCATCAGAAAAACAGGCAGCGACCGATTGCCGGTGCGATCAGTTCGGCGCGGATCACCCACAAGATCACGAGCACGATCATGAACGACCAGTCGATGCCGCCGGCCGGCGGCACGAGCCGCCGTATCGGTATCAGGACCGGCTCGACGAGCATATCCAAATACCGGCTCCAGCTGCCTCGCCAGTCGGGGACCCACGAGAGCACCGCGTAGACGAACATGATGATCGTGTACAGCCAGATCACTTTATCGAGTGCAGACAGGGCTTGGCAAAGGGCAGGGCTCATAACCGCCCGCGTTTCTATGGAAGACTGGCCAATACTTTTGCGGGCACGCCCCCGAGATATGGGGTCGGATCGACGGGCGAGCCGTTGAGCATCACTTGATAATGAAGATGCGGACCGGTGGAGTAGCCGCTGGATCCGACGAGGCCGATTTCCTCGCCCTTGTGCACGTACTGCCCCGGTGCCACTTCGATCTTCGAAAGATGCGCGTACCACGTGTGGTACCCGTTGTCGTGATCGATGTCGACTTTCTGTCCGTAGCCGCCGTCCCAGCCGGCAGCAGCGATCGTTCCGGCGGCCGCAGCGTGAACGGCCTCACCGTAATCAGCCCCGAGATCGACGCCGGGATGAAATTCACTGTCCGGATACGAGCGGTAGCAGTAGCAGCCGACGATCGGCGCTCCGCTCACGGGATCGATGGACGGAATCGCTGCGAGGGCTCGGGCTCGCGTCAGTTCCTGCAGGTGACGCACGTTGAGCACGCGCATGGTGAGGCGCCGCAGGCGGTTCGACTCTTCAGCCGTTTGTGCCGTCGCGGCGACCAGCGCGTCCAGATTGTGACGCACTTCGCTCAGCTTTTGCGTCTTCGGCGCGACCCCGATGAGCTGCTGAATTTCCTGATTTTGCCGCTGGACGTGTTGGAGCTGCTTGCGGATGTCGGCGGCCTTTTCGTCCATCGCCTGCAGTTGCGAGCGCTGCTCCTTGGCCAGCGATTGCAGCTGCGCGACCTGCGCGTGCGCGCGCCAAACTTGGATGATGCCGGCTGCGAGAAAGGCCACGAGCACGATTGCAAACGCGCATGCCGCGGTGAGGATGTGGCGTCGCGTCAATTCGAAACGATGCACCACGTCGCCGCGTTGCGGGACGATCTTGATGAAATACCGCTCTTTGAGTTTGATCATATGCTGCTCGCGGCTAGTACCTTGCGGAGTGTACGCTTCCGACGGCGCGTCAGGTTCGCGTAAACGAAATTCCGCCCCCTCTGGCCGGCGGACAAGCGCCGGACCACGACGGAGACCAGGTTATACCCGGCACCCGTGAGTGCCCACGTACCGTTGCTTCCTTCCGGACCTGGCGGGATTTGCAGGTTCACGCCGCGGGTAGCCCGGCCCCCGTCATGGCTCGAAGCATCATAGCACGGCCTTCCGTTAGGGCAACACCCTTTTCCGGCACGGGGAACGGCGGCTCGTTAAGCCAAAGTTTAGCCGCCATGAATCGAATCGCCGCTCTGACGCTGGTCGCGTTTGCCTGCGTTGTCGTCCAACCCCTTGCCGCTTCGGCCGCTCCAACGTCCTCCGGCACAGGCGCCGCACAGGTGCAGTGGAGCCTGACGCCCGCGCAAATCGGCGCGACGTGCGGCGCTGCAGTCGCCCGCGCAGAGGCTCGCGTCAAGACGCTCGTGGGCGATCCGGGACGCAAGACGTTCACCTCCGTCGTGTTGCCGCTGGAAAATCTGACTGCCGACCTGAACGATCAGACGGTCGCGCAGACGTTTCTCTTCGAGGTAGCCGATTCGAAAGCGGTGCGCGACGCGTCGCTCAAGTGTAACAACGACGAGTCGGCGTTTTTGACGGATCTGCAGGCAAGCCCGCAGCTCTACAAGCCTGTTGCGCAAGCGCAGCGCAGCGGAACCGCCCGGGACGTGTACCAGCGCAAACTCACCGCGATGTGGCTCGACGCGTTCAAACGCAGCGGCGCAGGCCTTCCGCAAGCGCGGCGCTTGGAATTCGTCAAACTAAGCAATCAGCTGACCGATTTACAAAACCGCTTTCAAGAAAATCTCGGCAACGACGAATCGACGATTACGATAACAAAGGCACAGGCATCGTCCCTTCCTCCGGATTTCGTTGCGACGCTAAAAACGAGCTCCGGAGGCTACATCGTTCCGGTGAACGAGAGCACTGCCGTCACGTTCTATCAAAACGAGCGCGACGAAGCGGCCCGGCGCGCATATTATTTTGCGTATAACAATCGCCAAGCCGCGCAAAACACGCAACTCCTCGAGGCGGCGCTGGCCGTTCGCGACCGGCTGGCGCACCTTCTCGACTATCAAAGCTGGGCGGCGTTTCAGCTCTCGGATCGCATGGCGAAATCGCCCGAACGGGTCATGACCTTCCTCAACTCGCTCGACACGCGGCTCCTGCCGGCGGCAAAGAGCGAAGTCGAGCGGCTGCGTCAACTAAAGATCAAGGAAACCGGCAATCCGAACGCCGTGCTGCAGCGATGGGACTTCTCGTATTACGACAATCAGCTTCGCAAGACGCAGTACGCCGTCGACGAAAACGAGATACGGCAGTACTTTCCCGTGCAGCACACGATAGACGCGGTGCTCGGAATCTACCATACGCTGCTCGCCGTCGATTTCAAGCAAGTCGTTCCGGCGGAAGCGTGGAATCCCGACGTCATAGAATACGCCGTCAGCGATTCGCGGACGGGACGGTTCATCGGCAGCACGTACTTCGATCTCTTTCCGCGCGCGGGCAAGTTCGAGCACTTTGCGAACTTTCCGATTTTACCCGTGCGGCGCGATGCGGACGGCAGGTACCGCGCGCCGATTGCGGCTATAGTCGGCAACTGGCCCAAGCCCGCTCCGGGACGCCCTGCATTGCTTAGCCATGACGACGTCGTCACGTTCTTCCACGAATTCGGACACAACATGGCGGCGCTGCTCGCGACCGCGCCGTACGAAACGCTGTCCAACGGCTTCGTCACCGATTTCGTCGAGGCGCCCTCGCAGATGCTCGAAAACTTCGTGTGGCAGCCTTCGATTCTCAAACAGATCAGTTCGGAGTGGAAGACCGGTCAACCGTTGCCGGACGATCTCGTCAACGCACTCGTGCGTTCGCGCTACGTCGACGATGGATACGATTACACCGGGCAGATTTTTTACGCGGAAGCGGATATGACGTATCATTCGAGCGGACCGCACGTCGACACGACGGCCGTGTGGGACAAACTCGAGCGGCAGCTGACGCCGCTTCCGCCCGTCGCAGGCATTCGACCGCAAGCATCGTTCGGCCACTTGATGGGCGGTTACGACGCCGGCTATTACGGATATCTCTGGTCGAAGGTGTACGCACAGGATCTCTTTACGGCATTCCAGCAGGGCGGACTCGAGAATCCCCAGGTGGGCATGCGCTATCGCGAAGACATCCTACAGCCGGCGCGCACGTACGACCCGGACGTCGAAGTGCAGCACTTCCTCGGACGGCCGATGAGCCCGAACGCGTTCTATCAAGAATTCGAGTCCAATCCGGCGCCGGCGGCGAGCACCGCGCCATGATCGTCGCCGCAGTGACGTTCGCGCTCGCATCCGCGACGTTCAAACCCAACGCTACCATGCCGATGAGCACCGTGGCGACGCGTTGCGGCGGTGAAAATATTTCGCCAGAACTTCATTGGAGCGGTGCGCCGCAAGGCATTCGCAGCCTCGCGCTCGTCGTTCACGATCCGGATGCGCCGGCTCCCGGCGGCTTCTATCACTGGATCGTTTACGACCTGCCGCCGTCGACGCGCGAGCTGCGCGCGCAGGCCGCAATTGCCGGCAGCGAACTCGGAACGACGTCGAATGACTCCGCCGGCTACGCGGGCCCCTGTCCGCCGCCGGGCAAACCGCATCATTACAACTTCACGCTGTACGCGCTCGACGAGACGATCTCGGCCTCGCACCTGACGGGTCCGCAGCTCGAAGCCGCGATCGCGGGCCACATCCTCGCCCGCGCGACGCTCACCGGTCTCTTCGGACGCTAAACCCGCATGCGGCCCCGCATCAAGGGCCGGAAGGGACAAGCCCGAAACGAGTACGCGTGGACGAGGTCAGAATTAAAGTCCGGGAAAGCGGACCGTACTTGATCACCGGAACGGTGACGCTCACCGATTGCGACGGTAACCCGTACACGATTACGGGTGCGAACATCGCGCTGTGCCGGTGCGGCGGTTCGCAAACAAAACCGTTCTGCGACGGAAGCCACCGTAACAACGGATTCGCCGCCGTCGAACGCGCCGCGCCGCCGCTTGGAGAGTAAGATGCCGTCGTACGTTCGAGCCGGAGAGCTGCCGCACAAGCGCCACATTCAATTCCGCAAACCGGACGGCGGATTATACGCCGAGGAACTCTTCTCGACCAAAGGTTTCGAGAGCATCTACTCCCTGCTCTATCATCTTCGTCCGCCGACGGCGACACTGGAAGTTCGACCCTGGAAACGCGCGGCGATTCGTCTGGAGCCGAACGATCCGCTGCGCAACCGGCATCTGAAGACGGCCAAGATAACCACGACGGGGGACGCGATCGAATCGCGCACGCCGCTCCTGGGCAACGCGGATTTGCTGATCTCGATTGCGGATGCGGCAAAGCCGATGGAAACGTTTTATCGCAATGCCGGCGGAGACGAACTACTCTTCATTCACCGCGGAGAAGGCACGCTGCAGACGCAATTCGGCGATCTTGCGTACCGGGCACACGATTACATCGTGATTCCGACAGGCACAACGTACCGCGTCCTTCCGGGGTCTCCCACGCGCATGCTGGTGCACGAGAGCACGGGTATGATCCGCATTCCGCGCAAGTACCGCAATGAATTTGGTCAGCTCGAGGAACAAGCGCCGTATTACGAGCGCGATTTCCGCGTGCCGCTGCTGCGCGCGCCGATCGACGAACGAGGCGAATTCGAAATCCGCGTAACGAACAACGGGCGCAACGCCGTCTACATCGTGCAAAACCATCCGTGCGGGGTCGTTGGATGGGATGGGTACTGCTATCCGTACGCATTCAATCTCGAAGAGTTCGCGCCTATCACGGGGAAGTTGCATCAGCCGCCGCCCGCGCACGCAACGTTCGAGGCGCCCGGCGCGGCATTCTGCGCGTTCGTTCCCAGGCTGTTCGATTATCATCCGCTTGCGATACCGGTTCCGTACAATCACTCGAGCGTCGACTGCGACGAAGTGCTCTACTACGTGAGCGGGAACTTCATGAGCCGGCGCGGCGTCGAGGAAGGCTCGATCACGCTTCACGCGGGCGGCGCTCCGCACGGGCCGCAGCCCGGCGCCGTGGAGGCGAGCTGGGAAAGACCTCCACTGACGAAATCGCCGTGATGGTGGACACGTTCAAACCGCTGCAGCTCGCCGAGCAGGCGCTGAAAGTGGAAGACGAAGCGTACTACCGCTCGTGGGTGGAGGAACCGGCGAAAGCCTAGACCGTTAGCTGCGCCGGCGTCCGCTTCGGGTCGGCCGTACCGCGGCGATAGCACCGAAAACGACGACGGTGACGACGAGCGCGCCGATCTCGCGCCAAATGAACGCGTCCCACTCATACTTGTCCGCGTGCCGCTGCGTAAGCTGGAGCGGCGCATAATCGCGTGCCGTGAGCGACGCTTGCTCGCGTCGCATCAGCCACGCGTTGCCGAGCGTGAGCACGAGCAAGAAAATGAATGCAAGAAGCAGCAGCCGCACCGCTTCCTCTTACCCGTGTGCCGGTAAGATCGTCCCGCTGACGCTTCCGAAACCGATTCGCGGCTTTTCGGGCGCCTCGCACGCGCCGCGCAGCGTCACGGTGTCGCCGTCTTCCAAAAAAGCGCGCTCTTCTCCGGACTTCAACCGAAGCGGATTCGCGCCGCGCCACGTGAGTTCGATAAAACTGCCGTAACTGTCGGATTTCGGTCCGGAAATCGTTCCGGAAGCGTACAAGTCTCCGGGACGCACCGCCGTTCCGTTGACCGTGGCATGAGCAAGCTGCTGAGCCATGTTCCAGTACATGTATTTGAAGTTCGAGCGAGAGACGATCTCCGCTTCCATACCGTTCTCGCGCATCTTCGCGGTCTGCAATTCGACGGTGAGCCGCACGTCGTAGTTCCACGCTTCGCGCGTCCGCAGATACGGCAGCGGGTCCGGTTCCTGCCGCGGCCCATTCACGCGATACGGTTCGAGTGCGTCGAGCGTAACGACCCACGGTGAAACGGACGTCGCGAACGACTTACCGAGAAACGGCCCGAGCGGTTGATATTCCCACGCTTGAATGTCGCGCGCGCTCCAATCGTTCACGAGGACCACGCCGAAGATGTGCTCGCGCACCGTTTCGATCGGAATGGGCCGGCCCATGCGGTTGCCCGGTCCGGTAACGAAGCCGACTTCGAGCTCGATGTCGAGCATGCGCGATGGGCCGAGCGACGGGCTCGCGGCGTCCGGGGACTTACGCTGACCGTTCGGGCGAACGATTGGGTTGCCGTCCACGACGATCGTGCTCGAGCGTCCGTGATAGCCGATCGGCATCCACCGCCAGTTCGGCATCAACGCTTCAGCGTTCGGACGAAAGATTTTTCCCAGATTGGTCGCGTGCTCCAGCGAGGAATAAAAATCGACGTAGTCGCCGACGGCGAAGGGCAGCAGCATCTCCGCGTTCGCGCGTGCGACGAGCAACTTGTCGCGGTCAATACCATCCAGTGCCGCCGTGCCTTTTCGCAGCAGCTCGCGCAAGCGATCGCGCAAGGCGGTCCAAACTTCGCGTCCCGTCGCGAGCAGCAGATTCAGCGTGGGCGTCTGCAGCGCCGCGCGTGAAACGATACCGTCGAAGAGCCCGGCGCCGGCAGCCTCGTGCAAGTCGAGGATCGAATCGCCGATTGCAATGCCGATGTGCGGCTGCTGTGCAGGCGCAGCGAAGACGCCGTACGGCAAATTCTCGAGCGGAAAATCCGAACCCGGCGCAACCGGCACCCACGAAGACGCGGCTTCGATCATTCAGAGCAATCCAAGCGCTTGCAGATCGGTTGTGGGCTCGTCGAAGCTGCAGCTGCCGTAAGAAATAAACGCGCGCTCGCGCGTCTGTTTCAGATCTTCGACACCAACTCGCTCGCGATCGAACCACAGGCCGTTTTCGTCGAAACGGAACGCTGCCGGGTTCTCGCACGCCACGATTCGCTGTATTCCGCCGGAATCCAATCCGCTGCGAGCAAATGCCGCCGCCGCCAAGACGTTGAGAAAACCGTGCATCGTCGTACCGATGTTTTCGTCGAAATGCCGGACCGGGTGATGGAGTCCGGCGGTCGCCTTTAGCGGCACCTGATGCTCCTGTACGGCAGTGCAGATGAATCGCACGACGTCTTCCGTACTAGGAAACGTTTCGGGCGTTGGCCCGCCGCATCGAAGCTTCGCTCCCATCCCGTGGCGGGAAAGAGCGAACAACGCCCCCTGCAGCTGATTCGTCCAACGGG
The DNA here is from genome assembly GCA_963830545.1 of Vulcanimicrobiota bacterium. Taxonomy (GTDB): domain Bacteria; phylum Vulcanimicrobiota; class Vulcanimicrobiia; order Vulcanimicrobiales; family Vulcanimicrobiaceae; genus DATGJX01. Next base: position 2,735,258 of record CAWHMK010000001.1, on the reverse strand, counting down.
CGTCGCGCGGTAGTTCGACGAAAATCGGCAAATCCGCCAGCCCGGCTTGCTTTGCAGCCGCGGCAAACTGTCCGATGCTCGCGTCGTACGTTTCACGCTGCGTCGCCAACGGCGGCAGCGACGTTTCCAGCACTTCGATGCGCAAACGATTCTGCTCGGCGCGAATGTCGCGCAAATTCGCGAACGCCGCCTGAACGGCCGCGAGCCACGTGCGCGGATCGTTTCCTGCATCGATGATGAAACTGAGTTCAAGCGGCCCGGTATCCCGAAACGCTTCCCGCAGTTCCGGCAGGCGCGATGCAGGGGTAATGAAACGGCCGAGCATCCATGAATGCGGCCCCGTTCGCGCCTGAGCGTACTCCTCGAGCGCGGGAAGCATCGCCAGCTTCGCGGGCGGGAAAAGTCCCGCGTAATCGACGAGCTGCGCAAAGGCGGCCCGAACGGCCGGCGCGGCGCCGGCGGAGGTGGTCATACAGGGCGGCTTCGGTCATGCCGCCAAGCACCCTGCCATGAGCACGACCGCAATCGAAAGCAATCCGCTGGCGAAAATCGACTGGGACTACGTCGAATTCTACGTCGGCAATGCAAAGCAAGCCGCGCACTACTACTGCAGCGCGTTCGGCTTCGATCAGATCGCGTATGCCGGACCGGAAACCGGTGTAAGAGATCGCGCGTCCTACGTGCTCGTTCAAAACAATCTGCGGTTCGTGCTCACCTCGAGCCTGCGGCCGGACGATGAAATCACGCAGCACGTCGCGCGGCACGGCGACGGCGTGAAAGACATCGCAATTCTCGTTCGAGATGCGAAGGCCGCGTACGATCGCGCACTCGACGGTGCTGCGAAGTCTATCTCCAAACCCACGGAATACCGCGACGATCACGGCCGCGTGATCAGGGCGACCATTGGCGCATACGGCGACACGGCGCATACGTTCGTGCAGCGCGACGGATATGCCGGCGCATTCATGCCCGGTTACGTCCCCGCGCCGAAGACTTACGCTGCGGCGCAAAAACCCGGTTTGCAGTTCATCGATCATTGCGTCGGAAACGTCGGTTGGGGCGAAATGGATGCGTGGGGCGAGTTCTATGCAAAAGTCTTTGGTTTTTCCCAGCTCGATTTCTTTCGACGACAAGGACATCTCCACCGAATACACGGCGCTCAAGTCGAAGGTCATGACGGACGCCGAGCACCGCGTCAAGTTTCCCATCAACGAGCCGGCGCAGGGCAAGAAAAAATCGCAAATCGAAGAGTACCTCGACTTCTACGGCGGCGCGGGCGTGCAGCATATCGCGATTCGCACCGATGACATCATCTCCACGATCCGGGCGCTGAAGGCCAACGGCGTCGACTTTCTCGACACGCCGGACGCTTATTACGACGACCTCGAAGCGCGAGTCGGCCGCATCGACGAAGCGACGCAGATTCTACGCGATTTACGAATTCTCGTCGATCGCGACGACCAGGGCTACATGCTGCAGATCTTCACGAAACCTCTCCAGGACCGCCCGACGCTGTTTTTCGAGATCATCCAGCGCAAAGGCTCGCTGAGCTTCGGCAAGGGAAATTTCAAAGCGCTGTTCGTTTCCATCGAAAAGGAACAAGAGAAGCGCGGAACCTTGTAAAGATGACTGTCACAGTCGATGCCGTCATGCTCGAAGCGCGAGCAGGCGCGCTTTCCAAACGTTCCATCAAGACCAGCGCAAAAAGGGCCGGGATTCACCTTGCGGTTTCGTGCATGGATTTGACGACGCTGGAAGGCCGCGATTCCGAAGGACGCGTCCGTTCGCTCTGCGCAAAGGCCGTGCGTCCGGCGCCGCACTTGCCGGATATTCCCAGCGTCGCCGCCGTCTGCGTCTATCCAAGCCTGGTCGCAGTGGCGAAAGACGCTTTGCGGGGCACTTCCGTAAAAGTGGCGTCCGTGGCAACGGCTTTTCCGAGCGGGCTTTCTTCGCCCGAGGTGCGCCTCGCCGACACGCGCGCTGCAATCGAAGCCGGCGCGGACGAAATCGACATGGTCATCGATCGCGGCGCTTTTCTCGCCGGCCGCTACGACCGGGTTTTCAACGAAATCACGGCAGTCAAAGAACTGTGCGGCCCCATACATCTGAAAGTGATTCTCGAGACGGGCGAACTCGGCAGCGTACGACAACGTTCGACGCGCTAGCGATCTCGCGCTGGAGGCGGGGGCCGACGTCATCAAAACGTCCACCGGCAAGGTTGGAACGAATGCAACGTTCCCGGTCGCCGTAACGATGTGCGAGGCGATTCGCGACTACGCGCGCCGCACGGGACGCCGCGCCGGCCTGAAAGTTGCGGGCGGCGTGCGCACGACCAAACAGGCGCTGACGTATCTCGTCATCTTGAAAGAAACGCTTGGCGAATCGTGGCTCACGCCCGATCTTTTCCGCATCGGCGCGAGCTCGCTGCTCGACGATCTGCTCATGCAGTACGAAAAAGAACTCACCGGGCATTACGCCGGTCCGGATTACTTTCCGAAAGATTAGACGATGACGGGAATTTTCGAATACGCGCCGGCACCCGAAACCACGAAGGCGGTCATTCGCCAAGAATACGGACTTTTCGTGAACGGCGAGTGGATTGCACCCAGAAGCGGCCGCTATTTCGAGACGGTCAATCCCGCGAACGAGCAAGTACTCGCGCGCGTCGCGTATGCGGACGCGGAAGACGTCGATCGTGCGGTACGTGCGGCGCGGAAAGCGTACGACAAGTATTGGCGCGCAATGCGTCCCGCCGATCGGGCGAAGTACATTTATCGGATCGCGCGCGCCATTACCGAGCGCTCTCGCGAACTCGCCGTGCTCGAAACGCTGGACGGCGGCAAGCCGATCAAAGAGTCGCGCGATTTCGACATTCCGACGGCCGCTGCGCACTTTTTTTATTACGCGGGCTGGGCCGACAAACTGGAGTGGGCGATGCGCGCCGGGCGAGCCGCGCATCCGTTAGGTGTGGCCGGGCAGATCGTGCCGTGGAATTTCCCGTTGTTGATGGCGGCCTGGAAGCTTGCGCCTGCACTCGCTTGCGGCAACACCGTCGTGCTCAAACCGGCGGAAACGACCCCCCTTACCGCCCTTGCGCTTGCGCAAATCATTCAGGAGGCCGATCTTCCGCCTGGTGTGGTCAACGTCGTTTCGGGAGACGGCGCGACGGGCGCATCGCTCGTTTCGCAAGCAGGCGTTGACAAAATAGCGTTCACCGGATCCACCGAGGTCGGCAAAGCGATTCAACGGACGCTGAGCGGAACGGGCAAACGCCTCACGCTCGAGCTCGGCGGGAAGGCCGCGCACATCGTGTTCGCCGACGCACCGCTCGATCAGGCCGTCGAAGGCATCGTCAGCGGAATTTATTTCAATCAGGGACACGTGTGCTGCGCCGGTTCCCGGCTGCTCGTCGAAGAGCGCATTCACGACGAGGTCGTCGTTCGTCTCACCGAACGGCTGCAGACGCTGCGTCTTGGCGATCCGCTCGACAAGAACACCGATATCGGCGCCATCAATTCGCGAGCCCAGCTCGAAAAGATCCACGAACTCGTTCGCAGCGGCATCGAGCAAGGCGCCGTGCTCGTGCAGCAGTCGTGCACGGTGCCGGAACGAGGCTTTTATTTTCCGGCTTCGTTCTTCACGAACGTGCAGCAATCGCATCGCATCGCGCGCGAAGAGATTTTCGGTCCGGTGCTGTCCATATTGACCTTCCGCACCCCGGACGAAGCGATCGAGAAGGCGAACAATACCCCCTACGGTTTGTCCGCAGGGATTTGGACCGACAAGGGCAGCAAGAATATGTATCTGGCGCAGCATATGCGCGCCGGCGTGGTTTGGTGCAATACGTTCAATCAGTTCGATCCGAGTTCGCCCTTCGGTGGGTACCGCGAATCCGGCTTTGGGCGCGAGGGTGGCGTTCACGGGCTGTACGAATACCTGGCTCACTGACGCACGAGCGTTCGAGTCGCCTTTCAGCAGCTCGCCGAGCGCAATCATCGCGGTCGATCAAAGGCGCGACGACGAGCGAGGAACCGCGCAAGCGACTGGGTAAGCCCCAGCCATGAGCACGGCGGCTCCTTCGGAAACGTCGCTCGACCGCGACGCGTTGGCGGCGTGGTACCGGCGCAACCGCGAACGTTCCGCACAACTGTTCGGCCTGATCGCGCCAGAGGCGTATTATTCGCGTCCCATCCCGTTTCGCCATCCGTTTGCGTTTTACGAAGGGCATCTGCCCGCGTTCAGTTTCCTGGTGCTGAACGAGCGCGCGCTCGGGGAATCCGCGGTGGATTCGGGATTCGAAAAACTCTTCGAACGGGGCATCGATCCGTCCACTTTGGTTTCGGCACGCGATCACCAACGAACCGATTGGCCGCTTCGCGAAGAGATCGAAGCCTTCGGACGGCGTTGCGACGATCGCGTTTACGCCGCACTCGCGCATGCTACGCTCGTCGACGATCGCGTCCCGCGCCTTAGGCGGGGCCAAGCCGTCTTCACGGCGCTCGAGCACGAGCAGATGCATCACGAAACGCTGACGTACATCATCCACCGGCTCTCGCCCAACCTCAAAGGCCGCATCCGGCAAACGCATCGCGATACCGCCCCGCCCGCAAACGAATTCATCGAGATAGCGTCGGGCAGCATTACACTCGGAGCCGATCCGGATGCGGTAGCATTCGGATGGGACAACGAATTCCGCGCACACGAGCTGCGCGTCGAGCGTTTCCGCGTGCAGCGCTATCCGATTACCAACGTCGACTATCTCGCGTTCGTTCGAGCCGGCGGTCCGCAGCCGCCGCTCTGGATCGAGCGCAACGGCGAACTGCACTTGCGAGGCGTGTTCGAGGAATTACCCCTTCCGAATTCTTGGCCTGTGTACGTCACCAACGAACAAGCCCGCGCCTACGCAACCTGGAAAAATTTGCGTTTGATGACCGAGGGCGAATACCAGCGCGCTGCTTATGCTTCGCCCGGCGGCGCGGTGCGCGCCTTCCCGTGGGGTTCGGAGCCGCCGGGCGCGCTGCACGGTAACTTCGATTTCGAGCGTTTCGATCCGGACCCCGTCGACGCGCATCCGGCCGGAGCAAGCGCGTGGGGAGTGCACGATCTGGTCGGCAACGGTTGGGAATGGACGAGCACGCCGTTCGGCCCGTTCCCCGGTTTCGAACCGATGGCGAGTTACCCGCAGTACAGCGCCGACTTTTTCGACGGCAAGCACTACGTGCTCAAAGGTGCATCGCCCGTGACGGCACGCGAATTGATTCGCCCGAGTTTCCGCAACTGGTTTTACGCAGATTATCCGTACGCCTACGGAAAGTTTCGATGCGCCGAATAACGGCGCTCGCAGTTGTGCTGCTGCTGCTCGTGTCGGCCTGCAGCAAAGGCGGCGGTACGCCTCCAACCGGCACATCGGGTCTCCTGCGCGTTGGGCTGTATGCGGAGCCGACTTCGCTCAATCCGCTGCTTCCGACGAACACCGCCGAGAATTTTCTCGCCAGCCTCGCCTTCGATTTGCTCGTCACGATCGACGATAAGGGCAACGAGGTGCCGGACCTAGCCGCAGCCGTACCGACATTGCAAAACGGCGGCATCAGTAAGAACGGTCTGACGATCACCTACCATCTTCGCCGCAACGTCAAATGGCAAGACGGCGCGCCTTTCACGAGCGCGGACGTGAAATTTACCTGGCAAGCCGTCATGAACCCCGGTAACAACGTCGTGGAACGGCGAGGCTACGACCAAGTCAAATCGATCGATACGCCGGATCCGTACACGGTGATATTTCATCTCAAGGTGCCGTTCGCGCCGTTTGTCGACACGGTATTCGGGGAGAGCGACGATCCGTTCCGCGTGGTTCCCAAACACATTCTCGCGAAATATCCGAATATCAACCAAGTGCCGTTCAACCAGTTGCCGATCGGTACCGGGCCGTTCAAGGTGCTGCGCTGGATTCACGGCGATCGCATCGAGTACGCGGCGAACCCGTACTATTTTCGCGGACGTCCGAAACTCCGCGGCATTACCGTGTACATCGTTCCGGACGGGAACACGCAAGAATCGGAGATGCGCGCGCACGATCTCGATCTCGTGCCCGCGATCGGGACGTCGAACCTGAACAATTTGCGCGTGCGCCCCACGTCAGGCGTAACGACACTGCTCGCGAAGGGGCCGCCTTACGCTGCAGTCATTTTAAATCTGACGCATCCGCCGCTAGACGACGTGCGAGTGCGCCGCGCGCTGGCTTATTCTATTGACGAAAAACGCGTAATCTCGACGCTGTTGTTCGGCACAGCCGTCCCGGCAACCGCTGATTTGTCGGACTTCTACTGGGCGTACGATCCAAACGTCGCGACGTATCCGTACGATCCGAAGAAAGCCGCTGCGCTTCTCGATGCGGCGGGCTGGGCCATGGCGCCGGACCGCATCCGCCGCAAGAACGGCCAGCGTCTTTCGTTTCAGCTCGTCTACGGGCAGGGCAACGCGACAGCGCGGCAGTTGGGCGTGCAGATCCAATCGGATCTGCGCGCGGCCGGCGTGGACGTTCAAGTGAAGACGTACACGTATACGATGCTGTATGCGACCAAAGCCGTGGGCGGAATTCTCAACAACGGAAAATACGATCTCGGCGAGTACGTCTGGGTCTCCGGCGCCGACCCCGACGATTCATCGCAGTGGATGTGTTCCATGGGGCCGCCCGCCGGGAACAACGTCACGCATTACTGCAACGCTCGCATGGACGCAGTTCAGCGAGACGCGCTGACGAATTTCGACAGAACCCGCCGCAAGGCGGATTATGCAACCTCGCAAACGCTCCTTGCGACCGAGGTTCCGGCCATTTTTCAGTATTATCAGCGCGAGCGATACGCGCTCAACACGAACTTGCACGGTTTCGCACCCAACGGCATAAGCGAAGGCTGGAACGCCTACGAGTGGTCGCTCTAGCGAAGGACGGCGCCTGAGCCGGGGCGCACTAGGCAGAGGTTCCCTCGAACCGCCACCACGCTTGTAAGGAGTACCCCCGTGACCTCGACTCTGACCGCCAAGAAGACGCCGATTACCGTTGCGTACGGCGACGGCATCGGCCCGGAAATCATGGACGCGACGCTGCGGATCATTCTCGCAGCCGGCGCGCAGCTCGACATCGAGAACATCGAGATTGGCGAGAGCGTGTACAACCGCGGATTGAGCAACGGTATCGAGAACACGTCGTGGGAATCGCTGCGCCGCACGAAAGTTTTCTTGAAAGCGCCGATTACGACGCCTCAAGGCGGTGGATTCAAGTCGCTGAACGTCACGGTGCGAAAAACGCTCGGGATGTATGCGAACGTGCGGCCGTGTGCGTCCCTGCACCCGTACATCGCGACGAAGCATCCGAACATGAATTTGGTCATCGTTCGCGAGAACGAGGAAGACGTCTACGGCGGCATCGAGCATCGGCAAACCGCGCAGGTGACGCAGTGTCTGAAGCTCGATTTCGCGTCCCGGCAGCGAGCGCATCGTGCGATATGCCTTCGAATACGCGCGCGCGAACAAGCGCAAGAAAGTTACGTGCTTCACCAAAGACAACATCATGAAGATCACGGACGGACTGTTCCATAAGATTTTCGATGAAATCGCCAAAGAGTATCCGGACATCGAAAACGAGCATTGGATCGTCGACATCGGCGCGGCAAAGATGGCCGACACGCCGGAAGCGTTCGACGTGCTCGTCATGCCGAATCTCTACGGCGACGTTCTCTCCGACGTCGCGGCGCAAATCACGGGTTCGGTCGGCCTGGCCGGCTCCGCCAACATCGGCGATCACTGCTCGATGTTCGAGGCGATTCACGGTTCCGCGCCGCGGCGCGCCGGGCAAAACCTCGCCAATCCGTCGGGGTTGCTCCATGGCGCGCTTCTCATGCTGACCCACATCGGTCAGGGCGAGAGCGCGGAAAAGGTGCACAACGCGTGGCTGCGCACCATTGAAGACGGCATCCACACCTACGACGTCTACAAGGAGGGCGTGAGCAAGCAAAAAGTCGGCACGCGCGAATTCGCCGACGCCGTGATTGCGCGGCTAGGTCAAAAGCCGCAGCATCTCAAGGCGGTTGAATACGCGAAGGGCGCGCACATGGACATCGGGGCGCGAACGGCTGGTTCCGCCTCGAAAAAAGAACGAGTCGGGGTCGATCTCTTCATCGACTTTCCCAGCGGCAACCCCGACCGAATTGCTGAAAAGCTCGGCGCACTCGGCGTCGCCGGCGCAAAACTGACCGTCATTGCGAATAGAGGCACGAAGGTGTGGCCGAACGGCAATCCGGACACGTTCTGGAGCGACCATTGGTCGTGCCGTTTCGAGAAGGCGGGCGACGGTGACCGGCCGTTCGGTGCGGAGCAGGTCGTCGAGATCCTCGAAGCAGCGGCGGGCGCCGGCTTCGACGTGGTCAAAACCGAAGGGCTCTACACGTTCAACGGCGAGCGCGGCTATTCACTTGCGCAAGGCCAGTAACGTGCGCACCACGTGAATGATTGCGGCGGCCACCGCAATCCAGAAAATCACGCCAATCCACTGCTCCCACCCTTGCGGATGATACACGAGCATGATGATCGCCAGCGCCACGATGCACGCCGCCGCCAGCATCGTGGCGTTCGCGCGTTCGACGATGCGCTCGAAACGTTTCAACGAGACGTCCAAGTCCTCGATGCGCGTCCAGACACGCAGGTTGCCGCGTTCCACCTGCCCGAGCACGCGATCGACGCGGCGCGGCAGCTCGATACTCAACTGCGCGGCATCCATGGCGGAATCGCGCACGCGATTAACCCATTGGTCGCCGGAGAGTTGCCCGAACAGCACTTTTTCGGTAAGCGGTTCGAGCAAATTTCCGATATTCGTATCCGGATCGAGCGTTTGCAGCAATCCCTCGGTCATGATCAGCGCTTTGAAAAGTAACGCGTAGTTTCCCGGCAGCCGCATGCGCTGCCGCCGAACCAACTCCAGCAATTGGCCGATCGCCTCGCCGAAGCGGACGTTTTCAAGCGTCTCTCCGACGTAGCGTTCCAGCATGCGGTCGATTTCCGTGACGATGGCTGCGCGGTCGACCGGATGCGGCGGCGACGCGATTTCAATGATGCGATCCGTCAAGCGCTCCGCATCGCGTCGATCGATCGCGACGAACACGTCGGCAACGCGCCGGCGAGCTTCGGGCGTCAGTCTGCCGATCATGCCGAAGTCCACGACGGAAATCGTCCCGTCTTCGCGCACGAGGAAATTTCCGCCATGCGGATCGGCGTGAAACAGGCCTTCCCCGAGCGCCGGTTCGATGACGAACTGCGAAATGCGCCGCGCAGCCGTGCTCCGTTTACGTTTCGTCATACCGGACGTATCATCCGGACGCTTTCCTTGCGCGCGTGTCATGACGATAACGCGCGAAGTCGAATACTCCTCGACGAGCTGCGGCAGCGCGAAGCCCCTTCGCGACTCGAAAAGCTTTCCGAAGAAGCGTACGTTCGCGGCTTCTTTGGTATAGTCGAGTTCGCTGCGCAGTGTGTCGCCGAATTCGCGCACGAGTCCCGGCACGTCGTACGGGGCAAGCGCCGGAAAACGCTCGGTCCATGCATGCGCTTCGTCGGCGAGAATCTCGAGGTCCATTTCGACGATCTGCTCGACGCCCGGTTTTCGTACTTTCACGACGACCTCGCGGCCGTCCGCCAGCCGCGCAGCGTGTACTTGTCCGATCGATGCGCTGGCGATGGGTTCGCGATCGAAAAACGCAAACAATTCGTCGGGCGGCGCGCCGAGTTCTTCGCGAATGACATTTGTTATTTCAAGCGACGGGACCGCGGGTACGGAGTCCTGGAGTTTGCGCAACTCGTCGCGATAGGGTCCCGGCAGCAAATCGGCACGGCTGGAAAGCAGACTGCCCGAGTTGATGAAGGACGCGCCAAGCTCTTCGCACGCTTCCCGCACGTGCCGCGCGCGCGCTTCGTCGTCGCCGCTCAAGACGGTTCCGATCCCATGGCGCGCGAGCACGGCGAGGATTTGGCGGTAGCGCGCGCCCTTGGACTCCGGTACGGCAGCGGTGTGCGTGTCTGGTTGCATTGCCCGCACGCTTATTCCCCGCGCAGGCTGGGGAATCAACAAGGCATGGAGTCCGCAGATACGGTTAAATATCGCGCGAATATCGTCGGGAGTCTCGACGGCACGACGAAGCTGCGCTGGCCGCACAATTTCGGAGCATACCGGTTAACGGATCATGACCTGGCGCGCGGCAGCCTGCTGGGAAGTTCGAAACTCCAGCTCACGCTCAAGTCCACAGGCGCGATTCAGCATCAGTATTGCGTCGATGCCGGGAGCTGCCTCCTCGGCGCATTCGTGGTTAAGCACTGGGACGAACAGGCCGGAATGCGGCTGGACTCCACGGGCGGCCACTTCTTCCTCTACCCCGAGCATCAAGAGCACCGGTACATGCTTTCCAACGGCGTGTACGTGTTCGAAGATGTGTTCGTGCATGCGGAAGATGCGCTCGCGTATTACGTCGTAGAGTTCACGAACGATGCCGAGGAAGAGCAGCGGATCGCTACGTACGCGTTTTGCGAACTCTCCGGCGGAATCGACGACGAACTCGACGTCCGCTACGACGAAGGTCTGCAGGGTTTCCTCGCAGTGAGCCGCGATGAGCGTAAGCACGCGCGCATCGTGGGTTCTTCCCGGCGCCCGGCGAGCTACGAAGTGTCCATCGATCACGCCAAAGCCGTGAGCGAACGCGTGCCCGGATTGCTATCGAAAAATACGAAAGCGCCGGCGGCGCCCGCCTGCGGCGTTCTGCATTTCTCGACCATATTGGGCAAGCACGAGCGCGCGCGGATTGCGTTCACTTTCGCGCTGAGTGCCGAGGGTGAGGACGCAGCCGTTGAGGCGTACCGGAAATCGCCGAAAGCCGAACGCGCCTTGGAACAAACGCAGCGCGTATATCACGAAGTGCTCGAACGTTCCGTCGCAATCACGCCGAATGCGGAAATCAATCGCGGCGTGCTGTGGGCCAAGACGAACATGCAGCGGGTGATGCTGCGGCCGCCTTCGGGGTGGACGTTCACCAACGACCCGCTCCGCTCCACCAAGGCCGTGGGGCGCGACGTCGCGTGGTTTTGCGCCGGCGCCGATTACTTTCGCCAAGATTTTTCGCGTGACTGCTTGCTCCAATTCGTGAAGCGTCAAGAACGGAGCGGGCTGTTTCTCGAATATTACGACATGCTTTCCGACGAGCGCGAAGATTTCGATTTGAACGTCAATGACGATACACCGCTCATCGTGTGGAGTTCGTGGCACCACTACCAGGTCACCGGCGATCGCGCATTTTTGGAAGCCGCGTATCCCGCAGCCGTCAAGGCAGGCCGTTATCTTGCAAAACAGCGCAATGACGAAGGCCTCGTGTGGTGTACGTCGCGCGAGAGCGGAACGCGCGGTATCGTGGGGTGGCGTAACGTCATTCCCAATTACCGGCTCAGCGGTGCCACCACCGAGATCAATTCGTTATGCTTCGCGGCTTTCCGCTCGATCGCACGTATGGCGCGCGAAGTCGGCGACGATAGCGCGCACGAAGAGTTCGAAACGCTCGCGATGTCGCTCAAAGATGCGATAAATCACCATCTCTTCAATCCGGCCAACGGGTTGTTCTATCTGAACATCGACGTCGACGGCACGCCGCGAAGCGACATCACCGCCGACCTGTTGTTTCCCGTTTTGTTCGGCGTGGCCGATCGCACGACCGCAACGCACGTGATCCGGCGTCTGAGCGGCGAAGACTTTTGGACTCCCGGTGGTATGCGGACCATTCCGCACGACGCGATCAACTACACGCCCGAAGAAGCCAGCGGGTGTTTGGGCGGGGTCTGGAATGGTGTGACGTTCTGGTACGCAAAAGCCGCTGCGGAGTATATTCCGGATTTCAGCGAAGAAGCGCTGACGAACGGTTTCGAAAACTACGCGCGCGATCCGCAGCGCAACAACACTGTTCCCGGCGAGTTTTCCGAGTGGCTGCACGGCGAAACGCTTGTGAACCAAGGGATGCCGCTATCGCCATGGTTTCCGCCGCGATACATTTGGGCGGTGATTGAAGGGATATTCGGCCTCGACGTGTCCGGAGATCGGCCGCAGCTCAAGCCGAATTTACCGGCGCGGTGGGGTTGGTGCGGGCTGCGGAACGTTCCCTTCCGCGGAAAACGTCTGACGTTTTTCCTCGCGCGCATGCCCGAGCTCTGCCTTTGGAGCAGCGAATCGATCGAATGCATCACGCAGGGAGAGGTACTGCCTGACGATCTCAGCGAGCGTTTTTTGGCAAGCGGCGACTCGGCTATCACGACGGCGCTCGGAGACGGTGACCGTATCGTCGCACTTCTCGGCAATCTCGAAGACCGAACCACGACGACCGCCGTGCGGTTACTCGAAGCACGCGGTGCATACGACATGCGCTGCTACGACAGCCTCAAGCACGGCTGGCAGGAACGGCGCGAAGTTTCGCGCGAGGAAATGGAAGGCGGCGTTACGATCGTGCTCGAGCCGAAGGGCTTCCATGTGATTGAATTATCGCTGCACGGGTAAGTGCGCGACTTCGTTTAGCGAAACGATTTGCGCCCGTCCGGACTCGACCGCGATGCGCGTAACGCTCGCCGGAGAGAACCGCGTGCCGAGTATTTCGCGCATCTCCGCTTCACGGTCGCCGAAAACCGTATGCAGCACCGCGTGCAGCGGTCCCGCATGCGTCACGACGAGCACGTTCGCGTAACCTCGTTCGCGCAGTTCTTCAAGCGAAGCCCCCACGCGAGTTCGGACCGCTTCGAATGATTCGCCGCCGGGCGGCGTGTAAAGTTTCGCAGCCGTACTGCCTTGGCCGCGCAAATGCGGCCAGCGCTGCTCGATTTGCTCCCACGTCAATCCCTCCCATTCGCCGAACGCAAACTCACGCCAGCGCGCGTCGCGCTGCACGGAGGAATCGCCGCGAATGGCACGTGCAGTCTCAAGCGCGCGCGAAAGATCGCTCGAAACGGCGACGTCGAACGATTCGCCGCGCAGCAATGCGGCAAGGGCCTGCGCTTGCGCGCGGCCCTGTGCGTCCAGCGGGATATCGACGTGACCTTGGAAGCGGCGCTCGCTGTTCCATTGCGTGCTTCCATGGCGGACGAACGTATATTTTATGGTCAGGTTTCGCCTCGAACAGCGCTTCCGTGCTGTTCGAGCAGGTCCACCATGTCGTTCGCATGCTCCTCTTCGACCGCGAGGATGTGCTCGAGCATGCGCCGCGTCGTCGGATCGTTGTCCCCGAAGTAACGGATCATCTCGCGATACGATTCGATCGCCACGCGCTCGGCGACGAGATTCTCTTTGATCATGTCGACCATGTTGTCGCCTTCGCGGTACTCGGAATGACTGCGGCTGAGCATGCCCTCCGGGTTCAAGTTCGGCTCGCCGCCGAGTTGCGTAATGCGTTCCGCGATCATATCGGCGTGCTCTTGTTCCTCAGTCGCGTGCTGCGCGAATTCCGCGGCAACGGAATCTTTGTTGATGCCTTTGCACATGTAGAAATGGCGCTTGTACCGCAGAACGCACACGATTTCCGTCGCGAGCGCCTGATTGAGCACCTCGGCCGATTGCTTCAAGTCTCCGCGGTAGTCGCTGGTGACGGGCCCTTGCATCATGTTCTCGCGTGCGCGACGGCGAAGTTCCTGAACGTCCGACAAAAACGGCGTCGATGTAGTCATACAGCGCTTATACCCCGCGAAAAGACGGTCCGGCGCTTACGAACGCTTCGCGGCGAAGGGCAAGCGAGCGCCCGTGTCCTAAATAGCGCCCGGTGTGGGCACTTTCTCAAGGAGGAGTCGGATGAAGCAGTACGTCCCGTCGATTTTCGCGTCGAGCGCTTTCCTTTTGGCCGCCTGCGGCGGCGGAAATACGCCGTTCGGCGGTCCGCCTCCGAAACTTCCACCGAGCGCGTCGCCCTCTAGCGCACCAATGACGACGGTCGCGCAAGGCACACTCGTCGACGACCCATCGGGCTCACCGCTCTCCGGCGTCAAAGTGCAGCTCGATCCGTGGATCGCGTACCCGACACCCGGTCCGACGCCGACGCCGATTGCAGTCAGCACGACGGATCCGAACGGGCGATTCATCGTGAACGCGCCGAACGCAACCTATCTTTTGGTGATCGGACCCGACGCGGTGAATACGCCGCCGCCCGGCTGGTCTACACCCGCGCCGAACGCAACGGACACGCCAATACCCGGTGCGAGCGGCTGGCGCGCGACCATCCACGATCGCCTCGTTCTGACCGGCGGCGGAACAGCCGCATCGCCGATCCCCCTGGTTGCACCAACGATGCCTCCGCAGCCGCTCTACACGCCGCCCGCAGTCGAAACGAACGGCGACTTCCGCCTTTCGACGCTCGATCCGCTCATCGAAGCACCGTGCATACTCGCGTGGAACTCGCTGCGCGCCGGCAAGGGACTCTCATCCGCGGTTGCAGACGAATGGAGCCTCGAAAATTCGTACGCAATTGCATGGGTCGGATTCCAGCCGAATGGTGGTGGCCAATTATTCCAGTCGCTATCACAGACGGTAATGGCAACTACAGCGGCGGTGCAAATTGTGTGCAGATGCTCAACGTACCAATGGACGTTTTGCAAGCGTTCAAATGTGGTCATCGAATCCAGCAAACGCTGTGGTTTGGGGGCGCATATATCCCATATGACCCGTCACTCATTCGGGTTATGGCGCGACGGATTTTCCAATTGATCCTCGCATCAACACCGATGCAAATGGCTTGCTTTGGCCCTAACTGCAAAGCAGTTATAGCAAAAGTGCGCATTTCGAGCATCTCGCCCTTTCTATTAACAATTCCCAGCAGGCTATTTTTCGCTTCTTTAGTTTAACGGACAGCCGATGGCAATGATGTTCGTATCGTACGGAGATGTGCCGTACGAGTTCGCGTCATTGTTCGCGATCTGTGCTGAGGAGCTTGCTGCCATCCGGATTGCGAAGTCGGGTATGTCTCCGAATACGAATAGTCATGAGTGCCAGTCTGATTCAGAAACTCATCTCCGCCGCTCGAATTCCACGACAAAGCGCATCTGCGGCTTGACCGATGCCGAACCGGTCGCCTTACAGGAACTCGTCTGGCTCCGCGGATCGTATTTGCAGGCGCCGGTCGTCGCGTCTACAATAGTGTTTCCTCCGAGAACTCGGGCGTACGCCGCTCGCTTTGATTGCGAGCATCGAAGAAAGCGATCGCTGCACGATCCATTTGTCGATGTGCTGCCGCAGGTAAAGGTTTGCGCCGCAGTTGGACCAGTTGCGAGAGTACGCGCCATTCGGCTGCAACCAGCCACCAAGCGCCGAATCGAGTCTCCGCATGTATTTGCGCCAGTCAACAAATGCCCCATTGTAGCCGTTTTCATGAACCCAGAATTGAGCGCTGCTGCCGCTCGCGGCGTAACAACCGTTTGCATCGACTGCAGGTTGACCCGTGTACGGATTCGCCGTTCCTGGAGAGAGCGGCTGCGTCATCGCTGCGTCTGCGTACGCAATTGCGGTGCAAGATCCGATCGAGCCCGACGAAGCCGTCGGCGCAGGTGTTGCCGCTCCCGGCGGGGTTGCAGATCCGCTGGTCGGAGCCGGCACGCTCGTCGAGCCCGGCGTATTCGTTGAAACCGGCGTGCTCGTTGGTACCGGCGTATTTATTGGGGGCGGTGTCCTCGGGCAAAACGGCGGGCACTGCGGTGGCATTGCATCCGCAACGCCGCCGCCAATCATTGCGTTCAGCATCGCGACGAGTGGCATCGGCCGCTTCGCCGCCGCCTCGGCAATCGTGCTGCCCGCCGGCGCAAACGCAATTGCGGCCGGCCAAACCACCGGTGCCGAAGGCGGTGAGGACGCAGGCGAAGGTGAGGGTGTGTAGTGCAGCACGATTATGAACCCGCTCGGCGCAGTTTGGGTCACCAGTTCGAAATTACGCTTCAGCCGCGTGCTTTCGAGGTGCACGTACGTGATATTGTTTCCGCCCGCGATGTACGGCATGCTCGGGTAGAAATGAACGACGCCGCTGCGAAGCGTCGCACCCGTGTAGAGCGCCGAATAAATCGGCGTAGTGGGATCCGCAAGCGCCGTGACGGGATACGTGCGTGCATTAAACTTGATTATGCCGCTGTACGTCAGGTCTTTGCTCGCAGGGCCACCCGGTGTTGCAAAACGATACCGCGTAACGGTTTTCGAATTTGCATCGTAGGAGTAGGCCCAGAAGTATGGCTGCTGTTTCGCATCGCGTGTGAAGAAATCCACCTCATGCCCGTCGCCATTCGAATTTCCGAGCGCATCGCGCGGCGGAACGTAAATGGCCCAAGCATTGTCCTCATCGGTCGTGAAATTGTCGGCGAGTTGCGCGACGGCGGCGCGCTCGGCGTCGCGCTGCGCCTGCATGGTACTCACGCGCAGCATTTGAACGAGTGCGTGGAAAAGGGCCCAGCCGATAATTACCGCAATTGCGACTGAGAGGACCGTTTCGAGCAGTGAAAAGCCGCGCGCGGTTGAACGCCCCACGCATGCGCCAGTGCCCGCGTCACTGGGGAATTGCGGCCACGGGGAAGACTATAAGGCTTGCTGCTCCGGGTCCGCGGACAATCCCGCAAGATGGGTCGCGACGCACTCCTCGCGCAGCGTCCAGGCGCCATTTTCAACGTCGAAACGCGCGTAAGCAGCATTGAGCGCGTGGACGGTGCGTAACTCCTGCATCGCGCGTCCGGAGCGTTCGAGCAGTGCCAGACGTACGACGATATCGTGCGTCACCAGGAGCGTGTTCACACTCGGATCGAATCGTTCGACGAAAGCCTTCCACCGGTCGAACACATCGGCTAAACTCTCTCCTTGCGCGAATTGCACGCGCTCGGGATGCTGCCGCCAGGTGTGGTACAGATCCGGTTCCGTGCTTGCGATTTCGTCGCGGTAGCGCCCTTCCCACGTGCCGTGCGCAATTTCCAGCAGCAGCGGCTCCTCCTCGATCGGCACGCCGATCTGCGTCGAGAGCGGCAGAGCCGTTTGCATGCAGCGGGAAAGAGGACTGGAGATAATGCGCGCGATCCCTTTATCTGCGAGCGCGCCCGCAAGTGCTTGCGCTTGCGCCTGACCGAGCGGCGAGAGCGGCGTTTCCAGACGCCCCTGGTAGCGCCCCACGGCATTCCACGTCGTTTCACCATGCCGCGCAATGTAGATGTTCGCGATCACGAAAACACCGGTGCGTCCACGCGCTGCATTCCCGGTATGTTCCGCAATTCGTCCAGATGCGCGCGGCCGATCGTCCGATCGATTGCGAGCACCATGAGCGCAGGACCGCCCTGCGGGTTGCGCGCGACTTGCATCGTCGAAATGTTCACTGCCGCGTCGCCCAATATGCTGCCGACGCGTCCGACCATACCCGGCACGTCATCGTGACGCGTGACGATCCATGCACCGTGAGGAACCGCGTCCAATTCGTAGTCGTCGATCTGCACGATGCGCAGTCCGCCGGAAAGCACCGTTGCTCCGATACGGTGCGGGCCCGCCCAAATCGCGAGCAGCGACGCAAACGGCGCCGGCTGCGGATCGGCGACGCTTTCCAGTGTGACGCCGATCTCGTTTGCAATCACGTCCGCATTCACGATCGATACGCGGCGCTCGGTCGTCGTTTGCAGCAACGCTGCAAGAAAAGCCGCGCGTAGCGGTTGCGCATCGGCTGCTGCAAGCTCGCCGCGCACGTGCATTCGCAACGGCATGCGCAGCGCGTCCTCGAAGAGTTGCGGCAGCAGCCGGCCAAGCCGATCTGCGGCTGCGACGTAGGCGCGTACGCGTTCGGCCTGCGCACCGGAAGGTGCCGGAGCATTCACGGCGCCGGCCGGGGGTCGTCCACCTAGCGCATCCGCAACGTCGCGCGCAAGTTCGATTGCAATGCGCTCGAGCGCCTCGCGAGTCGATCCGCCCAAATGCGGCGTCGCAAGCACGCGCGGATGGCGTTGAAGCTGCGCTCCGGTGGACTCGTCGCTCGGCGGTTCCTCAGCGACGACGTCGATCGCAGCAGCGCGAATCGCCTGCGCGTCCAATGCCTGCAGCAGCGCCTCTTCGTCGATGAGTCCGCCGCGCGCGCAGTTTACGAGGACTGCGGTGCGTTTCATTCTTCCAATGGCTCGCGCATCGATGATGCACCGCGTTTGCGTCGTCAGCGGAACGTGGAGTGTGACCGCATCGGCGCGCTCGAGCAGCTCCTCCAAACTCACGAGTTCCGCACCGAGCGCCTCGGCGCGCGATTCCGGGATGAACGGGTCGTGCGCGATGACGTGCATGCCGAAAGCGCGAGCGCGCGACGCGATGCCGCCGCCGATTCGCCCCAGTCCGACGATTCCGATCGTCTTTTCGAATAACTCCGTGCCGATGAACGGCGTTCGTTCCCAGCGTCCGCTGCGAACCGATGCATTCGCCGGCGCGACATTGCGCAGCAGGCCGAGCAGCAGCGCGAACGTATGCTCCGTCGCAGCAATCGTGTTCGCGGCCGGTGTATTGAGCACGACGATGCCCGCTTCCGTCGCCGCGTCCACGTCGATCGCGTCGACGCCGACGCCCGCGCGTCCTACGACTCGAATGCGCGGCGCGTGCGCGAGCAGATCGCGATCGACGCGCGTTTCGGAACGCACGATGAGGCCGTCCGCATGTTCGAGTTCGGCCAGCAGTTCGCGGCGAGAATGCCCCACGCACGAGACGACGTCGATCCCGTGCTCTTGCAAAACGGCTTGGCCGAGATCCGCGAATGGTTCGGCGATAACGACGCGCATCGGTGCAGCGGGCATGGCGGCAGGTTCAACCCAGGGGGCACGGGCCCTTGCGTCGTAGGTCGCTCGCGTGTCGAAAGCCGAGCAGCCGCGGCTCGCGGTCCGGAAAATGTACAAACTTTTCATCGACGGGGCGTTCGTGCGGTCCGAATCGGGCCGCAGCGATCCGGTTTCGGACGGCGGTGAATTCGTCGCGAACATCGCTCGGGGTTCGCGCAAAGACATTCGCGATGCGGTGGTGGCGGCACGGGCCGCTCAGGCGAAATGGTGGAAAATCGCGCCGGCGACCCGCGGGCTGATTTTGTACCGCCTCGCTGAAATGATGGAGGCGCGCCGCGCGGAATTCGTCGAGCGCACGGGTGACGACGAGGAAGTCGCTGCTGCGATCGATCGCGTAATGTGGTACGCCGGATGGTGCGACAAGTATTCGGCGCTAATTTCGACGCGTAATCCCGTCGCCGGGCCGCATTTCAATTTTTCCACCGCCGAACCGACCGGCGTCGTCGGCATCCTCGCGCCGGACAAACCCCCGCTCCTGTCTTTGGTGTCGGTCTTACTTCCAGCGCTCGTGGCCGGAAATGCTGTCGTGCTCGTTGCATCGGAAACGGATCCCCGGACCGCGGTCGTGTTCGCGGAGGCGCTCGCCACGAGCGATCTTCCTGCCGGAGTCGCAAACATCATCACCGGCATGCGGACCGAACTCGGCCCGGTACTCGCCAAACACATGGATGTCAACGCGATGACGTTCGTCGATGGTCCTCAGACCACGGAATTACAGACCGCCGCAGCGGAAAACGTCAAAAGAACGCACGTTTTGGCTGCGCGGCCAGCCCGCGAATGGTTTTCGCCGGCGTCGCAAAGTTTGGACGACATCGCCGCATACTGCGAAATCAAAACGATTTGGCATCCGGCGGGTATCTGACCGAAGCGCAAGCGCGCGAGAGTCTGGCCGAGTACTGCACCGAGCTCTGGCAACGCCGCCTTGTCACCGGTACGAGCGGGAACGTCAGCGTTCGCCTCGCGGACGGCGATTTGCTCGTCACGCCGACGCTGAGGTCGCTGCGCTCACTGCACGCCGTGGACTTCGTGCGCACCGATCCGTCCGGAAAGCCGCGCGAGCCCTCGCAACGTCCGACGAGCGAACTTCCATTGCACGTCGCCGCATATGCCGCTCGCAGCGACATTCGCGCCGTCATCCATACGCACCCGACTTTTTGCGTCGTGTGCTCGAAGCTGGGCAAAGTATTCGAACGCGACACGGTCGGCGCCGTTGAAACGCTCGGACGGGTTTCCTGGACCCCGTACCGGCCGCCGGGTTCACCGGAGCTCGCCGAGATTACGGCCGCGGAGTTCTCGAGCGGAGCCGCGGTCGTGCTGATGGAGCGCCACGGAATTTCGGCGGCAGCCGCGAGTCTGGAAGAGACCTTCGTGAATACGGACCTTGCCGAGGAAGCCGCCAGGCTTTCTTTTTACAGTGGGCTCCTGCCGGCTCGGTAGGCCAGGCGGCCCAGCGTATCCAACTTTAGTACTCTGTGAGTCTACCGCCTGGTACCGATGCATCAGCGCCTGGCAAACGCGCTGAGTGACGGGGAGTTCAAAGTCTATTATCAACCCGTCGTGAATTTGAGCGACGGGGAAATTATCGGCGTGGAGGCCCTCTGCCGCTGGCCGCAACGCGACCAAACCGTCATGATGCCCGAGACGTTCATCACGCAGGCGGAAACGTCCGGATTCATCATCCAACTCGGTCAGTGGGTGCTGCGCACCGCCGCGGAGCAGGTTCGCACGTGGCAGCAGCGATTCAATTTTCCGCTGCGCCTCGCGGTCAATCTTTCCGGGCGGCAGTTCCTGCACTTCAATCTAATAAAGCAAGTCGAAGAAGCGCTGGCCGAAACGCATTTCGATCCAAAGAATCTCGACTTTGAAATCACCGAAACCATAGCGATGCATAATGCCGAGGAAAGCGTCGGCGTGATGCGCCAGCTGAAATCGCACGGCATCGGGCTCTCACTCGACGATTTCGGCACCGGCTACTCCTCGCTGAGTTACCTCAAGCGCTTTCCGATCGACGTGCTCAAGATCGACAAGTCGTTCGTGCGCGACATTCCCGAAGATGCAAACGATCTCGCGATCGTCTCGGCGATTATCGCGATGGCGCACGCTCTGGGCCTGAAGGTCATCGCGGAAGGCGTAGAAACCGACGCGCAGTGGCATTTCCTGCGCGATTGCGGCACTCAGTACGCGCAGGGCTATTATTTTGGCCGTCCGCTTCCCGCCTCGGAACTCGAAGACGTTCTCTCCGCGCGCTCCGGCGAGCCCCCAGGCATTTTGTCCAAGAACGCCTAAACGACGCGGCTGACCTTTGCGGATGATAGTGGCCCGAAGGCCGGGAGCGGGTGCGCCGGTCAAACGGCCCCAGATTTGTAACGCGAATTCTGGAGAGGTGGCAGAGTGGTCGAATGCACTCGCTTGGAAAGCGAGCAGACGTGTTGAGCGTCTCGGGAGTTCGAATCTCCCCCTCTCCGAATGAAATGATAAAACCCGCTCGACGCGGGTTTTTATTTCAACGAGGAGATGCCGGCCGCCAAAACGCGCAAGGTCTCTGGATAGCGAATGACGCCAAACCGGCCGTAAGGCCGGTTTTTTATTTCGGGTAAGCGGGCGTTTGTACGCGAACACCTCCGGGGGAAGTGTCGTTCTTAGATACAGCGTTCCGAGTCGCGACCTTCGAAAGGGCCCATCTGAATGGCGAATCTCCTGGTGCAGACGACACTCCGCGAGGGCGAGGGTGAGTGGCAGATCGACCGGTTTTCATCGCTGGTTTCTTTGCTGCGCAGCGACGGTCACGACATCGTGGCACGAAACCGCGAGCCGGGCGAGGACGGAAGCGATCCGGTGCTTTCCTCGCTGGAGAGTTCGAAATTCGACGAACTGTGGCTTTTCGCATCGGATCGCGGAAACGGTCTTGCGCCAGCGGACGTGCGCGGGATTTTGCGGTTCCGCGAAAGAGGCGGCGGGATATTCACGGCGCGCGACCGCGAAAACGTCGGCGTTTCCCTGCTGAATCTGGGCAGCGTCGGACACGTCAATCATTTTCGAACCTACAACCGGCACAACCGGCGGCGCCGCAATCTTCGCGTCCCGGCAAGGGTTGCAAGAATCGATTCAGACTACCAGCGTATCGTGCCGCTCGAACCGGTGCACGAGTTGCTGCGCAGCGAGCGATCTCCGAGCGGCGTCATCGAATATTTTCCGGCGCCGGCGCATGAAGCGGCGATTTCCGTACCGCCTTACGCGCCGTTTGCGCGCGTTATCGCCGTCGCGTCCGACGGCGGCACCGGAGGCGCGGCCAACGTCGCCATTGCAATCGACGACGAACGGTGCAACGACGGGCGTCCATGCGGGCGCGCGGTCGCGACGTCGTGCCTGCACCAATTTGCAAATGGCCGGTGGAACGGACCGGGCGACGGCGCTTCGGAAATATTCCAGGATTTTGCACGCAATGTCGCGCGCTGGCTCGCTCGACCGGAAGAGCGCTAGAGTCGTTCCTCCACCAGTGCCTGCGCGTGCGCCAGCCAAAAATCGAATGACGCGCGCGCTTGCGCTTCCAGCATGACATCACCCTTGACGATCTCGCGGTGCACTTGGCGTTCCAGCGTCGAGCGTTCGCCGTAGTTGGTATCCATGACGCAATCGGCCGACAATAATTGCTCGACGAGGTCTTCGGGCAGTTCACGCCGGCGGGAAGCGTGGAAATGACGACTTCGGGCGCGCTCTCGCGCCAGGGTTTGGCTTCGAAGCGCTCGCAAATTTCCTGCACCTTCTCGCGATCGCGTCCCCACACGAACGTGTACGCGTCCGTTTCGCGAAGTTGCGCGAGTATGGCGCGCGCGGTCGGTCCCGTTCCCAGCACGCCGATGCGTTCGAGTGCAACCGGCTGAGTAAGGATCGTTTCGAGCGCGACGCGCGCACCGACGCCGTCGGTATTGTGACCCAAGATCGTGCGTCCGAAGAAAATCGTGTTTACTGCTTGGACGAACTGCGCTTCTTCCGTGAGTTCGTCGCACGCACGGAGCACTTCTTCTTTCAGCGGCGTCGTGACGTTGGCGCCGGTGTAGCCGTCCATGCGCATGCGGCGCACGACGTCGATGCCGTTGTCTTTGGGAACGCGAATAGCGACGTAACTGCCGTCTTCGATGCCGGCCTCTTCCATGAACGCCCGGTGCAGACGGGGACTGCGGCTGTGCGCAACCGGGTCGCCGATGATCGCGAGTCTCACCTGCGCCGCTCCGGGAGCATCAGGCGCTCGAAGAACCGGAACAGTTGCGTAATCGCAAAGTCTTTGCTTTCGATGGGCTCGGTCAGAATCGTATACAGATTCCCGCTGAGCTTCGCGCCGAGCACGTCCGTGAAAAGCTGATCCCCGACGACGGCTATCTGCTTGCGCGGCAGCTTCAAATGACGCATTGCGCGCCAAAATCCGAACGGCAGCGGCTTGAGCGCATTCGGAATGCATTCGACTCGCAGCTGAGCCGCGATCCCGCGCACCCGATCGCTGAAATTGTTCGAGACCATGACCATCGCAAAACCCCGTTCGTGCGCCTCTTCTACCCAAGCAAGGTGCTCGGCGGCCAGTTCGGTCTCTCGAAAGCCCAGCAGCGTGTTGTCCAAATCGACGATGAGGCCGCGAATGCCGAGCGCCGACAGCTCGGCTAGCGCGATGTCGTGAAGGCGGGGTGCAAAACGGTTGGGCCCGAGCATGCGTAGCTGCGATTGGGCCACTTCTCCCCGCTATCCTCGGAAGTTTCCACAGGGCGTGCACCTAGGAGACACCTTTTCCACCACCGATGCCGTCCGGGTGCACAAGAATTTTGCGTTGTCGACATCTTGCGCACAAGGTGCGCACTACCATATCTTGTATCTCCCACACCCCGGTAGTACAATTTATGGGCACTCTACCCGTGGTAGACCCTCTACTACCGAACAGGTGTTCGATACAACTTGCTCGAAGTGAACGGGTCCTCCACCCATCGGAGGAAGGAGCCTCGATGAAATTCCGCCGCATCTACTCGGCGCCCGGCGACGCCTACGCGGGTCTCACTTTCGAACCCCGCACCTCACGCATCGTCAACCCCGACGGCTCGGTCATCTTCGAGGCCAAGGACGTCATGGTGCCGACCGGATGGAGCCAGGTCGCAGTCGACGTTCTCGCCCAGAAGTATTGCCGCAAGGCCGGCGTTCCGAAGGAGTTCAAGCGCATTCCCGAAGAGGGCGTGCCCGAGTGGCTGTGGCGCTGCGAACCCGCCGACGGTACCGAATTCGGCAGCGAGCGCGATTCGCGCCAGGTCTTCAACCGGCTCGCGGGCTGCTGGACGTACTGGGGCTTCAAAAACGGCTATTTCGACTCCGAGCAAGACGCACGCACGTACTACGACGAGATGAGCGCAATGCTCGCTCGCCAGATCGGCGCGCCAAACTCACCGCAGTGGTTCAATACGGGGCTGCACTGGGCGTACGGCATTGCCGGTCCGGCTCAAGGGCACTATTTCGTCGATCCGCGCAGCAAAGAACTGCGCCGCTCAACGAGTGCGTACGAACATCCGGCGCCGCATGCATGCTTCATCCAAAGTGTCGACGACGACTTGGTAAACGAGGGCGGCATTATGGACCTGTGGGTTCGTGAGGCGCGCATCTTCAAGTTCGGCAGCGGCACCGGTTCGAATTTTTCCCGTCTGCGCGGCGAAGGCGAAAGGCTTTCCGGCGGCGGGACGAGTTCCGGACTGATGTCGTTCCTGCGTGTAGGCGATCGCGCAGCGGGCGCCATCAAGTCGGGCGGCACGACGCGGCGCGCAGCGAAGATGGTGTGCTTGGATCTCGACCACCCGGACATCGAGCAGTTCATCAACTGGAAGGTCAAAGAAGAACAGAAAGTTTCCGATTTGGTCGCCGGTTCCATCGCTTGCGAGAAGTATTTGAACGCGATTATGCGTGCCGCAAACGACGAAACGCTTCCGGATGAGGCGCGGCTCGATCCGGCGTTGAATCCTGCGCTCAAGGGCGCGATGCGCTCTGCGTTAACCGCCGGAATTCCGCAAGCCAACGTGCAGTACGCGCTTGATTTCGCCAAGCAGGGCTACAAAGAGATCGAGATCGAGACGTACGACACGAACTGGGACAGCAAGGCGTACGGAACGGTATCGGGGCAGAATTCGAATAACTCCGTCCGCATTCCCAACAGTTTTTTCACGCAGCTCGACAAAGGCGACAACTTCGACCTTATCGGCCGCACCGACGGGCGCCTTCACCGATCCGTTCCCGCGGCCGATTTGTGGGAATCCATAGCCGTCTCGGCCTGGCAGTGCGCCGATCCGGGAACGCAGTACGACACCACGATCAACGAGTGGCATACGTGTCCTTCGGACGGGCGCATCAACGCGTCGAACCCGTGCTCGGAGTACATGTTCCTGGACGACACGGCCTGTAATTTGGCGTCCTTGAATTTGGTCACGTTCGAAAATGCCAACGGCGACTTCGATGCGGCTCGTTTCGCGGAAGCCTGCCGCATCTGGACGTTTACGCTGGAAGTCAGCGTTCTGATGGCGCAGTTCCCGAGCAAGATCATTGCGCAGAAATCGTACGATTTCCGCACGCTCGGCCTTGGCTATGCGAATCTCGGGACGCTGTTGATGCGTATGGGACTGCCGTACGATTCCCAAGAAGCGTTCGGCTGGTGCGGCGCAATCAGCGCGCTCATGACTGGAACGGCTTACCGCTGCTCGGCGGAAATGGCCCAGCAACTTGGCGCATTCCCAAACTACGAGCGCAATGCTGCGGATATGCTGCGCGTCATTCGTAATCATCGGCGCACCGCGTATCAAGCGCCCGACGATGAGTATGAAGGGCTCTCCGTCAAACCGATAGCGCACGCACCAACGCTTTTCACGCAAGAGACGTGGTCGCTCGCACGCAAGATGTGGGATGAAGCATTAGCAATCGGCGAGGTTGCGGGATATCGAAACGCGCAAGTCAGTACGATCGCGCCGACTGGGACCATAGGCCTGGTGATGGACTGCGACACGACCGGCATCGAGCCCGACTTCGCGCTCGTGAAGTTCAAGAAACTCGCCGGCGGAGGCTACTTCAAGATCGTCAACCAGTCCGTCGAACCGGCGTTACGGCGTTTGGGCTATAGCGAAACGCAGATCGCGGAAATCGAAGCTTTTGCCAAAGGCACAGGCACTATCGAGAACGCTCCTCACGTCAACCGGGCGACGTTGCGGGCGAAAGGCTTCGGCGATGAGGATCTCGCACGCGTCGAAGCGGCACTGCCGGGGGCATTCGAACTGCAATTCGCGTTCAACAAGTACACGCTGACCGAGCAGTTCTGCAAAGAAAAACTGGGGCTGACGGAAGAGCAGCTCAACGATTGGAACTTCTCGATGCTGCGCGATGGTTTGGGCTTCACGCAGCAGCAAATCGAGGAAGCGTCGGACGTCATCTGCGGGCGCATGACGCTGGAGGGTGCTCCGCATCTCAAAGACGAGCATCTTGCCGTCTTCGACTGTGCGACACCCTGCGGCAAGCATGGCTTGCGCTTTATTCGCCCGCTCGCGCATATCGACATGATGGCGGCTGCTCAACCGTTCGTCAGCGGTGCAATCTCGAAATGCGTCGTGGGGCAAACGCTGCTCACAACGGAAAACGGACTCGTTCGAATTCAAGGATTGCGCAAGGCTGAACGCGCCGATACGTTCCGGAGCCATGAGATGCGCGTTGCCTCACTCGGTGGTCCGCGCTCGACGGACGCGTTCTACTATGGCGGGTTGCGCCCAACGCGTGAAGTACGGCTGCGCAGCGGACATAAGGTCATCGGCACACCCAACCACCGCGTCTTGACGTGCGGCGATCAAGGACTCCAGTGGCGTTTTCTTTCCGAAATACAACCCGGGGACTTCGTCGCTACACAGTATGGCGACAACATGTGGTCCGCCACGCCTGTCCGGTTCGACGATTTCGCCCCTTCCAAACCATACGGTTTTCAAAAGACCATTGCCGTCCCGGCGCACATGACGGAGGACCTCGCCTTCTTCCTGGGCGCATACGCTTCGGAGGGGCATACGACACGTCAAAACTACACCGTAAGCATTACGAATGCGGATATCGGCGTTTTGGAGTTCGTGCTCGCCGCAGCTCGTTCACAGCTCGGGATCGAAGGTCGCCTCGTCCGTCATAACGGGAAATGCCCGCAGGTTACGTTTACGTCAAAGACGCTCGTCGAATTCCTCGAATATTTGGGATGCGGCACCCGCGCGTCCAACAAGCGCATTCCGGACGCTATACTGCAGTCTCCGCGGGAAATGGTCCTCGCGTTCCTATCGGGCCTCTCGCTAGACGCTTACACGACTGCTACATCGCTAGCGAAGTGGGCGATCTGCTTGGACTCGCCTCAGTTATTGGACGATGTGCAGAGCGTGCTGACGAATCTCGGGATCGTGCACAGCCGCATCGAAAAATACAATAAGGCCTACGACAAATCGTACGGCGAAGTGTATGCAGCGGGTCGTCAAGCACAAAAACTCTTAGAGTGCATCGGTTTTACCGAGTCGCACAAGCAGGAGCGCGCGTTGGTCCTTTCAGGAGAGACATACGCGCAAAGCGCCACCGACGTCATTCCCGGAATCGACGGCCGGAAGCTGTACGATCTGATTCCGATGGGGAAATCCGGAAGGAACGGCAAAGGCACTCGAATTCGCGCACGTTATCGGCATCTTGTGGATGCGAGAACGAAACGCGTCTCGTGGGAGTCGGTGCGACGCTTGTCCGAGGAGCCGCAAGTCGAGCTTCCCGAGTGGCTTCAAACGATTGTCTCGAAGAATCTCCATTTTAGTCCGGTGGAGCATGTCGCAGACGCCGGCGAGCGCGAAGTATTCGATATTTCCGTCCCCGAGACGCATGCCTTCGTCGGAAACGGAATTGTAAATCACAATACGATCAATCTTCCGCAAACGGCGACCGTCGCCGAAGTCAAGGAAGCATACCGTTACGCATGGGAGCGTATGATCAAAGCCGTCGCGCTCTATCGAGACGGTTCGAAACTCTCGCAGCCGCTTGCCGCCACGTACGATTTGGGAGGGGAAACCGCCGACGAGGAAGTCTCGCAGCCGCCGTACCAGCATCCGCTGCAAGTCGCCGAGCGAATCGTCTATCGGTATATCGCAAAACGCCGGCGTTTACCGGAGCGTCGCAGCGGTTACACGCAAAAGGCGATCGTGGGCGGCCACAAAGTCTATCTGCGCACGGGCGAATACGTAGGCGGCCAACTCGGCGAGATCTTTATCGACATGCACAAGGAAGGCGCGGCCTTCCGTTCCCTGATGAACAATTTCGCAATCGCCGTATCGCTGGGTCTTCAACACGGCGTGCCGCTCGAAGAGTTCGTCGAAGCGTTTACGTTCACGCGTTTCGAACCCAACGGTCCGGTCGTCGGTCACGATCACATCAAAATGGCGACCTCGATTCTCGACTACATCTTCCGCGAACTCGCAGTGAGTTATCTCGGGCGCTACGAGCTCGCGCACGTGCAGCCGAGCATGGAAATGGACGCGATGGGTCCGAAGGTCGAGGAAGAGTTCGTCGCGGAGGAAACGGGCGAAGTGCGGTACGTGCCGGCGGCAGTTCGCGAAAAACTCCACCCGACCAGTACGCATCTGCATCCCGGTTCGCTCGTGAACGATGAAAACGAAACGCCGCACGTCGTAGCCGAGGAGCGCCGCCACGAGCGACGCGATCCGTCACCGGTCTCTCCTTCAACGGGCGTCGCCACGGTGCCGCGGGCGCAACAAGTAACGGCCGCACGCGCGAAGGGCTACACCGGAAACGCATGCAGCGAATGTGGACAGCTTACGATGGTCCGCAACGGGTCGTGTGAGAAGTGTGATTCGTGCGGTTCGACAAGTGGGTGCTCCTAGAATGCGATGGTGACATTTTGTATGCGAAAACCTGCAAAATGTCACTTACGCGACGTGACGTGTGCATAATGGGACTTAAGAGTTCCTAGCCGCACAAACAAAAAAGCCGACGAAAAAATCGCCGGCTTTTTTATTGACGGATTCTGAGGATGCGTCCGTTATTTGGAACTTCGCGTGTGCTTCATGAGCCCCATCATTGGTGAAACTAACGCTTGAAACACGGCGTGTACACGTCGAAGATCGTTAGACCGATCGCCCGACCGTAATGCGGTTCGCTGCCTAAACCTTGCATTACCGATCCCGCCGGCAAGAGGCGCTCGGCCGATCGCGCGTGATGCTTGTCGAACCCGATTGCCAGCGTTCCCTGCAGGACCGTATATATCGCGTAACTGTTATGGTTCGTATGCCATGGATAGATGAAACTCGCGGGAAACTTCCTTCGAACCAAGTTGTCGCAGACATCCGAGTTCCTCCCACGAATCACCGCATAAAAGCTTCCGGCCCCTTTGCCGGTATCGCGGATCCAGTGTACCTGGTTCGGAAGCGTGTACGTGGTTTGCGAGGCGGCCGCCGGTTGCACGCCAAAGACGCAGATCGCAATCGCGGCCGGCAAAGCGAAGCGGAAACGGAAACGACTCATTTTACTCCTTTCAAATCGTAGCACGGCTTGTTCCGGTCTTCCAGGCGAGTATAGTCAGCGTCGTCGCGTGGATGTTTCAAAAGCGATTGCTGCTGGATTTTTCCGGCGCCAATTTTTCCGGCCGATGTCGATTTCGTGCCGTTCCGTTCGACGGGTAGGTAGAAAACAACCCAAAAGAAGAGGAGACCCATGCGATTCTTGGTCATGGTTAAACCGAATAAAGACGAAGTTCCCCGCTATGAAGCCGGGAACTTCCCGGAGAGCTTCAGCGACGACTTAGCCAGAATGGGGGCGTTCAACCAAACGCTCATCAACGACGGCATGCTCCTGGAGATGGGCGGCCTGAAGCCGACCTCCGCGGGCGCCCGCATCGACTACTCGGGGGCAAAGCCGCAGATAACCGACGGGCCCTTCGCGGAGACAAAGGAGTTGGTCGCCGGATTCTGGCTCCTTGAAGCCAGCTCGAAGGAAGTGCTCGTCGAACGCCTTTCGCAGTGCCCTTTCCCGTACGGCGAGTCGATCGAAATCCGTCCGTTGTTTTCGGACGAAGACCTCGAGGCGTTCACCTAAGAGGATCGTTACAACTCAACATCCCGACGAACAGCTTTATAAAAAGAAATGAAATGACTAAAGTAAAAGTTGCCGGATTCGGTGTCTCGCTTGATGGCTTTGCTGCGGGAACCGCTCAGAGTTTAGATCATCCGCTTGGTTTGCGAGGCGATGAGGTCTTTCAGTGGTTTTTCCCAACGCGAACGTTTCATCAGATGCAAGGAAAAGAGGGCGGTGAAACTGGCCTTGATGACCAGTTCGCCCGTCGCGCAATGGAAGGTTTCGGTGCATTCATCCTGGGTCGCAACATGTTCGGACCTGTTCGTGGGGAATGGCCGGACGATCGATGGAAAGGCTGGTGGGGTGACAATCCGCCCTATCATGCGCCAACTTTCATACTGACACATTATCCACGGCCGCCAATCGAGATGCTAGGCGGAACGACATTTTATTTTGTCTCCGGCGGCATTGAGGATGCGCTGCAAAAGGCGCGCGAAGCGGCAGGTGCAAAGGACATCAAGATTGGCGGCGGTGTCGAAACCGTGAGGCAATACGTTCAGGCCGGCTACGTAGATGAAATTCACCTCGCTTGCGCTCCAATTGCGCTTGGCCAAGGCGAATCGCTCTTTAGGGCGTTGGATCTCCGCACTCTGGGATATCGAACAGTCGAGCATGTTCCGACGGACCGAGCCACGCACATTGTCCTCGCGAAGTAGAGCTCGATGAGCCGATCCGAACCATTGCGCTGGCCACAACCGGCACGTGCCGGCGGAGCCCGTTATCACGTTGTGTCAACGGTCTGACACACGAATACACCCGACTTGGAATACGCGCACGTTACCGGTATATGCCGACGTAGGATATTCTCAGTCGGGATACTCGACATAGAGGAGGCGGACATTTCCGCGCCCTTTTTTTATCTATGCGCCCGGTCTGATTTGTATGCCGAAATCGCACGCCCAACTCGGGCTCGAAAAAGCCGATAGGATTAAGCGCATGCACGCCGTCGAGCCTAGGGCGCATCCGGTCCGCGGAAGGTCAGAGGCCACCCTCGTAGAGACGCATCTACTTAACGGTCGTTCGCCGCTATTCGGATGTTCAGGCGCAGCAACGAAGGAATCTGTTATGCAGACGAAGCCGCTTCCCGCTCGCCCAGCGTTTCTTTTCGAAGAAATCAGGCGAAAGTCTCCTCGACGCGATAATGCGGCAGATGTGCCGCCCAATGTTCGCGAGTTTCATCCTCGTTGCGCCGTGCGTTGGACGCGATATCTGGAAATGCGCATTAAGCTAGACCCTCATTGACTATCGGCGCTATTATTCGGCTTTAGCTGGTCGCACCTCAAGATACGTCACGGCCCCTGACCACGGATTCCAAACACCGAAGCCCGACCGGATCAGAGATGCAGCATGTCGTATGCCTCGAGCGGCTGGATGCCGGAGGCGTCGACGAGTTGCTGCGTGGATGCACGAACATCCTGACCTCGTCCGCAAGCGCATCGCTCTTCCCGGCTCGAACTATTTCACCAATCCGACGCTCCTGGAGTTCATCGCCGAGAATCCGACGCGGCATGGATGCTTCCGCCGAACGCCACCGACGTTGCGCCGAGTATTCGATTAGTGCCGGACAGCGAGCGACCGCTCGAGCCACAACTCGCCCTCGATCGTCGATCGAGCCTGTGACACGCGATGCGGCGTTCAGGTCGCCTCGACGACTTCGGCACGTACGGCATTGCGTATTCGCCCGGCCGGAACGGCAACGCGATGGTGTGGACGGACAAGTCCGCATCCATCGGCGCTCTCGGCATGACGAACGATTACGAAAGTCAGCGATTCCACGTACAATTGGAAATTCTCCGGAACGATGGGTAGCGGAAAACCGCAACAGCCGGAACACGGCGTTTGAAGAAGACCGCCAACTCCAAACGCCTAAGCGCCACTCAATACCGCGACACACCTCGCGGTATTTTTTTGTGTCACGCGGCCCCGCGTCGCGGCGCCAACTACGGTACACAAACAAGCCGTGATTACGACCGTGGCTCCTCATACAACGTCGATCTCCGGAGTTACGCGGCCATATCCGAAAGACGCTCGCTACACAAGGCGCCATTGATGAGCACTCGCGCGCCAAATTACCGAGAGCGACCGCTACGACGATCCAGGCCGCTACGAACCGCACTCAGCGTACTCAATCGCCCTTATCCATAAAATGATTTTTGTTGGTGCGGCCTAGACGCCCTCTGACGAAACCTATGCGTGCCAGCCGCTCCGTCGCTCGAGCGCACAGCAGATGATATCCCGACATTTGCAAGCGAAGTCATTTGAAGTATTCCAAAGGGTCGACGTAAACCAGATTCGGATTGAGGCGAACGAGTTCACGTAACAAGTATTTGTGCCCTTGCCCCATTAGCAGAACTACGCGATCGCCCGGGCGGATGACGCTGAGGATGTTCGAAAAGATGTAACAATTTCGCGTATACCATTGCGCTACGTACGCAGCGCCGGCGTCGTCGGCTTCCCGCCCCATTCCAACGAAGATGCTATACCACAATGCGTTTGCGCGGATGGCGCTCTCGCCGTTCAGATGACGCAACTCATCGAGGTAAGAGCCGTGCAATTGCAAATAGTGATCCCGCGCAATCTCTGCATCATTCAAAGGATCCTTCACGCTGTTGAAATGCTTCATAAGGTAAGCGTTGATGCGCCTTCCGGTGGCTGAGTCATCGCTATAGATCGATGGTCCCCATGTATCGATGGGATAGACCGTCCGGTTTCCGGATCGCGCAGCAAGCTTGAACCCGTACTGATATACTTCATTTGCACCAAGCGTAAACCGCCCGGCGAGGTATTCGCGGTATTGGTTCGGAAATTTTGGATCGCCGAACGGGGCCTCGATCAGTATTTTAGTCGGGCGGAAGCGTGCCAGGCGGCTCACGACGTCATCGATTTGCGCTTGGCGTTTTGCGGACAGCGGGCTATCTGTGTAAACGCTCTTGACGATGTCGCGCCTTGCACTGAGATGTGAAACGCCGACAATCATGATTTCCGTTTTTGGCACTGCTCCTGCTGCCGCCATCGATGTTGCGATTACGGAAAAAAGCACGGTCGCGCAAAACAGCATTACTATCCGCACCGCTACCTCCCTTACGGCCCATCATGCCTGTATATGCGTTCTTTTTCGGCGCGGCTTCACAACACCCTACGAAGCGTTGCCGCTCGAGCACGGTAACCTCGGTAAAATACCTGCCGCGCACTTTGTATCAACATGTTGACACGAAATAGTTCTTTGTGTTATGTACCTAATACAATGGAATCGCAAGCAATCGACCAGCGCCTCGCCGTCGCCGCGTTGGCCCTCCTCGCAGTCGTCGTTTACACCGGTTGGGGATTGCGGGAGCAACGTTTTATCGTCGCGCCGCTTGCACTCGTCATCGGCGCACTCGTCTTTTTCGGCATCGTCCCGGCCGTTATCGGCTATGGCGTGCTTTGTCTCGCGATGGCAAGCGTCTACATGATACGCGAAGAGCGCGCGCGCAGACGGCGGATAGCATCGCTTGCACCACGACCGGCGGTAGACGTCATTCCGGCCATCTGGATCGCCACTGCCGCGGCTTCGGCGCTCATGCTCATCCCGTACGTCGTGTTTGCGCAAGAACGCGCTGCAGCGCTGATGATCGGGTTTTGCGCGCTGCTCATGGCGGCCATTGCCCGGCAAATCGTCAGTGCGCCCCTTCAGCTCACCGGCGTGGACGCTCAATCGGAGCGCATACGCGATCGCGCCATGCGTCTTCGGCGCGCGGGCATAACTGCGGTGCTTGCCGTGGGCATCGTTTTCGTATTCATAAGTTTCGTGAATGGCGGTTTGCCCATCGTGATGCCCGTCCAGCGCACGCTCAATTTCGCATCTTTTGCTCTGTGGGCGGCACTGTGGGCATGGGTGACGTTGTACGTGCGTCAGATCGACCGCGCCTCTTCGGTTTGCTCGTGAATGAGCTGTTTCTCGAGGTCGATCCGGATCTGGAATCCGCTCCTTTCCAGCAAATCATGGATCAATTGCGCGGATTTATCGAGCGCGGCGAACTGCGTACCGGCGATACGCTGCCGACGGTTCGGCAGCTCGCGGGCGATCTCGGCGTCGCTCCGAACACCGTAGCGCGCGCCTACACCGAACTTCAGGAAGAGGGCTGGCTTACGAGTGAAGGACGGCGCGGAACGCGCGTGGCCGCGCACACGCCCGCAAATGACAAGCGAACGCGTGCGCGCATGCTTCAGGAAGCCGTAGCGCATTTCATGGCGACGCTCGAGCACCGCGGCTACTCGGAAGATGAAGTCGCCACCGTATTGCAACGATTCGTCAAATGAAAGGACGCCCGTGAGGATTACCGCCATTCTGTCTTGTCTCGTCTTGTTCGGCCTTCAGCCGTTACCAGCCGCCGCTTCACCGGACTCGACATTCTTCGAAGGCATTGGAAAAACGGCACTGGCTACGGGATCGGCCCCGGGAATTGCCTTGGCCGTCGCCTACAAGGGCCAAATCGTTTATACCGGCGGTTTTGGTTTCGCCGACGTCGCGATGCATCGTCCGGTGACGGCGGACACGCCCTTTGCCATCGGTTCACTTAGCAAGCAACTCACCGCCGCGGCCGTGATGCTGCTCGTTCGCGAACACAAGATTGCTTTGACTGACGCGCTCTCCAAATACGTTCCATCGCTGCCGAATGCAAAGCGTATTACGATCCGCATGTTGCTCGATCAGAACAGCGGCTTGCACAACTATCCGCTGCTCAGCGAGCATCCATGGCCGACGCAGGGCGCTATTCCGCCGGCAAAGATCGTCTCGATACTCGCAA
Source organism: Vulcanimicrobiota bacterium (assembly GCA_963830545.1). Classification (GTDB taxonomy): domain Bacteria; phylum Vulcanimicrobiota; class Vulcanimicrobiia; order Vulcanimicrobiales; family Vulcanimicrobiaceae; genus DATGJX01. The sequence continues at coordinate 2,700,438 of CAWHMK010000001.1, read as the reverse complement.
CCGACAAGCCCGACTTCCAGCCCGGGACGAAGTGGGAATACAGCAACGCAAACTATGCGGCTCTTGCGGCGGTGGTCGAAAAGGCAGGCGGGATTCGGTTCGGCACGTTTCTTCGCACTCGCATCTTTGAGCCGCTCCGGATGACGGACAGCACATTCGGATACGAGGCGCAGCGAAGCGGGAGCATAGCCGTCGGCTACGTCAACGGAAGACCCGAGCTGCCGCCGCTTAGCCTCGATCTCTTCAGCGGCGCCGGAGCAGCCGTTTCCTCCGCGCGCGATCTTGCGCAATGGGACCTCGCGCTCACCCAAGGGAGGCTGCTTCCCAGTTCGTATCTTTCGCAGGTGTGGCATGAAGGCGTGCCAACTGGTCAGGGATCCGAGCGGTACACAATGGGTTGGGTGATCGATCGACTCGCAGGGCATCGCGAGCTTTGGCACAACGGACTCACACCCGGCGTCGGCGGATACTGCTACAATGCGCTCTTTCCGGACGATGGACTAGCGGTCGTCGTGCTCACGAACGGATTCGACGCGCGAGGGCTTCCCGAACGAATGACGCAGCAGATCGCCGCAGCGTACGGCATCGGCACGCCGCCGCAACCTGCCGCTGCGCCGACCGGCGCGCCTGGCGACAATCCCGCGATCGATGCACTCGCACGCGATTTTTGGAATCAAATAGCGTCGGGAACCATCGATCGCAGCAAGCTCACACCGGAATTCTCCGCGGCTCTGACGCCGGGGTTGCTGGCGCAAGTGCAGCAGGGAATCGCGGCCTTCGGCCCATTGAAATTCTTTACTTTTGTAGGCAGCACCGCGGCAAACGGCGTAAACGTCTACCGTTACGGGCTCACCTTCTCGAGCGGCGCGGAGCATGAATGGGACGTCGCTATCGCACCGGACGGCCGAATTGCGGGTTCACACCTGGTTAACTAGAGCAACGCCGCTGGCTGCAATTCTTGCAGCCGGCCTCACTGCGTGCGCGCCAACGCGCGCACAAATCGCTACGCGCGCACTTGCGTCGGGGCTCGACGACAAATATCACGAATGCGTTCCACTTGGGTGGGACCCGGTTCCATCGGCGGGCTATTACTATCCCGGTTATACCTCCGAATACCGGGAGCAGGGAGTGTGGCTACGCCCATTTTGGATTGGCGTCGTGCATGCAGCGTACGCGGACGATCCCCGCGTTCGTACGGCGCAACAAGTCATGGATGCACTTGTTGACGCGGGGATGCTGCAACGCGAAATGCTTCCCGGCGCGACGTACTATCGACTGACGCACTTGGCAATACCATATTATTTCGAAGACAACCATTACGGGGATAACCCGGACCACTTGCCCTATTTGTGCTACTCGCGCCTGATTCCAAGGCAGATCCTGTCTACGGGCGAAGCGATGCGCGGATCGTTTCGAGGCGAATTCGAGCTGGTCTGTGAGCTCGCCGGCCGCCTGGGCTCAGCAGCCCTTCTTACGATCCCATAGCGTCATTTTGCCGCCGTTAACCGCACGCGTTTTCGCGAGATTCCGGGATGACCACGGATATTGGTATTTGCAGAAACTCTGGACGTCCACTCCCATGCTTCCTCGTACCGTGGATCCCAGCGTCTGGCCGGCCGACGTGAGTGCAAGAAAATAGGCAGCCCAGTTGCGCCGGTCGCTGCTGTGCCGTAAGATCCTTTAGACACACCGTTCGGGAGACTTGTATGAAACGTTTTGCGTTGCTCTGCATTACCTGTCTTCTTATCACTGCCGCCATCGCACACGCCGACGAAGCGCCCACGTATAAAGGGCCGCTCAGCGCGTCCGAAAAGAAATTCGTCGCGACCGTTCAGCCGGATCTGATGAAGCGTTTTCCGACGACGTCCGACGCGGAGAAAGCCGGTTACGTCCGGTACACGAACGAGGACGACTCGGGCGCAATCGAGCTATGCGAACCTGCACTGGCGATCGTCAGATATGCACCATCCCAGCCAGTTATGGTACGACAAGAACGGCCGGCTCTTGGGCGCGGATTTTTCCATCCCAGCCGATTCGAATACGCGCCCCAACCTGTTCGGGGTCAACCCCGGCCGCTGGTTCGAATTCGACGATCACATCCATTGGGTCGGGCGCACCGCAAGCGGGAACGCGACATACGACCATTACGTCATGGCGAATAAATTCAAAGCAGCGGGCGGTGACCCGGCTCACCCCACCGCGGCAGATCTCGTGCGCATGCACAAAGTCGCAAATACATCGGACGTCGTGCACGTTTTCGACATGCCTCGGATCTGGGACCTCATCGTGTGGGTCAAGCCCAATCCGGACGGCGCGTTCGCCTGGAAAAACCCACTCGTCAAACCGTAGCAGCACCATCCATCATTTGATTGGCCTCTGCGAACGGCAGCGCGTCATCCGCAAAACCGAACGTGCCGCGCTCTCGAATCTCGCGGGCCGCCCGTACGAACGCGCCGAGGGCGGCGCGGCTCAGTGCAGAGCCGACGCTTATGCGGCGCACGCCGAGCGCCGCAAGTTCGTCGACCGTGAATGACGGGTTCTTGAGTCCCATCACCGCGTTCACAGGTTTGCTTATGCTCGCGCAAACCGTGCGTATCTCGTCCGCGGTGGTAAGGCCCGGGGCGTACAGCGCGTCGGCACCGGCCGCTTCGAACGCCTGTAGACGGCGGATCGTGTCATCCAAATCGCGGCGTCCGTGGAGAAAGTTCTCCGCACGAGCGACAAGGACGAACGGAAAGGCAAATGCGCGGGCCGCCTCCGCGGCAGCTGCGATGCGTTCGACGGCGTGATTGAAATCGTAAATCGGCCGCGCGGAATTGCCTGTTGCATCCTCGATGGATGCGCCGACGAGTCCGGCATCCTGTCCCGCCAAGCGAATGGTATGCGCCGCCTCCTCCGGCGTATCGCCGAATCCGTTCTCCAAATCTGCAGCCACCGGCAAATCCGTTGCGTCGACGATCGCTTTGGCATTGGCGAGTGTTTCGTCACGCGTTATCGCACCCGCGCCGTCGCGGCGGCCGAGCGAAAACGCCAAACCGGCGCTGGTCGTCGTCAACGCTTCGAAGCCCATGCCCGCGAGAATTTTTGCCGTTCCCGCATCCCACGGGTTCGGAATGACGAACGCGCCCGTGCGCTCGTGGAGTGCGCGAAATCGTTCCGCTTTTTCCGCTTGAGTGATCCTTTTCATGTACGACATGACGCGGGAGCCGCGCGAACGGTTGCGCAGGTCATATGCAAGCCAAATCAGTGCTGCCGTCGCAACCGGATACGGTGCAAAGACGAGCAAACACCGTCCCATGCCGACCAAAGCTGCGTCTCCGCATTCATGATCTGCGAGACGCTTCCCGAGCGATGCATGATCCGCCGAATGTCCGTTCCGTCCGCCGCAAATTGCGCAAGCAACCAACGCAAGCGACCCCGCGAGGATCCGACTCGCGCACGTCCGCGCATCGTGACGGCCCGGAACATTTTCCACCGCCCGGTTCGTTATCAGAACACTCGAAAGGGGTGCACACTATGAAACGACTCGCTACAGCGTGCCTCGCCGCGATCGTCGCATGCGGTTCCGCATGGGCGGTTGCCGGTGCCGATCAGAACAACGGCAATCATAACGGATGGCGAAATCACGGCCGGTGGCAAAACGCCAATCAATGCTATTCGGGCCAATACGGCCGGCCGAACGGACAGCAGAACAACCGCGGAAACGGCGACGGCGATCGCGACGATCAGCGCGGTCAAACCCAATACGGTCAGCAGTACGGACAATACGGGCAATACGGCCGGCAGTACGGACAGCAATACGGTCAATACGGCCAGCAGAATGGGAATTGCGGCGGTCAATACGGCGGCAATTCGGTAATCCGCGGACAAATCGTAGCCGTGAACGGCAACCAAGTCACGCTCCGCGAACAGGGCGGCGGCGGATACAATTACGGCAACGGCGGATACAACAACGGCAACGGCGGATACAACAACGGCAACGGCGCGTACGGGCAAACGATTACGATCAACGATCAGCCCGCGCTCGATAGCCGCACGTCGGGTCCCGTGCAAACGGGGCGGTACGTCACCGCATACGGCTATTGGCAGAACGGTATCTTCTACGCATCGCGCATGAACTAAGCAAGCGCCCTCTCCTGCGTGCTTCTAACTATTTTTTTAGTTGACGGGGCTGAAACATTCCCATATACTCTTAGTAAATTAGTTGAAAGCACCGCCCGTCTGAGGGAGTCTCGATGAAACTGCACACGTTCGCCTCGCTGCCGCAAGCGGAAATCCGCCGTCCGACCGTTGCTCAGCCCGCAGCCACCGGTTCCGTTTTCGCCGGCTGGGGCCCGCGCCTGCGCGCCTAGCGCGGCATCTTCACCCGGTCGAGTTCGAGCCAGCGCGCCATCTTCTGCAAGTCCTCACTCAGGCGCGCTCGAACCGGCCGGCGGTCCACGCCGCTCTCGTAATGAATCGCATGCACGAGCAATACGCCCCTCGCGCGATCGGCCTTGACGTCGACTCGCGCGACGAGCGATTCATCGAGTAAATACGGGAGCACGTAGTATCCGTGCACGCGCTTGTGCGAAGGCGTGTAAATCTCAATCCGGTAATGGAAATCGAATAGCCGTTTCGTCCGGTCCCGATTCCACACGAGCGAATCGAACGGCGAAAGCAGCGCGCTGGCCTCGACCCTGCGCGGCGTGCGCGCGCCGGCGTGCAAATAGGCCGGCTGCTTCCAGCCCGCGACGGCGACCTGCAGCAATCGTCCCGATTCGACCAAATTGTCGACGGCCTCTTTGGTGCGCGCGCCGGGCATTCGAAAATAATCGCGTAAGTCGCTCAGCGTCGCAATGCCGCATGCCTGCGCCGCGATCTCGACGAGCCGCGCATACGCGCTTGCATCGTCGACTTGCACACGCAAGATATCCGATGGGATGACTCGCTCGGTCAGATCGTACACGCGCTCGAAACTGCTGCGTCGCTGCAGCGGAGTAATCTCTCCGCACCAAAACAAATACTCGACCGCGCGTTTCGTGTCGTTCCAACTCCACCATCCGCGCTTGCGGTCCGGCTCGCGCCTTTCGGGTTCGAAATCCGACGCGCTCATCGGGCCGCGTTGCTCGATCGTTTCGCGCACGCGCGCAACCAAGTCGCGTTCTTCTCTTCCTACTCGCGCGACGTTGTTCCATACGCCCGCACCCGATCGCGAGCGTTCCATGCGCCAGCGCAGCAGCGGAAACGTCTCGACCGGAAGGAATGAGGCCTCGTGCCCCCAGTATTCGAAGATTCGGCGCGGGCGCTGGTATGCGACGCGCTCGAGCAGTGTGCGGTCGTAACTCCCCAGGCGCGAGAACGCCGGCAAATAGTGCGATCGGACGAGAACGTTCACGGAGTCGATTTGAACGGCGCCGAGCTGCTCGATTAAGCGAAGCAACTGCCCCGCCGAAACGCGGTTGGGCTGCTTGGCCGTGAAGCGCTGGGCGGCCAGCGCGATACGCCGCGCTTGCGAGCGGCTCAAATCGGTGCGGCGTGCGGTGGTCATAAGGACTAGTTGGCCGGGGCTTCGGGCGCAGGGCGGCCATTTCCGTTTCAAGGTACACTCAAAAGAGATGCGAGGCTTTCGTGTCGCCGCGGCCGCATTGTGCGTGATCGCGGCAACCGCTGCATGCGGTGGATCTTCGGATTCGGGTTCGTCCGGCGGTTTTCGGACGAGCGACTCGAGCGTGGCTTCTATAGGGACGACGCGACTGTGCGCTACGCCGAAACCCGTCATCGACACGTTCTCGCCGACCCCAACGCCAAATCCGGCTTGTTCGACGGCGCCGAACGAAAATGCCGAGCTCGCCAGCCTCGGCTCCCGCCGATACGACTGCGCCGCGCTGGCCTTCCGTTCGCACGGAGAACGGCGCGCCCGGAAGCTCGCCGCAATGGCGGACGATTTATACGACGTACACGGCGCCGCCGCCAACAAACGTTTATCAGCCGATGGTGCAGGCGACGACGCAGACGATGCCCACGCCGTTCACGACGCCGACTCCCATTCCGATGCGCACACCGGCAACCGTGGAGACGCCGTTTGGCGCGCGGCCCTCGGCAACGCCGTGATCACATCGCTTTTCCACCAAGAGTTTCCCTCGTAAGCGCGTCGAGCATCGCATCCATCGCCGCGCGATCGTCGTGTTCCCTCTTTGCATCGTCTCTTTCCGGATCACCGTGGTTTTGCGCGCAAGTATTGCTTCGGCCAATAAGAAATGTCGACGCCGAGTTCGGATGCCGCAAGAAGCGGCCAGTAGGGCTGCCGCAGCAGCTCGCGCGCGAGCAGCACGATGTCCGCGCTCCCGGAAGCAACGATGTCGTTCGCCTGACGCGCGTGCGTGATGAGTCCCACGGCGCCCGTCGCAATCTGTGCCGCTTCCCGGATGTGCCGCGCGAAGGGCACTTGGTAGCCGGGACCGATTGCAATTTTCGCGTTCGGCACGATGCCGCCCGACGATGCATCGATCAGATCCACGCCAAGGGGCTTGAGGTCGCGCGCAAGCGCCGCGGATTCCTCCACATTCCACCCGCCTTCGGCCCAATCGCTCGCCGAAATGCGCACGAAAAGCGGAAGCTCATCCGGCAACTCCTTGCGTACGGCTTGCACCGCTTCGCGAACGATACGCGTTCGATTTTCGAACGCTCCACCGTACGCATCGTTGCGCTTGTTCGTGATCGGCGAGAGAAATTCGTGCAGCAGATACCCGTGCGCGGCGTGAATCTCCACGACGCGAAAACCCGCTGCGACCGCACGGCGCGCGGCCGCTGCAAATTGCGCGAGGACCGCTGCTATCTCATCCGTATGGAGCGCGTGCGGAACGATCCAGCCCTCCTTGAATGGGATCGCGCTGGGCGCGAGCACTCGCTCCCAGCCGCCGGCGCCGGGGGGCACCGGCTCACCACCCTCCCAAGGCGGCGCGGTACTCGCCTTGAATCCCGCATGCGCGAGCTGTATGCCGGCCAGCGCGCCCTGTGAGTGAATGAACTCGACGATCTCACGAAGTTTCGGAACGTGCTCGTCGCGATAGATGCCAAGGTCCGCGGGCGAAATACGGCCCTCCGAAGATATCGCGGCGGCTTCGGTGAATACGATAGCGGCGCCGCCCACGGCACGGCTGCCCAAATGCACCGCGTGCCAGCCGTTCGCGAACCCGTCATCGCTCGTGTACTCGCACATCGGGGAGACGGCAATGCGATTGCGCAGCGTGACGCCACGGATACGGAGCGGTTCGAAGAGAGACATGCAGTACGGTACCCGGCCGGCAATCCAAACGCCTCGTTCGAGCGTAGAACGTTCATGAAGCACATCCGGCGCCTCATTACCTTGTGCGCGGTTTTCGCCGCGCTGGTTGCGGCCGCGCCGCCGGGACAGGACCACGTCGTTCTCGCAGGCGGATGTTTTTGGGGCATGCAGGCGGTTTTCGAACAACTTCGGGGCGTGAGCAGCGTCGTCGCCGGATACGCGGGCGGCAGCGCGCAAACCGCACACTATGACGTCGTCAGCACGGGCGAGACAGGGCACGCCGAGTCCGTGCAAATCGCCTTCGATCCCAGCCGCATCTCGTTCCGCCAAATTCTCGACGTATATTTTCTCGTCGCGCACGATCCGACCCAACTCGATCGGCAGGGGCCCGACGACGGTACGCAATACCGATCGGAAATATTTTATACCAGCGACAATCAGCGTGCTGTGGCACAGCGATACATCGCGCAGCTCGAACGCTCACACACGTTCGCCGCGCCGATCGTAACGAAACTCGCGCCGCTGCAGACATTCTACCGGGCCGAAGATTACCATCAGGATTTCGTCGCGCATAATCCGTACAACCCGTACGTAATGATCAACGACAAGCCGAAACTCGCCGATCTTCGGCGACGCTTTCCCGGATTGCTGAAGACGTAGGGTTACAGCACCGTAACGTGGTGCGGATCCGCGCGGCCTACGACGCGCCCGCGATCGGTTTCCACGACGACGTACGCGATGTCCGGTCCGAACGCGCACATCTTGGCGGCCCACGTGCTGCGCGCCGCAGCCACGACTTCCTGTTTTTGCGCGTTCGGCATGAGATTCCACTGCACTTCGTCCATCGTGAGCAGCAGCTCTTTGTGTTCCGAATTCATCGCGCCGACGCGAACGGCGCGCACCAGCGCATCGGAGCCGTAGCGAATTTCCAGACCTTCCACGCTTCCGGGATTCGGACGCACGAACTGAACTTCGCCTGACGTAACGCGAGCCGTCGGCGCAGCAGGGGGCGCAGGCGCGGCGGCTGACTCGTGCCGTGCGTGGCGCAGCATGAACCAGGCAGCAGCCGTTGCCGTAATGATAATGGGACCGGCGGTTTCGAGTATCGGCGACACGTGCGACCTCCCGAGTGCTCTAGCATACCCTCGCTCTCTGAGCGCGCGACTGCGCCGAACGTCCCTGCGCGTTGGTCCGTTTACGCCGATTTACGCGATTGCAAGCCCTGCAGGGTTTCGCCGAAAAAGCGCGCCTGGAACGCAACGATGTCGTCCACTCCCGGAAATGCCGCATGGACGCGCAGTTCGGAAAGCGTGAATCGATCGCCGGTGCGGCGCAGTATTCCCAGTTGGGTCATTTGGGTGACGGCCTGCCGCACCGCGGATCGCGGTGAGCGCGCGAGATGCGGCACCACGAACAACTCGCGCGGCAAAGACGCGACGCGCGCTTCGATTGCCGCCGCTGCCTCTTCTTCCGTAAACGCGTCGCTTCGAGCGATGAGCCACTCGGCCAGCAGCGCGCTCGTCGTCACCGGGCGCGCAGCCTTGAGGTCGTCGATCGCGCTCGATTTTTCGCGCGCTTCCACCAGCCGGTAGTATTGCCTGAGTCGCGGGCCTGCAAACGGATCGTAGCTGATGCCGGCGACGTACACCTGCTGCACGTGAGGAAGCATACGATCCCAAATGCCGCGAAACGGCAGCATCTCGCCGCTCTTCGTGTATTCGCCCTCCGGCGTCACGTAGAACGTTGCGCCGCGGTCGAGCGCGTCTTCGAAGCGCTGCAGATCCCGCTCGACGCCGTCCTTCATGTCGTCGAACGCTTCTTTACGGTATCGAACGTTCAGTTCGGAGAGCCGCACGTACGTTTCTTGCGCCTTTTTGAAATGCTGCGCGGAAAACAATTCCGCGGTGGTCAATCCGGCAACTCCGGTTCTTTCGATTGCTGCGGGTTTGAACACTTCTTCCAACGCCAGTACTCCGTGGCGGCGCTGCGCGCCCCACGCCCACCGCGCAATGGATCGGGATTGCAGCTCGTTCTCGAGCGGCAGCAATCCGATGCCTTCGAAAAGCCAGCCGAAATTGACGTTCTTCATGATGCGCCACAGCCACGGAATGCGAACGGCCATGAAGCCGGGTTCATACATCAATTTCGCGCAGGCTGCGATAACGGGCCGGCGCCGGCCGCTTCCAAGCGCAAGCGAGCTGAACGGGCCCATGAGATCCAATTCGACTTGATGATTCGAAATGACGAGCGCGGGCCCACGATCGCGCGGCAGCGAGCCCCAGGCGTGAATGCGATACGCGACGTGCACATACGTCCAAACCGCCAGCGACGCCGCAGTGCGCAGCGGCGCGCCCCACCATGGAATGATTGGGCGCCGTCCGACCGCGAGGACGACTGCGGATCCGAACAAGAAACTCGCGCCTGCCGTGAAAAACAGCAACCGGTATCCGGCGAGCGATCCGCCGTACGCGGCCAGAATCCATCCTCCTGCGAGCGGAGCGATAACGGCGGGAAAGTTTTGCGCAATTCCCCAAATGCCGAGATCGCGCGCCACGTCGCGCAGTTGCGGAACGGAATCCATCGCCAGCGCCCAGCCCGTCGACATGATGCCGCCGAATCCGACGCCGAAAAGCGCCGCGAACACGAACATCCAATGCTGTTGCGGCACCAAGCCGAAACCGGCCGCCGCGAGCGCCATCGGAATGCCGCAGAGCGAGACGACGATTTTTCGCGCGACCCTGTCGGAAAGCCAGCCCAAGACGATACCCGACGCTATCGCGCCGATGAGCGATGCCGCCGCCACCATGCCCGTATTCGCCGACGGATTCGCCGCATGCAAAATGTCGCGAAAGAAATACAGTACGAACGTCATCAATAGTGCAAGGCCGAACGCGAGAAAGGCACGCGCGATGAAGACGACCGTGAAATCGTTCCAGTCGCTGATGTGCGCGTGTTCTTCCGGCTGATTCGGAATGTACCGCTCCGCGACTGCAAAAAGCGTAAACGCTCCGAGCCCGATCGCGATGGCAATGCCGATGAAGGTGCTCGCCGGATACGTGCCTGCCGCGACCCCAATGCCGACAACCGTACCGACGACCATCGCAACGCTGCGAACGCCCGAAACCGAACCCCAAGACGCCTGCGGCACGATATCGGGAATGAGCGCCTGATATGCGGCCAGGCTGATGTTCGCGCCGACGGTTGCCAAGAGCAAGAACGTCATGAACAATCCCAAGTTGTGCACTTCGGCCATCATCAAGAGGCACGCGACGTCGAGCCCAGCGCCCGCGATGATGGCTGCACGGCGCGGAACGCCGCGGTAGCGCAGCTTGTCGGAAATCGCGCCGGCGATCGGCGGAACGATCATCGACACGAACGACACCAGCGCCGCCGTGAGTGCGAACGCGCGAATGTGGTCGTGCGGCGCGAGCGTCAGCAGCGCGGCCGGCACGGAAATGGCAATGAGCGCCGTGTCCTGGAAATGCAGCGGCACCCAAAACGCATTGATGAGCACGGATTGCCACGTGCCGTAGCGCTGCACGGCTACGGACATGCCCGAGCGGCCTCTCCTTCGAGCTCGTTATCGAGCGCCGCGTAGCGCGACATCAGCTGGAGCTGCGGCTGCGTCGGTGGTCCGGCATACTGGCCGAGAATGTAACGCAGGTAGGCGACCTGCTCGGACAGTTCAGCCGGCGATCGATACCCGCTTGGTTCCGAGTTGCGAAGGCGGTTTAGCAATTCGTCCGCCGCGCGGCAACGCTTGCGTTCGCGCACCAAGCGCGCCATCAACGCCTCCACGCGCGCTTGCGTGATGCCCAGCGATACCAATGCATCGAATTGCGCGCGCAGTTCCGCAGCCGAGGCGGGATTGTGCGGGTCCTGCAGTACCGTCACCGGTACTTCCAGCGACGCGCCCAGTGTGTTGATGTGCGCGGTGTATTTTCCCGGAACTGCCTCCGGCCCGTCCACCTTCATCGGAAAAAAGATATAGTACGCGCGAGGATCCTGGGCCGACGGCGTGCCGTGCGGCAATTGCGTCGTCAGGTCCCAGGCAAAGCGGTTCAGGCCTACATGCACTTGTGCGTCGAAAGCGCCGATTTGCGCGCCGGATGCATCCGAGATGGTCACATGCACCGATGGCTTGGCTCTTGGAGAGTTGGACTTCGGCGCGCGCGGCAGATAGAGTGTGAATAACGCGCCGTACGGTTTGTTTTCCGAAACGAAGGCGCCCCGTCCGTGCTCGTGATACGATGCCTCGCTATACCGGATAGCGGGCATCGGCGCGAAAAGATGCGGTGCAGTACCGTTTGCAGCAGACCAATTCTCGAGCGGCGTGAGATCGTCGAGCACGTAGAACCCACGGCCGTGCGTTCCGAGGATCAGATCGTTCTCGCGCGGATGTATCTGCAGATCGTAGACCGGAACGTGCGGCAAGCCGAGGCGCAGATCGTTCCAGTGCAGTCCGGAATCGAATGAAACCATCGCGCCGCGTTCCGTCCCCGCGTAGAGTACCGCCGAATTGTGGAGGTCCTCGCGTACGACGTGAACGTAACTGCCGAGCCCAATGCCGATGTTTTGCCAATGCAGCCCGTAGTCGCGCGTGACGGACGCGTAGGGCGTATAGTCGTTCCACTGATGACGATCGAAGGCGGCATATGCCGTTCCTGGCGTCACCGTCGAGGGCGAGATGGACGAAACGCGCGCCGGAAGCGGCAATCCCGGCACGTTGCCGATGACGTCGGTCCAAGCCGCACCGCCATTGCGCGTAATCTCCAGATGCCCGTTGTCGGTCCCGTACCAAATCGTTTGCGGGTCTTTCGCGTCTTCACCGACGCTGTAGATCGTGCAGTACGTTTCGGCATTCGTGTCGTCGAAGCTGATGGGACCGCCGCTTTTGCCGAGCTGCCGCGGATCGCAGTGCGTGAGGTCCGGGCTGAGGACGTTCCACGTCGATCCTTTATCGGCAGAGCGGAAAAGCACGTTTCCCCCGTAGTAGACGACGTCCGGATTGAAATGCGAGAGCAGCAGCGGGGCGCTCCAGTTGAAACGGTACGGGTACGTCGAGGCTCCCGTGCCGAAAGCGATGATGGGCTGCGGCGAGATGTACCGCCGTTCGCCCGTGCGCAGATTCGCCCGCACCAGGTCTCCGAAGTGCGTATCTTCATAGACGATCGACGGATCGCGCGGGTCGGCCATGGCGTATTGACCGTCCCCCCAATCAGAAATATTCAGCCAATCGCCGTCGCTCGGGCCGTCACGCCGGCTGAGCAGTTCGTTCGGTCCGCGCCACACTTCATGATCTTGCAGGCCGCCCATGACATGATACGGCGTGTCCATGTCGTAGCCGACGCGATACACCTGCGCGAAGGGCACGACGTCGTCGTAGCTCCAGGTTTTACCGCCGTCGACTGAATAGTGGAAGCCCATGTCGCTGGCATTGAGCAATCGCTCCGGATCGAGCGGATCGATCCAGAGGTCGTGATTGTCGCCGCCGCCGCCCGCATCGCGAAACTTCCGGCCGCCGTCCGTCGATACCAGCAATCCCCCCGCGACGGCGTACACTTTTTGCGGGTTCGACGGATCGCACCGGACCTGCGAGAAATAAAACGGCCGGAAATCGACCTCTTGGCTCGAGTTGCGCACTTCCCAGTGCGCCCCCGCATCCGTCGACCGGTACAGCACGCCGGCTTTCGCGGGAACGAAAGCGTACACGACGTTCGGATTGCTGCGGCAAATGCTGACGCCGACGCGATTGACCGGACTCTGAGGCAAACCATTGCGGACGCGCGGATCGTTCAAGCGCCTCCAAGTCTTACCGCCGTCCGTGGACTTGTAGAGCCCGCTGCCCGGTCCGCCGCTGCGCAGCGTCCACGGCCGGCGTAGAAAATCGAACGTCCCCGCATACACGACGTTCGGATGCCGCGGGTCGAATGCGAGATCGCTGCCGCCCGTCGTTGCGTTTACGTACAGCACGCGCGACCAATCCACGCCGCCGTCCGCGCTGCGATAGATGCCGCGCTCGCCGCCGGGGCCGAACTCGGGTCCCAGCGCTGCGGCGAGAACGACGCGGGAATCGCGCGGGCTGATTGCAATTTTCGCGATGCTGCCGCTGCTCGCGAGCCCGAGCGCTTTCCAATGCTTCCCGCCGTCGAGCGTAACCCAGATTCCATCGCCGTAATCCGCGGTGTTGCGCGGAAATGCTTCGCCGGTGCCGATGAATACGTGCTGCGGATTGCGCGGATCGATCGCAATCGCGCCTATTGCACTGCTCGTGCCCGCCTCGAACACCGATTCGAACGTCAGACCACCGTCGGTCGATTTCCACAAACCGCCCGAAGCATGTCCGAGGTAGACGATTTTCGGTTTCCCGGCGACGCCCGCGACGACGTCGAGGCGGCCGCCCATGACGGCCGGGCCGATCCATCGGTATTTCAGATCCCCGAACGGCGTTGCGGCGGCGCGGTCCATAAAGGTCAGCGCGATGAGAATGACAAGCAGCGCTTTCACGCTAGGCCCTTTTCAAAAGGCGCTTGCGCTGCGCCTCCGCATCGGCCCGCGCGGCGTTATTCGGGCAAATCGATCCAGCGTGCCGCCCACCGCGCGATTTCGTCGAGCGCGGGTTCGAGTTCGCCTCCGGCCGCCGTGAGCTCGTACGTGACGCGCACGGGAGATTCGGCGCGCACTTCGCGCCGAACGATCTGCTCCGATTCCAGCTCGCGCAGGCGTTCGGTCAGCAATCGATCGGAAATACCCGGAATCGCACAAAGCAATTCGTTGAAGCGCCGCGGGCCGGTAATCAGCGTACGGACGATGGCGCCGGTCCACCGCTTGCCGATCAGTTCGACGGCGCGATGAAATCGCGGACATAAGTCCGTCTGCGCAGGCGCGGGTTCCACGGATCGGCTGGTTGACATGCGTGCGACAGACCTCTAGAGTCAAGCTAACGCTATCATACCTGCGTTTTCCGAAACAAGCGAGGGCGTTACATGAATGCGATTATCCTCGTCGCCCGGCTCATCATCGGCCTCGGCCTCATGGCTCACGGTTCGCAAAAACTCTTCGGCTGGTTCGGCGGCGGGGGAGTCCGCGGAACCTCCGGATTCATGGAGAGCCTCGGCTACCGCCCCGGCATCGTCTACGCGCTGGCCTCGGGCTTGGGAGAATTCCTCGGAGGCCTGCTCATCGCAGCGGGGATTCTCAACGGGATCGGCCCCGCGCTGATCGTCGTGGTCATGCTCGTAGCAATTTTCAGCGTGCATGCACCCAGGGGCTACTTCAACGCGAACAACGGGTGGGAACTGCCCATCACAAACATCGCGGGTGCGCTCGCAATCGATTACGCGGGCTTCGGAAAGTATTCTCTGGATCGCCTCATACACTTTCCGTTTTACTCGACGGAGGTTCGCTGGATCATGCTCGGCGCCGCCGTCGTTTTAGCAATGCTCACCGTCGCCACCCGGCGCCGTCAGGCCCAGCAACCGACCCCTTCGGCGTAGCGCGCTCGTCGCAGGTACGCAGGCGCGGGCGGTGTAGGGTTAGCGGATGCTGACCGCATCGCCGACATTCAAACCTGCGCTTCGTTTTGCCGACGTTACGGCCGCCCCGCCGGATTTCGAGCGCACGCGCGCCTCATACGACGAATTCACCGCGCGCTTGCAGATAGCTGCATCCGCGGCAGGCGCGCTCGAAGTGCTTTCGGACTGGGACGCGCAACGCCGGGAGTTTCAAAGTTGGGCCGCTCTGGCGGATCTTCAATTCCGGCAAGACACGGCAAACGCCGAATACAAAGCGGCCGCCGATCTGCTGAGCGAGTTGCGCCCCAAGGTGACCGGTCTCGACGTCGCTCTCAAGCGCGTCTTCCTTGCGTCCCCGCTGCGCAAGGAGCTGGAGCGCGAACTCGGCGATTATCTTTTTACGCGCTGGGAGACCGAAGTGACGGCCTACGATCCGATCGTCGAGCCGCTCGCCGTCAAAGAAGCCCAGCTGAAAGGACGACTACGTCGAATTGCTTGCGCGCGCCGTCATCGAGTTCGGCGACGAACAGTTGAATCTGCCGAGGATTTCCAAATTCTCCGAGCATGCAGACCGCGGCGTACGCCGCGACGCCACGATCGCGAAGTGGGACTTCTTCTGCCGCAATCGGGAGCGTTTGGATACGTTGTACGATTCACTGGTCCGCGTACGTACGCAAATCGCCCGCGAACTCGAATTTCACAATTTCATCGAACTCGCCTACAGGCAATTGACGCGCACCGACTACGGGCCGGCCGAAGTCGCGCGCTACCGCGAGGCGATCGTCCGGGAAATCGTTCCGCTCGCAAACCGCATCGCGCAGCAGCAAGCGCGCGATCTCGGCATCCCAGATCTGATGATTTGGGACGAGCATGTGTTCGATCCGGCGGGTTCGCCAAAGCCGCCGCAGGACTACGATCGCATGCTCTCCGCTGCGCGCGCGGCCTTCAATGGTCTCGGTCCGGAAATCGGCGACTTTGCGGAATTGATGATGGAGCGCGATCTGCTGGATTTGCGCGCGCGGGATCGCAAAGCCGGCGGCGGCTTCTGCACCAGTTTTCCTACATACGGCGTGCCGTACATCTTCGCGAATTTCAACGGCACGACGCATGACGTCAATGTGCTCCTGCACGAAATGGGACATGCGTTTCAAAACTACTCCAGCCGGTCGATTCCCGTTTCGGATTATATTTGGCCGACGTACGAGGCGTGCGAAGTGCACTCCATGTCGATGGAATTTTTCGCGTGGCCCCAGCTCGAGCGTTTCTTTCCGGTCGACGCTCAGCGCTACCGCATGCAGCACCTCAAGTCGTCGATTCTGTTTCTGCCCTACGGCGCGGCGGTCGATCATTTTCAGCATTTCGTGTACGAGCATCCGGGCGCGTCGCCCGAGGAACGCAACGCGTTCTGGAAACAACTCGAAGCGACATATCTGCCGTGGCGCCACAACGGCGGAATCGAACATCTGGAACGCGGCGGATTCTGGCAGATGCAGCGGCATATCTACATTACGCCGTTTTATTACATCGACTACACCTTGGCGATGTGCTGCGCGCTGCAATTCTGGGCAAAATCGCTCGACGACTACGAAGGTGCGCTCGCGGATTATCGCGAGTTGTGCGCGCGAGGAGGCCGTCTGCCGTTCCAGGCGCTGGTGCGTTCGGCCGGTCTGCGCTCCCCGTTCGACGCCGGAGTTCTGCACGACGTTGCGGGCCGCGCGGAGCACGCGTTGGGTGTGAAATGAGCCGATACGGTTGCCTTTTGCGGAGAGGGACTTGGCGTCAATCGCACAGGTAACGGCGTTCGCCGCGGAAGCGGCATCCCGCTGACCACGGGCCGCGGCGTCGTTGCCGGCGCGGGCGTAAAGACACCCGTCGGAGCAACCCGCGGAACGGCCGGATTGAACGGCGTCGGCGTTGCGAACGTGACGCGCGGAGTCTCGACGTACAGAATGCGCGCCCGTGCATCGAAGCGCACGCGCGCGCCCAGAGTTCGGGCGATCGGCGCAATCGGGACGTAGGTATTCTGATAGCGCCCGGGCTCGGGCGCGTATTTCATCGGCACTTGCGCGAACACGTCGCCCAATCTCACGATCAGTGAGCGGCCGTCGAATTCGATGGTACGAGCGATCGAGGTGACGTATGGGTCGATCGGCACCATCACGTGACCGCCTTCGATGTAGGGTCCGTTGTACGAACGCACCGGCAGCCCGTCCAATAAGACCGTGAGCGCAGCGGCGGCAAGTGGGAAAATCACCGCCGGACCGCGATAATACCGCAGGGAATGATGCGGCTCATCCTAGCGTTCCGGGAAGCCGGCATGCGGTTCTCCCGCGACGGCTGCGCGTTCTTGTCACAGGCTATCGCATTCAACGCACTCTTTGCGATCTTCCCGCTGCTCGTACTGGTCTTGACGGCGGCTTCGCTGATCATCCCGGGGGCCGACAAGCAAGTCCTCACGTTCTTCGACACGTTCGCGCCGGCGCTGCACGACACGGTCGCGGAAAACCTGCGCACGTACGTATACGGGCGCGGCGTATCGAGCGCCATCGCGTTCGTCGTGGTCGTGTGGGCGGCCAAGAACCTGTTCATGGGTCTGGCGTACGCGCTCAACCGCGCGCTCGCGGTACCGAAAAGCCGCCCGCTGCTGCACGACATGCTGCTTTCAATCGTTATGCTGCCGCTCACGGGCATCATCATGCTCGTCGCAATCGGCATGCCGCTCGCGGTGGCGATCGTGTTTGCTCTGGCGAAAATTACTGACCCGCGCGACCTTTCACAAATACTCGCGTATCTGATTTCGATGACGCTGGTCTTCGTAATCGTCATCTTTCTGTACACGTTCTTGCCGAACCGGCGCGTGCGCTGGCAGTTCGCAGTACCGGGTGCCTCGTTCGTCGCGCTCATGTGGCCCGCGGTACAGTTCGCGTTTGCGTTCTATACGGTGCACGTGAATTTTACACGCGTGTACGGCGCACTTTCCGCTCCGCTCGTGTTGCTGCTCTGGTTTTATCTCATCGGGGTGATCTTTCTGTTCGGTGCGGAACTTTCGGCGGGCTGGGCGCATCTCAAAGGCACCGACCGCGTTGCGCCGCTGGTGGATCCCGTTTGCGACAGCGAGGAAGGCGCGCTGGAAACGGAACGTAAGGCAGCTTCGTGACGCTGGTGTTCATCCACGGCGCCGGCTGCGCACGTGAGGTGTTCGATGCGCAGTTGCGCGAATTCGAAGGCGCGCACGCGCCGAACTTGCCCGGGCACTTGTGCGGCGGCTCGCCGGAAACCATCGCCGAGTTTGCGGATTCGGTCGTCGAGTACGTGGCGAATCACTTGCTGGATGGCATCGTATTGTGCGGACACTCGATGGGGGGCGCCGTTGCCTTGACGATCGCGCTGCGCCGTCCGCCGTGGCTGGCCGGAGTGGCAGCGCTCGGTTCGGGAGGACGCATGCGGGTGGCGCCTGCATTTTTGTCCGGCCTTGAACGCGACTTCAAAGCGACCGCCCGGACTATTGCCGGCTTCTTCTATGCCGATCGCGCTCCAGAACGCATCGATGCGGCCGTTCGCATGATGGAGTGCGTCGGGCAAGCTCAAACCCTCCGCGATTTTCGGGCGTGCGATGCCTTCGACGTGCTCGACCGGCTCGGAGAAGTCGCCATACCGCTGCTTGCAGTGACGGGCGAGGCCGACGAGCTTGCGCCGCCCAAGTTCGCGCAGGCGCTTGCAGACCGGGTTCCAGGGGCCGAAGCGAGAATAATTCCGGGTGGCGGCCACTTCGTGATGGTCGAGCGCCCCGCGGAAACAAACAGCGCGATAGCGTCGTTTGCAAGTGGATTGTCCTGAACGCCCACGAGAGGATTTTTGTGCGTCGAATTCCCGCCGTATTGCTGCTTTGTTTGGGCATCGCGCTTGCCGGTGCGGCCCCCGTCCATCCCACGCCGCGGCCCACGCCTACGCCTGTATCGACCGCAACGCCCCAAGTCGTCAGCTTGCCGATCGTCGTGGTCTTTCCGTTCGGCGCCAGCAGCGACATCGCGCCCGGCAACGGTGCGAAAGCGGCCGATCTCTTCGTGCAGACCATGAATACGGCGGGCGGCATCGACACGATCGGGGCTCCGAGCTCGGTGAAGCAAAGCGACTACTTGACGTACGCGCGCAACGTCGATGCCGATTATTACGTGACGGGTTACATGATGCCGCTCGGCAACGGCGTTTCGCTCGTGGAGCAGGTCGTTTCAACGCGCAGCGGCACGATGCAATTCGGCCAAACCGCGCAAATCGAGTCGTTCGCCGACGCTTCCGCACAAGCGATTGCGATCCACGACAATATCGTGCAGCAAGAGCAGCAACTCCATCAGCAATATCAGGAAGCGCAGGCGACGGCGACGGCCACTCCGATGGCCAACAACCAGGCAAACATCGGCAAAGGACTGGCAGACATCGCGGGCCTCTTCAAAAAGAAAGGCAAAGCTCCGGCTGCTGCGGCCGCTGCGGTCGTCAAGCCATCGAAAGGCGTGCTCGTGGCGCGCGTCAACGGAACCGTTCCCGCCAACAATCTTTCGCTCGCCACCCAAGAGCTGTATGCGGCGATGAATCAGCGCTACAACGCGCGAATGACCAATTCGCCGGGTACGAATCTGACGCGGCAGGCCGATTCGATCTGCGGTGCCGATCGGAACAACACGATCGCGACGGGAACGCTGACCGCGATCAGTTCCAAACACGGCCTCGGAACTCGCACCGAATGGACGTTCAACCTCGCCGTGTACACGTGCTGGGGCGCGAAACTTTCCGAACACACCGCGACCGCGGGTTCGTTGAAAGATGCGGTCAGCAGTGCAGTCGCAGCGTATGCAGACGCGCATCCGCAAAACGGTTAGTCCGCCGGTAGAGGGTGCGCAGTGCGCTGCATGGCGTACCACACCGCGCCTCCGATCGCCGCGCCGATAGCCAGTGCGATGAGGTACGGATTGGCGACGGCGAAGAACATGCGCTGCTGCATGAACTCGCATCCGACGGTGACGCCCAGGTACGCGGCGCACGCCGAGCGCCGCTGGATCAGCAACATCGGCGCGAGCGCAACGCCGTACCAGCCTTCGAGCTTGTAAGGCAGCAGCAGAAGCGAAAACAGCAACGCGAACTCCAGCAGGGGTACGCGGCGCAGGCGCAGCGCTTGCCAAGAAATGGCGGCTGCGCACGCCAGCGCGAACAGTGGAAATAGAAAACCGACGATATCCGGCGTGACCCAGCGCAGCCCCAAATGGTAGAACACGCGCGCCGGCATATACGAAAAGAGCGGCTGGCGCGCCGAGTTGAACGCCCGAGCTACGTCGTAGAGCGAAAGCCGGAGGGTGAACGGCAGGCTTACCACCAGCACGACCGCTGCAAAACACAACGCAGCGGCCGTCGTGCGCAGCCACGACCGCGTCGTCGCGAACGCGACGGCGAGCAGCGGCAAAATGAACGGCGCGTACGCGAATTTCGTCTGTACCGATAGCGCGAGCAGCGCAGCGGCAATCTCGTATTTACGGTGCCGGGCCGCGACGTACGCGCAGAGCCCCAACAATAGCATGTACACGTCGTTGTGCCCCCCGTTTCCGCTCGCCACGATGACGAGCGGGTTCAAGGCAAATGCCAGCAGCGCCGCCGGTCGCCATGGAAACGGCCCAAACGCGATCCAGAAAAGCACGGTACATGCGAGCGCGGCGAGCGCTGCGGTAGCGCGCAGCACGCGAGCCTGCAATTCAACGGGAGCGTTTCGCAGTGGCCAAAGCACCGCTGCGTTCGCAAGCGTCCACGCGGCGCCATAGCGATCGACGTACGGCGGATTGCCCCAGTGCGCCGCGATAGCCTTCTCGCTTTGGGTGAGCCGCAGGGGCTGCGAGTAATGGCCGTAGGGATTCACGCCGCGCTGCGTCAAACTCGCGTAGTAGACGTACGCATACTGATCGCTGTCCAGCGGGAGCGGCGACGAAAGCATTGCCGCGAGCGAAAGCCCTTGAACGGCAATGACGACGATCAGGAACCGCTTACCGAGTCCGCGCGCGATGGAACTCGCGCAAAACATGCAAAATATTCCCGCGAACGTCCAAAGAGCATAGACGATTGCGAAGCGATCCCACCAGAGCGCGGCGTGCGGAAACCGGTAGTGGAGAAAGACGAGCGGCGCAGTGCGGAGCGTGTCGAACGGCACCCAGTCTTGCCTGAGCGCGAGCTGCAATCCGAACAGCGCGAACGCACCCGCCAAGAATAATCCCAGCGGCGCATAGGTTCGCAAGGAACTGCCCATGCACTATTATAGCTGCTCCGAGGCCGGGACCGCATTCCGCCGATTTTCCTAGAGGTTCTCGTCGTCGAGGAGGCCGGCGGGAAGTTCGGCCACGATACGTTTTGCCGCGAGGTCCACGGATTTGATGAACGCTCCGACCATCGGCACCAATTTGCCGTTCACGATCAGCATGTCGGAGCCGGGATAATGCTCCACGGCGCTTACCAGACCCAGAGCCTTCCCGCTCGGGTCGAACAGCGTGCAGCCCGAGAGATCGACGTCGAGGTATTCGCCCGGCTCGAGCGCGATGCGCGCGCGATCGGCGTAAAAGGTCGAACCGACGTACGACTGCGCGTCGTTTGCCGATTCGACGCCGTCCAGACGAATCAGCAACCGGCCTTTGTGATCGCGAACCGCAGTTAGTTGGACGTCCTGCCGGACGCCGTCGATGCGCCGCAATTGCAGGTGCTCTCCCGCGCAAAAAAGCATGCGACCCGAACTGGTCGGGTCGCACTTCAGTTCTCCGCGAAGGCCGAAAATGCCGGCGATACGCCCGACGGGCAGCTCGTTATTCGAGCTCGCCATCGTCCTGCGCTTCACCCTCTTCCTCTGCATCCAGTTCGCTCGAATCGAAAATCTCGACCGAAACGCGCCCTTCCGCGGTCGCGCGCACGACCGTGCGCAACGCCTGTGCGACGCGTCCGCTGCGCCCGATCACCTTGCCGAGATCTTCCGGATCGACGACGAGTTCGATAACGGCACTTTCGCCGTTTTCCGGCGGGAAGTAATCGACGGTTACGACCTCGGGCTTTGCGACGAGTTTTTTTGCGAGAAACGCGAGCAGTTGGCCCGCGCGTTCGCGCGCCGCCTCCGGATCCGCCGGTTCGCGGTGCTTGGGGGCGCGGCGCGGAAAGCCGCCGCCCTTGGGCCTTGGAACGCGCTCGCCGCGCTTACGCGGTGCTTCGTCCTCGGGCTCGATATCGTCGATGATCGTTTCGTTTGAGGCGATCTTGCGAGCGCCCAACGTCGAACGACGTTCGCCCTCTTCGGAACCCTCGCCGAACAGGCCGAATTCGTCATCGAACGCGCTCATTAGCCCGCGCCTTCTTGCGACTTCGGTTTGCGCTTGCTCTCGGGAACCGGTCCGCGATCCATGATGCCTTTTTCGGCGAACAGGCGGCGCACCGTGTCCGACGGCTGCGCTCCCTTGGCAAGCCACGCTTTGGCTTTTTCTTCGTTGACGACGATTTCGCGCGGTTCGACGCGCGGATTGTAATGTCCGAGGATTTCGATAAAACGTCCGTCGCGCGGTGAGCGCGCATCCGCGACCACGAAACGATACGTCGGTTGTTTCTTGGCGCCCATGCGCCGTAGTCTGATCTTAACCATGATCCCTTATCCGTGTATGTGTTCTCGCGTTAAGCACGCGATTTGCTTGAGAGCAAACTTACCGGCCGAGCATTCCCATCGGCAGCCGCGGCCGCTTCTTGCCGCCGAAGCCCATCTGCTTCATCATCTTACGGGCTTCTTCGAAACGCTTGACCAAACGGTTCACGTCGGCGACTTGCGTGCCGCTGCCATGCGCGATGCGCTTGCGGCGCGAGCCGTTCAAAATGTCCGGGTTCTGGCGCTCGCGGCGCGTCATCGAGCAGATGATCGCTTCGATGCGGCGGATGTCCGCGTCGGGAATTTCAAAATCTTTCGGAAGCGCGCGCGAAACGCCGGGAATCATCTTGAGGATGTCGGTCATGGAACCCATCTTGCGAATCTGGCGCATCTGATCCAAGAAATCGTCGAGCGTGAACTGCTGCTTGAGCATCTTCTGCTCGAGGTTTTTCGCCTGTTCTTCGGTGTACAGGTTCTGCGTACGCTCGATGAGCGTGAGGACGTCGCCCATGCCCAAAATACGCGAAGCCAGGCGGTCCGGATAAAACGGCTCGAGCGCGGAAAGCTTTCTCCCGCGCCGATGAACTTGATCGGCGCACCGGTGACTTTGTGTATCGACAGCGCCGCACCGCCGCGCGTATCGCCGTCGAGCTTGGTGAGAATCACGCCCGTGATGCCGAGGCGGTCGTTGAAGCCCTTTGGCAACGTTCGTGGCTTCTTGGCCCGTCATTGCATCCGCGACGAGCAGAATCTCTTTCGGATTGACCGCTGCTTTGATCCGCTCGAGTTCGGCCATGAGATCTTCGTCGATCTGCAAGCGTCCCGCCGTGTCGATGATGACCGTCGAGATGCCGAGCCTTCTTGCTTCCCCTACGCCCTCGCGCGCGATCTTTACCGGATCCGACTGGCCTTGTTCGAAAACCGGCAAGTCGATTTGCTTGCCGAGCGTCTGCAACTGCGCGATTGCGGCCGGCCGGTATACGTCCGCGGCTACGAGCAGCGTGCGGCGGCCTTGCTCTTTGAGCCGCAGGGCCAGTTTGCCCGCGTGCGTCGTCTTACCGGAACCCTGCAAACCGACGAGCATGATTACCGACGGCGGCGCATCCGCGAACTGCAGGCGCGCTTCCGCGCCGCCGAGCAGTTCGACCAATTCTTCGTGAACGATCTTGACGATCGTCTGCGCGGGCGAGAGCGAGGCCATGACGTCCGCGCCGATCGCTTTTTCCTTGATCGCGTTGACGAATTCTTTCGCGGCGGAAAGCGAAACGTCGGCCTCGAGCAAGGCAATGCGCACTTCGCGCATCACTTCGCTGACGTCGCTCTCGCTGAGCCGCCCTCGACCGGTCAAACGCGAGAAGATCGCGTTGAGCCGGTCGGAAAGTTGTTCGAACATTTAGAAGGCGCTCCGGCCTAGCCTGCGCGCCCCCCAAGTGTGCTGGGGCCCCCAGGGCCGCAGCGCGCCTAGGTATGTGGGCAAACGTAAACGTCCCCCGTGGGCGCGCAACGATCCGCGCGTCATTCTTTTGCGGTTGCCTCTTCGACGCGTTTCACGGCGTCGCCGACGGTCTTGATCTTTTCAGCCTCTTCGTCCGGAATGTCGATGTTGAACTCCGTCTCGAAGGCCATCACGAGCTCGACCTGGTCGAGCGAATCCGCGCCGAGATCGTCCGTGATCGACGCTTCCGGCGTCACTTCCGACTCATCGACGCCGAGCTGCTCGACGATGATCTTCTTGACTTTATCGAACGTGGTGGACATACCGTCTCCTTTACTACTGCGTGCCTTATAAAACGCCGCCGTCGACCACGAGCGTTTGTCCCGTGATGTACCCGGCAGCCTCCGAACAAAGAAAAGTGACTACTCCGCTGACGTCTTCCGGTTTACCGGGGCGTCCGAGCGCCGCCTGTTTGAGGAGATACTCGCGCGCCTCGTCCGGCATTTTCTCGGTCATCGCCGTTTCGATGAGGCCCGGCGCGACGGCGTTGACTCTTATGTTCCTCGAACCCAATTCCTTTGCTAGGGACTTGGTCAGGCCGAGCAGGCCGGCTTTGGCCGCCGCGTAAGCCGCCTGACCGGCGTTGCCCATGATTCCGACGATGCTCGACATCAGAACGATGGAGCCGCTGCGCTGCTTCATCATCGGACGAGCGACGGCGCCGCACAGGATAGAACGCCGATTTGAGATTCACCGAAAGCATGTGCTCGATGACGTCGGGCTTGAGCCGCAACAGAAGCGAATCGACCGACTGCCCAGCATTCGCGATCGCAAAGTCGACGCGTCCGAACGAAGCCATCGTTTCAGCAACGAAGCCCTCGACGGCTGCCTGTTCCGATACGTCGCCCGTGAGAACCAGACATTTTACGCTCCGGCCGCGCCGCGATGCATGCCGCGACGGTTTCTTCCAGCGCCGCGCGATTGCGGCCGGCGAGCACAACGTCTGCGCCGTTTTTCACGAGATCGACCGCGATAGCCCGGCCGATGCCGCGGCTGGCGCCCGTGACGAGCGCCACTTTCCCTTCAAACATCGATCACGTCCAAGACGGAGCGCAGCTTTTCGACGCCCGCAAAATCGAGACGTTCATCACCGGGGGCGCGGACGGCAGGCGCCTGAACATGGGCGCGAGCACGGGCGAGGCGCCGAACTCGACGACCAATTCCAGCTCGTACGTGAGCAGCCGAAGCGCGCATTTCGTGCCAGCGCACTTCTTCCGTGATCGATCGGACCAAATTAGCCCGGATCGTTTCGACGTCGCGGTAGGGCTCCGCGTCGACGTTGGAAACGACGTCGAACGCCGGTAAACGAAAATGCGCGGCGTTCACAGCCGCTTCGAACCGCGCGACGGCCGGAACCATCAGTTGCGCTGTGCCACGCGCCGGAAACGTTGAGCGGCACGACCCGTTTTGCGCCGGCTTCCACAAGCGCTTCCCCGGCAGTTTGCACGGCTGCGAGATCCCCGCTGATGACGATCTGCGCAGGCGAGTTGAAATTCGCGAGTTGGACGCGCGCGCCGGTTTGCTGCTTCACGCGTTCGACGACTTCACGAATCTTTTCCGCGTCCATGCCGAGAACCGCGGACATTCCGCCCGGCGCTTGTTCCGCCGCATATTGCATCGCTTTGCCGCGCTCGTCCACGATGCGTAGCGCTTGGTCGAACGAGAGCGCGCCCGCGATGGTCAAGCTGCAGAATTCGCCGAACGAGTGGCCGGCGCTGGCAGTGGGGTGCAATGCATTCCCCGGCCGCGCAAAACAACGCGACGTTCGTTGTGAAAATTGCGGGCTGGCTGAATTCCGTTTCGCGCAATTTCTCCTCGGGACCGCTGCGCTGCAGGTCGAGTAAATCGTATCCCAAGACTTCGCTCGCGTGCTGAAATACGTCCCGCGCGGCGGCCGAATGGTTCGCCACGTCGACGCCCATACCGACGAGTTGCGACCCTTGGCCCGGAAAAATCGCTGCAACGCGCATCATGCCCATCTCCACGTCACCGCGCCCCACGACAAACCCCCGCCGAAACCGACAAAGACGATGACGTCGCCGTCCTTGATTTTCCCAGCCTGCACCGCCTCCGAAAGCGCAATCGGAATCGAGGCGGCCGAGGTATTTCCGTACTCGTGAATGTTCACGATCACTTTTTCTTCGGGCATTTGCAGATACTTGGCGGCGGAATCGATGATGCGTTTGTTCGCCTGATGCGGAATGAGCCAATCGACGTCGCTCTTGTCGAGCTTTGCTTTCTCGAGCGCGCTGTCGGTTGCTTCGATCATTTTGGTGACCGCGAACTTGAAGACTTCGCGGCCTTCCATGTAGATGTATTGTTCGCCGGCTTGGTACGCCGCGGGCGTAAGCGGTTTGCGCGAGCCGCCGGCCGGAACCCGCAGCACTTCGGGGCGGCTTCCGTCGGAGCCGAGTTCACTTGAAAGAAACGAATCGCGTTTCGACGCCTCGAGAATCACGGCCCCGGCGCCGTCGCCGAACAGCACGGCCGTGGCACGATCGCTGCGGCTGACGATTTTCGTGAGCGTCTCCGCGCCGATGAGCATCACGCGTTTGTACACGCCGGCTCGAATCAGGCTCGATGCGACGGTGAGCCCGTAGATGAATCCGCTGCACGCGATTTCGATATCGAAGGCCGCCTTGTCGGACGCGCCCAACTTCGAGGCAACGATGCACGCCGTCGCCGGGAACGGAAAATCCGGAGTAACCGTCGCGACGATGTAGCACTCGATGTCCTGCGGCTGCAAATTTCCGGTCCGCAACGCCGAGCGAGCCGCCGCAATCGCGAGATCGCTCGTGGCTTCTTCCGGCGCGCAGACGTGGCGGCGCTTCATCCCCGTGCGTGAGGTAATCCACTCGTCCGAGGTGTCGAGCACCTTCTCCAGATCCTCGTTGGACAGAATGGCCGATGGCGCATGATGCCCCACGGCGAGGATCCGTACGCCGGTCGAATTCAACGGTTAGCCGTGCGAATGCCCGGCGTGTTCATCCTTAACTTCGACGACCTGCCGGCCGCCGTACGTGCCGCAATGCTCGCACACGAAATGCGGGCGCTTCGGCGCGTGACACTGCGGACACTCGACGGTCGTGACGGCGTTCAATTTCCAGTTTGCCGCGCGACGGCTGCGCGTCTTGCTGCGCGGAGTTTTCCACTTCAGGTTCGCCACTGTTCTATTTCTCCGTGGGCTCGCACGTACACGCGCCCGTGTTTTTGTTCTCGCCGCAACCCGGGCATATGCCCTTGCAATCTTCCGCGCACAGCAGGCCGAGCGGTATGGTGCTGCACACGACTTGCGTTGCCAGGTCTCTTACGTCCAGACGGTCAGCCGTCAGCACGTTGCTTTCTCCGAACGGATCCGTTTGCGCGTCCGCGTCCGCAGCCAGCTGTTCGTCGACGTCCACGTGCATTCCACGTTCGACCTCGTTCAAGCATCGATCGCACGTGCCATGGGCTTCCACGTCGATCGTACCGGCAATCTCGAGCACTTCTCCGGACGAACGCACGTCGAGTTGCACTCGCGCCGGCTCGGGGAAGGTCACCCCCTCGAACGGTTCGAGCGGCAACCTGCTGATCCAGCGACAGACGCTGACGCCCCCCGGCAAGGAGGGCACCGATATCGACCTTGTACGAAGAACCCATAACATAGAGGAAGGCCGCCCGGTTTGGGAGCCTTCTAAACCCGAGACATTGTAGACCCCGGGGAAGCGGGTTGTCAAACACCGCTGTCGGCGTGAAGGCACGCGGCGATGACTACGATCTCGAACATTTCGCAGACCGCCCAGGCGCTTGCCCGCCAAGGAGTCGCTTTCGCGCCGGAAATCACCAGCGCCGCCCGCGAGCACGGCCTCGACCCGCGGCTGCTCGCCGCCGTGGCGGCGCAAGAAACCGGCGGTCCCGGCAGCAATTCCGGCCGAAACGTCGTAGGCGACGGCGGCCACGGCCGCGGTATCTTCCAAATCGACGACCGTTATCACACCTTTGCGCGGTCCGCAGCGGCGATGCAGCCTCAGGCAAACGCGGACTACGCCGCCGGGATGCTCGCCGGTCTGCTCAAGCAGTACGGCGGAGACGTTCGAAAAGCGCTTTCCGCGTACAATTCCGGCCGGCCCGACGCGACCGGCACTATAACGCCGTGGCAGGACGGCCGGCGCCTGGGATACGCCGATTCGGTTCTGCGGCATTACGCCGCCCTCACGGGAATCTCGGCGCAAACGCTGACCGACGCACTCGCCGCGGAGAGCCCGCAAGAGCAGCAAAGCGTGAACGCGCTCTCGATGTTTGCATCGCTTAGGCCGCCGTCCGCGCCGCCATCACCGCCCGCACAGCAACAACCGCCGCCGGCGCGATCCTCGCCGTCCCGGGAGCAAATCGATTTCGCGTCGCTGGTCGATCCGGACGGCGACTCCAGCGATTGAACCGCACGCGCATGATGGCGCACAGAACGCTTTTTCGAAGGAGCAGTCTATGAATTTAAGTCTTGGGGGCATCGTCAAAGGCATTACGACGGGCTTGGAAACGCTGGTGGAAACCGGCAATCCGGCGATCGCGGCCGGCGCCGGCGCCGTTGCGTGCCTCGCCGGAAACGGCGGCAGCGGTAACACGCAGAGCCAGTCCGTTCCAACCTTCGATCCCCTTCTCGATGAAATGAGCGCCAGCCTCAATCCCGGCAGCTCGCAGAACGTTTATTCGTATGCGCAGCTCGCAGGGTTGAACTCGAACGGCCAACCCACGCAATCCGACCCCTACGGCGGCGTTACTGAAGCGGACCTCGTGGAGTAACGGGGTTCGCAATGAGTTTCAATATTTTGGGCGGCCTGCTGTCGGCGGGCGAAGGCTATCTCATGACCGGCAGTCCGCTCATGGCTGCCGGGATGGGACTGGCCGGCGCGGCCGGCGGAACGACGACCGGAAATCTGGCGGGCGGCATCGGCAATACAGCGATCGGCGCGCTCGACGCGCAAGACGAAACCTTCCAAGTCATGATGTACGGCGAGCAGATGCGCCACCAAGAGCAGATGCAAGTCCAGTCCGAAGCGTTCGACGAGATGATGGACGAAAAATCGGAACAGATGCGCGAAGTCAATACACTTCGCGACGTGCAGATGGCGCAGCGCAAAGCGGACAACGACATCACCAAGAAGTTCATCCAATCGATTACGGAATGACGCTCGAAACGATCGCGCGTGGCCGGATGGACCCCGCACGGCCCGCAGGCCAAACGCCGAAAACAGCTGACAACGCCGATGATGCCGATCCGACCGTGCCAGCTCGAAGACATGCTCCAGTCGCAGCGCGAAGAGCAAGTGCGCGAACAGCTCGTGCTGCAGGAGCAGCGCCAGCAGTACGACTTTCAAACAGCCGAACGGGCCGAGCTCGACCGCGAATACAACAACACTCGGGATCTCATTCTCGCACAAATGAAAGCCGACGATGAGGTCGTAAAAAAGTACATCGCAATGATCTAATGTCGTACGACGAGCCGCGGCAGGGGGGACTTGCGGCATGTGCTAAGATGAGGACTTGTTGGGCCATTAGCTCAGTTGGTTAGAGCGCATGCTTGATAAGCATGAGGTCCCAAGTTCGAGCCTTGGATGGCCCACCAGTATCGAGAAGCCCCGGCGCGCGCCGGGGCTTCTTTGCACCCCACGCCCCATTTGTACTAGAAAAACCTAGTCCGTGGCGGCCGCACGCTTGAGCCTCATGCCTCCATGCGAGCCTCCCCCAAACGCCTAGCAGGCAAGTTCTGGCGGCTTTAGTTTTGCTTTTGCCCACCCGGTACTATCGCCAAAGACGGATGCCGCTCGGTCGAACGCTGTCTGGGTGAAAGTCCGTTCGTTTACCACCATAACGAGCGTATAAGTGCTCGAAAGGATGCTCAGTATGAAAATCAAGGCTCTCGCATTGGCGAGCGTAGTTTCCTTATTGGGTCTCTCGATGGCGCCCGCGCTCGCGGTCGAAGTCGGCGTAACGAACACGGTTTCCAACACCGTGACGGCCGGACATCTCTCGATCTGCGAAACGGACAACCATTGGGACAACGGCTACCAGAACGTGTTCCAGCTCTCCGGCGACGTGCAGCTGCAAGTCGGCGGCGGCGGCCAAAAGGGTATTGGCGGCAACATCAACTGGGGCGAAGGCGGCTTTGGCGCCGGCGGATCGCTGTTCGGCGACGGCCTGGGCTACGCACAGCTTTCCGGCAACGGAGAAGTGTCGTACACGCACCAGAACTTCGCGGATCACAACGTCACGAACCAAGAGTTCAACGGCACGCAAACGACCAGCAGCGTGACGACGTCGTCTGCAACCTTCACAAACTTCTAGGATGGGGCTTACGCATCGCCCGGCGTTCCTCGCTCGCCGGGCCGATGCGTATGCTGGAGAGTAACATGCGTACATTCCGCACGATCGCACTGGCACTCACGCTCATAGGGCCTCCGCTGATCTCGCTCGCTCAGCAGGCGCCGCCGGTGACGGTCAACAGTCCGCAAAGCACGAACAACGGCGTGTCGAACCCGGTCGGGCAAAACACGAACGTGCAAGTCAACAACTCCTACGCCGGCATGAATTCATTCGGCGTCGGAATCGAGTGCGCAACGCCGTATCTTGCGGCTGGGCTGTTCAACAACAACACCACGGTGGGCGGCGGCGACGCGGCCGCTTCCAACGCAAACAACAACAGCGTTGGCGCGACGCTTCAATACGTGCTTCCCGTGGGGGGACGCCAACAGACGAACTGCACCGCGCTCTCGAGCGAAATTCTGCATCAGCACCAACTCGACACGCAGATTACCCTCATTCAGCGCTGCGCGGACTTTGCCAAAGCGGGCATCACACTGGATCCGAAGGTGTATCCGGAACTCGCCGCGGCATGCGTCGGCGTACACGTCAGCATGACGAGCACTCCCGCCGTCGGGCAGCTGCCGGTGAGTTCGCCGCCGGTCGTCCAGACGGTGACCGTCCCGAAATTGGTCGTGTACCGCGAACCGGCACCCGCTGCGCCGTCATGCCGTCCTACGGAACGCGCGACTGCGGAGCAGATCCACCTTGCGCGGGCGATCAGGAACGGCCTGCGCCAAGGAACCGTATCGAAAGCACGCGCGAAGATTCTGGCCGGCCAACTGAATGAGTTGCAGGCGGCTTGTCTGAGTCCGATCGCAATGGCCCGTGCGCTGGCCCAACGCTAATGCGAACGGGTCTGTTCTACGCGGCGTGCATTACGGCGGCGATCGCGCTATCATTCTGCCGGGCAGCAGCAATAGCGCAGCCATCGTCCCCCGTGATCACGCCGCTTCCGGCGGGCGCCGTAACGTTGGAGTCGTGCAATTGGAATGCCAAGAGCACGGCCTTCGACGCGGACATCCGCCTGAAGGATCACACCAATCTTCCGATCGAAAAGGCGCGTCTTCTCCTGACGTTCGTCAACACTCAGGGCGAAACGGTGAAAGCTTATGCGGATATGGCCGGTTCCGCGGTAACGCTCGCGAAGGGCGTACCGATGACCGGGCGGTGGTCGCACGGCACCTTTCCGCTCAGCATGAAAACGATGCAATGCGCGCTGATCGGGGTGAAATTCCGCGGCTATCCGAACGTCATCTTTTCAGCCGTACAATAAGGACGATATGAAACGCACGGTCCATTGGGCGATATCCGCGGCCTTGGCCGGCTGCGTGTGGCTCGCGGCGGTTGCGCAACCGAAAACGCAGCCGCCCGCGGTGAGCGCTGACGGCTGTCCGGCGCCTTTGCAAGAGAAGGGGACGTTCCACACGTTTCATTGGTACTACCCCATCCTGGCGGAAAGCGATTTCCAGACACTGCGTGCGCGCCACCGGATCGTATTCGGACACTCCTTCGCGGACGAGCTGCCGCTCGTGCAGATCGCCGCGCTCTTCTCCGTCTACGGTTACGACTACGTCGGATCACGGGACGGCTACATGCTCTTTTACCGGCGTCCGGTCTCATGGGTGCAGACGACGTCGCTGCCTCGCATCAAGGCTCCCAACGGGCAGCTGCTTCCGGAATTGCAGATGCCGAACGACTTGGATCCGGAGTGGCCCTCTCCATGGGTGCTCACGCACAGTACGCCGTTCGCGGGAGCCGTCGCGCTGCCGCAAAGTATCGTCGCCTATCCCTGCGTTCAGTAATTATTTGAGGGGCGTGGCCGCCCCGTCGGCCGCGTCGCTGAAGTACGACGCCGGCAGCATAGCCGGAAACGCGTAGTCGCTGAACGTATACTCCCCGAAATATTGCGCGCGCTGCGAATATTGGCGCTCGTCATATTTCCACACGACGTGGTTTACGAGCAGATACGGACCTGTATACCCGAGTTCCACTTGGAATTCTGCGAACTGCTGAGTCGATCCGGAATCGCTCAGAAACGTGACCGGGCCGTTGACGATCAGTTTCCAGACGTCGTGCGTGTGCGTATCGATCCAGAGGGCTTTGAGGCCCGGACGTCCCGAAGCCGAACTGGTGAAAACCAAGTGATACGTTTCGTGCGATTTGTAGATTTCTTCATCTGCAATCGTGCACGTCACGCTTCCCGACGTTCGCACTTGCGCGATGACTCTCAATCCTGCGGGGTCGGGCAGCCACATCTCTCTTCCCGTGCCGTACGGTCCGATTTCCGGAGGCCCGGGCTCTTCGCGGCGCGTGAGAAACGGCTGGTAATCGAAGCGCTCGTCGGAAACGCGCGCAACGCCGTCGTCACGGTAATCGATGTGGGCGAAGCTCAGCATGAGCGGCTCGCCGTCCTCGAGCACGGAGATGCGTTCGCTGTACGTAACGTATGGCGGATGTGCGGCGCTTGCACTGTGACGAAGTGCGGCGTCGAAGACGTTCCAACACGGCGGCATGGCACCAATCGCCGCCAGCAGCAGCGCATGGATCATGGGTCCTCGCCTCCCGATCTTCAGTATCTGCGAATTGCCGCGCGTATAGCAATCCCTCATCCGAACATTGGGTCCGTGGTGCGGGCAGGTGCCTCACCCGCGGCTTGCGAACGTGCGCCGGTCGATAAATGCGGGGATGTAGCTCAGCTGGTAGAGCGCCTGCTTTGCAAGCAGGATGTCAGGGGTTCGAGTCCCCTCATCTCCAGGATGTTCGCGGCGCGCCGGGAAGCACGGCGGGTCGCGCCGGGGGGCATAGCTCAGTTGGTAGAGCATTACGCTGGCAGCGTAAGGGTCAGGAGTTCGAGTCTCCTTGCCTCCAAAATTTTTCTACGGCAACGTTCGACGAACCGCCGCCACCGTGGTACACTGCTTCGCGCGGAGTACGCCGGACGGCCGCGCCGCGCGAGCGGTGAGGAAAGTCCGGGCTTCACAGGGCAGGGTGCAGGATAACGTCCTGTCGGGGCAACTCGAAGGAAAGTGCCACAGAAACATACCGCCGCTGCCGGCCGTGGCGAAAACCGCGCGTTCGCGAAGCGGCAAGGGTGAAATCGTGAGGTAAGAGCTCACGGAGCTGCACGGTGACGTGCGCTCGGGTAAACCCCACCTGAAGCAAGACCGCTCGATACGTTCCGCAAGGAACCGGACTGCCCGTCCGAACGAGCCAAGTCGCACCGAGGCGCGCCGTGAGGCACGCCCCAGAGAGATGGCCGTCACCCGCAAGGGGACAGAATCCGGCTTACAGGCGTACTCCGCAAATTCCGTAATTCTCACCGCATGACGCCGACGGTTTGGCGAGCGGCCGCGCTGTTTTGTATAGCGGCCGCCGTCGCTTTCGTTCTGTACGAACTACGGATTCCCGATCGCCAGGACTACGGGTTGCATCTCACCGGACTGGTGCCGACGTACGGCCTCAATCGTGTTGCAGCCGTCGATCCGCATTCCGCCGCTGCGGACGCGGGAATTCGCCGGGGCGACACGATTTCGGCCGGAGCATCGGCAATGCAGCGCGCGCGTGTGATTTACGCTGTCCCGGGAGACCGCGTCACGGTGTACGTGAACGGAAAGCATCCGGTAACGCTTGCGGCGCTGAGCCAGCAGCGCGTCTCCATAGGTTGGAGCACGACGGCGATTCGGTTGGCATTTCTGCTCATCGCGGCGCTGCTCGCATGGCGACGGCCCGACAACGCAGCCGTACGCGCGCTCGTCGCGTTTCTTTGGTGTTACGGATTGGCAATTGCGATTTCGAACGGCGTGCTGCCGTCCCCGCTGCTTTCATTCGCGGTCATGCAGATGGGGACGATCGCGCTGTTCCTTTTCGGCACGGCGTTTGCCGCAGTCTTTGCGGCGCGATTTCCGTCGGGCACGGCGCAGCCGCTCCCATACGCGCTCGCACGGATCGCCGTTGCCACCGCGCTACTCGCCGTCGCCGCCATCATTGCCGGCGAACTCTTTTCCCGCTCGGAGCACACGCTGCAAGTCCTCAGCTCGGGTTTTCTGGCAGCGTTCATCCTCATCGGCGTACTGCTCGGCGCGACGCTGGTACTTGCATACGTTCAAGGCGCGGTGACCGAACGCCAGCGCCGGCGCTGGGTTTTTCTTCTGCTGGCGGTGGGGCTCGCCGGGCCCTTGGCGGACATCGTCATCATGACGGTATCCGGATTCAACGCGATTGCCGATCAGTCGACGGTGCTGTCGCTGGCGCTGCTGCCGATCGGGCTTGCCTACGTCATCCTTCGTCATCGTGTGATCGACGTCGGTTTCGTCCTCAATCGCGCAGTCGTTTACACCGGCGTTTCGGTAATCGTGGTGGGCGTGTTCGTAATCGTCGAAACGTTGCTCGCGAAATACGTCGAGAACTCCAGCCACGTCACCAGCATCGCGGTGCAGCTCGCCGTCGCGCTCGCGCTCGGTTTTTCCATCCGGTACGTGCACGCGCGTGTGGATCGCACCGTCGACAACGTCCTGTTCCGCGAACGCCATCTGGCGCAGTCGGCGATTCGAACGTTCGCGCACGACGCGTCGTACATCACCGAGGGCCGCGCACTGCTTTCACGCTGCGTGCAAACGGTGGAGCGGTACGCGGGCGCGCGCGGCGCCGGCGTGTGGATGCTCGAGAACGGCGGGTACCGTGCCGCCGCGAGCAGTTTCCCCCTTGCGCCGGACGTCGACGAAAACGATCCCGCGATTGTGTCGATGCGGGCGCGCCGCGTCAGCGTACACGTCCGCGATTGCGATTCGGCGTTGCCCGGAGTGCTCGCGTTCCCGATGATCGTGCGCGGCGAGCTGCTGGGCATACTTGTATGCGGCCAGAAGAGCGACGACGAGACCTATGCCCCTGACGAAGAGGACGCGCTTGCTTCCCTCGCTTCGAGCGTCGGGCACGCCGCGGACGCCATCGAGGTTCGGGATCTGCGCCGCCGGTTGGAGGCGCTCACTGCAACCGGCGGGGGCCGGCCGGCGTTCTAAGCGAAGGATATGCACATGAGCGAGCAACGTTTCACCCCGGAAATGACCGTCGACCAGGCTTTCAAGCTGCACGCCGGCGCGCGCAGAGTATTCGCGCGCTTCCATTTGGGCGGTTGCTCGAATTGCGCGATCAGTGAATCGCATACCATCGGCGCGGTCAGCGAAGATTATGGCATTCCGCTGCCGATGCTGCTGGAGAGTTTGAACGCGCTTTGGGATCAGGGCAAGCTCGCCGTTGGCGACAAAGTTCGCATCCCCGACGAAATTCGTTCGAAGATTCCGCAGCTGGCGAACGTGCCGGAGATCGGCGAGATCAAAAGCGCGGAGGCCGGCGCCTACACCGCCGAGTTCGGCGAGGTGCGCCTGCAAGGACTCGCGGAGGACTTTATTCCTGTGGAAGCCTCGGTCACCACACGGTAATCAAAAGCCCGGCACTTGCCGGGCTTTTTAGTCGATCCGCTTGCGTTCGGCGAAGCTCTCGTCCATGGCGTGCCAGTGCATGATGCGATCTTCGCCCGCTTTCCAGCACAGGTAGACGGCGCGCCCCTCGCGCATGGACGGAAAATCGATGAGCCCCAAATCGATGTCTTTCACGATGCACCCGTAGGCTTCGATGCGGTTGATGATGCGCACGATCTCCGCCTTTTGGTCGCTGAAGCGGCCGGGCGTAAACGGCGAACGCGGCGTCGCCATGCGGACGTGCGGCATCGGCTCGCTGCCGCGGAGCACCGGATCGCTCTCGAGCAGGCGGATCGCCAGGTCCCGCCGCTTCGTCCAGAGCTCCTCGACCAGCGGAGCGACCTTCGGAATGAGGGCGTTGGCCTTTTCGGGCGAAAACAATTTCATGACGTATGCACGCTCCGGGTGCGTCAAATGGCTTTAGATCGGCTCGTCTTCGTGACGGGACTCTCGGGCGCCGGAAAGAGTCAGGCGATGAAGACGCTGGAAGACTTGGGCTTTTACTGCGTAGATAACCTTCCTCCGAAGCTCGTATCGCAAACCCTTTCGCTCCTCAAAGACGCACAGGTGCGCGAGGTCGCTTTGGCGCTCGACGTCCGCAGCGGCGGAACGCTGGGGGAAGCGGTGCCGCTCATCCAGCGCATCTCGTCCGACGGCGTTCGGCCGCAGTTGCTTTTCATGGACGCGCGCGACGACGTGCTCGTGCGCCGTTACAGCGAAACGCGGCGCCGTCATCCGTTTGCCTCGGCGGGCTCCGTGCGGGAAGCTATTTCGGTGGAACGTTCCGCGCTGGCGCCGCTCCGTACGCTGGCAACGCACGTCATCGACACGACCACCCTCACACACGCCGATCTGAAAGAGCGAATCGCTTCTTTCTTTACTCCGGCGAGCAGCGAGCGCGCGCTCTCGGCCACGCTCGTCGCGTTCGGATTCAAGTACGGCATCCCGCTGGACCTCGACATGCTCTTCGACGTGCGCTTCCTGCAGAATCCGAACTACGTAGAAAGCTTGCGTCCGCTTACGGGCGCCGACCCGGCGGTCGCCGAATACATCGAAACGGACCCCGAGCTGCAGCCGTTCTTGGATCGACTTTTCGACATGATGGACTTTTTGATGCCGCGCTTCTTGGCCGAGGGAAAATCCCAGCTCACCATCGGCGTCGGCTGTACGGGCGGCCGACATCGATCCGTGTACGTTGCACGACGGCTGTACGCGCACTTGGATGAACAATCGCCCGCCGAAGTGTACCTCGAAACGCGGGACGAGGGCCGATGACGCTCAATCGCATGCCGCCGGTGCTCCGCTGGGCGTATCCCGGACTCGGCATCAAACGCTGGTTGATCGTCGCAATCGCCGGCATTCTTCTGGTCGTCAACGGCTTGGATCGCTACCTGGTGGCAATCGGATTCGATTTGCACGCCAACGAACTCGTGGACAGCTTCGTCACGGACTACTTCCCGCCGGGCTATCTGGCATGGATCTTCATCATCATCGGCGTCGCACTCATTTTCCTGGGCATCCGGCAATGGTTGCTCGCAATCTTGCGCGCGAGCGCGATGGGCGGCAACGAGCACATCCTCGACACGCTCTACGCCATGCGCTTACGCAACGGATACAAGATCGTCGCGATCGGCGGCGGCACCGGTCTGTCTACGATGCTTCGCGGTTTGAAGAGCAAGACGCCAAACCTGACCGCAATCGTCACGGTGAGCGACGACGGCGGCAGCTCCGGACGACTGCAGAAAGAACTCGGCGTTCTTCCGCCGGGCGACGTGCGCAACTGTTTGGTGGCGCTCGCGGACGACGAAGCGATGGTGACCGATCTCTTCCGCTACCGCTTTCACGAAGGCGAAGGGCTGACCGGCCACTCGTTCGGCAATCTTTTTTTGGCGGCGATGACCGGCATCACCGGAAACTTCGATCGCGCGATCAAGGAATCGAGCCGCGTGCTCAACATCAAGGGCCGCGTGCTCCCCGCGACGCTCGGCATCGCACACCTGTGCGCGTGCTTGGAAGACGGGACGGTAGTCGAAGGCGAAACGAACATTTCGAAATCGCACAAGCGAATCAAACAAGTCTTTTTCGATCCGCCGTATGCCGCACCGCTCGTCGAAACGATCGCGGCAATTCGCGAAGCGGACGCGATCGTACTCGGCCCCGGGAGCCTGTTCACGTCGATCTTGCCGAACTTCCTGGTCGATCGCATCGCGCGCGAGGTTGCGTCTTCTTCTGCGGTAAAGATGTACGTCTGCAACGTGATGACGCAACCGGGTGAAACGGACATGATGACCGCCGCCGATCACGTGGAAGCACTGCTCGAAAACGCGGGCGCACGCGTGTGCGACTACGTCGTCGTCAACGACGAACCGCCCTCGAAGCTGCTCGAAGCGTACGCCGAGGAAGGCCAGATTCCGGTCGCGCCGGACGTCGAACGTATCCGCGCGCTGGGACTCACGCCCGTGCAAGCGCAGGTGATAAGCGAAACCGCGACCGTCCGGCACGATTCCGAAAAACTCGCGCAAGTCGTGCTCGGCGTCATCGAACGTTCGATCGCGCAGCGCGCGTCGTACATGCGCCCGGCGCAAGTGTACGAACAACGATCCAACTCGCCCGCCTAACGGGGGCGTTGGGCTGGCGAACGGAGCCTTTCGCCAACCCAACAGGTGACGTGCGGATAATTCCGCCTCTGGAACATAGAGCGCGTCGATGAAAAAACTCTGAAGCATGCGGGCACCTTCCGCCCGGCGCACGCCGGCACGCTATGGGGTATACCGTCCATATGAATACCCGTACACTTTTCGCCGCAGCCGCCGCTGCAGCGATTGGCCTCCTGCCTGCTGCCGCGTTGGCCGCGCTTCAAGTCAACACGAACGGATTCGATCGCGCCGTAACGGAATCGACGCGCGGGGCGTCGTGCCGCGTTCACGGAGTTCCGGGTCAGAAAACCGTGCGGTGCCCGGACGGCTCCGCCGGAACGATTACGCTCTATCGGCATTTTCACGAATCGCCTGTGTGCGAGGTCGATTTCTGGTTCCAGCCGGCCGCATCCGCAACGCGCCGGTGGAGAACGCAGATCTCGCATCAAGACGGAACCCTGGGAAACTGCACGACGCATTGGGAGAATCCGACGACACTCGACCTGACGGTACAGTCCGGCACGTAGCTCACGTCCCTTTCTCCCCGCCCGCATAGAAGATGATTTTGAAAATCGCTTGCGGGACGGTGACAAGCGTATTCGGATCGCCGTACGCCAAATAAAACTCCTCGCTGCGCACGCGCAGATGATACGCGAGCGAGATGTTGGAGCACACCCCTTCGCAGTTCCCGCCGCCGTTGGGCACCGGCGGAAATCCGATGACGCGCCGCAACCCGATCGCGAACGACGAATCCGCGCCCAGCTGATACGCGTAGGAAATTCCGTCGAACCACTGGACGTTGTCCGGCGCCTTCGGCATCCATTGCGCGGTGTTGTCGATCGTCAGCGTCAGCGAGCCGCGTTGACCGAGCCGCAGCGTCGAATTACGAAACCAAGAGTCCAGCCGCCCGGCGCCGTACCGGCCCGTGGAATACTGCAGCGACGTCGGCGTCGACGACGCGCCGTGCGTGGGGAAGTTGTTCAAATTGTTCTGCATGCCGCTGTGATACGTGATGCTGAAGCCGCCGTTCTGTGAAAGCGGCGTCAGCACCGAACCGAAGCGCCAGTAGTCCGAACCCGAAA
Organism: Vulcanimicrobiota bacterium; assembly: GCA_963830545.1. Classification (GTDB taxonomy): domain Bacteria; phylum Vulcanimicrobiota; class Vulcanimicrobiia; order Vulcanimicrobiales; family Vulcanimicrobiaceae; genus DATGJX01. Next base: position 2,660,983 of record CAWHMK010000001.1, on the reverse strand, counting down.
AGAATTGAACGTCGATTGCGTTTTTCGTGAGCAAGTCCAACAGCACGCTGTCGTCGCTTTGCGCCAATCCCTGCGCGACGCCTTGATAGCGATCCAAGAACACGTCCACGCCCGCGGACGAAAGCATGTCGTTCGGCGCGAACGTCCAGACTCTGGCGGTATAGACGCCGTATCCGGAAATACCCGGATGCGAATCGAAACCGTCCACCGGATTGAAGTACGCGCCCACCGTGCGCACCGATGCATACAGAGCGAAGTGCTGGTTTCCCCAACCGCCTCCGGCGTCGAGCCAGTTTCCTTGCCGCTCGTCGAGTACGTTCGTTCCCGTCTCCTTCGCATAGTTTGCGTAGAAGCTGAGGTATTTCCCGTTCCACCAGTTCACGCCGAACTGGTTCGTGCTATCGATCACGCCGGGCAGATCGGCGCTGACGTGCTGCAACGCGGCGTTCCAATGCGTGTCGTTCGACGTGTACGTCAGCGCGGAGGCCGAATCGTTGCGTCGGACGCCGATCGCGTCGAATGCGGCCAGTCCGATGTTTCCTTGTTTCCCTTCGAACGCATATCCGGAGCGTGGTGTCGGAATCGACGGCGTGTAGAGCGTCGTTCGAAAACCGTTGCAGACATTGCAATTGAAATCGTTGTAATAGCCCGCTGCTTGCGTGAAGAACGGACGCACCTCGCTGAAGACTCGCTGGTACACCGTCGGCGAAATCGACTGCTGATCGAGTTCGACGTTGGAATAATCCGGATGGAAGGTACCGAAAAACGCAGCGGTTTGCGTTACCGGGATCGAAAAATCCGCTCCGGAGCGCGAGGTCGAACCGCCGGCAGAGGACGCAGCGACGGAGCCCAAACCGTACACGCTTACGCGTGGTTTGGGAAGCGGTGCGCGCGCGACGATTGGCACGGTAACGCCTCCCGCACGCGCCGCATCGTCTGGCGTCGTCTGCGCCTTGTCGTAGGACCACACGTCGAGCGCGCCGGTCGAGCGCACGTAACGCACGAATTGCACGTTCCATTTTCCAGCGTGCGCCCCGTGCACCACCTCGAGCGGAATGGCCATCGTCACGGTGTAACCGTCCGCCGTCAGCGCTCCCTGCGATTCCCATCGCGGCGCGAATTGCGCGTTTTCCGTCGATGCTTCGTTGTGCGATCCGATCGCGTTGGATTCGAATTGATATTGAAAGCCGCCGGGCCCCGTCGGCCACAGGTCGACCCAAACGGAATCGTCGCTCCAGGCGATTCCACCGCCGATATTGCTGCCGCCCACGATGAGATCGTTGCTGTGCTGGTTGGCAATCACGGGTTCGTGTTGAACCGCGTCAAAGCGCACGTACAGCAGCCTGCCGTCCGTGGCGATGCGGACTGTGGTCGGCTCTTCGGCCGCTTCCCCGTGAGCCACGTTCCAGGTGAGCGCGACGCTCGTGGCCGCCCCCGGCCAAACGCTTGCCGGTCCACGGGGATCGAGGGGAGGGGCGGACTGAACCATGGGGACGAGCAAAGAGATCATCCGGGGCTACGCCTCCTAATTCATTAGTCTTAATTCCTTAGGAGAACATAGCAATCCAGATCGACGTTGTCAACTAAGATATTAGTTACGCTGGAAGCCTACCTGGCGAGCGACAGCGTTTGCGCGTACTCGCGGGCGGCTTTCTCGAGAACGCTGGAGTCCGCCTGACGAACCGTGATGCCGCGCTCCTCCAACTCGGCCTTCGCGTGCGCCTCCACTTCCCCGGCGAACGCGACGACCGGCACGTGCTCGGCGCGCGCGAACTCCGCAACACCGGTTACCGCTTTTCCGTGCAGCGTTTGATCGTCGATCTTGCCTTCACCCGTCACGCACAGTGAAGCGCCATGCAGTGCTTGCGGCAATGCGATCTCTTCCGCGATCACGCTCACGCCTCGCTCCATTCGCGCCCCCAAGAATTGCAGCAGCGCGTAGCCCAGGCCGCCGGCAGCTCCGGCGCCGGGCGTATCGCGCCGGTCGTAGCGAACGGTTCGAGCGGCAACGTCCGCGATACGTTCCAGCGTCGCATCGAGCAACGCAATCTGCGCCGGATTTGCACCCTTCTGCGCCGCGTACGTTCGAGCGGCGCCGCGAGGCCCGCACAGCGGATTGTCGACGTCGCCCGCGATCACGATCGGAATGCCCAGCGCGCGCGGGTCGAGTTTTTCGAGATCGATCTCGTCCAAGCGCGCGTATCGAGCTGATCGCCCGATCCAGAACCTGCCCCGTTTCATCGATAAACGTCGCGCCGAGCGCGCGCAGCATGCCGGTTCCCGCATCGTTTGTTGCGCTGCCCCCCAGGCCGATGATGATGCGCGCAGCTCCCGCATCCAAAGTGGCCGCGAGCAGTTCGCCGGTGCCGTATGTGTCGGAATGAAGAACGTCGCGCCGGTCCTGGGAAACGAGCTGCAGGCCCGAGGCAATGGCCATTTCGATGATGGCCGTCGTGTCGAGCATCGCAAAATACGCATCGATTTCATTGCCGAGCGGCCCATGAACTCGCACGGCTCTGCGCTCCGCTCCCGCCCGCACGAATGCATCGACGGTGCCTTCGCCCCCGTCGGCCATCGGCGCGACGACGAATTCCGCATCGCGCAAAACGGCGCGCATGCCGCGCTCGATCGCCTCGGCGGCTTGCGTCGCGGTCAGCCTGCCTTTGAATTTGTCCGGGGCGATGACGACGCGCACGTGCGCGTCAGTGTGAAAGGGTGATGGTGAGCGCGAGGGGTTTGTCGGGCGCGAGATGCGCGCTGCTGGTATAGGCTTTGTACGTTCCGTTCGGCGCGCTCACCTGATAGTCGATGTCGCCGACCGGAACTTTCGCAAACGAGAACTTCCCGGCCGAGTCCGTCGTGCTCGTGAGAATCGTGTCGATCGTCACCGTCGCACCGGCCACCGGCGCGTTCGTAGCCGCGTCCAAGACCACGCCCGTCACGGTTTGATACGTTCCGCCGGGAGGCAGCGCGGAGTCATTGCACGCGGCCAGCGCAAAAATCCCGGCAATTGCGATAACTAGCCCGAAGGCTTGAGCGCGTTTCATGAAGACTCCCCTCTTTCTGCCTACATCATACCCCGCCCCGGCAATGTGACCGAGCGGAGGGGCCTGTCGCGCGAGCGCGGAAGCGCGAACATCCCACACTTCCTGGAGGCCATGAATCTTGACGACGACGGCGTCGGACACGCGTGCCGGCATGCACTATTTCAACGATGCGCTCAAAGCCATCGGAAACACGCCGCTCGTACGGCTGAACAAGGTCACCGACGGCGCGGGGTGTCTGGTGCTGGCCAAGGTCGAGTACATGAATCCGGGCGGGAGCGTGAAGGACCGTCCCGCGGTTGCGATGCTGGACGCGGCGGAACGCGCGGATTTGCTCAAACCGGGGGGTACCATCGTCGAACCGACGAGCGGCAACACCGGTTCCGGCCTGGCAATGGCCGCCGCGATACGCGGATACCGCTGCATCCTCGTCATGCCCGACAAAATGGCGAAAGAAAAAGTCGACCTGCTGCGCGCGTACGGCGCCGAGGTGGTGGTTACGCCGACGAACGTTCCCAACGATTCGCCCGAGTCGTATTACGGCGTGGCGAACCGGCTCGCATCGGAAATTGCCGGAGCTTTCCAGCCAAACCAATTCCACAACCACCATAATCCCGAAGCGCACTATCACACGACCGGTCCGGAAATCTGGAATCAGACCGCCGGAACCATTACGCACTTCGTGGCGGGCATCGGCACGGGCGGCACCATTTCCGGCACCGCGCGCTACTTAAAGGAGCAGAACCCGAAGATTCACGTCATCGGCGCCGATCCCGAAGGGTCGATCTATTCGGGCGACACGCCGAAATCGTACGCCGTCGAAGGAATCGGAATGTCGTATCTGCCCGAGACCGTCGACATGAAAGTGATCGACGAGACGGTACGCGTTTCGGATCGCGAATCGTTCCTCATGGCGCGGCGCATCACGCGCGAGGAAGGCCTTCTCGTCGGCGGCTCATCGGGAACGGCGGCCGTCGCCGCGATGAAGCTCGCGAAGACCCTGCCGCACGACGCCGTGCTCGTCGTACTGTTTCCGGACTCCGGCCGCGGCTACATGTCGAAAATATTCAACGACGAATGGATGATCGCGAACGGGTTTCTTTCAGAAGGGAAACGGCGCGCAACCGTCGGCGAAGTGCTGCGCAGCAAACGGCCCTTGCCGCCGCTGATTACGGTCAAGGACACCGACGTCGTCCAAATGGCGCTCGACTTGCTTCGACAGTACGAAATTTCGCAGATTCCGGTCATGCGCGGCACCGAGCAAATCGGCAGCATCAACGACGTCGGCGTCATGCAAGCCGTTTTCGATCGTGCGGACATCATTCACAAACCGGTGAGCGAAGTCATGGGCCGTCCGTTTCCCGTACTCGATCAAAGCGACGAGATCGAACGCGCGTACAAACTTCTCACCCTGGCGAATCACGCCGTGGTCGTGACCGACGAAGACGAACCCATCGGCGTTCTGACACGCCAAGACATCATCAGCTACCTCTCCGCTTCCAGCGACACGAAGGTGCGGCACTAGCGTGAAATTTTCCACCAAAGCGATTCACGTCGGTCAAGGCGCCGACCCGGCTACCGGCGCGACCATCGTTCCGGTCTATCAAACTTCCACCTACACGCAGGAAGCAGTCGGTCAGCACAAAGGGTACGACTACAGCCGTACGGTCAATCCGACGCGCCTTGCGCTCGAAGCGCAGCTCGCAGCACTCGAAGGCGCCGAGTACGGCAGCGCGTTCGCAAGCGGCATGGCCGCAACGTCGGCCGCTTTAAACTTGCTCTCCGCCGGCGATCACGTAGTCGTGACCGACGATCTCTACGGTGGAACCTACCGGCTTTTTTCGCGCGTGCTGGCGCGATACGGATTGGACTTCACGTACGTCGACATGGCCGATATCGATGCCGTGCGCGCAGCAATCAAACCGAACACGAAGATGTTCTGGGTGGAAACTCCCACGAACCCGCTGTTAAAACTCATCGATATTCGCGCGGTTGCGTCGCTTCGCACGGCCGGGCAGATCGTGGTCGTCGACAACACCTTCGCCTCGCCGTTCTTTCAGCAGCCGCTTGCGCTTGGCGCGGACGTCGTGGTTCACTCGACGACGAAGTATATCGGCGGACACAGCGACGTCGTCGGCGGCGCAGCGCTGACGAGCGGCAAAGACTTCCACGAGACAATCAAATTCCATCAGAACGCCGTGGGCGGTGTCCCCGGCCCGCACGACGCGTGGCTCACGATGCGCGGAGCAAAGACGCTCGCCCTCCGGATGCGCGAACATGCCAAGAACGCGCAAGCCGTGGCGGAATTCTTGGAGGCGCACGCCGAAGTCGAACGCGTTTACTATCCGGGACTCCCCTCACATCCGCAGCATGAATTAGCGAAACGGCAAATGAGCGGCTTCGGCGGCATGGTGTCGTTCACGCTCAAAGGACCGGAGCAGCGCGCGATCGACTTCGCGAACCGCATGCACTATTTCAGTTTGGCGGAAAGCCTCGGCGGAGTCGAATCACTGATTTGTCACCCCGCGCGGATGACGCACGGCTCGATTCCCAGAGAGGAACGCGAAAAACGCGGCGTCACCGACGGATTGCTTCGGCTCTCGGTCGGCATCGAAGATATAGAAGATCTCATCGGCGATCTGAGCCAAGCGCTGACGAATTCTGCACGAGATAGCGTCTCGCGCGTCTAACGCGTGGGGCGGGTCAAGCCGCTAGTGGTTATTCGGGTAGGCGACGCTGCTCGCTTGTGAAAGCGCCTTCTTCGCGTCGTCTTCGGTAAGTTCGCCGTAGCGCCCGGTAATCGAAAGCACGATACCGCGCACGCCGTCTATCCACACGTACTCATAGCGTTTCTGCTCGTCGAAACCGCTGCCGACCGTAATGTCTTGCCAGTACGCCGGCATGCCGTTCGAAAGCGTCGTCAGCTCTTTTTTCTTCACGAAGACGCCGTCGGTTTGATCCCGCAGTTCGTTTTCCGTCACCATTTCAAAACCGCTGAGCGGCCCGTCGAAGTTTTCCATTTGAATGGTTATAACGTGCATGTCGGGTTTTCCGCGGTTGCCCATGAACGCCGCGACGACCGTCGGCTGATCGAAATCGACGGGATCGTGCGGCGGAATCGCCGCCTTGACGTACTCGGGCGGCGCCGTAAACGACATGCCCGGATCGACGTACTGGTTCGGCGCGCCCGGCTGTCCCGCGGAATAGCTTTGCTGCGGCTGCTGCGCGGCGGCGGGCAGCGCAACGGCCATGAGCCCGCACAGAACTGCGGACGCGACCAACCGGTTCATGCTCTCTCCAAGACGCCGGACAAAGCCGGCAGCGATACGTCGTAGCGGTATCCTACGTTTCGATGATCGTCGTCGAATTCTTCGTGGCGCACGTCCAAGCCCATTTCGCGCATCCGCTGTGCGACCACGCGCGCGCCGGCGTCGAGCGAGTACTCATCCCGTCGTCCGCAGTCGAGGTAACGCAGGCGCAGGGCGGCCAGTTCCGCGCGCTTCTCGGTGCAAATCTCCGCGGGATCGAATGCCAGCCAGCGTGCCCAGACTTCCTCGCGCACCTCGCCGGTGCCGCGGTCGAAGGGCAGATCGAGATCGAACGCGGTTGCACTGCGCGGCGAGTAGGCGGCGGTGTAGCCGAGCAATTCCATCGTTGCGTAATCGCTTTGAGGCCGCTTATTCGCGGCTTCGAATTGCTCGACGAAGCGGGCGATATCCCAGTCGTGCTTTTCGAGCACGCGCTGCGCCTGTACGAACAGCGGCGGATCCGCGTAACGAAAATAACAATCGCCGCTGTGCGACGCGAACGCCGAAAACACGCCCGGGTAGTTCATGCACAGATGCAACGAACCGAAACCGCCGGAAGACTTTCCGAGCACTGCTCTTCCACCTTCGGACGAAACGGTTCGATAGGTGCGATCCACGTAACCGACGACGTCGCGGATGACGTATGTCGCATAATCGCCGTTGTGAACGGAGTTGACGTATTGCGAGCCGCCGAGGCGCGTAAATCCGTCCACGATGACGAGCAGCGCCGCTTCCATTTCCCGGCGCACATGAAGCCGGTCCGCGCGCTGCACGACGTTGTACTCCCACGGGCGCGCGGACAGCAGCGCCGCCGTATCGCCGGTGTATCCGTGCAGGCAGTACAGCACGGGATAACGCTTCGAACCTTCCGGATCGTAGTGGGGCGGCAGATATACGGCAACGGGGCGTTCCGCGGGATCTCCGAGCGCATTTCCTTCCAATGCCGGGCTCGTGATGTACTCGATCCGGAGATCGCCGTGCAGATTCATCAACCGTGCTAGTGCGCTTCGTCTGTTCGTCATACGACCGCGCTTCGCCGCCAGGGTCGCCCGGTACTACAGAGAACCGCGCAATCATGGTCCGCGGAATACGCCTGCGCGGCGCCCTCGCGCTCAACATCATCACGATGATTGGGATCGGTCCGCTGATAACGATTCCGCTCGTGCTCGCGCAGCTCGCGGGTCCGCTCGCGATCGCCGGATGGATTGCGGGCGCAATAGTCGCGCTCTGCGACGGCCTGGTATGGGCGGAACTGGGTTCGCGCTATCCGGGAGCCGGCGGCACGTATGCGTATCTTCGCGACGTTTTCGGTGCGGAGAGTGGGGGCGGCTGCTCGCGTTTCTGTTCAACTGGCAGTTCTTCTTGAGCAGCGGGCTCATCATCGCTACCGGATACATCGGCTTCGCGCAGTACACCGGTTATCTCTACGCGCCGGCGGCGAGCAATCCGAACCTCACGCACGCCATCGCGGTCGGCATCGGTCTGGTGAGTATCGCATTCGTCTATCGCCGGATCACCGCGGTCGCGCGTCTGGGAGCGTACCTCAGTGTCGCAGCGATTGCGACGCTGCTTGTCGTCGGAATCGCGGGATTTTCACACGGGGATCTGCATCGCGCCTTCCTGCCGCCCGCGCAGGCTCTCGTTCGGCTGGGGATTCGTCACGGGCTTGGGGAGCGCGCTGTTCGTTACGCTGTACGACTACGCGGGCTACTCGCAGATCGCACTCGTCGGCGAAGAAGTGCACGATCCGCAGCGCACGCTTCCGCTCGCGATCGTCGGCGCGATTCTCATCGTTCTCGCCCTCTATCTCTTTTTGCAAATCGGCGTTCTCGCGGCGATTCCGTGGCGGACGCTTCTCGACCCAAGCGGACACCCGACCGCGCAGTCGCAATTCGTCGGAGCAACCGTCGTGCAGCAGGCGTGGGGCGCGCGCGCCGCAATCGCCGTCACGGTGCTGATTCTGGTCACGGCGTTCGCCTCGCTTTACGGAAATCTCGTCGGCGCTGCGCGCGTTCCATTCGCCGCAGCGCGCGACGGCGCGTTTTTCCCATGGTTCGCCCGCCTGCATCCCACCAAACACTTTCCGCACGTTGCCCTGCTCGGCATCGGCGCGATTTCGATCGCGGGCTGCTTCTTCAACCTCGTGGACGTCATCGCGGTACTGAGCGCCGCCGGAATTTTGACGGGGAACATCGCGCAAATCGGCGCGTTGTTCGCGCTTCGCATGCGCGGGGAGCGCGCGCCGTTCCGCATGTGGCTGTATCCCCTTCCGGCGCTCGTTGCGCTCGCGGGCTGGTGTTACGCGTTTGCGGGCACCGGCTTGCGTCCAATCGCGCTCGGCATCGCGTGGCTCGCCGCCGGCACGGTCTCCTATTTGCTCGCTGCGCGCAATCAGCGTGCGTGGCCCTTTGCCGTTTCAACTGCCGCTGTCGTTGCGGCGGCGCTCTTTGGGTGCGCCGCGCCGGCGCGAGCGCAAGAGCCAAAAACTTCTCCGTTTTTTCTTTACGGAGCGACGTTTTTCTACGAGCGAATTCCGCGCGATCGGTGGGCGAGCGCGTTGCAGCGTTATCGCGGCATGGGCATCAACACGATCGATCTCTACGTGATGTGGAACTGGCACGAAGTGCGCGAGGGCGACTTCGATTTCACCGGGCGAACGAACGCACGGCGCGATCTCGTCGGGCTGCTCAAACTCATCGACGCAGACGGATTCCATATCGTGCTGCGTCCCGGGCCGGTTATCCGCAACGAATGGCGCAACGGCGGATATCCGGCGTGGCTGCTGGAGCGCCCGCAATACCATATGCCGCTCCGGGACGTGCTCGAAGGACGGTATCCCGCAACCGCAACGCTGCAGAACGAACGTTCGAATTCAGCCGCGCAGGAGTGGTTGAACAATCCGGTTCACATGCGCTACGCTACCCGCTGGCTGAAAACGGTGCTTCATGCGATTGCGCCGTGGCGGCAGGACGTGTTCGCGATCGCGCTCGACGACGACCAGGGGGCGTACATCGACAACGACACGTGGCCGGGCCCGCATTTTCACCGCTACATTTCCTATCTGTCCTCGGTCGTGCGCGGCGCGGCGCCCGGCGTCCCCGTCTTCATCAACACGTACGACATGAAAGTCACGGCGTCGGCTCCGGTGTGGGCGTGGGGCAACTGGTACCAGAGCGACGCCTACAGTATCGGCGAACACGACCGCGCGCAACTGGAATTCACGACGGGCCTGCTGCAAACGCAGCCGCACCACCCGGTCATGATCAGCGAATTCCAAGCGGGATGGCTGCAAGACGCCGACCAACCTGCGCCGCGACCGGCGGACCCTTCGAATACGACGCTCGCGCTCCATACGATGCTCCAGTCGGGGGCGCACGGGGTCGTGAACTTTCCGGTGCAGGACACACTCAATCCGGCGGGCTGGGAAGCGCCGTGGGCAAATGCGTTCTATTCGTGGGATGCGGCACTTTCCGTGCAGCTGACGCCGCAGGCGCGCTATGCGCCGACTGCGCAATTCGGCGCGCTGATCCGCAGGTTCGGTTCGCAGCTCGCGCAAACCCATCCGGCCGCAGACGCGGCGATCGCGTATTTGACCAGCGCGTACGATTCTTCGCACCTCGGCAACGACGACGTGGCGAACGTCGCGCAAGCGACGACAATCGCGCAGAAGGGCTGCCGCATCATCCGGATCACGTGCTCGCTCGTCGATTTGCGGTACGCCTCGCAGCGCGATTTGTACCAGTATCCCGTCCTGATTCTTCCGCCGAACGGCGTGCGCTTGCACTACATCGCAAGCGTGCTTCGAAAACTTGCGCGGTTTCGCGAAGCCGGCGGACGCATCGTCGCGACCGCGCGACGCGCGCGCATTGCGCGCCCCGCTGCAGGCGGCATCCCCAATGCGGCGCTGCTCGTTTCCTCGGATGAGCGTTACGCTTTCCTCGACGTCGTGAATTACGGACGCACGGCCTTGCATACGCATCCCGGCAGCGTTCAGGCGGGCGCATTTCACATGAGCGTTCCGCCGCTGACGATTCCTGCCCGCGACGCACTCCTTCTTCCGCTGCGTCCGGCGATGGGGCAGGCGGTTGCCGCAACCCTGGAGCATTCCGCCGATTTCGCATCCGCGGCCGCACGCGACCGTCTTTCGCTTCGCCCGGGCAGTTGGATAGCGGCGAATCTCGCCGCACAGCGAACCGCGCGGGTCTACCGCGCCGACGTCTACCGCGACGGCTACCCCGCGGTGATCTTCGAGAATGCAGCGGTCCGCCTCGTCGTCTCGCCGTGCGCGGGCGCGCGCGCGTTCGTCTTGCAGGACGCGGCGAGCGGTCGAAATCTGTTCACGACGGTCGGCGGCCTGCGCGATGCGTGGCTGCACATGCTGCCGCCGTCGCCACGCGATTACATCGCCAAGTATACGCATCCGATTGCAACGGGCACGTTCAACCGATGCTACGCCACGCAGGTGGATGCTCGCCGCGGCAGCGCAGTCTTTACATACGACGCGCCGGATGCACCGCCGCACGGTGCGGTGTTCCGCAAAATGATAGCGATCGATCCGCGTGACGCTTCGTTCACCGTCACGCTGAAGGCGACGTTCGCGGGTTCCTCCGCGCAGAGGGCGCAGCAGCTTACCTCGTTCGCGATCCAAAAGCAGACGCGCATCCTGCAAACCCGCGATGCCGTCGGCTTCTTCAATCCGTCCGCGCGCCGACTTTCATTTGCGGCATGGCCGCGCGGCAGCGTGGCGCAAGCCGTGGTCGAGCATCACGCTGCCGATGCGCTTGTCATCCTCACATACGCGCCCGGCGGCGGAGGTCCGGTTCGCTACGGAGCCGTGCGCGCCCAAAACGCGCTGCAAGCGCAGGCGCGCCTTCGCAACCTCTCGAATCCGCGGTAGTTCCACCTGGGGAAATGGCGGAACGGTAGACGCAGCCGCCTCAAAAGCGGCCGGGCACAACCCGTGTGGGTTCAAATCCCACTTTCCCCAATGCGCCGCGCGAGCGGCTATGCGTAGGGTCATGTAGTGTTGACGCAACAGGACCCAAAGGCCCGGACTTAGGGCCCACCGCCCGTTCTTTCGAACTATTCACACAGCGTATACTGCGCGCACGAGAGGGCTGTTTTCGTGCGCGCATCAACACGTTTTTCGCATCATCTGCTGGCGGGGCTCGTCTTCGCCGCGTCACTCGCTGCTTGCGGAGGCGGCGGAGGCAGCAGTTCGACGCCGCCGGTACCCGGCGGAGGACCGCAGCCGCCGGGTCCGAGCCCGACGGGCTCTGCATCGCCGACACATTCGCCTGGCGCAACGCCGACACCGACTGCTTCACCCGCTCATACGCCTACGCCCGTTCCACCCCCGACGCCCACGCCGATCTCGACGATCACGCCGCCGCCAACTGCAACGCCGGCAGCGCAAGGCAACACGATTCTGCCGGACACGACGGGGCGCTTCTCACTTATACAGATTTTCGATGCGTACGGACGCAACAATGCGCAGATGACCCCCGCGCAAATTACCGCGGAAGCGCCGTATGAAGACGCCGTGTGGGGTTCGTTCCAAACGCAGTATTGGGACAGCGCGCACCCCGGCATGCTCGTTTCGCGCTACATGCTTCCGAACGAAGACGAACGGCTCGTTTCGAACTGCAATTTGGCCTGCTGGCAGCAAGGCCAGCATCCGGATTGGGTGCTCTACGCCTGTGACAACAACGGCAATCCTACGCGCGAAAATCCCTCGTACAACACCGGTTTCGGCGACGTGCCGCTGAACATCGACAATCAGGACGTCGTGAATTATCAGATCAACATGATCGCGACGTACATGATCAAGAACGGCTACAACGCGCTGGCCGTGGACAACATCATTTTCGAGAATTACGGACACGCCCCCAATCCGATCCTAGGACAGGGTAATCCGCAGCCTGGCTGGTACGGCTGCGGTTACTACGACACGTCCGGTGGATTCCATCAGGTCTATCACGGCGGGTTGTACGCGCAGGATCCGACATGGATCAAGGACCAGTTGAACTGGCTCGCAACCGCAAGGCAGATGTTCGATTCCGATCCTACGCTCGCTCCGTATCACCTCAAAATCGTCATGAACCACGCACTTTACGACGCCACGCCCGATCCGAACGAAGCGCAGGCGCTCACGTACGTCGACGGGATGCTGGATGAAAACGGGTTCACGCATTACGACTCGTACACCCAAACCGGCTCCGCGGAAATGTTCGCCGAGACGCTGAGTTGGATGGAATATGCGCAGGCGCACCACAAGGCGATTTGGATAATCGACTACTTCTGCGACGACGGCTACGTGTACAATACGACAACGCCTTGTCCGACGACGCTGAGCCCGGCGCAGGCAGACTGGGCGCTCTCGACGTACGCGATTGGAAACGAAGGCGGTGCCGGGGTATACCCCGCGCCGATAGGAGGCGCCGCGCCCTCGTATCGCTCGGAATACAGCACCGAGATCGGCAAGCCGTGCGCCGCATACGTACGCGCGCAAACGAACCTGTATTACCGGAAATTCCAAGGCGCCTTGGTACTCGTGGACCCCGGTAACGGAACGCAAGTAACCTATACGCTTCCCGCAAATCACACGTACACCGACATCGAGCATCGTCCGGTGGCTAGTCCGCTCGTCATCAACGGCCCAGACGGGTACGTACTGCTGACCAGCAACGGCTGTTCTTAGCGGGCGGAACGCGCGTTGCCGCTGATGAACAGCAGGCGGCGTGACGTTTTCCCCCGGCGCACTGCACGGGACGCTCTGCGTCCCGGGCGATAAATCGATCTCTCATCGCGCGCTGATGCTGGGCGCGAAGAGTTCCGCTGGGATCGCCGTGCGCAACCTGAATCCCGGGCGCGACGTGCGCGCAACGATCGCGGCGCTTCGCGCGATCGGAGCAGCGGTCGAAAGCGACGGCGAGACGACCGTGAACGTGCGCGGCGGCGCATTCCGTGATCCCGCGGGCACGATCGACTGCATGAATTCCGGCTCGACGGCCCGCATGATGCTCGGCGCGTGCACGGGCGCCGGTCTGCGCGCGCGATTCGACGGGGACGAGTCGCTGCGCAAACGCCCGATGGAGCCGGTCGCCGCGCAGCTCCGCGCTTTCGGCGCGCACGTGACGACGTCGAACGGCACGCTGCCGGCAGATCTCGAAGGCCGAAGCGAGCCGCAAACTCGTCGTTTCATTCTGGTTTCGCCGTCCGCGCAAGTCAAGACCGCGCTGCTGTTCGCAGGACTTTTCGCGAACACACCCGTTTCCGTGCTGGGCGACAAAGGTTCCCGCGACCACACGGAACGTCTGCTGCGGTATTTCGGAAGCGAGGTCGTATTCGATCGCGCGAGCACGGAGTTGCACCGCATGCCGGAACGCTTCGCGGACGTCGACGTCGCAGGAGATTTTTCAGCCGCCGCCTTCTTCATTGTCGCGGCGACGGTTACGCCGGGCAGCGCGATAACGATTCGCGACGTCGGGGTGAATCCGACGCGAACGGGACTGCTCGACGCGCTTCTTCAGATGGGCGCGCGCATCGACATGCGCAATCGTCGCGAACGCTGCGGTGAGCCGATCGCCGACGTCGACGTCGAAGCGGCACCGCTGCACGGCGTCTCGATCGGCGCCGAACTCGCGCTTCGTGCAATCGACGAACTGCTCGTGCTCGCAGTCGCCGCCGCGTTCGCGAGCGGTGAAACACGCATCGTCGGAGTCGCGGATCTGCGAGCGAAGGAATCGGACCGCCTCGCTGCGATGCTGCGATTGCTCGACGCCGGCGGCATAACCGCCTCCCAGCTCCCGAACGGTCTGGCAATTCACGGCGGCACTCCGCGCTGCGACGGGGCGCTGGTCGAGACGGCGGGCGATCACCGCACGGCAATGGCTGCAGCGGCCCTGGCGGCGGGCGCCGGAGCGCTGCGCATCGATGACGAAAGCAGCCTCGACGTGAGTTTCCCCGCATTTCTGCCCACGCTTCGGAAGGCGCAAGAGTGAACGAAGGTCCCCGCTATTCCGCAGACGAGTTCCAACGCGAGTCGCGATACATCGACAATTTGATTTGGGACGCGCTGGTCATCGAGTCGGATCAGCGCGTGCTCTTTTGCGGGTACGGCGAGGACGCGCGCTGGATTCGGCGCGCATTGGAGGCGGGCGCCGACGTAAGCGTCATCGAGCATCGCGAGCAGGTGATGCGTAAATTCGAAGAGGCCGGCGCGAAATTGCTGCGCGGCAGCACGTCGGTCATTCCGGCAAAAGCCGATTCGTTCGACGTCGCCGTGGCCTTCCATTACCTGCACGAACAGGACCCATTTTTTCACGCGCAGATCGTCTCCGAACTTTCGCGCGTCGCCAAACGCGTTGCGATCGTCGAGCCCGGGCCGCCCGCCGATCCGATCGGCAAACGCATTGCCAAGCTGTATTCACAAGCAAAGCGCGAACTCGGACAGTTCGAATATTACCAGCCGCTCGAGTACTGGCGGAAACTGCTGCAAGCCGTTAAGGCCGACATCGCGCAGCACGTGTTCGCTTTCGCGAAGATTCCGCCGCGTGAATACTTGCGCGACACGATCGAACTGCTGCTCGACACGATGGAGGTCGAGGAGGCGCCGCGCACGGATCTCGATGAATTACGCGCGCTCGCGCGCCGATCGGATCCGATGATGCTGCCGCCGGCGCGCTACGTCATTACCGGGGCAGCCGTCGGAGATCTGCCGCAGCCGATCTTTACGCCGCGCGAAGAGCCGACGCCGACACCCCGAGTCGCCAGAGTCTGCGCAAAGCCGCGAACCCGTCCCCGTACCTCCGATGGCGCCGAAGCCCGTAGGGCCGGCGCCGGCGGGACCCGCTCCGGCGACGCCGACGCTGAAATGGTCGACCTGGAGCCCGGACGTATCGCCACCCCCGCCGGCACCTGCGCCGGCCCAACCCGCGGCGCCGGCTCCCGCCTGGACGCCGCCGCCGGCCGCACCAACCGGGCCGGGCATGCCGTTCGGCGCGCCGTTTGCCGTACCGGGCGCAGAAACTCCGGCGGCCGACGGTGCCTCGCCGTTTGGATTGCCGCCTATGCCGGGTCCCCCCCCGATGCCGGGTCCGCCCGGATGGCAGTGGGAGCCGCCTGAAGGGGAGGAGCCCAAACAGTAGGACTTAGCGCAGCGCTTCGAGCAGCGCAGCGGTTTCCGCGCCGGCGGTTTGCATTGCGTCCCGCATGCGGTCCGCGCCCGAGTCACTCGCGCTCGAACGAATCCCTTCGATCGCGACCTTGGCGCGCTGCGTCAACGGCCTCGCTTCCCCAGCAATATGCAAGAGGCGTGCGCGCCGCAGCTCCAACGATTCGAGTGAGGTAAAAAGACGGGCGCGCTGCAATTCGGAAACGCGCGAACGGATGCGCACGGTCAAGCGCAGTGCTATGACGGCGGGGACGAGCGGCAGCACCGCACCGGCGGCGCACAACCCGACGAGCACCCAGGTCCACGCGCTCATGCGTTCGAGGTTCCTACGCGGCGGATTCTTTCGAGCCGGAGGGAGGCGCGGCGGAATTTTTCGGGCCGGACGGCGGCGCGGCAGACTCCTTTGATCCCGAGGGAGCAGGCGCGGGCGAAGCGTTTTCCTCAGTCGATTTGCGCGAGTCTGTCACGTAGAAGCCCGAGCCCTTGAAGATGACGGGCGCGGGCCCGATCACCCGCCTGAGCTTGCCGCCGCAAGCGGGGCACGCCTCCGCGTACGTGTCGTCGAAACCGTGCCGAACCTCGACGACGTGCTGGCATTTCGAACATTGATAATCGTACAGCGGCATAAGCAGAGTATACCGGTCCCTAGCAATCCTCGTCAACGACTGCTAAAAGTCGGCGAGCAGATCGTCCTTCGCGGCGTGCTTGTATTCCGCCAAGTGCTTGAAGTGGACCAGCGACTCCTCGAGTTGCGTCGACAGTTTGCGGCCTGCGCTCAAGGCGTCGCACAGAGCGCCGAGTTTTCCGCCGTATGCGGGGTACTCGAGCCGCGCATGCAGTTTGCAGCGCGTGGTCTTTCGTTCCAATCGAAAGTCCAGACGACGCCGGACCGAATACGCGCCCACCAGCGAGAGTTGATGATTCGTTATGAAGTGATCGACTTCGAACAGCTGCTCCTCTTCGCCGGGGATTGCCGAGCGAAGCAGCACCTCGCTCCCCATGCCGAGCCGCTCTGCGTCCACGGCTTCGGCGCTGCGCAGAAACGAAAGCCACACGGGCCACTTTTCGACGGCGCACAAAAGCGCGAACGCGGATTCCGCGGCGGTCTGAAGATCGATCGACGCCGCCAGCAGCCGCGTTCCCGCGCGCGGAACGAGCGCTTGTCCTGAGCCTGAAGACGGCCGCAAGATTGCCATGGGCGAGCGTTCGTCACCACTATATATAGTGCCTTTTCGCCGCTTGTCCACAAGCCCTAGTAGCGCCTGCTTGACTACTCGAACCGGACTGCGCCGCTTCCCACGCCGGTCGCAAACGCAACGAGCGTCTGGACCCCTACGGGCAGCGCTGCCTCGTCGATCTTGAATTGGGGGCTGTGGCCGGAGTGCACCGCGCCGCTCGTTTCGTTGCGAATCCCCAAACGAACGTGCACGCCGGGAACGCGCTGCGCGAAGTACGCGAAATCTTCTGCGCCCATCGTCGGCGCGGGCCGTTCCACCGGCAACGCCGATTCTGTTTTCATGTATCGCGAGAAGTTTTCGGCGAGCAGTACGTGATTCACCACCGGCGGATATCCGTAGAGAAGTTCGAGATCGACTTTCACTCCGTATGCGCTTGCGACGCCTTCCAAAATGCGCCGCACGCGTGCCTCGAGCCCATTCCGAATCTCCGGATCGTGCGCACGCAGCGTTCCGCTCATCTTCACTTCGTCGGCGATGACGTTGTTGCGATAACCGCCGTTTATCGTGCCTACGGTTACGACGACGCTCTTGAGCGGATCGGTTTCGCGCGATGCGATCGTCTGCAGCGCCGCTACCATCGCGCACGCTGCGGGAATCGCATCGGCCGCGGTATGCGGATATGCACCATGACCGCCGCGCCCTTTCACCGTTACGTGAAATTCATCCGCCGACGCGTTGACCGGCCCGGGCGTAATGCCTATCGTTCCGGCGTTCAGCCGGTGATCCACGTGCAACATTGCAGCGGCTTCCACTCTCGGATCGTCGAGCGCGCCTTCGGCGATCATCGGTTCCGCGCCGCCGGGCCCTTCTTCAGCCGGCTGAAACAAGAGCACGACGGATCCGTGCAGATTCTCGCACATTCCGTTTAGCACTCGTGCTGCGCCCAGCAGCATCGCCGTATGCGCGTCGTGTCCGCATGCGTGCATCTTTCCGGCCACTTCCGAAGCGAACGGCTCGCCCGATTTTTCCGTGATGGGCAGCGCATCCATGTCTGCGCGCAATCCGACGGTGCGCCCAGGTTTCGCGCCGCGAATGACGCCGACGACGCCCGTTTTCGCGACGCGCCGGTGTTCGATTCCGAGTGCGTCCAATTCGCTCTCGACGAGCGCTTGCGTGCGCTGTTCTTCGAAACCGAGTTCGGGCTGGCGATGGATTGCGCGGCGGAGCTCTACGACGCGCTCGCGCACGTCGGCCGGTGGAACGATAACGGTCATGTCGGCGCATTTTCGCAGCAGTAACCACTCCCCTTTTTGCGAAAAGCGGGAAAGATGATCCCGGCCGACGTCGCGCTCGTCCAGCTCGTCAACCGGACGGCCAGCGCCTACGTGACGAACGCTCCGCTGTACATCACGTACCGCGAGATTACGCGCGTCACGGCGAGCATGGGACGTTCCCAGGAAATCAATCGCTACGTTGCGGTTCGTCAACCGGACGATTTCGCGGTGATGCAGGATCTGCCGCACGGAGCGCAGCGCATGGGCCAAGCGTTTCCCATCATCCCGTATTTCGATCCTTTGGCGGGGTTCAGTTACAGTTGGTACGCGAACCTCAAGCGGGTCGATATCACGATAAAGCGGTACGCTCCGGGAATGTGGCAGTTCCCACCGGCAGATCCGGGGGTGAACGCCGTCATGCCCTACATCAGTTTTTGGGCGCCGAGTGACGCGCCCGACTCCAACGGCACCCGATTGCATTTTCTCGTCGCCCCGACGCCCTCCTTACCGGCCGGCGATTTGTATCCGGCCGACGTGGTGGTCGATCCGCAAACGCAGTCTGCCCTCGCACATCGAGATTCGATTCGCCGGCGATCCGACCGTGATTGCGCTCGACTATCAAACGCTGCAGGGGCACTGGGTGATAACGCACGCGCGCTACACCGCGCCGCAGCATTTCGGACCGATGAACTTCACCGTAACGTCGGACACGACGTATTCCGACATGACGTTTCCCACCGCCGCGCCCGATGCGCGGCTGGCCGGCACGCCCGCTCCGACCGCTACGCCGTAATCAGTGTACTTCGGTCTTGTACAAACGCGGGCAGAGCAGCGTGTCTTCGGGCTTGTCCGCAACGTAATCGATGACGTCTTCCGTAACGTTGAACTGTCCTACGGGCGGCCATGAGTAAGCAGCGCCGCCGAAGTCGAGCGGAACCCGGATGTAATCGTAGCCGCCGTGCGAATTGGTCAGGCGTACTGCGATGACGAACGGTTGATTTCTCGGCAACCCGCCGCCGGGATAGACGTACGCATAGTATCCGTCGGAATCGCTTTGCTGATCGATACCCGCGTTGATCGGATCGCCGACCGGACCGTTGCACTTCGTACTGGTTGGAAAGACCATCACGGTCGGCTGGACGTACGCAAACGCGAAGGGCGCCGTGCCTTGAATGAGCGTCGGTACGGTCGAGTCGGCGGGACCCTCCCGCATGTGCACCGTCAGCGTGCGATTGTGATCTTGCAGCACCGAAAAATATTGCACGCCGTTGCACGTCGTATGTCCCGCGCGCATCGTCACGGCTGCGCGATACAAACCCCATGGGATGTCGAATTCGATCGAGTCTGTCGTCGCCCTCGTAGCGAAGCACTTTCCCGGCCTGGTCGATGACGTCGCGTTTGATCTTGTCGGTTACTACGACGTGTACGGGCAGCTCGGCAGACGGCCCGAGGCGTGCGGCTGAGTTGCAAAGCGCAAAGTGCATCACGATATGCGAGAGAGCCATGCGTCATCTCTTCCATACTGCGGGGAACCCCCTCGGCCGCGCTGAAGCAAGGCAAGCATGACAGACGCGCAACGCTTGGCAAAAGCACTCAACGCGCTTACGAAGAATCCGCAATTCTCATACGTGAAAGCTCGCGGCGCTGCACGGCAGGAACCGGCAGTCGACTGGGACGCCACGAAACGGCTCAACGCGGATTTCAATCCGGACGTGGACGGCTGCGAATCGTTCGTCATGCGCGATTCCAGCGTGTGCGAATGGCAGCCTGGCCAGTACCGGTATGCAGGCCGCTGACGGCTACACCGATATTCCCGCAGGGAAGCTCGCGAACGTCGTCACGTGCGTGGAAATGCGTTCGCGCGTGCCGCTTCGGCCCGAGCGCGACGTGCCCGGCGTTCGCATCGAACGCTTTTCCGAACCAGACCTCGCGCGATTTCGCGCGCTCATCCGTCACGTCGGCGAACCCTATCTCTGGCAATCGCCTTTGCTCATGACGCAAGAACAGTTCGACGCGCTCTCACGTGACGCGCGCGCGGAATTGTACGTCGTCCGGCGCGACGGCAAAGACGAAGGCGTGCTCGATCTCGACTTCCACGTGGCGGGAGAATGTGAGATACGGCTCTTCGGCGTGAGTGAAGCGCTGCTCGGCACGGGCGCCGGCCGTAAGCTCATGAACTTCGCACTCAATGCGGCATGGTCGCACGAGGTGGAGCGCGTGTGGCTGCATACGTGCACGTTCGATCATCCCGAGGCACTGCCGTTCTACATTCGTTCCGGCTTCGTACCGTTCAAGCGGCAAATCGAAATTTACGACGATCCGCGACTGACGGGTTTGTATCCGCCAACCGCCGCGCCGAACATTCCCGTGCTGTAGCGCGGATGGAAAAGAAAAAGGCCCGCTGCACGCGGGCCTTTCATACTTCGGAGAGGGAGAGATTCGAACTCTCGAGACGCTCATCACGTCTGCCCGCTTTCGAGGCGGGTGCCTTCAACCACTCGACCACCTCTCCGTAAATCGCCTCCGCGATTGTACGGAGTTCCTTACCGGCACTCCGCCGTTCCACGGCTGCGCGCCCCCTGCCGGCAAAGCCGTCAGGGCACCCCATATCGCCTCCGCGATTGTACGGAGTTCCTTACCGGCACTCCGCCGTTCCACGGCTGCGCGCCCCCTGCCGGCAAAGTCAGACCCCATACGCCTCCGCGATTGTACGGAGTTCCTTGGCTCCACCGTTCCACGGCTGCGCGCCCCCTGCGGCAAAGCCGTCAGGGCACCCCATATCGCCTCCGCGATTTTCAACACGCTTTATCGACGTTTTTTGAAAAACGCCTGCAATTGCGCGGCCGTTTCGTCCGCGAGCACTCCGCCTGCGACTTCCATCCGGTGGTTCAGCGCCGGATGACGCACGACGTCGAGCACGCTGCCCGCTGCGCCGCCTTTCGGATCCGCGCAGCCGTACACGAGACGTTTGACGCGTGCCGCAACGAGCGCACCCGCGCACATCACGCACGGTTCTTTCGTTACGTACACCGTCGCTTCGGAGAGGCGCCACGCGTTGAGCGTTCGCGCGGCTTGCCGCAGTACGAGCATTTCGGCGTGCGCGGTTGCATCGGGCCGGCTTTCTTTTTCGTTCTTCGCCTCGAGTATGACGGCACCCGAAACGAGCACGGCTCCGATTGGCACGTCGCCTGCCTCTTCGGCTTGCGCGGCGAGCGTCATCGCACGCCGAATGTGCGATTCGTCGGCGTCGTCTTGGCTCATCGGTGTGCGAAGATCTTGTGGGAACAATGGCGCGCTCGAAGGGATTCGAACCCCCGGCCTCTTCCTTCGGAGGGAAGCGCTCTATCCAGCTGAGCTACGAGCGCATGCGGTTCAGCGCTGGCCTTCGGGCGTGTTGCCGGCGCTCGGAATGTGCTTGAACAAATCCAATTTGTGATCCACCAGGCCGCGATAGAATTTCCGCACGCAGTCCGGATGGCCGAAGAAATACGTGCGGGCGTACGCCAAATCGTCCCCCGAGCTGTCAGGCACGTAGTGAGAAATCTCGATTTCTTCCATTTGATTGCGATCGACCGGATGCGGACAAAAATCGCACGGAATAGTTGACATAGTAGTAAGCCTGCCTCAATCCTACCGGACCGTAGGGATTCCCTGCAGGTTGCAAAGACGCCCAAGAAAGCGGAATCCGGAGCGTAACGCTGCTCCGGACTCCCGAAAATTGGTGACTCGGGTAGGATTTGAACCTACGACCTAGGGCTTATGAGTCCCCCGCTCTACCACTGAGTTACCGAGCCGCACCGGCGCGCGCCGTTCGACGCTCTACTGTAACAAACCCGCGCGCCAGGTTTCAAGGGCCGCTGCCCAAAAGTGTCCGGTATCTCGGCCGTCTTCCAGACGGTCCGAGCCTTGCTTCTTTTAGGAAGGGTGTGCTCTGTGCGCTTTTTCGGCATCCTACTCGCCGCGGCGCTGGCCGCGGTCCCGCTCTTTGCCCGGGCCGACGATGCTGCCTCGCTCCTGGCAAAACACAAAGCCTTCACGGGCTGGCAATTCGGCGACGGAACGTTCAATACGCTCTCGCTCGATGGAGACGAAACGCAAACCCAGCGTGACGGAACGACCAAAAGGCTGTTCGATTTGCACAAAGTCGTTGCCGGCGTCGCCAAACGTACAACAACGAAAAATCTCGACCGCGGAACCGTGGAAGACACCGGCTTTACCGGGCGCGTGTACTGGTCCACGAACGACAACGGTTTCGTCCAGCCCGAAATCGGCGACTTGCAAAAATTCGATTTGGCGTACGACTTGTTGTTCAACGAAGCGACTCCGCTGCTCAAAGGCGTGGTCCAGGGAACGAAAGTGATAGACGGCACGCAGACCACGATCGTGCGCGTGCAGGCGGTGAACGCCGATCCCATCGATTTATACGTCGATCCGCAAACCGGCGAATACAAACAGGCCGTCATCGATCCGGACGGCACGTACGAGCAAACGCTGCACCTGCTCGGCTACTCGAGCCCGCTTCCCGGAAAGAAAATGCTTTCGAAGTGGTCTTGGAACGACGATAAAGAGATAGACGAGTGGACGAAAATCGCCGCGAACGTCCCGGTCACCGACGCAGAGCTGCATCCGCCGGCGCAAACCGCTGCGTGGAAGTTCGGGAGTGGAAACCCTTTCTCGATTAAGCTCACGCAATACCGGATTCTCGTCGACGCCACGGTGAACGGCGTGAAGGGAACGTTCATTCTCGATACGGGCTCCGACGGCATCGTGCTGGCGCAGCACTTCGCAGACCGCGCCCACGTCAAACCATTCGGCACGCGCGAAGCGTACGGAATCGGCGGCAACGCGAAAACCTCGATGATTCGCATCAACACGCTGCAAGTCGGGGACAATACGCTCTCCAACGTCGTCGCCGATGCGCAGCAGATGGAACACTTCGACGCGGACGGGCTGCTCGGCTTCGATCTCTTCGCCGGTGCGATCGTCCATCTCGACCTTTCGCACCGGCAGATGACGATTTACGATCCCTCGAAGATGTCTGTCGATAAAACCGCAGGGATCGTAGCCACGGTCGACATCTCCGACGGCACGCCGCACCTGCCGATGAAACTCAACGGACACATTGCGGTGAACGCCTTGATGGACACGGGCGATCCCGACGAGGTGTTGTACGGTCCGGACATGATCTGGAAATACGGTGTGACGAGTTTGCGCGCGGACTACATTTCCGCGGGAATCGGCGGATATGAAACGGAGGAATGCGGCTACATCAACGAGATCGAGGTCGGCCCGATTCACTACCAACAGCCGCCGGCGTGCAAGTCTCCGAGCTTCAGCGGGCGCGACATCCTCATTGGCCTGGATTTTCTGCGCAACTTCGACTACGTGTTCGACTACCCCGAATCGACCATCGTGATGATTCCGCGCAAAACCGATCAAACGCACTGATGCAAAATAGAGAAGCCCGGCCGCTGAGCCGGGCTTCTCGTACATGGCGCGGTCGGAGGGACTCGAACCCCCAACCTACAAGTTCGTAGCCTGTTGCTCTATCCAATTGAGCTACGACCGCACAGCCGCGATTGCTACGTCGCGGTTTTTCTTTTCCCCTCTACGATGCACGTGGCGGAGAGGGAGGGATTCGAACCCTCGGACGGTTTTTGACCGTCGGTCATTTAGCAAACGACTGGTTTCAGCCACTCACCCACCTCTCCGTGGGACCGGACCACTATACCACACGCGCGCAAGTTCGGCCTGCGGCGCGTTAGCGCGTTGTATCGGTGGGCGCGGATAGCGGCGGTTCTTCCACGATTTCCGGTACGACGACGTCTTTACGCACGGGACGGCGCACGAGCGCTGCGTCGATTCCCGCGACGCGTCCGGCCGGCACGGCCAGCATCAGGAACGACAGCATGAATGCAGCGGCATCGAGCGAGCCTATCGTCATCCAACTCGCGAACTCTCCTCTCGCCGCCATGTAATTCAGCGCCAGCAAACAGCCGACGAACCCGCCGAAGCGCGTAAACACGCCGAGTAACAAACTGCAGCCTACCAGCACTTCGCCCAGACGCACGAGCTCCGCAAACACCGTGATGTTGGGAGTGACGAAATTGAGCAAGAAGTCGTGATAGAAGCCGCTTTGCGACATGACGCCTTTTTGCACGAGCTGCGGCATGAACCCCGAGGGCGGCATGTACGCCTGCGCATCCAGAAACTTCGGAATTCCGTGTGACAGCCAAAACACTCCCGCGTAGAAACGCAGTACGGTGAACCAACCCGCGTAGGTCCAATGCGACGCCATCCTCATGCGATTTCCTCTCCTTCAGCGGCACCGGCGGCAAGAGCGCGAATCGCGGCCGCGATCTCCACCGATGCATCGGGTTTCCCCAAACGCGCCATCGCGACGCGCATTCCGGAACGCTTCTGCTCGGATTCGAGCAGCGATTGCACCGTCCGCGTGAGATCGTCCGGTTTCTTTGCGCGCAACGCCGCGCGCCGCTGCACCAGATAGCGCGTGTTGCGTTCTTCCTGACCGGGCAGTGGTTTGAAGAGCACCATCGGCACGCGGGCCACCAACGCTTCAGCCGAGGTCAAACCGCCGGGCTTGGTGACGAGCACGTCGCTTGCATGCATGTACTCGTGCACGTTCTGCACGAATCGCACGACGCGCACCGGATATCCCACCTTGTGCGCGTATTCGAGAACGCGCTGTTCGCTTCGCGCGCTGCGGCCGACGATCGCCACCGCGCAAAGCGGCGCGCTTATGCGATCCAGGGCTTGCATCATCGTTTCGAGCGGCCCGATCCCCAGACCGCCGCCCATCAATAACACGATATTTCGATCCAGCGGCAAACCGAGTCGCGCGCGCAAACCGTCCCGGTCCACGCCCTCGCGCGCGAATTCGGCGCGAACGGGGATACCGGAAACGATGATGCGGTGGCCCGGCACGCCGCGCGCGATCAGCGTCGAGCGCATCTCCGGCGTCGCGACCGCATATCCTTCGATGTTCTTGTGGATCCAAAACGCGTGCACGACGAAATCCGTCACCACACCCATTACGGGCGGCGCATCCGCGAACTGTTTCTTATACTCCGCCATAACGCCGCAAGGAAAGGCGTGCGTGCAAATCACCACGTCGGGCCGCAGCTCCTGCAGCAGCGGGCGCAAGTTCGCCGCGGTGAATTGGTGCACCCACGCGCGAAACGGACCGACTTCGGTTGCACGTTCGGCACGGTTGTACAGGAATCGGTACATCTGCGGAATCGTCTTGACCATGCGCAAATAACCGCCGGAGACGACCCGCGAAACCACGGAGGCAGCGTACTTGTACGAATCGACGACGGTCGCCTGGAAATCCGGCTCCGCCTCGATGAGCGCGGCGCGGAGCGCATTCGCCGCGGAAGTGTGGCCCACTCCGACGTTGGCCGAAAGAAAGAGCGCGCGGATTACTCGCCGCCCCCCTCCGGACCGGACTCTTCCGCGAGAACGAAAAAGTCGTCGAGAATCTCCTGCGCCAAGTCGTCGTCCTCGAGCAGAGTGCCCTTTTCGTCGGTGACGACGAACTCGTCTTCCTTCTCGCAATACAGCACCGCGTACGCTTTGTTTTCCTCGTCTTCGACCAGCCCGACGACTTCGAATTCGAGTTGCTTCTCTTCGGTGGTTTGAATGACGAGCACGTCGCGCAGTTCGAGACTTTGCGGTTTGCCGGAGTCGCCGTTGGTTGACATGGAATCTCCTACTTCATATACTTTGCGATGTTCGCGTTTTGCTCGGCGAGCGTGCGCGCGAAAGCGTGATGGCCGTTGCCTTTGTACACATAGTACAGATAGGGTGATGGTTTGGGATTGAATGCCGCCAGCAACGAGGCTTCCCCGGGATTGGCGATGGGAGTCGGCGGCAGTCCGTCGTGCAGGTACGAATTGTACGGCGAATTCAGACTTGAGGTCCCCGTACGTGATGACGTCATGGTGTTCAGGAAGAGCGTACTCTATCGTCGCGTCCACTTCCAGAGGCATTCCAAGGCGCAGGCGGTTATAATAGACACCGGCCATCAAGGGGCGTTCGTCGTCAGCCTTGGCTTCCCGTTCGATCAGCGAAGCGAGCGTCACGACTTGCGGTACGGTAAGACCGAGGGCGCGAGCCTTCCGCCTGGCCTCTCGCGGCAATTCTTTGCGGAACTGCGCCGTAAGAATCCGTTCCACGGTCTTGGGCGATGCGCCGTTCGGTATCAGATAAGTGCTGGGAAAGAGAAAGCCTTCGAGATTTTTCGTGCGCGCTGCGCCGACGACGATTGAGTCGCGGAGAAACGCAGCGGCGAACGTTCTTGCATCGCCGAAACCTTCGTCCTGGAGGCGCTGCGCGATCTGCTTGGCGGTGAATCCTTCGGGAATCGTCACCCATCGCGCGATTTGCGCGCCGCCGCTTTGCAACTGCTGAAGCACTTGCGAGGGCGTTTGATGGGCGGCGAAGCGGAATTCACCGGCGTGCGCCGTCGTATCGGCGTGCGTCAGCTTGGCGTAGATGCGAAACGCAGTCGGATTGCCGATGATGCCCGCGCCGGCAAGTTGCGCCGCAATATCGTGAAACGTCGAACCGCGAACGACGACGATCTGCTGTGAGGTGGACGGGTGCGAGCGGTCGCCCCACATCGAATACGCAAACCATGCGGCACCCGCCGCAACGGCGAGCGCGATGACGATCGCGCAAATCGTGACTGCGCGCGTCACCCCGCCGCACCGCTCCGGCGGCGCGCCAAAAACGACTCGAGGATGAGCGCCGCGGCCATCTTATCGACGACCGTCCTGCGCTTCGAGCGGCTCACGTCGGCGGCTATCAAACTCTTGGTCGCCTGCGCGGTCGTCAGGCGCTCGTCGACGCGATGAATCGTACCGCGAAAGACGCGCGCGAGCTGCTCTACGAACCGATCGATTTTCTCCGCTGCAATGCCTTTTTCGCCGGAGAGCGTGACGGGATCTCCTACGACGAGTTCTTCCGCCTCGTACTCGCGTGCAAGGCGCACGATTCGTTCCAGATCGTCTTTGAGGTTGGTGCGTTCGATGACGGTGACGGGGAGCGCGAAAGCACCGGTGGGATCCGCGACGGCGATGCCGATACGCTTGCTTCCCACGTCGAGGGCCAACAGTGACATCAGGCGCCCCTTACGAACTCCAGCGCGTGCGCTCCCGCTTTTGGACGCCGTCCCAGGTGATGATTCACCAAGGCCTCGATCGCTCGAGCCACGGAGCGCGTTGCGGCAAGCATGGGAGCGACCGGACCCCCGGAGGACGCTGCAACGCCCTGCAGATTCCGCAAGTCGTTTTCATCGAGCACAAGCACCTCTCGCCATGCGGTGCGGCATGCAGCGCAGCCGAACCCTCCCTGCTCGGCATCCAGCCACACGCCGCCGTCGCCGAACGGTTTTCCGCAGTGCACGCACGAGTCGACCGGCGGCGCGAGACCGAGCGCGTCGAGCAGCCGTATCGAAAAACGCGGAAGGAGCGCAAGCGGTTCTTCGCTCAGCCCGATCGCGCGAAGCGCAGCCGTGAGAAGCGCATAGATATCAGGTTGCGCGAGATCCGGTTCGCAAAATGCGTCGACGAGTTCGACCATCACGTTCGCCGCCGCGTAGCGTTCCGGCTGAACCAAACGCTGCCAATGCGGCTCCTCGATATCCGCCGTTACGACGACGTCCAGATTGCGGCCGCGGTGCATGCCCAGCAGCACCTCGTTGCCGAACTCGAGCCGTCCCGCCAAATGACTTTTCGTGCGCCGCGCGCCTTTCGCAATCGCATCCACCTTGCCGCGTTCTTTGGTGAACAGCGTGAGTATGCGATCGGCCTCGCCGTAGGTGCGTCCGCGAAGGATGACGGCGCTCGTTTTGTACGAACGCTGCGCGACGCTCATCGAAGGTTGCCGGGACCAAATGCGTCCGGAAGCAGCCGATCCAGCGTGGTGACGGTCACGCCGTCAGGCGTCGTGTATGCGACGGTGAGTTGCGGACTAAATTCGTTCAGGAATTGGCGACACGCGCCGCACGGGGCAGTCGTCGTATCCTCGCCTCCGGCAATCGCAATCGCTTCGAACGTGCGGTGTCCCGCGGCGATCGCGGCGACGGCGGCGCTACGCTCCGCACAGAGTGCCAGGCCGTAGCTCGCGTTTTCTACGTTCGCACCGCCGAACACGGTTCCGTCGCCGGTCACCAAAGCCGCTCCGACGGCGAACCCGGAGTACGGTGCGTATGCGCGCTCGCGCATCTCCTTCGCGCGCGCGATCATCGCATCGATCGAGAATGGCTGCGCGTTACTCTTCATCCGGTTGCCCCGGTGTCGCGCCGTTTTGCGCGCCCAGCTTGCCGTTGCTGAAGATCCGCACGGCCATGATGCGACGGCCGCGCATGCGATCGACCTTGAGCCGCGTATGATCGTCCGCTTCGATTTCTTCGCCTTCACTCGGGAGACGGCCGAACAATCCGACGGTATAGCCGCCGATCGTTTCGAATTCCTCGTGCGGCAGATGCGTGCCCAACTTTGCGTTGACGTCCTCGATGTTGACGCCCGAATCGACCACGGCCTCCTGATCGCCGATCAGGCGCACGGGCTCTTCTTCGCCCTCGTCGTGTTCGTCGCGGATCTCTCCGACGATTTCCTCGAGCAAATCTTCCATCGTCACGACTCCCGCCGTTCCACCGTACTCGTCGACCACGATCGCCATCGAAAACTTGTCGCGCTGCATCTCCCTGAGCAACTCGGAGATCTTTTTGTTTTCCGGAACGTGCGTCACCGGACGCATGAGCGAACGGAGCGGCGTGGTGCTGAGCGACCCGTTTGCAAGGCTGATCAACAGTTCGCGATCGTGGACGACGCCGACGATGTCGTCTTTGCTTTCCTCGTAGACGGGCAATTTCGAGTAGCCTTCCGCGATGACCATGTCGAGCGCTCGCCGCGGCGAGTCGTCCATCGAAACGGCCACGACGTTCGGGCGCGGCGTCATCACCTCGCGCACGATCGTGTCGCCGAACTCGATGACGGAATGAATCATTTCGCGCTCTTGCTCCTCGAGTACGTTTTGCTCCGCGCCGACGTTGACGATGGCGCGGATGTCTTCTTCCGTCACGAAGATCGGATGCGTGTGCTTGATGCCGAACGGCCGCAGCAGCCAGTTCGTCAGGAACTGAAAGAAGTACACCAGCGGCGTCAGCACCGTCGCGGCGTGACGCATCGTCGGCGCAAGTCTCACCGCCCAACGATCGGTGTCGGAAACGGCCACTGTCTTCGGAATGATCTCGCCGAAGAGCAGCAGGATGAAGGTCATGACGAGCGTCGAGATGACCGCGCCGTTGGGAATTCCCGCCTCGATGAAGACGTAGGTCGCCAGCGAGTCGGCCACCAGCAGCACGATCGTATTGCCGATCAGAATCGAGGTCAGAAACCGGTTGCGGTCTTCGACAAGCTTGAGCACCGAGGGTGAGCCCTTGACGCCGCGCTCCATCATGGAGCGGGCGCGCAGACGCGACACCCCCACGAGTGCCGCTTCCGAAGCTGCGAAGAAGGCCGCGAGCAGCACGAGGATCACCAGGGCGGCGATCTCGTAAGAGGGGATAGCGTGCGCTGCGGGCTGGCTACTTAGAGGTTCCAATTGCGAGCCCGATTATAGCATAAGGTGCGGCCGCACCAAGAGGAAGACGGCCAGAGCGACCAAGGTGCCCAGAACCGCGCCCCATGTCACCTCGAAGGCGGTATGGATGCGGGCCTCGACGCGGCTTTGGGCAACGAGGAACGCCACGAAGTATGCCAGGACGGCCACCAACGGGCGCTGGATGAAGAGCGCGAGCCCCGTGGACGCCGCGAACGCCAGGGCCGTATGGCCAGAAACGGCGCCCCCTTGGAGCGCCGAGCCGCGGCCGGCCCAGGCCTTGGCAAAAAGCGTGCCGATAGCCGCGATGGCCAAAATGATGAGAATCACGTTGGCCGGCACTTGCGCGACCGCGTCGTAGACCCGCGTGCCGCCCTGCTGAATGCCTTGGTAGAACACGAGGTAGCCCACGATGACTGCGCCGATTGTGCCGATCAGAACGGCGCCCGCTGCGGCGTCCTTGGCCGTCTTCGCCAGCGGGTGATGCGCCACGGTGAGCAGATCGACAACCGCCTCGATGGCCGTATTCATCAGCTCGAGCGCGAGCACGATGACGATGGTGATGACGACCGCGACGACGTAGATGCGATCGAGGCGCAGCAGCAGCGTCGCAAGCAGCACCAGCGCGGCGATAAAGAGGTGCACGCGCATATTCGGCTGCGTTCGAACGGCGTACAAAATCCCCGCAAACGCGTAATGGAACGAACTCCAAAATTTCGTTTCCGTGATGCGCACGTAGTCGTGCTCGGTATGCTGCTCCCGCGGTTTGTGTTCGTGCATGTCAATCATAGGGCCAGGGCATACCAATTGCGGCAGCCAGACGCCGTTCTTCGGACTCCATGGCGGCGCGTTCCGCCGTCTGCTCGTGATCGTGCCCCAGTACGTGCAAGACGCCGTGAATGAGCAGCCGGTACAGCTCGTTTTGGAGCGGCGCGTCGTAGTCGGCGGCTTGACGGCGAGCGGTGTCGAGGCTGATGACGATATCCCCCAAGAGGCGTTCGCCGTCGTGCGGCCCGCGCTCTCCCGGTTCGTAGAGAGGAAAACTCAAAACGTCCGTCGGCTTGTCCTTGCCTCGGTGCTTCCGGTTCAGCGTACGAATTTCGGCATCGCCGACGAGCGAAATGGAAATCGCGGAATCCGGCTCGCGCACTTCCTGCAGCAATTTTTGCGCGACGGACTTCAGGCGGCGCGCGTTTATGCCGCTTCCCCTGACCGCATTGTGGAAATAGATCATTCCAGCCGCGCGTTGTCCGCGTACGCGCGAATGATTTTCGAAACGAGCGGATGCCGCACGACGTCCGTTTCGTTCAGCTGCACCACCGCAATGCCGCCGATACCGGCAAAGCGGCGCGGGGCTTCCAACAAACCACTTCTGGCCCCCGCCTGAAGATCGATTTGCGTTACGTCACCGTTCACGATCATCTTCGATCCCGAGCCCAGGCGCGTGAGAAACATCTTCAATTGCTCGCGCGTCGCGTTTTGCGCCTCGTCCAAAATCACGAACGCATCGGAAAGCGTTCGCCCGCGCATGTATGCGAGCGGTGCCACTTCTATCACTTCGCGCTCCAAATAGCGCTCGACGACCGTTCCGTCGAGCAACTCCCCGATCGAATCGTAGAGGGGACGCAAGTACGGATCGACTTTTTCTTTGAGATCGCCCGGCAGGAAACCGAGTTTTTCGCCCGCTTCGACCGCGGGGCGCGAGAGAATGACGCGCGCGACTTCACGCGCGCGAAGCGCTCGCACCGCCATGACGACCGCGAGAAACGTCTTTCCCGTGCCGGCGGGGCCGATGCCGAACGTGAGCGTGTTGCGATCGATCGCTTCGACGAACGCGCGCTGGCCTGCGGTCTTCGGCCGAATTTCTTTGCCGCGATGCGCGCGGTACAGCGTTTGCGGCAGCGCGTCCTCCGCGCGTCCGCGCACCACGTCCGACGTCGCCAGAGCGACGTCGTCCGGCGTCACGTGAGCGCCGTTTACGGCGGCGTCGAGCATGCGCTGCACCACGGCAAATGCCCGGTCGACGGCGGTGCTTTCACCATGGAGCACCAGGTTGCTGCCCTCGATGCGCAGCGCCACCGAAAGAGCGTCTTCCAGCGCCGAGAGATTCTGATCGAACTTTCCGAAGAGCCGGAAATGATCGCTCAGCAGGCTCAGGTCGACGGTTCGTTCGGTTGTTGAATCCAGAGATGATTCTCCCGCAGTGCAGCCGGTGCGCCGATGACCTCGCTGGCGACGATCGCTCTGAGCAAGGTATTCCCATCTTGGAAGAGGCTCTGCAAAGAACCGCTGTTTCGCGCGGTGGCCGCCGTCTGCGGCTTGGGCTTCTCGGCGTCCACGCTCTACGGGGCCTTCGGCGGCGATGCGAGAGGCGCCGGCCCCGCGCCGTTGTCTGCGGCAGTGCCCACACTGTTCGAAATTGCGCCGCGCATGTCGGAGTCGGCCTGAATGTTCTTCATCTTGTAGTAATCCATGATGCCGAGGTTTCCGCTGCGGAACGCCTCGGCGATCGCCTGCGGAACGGCCGCCTCCGCTTCGACGACCTTTGCGCGCATCCGCTGCGTTTCGGCCTTCATTTCCTGTTCCGCGGCCATGGCGGCGTACTGCCGCTCCGAGGCCTTGGCTTGCGCGATTCGCCGATCGGCTTCGGCTTGCGACATCTGCAATTCGGCGCCGATGTTTTTTCCGACGTCGACGTCCGCGATGTCGATCGAAACGATTTCAAATGCAGTTCCCGCATCCAGCCCTTTCGCCAGGACCATTTTGGAGATGCGATCGGGATACTCGAGCACTTCTTTGTGATCGATTGCCGCGCCGACCGCCGAAACAACGCCTTCGCCGACGCGTGCGATGATCGTGGGTTCGCCCGCACCGCCGACGTACCGGTCGAGATTGCTGCGCACGGTGATTCGCGCTTTCACGTTGAGCTGGATGCCGTTTTGCGCCACACCTTGGAAGATCGGCGTCTCGATGACTTTCGGATTAACCGATGTTTGCAGCGCTTCAAGCACGTTGCGTCCCGCAAGATCGATCGCTGCCGCGCGCTGCCATTCCAGCGGAATTTGCGCTCGCTGCGCGGCGATCATCGCGAGCACGACGTTTTCGACGTTGCCCCCGGCCAGATAATGCGACTGCATCTGATCCACGGTCAGCGGAAGGCCCGCTTTGCGCGCGCGAACCAAGTTGCTGACGATGACGCCGGGCGGAATGCGTATGATGCGCATGCGCACGAGCGAACCGATGGAAAGCGGGACGCCGGCGGCAACCGTCTGAATCCACAGGCCGACCGGCACGTAATACATGAGAATGAAGAACGCGATGATGACGACGAAAAACACAATCGCCGCACTGGCTGCAACCACGGTACTTACTCCTTGTAGCTCGGGAGCGCGATCGGCTCCACGAAGATGCGCGAACCCTCGACGCGCGTCACTCGAATCGGGCTTCCTTCCTGAATGAATTCCGATTGCGTGAGTACGTCCACTCGCCGGCCCTCGATGAGCGCCAACCCGGACGGGCGCAGATACGAAGACGCGACGCCGCTCTTGCCGACCAACGACGAAAAGTCGGAACTGGCAACGTAGTCCGCGCCTTGCGCAGCGGCGAACGTCAATTTCGCAATCCAGGCGTTTTCCGGAAACACGCGCGTTGCCAGATAGAACAGGATCAACGTCAGTACGATCGCGGTCGCGACGGTCTGCATCGCGATGAAGATCATCGGCATGCCGAACGCGAGCAGAATCGACAACAGCAGAACCGCGCCGCCGAGGACGCCCGGCGCGCCGTGTCCCGGAACGACGTGCAATTCCCACAGGATCCCGGCGAGCCCGAGAACGGCAAGGACGATGACCAGCGGTCCGCCCGAACCGGCAGCGATGTGACTTCCGAAAAACAGGCCGAGCGATCCGAGGCCCAGCAGCCCTGCGATGCCGTGCAGGGTCTGCATCTCCAACAACAAGCCGAGGAGTCCCACCGTGAGCAGGACCGCACTGAGCAGCGGCGTGTTGAGAAGGTGAACCAATTCCATGGTACGAGTTACCTGCTCGCTTCTGGAAAGTTACGAAAGAGCCTTGATTAGGTCAGTTCTTCGGTGACGACCCGGCGCACGAGATTCCCGTCCGCGACGCCCTTGAGCTGAGCCATGGCGGCCTTCATGACCGATCCTTGATTGCGGCTGCCCTCCGGCAGTTCGGCGATGATCCCTTTGACTACGGCGCGGACGTCGTTTTCCGATTTTTGCGCGGGAAGATACCCCAGGAGAATGTCTCGCTCGCGCTTTTCCTTCTCGGCGAGCTCGGCGCGGCCGGCCTTCTCGAACTCGGCGGCCGAATCGTTGCGCTGCTTGACTTGCTTGCGCACGACGTCGAGCTCGTCGCCGTCGCTCAATTCGACGCCCGCTTCCGTACGCTTATAGGTAAAACCAGAAAGGGCCGACCGCAGTGTGTCGACCCGAAGCTGATCTCGTGCCTTCATCGCATCCTTGAGATCCGAGGCGATGCGGTCTTTGAGCGCGGCCATTTACGCGCGGCGTTTACGGGCGGCCGCAGACTTCTTCTTGCGGCGGACGCTCGGTTTTTCGTAATGCTCGTGCTTACGCGCTTCCGCCAAGACGCCGGCCTTTTGGGTGGCTTTCTTGAAACGGCGCAGCGCGCTCTCAATCGACTCGCCGGGAGCGACGCGTACTTCCATTATTTACAACCCCCCTTTGCGCGGCGCCGATGTGCCGGCGCGCGAAAATTTTGAGGCCCGAACGGGCCCCAATTGCTCACGATACCATAGCGCCCCAGGCGCGTCAAACGCGCGACGGCGACTTTAGCCGGGAGGCCACTGCATGGGCCGCCCCCCGAGAACATGGATATGCAGATGATCGACGGTTTGGCCGCCGTCCGAACCCGTATTGATCACCGTTCGAAATCCGTGCTCGCCACGCTCGCGCCCGAGCTCCGCGGCGACTTTGAAGAGCTTGGCGATACGTTCGGAGGATTCGGAAGCGACGAATTCCTCGAGATTCCGCACGTGTTTGACCGGGATTACCAGCACGTGTCCGGGCGCCTGCGGGTTGACGTCTTCGATGGCAACGAGATCGTCGTCGCGGCGCACGAAACGTCCGGGAATTTCACCGGCAACGATCTTACAGAAAATGCACGGCGCGCCGCTCACGGTCCCCTCCGTATGAAAAACGTCCAGCTCTTGCTCGCAACGTTTCCCGCGGCGTCGGAAACGCGCACCGTAACGTGAATCGGTCCATTGGGATAGTCGATCCCGGGCGCGTAGTCGATGAAGCGATCCGTGCGCAAACAACCGGAGGTCACGTCGTGCCCGTCGATTTCGAGCTGCGCGCTCGACGGATTCACTGCGACGGTTCCGCTGGAGAAAGTCGCAAAGACGCTTGGCCGCGGATTGTTCACGACCGCGCCGTCGTCCGGAGCAAAATCGACGATGCCCGGCGGCTGCGTCGAAACGGAGACCGTCGTCTGCGAGACCGCTTGCGGCGCGTCGACGCCGCGCACGTTCAAGCGGCCCAGAATCGGCGCATCGGCAAAATTCTCGCCGCGCCGGATCGTATACGAACCGCTGTACACGCCGGGTTGCTGCTCGTTCAGCTGCAGGTTCGTAACGTACGGTCCGATGTCGTAGCCGGCAACGCCGCCGGGCGTTCCGCGCAGCGTCACGTCGAGTGTTTCGCCTTCACGCAACGCGTGCTGCGGAGCTGCGTCGATGCCCGATATCGCTACCGCGCTCTGCTGCGGCGGTGCGCCGGAAGACGAACGCGTAGCAAGTACTTGCAGCGGCTCGGAGCTGTCGATGTTGTAATGCACGGTGAGCTCGTCTCCCACGGCGAGTTCGTCCGCGCTCACGTTGGCGCCGTTCAGCGTGACGGTGGTCGCGCGCGTCGGCACGATGACGTGTCCGTCGTCGAGCACGATCTGTCCGGACGCAATCGCCGCAATCGTTCCGGTACGCGAGCCGAACGCGTCCACGATCCGTTTGACGGCGCCTTCCCGGTTCAGATAGACATGCGCGTAGTCGCCTGTATGGAGTTGCGCCAAATCGCCCGCGTTGCTCGTGCCCGCATTGACGTCCTGAACGATCACCAAGACGTCGGGAATAACGGTTACCGTTCGCACCGACGCGTTGTGCGTAAGCGTGACGGACGGCGGATCGGAAGCCATGTCGACGTTCGTGATGGTTCCGGACATTTGCACGTCGCCGTTGACGTTGTTTACGATCCCCGTTCCCGATCGGCCGACCAGCGTCGAAATGATTTCCACGCTGTTCGTTTGACGGTCGAAGACGGCTTGCGCCTGCAGCGCTTGCGCAAAAAAACGCAGCGGAGCATACAAGACGTTCTTGATTTCGACCGGCGATGCGTCGAGCGTGACCGGCTGGTTGTCGACTTGCGCTACCGCGCTGCCGATCAGCAGCTCGATGGTTTTCGCACCGGCGTACGTGCGAACGTAGCGTCCATCTTTCTCGAAACTCAGGCCGAGCGCGCCCAAGATCCGCCGGACCGGAACGAGCAAATGATCCCGGTAAAACACCGGCGGCGGGTTCACGGCCAACCGGGTTCCGTTCAAAACGAGCGCTATCGGCAGGACGGTCTTACCGACGCGGCGCGTTTCGTGGCGAGGCGCCGCGCCGAGCGCGAACAATGCGGCGAGAAACACGCAAGCAGCTCGTCTCATACGCGTGCGTTTTCCCTTATCACTTCGCGATATATCCGGGCGGTTTCCATGGCGCAACGATCCCACGTTAGCATACCGGCGCGCTCGCGCCCTGCCTTCACCAGACGCGTTCGCAGCGCAGCATCGCTCAAGACCCGCAGGAGCGCGTCGCGGGCCGCGTCCGCATCGCCGGCCCCAAACGTGAGGGCGGCGTCCGCAAGCACGCCGGGGAGCGATTGTTGCGCTGCCACTACCGGACAGCCGCACGCCATCGCCTCGAGCATCGGCAAGCCGAATCCCTCGAGCAGCGCCGGATGAACCAGCGCGCTCGCGCCGGCATAGTACCGCGCGAGTTCGTCCTGCTCGAGATCGCCGAGTGCGACGGCGCGCCGCGATTGCGTCGAATGCGCCGCAAGCGCACCGCCGAAATCATCGGCACCCGTCAAATACAGATCGATCTCGAAGGTTTCCGGCAGCGCGTTCCAAGCGCGCAGCAACGTTGCGACGTCTTTGTGCGCGCGATGGTTCCCTACGTAGAGCAGATACGGGCGCGGCGGCGACACGGGCTCTATCGCCGAGAGAAAGCGATCTTCGACGCCGAGCGCGACCACGCGGACGCGATCGGGATCGACACCCAAAAAATGCTGCAAGTCCGCAACGGTACGCCGGTCGTCCGTGATTACGCGAGCGGCCCGGCGCGCGACGAACCGCACGACGGTTTGATAGTACAACGGGACTTTCGATTTGAAATAGTGCGGGAAGTGCAGATGAATCAGATCGTGTACGGTGACGATGTATGGCCGCACGGGCAGCACCGGCGTGTAGATTGAGAGAAAATGCGTGAGCGCGGCGCCGCTGTGCCGGATTGCGCGCGGCAGCCGGACTTGCTCGTCGAGTCCGAAGTTCTCGCCTTGCCGGAACGCGGTGAAGCGCAAGTCCGGGGCGATGCGCGGCAGGCGCGCTGCAAGCTCCCGCGCGTAGGTCTTCATCCCGACGGACATCTGGCGCGTCAGCCGCGCGTCGAGCGCTACGAGCGCAGTGCTTTCCATTGCACCACCGCGGGGTAGAGCGCCGAATACCAAGCGACGAACCAGCCGTCCGCGCCGTCGAGCAGTGCGCCCCGGCGAATGAGCGCGTGCACGAAACGCAGCGGCACGAGCAGCGACTGCAGCAGCAACGCCGCAACGCCGCCGCGCGCGTCCTGCGCCTCTATCGTCGTGTACGCCGCGAATTTCGCGAGGTACGAGGCGGCATCGGGGTAAGAATAATGTTCGAGCGTCCCGGCGAGCGTACGAGGAGCTTCGTCGCACGTCCAGCGCTCGTGCAGCTGCGCGCCGCCGCCGGCTGCGGGAGCCGCCTCCAATCGAACGCAATCCGTTCGGAACAACCGCAGCAGCCGTTCGTTGCGCCACATGCGCAGCGGCTTGCCGCGGTAATACGTCGTGCGCGACAGGGTGTATGCGCCGATGTTTTCGGACGCCGACGCGATCGCGTCGCGCAGCGTTTCGTCCGGACGCTCGTCCGCATCGATCATGAACGCCCACGGCGTCTTCACTTGCGCGAGCGCAAAACGCCTCGCGTTCACGAACCCTGCAAACGGGCGGACTATGACGTTTGCACCGCGCGCCCGCGCTATCGCGACGGTGTCGTCCGTGGATTCATGATCGAGAACGAGAACGCGCATGTCAGGCGGCAACGCATCGAGCAGGTGCGGGAGGTTGCGCGCTTCGTTTCGCGTGAGGATGACGGCGGTAATCTGCTGCGGATTCGTGGCGTTTAGTTTGAAGCGCGCGTCCGCGCGAACTCTTGCTCTTCGCGCAGGCGTTCTTCATGCGAAAGCGCCGCGCCGACGAAATCGCGATAGAGCGGCGAGGGCCGGTTCGGTCGCGACTTGAACTCCGGATGCGCCTGCGTTCCGACGAACCACGGATGCAAATCGAGCGGCAGTTCGATCATTTCGACGAGCGAGGTCTTTCCGACGAGGTGCTTGCCGGAAAAGCGCATGCCGTGCTCCTCGAACAGCGGGCGGTACCGGTTGTTGAATTCGTACCGGTGCCGGTGCCGCTCGGTGATGCTCAAT
Organism: Vulcanimicrobiota bacterium; assembly: GCA_963830545.1. Lineage (GTDB taxonomy): Bacteria > Vulcanimicrobiota > Vulcanimicrobiia > Vulcanimicrobiales > Vulcanimicrobiaceae > DATGJX01. Next base: position 2,622,631 of record CAWHMK010000001.1, on the reverse strand, counting down.
TCGCCGTACGCCTTGGCGGCATGCGTTCCGGGCTCCAATTCGCACGCGTACGAACCTAGCCGCATGGTCCCCCCGTACACTTCCAGATTGCGCTGATCCGGCATGAAGTCGATGATCGGGTCGATCGTCGTTTCGTCGACCTCGCGCGTCATCGACTCGGGCAGTCCGCAAACGGTGCGAGCGAATTCGACGCACGCGAGCTGCATGCCGTAGCAAATTCCGAGGAACGGCACGCGGTTTTCGCGCGCGTAACGGATTGCGCGAAGTTTTCCTTTGATGCCGCGCGCGCCGAAGCCGGGCGCAACCAAAATGCCATGCGCACCGCGCAGGATGCCGATGCCTTCGTTCTCGATGGCTTCGCTGTCGATTCGCTCGATGTCTACGGCCGCCGAATGGTGGATGCCGGCATGATAGAGTGCTTCGTTGATGGAGATGTACGCGTCTTTCAGTTCGACGTATTTCCCGACGAGCGCGACCGTCACGCGCCGCTCGGGATGCATGATGCGCTCGACGATATCCGCCCAGTCTTCCAGCTGCGGCGCGTTCGTCGGAAGATGCAGCTTCCGAACGGCAGCGTCCGCCAGACCCTTCGGCTTCCAAATTGAGCGGCACTTGATAGATCGTCGGCGCGTCGGCGTTTTGAACGACGGCATTTACCGGCACGTCGCAGAACAGTGCGATCTTTTCTTTGAGTTCGACCGCCATAGGCGACGACGTGCCCGTGCGGCAGATGATGGCGTCGGGCGTGATTCCGATTCCGCGCAATTCCCGGACGGAGTGCTGCGTGGGCTTGGTCTTGAGTTCGTCGGCCGCGCCCAGATGCGGCATCAGCGTCAAATGGCAGAACATTACGTTTTCATCGCCGACGTCGTAGCGGATTTGACGGATCGCTTCCAGGAAGGGCAGCGACTCGATGTCGCCGACCGTCCCGCCGACTTCGACGATGCAGACGTCGGCGTGGCTCTCTTCCGCAACGCGCTTGATGTGCGATTTTATTTCGTTCGTGATGTGCGGAATGACTTGAACGGTTGCGCCGAGATAGTCGCCGCGGCGTTCTTTGTCGATGACGGAGTTGTAGACTTGCCCGGTCGTCACGTTGTTCACGCGTGAAAGATGCTCGTCGATGAACCGCTCGTAATGCCCGAGATCCAAGTCGGTTTCCGCGCCGTCTTCGGTGACGAAAACTTCACCGTGCTGATACGGGTTCATGGTGCCGGCGTCGACGTTGATGTACGGATCGAGTTTCTGAATGGAAACGCTAATCCCGCGCGCCTTGAGCAATCGTCCGAGCGACGCTGCCGTGATCCCCTTACCGAGCGAACTGACGACACCGCCGGTAAAGAAGATATACTTTGCCATCTCGGGATTGTCCGTATTCTCGCAGCCCGCGCGACCGGGCACCTTGACCGCTTATGTATCGTTCTTCTCCGGCCGCTAGTCGCGGCGGATCTCGACTTCGCGCGTCCGGCAATGACGCCCGCGCGAGGCGCTGCGAGCTGCGCGATCGTCGGCGGCGCCGCCTCCATCAGCAGCAGCGCGCCGGGCCGCAGCATGCGCGGTACGCCCGCAAGCAGCTTGCGATAGTGCATCAAGTCCGTCCGGTCCGCCGTCGAGGGCGAGCCGCGGTTCGAAGCCGGCCGGATCGGGCTTTTCCGGAACGTGTCGCTTGGAATATAGGGCAGATTGGCGACGACGAGATCGTACTCCCCGGCGTCGTTGCTCTTGACGACGTCGGCATGATAAAACGTGCAGCGCGCGTGCACGTTCAACCGGCGCGCGTTGTACTGCGCGACTTTCAGCGCCTCCGCGGCGACGTCGGTGCCCTCGACGATCGCCTCGGGTACTTCGGCGGCAATCGTGCACGCAATCGCTCCGCTTCCGACGCCCGCTTCGAAAACGGTGAGCGGCGGTTTGGGCGCCGCACTTGCACCGGTTTTCGCGCGCAAATGCGCGATCGCGTCTTCGACCAGATGTTCGGTTTCCGGGCGCGGAACGAGCACGTGTTCGTTCACCGAGAATTCGCGTCCGTAAAATCCGGCGACTCCCGTAATGTACGCAATCGGCATTCCCGCCGAGCGTTTTTCACAGAGCGCAAAATACTTCTCGCATTGCGCGCCGCTCAGAGAAGCTCTCGCCGTGCGAGACGAGCCACTCGCGCCGGCGCCCGAGCGCGAACGCGAGCAGAATGTGCGCGTCCGCGCGAGCTTCGGAATTGTTTTTCGAGAGAGCGAGCACGCCGCGTGACAGCGTCGCCGCCACCGTTTGCGGTTTGCGATCGCTGCTGGGCGTCATCGCGTTACGCAGCGGAACCTTCGCCGGAAAGCGCGCGGGCGCGTTCGTCTTTGAGCAGTTCCTCGACGATGTGGCCCATGTCGCCGTCCATCACGCCCCGGATATTGCCGAAATTTTGGTTGATGCGGTGATCCGTGATGCGGTCCTGCGGGTAATTGTACGTGCGGATTTTCTCCGAACGGTCGCCCGTCCCGACTTGGCTGCGGCGCATCGAGCCCTTCGCCTCCTCGGCCTCGCGGCGTTTGCGGTCGTAAAGCATCGCGCGAAGCATTTCCATGGCTTTCGCACGGTTTTGAATCTGCGAACGTTCCTGCTGCGAGGCCACGACGATGCCGCTGGGCACGTGCGTGATGCGAATCGCGGATTCCGTCTTGTTGACGTACTGGCCGCCCGCGCCGCTGGACTTGTACGTGTCGATTTGCAAGTCCGCCGGATTGATCTCGACGTCGACGTCTTCGTCCACCTGCGGCAACACCGCGACCGTGGCGGTGCTGGTATGCACGCGCCCTTGCGATTCCGTTACCGGTACGCGCTGCACCCGGTGGACGCCCGATTCGTGTTTGAAATGTTTGTACGGCGCATTTCCGCCGACGGCGAACACGATCTCTTTGTAGCCGCCCGCGTCGCTTTCGCTTGCCGAAACGAGTTCGATTTTCATGCGCTGTGACTCCGCGTACCGCATGTACATGCGCGCCAAATCGCCGCCGAATATCGCCGCTTCGTCGCCGCCCGCGCCGGCGCGAATTTCGATGAAGACGTCCTTTTCGTCGTCCGGGTCCTTGGGAATCATCAGCGCCTGCAGTTGCTGCTGCAGCTCTTCGCGCCGCTCGCGGAGCGTCCGGGCTTCTTCTTGAGCCAGTTCGTGCAGTTCCGGGTCGCTGCGGTCCTTGAGCAACGCCTCGTTCGCCGCCGATTCGTCGGCGATCTTCTTGTACTGCCGGTAGACGGTAACCGTTTCTTCGATCGCGGCGCGCTCCTTGACGAGCGCGGTGTAACGCGCTTGATCGAAGCCGCCCGAAGGGTGCGCGAGCTCGGCCTCGATTTCGTCGAAGCGTTTGGCGATGGTTTCTAGACGTTCGTAAAAATTCGTCATCGGGAAAGCAAAAGCGAGCCCCAAGAGGGCCCGCTTTCGAATGGTCCGGTGCAGCTACGCTTCGGCTTTTTCGGCGTCGCGTTTGGCCTTGCGCGCCGCGGCCTCTTCCTGTTTCTTCTTGGCGATCACTTCGCGCTGCCGGAACTTGTCGACGCGGCCCGCCGTGTCGACGAACTTCTGCTGGCCGGTGAACAGCGGATGGCACGCCGAGCAGATCTCGACGGCAATCTCCGGCATCGTCGAACCGGTCGTAAACGTGCTTCCACAAGCGCAGTGAACCTTCGCCTCGGGATACCACTTGGGATGAATCTTCTCTTTCACAGCCGTTCCATTATAGCAGTCGGCGCAAGGGGCCCCGGTTAGGGGACGACCTTGCCGGTGATTGCCTGAATGAGGTGGCCCGCAAAAGGCACCCCCACGCCCGTTACCTGGTCGTAGCCCGTCATCGCCTGCTGTCCCGGAACCGGAGTGGCCGTCCCATTGCTGGGATTGACCATGCCGTTGTCGCCGTACAGCACGTCGTAGAACGTCTGCGCGTACGTTTGTTGCGGTATGAAGGACTGGTCACTCACTTTGGTGGGCGCGTAGATCGCATAAAGGTACGGAGCGGCATCGCCCAAGCGGTACCCATGTGTGCCGCCGGTGTTGCAACTCGGCGCTGCTTTGCAGGCTTGGAGCACGAGCGCCCACATCGCAGCCATCTCGGGGGCCGCAACGCTCGTGCCTCCGATTGGCCCGGCGGCCGCGTCCGGGAAGCCCGCATTTTCGTAGATAGTAACGCCCGTCAGCGGATCGGCCAGCATCGAAACATCCGGCTGGGTGCGCATCGTCGCGCCGATGGCCTGCTTCTGCCATGTGGGCGCTGCGAAGAGCGTCGAAACGCCGCCGCCGGATCCGGATTGTCCGAGCGTCGTCGTGGTTCCCCATGCGGTAATCGTGTTGGTCAGTTGCCCGAATTCGTTGATCGGCGCATTCACGCCGCCGACCGAGGTGACGTTTATGTCGCCGGCCGGATAACTGACGCACAGCTGCGGCAGATAGGAAGTCGACGTAACGCATTCCGCCGAGCCGTCGTCGCCGGAGGCCACGAATACGGCGATACCTTCCGCAGCAAGCGCCGCGAATTCTTGCGGCTGGTAACCGATGCCGGAAGAATTATAGGCCGAACCGATGTATTGCGTTTCACCTGCGCCGTAGCTGAGCGAAATCACGTCCGCACTGTCGTCCGCAATCGCCTGCTGAATTTCGGCGTCCGATTCGTTGAGACCGATCTGCGGCTGGCCGTAATTCGTCGCACCCGGCGACGGACTGGGGCCCGGCGTCGCGCACGCGTTCGGATAATACACTTGGCAGTCGGACGCGTTGTACGCAAGATAGAAGTTCACGGTGGCTCCGGGCGCAAGGGTCGAGGTCTGCTGCGTGTCGAGCTGCGCTTCGCCGTCTTCCGGATTGCACGCGGGAAGCGCCGTCTTGCATTGATCCGTCACGGGAGGCGGCGATACGAAGTCGCCGGAGTACGGGAACATCGAGGTCGGCGACGTCGACGGGTTCGGATTTGGCGGACCCTTCGGATTGGGCGTCGCCGGCGCTGCCGTCGGAATGCCGGAACGACCCAAACCGGCCGTTACGCCGTTCGGCGTCACGTTCACCTCGCAAAGCGTTGCAATCTTGGCGACCTTGTACAGCGCTTGCAGCGCCGCGAGATCGCCGTCGCCGCACCACGTGTTGGAACCGTTGCGGTTTGCGTTCACATTGATCGGGCCGGTCCCGATGATGCCGATGGTGATTCCGGTTCCATCGTACGTCTTGCTATACGCGCCGCTGTAGTCGAACGCGTTTTGCAACTGCTGCGGCGAGTAGCCCAAATTGAGTCCGGCTCCCGAGCGCGGCGGCACTTGGATTAAATAGGTGTGCGCGCGTCTGAGCGTCACCAGATTCACAACGCCGCTGATGGGCAGCACCGTCGCAAGGTGCGGCGTGACCATCGGTGCGATGAACTCCTGCCCGTCCTTTTCATAGGTGCCGAACTTGGTTCCGAATGCCGCTTCCATGTCGGATTGCGAGCCGGCCACGGACAGCGAAAGATGCTGCGGCCACCCCGCAACCTGCAGGCCCTTTGAAACGAAGTAATCCGCGACTTTCTGGTAGTCTTGCGTAGACGCGCCGAAACGCGCGCCGAGCTCCTGCGGCGTCAAATACCGGCGATACTCGGCGGATTGCGGGTCGCTGACCTGCTGCGCGTAATTCATGAGGGCCTGCGCGCGCGAGGTATTCATCACGACCATCGCCTGCATGTGCGCTGCATATGCCGGACCGACCGCTACCGCGCCCTGCAGCTGCTCTTTTCCCCAGTCGAAATCGGCGAGCGCCGGATTTCCGGTGTATGGAGCCAATCCGCCTGCAGCTGGAGATTCCATCGGCGGCGTCGTTCCACCGTGTCCGCCGCACGCGGCAGCCGCCAGCAGGGCGAGAGCAGCGCCCAGGGTCGTCAATCGCTGTCTCATCGAACGGCTCCTTGGTGAACGAAGTGCAATGCGAACGCGCGCAGTGCTTCCGCGCGTCGTGCGCGCTGCAGCGCGCGGTAATGGTCGATCGCAGCGATGCGCGCGGCAACCGCAACCGGGGAAACGGGCTGCTCGGTTTGCGTGCGCCGCACTTGCGCGCACGGCGGGCCGCCTGTGCAGGTGGCGCTCTGCATGCTCAGCGTTTCGGCGATCGTGCTCAGGGAGTTTGGCTGGCCGTTAGTGGATTGATAATCGATTCGCGTCGTATCGCCCGAGTAGTCGTAATAGGACTTGAGTGTGTCGGCAATCGTGACGCATGCGGGGCCGTACCCCGCGACGTCGTACGACGTCGTGGTCCGCGTTTCGGTATAACCGAGAACCGGGTCGAGAACCGAGTACGTTTCGACGACACGATCGCCGCTGGTGCCGATGGTAGGCGATACGCTGCAGGACGCGTCGAACGGCGCGCTGCCAGCATCGGTGAACGAATCGGTAACGTATCCGCCGGAAGAAGGCACGGTGAACCACGCGGGAAACGTCCGAGTCTTGTTCGCGGCGCCCGGACTCGTGATGGTAAGCGTGATGGTGCCCGCCGCCGGCGCCGCATACGAGAACGTATCGCCGACGAACGAGTACACGCCGGAACCGTCGAGCGGCTTGCCGTTCGCGGCGCCGTTCACGGCAATCGTCGCCGTACTTCCGTCCGCATAGGTCTCGGTGTCGGTGTACGAACCGTCGGACGCGAGCGTTCGAGCGATCGCGGTTCCGTCGGACAAACTTTCGCTTATCGTCGCAGCCGGATTAAACGTCCACGGAGGGCTGCTCGAACCGAGATCGTCGATTTCCTGCGCGCTGCCGTATGAGGTCTGAATGGAATTTCCGGTGCCGTCGTTCGAGCTGGTCGAGTATAACAGCAACTTGCTGCCGGCGATCTGCAGCACGTCGCTCGTCGTGGTCGTGGTGCTTTGCGTCGGAAACGCATCCGTCTCGACGGACGTGGAATCGGTCGCGCTGCCGCCGCCGTTCGGTGCGGTCGTCGCCGCATCCGTTACCTTCATCGTAATCGTCGCCGACGTCGTCGCGGTCGGCTGAGGACACGGAGCGCTCGCGGAGTACGTCTGCTGCAGCGAACCACTGTATGTGAATTGATCGCCGGCAGCGATCGGACGAGGCGCAGCCATGCTGCGTCGCGCCGCGGAATTCGTGAACGGCGTCTGCCCGACGCAGCCGTACGGGTTATTCGTCGGCTTGGGCGAGGGAGTGGCAGTGGGCGGTGCAGACGGCGGAAGCGTCGGCGGCGGATTGCCGCCCCCGCCTCCACCACCACCGCAGGCAACGAGGGCTGCGGACACAACGGCCAGCCCCATCGACAAGAGACGGGATTTCACGGAAACTCCTTCAGACAAGAGTCGTAGCAGTGCGCCCCCTTATTCGCAGCTCCTTCTTTGTACTCATGCCGGATCGCATACGTACGTGGGTAAGGCAAGCGTTGCAACGTTTGCGCAGGAAGGTACGTTCACACGACATGAAACGAGCGACAGCCGCTCTGACCGCAGCACTCATTTTCTCCGCGGCGTCCAGCGGCGGCGCCGCGTATGCGCGCGACGGCGCTGTCATCCGCAATGGCGGTTCCACCAACTTTTCAGGTTACACGATCAAAGTCTGGTCGGATGGTTCGGCGTCGGCAGTGCGTTCGGGCCGCAACGGAACGCCGGAAGGAGCCGCTACGACCGCAAGCATTCCCGGCAATCTCGCACAGACGTTTTTGAACGACGCCCGCCAGGCGCGCAGCAATCATGCGATTTCGCGCGCGTGCATGAAAAGCGCGTCGTTTGGAACCACCACCGTCGTGCTCTATCATGGCTGGACGTCGCCGGATCTGGAATGTCCCGGCGGCGGCTTCAGCGTTGCGCTTGCGGCCGACGCGCATAAGATTGCAGCGGTGCTCAACGTTCAAGCCATGCGGCCGAAGCGGAACTCGCTCTAGGCGAGGCTACGCCCCGCTTGTAAAGCCGGGCGGCCGAACTGCTTCGGCGGCGAATATTATCGTAAACGGTTCTTTTCACGCCGGAAACCGGCCGGTTTGCAGCGTAATACACCTGGTCCAAAGGAGCATCCATCAACCGTGAAGCGCTTCACCATGTCCGTTATCGCGATCGCCCTCGCCGCCGGCTTACTGCAGACCGCTCACGGGTTCGCTGCGGCGCAGACTACGCCCCAGCCGACGCCGACGCCGATTCTACCCCCGGGGACGCTTCCGACGGCTCAGCCCAACACCGTAACGATTCCGCTTACGAAATCGAAGGCCACGCCCGCGCCGCCGACCGACGCGGACGAACACCGCGTCGGCATTTCCGGCGTCTGGGAAGTGCAGATTCAGCAGTCCTCCGGAACGGTGTACACGCATTTCAAGCTCGACCAAAAAGGCAACGAGCTGACGGGCCAGTATCTCGATACGAGCGGTAAGAAATATCCGCTCGCGGGAACCGTGGACGGAAAAGATCTGCACGTCGTCGTCTCGATGCCGAACGGAACCGCGCTGGTTTTCAGCGGTTCGCTCGACGGAACGACCGACATGGCCGGCACCATCGATTCCGCGAGCGATCTCATCGGCTTTACCGCCGCTTACCGGCCGAAGTACAAGTGGATCGACAACCTCTCGCCAAGCCCGGGGATCGGCGGAACGCCGTAACGGCTTAGACCTTCGCGCGTTCGGCCAGGCGTCGCTCCACGTACGGCTGCAAGCCCCCTGCCTCGATGAGCGATTGCATGAACGGCGGAAACGCCGCGGCTTGGTACGTCGTGCCCTTGGTGAGATTGCGAATCTTTCCCGTCGAAGGCTCGAGTTCGATTTCGTCCCCGCCGGCGATTCCGTCGACCGCTTCGGGCGATTCGAAGATCGGCAGCCCGATGTTGAGCGCGTTGCGGTAAAAGATTCGCGCGAAGCTTTTCGCCACCACTGCGGACGTTCCGGACCCTTTTATCGCGATCGGCGCGACTTCGCGGCTCGATCCGCACCCGAAATTCGTGTCGGCGACGATGATGTCGCCCGGCTTCATCTTCGAGGTGTAGTCCGCATCCAAACCCTCGAGCGCGTGTTTGCCGAGTTCGGCGGGATCGATGAGGTTGCAGTACTTGCCCGGTATGATGACGTCCGTGTCGACGTTCTTGCCGTACTTGTGCGCGAAGCCTTTCATCGTTTTCCTTCCACCAGTTCCTGCGCGTTCGAAGCATTCGCCGTGACGGTGCGCGGGTCGGTAATCACGCCGGTGAGCGCCGACGCCGCGCAGGTTGCGGGCGATGCGAGGAAGACTTCGGCTTTCGCGGATCCCATGCGCCCGACGTAGTTGCGGTTCGTCGTCGAAAGGCAGCGTTCGCCGTCGCCGAGCGTGCCCATGTGCCCTCCGAAACACGCGCCGCAGCCGGGCGTGTTCACGACGCAGCCCGCGGACGCGAGCGTATTCAAAATACCTTCCTGCGCGGCTTGCATCCAGACTTTCTGCGATCCCGGATTGACGATCACGCGCAGGTCGCGCGAGATTTTCTTGCCGTCGAGGATTTTCGCGACGATGCGCAAGTCTTCGATGTAGCCGTTGGTGCACGAACCGATGAAGACTTGGTCCAGCGGGACGCGATCGTTCGTCACTTCCGAAACCGGGTGCACGTTGTCGGGCGTGTGCGGACAAGCGATTTGCGGTTCGAGATTGCCGACGTCGATTTCGACGACGCGCTCGTACTTCGCGTCCTCGTCGGCGCGTTCCACGAGGAAGTCTCGATCCGTGCGCTCCTTCACGAATGCGATCGTCTTTGCATCGGCGTGGAAGATGCCGTTCTTGGCGCCGGCCTCGATCGACATGTTCGCCATCGTAATGCGTCCGGTGATGGACAGTTCGTCGACGGTGCTTCCGTGATATTCGATCGCGCGATACGTCGCTCCATCGATGCCGAGCAGACCGACGGTTCTGAGCATCAGGTCTTTGGCGACCACCATCTCGCCGGGGCGCCCGCTGTAAATCAGTTTGATCGTCGGCGGAACCTTGAGCCAAACCTCGCCGAGCACAAAAGCGGCCGCGATGTCGGTCGATCCCATGCCCGTGGCAAACGCTCCGAACGCACCGTACGTGCACGTATGCGAGTCGCCGCCGACGATGAGCTCGCCGGGCGCGACCAGGCCCTCCTCGGGAAGTACGACGTGCTCGATGCCGCCGCGCCCCACGTCGAAGAAATGCTTGATGTTCTGCTCGCGCGCGAAGTCTTTCATCAACTTTGCGACTTTTGCCGACTGCGCATCCTTGGCCGGAACGAAATGATCTTCGACCAGCGCGATCTTTTCGGAGTCGAACACGCGGTCCGCGCCTTTGATGTTGCGCATCACGCCGATTGCGACCGCCGCGGACAGTTCGTTGGCCAGCACCAAATCGACGCTCGCGTTGATGATCTGGCCGGGCTCGACCGAATTCAGCCCCGCGTGACGCGCGAGAATCTTCTCGGTCAGGGTCATGCCCATACCTGCTTCTCCTGTGCTTGAACCTGGGGTATGAACGCTTTCGAGTCGAACAACGTGTGACCATGCAAGACCGGCAGTTCGGCTTTTCGACGCGCGCCATCCACGCGGGCACGCCGCCCGATCCCGTAACGGGATCGCGCGTCCCGCCAATCTATCAGACGGCGGCCTTCGTCTTCGGTTCGACCGAGCAGGCGGCCGAGCTCTTTCAATTGCGCAGCTACGGCCACATCTACAGCCGCATCAGCAATCCTACCGTTTCGGCGTTCGAAGAGCGAATGGCCAGTCTGGAAGGCGGTTTGGGCGCAATTGCGTCCTCGAGCGGACTCGCAGCCCAGCTCGGCGTCGTGCTCACGCTCGCGCAAGCCGGCGATCACATCGTAAGTTCGCAGAACGTCTACGGCGGCACGGTGACGCAATTCAGCATCACGCTCAAACGCATGGGGATCGAAACGGCGTTCGTTCCCGTGGACGACTACGAAGCAATACGCGAGGCAATCAGGCCGAACACGAAGATGTTGTTCGCGGAAACGATCGGCAATCCGTCGGGCGCGCTTGCCGACGTAAAGCGATTGGCCCGCCTCGCACACGAAGGCGGCATACCGCTGATCGTGGACAACACGTTCGCCTCTCCCGCGTTGTACCGCCCCATCGAGCACGGCGCCGACGTCGTCGTGCATTCGGCGACGAAATTCATTTCCGGACACGGCACGGTGATCGGCGGCGTCGCGATCGAGTCCGGCAAATTCCCATGGGACAACGGAAAATTCCCGCTGCTCTCGCAGCCAAGTCCGGGTTATCACGACAAGGTGTTCGCGGAAACGTTCGGCGAGTATGCATTCTTGATGCGCGCTCGAGCCGAAGTGCTGCGCGACATCGGTTCGCAGATGTCGCCGATGGACGCGTGGCTGCTCCTGCTCGGCTTGGAGACTCTGCCGATCCGTATGAAAGCGCACGTCGCAAACGCGCGCGCCGTCGCGGACTTTCTGAAAACGCGTCCGGAGGTCGAGTGGGTGAACGCACCGGCGATGGGATCGATCTTTACGTTCGGTCTCCGCGGCGGCCGCGAGGCGGGACGGCGCTTCATCGACGCGCTCGAGCTCTGGTCGCATCTAGCGAACGTAGGCGATGCGAAAAGCCTGGTGATTCATCCCGCGTCGACGACGCACTCGCAACTCACCGACGAGGAGATGGAAAAAGCCGGCGTCGGAGCGGGGATGGTGCGCATCTCCGTCGGGCTCGAAGACGTCGAAGACTTGACCTGGGATCTCGACAACGCGCTGCGCGCCGCGGTCGAAGCGGTGACCGCGTGATCGTCGACACCGTCGCAGGCCGGCGCGATTTGCTCGAACGCAGCAAGACCGTCGCTATGATCGGCGCATCCGCGAATCAGTTGCGCCCGAGTTACACCGTGTTCAGTTATCTGCGGACCGTCTCGCCGTTTACGGTCGCGCCGATCAATCCGACGATTCAGGCGATCGACGGCGTCAAAGCGTATCCGTCGCTAACCGCATACGCGCAGGCGAACGGCGCTCCGGACATCGTCGACGTCTTCCGTAAACCGAGTGAAGTCTGCGACGTGGTGCGCGAAGCAATCGCCCTCGAAGCGAAGGCCGTTTGGTTCCAGTACGGCGTCATCAATGAAGAAGCAATCCGCCTCGCGGACCAGGCAGGTCTTGCGGTTGTGATCGATCGCTGCATCAAAGTGGAGTGGGCGCGGCTCTCCGGCGGACTTTCGACCAGCGGACTCAACAGCGGCCTCATCACCAGCCGGCGCCGCAGCTCGCCGTGACGCTTTCGGCCGGCGGCGTTTCGATCGCGGATTACCGCCGGGAAGCGGACGCGCTCGATTGCGAAATACTCGTCGCGATTCGTCGATGGCATGCGGGCAAGCGCCACGCCGACTTTGGTTTCAACGATCTCGCGCTGCGGATTTTTGCGCACCAATTGCGGTACAACGCTCCGTACGCGCGCTACTGCGCGTCATCCGGCGTGACGCTGGAGTCCATGCCGCACGATTGGGAAGCGATACCGCCGGTTCCGGCTGCGGCATATAAAGAATCCGCCCTCTGCACGTTCGACCCGCGCAGCGCGGCGCTCGCATTCGAAACGAGCGGCACGACGCTCGGCACCGGCGGTAAGCACTACATGGAAACGGCAGCGCTGTACGATGCGGCGCTCCTCGCGGGATTCGAACGCGCCATGCTCTCCGATGCGCCGCGACCGCTGCGCTATTTCATGCTGGTTCCCAACCCCGGCGAACGGCCGCAGTCGTCGCTCGGCTATATGATGCGCAAGGTCGCGCAGACCTACGGCGACGGGCGCGAGGCGTGGTTTTTGAACGGCGACGAATTGGACGTAGAGGGCTTCACGAAACACGTCCATGACGCAAGAGATGACGGCGCCGCGGTCTGCGTCGCCGGCACCGCCTTCGCGTTCGTGAATCTTATCGACGAATTACAAGAGCGCAAGATTGCCGCGTTGACCCTGCTGCCGGGATCGCGCATCATGGAAACCGGCGGATTCAAAGGACGCGCGCGCGTCGTTCAACGTTCGGAATTGTACGCGCAGCTCTGCGCAGCGTTCTCGATTCCCGAATCCCGCATCGTCGCCGAATACGGCATGACCGAACTCACGAGCCAATATTACGACGATGCCGGGCGTACGAAATGCGCGCCGCCGTGGCTGCGGGCGCGTGTCGTCGGGCCGGACGGAAAGACGCTGCCGCCGGGCGTCGCCGGCGCGCTGGTGCACGTCGATCTCGCCAATCGCTCTTCGTGCCTAGCCGTTCGGACGGAGGACCTCGGAGCCGCCGCACCGGGCGGCATCGAGTTGATCGGCAGAGAGCACGGCACGGAACTGCGCGGCTGTTCGCTGGACGCGGAGCAGCTGCGCGCGATCGCGCGCGAATGACCGCGCTCGCCGACGTTCCCGCACGCAAAATCGCGGGCGCAATTTGCGACGCCGCGGAGCGCTGGAGCGATGCGGACTTTCCGCCGCGCGTTCGCGCGACTTTGGGTATCGCCGAGCGAACCGGTTACTCGATCCCCGTCGTGGAATACGCGCTCGACCGGCTCTTCTTTTCCATCTTGCCTCGCGATCTGGAGGCGGCGATCCGCGGCGAACTCGGATCGCTCGACATTCTCGACGGCTTTGCGCATCGGACCGATCGGCCCGACGCCTGGGCGGCACCGGTGGGGAACGTTTGCATCATTTCCAGCCGCACGACGATCGGCGTGGCGATGGTCCCTGCAATCTTCGCACTGTGCGCGAAGTGCGACGTCCTGGTGAAGGATCGCGAGGATGCGCTCGTAAGTGCCTTTTTCGAAACGCTCGCTCGCGAGTTGGATGTTTTCGAGCGAGCTGCGCGCGCGACCGCCTGGACCTCCGATGGCGAACTCGCCCCGGACTTGTCTGCGTTCGATGCGGTCGTGGCATTCGGCGACGACCGGACGCTTCGAGAAATCCGCTCCGGCCTCGACGGCGGAACGTCGTTTACCGGGTACGGGTCGCGCGCAAGCGCCGGTTACGTCACGCGGGAATCGCTTCGCACCTCTGCAACTGCAAGCGAAATCGCGCGCGGCGCGGCGCGCGATCTCGTGCTGTACGAAACCGAAGGATGTCTCTCGCTGCACACGCTGTTCGCGGAGCGCGGAGCAGCGCTGTCGATTGCCGAGTTCGCCGGCATTCTCGCAAACTGCGTCGAGGAGGCGAACGTGGAGTTTCCGATCGGCAGCCGCGGCGCAGCGGTCGCCGCGAGCGTCGCACAGCAGCGCGATCTGGCGGCATTTCGCTCGGCGTCGGGACGCGGCGCGGTCTTCGCTGGAGAGCAGGCGCAGTACGCGGTGATCGCCGACCATCCGCAAGGCGAACCGCCGCCCTTTCTCCCGAGAACGCTCGGGATCGTCGCGGTGGACGATCCTCGCGATGCGCTCGCGTACGTGCGCCGGCACCGATTGCGTCTCGAGGGTTTTGCACTTTCCGAAGATCGCGCCGACGTGTCGCGAGCGGCGATCGAAGCGGGGGCAGTACGTTTGGTGCGCTTCGGCGAACTGCAGCATCCGCCGCTCGGCGGCGATCACGGCGGGCGCCCGCGCATTGCCGGATTCGTTCGCTGGATAGACAGGACGCTGTAAAAACGGAACTGGAAGATAGACACGCGACCGTTCCCGGACCGCGCTCGCGCGAACTCACTGCGGCGCTTCGCGCGTTCGAATCGCGGAACGTTACGTACGTCGACGAGGACTTCCCCATTTTTTGGGAATCCGCTTCCGAAGCGACGGTGACGGATGTCGACGGCTATCGCTACATCGATCTCACCGCTGCGTTCGGCGTCGCCAACACCGGTCACAGTAACCCATACGTCGCGGCCGCAATTCACGATCAATCCGTGCGCTTGATGCATGGAATGGGCGACGTCCATCCCACGGAAGTCAAAGTCCGGCTGCTCGAAAGGCTTGCACAAATCACTCCCGGCGATCTCTGCAAGACGTTTCTCGCCTCGACGGGCGCCGAAGCGGTTGAGGCGGCGCTCAAGACCGCGATGCTCGCCACCGGAAAGAGCGCGTTCGCCGCGTATCGAGGCGCGTACCACGGCCTGTCGCTCGGGACGCTCGGGATTTCCGGCGTCGACAAATTTCGCGCACCGTTCGCATCGTTCGTGCAGCAGCGGACGCTGTTCTTGGATTATCCGCGCGCCGGGTCTGCGAGGGACGGTCGCGATTGCGCCGATGCGCTCGACTGTGCAAAGCGAGAACTCGCCTCGCGCGACGATCTCGCCGCATTGATCGTCGAGCCGGTGCAAGGCCGCGGCGGCTGCGTCGTTCCACCGGACGGCTACCTCAAAGGCTTGCGCGAGATCTGCGACGAGCTGGGAATTCTGCTAATCTTCGACGAGATTTACACCGGATTCGGACGCACCGGCTCGCTCTTCGCCTGCGAGCAAGACGGCGCCCTTCCCGACATCCTGTGCATCGGCAAGGCGCTCGCGAACGGCTTTCCGATTTCGGCGGCCATTGCGCGTCCTGCGATTATGGACGTGTGGCCGGAATCTCCGGGCGAGGCGCTGCACACGTCGACGTATCTGGGAAATCCGATGGGATGCGCCGCGGCGCTCGCAAACCTCGGAGAAATCGAACGAATGCAATTGCCCGAGCGCGCGCGGAGGCTCGGAGCGGTGATCGGGCCGCGCCTTCAAGTGCTGCGCGACGAAGGGAAAGCCGCCGGCGTGCAGGGGCGCGGCTTGATGTGGGGCATCGAATTTTCGGACGCGCGAAGGGCCGGCCTTCTCGTCAGAGATGCGCTCAAAGCGGGGGTTATTCTTTTGCAGGCCGGACCGGAGGGCAACGTCATTTCCATCACGCCTCCGCTCGTCATTCCCGAGGAGCAGCTGCTGCACGCGGTTGACGTCATACACGATCATGTTTAAAGTAGGCATCGTCGGAACGGGCTTCGGCGTGCGCGCGCATTTGCCGGCGTTTTCCGCGCATCCTCAGTTCGAAGTGGTAGCGCTGGCCTCGCCCCACCGCGCGCGGGACATTGCCGCAGAGCGAAACATTCCGCACGCGTTCACGAACTGCGCACAGATGCTGGCGGAAGCGGACGTCGACGTCGTTTCGGTGGCCGGGCCGCCGTTTACGCACCATGCCGACGTCCTCGCAACGCTAGCCGCGAACAAGCACGTTCTCTGCGAGAAGCCTTTCGCGCTGAACGTCGCGCAAGCCGAGGAGATGCTCGCGGCCTCGAAGCGGGCCGGCACTGCGAGCGCGGTCATGCACGAGTTCCGCTGGGTTCCGCAGCGTCTGGCGATCAAGGAACTCGTCGACAACGAGCACGTTTCGCCGCTGCGCGAAATCGAGATCACGCAGCTCTCGAACCGAATGCGCGCCTCCGTTGAACGTGCGCGTTCGTGGTGGTTCGAGCGCGAATGCGGCGGCGGCATGGCGGGCGCGCTGCTCTCACATCTCATCGACGGCGCGAACTGGATCGCCGGGCGCGCGCCGGTGCGAAGTACGGGGTATATGCGCACGGCCAACCCCGTTCGTCGCGACGCCTGCGGCACGTTCGCGAGCAGCGTGGACGACGGATGCTGGGCGCTCATCGATTATGGCGAGGGATTGATCGCGCGAGCGGGCGTGGACGCGACGACGCCGGTCGACTCGTTCACGCTGGCCGTACACGGAGAGAACCGAACCGCCGTCGCGAGCGGGACCGATTTCGACGACATGCGGCTGTTCAGCGTGGACGCCGAGGAAACCGCGGAGCTCGACGTCAAGCCGTCGCCGTACGCGCGCTTCGCGGCGGTCGATCGCCACGTCCCGTACATCATGGAACTGCTGGACGAATTCGCGCAGCAGATTCAAACCGGACGAAGCGCGGTTCCTACATTCGAAGAAGCGGTGCGCACCCAGCGCGTCCTGGAGTCGATCGGCTACGGCGTTCTCCAACCCGCCTAAACGCGGGGGACCCGCACGAGTATTCCAATACTGCCCGCGGCGGGATAAACACATGTAGACCAGCGGACACCGCGCGGCGTTGCGCTACGCGTGCCCTTTTTGCAGTGTGCGCCAAAGGAAGCCGAGAGCCGAAACGGTCGCGCGGCGTTGAATTGCGGCGCGATCGCCGGCAAGATCCAAACGGATCGCGCTTGCGCCGTCCGCCCATGCAACGGCGAGCCACACGAGTCCGACGGGTTTCTCCGCCGAGCCGCCGTCCGGACCGGCGATTCCCGTGCTCGACACGCCGAAGTCCGTATGCAGGCGCTCGCGAATGCCCGCGGCCATTTCGAGCGCCGTTTCTTCGCTCACGGCGCCGAAACGTTCGAGCGTCGAAGGCCGCACGCCCAGCAGATCGCTTTTCACGGCATTATCGTAGGCGACGACGCCGCCCACCAAGCTCTTCGACGAGCCCGGGACGCTCGTGAGGTCGGCGCAGATCGATCCGCCGGTGCACGATTCGGCAACGGCCAGCCTTTGATGCGTCTTCTGCAGCAGCGCATGAATCACGCCCGGCAGCGTTTGCGCATCCCTCCCGTATACGAACTCGCCCAGTCGCGCCAATACCTCGGTTTCTACCGGCGCGATGAGATCGCGCGCTCGGTCGGAGCCGGCGGCCTTCGCCATGATCTTTACGTCGCAGCGGTAATCGTGCGCGAGCACCGCGATTTTCGGATTCTCCAGCGTACCGAACAAATCGGCGATGCGATGGTCTATTTCGGACTCCGCGATGCCGATCGTGTGCAGCACCCGCGTGTGAATCGCTTCAGTTACTGCGAAACGGTGGCGCAGCCACGGCAGCAGCCGATCGTGCAGCATCGGCTTCATCTCGCGCGGCACGCCCGGCATGCTCGCGACGAATTTTCCGTCCGCGCGCAGTGCGATGAATCCCGGAGCCGTGCCGTTGGGATTCGGCATCACGACGGAGCCGCGCGGGAGGTCGGCCTGCTTGCGGTTGTTGTTTTGCATCACGCGGCCGATACGCTCGAAAAGCGCCTCCATGGCGCGAACGGACGGCTCGTGCGTTTCCGTCTCCAAACCAAGCGCATCGCAGACGCCTTCCTTCGTGAGATCGTCGATCGTCGGTCCGAGGCCGCCGGAGGTGATCAGCCCGTCGGCCCGCTCGAAGCGCCGCGCGTATCGCGGCTGCAATGCGGGCGCGATTGTCGCCGACGGCGTGCGTACCGTACACGTCGATGCCGCAATCGGCAAGCGATTGCGCGATGTACGCGCTGTTCGTGTCGACGAGCTGACCGAGCAGCAACTCCGTGCCGACGGCAAGAATCTCGACCGCGGGCACGTCAGTAGTCGACGGGTCGCAGATAGAACTCGTTGATTGCGGTATTCGTCAGCATTGCGGTCGTCGGCAGATGACGTTTCCAGTGGGTTCCGTCCAACCGGCGGCGAACGAGCTCGACGTCGCTTGCGCTGAAGCCGTGTTCGACGAGCTGATCGTTGGAATACCCGTCCAGCATGCGCGAGAGAATTGCATCCGCTTTTGCGTACGTAATGCCCAAGTCGCCTTCGTCGGTTTGATTCGCTTCCAGATCGGCGCTCGGCGCTTTGTCGATCAGCGATTCCGGCACGCCGAGATGGCGTGCGAGTTCCCAAACCTGCGTTTTGTACAGATCGCCGATGGGGTTCACCGGCGGCGTGTCGTCCGCATGCCATGTGAAATAGCCGAGGAGACGTTCCGTCTTGTTTCCGGTGCCGATCGGAAGCGCGCCGTATTTCGCCGATTGATCGAAGAGCACGACCATGCGCACGCGTGCCATGACGTTCCCGCGGCGCCGCGAATCCGCACCGGATTCAAACTGCAGATAGCCGTCTACGGCGGCGGAGATGTCGACGGTGTGTTCGTGGATCCCCAGCGCTTCCACGACCAGGCGCGCGTCGCTCAAACTCGCCTGGCTCGAGGTCTTGTACGGCATACGGATCGCGTGCACGTTTCCCGGGCCGAGCGCGCGCGCACAAAGAAATGCGGTGACGGCCGAATCGACGCCGCCGGAAAGACCGACGACCGCCTTACGTATCGCGCGCCGCTCGATGAGTTCGTCTTGCAGAAAGGCGACGAGCCATTCCTGCGTGATCTGCGCGTTGACGTGCGGCGGACGCGTGAACTCGGCCGGTTTCGCTTCAACGACCGGCAGCATGCGTTCCCCGCGGCAGCGGCAATTCGTCGTCGAGCAGCAGATCCGGAAGCACGGCGTTCAAATCGCCGAGCAAAGGCAGCCGCGCGCGCGCGAGATCGATTTCCCGCATGTCGAGCGTCGCGCGAATGATGTGCGCGCCGAGCGCGGGCGAATGGACGACCGTACGGCCGTGCGGGTCCACGATGCGCGACGAACCGGTCATGCCTTTGCCGCCCTCGAAACCGGCAAGGCCGGCGTAAACGATATAGACGCCGTGTTCCGCCGCCGTCGCGTGCAGGATTTCGCGCCAGCGCGCGATGCTGCCGAGCTCGTCATCCTCTTCGATGCCGCGTCCGGGCGCGGCGCTCGGAACGATGAGCATCTGCGCGCCCTTGATCGCGGCGATCGTGGGCATGAGCGCATGCCAAACGTCCTCGCAGATGAGTATCGCCGCCGTCGTGCCGAAACGCGTCGCGAACGTCTGCAGGCGGCGGCCGCGCGAGAGGAAGCGTTCTTCGTCGAAGACGCCGTACGTCGGCAAGAACATTTTCCGGTGCAGGTGCACGATGCGGTGCGAAGCGCCGTCACACTCCAAATAGACGGCGCTGTTGTAATACGCGCCGCCGGCGTTTTCGAAAAAGCCGCAGACCACGTCCGCGGCTTTTCCGCCTGCCGCTTCACGCCATGCGCCGGCAATGTCGGCGGCGAAATCGTTCGCGGAGCGCGCGAGTTCGTAGACGGCGCCCTCCAGAAAATATCCCGTAAGCGCCGCTTCCGGCAGCACGACGAGCTCCGGTGGGGAATCGCCTTCCGCAAGTTGCGCGAAAATCTCGCGCAGTTCGTTCAAATTGTCGTGGTAGCGGCCTTTGCGAGGTTTGTTCTGGACGATCGCTACGCGCATCTGGGAAACCTACATCGCAACTTCCGGATGCAGTTGCCCCGGACCGCATAAGGAAAGTTTCTCGGCGCACTCTTCCGCCGGATAGGTCCAAATCTCGGCCATCGTCGGATGCAGATGCGGTATCGACATGAATTCTTTGACGGTGGCTCCGTAGTACATTGCAACGATGATTTCGTGAATCAAATCGGAGCCGTGCGCGCCGAGAATCACCGCCCCGAGAATCTTGCCGTCCTCCGCCGAAGCGAGCATTTTCACGAAGCCTTTGGTCTTGTTCAGACACATCGCTTTGCCGTGCTCCGCAAAATCGTACGTGCCCTTCACGTACGCGACGCCCCTTCGACTGGAGAGCGCGCTCGGTTTCGCCGACGACCGCAACTTGCGGATCGCTGAACACCGTGTGCGTCTTGACGAGATCGTAGACCGCTTTTTCGCCGGCGCCCGTTACGGCGTTTCGGGCCGCGATCTCGCCCTCGTATATCGCGACGTGAACGAGCAGATGTTTGGCGGCGACGTCGCCGATGGCGTAGACGTTCGGATTGGTGGTGCGCATGGTTTCATCGGTGGTGATGCCCGTGATGGGATGCGCCTCGACGCGCGCTTTCTCCAAACCGAGCCCCGCGATGTTCGGCACGCGACCCAAGCAGTACAGCAGTTCGTCGGTGACGAGTTCGCCTTCGACGCCCTCGTGAATGACGTGCACGATTTTCTTACCGTCACGCTTGCTCACGCCGCAGATTTGGGTACGGGTGTGCACCTCGATGCCTTCGTCGACGTAATAGTTCGTAAGCGCTTCGCCGACGTCGTGATCCTCGCCGGAGAGCAGATGCGGCGAGCGCAGCACGATGCTCGTCTTGACGCCCATGCGCGCGAAGAACTGGCCGAGCTCGCAGCCGATGTATCCGCCGCCCAGGACGATCAGCGACTTCGGCAGCTCCTGCAGTTCAAGCGCGCCGTCGCTGTCGATGTATCCCGCATCTTGCAATCCGTGCACCGCGTTTGCGGGCGCAACGACGCTTCCCGTGGCGATGATGAAGCGATCGGCTTCCAACACTACGGCCTCGCCGACCTGCAGTTCGCGTTCGGAAAGAAAGCGCGCCTGCCCCAGGTAGAGGGGGAACTTTTCGATGCCCTCGATCCGGTAATCGGCGAACCCCTTGACGAGCTCGCGCTTTCGACGCATGATGTGCGGAAAATCGATGGTAATTTCGCCCGCGTGCACGCCCAGTTCGCCGGCTTCGCGCACGTCTTGCGCCGCGTCGCTCGACGCGATGAGCGTTTTGCTCGGCATGCATCCGCGCAGGATGCACAAGCCCCCGAGCGGGCCGTGATCGACGAGCGCGACGTCAGCCTCCAAATCGCGCGCCGTGCGCGCTGCCGCAAAGCCGCCGGAACCGGCGCCGACGACCACGAGGTCGTGTTTGATGCGTTTCACGAGCCTAAAGACACCGGCCGGGCACCCAAACGATGCATCGAATCGAAGCGCGCACTCATGGTCGCCATAGCTGCTAGCACCTACAAGGTATCGAGCACGATTCCTTTAACTGTGTTTCCTCGTGTCCGCCCAGGCAGAAGATCTTCGTTCCGCGGCGCGCCCTCAGCATCTGCTGGGAGAAGCGCTTCTCGCCTCAGGCTGGGCGCCGCTCGCGGTGGTGGTCGCCGCCGGACTGACGCTCGGCTTCTTCTTCTGGTACGCGATCCTCATACCGACTCATCGTCCGACGCTGATTCAAGCGGCTCTTCCGCTTGCAGTTCTCGCCGGCGGGGCGCTGTGCGTGTGGGCTTGGATTTCTTATAGCCGCTATTTCGCGGCGCGTACCGGAATTTTGCATCAGCGCGCGCTGCAGTACGACGCGTTCTCATGGGCCGCGTTCGTGCTGCTATGGCTCGCGTTCGTCCTTCCGCTCACGTTCACGCACGGCGGCGTCCGGCTGTTCGTCTATTGCGCGGCGCTGTTTTGCGTTGCGAAATGGGCCATCGCCGCGCGCTTCAATCAAACCGTGCGCGACGTGACCGTGGACTTCATCGTCACGCGTTTCGCAATCATCGTCATCGCCGAACTCGCAGCGGTGATCGTCGGGCAGCGCGCAGGCCAGCACGTGCAAGAATCGTCGAATCTGCTGCTCGCCGTGTGGGGGCGCTGGGACGCGGTTCACTACATCGACGTCGCGACCTACGGGTACCACGGCACCGACATGGCGTTCTTCCCGCTGTATCCGCTGCTGATCGCGGGCATCGGTTCTCTCATCGGCAACCATCTGGTCGCGGGGCTTATCGTTTCGAACGCCGCCCTGTTCTTCGGCTTGCTGTTTCTCTACAAGTTGGTCGAGCACGAATTCGACCGCGGCGTCGCCAGACGCGCAATCTTCTACATCTCGATCTTTCCGACGGCAGTGTTCTTTTCCGCGGTGTACACCGAATCGCTGTTCTTCATGCTGACCGTCGCATCGTTCTATTACATGCGCGAGCGGCGCTGGTGGCTGGCCGGCGGCATCGGCCTGTTTGCGGCACTCACGCGCGTCGAAGGCGTGCTCCTGATCGTGCCGTTCGTCATAGAATGGGTCATGGCCAACCGGGAGCTCCTTCGCGACCCGTTCGATCCGGAACGCAGCAAAGCGCTGCGCGACGCGCTCGTCAACCTGTTGCCGCTGGTGCTCGTCTGCGTCGGTCTGGGGCTCTACATGGGATACCTCTGGGTGCTCAACGGCGACCCGATGTATTTTTCACACGTGCAGATTCACTGGAACCGGCATCTCGCCGCGCCGTGGACTTCGGTGATAACGAGTTTCCACAAGATCGCGCACGCTCACAACGGCCAGACCGTTGCAAACGAAGCGATCGAACTCGTATTTACCGCCCTGATGATTGGGGTGCTGATGGGCGGATGGCGCAAACTCAAGCCGTCGTACATCGCCTACATGGCGCTATCCATTCTCATCCCGATGTCGACGTCGAGCTTGATGAGCATGCAGCGCTTTGCATTGGTCCTATTCCCGATGTTTCCCATCCTGGCGCTGTGGGGAAGGCGTCCATCCGTCAACAACGCCATCGTCGCGTTTTTCCTGCCGCTGCTCGGACTGTTCACCGTTCTCTTCGCCGATTGGTACTGGATTGGATAGTTTGCACTTCACACAGCATCGAGCTTTGCGCCAATTCGTGAAGTTCGGGTTGGTGGGCGCCACCGGATTCCTCGTGAACCTCGTGGTGTTCACCGTGCTTCAGCGTATCTTGCCGAATCACGCCCAGCCCGGTCCGTTTTTCGCGATCTACACGATCGGGTATCTGGCCGGCGGCGTCTGGAACTACTATCTCAACCGCGTCTGGACGTTCCGCTCAACCGGGCACGCCGTCAAAGAAGGCGCGCAGTTCTTGACCGTGTCGGTCATATCGCTGTTCGTCGGACTCGGCGTCTCGGCGCTCGTCGCACCCTACCTGGGACACGGACACAAGACGTGGTTCGTCGGAACGGTCGCCGGCATCTTCGTGAACTTCTTCGTCAACAAGTATTGGACGTTCAAAGACGCGGCTTGATCCGCAACGTTGCGCTGGCGGCGATTCTGCTGCTGGCGCTCGCGCTGCGGCTCAAGGGCATTCACGACCCGATCCTCGATCATCCCGGCTGGCGTCAGGGCGACACCGCATCGATCGCGAAAAACTTCGCGACGCTGCAATATAACGTCTTCTATCCGCAGACCAATTACGACGGGCCGCCGCCCAACTACGTCGAATTGGAACTGCAGATCGTTCCGTTCATCGCGGCGACGCTGTATAAGATCGTCGGCGTTCACGAGGTCCTCGGCCGCCTCGTCACCATTGCGTTCAGTCTGGGAACGGTCGCGCTGCTCGCATTTTTCGGCCGCTGGCTCTTCGCAAGTGAGATCGCGGGACTCTTTGCCGCGCTGCTTTACGCGATCATGCCCGGCAGCATCTACTATGGACGCACGTTTACGCCGGATGCCACGATGGTGTTTTTTCTCACCGCAGCGCTCTACGCGATCTCGAAAATGTTCGTCGACGACGAACGCTGGTCCGCGCGCACCGCGATCTCGGCGACCGCACTGCTCGCACTGGCATTCCTGGCAAAGCCCGTGTCGCTCGCAGCGCTCGTTCCCATTCTGGCACTCGTTTGCGAGCGAGTCTGCGTCGGGCCGAACCTTTCGCTGGGGTTCGGCTGCGGCACTCGTCCTCGTTCCGCTCGCACTGCTCTACGGGTATGACCGTTTCGTCGCTTCGCACGCCGAGTGGCACTGGGCATCCGGCATAACGCGCCTGCACGTCATTCCGGCACTGCGCGCCTCGCTGACGAGCGCGGCCGCATTGCACCTGAAGCTCGCACGTTTTCGCCTCGTGCTCGGCCTGCTCGCGCAAATCATGATCGGGCCGGCAATCACCGCGATTGGGATACTCGGTTTGTTCCTCATGCCGCCGGTGAAACGCTCCCGCACGCTAATCTGGGGCTGGCTCGCCGGCGGCCTCGCATACACTTACGCGGTCGTCACGGTCGAGCGCGTCGACTACTACATGTTCCTTTTGCTTCCCCTCGCGGCGCTGGCCGGTGCGGCATTTCTGGAACGCTTGCGCGATGCTATTGTGCGAAGCGCACTAGACCTCCGCTTGAAATACGCAGCGGCTGGTATCGGCATTGTCGCACTTTGCGCGGTCGTCTATCAAAACCGCGAGATCGTGCGGCCGTACTATCACTACAGCAAATCCGTTTACCGGAATGCAGTTGCGCTCAGCGGGGCGCTCGCGCCCAATACGCTAATCGTCATGGGGCACTACGATCCGTCGGTGCTGTACTACATCGGCAGATACGGCTGGGAAGAAGATCCGTATCTGTGGACGCCGTTCGACGAAGAGAGCGCAATTCGAAAAGGCGCGCGGTACTTCATCGACATCGAAAAAAACCGGTTCAATCGCAACGTCGAACTCTGCGCGTGGATGCAGCGCTTTCCGGTCGTTAATCCCAATGCGGTGTGGCTCGTGTACGTTACGGATCCGGCAAGGACCGAACCCGGCGCGCAGGCGCAGTGGCGCGCCTTCCGTAAGGCGGAGAAAACCGGCAGCGCTCGAGCGTGGCTCGATGCGCACCGTCTGTGCCGTTAGAGCCGGGCCGCCTCGATGCGCTGCTCCAAAAATCGGCGCTCCATCGGATTTCTTGCAAGTGAAACCGCGTGTTCGAAGTGCTTTCTCGCGTTTTCCAACCGGCCCGCACGCAGTCCCAATTCACCCAGGGCGGCCGGCAAGAACGGATAGCCGGCAAGACGATCGCTGCGCTCGATCGCGCGAATCTCCTCGATGCCTCGCTCGGGTCCGTTTTGTTGCCCGAGCGCAATTGCGCGGTTCAGCGCGACCACCGGTGAGGGTCGGATGTTCAGAAGCGTATCGTAAAGCCAGACGAGACGTTCCCAGTCCGTATCTTCGGGCCGTGCGGCGTTCGAGTGCAGCGAAGCGATCGCGGCTTCCACGTGGTACTCGCTCAGTGCGCTCCCGTTTGCCGATCTATTCAGGAATTCGTTGCCCTTTGCAATGAGCGCCGCATCCCAGAGCGAGCGATCTTGATCCGCAAGCGCGATCAAATCGCCCCGGCCGTCGACGCGCGCCCGTAGGCGGCCCGCGTTCAACCACATGAGCGCGCAGAGCGCATACGTCGACGGCGTAGAGACGCGAGCGTTTTCCGCAAGCAGTCGGCCCAGCCGCATCGCTTCGCCGCAAAGCTCCGCGCGCACGACTGCGCGAGGCGATGCGCCGTGGTAGCCTTCATTGAAAAGGAAGTACAGCGCGCGATGCACCGCAGACAATCGCGAGGACAAATCGCTATCCGACAGATCGAACAGCGTCTTGGAGGACGCCAGGACTTTTCTTCCACGTTCGATGCGCTTTTCGACTGCCGAGGCGTTGCTCAAGAAAGCGCCGGCGATCTCCGCGACCGAAAAACCGCAGAGCAAATAGAGCATAAGCGCAACTTGGCTGTCTTCGGAAATGGCCGGATCGCAACACGAGAACATCATGCGAAGCCGGTCGTCTTCGATCGTCTCCCGATCGAACAGGTCGTTCACGGTCGGAACCAGGGTCCACTCGCTCTCGAGCAGGCGGCCCAATTCCGGTGCGAACTTGCGTGCGGTTCGCTCGCGCCGCAAGACGTCTATAGCGCGATTCTTCGCGGCTTTCATCAGCCACGCCGGCGGGTTTTGAGGAATGCCGCGCAACTTCCAGACTTCGAGCGCGCGGCAGAAGACGTCTTGTGCGACATCTTCTGCGAGCGCGAGATTTTCGAGGCCGAAGACTCGCGAGAGCACCGCGACGATTCGTCCGGACTCTTTCCGGAAGAGGTGCTCGCCGAGTTCCATGTCTACATCTTCATGACGGGGCGCACTTCGACGATGCCGTCGAAATCGAAGATCGGGCAGCCGCCGGCGAGATCTGCGGCCTGCGCGATATCTTTGGCTTCGATGAGCGTGTAGCCGCCGACCACGTCTTTCGATTCGGGATAGGGGCCGTCGGAAATCGCGTTGTGCTTTCCGCGCACGACTTTGCCTTCGGGCTCGAGCGGCTGCCCTTGGTCTTTGACGTGGCCCTTTGCGGCCAGGTCCTGCAGCCAGGACACCCACTTCTGCATCTGCTGCTCGCCTTCGGCGGCCGACTCGGGCCGCCGGCCTCCGCGATACAAATAAACGAATTCACTCATGGTGGTTCCTCCTTCATCACCCGAGACGTTCGAACGGGCCGGAACCCGACATCTCACGGCAAAGGTAAGAGCGAGCCTGCCGGTGCAGCCGACTGCGCCCCCTCCTCGGTGCCGGGAACGCCCGACTCGACCAGCTGGCGATACGCTATGAGGCGGTTCGTGTTCTTCGCGACGTCGAGCTGAAGCTCGTACGAGTCTTGGATTGCCTTTGTGAGATCTTGCGTGTCGTACGTGTAGTTGAAGCGCTTGAGACTTGCGAGAATCGCTCTCGTCTGCTCGTTAAGCGAAGCGTACGCAGTTCGGATTCCCAGCCCGGCGCCTCTGTACGTCGGATAGTTGGAGATCACGATTTCGCGTTTGAGCCGCGCATCTTCCAGTTCTTGACGCAGCGCCTGTAGACGTACGTTCTGCGGATCGTATTTTTGCGCTTCGTTTACCGTGGCCGTCGCGTCGTCGAAATCGCCGCGGCGAAAATCTACTTCCGCGATGTCCGCCGAAACTTGCGCGAACCCGGTCCGCGCGCGAGCGTCGCGCGGATTGACCCGCAGCGCGAGACGGTACGCAGTCTCGGCTTCGTGCAAGCTTCCCCGCTCCAAAGCGACGTCGCCCTGATTCACGCGCGTGTCGACGATCCAATGCTCCACGGTGCCGGCGCAGCCTTGCAGGCCGGTCGCGGCAGCCAGCAGACAGAGCAGCAGGCCAAGCGATCTCATTCCAAACTCCCCAGACGAACTACCGGCCGTGATTTACGAGGTGCGCCACCGCGGAAATCACCCACGCAGCCGGCCACAGCAGCACCTGCGACACGAGCCAGCCCGCGATGGCCGTCACGGAAAGGTAGAAGACCATGGCCTTTACTTCCTCGTGCGGCCGCTCCCCCTTTACGGCCTCGTCCACGATGATCGACGACGTGGGGTCCACGAAGAACGTGAATGCGACGGTGCCGATGCCGTTGACGATGCCCGAAATACCGATTGCGGTGCGCGCGACGTTCACGTCGAGCACGCTCGCGTAATATGCCGCGACGACGCCGATTGCGTAGATGCCGGTGACGACGACGTTGAAAATGAGCAGGCGCCGCGGAATGTTTCGAGTCGAAAAACTGAAGATCTCGCTATAGTGCGGCACGCGCAAGTGCGAGAGGACGTCCCACATCACCCGAGGGTTTGCCAGGCGCGCGAGCGAGTGCGGCAGCGACTTCGTCTGCTCGAACGAGCGCACGCCGCGAACGTACAGGTAGGTGAACATCGGAAGCATGAGGCTGCCGAGAATCGTGCCGACCATGCCGGCTACGATGATCAGCCGCAGTTGCCATTCGAACGTGTGCTGAATGTGCGCGATGAGCGCATCGGTGTGCGGCGGCAGCGGGTGGCGCGTGACGAGCGTTTTGATCGTGTTGCCGGCTTTGTCGGAGAGCGGCCCGAGCATGAGCGTGTAGACCAGCGTCGCGAGGCGGCTTGCCGTGACGAACAGATTGAAAAGCGAAATGGACGTTGCGATACGTCCGGTGCGCACGCCGGCCAAACGTGCCGCATACGCGCCGATCTGAATGGCCTGCACGAGCACGTTGATGGCGATTGCAACGAAGAGTTGCCAGGTCCAAAACGGAACGAGCGTCGCCGCGCCGGCGTTATGCAGCGCTTCTATTCCATTCGACTGAGGCTTCGTCGACCGGTCCGAGCACGCACAGGCCCAGGCCGTCTTCGGCCAGCAACTCCTGCGCCAGCGTTTGGATTTCAGGCGCAGTCACCGCTTCGACGCGCTCTTCGATTTCTTCGGTCGTCAACTGCCGCCCGAGCGAAAACTCACTGCGTCCGAGACGAATCATCCGGCTCGACGTGCTCTCGAGCGAGAGCGTGAGGCTGCCCTTGATGTGCTCTTTCGCCAAACGCAGCTCCGCGTCGCTCACCGGCTGTTCGCGCAACTGCGCGAACTGATCGCATACCACTGAAACGCATTCCGAAACGTTTTCGGGCGAGGTTCCGGCGTATACCGCGAACAGTCCTGCGCCGCGATACGCCGCCTGGAACGAATACACGGTGTAGACGAGTCCGCGTTTCTCGCGGATTTCTTGGAATAGCCGGCTCGACATGCCGCCGCCGAGAATCGTGTCCATGACGGAAAGGACGTAGCGGCGATCGTCGCAGACCGAAAGACCCCGCGTTCCGAGAACGACGTACGCCTGTTCGCTGTCCTTGTGACGAAACAGCGCATTGGGCGTGGTCTTCGGCGTTTCGGGCACGGGCAGATCGCAGCGGCCCGCGAATTCCGCAAACGCTTTTTCGAACAGTTCGACGATGCGGTCGTGATCCACGTTTCCCGCTGCTGCAACGAGCACGGAATTCGGCGCGTAGTGTTTGCGCATGTGCGCGCGCAGGTCGTCGGGACGCAGTTTGGTCACCGTGTCGGCAAACCCAATCGTCGGCGCGCCCAAATCGCTCGAATCCCACATGGTTTGGATGAAGAGATCGTGGATGAGCTCGTCCGGCGAGTCGTCGTACATCTTGATCTCTTCGAGAACGACTTTCTGTTCTTTCGCCAGATCGGCCGCATCGAAGCGCGAGTGCAGGAACATGTCCGCAAGCACTTCGACCGCGAGCGGAATGTGCTGATCCATGACTTTCGCGTAATAGCAGGTCGTCTCTTTATCGGTGAACGCGTTCAAATTGCCGCCGATGCCGTCCATCTCTTCGGCGATCTGGCGCGCCGTGCGGAGATCGGTGCCCTTGAAGAGCATGTGCTCGACCAAATGCGAAATTCCGCGGCGTTCCGCCTGTTCCGCGGCGGATCCGACGTCGGCCCATATGCCGAGCGAGGCTGAGCGAAAGGCTGGCATCGTTTCGGTGACGACGCGCACGCCGTTCGTGAGGACGGTCTTCCGGTACATCTGCAGTTCTACTTTAGAGCAGTCCGCTTCCAGTCCTGGTCCCAGAAAACGCCTTTGCCCGCTCGCATGCGAGCGACGAGCGCAGGGGCGCTTTCACCGCGGCGCACGCTCACCGTGAATACTTCGCGGAACGTGGGTTTCGCCAAATCTCCTGCCACGACGACGCCTTTACCCACATTGAGCGGAACGCTCGCCCAGACGTCGACCTCTTCCACAGGGGCCGCCGCGAATGCGCGCTCGACGAGTTCTGCGATTTCGGAGACGAATTCAGCCGTGTCCAGCGCGTGATGGAAATGCACGCCGGATACGTGCAAACCGGCGATTTCGTGACCGGGAATCCCGTCGGCGTACACGTTCAAGACTTGCGCGGGCCAAATCGTGTGAAAGAGATCGCGGCCGATGCGGACCGCGACCGGCCGCAGGTTTCCCGAAGCGCGAGCGTACGCATCGGTACGGCTGACTCCCGGCGGCGCCGTCGGAAAAAGCGCCTGCGCGACCAGCAGCAGGGCGCTAATAACTTTGAGCAAAGTATGCGTTCACTTTTGCGGGCTCTCCGCATGCGACGCACGCAATGCCGGAGCGTTCGAGCGCACGCGTATTGCGCGTGGTCGCGCCCGTCGCGGCCTTTACCTGCTCTTCGCATTCGCCGCGGCCGCACCATGGAATGTCGATCATGCCCGCGCGGCTGCGGCACTTTTCGAAGAAGTCTTCGCGATCGCTCGGAGCGAGCGTGTGCGCGTCGAGAAACGCCTTCGCCTGGTCGTACAACGAGTTTTGTACCTCGTCGAGCAGTTCGCGCAGACGTGTGCCGAGTTCGGCAAGCGGGACGCTGAGTTTCGCGCCGTCTTCGCCCTTGTGCTTGTCGCGGCGCACGACCATCGCGCTGCCGCTCTCCAAATCGCGCGGACCGATTTCGATGCGCAGGGGAACGCCGCGCATCTCCCACTCGCTGTATTTCCATCCCGGCGAGCGATCGCGGTCGTCGACCCGCACGCGATACCCTTGGGAGCGAAGCGATTTGGCGAGCTCGTGCGCCTTCTGCGCGGTGCTCGCGTCCTCGCCGCGCACGATCGGCACGAAGACCGCTTCGATGGGCGCCATCTTCGGCGGTATGCGTAATCCCCGATCGTCGCCGTGCACCATGATCAGCGCGCCGAGCATGCGCCACGACATGCCCCAAGACGTCGTATACACGTGTTTGATCTGCTGATTGGCGTCGACGAACGTGATGTCGTACGCTTTACTGAAATTCTGGCCCAGGTCGTGCGAGGTGGCGGACTGCAGCGCCTTCCCGTCCGGCATGAGCGCTTCGATCGAATACGTTTCCACGGCGCCCGGGAAACGTTCGCTCGCGCTTTTCATGCCCGCATAGACGGGAACAGCGGCGACGTTTTCCGCAAAATCTTTGTATACGGCCAGCATCTGCTCGGTTTCTTCACGCGCCTGCGCCGCGGACGCATGCGCGGTGTGCCCTTCCTGCCACAGGAACTCCATCGTGCGCAGGAACGGCCGCGTCGCCTTTTCCCAGCGCAGCACGTTTACCCATTGATTGATGAGCACGGGCAGATCTCGATGCGATTGAATCCACTTGGCGTACATGACGCCGATGATCACTTCGGACGTCGGCCGGATCGCTAGGCGCTCGTCCAGCTTTTCATGACCGCCCTCGGTAACCCACGCAACCTCCGGCGCAAAGCCTTCGACGTGTTCCGATTCCTTGTTCAGCAGCTTTCCGGAATGAGCAGCGGGAAATACGCGTTTTCGTGTCCCGTCGCTTTGAAGCGCTCGTCCAGGTGTTTTTGCAGATTCTCCCACAGGCCGAAACCATACGGGCGCAGCACGACGCATCCTCGCACGGGGGCGTACGAAACCAGCTCGGCCTTCAGGCACACGGCCGTGTACCAAGCTGAGAGATCCGCGTCTTTCGGCGGGATCTCTTTGACGAGCGGTTCCTGTTGAGCATTCTGCGACGAACCGACGGCTTCGGTACTTTGGGACATGACCGGCCCCGATTCGGAAAAGTAGCCGAGCTCGCCTGCCGCGAAGCGTGCGTCTCATGCCGAAATCGACACGCATTTACACCCGTACCGGCGACGACGGCACGACCGGCCTGGTCGGCGGCGCGCGCGTGAAGAAAAACTCCCTGCGCATCGCTTCGTACGGGACCCTCGACGAACTCTCGAGTCATATCGGCCTCGCTCGCACCGCGCTGCGCTCGCGCCCACTCGACGAGAGCACGCAGCGCATGGACGCATGGCTGGCGTGGACGCAGGACGCGCTCTTCAATTTGGGTGCGGAACTGGCAACGCCATCCGCAGAACGCTGGGAAGGCATGCCGCTCCTCCCGGCCGACGACGTGAAGGCGCTGGAACGCGCGATCGACGAAGCGCAAACGGAGCTCGAACCGCTCGCCAACTTCATTCACCCGGGTGGAAGCGCTCCCGGCGCGCATCTGCACGTAGCGCGCACCGTGTGCCGCAGGGCGGAACGCCTCATCGTCACATTGCGGGAAACGGAACCGGACGTTTCACAGGAATGCGTGCGTTACGTCAACCGGTTGTCCGACGCGCTCTTCGTGTGGGCGCGCTGGTGCAACCGCCGGTTCCACGAACCGGAACATCTTTGGAACGCTAAGACGCAGGCTCCGCCGCCGCGGTGATCAAAACGCCCGCAGCGATTCCGTAACGCAGCAGCGCCGCGACCGTAACGGCGTCGTTCATCTTTCCCGACGCCGCTGCGGCAATTGCAAGGTCTTGCGGGAGACGCACGAGTTCTATCGTTTCCACTGCTTCCGCTTCGGTTTCGACGTGCTCGATGCCGTGCGCGAGAAAGAGTTCGACCGGCGCGTTCATCAGTGACGGAATTTCGTACAAGCGCCCGAGTTCCGTCCAGTGCGCCGCGACGATCCCGAGTTCTTCGCGCGTTTCGCGCTGCGCGCACTCCAGCGCGGTTTCACCCGGTTCCGCGCCGCCTTTGACGATCTCCACGACTTCGGCTTGCGCGCCGAAGCGCGGCTGGCGCGCGAAGAGCAAGTCCCCGCCATCGGCCACGACGACTGCGGCGGCCGGCGGCGTCACGATGAGGACATGCTCGCCCTTCACGCCGCTCGGATGAACGATTTCGTGCGCCTCGACCGACAGGAACGGATTGCGGTAGACTTCACGCGAGCTCAGCCGCTGATACGTCTTCATGGTTTGTGATGAGTGTTCTTGTAGGGCGGCAGCCACTCTTGCGCGAACGCCGGGCGGGATGTCGCTAGCCGCACGCCTGTTCGCCACGACGAACGTCGACAAGCTTCGGGCATTGTCCCGGCAGAAGATTCTGCGGCGGGCCCTGACGGCGAAAGACCTGGTCGCCATCGGCCTGGGCACGATGATCGGCGGCGGCATCTTCACGACGATCGGTACCGGCGTCAAAGGCGCCGGCCCGGCAGTCATCCTGTCCTATCTGATCGCGGGCGTGACGTCGTTCTTCGCGGCGCTCTGCTACGCGGAACTCGGGGCGATGGTGCCGATTGCCGGCAGCGCGTACACCTACGCGTATGCAACGCTCGGAAAGCTCTTCGCGTGGATCATCGGCTTTGCGCTGCTCTTCGAATACGGCATCAGCGCCGCTCCGGTCGCGCAGCAGTTCTCCGCGGCGATTCAAGACGTACTCAAAAGCGCGGGTGTAGCGATTCCCGCATGGGCGCAGCAATCGAATTTGATCGTTCACGGCGCGTGGTGGGTTCCGTCGAATTGGGACCTCGCGCATTCGCAGTGCGACGTCGTCGCGGCGCTTTTCGTGCTCGGCCTGAGCGCGATACTCTCGGTGGGCATTCGCGAATCTGCAACGACGAACAACGTGTTCGTCGTCCTGAAGATCTCCGCGCTGCTCTTCTTCATCGTCGCGGGCGCATGGCTGTTCCACGGCATGCATTTCGCGAATTTCTCTCCATACGGCTGGGGAGCGCTGCAGCCGTTCGGAGGAACTGCGGATTATTCGTCGTCGGCGCAGCCGTACGGGGTCATCGCGATCGGCGCATACGTGTTCTTCAGTTACATCGGCTTCGACACCGCGACCACGACCGCCGAAGAATGCAAGAATCCTCAACGCGACGTTCCGATGGGCGTCCTCGGCGCGCTCGCAATCGGGACCGTCATTTACTGTGCGACGGCGATCGTCCTCATCGGCGCGGTTCCGTGGAACAAGGTGCCGATCAAGGATCCGCTCGTGTACGCGCTTGCGCCGTTGCACCGGCCGTGGCTCAGCTGGATCATCACGGTCGGCGTTCTGGCGGGCACGACGAGCGTCGCGCTCAGTTCCCTGCTGGGCCAAACGCGCATCTTTTACGTGATGGCGCGCGACAAGATGCTTCCGCCGATCGTCGCGACGATTCATCCGCGATTCAAGACGCCGGTCGTCACGACGATGCTCACCGGCGTCGCAGTCGCCGTCCTGGCGCTCATCGTTCCACTCAATCAGCTGCTGAATCTGGTCAACATCGGTACGCTCATCGCGTTCACCGTCGTGTGCGGCGGCGTGCTCTACTTGCGCAAGCGCCGGCCGGAACTGCCCCGCTCCTTCCGCGTTCCGTTCGTTCCGCTCTTTCCGATTCTGGGAATCGTTTTTTCGCTGTTTCTGGCGATATTCGGCCTTTCGCGAACGACGTGGACGTGGTTCGGCGGCGCGCTCATCGTGGGTCTGGTGATTTTCTTCTCATACGGTTTCCGGAAATCGAATCCGGAAGACATTCAGCCCGTCGTCGAACCCGAGGGCCTGCAGGAGTTCGTCTGAGCGCTACTGGGTTTCGTATTGCGGGGACGTTTCCGAAACGCCGGGCGTGTTCAGATCCACGCGCGCCGTCATCTTGTCGAACTTCACGCGCACGCCGAACACTTGCTGAACGCTGCGTAAACTCATCATTACGCGGCCGCGTACGCGGAACGGCGCGCGGTGCAGCGTCAACGGCATGCCGTTGATCTTCGCGTGCGTGGAGCCCACTTTCAACTTCATCGTCTGATCGCCGCGCGTGATGAGCACTTCGCCGGACTTGTGCTCGTAGCGCGTTTCGGCGCCGAGCGCGTCGCTGACGGGACGCAGCGCCACGAACACGCCTTTCGCGGTCGTCACCGGCGGCACGTCGCTGATCAGCGTCTGGCCGTCCAGCCGAACCTCTACCGGACTGGAAAAAGCAAACGCCAGCGATCCGAACAGCGCGAGAATGAGCGTCGCCGCGAGGGTCGTTCTAGACGGCTTGTGATATCTCATGAGCGTACTCAGGATATTTTTCGGCTATAACCTTCTCGATTTCCAGCCGTAGAGCGCCCAGGAGTTCGTCCTCCGGGAAGGTGCCGACGAGCTCGCCGGCCCGGTAGATGGCGCCTTTTCCCTTGCCGCCGGCCACGCCGACGTCCGCCATCTTCGATTCACCAGGCCCGTTCACGACGCAGCCCATGACGGCGACTTTGACCGGCGCCGTATACTCTTTCGCAATCGCTTCCACGGAGCGCCCAAGTTCCAGGACGCTGATCTCCGCACGGCCGCACGATGGGCACGCCGTGATTTCGAAGCCCTTTTCGCGCAGGCCGAGCGATTTGAGGATGCTCCAGCAGGCCGGCACCTCTTCGATCGGATCCGCCGCGAGCGAAACTCGGATCGTGTCGCCGATGCCTTCGAACAGCAGGATGCCCAGACCGATTGAGGATTTGATCGTGCCGTCGCGCAGCAGTCCCGCTTCCGTGATGCCCAAGTGCAGCGCATACGGCGTGTCGCGTTCCCGCAAACGCTTGTCCATCAGCCGGTATGCGTGAACGGTCGTCGTCACATCGTGCGCTTTGAGCGAGATGACGATGTCGCGGTGATCGAGGTCTTCGAGAATCTCGACGTGACGCATCGCCGATTCGACCATCGCCTGAGCGGTGTGGCCCAGCGCCTTCTCGAGATCGGGCGCGAGCGAACCCATGTTGACGCCGATGCGAATCGGAATGCCTTTGGCCTTCGCGGCTTCGACGACTTGTTTGGTCTTCGCGTAGTCGCGAATGTTGCCGGGATTGAGCCGCAGTTTTGCGACGCCCGCTTCGATTGCGGCGAGTGCCATCCGATGATCGAAATGAATGTCGGCGACGATCGGAACGGGCGAACGGTGCACGATGGCGGGCATGGCGGCAGCGTCCGGCGGATCTTTCACCGTCACGCGCACGACTTCGGCGCCTTCCATGGCCAAACCGTATATCTGCTCGAGCGTTGCGTCTGCGTCGGCCGTATCGGTAGTGGTCATCGTTTGCACCACGACCGGATGCTCGCCGCCGATCCACACGCCCTTGGCGTCTGCCTTTCCGGTCTTGTTTTGCAGAAAGACCGGCTTGCTTTGCCTGCGCAGACGAATCACTAGTGCCGGCTCCTCGAAGTCGATGCGGGTATGAGCCCGGCATTTTTTCGTGACGCTGGGCGCAATGAGGGCGCAACGACGCAGTGCGGAAAAAGGGCGCCGCAGAATCGCATTGGACTTCGAGGATGCAGCACTTAGAAGGGGCCCTTTCCTTGGACGATTTGCACGACGTTGTTGAAGTTTATCACCAGCATCAGCGCGATGAGCACGGCTAGGCCGGTAATGTGCACCCAGGCTTCTTTCTCCGGATCGACGGGTTTTCCGCGTACGAGCTCGCCGACGATGAACGCAGCGCGCCCGCCGTCGAGCGCCGGAAGCGGCAAGAGGTTGAAAACACCCAGTGCGAAGGAAATCAGCGCGGCAAAACTCAGATAGTAGCCCCAGCCCCAATCTTCGATGGCCGTGGCGGCCTGCGCCATGCCCACGACGCCGGAGAGGCTGACCGCCGTATTTCACCGGGTGGCTGACCAGCAGCGCAAGGCTGCCGAACGTTTGCTGCCCGATGTTCACGAAGGCGTACGCCGCATCGACTACCGCATCGCCGAAGGGCACGTGTTCGAGCGTGTCCACGGGAACGAAACCGATGCAGCCCCACGATTGCGATTCGGGCGGCGGGCAGTGGGCCGCAACGATGGAGACCTGCGATTGCGCGCCGCCTCGCGAGTACGTCACCAAGAGCCGCTTGCCGAGCGATTTGTGAATGAGCGTCACGAGATTCTGTCCGCCGTTCACGCCGCGCCCGTCGATCGCGACGATGCGGTCGTTCACGCGTAGGCCGGCCTTTGCCGCCGGCGACCCGGGCTGCACGACCTGGATGACCGGCTGCGGTTTGTCGCTGCTCACGCCGAATGCAACCGCGCTGACGACCAAAATCACGAACGCGAGAATGAAATTCGCAATGGGTCCGGCGAGTATGATGGCCAGACGACGCCAAGCGCTCCGGGCTTGAAAGTTGTCGTAGTCGTATTCGCGGCCGTTCACGTTAACCGTGAGTTGCTCGCGGAATTCGCGCTGCTGATCGGCTTCGGTCGTGCGATTGTCCTCGCCGTGCATTGCGCAATAGCCCCCGATGGGCAAGGCGCGCAGCGAGTATTGCGTGCCGCTGCGCTTGCTGCGGACCGAGGCGACCAGCGGTCCCATCCCGACGGAGAATTCGAGCACGCGAACCTTGTTCAAGCGCGCAATGATGAAATGCCCGTATTCGTGCAACACGATCAGCACGGAGAGCATCACGACGAACAGGAGAATCTTCTCGATGTTCACCAGCGTGACGGCGGCAAATAAAATCGTCAATTATACCTCTTGCGTACAGCGCAGCTGCGCGACGGCCTCGCGCGCGCGTTCGCGAGCGGAGCGGTCGGCGCGGCGAACGCCCTCCAAACTTAGTTCTTCGGCGCCCCCGCCCGTCATTGCGCTTTCGATGACCGCAGGGATCTGTCCGAAGCGGATCACACCCTCTACAAACGCTCCGACGGCGATTTCGTTTGCTGCCGAAAGGACGGCAGGCATCGTACCGCCCGCTGCCAGCGCCTCGTAGGCTAGCCGGACGCAGGGAAAGCGCTCGGGGTCGGGCCGTTCGAAATCGTAACGCAGGGCCGGCGCTTCCGGATGCCCTCCGGCCGCGGTGAGCGGGTCGTGCATTGCCGCCCCGGCGAGTCTATCGGGATACGCCAGCGCGTAGCCGATGGGCAGGCGCATGTCGGGGGCCGCGGCTTGAATCTTCACGTTGCCGTCGGTGAAGACGACCATGCCGTGCGCGATCGATTGCGGATGGACCAAAATGCCGACTCGCTCGCCGGGAAATCCGAACAGGCGGCTCGCTTCGATGACTTCCAAACCTTTGTTCATCATGCTGGCGGAGTCCACGGTATTTTTGATACCCATCCGCCACGTGGGATGCGCGAGCGCCGCTTCCAAGGTTGCGTTTTGAATTTCGTCGCTCGACTTTCGCCAAAACGGGCCGCCGGAAGCGGTGAGAATGATCGTTTGAACGCGCTGCGGGTCCTCGCCGACCAAACATTGGAAGAGCGCGGAATGTTCGGAGTCGACCGGCAAGAGTTTCGACCGGCTGCGTTTGGACGCGTCCAGTAGCAGCTCCCCGGCGGCAACGACGAGCTCTTTGTTTGCGACCGCAATGTCGATTCCGCGTTCTACTGCGGCGAACACTGCGTCGAACGAAACGAAGCCGTCCGTTGCGGCGAGCACGATGTCGGGCTCGCTTTCCACCGCGACGCGATGCAAACCGGCGGCACCGTCCCGTGCGTTCGCCGTAACCGGCACGTTGAAGTGCTTCGCTTGTTCGCGGAGCTTGTCGATCTGCTTGCCGGCGGCGAGCGCAACGACTTCGAAACGGTCGCCGTGATGCGCGATGACGTCGAGCGCCTGCGTACCGATCGATCCGGTCGATCCGAGAATTGCTACGCGCTTTCTCTTAGCCAACCGTCAGCAACCCCAGAATGTGCAGCGTTCCGAAGAACGCCATGCCCCCGAATAGATACGAATCGAACCGGTCGAGCACACCTCCGTGCCCTTGAATCACGGTTCCGCTGTCTTTGACGCCGGCGTCGCGTTTGAGCGCCGACTCGACCAAATCGCCTGCCTGCGCGGCCACGCACGTTGCCGCGCCGATAGCGCCGCCCTGCCACCACGACATACCCAAATAGGGCGCATATGCAAGTGCGGCGCCGAGCGCGGTGACGATGACGAGTGCGCCCACGGAACCTTCGATCGTTTTTTTCGGCGAAATCTTCGTAAGCTGATGCTTTCCGGCCAGCGCTCCGATCGTCATCGCGCTGATGTCCGTCATCGCGATGAGCACGATGACGAAAACGGTCCAATACACGCCGTGCGCCGGAACCTCGCGAATGAACACGAAGTACGTGAGCAGTTTACCGATGTAGAGAACCGCGACGAGCGTATAAGCGGTGCGCGCGAAATAGCCTTGCTGTTCGCCGTACATGCCGAGCCAGAACGTCGCGAGCACGATGAACGCGAGCAGCACGCCTTCCCAGCGCGACATGCCGTGGAATATCGCCAAAAAGATGTATGCGAGCACGCCGATGATTGCGACTTGAAATTCGAGCGGCTGGCCCTTGATGTCGCACAGGCGCGAGAGCTCGTACAGCATGATGGAACCAAGGATGACGAGCAGCCCGTAAAAAGCCGGAGACCATGCGACGCACGCGAGGCCGACGATCGCCAGCGCGAGGCCCACGACGATGCGGCGCGTCATCGTGTTCGGGCTTTCGGCGGCCGGCGCGCTTACGCGCCGCCGAAACGCCGTTGCCGCTTTTGAAACTCTATCAACGCCCGTACGAATTCGTCCTTGCCGAAGCTGGGCCAGTACACGTCCGTCATGACGAGTTCGGTGTAGGCCACTTGGTAGAGTAAGAAGTTAGACAACCGGTGCTCACCGCCTGGCCGAATCAGGATGTCGGGATCGGGCATTTCCGCGGTGTAGAGATACGAGGCGATGACCGCATCGTCTATCGCTTCCGCATCCAGGCGGCCGGCGGCGACGTCCTGAGCGATGCTGCGGACGGCGCGCGAAAGTTCCAATCGGGCGCTGTAATTTACCGCCAGGTTCAGCAGCAGCCCCGTATTCGCCGAGGTGCGCTCCATGAGCTCCTCGAGCGCTTTCCGCGAGGCGGGCGGCAGTGCGCGATACGCGCCGATGACGTTCACGCGGACGTTGTTGCGGCAGAGCTCGCTCAGTTCGTTGTGCGCGAAGTACACGCACAAATCGAGCAGCAGCGAAATTTCCGTCGAGTCGCGCCGCCAGTTCTCGGTCGAGAATCCGTACACGGTGAGCAGTTGGATTCCAAGGTCGCTCGCTGCCCGGGTAATTTCGCGCAGTGCAATCATGCCGCGGCGATGCCCTTCGATGCCGGGCAACCCGCGCTGCTTGGCCCAGCGGCGGTTGCCGTCCATGATAATGGCAACGTGCTTGGGCAGCCGGGCGCGGTCGAGCTGCTCGGCCAGCGCCGGAAGTACGCCTGTTATTGTCATCCTGAGCTCGCCGAAGGGCCCCGAGAGTGTCGAGGGGAGTGCGAAAGTGGCTGGTATGCTTCGTACCCGCAAACCAGCTCCACTCCCTCATCCTGCTGCTTGACGCGCAAGACCCGCAGCGTTCCCGTTCCGGCGTACGCGCCGACCGGCGCAAGAACGCGCAGGACGAGGCGTTGACCGGCCAGGGCGCGGCGCGCGTCCACTTCCGGCATCAGCACGAGATCCTCGAGCGGCATGCGCGCTAGACTTCCAGGATTTCTTTTTCTTTGGCTGCGACCAGCTGATCGATGTCCTTGATGAACTTGTCGGTCAATTTCTGCAGTTGATCCTGGAGCCGCTTGCCGTCGTCTTCCGTGATTTTGTGATCTTTGAGCTGCGTCTTGAGGTCATCGTGGATCTTGTGGCGCACGTTGCGAACCGCGACTTTGCCGTCCTCGGCTTTTTTCTTCACGACCTTGACCAGATCTTTACGGCGTTCTTCGTTCAGCGGAGGAATCATCAGACGGACTTGCGAGCCGTCGATGTTCGGAGTCAGACCGAGATCGCTTTTCTCGATCGCTTTGCGAATTTCGCCCACTGTGTTGCGATCGAACGCAGTGATGACCAGCGATCGTGAATCCGGAACGCTGACGCTCGCAACTTGCTTGAGGGGGACCGCCGAACCATACGCTTCGACGTGCAACCGATCGAGCAGCGCGGGCGTTGCGCGCCCGGTACGAATCGACGAGAATTCGCTGCGCGTCGCCTCCACGCATTTGTGCATCTTGCTTTCCGCGTCTTTCAAATCAGCCATTGAAAATCTCCCCGAGCCATCTACACCGGATGCAGGCTGGTACTCTTACCGACGAGCGTGCCGATGGATTCACCCCACACGACGCGGCGAATGTTGCCCGCGGCGGCCATATCGAACACGACGATTGGCAGATTATTGTCCATGCACAGCGTCAGCGCCGTGTTGTCCATCACTTCGAGGCCGCGCTGCAAAACTTCCAAATACGCGAGTCTGCTGGAAACGCGTGGCTTCCGGATGCTTCTTCGGATCGGCTGTGTAAATGCCGTCGACCTTCGTCGCCTTCAAAATCGCTTCCGCGCCGACTTCGACCGCACGCAGCGCTGCAGTCGTATCCGTAGTAAAATACGGATTGCCCGTGCCCGCGGCGAAAATGACGACGCGCCCTTTTTCGAGATGGCGGATCGCGCGGCGGCGAATGTACGGCTCCGCGATTTGATGCATCGCGATAGCGGTCTGCACGCGCGAGGGAACGCCCATGCGTTCGAGCGCGTCCTGAAGTGCGAGCGCATTAATCACGGTCGCAAGCATTCCCATGTAGTCGGCCGTAGCGCGGTCCATTCCGGCTTCTTCGTGCACCTTGCCGCGCCAGATGTTGCCGCCGCCGACGACGACGGCTACCGAAACGCCGTCGCGATGCACCTCGGCGATTTGCCGAGCCATGTCTTCCGTGGTGTGGACGTCGACGCCGGTTTCCGTCCCCGAGAATGCTTCACCCGAGATCTTCAGCAGAACGCGGCGGTATTTCGGTGCGGCGGCTTGCAAGTTACTGGCTGTCTCCGAGCGCGTATTTCGTGAAACGCCGAACCCGGATCTTTTCGCCGAGCACGCCGACGACGCTGTTGATCAGATCGGCCACGCTGATCGAATCGTCTTTCACGAACGGCTGATCCAGCAGGCAGTGCTCTTCATACCACTTGTTCAGCTTGCCCTCGACGATCTTCTGCGCGACCTCCTGGGATTTGCCCGCCGGTACGCCCGCAGTCAACTCCTTACGCACGCCTTCGATCACCCCGGCCGGAACGCTTTCGCGATCGATGTACTGCGGCGACATGGCTGCGATGTGCATCGCGACGTCGCGCGTGAGTTCGCCGAACTT
This sequence comes from Vulcanimicrobiota bacterium, assembly GCA_963830545.1. GTDB lineage: Bacteria > Vulcanimicrobiota > Vulcanimicrobiia > Vulcanimicrobiales > Vulcanimicrobiaceae > DATGJX01. Next base: position 2,580,872 of record CAWHMK010000001.1, on the reverse strand, counting down.
CGGATTGCGCGCGACGAAATCGGTTTCGCTGTTCACCTCGACGAGCACGCCGATCTTGCCGCCCGCATGAATGTAGCTCGCGACCAGCCCTTCGTTGGCGACGCGCTCGGATTTCTTCTGCGCTTGCGCGGCGCCGCGTTTGAGCAGCTCTTCCTTCGCCTTGTCCATGTTACCGGCGGCATCGACGAGTGCTTTCTTGCAGTCCATCATGGGCGCGTCGGTCAATTCGCGCAGCTTCTTGATTTCATCGGCCTTGGGTTGATAGGTCGCGGTAGACACGTGTTCACTCCAGTAGCTCTTGAGTAGTTCTTGGTTATGAAGAAGGGGCTGGCGCCCCCTCTGTTTCGTTAGACTCCGGCTTCGGCCTCGGCCATCGTCGTTATCTCTTCATCCGGCTCCTCGGACGGGCCCGGGGCCTCCGGTTCGCCGTAGCCGGCGGCGTCGCCCGCGCTCTCGGTTTCGGTCCGGCCTTCGATGATCGCGTCGGCGATCTTCGAGACCATCAACTTGACGGCGCGAATCGCATCGTCGTTGCCCGGGATCGGATAATCGATTTCGTCTGGGTCGCAGTTCGTGTCGATTACCGCGATGATCGGAATCTTCAGCTTGCGCGCTTCGTTGACCGCGATCTGTTCTTTCTTCGGATCGACGATGAAGATCGCGTCGGGCAAACGGTGCATGTCCTTGATGCCGCCCAGAAAGCGCTCGAGTTTGTTCATCTCGTCGGCGAGCTTCGCGACCTCTTTCTTGGGAAGCCGGTCGAAGTCGCCCTGCTGCTTCATACTCTCGAGCTCGCGAAGCCGCGCGATGCGTTTCTGAATCGTCGAGAAGTTGGTGAGCGTGCCGCCCAGCCAGCGCTGGTTCACGAAGTAGGTGCCGGCGCGTTCCGCCTCTTCCTTAACTACGTCCTGCGCTTGTTTCTTGGTGCCGACGAAGAGGACGACTTTCCCCTCCCGCGACATCTGCTTGACGGCGTCGTAGGTCTCGCGCAACTTCTGAACGGTGAGGGCGAGGTCGATGATGTAGATGCCGTTGCGCTCTTGAAAGATGTACGGCTTCATCTTCGGGTTCCACCGGCGAGTCTGGTGGCCGAAGTGGACGCCCGCCTCGAGCAGCGCCCGCATGGAAATGACGGACAACGTCTGGTCCTTTCTGAACCTCGGCCGGCCGCCGTCCTGGCACCGGTTTGGTGAGGTCATAAACACCCCTCCTCCGTGAGGGGCGAGATGGTGACAACCGCCAGAGTATAGCACGAGCCCTGCGGTTTGTCATCGTAAGAGCGTTCCCGCCGCCTCCAGCTCCGTAATTCGACGTTTCTGCTGCTCGAATACCTGGGAAGCCAGGCCGAGCGCGCTTGCAATTGCGGGCCGGGCAAAGGCGCAGCACACACCGAGCATTTGCCTGGCCGCTTCGCTCGTGGCCGTGTCGCCTCGCAGGAGCGCGGAGTAAAACTGGCCGACGAGCGGCAGGACGCACCCCGCATCGCCGCTCCGGTGATGCCGTAAATCCGTACCGACGAGCGCTCCGACACGACCCCGAATTTCTTCGTCGTCTTGCGGCGCGAGCCCGAGGGCGCTCTGAATCGCGCGTGCCTGCTCCGCCGGCCGTTCAAACCATCCGTCGTAATCTATGATGACGCGATCCGCGCCGGCCGTGTAGCGCATCGCGTCCAGGTAGTGCTCGCACCAGAGCAGCTCTCCTCGAACCGGGTCCAGGCCGTCGCGCGTGCGCAGCGATTGGACGACGTCGCGGGGCCGGCGCAGCGCAATCACGTACCGCAGCTCGATGCCGAGGTCCGCCGCTATTTCTTGCCAAAGCGGAAGGAGCTCAGGGGTGCGCGGATCCTTGAAGCCCCAGATGCCGGGTGTTTTCTTCAATTCCGCCGCGACGATGTCGCGAAGGTGGTCGCGCAAGGCGCTTATCTCCGGTAGAGCCGTCCAATTCGCGGGCATGGGGACGACCGTCGAGCTCGTCTGCCAGCTGCGCCCCATCGCGCTCAGCAGCGCATCGTGCGTCTGCACGATCCGGGCGTCTTCGAAGTAGCCCATCGGATTGTCGGGCGTTGCGGGAAGGAGGTCCTCGCTTAGGCGGACCCCGAGCACCTGCAGGATCCCTGCGGTCAGCGAAGTGCCGGCTCGGTGCATGCCAAGAACGACCGCGACGACACGCGCGAGAGACTGCATATGCTTACGCTATCGGAAGCGCGGCGGGCGACACTTAGCAAGCAACTAGGCAGCCGCGCCGGCGCTGCCGATACCATAAGCGATGCGTTTGCTCGTTACCGGCGGCCTGGGCTTTATCGGCTCCGCGTTCATTCATATGCTTCTGCGGGAGCGCCCGGACTGGCACGTCGTCAATCTGGACGCCATGACGTACGCGGGGAACCCCGCGAACTGTGCGGCCTTCGAGGGCGACCGGCGCTACCGCTTCGTCAAGGGCGACATCTGCGATGCCGGTGCCGTCGACGAGGCGATGGCCGACGGCGTCGATGCGATCGTCAACTTTGCCGCCGAAACGCATGTGGACCGCTCGATTTTGGAGCCGGAAGCGTTTCTGCGCACCGACATCCTCGGGACGCACGCTCTGCTGGAGGCGGTGCGCCGGCACGGGATCGTGCGGTACGTCCAAGTCTCGACCGACGAAGTGTACGGCGACATTCCCACCGGAGAATCGTTCGAGCACGATGCACTGCGTCCACGCAGTCCGTACAGCGCCAGCAAAGCGGGCGGCGATTTGCAAGTCCTCGCGTACTGGACGACCTATCGGACGCCGGTCCTGATCACGCGCGGATCGAATACGTATGGGCCGCGCCAGTACCCCGAAAAACTCATTCCGCTGTTCGTCACGAACTTACTCGACGATCAGAGCGTGCCGGTTTACGGCGACGGCATGCAGATTCGCGATTGGCTTCACGCGGACGATCACGCGCGCGGCATTCTGCACGTTCTCGAACGCGGCGAACTCGGAGGCGTGTATAACATCGGCGGCGGCAATCCCCGCACCAACATCGAGATCACGCGCATGCTGATCGAGGCGTGCGGCCGATCGATGAAGTCGCACGTGCGCCACGTCGCAGATCGCGAAGGTCACGATCGCCGCTACGCGATTAATTGCACCAAAGCACACTCGCTGGGCTGGCGTCCGCAGATTCCGTTCGAGGACGGCCTGCGCGATACGATTACATGGTATCGCGAAAACGAAGCGTGGTGGCGTCCGCTCAAGAACGGCGACTTCCTCGCGTACTACAAACGGCAGTATGCGCACCGCTGAACGCTGCACGCTCCGTCACTCGCCCCTGCGTGTCGTCGTGAGCTGCGTCGAACGACCCCGAGCTTGTCGAGGGGCAAAAGAGGTAACGTGTCCATGAAAGGGATCATCCTTGCAGGCGGTTTGGGTTCCCGCCTTCGTCCGATCACGAAGGTGACGAACAAGCATCTTCTGCCGATCTACGACAAGCCGATGATTTACTACCCGATCGAAACGCTGGTGCGCGCGGGAATCAAAGACATCATGATCGTCACCGGCGGAAATTCGGCGGGCGATTTTCTTCGTCTTCTGGGCAACGGACGCGAATTCGGGTTGAAAGACATTTACTACACGTATCAGGAAGGCGAGGGCGGTATCGCCGATGCACTCAAACTGTGCGAACATTTCGTCGAAGGTGAGCGCACCGTCGTCATCCTCGGCGACAACATCGTTCAGGACGACATCGGACCCTACGTTCGCGAATTCGATGAGCAAGACTCGGGCGCGCGCATCTTGTTAAAAGAAGTCGACGATCCGGAGCGGTTCGGATGCCCCGAACTCGACGGCAATCGGATCGTTCGCATCGAAGAAAAGCCGGCACTGCCCAAGAGCGCGTACGCCGTGACCGGAATCTATATGTACGACCGGCGCGTGTTCGATTTCTGCAAGCGCCTTCGGCCTTCGGCGCGGGGCGAACTGGAAATTACCGACGTCAACAACGCCTACATCAAGGAAGGCGACTTGTATTACGACGTGCTGCCCGGCTGGTGGACGGACGCGGGCACCTTCGAGAGTCTGTTCCGCGCCAACGAATTGGTCGCCGCGGACAAGGTCCCGGTGCGCGTTTGACGGCGCGCATGCAAGGCGTGGGAGACGTCCTGCCCGTCATGAGGCCGCAGCTTCCTGCAGCTGCAGATTTATTGCCGTACCTGGAGCGCATCGACGAAGCTCGGTACTATTCGAACCACGGAACGCTACTTCGCGAGTTCGAAGCGCGACTGGCCGAACATTGCGCAGTAGGCGCCGAGCAATTGGCGGTCGTCGCCAACGGGACAGTTGCGCTGAGCGCCGCGCTGCTTGCCGCCGGAGCCCCGTCCGGAATGAAATGTCTGGTGCCTTCGTGGACGTTCGTGGCGTCGGCCGCCGCCATTTGGGCTGCGAATTTGCGTCCGCACTTCGTCGACGTCAGCTCCCGACACGTGGATGCTCGATCCGCACGCCATCGAAAAACGCGCGGACCTGGACGAAGTCGGTGCGGTTATGGTCGTGTCACCGTTCGGAGCCCCCGTAAACACGCGAAGCTGGGATGAATTCACCGAGCGAACCGGCATACCGGTCGTCATCGACGGCGCAGCCGCATTCGACACGATCTCTTCGGTAGAAACAGCTCGGCCGGCAAAGACGCCCGTCATGATCAGCCTCCACGCGACCAAGGTCTTCGGAATAGGAGAGGGCGGATTCGTGGTTTCTACCGACGCGGACGTCATGCGGCGCTTTCGGCAGATTTGCAACTTTGGATTCTGGGGCGAACCGTGCGGTCAAATTCTCGGTTACAACGGTAAACTGAGCGAATATCACGCCGCCGTCGGATTGGCCGCATTTGAAGTCTGGCCGCAGCAGCGGACTCGCATGGTGCGGTTGACGCACGAGTATCTCGAACGCCTCGCGCGCGTATCCGCAGTTTCGACTCTGCCCGGATATGGAAGCGGCTGGGTTTCGTGTTATTGCAACGTGCGCGTTCGGGGCGACGCCGCCCCCGTCATCGAGCATCTCGAGCGCGAGGGAATTCAGACGCGACGCTGGTGGAAGAGCGGCGTTCACGAGCAGACCGCCTACGAAGTCTTCGATCGGGACGAGCTGCCGGTCACTCAGATGCTGGCGCGGGAGGTTTTCGGCTTACCGTTCTTGCGCGACATGACGAACGAGCAATTCGATCGCGTGGTTTCCGCACTCGAGTGTTCGCTGGCTCAATCCTCGCGGCGCGCGACCGCCGCAGCTCGGCCTGGGCCGTGATGACGAATACGCTCGCGCGGCAATTCAAATCCCAGCTGCTCGCGCTGCTCTACCAAGACGTCCACAAGTTGCAGCAGGACAACTACGACGCTCACCGGTTCAGTTATGACGGCGTGGACCGCTCGCAGGTGTTCGACGTGGAAAAACACGCGCGCAATTTGGACTGGTTCACCGAGAACTACGAGAACGTCTTTCGTACGTATTCGCGACTGGGCGATCAGGTTTCCCGCGATCTGTACGTCGACGTCCTCCGGTTCAAACTTTCCGGTCATCTCCACGTTCGGATCCGCAACAATGTGAGCGCGTACGCGGGCGAGGTTGCGCGATTTCAGCAGGCATTTGCGGGTGCGCCTTCCGGCGCTCGCGTCAGCGGCATGTTCGGAGATCTCGTTCATTACGACAGCGAGTGGAATGGCGTTCGCTATACCGTCGACACGGTGAAGGACGGACTACTTTATACGCTGGTCTACCGGCAATATTTTCTCGAGCGGGACGGCGTGACGATTTGTCCTGAGCCGGGCGATCACGTCATCGACGGCGGCTCGTGCACGGGAGATACGATAGCCGTGTTTCGCGGCGCGGTCGGGCCGGACGGACATGTGTACGGTTTCGATCCGGTGCGAGTTCACCTTGACGTCTGCAACATGAACACCGGCCGGCCGGGTTACGAGAACACGACGATTTTCCCGTTCGGCGTCTCCGATCGGAACATCGATGCGCAGCCTGTCGAGATGACGACCTATCAACCCGGCTACCATCCCATGCCGAATGACGGTCCCGTGCCGCTACGGCGACTCGACGACCTCGTCATGAGCGGCGATATCGACCGCATCGACTTTCTCAAACTCGACGTCGAAGGCTCGGAACTCGCGGCGCTCCGGGGTGCAGTTTCTTCACTGCACCGCTTCCGCCCGAAGCTGGCCTTGTCGATTTACCACCGTCCCAACGACTTCTTCGAAATCTGCGACTTCGTTCACGACCTCGGCTTGGAATACAAATTTTATCTGGGCCACTATACGATCCATGACGAAGAGACCGTGCTCTACGCCGTCAGCGGCTGACGTCAGCGCATGTCTACGACCGTCGCGGTCATGCAGCCGTACTTCATGCCGTACGCCGGGTACTTTCGCCTGTTTTCCGCAGCAGACGTCGTCGTGCTGTTCGATTGCGTGCAGTTTCCTCGTCGCGGCTGGGTGCACCGCAACGTACTGCCGGACGCGAGCGGCAATGCTGCGTGGTTTACGCTTCCGGTCGCCAAAGCGCCGGTCGACGCGCGAATTTGTGAGATGGCCTTCGCAGCCGACGCGGCCGAACGAATTGATTCGGCGATGAAACGCTTTCCGGTTCTCGAAAATCCGCCACTCCAAGACGATGCCATGCTCGCGCGAGTTCGCACGCCGCACAAAGACCTCACCGGATATCTCGCGGAGTCTATCGATACCGTTTGCGAGCGCCTCCGGATTCGCACGACCGTACTCCGGTCGAGCGCCATGAACGTACCGGCTTCTCTTCGCGGCCAGGAACGCGTGGTGGAAATTGCAAGAACCCTTGGGGCGACGCGGTACGTGAATCCGCCCGGAGGACGCGGCCTCTACGATTCGGCATTGTTCGAAAAGCACGGAATCGAGCTCCGGTTCCTGAGCGAGTACGCAGGCGAGAAAACCAGCATGCTCGCGCGTCTTTTGACGACGCCGGCGTCGGTATTGTCGGAAGAGATACGCCGCCAAGCGGCTCCGGTCGTATGAGCCGATGAAAGACCTCGTCATTTTCGGAATCGGGCAGGTTGCCGAGGTCGTCCAATATTACTTGGGCCGCGAAGGCGGGCGCCGAGTCACCGCGTTCACCGTAGACGGCGACTATATCCGAGAGAGCCGTCATCTCGATCTGCCGGTCGTGCCTTTCGAAACGCTCGCGTCGAAATTTCCGCCGGACGCGTGCGACATCTTCGTTGCGATGAGCTTCAAGGACGTCAACGTTCCGCGCGCGCGCAAGGTGGCGCAGGCGGAGGCGCTCGGATATACGCTCGCGAGCCATGTAAGCCCTCACGCTGCCGTTTGGTCGGGTTTGCAACTGCAGCCGAACACCTTCATCATGCAAAACTGCATCGTGGAACCGTACGCGAACATCGGGAAGAACGTCTTTCTTTGGTCCGGCAGCTGACGTCGCGCATCACACCACGATTGGTGACGATTGCTTCCTGGCTCCGGGCGCGACGATTTGCGGAAGCACGACCGTCGGCGAGGGAACGTTTGTCGGAGCGAACGCCACGGTTCGAGACAACGTCTCGATCGGAAAATGGAACGTCATCGGCGCGTCCGCCGTCGTACTCGAAAACACCCAAGACGAGGCGGTGTTTCCGGCTTCCTCGTCCTTTGCAGTACTTCGCAAAAGCAGCGAATTGGACCATATTTGAACGTCACGACTCAAGCGCCGGCGTCGTCGGGACGCGCGGCGTACGGACCGCTTGCGCAGCGGTGTGCGCGCTCGTTTCCGGCCGACTACCCGGTCGTCGTCTTCGACGTCGCCGGTGCGGCCGAAGCGCTTAGCGAATGTGTGAGGCGCCGTTTTCGCAACGAACGGTTTTTCGTAAGACCGATTTTGAACCGTGAGGACACAGCTCGTGCGGATGCGGTCGTGCCGAGCATTCTCACGTCATTTGCAACGCTCGACGAGCGCCGAGTCGCTCTCGAGCAGGCGTGCGCCGGCGTCCTGCCGGTAAACAACGGGCAACCGCTTCGAACGCTCGCTGCATACGGTCCGCAGACGCTCCGTCTCATTCATGCGACGATGCGTCTCGCGGACTCGCTCGCCGTGTCGAGCCATGCCGAAGCGCGGCGCGTGCGCGACATCGTACAATGCAACATTCCCAGCAGTACGTCGAGCATTTGCGGCGCAGACGTGCCGCGCTGCGCACAGCGGACGGCGCGGCAATTCCGTGACGGCGTCGTCATCTGGGCGCCGCACTTGGAAGGCTCAATCGCTTCCGCATTCGTGATTGCGCTTTCGGAACTTCGCATACCGCTGCTCCTCGTCTCGAAGTCTGCTCCGCAGCAGAGCCTTCCCGTAACCTGGTTTGCGGAAGATCGCGCTTCCGAAGCGTTGGAACGCGCGAGCGTCATCGTGGACGCGGCCGCGCACGGGTGCGATGCAGCTCTGCCGCTTTCGGAATGGGGCGTACCGCTTGTCGCCGACGCGGACGGCGGCGCCGATGAATTGCTGGAAGGCGTAAAACTCTTCGATCGCCGGCGCATGACGTCCATCTTCGACGCCGTCGTCAGCGCACTGGGCGCAGGCGCGCCCGAGCCGCTGCCGGTCCAGCCTGCATCTCGCGTTCAGGTACGAGAAGAGCCTGCCGGCGGTCCGCTGGTCTCGGTCGTCATTTACACCTTCGATCGCCCCACGTTACTGCGGTATGCGCTGAAAAGCGTCCATGCGCAAACGTATTCGAACGTCGAGACGATCGTTGCAGTCGACGGCGGCCCGCGTTTGGACGCGCTGGCATCAGAATTTCCGGACGTTCGATTCATCTACATGGAGCGCAACGACATCGTCGCGACTGCGAACGCGGGATTCGCGGCGGCGACCGGCAAGTACGTTACGTTCCTCAATGACGACGACGTCTTCTTTCCGAATCACGTTGCCGAGCTCTGCGCAGCGTTGGAACGGTCGGGTGCATCCGTCGCTCACGGCGACGTGTTGACGGCGTTTCTTCGTGGCGACGACCGGTGCTGGATGCTCCATGGATTCGAAAGCAATATGAGCAACTCGGCCGATCTGAGCGGCTTGCTCGTCAACAACCGGATCGGTGCGACCAGCGGAATGTTCTTGCGCGAGTGCATCCCCGGCGGCGTTCCATTCGAGCGCGCGATTCCGCTGTACCGGGATTACGAACTCTGGCTCCGGCTTTCCACGGCGTTCGACTTCGTTCACGTCGAGCGAATTACGTCGTGTTATACGATCCGAAACCAGGGTGCCGCACAGCAATCGGTGCAGTGCTCGGACCAGGCACTTGCAGCGTACCACGCGATCTATCAGCACCATCCCGTCGTCAACCGGCCCATCATCGAACAGCGACGGGCACAGACGATTCAGAACGCCGAACGCGGAATGGTTGGCCCTGCAACTGCTCCCGCCGGCGAAATTTCGCCGATCGCGTGGCCGCCGTTTTAGTGCGTCTGCGTTCTACCCAATCGTAACGAGCTCGGCGTAGAGCATAGGGATGCGCGGCGGCGAATCGGGCGCTCGCAGCGCGACGTTCGATCTTCCGTCCGTAAGGATTTCTTCCAGCTGTTCATCGGATGTTACGCGCGGCCATTCTCCGCTGCGATCGTCGTACGCGCGCAATACGCGCGCGGGCTGACCGCCGGCAACGCAGTAGTCCGGCACGGATTTCGTCACGACGCTGTTCGCGCCGATCACGCTGCCCTTACCGACGGTGACGTCTCCGTACACCACGGCGTTGATGCCGAGCCAAGCGTGTTCGCCGATTCGAATCCGGTTCTCGACCGAGGCCAGGCCCTGTTTCATGATCGGCACGCCGATGTCGCGATATTCGTACGCGGAATCGGCCAGATACACGTTCGGCGCGAAAATCGCATAGTCGCCGATGGTTATCTCGTTTGCCGCGGAAATGTAACAGCGCTTGTTCATCCAAACGCCGTTGCCGATGGAAATCATCGGTCCGGGCTGCGGGCGTTCGTACACGATAGCGAGCACCCCGTCCTTGCCGATGAAGACGTCATCGCCGAACGCCATGCGATGCGTGCCGAGCAAATCGGTGCCGGAACCGATTTGCAGGTTCCGCCCCGCTTGCTGAACGCGAATCTCCAATTTCAACTCCTCCCCGCCGGCTGCCCGTCGCGCGCCAGCCGCCGTTCGCGTCTGGGATTATGGTGCAGCACGCGATAATAGGCTTCTTCCGTCAGCGCGGCCGACCGGTCCCAATTGTACTGCGCGGTCACGCGTTCGGCGAGCAGTTCGCGCCGTTCGCTGCGCGCCTCGTGCGTTTCCCACGCACGCCGAACGGCCGACGCGATGGAAACGACGCTTCCCGGATCGCAGTACTCAGCGTCGTCCGCGAAGTATTCGTGCTCGTAACTGTTACGCGTCAAGACCATCGATGCGCCGCTTATGGCCGCATTCAATGACGTGAGGCTGACGACTTCGTCCCAACTCGGTATCGCAACCACGCGCGCGGCCGCGAAGGCGCCGGCGAGTTGATCCTCGGGCAGATGCCCGATATATGCGGCTGTTCCGGGACGATGAATCCGCAGAATCTTTCCGAACGTCGCGTGATAGTTGTTGCCGATGCACAGGACCGGAAAACCCAGATCGCGCGTCGCTTGCAGGAAGTTCAGCTGGTTCTTGCGCCCCTCGTAACGGCCGGCCATGAGTACGAAATCTTCGAAACCGAATCGCTCGACGAATTTGGCCTTGGCATGCTTTCCATAAATGCGCGGATTTGCACAAGACGGAGCCACGGAATACGGAATTTCACAGGTCAAGTACCGGTAGAGACGGTGCATTTCACTATGCGCGTTCGCAACGAGAAAATCCACGACGTCCAGCGTCGCCCTTTGCATCTGCGTATAGCCTTCGATCATCTCCATGCGCTGCGGAGGAGGAGCGAGTCTGTCCGACGCTTATGTTTCGCAGCTCGATCGCGCGCGAGTTTTTCGCCGAGATCCTGAAGGTCCGCGTGCGAGCCGTATACGGAGGTCGTCACGTTCATCCCCCAAACCGCCTCGTCCGAATGATCGGTGAAGATCGGCATCATGACGACGGCGCCGCCGAAATCCGCCACGGATTGCGCCTGAGGAAGCGTTTCCGGCGGTACGGTGATGTTCGTGAGATGAACGACGTCGAAGTTCGCCGCCCCGAGCGACGCTGCCGTGCTCACCTCGACGAAATGACCGCGCGCACGCAGCGCTTCGGCGGTCTCACGCACCTGCACCACGTCTCCGCCGAAAATACTTTGCGCGCTTGGACGTAGGCCGAAGAGAATGCGCAGCGGCCGCTCGCAGACCGTGATGGTTGCGGCGCGCAGATCCGCCGGCGCTTTCATGTCGAAATGACGCGGCCGCGCACCTGTTTTGAAAACGCCGAGCCATTCACCGAGATCGCCCAGCCCATCGCATCCCGGCCTTGTCATCTTCAAACCGTCTGCGCCTGCCGAACGCAGTACTTCACCCGCCTCTTCTCCGCCGCGCATCGACACGACCGCGGCGCCGGGTTCGCGCAGCGCCGCTTTGAGCGTTTCGAGCACTGCCGGTAATTCTGCCGCAGCGACGTCGAGCCGCACGGCTACGTCGGCCGGGCCATTCGAAATCGCGAGCGCCGGACGCAGGCGTTTTGTAAGGCTCGTGAGTTCGGACGAAGGAATGGAGACGGTAGATGCGGCGGCTGCAAGCGTGCGCGCACCATATCCTGTTCCCGGATTGAAGTCGACCACGTCGCGTCCGATGACGAACGGCGAGAGATTGGCGTACCGTTCGGCTTCGGTGAACAAGGCGCTATACGGGGAAAGTCCCGCGAATGCGCGGCGCTCGTCTGCCATAACGGCCATGACGTCGTTTCGCAACGCGACGTCGGAGTCGAAAAGGTCGGCCTGCAGATTGGCCTCGGGGCCTTTCGCCGCAACCCATTCCGCAGCGGTCTTCGCGAGCCATTCCTGCACGGCCGGATGCAGCGCGCGATGGTGTTCGTGCAGAATCGCCGTGCCGTCTTCCGCGATATGAATGAAGAGGATCGGAACGATTTCCACGCCGCTGAGCAGCAGCGCATCGACGTAACGCCTGCGAACCGGTGAAAGATCGATCTGCTCCAATTTGAGCGAAAACAGACGGGCTTGGTCCAGATACGGCGCAGCCGAACTGTACGCGACGAAATCGGCGTGAACGCGCGAACTCATGTGACCGATCGAACCGATTCCAGGGTGCGGCGAATTCCTTCGTCGAGCATGACCGCGGGACTCCATCCAAGTGCACGCATACGGCTGATATCGGCAAAGAAGTCACCCGTCTCGACTCGTTCGGCGGCTTGGGGCCAATCGACGTGCTCGATTGACCCGCGCCCTGCAATCCGCACGACGGTTTGGGCAGCCTCGCGTAACGAGAGCGCGCGGCCCGAGCCCACGTTCGCCACGACGTCGTCGTCGAGTGTGCGAGCAGAACCAGCGCCTCGATCACGTCGTCGACATACACGTAATCCCGAAGCTGTTTTCCCGTCGCCGTAAATCGTGAGCACCCCGCCCGCCGCAGCAGTCGCGATCAAGCGGTTGAAGACGTTGTATTCCTTTGCCGCTTTGTCGAGCGAGGGTCCGTAGGGATTGGTGAGCCGCGCAACCGCATACGAAAGGCCGTACAATCGCGCGTACAAATCGAGGTACAGCTCGCACGCGTATTTGTTTACGCCGTATGGCGACAACGGACTGAAGCGGATCCCCTTCCGCTGCGGGCAACGCTTTCGGACGGCCATACTCGAGCCGCGACCCCGGAAAGACCACACGCACCGGCCGTTGTTCCTTGCGGATAGCTTCGAGCACCGTAACCAGTCCGCCGACGTTCGCGTTCAAATCGTACACGGGATCGTGCACGCTCGAAGCGGCGCCCGAATGACCGGCCAAGTGGATGACGACGTCAATGCCCGCGACGGCTTTTTCGATCTGGCTGGGAACGGAGACGTCGCCGAGAACCACCTCGACCGCGCTGAGCGCCGGATGCAGTGCCGTGGCGGTTCCTCGAGCCATCGCCACCAGACGCCGCGTGCGTCCCGCCAAACGGAGCACCAACCGGCTTCCAAGAAAACCGGATGCACCGGTTACTAAGACCGCAGCATTACGCAGGTCGCTCACTCCCGCTGAAATAGCACGTCGTGCGAGCTAACCCTGCGCCAAGCACAAAGACTTTATCTGCGCGTCGCCCAACTCTACGGGCAATGTCCAAGTACTACCGGTACTTCGGCCTTGAGCGGGATCCGTTCTTAGATACGGCGGATCCTTATTTCTATTGCGAGTCGGGTGCGCTTCGGAAGGCCAAAGACCGCCTGGCCGCTTGCGTCGACGAGTCCCGCGGCCTCACCATCGTCTTGGGCGAACCGGGCACCGGGAAGACCAGTCTCTCGGGCGCGCTCGAACAAGAACTGCTCCAAGACGACCGGGTCGTACTCGGCAAGATTCTCGATCCGACCTTCGCAACCGAAGTCGAGTTTCTGATTGCGGTAGGACGCGTGTTCGGACTTTCGCTCCCGCCGCGTTCGAGCGCCTCGCTGAAGAACGCGCTCAAGAATTTCTTCTTCGAAACGGCGGTGCTGGAAAACCGTACGCTCGTCTTGATCGTAGACGAGGCGCAAAACCTCGGCGACGACAATCTCGAAGCGCTGCGTTTGCTGCTCAACTATCACGTCCCGCAAAAAAAACTGCTGAACATTCTGCTCTTCGGGCAAAGCGAGCTGGAGCGCCGGCTGAACGAGCGTCACAATCTGATCGACCGCGTCGACTCATGGATTCGGCTGCAGCCCTTGGACGAAACGATGGCGGGAGCGATACTGGATTTCCGTCTCGAGCGTGCCGGTCTGGCTCCCGGCCAGCACATTTTCGCGCCCGAGGCGCGCGCACTTCTCACGCGTTCGGCATCCGGTCTTCCGCGAAGACTCACCATGCTCGCTCATTTGTCCATGGAAGAGGCGAGCGATCGCGCAAGCACGCTCGTGCGTGAGGATCACGTGCGCGCGGCGCTCGTTGCCCGCGGCATTCCGGAGCCGCGCGCAGCGAACCCGTCATCGAATCGCAAAATGGAAACGGCCGGCATTCCGGATTGCTCGAGCGCGTGTTCGCGCGCTTTCGCTTCGCGAAATAATGCCGCGTCCGAAAGAACCGGACTTCGACGAAAGCGCCGACATGCGGCTCGTGCAGTTGCTTCGAGCGGCGTTGGGCGTCGCCCCCGTGGTGCGAAGCGTTTGGGAATCGCACGGTATCGCAGAGGGCAGCCCGCAAATAGAGCAGCCGGAACAGCGGTTGGAGAGCGCCGTGATTGCGGTCGACTAACGGCAACGCCCGCGAGCGGCGTCATTCCGGGCGCGATCGTCACACTCGCGTTGAGCGTAGCGAACGAAGGCGCCGCAGCCGCGCGCAACGTGCGGGTCGGCGTTCCGCTTCCGGGCGGTGCAACGTATCGCAACGGATCGTTCGTGCGAGACGGCAGACCCCTGTTGGACGACGCGGCCGACGAGTTTTTCGGCGACGGAACGCTCGTCGGCACGTTAGCACCGAAGACGCGCATTACGTTCGTTTGGAAGATCGGCGTCCGGCTTGGGAATAAGCCGCTCGTGATTGCTCCCATCGTCGACGCGGACGACACGGCGATCGTCGGCGCGCAGCCGGCTATCGTCGGGCGAAAGTCCGAGACGCAAACGGGCTTCGCCGGCGAGGTGCAGCGGTTCGATCGCGCGCTCTACGACGTTGCGGAGTTGCCGATTTACGAGCTGGACGAGGAAGAAATCATCGAGCACGAGGCGGCGCAAAGCGCGCTTTCGCCGGCCGCGGAATACCGGCCGCCCATGGAGCCGCCGCTTCAGCCGGTTCCGCCGCCCGATCAGCCGGGTGAACCTGTGCCGCCACCGAGTCAGCCCTCGCCCGTGCCCGAGCCGGGGGTCCCGGAGCAAGAACCGTTTACTCCTAGTCCGCCGGATCAGCCTCCGGACGTCGAACCCGCGGCCGAGGTCGCGGCTCCTCGCGAGGCTGTCATGCTCTATGGCCGTCTGGATCGGCCGTCCGCCGCATATTTCGAGCGTATCTTCAACGGCGGCAAACCGCCGACGCTCCTCAATCACTTCATTCTCGGCGGCGCGCTTGCGTGCACGCAATCGTTCGACGGCGGTGAAGTCGCCGGTTTGAGAGGGCACATGGATGCGCAAGGGCAGCTCCTGCAGCGCATCGTGCTGCACGAAAAGATGGGCAAAACCGAACCGATTGCGGAGTACGCCGGCAAAATGCTCGCGCGCGTCGATCAGTTCGCCGCCACTCCGGTTCGCGCGAGCGAGCCGCCTGACGATGCGAACGCCGTAACGCTCGAAGCGGAATTGGAGGCGCCGACGCTGGCAGTCCTGCGCAAGATGCAGGAAGACGGCGCGCGCTGGGATTTCACGAAAGCGCGCCAGCTCACGCTGGCGTTGCAGGCGCGCCGCATTGCTGCAAACGCGCGGCCGGAACGCACCGCGGCGGTGGAAGCTGCTTTGCGAGCATATGCGCAAACGGCGGCAACGCAGCTGCAGCGCTTCTTCGTGCGCATGCGAATCGATCGGACGACGGGTTTGCTTTTCGCGCGGGACGAAACGCTTGACGCTGCGGCACGCGCGCTCGTCGCGGCGCTGACGAGTCTTTCTGAGCTGAGCCGATCTACCGCGGAAAGCCGCGGAGGCGCTTTGCGCTGACCGAGGGATTTGAGCGCGCTCTTCCAGCGCGCGATGAGCTGCAGCCGCTGCGCGACCGCGTCGTGGTAGTGCTGGAGCCGCGTCATCTGATTCTCGCGTATCGCGGCGACGTATCGCACGCGGCGCACGATCTCTTCGTCGAATGCCGCGTCGCGGACTGCGCTCGCATCGTCCATGGCGTTCTGCAGCGCGTGCGTCGCGCGCCGCGCGTCGGCAATCGTGCGCTCGAGGTCGGTCCATTTGCGCTGCATGAGCGAGCGTTCCGCGCGCCCGCAAAGGGACTCCATCTCGCGAAGAGCAGCCTCTACGGCGCCGAGCAGCGCTTGGGCGCTAGCCGACCGCTGCAAAACCCGGTCCTGCGGCCATCTGCGGCGTTCGGTCCTGCTGCATCGTCTTGAACTCGGTGACGGCCTGGACCCACATTTGCCGGTAATCCCTGAAGTTCGGCAGCAGCCGTTCGACACGGAGCGGGTCCTTCTGCATGTTGGCCATCACGAGCTCGTGGTGCCAGAACTCGTAAACCCGGAAGAGATTACGCGCGACTTCGCCGCCAATCTCCATGTCCAGCGAACCCATGAGCAGCGCAAGCGCCCGCTGCGCGCGCAGCAGTGCCTTGTGAATGCCTTCGATGTCGTCGCGCTGATTGTGCAGTTTTTCCAGAGCCTGCGTCGCCGCCAGCACCAGGATGTCGAAGATTTTGACGATGAGATCTTCCTTTGACGCCGTCGCAATCGACGTCTCCAGATATTTCTGTTCTGCGGAGCGTTTCACGTGACGTCCCTAACCGCCGCTGCTCTTGAAGAACGAGCCGAGTTGCTGCTGGAGGGCCTGGTATCCGGCGAGCGTGGTCTCCGTTTGAACGAACTCTGCGCGCAATTGATCGGCCTGCATGTTCGCGTTGTCCTGGATCGTGCGTGATTTGCTGCTGTATCGACTCGACCTCGCTGGAATTCGTATTCTCGAAGCCTTGCAGCAGCGAGACTGACGGAATCGTACCGAGCAATCCGCTCTGGGTCTGCGTCGGCAAACCGGTGACGCCCGTCAGGTAGGTGCCCATCTGCTGCACGACGCCTTGCGCGCCGTTCAGGAGATTTTGCACGGCGGTAGGATTCGCGGCAAAGGCCGATTCGAACGCCGACACGTCGAGCGATTGCAACTGGCCGTCCGTTCCCTGCATTTGCGTCGTAGAAATAGTACTCGATTGCGATCCGGTGCCGGACGTAGACGTATTCTGCGCAAGCGTCGTGAAGGTGCTGGTCAGATTCAAACCGATCTGCGAGAGCGACGTGTAGCCCGAACCGTTGTTGTTCGGCAGCACTTGCGTGACTTCGTTGATCAGTTGCTCCTTGATCATCTCGACGTCTGCGTTGCCGAAAAGGATGCCCGCACCGACCGGCTGGGGCGGAGCGGCGCCGACACTGGAGCCGATGGGGTTCGTCGGCACGACCGGCGCAGCGGTCGCATTGTTGATCTCACTGATTGCAGCGTTATAGGCGGACACGAACGTATTGATCGCGCTCGCCAATTGCGAGGTGTCCTGCGAAACGGTGACTTGAACCGGCGTTCCCGACGTGTCGCTGAGCAGGTTGAGTTGCACTCCGGGAATCGCCGTCGTCACCGTGTTGCTGTTGCTGTAAATCGTCTGCGAGGAACCGCTGGGAGATTGCAGCGTTACGGACGCCTGCGCGCCGATCGTCGACGTTGCGCCGGACGCGGCGGTCAATCCCGTTGCGGTCAGGAAATTGCTCGTGTCGGACCCCGACCCGATGACGATGCTCTGCGCACCCGTATTTTTCGACGTCAGCGTAATCTGGCCCGTCGCGCTGTCATACGAAGTGTATCACGCCGGCAGCCGACTGATTGATACGCTTGAGCACGGAAGCCAAATTGTCGGTGCCGTTATCGATCTTGATTTGCACGCCGTTGATGGTGAAATATCCGGAGGCGACGGGTGTGAGATAATTAGCGTTGCTGTTGCCGCCGAGCCCGCCGGCAGAATTGAATTCGAGCGCCTGATTGATACCGCCGACGCCCGCGGTTGCGGTGACGCTGCCCGCACTCGGCGTGTTGCTCACTTGCGCTTGATCGAGCCGAAGCACTTGCAGCAGGTTGCCCTGATCGCTTTGAGAGCCGAGTGAAACCGGATGTGCGGAGTCCGTAATCTGGACTCGATCGGTTCCCGCAACCAAACCGATGTTGAACGTCGCGTCCCCAGCTGCGTGTACGGCGGTATTGATGGTCGCCAAAATTTGATTCAGCGACATGCTCGTCACGTCGTACTTGATCGAAACGCCGTCGATGGTGACCGAGCCTTGGCTGCTGCCGTTCGTGGGCGTGATAGCCGCCCACGAATCGACCAGCGGCACGTCGAGCCCGCTCGCCGTCGTACCGGCAGCGGCATCCAGCTCGGTGTGTCCCACCGCGTTCGCGCCGACGACTTGCGTCGCAGTGGCGAGCTGCGTTTGAGTGATCGCGTAGGTTCCGGGAGCGGCGTTGCCGCCGGCGATTCCCTGCGCGGTCAGAACTGCCGGGTCGTTCGACGCGGCTGCGACCGCATCGTAGACGTCCGCCTGCGAAAGACCGGTCAATGCCGATTGTACAGAGGCCAGCAAACCGTTGATCGTGATCAGTTCCGCGTTGCCCGCGTTGATCGTGGCTATCTGCTGATTGAACTGCGTTGTGGGCGCGAGCGTCAGCGATGTGAGCTTCTGGATAATCGAGTTGTAGTCGATGCCGGACGCGATGCCGGGGAACGACACCGGAGGAACGTTGGTTCCAGGTATGCTGGACAAATTGGACATGGTGGGTTTAGGCGCTCCTGTCGAGCGTCACGCCGCTCTGCTTGTCGAAAAATTGCGCGATCTGCACCATCACCTCGGGCGGAATCTGCGCTACTTCTTCTCCCGTCGTCGGATCCGTGAAAATCGTCACGATGATGTTCGGATCGTGCTCGACGCGATAGCTGACGTTCAGCGATATGGGTTTGGAAATACCGTCGTGCGCAAACAACTTTGCGACGACTGGTGAAAGCGCCCCGTGACTTGCACCGTGCGGTGCGTCCAAAAGCACCGGTTGCGGTGCTGGGGATTGGCCGCTCTGTGGTAATGGTACCTGGAGCGGCGCCTGCTGCGGGGCGGCCTGAGCGGCCCCGACAACCGGAACGTCCATGTTACAGCCTCCTGCTCTCTTCTTATTTCGGCTCGCCGAGGCGGGCATTTTAGACGGGGACGCGGGCTTGCTGCGCGGCTGCGTATGCTTGGACGGCCGCCACCAGGGCGGCACGGCTTTCGCCGAGGGCCACGGCCCGGCGAACCGGCGCTTCCAGCGTTTGCGGCCGTTCGCCCGCGTGCTTCCAGGCGTCGCGTAGCGCCGCCCCAATCGAAGCCTGCGACGCCGGGTCGGCTTCCCAGATGCCCTCGTCTCCGAGCCGGCCGCGCGAGGCCGTATCCTTCGCCAGCACTAAAGCCGCGCCGGACGCTGCGGCTCGGACCGCGCGATGCGGTCCGAAGGGCACCCAGGAGACGTCGGCAAAGACGCGCGCGCCGCGGTACAAGGCTTCTGCAACGCCCGACTCGGGTTCGGCCAACAGAACGACGCGTTCTCCCGCCTGCTCGCGCACCGCAAGCGCATACTCGGGTTCGACGACCGGACCGGCGATGACCAGCGGCACGCGCGCATCAACCGCGGCGCGCACCAAGATCAGCAGATTGCTTCGTGCTTCGAGCGGTGCGTGGGCGAATGCATAATCGCCGGTTCCGACGATAGCGGCCGCGGCACCGTCCGCGTCGCCGCGCGGGATGCAAGGACCGCTCGCGATCGCCGGTCCGGTATAACCGAACGCGCTCAGCAGACGATCCTCTTGCGAGCCGTACGTAACCACTGCGCCCGCGCGCTGCAGCGCCGTGCGCACCGCTTCGTCGTAACCGGCGAAGGGCTCTTGCCGTTTTGCGCTGAGCCCCGCCCCCTCGAGCCGCCGCTGCGCGAGAAGCTGCAGATTGTCTTCGAGATCGATCTCGTCGCTTGCGATGCGAAGGAAGGCGCGCACGATTCCGGTTCCCCATGCGCCCTGTGCGGCAACGTCTTGCAGAAACGGCGAAATCACGAGTGGGACGCCCGCAGCATGAGCCTCCGCCAGCGCGGGCGCAAGCTCGTTCACGCGCGCCAGATTGAACGCATGGACCAAATCGTACGACGAAGGATGCGCGCAAGACGACGGCGCGAGATCGACCGTAAAGCCTTCCGCACGCAGTAATCCGGCCAGAGCCGCGGCTTCATCGGAATCGGCATCGGGCACGCGCGCAAAATCGTCACGCATCAGCATGAGCACGCGGCCGGACGATCCACCCTCTGCCTGCGGAGCACTCGCGAGCAACGGCGGTCGCAACGGGCGCGGGTCGCGAACCTCTATGGAAAACGTGCGGCAAACCGGAGCATCCTGCGGATCGAACGAAACGAAGACGTCCGTGGGAACGGGCGTTGCGACTTCGACGTTGATGCCCGCGACCGACGCGCCGTCCAAAGTTATTCGCACGCCCGCATCACGCTCAACTGCATTCGGGCCGGCAATCCAAACGTCGCACGCCGAGCTCTCGTCAATGCTGCCGAACAAATCGCATCCGTACCATTGCCGCGCCAGCGCGTTGAGCTGCTCGTTGCCCAAATCCGCGCGCACGCCCGGCGCGATCTTGCTCAGCAAGGCGCTGCCCAACGCGCCGCCCGCGTCGCAAACGTTGATGCGGTGGTTTTCGGCGAACCGCATTGCGTACACGTACGGCGCGGCATCTTTCAAGACGTCCGCATACGGCGCCGCACCCAAAAACCGCGCTTCGCGAGCGTGTTCGAAAACGTCTCGTGCTGATCCATCTCCGAAAAACCGAAGCGTCTCCTCGTTCAATTGCCGGGCGAGCGTGAGTGATTCGATCCAAGGCAGCAATGTGCGTTCGATCGCATCTGCGCGATCGACGCCCAGGATTGCAGCCGATTCGTGCGGCCATACGAACGGCGACATCTCACGCTGCTGCAGCATTTCCGGTGCGATTTCTATGAACGGCACGACGGCGACGCGGCCGCCCGCAGTGAAAATGAGATCCAACATGGCGCCGCCGCGCAGGCCACGAACGACCGGTTCGAGCCGCGCGGCCGCGAGGCACCGCGTCTCGGCCAGCTCCTCGACTTGCCCGCGGAGGCGCCGCCCGCCGAACGTCGTGTACTTCCGGTGCGTCCTCACGTCGGCACCGCTTTCAGAACCCGGCGCAGTGCGCTCGGGCTGCGATCGACGACCGGGTCGATGGAATCAAACGCGTCACACGCGGTTTCGTTGACGCGCCAGCGGCGCGCTAGGGGAAGCGCTTCGAGCCATGCCTCCATCTCCGTCTCGTCGGAAATCCAAACGTCGGCAACCTCGTCCGCAGAACGGTTCTCTTTCGATGCGATCCGCGAAGCGCGGGCGCCGAGTTCGCCGGCAGATTGGTCGCCGAACGTGCCGATGGCGAGCAGAACCGGCTGCGCTGCGTCGAACGCGCGCACGTATCTGCGCAGGAAGTTCGCGACTTGTTCCCAGTCGCGTTCGTCGCGAACCGCTGCGGTAAATACGGCTTCGTACCGGCGGGTTTCCGTTTCCGGTTCGATAGGGGCAGCCGGCAGCGGAAAATAATGCTTTGCGTGAACGAATCCGCGCCGGATCACCGGAAGGGGTAGATAGCCTCCGTCGACCTGTTTTGCGGGCAGCTCCCATTTTTGCGCGAATTTCGCCCAGTTCTCGCGCATAGTCGCCTGCCAGTCCACCTTGTTCGCGGCGAACGTCTTCGATCCGAAGTGATGGATGAACACGTCGTCGCAGACGTGGATCCGATAACCGGCGGCGCGCACGCGCATGCAGAAGTCGTCGTCCTCGAAGTTTCCAACGCCGAAGCGCTCGTCGATGCCGCCGATTTCGTCGATGACGCGCCGGTCGACGCAGAGGCATAATCCGATGGCGCGATCGGTCGCATATCCGCGCCCGCGGTATCGCGTGCTGCGGCGCGCCGCATAGTCGTGCATCTCTTCCAAGGTGGCGTATGACGCGTCCGGCACCACCTGATCGCCCGCGACGATGTTGCTGCGCGGCGCGGATATGCCGAGCGCCGGAATCCGGTCGAAAGCACCGAGCAGCCCGTCGAGCCAGCCCTCCGTCACGACGACGTCGTTGTTGAGCAGCACGACGTACTCGCCGAGCGCCGCCGCCATGCCTTGATTGTTGCCTGCGGCGTAGCCGCGATTGGTGGAATTATAGATCACGCGAACGCCGGTAAGAGCCGACAGCCAGTCCGTGGTTTCGGCGCCGGAGCCGTTGTCGACGATGATGACCTCGTACTCGGCGCGAGTATATTTGCGAATCGACTCCAGCGCGATCTTCGTGTATTCGGGCGCGTTCCAACTGAGCATCACGATCGATACAAGGCCGCGCCGGCGCTGCAGCGGTGCGGCGAGGATCCGCTCGAGCGAATCCGCCTGCGGTTCGCGCGTTCCACGCACCCCCGCTCGCTGTGCGAGACCTCGCGTCAGGAACTCGGTGACGGCCGCGTCGAGAGACTCCAAGTCCTTCAAACGCTCGTGGCGCGGATACTTCGAGAGCGCAATCAGCGTACGACCCGCCGCCGTCGAAGCGCCGGTGTCCGGCGAGAATTCCACGTCACGGACGAGCTCGTCCAACCATCCGGGATGTAACTCGCACGCGGAATCCACCAGCGCGAGATAGCGATCTCCGCGAACCTCCATCTCGTCGCGAGCGGTTCCGATCGCCGCCGCTTGCGAGGTCCAGACGATTCGTTCGATCGGCGAATGATTCGCTCGAAGGCGCGCTTCGAGCACGCGATCGGCAGCCTCGATTCCGTGCACGACGATCGTGCACCGCGGCGTCGCGAGTTCTTCCTGCTGCGCCTGTCCGCGACGCAGCCGCACCGTTCGCCGAATCGTGCCGCGCGCGAGCGCGTGATCGAGCATGTCGTACCGGACTCGTCCGTTCCAGCGATCGGCCAAACGCGCGACGTTCCAAGAAATTTTTCGAAAGCGCTCGCTGCCCGACTGCGACTCGAAATGCGTGAGCACCGCGTCGCCGGCGTACACGACGCGCATGCCGCGTTCACGCACCTTGAGGCAATAGTCGACGTCTTCGTAGCCGTTCCAGTACCCCTCGTCCAACCCGCCGAGTTCCAGATACAGTTCGCGAGGCGTCAGCATGCACGCCGCGGTGATCGCTTGATAGTCGCGCCGCGCTGCCGCGTACGGATGATTTCCCGGCGCTCCCGCGATGTCGTGAGTCGGCGTAAAAACCCGCTTTGCCGAGTTGCAGCGGCGCAAAGAATACTCCGGCGTGCTGAAGCGTACCGGCCGGATACAGCAACCGCGCTCCGACGACGCCCGCGTTTTCCTCCGCGCGGTGCGCAGCATCGCTGCGAGCCACCCAGGTCGCGCTTCCGTGTCGTTGTTGAGCAGCACGAGATAGCGCCCGCGCGCCTCGCGAGCGGCTTGATTGTTCGCGCCCGCAAAACCCTCGTTGCGTTCGTTGCGAATGACGCGAACCCATGGGAACTGCGCAAGCATGTCCGCAGTGTCGTCGGAACTCGCGTTGTCGACGACGATGACTTCGCCCTCGCCCGCGCCCTCGAGCGTCGGGCGCAGCGTGCTCAAACACCGGCGCGTAAACGCCGATTTGTTGAACGCCGGAATGATGATCGTGTAGTCCAAGAACGTCTACGTGAGCGCTTGCGCCGCTACGCGCTTTGCGTCTTCCACCCGCCCTTGGCGTAAATACATGCCCGCCAGTTCGACGGCCGCGCGTTCCTTCGCGATGGGGCAGCGCCGCACGCAGCGCCTCTTCCGCTTCGGCGATGCGCGCTACGCTTTCCAGCAGCGCACCTTTCATCAGCAGTGCATCCGCGTTTGCCGCATTCTGCGTCAACACGCGCGCGAGCGCCGCGAGGGCCTCGTCGTTGCGTCCGAATTCGCGTAGAAGCGTCGCGCTCAGCAGGTGGCGGCGCTTCGCCGGCAGACGGATCCGTAATGCCGTCAAGATAGACGAGCGCCTCGTCCTTGCGTCCGAGATTCGCACACGCCAGCGCAGCATAATACGAAAATCGCGGTTCAAACGGAAATTCCGCGAGCGCTTCGGAGGCGCGCATGATGACTTCGTCGTACCGCTGCTCGGCAAACAAAGACTGGACGCTTTCGAATGCACTCGACGTTTGCCGGTTTCGCCGCAGCGCTTCGAGCGCCGCGCGCACCTCCGGTGAGCCGGGCGAAATCCGTTGCGCTTCAAGCAAGTACCGTTCGCCGTCGCCCCAATTGGAACGTTGGGTAACGACCGCCGCGGCGAGCAGCATGGAAACCGCCGCCTGCGGGGCTACCTCGCCGTAATGGCGATCGACGACATCCACGGCTTCGCGCTCCTGCTGGTGGCGAAGCAGGTAGTTGACGAGACATACGATGGATTGCTCGTCGCCGAAATCCGAGTAAATCGAACGGAACATCGCTTCCGCCTCCGGCAGCCGCCCGAGCTTTTCGAGCGAATTGGCGTAGTTGAGGCGCAGCGGCTGAATCGCCGGACGGTTGGCGAGGCCGCGTTCGAACCACTCCGACCGCGCTCGCAGTAATCGCCCTGTTCGGCATAGATACTCCCGATCTCGCACTGCGCTTTCCACTGCGGAACCTCGTCGTCGACCACGTATTGCCGGTCGATGATACTGCCCGTCCTCGATCGCCCTCAAATACATTGCGCGCGCTTCGTCGTACCGTTTCATCAGAAAGTACGCCTTGCCGGCGGAAAAATGCGCGTTGGCGTAGCGCGGCGATCGGTCGATGCACTCCAGTGCGAACGGCAAGCCCTTTTTCGGGCTGGTCGCAGATGCTCGCTGTACACGTCGGCAAAGCGTTTGCAGCCCGTTCGCCGTGAACGCGCGCATCCCGTGCTTGAGGCAAAGTTCCCACATGCGTTCGAGTGCCGGCGCGGCGCGTTCGTTGTCGCCGCTCAGATGCGCCGTCATGCCCGAAGTTGTACCAATGAAACGCCTCTTCCGGTTCTTGCGCGACGTTCCTGCTCGATGATCGCCATGTTGCGCTCGTATTTGTCGCGATCGTCGACCACGTCGTCGAGATATCCGTGGTGCACGATCTTGATCGGCGCGATGACGGCCGGCATCGAAAGGGGCGAATCGTCGATGCTGGGAAACTCGTGAATGGCGCCGTTGAAACGAATGCGCGGCTGATTCGGAAACATGCGCATGATCGCGTGCGACATCGTTCCGCCGCCTTTGTACCGGTCCGACGCATTGACGCAGCGCAGCCACACGCCGTCAAGATACGCCGGAGCGTTCTTCAGCTGCTCGCAGCGCTTCGGACGATTCCGGCAGAGCTCTTCGTCGGCATCCAGCTGCAAGATCCAGCGTTTGGTCGCCATGTCGAGCGACTTGTTTCGCGCCCAGCGCGAAATCGTTTCGCCATCGCGTGCTCGACGTTCGCTCCGAACGCGTGCGCGATTTCAATGGTACGATCCGTGGACCCGGTGTCGACGATGTTGATTTCGTCGACGATGCCCGCGACGCTTCGCAAGCATTGCGCCAAAAAGCGCTCTTCGTTCTTGACGATCATGCACAGGCTGATGCCGGCCGGCTTTTGCGGCCAGCCCGCGGGCGGCTGCGGGCAACCCGAAAGGAGCGCGCGCGCTGCTGCCGCCGCGGCGTGGCGCCGGGCGCTTGCGAACGGACCGTTCAAGGCGCATCGTTTGGTTATCGGCCGTGATGCGCGGCATTCCGTCTAGCCGCTTCGCGAGGATTTGGAGAAAAAAAAAGCCACCGCCGAAGCGTGCCCTTTGCTCGTTACCGAGGTCTTGACCTTAGCGGAACAGACCCACGACAGATTGCGCGTTGGCGTTCGACTGCGCCAAGACCGACGTGCCGACTTGAACGAGCACTTGCAGTTTCGTGAATTCCGTCGTCGCCTGACCGACGTTGAGGTCGCGAATCGCGGATTCGGATGCTTGCAGGTTGACCGCCGCGACGTTGTCGTTGTTCGCATCTTCGTTCAGGCGGACGATGACCGCGCCGAGTTGCGCGCGCTGGCTGAGCAGCGTGTTGCAGGGCGTTGTCGACCTGGCCGATTGCGTCTTCCGCGGCAAGCACGCCGGCAGCCGTATTCGCAATGTTGATGTTCGAGATACGCAGCGTTTGCGCGTTGGTCGCTTGGATGCCGATCTGCACCGTGTCGCCTTCGTCGGCGCCCGACTGAATCGTCAACGGGCCGGACGCGGAACTGCTGGCCGCGACGGCTTGGCTGACCTTGATGAACGCGGTCGTGCCGGCATCGGCGAGCGTGACGTTGCCGACCGTGATGTTCAGACCGTCGACGCTCACCGGCGTATTCGCCGCGGCGTTGGCGCTGTAAACCTGCGCGGCGCCCGTCGAGCTGCAGCTGCTCGATGAAGAACGAGACTTGTACGCGCGACCGTCGTGCTGCTGGTGTTGATGACCTGCAGTTCGATGGTTCCGTCGACCGCACCGCTGCTGGTCGTGTCGAACACCGTGCTGCCGACGTTCAACGCAGGACCGCCCGCGGTGGTCGCGATTTCCGTAATGCCTGCTACCAGATTGCCGCTATTCGCGGTCGCACCGGCTTGCGCGAGGACGGAGTTCGACGTGACGTTGTACGACGCGTCCACGTACGGCTGGAAGCCCGCGTGGCTGCCGTCGAGCAGCGGCTGGCCGTTGAAGTTGGTGTTCTGCGAAATGCGGTTGACTTCGAGGATCAGCTGCGAAATTTCCGACTGCAGGTTCTGATTGTCCGACGAGCTGTTGATCGAGCTCGAGGCTTCCACAGCCAGGCTGCGGATGCGCTGCAGGATGTCGGTTTCCGTCGCGAGGGCGCCGTCCGCGACTTGAGCCGCGTTGTTCGCGTTCTGAACGTTCTGTGAGGCCTGCTGGAACGCATCGACCTGCGTCTGCAGGTTGGTCGCAATCGCAAGACCGGACGGATCGTCCGCGGCGGAATTGATGCGCAAACCGCTGGAAAGCTGCGTAACCGTGTTTTGAACGCAGATTCCTGGTTCTTGTCCAGGTTGTACTGAACTTGATTGGCCAACAGATTGTTGGCGATACTCAGACCTTGCATGTTTCCTCCATGATCAACACGCGTGTGCTAATGACTAGTCGAGGGAGACGTCCTGTCCCCTTCGTTCTTGGTATCGGCGGTGCCGAACGCGACTTTAGCGGTTTTTTGCCGGTTTCGGAGATTTTTTGCGGGGTTGGAGCGCGGCCCGGCGCAACCACGGGACTGGCCTGCCCCGCGGTACCGGCGGGCGGCGGCGGCGGAACGGTTGGTACGCTGGATTTCTTCGTAGATCTCCGAACGGTGGACGGCGATCTCGCGCGGGGCCTCGATGCCCAACTTCACCTGGTCGCGGTCGACGGCGACGACCACGACGCGAACGTTGTCGCCTACCATGATCGACTGATTGACTTTGCGGCTCAGGACTAGCATTTTTGCCCTCCTTGGCTTTCTTTGCTGCGGACTCTCTACGCGGGCTGACGCCGTGCCGTTGTATCTACGCCGGTTGGGCGCGCCTCCCGCTGGGTTGCGCGGTATCGGTGTTCGGACCGAATAGGGCGAGTTCTCGAGCATGACTTGGCGGCGCGGCGGGTCTTGAGATTGACGATGATCGGGCGCCATGAGGTTCATGGTCATCTGCTCGGCATCTTTGGTGACGACCACCACGCACAGCACGTGAAGTCCTCGGCATCGTGCAACTGCAGCGCTTCCGTCGCATAGGCGGGCATGCGCGGTTCGTAATCCGGAAAGATCTGCCACGGGTCGGCCGCGGGCAGCGCGATCGCCGGGTCCTCGAGCGACTGCAGCCAGACGAAGTTCGGCTGCTCGGCGAGCGAGAGAGCCAAGAAGCGGCGCAGATCCGCAAACCCGGGCAAGCCCCACGGAAATTCGATGACGTCTCGTCTGCGTGATATGCCACTTCGCCGAAGCGGCTGTGACGATCGTCGTCGTGCGCGGCGATTCCATCGTGCTCTCCATCCTCCTTAATTGTCCCTTCTACTGTAGATAGTCGAAGAGCGTCTTGCTCTCCAGACGCGTGGTCGTGCCGTACGCGGCCTGCAAAGCGGTTTGCGTCTGCGAGAACTGCGAGATCACTTTTGCAATATCGGCATCCTCGATGCCGGACTGTACTTTGGTATCGTTAACTGCCTGTGAATCCGTCGCGGACCCGAGCGCGCTGAGCGTTTGCAGATTGCCGCCGAGCGTCGCACGCGTCGTGAGCAGGTTCTGCGTCACGTTGTCCACGTCGCCGAGCTGCCGCGAAACGTTCGAAACCAAATCCGCTTGCGACTGCAATCCGAACGCTTCTACGAAGTTGCCCGGCGCAGTACCGGACGTCGTCGGCGTGTCTGCGATTTGGAAGGCGCCGGATGCAGACGTGAGCGACAGGCGCTGCTGCTTGTAATCGAAGCTCGCGCTCACACCCGTCGACGCGCTAGCGGCGTTGATCGCTGCGAGTACTGCGGGAATCGTCGAGCCGGCGGGAATCGTCACAGTGACGCCTGCCGAACCCGTTTTCGCGGATGTAATGAGAATATTCGTATTGCCGCTCGCGTCCGGCGTCAAAGGCGTCGAGAGAATTCCGGCGGTATTGATCGGCGTCGCGGCCGTCAGCGCGGTGTTCACGTCGTTCACGCGGCTGGCGCTCTCCGATACCACTGTGCCGTTCGCAATCGTATTGCGCAGCGTAATCAGCGCTTGAAAGACGTCAGGGGAACCGTCGGACGAATTGTAATTGAACGCCTGCTGCAGGGTCACGGACGTGGTCACCGCATCGCCGTTGTAGAGCTGCTCGGTTTGGCCGCTCGTATTGCCGTTGAACGAAACGCTCGAAACCGGCTCGCCGTTTGCCGTGACCGGCGGCGTCGTCGGAGCGGCGGTGCCCGCAAAAACGTACTTGCCGGCGTATTTGGTATTGGCGACGCCGATCGCTTCCTGCAGCAGACTGTCGACTTGCGACGCGAGCGCCTGCTGCTGCGTGGAGTTCGCGAATCCTGCACCGGCCTGAACCGCGATCGATCGCGCGCTCTGCATGATGCTCGTCAGCGTCGAAAGCGCTCCGTCCACGGTCGTCAACTGCGCGGTCGCGTTCTGGATGTTCGTCGATCCCTGGTTTTCTTGCGCGATCGACGCGCGAACTTCCAGATCTTCCGCGATCTGCGTCGGATTGTCCGACGGCGCGTTGAGCTGCTTGCCGGACGAGAGCGTCTGACCCTGCTGCTGCTGCTGCGCGACGAGATTGTCGATGGAGTTCGATTGTGAGTCGTAGATGGTCGAGGTGGCAATACGCATGAAAAATCAGCCTCCTTGCTAATGTCCTGCGCCCAGAGAAGTGATCACGGTGCTGAGCATCGAGTCCAGCACGTTTATCGTACGCGCCGTGGCCGCGTACGCGTTCTGGATATTTGATGAGGTTCTGCGTTTCTTCGTCCAGGTTGATTCCGTCGACGCTCTGCCGCACCTGGTTGATGTTGTTGGTCAGAGTTCGTCTGCGAGGTCGTGCCGCTAATCGCCGTCTGCGTGTCGACGCCCATTTGCGAAACGGTCTGACCGTAATATTGGCCCAGCGTTTGCGTCTGCGCCGACGTAATCGATGCGCCCACCGCATGGGCATTCGTAAACGTCGCCGTGAAGGACTCGATTCCCGTTGCCGGGTTGAAGCTGACCGCCGACACCACGACGTTTTCTTGCGGTGCGCCGCCGCCGGACGTCGCATCCACCGTGAGAACGTCGCCGACGCTGACGTTCGTGACGCCGGCCGGCAGCGCGACCGTCTGCGTACCCGCTGCAATCGCCGCGCCCGCCGCCGTCTGCAGCGCCGGCACGCCCACGTTGGCGGAGAACATCGTCATCAGCGCGTTCGCTCCGCCGTTGTCGTTGGCGCCGAATGCGTTTGTGCCGTCCTGCGCGACGGATTGAATGCCGGCCGCTCCCAGCGCGCCGAGCAGCGAAGTGCCGGGTGCCGCCGGGTTATTACTGTCCGTGATGGTGAATGACGGGCTCGACGGAGCCGCTCCCTGCGCCGCTCTGTGCACCAAATCGGCGTTGTTCGGGTCGCGCGTGAAGACGATGCGCTGGGAAGATGCGTCGAACGACGCGGAAACACCGTAGTGACCGCTGTTGAAATGGCTGACGAAGGAATCGATGGACGCATCCGTCGTGTTCGTGTTGTAGTTGAAGGTCTTGCGCTACGCCGTCCACGGTGACCGTAAGCGTGCCGGCAATGCCCGCCGCGGCGGGCGGATCCGCGAGAGAGCCGTTTGCGTTCATCGAAGCCGACGTGTCGACCGCGTTGTTGGCGGAATTCAAGTTCGTCACGAGCGATCCGGCCGCCGTCGAAGCGAGCGAGACGGGCAGCTGCGATGGATTGGAAATGCCGACTTTGATGTTTCCCGCCGAGATCGGCAGCGTGCTGACGATGGGCTGAAACAGCGCAGTTCCGGCCACGCCGTTCTGATCGTATGCGGACTGCGTAATGCGGTTCACTTCATTCGACATCGATGAGGCAAAGTCGTCGAGCTGCTGACCGTAGACGGTGAGTTTGTTGTTGTACAGGTCCGCGAACGCGGCGAGCTCGGCCGTTGCCCAGCGGAATGCCCGGAGAGTTGGCCGCCGCAGGCGGGTTCGTTGCAAAATCGACCTTGAACGTCGGCGTGCCGTTCGCCGCTACGCCGACGACCGGCTGAGCAAGATGGTATGCGACCGTGTCGTCGACCAGCGCTTGCCCGTTGACGGTGACCAGAGTCGAGCCGTCCGGCTGAATCGCGGTCTGCGTCGAAAGATACTGCGAGAGCTGGTCGATCAACTGGTCGCGCTGGTCCTCGTACGTGTTCGGGTTGTCGCCGACCGCCGTCGACGCGCGAATCTGTCCGTTGAGCGCGGCGATCTGGTCCAGAATGCCGTTGACGTCGTTGACCACGGAGCCGGCCTGCTGCAGCACTTGCCCCTTCTGCTGCGCGATGGTATTCGACGCGCCGTTGAGCGCCTGCGCGAGGGCCTGCGCCGATGAAAGAACGTTGGCGCGCGAACTGGTGGAACCGGTGCCGGCTTGATCCACGAGCTGGCTGACCGCGGTTTGAAACGCCGTGAAATAGGAACTGATGCCGTTGTTGGGTTCGCCGAGACTGGCTTGCAGCGCTTGCAGTTGGTTCTGTTCGATCGTGTAGTAATTTTGCGAGCCGGAAGCGCCGCGGAAGAGCGAGTCGTAGGAATTTTGATGAATGCGCTGCACGTCGGCTACCACTGAACCATTGCCGTAGGTGCCGCTGAAATGCGCGCTGGCAAAAGGCGAACCCGCGACGGGAGCCATTTGCGTGATGTCGACGACCTGCCGCGAAGCGCCGGGCGTATTCACGTTCGCGATGTTGTCAGACGTGACGTCCGCCGCGCTTTGGAACGTCTGAAGCGCGTTGCCGAGCAGGCCGAGTCCGAAAAACTTCCTAGTCCGCTCATTCTAAATGCCACTCCGCTCTAGGCTGCGCGCGCCCATCATCGATGGAGCCCCCAACGCATCATGGCGCAGAAGCCTTGCTGCCGGCGCAAACCGACCCCGAGGGCGCCGCGAAGATTCGTTTCGTGAAGATGTGCGTTTCATACTTTGCTACTCACTAAGACGCTGGCGCCGGGAGGCGCGACGTAGCCGCGGCGTTTGTACACGCCCGTCCGCTCCGTGGCGCATTCCTGCATTTTATGAGTCATGCTCACCAAGCGCTGCAGCCCCGCCACGATGAGCGACTTGTTGTTGGAGATCGTTATGCCGAGAGAGATCGAACCGTAACTGATCTCCGCGAGCGACCGCTGCAGATATGGCGCGATGTGCGGCGGCGCGTAGCGGCAAACTTGCTGCAGCGTCATTTGGCCGAAGCCGCGCGCCTGCATGCCGCGGCGTTTCGCGCAGGCGCTTTGGTGCAGAACGCGGGCCGCGTTCAGCGCGCGATCGGACTCGAGGATCGACTCCGCAGACCCGTCCACGAGCACTTGCGTGAGATGCACGGCCGCCGCGTTCAGACGCCCGAGCGCGGACGCTTCGTCCTGCAGCGCCATTCCGAACGCTTCCCATGAATCCGCCTTCGGCCCCGATTGCGGCGCGGCGGCGATCACGGTTGGAGTTCCTGCGGCACGTGCAGCTTCGACTCGCGACCGGCATCGGCGAGCACGCTCTGCTTGAGCTGTTCTTCCAGCACCTTCGCGATGCCGAAGGACCCGGTCTTCGCGATTTCCTGCGAGCGCTGCTCGTCGAGCATCGTTTGAAAGGTTTGCTCGGCGCCGGATTCTTTGCCGAAGATCGACTGCTGCGGAACGGTCTGACGCATCGCGCCGAAGAGCATGTCCAGGAATACGCCTTCGAGCTGCGTGGCTGCCGTGTGCAATCCTTGCAGCGCCTTCTGCTGTTCCGGCGTGTACTGCGGCGCCGCGCAGCTTTTTGAACGTCCATTACTGAATCTCCAAGTCGGCCTGCAGCGCGCCTGCTTGGCGCAGGGCCTGGACGATGGCGATCAAATCGCGCGGCGAGACGCCCATCGTGTTCAGCGCGCGCACGACCGAGGCGAGCGTTGCGGCTCCCGAGATGAACGTGAGCTTGCGCTTTTCTTCCTGGGCCGTCACCCGAGTATTGGTCTGCAGTCCGCCGCCGCTCGTGCTGAAGGGTGAGGGCACGTACTTCTGTTCCTGCGTAATCGTGATCGAGAGATTGCCATGCGCGATCGCGCACGGTGCGAGTTTGATGTCGCCGCCGAACACGATCGTGCCCGTGCGCTCGTTCATGATGACTTTGGCGAGCTCGTCCTGCGTGAGCGAAACGTCGCTCGCGTCCGCAAGGAACTGCACCGGATTGTTGCGGTAGGCGCCGGGCAGCGTGACGTGGACGGTTTCGGCGTCGAGCGCCCCCGCCGTGCCGCCGCCGAAGCGATGGTTGAGTGCGGTTGCAAGGTTTGCCGCCGTCTTGAAATCGGGCGTGGTGATCACGTAGTTGAAGCCGTCGCCGTTCTGAATCGGCGTCACCATGTCGCGCGCGATCACGGCGCCGTTCGGAATGCGTCCGGCGGTCGGATGATTCTTCGTCGTGCTGCTCGCGTCAAAGCCTGCCGTGAATCCGCCGATCGAAAGCGGTCCCTGAGCCGTTGCATACACCAGATCGTTCGCAGCTTTCAGCTCCGTCAGTACGAGCGTGCCGCCCTGCAGGCTGCTCGAGTCGCCCATCGCCGAAACCGTCACGTCGACGTTGTCTCCTGAATGCGCGAACGGCGGCAGCGTGGCCGTCACCATGACGGCGGCAACGTCGCGCGTACGCACTTCGTTGCTCGTCGTCGATGAGGCCGAACGACTGCAGAACGTTTTGAATAGTCTGGCTCGTGAAGATCACGGACGTGGAATCGCCCGTGCCGTTGAGGCCGGTCACGATTCCGTAGCCGGCCAGTTGATTGCCGGTCACGCCCTGGACGTGCGCGATGTCCTTCACCATGACGCTGGTTGCGCTCGCCGGCGCAGCCGCGAACAGATTCGCGAGCAGCGAAGCCGCGATTCCGAGGACGACCGATGCACGCATATGATTCATTTTCATCACCTAGAACAGCCAGTTGAGAATGTGCCGGATGAGACCGACCTGCTTCTCTTGGAAGTTGCCGTTGAAACTGCCCTCGACGTCCGCGATCCGCGAGGAAAGCACGGTGTCGGTCGTGTCGATGTCCTCCGGGCGGACGAATCCCGTGATGTGCAGCGTCTGCGTTTGCCCGTTGACGAGCATGCGCTGATCGCCGGCGATTTGAAGCGCACCGCTGGGCAGCACGTCGACGACCGTCGCCATCATGTCGCTGACGAATGAGGTCGTCCCGTTTTCCGTGCGCGAACTTTGGGTTCCGGTATTGCCGCCGAGCGCCGTCGGCACGTTGACGAGGCCGCCGAGCAGCCGGATTCCGCTGGTCGAGCTTCCGGCCGTGCCGTTCGAAGCGCCGACGCTGAATTGTTTGCTGTTGTTGGAGACGTCGCTGCTGTTGCTCTGCACCGCGAAATTGAACTCGACGTGCACCAAATCGCCGACCTGCGAGGCGCGGTGATCGGGTCCGAGTCGCAACGGATGGCCGACTGCGGCCGGCGGCGGCGCCGCGACGTACAGCGTGTCCGCCATCGCAGTGGTAGGCAGCAACGTGAGCGCCAACGCGATCGCGATGCGTTTCATCTTATTCATCGCCTCCCGAAATGTCGAGTTCGACCGTTCCCGGTGCGGTCACGGTCCCGGAAAGCGCTTTGTTCGTTGCGGGGTTGTACACCGATACTTCGTCGCCGAGTCCGCCGCTCGTGCGCGCGATTGCGTCGGCCGTAACCCAGACGCCGGAATCGCGCACGATCAGGACGACCGTCGATCCGGCTTTCACGATCTGGTTTACGCTGGTCGCCGTTATCGAAACGGGCTGGCCTTTGAGCACGCTGCCGGTAATCTTTCGACCGACGAGCGCGTCGATGCCGTTGCCGTCCAAGCCGGTAAAGGGAACGCGAGCCATCGTCAGGTCGTCCGGCGAGAGCACGGTCCCGGGAACGATGTCGTGCGCCGCGACTGCGGTCTGGACGTATTGCTGCATGCGGTAGCCGACGTACACCGTGCGATCGAGATGACCGTCGACGTCGATCGCGACGGGCACGTCGACGAACGAACGCGTACCGACCGGCGATTGCGCGTGCAGCGCTACGCGATCGCCCGTCAGCACTTGATCGGGAATCACGCTCACGGCAACGTACCGGTGGTCCGCGTCTTGAGCGAGCGCTGCGATTTCGTGCGAAGCCGACTGCGCGATACGCTCTCCGCTGACGCGCAGCACGGCGCCTTGCGCGGGCGCACGGAGCGGTGCGAGCGTGAGAAGCGTGGCGGCGGCGAGGGCGAGCAGCGAGCGCGTCATCTTACCGGATGATCTGGTTCGCGGTCTGCAGCATTTCGTCCGCAGCGGTTATCGATTTGGAATCCGCTTCGAACGCGCGCTGCGATACGATCATGTTGACGATTTCCTGGACCACTTGGACGTTCGAATTTTCGAGATAGCCGCCTTGCAGCAGTCCCGTTCCGTTCAGTCCGGCCTGTGAAACGATGGGCGCTCCGGACGCCGCCGTCTGCGTGTACAAATTGTCCCCGCCGAGTGGAGAGAGCCCGGCGGGATTCACGAACCGCGCGAGCTGGATTTGTCCCAGTTGCTGCGGTAAATTCGATCCGGGAACGAGCGCGGTTACGGTGCCGTCTTCGCCGATGGATAGGTTCTGCGCGTTCTGCGGAATGGTGATTTGCGGCTGCAGGAAGTAGCCGTCGGCAGTGACGATTGCGCCGTTCGCATCGCGTTTGAACGAACCATCGCGCGTATACGCCGTGGTACCGTCAGGCATCGTCACTTGGAAGAACCCGTCGCCCTGAATCGCGACGTCGAGCGCGTTGCCCGTTTGCGTCAGCGTGCCCTGGGTGAAGATCTTTTCCGAGGATCCGACTTTCACGCCCAGACCGACGTCCTGACCCACCGGCACGACGCTGGCGCCGACCGGCGTGCCCGGCGCGCGCATCTCCTGATACACCAAATCCTGAAAGCGCGCTTCGTTGCGGCGAAAGCCCGTCGTGTTGACGTTCGCGAGATTGTTCGAAATCGTGTCCATCGCGAATTGCTGGGCTTCCATCCCGCTGGCTGCGGTGTAGAGTGCTCGCATCATAACGGTTTCCGGGCTCCTTTATTGCCGGGCGGGCGACGGTTTCGAATCGCCCAGCCGTTGGCTTGATCTTGCGTTTGAATCACTTTTTGATTGGCTTCGAACCAGCGCTGCGCGCTGATGCAGGTCGACCATCGAGCGCACGACGTTCGCGTTGCTGCGCTCCAGAAACCCTTGATTGCACGGTCGATCCGGCGGCGCCGTTCGTGGGAAGCGCGGCGTTGGTCGCGATGAAGCGGTTGTCGCCCTCGGGACGCACGCTTGCGGGATTGCGGAACTGCACGAGCGACAGCGTGTCGACGGCGCGTCCATTCTGCAGAATCGTGACCGTCCTTGAGCGATCTGCACGGGTCCGCCGCCGGGCTGCAGCTGCACTGGCGCCGTTTCGTCCCGAGCACGGGATCTGCCGTCCATCGTGACGAGGCGCCCGGCCGCGATCTTCGGAAAATTGTCCGTCGCGCGTATAGCGCACGCCTTGCGGCGTTTGGATTGCGAAGAATCGCGTTGCCTTGTATCGCGACGTCCAGCGGTTACCGGTTTGCGAGAGCACGCCTTGTTCGAAAACGGCCGGCGTGTCCATCACCTGCGCGCCCATGCCGAGCGCGCCAGATAAATCGCCGGCGTCGAGGCAGTTCCGCCGGGATTGCTGCCGACGGATCGTTCTGGCAGCCGGTACAATCCCATTTCCGGCGCCGATTGCACCTGGAGCAGCGTGCGCTTGAACCGCTGCGTGTTCACGTTCGCAAGATTGTTCGCGATCACGTCCGCCTGCGACTTGCGCGACCAGCGCTCCTGATGCTGCAGTGTAAAGTCCACGTACCAAATGCAAAACCCTCCGCACGGTCTGGCGTACTCGGCAACA
Source organism: Vulcanimicrobiota bacterium (assembly GCA_963830545.1). Classification (GTDB taxonomy): domain Bacteria; phylum Vulcanimicrobiota; class Vulcanimicrobiia; order Vulcanimicrobiales; family Vulcanimicrobiaceae; genus DATGJX01. The sequence goes on along the minus strand of CAWHMK010000001.1, from coordinate 2,544,571 downwards.
TTCGGCCGCGTCCTGCGAAGCCGTCAATCGGTCGGGTTCCGCCGCGGCTTCCACCCCGTGCGAGAGGTAGTCCGGCCGCGTTCTACCTCAAACTATCGGCAAGCGAGCGCGGATGTTAATTTAGTCTCGTGCCCCTCTGCTCGACGTCTCCGACGGAGCGTTACAAGCCGCCGAATGCGTACGAGTAATTCTTCAAGTGCGGCCAAATCTCCGGAAGCGGCTCGACGCGGATCGCGCAAGATCCAGATCGGCAAATTGTTTTCGTACGGCATCGCCAGCGGATAGTAGAACGTGGCCACGCGGCGTACGGAACGGTAATACGGGAGCAGTTCGCGCGCCGTTTACGTCGATGACGACTTGCACCGGCATACCCGTGCGGCCCCAGAGCCAGTAGTTGTTGTTGCCGCTCAGCGCCGGCGGCAGATGGTCCGCCGCACCGTAGAGATCGATCGCTGCCGCTTCGCCGAAATTGTGCGCGTAGATGGCAGTCCGCGCGCGGCTCGGCCGGCGGCAGCGAGCGATAAATCCGAGGCCACTTGTTTTCGCCATTTGCGGCCAGCCCGTCATGTCGGCGTAGTATTGAATGGGCAGATTGTTGCTCGCCTTCTCGACGTGGAAATTGATGTCGAATAGGCTTCCCAGTGCGACTCTTGATATTTCGACGTAGGTGCTCATCGGCAAAATCGGCAGCACGAACGGCGTTGACGGAACCGCGAATGCGACGAACACCGCGACGATCGCCGACCGCCAGGCGCGCCGCACGCCGGTCCACCGCTCGATCGGCACTGCTCCCGCGGCGATAAGATACGGATAAGCCGCGGCCGGATAATACGTTCTTCGCGTCTCAGCGACCACATCATGCGCGATAGTACTACAGTACGCGCATCGCCAAGAAAGCGCATTCGGACGGTTGCGAAGCAGCCAGCCCAGTCCGATCAGCCAGACGATCGAAAGCAGCGGGCTCATGACCATGATCTGCTGAAGCGGAAACGGCGGCCACTTCAGCATGAATTTGTCGTAGTCGTTGTGCAGGAGTTGCAGCATCGGAAACTGAGTGCCACTGCCACCACACGTTCGGCGCGGCCAGTGCGAGCGCAGAGCGCGCGCCCGCGACGAACCACCGCGGGTACAGCAGCGCGCGTCGCTGCGGCGTGAGCAGCAGCCCCACGATGAGAGCGATGCGGCGAAAAACGCAACGCTGTATTTGCCCCAAGCCGCGAACGCGGTGACTGCGCCGGCGGCCAGCCACCAGCGCGGATTGGCGCCTTTGCGCGATCCGCCACGCGATCAGTGCCGATGAGCGGCCATGCCGCCATCTCCGACCGTGTCCGGCGAGAGACGTGCTCCGAACGCCATGATCACCGGCGAGACGATGGTCACAAGCGCAGCCATGACGATCGCAAAGACTCCGCCTCCCAGGTCGTACCGCAAAAACGCACGCGACGTACGTGGTCAGATCGCCGCAGAAGACTGCGGGAACGGCTCGCAGCGCAAAAAGCGAGTGGCCGAAGGTCTGTGAAAACGCGGCAAGCAACGGAACCAGCGACGGCTGATCGACGTACCCGAGCGTCGGGGCGAAATCCGCAGATGATGAAGTACAGTTCGTCGCGGAAAAATCCGTAGTGCGGATTGCCGGCCAGATGCAGCGCCAGCGTCAACAAGCCCAGCGACCAGCCGGCATCCGTTCTTCGTGAAACGTCGTGGCGCGGCTTGCGCGCGAGACCTCTACGCGTCTCGATGGCGAACGGGCGTTCGAGCAGCACGCTTGGCTTGTTACCCTCATTGGACCGCGTACTTCATTCGCGGCCGAATCCCCCAAGAAAGAAACGGCGCCCGGAAGCGCCGCTTACAAAGAAGATTCGCGCGAAATCAGACTTGCATCTGAGAGATCTCGACGGTACGCGGAGAGCAGTTTGTTTCGGATCGCCAGCGTGAACTCCATCGCCAAGTTCGCCTCTTCCACCGAGGAGACGACTTTGCTCGACGTCGTTCGTACTGCCGGTGGCGAGATCGCGCGACAGCTGATCGGATTCCGTGACTTTGTTGTTTACGTCGTCCAGGAACGACTTCACCGTGTCTTTGAACGAGTGACGCCCGAATGATCGGCGCCGCCCGGAATCGCTTCGGTTTTGGGACGTCGGACGCGCCGATGTCGGGCACGAAGGTGCCGGGAATGGCGCTGCGCATGGCGGCATTGTACGCGGAGTTGATGTCCATCGGTTCCCCTTTTAGGACTGCAGCAGTTTCGAGTGCGGCGTTGGTCATGTTGCGCGCTTCTTGCATGGCGGTTACGTTCGCTTGTATGCGCGCGATGCGGCCATCATGTCGACCATCTCCTTGACGACGGAAATATTCGGATAATGTACGTATCCTCGCGCGTCCGCATCGGGATTGCTCGGATCGAAGGCGAGCCGATCCGGCGTCTGGTCCTGCACGATGCCCATCGGCTTGCACGCCGCCTTGTCCCAAGCGTCGATTCCGCCGGCTTCGTCCGAGTTTTCGGTCGCGCCGCCGGGTTTTTGCGCGAACACCACCAGTTGACGCTTGAATGCACCGCCGCCCGGGGTGTGCGTCGTGTTGGCGTTCGCGATGTTGTTCGCGATCACGTCCATGGCCAAGCGCTCCGCGGAAAGGCCCGGACGCGCTGATCTCGACCGAACTGTAGAACCCCATTACTCCTGCTCCGTTATCGCTTGACGCAAGCGCATGAACTGCACCTGCAGCAGCTGCGACATGGTTTGCGAGTAGCCCGAATTTTGGGCGAGCTGCGCGGTCTCTTGATCGATGTCGACGTTGCTTCCGTCGACGCGCATCTTATCGGACTGTCCACGTCCGTTTGCGGATCGAACGGCTGCGCTGCCGCTTGCGCGCCCAGCGCGAACTGCCGGTCGCAGTCCGTGTTCATCGCCGAGGTCGTCGCCCGCGGCTTCACCCTCGGCCGCCGCGAGCGCAGTCCTTGAACGATACGCTTTGGCGAAGATAGTTCGGGCGTATTGACGTTCGCAATGTTCTGCGCGATCGCACTCTGCTCGAGATTCGAGCCCGCAATGGCGTTGCTCAGCATGTCGACGGTCGAACCGAAACCGACGGCGTTGATGTCGCTCATTACCCTAGACTATCCGCGGCGCGGGGCGAGCACTTAAGCGAATTGCGTCGCGTGAAGGCGGGCATACGCGCCGCCCTTGGCCAGCAGCGACTCGTGCGAGCCCATCTCGACCACGTGGCCGGCTTCTATATAGAGGATGGCATGAGCGCGCCGGATGGTGGAGAGCCGGTGCGCGATGATCAGCGTCGTGCGCCCCGGAAAAGACGGTCCAGCGCCTGCTCGATGAGCGCTTCGGAATGGCTGTCGAGCGCACTGGTGGCCTCGTCCAAAATCAGGATGCGCGGATCCCGCAGAATGGCGCGCGCGATGGCGATCCGCTGGCGCTGGCCGCCGGAGAGGCGCATACCGCGCTCGCCGACCTCCGTCGCGTATCCGTCAGGAAAGCCCAGAACGAACTCTTCGGCATTGGCCTCACGCGCCGCCGCGCGCACTTCTTGGTCGGCCGCTTCCAAACGGCCGTATCGAATATTCTCCAGAATGGTGCCGCGAAAAAGCTGCGCCTCTTGCGGCACGATGCCGATTGCGCCGCGCAGATCCGCAAGCCGAACGTCCGCCAAGTCGATGCCGTCGAGTGTAATTCGTCCGCCTTGCGGTTCGTAAAAGCGCGGAACCAAATTGACGATCGTGGTTTTGCCGGCGCCGGACGGCCCAACGAGTGCGACGATCTGGCCGGCCTCGATTTCCGCGCTGAAATCGTCGAGCACGGGCGGTTCTTCCGGCGAATACGAAAAGCGCACCCGATCGAATACGATCCGGCCGCGCACGTTCGCGAGCGCGACCGCACCGGCTTTGTCGGCGCGTTCGACCGGCAATTCCAGCACTTCGTACACGCGCCCCGCACCGACAACCGCTTTGCTGATCTCTCCGACGAATGCCGCGAACCGGTTCATTGGATTGATCAAATTGGCGAGCAGCGCCCAATATTGAAACAGTTCGCCGACGTTCAAGCGGCCGACGACCACTTCGCGCGTCGAAAGCCAGATGATGCCGACGACTGCGGTCGTCATCAAGACGGAGAGCACGAGCGGCTGCGTCTGAATGAACTGCGTGAGCTTCATGTAGATGGTGAAGTACTCGTCGTTGCGGTGGCCGAAACGCCCGGCTTCGTAATCCTCGCGTCCGAACGCTTTGATGATGCGCTGCCCCGTGAGCGCTTCCGTCAGCGTCGAGGACAAGTCCGCAACGCGCTGCTGCGAACGCATGGTGCTCGTCGAAATCAGCCGCTGAAAGCGAGACACCGCAAGCGAGATGATCGGCGCCACCAGAATGAGCGAGCACGTCAGCAGCCAGTCGATGTACACCATGAGCACGAACGAGGAAACGAACGTTACGGTATTCGTGACGAGTTGCGGCAGCGAGATGCTCACGGCATCCGTCATGATTTGCAGATCGCTGTTGAACCGCGCGATCAGATCGCCGGGCCGCCACTTCGCGAATTCGCCGAGCGGCAGCCGCAGGATGCGCTCGAACAAACGGCCCCGCATATTCGCGATGAGATGCTGTCCGCTCCACGCCATCAAATACGACTGGCCGTACGTCGCAACGGCGCCGACGATCATCGCGCAGAAAATGGCAAACAGGGAGACGTAAAGGATGTGAAGATCGGGATGCCGCGCGGTGATCACACGATTGATGATCTGATTGAAGCCCCATGGCCCGACGAGATTGGAAAGACCCGCGGCGGTCCCCAAGGCGATTGCAACGGCAAGCGTTGCAGCATACGGGCGGGCGTCGCGTGCAAGGCGAGCGAGGATCCGTCGGGGCGTCATCGGCGACTGCCTTGCCGCAGCGGTGCGCTGAAACCTCTCGCCCGGTTTGCGGTACATTGAAGAGAAGCCGAACCGGGAGAAATGCCGTGGATTGCTACTTTCATTCAAACGTTCCGTCCGTCGCCGCCTGTACCGACTGCCGCAAACCGATTTGCGCTACGTGCCGCGATACCGAAGGCGCGTGCCCGAGCTGCCGGTTAGCGGCAAAGATGGAGGCCGCGGGCGCGGCCAAAAGGGCGGTCGCCGGTGAAGTGCCCCCGCGCTACGAGCAATGGTGGCGAAGCGGCCCGCAGCAAAGCCAACAGCCGGCCCGACAGCCCCGCGCTACGGTGGCGGAGGCCGACGATCCGGTGGAAACGCGCGCCCTGGTTGCGCTCGGATATCCGCTTTGGCCGCTCGCACTGCTCTCGCTCTTCGATCGCAAACAGTCGCGCCGGCTGCGCAGACACGCGTATCAGGCGCTCGGGTTCAACGTCGGCATGGCGGCACTCTACGGCGTGCTGATGCTCCTGACCGGAATTCCGCTGCTCGGCATCAGCGCGGGCTTGATGCTGGCGTTCATTCTTCCCGTGTTCATCGTGCTGAGCGTCTATTACGGCATCAAAGCGTGGCACGGCGACGATGTGCGCGTTCCGATCATCAGCGATTGGCTCGACGATCGGATGCCTGCGTAAACTGCTGATATCGCGCGAGAAATTCGCGCGCCGCGCGGTCGTGATCGACGACCGGATCCGGATAGGGTTGCCCGGAGTACAGCGGCAGCTCTATTTGCGCGCTGGGCGTGCGGTTCATTGGGATCGCGCCCGCCGGTACGTGGGCCAGTTCCCGAATCCACGTTCGCGCGTAGACGCCGTGCGGATCGAAGCGGCGCGCCTGCTTCTGGGGATTGTAGATCCGCGGATACGCCGCCAGATCTGCACCAACGCCGGCAACCCATTGCCAATTTCCGGCTGCAAGCGCCGGATCGTCCTCGATCAGGTGCTTGTTCCACTCTTCCACGCCGGCGCGCCAGTCCACGCCGAGGTCGAAGCACAAGAACGACGCGGCCACGGAACGCACGCGCGGATGCATCCAGCCGGTTTCGCGCAATTGACGGACGCCCGCGTCGATCAGCGGGTAGCCGGTCCGGCCCTCACGCCACGCATCGAGCGCAGCATGCTTTCGCGCAAACGAAAAATCGCGCATCTTCTCCTGGAGCGGCTCGTGATCTGTTCTGGGGTTGTACCAAGAAAGTTGCAGAAGAAAATCGCGCATCGCGAGCGACCGCAAAAAAAGTTTGAGCGAGTTGCGCTCTTCTGCAAGCAGGAATGCGTCGTCCATTCGCCTTCGCGTCTCGCGCACGATCGTACGCGCTGAAATCGTGCCGAACGAAAGCTCGGCGGCAAGGTGCGAGGTGCGATCGTCGGCGGGCACGTTTATGGCAAATGCGTACTGCAGTGCCGGCCCTCGCAGAAACGCCTCGAGTTTTTCTTCAGCCGCAGACGCGCCGCCAGCGGCCGCCGGAACGTTTGCGTTGAAATCCGCCGATTCCGGAAGACGCTCGCTCTGCACGTCCGCGCGCGCGAATGAAAGCAGCAGCGGAACCTCATACGAAGGCGGCTGCAATTCGCGCCACAGTTCGTGATACGGCACGAAAGCGCGGTACCCATCGCCCGCGGAGGGGCGCGCGGCCGTCGTTTCCTCAGGCGTGATCGCCGCCGCGTCCGGAATTGCAAGCGCGCGCAGGCCGGCCTCCTCGAGATCGGATTGCAGGCGCTGATCCGCCTCCATGCCGGCGCGATCGAAACTCGAACTCCACGTGACCGTTTGCGCGCCGCACGCGCGCGCGAGTTGCCGCAGTATTTGCGCCGGCGCTCCGCGGCGAACGATGAGCCGCGCGCCGCGTTGCTCGAGCGCTTCATCGAGTGCTTTCACCGCGCCGCAATAAAATGACGTGCGACGCGGCGAAGCGCCGATGCGGGCGCGCAGCGTGTTGTCGACGACCAGCACGGGGAGCACTTCACCATGGGATGCAGCGGCGGCCAAAGCCGCATGTTCCTCAAGCCGCAAGTCGCGAGTAAACCGATGGATGACGATCGCCATTGCGCCTACAGGGATTCCACGTATGCGCTCACGTCGCGCAGTTCGCCGCGCGTGATGCGGCTGGGATACAACTTCGGCATCGGCGGCGCGGGATCGCGCACGATTGCGTACACGGAACGGTACGGACGCCGCATGCTTTCGCCGTGCAGCGCCGGCCCGACCAGACCGCCGAGGCCGCGCGCACCGTGGCACGCGGAACACTGCGCCTCGTAGACGGCTTTGCCGCGAACCAGGTCGGCGACCGGCGCACCGGACGCCGCGTGCGATGGTCGTTGCCCGGCGTGTCCACTGCATCCCGGTGCGGCGCAGGCCGCCGCGAAAAGCGTGAGCGTGGCGGCAACCGTGCGAAGCGACATGCGCCCGCGATTTTGCCAAAAGGTGCAGTTCTCCCCACTCGGAAAACACAATACTCCGTGCCGACCAGCAAAATCTACCTGCGTTTCGCTCAGCAAAGCGACGCTGGGCGCCTTCTTGCAGAGCATGTGATCGCAGGCCCGCAGCCCAAGCGCGAGACGTGGCCGCAGCGTGTGATGAAGTGGCTCGGCGAACAGCAGGCGGGCCGGCGCGTCATCCTGGTCGCCGAAGATCACACGGGCCTGCTGGGCATGGTTCAGCTGGTCTTCGCTTTTCCTCCGGGTTATCAGGATTCGGAAGCGGCGAACGGCATGGACGTCGCGATGATGGAAGGCCTGCGCCTGCGCCGCGGAGCACCGCCCGAAGTCGGCACGAAACTCGTCGAAGAAGTGCAGCGCATCGCCGGCAAGCGCAACGTGCGTACGCTGACGTTCCTCTTGCCGATGAACGACAACCGCGCGCTGCGGCAAGCGAAAACGTGGGGGTTTGAAGAGTTTCGCATCATGCCCGAGCCCGACAAGATGCTCGCGTTCTTCAGGAAGTCGGTCGACTAACGCCCGTCCCTAACGATCAGTCGTGGTCGCCGGAATCGCCGAGCGACGATTGCGGCAAGACTGAATTAACCGGCCGGTGTACGCGCCGCTGATCGTGAATGAGCGGCACGCCTTCGATATTCGACGACGTTTGGTCGCTCATTTGGAACGTGAATGCATCGTGATACACGCCGGGAACGGCGCGCCCGCCCACGACTTTGGGCGTATACCGCGTTTTCATCGCTGCCTTGCAGACGGCTTCGTCGAGAACCGGAAAGCCGGCGGGTTTCGTAATGACGCAGCGCGTCGGAACGCCGCGATCGTCGACGAGCACTTCGAACACCGTCGTACCTACGGCGCCTTCGTCGTATGCGATCATCGGCGGCTGCGGATTGATCGCGGTTGCACCGCCGACCGGCGCGACCTCGCGCGTGTAGTTCGGCGTGACCTGGATCGATTCGGCGCGCTGCGTTAGGGATTGCGGAGCGGTTTCGGTTACCGACGTCGTCGTCGTGCGCGCGACGGTGCGCCACGACGTGGAATCCGCGCGCCACGGCGGAACATTCGCGTGGCGAGTAGATTGCGGCGGCGTATTGGGATGCACCGTGATCGCAATGAGCGGACGCGGCCTTGCATCGGCTCTCACGAAAACCGGCGGGACCACGACCTGTTCGACGACCGGCGCTCGCGCAATTTGCACGACGTTGTGTTCGACGATCAGCCTGCGCGACGGCTGCGCCGCCGCCACGAATTTCACCGGCTGGTAGCCGGAAGCGGCCGCGGAAACCGCCGCGGGTGGGGCGGGCTTGACGGGTACTACGCCGCCGGCATGCGTGAAGTAGATTCCGGCGCAGGCGGCAGCCGCAACGCCGAGCCCTTTCGCGGCCCATGCAAGCGCGCGAGAGCGGCGGCGCAACTTCGCCCCGACGACGTCGCGCAAATCCGGTTGCCACAGTTCGGTATCCCGCGCGGAAGCGACGGTGCAAGCGACTCGTTCGATTTCACACTCACCGCCGAGCGAACGCAAACACGGCGAGCACGAAGCAATATGCTCGCGGTAGAGCCGCCGCTCTTCGTCGCTCGCCTCGCCCAGCGCAATTGCGCCGGCGATCGCTTCGATGCGATCGTGAACGCTCGGCTTCACGTAGTCTGCGCCATAGTGGCCCGCAGCGTGCGCATGGCGCGGCAAACGCGCTGGCGCACCGCATCGGCGGTGGTGCCCAAGATCGCCGCAGCTTCGGCCGAGGAATACCCCGCATAGCTGGTGAGCATGATCGCGGCAGATTGATCCGCCGGAAGGCGCTGCATCGCCGCCTGCAGATCGAGCGACGCGGCGCTGCGTTCGTCAATGCGCAACGAGCGTACGTCGTGATCGCGGTCGAGGGGCATGAAGCGTAGAATTTTCTTCCTCCGTAAAAATGAAATCGAGGTATTCGTCGCGGTCTTGTAGAGCCAGCCCACCGTCAGCGGCCGGGATGCATCTGCCTGAAGCGTACGGTACGCGGCGAAGAACACGTCCTGAACGATGTCCAGGGCGACGTCGGCGTCGCCGACCATTCGCCGCACGTAGCGCGCGAGTTTGGTTTGGTGCTCGCGAACGAGCGCTTCGACCCGGGCGTGCGCCGCCTGTGCTTCCGTGGCGATGAGGCAGACCTGCTCCACAGTTTGGCCCCCCTTTGCCATGTAACGGGGAGGTTCGGCGCGGCGTGACACCTCTCTTCCGGGCAGCCGGCAAGCGGCCGCGTGTTCCGGCCTCCTCTAGCCGCCGATTTCGCTGAATGCGCGCATGCGGGACGCCGTCTCGCCGAGTCTGAGGTGATGGCGCTCCGGTTTGATGAGCATGGCGGCGCGCAGCAAGCCGGCAATTTCGTCCTCCGACGCCCCGGCTCGAAGCGGGGTGCGCAAATCCACTTCGTAGTCGCCGAAGAGGCACAGCCGCAGCCGACCGTCGGCGGTAAGGCGCACCCGGTTGCAGCGCTCGCAATAATCGTGCGACAGAGGGCTGATCACCCCGACCGCACCCGGCGCGCCGGGAAACGCGAAATACCGCGCCGGACCGTTTCCGCCGGGTCCGCTCACGGGCCGCAAGTCTCCGATTTCGCGCACGCGCTCGAGAATTTCGTCGGCACTCACATAGGCGTCGCGCTGCACGCCGAGGTTCTCGTGCACGGGCATCAGTTCGATGAATCGAACGTACACTTCGATCTCTTTCGTCCACTGCGCGAACGCGGCGATCTCGTCGTCGTTGCTGCCGCGCATGACGACGCAGTTGATCTTCACGGGACCCAAGCCACGCGCTATCGCCGCTCTAATGCCTGCGAGCACGCGCTTCAATCCCGGCCGGCGCGCGATCTGCTCGAAGCGGTCCTCGCGCAGCGTGTCGAGCGAAACGTTCGCCCGTCTCAGCCCCGCCTCCAGCAATGCGTCGAGTTGTTCCTCGAGCAGCAATCCATTGGTCGAGAGCGAGATGTCTTCGATCCCCTCGATCGCGGCTATCTCTTTGACGAGGCGCGGCAAGTCTTTGCGAATCAGCGGCTCCCCGCCGGACAGCCGCACGCTGCTAACGCCGGCGGACGCGGAAGCCCGCACCAGCCGCGCGATTTCTTCATACGAAAGGATGTCCGACTTCGGAAGCCAGGGCAGCCCGCTTTCCGGCATGCAATACACGCAGCGCAGGTTGCACTTGTCGGTCACCGAGATGCGCAAATACGTGATGGGCCGGCTGAACTGATCGGTCAGTAATTCGCGCGTGAGGTCGATAGTCGGTGCGGCCATTCGGTACTCTTCTTCCCGGAACGGGCCGGACTATCCGTTGTCCGCGAAGACCGAATCCGGGATGTTTGCGTTGATTTTGAACGCCGTGAACGTCGACCTCAGGTCGGCGTTGTAATTCGGAACCTCGACGTGTCCGCTCTGCTGCGTCACCAAGCGGTGACCCTGGACGACGCTGTACGTCTGCTGCAGGGTGGCGTATCCGCCGTCGCCATAGTTCCAGCGCAGCTCGATCAAGTCGCCGGTCGCGTCGTCGATCTTCGCATCGATGTGGTCGACGCGTCCGTGCTTGCGCGGTACGAGTTTGAGCGTCGTGTCCTCGCGGTCCGAACTCTCCACCGAAATGTCGTACATTTCCAACCAGCGGGCGGGGCTTTCGATTTCCGGATACACTTTGCTGAACTGCCGGGCGATGAACGGAAGACCGCTCGTGAACACGATCTTGTTCATGCTCGGCTGCTTGTGATAATAGGTTCCGTCGAGCGAGGGACTCAGAAACGGAAACGAGTGCATCGCGATGTCCGCGTGAACGCTTGCGGTGTAACTGCGGACGTTGTCGGCTGCCGTCATGCGGGCGATGAGCTGCGCAACGCCCGCTGCCTGAGCGCTCGCCGGTGCAGACGAGGTGCACAGAATCAAAGCCGCAACGAGAGCCGAAGCGATTCCCTTCATACTGACTCTAACGCTCCAGCCGGTGCGAGGAGTTCCGGCGCATCGAGGGCGGCGCGAATCTCGGCGCGCACGCTTTCGTCTCGCTCGCCCGGCAAGCAATCGCGCAAACATGCAAGCGCCGCATTTCCGCCGATTCGACCGAGCGCCCATGCGGAATGTCCCCGCACCATCGCGTGCGGATCCTCGCGCAGGGAGTCGGCCAACGCAGGCACCGCCGCGCGGTCCAGCGAGTTTCCCAAGGCGACGGCAGCATTGCGCCGCAAAATCGCCGCGCCGCGCCAGCCCATCGCCGTGCGCGCATACGTTCGTTTGAACTCGCCGCTTCGTAACCGCAGCAACCGCACGAGTGACGGCGTGGACGTTTTGCTCGAAAGCGGGCGATTCACGTTGCTCGCACTCGACCGTCGCGCGCTCGTTCGGCGGGCACACGATTTGACACAAATCGCAGCCCCATACCCAAGTGCCGACGAGCGGGCGCATTGCTGCGGGAATTGCATCGGTACGCTGCGTGAGGTCCGCGATGCAGCGCGTCGCGTCGATGGTGTAGTCGCCGCGCAGCGCACCGGTCGGACAAGCGCTCACGCATCGCGTGCACGTACCGCACGTCTTGCGCAGCGGAGCGTCGGGCTCCAGAGGCAGCGTCGTAACGATCTCGCCCGAGGAACACGAACGAGCCCGCGTGCGGATGAATGAGATTCGTATGTTTGCCGATCCACCCCAGCCCCGCGCTTGCGGCGAACGCGCGCTCCGCAAGCGGTTTCGTATCGCAAGCAATTGCCGTAACGGCGGCGCCGGCCGCTGCGTCGATACGCTGTGCGACCTGCGCGAGCAGCCCTTTCATACGATGGTGGTAATCGACGGACCACGCATAGTTCGAAACGCGTCCGCTGAGCGGCGGGGATGGCGGTTCGTCCGTACGGTACGGCATGGCCACGCACAGTACGGATCGCGCGCCCGCCAAAACGTTCTGGGGCGACGAGGCTTTACGCGCGTATTCCTCATCGTAGCGCCACGTCGTGAAATCGCCGCGTGCGAACGCCGTCCGCATCGCTTCGCCGGCGGCTTCATCCGTGCGCGCGGGAGCGACGCGCACTTCGGCCGCGCCCAATTCCAGCGCGAACTCGCACGCCAACCGTTTTATCTCGCGCAGGTCAGAGCGTTGCAAGCGGTCCCTCATTCACCGGAAACGCCGCGTCGATTGACGCGATCTCTTCGGGCGACAACTGCCATCCCATGGCGCCCGCATTTTCCTCGACGTGCTCGACGCGCGACGCTTTTGGAATCGCGAACGCGTTGGGCTCCCGCGTGAGAAAGTTCAGAATCACTTGCCGGACCGTCTTCCCGCAGCTCGCGGCGATGCGTCCGAGAATGCCGCCGGGCTCCGCTTCTTTGCGCGGAAAGCGCCCGCGGCCGAACGGCGTGTAGCCGACGAGCGCGATCAGTTGCTGCGCGCAGTACGGCTGCAGATGCGCTTCGGGTCCGCGCTCCTTCAGATGATAGAGTACCTGATCGCACGACATCGAAACCGATCGAAGATACGACTGCGCTTCACGCACGCCGTCCACGTCGAAATTGCTGACGCCGATGAATCGCACCTTCCCTTGCGCAACCAGCGTTTCCAACGCGCGCATCGTGTCCTCCAGGGGTTGCGCCCCCGGCCAGTGCAGCAGGTACAGATCGAGATACGCCGTGCGCATGCGGCGCAGAGAGCGTTCGCATGCGGCAATGGTTCCCTTATAGCTCGCGTTGCCGGGAAGCACTTTGCTCGCTATGAAAAGCGATTCGCGCGCAATGCCGGCAATCGCCTCGCCGACCATTTCCTCCGCGCGTCCGCTGCCGTACATCTCGGCGCAATCGATGTGCGTCAGACCCAGCTCGATGCCTCGACGCAATGCGCGGATCGCTTCCTGCGCGCGCGTGCCGCTCTCTGGGATATCCCACGTTCCTTGCCCGACGGCGGGCACGGGCACGCGACCGGGACCAAACGGTTTGCTTTTCATCTCGAATCGTTCAGAAAAAGGCGAACTCGTCGTGCTGCGCCGCGTACGCGAGCAATCCTCCGCGCAAATGAACGACTCGCGTGAAACCCGCGTCACGCAGCAGGCGAGCGGCCCACAGCGATTTCTGCCCGACACGGCACGCGAGCACGTAGCGTTTGGAAGAATCGAGCTCGTGCAGGCGCTCCGGAAGCTCGGATGCCGGAATGTGCAGCGCACCCTCCAGCAAACCCAGTACCGCTTCGTGCGGCTCGCGCACGTCCAGGACGATTGCGCCGAGCGCACTCTCGTCGAGCTGCGTTGCTTCGATTTCTTCGACGTCGCGGGATTCTTCGCCGCCGGCTTGCGCTGCGACGTCCGCGATTTGCGGCACGTCTCCGCAGAGAGGGCAACCGGCGTCGCGTTCGATTGTCACTTCGCGCATTCGCGCGGAAAGCGCGTCGACCAAGAGCAGACGGCCGATCAGCGGATCGCCGATATCGAGAATGATTTTCAACGCCTCGTTCGCCTGCAGCGTTCCGACGATACCCGCGAGTACGCCGAGCACGCCGCCTTCCGCGCACGTCGGAACCGACCCCTCCGGCGGCGCTTGCGGAAACAGACATCGGTAGCACGGGCCGCGGCCGCGCGCGAACACGCTCACCTGGCCGTCGAAGCGGAAAATCGAGCCGTACACGTCGGGCTTTCCTTCGAGTACGCACGCATCGTTGATTAGGTACCGCGTTTCGAATCGATCGGTGCAATCGATCGCGACGTCATACAACCGAACGAGTTCGCGCGCGTTCGACGAATCGAAACGCATCGCAATCGGGTCCGCCGCCACGAGCGGATTGATCTCGCGGACGCGCTGCGCGGCGACGTGCGCCTTGGGCTTTCCGACGTCCGCCGTAGCGAAGATGGTCTGGCGCTGCAAGTTGCTTTCGTCGACGGCATCGTCGTCCATGACGCCGATTCGTCCGACGCCCGCCGCGGCCAAATACTGCAGCACGGGCGAACCCAAACCGCCCGCGCCGATGCAAAGAACGCGGGCCGCGGACAATCGCTCCTGTCCCGCCACGCCGACTTCGGGAATCAGCAGATGCCGGCTATACCGGCGCAAACCGCGAATCAGCGCGGGTGCTGTGCGTTCAGCCATTGCAGCACCTCACCGCGCGCGCCCTCGCCGGCGTACGTGTGGTCGCTGTCGATGACGATGAAGTTCTTGGGTTCGGGTGCACGCTGATAGAGGTCTTCGACGCTGCGCGGGCTGACCATCGCGTCGCGCTCGGCCGCCACGTAGAGCTGCGGACGTCCGGCCAAGCGGGGCAGCGCGTCAGCGAAACGCGAATCGACGCCTTCCATCAGATCGGGGAGCGCGACGCCGTCGACGTAAGCGGAGCGGAAATCCGTCACCCCTTTGCCGCGCAGCGCATCGAGTGCGCTCGGCCGTCCGAATCCGGTCGTGATGGCAATGGTTCCGCTGATTGATGGATCCGCAGCTGCGACGAAGAGCGCGGTCATCGCGCCCATGCTGTGCCCCATCACGTATAGCGCGTTGGCGTATTGCCGCCGCGCAAATCCGACCGCGGCGCTCATGGCGTCGATCAGGTCGTCGATGCCCGACAGCGTACCGCCGCTCGCGCCGAGTTTGTGCCCGGGAAAATCCAAACTGAAGACGGCATAGCCGTGGCTTGCGAGAAAATGGCAGAGAAAGTCGAGATTGTGTTTGGAACTGGAATAGCCGTGGCCCGCGACGATAGCGACGTTGCGCGAGCGCCGCGGTTCGTATTCGAGGACGGCGACCTCGTTATTTTCAGCGGCGATGCGATGGAGCGTTACAGTCATTCTGTTTCCAGACGCTCTCGCTGCCGCCGGCATAGTGCTCCTTCTTCCAAATCGGCGCGCGCCGCTTCAATTCGTCGATGACGTACCGGCAAACCTCGAACGCGGCATCGCGATGTGGCGCCGCAGCGACGACTGCTACCGCCGCCTCGCCGACGGACAAATCGCCGGTGCGATGCACGATTGCGAGCTCGCACGGGCCGAAGCGCCCCCGCGCTTCTTCCGCTATCCGCTCGAATTCGGTTACGGCCATCGGCTCGTGCGCTTCGTACGAAAGTCCCGTGACGGCACGATTGTCGTCCGAACGCTCGCGCACCACTCCGGTGAAGGTGACGACGGCACCGCACGCGTCTCGTGTGACGCGCCGTTCCAGCGCGGCGACGTCGATCGGTTCCGAAGTGATCTCGTACATCAGCCGCCGCCTACGGGCGGCAGAAGAGATACCTCGTCGCCGTCCTGGATACGTTCGCTCGCGTCGTTGACCACGCGACCGTTGCGCGCGATTCGCGTCGAGCCGGCGAGCGGAGCGATACCACTATAGCGGTTCGCGAGCGCGTCCCAGACGTCGGCAACCGTCGCGCCGTTTTCGATTTGCAACTCGTGCGAGCCTGCCGCCCAGCAATTCGCGCACGCGCGCGAACGCCAAGATGCGCACCTTCACGTTACACGCCTCCGAGGTCGGTCGTGTACCCGTTGTTCTCGAGCCACTTGCGCGACTCGTCGTGCTGCGAGAGCGTGTCGATGCGGTTGCACACGAGCTTGTGCATCAGCACTTCCCAAAAATGCCGCTCTTTGCTATAGATGTCGTCCGGAATCTGATTCTGCTCGCGCGAAAACTCCCGCAGCGCTTCCCAATCGCGGCCCTGGAGTATCGCACGCAGTCGCGCGTCGTACTCGGGGCTCGGCGTGGCCTGGTTCATCGCTAGGCCGGCTTCTTCTGCATGCGGGGCGGCGCGAGCGCGAAACGTTCCAAAGCGAGCGCGACGCCGTCTTCGTCGTTCGTTCCGGTGACGTACCGCACGGATTGCTGCACCTCGGGAAGCGCATTGCCCATCGCGATGCCCATCCCCGCCCAGCGCAGCATCGGCACGTCGTTGCGAGAATCGCCGACGGCGAGCACGCGTTCCGAGGGAACTTGAAAGTCTGCGCAAAGCCGCGCGAGCGCGCGCTGTTTGGTCGCGTCGCGATTCGTGACCGCACATTCGACGAAATCGAGCCAGTGCTCGATCTTGAAGTGCAGCGGCAGATCGCCGAACTCGCGCTGCATCGCTTCAACGGATTCTTGGCCGAGAAAACGGATGAACGTCGGCGCAGTGCGCATGACGTCCTCGAAGGTTTTGACCTCGCGCCAAGCCGGGCCGGCCATGTCTTCCATGTAGAGTTTCGAGCCTTCGAGCCGGTAGAAAAACTCTTCGGAATACAGCGCGACGGAAAGACCCCTCCGTTCCGCGAACTCGACCATCGGTTTGGCATATTGCAGCGGCACCGGTACGTGGCCGAGCGTCTTGTTTGCCAAAAAATCTTTGGTCAGTGCGCCGTGCGCGCAGATGATCGGCAGATTCAAACCCAGTTCTTTGCTGATGCGGATCGGCGTGTCGACTCCGCGCCCCGTGACGAGCACGATGCGAATGCCCGCGTCCAGCGCGGAGCGTATTGCGCGCCGGTTTCGGGGTGAGATTTCCTCGCGCGAATTGAGGAGCGTGCCGTCCAGGTCGAGTGCAATGAGGTCGAAAGGCATCACGTACATCGTATACCCGCAGTCAAATGACGGCGGGCGGGAAAAAGTGTCTACTCTAGATATGTCGGCAAAACGAGCGGCGGGAGTCAAAAGTCTCTCGCGTAACGTTATAGGAACATGGAGCGCCGAATCGTCCTTGCCACCGCCCTCGCCTTCTCGCTCGGGAGCTGCAGCGCAAGCGCAGCCGGCGCAGCGGTGCAGCCGCGAGACGCTGGACGTGCGCGGCACGCCGCTCACCGCCTCCTTTCTGCATCACGGGCACAGGCGCCGCAGGCCGGGGCCGCGAGCTCCCCGTCCGGGTTTCGGAAACGTACTCGACCCCGCACGGCGCCTGGAGCCAGGAGGCTACCCTCCAGTTCATCGCGGGCGAGGAATCCTCGCGCGTGATTCAGGACGTGCCCCTCGAGCGCGTCGGCCTTCAAGGCATGCTGCACCTCACGCTCCTGCTTCGCGGCGGGACGCTTCGTATCGACAGCGCCATGCTCACGCCGGGCGCCCTTACGATTAAATCAGCTCGCTTCGCCCTCGCCGGCAGCCCGCCGGTCCGGTGCAACCGAGCCGCAATTCCGGGTATTCTAGGGTTCTGATGCGGCGCCGCTACATCGCCTTCAACATGTCCAAAATCCCCGACGGCTGTCGATCGAGAGGTCTTTAGTCTTCAATGGCCTGTTCGGCTTTCGCCCCAAATCTCACGGCTCGTGAGCAAGCGCGCTTCCTCTACGAAGCGATCCCGTCCGGTCTCTTCAAAGTCGAGAACCAGGACGAGCGGATCCCCTGGCGCATCAGTCCCGAGCCGTTTGCGTTGTCCGAGAGCACGGTTGAAAAGATCGCCCGAATCGGTTCGGACCTGCTCGCGTTCTATCGGGCGCTCAACGCGCTATACAATCGCAGCGCACGTGGTACCGCGCCCGGATTCATTGCGGATTATTTGGATCAAGGCAAGCCCGAGCATATCGTGCGCCTGTCCAGGCAAAACCGCTTCAAGCAAGACATTCCCGGCGTCATCCGGCCCGATCTCATCCTGACCGACGACGGATTTACGGCAAGCGAACTCGACAGCGTACCCGGCGGTATGGGATTCGTCGGCGCGATGACTGAGGCGTACTGCCGGCTTGGCATGGAAAGCATCGGCGGATCGCATGGAATTCCGAAACAATTCGCGGCAATGCTCGAAGCGACGACCGGAAAGGTGCGGCCGAACGTCGCCGTCGTCGTTTCCGACGAATCCGGCGATTACCGGCCGGAGATGCAGTGGCTTGCCGACGCGCTTCGCAGCCTGGACATTTTGAATGCATACGTTTGTAAACCGCAGGACGTCATGTTCACCGAGGACGCGCTGTTCGTGCGGTTCGAGGGCGGCCGCGAAGAAAAAATCGACGCGATCTACCGCAACTTCGAACTCTTCGATTTGCTGAACGTGCCGAAGCAAGAACTCATGCTGTACGCGGCGCGCCACAACCGGGTGGAGATGACGCCGCCTCCCAAAGCGCAGCTGGAGGAAAAGCTGACTTCGCGTTGTTCCATCACCCAGCGCTGCGCAAACTGTGGGAAGCCGAGCTGGGCAAAGACGGCAAAGCGATGTACGCGCGCCTGCAGCAACTCTTTCCAAAAACGTGGATCATCGATCCGCATCGGCTTCCGCCGCAAGGCGTCATTCACGGCCTCGAAGCGGCCGGATCGCCGGTGAGCGATTGGATGCAACTCGTGGAGCTCGGCAAGAGCGAGCGGGACTTCGTCGTCAAACCCTCCGGTTTCTCCGAATTGGCCTGGGGCTCGCGCGGCGTCCGAGTCGCCAACGATCTGACGAAGGACGAATGGATCGCAACGCTCGAGGAAGCCGTGCGCGACTACGGCAAAACGCCGCGAATTCTGCAGCGCTTTCACAAAGGCAAGCGCGTTCGACAGGAGTACTACGATCGCGAACGCGACGAGGTGCGCAGCTTCGACGGGCGCGTTCGCTTGTGCCCGTACTACTTCGTCACGGGCGATAGCGTGCGCGTCGGAGGCATTCTGGCAACGGTCGCCCCCGCGGACAAGCGGCTCATCCACGGCATGACCGACGCGGTGATGGCGCCCTGCTTCGTCAAACCCGGCGGGCAGTAGCGCTTCGCGTCGTCATCGTGGAAGTCCACGCTTGCGGTCATGAGGAGTGCGCCGCGATGATCTCCGCGTAACGCGCGCTGGCCTCGGTTGGGATGCGCTTCAAATCCGGATCGCGATCGAGATCGATGTGAAAGAGTCCGAAGTCGCTGTTGTCGTCGAACGGCAAACCCCATTCGCGATTCGACGTGATGCTCCAGCACAGGTACGCCTCGATTGGAAGACCCTTTTCCAGAGCGCGATCGACTTCACGGATGTGCGCGTCCAAGTATTGCGCGCGGCTGAAGCCGTCGGTACTCGTGACGCACCCGTTCTCGATGACGACGATCGGCTTTCCCGGAAACTGCTCCTGCGCTTCTTCGAGAATGCTTTCCAGTTCGTTCGGCCACACCGGCGCATTGCCGTAGCGGGCTTGCGCCGCGGAAAACAATCGCTGAATCTGGCCGGGACGAATCGACGGGACGCCCCAGTAGTAATCGAGTCCGACGTAATCGAGCGTCCCGGCGCATTCCGGCGGGCACAAAAAGTGCGGCAGCTTTCCGGCCATGCCCAGATTCCACCAATTCGTCCCGACGAGCGTGCCGAACATCGCGAACGCCTTTCGCACGTTGTCGAATATGCGCAGCGGCGAACGCGTCGCCGTCAGACGTTTCGCGCGCGCAAGGGGAACGAACTCGACGCGCGCACGCGTCCCCAGCACTTGACGAGCGATGGCGCGCGCGAGGTCCGGTTCCAGACCGCCGTAACCGCCGTGTCCGTCCGGCGCGCACAAGCCGTCGACGCCGGGATGAATGCCGGCGCGCAGCACGCCGCGCCTGCGAATGCGTTCGAGCGAGCCGTCCAGGTCCGGCACGGTACTCGACGCATCGGCCTCCGCCCCGGCGCCGGAGCGGCCGATGTCGGCGACGGTCTTGCGATTATCCGAATTCGGGAGCTGCGGATGGTCTTTCTTGAACGCGCGCAGCGCGCGATCGACTGCGTTGAGCAACGCGCGGTTTCCGAGCGCCATCGCGACGCAGAACGGCTGGTCGTTTCCCGGCACGTTCGAAAGCGTGCGCTTGTCGTTCGAGTATTGCCGTAGAATGACGTCGTCGTCGAACAGCGCGTCGACTTCCCCGCGATCGAGCGCATCGATCGCGCGCGGCGCATCCGAATAGAACGTAACGGCTGCGTCGGGAAAGTAGCCCGCGGCCTTTTCCGCCATCGGCGCGTCCTGCAGGACGCCGACGCGTCCTTTCCACACGTCGAAGGACTCGGGCAGCGCGACGGACGCGTCGTGAAGAACGGCCGGATGCGCGACGACATACGGCTCGGAGAAGAGCACGTGCTGCATGCGTTCGTGCGTCATCGTGAGCTGCGCGAGCGAAACGTCGACTACTCCGGAATCGATGAGAGAACGCTGCGCGAGACGCCGCGCCTGCAGCCGCGCGTGCTCCGGCGTTTTGAGCCGGGTAGCGTTGCGATCGACGATGTGCTGCAGCCAGCGCGGCAGCCCGAGAATCAGCGGATTGGCCCCGACCATCGCGCCGGGACGAACTTTCCGGATTTCCGCGCGCATTCTCGCGTGCGAGCGGAAAAGATTCGGAATCAGCCGCAGCACGGCGTCCATCTGCTGCTCCGATGTGGCAAAGGGCGGAAGTCCCGGCGGCATCGGATACGTCCGCATCCAAAACCCTTTGATGAAGCCGTACACGAGCTGATTGGGCTCGTTGATCGTCACGTACCGGTCGATCAGGTCGCCGAGCCGCGTTGCAACCTGCGCCGCGTATTCGGCCATGCGATCGGGGAAGCCGTCGTCGAGCATGCCGGCGCCATTACTCGCGGCTTGCACGTGCAGCGGCCACGTGTTGTGATGAAGCGTGACGACCGTCATCATGCCGGCATCGCGCAGGTATTGCAGCACCTCGCGATAGTGCGCGAAAGCGCCGTCGTCCCACGCTCCCGGCTGCGGTTCGAGACGTGTCCAGGAAAGCGAGAGCCGGAACGCGCTGCACCCAAGGCTTTTCGCGAGATCCGCGTCCTCGCGAAAGCGGTTCCAGAAGTCCGTGGCACGCCCGCGAACGGTCAACCCGCGCACGCGTTCCCAAACATCGCGAATATCGTCCTGTCCCGTGTACGCTTCGCACTGGTGGTCGGCCGTCGCGACGCCGAATCGAATCGATCGCTGCATCGCGCGGGGTTTCGACGCGGCTGCCCGAAGCCGCTTTCCATGAGATTCAGCAATAAGACGTGTCTGATTACCGGTGCGGGTTCGGGCATCGGGCGCGCGACCGCGCTACGAATGGCTGCCGAAGGCGGCCGCGTCGCCGCGGCGGACCTGCATCAGCAATCGGCTCAGTCGACGGTCGACGAGATCCTTGCGGCCAAAGGCCAAGCCATCGCGGTCGAAGTCGACGTCGGCAATTCCACCCAGGTTCAGGCGGCGGTTACGAAGACCGTTCAGACGTACGGGACGCTCGACGTGATTGTGAACGACGCCGGTATGATGACGTTTACGCCGATCGTCGATCTTGCCGAAGCGGACTTCTTTCACGTCATCGATACGAACCTGGGTTCCGTCTTCTTCTTTGCCAAGTACGGCGTGCCGCACATGCCGCCCGGCTCGGTCATCGTCAACATCAGTTCCGTGCACGCACACGAAACCACCGCGAACGTCGTGCCCTATGCCGCTTCCAAAGGCGCGATCGAGGCGTTCACGCGGGGATTCAGCATCGAAATGGAATCGCGGAAGATTCGCGTCAACTCCGTTGCACCCGGCGCGGTCGATACGCCGATGCTGTGGAACAACCCGAACGTCAAGAGCGGCGCGGAAAAGATCGAAGGCGCGGTCGGGAAACCCGAGGATCTCGCCTCCGCAATCTGCTTCATCGCATCTGACGAAGCGCGCTTCGTGAACGGAACGACGCTGGTCGTCGACGGCGGCAGGCTGGATATCCTGTAAGTTACGGCAGCCGAGTTACCGAAACGTCCTCGGCCGGGACGTCCATCTCGTCCACGAGAAGCGTTTTGGGATCGTACCATACCGTGAATTGAACCGGGCTCTTGATGGAGATTTGCGCGTCCGTTGGGGGCACGGTCTTGGGGCGATCGGGAGCGAGCGTTTTGTCTACGGTAATGGACACGCCTTGCGCGTACAAAGGAACGATGGCTACGACGGGCTGATCGCCCCAGGCCTGCATTTGCGCCGGCAGCGCGAAGTACCCCGTGAAAGGTCCGAAATCCAGCACGACGAAGTGCTTCGCGTCCGCGGACAACGCGTATGTTTTCGTCACGTCGCCGGTCTGAACGGCTTGGGCGCCTTTGAACGCGAGCGTGGACTTCATCGAACGGGAGTCGGCAATGGAGGCGTCCGCGGAATATCCGAGCGGCGCCAGCGCCGGATCGAGCGTGAGCGTATCGCTGATCGATCCCGAACGCCCGTTCATGTTTCCCGTCGCGCTCTCGCTGAGCAAGAGATTGCCTGCGGCGTCGTGCTTGACGGTGACCTGCGTCTTTTCGACCTGCGCGCCGTTCATCGACGTTACGTACCTGTACGTACCGTCCGCCGGCGCGGGCGTACTCATCACTGCAGCGAGGATCAGGGCGAGCATGCAACTTCCTTTCCGTACCGTTTGACGCCGTCGACGACCGCGTCCATTTCTTCGAACGTGTTGTAGCCGTGAGGGGAAACCCGGATGCCGTTCGCGCGATACGTCGTAATGATGCCGTCGCGCTGCAGCGACTTTCCGAGCGCGATTGGGTCCGCGCCCGGCATGCCGAACGTCACGATGCCCGAGGACTCGGTATTTCCGCGTACACTTGCGAGACTCCGCACCTGCCGACCGTAATCCGTCCGACAGCCTGCCGGTCAGTGCAAGAACGTGTTCGGCGATGCGAGCAGTTCCCGCGCTCTGCAGCACATCCATCGACTTCACCAGCGAAAGGGCCCCGACGAAGTTCGGGGTTCCGCCTTCGAAGCGCGATGCGTCATCCACCAAAGGTTGATCGTACTCGAGAAACGACCACATGTCGGCCACCGAACGCCAGCCCGGCGCGGCAACGGTCAGCCGGTCCATCAGCGCCGGCGCGACGTACAAGAAGCTGACGCCTTGCAAGGAAAGCATCCATTTCGCTCCGCCGCAATACAGCGCGTCTATTCCGCATGCCCGCACGTCGATGGGAAACGCGCCCAGCCCCTGAATCGCGTCGACCGCAAGGATCGCGCCGTGCGCATGTGCGACGTCTGCAAGAGCCGCGAGATCGTGCCGGTAACCGTCTTCGAACGAGACCCACGACACCGTGACGACCTTCGTGCGCGCACCGATGCAGCGACGCAGAACGTCGGGCGTGAGCCGTTCGCGCGCCGTTCGAATAAAACGGAGGTTGACCCCGCGATCTCGCAACGGAAGCCACGGCTGCGCGTTTGCGGGAAACTCGTTGTCCGGAAGAATCACTTCGTCGCCCGGCTCCCACGAAAAGCCGCCTGCGATTGCGTTCGCTCCGTCGCCCGTATTTCGCAGAACCGCGATCGTTCCGGGCTGTGCGCCGATGAAGCGCGCGATGCATTCGCGGTACTCGGCCATACGCAGCTCGTACGGAAACACGCCCATCACGCCTGCGGTTGCATGCGCTTCGACGAACGCACGCACCGCTTCGCTCGCCGGTTTCGGCAGCACACCGACGGCGGCGTGATTGAGATACGTGTACGTTTCGGTGACGGCGAAGAGTTCCCGGGAGAGCGGAGTGAGCCCGCCCTGAGCTGGTCGAAGGGTCAAGCGGTGCCGATCATTTCCTTCGTGTGCCAGGCGATGTTGTTCGCGCGATCGCCGACGCGTTCGAGCGCCGCGAGCACGAACAGCATGCGAGTTCCCGCTTTCACCAGCTCGGGGTCGGAGGCCATCTCTTCCTGCAGTGCTTTCACGCCGCGCTTGTAGAGACGGTCCACTTCGTCGTCTTCTTGAATCACGCGTTCGGCCAGATCGGCGTCGCGCTCGGTGTAGGCACGCATTGCGTCGAGCAGAATCGCGTGCGCAACGCTGGCGATGCGGTCGATCTCGACACGCGCCGGGCGCAGCGTCACGTCGGCGAGCTTGATTGCATGCTTGGCTGTATCGACGGCGTAGTCGCCCACACGCTCCAGATCCGTGGCGATTTCGAGCATCGCGGCAATTTCGCGCAACTCGCCGGCCACCGGCTGCTGGCGCCAGATGAGCTCGATGCAAGAGGATTCGATCTTGCGACGTAAGTCGTCGATGACGTCGTCGCCCGCAACGACTCGGGCTCCGGCGGCCGAATCGCGCCGTTCCAGCGCCTCCACGGCAAGGCGAATGGCATCGCCCGCCAGTGCGCCGAGGCGTACGACATCCAGACGGGTTGATTCGAGAGCCTCGTGATAAGCGGTGCGCACAGACCGGTCATCCTCCTTCCAGCCTACCAGTATAGCCGCAAAGGTTCCGCTCACGCAATTAGACAACTTGAGCGCGATTTCACCGGAGGAGAACAGTCTTGAGCGAGATTCGCAAAGTCGGCGTCTGCGGCGCCGGTCTGATGGGCAACGGCATCGCGCAAACCTGCGCGGCGTCGGGCTTCGACGTCGTGCTGATGGAGGCCGCGGACGCGCCTCTGCAGCGAGGCATACAAACCATTACCAAGTCGCTGGACAAGTTCGTCGAAAAACAAAAACTCGCGCTTGCCGAGCGTGACGCAATTCTGGGGCGCATTACGCCCACCACCGCCATCGACGACTTGAAAGACTGCGATGTGGTCGTCGAGGCGATCGTCGAGAACGCGGATGCGAAAACCGCGCTCTTTTGCGGCCTCGACGAGATGCTCGCGCCGCACGCAATCATCTGCACGAATACCTCGAGCCTGTGCGTCATCGAACTCGCCGCCAAGACCAAGCGGCCGGACCGGGTAGCCGGACTGCACTTCTTCAATCCGGTACCGGTCATGAAGCTCGTGGAAGTCGTGCAGACGATTGCGACCACGCAGAGTACAATCGATTCCCTATTCGGCTTCGCGCGGACGCTCGGCAAAGAACCGATCCTCGCCAAAGACACCACCGGGTTCGTCGTGAACCGTTTGCTCGTGCCGTACTTGCTCTACGCGATAAAAGTCTACGAGGAGGGGCTCGCGAGCAAAGAAGACATCGACAAAGGCATGAAGCTCGGCTGCGGCTACCCGATGGGTCCGCTCGAACTGCTCGACTTCGTCGGTCTGGACACGACGTATTACATCGCGCAAATCATGTTCGATGAATTCAAAGATCCGATGATGGCGCCCCCGCCGCTGCTGCGCCGCATGGTGCTGGCTGGCCGCTACGGCCGCAAGAGCGGAAAAGGCTTCTACGATTATGCAAGCTAGAACGTTCGACACCATCACGGTCGAGGTCGAAGACTCGGCTGCGGTCGTTACGCTGAACCGCCCGAACGTATTGAACGCGCTGAGCGCGCATCTTCTCGGGGAGCTTTCGGTTGCGCTGGTCGATCTCGAGCGCAACGGCGACGTACGCTGCGTCATCATCACCGGTGCGGGGCCGAAAGCGTTTGCGGCCGGCGCAGACATCGGCGAACTGAACGCGCTCCCCAATGCCGTCCAAGGCGCGCAGAAAGCGCGAGCCGGCCAATCCGTCACGCTTCAAATCGAGCGATTCAAAAAGCCGGTCATCATGGCAATCAACGGTTTTGCGCTCGGCGGCGGCTGCGAGCTGGCGATGGCGGGCGACATCCGTATCGCTGCCGACACTGCGCGCTTCGGGCAGCCGGAAGTCAATCTCGGATTGATTCCGGGGTACGGCGGATCGCAGCGCACGATGCGCCTGGTGGGCAGAGGAATGGCGATGTATCTGTGCCTGAGCGGTGAGGCGATCGACGCGCAGGAAGCTCTGCGTATCGGGCTCGTGCAGAAAGTCGTGCCCCAAGCGGCGTTGCTTGACGAAGCAAAGCGCATCGCGCACCTCATCGGCGGAAAGGCGCCACTGGCCATCGAGGCGTGCAAGCGCGTCATCAACGGCGGAGCGCATCTGCCCATTTCGGACGGACTCGAGTTGGAAGCGTTGGAGTTCGGCACGCTCGTGAACACGAACGATTTCAAAGAAGGTACGAGCGCCTTCCTCGAAAAGCGCAAAGCGCAATGGAAAGGCAATTAGCGGCCTTTACAGCTTGTGGAGAATCGCGCGCAGCCGCGCCCCCGCGTCGCGCAGCTCGGCCTTGGTTTGCGCGTTGCCGGTTATCATCTGCATGTCCCGCGAGAGCTGAGCCATATTTCCCGTGACCGCGCGCAGTTGCGCGGATGCGTAGCGCACGTTTTCTTTCAAAGCCGGATCGCGTTTGAGCGGCCCGAGCGCATCCGCCGTCCGCTTCATGTCGATGCTGGATTGCTGAAACGACGAGGCAATCGCGGCAATCTTCGCCTGGTCGCGTCGGCGCAGCGCGCTTTGCGCCTGCTGCGCGTCGGCTTTCGCTTTCGCGATGGTGGAATGAAGACTGCCCATCACCGAAGGCATCGTGCCGCGCAAGCCTTGCATCGTACCGGAAGCGCTCGCACGCGCATGCTGCAGATGATACGTCAGACGGCCGCCGTACGGTCGCGCCTGGGCCAGCATGCGCTGCGCTCGGTTCGCGAGCACGCGGCCCTGCGCCATCATCGCGTCGAGCGATAACGGCACCGCCCCGACCGGCTGCTCCGAAATCGGCAGCACGCGTTTCGCCAGCATGCTGCTGCGAATGCCCGGCGGAATGTCGATCGTAACGGTCGGCGAGCCCGTCAAAGCGGGGCGCACCGAAAATCTCGCACCTTTCGGTATAGCCGTATCGCCGAACACCGTGATGATGAAGTCGACGCTGGCATCCGGTAGAATCAGGACTTTGCTTACCGTTCCGACGTCGACGCCGTTCAGCGTGACCTGTGCGCCCGACGATACGCCGGCGGCGGACGCGAAGCGCACCGCAATTTGATAACCGCTCCCGCCACGCAAAACGTGCGCAACGAAATACAGTGCGATCGCGGCGATAACCATGAACGTCAAGGCAATCAAGCCGAGCTGGGCCGGTCGTGAAATACGGGCCCCTCGCGTTGGCGCCATGGCGCTACCAGTATCGTCCGGCACGGCGTGCTTCCTTCAGCAGTCTACGCCACCGCGACGGCGAAGCGTGCGTCGAGATGAATCCGCGGATTGCGCTGCTCGCCGTTCTTGTCGCGGCCCTCCCGGCCGCGCCCATTCGCGCGGACGATTATGGGCCTGCGCACGACGTTCGCGACGTAAGGTGGAACGCCGCGCGTTTGCTCGCGCGTACGGTACGCGCATCCGGCGCGGATCCCAAAGCGGTGCAGATTTCAGACGTGGTGGTCGCGCGCGATCAGGCGCTTCTTTCATGGGATTCGGGCAAACAGCACGGAGTGATGACGCTCGTGCGCTCGTCGGATCGCTGGTGGGACGCGCTCGACATGCTTGCACCGCAAGCGCCGGGCAACTGCTGGGCCGGCTCGATGTCGTATCCGCTCGACGATGGCCTGGTGCAAATGCGGCCGGCAACGGACCTGTTGCACGAGCATGGCGTGAGCCCCGGGCTGGCTGCGGCGGCAGCGGCGCATAATAGGGACGTTCGCGATGCGGATTCGCAGGTGGCTGCATGCCGCGTTTCGATGGCTCAAAACGATCCGGACGAAAGCATTCCACCACGCGGTGCGACGATTCGTCCGCTGCGCGCGCGCACGAGCGGCTACGATTTCACGATCGCCTTCTCACGTAACGATGCGTCGAGCGCCGTGCAACTGATGCAAATGTATGCGCGAGCGCCCACGCGCGCCGAATTCGTGCCGAATCCCGCGCCCGCGCCTGGTTGGGGCGGCCCGGACGCGGCGTGCTTCTTCGATATATCCATAGGCAGTACGGCACCCGTCACGTTCTCCCCGGGAACCACGGTCGACGTGTGGTTTCCGTTTGTCATCGACGATCAGTTGCGCTACAATTTGACGTTTTTCAGCGGGGGAAAGCCGTCGGGATTCATCTTCGGAACGGTGTTCGACAATACGCTCCATTTCGCGCTGCCGCAATTCACGCTCGCGCCCGGCAAACCGTTGATGGCCGAAATCGACGGCGATGCCAAAAGAGCGAGATAGCACATTGTCGTGAGCACTCCGATCGCGCGCGCCGCCCGCGACTTGCCCGGCTCGTGGACGCCGGCCGACTGCCCGCCCATGGCCCTCCCGTCTCACGTTCTGATGGCATCTCCGGATTTTTTCGAAGTGCGCGACGTCAAGAACGTCTTCATGCGAGATCATGTCGGCAACGTCGACCGCGAAGCAGCATTCGACCAGTGGCGTGCGCTGCGAAACACTTTCGAGCGCATCGGAATCGGAACGTACGTCCTGCGGGCGGATGCGCAATGCGAGGACATGGTATTTGCGGCCAATCCCGCGTTCAACGGCCGCAGCGCAGGCGGCGAAGCGCTTTGCATTCCAAGCCGAATGGCATTTCCGTCACGAGAAAAAGAAGTGCCGGCGCACAGCAGGTGGTTCGAAACGCACGGCTATCGCATCGTAGATTTGCCCGGTGAGGTGCGCCGTTTCGAAGGAGGAGGCGATGCGCTTTGGCATCCCGGCCGCGCGCTCATTTGGGCCGGAAGCGGCGCAAGAACCGAACCCGCCGCGCACGCCGCGCTTTCGGCGACGTTCGGCGTTCCCGTCCTGAGTTTGGAACTGGCCGATCCGCGGTTCTATCATTTGGACACGTGCTTCTGCGCGTTGAGCGAATCGACGGTCCTGCTCTATCCGCCGGCGTTTACGCCGGATGGGCTCGAGCTCATCCATCGCGTATTTCCCACGACGATCGATGCCTGCGAGGACGAAACGACGGGTTTGCTTGCCTGCAACGCCGCGGCGTTCTTCAACCGCGACGTCGTCATTCAGAAGGGTGCGGTGCGCGTATCCAAACAGTTGGCCGATCTCGGATTCAAAGTCCACGAGGTCGAAACGCGTGAATTCATCAAGGCCGGCGGAAGCGTCTTTTGCATGAACGCTGCGTTGTATTAGCGGTGTGCTACGAGCGAAGCGTCTGCTCCGCGTGCGCCATGTTGAGCTGAATCGCCGGATTAAAGCCGGTCCACGTGGCCCGAATGCGCCCCTGCCGATCGATTACGACCATCGTCGGAAAACCCACGATCTGGAAAAAACCCTGCGATAGCGTCTGCGGATCCAGTGCGACGTTCCGCATGCCGTTCGCGCGTGCGAACGCTGCCGCCACCGCGCGAGGCTCGCCGACGTCGACCGCAACGACCTCGACTTCGCGGTGCGCTCGCGCGAATTTTTCCACCAGCGGCAACGAGAGTTTGCACGGTTCGCACCACGAAGCGTAAAAATCGAGAAATACGACCTGCCCGCGATGCTCCGCGAGAGCGAACGGCTTTCCCGACAGCGTCTGATACGTCACGCGCGGCGCCGGGTGCGCGTTCGCCGTGCTGAGGTTTCGGGGCGCGACGAAAATGCGGTAAAGCACGAACAGCACGACCAATGCGGCGATGACGTCCAGCGCGCGTCTCATGCTACCACCCATCGACGCTTACTCCGCGGCGAATACCGCGGCGATGCCTTGGCCCCCGCCGATGCACGCGGATGCGACCGCAAAGCCGCCGCCGTTTTGGCGCAATTCATGAATCGACGTGTACGCAATGCGCGCCCCGGACGCGCCGAGCGGATGTCCGAGCGCAATGGCGCCGCCGTGCGGGTTGAGCTTCGCGCCGTCGCTTCCCATTTCTTTGAGGCACGCAAGCACTTGCGGCGCGAACGCCTCGTTGATTTCCATCACGGCGACGTCGCCCGGCTTTATGCCCGCGCTTTTCAGCGCTTTCGGTATCGCGATCGCAGGCCCGATGCCCATGACGTCGGGATCGACGCCCACGACGCTCGATCCGACGAGACGGCCGATCCAATTCACACCGTCGGCCTTGGCTTGCTTTACCGTAGTCAGCACGACTGCCGCCGCCCCGTCGGTAATACCGCTCGCATTGCCCGGCGTGACGACGCCGTCTTTTCGGAAGCGCGGCGGGAGCTTTGCGAGTTTCTCCATCGAAAGACCGGCCCGCGGGCCTTCGTCGCGATCGATCGCGGTAACGTTGCCCTTGCGATCCTTGACTTCGACCGGCGCGATCTCTTCGCCGAAAAATCCGTTTCCCTGCGCGTGGATCGCGCCTTCCTGCGACTTGAGCGCAAACTCGTCGCACGCTTCGCGCGCAATCCCGTATCGCTGCGCCAGATTCTCCGCGGTAATGGCCATCGGCAAACCGTTGTAGGAGTCGGTGAGCGCCTCCCACAGCGTATCTTCGAATTTCACCTGCGAACCGAGCGGAAAACCGTTACGCGCGCCGCGCACCACGTGCGGAGCCTGGCTCATCGATTCCGTGCCGCCCGCGAGCGCATAGGTGCTCTGCCCAAGCATCAGCGAGTTTGCGGCAGTCAAAATGGCCTGAAGCCCGCTGCCGCAGAGACGATTGAGCGTGAGGGCCGGGACGCCGATCGGAATGCCCGCCCGCAGGCCCGCGTGACGCGCAAGGTAGATGGCGTCCGCGCTCGTTTGCATGACGTTGCCGAAGACGACGTCGTCGATGCGATCCTTCGGCACGCCGCTGCGCGCAAGTGCGGCCTCGGCTGCGTGCACCGCGAGATCTGTGGCCGAAAGCGCGGCCAGAACGCCGCCGAAATTGCCGAACGGGGTGCGCGCGCCGGCAACCACGACGACGTCGTTATCGGAAATGGGCATGGACATGAGTCTACAACTATCGCCGGGGCAGGCGGGGTTTCCCGCTCCCACGCTGAACCACGGCGCGATGCCTATGAACCGTCCCGCGGCCATCACGCTTGATGCCCGCTCGCTTTCGCCTGCAGCCAAAACGGAGCAAATCCTCGAATCCTTCGACAAGTCGAGCTTGGGAGCGGTCCTCGAGATCAACGAGGAGACCGACCCGCGCGCGCTTCGCAACGAAATGACGCAGCTGCGTCCCGGAAAATTTTCGTGGGACGCGCGAAATTTGGGCTCCAACCGATGGACGGTGCGCTTGGAACGCGTCGACGAAAACGCGGAAGGCGAAACGTTTTTGCAGCACGTTCCGCCATTTGCGACGGCCAAGGCGAACACCACGCGCGACTTGGCGGGACAGATGAGCGAGCGTCAGTTCAAAGCGGGCGAAACCATCTTCGACGAAGGCGAGATGTGGCCGTATCTCGGTATCGTCAAGCACGGCAAAGTGATTCTGACGCTGCTCTCGCCGGACGGCAAGACGCATACGCTCGGCGAGCGGCTCACGCACGATTTGCTGAACGATTCGGGCGCATTCGATCAGGGCGGATCGACCACGCGCGCAGAGGCGCTGACGGACGCGACGATCGTCACGCTGCCGAGCGAAGCAGTGCTGCACGCGTGCCGAAACGACTCCGAACTCGCACTCGGTTTTTTGGCCGCTGCATCGCAAGGCCGGCGCCGGTCGATCGACACGATCGCCGATCTCGCATTCGCGCACGTCTTGCAGCGCGTCGCTAAATTCTTGCTCGGATACGCGCGCGCATCCGTCGGCATGACGCGCGGTCTTCCGGGCGTGGAAAATCTCTCACAGGCGCAGATCGCGGCAGCGGCGGGTACCGTTCGCGACATGGCGGCACGCGCGTTATTGCGTTTGAAGAATGCCGGAGCGGTGGAACTCGATCGCGGCCGCGTGAAGGCCATCGATCGTGCGCGCTTGGACGCCTTCGCGCAAAACGTGCAGGCGCCGCCGGTTTAACTGCGCAGCGCGCTGAGCGCCTGGCGGAAAGACGCGACCGGAATCACGCGAATACCGCTGGTGCCCGAGATTTCCTTGTAGTTCTCTTTCGGAACGAAGAATATCTTCGCTCCGGCGCGACGCGCGGCAATCACTTTTTGCGTTGCGCCTTCGATAGGGCCGACGCTTCCGTCGTAGGCAATGGTTCCGGTACCGGCAACGGGCGGCGTATTCCGCAGCGCGTTCGGGCGTAAACGGCGATAGATGTCGAGCGCGAACATCAATCCGCCGGAGTTGCCGGAGACGTCCGGCAAATGAAACGACACCGCAACCGGAATCCTCGGGCGCTGATAGATCGTCGTGCGATACGCGCCGAGCGCCGCGTGTGCGCCGTAGCGGATCGTCGGCACGCTCAAGGTCAGTTCGGTCCCGCGCCGCATGATGGCCATGCGCACGTCGCTTCCGGCGCGCACGCTTGCAAGCGCGTGCACGACGTCCGCATTGGACGCGATCGGATGACCGTCGAGCGCCACGAGCATGTCGAGCGGGCGCAGCACTTTCGCCGCCCGCGACGACGCCGCGAAATAGACGACGAGCACGCGCGATCGCGGATACGGAACGTTCAGACCGGCCGCGCGTTCGGCAACCACCGCCGCGATCGACTGGCTTTCGCTCATCGCTTCGCGTTCGATGCCGGCGTATTCGACGGCAGTCATGCTGCCGGGAACGACTTCGCGCGTGCGGAGCGAGCGATGCTCCGGGAAGCAGCGCGGCGAGCATTTGCAGCGGAGTGACGTGAGATGCGAAGCGGACGTCGGTGAGGAAATACGGTGTCGCGGGCACGCCGTGCCCCGCTACCGCAACGACTTCGCGCAAATCGACGGCTCGGCCCGGGAGCATGAGCGAATACGGCGTCCGGGCAAACGATGCCACGGCCGCAAGGAACGCGGCCGCGACATAGAGCCAAAAACGATTACGAGCGAGCGTGAATCGGTTCACACCGCTATTGTACCAATTCTACCGATTCCAGAGCTGCCGTTTCGTTGGCCGCCTGTGCATCGAAGGCCGCTCGTTTGCTCTTGGCGGCGGCTTCGGCGAGCGGTTCTATGGATTGCGCTTGCGGCCGCGGCGCGAGCGCCTCACGGCCTTTTCGCACGGAGCCGAGCGCACCGGAGAGCCGCGCTTCCAGTTCGCCGAGCAGCTGCGCCGCATACTGATCCGCGCCTTCACGCACTTTGCGCGCGCGCTCTTCGGACTCGCGCAGGATGACTTCTGCGGTTTTGCGCGCACGGTCGACGATCTCGTGGTCGTCGACGAGTTCCTGATGTTTCGACGTCGCCTCGGTGACGATCGCCTGCGCTTTTTCCTGCGCGGCGCGAATCATGCGTTCCTGATCCTTGGTGATGATCTTCGCGCGGCCGACTTCCTCGGGAAGCGACGAACGAACCTTTTCGATGAACTCGATCAGGCGCTCTTCGCTCAGAATTCGATACCCTGCGGGCAGCCACGTGCCTTCCTGCACGTACACTCTCCACCTTTTCCAGAACGCGATAAACGGACATCTGCTCTTGCCTCCCTTTACCTTTTGAGTGTCTCTCGTTTGGTAGCCATGACCCGCATGACCGGATCGGGGACCAGCGCCCCGACGTCTCCGCCGAGGAAAAATACTTCCTTGACGATGCTGGAACTGACGAAGGAATATTTCTGATCCGACATCAGAAACATCGTGTCGACGTTCGAAAGCGCGCGATTCATCAACGCGGTAGACATCTCGTTCTCGAAGTCCGAGACGACCCGCAGCCCTTTGACGATTACGTCCGCTTTCTGCGTCTTCACGTAATCCGCGAGCAGCCCGCGAAAATGCTCGACGCGCACGTTGGGTAAATGCCGCACGCATTCGCGAATCATGTCTTCGCGCTGTTCGAGCGTAAACATCGGTTCTCGCTTTTGCGGATTGACGACGACGGCGACGACGAGCTCGCTGAAATAGCGCGATGCACGTTCGATGACGTCGAGATGGCCGTTCGTGGGAGGATCGAACGAGCCCGGATAGACGGCGCGCGGCACTGCCTGGCGCGAGCCAGGCGAAGAGCGCCCGAAGCGCCCGTTATTACCCGTCACGAGCGCCCGGAGGGCGTGAAGAATGCCAAAGCGACATCGCCGTACACTTCTTCGCGCACGCCGCGGTACCCCGGTATCTGCGGAAGAATCGTGCGCGCGCCGTGTTCGAATATTACGAGCGCGTCCGGCGCGAGCAGATCGCGCTCGAGCAGCAAGCGGAACATCTGTAACGGAAGCTCGTCGCCGTACGGCGGGTCGGCGTAGACGAGGTCGAATTCGCCTTCCAGGCGGTAGAGCGCGCGATCGACCGGTGCTGCGACGACGTCCACGCGATCGCCGATGCCGAGCTGCTCGGCGCTCTCACGAATGGCGGCGGCGGTTTCGCGATGACCTTCGACGCAGACCACTCTGCTCGCACCGCGCGATGCGGCTTCGAATCCAATCGCACCCGTGCCCGAGAACAGGTCGAGAAAACGCGAACCGTCGATGCGCGTCTGCAGAATCGAAAACAGCGATTCCTTAACGCGTCCCGGCGTCGGGCGCACGTTCGTTCCCTTGGGTGACTTCAGACTTGCGGCTGCCCAAGTTTCCGCCAGTAATCTTCGGCACGAGGCCGCTGTTCTACAAGAGAGCCGGCAGTTCCGCGAGGCTGTGGATAACCGAAGACGGTGCGCGCAGATCCGCCGGATAGGCAGCGCCTTCCGCATCGAACCAGATGCCGTGCATTCCCGCCGCGAGCGCGCCGTCGACGTCGCTCGCGGGCGCATCGCCGACGTACGCGACGCATTCGGACGGTACCGCGAGGACGCGGGCGAGCTCCGCAAATGCGCGGCGGTCCGGTTTTTGCGTCCGGATGTCGGCGCTCACCAGAATGGGTCCGTCGAAGTGCACGCGCGCTGCTTTGCACTGTTGCAGCGGCGACCAGCCGTTCGTCAAGATCGCGCATGGGATGCCGCGACTGCGCAGCTCTGCCAGCATTTCTCGAACGCCGGGCTGTGGAATGACGAACGCATCCACCATGTCCATCGCCAGTCGTTTGTATTCGCCGACGTACGACTCCGGCTCGCAGGCGCCTCGCTCGCTCACGAATGCTCCCACGGCTTCTTCTATGGTGCATGCGCCCGAACGCTGCTGGGCGAGCACCCGGTCGATGCGCTCGATCTCTTCAGCGAGCGTTCCGAAACAGTGCGCGCCCGCCTTGCACGCCTGCTCCAGCAGACGCAAAAACGCGACGCGTTCGAGTTTGTTGTCGATGCCGAGCGTATGGTCGAAGTCGAAACCAATCGCCTTGACGGCGCCGGGGCTAATCAAAGATCTTCGCGACGATCTCCGTGCGATTGCGCGAGCCGGTCTTCGTCAGCAGCTGCTTGACGTGGAAGATGGCAGTCGACTTGGAGATGCACAGGTGCTCGGCTATCTCCTCGTTGCGATGGCCTTTGACGACCAAGCTGAGCACTTGTCGCTCGCGCGTCGACAATCCGTATCGAGCGGCGAGCGCGAGAAGTTTGTCGCGAACGCCGATGCGCTCGACGATCACCGCATAGGCGCCGCCGGCGCCTCCGCTCAGTTCCACCATGCGGACCGCAACGGAGCCGTTCAGTCCGGCGCGCCGCACCCCGCCGTGGGACTCGTCTTCGTGCGCGAGCAGCTTCAGCACGGTGTACTCGACGAGCGGCGGCAGCGAGCCGTCGGTCAGCGGCAGCAAATCTTTGCGGCGCTCGGCGGCATCCGCTCGATAATAAAGCACGTTGCAGCCGCCGGTCCAGGATGAAAATCGTGGGCGTCGAGCGCTTTGCCAACACTGCCGCTTGCTCATCGACCAAGGGGGCGCGCTGATCTTCGATAGCAACCGCGCGAGCACTATCTAGCATTTGTGATAGACGTCTTTCTAAAAGCGAGCAAACTCCTGATCGTCATACCAGATGCGCCGTTCGGCAACAGCGCGGTAGCATTTTAGTAGTATTCGCCGCAACCGGGAGGGGCACATGATATCCTATCGGACTCTTGTATTTGGAACGATTGCCGTCGTCTGCGCCGCCGCGCCCGCGTATGCCGACAGCGCGAGCGCCAAGCCGTACATGCACACCATGGACAGCGCGAGCGCCAAACCGATGGACAGCGCGAGCGCGAAGCCGCTGGACAGCGCAAGCGCCAAACCGCTGGACAGCGCGAGCGCCAAACCGCTGGACAGCGCGAGTGCCAAGCCGAAGATCGTACGGCTGAGCGGCATCGCGGGACTCGAGAACCTCGTCTTCGAGCTGACGTGGTTCGGCGGCATCATCCAGCACTAAGCACCACTTCAATCATCGCTTCGACGGCAGCGGGATCGAACTGACTCCCGCTGTTTCGTTTTAGTTCTTCGATCGCCCGGTTGGGGGGAAGCGGCGCGCGGTACGGGCGGCGAGCGATCATCGCGTTGAACGCGTCCGCGACGGCGACGACTCGTGCGGCAAAGGGAATGGACCAGCGTTCGAGTCCGTCCGGATAACCGCGTCCGTCGAAGCGTTCGTGATGCGACCGGACTGCGGGGGCGAACGGGTGCAGTTCAGCCGATTGACGCACGATCTCTTCACCTTGCGCTGCGTGCTGACGCATAATCTCCCACTCGTCCTGGGTCAATCCGCGCGGCGCCGTCAAAATTTCGATTGGCGTCGCCGTCTTGCCCACGTCGTGCAGCAATCCGCTGCGCGTAATGACGTACGATTCTTCGCGCGTGAGGTTCAACCGTTTGGCAATTCGCCAGCACCACATTCCGACCGAGCGCGAGTGCTCCGCCGTCAGCGAATCCTGCGTGGACAGACGCAATAGCAGTTCGTCGATTCGCGCGTCGACCGGATTGACGGCCTGCAGCAGGCTGTCGTGGTTCTGCACGCAGTACGCACCGACGCGTACGTCGATGCGCTGCTGCAAATCCGTCAGGCCGGCAAGGAGCTCGGCCGGCAAGGACATCTCTTCGGAGAGCACGTCGAGCGCGGCACTTACCGTCGAGGACAGGAGGCTGTACACGTTGCGCTGCTGCGGGTGATCGCGCAGTACCGAATCGACCCAAGCGAACATGGACTCGACGTCGCGGTTCGACTGCCACTCCACGATGCGATCGGTGGTGCGTTTCGACACCACTTCGGCGAGAACCGAGCGGTGTTCCGGGGGAAGCGCGCGCGAGAGGGCTCGGCGCGCGATTTCCTGCCGCAAAGTTTCCATGCGGCGCGAGATGTGCGCTTCTTGCGGTACGGTGTTACGCAACGGACGCCCGCTCTCTACGGCCCGGAAGCGCCTCGATTGCGGCAGCGACGCCCGCGAAATGCGCAGACCGCATGCGTGAAAGCGCTTCGTAGACTTCGTCGTAATTGTCCGCGCCGTCCCAGTGCGCGAAAATCGCTCCCACACTGCCGAACAGCGCACGCAGCCGCGGCGACATGGTGCTCGTGAAACGCCCGACGTAGTCGAGGATTTCGTGCGCCTCGTCGCAGCGTCCGGCAAGGTGCACCGCAAGGGCACGGTTCAGCCTGCGCGCGTATCGTGCGCCGCGCGGACGCGTCGCATTCGCGAAGCCGTGCCGCGACTTCTGCAAGCGCCGCATCGGCTTTGTCGAAAAGCCCGGCCGCCGAGGCGAACAGCGCGATTTCGGAAAAGCGTAAGGCGCGGCGATCCGGCGTCAACTGGCGCTCGCCCGTCGGAAAGATGACTTCGTATGCCTGCGCAAAATCGCCGCGCCCGGCGAGCATCAGCGCCTGTGCGGGAACCAGCGTTTCACTGGTCGTCAGTTCGGCGTAGTCGATGCCGTGCGCGGCGATGACTTTTTGAATGCCGACCAGACTCTGGCGGTCGCCCATTTCGGCGCAAACGTCGATGTTGCCCAGCAGCGCGAACCACCGCATCTGCGCGCTGCCCGCCTTGAGTCCGCAATCCCAAATGCGATCGAGCGTTTCGCGTGTGCGCATCGGATTGTCTTCGACGTCGTAGGAAATGTTGTATAGCACCGAGTACGCGCGCGCCGCTACGTCGTACATGCCGCAATCGACGGCGAGATTTACGGCTTGTGTGGCCTGCGTCTTCGCGCGCTCGACGTCCCCGGTGAACAGCGCAACCCACGCGGCATGATGAAGTATCTTGGCGCGCAGTCTGCTTGGGAGAAGATGCGTCGAGCAGCGCCAGGGCGCTCGCAATCATCCGGCGCGCTTCGCCGAACCGTTCGCCGAGCACGTACGCCGTGGCGAGCGTCGACCGCAGCGACGCATCGAGATCCTGCGGGAGGGCTTCGCCCAGATGGCGTTCCAAAACGTCGATTCCGTCGCGCCGGCCCAGCCGTACCAACTCCAGGCCGTAGCGATAAGCAATCGTTGCGCGCAGCACTGGCCTGTCGGCGCGCTCGATGGCGAGCAAGTACCACGACTCGGCGATGTCATCGCGCGAGGCGTTCGATTCGGCGATAGCTCGAATCGTCAACGCTGCGGGATGCTGCGAGGTGAGCTCCGCGGGAATGACCGACAGCGGCTCGAGCACGTCGTCGATGCGGCCTTCGTCAATCATCGTAAAACCGTGCTGTTCGCACAAATGCAGAATTTTCGCGTCGTCGTGCGCCCGCGCGTACAAACGCAGAGCGTCTGGGATGCGTCCGGCCTTTTCGAGAACGCTCGCGGCAGACGCGCACGCGCTTTGTACGGCGTTGTCACCGTTCAGGGCGAGCCGCTGCTCGAGCACGTGACGGAACACTCCGCGCAGACGCACGGAACCGTCGCCGCGCAAGATGAGGAGTTCGCCTTCTTCGGCCAGCCTGCGCAGACTGCGGCCACCACGCTCGCCACGACGCAGCCGCGGCCACGTTCTCGTCGATCGTGGCGAAGACGCAGACGTCCAGGAGCAGCCGCTGAAGCGGCGCGTCGCACTGAACGAAAAATTGCTCGGCCAAAAACTCGAGCAATCCGCGCGCGCTGGACGGACGCAATTGCTCGAGGCGTGCAATCCACTCCGGCATCACTGCGCCCAGCGCAAAGGCTAGCGGCCATCCCCCGCTCATTGCGTACAGCGCGTCCGCGAGCGCGTCCGAGATGCCCATCGACTGCGCGATGTGACGCATCTCTGCGGCCGTCAAGCGCAGGTCCTCTTCGTCGAGCGATCCGCAGCACAACCCTTGCGCGATCCAGTGCTCGACCTGCGGTAATTCGCGCGCGGCGATCAGCCACCGGTATCCCGGCCGCGCGCCTTGCACCAAACGCTCGATGAGCCGGAATATGCGCGGGTCGGCGGCGCCGTGATGCAGATCGTCGATGACGAGCAGGCGTCCCGCTTCGCGATCCAAATGCCCCAAGAACCAAATCGCCAGCTCTTCTTCCGCTTTTTCGGACTGGAGCGCACATTCGATGGCGTACGCGTACGACGAAAGCAAGCCGGGACTAACCGGTGCGAGCGTCTGCGCGAGGGCGCGCGCGAATGCTGCGAGCGTACCGTGTTCGGGCAGCAGCCCCAATTCTAACGTCTTGCAGTCGTGCGCGGCCAAAAACTGCCGTATGGCCGTCGTTTTCCCGAACCCCTCGGGCGCCCGGATAACCGTAACCGGATACTGCACGGACTCGCGCAGCCGCGCGGTGAGGCGTTCGCGTGCAAGACGGGCGGCACTCGTCATTTCACACCCCGCCGAGACATCCAGTTCGCGAAGTCGCGATGCGTCAGCGGCCCGCAGATGTGAAAGCCCTGCAAGTTGTCGGCGCCGGCGTTGACCAGCCACTCGCGCTGCGCTTGATCCTCGACATTTTCGGCAATGACCGACCAGCCGAAATGGTGCGCCTGCGCGATTGCCGCGCGGACGGCTGCAGCCGACATGCCGTGCTGCGCGTTCTCGAAACTGCGTCCGATCTTGACGAAGTCGATTCGCAGATCCGCCAAGAAGCGCAGCGGAAGCCCCGCGCCGCCGAAGTCGGCGACGCCGACGCGAAGTCCGCGTTCGGTTGCGGCGGAAATGAACCGGCTGTACCGATCGGGCTCTCGAGCGATCAGCGGTTCTGCGATCTCGAGCGCGATGTGCGCGCCTTCGGCGGGAAAGCGCGCGAGCACCTCGTCGTCGGCTTCGCTGACGTTGACGTGTACGGGTAGAAAGCGCGCCATCTGCCGGTATTCGTCCGTGCCCGCAAACGCGTCGATCACCGCGCGATCGATGTGCTTGGGCATCGCACCGCTCTCGTCGAGCGTGCCCGGCAATACCAGACCGCGCGTCGGGTGGAACCAGCGAATCAGCGCTTCTGCGGAAACGACGCGGGCCGTCCGAGCGTCGATGATCGGTTGAAAACAGAAGACGAACGGCAACGGCGACGTGGCGGCGACTGTCCGCGGCAACCGTGCGGGGGACGTGCCGTCGTAGAACGCGTATTGCGAGCCGTTCCCGCGCTTCGCCGCGTACATCGCGGTGTCCGCGCGCGCGAGCAATTCGTCGGCGGATCCGCCGTGCTGCGGAAACATCGCAATGCCGACGCTCGCACTCACGCACAGATGCACGTCCGAAAACGTCATCGGCTCGGAAATCGCGTCGAGCAGACGCTGCGCGACCGCTTCCAATTCGACCGCGTCGTCGAAATGAACGAGAACGGCAAACTCGTCGCCCCCGATCCGGCCCGCGACCTCATGACGGCGCACGACTGCACGCATGCGCCGCGCCGCCTCCGCGATTGCCCGATCGCCGAGCGCGTGCCCGTGCGAGTCGTTCACTTGCTTGAAGCCGTTGAGATCCAAATACAGCACGGCAAACGCCGTCTGCGCGCGGCTGGCAGACGAAACCAGATGCGCAATTCGTTCGAGCGTTGCCGAGCGGTTCTGCAATCCGGTCAGCGGATCGATCGAAACGCGGTCGTGCAGTTCGCGGTGCTTATCCGCCAAGACCAGTATGCGAGAAACCACGTGCGTGAAAAAGTCGACGTATTGCGCCTGCGCGTCGCTGATGCTGCGCTGCCTGCGATGATTCCATGCGAAGGCGATGGCAAGGTCTTCGTGCGCGGCTTCGAAGCGGCGCAAGAGCACCGCGGACTTTCCGGCTCTGCGGAGCGCCTCGCGAGCATCCGTTCGCTCTGCGGGATCGAGAACGAACACGGCTTGTTCGTCGCATGCGACGCGGGCGGTGAACGCAAGCGAGCCGAGCGGATGTACGGCACGCTCTCCGGCTTGCGCGATGCGCTGTTGCGTGCGCTCGTTCCAGAGTTCCGCATACTCGCATTCCAGCGCGCCGCAAGCTTCTTGCAGCAAGCCTTCGAGCTGGGTTGCAGGCGTTTGCCTGTCGAGGCCGAGCTCCCATAACGCGCGCAGTCGAGCAAGCTGTTGCTCAGGCGGAGTCAAGAGATTGTCAGCGCTCGCTTGCTGGAATATCGCAACACCCTCCCGTCCATGAAAGGACGCGCAGTGACGAACCACAGGCTTGGGAGGGAACGGGCAATATTCCTACCGGAATGCGATAAGTTTATGCCATAGTGCCCGCTCGTTCGCCAGGCGGGGAAGCAATGGTTATTTTGGCCCAGGCCCCAGAATGACGCGGACGAAGCGCGATGGATCGATCCAGGTCCTCAGTGCCGCTTGAACTGTGGAAGAGCTGGCCGCGAGTTCGCGGCGCGCGTCGATCGTGGGCTGGTCCAGCGGCAGTCCCAAGCTCGCGTACGTCAAAAAACCGCGCGCGATGCCGCCGAAGCTCTGCTGGCGCAAGGGGATGTCGCTGATCAGCATCGCCTTGCCGCGCTGCAAACGAGCCGGATCGATCTTGCCGGACTCCATGCTGCGCACGTCGCGCAACGCCATTGCTTGCGCCGGCAAGATCTTGTCCGGATCGCACGCGTAATTGATGGCGAACACCGAGCGGTTCTTGTGCGACTCGAGTAACGAATACGCGGAATAAACGAGCCCGTTGTTCGTGCGGAGATCGTCCATGAGCAGCGTGCTGAATGCACCGTTCCCGCCGAGGACCGCGTTACCGACTTCGACTTGAGCCCATCCCGGATCCGAACGTTTCAAATCCGTCACTTGCGCGAGCTGCACGGCGGACTGCACGCGCGACGGATCCGGCACCTGCACGCTCGTCGCTTTGTTCGGCGGCACCGCCGGCAGCGCGAGATTCGGCTTCGGACCTTGTGCTTTCCAACTGCCGAAGTATTTCTCGAACACGGCCTTCGCCTGCTCCGGCGTTACGTCGCCGATGACCGCAACCGTGGTTTCGTCGGGACGAAACGCCTTTGCGTAAAACGCCTTCACGTCGTCGAGCGTAACCGTGCCCGCGGTTTTCGTCGTCGCGAACGCATTTGCCGGATCGCCGGAGGGATAGAGGGCTTGCGCGAGTGCGACGTCGCTCAAGTGCTGCGGCGTGTTTTCCTCGCCGCTCAACCCCTGAACTTCCTGCATTTTCACGATAGAGAACGCCTGGTCCGGGAACGCGGGCTGCAGTTCGTCGCCTGCGAGCAACTGCACGCCGCGATCGAACTGCGCACTCGCCACCTGCAGCGAAAAACTCGAGCCGGCCTGCATCTCGCCGGCGATCGCGTCGAGTTGTTCGCGCAGTTGCAGACGATCGTACTGGGTCGTTCCGAAAGGAAAGAGCCCATCGACGATATCCTGTACGCCCAGTTTATCCGCGGGTGCTTGGAGGGCTTCGTTCGTATCGATTTCTCCGCTGACGACCACCGTGGGTGAAACGCGTTCCGTCTGCACGATGAGGCGCATACCATTGGAAAGCGTCATCGAAACGGGCGAAAGGGTTTGCGCGGGAACGCTGATGTGAGCGAACGCTGCTTGCGCCCAAGCGGGAAGGGGTTCGGACCTACTGGGTGCCACCGCGTTGTTTTCTTTGGTCTGCGCGGTGCCGGTGCTGACTTTGCCGCTGTTGCTGGGCGTTGCGTAGACGGTGATCGCGTGGCGCGGATCGAGATAGCGGCGCAGCACCCGGTTGACGTCGGCGACGCTGACCTGCTGGATCGCCGCGATTGCTTCATCCGGGGATTTCTGGTCCATCGTTCCGACGGCCACGCTCCACGCATCGGCGACGCCGGCTATCGAATTATTTTCGTATTCCTTGTCGGCAAGGGCGCGGCGTTTCGCAACCTCGACCAGATCCGCCGGCACGCCGGTCTTCTGGTAGTTTGCGATGACGCTTTGCAATTGGGCCATGAATGCGTCGGGTTTGGTGGTCGTCGGAATGACCCCGTACAGCAGGCTCGCCGTTGCATGCGGCTGGGGCTGGACGTCGACGAACGCCGCGCCGAAGGCTTTTCCGGAGGCGACCAATCCGAAGAGATCGGAACGCTGGTTGTCCAGAACGGCTTCGAGCACTTGAACCGCCGCGTAATCCTTATCGCTCCATCCGGGGGTCTGCAGCGCCATGGCGGCGATCGTCACGGGATAATCCGTTGTGACGTGATACGTGGCGGCTTTGAGCGGTTTGGGCGTGACGACCGGTTTCGACGGTACTTTTTGCGCCGGTATCGAACCGAAGTAGGCGCGTGCTTCGCGCACGGCGCGCGCCGGATCGACGTCGCCTGCAATCACGAGGACGGCGTTGTTCGGGTGATACCACGTTTGGAAATACTTCCGTATTGCTTTCGCATCGATCTCGTGGTTGAACGACTGCAGCGTTCCGAGCGTATCCTTCGCGTACGGCGTCCCAGCAAAAATTGCGGGCAGTATCGTACGGAGCTCCAGGTTTTCGAACGGATCGCTTTGGTCCTGAGTCACTTCCTGCTCGATCGCGCCGCGCTCGGCGGTCCATCCGCCCTGCGTGAGCAGCACGTGCCGCGCGCGATCCGATTCGAGCCGCAGCGCGAGGTCCATGTATTGCGATGGAACGGTGAAGAAGTACTGCGTCGAGGTCGGTTTGGTATCCGCGTCGTAGTCGCCGCCCAGAAGCTGGCCGATTTCGTAGAGCTGCGCGGAACTCACGTTCTTCGTTCCGCGGAACATCATATGTTCGAGTGCATGCGCCTCGCCGGCATATTGCTGCTCGTTCGAGCCGGCCTTGTACGTCAGCTCCGTCGTAACCACGGGCGCGATGCGATCCGGCACGACGATGACCTGCAAACCGTTCGACAGCGTGACGCGGGTTACGCCTGCCTGCGCGAACGCCGAGCTATGCACGCCTGCACCGAACATGAACGTCAGCAGCATGACTGCGGAGAACCGGATCATCTTCTTCATGCGCGCGAGGTTCAAGTTGAACGCCGCGCTACCCTTGGGGTATCCTCGCGCCGCTTCGTTTCCCGCCTTACGAAGAAAGAAGCATTGCCCGGGCGCTCGGTTCGCCCTCGATCAACGATCGCAGCCCCGCGTTGCCGGGTTTGGCGAGCTGCGGATCCTCTTGAACGACGCGTGCGGCAAGCATGCTGGCTTCCTTATACGCATCGAAGTCGCGCACGATGTCGCCGAACCGGAATTCGGCTCGGCCGGATTGTGCGGTGCCGGCGAACTCACCCGCGCCCCGCAGTTGCAAATCGTCCTCGGCGATTTTGAACCCGTCCGTTGATTCCGTCAGGATTTGCAGCCGTTCCGCCTCCCCCGCCTCATCGGGCGCAATCAGCAGACAGTAAGATTTCGCCGCGCCACGGCCGACGCGGCCGCGAAGTTGATGCAGCTGCGCGAGCCCGTACCGCTGCGCGTCGA
This sequence comes from Vulcanimicrobiota bacterium, assembly GCA_963830545.1. Classification (GTDB taxonomy): domain Bacteria; phylum Vulcanimicrobiota; class Vulcanimicrobiia; order Vulcanimicrobiales; family Vulcanimicrobiaceae; genus DATGJX01. The sequence continues at coordinate 2,500,221 of CAWHMK010000001.1, read as the reverse complement.
GTACGACCATCACGCTCGCGTTCGGAACGTCGACCCCTACCTCGATGACGGTCGTCGCGACGAGTACGTGCAATTCGTTGCGTGAGAAGCGCTGCATGACGTCTTCTTTGTCGCGCGCGGACATGCGTCCGTGCAGCAAGCCGAGTTTCAAATGCGGAAATACATCGTTCTGTAGACGTTCCGCTTCGGCCACGACGCTGGTGAGGTCGTGCTCCGATTCTTCGATTGCGGGCGCGACGATATAGGCTTGGTGTCCCAGCGCGACGTTCTTTTCGACGAATTCGTATGCGAGATGCAAACGGCTGCGGCGCAGCGCGAAGGTTTCGATCGGCGTGCGCCCCGGGGGAAGTTCGTCGATGACCGACACGTCGAGATCCGCGTAGATCGACTGCGCGAGCGTGCGAGGAATCGGCGTTGCGGTCATGTGCAGCGTATGCGGCGCGGCGCCTTTCGCGCGAAGACGCGCGCGCTGCTGCACGCCGAATCGGTGCTGCTCGTCGATGATCGCCAGTCCCAGGCGTTTGAAATCGACGCCTTCGGTCAGCAGTGCGTGCGTGCCGACGGCAACGAGTGCTTCGCCGCTGGCCAGTTTTCCGACCGCGCTGGCGCGCGCTTTTGCGCCTTGGCTGCCCAAGACGGCTTCGACCGTAATGCGGAACGGGAGCAGCAGCGGCGCAAGTTTCGCGGCATGCTGCGATGCCAAGATTTCGGTCGGCGCCATCAGCGCGGATTGCACGCCGCTGCGCGCGGCCAGCAGGATTGCGGCGGCGGCCACAAGTGTTTTTCCGCTCCCGACATCGCCCTGCAGGAGGCGATTCATCGGCGCGTCCTGCGCCATGTCGCCCCAAATTTCCGCAATCACCCGGCGTTGCGCATCGGTGAGCGGGAATGGCAGTTCGCGTTCGAAGTCGGCGAGCAGCGTCGGCGCGGCCCGCAATTTCTCCGCGGTGTGCTCCGAGACGCGTTCCAAGCGTTTGAGTTGAGCCGCGAGCGCGAGCGCGAGAAATTCGGTAAAGATGAACCGCTCGCGCGCTTTTTCCGCTTCTTCGGGCGTTTTCGGCGCGTGCAGCGCGCGGTATGCCTGTTCGAGCGGCGGGAATGCTCGCTCGCGAAGGATGCTTGCGGGTAACGGTTCTTCGCCTGCAAGTCGCAGCAGCTGCGCGAGGTTGCGTGAGATCACCTGATGGATCTTGCGAGACGTGAGCGTCTTGCTCGCGGAATACACCGGCACGAGTTCGCCGTGGTACGATTCATCCTCGGCGAGCGTCCGGTGCGTGCTCACATTCATCTTGGCACCCGCGAGCGTTCGCTGCACGCGTCCGCGAACGAATAGACGCACTCCCTTCTTGAGCGCACCGATGAGATACGTACGGCCGAACCATGTCGCCACGAACGAACCGCTTTCGTCCTGCAACTCCGCCTCGACGATTGCCAGATGACGCGCTCGCCGTTCGCGAACCCAAATGATGCGTCCCACGGCGTTCTGCTCGCCGTCCGTGCCGCCCAGCATTGCGGCGGGCGTCGCAAAGCGTAAATCTTCGTACCGGTACGGAAGATCGCTCAGAAGATCGGACGGCGTGCGTACGCCGAGCTCGGCAAAGCGCTCGGCGATTTCGCGCCCGACTCCCGCGAGATCTTCGATCCGAGCCGGCGGCGTATTTCGCGCCGCTACTTGGCGCGCCGTAGCAGTTCTCCGCCGACGTCGTCGAGCGGCACGTTCGAAGCCTGGAGCAGCACGAGCAGATGGAAAATCAAATCGGCGGCTTCCCAGACGAGTTCTTCGTGAGAGGCGTTCTTTGCCGCAATCACCACTTCGGCGGCTTCCTCTCCGATTTTCTTGCCGATGCGATCGACGCCGCCGCTGTAGAGTTTCGCAACGTACGAGGAATCCGGATCGGCGCCTTTGCGCCGTTCGAGCACGCCGTCCAGATGCGCGATCGCGGCCGCGAACCGTCCGTCGGACTGGCGTGCTTGCGGCGCACTCAGGAGCGCGTTATGAAAGCATGACTGTGCGCCGGTATGACATGCCGGACCGTCCGGGATGACGCGGTAGAGCAGTGCGTCGGCATCGCAGTCGTATGCAACTTCGAGAACGCGTTGCGTGTTGCCGGACGTTTCGCCCTTGTGCCAAAGTGCTTGCCGCGAACGGCTGAAAAGATACGTCGAACGTTCGGCAATCGTTTTCTCGAGCGCCTCGCGATTCGCGTACGCGAGCGTGAGCACGGTACCGCTGCGCGCGTCGGCGATCACGACCGGCAGCAAACCCTCCGCGTCCCACTTGAGTTCGTCCATCGTTCAACGCCTCGCTTCCGTCATTGGACGTATTGGAATGCCTCGCGCGCTCAGCGCCTCCTTTACATCGGGGATGCGGAGCTCGCCGAAATGGAACAGCGAAGCCGCCAAGGCTGCATCGGCGCCGGCTTCCTCGAAAACGCGCGCGAAATCTTCGGTACTTCCTGCGCCGCCGGAGGCGATGACGGGCACGCCGACCGCGTCGCGCACCGTACGCGTGAGTTCGAGATCGAACCCGGATCTGGTCCCGTCGCGATCCATACTCGTAAGCAAGATTTCGCCTGCACCGAGCTCGGATCCGCGCTGCGCCCACGCGACTGCGTCCATTTCCGTCGGAGTTCGTCCGCCGTCGACGATCACTTCCCACGAATCGCGATCGGGAATGCGGCGCGCATCGATTGCCAGCACGATGCACTGGCTGCCGAATTCCGCCGATACTTCCTGCAGCAAGCCAGGATTTCGCACGGCCGCGCTGTTGATTGAAACCTTGTCGCATCCGGCGCGCAGCAGAAGCCGGACGTCGGCTGCGCTTGCGGTGCCGCCTCCGACGGCAAACGGAATGGTCAATTCTTCGGCGACCGCGCGCACGACCTCGCGCGTGGTCTTTCGTCCTTCCACGGTTGCCGTGATGTCGAGGAACACCAGCTCGTCGGCGCCGGCCCGCTCGTACGCGCGGGCAAGTTCGACGGGATCGCCCGCGTCGCGCAGTTCCACAAAACGCACGCCTTTGACGACGCGCCCGCCGTGTATGTCCAAGCAGGGGACGATGCGCCGTACGAGCGTCAGAGATCGAGCTCCATTTCGCGGCCGGCGCGAAAGCCTAGACCTTCATACAAACGCCGGCCTTCGTCGCTCGAACGTAAACGCACCCGCTTGCATCCGCGATCGCGCGCCCACGCGATGGCCAGGCGCATCAGTTCGACCGCGATGCCGCGGCGGCGGTATGCAGGTTTTACGTACACCGCATTCACATGCGCGTTCAACGTACCAAAACAATACCTGCGCCATTCCTCGGCGATCGTGATCGTCGCGCATCCTATGGGCACTCCTTCATCGTACGCCAGAAAAAGCTGACCGTTGCCCGCCGCTTGTTTTCCGCCGAAATATGTGCAAAAGCGTGAGCGCCAGTTTTCCGATCCGACGTCCGGATCGTCCCCGAATTCGCGAGCCATCTCCTCGCGCAGCTGCGCGGCGGCTGTGCATTCGTTCGCGGCGGCAGCCCGGCATTCAATCATCGAGCGCGCTGCGCTCGAGCAGTTTCGTGAGTCCATACACAGTTTCCACGTGCGGCACCGCCACGCCGTAATAGCGCGCCAGTTCGAGCGCCGCACCCGCGATAGGTTCGAGTTCGAGCGGACGCCGGGCCTCCAAGTCTTGCAGCATCGAGGTCTTTACGTCCGCGATGTGCTCGGCCCACTTCAATCGCTCGTCCACGTCGACGCCCGGTTCGACGCCCGATGCGCGCGCAATTGCGAGCCCTTCCTCGATGAGGACGCGCAGCAGGGCGCGCACCGGCGGATCGTTCAGCATCGTTCGCACCGTTGCGCGAGTGAGTGCGCTCACCGGATTGAGCGCCAGATTGTTGACGAGCTTTCGCCAGATGTTCCGGCGAATGTCGGGCTCGACGGGCGCGGAAAGACCGGCGCCTTCGAAGATTCGGGACAACCGTGTGATGCGCGGCTTCGTCGAACCGTCGAGTTCGCCGATGGGGTACAGCATGCCGCCGCTTTGGCGAATGCACCCGGGGCTCGAGACGTATCCGGAGGCATGCACGACGCCGCCCACGACGCGCTCGTACGGAAGCGTTTGCAGAATACGGCCTCCGGGGTCGACGCTTTCCAGGGCACGCTCACGCGAGTACCAGAACGGCAGTCCGTTTTGCAGCGTCACGAAAACGGAATTTCCGGCGACGGCGCGCTCGAATTGCGGCAACACGCCTTCCCACTGCTGCGATTTGAACGTGATGAGCACGTAATCCGGATCGTCGAATTCGCGCAGGTCGTCGCTCGCCGGAACGTTGACGGCGAATTCGCCGAGATCGCTTTGAACGCGCAGGCCGTTTTGCCGGATCGCTTTCAAGTGCTCGCCCCGGGCGACGACGCACACGCCCGCGCCGGAACGCGCCAGCGCGGCGGCTATGAATCCACCGATGGCGCCGGCACCGAAGACCGCTAGGTTCAAAAGCACTCCGGCAGCAGAAACTTCGAAAAGGCGACGGGCAGATTCGAACTGCCGAATGGAGCTTTTGCAGAGCTCTGCCTTACCACTTGGCTACGTCGCCTCGATCTCTGAGCGGGTGGCGGGAATCGAACCCGCGCATCAACCTTGGGAAGGTCGCAGGCTGCCATTACATCACACCCGCCCATCAGGGCGAGGCCCACCGTTCTCCCCGGCGCGCCGGCCGCCCTTTGCGAGGCTTGGGGTCGCACATTCGAGCATAACGCCAAGCCGGAGCGCTCGGTTGCAGCGGCGAACCGAGCCGCCGTGACGTGGATCTACGGTCTGCCGGCTTGGCTGTTCATGAGCCTGTGCGTCGTCGGCGCGTGCATCATTGCGTGCGGCTGTCTAGCGCTCACGCGCACGCGGCTCACGCGCAACGAGCAGATCACTCATAACGACGTTGCGGGGCCGGTGCTCACGACGGTCGGAACGGTGCTAGCGGTGATGATGTCGTTCATGGTCGTCGGCGTGTGGCAAGAGTTCGATGCCGCGGCGCAGACGGCTCAGAACGAAGCGAGCGCGCTTTCCGATCTGCATCATTTGGCCGACGCATTCCCTTCCGCCATGCGGGTGCGCGTGCAAGATGCCGTCGACACGTATATCGAGATCGTCGTCAACGAAGAATGGCCGGCGATGCGCCGCGGCGGGGAAAGTGTGCGTGCCCACGACACTGCCTACGAAATTTCCGCAATTATCGACGCCTGGCACCCGGGCAACCCGGCGGACTTGTCGCTGCAGGCGCGCGGCGAAGACTACGTCGGCGCATTCCTCGATGCGCGCCGGAGCCGCATCCTGGCAAACCGGCAGGGCATTCCGCTCGCGTTGTGGGCGACGATGCTATTCACGGGCGCCGTCACCATTGCATTTGCGTTTTACTTTCGCGTTGACCGGCCGCGCGCGCAATACATCATGGTCATCGCGCTTACTGCGGTCATCACGATCATCTTTTCGCTCATCGCCGAGCTGGATTATCCGTTCCGAGGCGACGTGGCAGTCGATCCGTATTCGTTTCTGCACGTGATGCGCGCGCTGCACGGCGTCCTGAACGGAACTTAAGTGAAGACGCCACCGTGGTTCGGCACCGCGGCGATTTTGTCGAATTCACGTTCCCCTAGGTTCCGAGGATGTTGATGGCGCGGCCCGCGATGATCGCGATCGTCACGAGCGAGGTCAGCGCTTCGGCCATCATCAGGACTTTTGCCCTTCGCGTCAGCGGAAACGTGTCGGTCGGACTGAACGCCGTCGCGTTGGTAAACGACAGAAAGACGTAATCCAGAAACGCGGGTTTGAACGCGAGGCGATCGCGGATTTCCGGCTGCAGCGCCATCTGCGGAAACAGAAAATCGGCGCGATCCGGGCGGCGCTGGAATTCATCGTGCGTCCGCGCGTCGGGACCTTGGCCGTCGACTTCCCAAAACCAAAGCGCGTACACGATGACGTTGGTAAGCCAGATCTGCACCGCGGCGAGCAGCAACTGCTCGCCGGTAAGATGGCGCTGGTGCACCGAAATCTGCCACGCGAACAACAGCACGATGGTGACCGCGTTGAAGGCGTTGAGCACGGCAATGTGCGCGATCGAGAGCCATCGCTGCCACGAAGATTCCTCGTGCCGGCGCGGAGAGAAGATCATCAGCGGCGCGAGAATGACCAGCAAGACGACCGGGAGCGCCCAAACCGGTCCGACGACGACCCTCGGCGGAAGCGTGACGTAGAGCAGCAACGCCGCGGCGACCGCGATGACGGCGTGCCAGCGGGGTTCTTCCTTCTCGACTCTCTCCATGCTGCGGCTTTCGCAAGGCGGCGGCGCTTTGCATCCCGCAGCCCCAGCCGGCTGTTATGCGGCCCATGGCTACAGATTTTCGAGACGGCAAGACCTTTCCGCGACGCGGGCGCGACCCGCTGGGCGGCAACGTGCTGTGGCTCGCCCGCGTGTTCGACAAGGCGCGTGCCTGCGCCGACGGAACGATTCACGATTACATCTATCCATGCCCGATGGACAAAGGCGTGATGGAGCGCTGGGGCGTCGAACCCCGCGAATTCGACGCGGCGATCCGCGAGCACACCACCGACGAAAAAATTCTTCAGTGGCTGCGCGAGCGCACGAGCGACGCGCAAGTGGAAGCGGCAAACCGGTGGCTCGTGGCGGAAAAAATCGAGAACCTCGATCGCCAGGACGCCGAAGAAGGCGCAGGCGCAACCGCCTAAAACTCCCGCACATGGGACAGACGATCGAATTTTCGCGTCCGGACGGCAAGACCGCGCCCGGCTATCTCGCTTCAACCAACGATGAGGGCCCGGGAATCGTCGTCGTCGAAGAATGGTGGGGCGTCACGCCGGACATCATGCGGGTCGCGGATGAATACGCCGCTCTCGGTTACCGCGCGCTGGTTCCCGATCTCTACCGAGGGCGCACGGCGGCCATCGGCGACGAAGCCAATCACTTGATGGAAGGTTTGGATTTCGAGGATGCGGCGTTGCAAGACGTGCGCGGTGCGCTGCAGCATCTGAAAAAAAATGGTAAAAAAGCGGGCGTCAGCGGATATTGCATGGGCGGCGCGATTGCTCTGCTCGCGGCGATGCACCTCGAGGAAGCCGACGCCGCGGTCTGTTACTACGGCATTCCGCCCTCGCAGGCCGGAGATCCGGGAACGATCGAGATCCCGTTGCAGTGCCATTTCGGCAAGCAGGACGAGTTTTACACGCCCGCGCTCGTCGAACAGTTCGAAGCGCGCTTGAAGAGCGGCAAAGTCCCGTACGAACTGTATTGGTACGATGCCAAGCACGGCTTCTGCAATCCCAACCAGCCCGGCAACGCCGGCCTGGGGCATTACGATCCGCAGGCGGCACACGAAGCGTGGGAACGTACCGTACGCTTTTGGAAGAATACACTGGGCAGCTGATGCTGCGAGATGCACTTCTCCTCTTCGTTCACATCGTGCTCATCGTGACGCTGGCAAGTTTGCTCGTAGGCGAACTTGCGATCTTTCGCCAAACGCTTCCCGGCGATCTGGTACGCCGCTTACAAGTTCTGGATCGCGCCTATGGTGTCGTCGCGGGACTCGTCGTCTTGTCCGGACTCTCGCTGCTCTTCTACTCGTCCTTCGGCCCGCTGTATTTCGTTCGAAACCCCGTGTTCTGGATCAAGATGGCCCTCTTTCTTGCCGTCGCGCTCATCTCGATCGCTCCAACGCTTGCATTCATTCGATGGGAGCGGCACAAGGCGGCGGACGGATCGATTGCGCTCGAGTTCGGCGAATACCGGCGCCTGCGCACGCTGCTTTGGTTGCAGATCGGCATTTTCATCTTCATTCCGCTCTGCGCGACGCTCATGGTCGCGGGCATTTGACGTTCGCTCTCACTGGAATTTCGTGCCCGCGTTGATCGAAGCGGAGCGCATCGCGCCTTGCTCCAAGCCCCACTTTTCGAGCAGCGTGTCGTAGGTGCCGTCGGCGATGATCGCTTTGAGCGCGTTCTGAATTCGGTCGCGCTCCGCGGCCTTTTTCTTTGAAACGGCAATGCCGTACGGCACGACGCCGAATTGCTCTCCCGCTACGGCATACGCTTTGCCGCCCTCGAGCGTGCGCGCCAGATGCGATACGACGGGATAGTCTGATACGTGGGCCATCGATTTACCGGCGAGAAACTGCTTGAGCGCCTGCGCATCCGTCGCATACGATAGGACGGCAATCGGCCGCAGGCCGACGCCGGTGCATCGTTTCGACTGGGTCGCGATTGCGCTGTCCTGTGAGGTGCCTCGTTCCAGATCCACCGTCATGCCGCACAGGCTCGCGATATTGAAGATGCGGTGCGGGTTCCCCGCTTTCACGAGTATGCCGCTGCCGGCGAGAAAATAATCCACGAAGTCCGCCTGTTTGGAGCGTTCCCGCGTGTCGTTCATCGCCGAGATCACGGCGTCATACTTTCCTGCGCCGAGCGCGTGAAGCAGATCGTTGAAGTCGTGGTTGCCGAACGTTACGCTGTCGCCCATTTTCGCGGCAAGCGCACGCGCAAGATCGTAATCGAAGCCTCGCACCTGTCTGTTTGCCGTATAAAATTCGAGCGGCGGATACGAAATATCCGAACCGATGCGTAGCGTCTGCTGCGCCGCTGCCGCAATCCCCGGCGCCGCGAGCAGCAGCGCGAAAAGGCAGTAAATACGCGTTTCATAGGCGGCCTCCCAACTGCGGATACTATCGGCTCGCCGCCCGGACGACGTTAGTCGCAAGGAGGGCTGCTGCTCCCGATGAAGGCCATTTGTCACATGGCCGCGACCCTCACCGATCATCCGTTCTTGCGCGCATGCCGTCGCGAAATGGCGGCGTATACGCCGGTATGGCTGATGCGTCAGGCGGGACGCTATCTTCCGGAGTACCGGCGAGTCCGAGATCGCTTCTCATTCCTCGAACTCTGTCGCGACTCCAGCGCGGCAGCGCAAGTTACCGTCGATACCGTGCGTCGCCTAGGCGTCGACGCCGCGATCATTTTCGCGGACATTCTGCTGCCGCTGGTTCCGATGGGCGCCGGGCTCACGTACGAAAAAGGCGACGGACCGCGCGTCGCGAGCAAAGTTCGCAGCATGCGCGACGTCGAACGGCTGGAACCAGTGAAGGTCGGCGAATCGCTTGCGTTCGTCGCGGAGACCGTGCGACTGGTTCGTCGCGAATTGGAGAACGAGGTGCCCGTCATCGGTTTCGCGGGAGCGCCTTTTACCCTTGCATCGTACGCCATCGAGGGCGGCGGATCGCGAAATTACGTTGAGACGAAATCGCTGATGTATAACGATCCGCAGACGTGGCACCGGTTCATGACGATCGTTGCCGGGATCACCGCAGATTATCTGAACATGCAGATCGATGCCGGCGCACATGCCGTGCAGCTTTTCGACAGTTGGGTGGGCGCCCTCTCACCGCACGATTACCGCACCTTCGTCCAACCGCATTCGCGCAGCGTCATCGAGGCGCTTCGCCCGGGAACGCCGGTGATTCACTTCGGAACGATGACCGGCACGCTGCTCGAAGAAATGCGCGACGCAGGCGGCGAGGTCATCGGTTTGGACTGGCGCGTCGAGCTGGACGAAGCTTGGACTCGGTTAGGCGATGGCGTCGGCGTGCAGGGCAACCTCGATCCGGTTCTGCTGTTTTCGAACGGCCCAACGATTCGCGCCGCCGTCGCAGATATTTTGCGGCGCGCAGGCGGTAAACCCGGGCACATTTTCAATCTCGGGCACGGCATTTTGCCGGAGACGCCGGTCGGCAACGTGCTCGCGCTCGTCGACGCGGTGCACGAACTCAGCCGAAGATGAAGCCGCGCGAAATCGTGCTGCTCGGTTTTGGCGGACCGTCGAGCGCGGATGAGATTCGGCCGTTTCTCGATCGCGTTCTGCAGGGACGGCGCATTCCCGCCGAACGCTACGAATCCGTCGTGGGCCACTACATGCAAATCGGCGGAAAATCGCCGTTCAACGAACTGACGCAGCGTCAAGCCGGCGCGCTCGCGAACGAATTGGAGCGTCGCGGTTTCGAGTCGGTCGTGCGGACCGCGTACGTCAACGCGTCGCCGTTCGCTGCCGACGTTGCGAAGGAATTACTCTACGATGGTGCGGAACCGCCGATCGCGATTATCCTCGCGGCACATCAGAGTCCGGCGAGTTGGGACAAATACACCGGCATCATTCGGGACGCACGGTACGTTCCGCCGTATTACGAGCACCCGCTGTTCGTTCGAGCAAACGCGCAGCGCCTGCTCGAGGCGCTGCAACGCCTGGGCAACCCATCCTTCGACGGCGTTCGCGTCGTGTTTACGGCGCACAGCATTCCGCAAGCCATGGCGGATGCAAGTCCGTACGTAACGCAACTGGAACGTTCGGCTGCACTGATCGCACGGCAAGCCGAAGTCGGCTTGTGGCAAATCGCGTATCAAAGCCGCAGCGGTTCTCCCGCCGAGAAATGGCTCGAGCCCGACGTTCGCGACGCGTTACGCGCACTCGCGAGTCAAAACGCGCGCGACGTGATCGTGGCGCCCATCGGCTTTTTGTGCGATCACGTTGAAGTGCTGTACGACCTCGACGTCGAGGCCGCGCAAACTGCGCGTGAGGCCGGACTGCGCATGGAACGCGCGCCCGCGCTCAACGATCATCCGCTCTTCATTCACATGCTTGCTGATCTCGTGGAGCAGTGCGCCGCATAGCAATACTCGGCGCAGGCATCAGCGGACTTGCCGCTGCGCTGCGCCTTGAGGATCTGCGTAAAGAACGCGGTCTCGATTTTGAAATTGCGCTGTACGAACGCTCCGATCGCGCCGGCGGCTGCGTCCACACCATGCGCGACGACGGCTACACGGTGGAAGCTCGGTCCCGATTCGCTGCTCGCGGAAAAACCGGCCGCGCGCGAGCTGCTGCGACGCCTCGGCCTGGACCGGGATCTCGTCGGCATGCGTGAGGAATTTCGCGGTTCGCGCGTCGTGCATCACGGACGCTTGCGGCCGATTCCAAGCGAGTTCCGGCTTTTTACGCCAAAATCGCTTTCCGCGCTGTTGGGCAGCGGCATCTTCAGTCCCGCCGGAATCATGCGCGCGGCGATGGAGCCGCTGCTTCCCCGGCGCATCATAGAGGATGACGAAAGCCTGGCTTCATTCGTCACACGACGTTTCGGACGCGAAGTACTCGATCGCCTGGCCCAGCCGCTCGTCGGCGGAATCTATTCCGGCGATCCGCAGCGTTTGAGCATGCAGGCGACGTTGCCGCAGTTCGTCGAGATGGAGCGCCGGTACGGCAGCCTGCTGCGCGCGCCGCACAACGGTGCGCAGCCGCAGTTGATGAGCGTGCGCGGCGGTTTGCAGACACTCGTGGATGCTCTCCTTGCGAACATCGAATCGGCGCTGCATTTTTCGAACGAAGTAACCGCACTTTCACGCGAAGCCAATGGCTGGCGAATCGAGTTCTCTAGCGGCGCACCGGCGCAAGCCGACGCGATTATCTGCACGCTCCCAGCATACGCTGCAGGACGCATGCTGCGCGAAATCGATCCTCGAGCTCGCGGAGATGCTCGAGCAGATCCGGTACAACTCGATCGCGACGGTCAATCTCGCGTACGACGCAGGCGATCTTCCGCCTCTGCCGCCCACGCCGGGGTTCGTCGTGCCGTACGTGGAGCAGCGGCGCATCACTGCCGCGACGATTAGCACGCAAAAATATCCGGATCGTGCGCCGGCCGGACGCGTTCTCTTGCGCGCATTCATCGGCGGCGCGCTGCAGCCGCACTTATTGGAATCGACGAACGAACAGCTCGCGGACATTGCGCGCGCCGAGTTCGAATCGCTGCTCGGAATTACCGCACGGCCGCTCTTTGCGGTAACCAAGCGGTGGATCCGCTTGCTTCCCGAGTACGCGGTCGGCCACCCCGCACTGATCGCTTCAATCGAGCAACGCGCATCGGTTTGCGCGCGGCTTGCACTGGCGGGTTCCGCGTTCCGTGGCGTGGGCATTCCGGATTGCGCGGCAACCGGCTTCGAAGCAGCCGAACGCGTGCTGCAGGGGGTATGAAGCGGACAAACGCGGGTAAGCTGCCACTTAGCCGATTCACATTCGATTAGGAGGGCTCGAGGATCCATGCGTCTTCTTCTATCTTCAGCGGCCGCGGTGCTGTCGGTTCTTTTTCTCGCGCAAGCAGCCGGTGCCGCGCCCTATGCGGGCGCGCAGTACGCCGGCGTCATCAATTCAAGCGTCAATACCGGTAGCGCTTACGTCGGGCAGTCCGTCACGCTGACCCACGTTACGTCGCAGGACGGCACAGTAGCGGGAGCGCGGATGTACGGAACCGTTACGCGCGTCGTGCGCGCCGGGCAAGGGCGTACCGCGGGCGTTCAGATGACTTTCAATAAACTCGTGCTTTCGAACGGAACGACCTACGCCGTCGACGGCGTCGTGACCGGCATGCAGACGCAAACTAAAAGCAACGCGCTCAAGGAAGCCGGAGGTGCGGTCGCGGGCATGATCGTCGGCAACATCATCGGCAAGACGATTTTCCACACCGGCATGGGCGGCTTTCTGGGCGCCGCGGGCGGTTATCTCCTGGCCAGGAACAATCGCGAGAACGTGAACGTGCCCGCCGGTTCCGCAGTTCGCGTCACGCTGCGCACGGTGCGGCGTCAAGCGCACGCGTAAACGTCGACGACAAAAACGTGAGCCCGCCGGACACTCGGCGGGCTCACACATTTGCCAAGGGCCAGAATCGAACTGGCGACACCGCACTTTTCAGGCGCGTGCTCTACCGACTGAGCTACCTTGGCACGGGCGACCGCCTGGGATTCGCTGCGCAGGCTTCGTCCCCTTGTCGATGCAACTGCATCACGCGTGAAAGATACCACTGCGCTCGAAGCATTTGCCCAGCTCGACATTCGAACGGGGACAATAGTCGCAGCCGAGACGTTTCCGGAAGCTCGTAAACCTGCATACAAACTCAGCGTCGACTTCGGACCGCAGATCGGTACGAGACGATCGAGTGCGCAAATTACCGTGCACTACCTTCCGGAATCGCTGCTCGGCAAACAGGTGCTGGCGGTCGTCAATTTTCCGCCACGCACTATTGCGGGATTTGCCAGCGAAGTGCTCGTACTCGGCGTGCCCGATGCGGACGGCGCCGTCGTGCTGGTGCGACCCGATAACACCGTTGCGGATGGAGTGAAATTGTACTAACCTTCTACTCAAAATCGACGACGAAGAGGTAGGAGCCCGAGACAGTTTTACAGTCGCGCTCTTCCGGCGCATAGCGGCTAGCGCGTGCAGCCGCGATCGCGGCGCGATCGAGTTGCAGGTATCCGGTCGATTCGTAGATGGAAGCGCTCACGACTTGTCCCGATACATCGAGATCCACTCGTACTTTCGCCGTGCCGGTGTAACCCTGAACGGCAGGATCGTCAGGCGCTTGAGCGGACTGCGCGATGATGGTTCTGGCCGCAACGTCCGGAGCGCTGCATGCGGGTTTCGGCGTGGGCGCCGGTGCGATCGGAACGCCGGTCGCCGCAGTATCGGGGCCGGGCATAGGTACATCGATTGGCGCACCAGTCGGCTCGGCCGGCAGAGCATCATACGGCGTCGTGCGAGGCTGCGTCACCGCTATATGCACGCGCTGAATCGCCGAACGAAACGCGGCACTTCTGTGTTGCGGATGTGACAACGCCGGCTTGGGCGGCGGTGGTGTAGGAGTCGAAGGCGGCGGTAGAAGTTTTATTACTTCGGTGCGCTGCGCTTTCTGTTCTGGTGCAGCCGTAACCGGACGCGAATGGATGATTGCGGCGATCACGAGGTGCAGCGCGAGCGAACCGGCCAGCGCGACACGTAAGGCACGACCGTTCGATGTTGCGCTCATGTCTGCATAACAATGCAGCACGGCGCAACGTGACGGATTTTATTGGAAAGCGATGACGCCCGAAAGCGGCGCCATGCTCGAGGGCGGTGCACCGCCCGTGGTGGAAACCCTTCCGCCGTCCAAAATTCCACCGCCGGTCAAGAGCAGCGTATGGTGATAGGTCGTGTACGGAAACGCATGCGCGCTAAAAGCGTCGGGATTCACCACTGCGGCGCACGGACCCACGGATTTGCCCGCGATGTAGCAGGCGCCGTACTGGCGCGCATACACTCCGCTCGATTGCTGCAGCGTTGTGACGGCCGCCGGGGCAGGCACAACCGGCGAAAGCGCGACCAACTCGGATTCCGGTTCGACCCCATAACTCGACGCGGTACCGAAGAAGTCCCACAGCGACGTCGTAGAAACGTCGTACGTAAGCAAGAACGAAGCATACACGAAGAGTCGAATCGCAATGCCGGAACTGGTGCTCGCAGTCGTATAGTTCACCGGCATGCAAATGAACAACTTATTCTGTTGTGCCATGGCGAGCTCGGTGTTTTCCGTGGCAACCCATTGCACGCCTGACGTTATCGTCGGGTTCCAGTGCGCCGCATAGCAGCCTTCGAACAAGCCGCCGATGGTAGAACTATTGAACTGCATCGTCGGAGCGAGCGTGTTATTTGGACCAAACGAACTCAGCCCACTGTAAATCACCGGGTGGTTGAGTGCGGTCATCTCTGCGGCATACGCGTTCAGCCACGACGCGGCTACATAGTTGCAGGGCATCGCCGAGAGGGCGTACCAATCGAAGGGCTCGTCATCCAGGATCGCCGTAAAGTTTTGCTTGGAAAGTTCGTTCGCAACGTACGACTTATAAAGGTTCACCATGTCCGGCGAGGTCGGATCCATCAGGTAGATGGTTTTGGCGCTGTTCGGCTGCGTGATTCGAGCGCCGCTGCATGTGTGCGCGAACGTCTTTTCGTTGGTATTGTAAAAGGGATCGGTCGTTTCTTCGCGGTTCGGGTTCGTGTACAAAAGCGTCTTTATGCCCGCCGCAGAAACAGCCGAACCGGAGTACGTTTCGGCCCACGTAAGTGACGGCGCGTACGCGCTGAAAGGACGTCCGTGCGAGGTGGCATTGTCCGAGCTGTAGAGATATGCGCCCGTGTTGACGTGCACGGGGATGCTGGACGAGCCTCCCGTCAGGGTCACCTGCGTTGCGGTGATGGACGTCGCGCAACTGCCGGTCCCGGTCACCTGTGCGGTCATTCCAACGACCGGCTTGCCGCCGGCCGGGACGAAAATGGTTGAAGTATTCGTATAGACCCGGAGGTAGCCGCAATGCGGGTTTTGGATCTCGAATCCACCCGTGATAAGTGCGACGATCGAACCGGTGGCGGTTGTGGTTACGGTGACCATCGGCTTGAGCACGTGTGTCTGCGTAGATGGAATGGACGTCTGCTGCGTACCCGAGCATTGCGCCAGGAAGGTAGCGCCCAATGCAAGAGCAAGCAGGCTGTGCGCGGCAGTTCCTCATGCGGACATTATGCAGTGAAAGACCGGCGGAACGCCATGTGCCTCATTGTGTAGTGGAGCGAGCGCCCGGCAATTTCAAAGGGTGGCCGCTCGACGGCGCCTTTCCGAATCCGCCGCGGGATCGTCGTTTCCTCGGCCCGCTAACGTGATGCGCGCGCCCGCCGGAGTCCGCATCGTAATGACGGCAGTCGACGTCGACGATCATCGGCACCATCGCGGACGCGCCGTCATCGCCCGATGCTATAATGTGCCCACGCCCCGATGGGGGCGGCGTAGGAGCAGGCTTATGTTGATGGGTTTTTTGTTCGCTGCAGTCATCTTACCGCAACCCTCGCCTTCGCCGTTGAAGACTATCACGCACGTACATTCGTCTCCGTTTTGCACCGCGTTCGGCGACAATATCCGTAAGAGTGTGAAAAACGTGCTCGTCAACGACGCGCTGTTCAATCTTTCCAAGCCCGTCTTTCTTCAGGCAGCTCATGACATGATCGTCGGCGGTCCGCTGCAATCGAGCTTCGGTTCGATGGGACCGGCGCAATCGGATCCGGACAACGCTGCGGCGCAGCTCGACATGAATCGCCTTACGGTCATTACCGCTTCGATCGCGAAAAATCTGGAGGCGATCGATGCACTGCTGAACGATGCAGCGCGCTTTCCCAAGAAGGTTCAGTCAAACGAAGACAAGCAGCTCGTGCAATTGCGGGATCAAATACTCGCCCTCGCGCAACAGCAAAACGCGGAACTCAACGCGCTCAGCGGAAGCACGGATCGTTACACGTTCGACTCGCTCTATAACTCCGGTCCTAGCGGAACGGGTGCGCTCAACGCGGGTCCCGCACCGGGACAATCAGGCGTCGATTATTACGGGCTCGGTCCGATCTCCCAGACGCCTCGCCCGCTGCCGAGAATGCCGAGCTTCGCCGACCCGCAGCTCGTGGACAATAGCGTGTTCATGCGCTCTTGGATTGGCCATACGTACCAGCTCTTCACCACGAACGTGGATCGAGAGGCGGCGATGGAGTTCAGCGTTTCGGACGCCTTGACCGCTGCAGCCGCACAGTGCAAATAGCCCGTTGAAGACCAATGCGGACTATGTGAATTCCAATGGCATTGAATTATACTCGCAATTCGTGCCTCGCATTACCAAAGACAACTCCTTGACGCAAGGCGATGTATCGCTCCGTTTCTTACGCCCTGATGTATGCGTTGCGCACATGCCGTCGGAGGTGGTTTTCGGCGAGGGCAAGCAGCAAGTTCGCTCCATCATGATGCTGGTCATCACGCGAAAATGCGACGCCGGCTGGCTTATAGCTGCGGCCCACAATACGATATCCGGTACGCCGCCGCAGTTTCTTCTGAATCGTTGGCAAGCCGCATCAAATCGCTAGCATCAGGAGCAAAGAGGCTCTACGGCAACAATGCTCTTGCGCAAAGCCCGAGCAACGGGCCGCTGGCCGTCATGGACGACGTTCTCGCAAATCTTACGAACAGGTAACGGCCTGCACTCCCTCACATCGTGGACATTCCGCCGGAGCGTCGCGGAAGTTTTTGATTCGGCCGGCGTGGAACGACTCTCTCCGGCGCAGGATGCGCCTTGAAGTTCAAGTGCTCCTTACTGCATCTAAATTCATTGGCAAACTTCGTGTGAGAAATTCGAGTCGAGTCGTGGTGACGGCCCCGCGACTGCTTCCCGGATTTTTAGGGGAACAGAGCATCCCGTGATCCTTCGGGGTATACGAGCGCTTTGCGCCCTCACGATCGCGCTATTTTTTGCGCCTTCTGTTGCGGCGGCGTCACGCTCAACAGGCGCCGGTATCTCCGGCGTCGTCGACGACGCCGCGATCGGACTTCCAATTCCGAGTGTCGCTGTGCGCGTCGTCTCGACGAATATCTTAACCCATAGCAACGCCGCAGGAATTTTCACGATCCCTTCACTTACGAAGGGCACCTATCGCCTGACGCTTTCACTCAACGGCTATCAGCCGGCAATCTCGGAGCCGATCGTGCTTACAGACTCACCGGTTGAGGTCACGCTTACGATGCACCGCGCGACATCGGATCTTCACGTGATCGCGGTCACGACCGTTCACGCTAAGGAATCGCTTCAGCAATCGAGCACTTTTACGAAAACGCTGAACCCCGAGGAACTCGCGCAGCAAGGCGTCGTCCGCGCTGCGGACGCTCTGCGCGCGCTTCCGGGTGTCAACAACGGTATCACGGGCGATACGGCGGCGCTTTCCGATGACGTCCAAATCAGCCTTCGCGGTATTGGAACGCTCGAAACCGAGGCGGCAATAGACGGCCATCCAATCGCTTACGGGATAAAAGGCGGCTTTAATTATCAACTTTCGCCCGTATTTCCGTACCGGGACATCTCGGTGCTTTACGGTTCGGGCGGAAGCGATCTCATGGGCGTCAGCGCAATCGGTGGTGTCATTAACTTTCAGACGCTGGACCCGACGCCAACCGACGCCGTAAGCGTAACGCAAGGGTATGGAACGTTCAACCAGCTTTCCACGAGCCTCACTGCGACGGGAACGCAGGATCGGCTAGGGTATGCAGCGGCTTACGGAGTTGCGGGGCTCGACGGGCCGTTTCGCAACGACACGTTCTACCAGGCAGGGGCGGCATTCGATCAATCGGTGCTTTCGGGAGCGATACACACCCTGGGAATCTATCAGGACGATTCGGGTGCGGTAACGCGCGCCGGACTTGCGAAATTGCAGTATAATTTCTCACCCAAGAGCGCTGTGACGTTCTCGTCGATCGACGAAAGCCGGTGGGTGAACAAATCCGGTAACGGCGACGGCGACTATTTGTCGTACGCGCCCGCTTTGGCGTTCGGCAATTTGTTGCTCGCCGGGTACGAGCCCGCCAATTATCCCAACCTTCCGGCATGTCCGAAGGGAACATTCGTCGGGACGAACGCGAACGGTAGTCCCAACGGCTTCGGCCCAAACGGTCAAACCGACGGCGGAATCACTTGTCAAACACCGCATCAGTACGCTCAATTCAACACCGGCTGGGACGGCGCGGGGCCGTCGTGGCAATCTGTCAGACTGTTCGACAATTCGCTCGACTACCGCGCCTCCTTGCAACACTCCGTAATACGGCTCGAGCTGTACGACAGACTACTATGAGAACGTGGTCGATCGGACGTTCATGCTGCCGTTCTTCAGCGCACCCGGCGACGCCGGTTCGTGGCAGAATTTCGGCGTGAACGAAACAGGCGCGATCGCCAGTGACGATCTCGTGGGGCGAAACAACGACGTTGAGTTCGGCATGTCCTACATGAACAACGCGTACTTCACATACGCCAAGAACGCGCTCGAGGGAGCACCGTTCGTCACGGAAAGGGCGTATTTCGTCCGCGACGCGTTCCGGTCGACGGCATCACCATTATCCGCATATTTTAACCTTTGGGCAAAACACTCGACGGCCACGAATACCTCGTTCGTGGACTCGCGGTTGGCTGCCGTGTATCGACTGGATTCGCGCGATCAGGTTCGCGCTTCGGCCGGATCGACCACGACGCAGCCTAGCCAAAACATGCTCGGTCAAAAGTTCATCGAGACGTTTCCAGGCGGAGCCGGCGGCGGCGCGCCGATCAGTTGCGGCAATCTCAACTCGATTGGAAGTGCTCCGTCGACGATACTCAAACCCGAACAGGGCGTCGACGAAGATCTGGCCTACGTTCATATCTGGCAGGGCGATTCGCAAACTCAGCCCACGCTCTACAATACGAACGTGTACGACAAACTCTATTCGACGCTGGTGCCCCTTTCGAGTACGGGAACGGCTTTCGTCCCGGCGTCCTATCTTGCACAAGTGCAGGCAGCAGTCGGTGGTAAGTGCGGAGCAGGTGCCGCGTTTGACCTCCTGGGTGTGACCGGTAATGTCAACGTCGGTACGCTGCGCGCTCAAGGCATCGATCTGAGCGGCAAATACCGAGTCAGCCGTCCCTTCTACCTGGAGTACGATTGGGCGCTCACGTCGACGTCATTGCTGAATGCGGACCCCGAACTTCTCCGGAGCGACCTCACGTATATCCTCGGCAGTCAGGTTCCGCGTTTGCCGCTCCACACGTTTTCGGGCGCTGCCGACTACCGGTTCCAGAACGGCATAGATGCACGGTACACGCTCTACACGGTTTCGTCCAACAACACAAAGTCGCTTCCGGCTTACGACTACTCGAACCTGAGCGTGTCGGCTCCGGTCGGACCGGGGAAGTTGACCGCAACGGTGCAAAACCTGTTCAATCAATGGGGAAGCATCGCGGGCTTACGCTACGAGGGCGTGCCGTTGCCGCTCAACGGTTACGCCCCCCAGAGTGCATACGCGCCCTACATTGGCGCGGCTTCGACCGAGCAGTTCGGCCTACCGTATCGCACCGTCTACTTCAGTCTACTCCGTGGCACGATAGAGAAGTCTGACCGCTGTATGCTCGTGCCTGGTCCGCACGTAAATAACCGACCTCTATTCGAAACGCTTGCAGAGAATCTTCGGCATTGGTCGTGCAACTAAAACGAAAAACCCCTGACACATCAAGGGTTTTCCGCACCTCGGCCACCGTCGGGCGGTCCGGGAAAATGGCGACGCTGGTGGGACTCGAACCCATGACCTCCGCCGTGACAGGGCGGCGCTCTAACCAACTGAGCTACAGCGCCGTCGCCATGCGACCGGCGAGCACTATTTGCACTCGGCCGGTCTCGAACCTCTAGGACGAAAATGGTGGGCACGGTTGGGATTGAACCAACGACCCCCCGCGTGTGAAGCGGATGCTCTCCCACTCAGTGACGCGCCCATCGTTGTCCGGGGACCGGGGTATTTTACGCTACCGCGGGCGCCCCTGTCTACCGCCTTGGCTCGATTAGACGCCGCACATGCCGCAGCGCGTATGAAAGCATGGGCGCGCGGATATACAAGTAGGGTGGAACTGGTGACATTCGGGCACGGGACGCTCGCGCAGGACGAACTCGCCGCGCTCATACGCAGGGCGGAGATCGGCCGCGTCGTCGACGTCCGGACGGTTCCCAAGAGCCGCACGCATCCATGGGTTTGGACCGACAAAATGGCAATGTGGGTTCCTGCCGACGGCGGCGCTCAGTACGTTTGGGAGCGCGACCTCGGTGGATTCCGTAAATCGCAACCCGGCTCGCACAACACCGCGCTGCGTAATTCGGCGTTTCGCGGATACGCCGACTACATGGAGACCGAACCGTTTTTGAGCGCGCTCTCGGCGCTGGTCGAGTCGCTGCCGCAGCGCAAGACCGCCATCATGTGTTCGGAAACGCTATGGTGGCGCTGCCACCGGCGGCTTGTGTCCGACGCGGCGGTGCTGCTGCACGGCGTCGACGTCCACCACCTCATGGCGAACGGCCGAACGCAACCGCATGCGCTTACCGCGGGCGTGCGGCGCGCCGACGGTACGCTTCGCTACGACGTTCAAGCCGCATGAGCGCACCGGAAACGCTCTCGGATCCCGCCGCGTCGGCAAAAGCGGCCGGGCCTCCACTACGTAAGCGACGATCTTCCCGGCATAACACGTGTCGCCCGCGGCAAGCATTTCGCATACGTCGCGCCCGGCGGCAAAGAGATCGACGGACGAACGCGAACTTGCGCGGATAAAGTCTCTGGCAATTCCGCCGGCGTATACCGACGTATGGATCTGCCCGATTCAGAACGGGCATTTGCAGGCCACGGGGCGCGATGCGCGCGGTCGCAAACAGTATCGCTATCACAAACGCTGGCGCGAAGTTCGCGACGAAACGAAATATGAACGCATGCTCGCGTTTGCGGAAGCACTTCCGGACGTCCGCAAGCGCATCGAAGCGGATCTCGCACTGCCCGGGTTGCCGCGCGACAAAGTGCTCGCGACGGTCGTGCAATTGTTGGAAACGACCGCGATCCGCGTCGGCAACGACGAATACGCGAAAGACAACGGTTCCTTCGGCCTTACCACGCTGCGCAACAAACACGCGAAGATCGAAGGCTCGACCGTGCGCTTCAGGTTCCGCGGCAAGAGCGGCGTGCGCCATGCGATCGACCTGCAGGACCGGCGCCTCGCGGGTATCATTCGCCAATGCCAGGAACTGCCGGGTCAGCAACTCTTCGAATACGTTGACGATGACGGCGCGACGCGCGCTGATCGATTCCTCCGATGTGAACGAGTACATTCGAGAGCATCTCTGGCGCAGGATTTTTCCGCTAAAGATTTTCGCACGTGGCTCGGAACGGTCACGTGCGCGACGATGCTCGCTGAGCAGCACGAAGCCCAAACGCAGGCAGAGCGCAAGCAGCATCTTGCCGGGGTCATCAAAGACGTCGCGAAACGCCTGGGCAACACGCCGTCCGTATGCCGCAAGTGCTACGTGCACCCGCACGTCTTGGAGGCGTACCTCGCAGACGGCTCACTGGTCTCGCCCGGCAAAATTCGTCATTCGGCAGGCCTTCTGCCCGAGGAAGCATTCGTGCTTGCTCTCCTGCGCGAGCGAGCCAAAGAAACGGAATCGTCGCGTACCGTGCGCCAATTGAAGCAATCGCTGAAGGGACGCAAGAAGAAAGCGGCGTGATAGGCGCGTTTATTCTCGTTGCCGCACTGAGCCTCGCGCCCAGCGCATATCATCCGGTTACCACGACGGACACAAAAGCGCAGGCGGCCTTCGATCGCGGTCTTACTCTTCTGTACGCGTATAACGGTGAAGCTGCCGATCTCGCGTTTGCCGCCGCACTCCGGCGCGATCCGCATTTGGCTATGGCCGCTTGGGGCGAAGCCCTCGCGAACGGCAGCGACGTCAACACGCCGTTGGATCCGGTGCGATTCGAGCGCGCACATGACGCCGCCCAGATCGCGCAACAACTCGAAACGTTCGCATCTTCGGAAGAACGCGCTTACATCGATGCGGTGGTCAAGCGCTACGCCGGGACGTATGACCAGCACGATGCGGACGAGACGCAGTACCGCGCCGCGATGGCCGCTCTGGTGAGCGCGTACCCGCCCGATGACGATGCCGCTATGCTGTATGCCGAAGCGCTGCTGGAGCACACCGGCGTCGAACACCCCGTTCCGAAGGTCTTTGCGCTCATCAATGGAGTGCTTGCGCGGAACCCGAGCGATCTGTTCGCCAACCATTTGTGCATGCACGCCTACGACTATGCTGTCGATAGAAGTGCGGCGTTGGTTTGCGCCGACCGTGTTGCCGGCTGGTCGTTCGATCCGGCCGAAGAACACCTGGCGCACATGCCCGCGCACACCTACACCGAAGTCGGCGATTACGCAAAGGCACTGGCAGCCAGCGAATACGCATGGCAGCTACGCGAACAGTGGAATGCCCAGCCGAAGCGGCCGTTCGCACTGCGATACGGCGCACATGATGCGTATACGGGATGGACCGATGCGCTGATGCTGGGAGATATTCAAAACGCGCAAGTGTGGGCGGCACGCGTGGGCCGCCAATACGGCGGCAGCGACATGTGGGCGACCTGGGCTCGTTTTGGACAGTGGAACCGCATTGCTTCTTCCAGCGCTGCGAATGAATTTTACGCCCCGCTGTCGCGAGGCCTCACCGACCTGCATTTGGGGAACGCAGGCGATGCGCGCAAAATGCTCGCTTTGTACGGCAACACGGATGCCGATTTCCGGTGGTTGCTGGAGGCAGCAATTGACGAGCATGACGGGAAGATTCCCGCCGCCGTCGATGCCGTCGATCGCGCATTGGCTTACCAACAGCGCGAAGACGGCGCGGAGCAGATTCCCGTTTTCCCCGCGGGCGAAACGCTGGGTGCGCTCTATTACCGTCAAAAAAATTATGCCGACGCGATAACTGCGTTCAACGAGACATTGGCGCGCTATCCGAACGACCCGCGGGCGCTTTACGGGTTGGCGCTGGCGCAACGAGCGCTCGGTCAAGCAGTAAGTTCTGCGCAAACGATGAAAGCGTTTACGAGTATATGGATGCAGACAACGCCGCCCGATCTCGCCGACCTCTGAGCGAGCCGCCCCGCATAACCGCGGCACTCGTAGACTTTTTCCTGCACGTCGACGAGCATACCGAAGTTCGTCTGCTGCGCGGCGACGATGCAGACTCGCTTTACGACGTGACGATCAGAAACCGCGATCATCTGACACGCTGGATGTCCTGGATGGATCGCGTCATCGACGTTTCGGACACGTACGCATTTCTGCGCAACGCCGAAAAGGAAGCCTACGAACACAGCGCTTTCAAAGGGGGTATCTGGCGGCACGGCACGCTCATCGGCAGCGTCGACCTGCACCAAATCGACTGGCTGAACGGAAACGCGCGCATCGGCTACTGGCTCGACAAAGAGCACATGGGCCACGGCATCATGACTCGAGCCGTACACCTGCTCGCGGAATATGCATTCGAAGCGCTCGATCTGCAGCGCATCGAAATCCACGTCGCCACGCAAAACGATCGCAGCCGGCGCATTCCGGAACGCCTTGGATTCACACTCGAAGGCGTGATGCGCCAAGTGCAACGCTTGCGCGGCGACTACTACGATCACGCGTTGTACGCGCTCCTGCGTGAAGACGAAGCGCCGCGCAGTTGAAGACCTCCGATTAGGAAGTCCTCAACCGCTGCGCAAGAGTGGCCAACGCATGGCTGGCGGATTCGGCTCCGTCCGCGATGCGGCCGCGAATACCGGGACTTCGGCCGCTCTCGAGCATCCGCAGGATGCGTGCGCGAGCGGCGTCGGCGTACAGTTCTTCGCGGCGTTTGTCGATGTGAACACTGATCCAGTGGTCCATGAAACGCCTCATTCTCAACGAGAAAGCAAGTAATAAAAAAGCCTCCGGTTGCGGAGGCTTTCGAACGGCTGGTTGCGGCGGCGTCTAGCTCGCCGAACCTCGATTCGAAATGACTCCGCGCTGCGTACCGCAGATCGGCGTGACGACGTGAAACGCGCACGACGAATTTCGCAGCATTTGCGGGCACATACCGGTTTTCACGAACGCGATCATAACTGCCGTCACTCCTTTCCATACAATGTACGCGGGTCGAGAAAAGTTTTCTTACGATATCATGTGCCCGCTTGCATTGTCAAACCGTACGGATGGGAAGTATTTCAAGAGGCCGTGCGTCGCGCCGCGCGGCACAGAAAAGTGAGGTAGGTCTCGTGAACAGTTCATCAACGCTGACCCGTCCGCCCAAGCAGCAATGGACGGAAGGCGGACCGGTCAAAACCATAATTGAGAGCACTGAAGTCCAGCGCCAGGAAGCCACCAGCGAAGCACGCATCGGCGATCCCGGCGCGATGGGGTTGTTCGGGTTCTGCGTCGGCACCGTAGTGATCGCTTGGGTGCTTTCCGGATGGGCGGCCATGCCGGCTTCGCTCATTGCGGCAGTGCCTTCGCTGCTCGTTTTCGCGGGCGTGGGCCAATTCATTGCGGGATTATACGCGCTCTCACGCACCAATACGTGGGCCGGCACGGCGATGTGCTCCTACGGTGCGAATAACGTCATCCTGGCCGCATTTATCTGGATGCAAGTGGCCGGATTGATTCCGCGCACCCCGAGCAACATGCTGTTGCTGGCCGTCGACCTCTTCTGCATGGGCTACATTTCGCTCGCACTCATGATCGGCGCCATGCGTCTGAATCTCGCCTACGTTCTCATCACTGCGTGCTTAATCGCGGGATACACGCTTCCGGCAATCCAGTTCTTGGGCTCCGCGCGCGAACTGGGAATCCTCGGCGGATACTTCCTGCTTGCGGCTTCATTCTTCGCCTTCTACGCCGCCACGGCAAACATCGTGAACAGCGCCTGGCAACGCGAAATGGTGCCGCTTTTCTCCCTGCGACGCTAACCATCGCATCGTAGACAATAGAGGGCCTCGCACCGCGAACGAAAAAAACCGTTTGACGGCTGCGGGGCCCTTTGCTATACTCGGCCGGTTGCCAGCCGCGGGCGGTTAGCTCAGTGGGAGAGCGCTTCCTTGACACGGAAGAGGTCAGAAGTTCAATCCTTCTACCGCCCACCATTTTGGAAATTCGTCGTCCCGTCAGCCGAAAAGGTCCCGTTCTTCGGGACTTTTCGCATTTTGTGGGGGTATACCGTAAGGCGCGAAAATGCGGAGGGACTGCAAAATGAGAGCCACGTGGAAACCGCACGAAAAGCACGGCGAACTGACCGAACGCGGCGACCTGCCCGATAGCGTCTTTGCTTTTCCGAAAAAGCGTAAAGAACCGATGACGGACGCCTCGCACGTGCGAAACGCCATTGCGCGATTCGACCAGGTCGGCGACGTCACGGATGACGAACGGACCGTGGCGTTTGCGAACATCAAAAAAGCCGCGAAGCATTACGGCATCGATATCTCCGAAGCCGATTGGAGTGAGCTCGGGCGCCGGCCGGGCACCGGCCGTACAACCTCGGACCGCAAGAATTCTGCACGCAAGGCCGCTGCAACGCGAAAGCGACACGGAACCAGCCACAAGAAAACCGCGGCCCGGAAAAGAGGCGCGCAAAGAGCGGCGGCGACGCGAAAAAAGCGTTGACTCTACCGAATGTTTGCGACGGCTGTAAGCGGGAACGTTTTTTCTCTACCAACAGTGTGAAAGCAGAGGAACCAGATCATGGCGGACACGCGAGTATCGGATATCATGACGGCGGACATGACGACCGTTTCTAAAGACGAAACCCTGGAAAGTGCTGCAAAATTGATGGCGGCGGACGACGTCGGCTCTCTGCCGGTATGCGGTGCGAATGAAAAGCTCGTCGGCATAGTTACCGATCGCGATATCGTGGTCAGTGCGGTGGCGCGGGGAAAGAACCCCGCAACGACGACCGTCGGCGAAATATCGAGCGGTAAGGTCGTTTCCGTCGGCCCCGATGACACGCTGGAACGCGCCGCGGACCTCATGGCAGCGAACCGCGTGCGGCGCCTTCCGGTGGTCGAGGACGATCAACTCGTGGGAATCGTAAGCCAAGGCGATATTGCGCGGACGCTCGAGCCGAATAAAACGGGCAAGATGGTCAGCGACATCTCCGAGTGAAGCCCGGCGGGGCCGGACTAGTGCCAAATGACTACGGCGAGCGCCAGGATGCGCCCGGATAATCGCTAAGTAGCCAAGCCCCACCTCGGAGGGTGCGGTTATGGCACTGATTGGCTGCGAATATACTCACTGCGGCGAGCAATGCGGGAACGACGCCGTGTTTCTGTGCCCGAGCTCGCACATCGTGTGCGGCGTACACTCGATCGACGCGCGTTCGAAACTTCGCGTGCGCAACACGGATCGTGTCTGCGCCATCTGCGGCGGCTTCGGCATGGTGAAAATATTCGCGAAGTCGCATTCCGTCGAGCGTAGAGAACCCGCCGACCCCGCACATCGCCGGCAGACCGCCGAAGCTTAGGGCTCGAGGGCGGCACGCACCAACGCGCGTACGTGCGAGTTCGGCACGATACTTTCTCCGTTCAGCATTTCGATTTCCGCGATCGCGAGCACTTCCGCAATGGCAAGCGCGGCACCGGGCGAACGCGACATGCCCGCATGGCAGTGAATGAACAACGTGTCGATGCGATTCGCATTGGCATGCACGAAGCGCGCGACTTGTTTGGCTTGCGACTCGGATAGCGGGCGCAGGCGCCGGCCGTTGAATGGCGGATCGTCCGGCATACAATCGTCCGCATGAATGACGAGCCGTTCGGCGAAACCCGGCCGCCGTTCTATGTGCGGAACCTCGACGCCCACGTCGACGAACGAGAGAACGGCATACCGGTCACCCGTTTGTGGGCGATATTCTTGCGCGTCCGAACTCGATCCGACGATGATGCGCTTCACGCGTTTGCTCTCCTCGAGAATTCAAGCTGCCCTTTTCACAGCGTACCCACAGGATATCCGGGGAGCGCCGTACGTTGCTCCTACGAAGGGAGCATCAGCAATGTCTTTCATTCGTCTCAGCCTTGCGGCGCCTCTGCTTTTGGCGCTTGCGGCTTGCGGGGGCGGCAGCGGTCTGGGCGGGGTTCTCGGCGGCTTGAATCCGGGACCCGGCAGCATACAATGCGCCACCGGCACGCAAGTGGAGTCTGCGAGTCCGTTGCCCGGTCAAACAGTGTCCGGAAGCATCGGACAAGTGATCGTCGTCGCGAACGGCGACAACAACAACTTGAGCAGCACGTACGGCCAGTGGAATCTGATCCTGACCGACCAGTACGGCGATCCGCCCATTCAGGGCAGCAACTTGGCCGCCGTATCGGATAGGAGCGGACCGCATCCGTTCGGACAGGACTTCTACTATGCTTCGAACATTCCGCAACTTCCGTCGGGAACTACCTGGAACGTCTCACTGAACGAACAGAACGGAACGTACTGCAGTCCCGTTCCGCTGAATTCGTTCAATACGTAGAGTCGGCGCAGCCCGAGTTTTCGGTAATTTCGAAAATCTGGCCTAGTCGGGTCAGATCGAAGACGCGGCGCATTCCGGACGCGAGGCCGGCGAGCACGATCGTGCTTGCGGGATCGCTCGCGCGCAGTCGTTTGAGTGTTCCCGCCAGAGCGCCGACGCACGACGCATCGAAATAGCGGACGTTCCGAAAATCGACCGTTGCGTTGCAGCCCGGCTGCAGCTGGGCCAACTGCTGCAGTAGTAACGGCTTGTTGAGAATATCGTATTCGCGCTCGGTCAAAACGATGCACGAGTGCGGAATGAGCCCATGCATGGCCCGTCCCCCTTTGGTGGAGTCCGTAGCATTATGCGCAGGCGTTATGAAGATTTCATGAAGAAATCGAGGCGGTGCTTGTTAGATGAGCGAGATCTCGCGCGGCATCGTGAAGATGATTTCGGGCTCGGGCTCGCCGAACTCGGCGATAGTACAGGCGCCGAACTCCCGTAGCCGGGCGACGATGGCTTGGGTGAGCGTTTCCGGCGAGGAGGCTCCGGCGGTCACGCCGACCCGCTCCGCACCCAGCACCCATTCGGAGCGAATTTGCCCGGGATCGTCCACCAAATAGGCCTTTGTTCCTAGTTGCTGCGCGAGCTCGCGGAGGCGCAGCGAATTCGAGGCTGTTCGGTGAACCGACGACGATTGCGACGTCGCACTGCCTGGCCAAATCGCGCACGGCGTCCTGCCGGTTTTGGGTCGCATAACAAATGTCGTCGCGCGCCGGCGTGCGTACGCTCGGAAATTTCCGGCGCACCGCTTCCATGATGTCGCGGGTTTCGTCGACGCTCAGCGTGGTCTGCGTAATAACCGCAACGCGCTCGGGGTCCGGCACGGTGACGTTCTGCACCGCTTCGACGTCTTCAACGAGCGTAATCTGTCCGGGAATCTCACCCATCGTCCCGATCACTTCGTCATGGTCGGCATGTCCGATCAGCAGCACGTGCAGACCGGCCTTCGCGAACTTCGTCGCTTCGTAGTGCACCTTCGATACGAGCGGGCACGTAGCATCGACGACGCGCAAATGCCGCTCCGCCGCTTTGCGTCGCACTTCGGGCGAGATTCCGTGCGCGCTGAACACCAAAATCGAGCCTTCCGGCGCTTCCTCGACTTCCTCTACGAAAACGGCGCCGCGAGCCCGAAGGCGTTCCACGACCTGCCGGTTATGGACAATCTCCTTGCGCACGTAAATCGGGCCGCCATGCTGGTCAAGCAGTTGATCGACGACCGCGATGGCGCGGTCGACGCCGGCGCAGAAACCGCGCGGATTCGCCAACAGAAGGTTCTTGGTGCTCACGGTCGTGCGTGTTCGTCGCGTTACGGCTGGCGCGCCTGCATTCTCCAGCGACGTACGCCCTCGTCACGGAGCGCCCCCCCGCCGTCATCGGTTTGCCACGCTTTCGAAAACTCCGCCGCTTCACTGCGTGGACGGCGCCCGTGCGCCAAATCGTCCATTCGGACGCGCATCGGTATCGGAACGCCTTCGCCCGAAACGATGGCTTGCTGCGTGGGCAGACTCGGAAGCGCCGCAAGCATGCCGCGCGCCGCGTCCGGAACGGTTCGCGCGACGAACTCCTGATCGAGTTCGTTCGTCATGCGCAGCGTAAAAATCGTCGCGCACTGCGAGAGCGCCTCCGGCGAAAGTTCCGACGGCCGCTGTGTTACGAGCGCGAGCGCCAAACCGTATTTTCGGCCTTCTTTCGCAATGCGCGTAATCGTTCGCGCCGTGGCCGCGAAACCGGCGCTTTCATCCGCCGGAACGTAGCGGTGCGCTTCTTCGCAAACGAGCAGTACCGGCGGGATGTTCTCACGCTGCGACCAGACGGCGAAATCGAAGATGATTCTTCCGCAGACGGAAACGACGACGTCAGTGACCTCTGAGGGCACGCCGGAGAGATCCAGAATGCCGAGTGGCTTTCCGTCGACGGGCAAACGCAGCAGCCGTCCCACGAGTTGCGGTAGCGTATCCGGGACGTCCAGCCCTTCGAAAAACATGAACGCAAAGCGCTTGTCACCGCGCAACGACTCCAACCGGCTGCGCAAACGCAAATACGGCATCGCTGTGTCGGGCCGGTCGAGTTTGCCCATCGCGTCGTTCAAGAAGCGGGTCAAGTCGGAAAGGCGGTATGGAACGGGTGTGTCGACGGTAATCGACGCGTTATCGCTGCCTGCAAACTGCCGCCGCGCGCGCAATATCGCGTCTCGCAGAATCAATGCCTGCGATTCGCGCTCGGGCGGCGTCCCGCCGCGCACGAGCACGCGAACCGCCTCTTCGGAATCGAGCAGCCAGAACGGCAGCTTCAAATTGTCGACGTCGACCACATCGGCTTGCGGACCGAACGCGGACGCGTACTCGTTGTGCGGATCGAGCAGCAGAATGTGCGCGTTGGGATGCTGCTCCAATATCTTGGAGAGAATCAGCGCCACCGTGCAGGACTTGCCCGATCCGCTCGCGCCGAGAACGGCGAAATGTTTGCCGAGCATGTCGTCGATTTGCACGTACGCGGGTTGTGCGGGATTGTCGTACAACGCCCCGACGCGAATGTTGGACTGCGAGGGCCGTGCAAAAATTGCGCGCAGGTCGTCTTCCGTTGCGGCGAGCACCGGAGCGGACGGAATGGGATGGTGCGAAACACCGCGGCTGAAACGCGTCCCTCCGCCGGCGCTGAAAATCTCGCCGACGAGATCGACGACCAGCGAATCGGCGTGCACCGCGGAAATGGTGCCCACGACGTCGCGGTGCATGCAGCGCGACTTCACCATCGAGCCGATGCGGCTCGTGTTTTCATCGTGATCGCCGCCATTCAGGCGCACCGTCATCTGTGAGCCGCTGACGGTCAGCACGGAGCCCAACATCATTCCGGAAACTTGCTGACGCTCGGCAGCCATCCCTCCAGCCTAGTGGGACGGACGGTGCCGAAGGTCGCCGCCTCACTCGCCGGCGGCCGCCCGCGGCCTCTGCGCGGCGGCCGGATTGAGCGCGGTACCGTGTGCGCGGGTGATCTCGGCTCCGAAGAGCAGCAGTTGGGCGGAGTAGTAGATCCACAGAAGCAAGATAATGATGCCGCCGGCGGTACCGTACGGCGCGGCCGGATGGAAGCGGGTGAAGTAGACCGAAAGTGCTGCTTCGCCGACGAGCAGAATCGCGGACGTAATCGCCGCTCCCGTGTACGCGCTTCTCCATGCGATCGCGCGTTGGGGAAGCGTTCGGTACACGACGGCGAGGAATATAGTCAGCGCGACGATGTTGATGATGCCGGTGCCGATTTCATACGCCGGCCCCGAAAATCCGCCGCCCAATGCCGTCTGCATCACCCCGCCGATCAGGTTTCCAAGCGCGAGTGCGACGATCGCGATTACTGCCAGCGCGGCAATTGCGATAAGCGCGTGCAAACGCAGCAGGACGAGTTCTACGAAGCCGCCTCTGCTCTGCGGATGCACTTCGAAAACCTCGTCAAGTGCGTTCTGCAACGCTAGGAACATCCCGATTGCCGCAAAGAGAATGAGCGCGCCGCCCACGATGAGCGCGGTCATGCCCGTGCCGTGATGGCTCGCGCCGCCGATGAGCATGCCGATGAATTGCGAGCCGTCCTTGCCGACGACTTGTCCGAGCTGGCCCTGCACTTGCTGCTGCGCGTTGTTCTGTCCGAAAAATAACCCGAGCAACGCAATGATCACCAGCAGCAGCGGTGCGAGCGAAAACACCGCGTAATATGCAAGCGCCGCGGCGAGTCGGCCGGCCTGATGACGTTGCCATCCGCCAAACGCGTCACGCAGGACCTGCCAAGCTCTTTTCATGACGCACTTGTACCCGTGCCGGTCGCAGAAATCGCCGGCGAGTTGGCGGTAACGCGCACGGATGCGGGTAATGTGTCGCAGACATGCGCGCCGCCTCGGACCGAGCGAGGAGGAAAGAAAGCCGGCCCTGGTGGCACGTGCTCGGCCCCGGCATCATCTCGGGTGCGTCCGACAACGACCCCACGACGGTGGCTTCGCTAGCGGTCGTCGGCGCAACAACGGTATACGCACTGGGCTGGCTCGTCATTTTAGTCATTCCAATGCTCGCGGTCGTACAAGCAGTGAGTGCGCGGGTCGGAGGCGTCACTCGGAGTGGTTTGGAACGCGTTCTGCTCAAGACGTACGGCCGCGCGCCGGCGCTCGTGGCGCTGATCTCGATGCTCGCGGTGAATCTTCTCACGCTTGCCGCGGATCTCGAAGGCGGCGCTGCGGCACTTCAACTGCTGACGGGAATACAGTACCGGCTTTTCGTGCTGCCGCTGGCGGCTCTTGCCGCGTGGATGATCATCGGCCTCGATTACGAGCGCGTAAAGAGAATTCTGGTCGTCATCCCGATGCTTTTTCTCACCTATGCTGCTGCTGCGGTTCTGGCGCGTCCGAATTGGTCCGCAGTGCTCCGCAACTCGCTCGTGCCGCACTTCCAACACGGCCCGGCTTTTGCCGCCGGCGCGATCGCGTTGCTCGGAACGACGCTGACGGCCTACGCGTACGTTTGGGAAACGCAAGAAGTCGCCGAAGAACGCCCGCCGTTGCGGCAACTCGGATTAGTGCAAGCCGACGCCACGCTCGGTACGGTGATTGCCGGCATTTCGTTCTGGTTCATTCTCATTGCAACCGGTGCAACGCTTGGAATACACCACAAACCGGTGCAAACGGCGCAAGACGCAGCGCAAGCGCTCGCGCCGTTCGCCGGCCGTTTTGCATCGCTGCTGTTCGGAATCGGTTTGCTCGGCTCTAGTCTTATCGCCGTGCCCGTCCTGGGTGTAACGACGGCATACGTTACCGCGCAAATGTTCGGCTGGCGCGAAGGCATCGACCGGCATTTCAAACACGCGCCGAGATTTTTTACCGTGATGATCGCGTCGCTTGCCATTGCATCCGTTGCCGGACTGCTCGGCGTTTCGGCGATACCACTGCTCTTTGCTAGTTCGATCGCGGGCGGTCTGGCAACGCCCATTACGCTCTTTCTTATGCTGCTCGTCGCTCAGAATCGCAAAGTCATGGGCGCGAAGCGACTCCCTCTTGCGATGGCCTTCGGCGGATGGGCGACCCTGGCAATCGTGACCGCGTCGGCGCTCTACTACCTCTGGCAAGTGGTTTGAAGCCCAGCGGCGAAGACCCCACGCCGCACTATGAACGAGCACCCAGCGTACGAGCAACCCCCAGTAGACACGGAGATCGATGAGCAGCCGCAGCGCATAGAGCAGCCGCAGGTCGACGTTCAGCTGCAAGAGCTGAAGCGCAGCCGCAAGCCGAAGTGCAGCCGCAAGCTGAAGCGCAGCCGCAAGCCGAAGTGCAGCCGCAAGCCGCAAGCGCAGCCGCAAGCCGAAGCGCAGCCGCAAGTCTGAAGCGCAGCCGCAAGCCGAAGCGCAGCCGCAAGCCGAAGCGCAGCCGCAAGCCGAAGCGCAGCCGCAAGCTGAAGCGCAGCCGCAAGCTGAAGCGCAGCCGCAAGTCGAAGCGCAGCCGCAAGAACAGCCCGCCGTCCAAGCATCGGCCGAAGAAAAGCAGAAAGCCGCCGAAGAAAAGCAGCGCGCCGCGGACGAACGTCGCAATGCTGCGCAGGCAAACTGGCAGCGCCTGGTCGACGCGAAAGAGAGCGGAGAAACAGTTGAGGGCCTCGTGAAGACGCCCGTCAAGGGTGGACTGCTCGTGGATATTTCCGGCTACCGGGGCTTC
Organism: Vulcanimicrobiota bacterium; assembly: GCA_963830545.1. Classification (GTDB taxonomy): domain Bacteria; phylum Vulcanimicrobiota; class Vulcanimicrobiia; order Vulcanimicrobiales; family Vulcanimicrobiaceae; genus DATGJX01. Next base: position 2,466,733 of record CAWHMK010000001.1, on the reverse strand, counting down.
TTGCCGGCATCGCAGACCGGGGTTGCAAAGGGCACGCCGCTCGAAACGCTCGTGAAGTCCACGGTTCCGCTCAAAGTGCTCGACGTCGACGAGGCGCGCAAGCGCGTGGTCGTTTCCCACCGCCGCGCCGTTCAGGAGCAGCGCCGAGGGGACCGTCAGGAATTGATCCGGTCGCTCAAGGTCGGTGAAGAACGCGAATCGACCGTCGTGCGTCTCACGGATTTCGGAGCCTTCGTCGACCTCGGTTCGGGCGTCGACGCGCTCGTTCCGGTGAGCGAACTGGCTTTCGAGCGCATTGAGAAACCCGCTGACGTCGTGCACGTGGGCGAGAAATTGAAAGTGCGAATTCTTCGCGTCGAGCAGAACGGGAAGAAGATCGCGGCCTCGCGCAAAGGCGCGCTGAGCGATCCCTGGCGCGAACACGCCGAAGTACTCAAACAGGGCAAGACGATCGAAGGAAAAGTGATCGGCAAAGATCGCCGTCTCGAGGTCGAAATCGCACCGGGCGTGAGCGGCAGCATCAGCGACCGCGAAGTGAATCCGGATGACTACGAAATCGGCGAAACGATAGAAGTCACGGTCCGTTCGATCGACTTCCGCAACCGGCGTTTACGCCTGGGCAGCCCGCACACCGCCGCTGCCGCGCAGCAATCCTCGACGTCCTTCGCACCGCTGGGCGTCGAACTGCGCGCAAAATAGAGTCAATCTGCCGCTCGCCCGGTGAAAAAGAGTTTGCCGGTCGCAGTCGAAGTACGTTTCATTCCTCTATTTTCGATCTGCCGGCCCAGGAGGTCAGAGATGAATCGTCTTCTTCGCGGAACCCTTGCATCGGTTATGGCGCTCGCGTTTCTTTTCGCGTCACCCGCGGTGTACGCGCACACGTCGACCATGCATTCAACCATGCACAGCAGCAAAATGAAGCACTCCTGCCCCAAGGGCGAACAATGGGTCAAAGGCTACATGCGAAACGGCAAGAAAGTTCACGGCTACTGCCGTTCATAACGAAAAAAGAGGCGCTTCTCACGAAGCGCCTCTTTCAATGAGTGCATCGTACACGAGGCACGTCACGCAGCCGTAAAGCGTGCGCGGCACGAGGTCCGCAAGCCAGCCGGAGAGCCCCCATTTGCGCGGATTCGTCTTGCCCATCGCTGTTGCCGTACCTTCGCTCAAAAGCATCGTGAACGCCGCTAATCCCAGGCCTGCGATGAAAAACGGGACGCCGCGCATGCGCGGACGCAGTACGCCGAACAGCACCCCCGATGCAAACCCGTCCGCATAACCGAGCAGCATACTCAGTCCCTGCACGCGTTCCGGCGGCACTCGCTGCGCGCCGGTCCAACGCGCAAACTCCTTGACCACGCGCTTAGGCACTTTGCTCGGCGGACGCGCGCGAATCGCCATGTCTGCATACGTCGCCGCATTGAGCATGGCAGTCCCGGCCGCACCCGCAACGATGCCGTACCCCAAAGTGCGCGCGTTCACTGCACGTACTTCTCGACCGTTTCACCAGAGCGCATGCGCGCCCGGTCCGGATTCTCGCCGAACTCACGCTTTGCACGCCGTTGGCGAAGCAAATCGTAATACCGATCGAGTTGCACGTTCAACTCGTCCAAGCGGTTTCGCTCGTCCTGCGTGAGCGCGCGATCGTCGCTTTGCTCGTAGAGCCGGTGCTCCTCGGCTACGAGTTGTTCGATGTGCTCGTGTATCCCGCTATCGTTCATCGTGAACTCCATGATGCGAACTCACCGGAGTGCGCAGCCCGAGCCGCACGAGATCTTCTTCGGTCAGTTCTATATCCGCCGCAGCGACGTTTTCTTCCAAGTGCGCGATCGAAGCCGTTCCGGGAATGGGCAGCATCACCGGCGAGCGGTACAGCAGCCACGCAAGCGCGATTTGCGGCACGCGAACGCCGTGCGCTTTCGCGACGACTTGTGCTTCGGTGTTGTCGGAGATTTCACCGTCGCCTGCGCCCAGCGGGAACCATGGGATGAACGCGATATCACCGCGCTCGCAATACTCGATGATGCGTTCGTCTTCGCCCCCGCGGTACGCCATGTTATAGCGGTTCTGCACGGAAGCGATGGGCACGATCTCCTGTGCCTTGCGAAGCTGATCCAGTGAGACGTTCGAAAGTCCGGCGTGGCGGATTTTTCCCTCGTCGCGAAGATCGCGCAGCACACCGACCTGATCCTCGAACGGCACCTTCGGATCGACGGCATGCAGCTGATACAGATCGATTCGATCGCGCTTCAACCGGCGCAAGCTGTCTTCGCAGCAGCGTCGCAGGCGCTCGGGACGACAGTCGCGTTCCCATTGGCCGGGCCCCGGACGCGTCGAACCACCCTTCGTCGCGATGACCAAATCGGGCGGATACGGATGGAGCGCAGCGGCGATTTCTTCTTCGTTGACGTCGGGACCATAAGCATCTGCCGTATCGATGAACGTGACCCCGAGTTCGATGACGCGGCGCAGTACCCGAAGCGCGTTCTCGCGATCTTCGGGCCAGCCCCAAATACCGGGGCCGGTCAGACGCATCGCGCCGTACCCCATGCGGTAAACGCTGAGATCGCCGCCGATCGCAACGGTATTGCCGGGGCCGGTTCGCTGTGGCCCGGGTCCGTCTTCCAATTTCATCGCCGCTCTCCGTTAGCCGTTGATTATTTCGCCGCCGTTGACGTGTATGGTCTGTCCGGTGATGTACGAAGAGCGCGGCGAAAGCAAGAACAACACCGCTTGCGCGACTTCGTCCGGCTGACCCGCGCGTTTCATCGGTACGTCTTGTCCGAAAGTCGCAACTTTGTCGGCGGGGAACGTCGCCGGGATGAGCGGGGTCCAAATAGGCCCCGGCGCCACCGCGTTGACGCGGATGCCTTTCTCGACTACCGCAAGAGCCAGCGATCGAGTAAATGCAACGATCGCTCCCTTCGTCGACGAGTAGTCGACGAGTTGCGGGCTTCCGCGATACGCGTTGACGGAAGCGTTGTTCACGACGGAACCGCCGTTTTCTAAATATGAAATCGCGGGTTTCGTTACGTAGAACTGTGAGAAGATATTCGTGCGGAACGTCTTCTCCAAGTTCTCGAAATCCAGATCGGAAAAATTTTCTTCGGGGTGCTGTTCCCCGGCATTGTTGAACACGCCGTGCAAACCGCCGAGTTCCTTTACGGTTTCGCGCACGATGCGTTCGCAAAAGTCCGCGTCGCCGACGTCACCCGCAAACGTCAGGCATTTGCGTCCGGTCCCTTCAACAGCACGCTTTGTTTCCCGTGCGTCCTGCGACTCGTTCAAATAGTCGAATGCAACGTCGGCGCCTTCCATCGCGGCTCCGACCGCTGCCGCGCGCCCGATGCCCGAATCGCCGCCGGTAATCAGTACGACGCGATCGTGCAGCATGCCGGAGGGCCGGTGCTCGGGATGAACGTACCGCGGCTTCGGGCGCATTTCTGCTTCGATCCCCGGTTGACGCCGTTGTTCTTGCGGTGGAAATCCTACTTGTGCCATTGAGGGAGTGTACCCGGAATGCTGGTCAGCCGGAGCGCCTTCGTAAGCATGCGCCGTTCTGCTTCAAAAACACGCCGAGCCGATCGGATGCGACTTTTCGAAACAGCTGCCGCAAAGATATTTCGATGATCGAACTCTCGCTCAGGCGCTCCTCGAACGCGATGCGTCGAAGCTCTGCTCCGACCTCCGCTGAAAGATTGATGGAAAACTTTAGCGCGTTCGCCGTGCCGCCGATTTCCGGCGACAATTGGGCGGCGCCACTGCGGGTCCGCAATGTTCGTGCCATTTTCGGGTTCTTATGCCTCCGCAGCAAACCGTGGTGCCAGGGCTGCTTATGCTAATTCTTCCCAGGCCCCGAGCGAACGCACCAAGCACGCAGGACGACGGGCGCGGCCGCATCTCCGAAGGCCGTTCCCCGCCTATGGGCAAAAAAGGCTGGACCGTGACCACGACCGAGCATCGCGCCACCTTGCCCGAACTGCGCCACACGGCTGCGCACGTGCTGGCTTACGCCGTTCAGGATCTGTTTCCGGACGCCAAGCCGACGATTGGCCCGGCCATCGAGAGCGGCTTCTATTACGACTTCGACCGCGAGCAGCCGTTCACGCCCGAAGACCTCGAGCGTCTCGAGCAGCGCATGAACGAGATCGTGGCGGCGAACTACGAAATGACGGGCGAGCGCGTGACTCGCGAGCAAGCCGTCGAGCGCTTTTCGGACAACCCGTATAAAGTCGAATTGGCCGAGCAAATTCCCGAGGGCGAGCCGATCACGCTGTATACGATCGGCAATTTCACGGATTTGTGCCGCGGCGGCCACGCGCATACCACGGGAGAGATCGGCGCGCTCAAATTGATGAACGTCGCGGGCGCGTACTGGCGTGGCGACGAGCACAACGTCATGCTGCAGCGCATCTACGGCACGGCATGGTACTGCCAAGAAGAACTCGCGGCATATCTGCATCAGCTCGACGAGGCGGCCAAGCGAGATCACCGCAAGCTCGGACAAGAGCTCGATCTCTTCTCGATCGAGGAAGAGGCCGGCGGCGGCCTCATCTTTTGGCATCCGAAGGGAGCGATCGTCCGCGGCATCGTCGAGAATTTCATCCGCGATGGCCTCCGCGAACGCGGTTACGAGCCGGTATACACGCCGCACATCGTCAGCGAGAAACTGTACGGCATTTCCGGACACTTGGAAAACTATTCCGAGAACATGTTCGGGCCGCTCGAGGTCGAGGAACAGCGCTTTCGTCTCAAGCCGATGAATTGCCCCGGCCACATTTTGATCTACAAGAGCCGCCTGCGCAGCTATCGCGAGCTGCCCTTGAGGTATTCCGAATTCGGCACGGTGTACCGGTTCGAGCGCAGCGGCGTGCTGCACGGTCTGACGCGTGTGCGCGGATTTACGCAGGACGACGCACATCTATTTTGCACCGCGGATGGATTGCAAGCCGAATTCGAGCAGACGCTCGACGAAGCAGTGCGGCTGATGAATGCGTTCGGTTTTGCGGAATTCGAATACGCACTATCAACCCGCGAGCCGCACCTACGCGGCCAGACCGATCCCGTCGGCGAAGCGGCGATACGCAAGGCGCTGGAAAGCCGTGCGCTGCCGTACGTCCTCGATGAAGGCGGCGGTGCATTTTACGGTCCGAAGCTCGACGTCATGGTGCGCGATGCAATCGGGCGGAAGTGGCAGTTGGGGACGGTGCAAGTCGATTTCGTTCTGCCCGAGCGATTCGACCTAAAATATCGCGGTCCGGAAGCCGACGAAAGACCAGTCATGATTCACCGGGCACTGGCCGGATCGATGGAACGCTTCTTCGGCATCCTCCTGGAGCATTACGGCGGTAACTTCCCCGCATGGCTGGCGCCGGTTCAAGCAGTCGTCACGCCGATTTCCGAACATCAAATCGAATACGGAAGACAAGTTCGCGACGCGCTGCGCGGTCGGGGCTTTCGCGTGGAGCTCGACGAATCGAATGAAAAGCTCGGTTATAAAATCCGCCACTGGAAAACGCAAAAGGTTCCGTACATCCTCGTGGTGGGGAAACAAGAAGCCTGCGGAAGGTACCATCAACGTGAACGAACGAGGCAACGAAGCAAAGCGTACCGTGCCGGTGGACGACTTCGCCGCCGAACTGCAAGAAAAGGTCGAGTCGAAACAGTGAACCACCGTCGAAGCACACCTCGCGGCGCCGCCGCGCTGATGGCTGCTGCACTTTTGCTGAGCGCATGCTCCGGAAACTTCTCGACGGGCACGAACATGCCGGAACCCGGCGGCGGGCTGCCGCCGGTCGGTGGTACGCCGTTGCCGCAAACGGATCAGAACGGATTGCCGATCGCACACCCGACGGAATCGGCAAGCCCCGGCGCGGATGTCAGCGCGAGTTATGCGATCGACGACGCGCAAAAGGGATTCCCGTGCGGACAGCTGCCGGAAGGGTATGCGTGCACGCTCAGCTTCAATCTCCCCGCGCCGACGCCCGCGCCATCGGCGACTCCGAAAGGCGCGAAGAGTAAGAAGACGGCGACGCCATCGCCCTCGCCGAGTCCCAGCGCGACGCCCACTGCGACACCGAGTCCGAGCGCGAACGCGTCGAAAAGTGCTTCTCCAAGCCCCACACCCGCAACGATTACGCTGCTCGCGCAAGCTCCTCCGAGCGACGCGCCGAAGATGGTGCACATTCCTGTGAACACGTTGGACACCGTGGCGCTGATGATGGTGCAGCTATCGACGAACGGCGATTTCCCGCTCGACGGATGGGCGAACGCACAATTCACGCTGCCGAAGGCGCAGATTGATGGACGCGGTTTCGCTTTACAGCTGTTTCAAGTGAGCAAGCACAAGAAAGGCGTGGACTACAAGCCGATCTGGACGTTCGACGATTCGAAGATCAACGATACGACGCTCACGTTTTCATTCAAGCCGCCCAAGATGACGATCGCCAAGGGCAGTACGTACACGCTGGTGCTGTACGGAGACGACAAACCAACGGCATCCGTGTCCGCGTCACCGCCATCAAGTGCAAGTGCGAGTTCGAGTCCAACTCCCACGCCCGCAGTAAGCGCAACGCCCGCCGGCTCACCCACTCCGGACGAATAGCACACCGCGAGTTGTCCGAAGCTCGCGGCACGAACGCCTACGGAGTTCTGGCGGGTTCCGCTTCGCTGCGGTTTCTTTCGCTGGGGCGCATGCTGCGCAGTTTCAACCAAGCATATCTGGGCGTGATTACGCCCATCTATTTGCTCGGACGCGGCGCAAGCGCGGCCGAAGTGGGCGTACTCGTAACAGTGTGGGCGAGCGGGAGCGGATTGCTCGGATTAGGCGCCGGCTTCGTAAGCGATCGTTTCGGCCGCAAAAACGTTCTGGCGATCTTCAGTGTACTCAGTGCAATCGCGGCCCTCGCATTTTATTTCGACATGCCGTTTTGGACGCTCGCGATTGCGGGAGCGCTGGGCACCATCGGACGCGGCGGTGGCCCCGCGTCGGGCGGCGCATTCGGCCCGTTCTATTCCGCGGAACAAGCGCTGGTTGCCGAGCACGTCGATCCGCATGCGCGAACGCGCGTATTCGCAGCATTTTCCATGATTGGAGCGATCGGCGGCGCGTTCGGCTTTTTGTTGACGTACGTCAGCGTGTATCACGTGATCTACTTGACGGCAAGCGCAGCTTCCGTGCTTCTTCTTCTCTCGGTAATTCCGATACGCGAGTCCGCGGAACACGGCGGCGCCGCACCAGCGAGACGCTCCGGAACGAACGCGCCCCTCTCCAAACGCACGCGCGGGATCGTACTGCGCTTCATGCTGACCAATGCCACCAACGGGCTAGCCGTCGGCTTTCTCGGTCCCATGCTCGTGCTGTGGTTTCATTTGCGTTACCATGCGCCGGCGAATCAGATCGGCACGATCTACATGGTGATCGGATTTTGCGCGATTGCTTCGTATTCGCTGGTGGGGCGCGTGGTCGAAACGATCGGCGGCGCGGTTCGAACGGTCGTGAGTTTGCGCGTCGCATCCTGCGCGCTGCTCGCAATCCTCCCGCTCATGCCCACGCTGTGGCTTGCCGGCGCTGTGTTTCTCGTACGCGTGGTCGTCAACAGCGTGACACTTCCGGTGCGCCAGTCGTACGTCATGGGGATCGTTTCACCCCACGAACGCTCGCGCGTGGCGAGCATATCGAACGTACCCTCGCAGTTCGCCAGCATGGTGGGTCCGTCCATTGCGGGATTCATGCTGCATTCGTTGTGGATTGGGGCGATGCTCGAGGTGGCGGCCACACTGCAACTAGCGAACGCGGCGCTCTACTGGAAGTTCTTCCGCCGGACCAAGCCGCCGGAAGAACGGTAATGCTTTCGTGGGCTCGGTCGCCATGAACCGAGGCTTTTTTCGGTACGTTATAGCGGCATCCCAAATCCAACAAGGAGCCGATCTCGATGCGAACTATCTACGCGTATCTCGCCGCTGCAGCGTTCCTCGGAGTAATGGCGCCGGCCGCAGCGCAAACCACGACGCCTCGCGTCATCCGGGGGACGATCACGTCGGTCAGCGGCAATCTGGTAACGATACAACAGAGCACCGGAACGATCGTCGTCAACGATCAGCCGGCGCTCGACAATCGCATGACCGGAAATGTCGCCGCAGGGCGTCAGGTCGCGGCCACCGGCTACTGGCAGAACGGAACGTTTTACGCAACGAGCTTCGCGGATGCGAATGTCTTGTACGGTCCGGAAGGACGCTTGCGCGGCGTCGTTCGAGGAACCATCGGCGCGGTAAGCGGGCATTTGGTGACCGTGCACCGCGGCGGCGATTCGATCGTCATCAACGATCAGCCGGCGCTCAATCGCAAACTCACCGGCAGCGTTGCAGTAGGGCGCGACATCGTCGCGAGCGGATACTGGCACGGCGGAACGTTCTACGCAACGACGATTGCCGACGCCGGAACGGCCGGCGCGGACAATGTTCCGGCCGACGCTTCGGACTTCGGCGCATTCACGCGTACTCCCGATAGTCTGAGCGGAACGATCACGAGCGTGAACGGCAACCAAGTCACGCTCCAGCAATCGACCGGATCCGTTGCAATCAACGACCAGCCGGCGCTCAACGCGCAAAGCACCGGCAACGTCGCCGTCGGACGCGCGGTCGTCGCGAACGGCTACTGGCTGCACGGCGTCTTCTACGCCACGAGCTTCGCGGACGCGACGCCGTAGCACCGGATCTCATTCGTAACGCAGAGTCGATGCGGGTCGCGCCGAAGCCGCGCGGCACGCGGGAACCAGCGCAGCGGTTGCCGTGCACGCGATCATCACCGCCGTCACGGCAACTAGCGTTGGCGGATCCAAGGGCGAGGTCTGGTAGAGTTCGGCTGCGAGCAATCGGGTCGTCAACGCGCACAAGATGACGCCGGCCACAACGCCGGTAATCGCTTGCAGCAGCGCGCTGCGCAGGATGAGCGAGACGATCTGCTCGGGGCGCGCTCCTACCGCAACTCGAATTCCGATCTCGTGGAACCGGCGTTCCGTTCCGTACGCTACGACGCTGTAGATTCCGCAAAGCCCGAGCAAGAGCGCAACCGCGGCGAGCGCGCCCAGCAGTCGACGCTCGTGCGCGTCCCGGCAGCATCGGCGGCAATCAAATCGTCCATAGACCGTACGAAAACCGCTCCGCTGCCGGGCTGCGTCCGCCGCAAAATTGCCGAAATCTGCAAAGCCAGCGACGGCACCGGCTTTGCGACGCGGATGGCAAAGCCGTAGTAGGGGCCGAATCCGGCGTTGAACGGCAGATACATTTGCGGCACGGCGAGTTGCTTGAGCGAACTGCGCGTGTCTGCGACGACACCGGCAATGCGCCATCGCTGCTTCGCCTGTACGAGCATGGTTTTGCCGACGGCGCTCCCGTTGGGAAAGTACGCGCGGACAAATGCCTGATTCACCATAATGTTTGACGTCGTGCCCTGGAAATCGGCAGTGGCGAACGGCCGCCCCGCAATCAGCGGAATGCCCATCAGCGCAAAATAGGAAGCGCCGACCTGCGCGGCCGCAATGGGCGTCGGAGGAGTATGCGGTTCGCCGTTCCATCCGCTCGGCAACAAGAACGTCATCTCGAAACTGTTTTCGAACGGAATCCCCGTCGAAACCGCTACCTGCTCGACGCCCGGTACGGCGCGGATGCGGCGCAGAATCGCATTGACCGAGACCGCTTTCGGCATCGAACCGCGCATCGTCAGCAGCTCGTTATGGTTCGGCACCACGCTTGCCGCGTAAACGTTTTGCGGCGAAAACCCGAGCGGCACGCTGGTCATGGAAACGAAACTGTGCAGCAGCAGCCCGAAACCCGTCGTGAGCGCGAACGCAAGCGCGACTTCGACCACGACGAGGAGGGCCCGCAAGCGCGCACCGGGATCGCGTTGACGTTTCTTTTGGCGAGGCTTGTATGCCGGGATCATCCCCGTCAGCAACGTGACGCCGAGAAGGAGGGCGCAGACGTAGAGCAGGACGCGCACGTCGATTTGCGCCGTTTGCAAGCGTGGAAAGTCGCCCGGAATCGACGCTCTGGCCCACGGAAGAACGCCCCAGGCGAGGGCGAGGCCGATGCCGGCGCCGGCTGCGGCCAGCAGCAGCGCTTCGATAAAGACCTGCGAGGCGATCCGCCGCGAGGAAGCGCCGACCGCGCTTCTCACCGCGAATTCCCCCTCCCGTTTGGCGCCGCGCACCAGCAAGAGATTCGCCACGTTCGCGCAGGCGATCAGCAGCACGCCGGTGACCGCGGCAAAGACCATCCAAAGAAACGATCGCGCTCCGGTGAAGATCGCGTCGGACAACGGGCCGATGAAAAACGCACTGCCGGGAAACGGGGCCGCGCCGCCCTTGAGGTTGCGTTGAACGCGCGCCAAATCGGCTTGCGCCGCCTGCCACGTCACGCCGTCTTTCAATCTGACGATTGGGAAGACCGCGAACTCGTTATCGCCCGCTTGCGCCTTCGGAATCTGAGTCCACACATCACTATGCGCAAGATTTCCGTAGCTCGGGTCGAGCATACCGGCCGGCGCAACGCCGACGATCGTGTACGCTTTCCGGTCGAGCATCAAAACTTTTCCGAGTGCGCCCGCATTGCCGCCGTAGGTCGAGCGCCACAGCGGATAGGAGATCACGGCAGCGTTATCGGATGAACTGCGCGTGAAGAACGATCCGAGCGCCGGATGCACGCCCAGCGTCCGGAAGTAATTGCTCAGGACTTGCGTTCGTTCGAGGGAACCGCTCGAGCCCGAAACCGTGTCCTGCGACATCGTTGCCGTGACCGACGAGAATGCCGTGGATGCGTTCGCAATGCCCTCGACTTGCTGCGTGCCGAGCGTCGAAAACACCTGCGTGCTTCGATGCTCCGGCTGCTGCCAAAGCAGTCCCACCCCTCCGGCATTCGCAAACGGGAGCGGCTTGAGCAATACCGCGTCGAGCAGCGCAAACACGACCGCATTCGCGGCGATGGACAGCGCGATGGCCGCAACGATCACCGCCGTGAAAAGCGGCGCGCGGACGTTCATTCGCACGGCGTACGTAAGGTCGCGCCAACTATTTTCCACGCGCATGACGAACGCAGTGCTCAGAATGTCAGCCGCCGTTCTGCCCGCGCTTCGCCAGTCCGCTGCTTCGAATTCCAAGTGCTCGTGCATCGACGCACGGTACTGCTCGCGGAAATCGCGCGGATACGCGAACAGCATCAACGCAAAAAACCGGCGGATCCAGGGATTCACGGCAAAGCCCCGGCGGGAAGCAAACGAAGGCGCGAAGCCATGTGCACCGCTTGCGCCAAGCGCATCGCTTCAGTCTTGAGCAATCCGCGTGCCCCAGGGCGTTAGGCGATACATGCGCCTTCGCGGGTCTTGATCGCGGCCCGCGCCGCACTCGGCGATCCAGCCGTCGGCGAGCATCTGCCGAATCAGCGGATACAGCGTTCCGGCGGTGAGCCGAACGACGCCGCCGGTCGCGGCTTCGACGCTTTTCGCAATCGCGTAGCCGTGGCTCTCCTCGCTTGCGAGCGCGAGTAAAATGTAAAATGCTCGTGGATTGAGCGGCAGTGCGGTACGCGGATCGCGCGCCATGATCGATACCTCCCGCGCTAGTTTGCATTCCAATATATCGGATTATCATCTATCGGTCAAGCGCGCGGCGCAAGGAGGGCCCGCGCAGTTGCTCCACGCAGCAACCGGAATGAGCACGCCGGGCGCGCTGCGCGGTCTGGATCCGCAGCAAAAGAGAACGTTCCTAGCGAGCTTCCTGGGCTGGACGCTCGACGCTTTCGATTTTTTCCTGGTCATCGTCACCGTTCCGCACATCGCCAAAGATTTTCATGCAGGCGTAAAAGACGTTGCCGTCGCGGTGACGATTACGCTCATGCTTCGCCCGCTGGGCGCGCTGCTATTCGGATGGATCGCGGACAAATACGGACGGCGCATTCCGCTGATGATCGACGTCGGCTTGTATTCCGTGTTGGAACTGGCGACGGCGTTTTCACCGAACCTGGGCGTGTTCATCGTCTTGCGCGCGTTCTACGGCGTCGCCATGGGCGGCGAATGGGGGCTTGGCGCCGCGCTCGCGATGGAATCGCTCCCGGCGGCAAAGCGCGGCCTTTTCTCGGGCATCCTGCAAGAAGGCTACGCCGTCGGCTATTTGATTGCGGCCATCGTTCTGGCTGTTCTGTACGTGCACGTCGGCTGGCGGGGAATGTTCGTCATCGGCGTTCTGCCGGCGCTGCTCATCTTCTACATTCGCAAGAACGTGCCGGAATCACCGGCGTGGATTGCCGGTCAAGCGCAGAAGCTTGCCGCCGGACCGCACCCGCTGCTCCGCGCTTTCACCCGGCAATGGCCGCTCTTCATCTACGCGATTTTGTTCATGGCTGCTTTCAACTACATGTCGCACGGCACGCAGGATCTCTATCCGACGTTTCTTTCGCTTCAGCACGGGTTCAGGCCGGCTCTCGTGGGCACACTGACGGCGATCATGAACGTCGGCGCGATTGCGGGCGGCGCACTCTTCGGGTGGCTCTCGCAGCGCTGGGGCCGGCGGAACGTGATCGTCACGTGCGCCGTATTGGGCATCCTGTTGATTCCGCTGTGGGCGTTCAGCCAAACGGCCGTGCTGCTCGGCGCCGGTGGATTTCTCATGCAGATCGCGGTGCAGGGCGCGTGGGGGGTCGTCCCCGCACACCTGAACGAAATTTCTCCGGGTTCCGTGCGCGGAACGTTTCCCGGTTTTACCTATCAGCTCGGAAATTTGATTTCGGCAAACGCGCTGCAGCTTGAGTCGGCGTTTGCGGCCGACAAGTTTGCGCTGCCGTCAGGACATCCGGATTACGCGAAAGCGATGGCGTGGGTTTCGCTGGTGACGTTCGGTGCACTCATCGTGCTGACCGTCGCCGGATACTTCGTTACGCCGGAGCGCCGAGAGCACGACTTCGTGTAGGCGCGGGCGAGCCGAGCAGCAGGCTCCTAAGCGTGCTCAGCGCGGCTTTGAGTTCTTCCACTTTACTACGCAGCCAGGAAATGCGTTTCTTTAGCGCCGCGCGCTCGATGTCGGTCGCGAAGCGCATAATTCGCGTTGCGCCCACGCAGCGCGCTCCTTCGCGCAGTTTGTCGCACAAGTACGCGACGGCCGTCCACTCGCCGAGTGCAATCGCATGCGAGAGCCGGTCCGCCGTTTGCGCGGCATCGGGAAGCCAGATGGTGCGAACGAACTCGAACGCCGCGTCGAGGTCGCACTCGAAGAATTCCGCCATTCGCTCGAAATCTTCGCGCCGCAGACACAGCGCTTCCAAGTCGATTCCCTTCATCGGCCCACCCCCATCGGCATCCGTGCGTCTGCTTCTTTTATAGGACTATCTACCTATCGCTTCGCCCGACAGATGTCGTATCCGGCGTAAAGAGCGTGAAAAAGGGCGCCGCTGTAACGATACGGAGCCCTTTGGATCGAAAGCACCGTCGCGGAAAGCTCTTCAACCGCGCTTGCGCCCACCAAGTACGTATCGGTCATGGGCCAAAAGTCCTTAGGCAAGATTTGTTTGCTTTGTGAAAAACGTCGGCGGCATGATACGTGATTGCCGCTCTTTTGCGAGCGTCCTGGCGCTCGTTTTGTGTGCCGCGCTTCCGGCGAAAGCCCTCGACTTCGGATCGCTCGCCTACCGGGGGATCGGCCCCGCGATTGCAGGGGGCCGCACCACGGCCGTCGTCGGCTTCGACGGCGATCCGCAAATCTATTATGCGGGCGGCGCAGGCGGCGGCGTCTTTAAAAGTATTGACGGAGGCGTGACCTGGGAACCCGTCTTCGACAAACAGGACGTCGCGCCGATCGGCGCCATCGCGGTCGATCCGCACGATGCGAACGACGTTTGGGCCGGGACCGGCGAGTCGAATCCGCGCAACGACGTCGAGGGCGGTGACGGCATTTGGCATTCCACGAACGGCGGCAAGACGTGGATGCACGCAGGGCTGCAAGACGCAGGATCAATTTCGAACATCTCGATCGATCCGCGTAATCCGAGCCGAATCGTCGTTGCCGTGCTCGGGCAGATTTTTCGCGACAGCGCGACGCGCGGCATCTTCACGACCGCCGACGGCGGCAAGCATTGGACGCATGCGCTGTATGCGGGCCCGATGAACGGCGCGTCCGACGTCGCGCGCGTGCCCGATCGGCCCGACACGCTGTTTGCCGGTATCTATCCGTTCCGGCGCAAGCCGTGGACGATGCAAAGCGGCGGCCCCGGCGGAGGCATCTACCGTTCAGACGACAACGGCGCAACGTGGCATAAACTCTCGGGACACGGATTGCCGAGCGGCGATACCGGACGCATCGGCATTGCGGCGGGCACACGCGGCCGTGTGTACGCCGTCATTCAATCGAAGGCGGGCGATCTGTGGCGTTCGGACGACGGCGGCGCCGATTGGCATTTGATGCCGCGCAGCCCGCTCGTCGGCGCGCGCCGTTTCTACTTCAGCCGCATCTTCGTCGATCCGGAGAATAACGATCGCGTCATCAGCGTCGGACTTATTCTTTCGATGTCGACCAACGGCGGCAAAACGTTCAAGAAGATCGCGACCGAGGTAGGCTGGGATTATCACAACGTCTGGTGGTCGCGCGACGGTGCGCGCATCGCCGTCGGATCCGATGAAGGCGCGATCCTCTCGATGAACGGCGGCAAGCGCTGGCGGCAGCCGTACGATCTGCCCTTCGCGCAGCCGTATCACGTCGGTTACGATACGCTGCTGCCGAACTATCACGTCTGCATCGGATTGCAGGACGACAATTCGTGGTGCGGATGGGCAAACAGTCCGAGCGGAACCGGCGTGATGAATCGCGATTGGACGCAAGTCGCGCCGGGCGACGGCATGTGGACGCTTTACGATCCGAAGGATCCGAATTTCATCTGGTCGACGTCCACCGCAAGCGACAGCGGCCAAGTCTACCTGCTCGACAGCGCAAAGCAGCAGGTGTACGAAGTATCTCCGTACGCGCGATCAAATGGCGGCGAACCCGGCGCTGACCTGAAGTACCGCTTCAACTGGGATACGCCGATCGCTTTTGCGAGCGATGGTGCGGCGCTCGTCGGCGGCAACGTCCTGTTCCGGTCGACCGATCGCGGCCGGACGTGGACGGTCATCAGTCCGGATCTCACGCGCAACGAGAAGTCGCATCAGCAGGTTCCCGGCGGGCCGATCGATCCGGACATGTCGGGCGCCGAAATGTCCGACACGATTTTGGACATCGAACCCTCGAGCCTGCAAGTCGGCGTCATCTGGGTGGGCACCGACGACGGGCTGGTGCAGCTCACGCGCGACGGCGGCGCGACCTGGCACAACGTCACGCCGCGCGCAATGCCGCAGTGGGATCGGGTGTCGACGGTCGACGCAAGTCCGTACTCCGCCGCCACCGCATTTGCCGCCGCCGACGGACACATGCTCGGCGACGAAAGCCCCCACATCTTTGCGACGCGCGACTACGGTGCGACATGGCGCTCGATCTCCGGCGACCTGCCGCGCAACGTCTTCGTGCGTTCGGTCAGGCAAGACTCGAAGAATCCGGATCTTCTGTACGCCGGAACGCAGCGAGGCATGTTCGCGTCGTGGGACGGCGGCAATCACTGGCATTCGCTGCGTCTGAACATGCCGGCAACGGCAATCTACGACATCGAAATTCAACCGCAAAGCAACGATCTGCTGGTCGCCGCGCACGGCCGCGGCGTGTGGGTTCTCGACGATCTCACCGTGCTGCAGCAATATACGCCTTCGACTGCGCGCACGCTCACGTTGTTCGCGCCCCGCGAAACGTTTCGTTGGGCGCGGCTCGCGCCCGTCAACACGTTCGAAGACGGCTTGCCGTCGAACGAGTTCGCCGGCCCGAACGTTCCCTACGGCGCATTGCTCACGTATTCGCTTCCGCGCGCGGACAAACGCGCCAGCATCGACGTCCTCGATGCAAGCGGCCGCGTTATACGGCATCTGAGCGGCAAGGACGTTCCGCACAAAGCGGGCATCAACCGCACGGCTTGGGACTTGAACGTGGAGGGTCCGGTCAAATGGCACGGCACGTTCGAACAAAATCAGGGTCCGGATTCCGGTCCGGAAGTGCTGCCGGGAACGTATACGGTGCGCGTCAACGCGAACCGCGCAAGCGCACGTCAAACGGTCGTCGTGAAGGCGGATCCGCGTGACACGCTCACCGACGCACAGATGAGCGAGCGCTTTACGTTACTTCAACAGCTGTACGAGGAATTCAGTACGACGGATTCGTGGCTCAATCAAATCGACAAGCGCATGAAAGCCGGAGACCGTTCGCGGGCGATGATCGCGTTCAAACGCAAACTCACGTACGGACCGCGCAACGTCGAGGACCTCGGCGGTCCGCCGGGATTCCGCGATCGTTTGAACGATCTCATCGGACGGCTCAGCGGAAATTACGCTCCGGCCACGCAGTCGCAATCGGACGAGGCCGGCGTGCTGCACGGAATCTTCGAAAGCCTACGCAGCCAGAGCGGCTTTCTGAGCTCGGCCCGCAACCCAGCGATACAAAAACACGATTAGCGCCATGAACGCAACCCCGCCGGCGATTTCCGACGGAACCAAAAACGAATCCGGCACGAGCGAAAGCGGCGTTCCGTTCTTGCTGACCACGATGATGCCGGAGAGCAAAACGCCGAACAGGCTTTCTCCGACGATGAGTCCGGAGGCGACCAGGACGCCGAGGCGTTTCGCCATTTCGGGATTGCGCCCGCGCGAGGTGGCTCGGTTGTAGAGCCAGCCGATGACCGCGCCGAGAACTGCGCCGGCGGTCGTCGAGGTCGGCAGGTACATTCCCAAGCCCACCGCCAGCGGCGGCAATTTCGCTTTCTCTTTCGTGGTTGCACGAAGTACTTCGTCCACGGCGATGACGCCGATGCCGACGGCGACGCCGAGTGCAATCATGCCCCAGTTGATGTTGCCGCTGATGACGCCTTTGGCAAGCGTCGAAATCAGCGTCGCTTGCGGCGCCGGCAGCGGCTGTGCGGCATTCGCGCCGTGATGCGGCGCGCCCGCGAAGCCGTTCGCCATGTTCAGCAAATTCAGCACCGGCGGAATGACGAGCGATCCGAACAGCACGCCGACGAGCAGCGAGGCTTGCTGCCGCCACGGCGTGGCGTCGACGAGCTGCCCCGTCTTGAGATCCTGCAGATTGTCGTTCGCAATCGTCGCCGCACTGAGTACGACCGCAGTTACGAACAGCGCGAAGGCGACGAGCGCGTCTTTGCCCGCGCCGGTCACGCCGTGCGCGACGAACAATACGATGAGCGAGATGCCGATGATCGCGAGAATCGCCAGACCTGAAACGGGACTATTCGAACTGCCGATTAGTCCGGCCATATATCCCGCAACCGCTGCCACGATAAAGCCGATCACGACGACATACAGCACCGATGCGATCACGAGCGGAACGATGTAGTTTCCAAGCGCGCCGCCGCGCAAAAATGCGTACAAGAGAAACGCCATCGGAACGAGGCATGCGATGCTGATTGCCGCGACCAAGCTGATCGGCATGTCGTGCTCCGTGCGCGCCATGAGATGCCCTTCGCCTTTGGAACGCCGGCGCGACGCTTCGAGTGTCGCGATGAGCCCGGTCCATACGGGAATCGCCAAACGCGCGAGCGTCCAAATCGCCGATATGCCGATGGCGCCGGCGCCGATGAATCGCACCTGATGCGACCACACCGTCGTCGCGACCGTTGCGGCGGGGCCCGCTGCGGGATGCATTGCCGTGAGAATCGGAACGAAAATCCCCCAAGAAATGACGAACCCGGCGAGAATTGCAAGGCCGACCGCGAGACCGATGAGGTGACCAGCGCCGACCAGCGCGAGGGAAAGGGAAAAGCCGATGCCGCTGGCCGAAAGCCCCGCGCGGAAATAATAGTCGATCTCTCCGGCGAACACGCGCGTTGCCGTCACCGCGGCGAAAAGTGCCGACGCAATGGCGCCCCAGATAACGGCGAGCAGTCCGGCTTTGCCTTCGGCCGCGCCCTCACGAGAGCCGGTGCCGACGCGCAGCACTTCCGCCGCTGCAACGCCTTCCGGGTACGGCAAGTCCGACGTCGTTACGAGCGCGCGGCGCAGCGGTATCGTGAACATGACGCCGAGCACGCCGCCGACGATGCACACGCCGAATGCGGGCCAAAACGGAAAACCGCTCCACCATCCGACCATCACCAATCCCGGCAGCACGAAAATGATCGACGACAACGTCCCGGCCGCCGAGGCGACGGTTTGTACGATGTTGTTCTCCCAAATCGTGCCGGTCTTGAACATTCGCAGAATCGCCATCGATATGACGGCCGCCGGAATCGACGAGGCAAACGTGAGTCCGACCTTGAGTCCCAAGTACACGTTCGCGGCCGTGAACACGAGCGTGATCGCGGCGCCGAGCAGCAAACCGCGAACGGTCAACTCCAGACGCGCACCTGCCGCGTCGGTCTTTACCGCGTCGGCCGCGGCAGCTTGCGAATGGGGCATGTGACGAGTTTAGGCTCGGCCAAGCGCGGCACCTACCGGGGTTCGCGCGCGAACAGCAGGGCAAACCGGTTGCCGTCCACGTCGCGAATCAACGCGAGTTGCGTCAATCCCGCGCGCGAAAACGTCAAGTCGGTATCGACGGCGACCAGCGTTCCCGGCAGCGCGCATTGCGGCCAGTCGATGCCGTCATACCAACGCAGCGGCACGTCGGAAAGATAAAAACGGCTGTACGTATCGGTTGCGTACCAACCGGAATGCACGGAAAAACACACGCGCCGATTGCCTCGGCTGTGCGCGCGGATCGCCGCGAACAGCGCTCGCGTTCCCGAATCCCACGCGTTCGAATTCCGGTGCACGTACTGCGTAAAGTAAAACGACGAGAAGATCGCAGCGCACGCAAGCGTCGCGGCAGACAATACCGCATAGACGGCGCGGCGGCGCGGTGCAGCCCAGTCTGCGAACAGGGCGGCGCCGAACGCGGCGAGCAGACAAAACACCGGCGCGCCGGCGAGCGTACGCGGCGCATTCGGCGCGCCCTCGTTCGTCAGCGATCCTCCGAGCGGATAGACCGCAAGCCAGAACGGCACCCAATAGCGCAGAGCATTTTCGCGAACGTATTGAAAGTTTGCGAACAGGCCCGCGGCGGCAAGCGGAATGACGAACCAGAAAAAAGCGCCGAATCCGTTCAGATAGCGCCACGTCACGCCGGACTGCGGATCGCCGGTCGTCACCAAGTACGAAATGCGAAAATGCGCCGCGTAAGCGGCCGCGAAAACGCGCAGCGACTCGAGCGTCACGCCGTTCTCGAACGTTGCGATGCGCCCGGTCTTTCCCGCCGTCAGCGGGTCGAAGAAAAACATCCAGAGCGCAGGAGCGGCGACGACTAGCCATAAGACTGCGGCCGCGCCGATCTTCAGCCAGTCGTTTGCCGATCGAAATGCCCGCGCACTGAGTGCAATCATCGCAGCGCCCAGCAAGGCGGCGTAAAACCAGCCGGCCATATAGGTATAGCAGGTCAATCCCAAGAGCACCGCGGCCAGCGCCAATCCCGGAAATGATAAGCGAGGCCGAATCGCGCAAATCAGCGCGTACAGTCCGCCGAGCAAGAACGGCAATTCCGAGGACGGCTCCCATGCGACGCGAGAGAACTGCACGAAGATCGGCTGCGTCGCCTGCAGCAATGCGGCGAACAGCGCAATATCGCGCCGGTTCGTCAGCCGCAGCGCAATGCCGTAGATGAAGACGACGGCTGCCAACCCGAAGATGGCCGCCGGTAAACGGAGCGCAAAAGCAGTACGCCCGAACACCAGCGACGAGATGTATGACGCCACGCCGTAGAGCGGCGGATTGCGCGTAAATTTGGAATAGAGAAATGGTTTGAGGCTGCCGTCTACGTCATGTCCCGTCGTGACGATGCTGCGCACGGAATTGTAAAGGTCGAGCTCGTCGGCAACCAATTCCGTCGGTACGGCGGAAAGGTGGTAGAGACGCAACACCGCCGCGATCGCCAGAATCGCCAACAGCGCGACGCCGGAAGTGAACCAGCGGCGCGAACTACCGGGTAATCGCGCGCAAACGCTCCATTCCCGCCGTCGCCTGCGCGAGCAATTGGTCGTACAATGCGGATTCGGCAGGCGTAGGCTGCTGGTAGGCCGTGTCCAGTTCGTTCATCAAGAACGCGAGGTAGTCGCGCAACTTGACTTGATGAATCAGGTCGCCCTCGCTCGAGTGAATGTTCATCTGAACGAGACCGGCAAGGACGCCGTCCAGCTCCGCCCGCTTTGCCGCCGAAAGGCGCCCGCGCGCAGCCGTCGCGCGATTGATCGCGGTGTTGAGAGCATCGAGCGTACTGTGAATGCGGGATCCGAGCGCAAGCCGCGCCTCGAGTTCGCCCGGCGCCGGATGGAAGCGCGGATCCAATTCCACGCTGAAGGATTGCCGCACGCTCTTACCGCCGTAGTCGAGAACGGCGGTGTACGTGCCCGGAAGCACCGTCGGACCGTTCACACCATCTGTGATATCGTCGGACGTCGGCATGAAAAATCCGCGCACCTCCGCCGCCGGCGGATACCGCATATCCCACTGGAAGAGATTCATGCCTTTTTTCACGGTGGTGGCGTCACGCAATGCCCATTCCAGCTGCTCGGCATGGGACATCGATGCAAGCGCGTCGTCGGAGGGCTTCTTCTCCCGTTTTTTCCGCAGGTGCAACGTAAACGTGCGTACCATTTTTCCGCTCGCGTCCAAGAACGATAGCGTTACGGGCGTCTTTCCGTTGTAATCGGACGGTACATCGAAAAACACGCTTGCGCCGTAAGCGGGATTCTCCCCTTGATCCCCGCCGCCGAAGCCGCCGTTGCCATACGCGTGGGAAAGCCATGCCGTTTCCGGGGCGAAAAGATGCAAACCGGATGCGGTCATTAGCGGCTGCTGTGCAAGTTGCTCGAGCAGCTTGAGGTTGTCGAGAATCCAAAACGCCCGGCCGTGCGTCGCGATCGCGATGTCGCCTTCGCGCCCGTCGATGGCGATGTCACGCACCTGCACGCTCGGCAAGTTCAGCGTAAGCGGTTGCCATTCGCTGCCGCCGTCGTAACTCACGTAGACCGTGCTGCGCGTTCCGGCGAAAAGCAATCCTCGCTGCCGCGGATCCTCGCGAATCACGAACGTGAACTGATCGTCGGGCAACCCGCTCGCGATGGGCGTCCAATGGGCGCCGTAATCCGTCGTCTTGTAGACGTACGGATGAAAATCGTCCCACATGTACCGGTTGGCGGTCAGGTACGCCGTCGCGCGGTCGAAATGCGAAGGTTCGATGCTGCTGATCTGCGCCGTTTGCGGAATCTGCGGAGGCGTAATCAGCTTCCAATGCGCGCCTGCATCCGTCGTCACGTGCACCAAACCGTCCGCCGAACCTGCCCATATCACGTCGGCCGTGAGCGGCGAAACCGCGAGCGACGAAATATCCGGATACGTCTCCGCATTGGTTTGATCGAGGTCGATCGCTCCGCCGCTCGGCGCTTCCGTCCGTTTGTCGTTACGCGTCAAATCCGGACTAATGATTTGCCAGTGTTGGCCGTAGTCGCCGCTCTTGAACACCACCTGCGAGGCAACGAACAGCTCGTTCGGGTTCACCGGCGAAAAGAATATCGGGTGCGTCCAACTGAAACGGTATTTCGTTTGAGCCGCCGACGCGCCGGACATGTACTTCGGCCATGGCGAAACGTTCTTTTGATCGCCGGTGGGCGTGTCGAGACGCGCAAGGTAGCTGTAGTAACCCGCCCCGTACGTGACGTTCGGATCGTTCGGCTGCGGCGCGACGAACGTGCTCTCGCCGAGTGCTACGGTATGCCACACGCCCTGCGTCAGCCCTTCGTTCGATGCGCTGGGCCCCTCGAACGCGCCTTCGTCCTGCTGCGCGCCGTACACGTGAAACGGAAACTGCGAATCGAGCGCAATGTGATAAAACTGCCCCGTCGGCTGGTTGAGTTCCGTGCTCCACGTCTTGCCGCCGTCGACGGACACCGTTGCGCCGCCGTCATCGCCTTCCAGCAATATTTTCGGATTTCGCGGATTGATCCACACGATGTGGTGATCGCCGGGCGGAGTAAGTGCCGTCCACGTTTTCCCGCCGTTCGTCGATTTGAAGACGCCGTCGACCTGCGGCGCGTACAGCACGTTCGCGTTCGTAGGATCGGCGAAGATCGCCATGTAGTAGAATCCGCGCTGGCGCAGCTTCCATTCGCCGTTCACGCGCTTCCACGTAGCGCCGCCGTCGGCGGAGCGATACACACCGCCTTCGCGTGCCTGAACGATCGCATAGACGATGCTCGGGTTTGCCGCGGACAGGGCAATGCCCATTTTTCCGAGCGGTCCGCGCGCAAATCCCGTATGCGTCGAGATCTTCGTCCAGTGCGCGCCGCCGTCGAGCGACTTGTAGAGCCCGCTGCCGGGGCCGCCGTCGTTCAAGCCCCACGGCGTACGCTGCGCCTGCCACATCGAAGCGTACAGTACGTTCGGGTTTTTCGGATCCATCACGACGAGCGCCGCGCCCGTATTTGCATCGACGTAGAGCACTTTATGCCAGGTCTTGCCGCCGTCGGTCGTTTTGAACACGCCGCGATCGGGATTCGGTTTGAAGACGTGTCCCATCGACGTCGCGTAGACGACGTCGGGGTTGCGCGGATCGATGACTATCGAACTGGTCATACGCGTGTCGCGTAAACCGGCGTACTGCCACGTCTTGCCTTCGTCCGCGGACTTGTAGATGCCGTCGCCCGGTGCAAAATCTTGGCGGATGTCCGCTTCGCCCGTCCCGGCGTAGATGATACGCGGATTCGAGGGCGCGACGGCAAGCGCGCCGATACCGTACGCATCCGAAGGCAATTTACCGTCGGTGATGTTATCCCAGGTCAATCCATAGTTGTTGCTGCGCCAGACGCCGCCTTGCACGGCGCCCATGTAGAAGACGTTCGGCTCGCTCGGAACGCCGGCAACGGCGACGACGCGGCCGCCGATGAACGGACCGATGTTTCGCCACCGGAGTTTGCTGGTGAACGTGTGCGCGGGGCTCGCGCCGAGTAATGCTGCGGCAAGGGCAACGACAATCAAGCGCCTCATAAGAGCGCCGATTATACGCGGTTGCGCGGATTCCTTACCATCGGCGGCCCGCCGATCGTCGGTCGACGCGCCGGCGTGACGTTTTTCTCGATCGCCTGCGTGCCTAACCACACGAACAGCATGCACAAGAGTGTCAACAAGACGGCGTCATCGAGCATACCGAGCACCGGAATATCGCCGAACACGTCGATGGGCGAGATGATGAGCAGCGCCAGAAATGCCGTGACGGCTTTCAGGCCGGTTGGGACGCGCTGGTCGCGCATGAGCGGCCACGCGCGTTTGAACGTACGGACCGCGGCAAACATGAGGCGGGGAAGTGCCATATATCCGTACTATCGTCCGGGCGGGCTGCATGTTTCAAGGGTATCGAAGGCGACTCCGGAGCCGCCCTAGACCTGACCTCAAAATCCCCGCCTCGCAGACCTCGAGGCACGGCTTGCAGGCCTCTGCCAGCGCCCGGGCGCTGCCTCCCGAGACTCCGCTCTTTCGCATGCTCGAAATGCCCTATCGCATCAAAGCGCGCAAACGCGCGGTGCCGGCTACCGCCTCGCGATGCAGCTGTGCGAACACCGCGTACTGCGCCGGGGTGGGCCGGTCGTACGCGTAGTCGACGTCGGATTGCAGGTACGCGAGATGATCGCGAGTGGGCGTTCCCGTTGAGAGCGGTCCTTCGCTCGAATGCGTTTGCAGATTCACGAGATCGTTGATGGCTGCATCGAGCACGGTTTTGCGCGCGCCCTCCGGCATGCGATCGCGCGCCGCGATTGCGGCGTCGAGCGCGCGGTCCATCGAGTCGAGCGTATCGCGAATCTGCATCTGCAGGGCAAAGCGCGCCGCGAGCGCGCCGGCGGACGGGTGCAGATTCGGACCGAGCGCCACCGTGAACCGCTTGGTAAACGATTTGCCCGCATACCGCAACGTCACCTGATACGTTCCCGGAATGGCTTGCGGTCCTCAAATTCGGATTTTGCGCAACCTCGGCAACCGCGACGACGCGTCCGCCGACGAACGGTCCGACGCTGCGCCATTGCAAACCGTGTCTGCGCGTGCGCGCGCCGCAAACGGCAAAGCCACTACGACGACGCAAACGAGTGCGGCAATTCGTTTCATACCGGGGCATACAGCGCGAAAATCACACGTCCTCCATAGCACTTTGCGGGCACCCGTCAGGGGCGTGCTTGCCGTAGCGGGAACCGCAGTTCTCTGTGCAAAGTATCCGGCATGAATACGACGCTCAAGACGATAACCGAAGTCATGCGCATGCCTTCTCCGGCCCCGCGACCGCAAGCCCTCGCCGCGGACGGCGACGTGCTCTGGATGGGTTCGCTGGAAACCTGCCGCCTCTATTGCATCGACATTGCCCATTGGACCGTTCGCGAAGAAAGCAATGCGCCCGGAAAACCGTATGGCACGACGGTAATGGGCGACGAATTGCGCGTGCTTCTCTCCGAAGGGGAGGACGATCGCCGCGTCATCCGCCGCTACGTCCCGGCGCACCGGTTCAAGAGCGACGGGGCCATCGCATGTCCCGACGATACGGGCTCGCAACTCGCATTCGACGGCGATCGTCTCTACGTCAGCCAGTGGTACAACAAGAAGATCATTTCTCTCGATGCAGAGGGCGGCGTCGGTTCGGTCATCGCGGCGCCGCACGGAATTTGCGGCCTCGTGATCGTGACAGGCGTCTTCTACGTCCTGGGAACCGACGACGAGGAAACGGACCGCTACTTCCTCACGCGCATCGACGCTCGCGACCGCGCACCCAAAGCCGAGGACATCGCAAGCGTGCATTTCCAAGGGCGCGCGCTGGCGTACGACGGCGCCCGTTTCTGGAGCAATCACCGCGAGAATCACGAGATCGTCGCGTTCACCGTCGAGGGTTTCACGCCGTAACGATCCGCGAAGCGCTCCAAGCGGAAGCGCGCAGCGACTTTCTCGAGAGCTTCCGCTTGTGCGCGCAGCATATCGAGCGCGAACCCCACGATCCGGATGCGCTCGCGCTGATATCGCGACTCTGCCTGCTCGCGCGCGATCTCGCCTCGGCGATTGCGTTCGCAAAGGTCGCGCTTCGCATCGATGAGGGGCACGACGGCGCATGTGCCGCTCTGGAAGCCGCGCTGCGGCAGCGGCCCGATCCCGCGCTTGCGCTGCAGCGATTCGGGGAAGCGTTGGCAATCGAGCCGGATCTTGCCGCGCATCACGCTTGTTACGGTTCGGCGCTGCCTTTTGCGGAGATCGATCGCGTTCGCGCCTTGCTTGAAGACGCCGTCCGCCTCGACCCAGGATTGGCGGCGGCGCACGCATGCCTCGCGAGCGCACTGGCAAGGCAGAATCACGTGCTCCTGGCAATACCGGAATACCGGCGCGCGCTCGACCTCGATCCGAAGCAGCCGGAAGCCGCGCTCGCACTCTCCGAATTGCTCTTCGATATCGGCGACACCGCCGCATCCGCCCGGTACCGCAGCGAAGCGCTTGCGCAAAAGCGTGTGTATCCGGCAGCCGCGCCGGCGACGCGCGCGAACACCAGCGTGCTGGTGCTGAACGCCCCTGCGCCGTGGGCACAGAACACGCCGCTCGAATTCATGGTCGATCCATCCGCTGCGGCACTGCACCGGCTTTATCTGACCTCGGACACGATCGACGAAAACGTACCGCCCTATGACGTGGTTTTCAATGCCATTGGGGAAGCGGAGCATGCCCATGAGGCAATTGCACGCGCGCAGCGGTTCATCATGGGGCAGAAAAAACGGGCCGTCAATCAGCCCGCGCATCTGTGGAAAACCGCGCGTCCGAATCTCGCCGGCTCGCTTTCAAACGTCTACGGCTGCGTCGTTCCGCGAACCGAGCGCATCACTCGCGCGCGCCTGGAATCCTGGACGGCGTTTCCGATACTCGCGCGGCCGATCGACACGCATGCAGGGCGCGGTCTCGAACGGCTCGACGACTCCGACGCCTCAAAGCGCTATCTAGGCACGCACGACGACGAACGTTTCGACGCCGTACCGTTCGTCGAGTACAGAAGCACGGACGGATTCTACCGCAAGTATCGCGTCATCATGGTAGACGGCGTGCCTTACGCATACCATCTCGCGCTTTCACCGGATTGGATGGTCCACTACATCAAGACGCCGACGGCGAGCGTCGACTGGATGCGGGCCGAAGAGGAACGCTTTCTGCGCGATCCCCGCTCGGTATTTCGCAACTGGGATCGCACGTTCCGCGAGATGGCGCAGGCCTTCGAATTGGAGTACGTCGGAGTGGACTGCACGCTGCTTCCGGATGAAAACGTCCTGGTGTTCGAAGCGGATACCGCGCTGCTCGTGCACTGCCGCGAGCCGGCGGATTCGTACAAACACCAGTACGTTCCTCGGATATTCCGCGCCGTCGAAGCGCTTTTGTCCGCGCGTTAGTGGCCGTTGGGTCGACCGGTGTCGCGTCCGCGTTGGCGCGCGTAGCGGTTTGCGTTCGAGCTCACGCGGGTGTACCCGCTGTTGTAGCCGTTTCCGTTGCTGTTGTAGCCGTAGCCGTTGTTGTAGCCGTAGCCGTTGCTGTTGTAGCCGTAGCCGTTGTTGTAGCCGTAACCGTTGTTGTTACCGTTGCTGTAGCCGTAACCGTTGTTGTTGTAGTTTCCTTGCAAACTGCAGTACTGGTTGCTGCACGCGACGGTTTGTCCGTTGTTGGACGGATACCACGAATAGCCGCTCGACGAAACGACGTGCCCGTCTTGGTAAACGGTGGAACCGTCCGGCAGATACCCGGCGATGGTCGATGCTAATTGGTGCTTGTGTTCCACGTTGTAGAGGGTCAACGCGGCCGCGGCCGCCGCGGCTCCGTAGATGATATTCCGGGTCGTGGTCGTGTTTGCGCTCGCAGGCAACACGGTTGCCGATGCGAGAATACCGCCGAGCGCTAACGTGGCCAAGCCGGAGCGAAAGATGGAACTCTTCATGCTCCAAGCATACGGCCGAAGTCAGACAATATGCTAAGAATGCCGGCGCGGTTTATGAGAAACGGATGAGCGCCGGCGGCTTCAGCTGCTCCAACTTGATCAGCTGGATCTGCTGCTGAATGAGCAGATACTGCAGTTGCAGGCTCTGCTGCTGCATGTCGTTCTGAAGGTTGACTCTCGTCAGATCCTGCTGTGTTTGCAGGCGGGTCTGCTGCGTATCGAGCTGGTGCTGCATCTGCTGCTGCAGCGCTTGATTGACGATCGCGCGGTTCACGAACGTGCTCGTGTCCGCCGCGGCAGCGAGCGGTAAGGCAGCCAGCGCGGCCCCGAGCACCCCCGCACATAAAATCTTCATAGAGTATTCAAGACCCTACGCGCTGGCGGCCGGTTTCTCCGACCAAGGCAAGCAGAAGCGCACGCGCGTACCGCCTCCGGGCGTGCTGGCGATCGTCGCGCTCCCGCCCGCGCGTTCGACGGCCAATTTGGCGATTGCCAGCCCCAGACCGGAGCCCTCCGTTTCGCCGCGCGCGCTGCCGCGATAGAAGCGGTCGAAAGCGTGCGCGGCGTCTTCGGCCTCCATCCCCGGCCCATCGTCCGAAATTTCAACGCACGCCGACGCGCCTTGGCGTGTGATAGCCACTTCGACGTCCGAGTGCGGGGCATATTTGAGGGCGTTGTCGATCGCGTTCTTGATCGCTTCCTGCAGCTCGCCCTGGTTTGCCGTAACCAGCACGGGCTCGCTCGCGCCCGTCAGGCGCACGCGTCCGTTTGCCACGGGTAACAGCGCTTGCGCCGATTGGCGCGCAACCGACGCGAGATCGATTTGCGTGAGCGGCGCATTCGGGGCGCGATCGAGACGCGCGAGAAGGATCAACTTTTCAATCAGCGCGCGCATCTTCCGGCTCTCGTCGAGCATCGTTTCGTACGTCCGCTGCGTCCCCTCGGGTCCTTGAACGATGCCTTTGCTCAGAACGTCGAGATACCCCATAATGATGGTGAGCGGCGTACGCAACTCATGTCCCGCGTCTGCAATGAATTGCCGCATCTGGGCTTCCGTTCGCGCGCGCTCCGCAGTAGCAGTCGCCAAACTATACGCGACGTCGTTGTATGCTCCGGTCAGCTCGCGCAACTCGCTGCCGGTTTCTCGCAGCGGCTGCGGTGAAAAATCTCCCGACGCGATGACGCGCAGGGATCTCGTCACGTCTGCGAGCGGCCCGACGGCGCGCGCGGTAATCCGCCGCCCCGCCAGCCAAGCGAGCACGATCGCGCATATGCCGATCGGCAGCATGATCGACCAATACCACAACAGCAGCGCGCCGAAGCGATCCACGTCCGCGCCTATCAGGATGGCGCCGCCTGGAACCGCAACGCGTGCGCGAGGCAGCCCGATCGCTCGGCCAAACGCGATCACGATGGCGCGGCCGAAACTCGGCGGCCCTTCGCGCTCGTTCTGCGCCAAACGCCGGCCGTTCGTGTCGACGATCGCAACGTGGAATTCCGGCCGGTTCAGCGCCGCGACGATCTGCGGAGCGGCCTGCTGCAGCGACATATGCGTTCCCATCACGCGTGCCGCCGTGTCCGATGCGCGCTGCGAGGCCCCGGCTACGGCGTCGTTCATGCTGCGCGAGAACAGGAGGAATGCGAGCAGCGAAGACGCGCCGACGATAGCGATGATGATGATGAGCGCGAGTAACGCGTAACCTCGCGTGATCTTCGAGCGAAATGTGTCGAACACGCGATTTAATCCGCGCGCAGCGTATAACCCACGCCGCGCACCGTGTGAATCAACCGCTTTTCGAATCCGTCGTCGACCTTCGCTCGCAAATACGAAATATAGCGCTCGACGGCGGCGGGCGTTACATCCTTGTCGTCTCCCCAAACCAGCGCGAGCAAATCGTCGCGCGTAAAGACGCGCCGGGGGCGCCGCAGCAGGGTCACGAGCAAATTGTATTCCAACGGCGAAAGATCGATGCGCTCGCCGGCGCGCTCGACCACGTGCGTCTGCAAATCGACGATCAGGTCGGCATGACTGAGCGCTTCGCGGTGTTCGAGGCGTGGGCGGCGCAGTTTTGCGTCGATGTGCGCGATCAGTTCGGAGATTTCGAACGGCTTGCTCAAGTAGTCGTCGGCGCCGTGCGTGAGACCCTGCACTTTGTCTTCCACTTCGCCTTTTGCGCTCAGCATGATGACCGGCGCGTCGGTGACGCGCCGGAGCATCGGGAGAAGCGAGATGCCGTCGATTTTCGGAAGCATGACGTCCAGCACGACGGCATCCGGTTCCCACTCTCTTGCCATTGCAAGCGCCGCTTGACCGTCGGGCGCGCAACGAACTTCGTAGCCGTGATGCGACAAACTCAAATCCAGAAGTTCCCGTATTCTCCGTTCGTCGTCCACGACCAGCACGCGGCTCATTCGAATCGCAGCGCCTCAATCGGACGCAGGCCGGACGCCTTGCGCGCCGGGTAGTATCCGAAGAATATTCCGACGAGTGCGGAGAAACAGACCGCGAAACCGATCCACGCTGCGGGCACCATCACGGGCCACTTCGCAAGCAGCGCCACGATTTCGGTCCCCGCCAAGCCGCACGCTACACCGATGACGCCGCCCGCGCTGGAGAGCACCATCGATTCGGTGAGGAACTGCCGCAGAATCACTTTGGCTCGCGCGCCGAGCGCCATCCGAAGACCGATCTCGCGCGTGCGCTCGGTGACCGAAACAAGCATGATGTTCATGATGCCGATGCCGCCGACGAGCAGCGAAACCGCCGCCACGCCTGCGAGCAAGAACTCCATGACGGCACCGGTCGATGAGGCCGCAGCGGCGATGTCTTGCAAGTTGCGCACGGAAAAATCGTCCTGCTGCCCAGGCGTGATGCGATGCCGCTGCTCCAGCAGCGCCGTCACTTCGTTCTGCACGCTCGGCACTTGCTGCGCGTCCGTTGCCGAAACCATTAACGAGTTCACCGTCGTTTGCCCCGTGAGCCGCTGCATTGCGGCAGTATACGGGATGAGTATCGTGTCATCCTGATCTTGCCCCATGCCGCTTTGTCCAAGCGGCGAGAGTGTGCCGACCACGGTAAAAGGCACACCGCGGATGAGGACGACTTTGCCCAGCGGCGAGGAGCCGTCGGGAAAGAGATTCTGTACCACCGTCTGCCCCAGAACCGCGACTTTGTTCGCCGAGAGCACGTCGCTCTGCGAGAAGAACGTTCCGCTCGCGAGCGGCCAGCTGCGGATGAACGTGTACGTCGGCGCAACCCCGCCGATCTGCGTCTGCCAGTTATTGCCGCCGGACACGACTTGAGAGCGAACGGTGATGTTGGGTGAGACCGCGGCAACGCCCGGCAATTTCGCAATCGCCATTCCATCGTCGGGAGTAAGCGTCGACGCGCCGCCGTAGCCGCTGCGCGCTCCGCCTTGCGTGACGCTTCCGGGAAGCACCACGACCATGTTGCTGCCCAGCGAATTGATTTGATTTTGGACCGAGACGCGCGCTCCCGCGCCGATCGCCACGGTGACGATCACGGCCGCAACCCCGATGATGACGCCCAGCATCGTGAGAAGCGAGCGCGCGCGATTGCGCAGCAGGGCGTCCAGCGCAATTTTCAGTGTCGTTTTCATTGTAATATACACTCCGGCCGAGACGCGTAGGCGGTATCGAGTCCCTGCGTCACGACGCAGGAATTCTTTGCTTGCAAGGTGTCCGCAACGATCTTCCCGTCTCGGAACGTCACGACGCGCTTGGCGTAAGCGGCGACGACCGGTTCGTGCGTCACGAGCAGGATGGTGATGCCGTGCTCTAAGTTCAGGCGCGCAAAGAGGCTCATCACTTCTTCGGACGTTTTCGTGTCGAGCGCGCCGGTGGGTTCGTCGGCCAAAATGAGTCCGGGATCGTTCACCAGCGAACGCGCGATTGCAACGCGCTGCTGCTGGCCGCCGGACATCTGGTTCGGCGCATGGTCGCGAAGATGCGCGACGCCGACCAGTTCCATTTTCTCCAGCGCGATCCGCCGCCGTTCCGTGTCGGGAACGCCTGCGTAGAGCATCGGCAGCTCGACGTTCTCGACCGCCGTCGTGCGTGCGAGCAGATTGTATGATTGGAAGACGAAACCCAGACGGCGGCTGCGAATGTCTGCGCGCTCGTCGCCGGCAAGACTCGAAACGTCTTGTCCTTCGAACTCGTAGCGCCCGCTGGTGGGCTCGTCCAGCAGTCCGGCGATGTGCATGAACGTCGATTTTCCCGAACCCGACGGTCCCATCACGGCGAGAAACTCGCCCTGCGCGATCGTGAGATCGACGCCCGCCAGGGCCGTTACCTGCTGATTGCCGAGATCGTAGATCTTGCGAAGGTCTTCGACGCGAACGACGGTTTGCATCAGCGAATAGCCCTTCCGATGCCGCCCATGCCGGGTGCCGAGGACGATCCGTGAGAACCCGACGAGTCCGTCGTTCCTCGCGTGGATTGCGCACCGCTCCCGGTGATGACGTCGTCGCCGGCGCTGAGGATTCCGCGTAGCGGCGTAACCGCAGCCTGCGTGCCGCTGATGAGATCGATGCGTACGCGCACCGGAACCGGTTTGCTCGCGCGTTGAACGAAGAGCACTCCCGTGCCGCCCGCCGTCACTGCGCCGCTTGCGCCTGCCGCGGTTTGTCCCCACGGAGAGGCTGCGCTCGAGCCGTTCTGCGCCTGCGATTGGGCGCCGCTCGAATGCGTGCGGTGTGCGTGCGTCGATCCGCCCGTGGGCCGGAAGCTCAGTGCTGCAGTCGGGACCACGAGCGCGTTCTTCGCCGTCTGGACGTCGATAGTCGCGTTCGCGGTCATACCGGGCAACAACACGTTCTTCGGATTGTTCACCAAGGTAATCACGGTGTAGGTGACGACGTTGTTCACCGTCGTCGGGTTCACGCGCACTTGCGAGACGGTGCCGTCGAACGTCTGATTCGGATAGGCGAGCACGCTGAAGCTGACGCGATCGCCGGGGCGCACGTTGCCGATGTCCGGTTCGCCGACGCTGATGTCGGCTTCCATCTTGTGCAGATCCTGCGCTATCGAAAACAGCGTCGGCGTCTGCAGGCTAGCCGCGACGGTTTGCCCCACGGACACGTCACGGGCGATAACGGTGCCGTCTACGGGCGAGGTTATCACTGCGCGCTGCATGTTGAGTTGGTCCTGTTCCACCTGCGCCTGTGCCGCAGCAACCCCGGCCTGCGCGGCGGCTGCCGTATCCTGCGCGGCGCCGGCTTGTGACGTGGTCGAGGAACTCTGCGCGCGGCTCTGCACGAGCGCCGCCTGCGCCTGCTGCACCGCGCTCTGAGCCGCCACCGCATTCGATTGATCCGCGTCCAGCCTGGCTTTGTGAAATGTAGCCGTTCGCGATCAGCGAGCGATCGCGCGCAACCGTTTCGTCGGCAACCGCCAGCGCGCTCTGACTCTTTGCGACAGTCGCCTGCGCGGAGTCGATCGCGGCCTGCGAGCCGCCGATGTTCGCCTGTGCGCCCTGGGCGTTCTGCGACTGCGCTGCGGCCTGTGCCTGCGCCTGCGAAAGCGATGCTTGCGCCTGCGCCAGCTGCGCCTGCAGTTGGCTGGTGTCGAGTTCCGCGAGGACCTGCCCCTTGTGAACCTTACTGTTGTAATCCACGTAGATCGCGTTTATCGTGCCGGACACTTGCGTGCCGACGTTGACCGTATCTTGCGGATTGACGGTACCGGAAGCCGTGACCGTCTGCGTGAGGTCTTGCTGAACCACGGGTTGCGTCTGATACGCGGCATTTGCTCCGGATCGCGTAGAGACGAGGAGTCCCGCTGTCAGCGCCGCTATGAGAAGCAGTGCGACGAGCGCGGAGCCCAGTTTTACCTGCGGAAGCCGCAGGGCGGCGGGTGCGTGCAGTTTTCCTATCATTTGCGCTTAGGATAGGGTCGTTTGCTGATAACCTCCGGAGACCCGGGATGAGAATTTCATGAGAGCCGTGGTTCTCGGAAACCTGTCAGAATGTACCCGTAGTATGTAGTGCATGGTCTACCGGCATTCACTGGTCACGCGCGTCACGCACGCTACTTTCTTTCTCTCATTTCTGGCACTGGCGTTCAGCGGGGCGCAGATGTATTTTCATCAGCACTGGCTTGAGCTGAACGTCGCTAAGGTACATCAATATTTCGGGCTTGCGATGCTGCTGAGCGGCGTGGTGTACGCCGGCAGCGGAATCCTGAGCGGACAGCTCGGCAAGTTGCTTTTCGGAAAGAGCGACGTTGCCGGCATCTGGCCGATGACCGCGTACTATCTGCGCATCCGGAAAACTGCGCCGGTCCACGCCGATTACAACCCGCTGCAAAAGCTCGCGTACACGATCGTTTTGCTGGTGATTGGGCCGCTGATCGCGGCCACGGGACTCGCGCTGTGGAAACATTCGCCGGTACAGCCGCCGCTTGCCGCAATCTTCGGACGTAAATCCGCGGACGTGTGGCACGTCGGATTCGCGTTCGAACTCGTGCTGTTCTTCGGGGGGCATATGATGATGGTCGCCGCCACCGGGCTGCGCAAGAATCTGCGCGCCATCGCGACGGGCTGGTATGGAGAGCCGGCCGCTACTTTTCGATCACCTCGAATTCGCGCAGTTCGGGAAACAGCACCGACCACAGCGCAATGACGGCGAGCGTCGCGGCTCCGCCGAGCACGACCGACGCCTGCGTACCGATCAACGCCGCGATGCCGCCCGACTCGAATGCACCCAGTTCGTTCGAAGCGCCGATGAAAACGTTTTCGACCGCACCGACGCGGCCGCGCATCGGGTTGGGCGTGCGCAGTTGGACGAGCGTGCTGCGAATGACCACGCTGACCATGTCGAAAGCGCCGGTCAGCACGAGGGCGGCAACCGACAATACGAAGGTGTGCGAGAGCCCGAAGATGATGGTTGCAATCCCGAAGCCGCCGACGCAGACGAACAGCAGCCGCCCCGCACCATGCGCCAGCGAATGGCGGGCGACGTATCCCGCGACGAGTGCGGCTCCCACCGCCGGCGCGGCTCGAAGAATGCCGAAGCCGGTCGGACCGACGTGCAATATCGTCGTCGCGAAGACCGGCAGCAGCACCGTCGCTCCGCCGAATAGTACGGCGAATAGATCGAGCGATATTGCGCCCAGAATGACTCGCTGGCGACCGATGAATCGTATGCCTTCCAACGCCGCGCTCAAAACGGGCGCGTCTTCGTACTCAACGGAATGCGGCTTGAGGAACGCAAAGGCCGCGGTGGCCGCGACGTACGCGATTGCCGCCGCGGCGAAGGCGATTGGCGTACCGATTGCGATCAGCACGCCGCCGAGCGCCGGTCCGGCGATGTTCACGAGCTGACCGATAGACGAAGTGAGCGCCTGCGCGCGTACGAAATGCTCCTTTTGTACGATGTTGACGAGCAGCGAGCGTTGTGCCGGAACCCCGATCGAATGCGCGATGCCGATGAACGCCACGGCGCCGAGATAGACGCCGACGGATTGCACCCCTCCCGCGACGAGCGCGATGAAGCCGCCCAGTCCAAGCGCCTGCGTGAACGACGAAACGATGATGATGGCGCGCCGGTCCGCACGATCGGCGAGAACGCCCGCGGGAAGCGCCAGCAGCAACTGCGGCAAGAACAGTACGAGCCCCACGAGGCCGAGGTCGAGCGGATTGTGCCGCAATTGGAAAATCTGCCACCCGATCGCGACGTCCTCGATGCTGAATGCGAGCAATCCGGTTTGCCGCGCAAAAAAATACGCGGCGAACTCGCGGTTCAACTATGTGGGATCGCTTTCGCGCCAGATCCGATCGAACGCCTCATGATTCTTGCGCAGCACCTCGCGCATGTCGGATTTCCAAAGCGAACCGTCCAAGTGCAATGACGAGAGAATTTCCACGACCCAGGGACCTTCGTACCCGGTGCTTCGGATGGCGCGCACGATCTTTACGAGCGGAATCTCTCCTTGTCCGAGGCTGTAACGGTCGGCAGTGGAGCGCGGCGTCTTCCAGTCGCTGAGCTGAATCAGCAGAATGCGGCTCGCGCACTGCCGGATGACGTCTTCGAGGTCCGGCGTTTCCCAGACGTTCCACGAATCGATGCAGATTCCGACGGCCGGATGATTCACCTTTTCCACCAGATCCAATCCGTGGTCGAGTCCCCATACGGCCGTGTCGGTATTGACGTTGATGGGATTGAGGGGTTCGAATGCGATTTTCACGCCGCGCTCCGCGGCGAAGTCGCCGAGCTCCTTCAGTGCTTGCACCGTGGTGTCGATCGTCTTGCGCATGTTTCCTTGCGGAGGCACGCCGGTGATCGCGACGAAAGGCGTATTCTTCGGCAGAAGCGGCGCACTCAGATCGATTGCTTCCTTGATCGCCTGCACGCGGTCGGACGGGTCCGTCGGCGTCGGCGCCATGGAGTCGACGAATATCGAGTGCACTTTTGCCTGCACCGACGCTACGCTCATTCCGTGCCGCTCGACGTATTTCAATTGCTCGGCGTAATCGTTGTGCGCGAGCTTGAACTCGCACACCTCGATGCAGTCGGCGCCCTGCGCCTTGTATTCTTCGACGTCCTTTTTGAACGACCACGGCCATGTGGTAAATTCGCTGTATCCGAAGCGGTACGATCGAGCCATTGAGAAAAGCTATTCCTCCGCTGAAAGTTCGAGCACGCAGAAACCGTGCCGGTCTATTTGAATAGGGTACCCGATACGCAAATGATCCGGCCCGTATTCCGGCACGTCCACCCATTCCGAACGTAAACTGTTGTATACGCGCAGTTTCTTCAAACGATCGCGCTGCGGGTGATCGAGGGAAAGGGCGGTCGTCACCGTGCGGTCGCGCGTATTGCCGACCAGAATCGTTATGCGGTCCTTCCGGCGCAAACCGACGACGACCGCTTCCTCGCCCGTCACGTGCATCGCCGGAGAAATATCTTCGTCATAACGGCACTGCGCGTCGACGGAGTCGAAAGGATAGCTCTGCGTACACCGTCAGGTCGTCCAACCGCACGGCGAACCACGAGACGCCCTGGCCGCGCAAGGGCAGATTGCGCACGGCAAGCCATTTCCATTCGCGCGCCGGACGCGGTTTCAGATCAGGCTTGCGCGAGCTCATATCCAAACCCGCAGCGCCTTCGATTGCAGCCCAAAGGTAGCGCGGAGGAAACCACGGCGAGAGCATCATGCCTTGATTGACCAGCGTTTCGCCATGCAGCCATTCGGAAAATTGACCCGGCACCGTGTTGTTCCGGCGTGGATCCATCGAATAGTGTTTGAAACTCGTGGAAAGCGCGTACGCCATGAATTCCGGGTTGAACGCAGCGGCGGCAAAGGCGAACCAGAAGGTCACGCCGACCCAAATGCCTCCCAAAAGACCAAAACCGTGCGTCGGCCCGTACATGATCGACGTGCGCGGAACCGTATGAATGCCGGCTTCGCTCCAAAATTCGGGAACGGACAGGCGCGAGATGATTCGCGCCGACGTTTCGTGATCCGCAACGCCGAACATCACCGGAAAGACCAGATCCGAAGTTACGTCGGTGCGTTTGGTGCCGTCGACGTCGATGTTCAAGTAATAGACGCCGCGGTCCGCGTCCAGCAAGTGTTCGTTGATCGCCTCGCGCAGCGAATGTGCTGCATGCGCGTAGATCTGCGCGTCGTCGGAGCGTTCGAGTTCATCGGCCATCATGGAAACGGTGTGCAGCGCCGCGTAGCACTCCGAATTGACTTCCGTCGTCGCGCCCGAAAGCCGGTAATTCTCGATGACGTTTCTCCAGCCGACGATGCCGCGCACGTCCGTGCCGTCCGAAGTGCACCATACCAGGCCGTCCTCGTTGCGCTGGCTCAGGATGTACTGCGCCATGCGCTCCGCTTTGGGGTAAATTCTCGCGAGAAACTCGCGGTCCCCCGTCGTGTTGTAATGGTGCCAGAGCGCGAGAACCACGAGGGGCGTGTCGTCGTTGATGTTCAGGCCGTCGTCTTCGGCCTGCCCGCTGCGAATATCGAAGTATTCGAAGACCATGCCGTCCGGTTCGATGTGGTCGGCGTACCAGAGCAGCGATTCCCGTGAGAAATGCGGCGTGATGTAGTCGGAGCCGAACGCGAACCAGGCAGTGTCGCGGCCGACGCTGTTGTTCGAGCGCGTCGGGTCGTTCGTGAACGCCCAGCCTTGTGGCGAAAGTTGTTCGACGCGCAGCATGTTGGCTTTGGCCCACAAGACGCCGCGGTTGACCTCCGGATCGGGCGTCATCACGACGGCTCGCCCGAGCACGCCGTCGAAATGCGCGCGCGTGCGCCGGAGTGCCTCAGCGCAGGGCGGCACGCTTTCCATGACGCGCGAAGCCGCGTCCTCTCCGTCGATCGAAAAGGTCAGCGTGAAATAAAACTGCTTCATCTCGCCCGGACGCAAACGGTGCGAAAGATAGAAGATTCCCGTGACGTCCGCCGCCCTCGTGTCGATGCAGCAGTTGGGAAGCGGGCCGGGAAAGTGCTGCGCGTCCGCTTTCGCGGTATCGGTCGTCACTTCGTAGCCGGCCGGACGCACGGAGCATGCGGCGTAACGCACGATGCTTTTCGACTCTTCGGTCCGCACGACGAACGCGTTGTACCGATCGCTGTACTTCACGTTCACGCTTCCCGCAAAGCTGCCGCGGAGCTGCAGCGACGCGAAGGTCGCGACGTGCAGGTCCTCATTCGTGTCGTTGGTGATTTCAACCGAGTAATACCCCGCGGGCGGATCGACGTCGGTTTTTTGCGGACCGCCGGGCGCGCCGCTGAGCACGAAGAGCTCTTCGTGTACGATAAGGCCGTTCGAAAGTTCGAACAGATGCTCTTGACGGTCAGGATGAATGATGAATTCGCCCGGAAGCGGCTTGAGCGGAATGCCGGTGCGCTCGTCCCAGTGATGGAGGACCAGCGTTTCGAACATCAGCTCGCCGGCGTCGACGGACCAAAACTTTTCGATGGCGCCGGTCGGCTTGATCCACATCGTCGCCTTCGGGCCGCCCAGAGTGCTCCCCGACGACATCTGCTGATCGGAGATCTCGTAGGTCGAGATCTGATGTCCCGGGCCGGATACCTTAGCGATCATCTTCGTCAAGCCGCCGCGTTACAACGACCCGGATTTTTTGCTCATGCCTCCGTCGATGAAAATCGAGGCGCCGGTAATGTAAGCGGCGTCCTCCGACGCGAGATAAACGCAAAGTTGCGCGATCTCCTCGGGCTTACCCATGCGACGCAGCGGAATCTCGTCGAGCAAGGTATTCATCTTTTCCGGGTCGTGCTTGACGGAAGCGTCAATCGGGGTGTCGACGGCTCCGGGGCAAACGTCGTTCACGGTTATTCCGTATTGCGCGAGTTCGACGGCAATCGTGCGGGTGAGCATGCGAATTCCGCCTTTGCTCGCGCAATACGCGGCGTTCGTCGGCATCGTGATGTCTTCGTGCACGGACGAGATGTTGATGATGCGCCCGCCTCGCTGCCGCTTCACCATCTGCTGCGCCGCCAGTTGCGAGCACAGCCACGTTCCCGTCAGGTTGACGGCGATCGTCTTTTGATAGTCGTCCAGCGGCATCTCCAAGAACGGGCGCTGCTGCTCGATGCCTGCGTTGTTCACCATGACGTCCAGGGCGCCGTACCGTTCCAACGCGAATTCTACGAGCCGGCGCGCATCGTCGGGATTTGAGACGTCTGCGCCGATCTCGCAACTCGTCGCGCCGAAGCCTTGAATCTCCCGAACAAGCGCCGCCGCCGGAGCCCGATCGCCGTGATAGTCGATGACGACCTTTGCGCCTTCGCGCGCCATTGCAAGACAAATCGCCTTGCCTATACCGGTGTCGCCGCCGGTGACGATTGCGACTTTCCCCGCCAAACGCAAGCCCGTCTCTCGGGAGACTTCCGCCTTTTCGGTATGAACGCCCATCGCCGCGAGGAATTGCTTCATCATTTTCGTTTTCCCATCAACCACAGCGCGCTTACTGCTGCTGCCGCAACCATCACACCGGCGATCGCCGTGTAGCCGCGCAGTAGGACTCGCCGCCGCTTCTTTTCGGTATCGGGCATGAAGCGGAGCTCGGGATAGGCGTCGTCGCGCGCGTATCCGCGATCGTCCATCGCCAGCTTCATCACCTCGGCCGGATGCAGTGCCTGCCTATCCGTGGTCTGTACGATTTGTTCGCGGCAGCTGAATCCGTCGGCGACCACGATGGTCTGCGGCTTCGCGCCGCGGACCTTGGGCAGAAGCCGACGCTCACCGCACTTGACGGACATGTCGTAATGGCTCTTCTCAAAACCGAACGCGCCGGCCATGCCGCAGCAGCCGCTGTCCAGTTGTTCGAAGTCCATCCGCATCTGCCCGAAGACGTGCGTTTCGGAAACGGGATCCAGCAGCGATTTCTTGTGGCAATGCTCGTGCACGATGGCGGTGCGCTCGAGCTTGGGCGGCTTGTACCCTTCGTCTTTTTCCGCTTTCTTATTCAGGAACGTTTCGAGCGTGAACGACTGGGCGGCCAGCCGTTGCGCGTCCATGTCGGCGCCGAGCATGTTCTGCATCTCGTCCTTGAAGACCGAAAGGCACGAAGGCTCCAGGCCTACCAGCGGCACGCCTTCGCGAATCAAGGGGCGCATGTCGGCCAGAATTGCGTGCAGCTGCTTTTTCGCGCTGTCCAGCAGCCCGTAATCGTATAGCGGCCGGCCGCAGCAGATTTGATTTCGCGGAATCAGGACGTGATAACCGGCGTCTTCCAGCACTTCGACGGCTGCCTGCGCAGTGTGCGGATGGAAGTGATTGTTCCAGGTGTCGGTCCAAAGAACGACGCGCTCCTTACCGGCGTTGCGGACCGTGCGTTTTTCGAACCATTGCCGGAACGTGCGGTCGGCGAACATCGGAATGTGCCGCTCCGGCGCGATGTGTGCGATGCGCTTCATCAGCCAACTGAACGGCGGCGCCTGCGTGAAGAAATTCGCCGCCCCCGGCATCAGCGCCGCGAGCTTCGCCCACTTGAACATGTAGCCGAACAGATACATCTGAACCGGCCGCGCTTTGCCTTTGAAATAGTGATAGAGAAATTCGGCTTTGTACGTCGCCATGTCGACGTTGACCGGACATTCCTGTTTGCAGCCCTTGCAGGCCAGGCAATACTCCAGCGATTCTTTGACCGCTTCACTCTTCCACCCATGCTCGAGCGGGTTGCCTTGCAGCATTTCGAACAGCAGCCGCGCGCGGCCGCGCGTCGAGTACTGCTCCTCCTTCGTGACCATATAGCTCGGACACATCGTCTGCTTGTCGTGCTTGCGGCATACGCCTGCGCCGACGCACCGGTTCGCCGCATACGCGAAGCTGTGATGGTCTTCCTTGAGCGTGAATTTCGTCTGCGGATCCCACGGCTGATAGTTCACGCCCCAGCGTAAGTTCTCGTCGATGCGGTACGGGCGCACGACCTTCCCCGGATTCATTTTGTTGTCCGGATCGAACGCCGTCTTGAATTCCCAGAACGCATGCACGAGTTCGTCGCCGTACATGATCGGCAGCAGTTCGCCGCGGATTTGGCCGTCGCCGTGCTCTCCCGAAATCGAACCTTTGTATTTCACGCAGATATACGCCATTTCGTGCACGAATCTGCGGTAGTTCTCTATGCCTTCCTTGGTGAAGAGATCGAAGTTGATGCTGCAGTGCACGCAGCCCTGCCCGAAGTGGCCGTAGATGGAGGCATAATATCCGTATCGCTGCATCGTCTGCTGGAATTCCCGCAGATACTTTCCGAGAAATTCCGGCGCGACGGCGGCGTCTTCCCAGCCGGGATAGAAGTCCGGCTGATTTGGGATCTTGGAGGTGACGCCGAGGCCCGCTTCGCGCGTCTTGACGATTTCCTCGATGACGTGCTCGTCGCACGTCGTCTTCGCGCCTTTTACCTGCGCGCTATGCGAGCCGACGTCCGCAATCAGCGCCTGCGCTTTTGCCTCCGCTTCACTCTTGGTGTCGCCGCCGAAGGTGCACACCAGCCACGCATGGCCGCCGGGAAAGAGCTCTTCTTTCTCGTGCGGGTTCTTGCCCTTTTCGTGCATGTTCTGAAAGAGCGTTTCGTCCATGCCTTCCAGAGCGTGCGGCATGTGCGTGTTGCAGAAGGCGACGTGATCCCCGGCGGTCGCGATGTCCTCGAAACCGATGAGCGCCATTGCCACCTGCTTGGGCTTGGGCACGAGACGCACCGTGAGTTCCAAAACGTGAACGATCGTGCCTTCGCTTCCGATCAGCGCTCGCGCGACGTTGAATCCGTTTTCTTCGGAGAGCTGATGCAGGTTGTAGCCGGAAACGCGCCTCGGGATATCGGGAAAACGTTCGCGCACAAGCGCTTGGTATGTATCGCGAATCGTCCGGAGTTTGGCGTAGATCTCACCCTTTCGACCGCCCTTCCGGACGATCTCCTCGAGCTGCGCCGGGCTGGTCGCTCCGACGCGCATGCGCGTCCCGTCGTGCAGCAGCACCTCCGCATCGAAGACGTTTTCTTCCAGGCGCCCGGAAAACTGCGCAGGCATACCGCAGGAATTGTTGCCGAACATTCCGCCGATGTTGCAGCGGTTGTGCGTGGAGGGCGCGGGGCCCACGGTCAGATGATATTTGTCGACGGTG
Organism: Vulcanimicrobiota bacterium; assembly: GCA_963830545.1. Lineage (GTDB taxonomy): Bacteria > Vulcanimicrobiota > Vulcanimicrobiia > Vulcanimicrobiales > Vulcanimicrobiaceae > DATGJX01. The sequence goes on along the minus strand of CAWHMK010000001.1, from coordinate 2,425,021 downwards.
TTTCGAATGTCGTCGAGCACCACACCCGGTTCGACCACCGCGATTTTGTTCTGCACGTCGATGTGGATGATGCGGTTCATGTATTTGCTGTAGTCGAAGATCACCGCGGCGTTGCAGCTGGCTCCCGTCAGGCTCGTTCCGCCTCCGCGCGGAGTCACGGGCGCGCCGTACTTGTGGCAAACCGTCATAGCCTTTTGCGCGTCGTCCGCATCTTTGGGAAGCACCACGGCGATGGGAACCTGGCGGTAATTGGCGGCGTCCGTCGAGTACATCGCGCGGTATCCGTCCTCGAAGTGCACTTCCCCGCGCAGCGCGGCGCGCAAGTCCCGCTCCAGACCGCGGACGTCCAGCGAAATGTCCGCTGCGTTCGTAGCATCGGGCCGCTGCGTGGGAATGAGCTTGCGCGCGTCGTCGTCCCGGCGAATCTCGCCGTTGCGCTTCCCATTGCCGCCACCCGGTTTTACCTTAAACTGCATATTGCTGCGCATCCGCTTTCTTGAAGTCCAGGCCTATACCGGGGCGGTCGAGGTTTGGCGCGAGGGCACCGTCTTCAGGCTCCCGGATTCCGTCAAAGAACATGCGCTCGATGCGCACGTGATCGTGAAAGTACTCGACGTGCCGCAGCGTTTTCGCGCACGCCGCAACCGGCAGCGTTACGTACGGCGCGCAGTGACTCGAGAGCGGCATCATCGCGCTCTCGCAGAGCGCGTCCACAGCCAGAAAGCCGCTGTATCCGCCGCAGCGCGTTACGTCCGCCTGCAGCACGTCGGCGGCTCCCGACTCGACGATTTGCGTGAATTCGTACGGAGCGTATCCGTACTCGCCGTTACTCACTTCCATCACTGCAGGAGCGCGGTCGCGAACGAAGCGGTTGCCCTGGAGATCGTTGTGGTACACGGGTTCCTCGTACCAGCTGACGTTCTGCTCTTCGAAATGCCGAGCCAGCTCGAGCGCCTGTTTACACGTGTACGCGCCGTTTGCATCGACGAAGAGTTCCGCATCCGCGCCGATCGCTTTTCGCGCTGCCTCGACTCGTTTGGGATCTTCGTCCGGCTCGCGGCCGATTTTCATTTTCACGCGCGGAATTCGCATCTGGTGCACCCATCGCGAGAGTTGCTCGGCGAGCTGCTTTTGCGTGTACGACGTAAAGCCTCCGCTACCGTACACGGGAACCGCCGCGCGCGCAGTGCCCCAAAGCTGCGACACCGGCGCCAGGAGCAACTTGCCCTTGAGATCCCAGAGCGCGATATCCACTGCCGAAATCGCCATCGCGGTAATACCCGAGCGACCGTTGTTGCGAATCTTCGCAATCATGTCCGCGTAGCGTTGCGGAATTTCGAGTGCCTCCCGGTTCAGCAGCGTTTCCTCGAGCATACCGTTGACGATCGCGGCCGCGGCAGCGTCCGCGTACGTGTACCCGATGCCGCTGTGTCCGCCGGCCCGGACTTCCACGAGGACGATGGTCGTGGAAGTCCATTCAAGGGTGCCGTCGGATTCTTTGGGTTCGTCGGTCGGAATCTCGTAGGCGCTCGCGCGTACGGATTCGATCGAACTATTCACCCTTTTTTGCGTGTTCTTCCGAGTGGTGCGGAATCACGCCCGCGATCAGTTGTTTGATCGACTGCTTGATGACGCCGCCTTCGTCGGGGTCGCCTTTGCGCATGGACTTGAGGAAATGGAGCGCCTGCTGCCGCGAGATGTGCGGCGGCAAGGTGGGAACGTTGCCGTCGACTATCGCTTCGAACACCACCGGCCGGTCCGCGCTGAGCGCCTGTTCCCACGCGCCGTCTACCTCGTCGGGTGATTTCACGCGAATTCCCTTGAACCCGAGAGATTCCCCGAAACGCGCGTAGGCGAAATCGGGCAGCGGCTGAGTCTGCATGTTTCGCGGCGAGCCCGTCAGGATGCGCTCTTCCCACGTGACCTGGTTGAGGTCTTGATTGTTGAGCACGAAGAAAATTATCCGCGGATCGCTCCACTGCTTCCAGTACTTGTGCACCGTGATGAGTTCGTTGATGCCGTTCATCTGCATCGCCCCGTCGCCCGGCAGCGAGATCACGCAGCGGTCCGGGAAGGCGAACTTCGCGGCGATCGCATAGGGCACGGCCGACCCCATCGTCGCCAAGTTTCCGGAAAGCGAGATTTTCATGCCGCGGCGCACCATCACATGGCGCGCCATCCAGTTCGTCGGCGTACCGGCGTCGCCGGTGATTATCGCATTGGCCGGAACTTGTTTGTTCAGCGCCGAGAAGAGCAGCTGCGGATTGAGCGGATCGGCTTCCTGATGCGCGCGATCCTCTTCGATCGCGTACCACTCTTCCTTGTTCTTGGCGATGCTCTCGCGCCACGACGAATCATCTTTTTGACGTAAATGCGGCAGCAGCGCCTGCAGTGTGTCGGCCGCATCGCCGATGAGGTTCACGTTGGTCGGATAACGCAATCCGATGTAACGCGGATCGATGTCGATCTGCACCGCCGGAACCGAGCCGTCTTTCGGCAGAAATTCCGCGTACGGAAAATTCGTACCGACGAGCAGAAGCGCGTCGCACTGCTCCATGATGTCGCTGCTCGGGCGCGTCCCCAGCAGGCCGATCGTGCCGGTCACCCACGGCAAATCGTCGGGCAGGACGTCTTTGCCGAGGAGCGCTTTCGCGCAGCACGCCTGCAGCTTGTCCGCGACCGCGATCGCCTCGTCGCTCGCGTTCTTCGCCCCCGCGCCTATCAGCATCGCAACCTTCGTCGCGCCGTTGAGCACTTCGGCCGCGCGCTGCAAGTCGCGCAGACGCGGAATGACCATCGGCGCGGAATACCCGACGCCGCTGTGCACCGTGTTGTGCGTGCGCGGCGGCTCGGAGTAGTCTTCTTCCTGCAGGTCTTTCGGAAAAATTATCGTCGACACGCTGCGCGTTCCCATCGCAATTCGCATAGCGCGATCGACGACGTGCCGGGTCGCGGTCGTGCTCGCAATCGTGCTGTTGTACTCGCTCACGTCTTTGAAGAGCGTCTGCAGATCCACTTCCTGCTGATACGAACCGCCGAGCGCCATCGTGGCGGCTTGACCGACGATCGCGACGACCGGAACGTGATCCATTTTCGCGTCGTACAAACCGTTGAGAAGATGAATTGCGCCCGGGCCCGACGTCGCCAGGCAAACGCCGACCTCTCCTGTGAATTTCGCGTGCGCGCACGCCATGAACGCGGCCATCTCCTCGTGCCGCACCTGAATGAATTCAATCTGCTCGGAGAACTTTTCGAGGGCAGCGAGCAGGCCGTTGATCCCGTCGCCCGGGTAGCCGTAGATCCGCTTTACGCCCCATTCCACCAGCCGCTGCAGCAAGAAGCTGCTTGCCGTCATGCTCATTTCCGCCTCTATGAAGGAGTTGCAAGAATGATCTACCCGCAGCCCCTAGGCGCAAACGGTTGACCCTGGTCATCGTCTGGTAGTCCGCTAGTCTACGCTTCCGATGCGCCGAGCGAGCAGGACCAGCAGCCCAATGCCGAGCGTCCATGCGATGAATCCTTCGGAAACGGGACCCCAGTTTGCGAGCTGCAGGCCGCCGGGATTGTACTTGGCGTGCTGCAGATACCACACGTACGAAGCGAGATCGTTGAGGTGCGCCTGGTCGATGACGTCGGGACCGAACTTCGGCATGACGTCCGGACCGTAGCGAACCGCGTCGGCGAGATCTTGCGGCGTAGCATCCATCAGCGAAGGAGCCACGTCCCCGTAACCCACGGAGTCGCCGCGTCCGGTCGCGGAGTGACACTGCTCGCAATCCGCTGCGTAAATTTCGCGGCCGGATTGAATCGACGCGTCGTCCTGTTGAACGCGCACCGCGGGCAGCACCTTGTTCCCCGTCGATGTCGTCATCACGTAGGAGACGATGTCGCGAACTTGCTGCGGCGGAAAATACGGCAGCTTGTGCATTTCTTGTTCGAACGGCACGGTTGCGGGCATTCGTCCGGTGCGCAATTCGAAATCGACGGCCTGCACGTCGATGCCGACGAGCGGCGGACCCTGAGGGCTGCCCTGCAGCGCTGCGCCGTGACAAGAGGTGCAATGCGTGTCGAACAGATGCCGGCCCTCGCGAAGATCCGGGGCACTGGCGTGCAAGACGTACAACGGATCGAAGCTTTGCTGCGGCTGCGGCGTCGCCAGCACGTTGCCGCTCGAGGGAACGTTCGACATCTGCATCAACACCGCCGCGACGACGAGCGCAATCATGCCGCGGCTCCCGTTTGTTCCGAGGCCGCCCAAGCCGCCGCGGTGCACATGAACGCGAGGAACAGCAGCAGGCCGCCGGCGATCCACATCACCGCACCGCCGTTCTGCTGATCCGCTAGAGCGATCGCTGCCGTGCGGCCGTGCAGATAATGTGGATAGAGAACGCCGCGTGCCGCATAGATCGCCAGACCCAGAAACGCCCCTTGCGGGATCGCGAGGAAGAGATACAACATACGCGCGGGATACGGAACCGGCCGCGGCGTGTAGCCGACTTGGACGACGGAGGCCCAAAACAGCAGCGCAGCCGTCACGTAAAGTGCGTGCTCGAACACGTGCACGGCCGGATATTGGAGCGCGTCTTCATACAGCGGTGAAAAGTGCGACATCCATAACACGGCGACGAATACCACCCACGCCGTGACGGGAGCGAACAGCGCGTGACCCGCGGGCGAATGCGCGAAACCGGTAATGCGGCGCGCTAGGCGCGGCGGCGGGACGGCCACGAGCAGCAGCAGCGGCGCTCCCAACAGCATGAGGGGCGGACCGATCAGCGTGAGCGCAACGTGTTGCGTCATGTGCCAGGCGAAGGATGCGTCGGCGAGCGGTTCGATCGGCGGCAGCAGCACCACGCACATAAGCAACATGCCGCCGACGAATGCCGCTATGCGCCATCCCGAGTACGCACGCTCCGGAAACCGGCCGTTGTACAGGCCGACCGCGTAGAGATATATCGCGATGCAGAGCGCGCCGAGAACCGCCGCGATCATGCCACCGGTTCCTCCTCGTAGCCGCCGTCCGGCTTGCGCCGGATGCGCACGCGTTCCGATTTGTGCGTTCCACCTTTACGCCGCAGATCCGATGCGATCGCGAACGTAATCCAGAAGGCCAGCGCCGGGCCGAGCACACAGAAAAATCGATATGCCCACACGAGATCGTCGAGGGGCAAATGGGTATAGCGAGATTGAACGTCGTCGCTTCCCGCCAAGAACAACCCGAGCATGAATACGAAGAACGCGACACCGACGGCGGTGCGTACCGGCATTTCACGCGGACGGTTGAGCAAGTGATGCGGCGCGTAATCCCTCATGACGAAGCGTTCGATCCACGGATATGCGAACAGCCCGATCATGATCACACCCGGCAGGATGATACCGGGCCAAAACGGCGACGGGATCATGTGCCCCGGAAAATGGATCGCCCAGCGCGGCCCGATGCGAAGCGCGCCTTCCAGCCAGCCGATGTACCAGTCCGGCTGCGCTGGAGAGATTGCCACCCATGTTTGGTACGGTCCCCACAGCCAAACAGGGTTGATCTGCACGAAGGCCCCGAGCATGCAGCAAACCGCAATGACGCCGAACTGCAGCGCGAGCGATTTAAACGTATACATCGGAAACAGCGGCGAACCGACGACGTTCTCTTCCGTTCGGCGCGGCCCGGGAAATTGCGTGTGCTTCTGTCTCCACAAAATCATCAGATGTACGGTAATGCCGAGCGTGATGAGCGCCGGAACGATGAACACGTGCGTGATGAACAAGCGTTGAATCAGAATCTCGGTCGGCCAGACGCCGCCGATGAGGAAAAACGTCGCCCAGGTGCCGATGAAGGGGATCGACTGCAGGATCGAGACGGCGATGCGAAGCCCCATGCCGCTGAGCAGATCGTCCGGCAACGAATACCCGGTGAAGCCCTCGAACATCGCCGCGAAAAGCAGCAGCACGCCGATGATCCAATTGAGTTCGCGCGGATTGCGGAACGCGCCCGTGAAAAAGATCCGCCCCATGTGCACGATGATGCCGGCCACGAAAATATCGGCGGCCCAATGGTGAATCTGCCGGATGAGCAGTCCGGCGTTCACCTCGAAACACATGTGCAGCACCGAGTCGTATGCTTCGCTCATGCGCTGTCCGTGCAGCAGCGTGTACGGCCCGTCGTAGACGACGTTCGCATGCCCGGGTACGAACCACATCGCCAAGAACGTTCCGGTCGCAACGAGCACGATGAACGCGTACATGTTGATCTCGCCCAGCATGAACGACCAATGATCCGGAAACGCTTTCTTGAGCGCGTGATGCAGGAACGTTCCGGTGCCGAAGCGGTCGTCCGCCCACAGCATGAGGCGTTGGATCACGAATGCTCCCAAAATCCGGGACCGACGGGATCGGGAAAATCGCCGGTGGCTTGCAAGTAGCCGTCGGAAGCGATTGCGATCGGCAAGCGTGGAAGCGGGTGGTCTGCGGGACCGGAAACGACGGCCGCATTAGCCGTAACGTCGAACGCGGATTGGTGACAGGGACAGATCAAGCGGTGATCCGAGGAACGGTAAAGCGCAACCGGGCAGCCGGCGTGCGTGCACATTTTGGAGTACGCGATGTACCCCTGCGGCGCCGTTGCGACCAATCCATCGGGAAGTTTGACGAGAACGGTCATGGACTGGGAATCGCCGATGCTGCCTTCCGGAAACACCGTTACGGCCGTTTCTTCATTTAAGTCTCCGGCTTTGACCAGGGAGCCGTCGGAGCGCTGCAGCCTGACTCCGCGTTTCCATCGCGTATGAAACAATGCGCCGTCCGGTTCCGGTCCCAGCGAGCCGACCGGAAACAGCGCCGCCAATCCGAAGACGCCGATAGCCGTGTAGAACATCCGCGTGAGCCACGTGCGGCGCGTCGTCTGCGCGGCGCCGTGCTCCCACCAATCTACCATGCCCGCGCGCTCTTCCGCCGGCTGCGGATACGTGTCGCGGAGATCGACGACTTGCTCGTGTGGAATGATCCAGCGCGACCAGCCGAGCGCGGCCAGCATAAAGCCCCCGAACACGCAGGCGAGAGCGAACCCCTCCCATTGCGTGCTCATCTGCTCGGCGTACGCGATCATGAACCCGACGCTGCCCACGATCGAGAGCAGCAGCGATGCAGCGATCGCTCTATCCCGGGCGGTCATTTGATCCAATAGATGGTCGTATAGATGCCGAACCACATGACGGTGACGAAATGCCAGTAATAGGTGATCGCTTCGGCTGCGCCGTGCTTGTCGACGCGCATCGCGGGGGACTGCAGCGCGTAGTACAGGCCGATAAGCATGAGCACGCCGGCGACGACGTGCAGCAAATGGAAGCCGGTCATCGTCATGTAGATGGAGCCGTACGCCCCCGAGTGCATGTTGAAATCCTGGCGCGAATAGCCGTGCATCGCCGAACCGATATAGCCGAGCCCGCCGATGATGCCGCCGTATAACCAGCCGTACGCCGCCTTGTAGTTCCGTTTGTTCAGCGCGCGCATCAACGGAAACATCATCAGACTGCTGGCAATCAGGAAAAACGTTCCGAATGCCGGGCCGAGCTCGTCCAAATGAACGTACGGCGGCGGCCATACTGCGGCCGTGCTTTTCAAATCGTAGTACGTTGCAAAAAGCGCCGAAAAGAACATCGTCTCGGATGCGATGAAAATGATCGTGCCCAGGACGATAGGATGCGCACGAACGGGCATCGGCGGCTGATGTCGCGTCACGGCGATTTTGTACCCGATGCCTTGGTTTTCTATCGTACAGTCCATGGGTAAGTAGCTCGCGACATGCCCATCATGCACCCCGCGTCACTGCAGGCGCAGGACCTCGCAGGCGTCTGGTACATCTTTGGCGGCGCGGCGTTGTTCGTCGCGATATTCGTCTATGGGCTAATGGCGTATTCGCTGATTCGCTGGCGTGCGCGGCCGGGCACGCCCGGACTTCCGCCGCAGTTCAAGAAAAACCCGAAGATCGAAATAACGGGCGTGGTGATCCCTTTCATCATCGTGATCGGGTTGTTTTACATCACGTACATACGCGAGGGCGTCGTCGATTTTCTGCAGGCCGCACCCATTTGCAGCTGTCGACGTGACCGCATACCGCTGGTCGTGGCAGTTCCGCTATCCCAACCGCATTACGATCAACGGGACCGTGTACGACCCGCCCACGCTCGTGATGCCCCTAGGCAAGATGACGCAAATTAATCTCTACTCCGACGACGTCGTGCACTCGTTCTGGATCCCGAGCTTTCTGTTCAAGCGAGACGCCAATCCCGGCATGACGAATCATTTCGACATCACGCCGACGAGGGCCGGACTCTTTCACGGGGTCTGTTCGGAATATTGCGGATTGGATCACGCACTCATGACGTTCAACGTCAAGGTCGTGCCCCTCGCCGACTATGACCGCTGGCTTGCAAGCGGAGGGCAGTCACCCGTATGACGCATTGGCTGACGACCACGAACCACAAGTCGATCGGCATCATGTACATCATGACCAGCGGACTCTTCTTCATCATCGCGGGCTTGCTCTCGCTCGTGATCCGGCTGCAGCTGGCCCAGCCGCATCAAAATATCGTCTCTGCGCATGCGTACAACCAGATATTCACCTTGCACGGCACGGCGATGATTTTCTTGGTCATCGCGCCGATCGGATTCGGCCTGGGAAACTATTTGGTGCCCTTGCAGATCGGCGCGCCGGACATGGCATTTCCGCGGCTGAACGCCCTCGGCGTCTATCTCTTCATGATCAGCGGCTTTACGATCTTTTGCGGCGTGTTCGCGGAAGGCGGCGGAGCCGCCGCCGGCTGGACCGCGTACGCACCCCTTTCGACGCAGATCGCCGGCACCGGCGGCGGGCAGGATCTGTGGATCATCGGCATCCTCCTCAACGGTATTGCGACGATCATGGTCGCGGTGAATTTCACAGCGACGATTATTCTCTATCGCGCGCCCGGAATGACGATGTGGCGCATGCCGATCTTCACATGGGAGATTCTCGCGACGGCGCTGCTCATTCTCATGGCGTTTCCCGCGCTTACCGTTACGATGTTCGAGCTGCTGCTCGAGCGACATTACGGCGCGCACTTCTTCGATCCGCAGCACGGCGGCAACGTGATTCTGTACCAGCACTTGTTCTGGTTCTTCGGCCACCCCGAAGTCTACGTGATGATCTTGCCCTCGTTCGGCGTCATCTCGGAGATCGTCGCGGTATTTTCGTCCAAGCCGCTCTACGGCTACGTCGGCATGGTGCTCTCCGCGTTTGCCATCGCCGGCTTGTCGATGGGGGTGTGGGCGCATCACATGTTCGTCACCGGCGCCGTCGCCAACGGGTTCTTCGCGGGCATGTCGTTTCTCATCGCGATTCCGACCGGCGTGAAATACTGGAACTGGCTCGGCACGATGTGGAAAGGGCATATCCGGCTGACGACGCCGATGCTCTTCGCGCTCGGATTTTTGGCGAACTTCCTCATCGGCGGGATTACCGGCGTCATGGTCGCGTCACCTCCGATCGACTACCACGTCGAAGACGAGCTATTTTCTGGTCTCGCATTTTCATTACACGCTCGGCGGCGGCGCGATGTTCGCGCTCTTCGGCGCAATGTATTTTTGGTTCCCGAAGATGTTCGGCATCAAGCTGAACGAGACGCTCGGGAAGATCAGTTTCTGGCTGATGTTCGTCGGCTTCAACGTCACGTTCATTCCGTGGTTCTTCATGGGCATCGAAGGCATGCCGCGCCGCGTTTTCACCTACCCCGCCACCGGAGATCTGCCCTGGCTCAACGCGCTTTCTTCCGTCGGATCGGGCGTCATGGCGTTCGCAGTCATTGCATTCATTTTGAACGTCGTCGTTTCGAAGATCGAATCGAAGGTGCGCGAGCCGCTGCCCGACGATCCGTGGGGCGGATCGTTCACGCTCGAATGGGCCACGTCGTGCCCGCCGCCGGAGTTCAATTTCCACGCGCTGCCGCCGATTCGCTCCGAACGCCCGGTTTGGGACATGACGCACCCCGAGCTGGCGGAACAAGGGGCCTGACGTGAAAACGTTCGCCGGATTGTTTCTTTCGTCGGCTGCGTTCGGCGCGAGCATTTCCATCGTGTACTGGTTTGCATCGCATGAATATGCGGGCACGCTGATGCTCGGATTCATGGCGTGCGCGCTCGCCTTTGCCGCCGGATACGCGCTGACCGCGGAGCGAAACGCGGAGCTCGCGGGCGACCAAGCGCAGATGCGGCAAAAGGATGCGGCGGGCGAAGACGTCGGCATTTTCACGAAGGAAAGCCCGTGGCCGATTCTGCTGGCGTTCAGTATTCTTTGGACGTTCGTTGGTTTGATTTGGTCCGACTTCATGATTTTCACGGGTTTGGCGGCGATACTGCTTTGCATTTGGCGATTGGGCGCCGAGAGCGCGCGCGTGGGGCACGAACGCATTTGGACGGAGGATGGGCCGCAAGACGTAACGTAGCCCGGCAGTTATGCTCTTGCTCGGGATCGAGACGTCCTGCGACGACACCGCAACCGCCATCGTCGAAAACGGGCGCAGCGTGCGCTCGAGCGTCTGCACGAATCAGGACGCGTTCCACGCGAAATACGGTGGAATCGTGCCGGAAATCGCCAGCCGCCAGCACGTGGCGCTCCTTTCCGCGGCCATCGAAGACGCCGCCGGACGCGCGGGCGTCGCGCTCGATGCCATCGACGGCATCGCGGTGACTCGCGGTCCCGGGCTCGTCGGCAGTTTGGTCGTCGGCGTTGCGGCTGCCAAAGCCCTGTCATTCGCGCTGGACAAGCCGCTTTACGGCGTAAATCATCTGCACGGCCACATCTTCGCGGCGTTTCTCGACCGCGACGACGAGCCGCAATATCCGTTTCTCGCGCTGCTCGTTTCCGGCGGTCACTCGCAACTGGTCGACGTGCGCGGCGCGACGAGCATGCGCGTCATCGGCAAAACCAAGGACGACGCAGCCGGTGAGGCATACGACAAGACCGCGCGTCTGTTGGGACTCGGTTTCCCTGGTGGTCCGCATCTGGACAAGCTCGCAAAAAGCGGAAACGCCGCGGCAATAGCGTTTCCGCGGCATCGTGCCGGTCCCGGATCGCTCGACATGTCCTTTTCCGGTTTGAAGACCGCGGTGCGGTATTACGTCGAGTCCGATGAAGGCGCAAGCGCCGATAAAGCCGACGTTGCGGCCTCGTTTCAAGCCGCGGTGGTCGACGTGCTCGTTCAGCGTCTGAATGCCGCATTCGAGCGCGAAGCGTATACGTCCGTCGTGCTTTCCGGCGGTGTGGCCGCCAACTCCGCGCTGCAGGCGGCGTTGCGCGATTGGAGTTCGCGCACCGGGGTTCCTGCGCTCATTCCCCCGCCGAAATACTGCACCGACAATGCCGCGATGATCGCGGCCGCGGCTGCTTACCAAGGAGAAGCCGTGCGTGCCGATCCACTGACGCTCACCGCCGATGCCAATCTTCCGTTCGAGGTGTCGCCCTGAAATATCCAAAAATTCCACGATTCTCCCTGGCGCGCGCGCTCTCGGGCATAGTCGTCTGCGCGCTCGCAGCCTGTTCGAACGCGCATACGGCACCGAAAGGCGAGCTCACGCAATTCCAGATCGCACAGCAGCGCGAACCCGAATCGCTCAATCCGGCGCTCGAAAACGGGCAGTCGTCGACGGAGTGGGGCTTCTTACTCTTTTCCTATCTCGTGAAGTACGACGCGAGCGGCAAACTGGTCGGGGATGCGGCGCTGCGGGTGCCGACGCTCGCGAACGGCGGCATCAGCCGCGACGGCATGACGGTCACGTATCATCTGCGAAAAGGGATCCGGTTTGCCGATGGCGCGCCCCTGACGGCGCGCGACTGCGTCTGGAGCATCGACGCCGTCAACGATCCCGCGAACAATGTCCAATCGCGGTTCGGATACGACCGCGTGGCAAAAGCGGAAGCGCCGAACGACTACACACTGGTTCTCCATCTCAAAGAGCCGTTTTCGCCGCTGCTCACATTGGTTTTGGCTCCCCAAGGTTTTCCGATACTTCCGAGTCATCTGCTCGCGAAGTATCCGGATTTCAATCACATTCCGTTCGATCAGCAGCCCATCGGCTCCGGGCCGTACGTCGTGAGCCGCTGGATCCACGGCGACCGCGTGGTCATGCACGCGAATCCGTATTACTACAGCGGCAAGGCGAAAATCGACCGGCTGACGATACGCTTCGTGCCGGATCCCCAAACGGCACTCAACCTGCTGCAGACGCACGAAGTGCAAGGATATTTCAACGAACAGGACTACGCGCAGTATCCCCAGTTGCTGCAGCTCAAAGGCTACCGGACGACGGCAAGTCCGGTCGCGGGCGTCGGAGCGATCATCTTCAATACGCAGGATCCCGCCACCGGCGATCCGCGCGTGCGCCACGCGCTTTCGGAGGCGATCGACATCCCCAGCCTCGTCGCAAAAGCGTACCGCGGCGCCGTTACGAGCACCCATGCCGCGCGCGGCTTGTTCTTCTGGGCGTACGATGGCAAAGCATATCCGGATATTCCGTACGATCCGGCGCACGCGCGTGCATTGCTCGATGCGGCGGGATGGACAATCGGACCCGACGGCTTGAGGCGCAAGTCGGGCGAGCCTCTCGATCTGCAACTCATTATCCAAGCCGCTACGCCCGGCGATGCAATCATCGGCAATTCCATTACGCAATACGAACGCGCCGTCGGAGCACGCATCACGCTCAAACAGTTCAACATCACGCAGTTCGTCGCGCCGGCCGGCGAAGGCGGCCCCGTGTACGGCGGCAAATTCAATCTGGCGCTCTACGGATTCGTGAACGGAGACGATCCGGATCCAACCGATCAATTCGCGTGCGCGAACGTGCCGCCGCACGGATACAACAAGTCGCGAATCTGCGATCCGCGAATCGACGCGCTGCTTCGAGAAGGGCAACGGACCTTCGACACGAGCAAACGCAAGGAGATCTACGCGCGATTGCAGGCGCTGCTGAGCCAGGAGTTGCCGATCGTGCTAATCTACGACCGCAACGAGGTCGACGTCTTCACCGATCGACTGCGCGGCGAGAGCGTTTCCATCGACGGCGCCTGGTGGAACGTCGCCAACTGGTCTCTCGCGCGGTAGCGCCCGCTTTTCGCTCCGCTCCCGTGCGGCGGAGCCGGCCGCACCCTGTTGCGCCCGGTTTTGTTTGCGAGCACGCGAGCCGATTCACGCGCGCGCAAACGAATCGTTCCGCCCCGAGGCTCCCTAGACGTGGACGCGCATCAGCGAAGCAAGCCGGCCAGTTCGGCTTGCAGAGATTTCAGTGCGTCGCGCACGGCACCGGGATTGGTCGATCCGGATGTGACTTTGCCTTCGACCGAATCGCACGCGCTCGGCCAATCGGGCGGCGTGCCGCCGTTTTCACTCGCGCGAACCGATTCGCCGACTTGTTCGTGTGCTTCACGCGCGGTGCAACCTTGCGCGATCAGCGCGTCCGCCACGTCGGTCGCAACCGTGAAGCCTTCACCGGCGAGCGCCGTCATGCGCGCGCGATTGAATTCCACGTGCGCGAGAACGCGAAGGAACGCATCGAGCGAAATCAGCGCTCTCTCCACGGTTGCGATGATTGCGCTCTTGGTAATCTGCAAATCGCGATGATACGAAAGCGCCATGCCGCTCAGCGTAGCGAGCGCGCCCGCGAAGCCTCCGGCGGATGCGGCGGCCGTCGCGCGCACGAGTTCCAACGGATCGGGATTGCGCTTCTGGGGCATCAAGCTCGAGCCGGTGGACGCACGATCTCCAATGCGCACGTATCCGAACTGCGGCGTGGACCAAAGGACAAACTCTTCGCAGACGCGCGAGGCGGAAACCAGCGCGCGTACGCACGCGTGCGCAACGTCGAGCGCTGCGTCGCGGTTGCCGACCGCATCCATCGCATTGCGCGAGGGCCCGCAAAACCCCAACGCGTTCGCGGCTGCATTGCGATCGAGCGGGAACGAGGAGCCTGCGACGGCTGCGGAACCGAGCGGGCAAGACGTAAGCGTCTGCGCATTCGCCGCAGCAAAGCGGCGAGCATCGCGAAGGAACGGTTCGGCGGCGGCACAAAGCCAAAATGCGAGCAGCACCGGCTGCGCCGGCTGCCAATGGGTGGTTGCGGCAACCAGCGTTCGCGCCTCGAGTTCCGTGCTCGCAAGTTCGCAGAATTTCGATGCGATCGCCGCAGCCGTCGCTCTTCCTTGCGCCGCACGGTCTGCACAGTACAGCAGCAGCGTGGTTGCAACCTGATCGTTACGACTGCGCCCCGCATGCAGCAATTCGCCGGCCTTCGGCGCGAGTTCGCGCACGCGCGCGTCGATCGCCCCGTGCACGTCCTCCGCACCGGTCGAGCGCGCGAAGTGCGGAAACGCACCTTTCGCGATCTCGGCGGCGACTGCGCCGAGCGCGTCCGTCAGTTCCTGCGCGTCGGCATCACCGATGATCCCTCCCGCCTTTAAAGCCGCAACGTGCGCGCGCGAGCACTGCACGTCGAACGGCGCGAGCACGAGATCTTCTTCGAGCGAAGAGCCGAATTGCAGCAGCGCGCGATCCGGCGGAGCGCTGAAGCGCCCTCCCCATTGCAGCATGTGATTCACGCGCGGGCGCACCATTTCCAGCGGCAATCCGTGCAGCTTGATGAAACCGCCCGCCGCCTGGTGATCGAACACGTCGCCTTTGCCGTACGTCGCAAGCGCCTCGGAGTATAGTCCGAACGGCGATTGAACTCCCGTAACGGTCGCCGTTCCCTGATGTAGGCGTACTCGCACCTTTCCCGAAATGCGTCGGGCGCCGCTCGGCGTTGAACGCATCGAGCGCCTCGCGCAGCGGCGACATCCAGAGTCCGTCGTACACCAGTTCGCGCGTATTTCTGATCGCACTGCGCCTTGAAGCGCAATTCGTCGCGCGTAAGCACGACGCGTTCGAGCGCTTTATGCGCCACAATCAAGCACGATCGATCCCGGACACTCGTAGACCTCGCGCGACTTCAAGCCGACGACGCGATCCTCGACCAGATCGATTCGTCCGACGCCGTGTTTTCCGGCGAGCGCGTTGAGATGCGCAACGAGCTCCCAGCCGGACTTGCCGTCAAGTAACGGCAGGCCGTCGGAAAACTCGATGACGATTTCGTCCGGCGAAGGCGGGCGATCGTGCGGCGATGCCGTCCAGGCGTATGCGTCCTCGGGCGGCGCATTCCAGGGATCTTCCAAAACGCCGGCTTCGATCGATCGTCCCCACAGGTTCGCATCGATCGAATATGGTTTTTCTGCCGTGTGCGATACCGGCACGCCGTGCTCGGCCGCAAACGCAATCGCATCGGGACGCGAGAGCGGCTGCTCGCGCAGCGGAGCGCGGCACATCGAGGTGCGGATCCAGTGCGCGTACGCCCAGCTCGATCCGCACTTGGTCGTTGCCCTTTCCGGTACAACCGTGCGCAACCGTTCGGCAGCGCCGTATTTGTGCGCCGTTTCCACGAGCAGATGCGCGATCAGCGGCCGCGAGAGTGCAGCCGAAAGCGGATAAACACCCTGATACAAAGCGTTGGCGTGCAGCGCTTTGAAGGCAAATCTTCGATGAACCGCTCTTTGGCGTCGATGAGCACGGCTTCGCGCGCGCCGAGCGCAGCGCCTTTTGTTTTACGGCTTGAGCGCTCGCGCGGCGCCGCTCCCGGCGACCGCATCGCTCTCGCCGAGATCAGCGGTCATTGCGATAACCTCGTAGCCTTCGAGAATGAAACGTTTGAGCAAGACGGAGGTGTCCAGCCCGCCGGAATATGCCAACACGATGGACTTGTTGTTCATGAGTCTCCTGCAGATCGGTAAAGCGCTGCACGATGATGGGTGTATCTTTGGGATCGTTGACGATCAGCGAGGATGCGTATCGTCGCCGCCGATTGTGCCGATGATCTCGGGCCACTGCGCTTCGTCGATCGCAGCGGCGACCATCATCGCGCTTCCCGGCGGCGTGCGCAGCACAACCAAATTGACGCTGCTCGCGATCGACGACGACGAGTTCGGACGACCAATCGATGCAAGCGACTAGTAAACGAACGTTCCGCGGCCGGCAGCACGTACTTGAATTGGTGTGCGTTACCGTCTTTCATCGGCATCTTTTATCAAGCCCAAGTTCCTTGATGTCGCGCGAAATCGTCGCCTGCGTCGTCTCGAAGCCTTGCTGCTGCAACAAATCCGCAAGTTCTTCCTGCGATCGCACAGGCCGGGTCGAAACAAGGGTCAGTATCGCTCTTTGCCTGCGCTCCTTCATTTGGAAAGGCGCTTCGGCCGAGGCTCCGCGCCCCCCGCGTTGTGGGGCCCCCGGTTGGCTGCGTAGGCGGTATCGAATCGCTGCGTTACGACGCAGCGATTCTTTTCTTGCAAGGCATGCGCTTAGCATGACGGAAATCCTCGCAGGTCGGTGCAGCGAGGGCGGCGAGGACCGCTTTTTGTGCGTGCATGCGGTTTTCGGCCTGATCGAAGACGATGCTCTGCGGGACCGTCGATGACGCCGGCGCCACCTCCTCACCGCGATGCGCGGGAAGACAATGCATGAACACTGCGTGCGAGGCCGCGTGCGAGAACAATGTTTCGATGACGCGGTACGGCGCGAGTACGGCGCGATTGCGCTTCCGTTCCCGCTTCTTCACCCATCGAGGTCCACACGTCGGTGTAAATCGCATCGACCCCGCGCACGGCGCGCACGGCGCTCGAAAATGCGCGGGCACTTACCGTCGTACGGCCGGCCGATCTCTTTTAAATGCGCGAGAAACGCTCGGAGGGCCGATGCGACGGCGGACAACCGAAGTGAATCGTAGCGCCGCACAGCACGGCCGCTTGCGCGAGTGACGCGGCGACGTTGTTCCGCGCATCGCCCAGATATGCGATGTGCAGCCCTTCAGCCCACCGAATCGCTCTGTGAGCGTGAGCATATCCGCCAGCGCTTGACATGGATGCGCGAGCGCCGAGAGACCGTTGATCACCGGCACGCTTGCAGCGGCGGCAAAACGCTGCAGCGGCTCGTGCTCATGCGTACGAATCACGATCGCATCGGCGTAGCGGGAAAGCACGCGCGCGATGTCCTCCGGCGTTTCGCGCGATCCCGATCGAAAATTCATCGCCCTTCGCAAACAGCACGTGGCCGCCGAATTGCGTCATCGCCACTTCGAACGAAACGCGCGTGCGCAGGCTTGGCTTCTCGAACAACATCGCCAGGGTTTTGCCGCGGAGCACGCTGGCCTGCTCGGCGGCACGGCGCTGCTTGAGATCCACGGCGAGCCGAAGCAGAGGCCAGTTGCGCGGCCGTCAGGTCGTCGAGGTTAAGAAATGGCTTCCGCAGAGAGCGCTGAGAAAGCTGCGGCTTTCTCGGGGACTGGCGCGACGGCGTACATATATTGTATATTTATGCATATGCTGCATAATTTTGCAAGCATCGTCGTCGTAAGTGCGGCGGATTCTCCGCGCCGCCGGGCACGCCGTCATCCTCGTGCACGGCGGCGGACCGGAGATGGCTGTTGCGGGAGCAATCGCGGCAGCGCTCAAGGCAAATGCCTACGTCGCACTCACGAACGTGGATCGCGTTTTACGCGATCGGTGGTTCACGGTCGCGAGCGCTGCATTTTGCGAGTTCCGACGCCTGCGCGAGCGGCATGAAACCGAAAATGCTCGCCGCCATCGATGCCGTTGCAGGCGGTGCGAAACGCGCGTACATCTGCGCAGCCAAAGCCGGCGCCATCGCCGGGCGCTCGCGGGCAACGTACCGTCATCGTTTAAACACGCGGGTCGGGTATAGAAAGCACGCATTCCCGGGTATCGCCCAGCCATGGGCGATCATCACCCGGTGTCGGCCGCTGCCCTGCGCAGCTTCTTGTGGGCGAGTATCCGCGCGCTGCTTCCCACACTGGCCTTCGACATAGCGGGCACGATGGCGGTCTATTATCTGCTCTTGCCGCGTTTTGGCAGCGCGAGCATTTGGCCCATCCTGGGCGCGTCGCTCGTGCCGGTGATCTCCAACGTCTTCAACTTCATCCGCAGGCATAGTTTCGACATCGTCGGCATCATCGTGCTCATCGGGCTGCTCGCCGGTGTGGTGCCCGCACTTTTCGGCGGCGGCCAGCGGCTGCTGCTGGTCCGCGAATCGTTCGTCACCGGGCTGCTCGGCGTCGTTCTGCTTGCATCGGCCTTGCTGCACCGGCCGCTCGCGTTCTACGTCATCGAAGAATTTCTCACCGCGAACGAAGCATTGCCGCACGAGCGCTTCGACATGTTGTGGCGCTCGCAGTATTTTCGCCGCACCGTTCGCGCAATGACGATCGGCTGGGGCGCATTGCTTGTCGGAGAGTTCGCGTTGCGCGCGTTCATGGCGCTGCGAATGAACGTGGCGTTCGTGCTCGGAGCCGCCCCGGTGCTGCTCACCATCCTGCTCCTGATCGCGGGTCTGGTGACGGCATTTTGGCTCGCCCACGCAATCCGCATTGCACTTTCCGCTTGACGCAGCGGCGGCGACCGTGCTATCGTTGCGCAAATGTCGATTCCGGCTTCGCGAATGTTCTGTATGTGCTGCGGCGGCAAGCAAGCGGCGTTGAGAGCATTTGCATAACGGGTTCGTCTAGACAATCGAGTATGCAAAGCCCCTCGCCGTAACGCGAGGGGCTTTTGACTTCCTCGCTTTCCCATCTCAACAGGAGGCAAGAGGATGGAATCAACCGTGGGCATCGCGCTCCTCGGCTGCGGAACCGTCGGCGGCGGCGTCGCCGAATTGCTTTCGCAGCGCCGAGCGCACGTAGAGCGGCGCAGCGGCGTCTCGTACGACGTCATCGGCGTCGCGAACCGCCTGTGCGATCCGGTAGCGCTCGTCGACGATCCGCGCGTCGACGTCGTGGTGGAAGCGATTGGCGGCACCGGCATTGCGCTCGAGTGCATTGAGCGCGCGCTCGATCATCGCAAGCACGTCGTCACCGCGAACAAAGACGCTATCGCCACGCAAGGCCCGCGCTTACGCGCGCTCGCGTACGCACGCGGCGTCACGCTCCGTTACGAAGCTTCCGTCGCAAGCGCGGTTCCGATCATCAGCACGCTCGATCACGCGCTCGCCGGCGACGAGATTCTCGAGATCGGCGGCATTCTCAACGGCACGTGCAACTTCATCCTGGGAAAGATGCGCGACGGCAATACGTTCGGCGAGGCGCTCTCGCAGGCTCAAGCCGGGGGATACGCCGAGGCCGATCCGCGCAACGACGTCGAAGGCATCGACGCGGCGCACAAACTCGCGATCCTTATTCAGCACGCGTTCGGTCTGCCCGTGATTACGCCCCATATTCCGCATCGCGGAATCGCCGGTGTCACGAGCGCGGCGGTGCGCCGCGCGCGGCAGCACGGATACGAGCTGAAACTTGCGGCGTATGCGCGCCGTAACGACGACTCGATTGCCGCGGAAGTCGGACCGGTACTGGTTCCATTCACGCATCCGTTCGCGCGAATCGGCGGCGTCGACAACATCGTTCGGGTCGTCGGAGCATCCTGCGGACCGCTGCTCTTCAGCGGCGCCGGCGCCGGGCGCGAAGCCGCCTCGTCCGCAGTCTTGGGCGACGTCGTCGCCGCGCTGCGCGCGATAGCGGAAAGGCATGGAGCGCGCGCCGTGAGCGCAAGCGCGCAAAAGCCGCCGTCCGTCCATTCGGCCTTCGAACGCTTTCCGGCATTCGCCGGATATCCCGTCCTCACCATACTGCAAAAAGGAGACACTCATGTCGGTCACAGCCCCCGAACGCTCTCCGCGGTTTGATACGGTCGCCGTCCACGGCGGCCATGCGGGCGATCCCGCAACCAAATCGCGGGCGGTTCCGATTTATCAAACCACCTCGTACAAATTCGACAACGTCGATCACGCTGCGCGGCTCTTCGCGCTCGAAGAGTTCGGCAACATCTACACGCGCATCAACAATCCGACGACGGACGTCTTCGAACAGCGCGTCGCGCAGCTCGAAGGCGGCGCCGCGGCGCTGGGCGTCGCCAGCGGCCAAGCCGCGAACGTCTACGCGCTGCTCAACCTTGCGAAAGCCGGCGAGGGCATTGTAGCCTCGAACTCGTTATACGGCGGAACGTACAACGCGTTCGCGCACACGCTTCCGCGCTTCGGAATCGAGGCAACGCTGGTCGATTTCAGCGATCTCGAAAACGTCCGCGCCGCAATCAAACCGAATACCAAAGCGGTCTTTGCCGAAACCATCGGCAATCCGAAGATCGATATCCTGGACATCGCCCGCGTTGCCGCGAATCGCACACGAGAACGGCGTTCCGCTGATCGTCGACAACACGCTCGCCACGCCGTATCTCGTGCGCCCAATCGAGCATGGCGCCGACGTCGTCGTCCACTCGGCGACGAAATTCATCGGCGGCCACGGAACGGCGATCGGCGGCGTCATCGTCGACGGCGGAACGTTCGACTGGGCCGCTTCGGGCAAATTCAGCGATTTCACGCAGCCCGATCCGTCGTATCACGGCATCGAATACACGCAGGCGTTCGGAAATCTCGCCTACATCATCAAAGCGCGCGTCCAACTGCTGCGCGACATGGGCGCGGCGCTCTCGCCGTTCAATTCGTGGCTGCTGCTGCAAGGGTTGGAAACGCTCGGCCTACGGGTCCAACGCCACAACGAAAATGCGCAGGCGGTGGCGGAATATCTCGAACGGCATCCCGCCGTCGAATCGGTCGCCTATCCGGGCTTGCCTTCACACCACGCGCACGCCGCGGCGCAGAAATACTTCGGCGGCAAAGGCGGCGCCATACTCACGTTCCGTCTCAGGGGCGCAGAGGCCGCCGCAAGGCGCTTCATCGACACCCTTCGGCTTTTCTCCATCCTCGCTAACGTCGGCGACGCCAAGTCGCTCGTCATCCATCCGGCAACGACGACGCACCAGCAGACTCTCGAACGAAGAGCGTCTGGCGAACGGTGTGGACGGCTCGACGATCCGCTTTTCAGTCGGCATCGAAGACGTGCGCGACATCATCGCCGACGTCGAACAGGCCCTCTCGTCTTCGTGACCGTCGAGCGATGTAGCGAAGTTACGATCGACCTCGGGCCATTCGCGTTCGCGAACGGCCGCCGGTTGAACTCGGCGCAGCAGCGGATCACCACCTACGGTGATCCGCGTTCTCCCGCCGTGCTGGTTCCGCACGCGCTCACCGGAAGCAGCCGCGTCGCCGACTGGTGGGGCGGCTTGGTGGGCGAGGGCAAACCCCTCGATCCGAACCGCTGCTTCGTCATCGGAATCAACGCTCTGGGAAGCTGCTACGGTTCGACCGGCCCGTCCACCGTGCCGGAATTTCCGTACGTAACCGTGCGCGACATCGTCGCTGCTCAAGCGCGTGCGCTCGATGCAGTTGGCGTCGATCGTTTGTCGCTCGTCATCGGCGCGTCGCTGGGAGGAATGCAGGCGCTGCAGTGGGCTCTGGATTTCCCGCAACGCGTCGATCGCGCCGTCATGGTGGGATCGCACGATCACCAGTCGGCTATGGGCATTGCCCTCAACGCCATACAGCGCGACGCCATTGCCGTGGATCCGTCGCGCGGTTTGCGGATCGCGCGCAAGATCGCGATGCTCTCATACAAGAGCGGCGCGCTGTTCAAATACCGTCACGACCGGCGCGCCGATCGCAAAGGCCGCTTCCGCTTCGACGTAGAGGGCTACCTCGAACATCAAGCGGACCTCTTCGAAAAGCGCATGCATCCGCGCAGTGACGTCACCTTGACGGAAGCAATGGATTCCTTCGACGTGCGTCATAGCCGTCCCGAGTCCGCCGTTACACGTCTGCTCTTCATCGGCATCAGCTCCGATTGGCTGTTTCTGCCGGAAGACGTGCGCGCTGCGGCGCGGCGGTTCGCGGACTTAGGCTATGACAGCACGTACGCCGAGATCGCTTCGGATCACGGGCACGACGCGTTCTTAGCCGAGCCGGAGTTCCTCGCTTCGATCCTTACCGCATTCATGCATCGCGAAGGCACTGTTTGCCGTTGACTCTTACATCCGGCCGGCCGGAATAACCGCCTGCGAGTGCAGCGTGCGCTGGACGTCGTCGTCCAACGACGCCAAGTGCGCCTTCGTTATCAGATCGAACCGGTTTGCTCGGAGCGATTGCTGAATCTGCGCGTGAAGCGCACCCAGCTCGTAACGCGCAAGCGCTTGCGCGTCTTGTGGGGTGCCCGCCTGCGGCTGCTCGGCTAGACGCGAGAGCAGTGCCGCGTAGTTGCGCTGCAGATTACGGCGAACCAACGGGATGTCCGCGCCCTTCGGATGCGAGACGTCGTCGTACACGGCCGACTGCATCCACGTGAAGAGATCCGAAAGATCCATCGTCTTCCCTTGGCCGTACTTGTACTGCATGTCGTCGAGTCGCTGCAGCGTGACCGGCGCGAACATCCGGTCTACCGCTATGTACTGGTAGCGTCCCGCGATCTGCTCCACCGCGATGTCGTGACGTTCCGCGAAGTTGCCGTTCCAGTCGTCGTAGCGGAATTGCGTAACGGCCTGACGCAGCAAGTACGGCGAGAAATCCCACGCTTTCGCGGAGAACAGGTTCGCTTCGAGCACTTTGAACGCTCGCAGCTGTTGGCTCTTCGGAATCGCGGACAACGGAAGCGAGGCTCCGCCGTCGCCGCGTTTTGCGCGCGAGATGTATTCGCCGCCGATGTAGCGGCCTACGATTTGCGAGCAGCGGCCGTAGCCGTTCATCAGCGTGCCGAAGGCCATGCGGAGATCGTCGAACGATCCTTCCGTGCGTGGAAAGCGGTTGTCGACTTTCGCGATGAGATCGTGGTCCATCCGCATCTGCGTTTGGCACCAGCCGATGTTGTCGTTCGTCAAATCCCATTGCTGATTGCGCGGATCGACTGCAAGGCCGTCGCTCCAGCTGACGTCTTCGTCCGAGGACCACGAATAGCGCGGATTGCTCCACTGCGATGCCCAGCGACTCAGGATCGGACGTTCCTGATCGGGAGTTTTCGCGCCCGGAATCGGCGCGTAGCCCCAATGGATGACGTAGTAGTCGTACGGGCCGAGCACCGTTTGGAAGTATTCGCCCTGACCTTTTCCTTTAGGCCACAAGTTGATGGGTGAGTATTCCATGACGGACGTCGCGATGCCGTAGCGTTCCGTGAACGCGGGGCTGCGCAGCTGTGCGGCCGTGTAAGCTTGCGACCCGATGAAATTATGACGAAGTCCGAAATCGTGTCCTGATTCGTGCAGCACGATCGATTCGAGGAATTCATTCGCGTACTTGTCGGGCACGTAATAACCGTTCGTTCCGGTCATGATCGAAAGCGCCGCGAGTCCGCGCGAGAATTGCGCTCGCTCCCCGGCCGCGTAGTCCGCTCCCTCCGTGCGAAACGCGCGCGCCGCGGTTCCGTGCTGCGACTGAACTTCGACCGGGTAGTCGAATTTTCCGAAGCGCATGAGATCGCTGTCGATCACGACGCCGCTTTTGATCATCTCGCCGGTGTACGGATTGTACAGCAGCTGCGCTTCCGCGAATCCGCCTTGTTCTTCGGTGAGCCAGCGAATCACGTTGTAGCGGATGTCGTCAGGGTCGAAGTTCGGATCGCTCGGCTGATCCTTGACCACGACGGCGTTCGAGATTCCGATTGGCAGAAAAGCCTTGTTCCAAGTGAGCAGCGCCTTCCGGATCGCCGGACGGTACCGCACCGGAATCGTGTCGCTCAAATAATACACGATGGGATTTTTCGCCGGCGAAACCCGCTTCGACGGATCCGACGGCTGGACGTTCCAGCGCACGATGTAGTTCGCCGACTTGTCGAAGGTATTGTCGCTGCTGAAATCGTCGTGCGCATTCACGAAATAGCCCACGCGGTCGTCGTAATACCGCGGCATGTAACCGTCGTTTTTCGGAAGCGATGCAATGTTGTATTGCAGCTGAATTTGGATGTTGCGGCCATCCGGCACGGCGTCGATGAATTCCGGATTCATCGTGCTGAACGTTTGGTTCGCTACGATGACGACGTTGTCCGGAAACGCTTTCGTCGTTCCGAAATACGTCTCCATAGAGTCCAAATGATACGAACCCGTCGGATTGAGTTCGTGTCCACCGTTGAGATCGGTCAGCAAATCGGATACGTCGGTGATGTCCTGCAGCAGGGGCGAGGCGTCGAAGACGACGTCGCCGGTTGCGTCGTCGACCGAGAGCACTTTCGCAACACCCGCGACGGTATTTGCGATGCCGGCCTGAACGGCGTTTTCCTCAGGCGAGTTCGGCCTGGGCAAGAAAGCGAGTCGTGGGAAACAAAATCGCGACGCGGTTGTCCTGTTTGACGAAACGCAGGATGCGGCAGTTCTGCAGGTCGGTGGTGCCCGAGAAGATGCCGCCGCTTCCGATGCCGTTCACCGGCACGCCGAGTTCGACGAAATCCGTGTTGAACTGGCTCGGCTTGAGTTCGATGGCTACGTCGCCGTCCTTATGCCAAATGGTGAACAGGCCGTGCTGCGCCGTAGCGCCGTCGGTGAACTTGGCGTACGGAACGAGCGACGAGTCCGGCGGCGATGCCGCGGCGTTCGCTGTCGGGGACGCCGCTTTCGGCGCGGCAACCGCGGCTATCGGAACGCAAAAACAGGCAAGAACGCTTACGAATAAAGCGAGTCGTTTCAACGGGGGGCACCTCGCGGCGAGAAGGGTTCGAGCTTCTTCGCTTCCGGCCGTAGGATTCCCATGCCGGTCGCGGGTGTGTCAACGTTCGTACACCCAGCGCATGATGCCGCCGGCCAGGACGCGGTGCTCGAGAGCATGCAGGCGTTCCATGAGCGTTTCCGGCGCGTCGCCGGCCTGAAGCGCAAGCGGCTTGCGCGTCAAAACCGGTCCGCGATCCGCCTCCGGCCTCACCAGGTGCGACGATGC
Source organism: Vulcanimicrobiota bacterium (assembly GCA_963830545.1). Classification (GTDB taxonomy): domain Bacteria; phylum Vulcanimicrobiota; class Vulcanimicrobiia; order Vulcanimicrobiales; family Vulcanimicrobiaceae; genus DATGJX01. Next base: position 2,400,107 of record CAWHMK010000001.1, on the reverse strand, counting down.
GCCGACCCAGCGGCTTCCCCAGGCCTGCGCGTCGCGCACCGCATGCGCGCCGCGAAAGGCCGGCGCAACCGTGCCGTCCGGGAACGTCACCTCGTCCTTGCACTCATCCAGCGGCAGAAAAGCCGGATGGATGTTCATCGTTTGGTCAAAGTGCGCGACGAACCGATCTTCGAGCACGTGCATCCACCCGAGCAGCAGCAGCAGCTCGGGCTGCTCGCTCTCTACGAGGTCGAAAAGCGAAGCGTCGTACTGCGCGCGGCTCTGCGCATTGCGATCCCACGGCAACACGACCGCGGGGATGCTTGCGTTGCGGGCGCGTTCGAGCGCATACGCGGTGCTCTTGTTGCTTACGAGCATCGCGAGATCGAGCGGAAGCTTCCCGCTCGCGGCAGCGTCGACGACCGATTGAAAATTCGTGCCGTTTCCGGAAGCCAGCACCAGCGTGCGGTACCGGCGTCCAAACATGCGAGTTTTTTCAAAACGCTCCGCTGCGCGCGCGCCGGAGTGTTTGACGTAATAGTCCACGAGCTTCGCATGTCCCACCGCCGGAATGAGCGCTCGTGCATATCCGCGTTCGCGCAAACGGGCCAGCGCGGCGACCAGCAGATGCGGCCCGATGGGCGACCCGCGAAATTCCGCCGCTACTCCGAAGGGTCCGAAAATGCCGGTACCGGCCTGCGAACCCAAACCGCGGAGCCACGAAAACCGCAAACCTCGCGGATCGTACGTTGCAAATCCCGCAACACGATCGCCCGCGCGCGCAACGACACTCGCCCCCGCAAATGCTTCGGAGCTCCACGTTCCGCCGAATTCCTGGTCGATCCACGCCAGGAATGTCTCGTCACTTCCGGCAGACGCGTGCTCCACGCAAAAGCCGGCACGCTCGATACCTCGCAGCGCGCGCGCCAGCGACTCTTCGCCGAACTGCGCATGCTGCAGATCGACGAGCAAGTTCACCATGTCGTCCATCCGGGTTACGCGGAGCCGGCTGAAACGCGCGCGGGATGCACGACGACCTGCGGATCGCTTTGCCCTCGCGCTTCGATCCAACCGACGATTTTTGCGCCGGGCGCCGCCTGCAGCGCTTTCGCGGCGTCGAGCATCGGCACGACCAGCGTGTAGCCGACGCCCATGTTGAACGTACGGTACTTCTCCTCGTGCTGCAAATTGCCGCGGCGGCACAATTCCGAAAACAGCGGCGGAATCTCCCATCGGGATTGTTCGAAGATGGCCTTCACGCCCGGAGGCAGCGTTCTCGGCACGTTTTCGAGCAGACCGCCGCCGGTAATGTGCGACATCACTTTCACTTCGGCGACCTGTTGAATCGAGCGTACCTCCTTGTAATAGGAGGGATGCGGCGCGAGCAACGCGTCGCCGTATGTACCTGCCTCGAACGGCGCGCTGTATTCTTCTTCCGGAATCAATTTGCGCGCGAGCGTATAGCCGTTGGTGTGCAGTCCCACCGAGGGCAATCCGACGATCGCGTCTCCCGGTTGGACGCGTTTGGGATCGGGAACGTTTTTCGTCTCCACGATGCCGACGATCGTCCCGGCGAGATCGAAGTCACCGGGCGCGTAGAGCCCGGGCATTTCCGCGGTTTCGCCCCCGAGCAGCGCGCACTCGTTGGCGCGGCACGCTTCGAAGCAGCCGCGCACGACGTCTGCCGCAACCGCCGGGTCGAGTTTGCCGACCGCCAGATAATCCAAAAAGAAGAGCGGCGTCGCGTTGACGACGAGGATGTCGTTCACGCAATGGTTCACCAGGTCCGCGCCCACGGAATCGTAGCGGCGCATCCGCGCCGCGATGAGAATCTTGGTTCCGACACCGTCGGCAGATGCGACCAGCGCCCGGGCTTCATCGCCGGGCAACCGAAAAAGACCGCCGAAACCGCCTATGGCCTCGACTTGAAGCGGGTGGCGCCATGCTTGAGTGACGTCCTTGTACCGTGCCACCGCCTCATTGCCGGCAGCGATGTCGACGCCGGCGGCAGCGTACGCATCGTCGCTCATGCGCGGCTTGCAGGCCGGCCCAAAGGGCCGGAAAGCGCGGGGCGATAAAACATCAGGTCTGCCATTACGGCCCTACGTTTCACCCTATCGAAAGGTTGACCATGCAAGTTCGTATCGTTGCCGATGCGTCCGCCGCGGACGGTATCGGGGCGCTGGTACTCCCTGTGTTCGCGGGCGGTTCGCTCGAGGGCGTCGCCAAGTGGGCCGACGCCGAAGTGAACGGCGCGATCGGCGAGATCGTCTCATCGGGTGAAATCAAAGGCAAACTCTGCGAGTCGAGCTTGCTCCACGCGCACGGCAAGCCGTACAGGCGGGTTCTGCTCGTCGGTTTGGGAGAATCGTCGGCATTCGAACCGTGGATGCTCGCGCGCTACTCGGGCTGCGCCGTTCGCCAGTTGGGCCGCAAGAACGTGCGAAACATTGCATTCGCGCTGCCCGCGCAAGTCAAAGGAAACGAGACCGCCTGTGCATCGTTTCTCATCGAAGGTGCGACGGCCGGCGCGTTCGACACGTCGATCTATCAAAAGGATCCCGAGAAGCGCAGCGGAGCCGAGAACGTGACGATTCTCGCGAAAGGATTCGATGAAGCGGCGCTGCGCAAAGGTATCGAGCGCGGTCAAATCCTGGGCGACGCGGTCAATTTGGCGCGCCGTTTGGCCATCACGCCGGCGAACGACATGACGCCGACGCATCTCGCGGACGAAGCGGTGAAAGCCGCAAAAGAAAGCGGGCTGCAGATCGACGTCCTCGACGAGGAACGTTGCCGCGCCGAACGCATGGGATCGTTCCTTTCGGTCGCGCAGGGCAGCGCGCAGCCGCCGAAGTTCATCGTGCTCACATACAATGGCGATCCGGGCTCCAACGAATTGCTCGCACTCGTCGGCAAAGGGATCACGTTCGACACCGGCGGTATTTCGATCAAACCGGCCGAGCGCATGGAAGAGATGAAGTACGACATGTCCGGCGGCGCCGGCGTCATCGCCGCTATGACCGCGATCGGCAAGCTCAAGCCGAAACTCAACGTCGTCGGCATCGTCCCTGCTACGGAAAACATGCCCGGCGGCAAAGCGACGAAACCCGGCGACATCTTCACCGCGATGAACGGCAAGACGATAGAAGTAATCAACACCGATGCGGAAGGACGCCTCATTCTCGCCGACGCGCTGTGTTACGCCAACAAACTCGGCGCGAGCAAAATCGTCGACACCGCAACGCTCACCGGTGCGTGCGTTATCGCTCTCGGCCACGCCGCCAGCGCCGCGGTCAGCAACGACGACGAATTCGTCAAGCAGTTTTTGCACGCCGCAGAACCTACCGGCGAACGGTACTGGCAGATGCCGCTCTACGAGGACTACACGACGCAGATGAAGAGCGACATCGCCGATCTCAAGAACACGGGCGGCCGTCCCGCGGGCACGCTCACTGCCGCTGCATTTCTCAAAGCGTTTGCGGGCGAGACGCCCTGGGTGCATCTGGACATCGCGGGGACCGCGTATTTGGACAGTGAGTCCGCGTGGCAGGCGAAAGGACCGACGGGCACTCCGGTGCGCGCGTTCGTGTCACTGGTGGAGCAGCTCTCGGGCTCCCCGATCATTCACGCGAACGGCACACCGAAAGCGCCCGCAGGCGTCTAGGCCGCGCCTAGCTCTTCTTCGTACAAGTAGACGTGACTGAGACGACGCGTCCGCCGGGCTCTTTGAACGTGTTCTTCGAGGTCGTCTTCGTCGCGCTCACCTTGGTTACCGTCGTTGGGTAGTTGACTGCGGTCGCGTTCGTTTTCGGATATGTAATATCGTTCCACGTGATCGTGTTACCGCTCCAGCCGGAAGACGTGCTGATATCGTAACCGCCCTGGTCGTCAGTGGAGATATCTACCCAACGCGAAGTCGATGCGTCGTACGTCATCTTGTCTTCTCCGTGCAGTGTTCGGCCGGTCCAGGGCGCCGGCAGCGTCGTGGTACTCGTCACGAGCCAGTAGCCGTCCGAACTCATTCGAGCGGTAGATGTCGTGTGATACGGCCGGGGACGCCTTGCGCTCACGATGCTGCACTGCCAATTCCCCGTAAGGAAGGCCATGGGCGCGAAATTCGGTTTCGGAGACTGCGGAATCGGCGTGCTCTCGACCTGTCCGAACGCGGCCGCCGACGAAAGCAGCAACGCTGCCGCCAAGAACGAGAACTGACGAAATAACAACATGGAAAAATGCTCCTTTTATGGTCTACATCTAGTCCGTTCGTGCGGTGAGTATACGGCGCGGAGAGTTAAGACGCCGCGGAGACGCCGTAAGGAATTCCTTAGGCTGCTGCCGGCATGCGTTGCCGACTCGGCCGCGAGTGCGAATACGGTTCGCAGACCGGCATGCCGCTCGATTGGACTAACTCCGAGCAACCTGAGAATAAAACGTCGTCCTAAGGGACTGCCTCAGATGATGACGTAAGTTATCATTATGGAGGTTCGCAACATGAGCAAACTCGGTCTTACGGTCGCACTGTGCGTGGCGTTCTCAGCCGGCACGCTGGTTTCGCGCTCGATTCCGCAACTCGGTGCGGCGACGATGACCCAAAACGCTCCTACACAGGGTTGGACGTTGCACATCGACGCGCAGAAACACTTCGGCGATGCACATCCGATGGAAATCGCGCACCACTGGTGCAAGGCCGTCGCGAACGGCCTGACGGAGTGCCAGATTTACAACAGCGACGCGCCGAACGCGCAGCTCGTCGCAGTAGAAACGATCGTCGCTCCCGCGACGTACAAGTCGTTCACGCCGCAAGAGCAAGCATTATGGCATTACCACAAGGACGAGATCCCGAAGGTCCATGCAGTACTTCCCGATCTATCGCCCGCGGAGGCGCAAAAAGTCATCGCATCGATCACCGACACGTACGGCAAGGTTTGGCTGCTGTTCGATCCGATGGCCACGAACGACATGCCCACCGGACAGCCATCCGTGTCAATTCTGCATTAGATTCGCCGGCTTGGGCGGTCGATTGAGTGATCCCGTTGTACTCGTGAGTCATCGAAGATTATAATACGACCCCGGGAGATGTCTGTATGTACGAAGTCACCGTCGACGAACGTGCCGATCTGCTGACCGACGCCGAAAAAGCGCACGCCGACTATCAAAAGACGCTCGTAGAATAGCACCCGAGTGCTGCGGCATACGGCGCATCCGACGGAGTCGCGCTATGAGATTCTAGCGCTGTTCACGACGTCGATGATCGCCTCGTCGCTAATCGTCGTCGCAATCGGCACGCTGCTTCCATATGCGGCAAGCGCGTTTCCCCAAGACGGCGCGCATATTTCGCTGCTCGTCACCGCTCTACTTCTCGGCGCGGCTCTGACGAACGCGGTCAGCGGCGCCGCGACGGATCGCTTCGGGGACAAAGCGGTCCTCATTGCCTCCGGTTCCCTGATGGGTGTTGCGCTGCTGTGTGCATCAGTGGTTCCTTCGTTCGCTTGGCTCGTCGCGTGGCTGCTCGTCTACGGAATGGGCTTCGCCGCGATGAATCCCGTCGGCAGCCACGCGGTTCTGTTCTTCTTCAAACCGCAAGAACGCGGCTTGGCAATGGGCGTGCGGCAAATGGGCATGCCGCTGGGCGGCGTCGCCGGCGCGATTCTGATTTCCACCGTTGCAGACTATTTCGGCTATCGCGGCGCGCTTGCAACGACCGGGGCGATCGCTCTGCTCGTCACCCTCGGATGCGCGGTGCTGTATCGCGAACCGCCGGCATTGTACGGTAAACCCGTGCGAGCCGGAGTGCTCATGCGCGACATCATGCGAATCGGCCGCGAACCGCGCCTCGTGCTCATTACGATTACGTGCATCGTGTTGTTTGCCGCGCAGGTTGCGCTGATGGGATTTTTTCCGTGGACGCTCGTGCATCAGGCGCACATGAGCGCGAGCTTCGCGTCGCTGGTATTCGTCATCACGCAATTCGCCGCGGCTGCAGGACGCGCCGCATGGGGATGGGCGAGCGATCGGCTTTTTCACGGACAGCGGGTTCTGCCGCTTGCGATCACCTGCGTGCTGTGCGCGTTTGCGTCCTTTACCGTCGCGGACGTGGGCGCCATGCCTGCAGCCGCGCTTGCGGGCGTTGCTGTGCTGCTGGGATTTTCGGCCGAAGGCTGGTTCGGCGTTGCCATCGTTGCGATGGCGGAAGTCGGCGGCGAGGAGCACGCGGGAAGCGCGCTCGGCTTCGGACTGACGTGGGTAATGCTCGCCGGCGTCTTCGTTCCCGCGATATTTCAAACGCTGATGCAAAGCGCAGGCATTCCCGCGGCGTGGCATGCGCTGGCACTGCTCTCGCTCGCGGGAATCGTTCCGGCTGCGGCAGCGATTGCGCTCGCGCGGGGGGTGCGGCCCGCCGCGCAGAAGGCCCAAACGTGAGCACCGTTACGACTCCCGGGCGCACGGCGTCCAAGGCCGGCGATGCACGCCCGTACGTTCCGGAAAAGGGGACCTCGGTGCGACGCGTCACGGCGGGCGCAATCAAACGCCGCAAGAGCAAGACGCTTTTCCCCGTCGTTACCGCCTACGATGCGCCCTTCGCGGAATTTGCCGAGAGCGCCGGAATCGACGTCATTCTGGTAGGCGATAGTTTGGGCAACGTCGTCCTTGGTTACGACGAAACGACGCCCGTCACGCTGGACGACATGATCCATCACGCGCAGGCGGTCTGCCGCGGCACGTCTCGCGCTCACATCATGGTCGACATGCCGTTCGGCTCTTATCAGGTCAGCGACGAAGACGCAATCCGAAGCGCGATCCGGCTCGTGAAAGAGGGCGGCGCGTGTTCGGTCAAGATGGAAGGGGGCACCGAGGTCGCGCATCGCATCCGGGCAATTTACGGCGCCGGCATTCCGGTCGTCGGCCACATCGGCGTGATGCCGCAAACTGCGAGCTTGGGGCCCGGCTATAAAGTTCGCAGCAATCGCGCGCGGTTGCTCGCCGACGCCAAAGCGGTCGAAGAGGCCGGCGCGTATGCAATCGTTCTCGAAGTGATCGACAGCGAGGTTGCACGCGAACTCACGCAAACGCTCACGATACCGACGATCGGAATCGGCGCGGGCCCGCATTGCGATTCGCAAGTACTCGTGCTGCACGACGTCCTTGGAATGTATCCCAGCGCGCCCAGCTTCGCCAAGCAATACGCGAACGTCGGAAGCGTTGCTACCGAAGCGCTGCGCGCGTTTGCGGACGACGTTCGCGAGCGTAAGTTTCCCTAACGAAGATCGCAACCGCCGGCGGCTAGTTCCACGCCTGCAGCGCGAAGCCGGCGACTTCTCCTTTGTCGTTTACCGTAAAGACGTATTCCGCAGGACCGGAATGAAACTGCACGCGGAAACGGTAGATCGTGAGCGGCGGACGGCGATCGACGCTCGCCGGCTCAAATTGCAGCGGCTGCCCGACGATGCGGCCGTCTTCGACGAGCTGCGCTATCCGATAGGGCGGAAGGCTCAGAACGAGGTCCGGCGACATTTCCGAATAGACCGGATCGCCGTGAAGAAACAAACCGAGCCACGAGCGTGCCCGATTCACGACCGACGCGTCTATGGGCGCCGGCACGAACGGATGCCTCGGCCTTGCGGCGCCGTAAATAATCGACGCGACCTCGCGGATCGGCTGCAAGTATGAAAAGTTGTCGCCGTTAGCCAGCAGCACGATTGCGACGCCGTCTTTCGGGAACGTCAGATTCTCGGCGGAAAATCCGGACACGAGACCGTCGTGGCCCACAGTAGGCCGGCCGAGATCCGAACCAACCCCCAGCCCAAAACCATACCCGGTCGACTTTCCATTCTTCAAATGAAACGGCGTCGTCATTTGCGCGAAGGCTGCCGGAGGAACGACGCGCCCGCTGTCGAGCGCAATATCCCATCGCGCGAGGTCTGCGGCACTTGCCGTGATGCCGCCCGCCGCATCGTACCATGACCAGTCGGCCAGATACGCGCGCTCGTCCGGAAGCCCGTACATGAATTCGCTATAGCCCCGCGCGTCGTCGGAATGAATTTGCTCGGTGCGCGTATACCACATCCGATCGAGCCGCAACGGTCGAAAAACGTGATCTCGCAGATAGTCCGGATAGGATTCGCCGGAGACTTTGGCGACGACCATTCCTAGTAGAACGAAGTTCGTATTGCTGTACTCCCAGCGCGTTTCCGGTGCAAACGCGAGGGGTTGAGAAGCAATCGTTGCGATGATGCGATCGGGAGTGGTCGGCGTTGGAAGCAGCAAACTGAAATTCGGCTGCTCCGTATATCCGACGATGCCCGACGTGTGCGTGAGCAACTCGCGCAGCGTCACCTCGGAGGCGTGCGGCGCCTGAGGTAAGTACTTCGCGAGACGCTCGTCGACGTTCAATTTGCCTTCGCTCTGCAGCTGCATGATCGCCGCAGCGGTGAACTGCTTCGTAACCGAACCGATGGCGAAAGACGTCGCTGCGTCGACGGGAAGGCCATCGCCTACGTCGCGGAGCCCGTAGCCCTTCGCGTACACGACACGGCCGTTCTCCGCGATGGCCAGCTGTGCGCCCGGAACGAATTGCCGCTTGAGTTCGGACGAAATCACCGCGTCTATACGACGCTCCATCGCGCGCGTAATCGGTTTCGGTCCTGCAGCACCGAGCAGCGGCAATGCGATGATTGCCGCGCAGGCGAGCCGGACTATGCTAGGCAACGGCGCGCGTAACCCAGCCAGAACGGGTTCGGAGCGCATTCGAGATGCGCTACCGCTTGCTCCGCGCGCAGGGCAGTCTTCTGCCGTATCGCCGAGCATACGCAGGCCCTGCGACTGCAGGGAACGCGCGATGCCGATGCCGCGGTCACTTCTTACGAAGCGGAACGTCGAGAGGGCTTCGCCGGCAGCGCAGAGCGCTTCTTCGGGGCGGGACTGCGCGAGCGCGACGTAACTATCGGTTGCGAACGAATACCCCCACCAATATCCGCCCAAAGGAAGCCTCGAACGAATATCGCGGATAAGCTCGCGGCTCGCGTCCAAAGCCGCCCCGTCGCACTTATCCGCATACATGCGCGCCCACTCGAAAACGGCAACGGCGCGTTCTTTGGCTCCGGACACCGCGGATGAAAGCACGAGCGCCTGTTCGGCGTACATTTTTGCCTGCGAGTCTTTGCCCCAGTATTGATTGATCACCGCAAGATCTTTTATGCCGACTGCGAACTTCCGCAAGAGCCCGTAACTCTTCGCGAACTGCATGAGTGCGTCGTCGTCAGCGCGCGCCGTCTCGAGCGTCTCGCTCGTGGCAGCGTTGATGCTCGTGCGGACGGTCAGCAGATCGGCGTACACGTCGCGCCCCGGTTCCCCCGAACACGCGGAAACCTCGCATCCGTAATCCACCACGTTCCGGCACTCCGTAAGCGTCGAAACGTGAAACGTCACGGTCGCGCTCAGCGCGACCGTCTTGCACAGCAATATGCGCGGGAACGGATCGGAAAGTCCGACCCGGGTCTTGAGCGAGTCGAGGATTTCACCGATACAGCGGCGCGCGTCGGCGCTTCTTCCCACGGCCCACATGATCTGCGCGCGTACGAGCTTTGCGTAGCATGCCGATTCCAGAGACTTCGTTCCATCGACGCAGCGTTCGGCTAGGCTCACGTACTCCTGCGCTGCGGCAACGTTGCCCACGTCGAGGTGCAGTTCCGCGAGTCTCAAAAGGCATTGCGCCTTCTCAATCGGATCGATCAATCCACGAACGACGCGGTTCAGAATCTCGAACGCAAGTTCAAAATTCCCGCTCTGCTGCAAGACGGCGGCGGTACGATATTCGAATGCGGCCGCGGGTTCCACTCGCTTGGGCGCGCGAATCTGCAGCGACTCCGTGAGGCGCTGCGCGACGCGGTCCAAAGCTTTGGCGCGTTCGCGATAGAATTGGCTCTTCTCGATGTTGAGAGCACGCAGCACTTCGCCGATACTCTGGCCGCGCAAGTCGTACCGAGAAATGATTTCATATTGACGGCCGCGCGTTACGCGCGCGCCGGCATGCATGCCCGAATACGGGCGCAGCGAGCCCACCGCTTCCAAAGCAGCGGCTCGTACGCGTTTATGCGCGCTCCGATCGTGCGTGCTCGTAAACAACGAAGACACCAGAGCGTTTCGTGATAACGCGGTGGAATCGTCCAACGACCGTAAAAGGTCGCGCGTGAGCGATGCTTCGGACTTCATCGCCCACGACTTCGACGCAGCTGCGAAGCTTACTTCATTCCACAAAGGTGGTTGCGCCCGAAGTAGTCAAGTCGGCCGTTCCGCCGCTCCCCGCGAGTTGCGGAGCGGGCGCGCTGCTGTTCGGCGGCGCCGATTCGATCATCGGATAGTCCGCGCCCAAACAAAAAACGTAGTACGTCGTCCCGGCGCTCAACGTTCCGTCCGGAACTGCAACACTGGTCGCGGGACTCTTGAGTTCCAAACCGGCAACGTAGGCGCCGTTGTGAGCCTGTATGAAAATGAGCGATTCGGTGACGCCCGTCGGATTCGTCATAGTGAAGGTGCCGCCGCCCTTTCCATCGCTCGACCAAGCGGGAAGCGGCTCGTCCGGAAGAATCGCCGGCGATGCCGGAAGAACTGCGGAAGCGTGAAAAGCGACTGTCTGACCATTGAACGCGACGGACGTGGAGACGGTATACGTCCCGGGCGTCGGCGGTGCGCCCGTCAGCACGTATCCGGTGCTGTACCCGCCGGACAAGTTTTGCGGATTGAACGCCGGCGGCTCACCCAACGTGAAATTCGTTCCCGCGGCTTGACCGTATGCGAATAGGCCGCCGAGGCCCAGGTTCAGGCCGCCCGGACCGCTCAACGACGCCGTGCCGGGATGAAAGAACGCCGCCGTTCCGGTTGGATTCCGGAAGCTCGTGACGACGTTCAAATACGTGCCGGCATTCCCCAGCAAGCCGTTCGAATCGTTCAGTGTTCCCACGGCGAGCTGCAGCACCGCCTGCGTGTTGCTCGTCGTGATCGGCGCCGTCGACGTATCGGTCCCAAGCCCGGAGCACGCGCACAGCGAAAGCGCCGCAGCGGCCGCAAGAACCGCACTCTGGTACTTCATTTTCGCTCCTACAGTTTGGAAGTGAAGTAGAACAGGATCTGACGTTCGGGACCTATAGGCTCTGCTTCGTACGGATTCGGGCTGAGATCGTATTGAAACGGCTCCAGCGCTGCGTTTCCGTTCATGCCCGAGTTTGGATTGTATGCGCCGAAACCGTTGTTGTGGTACCACGGGTTCGTCACCGGAACTGCCGGCGAAAAGTTTCCGAAGAGATTTCCGAAGCGCACGCCGAGTCTGATATTCGTTGTGCGGGCCGAGGTCTTGCGCCAACGTGAGATTGACGAACGCACGCGGCGGAGCCTCCAGCGAGCCGGGGTCGTCTCCCTCGGGCGTTCCCTTGGAGCCGATGATGTTCGGATGCTCGTACGTGCCCGGATTCGACGGATCGACGGTGTAGTATCCGAAGGCTCCGTTCAAGTAATTCGTGTTGGGCACTTCCACGGGTTTCACGATCGTGCCGGGTCCGCCGAGCGGCGCCTCGCGTCCGTCGGGATAGAAATTTTCGTAAATGAACGTCTTCTTCCCGACGCCGTACCAGTAACCGCTTTCGTATGGGATGTCGAGCCACGCGTGAAAACCGCCCTTACTGTTGTAATCCAGGCCGAGCGTGTGCGGAGATTGGCGGCGCGTACGATACGTGATAGAAGTGGCCGAGCGCGATCGATGCAAAACTCACCTGAGGAAAGTAATCGCTGTTGTAGTTGGCCATCGTGTTGTCGTACGTGAGATTCAGCCAGCCGGAAAGGCCGTGCGGCGCCGACTTCTGCAATGCGAACTCGACGCCCGTGCTTTGGATGACGCCGAGATTCGACCAAGTGAAGGGGCCGTAGAGTGGTGCACCGCTGGGCAGCGTCTGAATGATGGCTTGCGATCCGATGACGTAGTTCGTGCCTTTGCGGAAATACGGCGTCACCTTGGTCTGCCAACCGCGTCCGAAATCGTGCTCCCAAGAGAACTCGGTGTCGCTGGCATATTGCGGTTCCGTCGGTTCGTACTGCGAATTGAAATACGTATTGAAATCGTAGATGCTTTGCTGATACAGGTTGGTCACGTTGTTGGTCGTGCCGTACCCCGGTAAGGGCGCGAAACAGCCGCTGGCGATCGTGCATTGCGCGAGCGACGGGTCCAAAGCCACTTTCGTTTCGATTTGAAGCTCCGGCGGAAAATCGACGTACCGGCCCCAACCGAAGCGCAGCACGTCGGAGCGTCCCATGGTGTACGTAGCGAACATGCGCGGGCTGATGACGGACGGATTCGTGACTTGCGATCCGATCGCGGGTCCGGCCGTTTGAATATAGTCGCCGGTGCCCGAATCGAAATTGAGGAGATCGCCCTGCGCCTGTGCATCGGGCGGCAAATCGACTTTTTGGTTGTCCCACCGGAGTCCCCAGTTGACGAACCAGCGTGAATTCGGCTGCCACTGATCGCGTACGTACGCGTAATTTCGGTGAATCATGTCGTTGCGCAGGTACATGACCTTGGGGAATGTCGAGAGCGGCGTTCCGTTCGTGCCCGGACACCCGAATTCCGGAGTCGAGGCGATAGGCTGCACGTAACACCAGTCGTTGAAGAATGTGAAAGCGGCGCGATCGTTTTGCTGCGCGACATATCCGGGCAATTCGTCGATCGTGGCCGCGCCGAATGTGAGATTGTGACGCGAACTGACTTGGTTGCTGTACGTGAGGTTAAATCCGTAATTGACGCTGGAATTGTGCAATTGATAGTCGTTGAAGGCACCGCCGGCCCACGGCTCGTCGTAATTGTCGAATTCGAACGCCTTCGACAATTCGAACGAGAGATAGCTGGAAGCCGAAAACTGATGATGCCATTCCAATTTTTGCACCGCGTGCTGGTTGTTCTCATGATCCGGATAGCCGGTGTTCTCGTCGAAACTCGTTTGCCCCGGATAGACGGGAAGCGCTTGCGCGACGAGCTGCCCGCAATTCATGGTCGCCGTTCCGCCGCCCGGATGGCAGGTACCGCTCGCGAGCGATGCCCAAACCAGCTGATTATTCGACGCGTACGGCGTTTCCGAGGGATTCAGCAGCCAGTTATAATCGTACACGTTGTAACCGGTCTCGCCGAAGTACTGCAGCTGATTGCGGTTATCGTTTCCCCAGCGGTAGAAGACGTTCAGGACTGATTCGTTGACTTGTACGTTGCTCGTGCTGCCGACCGCCAGCGGCTGGAACTGGCCGTTACCCACGACGTTCGCGTCCCGCACGCCGTGGTAAGCTGCATACCACGTGAAACGGTTGTTCTTCGTTCCGCCGCCGGCTTCGGCTGCAAGCCCATCGTAGTAATAGCCCGCGTCTTTGAAAAGCGCAATCGCTGAAAAACCGGGATAGCTTCCCTGTTTTACGATCTCGTTGATGGTGCCCTCATTCGAATTTCCGCTCGCGACGTCGAATGCACCGGTCGATACGACGAGTTGCTGCACGCCGGCCAGCGCGCCGTTATTCGTAAAGAGTCCCAAGACCGGTTCTTTGATGTCGACGCCTTCCATCTCGTAGCCGAGGTCGTTGACGGCGCCGCCGCGGATCGACGGGCCGTTGGTGGCCGGTGTAAATCCCGGAAGGGCGTTGAGCACCTGTGACTGCTCGATGGTCATCGGCGTTCCCGTGATGTTCTCCATCGTCTGCGGAGTAACGACGACCTCGTCCGCGGTCTGGTTCGGCTGCACGAGAGAGGTTGCGGCCCGTGACTGCACCTGCGCGATCGTTTTCAGCGCTTTGTAGAACGTTACGTCTTGCGAATGTTTTTGTTCCTGAATGACCGTAACGCCGGGAATTGATACGGGCTGATATCCTTCCTTTTGAAATGACACGGTATACGTGTCGGGCTCAACGCCGACGAATGCATAAAACCCGTTCCGGTCGGTTACGGTCTTCGCCGAATACGACGCCGAGACGATGGAGACGGCGGCTCCGCCGATCGGGGTGCCGGCTGCATCGCGCACGTAACCGCTCAGTTCCCCGGTCGTCAGAGCAAGGGCGATGGCTTGGCAGCCCAAGAAAATCAATAAGGCGGCAAACGTGGAAGCGCGCAGCGATCTGATCACTCTCTACCTCCGGGACGGCGTCCATAAGCTTCACACGCTTATTTAGGTGCGGCCGAGCATCATCCCCGGAAAAAAATTCCCACGTTTCTCCCATTGGAATGGCGCGCCCGGCAACCGTGAGAACTCCCACCTGCCATGAGCGGCGTGAAGCGTATTTATCTCTCTTGCGACATGGAAGGCACGGCCGGCGTCGCTCTCTGGCGTCAGTGCGACCACACGAACGCGACCGAATATCCCGTGTACCGAAAATACATGTCGCGCGAGGTCGCGGCGGCGATCGCGGGAGCAAAGCAAGGCGGGGCCGGAGATATCCTCGTAAACGACTCGCACGGCAGCATGGCGAATTTGTTGTGGGAGGAACTTCCGGACGACGTTCGCGTCATCGCCGGCTCCCGCAAACCGGCTTCCATGATGGAAGGTCTGGAAAGCGGGTTCGAAGGAGCGATTTTCACGGGCTACCATGCGAAAGCCGGGCATCCGGACGGCGTGCTCGCTCACACCTATGTCGGCAGCGCGATTTACGACGTGCGCATCAACGGCGTATCGTGCAGCGAAGCACTGATCAATGCAGCGGTTGCCGGTACGCTCGGTGTCCCGGTGCTCATGGTGAGCGGGGACCGAGCGATCGTCGAAGAGGTTACCGCACAGCTCCCGTGGGTGGTCGGCGTCGCGGTAAAAAACGGCATCGGCAACATGTCCGCCAATTCGCTGTCTCCCGCTGCGGCTCAGGCTGCGCTTCGCGCAGCCGCGTGCACCGCAGTGCAACGCGCACGGGAAGCTCGCCCGTTCACGTTCGATCCGCCATTCGAGCTGCAAATCTCGACGACGCAGATCGAGCATGCCGAATACATCGCAACGGTACCCGGTATAGAGCGCGTGGATGCGCGGACCGTCCGGTACACGACCACCGAGTATCTATCGCTCTATCGCATGTTCGTCACGGCATACCGGCTTGCTGCGGCGTCGTGCGCGGCGGCCTGACTACGGCACGGGATACGCGTTGAACTCCGCAAGTTGTTCTCGATCCGTAAGCCGGACCAGCACGTCGGCCTCCGCATTCGAAAATACCGCGCGCACCTTGTGCCATTGCATTCCGCCGCGCTCACCGGAAGCCAGCGGTTCCAGCCGCTGCAATTCGCCCGCGCTGCGCAAGCCGGCTACTGCATCTTCGACGCGTTCCCGGGTCAAGTATCGATCGAGATCGAGGGTGATTTTCTCGCGCGCGACGGAGCCGTGCGAGAAGCGGTCGATCCAATCGCCGATCGTCGTGAACGTTTGGGCAGAGATCGTCACCGGCGGCTGTTTCGGCGGCGCGGCGCCTGTAAGCATCGCCTCGAAGAGGCGGCTCGCAATCAGGCCTGTTTGCACGTGATCGCCGTTGGAAAGGACGACGACCGAGGTTCGCCGGTCGAGCGACACGATCGTTTGCGAGGCAAATCCCGCCAATCCGCCGCTGTGCTGAACGACGGCGTACTCCCCGCGCTTCTCGGAGAACCACCCCAGCGCCGGTGCGCTCGGACCGGGATCGGCGAGCACGACAGGCTGCGTCATGAGCGCGACCTCTGCTTGCGTGAGAACGCTTCCGCTCATCAGCACCGTGTGCCAGTGCGCCAAATCGCGAGCGGTCGAGGCGATGCCGCCCGAGGCGTACATCCAACCGGCGCGCTCCCCTTCGGATTGGCGAGTCGGACCGAGCGCAAACCGCGTGAACCCGCGCACGTGTTTGCTCGTCACGGTCGGCGGTTCGTTGAAAAACGAGTCGTGCATGCCCGCCGGAACCAAGACGTTTTCGGTCAGGAATCGCCCGAACGGCGTCCCAGAGGCGCGCTCGACGATCAAGCCGGCCAAATGATAGCCGGTGTTGCTGTACGACCACGCCGTGCCGGGTTCGAATTGAAGCGGCAGCGCGGTATACCGGCGAACGATTTCGTAAGGCGGAACGGCACTGAATTTTTCCGCATCCGCGTATCCGAGCGGATAGTAGTCGCGGTACCCGGAGGTATGGGAGAGCAAATTCTTCACCGTCACGTCCGCCGCGCGCTGCAGATCGGGGAAGAATCTTCCGACCGTATCTTCCAATCGAAGGACGCCCGCACGGACCAGAAGCAGAACGCTGGCAGCCGTAAATTGCTTTGTGACCGACGCGATGTTGTAGATGCTGTCCTGCGCCGCGTCGCCGAACGTCTTGACGTGCCTTACGGTGCCGCCGGAAGTTGCTGCAACGGAAACGGAAGGCGCCGCAGCGTTGCGAACGGCGCTCGCGACGATCTCGTCGAATTCAGATTCGTTCATGGATGCATGCATTATGCGGAATAAAAAAACGCGATGTCAACATGCGCTCGCGCGTTTTACGATTCTCTGTGCCGCGACGTCGTTCGCGTTGTGCGGTTGCGTGCGACAGTACGAGCCTTTGCATTCCGGCGACACGCTGGTGATCGCTCAGATTCAAGAACCGCGCTCGCTCAATCCGCTCTTTCTCGACGGGTACGTCACCGGAGAAATCAACGGGCTCGTATATTCGTATTTGACGATATACGACACGCGCGGACGCTTCATACCGCAACTTGCGTCCGCCGTCCCGACCGTTTCAAACGGAGGCATTTCCTCCGGATGGTTTGCGCATAACGTATACGCTTCGGCGCGGCGTGAAATGGCAGGATGGGGCGTCGTTTACCGCGCGCGACGTCGTTTTTACGTACCGCGCGATCATGAACCGGAACAACGATACGCTCTCACGCTACGGGTACGACGATGTGGCCTCAATCCGGCAACTCGGCCCCTATCGAGTGCAAATACGCTTGAAAAAGCGAATCGCATCGATGATTTCGTACTTTTTCGGGGGTGACAGCAACTACGGAATCCTGCCCGCCCACCTGCTGGCAAAATACCAAAACGTCAACAACGTGCCGTTCAACAGCGCGCCCATCGGCACCGGGCCGTACAGGGTCCTCGAATGGCGGCGCGGCGATCGCATCACCTTCGAAGCGAACGACCGGTATTTTTTGGGTAAGCCGGCGATCGAACGGATCATCGTCAAATTCGTACCGGATGCGCAGACGATCACCAATCAATTGCGTACCGGCGAGGTCGACGCCATGTTCTTCGCGGACGTCTCCCACGTCAAGGAGCTCGGTCGATCCCCCGGCACCACTTGGTTACGAGCGCGACGACGCAGTTCGGAACGCTGCAGCTCAACACCGAAGATGCGATCGTTAAGGACCGGCTCATTCGCCGGGCTCTGGCGATGTCGATCGATCGTGGGGCGCTCACGAGAGATGTTTTCCAGAACGTCTTCGATCCAAATACCGCATTGCAAGGGCTCTTTACTTGGGCATACGATCCGACGGCGGAGAATATCCCCTACGATCCGGTACAAGCGCGGCGCCTGCTGGATTCAGACGGATGGTCCATGGGCAGGGACGGTATTCGGCACAAGGACGGAGCGCCGCTATCGCTTTCGTTTTTGGCCGTGGCAGGCAGCGCGGCCTCGGCACGTCTCGTCACGCTCGTTTCATCCTATGCGGCGAAAACCGGCATTCAGGCTCTCGATAAAAACCTTGACGCCGTTCTCCATTACAGCCCCGGCCGGCCCATTGTACAATGGAAAATTTCAGGTTGCGCAATTCACGGAGCAGTCGCAGGCGGATCCGGATGCCGCATGGATAATCGGCTGCAGCCAGCGCGCGCCGCACGGCTTCAATTTCACGCGTTATTGCGATCGGACGACGGAGAAACTGCTGGCGGACGGCTCTTCCACCTTCGATCGTGCTCGAAGAAAGCGCGACTACGCCCTCGTGCAGCGCCGGCTGCTCTACGAGGTGCCGATGATCTTTCTCTATCAGGTCAAAGAAGTCGACGTCATACCGGATGCTTTGACCGGCTACGCAACCTCGATGTATACGTCCCCGTATTCGTTCGTTTATCAGTGGCGCCTGCGCTGAATATCTAGCGCAAATCTTCCTTGCGGATCGTAAGCGCCGACACGAGCGCGCCTGCGCCGATGAAGAGTGCGGCCACGCGCATGGTTTCTCCGAAGCTTTCGATCCATGCGTCTCGCGTGCCGTGCGAGACTCGCGGGAAGATCGGCAGGTCCTTGATTCGCTGCGGCGCCTGTGCGAGGCCGCCGCTGCCGGCTTGCGGCCCGGCTTTTTGAACGGCGCCGGCAACGCGCGTCGGGAAATGCTGCTGCGCGAGCGCTCGATCGTAGTGCGCGGTCAAGAACACGCCGAGAAACGCGATGCCGAATGCCGTCCCGATTTGCCTGCACACGTTGATGATGCCGGATGCAACGCCCGCTTTTCCCGGATCCGCCGTTCCGACGGCCACCGTATTGATCGGCGCATTCGCGCTGCCCAATCCGATGCCGATGAGCAAGAACGACGGCAGCAGGACCGTCCACTGCGCCTGGGAATCCGACGGCGTTACGCGGCTGACCAAAAACGCCCCGATTGCGCCTAATCCAAGTCCCGCAGTGATGATCCAGCGCGGACCGATTCGGTCGACGTAGCGGCCGGCAATGGGAGCGCAGATGCCGACCAGAATCGTCATCGGCAGCAAATGAATGCCGGTTTGCAGCGCGTCGAAACCGAGCGCGTTCTGCAGATACAGCGTCAGGAAAAAGATGAACGCCACCAAACCGGCCGAAAGCGCGAAGACGGCGACTGCATCGCCGGAGAAACTTCGATTGCAGAACAGACGCAAGTCGACCATTGCGTCCTCGATGCGCAATTCTCCGGCGATGAATGCTGCGAGCGCCAGAGCGGAGACGATGAAAGGCCATGCGATTTGCAGCAGCGGCGCAGATTGCAAGCCATCGAGGCGAATGAGTCCCCAGACGAGCAAAAAGACGAACAGTGAAAGGGTGGCGATACCGTACCAGTCGATTCGCCGCGGCGCGCGGTCGTCGCGACTTTCGTCGATCGTCGCGTAGCTCGCGAGAATCGAAGCGATGCCGATAGGAACGTTCAAAAAGAAAATGGCGGGCCATCCGACGCTGACGATGAGCAGGCCGCCGACGATCGGGCCCGCAGCCAAACCGAGACCGGCAAGCGCGCCCCACGTTCCGATAGCGACGCCGCGTTCCTTGCCTTCGAACGCGTGCGACACCATCGCCAGCGATACCGGCATCATCACCGCGGCGCCGAGACCCTGAATGGCGCGTGCACCGAGTAATGCGTCGATTTGAAACCCGCCCAGACGAAACTCTCCCGAAAGACCCGCGAGCGCCGAGCCCGCGACGAAAATGCTTACGCCGATTGTGAAGAGCTTGCGCCGGCCGAACATGTCTCCCAACCGGCCGCCGGTGACCAGCACGACCGCAAGCGAGAGCGCATACGCATTCACGACCCATTGCAGTTGATCGAAGCGCGCATTCAGATCGCGCTGCAGCGTCGGCAAGGCGACGTTCACGATGGTCACGTCGAGGAGTGCCATCAACACCGAGATTCCGGCGTTGCCCAGCGTCCACCAGCGCTTGTTTGCGGCGTCTACCACCGCAAACATGTACCCGAGTTAAGCCAGAACGCGAGGCTCGTGCGCGGCCGGCACGTTCGGGTATACGCCCGTGAGGCAGCCCAAACACATTTCGTTCGCGGTGCGTCCGGTCGCTTCAATCAAGCCTTCGAGACTCAGGTAGCCCAGTGAGTCCGCGCCGATCTTCGCCCGGATTTCTTCTACGGTGAAGTTCGCGGCGATGAGCTCGTCGTACGTCGCGAGGTCCACGCCCAAATAACACGGATGCTTGATCGGCGGCGACGTGACGCGAACGTGAACTTCCTTCGCTCCGGCGTCGCGCAGGAGTTGAACGATGCGTGGCGTCGTGGTGCCGCGTACGATCGAATCGTCGACGACGACGACGCGGCGGCCCGCCAAGTTTTCGGTGAGCGGATTGAACTTGAGCTGCACGCCGCGGCTGCGCATGCGCTGATCGGGACTGATGAACGTGCGTCCGATGTACCGGTTCTTGATGAGGCCTTCTACGTACGGCAAATCCGCTTCGTCCGCGAAGCCGATGCCGCCCGGAACCGCCGAGTCCGGTATCGCCATCACCACGTCCGCTTCGGCCGGAAACTCCTGGGCGAGACGGCGACCCATGCGGTAGCGCGCCATGTAAATCGATTCGCCGCTGAGTTGCGAATCCGGCCTCGCGAAGTAGATGTATTCGAACATGCAGAGCGCGGGCGGTTCATTCAACACCACGCTCGAGGATTCGATGCCGCTTGCATTGATGCGCAGAATTTCGCCGGGTTCGAGTTCGCGTTCGTACGACGCGCCGATCGTCGAAAGCGCGCAAGACTCCGAAGCGACGACCCACCCGTCGTGGTAGCGGCCCAGACACAGCGGCCGCACGCCCCACGGATCGCGAAACGCGTACAGCTCGTCCGCAGTGCAGAGGACGACGGAATACGCACCGCGCGCGCGATGCAATACGCTCTTGATGCGGTCCATCATCGATCCCGGCGCCTCGACCAGCATTTTGGCCATGACTTCGGAGTCGGAGGAAGCCTGCAGCGTGGTGCCCGGAGAAAGCGTTTCGCGCAACTCGTCGGTGTTGGTGATATTGCCGTTGTGCGCGAATGCAAAATCGCCGACGTCCGTGCGCTCGAGAAGCGGCTGCGCGTTTACGACGATGGACGAGCCCGTCGTCGAATACCGGGTGTGCCCGACCGCAATGTGGCCGCCCAAATCGCTTAAAATTTCCTCGTCGAAAATCGCGCCGATCAGCCCCATTTCCTTGTGCGAGCGAATCGTGCCGCCGTCGCCCGAGGCGATTCCGGCCGACTCTTGGCCGCGGTGCTGCAGGGCGTACAAGGCAAAGTAGGCGAGGCGCGCCGCGTCATGGCCGGGTGCGTAAACGCCGGTTATGCCGCACATGAGGACCCTATTCTACAATGAGCGCGGCGTTCCGGCAGGTGGATCAGTCGTTGTTGCGGCGGCCGAGCAGTTGCAGGATCGCCAAGAAAATATTGATTGCGTCCAAGTAGATTCGGACGGCAAGCTGAACGGGCGAATACCCGTCGCCGCCCGCGCGGACGCGTGCGAAGTCGACGAGTACGAGGCCGGTGAAGATGATCAGCGTTAGCCATGAGTATGCAGCGGGATGCACCCAATGCGTAAAAATCGAGATGATTCCGATGAGCACGAGGCCGATCAGCGCGACGAACAAATACCCCTGGAAACGCCGGAAATCGATTCCCGTCGCGTACACGATGCACGCAAGCGCAAGCATCCCGAGCCCCGTCGTGGCTGCCGCATCGACGATCACGCCGCTGCCGATTGACGCAGCATAATAGTGGATGGTGGGTGCCAGGCCGATGCCCTCGAGCAGCGCAAATGCGTAGAACATGCCTAGCGAAAGCGCCGGGTTGTTGCGCGCGACGTTGATGCCGATCAGCAGCAAGAAACCGACGATCATTGCGAGCAGGCCCGCACCGTAACTGACGTTTTGGAAGAAATACGCGGCAGCCGCCGTGATGATTAGCCCTACGGCGGTGATGCCGAGCACCTGTCCGAGCAAGGACTGAACCGGAAGCGCCGGCGCGTACCCGTACGGTCGCGGCGGAGTTTGGAAACGCATTGCCATACGCTATACAACCGGCGGCACGCCCCGGAGTTTCATGCTTGTCATCGAACAGGTGTTCGATTATACTAGGCGCAATGCGAGGCGTTGAGGTCATCGAGGCACCCGCCAAGTCCCTCCTCAACCGGGTGACCGGCATGCCCTTCGGCTGGTCGATCAATCCATATCGCGGATGCTATCATCGCTGCGTCTTCTGCTACGCTCGCCGCACGCATTCGTTTCTCGACGACGACGGCGTGGGCAGTTGGGGCAGCCGCATTTACGTCAAAGTGAACGCTCCGGGCGTGCTTCGCACGGAACTCGCGCAGCGCTCCTGGCGCCATGAAACCGTTGCGATCGGGACGGTGACCGATCCTTATCAGCCGCTGGAAGGACGCTACCGGCTCACGCGAGACATTTTGAAAGCGTTGCGCGATTACGATACGCCGGCGAGTTTGATTACGCGCTCACCTCTGGTGATTCGAGACGTCGACGTACTGCGCGAGCTCGCGGCCGGTGCCGGCGCGAGCGTTTCCGTCAGTATTGCAACGTTGGATGAATCCCTCGCTCGCGAGATCGAACCGACGGTTGCACCGCCCGGCAAGCGTTTGCTGGCCGTAGCGAGGCTTGCAGCCGCGAACATCAAAGTCAATGTCGCGCTGGCGCCGATTCTTCCGCAGATCACCGATTCCGAGCAAAATATCGAAGCAGTCGTGCGCGCGGCGCGCGAAGCGGGCGCTCACGCTGTTTGGCACAACACGCTCCATTTGCACGAGATAACCCGCGAGGCATTCTTCGGCTATTTGCGGGAAAGCCGGCCCGAACTCATCGCCCGATATGCCTCGAACTATCGCGGAAAATACGCGCCGCGGGAGGTGCGCGACGAAATCGAAACCCGCGTCGGCGAGGCGCTCCGCCGCTTTCCGATGCAAGCCCCGCCTCACATTCAGCCGGGCGGGCCGTTGCAACTCAGCCTCATCGGCGCTTGACGTCTACCGCGTTTTCAGTATGTCGCTGCGAAGCGGCGCTCGGGTATTCTCGCAGGGTGAACCGACGCGATCCCTCGGAGCGAATGTGGAATGCACTCAAACTTCGCGCCGAAACCGAGACCCCGAACCTGAGCCAAGCGGAAGCGATCCGCCGAGTAAGAGCCATTGCGAAAAAAGAAGGCGCGTTGGAATTGCCCGACAAGGCGCTCGATTTCTATGCGCAGGAATACCGGGAAATGGTCAGGCGCACAACCCGCCGGCCATGAGCTCAGTCGAACTGGGCGATGTCGGTTCGATAAGTCAAATCGCGTGCGTTGAAACGCGCAGCCAGATCGTGAACGGCGTCGTACGCGCGCCGGCGCGCAGCAGGTAAATCGTTCCCCAAGCCGGTCACCGTGAGAACGCGGCCCCCGCCCGATGACACGACGCGGCCGTCCATCGTGGACGTTCCCCAAAACACTTGCGCATCCAGGCCGAGATCGACGTCCGCCGGCAAACCGCCGATCGGCGTGCTCGTGCGCGGGTAATCGGCCGTTGCGACGACGACGCCGACGCATGCGCGTGCAGCAAACGCAGCCGTGCCGAGATCGAGCGCGCCGTCGGCCGCCGACTTGAGCAGCGCTGCGAAATCGCCCGTGACGCGCGGCACGAGTGCTTGCGTTTCCGGATCCCCGAAACGCGCGTTGAATTCGATGACGGAGGGGCCATCGGCGGTCCACATCAGGCCGCAATACAACACGCCGACGTATTGCTCGCCTTCCGCAAGTAATCCGCGGAGCACCGGTGCGAGGATGCGCTCGCGCACAGCGTCTTCGAGGTTGGGCGGAAAACCCATCGGCGGCGAATACGCGCCCATGCCGCCGGTGTTCGGTCCGGTGTCGCCGTCGCCCGCGCGTTTATAGTCGCAAGCGGAGGCGATCGGAAACATCGCGCGGCCGTCGCTGATTGCGAACACGCTTACTTCGCGTCCTTCGAGTTTTTCTTCCAGCAGCACGTCGTTGCCGCCGCCGGGAACGCGATTCGCGCCATACCATTCTTGCAGCACGCCGCGCGCATCGTCCGGATTTGGAGCGACGACCACGCCTTTACCGGCGGCCAATCCGTCCGCCTTGACGACGACGGCGCCGTTCCACTCCGCAAGCGCGTGCAGCGCGCCTTCCAGGGAATGAACGACGATCGCGCGAGCCGTTGGAACGCCATGACGCTCCATGAATCGCTTCGAAAAAATTTTGCTCGATTCCAAGCGGCCGCCGGAACGATTGGGACCGAACGCGGGAATGCCCGCTTCGCGCAGACGATCGCCGACGCCGGCGGCAATTGCGGATTCCGGGCCGAGCACGGCCAAGTCGATTCGCTCTTGCTTGCAGCGTTCGACGATCGCCTTGCCGTCGGTTGCCGGAATGTTCCAATTTTCGCCGCGCGACGCCGTGCCCGCGTTACCGGGCGCGGCAAAAATTGCATCGCACGACGCAGACGCGGCCAAACGCCAGGAGAGCGCGTCTTCACGCGCTCCTGCGCCGACGACGAGGATTCTCACGCTGTTTCCGTCCGAACGTCCGGCACGGCTATTCCCACTCGACGGTCGACGGGGGTTTCGACGTGACGTCGTAGGCGACGCGGTTGACGCCGGGCACTTCGTTCACGATGCGCGTGCTGATTCGTTCGAGCAAATCGTACGGCAGTCTCGCCCAATCGGCGGTCATGCCGTCTTCGCTCGTAATGGCGCGAACCGCGACGAGATTCGAATACGTGCGGCCGTCGCCCATGACGCCCACGCTCTTGACCGGCGTGAGCACGGCGAAATATTGCCAAGGTTTCGGATCGAGCAGGGCATTGTCGATTTCTTCGCACACGATCGCGTCCGCTTCGCGCACGAGCGCCAAGCGCTCTTCGGTAATCGAATCGATGATGCGCACGGCGAGTCCCGGACCTGGAAACGGCTGGCGCTGTACGATGTGATCGGGCAGCCCCAAAACGCGGCCCAGCGATCGCACTTCGTCTTTGAACAGCGCGCGGAGCGGTTCGATGAGCGAAAAATTCATCGTATCCGGAAGGCCGCCCACGTTGTGATGCGATTTGATCTTGTGGCCCGCTTTGCTTTGCGGCGTCTTCGACTCGATGACGTCCGGGTACAACGTGCCCTGCACGAGGTATTTTACGCCGGGAAGTTTCGCCGCCTCTTCCTCGAAGACGCGAATGAACTCGTGGCCGATGATGATCCGCTTTTGCTCCGGATCGCTTATGCCGTCGAGTTTTCCGAGAAACCGCGCTCGGGCGTCGACTGCGGTGACGTTCAAATGCATCACGTCACGGAACGCTTGGATGACGCGCTGCGCTTCGTTTTTGCGCAGCAGGCCGTGATCGACGAATATGCACGTCAACTGCTCGCCGATCGCGCGCGAAACCAGCGTTGCAGCAACGGCGGAATCTACCCCGCCCGACAGGGCACAGATGACTTTGTCGCCGCCGACCTTTTCGCGAATTTCGGCGATGGCGCGATCGACGAAGGATTCCATGTGCCAGTCCGAGGTGATGCCCGCCACACGGTGCAGGAAGTTGTTGATGATCTGCTTGCCGAAATCGGTATGCACGACTTCCGGGTGGAACTGCACGCCGTACAATTTGCGCTCGTCGTTTGCCATCGCCGCAACGTCGCAGCGCTGGGTGGACGCGGCTTTCTTGAATCCGGCGGGCATTCGGACCACGGAGTCCCCATGCGACATCCACACCCGCGATTCGGTCGCGACGCCTTCGAAAAGAGGCGTCTCGGGGTGCACCACGAGCAGCGTGGCCGGACCGTACTCCGCGTGATCGAGTTTGACCAGTTCCGCATTGCACTCGCGCGCGAGCAATTGCATCCCATAACAGATCCCCAAGATTGGAACGCCGCTGCGAATGATCTGCGCATCCATTTGCGGTGCATCCGGCACGAGCGTGCTTTCCGGACCGCCGCTCAGAATGATCGCGGCAGGCTTGCGCGGTGCGAGCTCGGTCCACGGCGTGTCGAACGGCACGATTTCACAATACACGTTCAGTTCGCGCGTCCGCCGCGCGATTAACTGGCTGTACTGCGCGCCGAAGTCGAGGATAAATACGGTAGCGGGCTGCGTGGCGGCCGCGCCTGGAGCATCCAGGGTGTCGGGGACGGTCATCGCCCCACCCATTCGGCTCGGCGCCGCCCCGCTCTTTTTTGACGATGACATATCGTGCGTCGCTAGGTGAGGACCTCGTGCAAGCGGTTCGAGTCGCGCGCGAAAACGATCTCCATGGCGACGCGCTCTCCGACGGAAACGTCGCGCCCCCATCGATAAGCCGAATAGGGCGTGTACCGCGTGCCGGGCGATCCCGGAATGCGCAGCGAGACGTCATAGCACACGAATTCCTTCGGCGGACCGGCGACGATGATGCACTGCAAGGCGAACGGGCCGATGACGCCCGGCGGATTGACTTCGCGCGCAACGTTCACGAAGCGCTCTCCCATGTCGAACGCTTTCTCGAGCGTCGATTCGGTGAGCGTTGCGGCAATGTGCCCGGCTTCTTCCAGACGCATCGGCACGTTTCGCAAGCCTTCGAACGCCGCGGGCGGAACGTTGCGGAACCCTTCGAGATTGGTTTGACGACGCGTGTCGGTTCCGCTCAGCTCCAGTTCGTCGAGAATGGGCGAGTAAAAGAAATTGAGATTCACCGACGGGCCCAGCGCATATTCTTCGATCACCGCATTACTCAAGCCGGCTTCGGTAAGCATGCCTTCCCGAATCAGCCGCGCGGACACCTCGCGATATTCCCGTGGTGAAGAACACAGAAAAAACGCGCGTTCGAAGCTCACCTTCGCATGCGGCGCCTTCACCATCACCAGGCGATCGATGTCGCCGGCAGATGCGAATTGCACCGGGTGGCGAATGCCGGCACGCTGCATCAGCCAATACTGATTGTGCTCCTCGTCGCGTTCCTCGGCGCGCAACAGCCGCCGGTTGCCGAACATCGGAACCTTCATTCCGCGTTCGATCTCGTCGTAGCTGAACTTCTGGTGCAGATACACTTCGAAGGAACGATTGGCCAGAAAGACGACGTTGCGCTCCCGCAACGTTTTCTGAACGCCGTCGCGCAGCAGATCGGTGAACTGTTCGAGCTGCAGCGTTTCGTCCACGCAGCCGCGAGCCGGGTTCGCGCGCCGCGCGTAGTACCGCGCGTACGTCTGCTCGCGACCTTTGGCGGTCACGACGAGATTGCGCAGGCCCTGCAGACGCGCTCCGTATGCCACTTCGAGTGCCGAATGGCTGCCGATGGAGCAGAGCGTAAGTGCGGACGAATCGTATCCCGCGAGCAAATCGCCGGTATTCACGGCCGCGACGTTAGACGCACACCTGAGAGGCACCCGCCGTGCAGCGGCCAAGTACGAAGCGGTGACGATCGAGGAGCTCAACGCGATGGATGAAGGGCGGTTTGTAGACGCCGTCGGCTTCGCATTCGAACACTCTCCCTGGATCGCGCGGGAGGCTTGGCTCCTGCGCCCGTTTCGCAGCGCCGCAGACCTGCTGACGGCGATGACGTCCGTCGCCGGCGCAGCTTCCGAAGAGCTGCAGATTGCCCTCATTTCGGCGCATCCGGATCTCGCCGGTCGACTTGCGAAAGAGGGCCGTCTAACCGCCGCTTCCGCGAACGAGCAGCGAGCCGCCGGGCTCGATCGCCTTACTCCGTCCGAAATCGCGTCATTCCAGGACTTGAACCGGGCCTATCGCGAGCGGTTCGGATTTCCGTTCGTCGTCTGCGCGCGTGAAAACACGAAAGCGAGCATTCTGGCCGCGCTGGAGTCGCGTTTGAGGAACGATCGACCGCGCGAAGTGCGCACCGCACTCGACGAGATAGCGAAGATCGCGCGATTGCGCTTGACCGAATTGTTGGGAAACTCATGAACGCGTACGTCCTCGAATGGCTGAGCCTCGTCGTGCGATGGTTTCACTTCGTCGCCGGAATCATGTGGATCGGCGCGTCGATCTACTTCATCTGGCTCGACGAGAGCCTCGATCCGCCTGCCGCGGCAGCCGATCGCGATCGCGGCATGCTCGGCGAGCTCTGGGCGGTGCACGGCGGCGGCGTTTATCACAACCAAAAGTACCCCGCAGGTCCGCGCGGCGAGCCGCTGCCCGAAAAATTGCACTGGTTCAAATGGGAAGCATACAGCACGTGGCTTTCGGGGCTGGCGATGCTCGTCTTGGTGTACTACGTCAACGCGAGCGGCTTTCTCATCGATCCGTCCGTGCTGCAGCTGACGCCTGCGCAGGCCGTACTCATCAGTCTTGGTACGCTCGTCGCCGGCTGGCTGATCTACGACGGGCTTTGCCGGCTGCTCGAATCGCGGCCGCTGCTTCTCGGCGCGCTCGTCTTCGTGCTGCTTGCGGCTGCGGCATTCGGTCTGCAGCACGTGTTCAGCGGCCGCGCCGCGTACATTCACGTCGGCGCAATCATGGGCACCATCATGGCGGCGAACGTTTTTTTCGTCATCATTCCGGGGCAGCGGAAAATGCTCGCGCAGATTCGCGCGGGAAGCGCACCGGATCCGCGGCCGGGACGACTCGGAAAAATCCGTTCCGTTCATAATACCTATCTAACGCTGCCTGTACTGTTCACGATGATCAGCAACCACTACCCGATGACGTACGCGAGCGGATACGGCTGGCTCATTTTGGTGCTTCTCGGCGCGGCGGGCGTAGCCGTGCGGTACTTCTTCATTCTCTCGCACAAGCACCGGTACGTCGTCGCACTGCCGCTCGGCGCGGCGCTTATTCTCGCCGCGGCCGCAATCGTCGCACTGCCGCGTACGCCGCGGGCTGCCGCCGGGCCGGCCGTTTCGTTTACGCAGGTAGCGCCGGTTTTCCGTCAGCGCTGCGCCGTGTGTCATTCCGCGCATCCGAGTCAGCCCGGCTTTGCGGCACCGCCGGCAGGCGTTCTGCTCGACGACCGCCGGAACATCGAAATGAACGCACAGCGCGTCTACGTGCAAGCCGTCGCCACACATGCGATGCCGCTGGGCAACGCCACGCACATGACGGAAAAAGAACGTTCGCTCATCGGCGCATGGATATCGCAAGGAGCCAAACGATGACGCTCTCTACGCACGTACTCGATCTTGCTCGTGGTACGCCGGCTGCAAACGTTGAAATTGCGCTCTACCGGTGCGATGAAAACGCGCGAACCGAAGTGGCGCGCGCCAGAACCGACGAAAGCGGGCGCATCGCCGCGCCCTTCGGCGGTGATTTGCCGCCCGCCCAGTACGAACTCGAGTTCGAAGCGGGCGCCTATTTCCGGGCGAAGGGAACCGAGAGTTTCTTCGAACGCATTCCCGTGCGTTTTCACATACGTGAAGACCGGCATTACCACGTTCCGGTGCTGCTTTCACCGTGGGGCTATTCCACGTATCGCGGCAGTTGATCGTCGATCAGCCGGACGCTTTGTATGCTGCCCAGCCGCCGTAGCGCGAGACGTCTTCATAGCCGCGCTCTTGGATGAGTTCGCGCGGATACACCATTGCATTGACGCTCGTGCCGTCATCCAATGCGATCGGCGCCTCGTACAGATCCGGAGGCTCCGTTGCGATGAGATTGCGGTGTTGTTCGTCGGTTAATTCGTACACTTCGCCCGCGATGGAGATGCCGCCCTCGGAAACTTCGTAGATGCCGGGGTGCTCGTCGCGCACCGAATGCAAGCGGTAGCGCGGTGCGGTGCGCGCTTCCTTTACGAATTTCGCCTCGCCGAGATTTTTGTGATCGGGCTGCCCGCGCAGCGCAGAGCCGCAGATGAAGAATCGCATGCGCTCGCAGTTCTAGCCCAATTCGCGGTCGACCTCGACGAGCGCGGCCGCCAGCGCTTCTACGCCGCACGCGAGGTCGGTCTCGGCGGTATGCTCTTGCGCAACGTGGCTTCGGCCCCCGCTGCTCGGTACGAATATCATCGCGGACGGCGCAATTTGCGCCAAACACATCGCGTCATGCCCCGCGCCGCTCGCAATGTCGACCGCGCGCACGTTCAGCGCGGCAATCGCGCGATGCACGCAGGCGCGCATTCGCTCGTCCATCGGCGCCGGCGCTCGCGATTCGAGCACGTCGACTCGCACCGTTACGCCTCGCGCGCGTTCTACAGACCGCGCGCAATCGCGCAGTGAGCTTTCGACGGCGTCGACCCGTTCGTTTGCCGCACTGCGCACGTCCAGGGAAAAGCGAACGCGCACCGGGATGACGTTCGTGCCGCCGGGTTCCACGCTCATCCGGCCGACGGTTGCAACGGCTCCCGGCGCAGCGCGCGCCGCTGTTTCGACTGCAAGGACGAGTTCGCAGGCCCCGCAAAGCGCGTCCGCGCGAAGATCCATCGGCACCGTTCCGGCGTGCCCGCTCGTCCCCTCGACGGTAATGCGATAGCGGCGCTGTGCTGCGATAACGGTGACGACGCCGAGCGCAACGCCTTCGCGCTCCAGTACCGGACCCTGCTCGACGTGAAGTTCGAGATACGCCCCGACGCTGCGGGCTTCACGCGCGGCTACGCCGGCGAGTAATCCGCCGGCCGCATCTTCGAGCGCTTCGCGAAGCGATATTCCACGCTCGTCGCGCAGTTGCAGCACTTCGTCGATTTCGCGCAAACCGGAGAACGCAGAGCTTCCCAAACACCCGAGCGGAAACCGGCTTCCTTCTTCGCCGGCCCACGCTACGGCTTCGATCGGATGCGCGGTGGTGACTCCCCGATCGTCCAACATCTGCATCGCGCATAATGCACCGGCGACGCCGTATGCGCCGTCGTACGCGCCGCCGGTCGGCACCGTGTCCAAATGCGAACCTGCCAGAATCGGCGAAACCTCTGCGCGCGTGCCCGCGCGCCGCGCAAACACGTTGCCGACGCGATCCTGACGAAGCTCGTATCCGGCTTCGCGCGCCCATTGCGCAAACTGTTCGCGCGCGCGCCGTTCCGCGGGCGTCGCCAGCGCGCGATCGATCCCCGCCGCGTGCCTGCCGATTTCCGCGAGCGTCCGCAGGCGCGCAGCGATGCGCTCAGACATCGGCGGGATGGTGCGCAATCCAGTGCCTGGCAATGTCGACGCGCCGGCAAATCCACACGTCTTCAAAACCGCCGGCATAATCCAGAAAACGCTCGAGTGCCGCAGTTCGTCCCGGGCGTCCCGCCAGCCGCGCGTGCAGCCCGACCGACATCATTTTCGGATGCGTCTTGCCTTCGCGGTAGAGCACGTCGAACGCATCGCGCAAGTATTCGAAAAACCCCGAGGGCGCAGAAAATCCGGGGGCAACGGAAAACTTCATGTCGTTCGCGTCGAGCGTGTAAGGAATGACCAAGTGGTTTTTTCCGTCGACTCGAACCCAGTACGGCAGATCGTCGTTGTACGCGTCCGAGTCGTACAAAAATCCGCCCTCCTCGACGACGAGACGGCGCGTCTGCACGCTGGGCGCATAACGGCAGTACCAGCCATAGGGGCGTTCACCGGCCGTGCGCGCGAGCGAAGCAACGGCGCGGCGCATTGCTTCGCGCTCCTGCGCTTCGTTCATATCCTGAAAGCCGACCCAGCGCCATCCGTGCGAACACACTTCATGGCCGGCATCGCGAATCGCCGCGGCCGCCGCAGGATTGCGTTCGAGGGCGAGCGCGGCCGCAAATACCGTTACGGAAACGCGGCGCTCGGCGAACAGGCGCATCAAACGCCAAAAACCGGCGCGGCTGCCGTACTCGTAGATGGATTCGACGATCAGGTCGCGCTTGCCGGGACCGAGCGTTGCACCCGGAACTTCCGTAAGGTACGTCTCCGAC
The DNA here is from genome assembly GCA_963830545.1 of Vulcanimicrobiota bacterium. Taxonomy (GTDB): domain Bacteria; phylum Vulcanimicrobiota; class Vulcanimicrobiia; order Vulcanimicrobiales; family Vulcanimicrobiaceae; genus DATGJX01. Next base: position 2,368,629 of record CAWHMK010000001.1, on the reverse strand, counting down.
ATGCCGTCGCCGTCCGGTATCGAATACTCCGAGCCTTCCTCGTAGTTCATCACGATCTGAAGCGCGATGCGCGCACCGCCGGGCCAGCGCGGATTCGGCGGCTCGGCACCGTAACCGACGAAGTCGCGCGGATGGTCGTAGCGGCTCACGCAGCGAGGTTAGACGCCGTTCGGGCCCGTACCCGCCGTAGATATGAGCAGCATAGTGCTTCGCAACGCCGCGTTGGCGGCGACATTCGACGATCGAAATCGCGAAATCGCCGGAGCTTCTATCGTGGTGCAGGACGGTGCGATCGCAAAAGTCATCGACGCGGGCGAACCCGTTCCGCACACGGACGACGAGATCGACTGCTCGAATCTGGTACTCACACCGGGGCTGATCAACACCCATCACCATTTTTATCAAACGCTCACGCGCAGCATGCCGGGGGCACAGGACGCGGCGCTCTTCGAGTGGCTCGCGCGCCTGTATCCGGTTTGGGCTCGAATTACACCGGAAGCGCTGCGCGTTGCAACGGCAACTGCGATTGCGGAATTGCTGCTCTCGGGCTGCACCACGACGTCGGACCACATGTACCTTTGGCCGAACGGATGCCGGCTGGACGATCAAATCGAGGTGGCGCGCGAAATGGGCATGCGATTTCACGCCGCTCGCGGTTCGATGTCGCTCGGTGCGTCGCGCGGCGGTTTGCCGCCCGACGATCTCGTGGAACCCGAAGACGCAATTCTCGCCGACTGCGAGCGCGTCATCGGCGCCTATCACGATGCGTCGCGTTATGCGATGACGCGCATCGTCATCGCTCCGTGTTCGCCGTTTTCGGTAACGCCCGAGTTGATGCGCGCGAGCGTCGCACTGGCGCGGCGGCACGGCGTGCACGCACACACGCACTTGGCGGAAACGCGGGACGAGGAGCGCTTCTGCACGGAGCGCTTCGATTGCCGTCCGGTGGAGCTCGCCGAACGGCTGGGGTGGACGGGTCCCGACGTTTGGCACGCGCACATGGTGCATGTATCGCAAAACGAATGCGCGCGTTTGGGAGCTTCGCGCACGGGTGTCGCGCATTGCGCGACCTCGAACATGCGGCTGGGTTCGGGAATTGCACCCGTACGCGCGTTGCTCGAAGCCGGCGCGCGCGTGGGGCTCGGCGTCGACGGCTCCGCATCCAACGACGGTTCGCACATGCTCGACGAAGCGCGCCACGCATTGCTGCTCGGGCGAGTCGCATCCGGTGCCGGCAATCTATCCGCACGGCGCATTTTGCAACTCGCCACGCGCGGCGGAGCAGCGGTGTTAGGACGCGACGACGTCGGTGCAATCGCGCCGGGAATGGCGGCGGACATCGCCGGATGGCGCATCGACACGCTTGAATTTGCGGGCGGCGCCGTACACGATCCCCTTGCCGCGCTGGTTTTCTGCAGAGCGCGCAATGCCGATCTCGTCGTCGTGAACGGCCGCGTTCGCGTGCGAAACGGCCGGCTGGCGGATTTCGATCTCGCGGCGCACGTGCGCCGTCACAACGAAATTTCGGGTTCTTTGGTGGTAGCTTGAGCGATCGCACGCAGCACGCGCTCGGGTGTCATCGGAAGTTGCGTTACCCATGCGCCGGTTGCGGCGTGAACTGCGCTTGCGACGGCGGCTGCGAACGGCACGAGCGCCATCTCCGCCATTCCGCGCGCGCCGAACGGTCCGTTCGGATCTGCTAACTCGAGAATGACCGGAAAGACATCGACGGGCATGTCGAGCGTCGTGGGCAACAAATATGTGCTGAAATACGGCGTGAGCACTTTCCCTTCGCGCACCTGAAAATGCTCCGTGAGCGTATAGCCGACGGCTTGCGCGAGGCAGCCTTCGATTTGCGCTTCGACCTGCTGCACGTTGATAGCGCGCCCGACGTCGTGAACGCTGACGATTCGCAGAACGCGCACGAGCCCGGTACCGAGATCCACTTCGACTTGTACGCCTTGTGAAACGTAGCCGTAGCAATAATTCGGAATGCCGCGCCCGGTTTGCGGTTCGAGCGGCGTCGTTGGCGGAGGACGGTACTGAACGGTCGCGCGCGCATCGCTCCCCGGAAATTTCCGCAGCGCTGCTTCCGCAGCGTCTTTCACCGCGCGTCCGCCCATCAGCGTCATACGCGAAGCCGACGCGCTCCCTGCGTTCGGCGAGAGCGCACTGTCCGTAGCGATTAACTCGATGCTTTCCATCGGCACACCGAGCGTTTGCGCGCAGATCTGCCGCAAAACCAAATGTGCGCCCTGCCCGCATTCCGCGGCGCCGATGCGCAATACGGCGCGTTCGACCGACCTCTTGCCGTACAGACTCGACGGTCGCCGTGGCTTGTTCGGGGAAACCGAAGGAATAGCCGACGTTTTTGATGCCCGACGCTATGCCGGCGCCGCGTTTCACGCGCGAATCGCCGTTGCGCAAATCGGGAATGCCGTAGCTCAGACGCGTGCGCGATTCTTGCGCACAGCGCTGCAGCACCGGAACCGCGCTGACGCCCGCGGGCAGCGGATGCTGCGTCGGCTCGAGGCTGCCTTCGCGATACATGTTGCGCAAACGCAATTCGACCGGATCGACGTCGAGCGCGTGCGCCAGCCGGTTCACCATCGATTCGGCGGCGAATTGCGCCTGCGGCGAGCCGAAGCCGCGGAACGCGCCGCACGGGACGTTGTTGGTGTAGACGACGTAGCCGTCGGTGGAAATGTTTTCCACGTCGTAACAGCCGCTCGCGAAGAGCGCCGAGCCCTTGAGTACTTCCGCGCTCGTAGACGCGTAAGCGCCGCCGTCGGCAACGAGCTCGGTTTGCGCCGCGACGATGCGCCCGTCTTTCCGCGCGGCCCATTTGGCTCGGATGAAATACGGATGCCGTTTGTGATGGCCGACGATGGACTCTTCGCGGCTCCAAACGATCGCGGCGGGCCGCCGCAATTTCCACGTCGCCAGCGCGAGGAGCGGCTGCACGCTCAGGTCCTCGCGGCCGCCGAAGGCACCGCCGATCGCCGCGTAGCGCACGACGACCTCGTCTTCGCCGAGTTGCAGTATCTTTGCGATTTGTTTGCGATCTTCGTGCAGCCACTGCCCGGCCGTTTCGATCACGAGTTTGCCGTCTTCGTAGTACGCGATACCGGCGTCCGGCTGGAGATAGGCGTGTTCCTGCCACGACGTTTCGAACGTTTCTTCGACGACGATTGCGGCAGTTGCGAACGCGGCGTCTACGTCGCCTTTTCGAATGCGCACGTGCTCGAGCACGTTGCTGCCGCGATCCTCGTGTACGAGCGGCGCGGCAGGCGACATCGCGGCGCGCGCATCGAATACTCCGGTCAGCTCTTCGTACGTGACGGCGACGAGTTTTGCGGCTGCCTCCGCAGCCGCGCGTGTTTCGGCGACGACGAGTGCGACACGATCGCCCGTGTAACGCACGACGTCCTCGCACAGCAGCGGTTGATCTTCTTCGATGAGTCCATACCGGTTGTACGGCACGTCGGCCGCGGTGAGCACCCCCGCGACGCCCGGATGAGCCAGCGCCGCGCCGGTGTCTATCGCGACGATTCGAGCGCTCGCCCGATGCGCGAATACGCATTTGAGATGCAGCATGCCGGGCCGCACGAGATCGGCCGGATAACGCGCCGCACCCGTGACTTTGTCGATTGCGTCGGGCCGCGAAAGCGCTTTGCCGATGAGCGTCACGTTGCGGTCTCCACCGCCGTACACGACTGCATCGCGTCCAGAATTTTTCGATAGCCGGTGCAGCGGCAGATGTTTCCGCTTATCGCGCTCTGCAGTTGCTCGAGCTGCGCTCCGGGCATTTCCGAGAGCACTTTCGCGCCCGCCATCAGCATGCCGGGAATGCAAAACCCGCACTGCACGGCGCCGCAGTCGACGTACGCTTGCTGCAGCGGATGCAAGCGCCCGTTTTCCGCCAGTCCTTCGATCGTGACGACGCTTCTTCCATGCGCTTGCGCCGCCGGGATCAGGCACGACATGACCGCTTTTCCATCGAGCCACACGGTGCACGCGCCGCATTCACCCTCGGCGCAGCCTTCCTTTGCGCCGGTCAATCCGGCGCACTCGCGCAGCGCGTCGAGCAGCGTTCGGTTTTGCGCGCCGCGCATCTGTAAGAGTTCGCCGTTCACTCGCGCCGTGACGACATCTTGAAATTGCGCGACGTCGAGCGTTTCCTCTCCGCCCGTATCGAGCAGGACGTGGCGCTCGGGCACGCCGTCCGCGCAGCGATCGGCTGCGATGCGACGCAGCGCTTCTTCGAGCAGCGAAGAAAGCGCCGTATAGCGATACTCCGCCGAACCGCGCACGTCGCCGATCGGGTGCACCTCCTCGCAGACGCGGCTGCATGCGGCTGCAATCGTTTCGCCGTCGAGCGTCGCGCCTTCGATCAGAGCCTCGGTCGCCGCGGCACGCACCACAGTCGGCGCGAGGCAGCCAAGTGCGATACGTGCTCCGCGCGCCCGTTCGCCGGATATGCGCGCTGCGACGGCCAAACTAATGACGGAAATCGCCTGTGCGCGCCGCAATCCGAGCTTGAGAAAAATGCCGCGCTCGCCGGGCGAAAGCGGCCGCACGCGAATCTCGGTCATCAGTTCGTCCGGCTGCAGAACCGTCGTGCGAAAACCGCTGAAGAAGTCGCCGATGTCCACTCGGCGTTCCCCGCGCGCGCTCGTGAGAACGAGCTGCGCGCCAAGCGCGAGCAATGCAACGATGGTGTCGTTTGCGGGCGAAGCCGTAACGAGATTGCCGGCAATCGTCGCGCGCGTGCGAATTTGGGGCGCGCCGACTTCCATGCACGCCTGAATCAGCGGGAGCGCTTGCGTTCGGCAGAGTTCCGACGCCAGCACGTCGTTGTGCGTCGCGAGACCGCCGATTGCGATGCAATCGCCGTCGCTGCGAACGTAGCGCAGGTCCTCCAGAGCGCTCAGGTCGAGGAGCGTCGAGGTGGGTTTTACGCCACGCTGCAGTTCCACCAAGACGTCCGTTCCGCCGGCAACGACTCGCGCCGACGCACCATAGCGCGCCAGAAGTTCCAAGGCCGCATTCACGGTTGCGGGCTGGTCCAAACGCTCCCACATACTGCGGATTTCCCCACGGCCGCGTTGAAGCCATGCGCTATGCTCGAGCACCTGCAAACGCTGGCGAAGTGGTACGCCGCACACAAGCGCGCTTGCCTTGCCACTCTGCTCGCCGTCGAAGGCTCCGCGCCGCGCGATCCCGGCGCCGCAATGCTCATCGCCGGCGACGGCGAGCTCTGCGGAACGCTGACGGGCGGGTGCGTGGAAGCGGCGCTCGTCGCCCAGGCTCTCGACGTGCTGGCGCACGAACGGCCCACGATCGTGCGCTATGGAATCAGTGACGGCGAAGCGCAAGCCGTCGGGCTGAGTTGCGGCGGCACGCTGGAGATCCTCGTCGACCAACCGGAGCCGGCTTTCGTACGCGAGGTATCCGCGCACGGAGAGACCTCGAAACCATGCGGTATTGCGGTCTGTCTTTCGGGTCCGAATTTCGGCGATAGGCTCGCCGTCTTCGAGCAGGAAAGTATAGGCTCGCTCGGCGATACGAGGCTGGACGCGGCGATCTCGGAGGAACTTCGAACGCAAGCGGCTCGGGAGGAGGCGGAGATACGTCTTTTCGGGGAGCAAGGCGAGCCCCACGGCGATCTGCGGCTGTTCTTGCAAAGGTTCTCTTCGAAGCCGCGCATGTACGTCTTCGGCGCCGTCGACTTTGCCGCAGCGATGATCGACGCCGGAAAATTTCTCGGGTACGAGGTGATTTTGTGCGATGCGCGAGCCGCGTTCGCGACGCGCGCGCGTTTTCCGGCAGCGGATCGCATCGAGGTCGCTTGGCCCGACGATCTGCTGGCACGCGAACCGATCGACGGACGCACGGCGATTATCGCAATGACGCACGACGAAAAATTCGACATTCCGCTGCTTCGTGCAGCGCTTGCAACGCCGGCATTCTACGTCGCGGCGATGGGCAGCCGCCGCACGAATCAATCGCGCATGGATGCGCTGCGCGAACAGGGTGTAACGTCATCGCAGCTGGATCGTCTGAGCGCGCCGGCCGGTCTGGACTTAGGTGCGCGTACGCCGCAGGAAATCGCGCTGGCGATCGCCGCTGAATTGATCGCAACGCGCAACGGGCGCGCCGCAGGGCGCCTCAAAGACGGCACGGGTTCGATCCGCGCACACGTCCGCGTGGCGACATAGCATGCGCGCTCCGGGCGTAACGGCCGTGATCTTGGCCGCCGGAGCCTCTTCGCGAATGGGAACTCAAAAATTGCTGCTGCCCGTCCGGGGGACGCGCATGATCGACCGCGTCATCGCGGCGTGCGCGCCGTTTCCCACGGTGCTGGTTGCATCGCCGGGCATTGCCGGCGCAATCGGCGCGGCGCACGTTTCCGTAATCGTCAATACCGAACCGCGTCTGGGTATGGCCCATTCGCTCGCGCTCGCCGATCGAGCCGTCGAAGCGGATCGCGCCATTGCAGTATTGCTCGGCGACAAGCCGCTGGTAACGAAAGGGCTCGTTGCTGCCGTGATTTGCGCGGCGCAGCATCGCGGTGCGGACGTTTGCTTTCCGGCCCGAGGGGGCGTCGGGGGCCATCCGGTCTACTTCTCGCCGAGAGCGCGCGCGAGCATCGGACTTCTGACCGGCGACTCATTACAGTCGATCCGGGACGATCCGGAGCTTCGACGGGTGATGGTGCCGATGGAAGACGAGGGAGCCTATTTCGACGTCGACGATCCGGGAGCGCTGCAGCGCGTGCCAGAATAAACCGCTTATGGAAGCACCGGCAAAAATTCGCACGATTCTGCATAGCATCGCCGGCAAACCCGGCGGGGACGATTCGGCCCGCTTCGGCGAGGTCTACGACCCTGCCCGGGGAGAGGTGCAAGCACGCGTCGCGTTCGCGGACGCTGCCACGGTCGATCGGGCCGTAGCAGCCGCCGCCGCGGCCTTTCCCGCATGGAGCGCCATGCCGCTCGGAAAGCGCTCGGAGATCCTCTTCTCCTTTCGCGCGCTGCTCAAAGAGCACGCCGGAACGCTGGCCGAAATCGTTTCGCGCGAACACGGCAAGATCGTCGGCGATGCCGAAGGCGAAGTCGTCCGGGCGCTCGAGGTCGTCGACTTTGCGTGCTCGCTCACGCATCAACTCAAAGGTGAACTCAGCGAAAACGTTTCGACCTCCGTCGACACGTACTCGCTCCGTCAGCCGCTCGGCGTTTGCGCGGGGATCACGCCGTTCAACTTTCCGATGATGGTCCCGGCATGGATGTTTGCCATTGCGATTGCATGCGGCAACACGTTCGTGCTCAAGCCGTCCGAACGCGATCCCTCGGCATCGCTGCTCGTCGCGGAATTGCTCGAGCGCGCGGGTCTTCCGGCCGGCGTCTTCAACGTCGTGCACGGTGACAAAACTGCAGTCGATGCGCTTCTCGCACATCCAAACGTCGCCGCGATCAGTTTCGTCGGATCGACGCCGATCGCGCGCTACATCTACGAAACGGCCGCAGCTCACGGCAAACGCGTGCAAGCACTGGGCGGAGCGAAAAACCACATGGTGATCATGCCGGACGCCGACATGGATGCTGCAGCCGATGCGCTCGTATCGGCGGCGTATGGATCCGCCGGGCAGCGCTGCATGGCCATTTCAGCGAGCGTGAGCGTCGGTGAGGCCGGCGATGCGCTCATGGGACGCGTGCTCGAACGCATCGGCAAGCTGAAAATCGGACCCGGAAACGACCGCGGCAACGACATGGGACCGGTCATCAATCCCGCCGCGCGCGACCGCATCTTGGACTACATCGATCAAGGCGAACGCGCAGGCGCAAAATTGCTGGCGGACGGACGCAACCTGCAAGTCGCCGGCCATGACGGCGGCTTCTTCATCGGTCCGACGTTGTTCGATCACGTTCAGACGTCGATGTCGATTTACCGCGACGAAATTTTCGGCCCGGTGCTCGTGAATCTGCGCGCGCGTTCGCTCGACGACGCGCTCGCCGTCATTCGCGCAAATCCATACGGAAACGGCACGTCGATCTTCACGCGCAGCGGGGCCGCGGCGCGACGCTTTCAAAACGAAGTCGACGTCGGGATGGTCGGCATCAACGTTCCGATTCCGGTGCCCGTCGGATATTACAGCTTCGGCGGGTGGAAGGCTTCGCTTTTCGGCGACCTGCACGTTTACGGCGAAGACGGTTTTCGTTTCTACACGCGTAAGAAAGTCGTTACGAGCCGGTGGAACGAGCGCAACCCCGGCATGAACCTGGGATTCCCGACGCACAAGTGAGGTAAGATGCTCGGCGAATCGATTCACCGCCCGCTCTCGGCTCTCGAGGTCAAACTCGAAGCAAACCGCTGTCTGAACTGCTACGACGCGCCCTGCATGAATGCGTGCCCGACGCACATCGACGTCGCGTCCTTCATTTCGAAGATCGCGAGCGGCAACCTCAAAGGGAGCGCGCGAACGATTCTCGACGCCAATCCCATGGGCGCGAGCTGCGCTCGCGTATGCCCGACCGAGCAATTGTGCGAAGGCGCCTGCGTCTACAATGCAGCGGGAGATTCGCCGATTCGCATCGGCGATTTGCAGCGCTATGCCGTCGACTACGCGATGGACGCAGATCTCGATCTGTTCCAGCCGGGTCCGGCAACGGGCAAACACGTCGCCGTTATCGGCGGCGGACCGGCCGGATTGTCGGCCGCCCGCGATCTGCGCCGCATGGGCCACGCGGTCACGATTTTCGATGCGAAAGACGAATTGGGCGGCTTGAACACGTACGGCATCGTTCCGTTCCGCCTGGACGTCGAAACCGCCCTATGGGAAGCGCAGCAAGTCGTCCGCATGGGTGCGAACGTGCGGGCGTGCACGCGCGTCGGGATCGACGTGAGCATCGAAGAGCTGCTCGCGCGTTACGACGCGATCGTGCTCGCATGCGGAATGGGCTCGGTGCCGCGCCTCGGCATACCGGGCGAAGAATTGGAAGGGGTTTGGGACGCGCTCGATTTCATCGAGCGAGCCAAACTCGGCCAAGATCTTGGCGATCTCGGTTCGCGCGTTGCGGTCGTCGGTGCGGGAAATACGGCAATCGACGCACTGACGTGCAGCAAACGCGTTGCGAGCCAGGCGCGCGTCACCTGTTACTATCGCCGCGGAGAATCGCAAATGACGGCGTACGAGTTCGAGTACGAATTCGCAAAACAGGAAGGCATCGAGTTTCGCTTCTTCTGCGCGCCGGTACGCATCATGGGTGAGCACGGCCGCGTAACGGCCGTCGAATTCATCCGCACCGAACGCGGATGCGACGCAAATCGCCGGTACGGAATTCGTCGAGCCGGCGGATACGGTCATTCGCGCAATCGGGCAGCAGCGGCTGCTCGGGACGCTCGAGCGGATCGGCGTGGAGCACGACGGCGGCGTGGTTCGCGTTGACGAATCGCTGCAGACGACGCGACCCGGCATTTTCGCAGCGGGCGATTGTATCTTTGCCAAAGGCTCGCGTGAAGCGATGGTCGTCGAAGCGGCGGAGCAGGGGAAGATCGCCGCGCGAAGCATCGATGCTTTTCTTTCGAACGAGAGTCATCGTGAGGTATCGAACGACCCCGAGCGTGTCGAGGGGGACGAAGTCCGTGGCTGATCTTTCCTCTAATCTTGCCGGTATAAAAAGTCCGAATCCGTTTTGGCTTGCCTCCGCACCGCCGACGAACAGCGGCTATCAAGTCATGCGCGCGTTCGAAGCCGGTTGGGGCGGCGCGGTGTGGAAAACGCTCGGCACGCCGATCGTCAACGTCACGTCGCGCTTTGCGGGACTGAAGTACAAACAGAACCGGATGGTCGCGATGAACAACATCGAGCTCATTACGGATCGTCCCCTGGAAGACAACTTGCGCGAGATCGCGCAGTGCAAACGCGCGTTTCCGGATCGCGCGGTCGTCGCTTCACTGATGGAAACGTGCGAGCGGGAGGCGTGGCACGAACTCGTCAAACGCGTTCAGGAAGTCGACATCGACGGCTTCGAGTTGAACTTCGGCTGCCCGCACGGCATGAGCGAACGCGGCATGGGATCCGCGGTCGGACAGCATGCCGACCTCATCGCACAGGTTGCGGAGTGGGTCAAAGAAGTTGCGCGCGTTCCCGTCATCGTGAAACTCACGCCCAACATTACCGACATCCGCTGGGCCGCGCGCGGCGCGGCGCAAGGCGGCGCCGATGCGATTAGCCTAATCAACACGATCAACAGCATCATGGGTCTCGATTTGGAAACGCTCAATCCGGTTCCGCACGTCGACGGGAAGAGCAGTCACGGCGGTTTCTGCGGCCCCGCGGTAAAACCCATCGCGCTCAATATGGTGAACGAGTGCGCGCGCGACCCTCAGGTCAAACTTCCGATATCCGGCATCGGCGGCGTCGAAACATGGCCGGACGCGGTCGAGTTTCTCGCACTCGGCGCGACGAACGTGCAAGTCTGCACCGCCGTCATGCACCACGGTTTCCGCATCGTCGAAGATCTGATCGACGGTCTTTCGAACTATCTCGATTCGCGAGGCGCCGGAAGCGTAAGCGACTTGATCGGTGCTGCAGCCGATCGGATCACGACGTGGGAAAACCTCAACCTGAACTACAAGATCGTGGCCCGGATCGATCAAGACAAGTGCATTCGCTGCAACAAGTGTTACATCGCATGCGAAGACGCGGCGCACCAGTGCATCGACCGGCTCGCTCAAAACGGCTCCGCCATGCTCGTGGTCGACGAAGAGCACTGCGTCGGCTGCAACTTGTGCCAAATGGTTTGTCCGGTGGAGAATTGCATCGACATGGTGCAAGTCGACACCGGTTTGGCGTCCGAATCGTGGAAGGAACGCCAGGCCTTGTCATCGTGACGTATCGAACGGCCCCGAAATTTTCCAGGGGCGAGGAGGACCTGTTTGGGCACACTCATACGCGGCGGCACGGTCGTCACCGCGACCGACACGTATCGGGGCGACGTTCTGATCGAGGGAGAAAGAATCTCGACGATCGGCGTCAACATCGAGGCGTCGAAACATGAGGTCGTAGACGCGAGCGATGCTTACGTCTTCCCCGGCGGCATCGATCCGCACACGCATCTCGACATGCCGTTCGGCGGCACCGTCACCGCGGACGATTTCGAAAGCGGAACGCGCGCGGCGGCCATGGGCGGCACGACGACAATCGTGGATTTCGCGCTGCACACGCGCGGAAATTCACTGCAGTCGGCGCTCGACACGTGGCACGAAAAAGCGTCGGGCAAAGCGTGCATCGACTACGGCTTTCACCTGACGATAGCCGATGGCCGCGACGAAACGATGGCCGAGATTCCGAAGATGATCGGCGATCACGGCGTGAACTCGTTCAAGGTGTTCATGGCGTACAAGCACGTCTTGCAAGTGGACGACGAAACGATCTTCAAAACGCTCCAGGCGTGCGCGGCGCACGGCGGCCTCGTGCAGGTGCACGCCGAAAACGGCGACGTCATCGAAGTCATCACGAAACAAGCGCTGGCCGCTGGTAAGACCGAGCCGAAATGGCACGCGCTCACGCGGCCGGTCGAATGCGAGGGCGAGGCGACGCATCGCGCGATTCGCCTGGCGGAAATAGCCGGTGCGCCGCTTTACGTCGTACACGTGTCGAGCGCGATGGCGGCCGACGCTATCTCCGACGGGCGAAAACGCGGCCTGCACATTTACGGCGAGACGTGCCCGCAGTACTTGGTCTGCGAGTTCGCCGATTACGAACGGCCGGATTTCGAAGGCGCGAAGTACGTCCTCTCACCGCCGATTCGCGACAAGTGGAATCAAGACGTGCTTCTTCGCAAGTTGATGAACATGGAACTGCACAGCTTCGGTTCGGATCACTGCTCGTTCAATCTGTGCGGTCAGAAAGAACTCGGCAAACACGATTTCTCGAAGATTCCGAACGGCGCTCCGACCATCGAAGATCGCCTTTCGATTCTGTACGAAGTCGGCGTGAACCGCAAAATTCTGGGCTTGAACAATTTCGTTGCGCTTGGCTGCACGAATCCTGCGAAACTGTTCGGGCTTTTTCCTCGTAAGGGAACCGTCGCGGTCGGCAGCGACGCAGATCTGGTCGTGTGGGATCCCAGCCAGACCCGGACGATTTCCCCGAAAACGCATCACATGCGCGTCGACAACAACGTGTTCGAAGGCATGACGATCAAAGGCAGGCCGCGCTACGTATTCTCTCGCGGCCGGAAAGTCGCGGACGGCGACACGTTCACCGGAACGAAAGGCGCCGGAAAATTCCAGAAGAGCGAACGCTTTCATCCAGTGGCACTATAGGAGACAACGTGGAGAGCAAAGTCACCATCGGCCTCATCCAAGCGCACCACGAAACGGACGGCGGCGAACCGGTCGACGTTCATAAAAAGAATGCCATCGAGAAGCACGTCGGCATGATTCGCGAAGCCAAAAAGCGCGGCGCGCAGATCGTGTGCCTTCAGGAGCTCTTCTACGGTCCGTATTTCTGCACCGAGCAAACGACGAAGTGGTATTCGGCCGTCGAGCAAATTCCCGATGGCCCGACGACGCGCCTGATGCAAGACTTGGCGAAGGAACTCGGTATCGTCCTCGTCGTCCCCATGTACGAAGAAGAATTTTCCGGCGTATACTACAACACCGCTGCGGTCATCGACGCAGACGGCACGTATCTCGGAAAATACCGCAAGCATCACCTGCCGCAGGTGCAAGCGGGACCTGCGGGGTGCGGATTCTGGGAGAAGTACTACTTCCGGCCGGGCAATCTCGGGTTCCCCGTCTTCGATACCGCGTTTGCGAAAGTCGGCGTCTACATCTGTTACGATCGTCATTTCCCCGAGGGCGCGCGCATGCTCGGCTTGCACGGCGCCGAGATCGTGTTCAACCCGTCCGCCACGGTCGCCGGGCTCTCGGAATATTTATGGAAACTCGAGCAGCCCGCGCATGCCGTTGCAAACGGATATTATTTGGGCGCGATCAACCGCGTCGGCTATGAAATGCCGTGGAACATGGGCGAATTTTACGGGCAATCGTATCTGGTCGATCCGCGCGGTCAGTTCGTCGCGATGGGAAGCCGCGACAAAGACGAAGTCGTGATCGGCGTCATGGACCGGGAAGTGATAACGCACGTCCGCAACACTTGGCAATTCTATCGCGATCGCCGTCCTGAAACGTACGACGATCTCGTGGAGGTGTAAATGCAAGCACCCGTGACGCAAATTCGCAGCGGCGACGTGGTCGTGCTCACGCCTCGAGCGCAAGAAGAGGCCGCGCGCAACCACTCGATGTGGAACGAGGATTTGCGGCCGTGCACGCTGGCCGAACACTCCTGGCCCGGATCGAAGTTCGCTGCATTGTGGGTGGGCATGTGCCTGTGCTTGCCGACGTATTCTCTCGCCAGCGGCATGATTGCGCTGGGCATGAATTGGTGGGAATCCGTCGTGACGGTTTTCGTACGGAAGCTGCATCGTCCTGGGCGCGATTTTACTGGTTTCGCACGCGGGTACACGATACGGTATTCCATACCCCGTTTTTGCGCGCTTGTGGTTCGGCACGCGCGGCGCGCACATTCCGGCGCTCGCGCGCGCGGTCATCGCCGCGGGCTGGTTCGGCATCAACTCGTGGTTCGGGGGACAAGCGCTCGATGCAATACTGGTGCGAGTCGTGCCGTCATGGCCTGCGCTCTCTTTTCATCTCGGCTTTGCCTTTCTGATCTTTTGGGCGATCAACGTGGCCGTCGCCATGCGCGGGCCGCAGGCGATCGGACGCCTCGCGCAGATCGCCGCTCCGACTGTCGCAGCCGGCGCAATTGCATTGTTCGTGTGGGCCGCAACGAGCGCGGGCGGATTCGGCCCCATGCTGGCAACGCCGGCAAAGATTCAGGGCGGCGCTTTTTGGAACGCGTTCTATCCGTCCGTCGTCGGCGTCATCGCGTTCTGGGCGACGATGGCACTGAACATTCCCGATTACACGCGCTACGCGCGTTCGCAGCGCGGGCAAATGGTTGGGCAAGCGCTGTCGATGCCGCTTACGATGGCCGCTTTCGCGTTCATTGGAATCGCCGTAACGTCGGCGACCGTGCTGCTCTTCGGAACCGCGCTGTGGAATCCGGTCCAGCTCATCACGAAGTTCCCGACGCCGGTCGTCGTCATCGCGGGCATCATCGTCATTCTCTCGTCGGTGACCATCAACGTCGGTGCCAACGTCATGGCGCCCGCACGCGCGTTCGAAAATTTGTGGCCGAAATACATCACGTTCGCGATCGGCGCAATCCTGACGGGGCTGCTCAGTTTGGCAATGGAGCCGTGGAAAATGCTAGAAACGTACGGCGCGTACATTTTCACGTGGCTCGGAACGTACGGCGCAATGCTCGGCGCGTTCGACGGCATCGCAATTGCCGATTACTGGCTGGTGCGCAAGCGGCGCATCGATCTTGCGCAACTGTACTCGCCCGGCGGTCTGTACTCGTATGCGAAGGGCATCAACATACGGGCGGTGGGCGCGCTGCTTGCCGGATGGATCGTGACCGGCGTCGGCTTTTTCGTGGCGCCCGTGCACTTTCTGTGGAGCGGCGGTTGGATTTTCAGCCTGCTCGGAGGATTGTGCGTGTACTGGCTGCTGATGCGCGGAGAACGCGCGGCGCATAGCGAAGCGGAACCCGAAGTGCCCACGCTGCTGCCGACGGAGGCCTGAGAGATGCAAATACTCAAAAAAAATAATGCCGAACGCGCCCGCAACCACCTCTTTGCCGCGCAGCAGACGTATTACGGCGAACCGATCACGCTCACCGGCGGTGAGGGAACGCGCGTGAAAGACGACGCCGGCAACGAATATTTGGACGCGTTCGCAGGCATTGCGACCAACACGCTCGGCTATGGCGACACCGAAGTCGCGCAAGCAGTCGCGGATCAGGCCAAAAAACTGATACACGTTTCGACCCTGTATCTGACCGACGAAATGCTCGACTTGGCGGAAACCGTTGCGTCGGTATCGCCCGACGGCATGACCAAGAGTTTTTTCAGCAACTCGGGGTCCGAAGCGAACGAAACCGCCGCGCTGGTCGCGCGCACGTCGAAAAAATCACTCGACTTTCTGGCGCTCGACCATGCGTATCACGGCCGTACCGTCTACACAGTGGCGATGGCCGGACAAAGCAACTGGCGCAATTTCGCTGCGGAATACCCGCACGTCGCCTTCGTGCCGAATCCATACTGCTACCGCTGTCCGCTCGGCCTGACGTATCCGTCGTGCGAAATCGCGTGCGCGCGTTCTGCAAAACGCGTCATCGAAACGCAGACCAGCGGCGCGCCTGCGGCGATGATTGCGGAAACCGTCGCCGGCGTGGGCGGCATCATCACGCCGCCGCCCGAATATTTCCAAGTTCTTCAGGAAACGCTTGCGCCGTTCGGCACGCTTCTCATCGCCGACGAAGTTCAAACGGGTTGGGGCCGCCTCGGCGACGGAATGTTCGGCATGGTTTCCAGTTACGGCGTGGTGCCCGACATCATCACGTCGGCAAAGGGACTCGGAAGCGGCGTGCCTGTCGGCATTACGATTACCCGTCCCGAACTCGCAGACGTCTTCAAAGGACCGCACATCAACACGTTCGGAGGGAACTCGCTTGCGAGCCGCGCCGCAAAGGTAACGATCGACGTCATTCAAAAACGCGATCTCATCGCAAACTCCAAACGCCAAGGCGAAATACTCCTTGGCGGCCTGCGCGATTTGCAAAAACGCTATCCGCTCATCGGCGAGGTTCGAGGCAAAGGTCTGATGGTGGGCGTCGAGCTCGTCACCGATCGCCGAACGAAGGCGTACGCCAGCGCGGAAGCAACGCGTCTTGTCGACGAGATGCGCAAGCGCAACGTGCTCGTCGGCAAAGGCGGCCGCTTCGGAAACGTCATCCGCATTCAGCCGCCGCTGATCTTCAGCAGCGACGATTCCGCGGAATTTCTTCGCGCTTTTGAAGCCTCACTCGCGACGCTCTAGCATCCGCTGGTCCACGCCGAATCGTGCAGCATCGCTGAGCGTGTCGAAGCATGGCTGAGCGCAGTCGAAGCCGCTCGCATGCCTCTCGACATGCTCGGGGTCGTTCGACACGCTCACGATCACCTGTCGTTCGACACGCTCACGATGACGCTATTTTACGTGAGGGCGCCTTCCTTGATCGCTCCGCGAAGCTGCCCGCGTAAATCGGGTGTGTCTTCGTAGCCATGTTTGGCGACGGCGTGCGGAACGGCAACGTCCAGAAGTTCTTCGTCACTGTCCGCGGTGATCGCGACAGTGCATTTGCTTTCACTGGGAAAATCGCGGCAGTCGATCAATTTGCGAGCCATAGGAACCTCCGCTGCAACAAAATTGTTGCGCTAGGTCATTATATGCGCGGTCGAGCTCAGGAATTCAAGATGTCTTGCGCCTGCTTGGTGTCTTGATACTCGACCGTGAGGATGCCGCGAATGTGCGCGCGCTCCGCTTTTGCGCCCGGCGTGTCGATTTTCGTCAGTGCTGCGTACACGTCGAAGAGCAGCTGCGGCAAATCGCGATCGCGAGGATAGACTTTGTGCAGATCGTCGACGGACGTTGCAATCTGCACCGCCATGGTGCTTTCCTGACGAGCGTATCCGTATCCGATGAGATAATTCACGCGATTGAGTTCGTTCCGAATACCGAGAATGGACATGCCCATCGGGCCGAAATACTCATCCGCCGGCGCGAGGGTCGTCATAAGACGCGCATGCGTTATCGCATCCACGCTGGCGATCGTTTTCAGCCTGCGGCAGCTGCGCAATTCGCGCTTCCAGCGCTTGGGCGTTCGTTTCGTCACCTTGTGTATAGCCTTCCGCTCCGTGAAACGCATTCAGAACGGCGTTCAGGAAACCGGGTCCCCACGTTGCCGGGAGATCCGCCAACGGAAAGTCTGGGCTGTTTGCGTGCATCAGCGCAAGGCTGCGCCACGACGGATCGCGAGTGAGCAGCCACCCGCGCCAGTCTGCTTCGACGCGCAGCAGCTGAGCGTTTGCATCGTGGGGATACTGCTGCACGATCGCGTTCGCATCCTCGTCCGCGAATTGCGCCATAGCGGCCGGATCTTCGAGCGCGTCCACGCGAGCGAGGAGTGCCTTCGCTTTCGCTTGCTCGTCGGGATCCGGATTGTTGCGCTCCACGTAGGCGGCCGCTTCGCGGACATACCACGGAACCGCCTCATGATTGATGAGCGGATCGTAGTGCAGCGATGCGGCGATGTCGACCGTCATCTGCTCGATTTGCGGATAGTTCGAATCGGTGGATCGCTGCAGTGAATACGCGCGGCCCGCGTCAAAAATCGTGGAGAGATAATACTCCTGGTTATAAAACGTCCAGCCTTGCGCGTTGCCTTTGGAATACGCCGCCTGCATTTCGGCATAGAGCTTGGCCGGATCCGCCATGAACGCCGCGCGCGACGACAGCGGCGCCAGCGAGAGCAGCGTGCATGTCAATGCGGCCAGAGTCTTACAAAATACTCGTGTCATCCAATACGAAACGCAAGTTGTTGGTCAAAAGTGCGTTTTTCAGTTCGCGGGCGATCCGGCGTCCGGTCGACATGGGTTCCGAATAGTTCAGGTACGAGTAGGCCGATCCGTCGATGAAAAGATTCGTACCCGCAACGATGCGCGCCGAAATCTCCATCACGTAAAATTGCATGTCCGGCGTGATGATCGTTTCGATGCAAAATGCGCCGAAAAGGCCCTTCGGCCCGCAGATTTCCTTGCTTACTCGCACGACGTCCTCGCCCATTCGGTACGCTTCCGCGAGCATCGATTCGCGCAGCGACACCGGCGAGTTGCCGACGACCACGTACGACGGGCTCACGTCCATGCCTTCCTGCGCGGCGGCCGGAATACGGCCGAGCGAGTCCACGTTCGTTTCATACCGCCGGTCCATGCTCATGATTTCGAGTTTGTCTTCGAGCGGCGAATAAAAATAGTGCATGTAGAGCGGCACGCCGACGATGTATTCCTGAATGATATGCGCTTCTTTCAGGTGCGCTGCACGGTGCTCGAAATCGGCGGCGTCTCGAATGAACATGTATCCCTTGCCGCCGGCCGCCCCATAGAGTTTGACGATCACCGGGCGGTCGATTTCGCTCGGCGTCTTGAATTGCCGCGGCAGCTTCAGGTTCGCGCGCGAGAGCCATTGACGCTGGAGTTCCCGGCTTGCTTCCCAATCGAGAACCGCTTTGTTTCCGAAATACGGAATGGTCATCCGCTTGTGCTCTTCCGCAGAGAGATACGCGACGAACGAGCCGTGCGGGACCATGATGATCTTCCGCTTTTCGAGTTCCGGCATGAGCTGCGCGAAATCTTGGTAGCGCTCGATGCCGATGACCTCGTCGACGAACCCGAACGACCGGTACAGGCGTTCGATGTCGCGATTCGCTATGGCCAGCGTGCGAAACCCTTCGTCGTGAGCACCTTTGAGGATTTGCAGCGCGGAATGCGATCCGAGCGTCGCAATGGTATACGGTCGGTTCATCGGGTGATTGCTCTCTCGATTGCGGGATTACAGAGTAATTGCTCTACAGCTGCCTTGACGTCGTGCGAATCCGCCGCCTCGTGCCCGTGCGCAAACAGCCGCCACCCCACGTACCGGCGCGCACTGGAAACGCCCGCGATACGCGGCGACGTATTTTGCGTATCGAGTCTGTTCGATCCACGCTTCGCCTTCGCGAGGCAGATCGGACTCGAGTACTTCCAGTTCGTGCTTGTTCGGATTGAAGAGCGTTTCGTTGCGCTCCACGCGCTGCGCGAAATCGCTCGTCTCGCCGGTGTCGTCGAATTGCCACACGTCGGCGCGTTCGACTCGTCCGATCTCGATGCCCAGCCGGCGAAGCGTGGTGAGTGCCGTATAGGCTTCATTATCCGGAATCTTGAGTTTGATGGCGACGGTTCGGAGCATCATGCGCGTTTCAGCGCCTCCGCGAACGCCGCGAACAGCGCGACTCCACCCGACGGAGCAAGAATGTTCGTACGCTCGGCGCTGTCGGGATGATTGTAATTCCAAGCATCGCGCTCCGGGTGCGGCATGATTGCAAGCACGTTGCCGCCGCGATTCGTCAATCCCGCGCAGCCCAGAGCCGATCCGTTCGGCACCGCGTCGTCGTCGACGGTGCCGTCGTGATGCGCGTATACGAACGAAAGGTGACCACCCGTTACGATTTCGCGCAAACGATCCGGCGTTGCGGCAAGACGCCCTTCGCCATGTGCCGCCCACGCCGGAATGAGCGCGTCTTTCGGGAGCGCGGCCGTAATCGCGCAACGCTCGGGCGCCGCAGCGAGTTTGATGTGCACGTGTTTGCAGATGAAGTGCGGAACCGGGCCGTTCCGCGTGAATGCCGCCGTGGGCTTTCGGACACCCCCCGTTCCCGGAACCAGTCCGGCCTCCAGCAGAATCTGGGCGCCGTTGCAAACGCCGAGCACGAGTTTCCCTTTCTGCGCTCCCTCGATGACGTAATCCATCATCGGATCGTGTGCCGGAACTGCGCCCGCACGTATGCGGTCTTCGTACGCGAATCCGCCGGGCAGCACATACGCGTCGTACGCCGGAAGCTGCGCGGCGCGGCTCCAATGAACGACTTCTGCGTCCAGACCGACGTCCCGGCAGACGCGCCACGTCTCAGTTTCGCTGTTCGTTCCCGGAAACACCAGCACCGCCACCTTGCGCTTCATGGATACACCTGCGCGAGCGGCCGGCTCCAGCGTTCGTACAAATCGCGCAAGTCGAACGCACGGTTTTCCAGGCGAATCGCCGGCGCACTCGCTGTTCTGCCGATGGCGAATGAGCTTTACGTGTTCCGTGGCAATCGAGGCGAGCGCTTCGGCGTCGTCTTCCGCCGCCTCCAAAACAAAGCCGCCGCATTCGCCGAAATACGATTCCAGATCGCCGGCGCCGCTCCACGATCGCGCGGGCGACACGATCGCGCCGATGGGCGAACGGCCTTTTTCGAGTGTGGGAAAGGCCATCTCCGCAAGCGTTGCGAGGAGACCGCCGTTGCCGACGCTGCGCGCGGAGAGAATGAAACCTGCGTCGCCGGCCGCGCGAAAGAACGCGATTTCGGATATCGCGCGTTCGTAATCGATTGGTGGAACGGGGCCTCCCGTTTGCTCGAGCAACTCGGCGAACACCGCGCCGCCTACCGCATTCTGCGGGCGTCCCAAAAGGAACAGGGCCGATCCTGCGCGCTTGAACTGCGCGGTGATCACGTTCGCAACGTCGTCGATGCCGCCGACGCACGCAACGATTGGCGAGGCGGGAATGGCATTCCCCATCTTCGATTCGTTGTACAAGCTCACGTTTCCGGAAACGTACGGCATTGCCAGTAAGCGTGCCGCAGCGGCGAGTCCGTCGATGCAATGGACCAGTTCCGAATAATGCTCGATGTTTTGCGGATTGCCGAAATTCAAACAGTCCGTCAAACCGAGCGGCCGCGCGCCGACCGAAACGACCTTGCGTACGGCCTCGAGAACGGCGTACTGCGCGGCCGAGATGAGGGTCGATCTTGCTCGTGCGCGGATTGCCGGCGACGCTCAGCGCAACGCCTAACGGCGAGCCCGCAATAGGCGCGATCACGCCGGCACTTGCGTAACCGCGCGGAATGACGGTGGTTCCCCGCACGACGCCGTCGTAACGAACGAAGAGCGGCCGGCGCGAACACACGTCGCGATGTTCGAGAATACGCGCGAGTAATTGACCGGCGTCGCGCTCGCCGCTTATGTAGCGGTGTGCGGGATCCGTCACTTTTCGCTCGCTCATCGGGCGCACCGCGAGCTCGTCGCGAATCGATCCGGTCAAAAAATCGATCGGAACGTCCATCACGATTTCACCGCCGTGGCGAAGCACGTAGCGCTTTTCGCCCTGCACCGCGCCAACAACCGTCGCACATGCGCCGCGCGCGATTTGCGGCAGGGAAAACTCTTCGTTATAGATACGAAGTACGTCCGGCGTTACATCGCCCGGCAACACCCAGCACAGTCGTTCCTGCGTCTCTCCAACGGCAATGACTTCCGGCGGCATATTCTTGACCGCGGTATTCACGTCGTCCAAATCGACGATCGCACCGAAGCCCCCGCTGCTGCAAAGCTCCGCGCTGCATCCCATGATGCCGCCCGCGCCCAGATCTTTGAATCCCACGGCGACCTTGCGCTCGCGCAAATACTGGAAAACGCGATACGTCGCGCGCATGATGACGTTTTTCAAAAACGGATCCGGGACTTGCACCGCGCCCTTGTTCGCGTCTTCGTCTGCTTCGTCAAGCGTCACGGACGAAAACGCCGCCCCTCCGAATCCGCTGCTATCCGTCGCTTTGCCGACGAGAACGATGTCCCATCCGGCCGAATTCGGCGGCGCCGCGGAATGAATGACGTCTTGCTCTTTGATTAGGCCCAGCGAAACGACGTTGACCAGGCAATTGTCATCGAATCGATCGTCGAAGTACGCGTCTCCCGCGATGTTCGGGATGCCGATCGCGTTGCCGTACGCGGCGATGCCGTCGACCACACCTTGCGCCACGTAACGCTGATGCGATTGCGCGTTTTCGACGCGGCCGAAACGCAGCGGATCCGCTATGGCGATCACCTCTGCACCCATGCACAATACATCCCGAACGATTCCGCCGACGCCCGTTGCAGCGCCCTCGAACGGCACGACTTGCGAGGGGTGGTTGTGCGATTCGTGCGCGATGACCACGCCCCAGCGAGACCCGTGCGCCTCGCCCAAGTGCAGGATGCCGGCGTCTTCCGCCGGTCCCTGCATGACGCTCGGCCCCTCGGTCGGAAGTTTCTTCAGCAAATGGCGGCTGCTCTTGTACGAGCAATGCTCGCTCCATTGCGCATCGAACGCGTGAACCTCGACGATGCTGGGATCGCGTCCGAGCCGGGCAGCGATGCGCCGCAGTTCGTCTGCGCGAAGTGCGAGGCCACTGTTCGCAGCCTGCGCGCGCAGCTGCTCGTCACTCAATCCCTCGACCGGAAAATTACGCAAGATTTCCGGGTGCGGGAATTTGCT
Organism: Vulcanimicrobiota bacterium; assembly: GCA_963830545.1. Lineage (GTDB taxonomy): Bacteria > Vulcanimicrobiota > Vulcanimicrobiia > Vulcanimicrobiales > Vulcanimicrobiaceae > DATGJX01. The sequence continues at coordinate 2,346,561 of CAWHMK010000001.1, read as the reverse complement.
GCGCGTTCAGCTGCGCGTCCGACTGCAAAACCGCCGAACGCGCATTCGTCTGCACGAGGAGCGTGCGTCCGAAGAGTACCGTGTCTTCGAGCGCGAGCACTTTCGCGCAGTGCAGCGCAACGGCACTCGGATCGCCCGTTCCTTCGAGCACGGGATTGCTCGTCGCGTTGTCGACGACTCCATGAAGCGCTCCGTCAAGACCGGAGAACGTCACGTACATCAGACGCGCGAACGTCGCGTCGTGCTGCTGCAGCAACTGCAGGACGAATCCCGGAGTGCGGGACGCACTCGCGACGTGACGCACTACGGGCAGGCCGAGCTGCCCGAGACTCTGCGCGACCGCACCGAGTTGCGGTACGAAATCGGCCGACTCGGCGAAAAGCGCGATCATGCCGGGACGCATGACCGGAAAGGCCCCAACCAGGTCCGCAACTTCTTCGTACGCGCTCTTCACGCGAGCGAGCGCTGCATCATCGACCGTTTCCAGGTTGCGGTAGACCTGCTTGTCGAGCATGCGATCTTCCCGTCCCTGCGGCCAAATCCGCCACGAGTCGTTGTCGATGACGTCCGCGATGACGAGTTGGCCTTTGTTTTCGCCGCCTGCCAATCGTCCGAATTCGATCTTCAGATCCACGAGCAGCACGTCGCGTTTGCGCCACGCATGCGCGAGAACCTCGAACGTCAGCCTCGCGATTTCGGTCATCGCCGAGATTTCGGCGGGATTGGCGATGTTTTGCGAAATAATTGCGTCGGGAGTAATCAGCGGGTCGTGATTCGCATCGTCTTTTACAAAGAATTCGACCATGCGCGGCACCAAGAGCGACCCGCGCTGCACGCCGGGATTGCGTCGCACGAGCGATCCGGCAGCGACGCCGCGGACGACCACTTCGAGCGGAATCATGTTGCACCGGCGCACGAGCATTTCGTTGTCGTCGTCGTCTTCGCCGCCGTTCAAATAATGTGTGGGCAAACCGCACAGATTCAGCAAGCGAAACACACGCGCGGTCGTTTGCGCCGCCAACCGCCCCTTGCCGGAGATCTCGTTGCGGCGCGCGCCATCGCCGGCCGAGATGGAGTCGGTTTGCTTGACGACGAGCATATCGGGCTGACCGGCTGCCTCGAACAGCACCTTGGTCTTGCCGTGCGCGATCTCTATGCCCTTGTTCATTTATATGGCGCCCCGCCCTACGCCGCGCGCCCCCCGCGCCGAAGCGCGCGGCCCACAACCGTCGCGGCGCCTCAACGTCCTGCTCCTGTAATAACTCCGCGTGGGCGCCGGTAGCGTTGTCATGGTTGTACTTCCTTTTGCTGCGGGAACGGTTCGAGCGAGTCGACCCGATCCGCAAGCGCGCGAGCACGCTGCACGGCGGTGCCGACGTGTTTGCCGGGATCGAGCATGCGCCGGATTTCGGCCGGATCGACGCGGCTGGTGAGTTCGTGCTCTTCACTGAGGAGATGACCGAGCGGATTCACCTTTCCTTGCGCGATAGCGCTCCACGATTCCATCGCCGCGGACCGCAGCACCTCGTGCAGTTCCTGCCGGTTCCCACCGGCGCGGACGGCCTCCATCAGCACGGACTCCGTGCCTGCGAATGGCCCGTACGTGCGCAGATTCTCCGCGATACGCCGCAAATCGACTCGCATACCGGAGACGACGCGCTTGGCGAGTTGAACGATTTCATCCGTGCAGAGCAAGGCTTCCGGCAGAATCGTCCGGCGATTCGCGCTATCATCCAGCGTCCGTTCGAGGTAATTCGTTGCGGCGTTTTGCCACGCAACGTCCGCGAAGGACGGCAGCAGCCGCGCAAGAGAATCGATGCGCTCGCAAAGAATCGGATTGCGCTTGAAAGGCATCGCCGAGCTTCCGACTTGCGATTTCCCGAACGGTTCGAACACTTCGCCGAATTCCGGAGAACTGAGGATCCGAATGTCGGCCGCGAATTTCGAAAGTGACGCTCCCAGACCCGCAAGCGCCGAAAGCAACAGGTAATCCAGTTTGCGCGGATACGTTTGCGTGCTGATCTCGCGGGTGACCAAACCGAAGCGTTCGAGGACAGCCGCTTCCATTTCCACGGATCCGCCGCTGCCGTTGAAGAGTCTGCTCGTACGATGCCGACGTGCCGACGGCGCCGCGCAGTCCCTTTGCCGTCAAATTCGAAAAGACGAACCGCAGATTACTCTCGTCGATCAGCAGATCTTGCGCGTAGACCGAGAGTCGATAGCCGAGCGTGGTCGGCTCCGCCGGCTGCAAATGCGTGAATCCCATGCACACGACGTCGGCATGTTCGCGAATCTTTTCGGCCAGCGTGCGGAGCACGTCATCCAAAGCCGCTCCGACCAGCGAGAGAGCGAGCCGCAGCCGGTACGTTTCGACCGTGTCTTCGACGTCCATCGACGTCGACCCCAAATGGAGTTTTCCGCCGCCGATTTTGGCTTGCGAGGCGAATACGCGAATCTCGGCCATCAGATCGTGATGGATCTCGCGTTCGATTTCGAGCGCAGCATCGACGTCGATTTCGTGAGCATGCGCGCGAATGTCGGCGAGTTCTTCCGCCGAAACGAGGCCCCGCCCCGACTGCGCCTCCGCCAGCGCGACCCACACTTGGCGCCAGAGTTTGCGGCGCTGCTCTTCCGAAAAGAGTGCGCGCAACTCAGCGCGGCCGTATCTCCACGAAAACGGAGAGGCGTACGTGGTATAGCCTCATGGGGTAAGGGCCCTTTCGCGCTCAGGTTGGGCCGCCCTGGTCGGCTTTTGTCTAACCGGCACGCAAGCGGGTGGGGTATGAGTACGCCCGATGAACCTCTTCGGCACGCTCGGCGACCGCCTCGTCGCGGCCGACCCCGGTCTCACTCGTCTGTTCATGGCGGCGCGCGCGACCGGCGCGGTCGCCGTGGCGCTGATCATTCTGCTGGAGGTTGCACGCCGTGAGCATCTGCCGCTTACCGTGCCGCTGCTCGGAGCCGCCCTTGGCATGACGTGGGCAATCGCCGTAAATGATCCGGTCGTGCGCGACCAGCGGATCACGACGCTGCTGCTCTGGCCGCCTGCCGCAGCGCTGCTCGCGTTGGGCACGTTCACCGCACCGAACCGGATCGTTTCCGACGTACTCTTCGTCGCCGTGCTCTTCGGTTCGGTGTACATTCGCCGCTATGGTCCGCGCGGCTTTGCCGTCGGCATGGTCTGCGTGCTGGCGTTCTTTTTCTCGTTATTCTTACGGGCCGCATTCACGCAACTTCCATGGCTGCTCTTCGCGCTCGCCGTGACGACGCTCAGCACATACGTCCTGCGCTTTTACATTTTTCCCGATCGCCCGCAGGGTGCGTTTCGCAACGGCGTAGCGGCGTTTCGTGCGCGACAGCGCCTGATCGTATCGACGATCGCGCAGGCGGCAAAACGGGGCACGTGGACGCGCTCTCTCCAGCGCCGTTTGAATCATCACCTTTTTCGATTGAACGAAACGGCAATTACGCTCGACGACATTCTGCGCGAAACACCTGCGAGCGACGAACGCGCCGTAATTCTCGACGCGGAACTCGCAATGGTCGAAATCGGCGAACGGGCCCTGCGGGACCCGCGCACGCCGTTCGAATTCGTGGAGCTGCGCGTGGCGCCGCCGCCGACCGAGCCGACGAATTGGACGCCGCGGGGCGTTTTCAAAACGGGAACGCAAATCGAGACGGGTATTTTTAGTCCGACGACTCGCCAGGCGATTCAGCTCCGCGCTTGCGGCAAGCGCATCCATCGTCATGGGAGAATTACTATCACCGCAGCGCTGGTATTGGGCCGTCCTGACGGCGTTCGTGGTTTTCAGCGGCACGACTTCCGCAGGTGAAACGCTGCGCAAAGCCTGGTCGCGCGTCGCGGGCACGGCGCTCGGCGTAGCCGCGGGCGTAGCAGCAACGCTGGCCGTACATTCGAATCACGCGGCGGCGATGGCGCTGCTGTTCTTTTTCCTCTTTATCGCAGTCTACGGGCTTCGTCTATCCTACGCAGTGATGACATTCGGCATTACGGCCGTGCTCTCGCTGCTGTATGTCCTGCTCGGATATTTTACCGACCAGCTTCTGGTTCTGCGCCTCGTCGAAACCGCAGTCGGTGCGGCCTGCGGCGGCATCGCGGCGACGTTCGTCTTTCCGATTCGCACCGAAAACGTCGTAAACGGCGTCATCTCGGAGGCATTGAACCGGCTCGGCCGCGCCGTCGAACAAGCCGTCTCGCGTCTTGCCGGTGATGCGTCGGCAAATCCACTGGCCGCGGCTCGCGACTACGACGAAGCATTTCAAAGCGTGCGCGCGCAGTTGCTTCCGCTAATCTATACGCTGCGCATCCATCCCGACGAAAAGCTTCGCACTCGGCTGCTGCTCCTGGCCGGCTGCGCGTATTCGCTGCGCGCGCTGGCGAGCCTAGCCTACGAGATGCCGCAAGACTGTCCGATGGAGGCAATACGCGGGCTGCAAGCGCAGGTGCGGTCGCAAATAGACGGCGCACTCTCCGCGATGAATGGTGACGCAGCGCGCGCGCAGCCGCTCGATCAGAGGTACGTGAAGCGTGACAGCGCCGCACTCGAACAGCTGGTCCGAATCGCCCGCGCCGTGCACCGCTTGGCCGCGACGTTCAGCGTCGCACAGTGAAGGCAGGCGTAGCGTGCTTTTCTAGGCGGCCCATTCCAAGACGCGGTCCAATTCCAGAAGCAGCAGGACGCGCTTGAGCAAGGGGGGGACGTTCAGCAGCCAAACACGCGTTCCGGGTGCGCGGTCTCTCCAGCGCCGTATGGTTCCTATCGTGGCGCCCAAGCAGGCGCAGTCGAGATGCTCGACCTTCGAGAAATCGAGCCGCACGTCGCCGTGAGGTTCGAGAACAGACAGTTCGGCCAGCAATTCCGCGCGACGATAAATGTCATACCAGCCGCCGTGCAGAGCGTACGTCACCGGAACAGCGTGCAAGCGGCGCGATGGGAAGCGGCGCAATTGGAACTGGCCGATTGTAAGACTAGCTGACAACCGCTCCGTTCCCCTGCGAATCGAAGTAACAGTCCTCGAACTCTGTGACCGCAGCGTGGAGTGAAAACGGGCGGTCGATCGTCTGCATTGCAATTGCAATTCTCCCCGGCTCATCGATTCGGACGATAAGTGTGCGCGGATACACGCCCTCGAGGAACGCCTCGTATACGGCCATCGCCATGAGCCGCCCGTTCTCGGCGGCTTCCTCCGCGGTCGCGCCGAAGGCCGTTACTTCCGGCGTCCGGCTCTCCGCGAGATAGCCTCGGCCGAGAGGTATGACGCGAATGCGAAGGGGGCCCATATAAAAGCTTCTCCTGTTGGGGTGGTGCTCTCAACAGCATAAAGGCGCCGACGACTCAGCATCAGTCCAAAAGCGGGCACAGCGACGCACCAAGAATTTGAATACCGTCCGAGCGATAGGCTCAGCGGCGCGCAGTGAGCGCGGACACCTCGGCAGTGAGCAGTTCGACCGCGAGCTCCGGATCTTCGACCTTGCCGGTAACCACGGAGTCGAAAGCAGCGACGGCGCGTTCGTACGCGCGACGCGCCCGTTGTTCTCCCATGCGCGCGGCAACCGGGCGCAGGGCACGTTCGCGCCAGCGCACGCGCGCCGGAATCGCACCGCCTTCGCGCGCGAGTTCCCATACCATCTCACATTCGATCGCGAGTGCGTAGATGAGGGGAACTGCGGCATTCCGGTCGCTGGAAAAGAGATCGCGCGCGACACCGAGTGCGTCGTCAACGCGGCCTTCCACGAGCGCGCCCGCGTATTGATAGGCTTTCGGATCCTCGACGCTCAGACTCTCGCGTTCCAAGTCCTTGTACGTGATTTTCTTGCCGATAATGGCAAGCTTCTGAAGGTCGTTGCGCACCGCGGCGAGGCCGGATTCGCTGCGCGCAAGGGTGTCGACTGCGCGCGCATCGGCCGCTGCCCCAAGTTCCTGCAGCGTTTCCCGAATGAAACGAATGCGTGCGTCCTCATTTGGCGTCGTATCGATCTTGAGCGCGCTGCGGCCGGCCATCGCGCTGAATGGTTCGGGCCGCTTGGAACGCGGCGAGAGCAAGTCGCAAATCACGAGCGTATTACCCTCGGGCACACTCTCGGCAACCTGCCACAATTCGCGGCGCAACGGCGTTTTGAGTATCTGCGCATCGGTTACGGCCACGACACGGCAGCTCGCAAGAAAAGGCATCGCTTGGATTGCCTCGCGAACGCGTGAGGTTCCATCGAGCTGCGAGGGTGCGAACCGTTCGAGATTCATCTCCCGCATGTCGGGCGGCAAGACGCGATCGATGACCAATTCGAGAGCACGATCCGCCAGCACGCGTTCCGTACCTTCGATGATTACCAGTTTGCCGATTGCCGGCAGCTTGTCGGCGAAGTCATAGAACTTCACGCCGGCACGTATTCTCCGATCAAATAGACCACTCCCACGTGTTCCAAAACGGCGTGACGGCGTGTGCGGGTTCGTAATTGCGAAAATCGGTATTCACCACGTCGATTTGGCGCTGATACCAAAGCACGACAAACGGCAGTCTGCGAGGCGAGTATTTGCTGCACTTTCCCGTACATCGCTTTGCGCGTGCGCCTATCGTACGATTGCATCGCGATCGATTCGGCGCGGTCGAGATCGCGGCTGCACAAATGATAGATGTTCCACCCGGCCGGCGGAGCCATGTCGCACCGGACGAGAATCGAATCGTCCGGATCGGTACCGTTCGCCCAGTTCTCGAATGCAACGTCGAACTTGCCGGATTGTTCGATGCCGCCGGCACCCAGCGTGGCGTAGAGCTGCGAGGAGGAAAAGTTCTTAATCGAGACGTCGACGCCGATCTGCCGCCAGGCTTGTTGAACGAAGACCTCCGTGTCATCTGCAGTCGAAGATCCGGTGAAGCTGACCAGTTCGAGATGCAGCGGCTGCCCCGATTTGCTTCGAATACCACCGGCACCGGAGCGCCACCCCGCGGCATCGAGCAATGCCTCCGCCCGCTTGGGATCGTAGGGATAACGCGCGATGTTCGGATCGTAAGCCCAAAAGAACGGCGGCTGATCGCTATCGCCCGGAATCGCAACCCCGTGCGTCACTTTCCTGATCAGGGTCGCGCGATCGAGTCCATATGCCAGCGCTCGGCGCACCCGAACGTCGGCAAGGGCGGGGTTCCCCGCGTTCAACCCGAGGTCGGCAAAGCGCGTGAGCGGCGTGAGCACGACGCGCGTTCCCGGAATGCCGTGAAGACTCGGAGCCTGGCTTTCTGCGGCCCGGTAGTAAAAATCGATCTCATGCGTTCTGCTAAGCGTTAGCAGCGTATTGTCGCTCTCGACGATGCGGTAGTCGATGCGCTGCAGTTTGGGAGGACCACGCCAATACGAATCGTTCGCAACGAATACGATGGACGACCCCTTTTGGTAGCTCGCGATTTTGAACGGGCCGGTACCTACCGGTAGTGAATTGTACGGTGCGTGGTTTATGTCGGGTAACCGCGCGAGCAAATGGCGCGGCAAGATGCAATTCGTGTGATTGGCCATCGTGAAAAAGGTCGCGACGAACGGCGCGAAGCGCCGCTTCAGATGAACGACAATCGTGTAGGCGTCGCGTTTATCGATGCGGGAAATGAGGTCGTAACCGAAACGGCTGACCACCAAGTTGCGCGGATTGAGCATCTGCCGCCAGGTGTAAATGACGTCGTCCGCCGTAAATGGGACGCCGTCTTGCCACTTTACCCCATGACGAAGGTGGTAGGCGATTCGCAAACCGTCGGGCGAGATGTCGCCGTTGCGCTGCGTCGGAACGCGCACCGCGAGTTCGGGAACGAACTCGTTCTTGTCGCTCCAATCGAACAAATACGCGGCCCAGAACATTGAAAGATCCGTGTCGACAGTCTGCGTGCCGAGAAGCGGATTGAGATTGTCCGGCGTTTGCCGGCTCGCCATACGCAAAACGCCGTGCACCGTCCAGGGATTCGTGCCGTTTGCGGCCCGCGTGCCGCTGCGCGTGCACGCCGCGAGCAGCACCAGCGCGGCGCTAATGGTGATCTTGACGAAGGGCCGGCTTGCGCTCGAGCATTTCATCGATCAGCTCCACGATCCCCTGAGCGGCGGCATCCAGCAGTATGCGGCCCTTTTCAGCAGTGGCTTTGGTCGGATCTCCCATGACGCCGCTCTCGCTCAGAGCGCTCCACGGCTCCATCATCGTCAGCGGCCCATCGCCGCCAATCAGGTCCGTCCAGTAGTTCTTGGTGGGATGGTGCGAGAGCTCGTGAACCGCCTTCGACATGTCGACGAGTTCCGGGCGCAGCGCCAAATACAGCGACGTCTCGAACTCGCATGCATGATTCATCCCACCGACCGTTTCCGATTCACGCAGCGATTCGGCAGCTTCGCGAACCCCCGGAGCGGCCCAGTAGTTCACCGCTGCGGCGAGCGCTCCGGTTTCCACGACGGTGAGGCGCGCGATGATGTCGATGAACGGCGTGTTGCTTCCGTGCCCGTTTACGATGAGGATGCGCCGAAAGCCGTGGTGCGCAAGGCTTTTGCAGACGTCCAGGCCGTAGCGGATGAGCGTCTCGGCGCCAATCGTTATCGGTCCGGGGAAATCCATGTGGTGCGGGCTGTATCCGTGGTTGATCGCCGGCACGAGCACGGCGCGATCCTTCGCGCGGTCGACTGCCAATTCGCATACGGACGTACACAGCAGTAAGTCGGTATCGATCGGGAGATGATGCCCGTGGTCTTCAATCGTCGCAATCGGAACCACGGCAAGACGCTGCGCTTTCGCGGCGTCGCGTATTTCCGGCCAGGTCATTTCACCGTAGCGGTATTTCATCGAACCGCTGCCAGATTCGGGCGAAGCTCGAGATCCGGGATCGATTCCGGGTACGGCGGCCGCAATATGCCGTATTCCGTGACGAATGCGGTGACCAGGTGCCCCGGCGTAACGTCGAATGCGGGATTATACGCGCGGGCTCCCTCTTGTGCGACGCGCACGCCTGAAAACGATGCGACCTCGTCCGGAGAACGCTCCTCGATGGGGATTGCGCTGCCGTCTTGCGCGGAGAGATCGAACGTCGAACGGGGGGCGGCGACGTAAAACGGTATGCGGTGATGCGCTGCCGCAATCGCCAATCCGTAGGTTCCGATTTTGTTTGCCGTGTCGCCGTTGCGCGCGATTCGATCGGCGCCGACGATCGCCAGATCGATGGATTTGCGCTGCATTGCAACCGGTGCGGCCGCGTCTACCAGAAGCGTTGCGTCGACGCCCGCGCGCTGCAGCTCGTAGTACGTCAAACGCGCGCCTTGCAGCAGGGGCCGCGTTTCGCCGACGAAGACGTGCGGATGCTTTCCCGCGCGATGCGCGGCAAGGATGACGCCGAGTGCGGTGCCGCCGCCTGCGGTCGCGATCGGACCGGTGCTGCAGTGCGTCAGAACGCGCGCGCCTTGCGGAATCAGCTCCGCCCCCGCTTCGGCGATGCATTCGTCCATCGCGCGCTGCTCTTCGTGAATGGCCTGCGCTTCGGCGAGCATGTCGCGAGCAGCCGAGCACGCGATCCACCGCCCATGTGAGATTGACTGCCGTCGGCCGCGCATTTCGCACCCGCGAGGCTGCGGCTCGGAATGCCGCCTCATCCGGGATTGTATCGTGCAGCAGCGCGACGCCGTACGCTCCGAAAACGCCGATGCACGGAGCCCCGCGCACGGCGAGCGTGCGAATTGCCTCTTCCAGTTCTTCGGGCGCGCTCGCGCGGCAGACGCGCGTCTCATGCGGAAGCAATCGTTGATCGATGTATTCGACTGCGTCGCCGGCCCAACGCACGGCCTCCAATGATTCAATCATCGCGGCGCATGTTCGTCGCCGCCACGCAAAAAGCCGCGCGAAAACATTCGCGCGGCTTTGGGATCTCGGGAGATTCGCGAAGGCTAGACCGCAGCGGGCTGATGCGCCGTAAAACAGGTACGGCAATATACCGGCCGATCGCCCTTGGGACGGAACGGAACGGTCGTGTTTGTGCCGCATTCGGCGCAGACGGCTTCATAACTCGGACGAGCCGAACCGGAGCCGCCTGAGCCTCCGCCTTGCCCCTTGCGTGCCTGGCGGCACTCGCGGCAACGCTGCGGCTCGTTCTGAAACCCTTTTTCAGCGTAAAATTGTTGGTCGCGCACCGTGAAAATGAACGGCTGGGCGCAGTCTTTGCACGTAATACTCTTGTCTTCCAAGGGTCGGGCCTCCACAAAGTAACAGACGGCTTTATCCGACTCCTGTCGCAGAGATTCCTCGCTTGGTTGCCCGGCTTTTCGGGCGGGGGCCTTACCGGCGAAAGCCGAGGGCCTCGCGTGCCTGTTCTTGCGGGACCTGCAGCAACGAGGCGGCCGCCAGCGCTGCTTCGTAGCCTTTGTCGCCCCGTTCGGGGTTTGCGCGGTCTTGGGCTTGCTGCAGATTCTCCGTCGTGAGGACCCCGAAACCAATGGGCACACCCGTGGCGAGCTGAAGCGACATGATGCCGCGGGCGCATTCGCCCGCGACGTATTCAAAATGCGGAGTTTCCCCGCGAATGACCGCCCCCAGCGCGACGAGGGCATCGAGCCGGTCGTCCGCGGCGATCAGGCGTTTCGCGGCCAGCGGCAATTCAAAGCACCCCGGCACGTGATAAACGGAAATATGCTCGTCACGCACACCGCAGTCGCTCAGTGCGCGGCGCGCGCCGTCCTCGAGCCAGTCGGCGAGCTGCTCGTAAAATCGCGCGACGACGATTGCAAAGCGCTTACCCGAACAATCAGGTTTCGGCGGCAAGGAGTTTTTCTTCATGCGTGATCGCCGTGCGGCAGCGTACCGTTCGGCGCGGCGGCTTCCGTGAACATATGCCCGAGTTTGCTGCGCTTGGTGGCCATGTAGCGTTTGTTGTACTGCGTCGGTTCGGTTTGAAGCGGTACTCGTCCGACGATCTTCAAGCCGTAGCCCTCCAGACCAAAAATTTTGCGTGGATTGTTGGTAATGACGCGCATCTCTTTCACGCCGAGATCCGCCAAAATTTGCGAGCCGATGCCGTAATCGCGCTTATCCACCGGCAGCCCCAGCGCGATGTTGGCCTCGACGGTGTCGGCACCGTTGTCTTGCAATTGATATGCGCGCAGCTTGTTGGCAAGGCCGATGCCGCGCCCTTCCTGACGCAAATAGAGAAAAATCGCCGCGACCTTCTCTGGCGATGATGTGCATCGCGCCGTCCCGCTGCGCCGCACAATCGCACCGCAGCGAGTGCAGCGCGTCACCGGTAAGACATTCGGAATGAACCCGCACGATGAGATCGCGCCCGTCGCCGATTTCGCCCATGACCAGCGCGACGTGCGTGTTCTTGTCGATGCTGTTCTCGTAGGCGTACCCCGTCCACGTCCCGACTTCGGTAGGAAGTTTGAATTCCGCGATGCGATGCAGCAATTTCTCAGTGCGCCAACGGTACGCGATGAGGTCCTTGACGGTGATGAGTTTCAAACCGTGGCGTTTCGCGAATTCGATGAGTCCGTCGAGACGCTCCATTGTTCCGTCTTCAGCCATGATCTCGCAGATGACGCCTGCGGGATACAATCCCGCCAGGCGCGCGAGATCGACCGAGGCTTCGGTTTGACCCGCGCGAACCAGCACGCCGCCGTCGCGCGCGCGTAGCGGAAACGTATGGCCGGGACGCAGTAGGTCCGAAGGGCGTGTGGCCGGATCGAGCAGCGCTTGAATCGTCGCGGCGCGATCGTGTGCGGAAATGCCGGTCGTCGTGCGGCCGCGCGCTTCGACCGAAACGGTGAACGCCGTTTCGTGGACCGCGCTATTTTCGGAAACCATCTGCGGCAGATGCAGCTCGTCGAGCCGCTTGGCGATCATCGGCACGCAGATGAGGCCGCCCGCGTGTTTGCGCATGAAGTTCATCGGCTTCCGGCGTGACCATCTGGGCGGCCATAACGAGGTCGCCCTCGTTTTCGCGATCCTCGTCATCCAGCACGATGACCATTTTGCCGGCGCGAATGTCCTTTATCGCTTCTTCGATTGAATCGAACGGCGATGCGCCTTCCAGAGTGCCCGCCAACTCCGGTAGAACATGCGTCAAGCGCTGGAGCGACCGGTAGGAAGGCTCGCGCTGCCCCGAGCGCAGGTACGAGACCGCGGCTTCGGTCAAGCCGCTCCGCTGAGCGAGCTCCGCGGCGCTCAGACCGGCGGCCTCCATGGCCGCGTTCAACTCACTGGCAAAAACGTTCACTACTCGAAGCTAGCCCCGGACTTAACAGTTGTCAAGATGATATACCTATTGCCCCTATTGCGGATTTGCACATAAAAGCGGCCCGGCCAACCGGATGTCTAGACAGATCGGACACCCGCCTTTCGCCGTAGTATTTGACGGCGAAATTATGGCAAAGGCGTGGTCGGGCAAACTTCGACTTTGGGAACATGCTGCACATGGCAAAACATGGGGAAACCGCCGGTGTGATCGCCTTTCCGCCGCTGATCTACGGCGCCCCGCTCGTTGCAGGAATCATCGCGGATCGGCTGCTGTTCAAGCGGCGCATGCCCCCGGTCGCGCGTCCGTTATCGATAGGCTTCTTCGCCGCGGCCCTTTCCTTGGTCGCACCGGCGATCCGCGAATTCAAGGAAGCCGCCACGCCGATCGATCCGTTTGAAGAGACGACCACTTTGCTGGAAGCCGGCCCGTTTGCCTACACGCGTAATCCGCTGTATCTCGCGTTGACGCTCGCGTACGCGGGAACGGCGCTCGCATCGCGCGCAGCACTACCCCTAGCGGTGTTGCCGAGCGTGATTTGGTTGATGAATGTGGGCGTTATCGAGCGCGAAGAACGCTATCTGGAGCGCAAATTCGGGGACGCCTACCAGCAATACCGGCGGCGTGTGCCGCGGTGGGTGTGAGCTATGGAAAAAGCGTCGGTTCGAACGTTACGATTGGTTTGACGATGCGCGAACTGCGAAGTAACTGGTAAGCGGTGGGTGCCTCTTCGAACGGATAGATGGTCGCGCCCAAACGCTGTGCAGTCACCACGCCGCGAACGATCCATTCCAACGCTTCGCGTGTGTCCGGCGGCCCGCACGAATAACTCGTCGCGAGCGTGACGTCGCGGAAATACAAGTCGTTCGGGTCGAACGCGAATGCAATGCCCGGTTCGAGCGGTGTGAACATCACGACGGTTCCACCCGGTGCAACGGCGGCGAATGCATTACGCAGGGCCTCGGGGGAGCCGGGGCCGCAGATCACCACGTCGGCGCCGGCGAACCCTCGATCGGGATGCACCGCCCGAATCCCCAGCGAGGCCGCGCGTTCGCGCCGTTCCTCGAGGAAGTCGGTTGCGCTCACTTCGGCCCCCAGCGCCTGCGCGACGAGCGCGTGCATAAGGCCCATCACGCCGAGCCCGATGATATAGATCCGGTCCCCGCCGCGCAGGCCGCTGCGCCGAATCGACTTGACGACGCACGCGAGCGGTTCGACGAGCGATCCGTCCACGAACGGCACGCGTTCGGGCAAATGCAGCGTGTCGCGCACGTTTTCTTTCGGCACGCGAAAGTATTCGGCCAAGCCGCCGGGGTCGATGGCGCTCTTTCGCCACGTCGCGCATTGGACGTAGTCGCCGCGTTCGCAGGCGCGGCAAACAAAACACGGAGCGTGATGATGCACGAACACGCGATCGCCCGCTTTGAATTCTTCAACTCCCTGACCGACTGCAGCCACGACGCCGGCCGGCTCGTGTCCGAGCACGAGCGGTGCCTTCCGGCGCACGTACCACCCCATGACGTCGCCGGTACAAATGCCGCTCGCGCGCGTATGCACGAGCAGTTCGCCCGCCGAGATTTTCGGAACGTCGCGTTCCTCGATGCGGATGTCGTCCACATCGTACAGAACCGCGGCCCGCATCTTCGAATTCACGGTTGGATAGCGAATTTGATGCCGTCGCCGGCGTCGAGGCGCTCGAAAACGTCCGCAATCCGGTCCAGCGTGGCGCTGCCGCTAATCAGCGCTTGCGGATCGATCGCATTGGCGGCGAGCAATTCGTACGCTTGGCGAACCGCGCGCGGCGTGAAATGGAATGGGCTCACCAAACGCACCTGATCGTAATGCATGCGTGCCGCCAAAAACGACACACGCGCACTCGAGGGCAGCCCACCGAAAAACGACACGACGCCGCCGCGGCGCACCATCATGGGCGCAGCCTCCCACACGGTTTCGCGGCCGGTACATTCGATCAGCGCATCCGCACCGCGGCCTTCCGTGAACTCACGCACGCGCTGTGCAACCTCGTCACTGCGCGCATCGATGACTTCGGCGGCGCCGAGATCGCGCGCGATACGAAGTCGCTCCATTCGCCGCCCGGCGAGGATCGCTCGCAGCCCGCGCCGCGCGAGCAGCGCCGCATGCAACAAGCCGAACCCGCCGTCGCCCATGACGAGGACGGTTGAACCCGGTGGAATTCTCGCAAAATCGAGCGAATGCACTACGCACGCCAGCGGCTCCAGAAAAGCAGCGCGGGCATATGAAAGATCCGGCGGTTTGGGATAGCAGTTCTTCTCGACGATGTGCTCGGGAATTTCGATGTACTCGGCGTACGCACCCAGAATCTTGGTTGCCATCACCGATTCGCACAATTCTTCTTCGCCGCGTCTGCACCAATAGCATGCGCCGCACGGCGCCGAATGCACGCTCATGACGGCATCGCCTGCCGCGAATTTCGTGACGCCGTCACCCGCGGCCGCGACGTCGCCCGAAAACTCGTGTCCGAACGGTGTCGGCATCGGCATCTGCGGGTGACCGCGCCGATAAGCTTTCAAGTCGGTTCCATCCGTCAGCGCAGCGCGCACGCGCACGACGACCGCACCGCGTGCCGGTTGCGGCATCGGCACGCTGCGTAATTCGATCCGTTTGGGCTCGACGAGAATCGCCGATCGCATCGTCGTGCGCGCCGTTATCATGGTTCTTCTCCGACGCACGCAAGGAGCGCACTGCGGATTTCCGGCGGAAGCGGCCGGCTCTTGAGCGTACGCCGGTCCATGCACGCGACGACGAGCCGAATCACCGCGCCCGCTTCGTTCGTGCGCTCGTTGAACACGACCGTTTCCCACCGGATCGAGGAGGCGCCGACGCGGGTGATATGCGTGCGCAATCGAAGCCAGTCGCCCATGAGTGCGGGCTTGTGGTAATCCGCTTCCACATGCACGCGCGGAAGCCAAATGTCGTAGTCTTGAAACACGCGATTGTACGGAAAGCCGACCTCGTCGAAAAAATCCATTTCGGCGCGCTCCGCCGCGCGCTGATAGGCCGCGAAATACATGATGCCGGCGATGTCGACGTCCGCCCATTGCACCATGACGCGGCTTTCGAACGAGCGAGCACTCGCGGGTTTGCGATCGCTAAATCGTGCCATGGACCGCGTATCGGGCGAGGGGATCGATTTCCAGATTTACGCGATCGCCGGGCCGCAGATTGCCGAGCGTCGTCCGGCGTAACGTTTCGGGAATGAGTCCGAGCTCGAACCAATCGTCGGCGGTGGCTGCAACGGTGACGCTGACTCCGTCGACGCTAATGAAGGCTTTCTCGCACACATACGGGCGCAAACTCAGCGGAAGCGAAATGCGCATGCGTTCACCTTGTCCTTCGCGTGTGCGCGAAAGCACCGGTGCGGCGGCGTCGACGTGACCGTACACGAAATGGCCGCCCATGCGATCGCCCAGACGCAGCGAATATTCCACATTGACGCTATCGCCCGGCCGGAGTGTGCCGAGCGTAGAACGCGTCAGCGTTTCCGGAATGACGTCGAAATCGATCACGTTGTGATCGACCTGCGTCGCAGTCAGGCACACGCCGTTTACCGCAATCGAATCTTTCGCTTCCACGTCCTCGTCCGATGCGTTCTCGCAGCGTATGCGAAGCCGCTCGCCGCCTTCGGGTAAAGAGTCCACGCTTTGCACGGTGCCCCTGTATGAGATCAATCCGCTAAACATCGATTATTCCCGCCACGAGTAAATCCGGCCCGATACGTTCGACGCCGTCGAAGCGAAGGCCCCGCACCTCCGCGAGCGTTCCCCGCGCAAGTACCGGAACCGCGCCCGGCGCGCGCAGCAGTTGTGGAGCGACCAGCGCGTAAAATCGATCGACCAACCCCAAATCGAAAAGGCGCGCCGCGAATGTGGGCCCTCCTTCGCACAGCAATGAGGTTATGCCGAGTGCGCGCAGGTCGCGGAGTGCCTGCGCGATGTCGAGCTGGGTGCTGCGCTTGGAGCCCACATAGACAACGTCGGCAACAGCTTCGAGCGCGGCGAACCGTTCGCGCAGTCCCGCCGGAGCGACGACGATCGTGCGCGCATAGCCTACGCGTGCCGAAAAAATCAAACTGTCCGGATCGACGCTCTCGGACTCGCACAGCACCACGCGGCGATACGGCTGCAAGCGAAGATGCTCCGGCCGAACGGTAAGACGCGGATTGTCCACGCGAACGGTGCCGGCGCCGACGGCCACCGCATCGTGTGCGATACGCAACTCGCGCACGAAATCTCGCGCCTGTGCGCCGGTGAGCCATTGCTGAACGCCGCTTGCGGACGTGACGTACCCGTCCGCCGACATTGCCATCTTCAGCGTGACGTACGGCCGAGTCGAACGAATTGCACGCGCGAACGGTTCGATGGTCGCGCGCGAGGCAGCGTCGCCGGCGATCTCTACGGCCAACCCGCCCTCGCGCAAATACGCGATGCCTCCCAGATTCGTTCGCGGATTCGGATCTTCGGCACCGATGACGACACGCGCGATCTCTGCGTGCGCGACAGCGTGCGAACACGGCGGCGTCCGTCCCGCATGATTGCAGGGCTCGAGGGTGACGTAAAGCGTTGCGCCTTTGGCTAACGCACCGGCTGCGCGAAGCGCAACCACCTCTGCATGATCCTCGCCGGCGCGGTGGTGGTAGCCTTCCCCGACGATTCTGCCGTCCCGGACCACGACGGCGCCCACGGCCGGGTTCGGCGAGGTATTGCCGATGCCGCGGCGCGCAAGTTCGTTCGCGCGTTCGAGAAAAAGCCGGTCCAAGGCGTCCACACGGGCGTATTACGCTCTGGCGACGACGATTGCTTTTTCTACTATTGCGCCGGCGCCGCGCAGTACGGCGGCACAGTCTTCCAACGTCGCTCCGGTGGTAAGCACGTCGTCGAGCAGCGTTACACGCACGCCGTCGAGGCGCGAACCTCGCCAGGCAAAGCGGCCGCGCGCCGAAAGGCGCGCATCGCGGCGGCGTCCGCGTTGTTTGTCGCCCGCAATCTGTGCGAGATTCGGGTAAACGGTCACGGCAATTCGTTCGCTCGTCAATCGCGCGATCAGATGGCATCCGTCGAAGCCGCGTTCGCGCCGGCGCCGCGCGGTCGTCGGAACGGGAACGAGCACGTCGCCGGCGTGCAGCATTCCGCAGAGACGGTCGGCGAAACCGCGCGCCACGTCGCGCCGGCCGTTTTTGAGCGCAAGGACGGCGCGCCGGACATTCCCGTCGTACGCCGCCAGCGCTGCGACTTCGAGCGTGGGAAGCCGTACGTGCAAGCCTGCGCCCCGCGGCAAACACCGTTCGCATGCGCCGGCTCCCGGGCGCATCGCACCCGCCGCATTGCGGCGGAAACAGAAAATCGAGAATAGGCTGCAGCTTCACGCTGCATCTTTCACGACGACACTAGCGCTTCGCCAACCTCAGGGTGACAGGGCTGCGTCGGGCTCGTTCGCTACGATTGCGCCATCGAGTCTGGTACCGGCTTCGACGCGATAATTCATACCGACGATCGCATCGCGGAGCACCGCGCCCTCGCCGACATGCGAGCCTTCCCAAATGATGGAACGCTCCACGCGCGCCCCGCTTTCGATCTTCACGCGATCGCCGATGACGGAAGGGCCCGTTATGACCGCGTCTGCCGCTACGTCGGTATCTCTGCCCATCCAAACGTTGCTCGTGAGCGGTTTGTGCCCCGGGATGCGGAACTTGCCGCCCAGCACGTCGTTCGTCGCGCGACGATATTCCCCGGGCGTGCCGATGTCGCACCAGTATGCGTTGCGCGCATCGAAACCGTAAAATGGCGCGCCGGCTTGCTGCAGTTCCGGAAAGACGTTTTTGCCGAAGTCGTAAAACAGACCGGCGGGAATGCGATCGAAAATTTCAGGTGTAAACGCGTAGATGCCGGTATTCACGAGTTTGCTGCGTTCCGTTCCCTTTGCAGGCTTTTCTTGAAAGCCGGTAATCTTGCCGTCCGGAGCAGTGACGACTACGCCGTATTGATCGACTTCCTCGCGCTCCACCAAGCCGATTGTCGCGAGCGCTTGCTTTTCCGCGTGAAACGCGAGCAGCCGGTCGAGCGGAATATCCGTCAAATCGTCGCAACCGACGACGACGAATGGCGCGTCAGCGAGAAAATACTTCATCTGCTCGACGGCGCCGGCGCTGCCGAGCAGCACTTTTTCGTACAAGTACTCCAATCGCACGCCGTAAGCGGATCCGTCTCCGAGCGTCTCGACGATCATGTCGGCGAGATAGTGCACGTTGATCGCGATCTCGTCGATGCCGTACGACTTCAGATACCGGATCAAGTGCACCGCGTTCGGCTCGCCCGCAACCGGTACCAGCGGCTTGGGGACCTGTTTCGTCAGCGGATAGAGGCGCGTGCTCAAGCCGCCCGCGAGAATCATGCCCTTCATGGGCTACCTCTTTCCCGAAGCCAACCGGGATCGCACATTCTCGCCGGCGACCAGCAGAACGAAATGCGGCAATGCGAGCTGCCGGCGCCACCGGTGCGGTTCCTTCACGAGGCGGTAGAACCACTCCAAACCGAGCTTACGCCATTGCTCGGGGGCGCGCTGAACGTTGCCGCTGACGACGTCGAACGATCCGCCGACGCCGATGCCGGCACCGCAACCCGTTTCGCGCAAGTATTGCGCCAGCCAAAACTCCTGTTTCGGGAATCCCATCCCGGCGAACAGCAACTGCGCACCGCTCTCCCGGATACGCCGCGCGATGCCGGACGACTCGTTCGCGTTGAAATAGCCGTTCCGCGTTCCCGCAACGCGCAATCCAGGATAACGCCGCTGCAGTTCTTGCGCCGCCCGGTCGGCGATGCCCGGCGCTCCGCCGAAAAAAAACACCGAGATGCCTTCCGACGCTGCACGCGCGCACAAATGCTCGAGAAGCTCCACACCGGTAACGCGGCTGCGTAACTGTGCACCCCGCGAGCGCGCGACGGCGAGCAATCCGACGGTGTCGCATAACGAAAGCGCGCAAGAATTGACGACGTCACGATAGCTCGCGTCGTGCTGCGCGTGCACCACCATCTCCGTTCCCAGCGTCACGATTTGCGACCCCGTACCGTCACGCGCAAACTGCAGAATTGCTTCGGTCGCCGCATCCGCGTCGATCGCGTCGAGGCGGCATCCGAGAATGGTGACTGACTTCGACAAACTCACTCGTCCTTCGACAGGCTCAGGATGACAAGACGGGCTGAAATGGTGCGAGAAGCGGACGCAGCATTTGCGCGAGCGCGTCGGGGATGGTATCGAGCGGCAACCGGCACTCTCCCGTTTTGAAGCCGAACTGCCGCATCGCCCATTTCACCGCGATCGGATTGGTCGTCGCAAAGAGCGCGCGGATGAGCGGCAGCAGCGAAAGATGAATCTTTGCTGCCTCTTCTGCATTGCCGCGACGGTGAGCGTCGAGCATCTTGCGGTATTCGCGCGAGCAAAGGTGTGATGCGACGCCGACCACGCCGTCGGCACCCATTGCCAGACACGGCAGAAAAAGATGATCGTCGCCGCTATACACGAGAAACCCCGGCGAGCGCTCTGCAAGAAGCGTTGCGATTTGCATCAGGTCGCCGCTCGATTCTTTTACTCCGGCGATGTTCCGGTGCGCGCGCGCAAGTTCCAGCAGCGTTTCAGGCAGTATGTTCACACCGGTCCGGCTCGGGATGTTGTAGATGACGATCGGCAGCGGCGTAGCTTGCGCGATCGCGCCGAAATGCGCGATCATGCCGCGCTGCGTGGGCTTGTTGTAGTACGGCACCACGGCGAGAATCGCGTCCGCACCGGCCTTCTCGGCTTCCGTAACCGACGCAATGGATTCGCGCGTGTCGTTGCTTCCCGCATTCGCGATCAGCGCGGCGCGGCCGGCAACTTCTTCTTTCACCGCCGAAAAAAGCGCGTGCCGTTCACCGCGCGTGAGCGTTTGACCCTCGCCGGTCGAACCTGCGACGACGAAACCGTCGGTGTCGCGCGCGGCGAGCCAGCCCGCGATGCGCGCAGCTTCGCGCAAATCGACCTCGCCCTGAGCATCGAAGGGCGTAATCATTGCGGTAATTATGCTCCCGAGATTCATGGCGTTCTCCCTTCCACCGGCTCGGCACGGCGTGCCTCTTCCAAATGGAACCGGTCGTGCACGGCCTGTTCCGCACGCTGCGCATCCGCCGACGGCACCAGGATGGAAACGGTAATGTTGCTGTCGGTGCAATGAATGATCTCGACGTTCGCTTTCGAGAGCGCCTGCACGATGCCGTGAATGACTCCCGGCGTGTACCGCATCGCGGCACCGACGACCGAGAGCTTCGAGCACGCTTCGCGAACGCGAACTGCAAGATTCAAATCGCCGAGCAACTGACGAATCTCGCTGCCGCGATCGCCTTCGACGACGAACATGACGCCCGCCTGATTGATCGTGACCTGATCGATGGAGATGGCGGCGTCGGCGATGCGTTGGAACATCTGCATCTCGACGGCCATCCGGCGCTTTTGATCTTCAACGTCGCCGCGGATCACGCGAATCCACGTTACACGGCCGGACGCGGTCACACCGGTAACGGGCTTTTCATCTTCGAAGCCTTCGTCCACAAGCGTCCCCGTGCCGGTGCGCAAACCTTTGATCGCATACGGCGTGTTCGTGCGTTGCGCGAAGTCGGCGGCCTTGTGATGCATCACTTTCGCACCGTGCTCCGCCAATTCCGTCATCTCTTCCAGACTAGCGCGCTCGATAGTGTGCGCGCCCGAAATGCGGCGCGGATCGCCGGTCATCGCGCCGCTGACGTCGGTGAAAATGTCGACACGAACTGCGCCCAGCGCAT
This sequence comes from Vulcanimicrobiota bacterium, assembly GCA_963830545.1. Classification (GTDB taxonomy): domain Bacteria; phylum Vulcanimicrobiota; class Vulcanimicrobiia; order Vulcanimicrobiales; family Vulcanimicrobiaceae; genus DATGJX01. The sequence goes on along the minus strand of CAWHMK010000001.1, from coordinate 2,325,460 downwards.
GGCCGAGCGCGATCGCTGTGAGGTCGCTCCCCCCGCGGCCGAGCGTCGTTATATCGCCGGATTCGGTAACGCCTTGAAAACCCGCGACGACCGGAATACCGCCCATTTCGATGATTTCCCGCACGGCCTCCGCTTCGGCGCGAACGATTTTCGCGTCGCCGTGTTTGCCCGTAGTGATGACGCCGGCTTGCGCGCCGCTGAGCGTCACAGCGTGGAGACCTTGCTGCTGTATTGCATCCGCGAATACCGCGGCGGAAATAAGTTCCGCGCAGGACAGCAGTACGTCCGCATTGCGCGTTCCGGCGCGCCCGCCGATCAATGAAAGCAGCGTGTCCGTCGCGTACGGTTCGGGTTTGCGTCCCATCGCGGAAACGACGGCAACCGGCGCATAGCCCCGTTCGATCTCTTCACGGAGGCGCAGGATCGACAAGTCGCGCAGCTCAGGCGTCGCGACCGACGTTCCGCCGAATTTCAGAACGACGATCTCTTTATCCGTCGTCATTGCGGGTTTGCCGAAGCGAGAGGAGCAACTCCAAAATTTGCACGCCGTTGGTCGCCGCGCCTTTGCGCAATTGATCGCCGACGATCCACATTGCGAACGAACGTCCCCGGCTCTCGCTGTGACACGCGCGCAGACGCGCGACATGAACGAGATCGGTGCCTTCGACGTCGCGAGGCGTAACGATGCCGTCGCGATGAAACACGACGCCGGGCGCGCGTTCGAACGCTGCCGACAATTCCTCGAGTGTCGTCTCGCTCGCGGTTTCGAAAAATACGGCTTCGGAATGCGCCGTGCGAACCGGGACGCGCACCGCAGTCGCAAACACGGGAAGATCGGGCAGTTCGAGAATCTTGCGCGTCTCCGCGGCAATCTTCAGTTCCTCCCCGCTGTATCCGTCTTCGCGGAAACCGCCGATTTGCGGAACCGCATTGCGCACGATAGCGCCTTCATCGCGATCGAATTCTTCCAGCGCCGCCCGGCCTGCGCCGCTGATTGCCTGATACGTCGCCACGCGAATCGATGCGAGGCCGGCCGAGCCGCGCACCGGCGCGAGTCCGACGCACAGAATAATTGCCGTGCAGTTGCCGACCGGAAATAACCGGTGCTCCGCACGCAACGCGTGCGCGTTTACTTCGGGAACGATGAGGGGCACGCCGTCGCGCATACGGTACGTGGAACTGTTGTCGATGACGACCGCTCCCCGCTCGAGCAGCGGCGGCGCGTATTTCTCGCTTGCGTCTTCGGAACTCGCGAAAAACACCGCATCGTACTGCGCCAATGCTTCAGGCGTCGTCTCGCGCACGTTTCCGCGCGTACGGGACGCAAAAAGACCGACATCCTCTACCGGCACACGGCGCTCTTTCAGCACGCGCACGATCGTCTCGCCGACGACGCCGGTCGCGCCGACCACGGCAACTTTCATATCACGGCGTCCAGGCCGACGTGCAACCCTTTCAACTCGCGAACGTTCCGGATTGCGAACAGTATGCCGGCTGCGAAGGATTCGCGCGAGAGCGAATCGTGGCGAATCGTCAGCAGCTCCCCGGCGCTGCCGCACAGCACTTCCTGATGAGCGAGCAGACCTTGCAGGCGAATGCTGTGAATCGGGACTTCGTGCGGCCCGCCGCCGGCCTTAATGCGCGCGGCGGTTGCCGCCGCTGTTCCGCTCGGCTTGTCACGCTTCTCCGCGCGATGCAATTCGACGATCTCGATGGTCGGAAAATAGCGCGCCGCTTGCTCCGCGAAACGCATCATCAAAACCGCACCGATCGCGAAGTTCGGCACGACCAGCGCGCCCATCGAAACGGCGTCGCAGAGCGCAGCCAGTTCTTCGCGTTCCGCGTCCGTCCATTCGCTGGAGCCGATGATGGGCGAAACGCCGTGCTGCAGCGCGGTTCGCGCCGCTTCCTGCGTTGCGGGTCGCGGCGTAAAATCCACAAGCACTTCGGGCTTCTGCTCTAAGAGCAGCCGCGCGAGATCGTCGTCGATGTGTTCTTCGGGAACGCGCGTCCGCGCGAAGCCGCCGGCGTACTGGAGATCGGGTGCGGATTCGATCGTTTCGCACGCGAGCCGCCCCATGCGTCCGAGCGCGCCGCTCACGGCTACGCGCATGACGAGAAGGGGCTAGACCTTTTCCAATGGCGCGTATTTGAGCATGACCATCTTCTGCCCGACGTTCGGGAAGTCGATCGTGACCAAACCGTCGCCGCCTGCGCCCACGACGTCGCCGATCGTGCCCTCGCCCCACTTGGGATGGCGCACGCGATCGCCTTTCTTGAGATTCATCGACATGCCCGCACCGGCGGTTTCGTGAATCGAAACTTCACGCCAGCGGCCGCCCGCTGGACGCGGGAGCACGACGCCGCCGAGCATCTCGATGTTCGGCATCTCTTCCAGGAACCGCGATTTCGGATGCGCAAACGTGTTGCCGAAAAGCGTCCGGCGTTCCGCGTAAGAAAGATAGAGCCGGTCCATCGCGCGCGTCACGCCGACGTAGGCGAGGCGGCGCTCTTCTTCCAGTTCGGTCATGTCGACGAGTGCGCGCGAGTGCGGGAACACGCCCTCTTCCAAGCCGGTCAAAAAGACGTTGGCAAACTCCAGGCCTTTGGCTCCGTGCATCGTCATGAGCGTCACGTATGACGAATCCGCGTCGAGTGAATCCAAATCGCTGATCAGCGCGACGTTCGCCAGAAAAGACGAAAGCGTCGCTTCCGGTTCGTTCTGCTCGTACTCTCTGGCTACGCCGACGAGTTCTTGCAGATTCTCCAGACGCGTGCGCGCGTCTGCGGTGTCCTCGTTGCGCAATTCGCGCACGTAGCCGGATTCTTCCATCACCGCGACGAGCAAGTCCGCAATCGAATACTCTTTGGCACGGGCGCGCAGCGTTTCGATGAGCTCGGCAAAGCGTTCGAGTTCTTTGGTCTTCTTGGGAACCGCGCGCTTGAGCAGTTCTTTGTCGAAGATCGCCTCGCCGACCGACATGTGCGCTTGGTTTGCCGCGGTTACGAGGCTCGCCAGCGTCTGCTGGCCGATGCTCCGGCGCGGCACGTTGACGATACGCTTGAACGCAATCGCGTCCGAGGGATTCTCGATGTAGCGCAGATAGGCGATGACGTCTTTGATTTCGGTACGCGCGTAAAAACCGACGCCGCCGACCACGCGGTACGGAATGCCCTCTGCAATAAGCGCTTCTTCGAATACGCGCGACTGCGCATTCGTGCGGTACAAGACGAGAAAATCGCGGTATGCGGAGCCTTCGCGAACCAATTCCTTGATCTTTTCGACGACGTAGCGCGCTTCCGAACGCTCCGTGTCCGCACCGAATGCGGTAATTTTCTCGCCTTCCACACGGCTCGTGAAAAGATTCTTGGTCTGACGGTGCTTGTTGTTGGAAACCAGCGAGTTGGCAGCGTCCAAAATCGTCTGCGTGCTACGGTAGTTCTCTTCCAGCGTGAAGACTTTCGCGCCTGGAAAATCCTGTTCGAAACGCAGGATCATGCGATAGTCGCTGCCGCGCCACGAATAGATGGACTGATCGTCGTCTCCGACGACCGTCACGTTCTTGTGCTTGTCGCCGAGCAGCGCGATGAGCCGGTACTGCGCAAAGTTGACGTCCTGGTACTCGTCGACGAGGATGTATTGGAACCGCTTCTGCCACTTCGTGCGCGTGGGTTCGTCTTTTTCGAACAGGTCGATCGTGCGGACGATCAGATCGTCGAAATCCAGACTATTCGATTCCGCCAAGCGGCGCTGGTACTCGGCGTAGACATTGCCGAAACGCTCGCCGAGGAACGACGTGTTCTTTTCGTGATACTGCTCGGGCCAGATCAGCGCATTCTTCGCTTTGCTGATCTCAGCAAGACACGCGCCCGGCGTGAGCTGCCGCTCGTCGTAATCGAGATCGGCGATGATGTCTTTGACCAGCGAACGCTGATCGGCATCGTCGATGATTGCAAAGTTCGAAGAAATACCGGCACGGCCGCCGTCGCGGCGCAGCATGCGTACGCACATCGAATGGAACGTGCCGACCCACAAATCCCGCGCCTGCGCGCCGACCATCCGTTCGAGCCGCGATTTCATTTCGCCAGCGGCTTTATTCGTGAACGTTACGGCCAGAATGCGATCGGGCGCAACGTCCAGATCGCCAAGCAAGTATGCGATGCGGTGCGTGAGCACGCGCGTCTTGCCGCTGCCTGCGCCTGCGAAAATCAGGCAGGGTCCGTTTGCATGTCGAACCGCCGCGCCTTGTACGGTATTGAGGGTTTCGGTCTCCAAGATCATTGTTCGTTACTTCGCCGGGAACACGAAAATCGCCCCCTGATAGTGAAGAGGGCAACTTTTGTCGTATTTCGTGGGGTTAGCGCGCGAGCGTCAGGGCTTTCGTCGGACGCGCCGCGAGCGCATATGCGCTGGCCAAATATGCAAGCGTGGATTCGGCGCCCATGTTCATGTTCACCGAAGTCGCATTCAGGCCGTCCAGGCAGCCGCCGTTGCGGCCCATGACGATGCCGCGGGTATTGCGCCCGTGATACCAATCCAGCCCGAGTTGTGCGGTCGCTAGATGCGACGGATCGCCGGTCGCCTCAAATGCCACGAGCGCGGCGTCAACCAGCGAGACCGCTTCAAGCGGCTGCTGACAATAGCGCGCACGCGGACCGCCCCGGCGGTACCAGCCCTCATTACCGATAGGTACGAACACACCGTTTTCGACCGTCACGCTCGTGTAGAACTCGAACGTGCGCAGCCCAACGGTAACCAACTCATCGTCGCCGAGCGTCAGGCCGGCGCGGAGCAGGGCTTCCGGAAGGCGCGCGTTGTCGTACGTCATCAGATCTTCGAACCAGTCCCAGTCGGGCCGGTGGGCGTCGAGGTAGCGCTGCTTCAACCGATCCGCCAAATTGCGCAGCATTCCGCGGTAGCGCGGCAGTTCGCCGTCCGCGATGGGAGATTCGCATGCATGCGAGAGGCCGATTGCCGCATACGCTTGCGCGCGCGGCCATTGCAGCCATTCGATAGCGTCCAGGCCCCGATCGAAAACTTTCTTCGAAACGCGCCGCCACGAACCGCGCTGCGCGTACCGCATGCCGTAACCAAGCGACCACAGCGCGCGGCCGACGGAATCGTGCGTGCCGACAGCATCGAGCCACGTGCGCTCGTAGCTCATGAAGTTGTGGAAGCGTCCGTCCTCGAGTCTGGGCGTCGTGCAGGAACGACAAATATACGCCCGCCATGCGCTGCGCCATCGCGTCGTTCGGGTCGATCTCGAGCTTGGCGAGAACGACCATGAATGCTCGCGATACGTCATCGGTGCAATAGCCGGTCGAACGGTTCGGCACGTCTTCGACGGCGTGCTGAATGACGCCGACGTCGTCGCTCATCGCGATCAGATGATCGAGTTCAGGCAGAATGGACGAGCTCCAATTCTTGCGGCGCCAGCTCCGCAAACAGTTTGCCGTATTCGGCGGCCACGTGCGGCCACGTCATCTGGCGTCCGAACCTGTACGCGCGGCGCTCGGTAGCGCGGCGCAGCGCGGGATCGTCGAGCAACCCGTTGACGAGTTGCGCGATCGACTTGGCGTCGCGGAATTCGCATAAGAATCCGCGATGGTTCGCCAAGACTTCCCGTGCGTACAGATACGGCGTCGACACGATCGCTTTGCCGCAGCCTACCGCGTAGGCAAGCGTGCCGCTGACGATCTGCGTCGGGTTCAAGTACGGCGTGAGATAAATGTCGGTTGCTTCGAGATATCCAACCAGTTCGTCGAAGTCGAGATACTTGTCGATCAGCTGCACGTTGTGCTGCAGACCGAACTCGCGCACCATTTGCTGCAGCGACTCGCGATACGATTCGCCCTCTTGCCGGCGCACGACCGGATGCGTTTCCCCCAAGATGAGGTACAGGGTTTCGGGATGACGGCGCACGACCTCGCGCATCGCTTGAATGGCGAATTCGAGTCCTTTTCCGCGATTGATGAGGCCGAACGTGGAAATCACCATCCGCTGCCCGATGCCGAACGAGGCTTTGAACGGTCCGGTCTCGCGGAAAGGAACGTCCGGAACGCCGTGATGAATCACGCGCACTCGCGACGGCTCGATGTGATATACGCGGCCGAGCAGATCGCGTCCGGTTTCCGAAAGCACTACGACGCTGTTTGCGTAGCGGCAAGCTGCCGCGTGACGCGCAGCATTACTTCATCCGGCTCCGGAAGCACGGTGTGCAACGTCACAACCACCGGCTTTTCGACTGCTTGCATGAGATCGATGAGCCACTCACCGCGTTCGCCGCCGAACAATCCGTATTCGTGCTGGATGTTCAGAACTTCCGCAGGATGCGCGTTCACCAGCGCCGCGATGTCCGTGTACGACTCGCGCGTTTCTTGCCGCAGGCGCGCAACGACTTCGGGGCCGTACTGACGCACGTCGCCGCCGGGTTCGTCGATTGCAATGATCTCGCTGCTGGTCGCAAAGGCACGATCGAACGAGTCGACTACGTCCTTCGTAAACGTGGCTATTCCGCATTCCCGCGGCGGAAATGAGCCGAGGAATAGAGTGCGCGGAACAGAGACCACGGCGAGCGTGTCTGCGGGTCTGGCCGTCGTCACCAAGATCTCCAAACGCCAGCTCGGGGAAATTGCGCTACAGCGGGTGGGCAAAGTGGCGGCTACCCCCCGGCGCGAGACTCGGGTTTTATACCCGTCCCTCCTTAAAGGGTAAACCTGCGCGATGTGCTAGGGTTTCGCCCGCACGCTTGCTTAGCGGGCGCCGATTGGCGCGGTGGGGCCCACACGTGCGCCTTCGGGAAGAACCGTACCCGGCTCGATGTGCGCATCGTGGCCGATCACGCTGCCGCGGCTGACGACCGCCCCTGCGCCGACGCGCACGCCGCTGGCGACGATCGCCTCTTCGATTGCGGCGCCTTCTTCTACCGTTACACGATCCCACAAGACGCACTCGGAGAGGCGAGCGTGCGGTCCGATCACGCAGCCCTTCCCGAGAACGACGTCAGGACCGATTTTCGCGGACGGATCGACTTGCACGCCCGCGTCGATGTATACGGGTGCGATGATGTTCTCGGGGCGCACGTTTGGCGAACCCGGTCCGTGCAAACCCGGCTCGAGTTTTAGCGGCATTGCACCCGAAAGAATATCGCGATGCGCGCTGAGATAATGCTCCGGGCGGCCGAGGTCGATCCAATAATCGGCAGTCGTAAATGCATGCAAAGCGTGTCCGTCCGCGAGGATTTTCGGAAAGGTTTCGCGCTCGATGGAGACGTTGCGGCCCGGCGGAATCATATCCAGCACGGCTTTTTCGAGCAGATACGTGCCGGCATTCACTTCGTTGGTTGGCTCGGTTCCCTTGGCCGGCTTCTCAACGAATTGCGAGATGCGTCCGTTCGCGTCGCTGACGACGCACCCGAACGCCGACGGATCTTCTACTTTAATGAGATGCAGCACGCCCAGGCCGCCTTTTTCCTTGTGATACGCGATCATCGCTTGCAAATCGAGACTGGTCAGCACGTCACCGTTGAGTACGAAGAACGGCCCGTGAATGTACTGCTCGACGTTTTTGATCGCGCCTGCGGTTCCGAGCGGCTCGTCCTCGATCACGTACGTGATTTTCATACCGAAGTCCGAGCCGTCGCCGAAGTACTCGGTGATCGCCTGCGGCATGTAGCCCGCGGGCAGAATGACGTCGCGAATTCCCGCTTCGTACAGACGTTCGAGCGTGCGCGCCAGAAACGGCACGTTCATGATCGGGACCATGGGTTTCGGTGTGCCGAAGGTGAGCGGGCGAAGCCGCGTTCCCTCGCCGCCGACCAGCACGATTGCCTGCACCAACGACCTCCTACCCGGAACGGAAAAGCGGAAAAGCAAGGAAGCCTGTTGCGCCCCTGCCTTCTCGTATTCCCGCTCAGAATTTTTTTTCAACGCGGCAACATTTCGGCAACACATCCGAACACTTGTTCGATTATAATCAGCTGCATGGGCAGGCGGGTGTACGACTGGACGGCAATTCAACGCTTTCACGATGACGGGCACGGCTTCGCGGAATGCCGGAGCGACTTTCGGATTCACTCACTGCGCTTGGATGAAGGCTATCAAGCGAGGTGAGATCCATGCGCGCTCCGATGCAATTCACCGATCGCCGTCGCCGGTACGATTGGGCAGCTGTTCAGGCGTATTATGATGCCGGCCATTCCTACCGGGAATGCCGGGCAAAATTTGGATTTTGTGCCGACGGATGGATAAAGGCAGTCAAGCGAGGGAGTTCACGAGCCGCGCGCGAGCGGATGCCGGTCTCGAGTACTGCTGGCAACGCGCAAAATCCGTTCGGCAATTAAGACCGCCTCCTGAGCGAGGGGATTCTGGAAAACATTTGCCAGATTTGCCATCTACGGGAATGGCAGGGAGAGCATTTCAAATGCACATCGATCACATTAACGGCGTAAAGGACGATCACGCCTTGAGAATCTGCGGATGCTATGCCCGAACTGCCATAGCCAAACCGAAACGTATGGCGGACGCAACGTGAAACGCCGTAAGCGCTTGCAAGGGTCGACCCGACCGTTGTAGTATTACCGTCGCTGCCATTCCGGGTTAGTCCAAGCTGGTAAGACGCGCGACTCTGAATCCGGCATTCGGTGGTTCGAATCCATCCCCCGGAGCATGGCCCTATCGTCTAGAGGCCTAGGACGCCGCCCTCTCACGGCGGTAACGCGGGTTCGAATCCCGCTGGGGCTACCACAAGAATCGACTGTTGGCACTTAAGGGAATGCGTTACGCGTTATCTATAAGCGCCACCGAGTCGCGGACGAAAGCCTTGCCGCTTGCGACGGTGACTTCAACGCGCGGCTTGAACTCCTCGGCTCTGTAATAACGCCGCCGCGTAAAGCATGTGCGCGGAATATTATCGAGCCGTCAGATGTCTGATCGTGCGCGGGGAGAGGCTCAGCCTTGACGAACCCCGCTGAACGCGCCTTTACAGTGCTTGGCTTGCTTTTGTTATGAGGGTTTCATGAACTCCGAGGAACTCACGTCCACACCGGATTCCGGAATGCCTGTTGCCGCCGGAATCGAAACGCGGCCGGAGCGGCCGATCCCGGCGGAACCTGCGGAGTCTTTCACTCCTGCGTGCGGAACATCCGTACGTCAACGTCGACAGTGAAGCAGCGCAGGCGCTGGTCGAAACGGTTTTCGGCGGAACGCAACATCGTATCCCTCGACTTCGCTATGCGACCGCGTACAAGCTCGCGGAAGGCAAAACGGGCGGCGATATCGTCGACGTGTTTCACTACGACAACGACCATGTGTCCATTGCCGTCGCCGATATTGCCGGAAAAGGCACGCAGGCGGCGGTGCACGCGGCAATGATCAAATACGGGCTGCGCGCGTTCGTTTCGAACGGACTGACGCCGGAAAAGGTCATTCGTTCGCTCGACCGCCTTTACTTGGAAAATAACGCGTGCGAGGGAACGGAGTCGTTCGCGACGGTGTTTTTGGGCATGGTCGATTCGACGCGCCGGCTCCTCACGTACACCAATGCTGCTTTGGAGTCAGTCCTCATCGTGCATCCCAACGGGGAAGTCCACAGACTCCCACCCACGGCACCGCTCGTCGGCGTCTTCGAAGATCAGCATCATCTTTTCAAGCAAGGTTTTGTCAACTTGGAAGAAGGCTCGTTGCTCGTGGTCGCGACCGACGGCGTAACCGAAGCCAGAAACGCAAAAGGAAGCACACTTGGGCTCGAACATATCGAGCAGACGATTCTGCAGCATCGCGAAGAGGCCGAAACGGCGATCGCCGAAGCCCTGTTGCACGCGGTAGAACGATTTGCCGAAGATCACCGGCGCGACGACATTGCCATCCTCGTGGCGCGCTTTTTGTAAAAGCCGGTCCCCGGTTACGCGCGCCAGTAAATGTTTACGCCTAGGCGGTCGAAAAAACGGTGACAAAACGATGATGGCGGAGCCAATGCACGCGAGATTGCATGCGGTGAGCAGACACGATTCGCACGTCACTATTCAACCTTCGCAAACTTGTCGCGCTTCACCGCCGGCCGCGGACTTCTTGGTAAAGAGCCGTCATCCGAACGTAATCGTCCCGACGGACGCGCAGGCTTCCTCGATGCTGTCCTGCTGCGATATGACGACGAGCGGCGTCGGTCTGTCCCGCCGCAGCGTACGCATCGACGATTTCACGTCGCACTGCCTCCGTGAATCCACATCGAAACCCGCTCGAATGAGAATGTCGTCCGAGCGGGTGACTCGTGCGCTCAAATGTCATCCCAGAGCGGCGGCATCGTCCAGCGTTCAAAACCGCCGGGATAGGTGCCCTGCGGGTGGCGTCGTTTGAATTGTTGCGCCGCAACGGCGAGGTATTCGAAGTTGTCGTACATTGCGGGGTTCTGCTGCGCGTGCCGGCGGTTTGCGATCACCGGTACGAGACTCTTCCACGCGTTCAGTATCGCCTCGCCCCACAGATCGCACACGATGTCTTCTGCCAGAATCCGGCGTTTGACGAACAATCCCAAGTTTTCGAAGAAATTCCCCACGGTACGCAACTGGATGAATTGTTTCGGAAGCGGAACGGTAATCAGCAATTTTTGCGACTCCGGATCGCTCGTCAATTGCGGAAGATCCCGCAGCACCCACAACAGCGCCTCGCGAAACTCCGGAGATTCCATCGTCTCGCGCGTTTCGTTCAGCGCGAGAATCTGATTACCGCCGCGCACGTGCGAGATTTGAACGAGCGCAGCAACAGCCGAGGCCGCTATAACGACGAACGTCCCGGCGGTCCCAACAGCGGTCACCCAGTCGGCAGTCACCGGACGGCAGTTCGACGCGGCGCCGATGCTTCATGCAAGAACATGCTGTGTTATACTCTTGCGGTGCAACCCGCGGCGGACTTCAAAGAGGGCACACTGCTGCGCATCTTCGTCGACGAGGACGATCGTGCCGGCGCGCAACCGCTCTACACGGCGGTCGTAGAATTGCTGCGCAAGCGCGGCATCGCCGGCGCAACCGTTTTTCGCGGAATCGAAGGCTTCGGAAGCCGGCACCAAATTCACGCCGCGAGTGTCTTTTCGTGGGCTCCGAATTTGCCCATCGTAATCGAGGTCGTCGAGGACAGCGCGGTGATCGAGCGCGTCCTGCCCGAATTGCAAACCGTCATTCACGACGGACTGATTACCGTGGAGGCGGCTCACTATCTGCGCCTTTCCAAGGAGAGCTCCCATCACATCGGATCGTGAAACGGGGAAACTGCTGCGCATCTTCGTCGACGAAGACGACCGCTTTGGCGGAAAGCCGCTCTATGCCGCAATCGCTGAATCGCTCGAAGCCGCCGGGTTTTCCGGCGCGACGGTCCTCAAAGGCATCGGCGGATTCGGCAGGCATCGTGCCGTTCATTCCGCGCGCGTCATCGATTTCTCGACGAACCTTCCCGTCGTCATCGAAGTGTTCGAGCAGAACGACAAAGTGCTCGGATTCATTCCCACGCTGCGGACGATGATTGCGGAAGGATTGCTTACGCTGGAGAACGTTCAGGTCGTGCCCATATCGAAGGGCGGCGCTTAGACGTGGACCCGAAAGCGATCGTCGCCGTCGGCATCGGCGGCGGCATCGGTGCGATCCTGCGCTACCTGGTCGGATCGGCATTTTTGCAGCGATTCGGCCCCGGATTTCCGTGGGGCACGTTCGTCATCAACGTAAGCGGAAGTTTTCTCATCGGAGCCGTCGCTCAGCTTGCGCTGACGCGTTCGTTCGGCATCACTCCAAACGTTCGTATCTTCGCGGCGACGGGCGTGCTCGGTGGTTACACCACGTTTTCGACGTTCTCGCTCGACACGCTCGTTCTCGTCGGCGACGGCGCTGCTCCGCTCGCATTGCTGTATGCTATCGGCAGCGTCGTCACCGGATTTCTCGCGGCGTATGCCGGAGAGGTTTGCGCGCGGCTCGCTATCGGCTGAGTGTGTTCTAAGCGCTTGGTTTTACCGCGCGCAGCAGTTCGACGCGATTGCGAACGCCGAGTGCGCGGTGAATATGCTTGAGATGAACGCGCACCGTACTCGGACTCGTCCGCAGCGCGGCCGCAACGTCGTCCACTGTATCGCCCTCGACCAGCAGGCGCACCACGTCGCGCTGGCGCGGAGTCAAGCGAGCCAGCGGCTCGAAATTCGATTCGTAGTCGATGCGCTGCAACTGCGCCCCGATGAAGCTGCGCGGATAATTCCGCGCGTGCTCTCTCGCGGCCGCAAGCCACGTTTCGCCGCAACCCGACTCGTACAAAAAGAGTGCGCAGCGCGCGGCACGCCACTCATAGCCGAGCTGTTTGAACTGGCGATGCGCCTCTTTCGCGAACTTGCGCGCGCGAGAGACGTCGCCGGTTCCCGAAAGAACGAGGGCTCGCGTAAAGCTTTCGACCGGATCGAGATTTCCCGCATGTTTCGCGCCTAAGCGGACGGAGAGATTACCCTTGAGGCTTTCATACCTTGCGAGCAACTCGCGCGCTTCCCTAACGTCGAAAACACAGCTGATCTCCGCTGCGAGGAGCACCGCGCGCATCTCGTCGCTCTCGAGTTTTTCCCAATTCACCTCGCGAACGAGTTCCAGTGCATCGCTCAGATGCGCTTGCGCGGCATTTTTCTCGCCGGAGCTGAGCGCAACCCACGCAGCGTCCAACATCGAAAGCGCGACCAGTGCGGAATTCGGAGCAAGCGCAGTTGCTTTCCGCAACTGGCGCAAGCCTACGACGTACTGCCCTTGCAGCGCGTACGTCCACGCGATGTGCCGCAGCGTGTTGTACTGCTGATTGCGAAGGTCCGCCGTCCATGGAAATCCCTCGACGACCCCTTCGAGCACGGTGAATTCTTGCGGAAGATACATCTCTCTGCACAGTGCACTGAGCGTATGGAGCGTTTCCGCCGCAAGTCCAACGTCCGGAACCGGCGCGGAAAGCGTAATCTCGAGCGTTTGCTGCAGTAAACGCGCGTGTTCCGCGAACTGTCTTCGGCTTGCCAGCGTCCACGATCGAATGCTGACGGCATAAGCGCGAATATTGCCGTCGGGCGAGGCTTCACCCGCGCGCAGACGCCGCAGGCACTCGGCCAGATCGTCGCGCAGCCACGCGCGCAGTGCGAGCATGTTCCCCGCACGTGTGAAAATCGAACGCGAATCGAGCGCGACCGCGCGCTCGGCAAAAACGTCCGACTCGCGCTCGTTTCCCAAGATCTGATGCAGGACCGAGCTGAGCGCATCGGCTTCCACGCGCACGTCATTAGAATGAAACAGCGCGTGACCGCGCGCAATTGCGCCGAGTGCGTCGTCATAGCGACGCAACCGGTAGTACGCCCACGCTGCAAGCAAGAAGCGTTCCGCCGACGGCTCCTCGTCGTTCAGAAGCTCGAGGCACGCGGAGTACTCCGCCGCGCACCAAAGACGCCGCGCCTGCTCGAGCGCGGTATCGTGCACTGGATGAACGGAATTCAAAGCCTTCATAACCCGGCCATTGCAGGTTGGCCCCAGGTACGCCCCTTCCCTTGCCTACGCGGGTCCACCGGTGGAACTGTCCATGATGTGCGCACCGCTGTGGTGCGCAGGGTAGACGTGTCCCAGCACCGCCTGGTGACCAAACCCGAGATTGACGAAAGAAAAAAACGCCCACAACGTAGTGACGAAGAAAGCCATTCCAGTACCTCTCTCATTTTCGTAGCAGCAACGGTACCTCAAATAGGGTACACCCCGGTTGAAGACTACGCCGGAGGTTACGTTTTGCCTACGCCCTTTGACTCGAAAATGGGGTGTACTCCATTTCGCCTACCTAACTCTGCGCATGGCCGGATAGGGGCAGGCGGGGTAAGCTCGAGGAATGGACGACGAGCTCGAGGACCTGACTGTAGAGGCTGGCAACGCTCAATCGCCTTGAAGCCTCCCGCAAATTGGCAACCGTACCATCCGTTTTACTGGAGTCCGGCTGGGTCTTGGAATCGCAGGCGGAGGCCGTGCTCGATGCAGTCTTGCTCGCCCTGACCGCGGGGAACACGCGCGCTTACGCTCGCGCGCGCCACGTGGGCGAATGGTGCGCTCGCATGGCCGCGGAGTTGCCTTCTGCTCCGGCCGCTGCGTTCATGCGCCGGTGCGGCGTTCTCGCCCGGCTGGACCCGCGTGCCTTCGATTGTATTGCGGAATTGCGCGAATACGCACCGGTGGTGCGCGCGTTTCAACGCGGAGCGGAATGCACGGAAACTCGCGTCATTGCAGTCGCCGAGGAATTCGATTCGCTCGTCTTCGATCGCGCGAAAGACCACCGCTGCGCTCCGAGCGACGCATTACGCATGCTGATCCGGTCGGCCGACGAGGGCGGAAAACCCATCATCGACGCGCTTCGCAAAGCGATGCGGAACGCGCCGGAGTACTTGTTCGGAGCGGCCTAAAGGCTCGCGCGCTGCTGCCGCAAGTACGTGCGAGGCGCGGTGACTTCCCGAAGTTCGCGCGCGCGGTCGAGAATCAATGCGGCCGTATCCGGGACGTTGCTGCGCAGCCACAAAACCATTTGTTCGGGCTTGGGCATCGCCAACGGCACGCGCACGCCGGTCGTCTTGATTTGCGAACGAATTTCTGAAATCTCGATTGCCGAGAACCTCGTCGATGGCGCGCTCGAGCACCCGGCCCAAATCGGCGGAGCCGCGGCCGGAAGACATGTGGCTATGCGTTTCGAACACGCCGTGCAGCGCTTCCGTGCAAAACCCGGGAGCAAGTACATCCACCGGATACGCGCAATAGAGCGCGAAGCCGACTTCGCTTTGCAGCGCGTTCCACAGCCGCTCGAGTTCAACCGCCGCATCCTGCTGCTCGCGCAGCCAGAGCACCCCGACCATGTCCCCGAATGCGTGAAGAGGCGCTCCGCCCGCGCGCTGGTGCGTTTTGCGAACCGCTGCGCCGACCTCGCGATCGAACTGCTCCGCATCGATGCAGCCGTCCGTGGAAAAGCGCGAGAGGGTTTCTTCGCTGTCCAGCAACACCAGAGTGCCCTCGCGCATTGCTGCAACGGGATCGCGCCCGGTGCCGGCCAACTGGGCGAGTATGCCGGTGGCGTTTCGCTGCGTCGCGATCGCAACCGCGACTCCGCCGGCGCTCAAGGCGGTCGAGAGAAAACGGCCGGCGCCTTCGCCAATGCGCCGCTCGTCCGGGCGTTGAAACTCCAGGAAATGCGTACAACACTCAGACGACTCGAGCAGACTATTCCGAGAAGCCGTCACGATTTAAACCCGTGCGGGGCCATCGCAGCGTTATACCCATGTGAAGTCGAGTTAATCCTTTAAAAAATGGTACGAGTCGGCGAAATGCGGATCGGTATCGATCTCGGCGGTACAAAGACCGAAGTCATTGTATTGAATCATACCGGAGAGACGCTGTTGCGAGAGCGGGTCGCAACTCCCGCGGACGACTACGCCGCGATCGTCCGGACGATTGCGGATCTCGTGCGCCGTGCCGAGGCAATCGCAGGTGATAGCGCGACCGTGGGTATAGGCACGCCGGGAACGACCTCGCCGAGCAGCGGCCTCATTATCAATGCGAACAGCACGACGCTCATCGGAAAGCCGTTGCGAGCAGACGTGGAACGCGAAATCGGAAGGCCGATTCGCATGGCAAACGACGCGAATTGCTTCATACGCTCCGAAGCCGCCGACGGCGCAGCGGCCGGTGCGGCAGCGGCATTCGGCGTTATCCTTGGTACGGGCGTGGGCGGCGCGATCGCGCTCGGCCGGCGCGTGATAGACGGCACGAACGGCATCGCGGGCGAGTGGGGACACAATCCGCTTCCGTGGCCGCGGCACGACGAATTGCCCGGCCCACAGTGCTATTGCGGCAAGAAAGGCTGCATCGAAACGTTCCTGAGCGGTCCCGCGTTGGCGCGGGGCCGCGCGGCGTTCGGCGAAGCGGCGCTGTCGCTCTACGAGGACCGCTTGGCGCGGGGGCTCGCGAGCGTCATCAATGTCGTCGATCCCGATACGATCGTGCTCGGCGGAGGTGTATCGAACGTGACGCAGCTCTACGAACACGTGCCGCATCTGCTGGAACGCTACGTATTTTCGGACGTCGTGCGAACGCGGCTGAAGCAAGCCGCGCACGGTGACTCGAGCGGCGTGCGAGGCGCGGCCATGTTATGGGACGAAAGCGACGCCGATGGCTGCAGAAACTAAGACCTATGAAAACGTCGAGCGCGCGCAAGTGGACAACTTGCGCTCACAGATCGCTGCTTACGTTCCGCTTTCCCCCGGCGACAGCGGCACGATCGAAAGCCAGGGCGTGAAAGGCGGTTTTGCGTATGACGAAGCCGCGAAAACCCTGACCTTGACATTGGACGAGGTGCCGTTTTACATTCCGCGCGGAATGATTTGGTCGACAATCGAGCGCGCACTGCAAAGCTGAGCGCGCTCGAATTCGACGTTCCTACTTCAGTTTGCCGAGCGCCTCGAGGATTTGTTCCTCGTCCGGCTGTTCGCCGATATCGTGCACGTCGATGTAGCGCACGACGCCCTGTTTGTCGACGATGAAGACCGCGCGCTCCGAACGTCCCGCCTTCTCGTCGAAGACGCCGTACGCGCGGGCAACGTTGCCGTGCGGCCAAAAATCGCACAGCAGCGGATAACTCAGACCCCCGATGGATTCGGCCCACGCTCTGTTGGCGTGCGCGGAATCGATTGAGATGCCCACAACTTGGGCATCGAGCCCCTTAAAGCGCTCGAGATTTTTCTCGAGGCCGGGCATTTGGCTCGTTCAAACCGGTGTGAATGCGAACGGATAGAACGCGATGACGACGTGGTTTTTGCCTTTTTGGTCGGAAAGGCGCCAGCGCTCGCCGCGATGGCTCTCGAGTTCGAAATCCGGCGCGCTCGCACCGACCTCCAGCGTGGCGGTTTTATTGGCCGTGGAGGTGCGGCCCTTGGTTACTGCCATGCCGCGCGTTTGCGCCGGGCGAGGTTCCAGTTCCTCGTATGCCGCGAATTCGCGGGGCGACCGCATGCGCGAAGACGTCGAACGCGACGATATCGTTATCGCCCGCGTGCAGCCAGACGCCCGGCACGTACAATGCGCGTTGCGGGCCGATGTTCCAAAAACGCCCCGCATTCCGGCCGTTCACCCACAGCACGCCTTTGCCTAAAGACGAAACGTCCAAGAACGTGTCGCCGGGCTTCTGCACGCGCATCACACCGCGATGCAGCGCCGGCGCCCGCGCGCCGGCGCGATCGAATATGAAACCGGCGGGATCGTCGAACGGGAGCGAGATCATCCGCCATCCGTGCAGTTCGCGTTCGTTCAAGCGCACCGCGTTCGTAATACCCTTGCGTTCGAACGGCAAGCCGGGGCCGTAATTGATTCTGCCGCAGTTTTCGACGAGGATATCCAGTTTTGCACGGGAGCGGGAACACGTTATGCTCGCGCGCGATTCGCCCAATCGCCGATCCAAACGCGCGACGATTTCGCCGTCGAGCGCTACGACCGCGTAGTCGCGCACGGCGTCGATCTCGAGTTCGCCTGAAACCGGCCCGGCGATCTCGGTGCGATACAGAATATAACCGAATGCTTGTCCCAGCGTCTCCATCGGCTGCGGCGACTCGCCGTACACGCCTTCATCGAGCGGTGCGTCGAGAAGCGAACACGATTCCGGCAGTGCAAATTCCGGAATTTCCATCATATCTTGGACGGCGGGCACCGGCGGCGGAGCAACGCCGGTTTCACTGGCGATCACCTCGCGAAAACGAAAATATTTTGCCGTTGGACGTCCCGCTTCGTCGAGTGCCGCGTCGTAGTCGTAACTGGTCGTCGTCGGCTGGTATGGATGGTCCGGCACGGAATTCGCACCGTTCGAAAATCCGAAGTTCGTGCCGCCGTGAAACATGTAGACGTTTACCGCGCAGCCTTCTCGCAGCATCCACTGGAGATCGCGTGCTTGCTGCTCGTCGTCCAAACGGTGATGCGGTTCGTCCCAATGGTCGAACCAGCCGGCCCAATACTCGCCGCAAAACAGCGGATCATGCGGACGCAGTTCGCGCACGCGCCGAAATTGATCGCCGGGATTGCCCGGTGCGAATGTCACGGCAATGGGAACGCCGTCGAGCGCGCCCGCGGCGAGATCGTCCGGTTGGTCGATGGTGAAGAGCGGCGAATCGTCGAAACCGGCGGCGGCGAGCGCATCGCGCAGGACCCGCAAATATGCGCGGTCCCTTCCGAATGCACCGTATTCGTTCTCGAGTCTGCACGGCGACGATCGGACCGCCATGCCGCCGCTGCAGCGGCGCGAGCTCTTCGCCGAGGCGGTGCAGCCACGCGCGCGCCGGCTCCATGTACGCTTCGTGCGCGGTTCGAATCGGCGCGCCGATTTCGAGCAGCCATGCAGGCAGGCCGCCGAAATCCCATTCCGCGCAAACGTATGGGCCCGGCCGCAAAATGACGTCGAGGCCTTCTTCCTGCGCACAACGCACGTACGCCGCCACGTCGTTTTCACCGGAAAAATCGAAGTGCCCGCGGCGCGGTTCGTGGCGATTCCAAAACACGTACGTCGAAGTGGTGTCGAGTCCCATCGCGCGCGCCATGCGCAGCCGGTCGCGCCAGTACGCTCGTGGAATTCGCGCATAATGCATCTCGCCGGAGATCATGAGGCGATGCTCGGGCCCGCGCGGAAATGCGCGGCGCCGTGGCGATCTGCTCTCATGCTTGCAGTTTCGGCTAGTGGGGGTTCTGCTTGAGGGATCGGAAGGCGACTTGCGCGCTGTGGTTCACGGGGATGAAGTAATGATCCACGATACGAACGGCCGCCCCGTCTTCCGCTACCGAAAACACCGCATAGTATTCACGATTGTCAGTGACGATCTGCGCCTGAACCTGCTCTCTGCCGTCCGGTTGCGCTTTCGATCCGAGGATCGCAATTCGGGTGCTTCGAGCCACGATCGGCATTTCCGCGAGCGCCTTCGTGTCCGCCGCCGGCGACATTCCCAAATTCATCAATGCCGCGGCGAAGTTTCCGTCCACGATCGCGTGCAGGTACGATCGCACGCTCAAACGCGCGCGCTCACCGAACGGCGAGTCGTCCGCCTCGTAGGGATGACGCCAGCGCAGCGGAGTGAAATACGGATTGTTGCCGCGGTCGAATTTCCAGGCGACGGCAGCGTGATGGAGCCTGCGCGGGCGCCGCCTCATGGCTAGGGCGGCATGACGACGATGACGCAGTTTGTGCGGATGCTGGGCTATCGCGCGACGCGGGTGCGCGTAGTGCTGCGCAACGACTCCGGACGGAGTTTGACGTATTTTTCGCGGGGGCGGTGCGGAAGCTCGATGGAGGATGATGCGCTGCACGAACGGCGCGATTATCGGCGGCGGCGAAATCGGATCCGTGAGTCCTTGCAGCAATCCGCGCTGGTGCGCGTACTCGGCCGCAAGCGGCAGCATCGTCACGACGACCGCGAGCGCGACCAGTGCAGCAGTGGGTGCCGGAAGGCGGCGCGTTGTGCGTTGAACTTCGGGCATCTCGCCGACCTGCGCCAGAATGGCTTCGATGGCATCGGCGTCCAGGGCTGTAAATGCGCGCGGATTCTGGCGCAAAAAAGCGCTGAACCGATGGCCCAGCAAATCGTCGCTCTCGTCGGGATTCAAATAGAACTGCAACTGCGCGCGATCGCCCGGATCCATGCGCTTCGCGCTGCGCGCGATCAGCGCGCGCACATCTTCGATGGAACGTCCGCAGATGAGCTCGTCCATTGCTTCGGTGAGCGCAACTGGGCTGGCCACGGCAAGTGCGTCGTCGACGCGGCGCCTACGTTTTCGCGCGGCAAGCATTCTGCCTACACTCTGTGCTCATGCGTGAAAAAACGCGTAGGGGGAGTGGGCGCTGCAAGGTGGGGCTTTCGCCCCACCTGCATAAGCGCGCTATGGCCGGCGAGTGGTGTCGTACGTCTCGACGTTCGTCGTGCGGCGTCCGCCCATACCGAACAGGCCGAGAAGGCCGACGAGGCCGATGAGGCCCCACCAGCCGGATCCGCCGCCTCCACTGGTGGTGGTTCCGGTGGTCGTGCCGCCGGTTGTGGTCGTTGTGCCGCCCGCTGCCGGCGAAACCGCCGGCGAGGCATTCGTCGTGGTTGTCGTCGTTGTGGATGAGCCGCTCGTTGCGGCGGGGCTTGCCGCCGGGCTGGCGGCCTGAGCCAGTGCGATCCCGGGCATCATCGCGAGGGCTGCAGCCATTACCAAACCCGCCGCGCTTTTGCCGAAGGCATCTTTCATACGTGCTATCTCCCTACAAAGCAGTACCTGCATTGGGCCTCTTACCCGCTCAGCGAGCCACAGCGACGGAACTACCGGTTGCTTTCGAGAAATCGGAATCATGCTGCAAACGCCGGTCGTCCTTGACGACGTTCGAAGAGATCCCGCACGCGTTCTCGCGTCCACTGCAGGCTCCTCGCTGCTCGATCTCGATGGCGGTGTACTGTGTTTGGAGTTTCACTCCAAGGGCAACACGCTGGACGGCGACACGCTAACGGTTGCGGAACATGCATTCGCGACGATTCCGGGCCAATACAACGGGCTGGTGATCGGCAATCAGGGAAAGCACTTTTCGTTCGGCGCGAATTTGCGCTGGCTGCTTTCGCTGCTGCACGAGATCGGCGGCGATCGCGAACGGTTTCATCTCGCGGCCAAGCGCTTTCAACGCATCACGACCGGCATGCGCGTCGCTCCGTTTCCGACGGTTTCCGCGCCGTTCGAATTGACCGTCGGCGGCGCACTGGAATTGACGATGTACGCGGACCGCGTGCAGGCGCATTCGAGCATGCGCGCGAGCCTTCCGGAAATCGCGGTCGGCATCTTGCCGGATCTCGGAGGCACCAGCGAGTTGTACGTTCGCTGCATCGATAGCGCGGGAGAAGGCAACGAAGCCGCCGGATTGCGCGAAGCCTTTCAAACGATCGTCTTCACGCGCGGGTCGAAAGACGCCGAAGACGCACGTTCGCTCAAGTTTCTCAAATCCCACGATCGCATCAGCACCGATTTGAGTTCGCTCATCGGCGAGGCGAAGGCGCGTGTGCTCGAGCTCGCGCCCGGATACAGTGCGCCGGCGCACCGGCAGAATATCCCGGTTCTCGGCGATGAGGGATACGCCGCACTGGAGCAAGCGATCGACATGGCCGCAGGCTTCGGAAATGGTCACGCTGTACGATGCGGAGGTTGCGCGAGCGGTCGCACGCGTCATGACCGGAGGACCCGGCCCAGCCCGACGCGTTTCTCACGAGGAATTACTCGACCTCGAAACGCGCTACTTCGAAACGCTGGTTTTCAACGACAAGACCAAAGCGCGCATGGAATACATGCTGGAGCACGGCGCGCCCTTACGCAATTAGACCCGGCGTTATTTCTTACGCGCTCGGGGTCGTGGTAGTCATGCTGAGCGTGTCGAAGCATGGCTGAGCGAAGTCGAAGCCGCCGTAAACTACGCGACTTCGAAAAGGCCTGCCGCGCCCATGCCGCCGCCTACGCACATCGTGACGACGACGTGTTTTGCTCCGCGCTTCTTTCCTTCGATTAGCGCGTGCATGACCATGCGCGTGCCGGACAAGCCGTACGGGTGCCCGATTGAAATGGCGCCGCCGCTCACGTTGAAGCGATCGTTCGGAATGCCCAGTGTGTCGCGAATATACACCGTCTGCACGGCGAAGGCTTCGTTGAGCTCCCACAAACCGATGTCGCCGACGGTGAGATTGTGCTGTTTGAGCAATTTGGGAATCGCATAGACCGGAGCGATGCCCATCTCGCCCGGCTCGTTGCCGACGACGACGAATCCACGATAAAAGCCCAGCGGCCGCAAACCGCGCTGCTGGGCCAGTTTCGCATCCATGACGACCACCGCGCCCGCGCCGTCCGAGAGTTGCGACGAATTGCCGGCGGTAATCGGCGACTTCGGATCCAGCACACCTTTGAGTTTCGAAAGAGCCTCGAGCGTCGTCTCCGGACGATTTCCCTCATCTTGCTTCAGGGTCACCCGCTCTTCGTGCACTTCGCCCGTTTCTTTGTCTTCGACGAACTTCCACGTCGTGATCGGCACGATCTCTTGTTCGAAGGCCCCCGCCGCTTGTGCCGCAGCCGTCCGCTGCTGGCTTTGCAGCGCGTACTCGTCCTGCCGCTCTCGCGAAACGTCGTACTTCTTCGCCACGAAATCGGCCGTTTGCAGCATCGGCATGTAGACGTCGGGTTCGTGCCGCAGCATCCACTCCTCGGTAAAGAACTCGACGTTCATGGTGTTTTGCACCATGCTGATCGATTCGGCGCCGCCCGCGACGACGACGTTCGCACCGTCCACGATGACGCGCTGCGCAGCCACTGAGATCGATTGCAAACCGGAAGAACAATAGCGGTTGATGGTCGTTCCCGGTACGCTCACCGGCAAACCGGCGCGCAGCGCAGCCACTCGACCGAGATTATTTCCGGTAGCGCCTTCGGGCAAGCCGACGCCCAGAACGACGTCGTCGACTTCATTCGGATCGACGTTCGCGCGTTCGACTGCCGCTTTGATGACGTGCCCCGCAAGCGTCGCGCCGTGCGTTTGATTGAACGCGCCGCGGAACGCTTTCCCGATCGGCGTGCGCGCAGCCGAGACGATTGCCGCCTCACGCATGAATGACTTCTCCTTTTTGTCCCTGGACGGGCTCACGGCCGTTCGATTTATCGCGCCGGCCCGAATCGGCGTCGTGCGACGCGTAAACGTCTTTATAGCCGGTCTCGTGGCCATACCACATCGGGCCGCCGTGATGCGGCGCAAAGCCATAGCCGTAGATATACACGATGTCGATGTCCCCAGGACGCAACGCCACCTTTTTTTCGAGCAGTTCGGCGCCCGCATCGATTAACGCACGGGTCAAACGTTCGACGATCTGCTCGTCGGTCACGTTCGGATTTTGTGCGATGCCGGCTTCTGCAGCGACCTCGGCGAACAGTTGCTCCACTTCCTCGTCGCGGATCGGTTCGCGGCCTTTGCCCACACTCGGATCGTACTTGTAAAAACCCTTGCCGGTCTTTTGACCCAGGCGCTTTTGGTCGCACAGCCGGTCGACGATCTTCGTGCGGCCCGCTCCCATGTCGGGACGTGCCTGCTGGATGTGCCGGAAAACGTCGATCCCGGAAAGATCGAACATCGCGAACGGGCCCATCGCCATACCAAAGTTCTTCATCGCCGCGTCGATTCGGTACGGCGGAACGCCTTCTTCCGCCAATCCGACCGCTTCGCGCGCATAGTCGAATAGCATCCTGTTGCCGATGAAACCGAAAGCGTTGCCCGAAAGCACGGCCACTTTGCGCAGGGTTTTGCCGAGTTTGAATGCGGTTGCGAGCGTTTCCGGCGAGGTATCCTTACCACGCACGATTTCGAGCAATTTCATGATGTTCGCCGGAGCGAAAAAATGTAAGCCGACGAATTTGTCCGGTCGCTTCGTAACTGAAGCCATCTCGTCGATGTCGAGCGTGGAAGTGTTCGAAGCGAGAATGCTTTCGGGTTTGACGATCGCGTCGAGTTTCTTAAATACGTCTTTCTTTACGTTCATGTTCTCGAAGACGGCCTCGATCACGACGTCGGCATCCGCCAAATCGTTGAAATCATCGGTGAAAGCGATGGATTGTCCGCGCCTCCACGCCTCTTCTTGCGTGAGCCGTCCCTTTTGCACCTGATACATGAACATGCCGAAGACCATCTGCCGGGCTTTTTCGATTTGCTCGGCATTGGGCTCGACGACCGTTACCGGAATGTCCGCATTTGCAAACGTAATCGCAATGCCCGTACCCATCGTGCCGCCGCCGACGACGCCTGCTTTCTTCATTTGAATCTGCTTTGAATCGCCTTCGCGACGAATGGTTTCCAATTCCGGGATCTTCGAGAGTTCGCGTTCGGCGAAGAACAAGTGGCGCAGCGCGAGCGAAGGCTGTGACCGCGCGAGCTCTTCGAAAAGGCGAGCCTCACGCGCTAGCCCGCGCGGGAACGGCAGCTCGAACGCCGCCTCGACCGCGTCGACGAGTTTGTGCGCCGCGAATCCGCCATTCTCTTCCGGCGGGCACATTTTGTGCGCTTGCGCGATAACGAACGGAACCGCATTGGCCGGTAATCCCGCGAGCGAAACTGCCATCGCCGAAACACGCCGGCGCGGCTTGTCCGCATACGTCGTTGCGGCCTGGGCACAATCGCCGGACACGACCTCGTCGAGCAGGCCTTTCTTTTTCGCGTCTTCGGCTTTTACGGCTTCGCCTTTGAGCATCATCTGCAGCGCATCTTGCGCTCCGATGAGGCGCGGCAAGCGTTGCGTGCCGCCGGCGCCCGGAAGCAAACCCAGTTTGATCTCCGGCAAGCCGACTTTGGATTTCGCGGTGGCCACGCGGTAGTCGCAGGCAAGTGCGAGTTCTAAGCCCCCGCCCATTGCGTTGCCGTCGATGGCGGCGATGTACGTTTTCTTGCCGGCTTCGATCGCGGCGATGACATGCCGCACGTTTTTGTCGCTCGGATTGGGCTCTTTCGAGAAGTCGTTGATGTCCGCGCCGCCGCTGAAGATGCCGTTTGCACCCGTGATGACGACCGCTTTCACCGACGGATCCGCTTCCGCGGCTTGCACCTGTGCCAGTAACTGCGCGGAATAGGCGAACGAGAGCGCGTTCACCGGCGGGTTGTCGAGCGTAATGAGTTTCACGTCGCTCATCATGCAACCACCGCGGATTTACGGTCGAGGTCGAATTGCGTTTCCGTGAGCGCCATCACGTCCCCCGAACCGTCGATGATTTGGCGCTTCAGGTGCGCACTTTGCGTGAGGACGTGCGAGGCGTAAAATCGGGCCGTCGTGAGTTTGGCCTTATAAAATTCCGCATCCGCATCGCCTGCGGCGATCTTATCGGCCGCGACCAGCGCCGCGCGCGCCATCTGCCAGCCCCCGGCGGTGATGCCCCAGAGTTTGAGGTACGGAACGCTGCACGCCACGGCTTTGCGCAGATCGCCCATTGCCGTCATGCCGATGAATTGCGAGGTTTCGGCCAGCGCGCCGATGGCTTTGGAAAGATGCTCGCCGATGCTCTTGAGCGCGTCTTTCGACTCCAGAGACTCGGTGTCGTTCGACTTGCTCAAGATGACGTCGCACGCCTGTTGCATCTGCTTGATGACGCGCGTCGCCGTCGCGCCCATGTCTTGCGCGAGCTTACGTCCGACCAAATCGAGCGCCTGGATTCCGGTCGTGCCTTCGTAAATCGTGGTAATGCGCACATCCCGGTACTGCTGTGCGATACCGGTTTCTTCGACGTACCCGACGCCGCCGAAGACTTGCACCGCGCTCGAACAGATGTCGACCGCCGTTTCGGTGCACCAGCCTTTTACCACCGGGATCATCAGGTCGACGAATGCTTTGTTCTCTTTGCGAACCTTTTCGTCGGGATGCTTGTTCGTCAAGTCCAGCGCGGAGGCGGTAACGTAGCAGAGCGCTCGCATTGCTTCGATTTGCGACTTCATCGACATCAGCATGCGGCGCACGTCCGGATGCTCGATGATCCGCTTGGGCTCCGGTGAGCGGGATGCGACGTCGCGGAACTGAACGCGCTCCTTGGCGTACTGCAAAGCGCTTTGATAGGCGCGGTCGGCGATCGCCATGCCTTGGACGCCGACGGAAAAACGGGCGGCGTTCATCATGACGAACATGTACTTGAGGCCTTCGTTCGGCTTTCCGACCAGATAACCGGCCGCGCCGCCGTTCTCGCCCAGGTTCATCGTGCACGTCGGGTTGCCGTTGATTCCCATCTTGTGCTCGATGCCGGCGCAGACCATGTCGTTGCGCTTGCCGAGCGATCCGTCCGCGTTCACCAAAAACTTCGGAACGATGAACAACGAAATGCCTTTCGTACCTTCGGGTGCATCCGGCAGACGCGCGAGCACCAAGTGCACGATGTTCTCGGCCATGTCATGTTCGCCGAACGTGATAAAGATTTTCTGACCGCTGAGCAGATAGTGATCGCCGTTCGGGACGGCTTTCGTGCGAACTTGCGCGAGGTCCGAACCCGCTTGCGGTTCCGTGAGGCACATCGTGCCGGTCCACGTGCCGTCGACGAGTTTGGGGATGTACAGGTGTTTCTGTTCGTCCGATCCGACGAGCTCGATCGCTTCGATTGCGCCTTGGTTGAGCAGCGGCCCATTCGCAAAACCGACGTTCGACGCGTTCCACATCTCGAGCGTCGGGCCGAGCATCAATGACGGCAGACCTTGTCCCCCGTATTCGGCCGGAACCGGCAAACCGATCCAACCCGCCTTGGCAAACTGCGCGTACGCTTCTTTGTAGCCTTTGGGCGTGGCGACATTGCCGTCTTTCCAGGTGCAGCCTTCCTTGTCGCCCGTTTGATTGATCGGATCGAGCACTTCGCTCGCGAACGTCGCGGCTTCTTCGAGAATCGGCTCCGCAACGTCGAGCACGTCTTCGCACCCGGGAAGCTTCGCGATCTCTTCGAGCCCGGCAAGGTCGCGAAGAACGAACTGCATATCGCGCAACGGCGCTTGATAGCTACTCATCGATTTGAACTCTTTCCGCTTAACTAGCGATCGAGGTGGAACATGTGCCGGAGGCAGACGGCTGTTCATAGAGCTCGCGACGCAGCCGCTCGACGGAATCCGAAAGCATCTGCAAGTACGGCAGCATGTTGGCTTTGATCCGCGCGAGGCGCTCACGCCCCGCCGGCGTAATGCGGTACAGCCGCCGGGCGCGTTTTGTGGGGTGGTCCCACTCGCCGGTCACGAAGCCACGCTCTTCGAGACGGCGCAGAAGCGGGTAGACCGTGTTCGTGTTGACCGCAAGCAGACCGCCGCAGGCCGCCTCGATGCGCTGCATGACCGCCAGACCGTGGCCCGGCTGCTTTTCGAGCAAATGCAGAATGAGCACGGGCAGAACGGTCTTCGACTTGACCGGTCCCCGCAAGACCTCCTCGGCGGCACGGGCCGCCATAGGGGTAGTCGAATTAGCCATTAGTAAAATTAATATAACACGACTTTAGCAGCCTTCCAAGAGGCAACGGCGGTCCTTGTGCCTCGCTTCCCAGAAGGAAAACAAGGCGTCCACCTGCTTGTACGGTTTGGGAGTCAGGTCACCCGGTACGAACCGTCATCTCATCGTAGAGATCGCGCCGCGTGGCCGGCAGATCGGGAACTGCTCCGGTACGCAGCGGCTTGGCCAGCAGCGACTGGAATAAGCCAAGTCGCCCCACGCGAAAACCTTGGGCGGTGCCGGCGAGATACAAGCGCCAAGCGCGATACGATTGCTCTCCGGCAGCAGCGATCGCGCTTTCACGATTGCGTTCGAGATTTGCCGCCCAGGCTCGCAGCGTGCGTGTGTAGTGTTCGCGCAGGTTCTCGACGTCGCGTACTTCGAAACCGGCCCGCTCCGCGAACTGAAGCGCGTCGCCGACGTTCACCAGTTCACCGTCGGGAAATATAAAGCGATCCATGAATCCCGAAGAACGCCCGTCGCGCAGCGTGCGGTGCTGATTGGCGATCCCGTGATTCAAAAACAGCCCGCCGTCTTTGAGCAGCTTATGCGCGGTCGAGAAGTACTCCGGAAGTTTCTCGCGCCCGACGTGTTCGAACATGCCGATGCTTACGATCTTGTCGAACGTGGTTGCCGGGAGTTGGCGGTAATCCCAACGCTCGACGCGGGCGCGTTCGCCGGCGCCCGCCGCGGAGATGCGGCTGCGCGCTTCTTCGCACTGCCGTTCGCTCAGCGTTACGCCCAACACGTACGCCCCGTATTCGGCGGCCGCCCGAACGACGAGCGCGCCCCATCCGCAGCCGATGTCGAGCAGCCGTTCACCGGGACGCAAGCGCAATTTGCGCAGCGAGTAGTCGATCTTCGCCCGCTGCGCGTCGTCGATCGTGTTCACACCGTCGTCGAAATACGCGCAAGAATACACGAGGTCGCGATCGAGAAACGTCCGATAGAACGGCACCGGCTGATCGTAATGAAAGCCGATCGCCGCGCGGTCGCGTGCGAGCGAATGACGTTTGCCTTTGAGGTGCGCCTCGCGCAGCTTCGGCAGCGGCGCCGACGGCAAACGCCGCAGCAGGAGAGCCAACCGCGCGAGCGTACCGGCGCCGCTATTTTCGGTGACGCGCATCATCGCGTCGATTGCCGCTTCCACGTCGCCCTCGACGTCGAGCAGTCCCCCTGCGAAAGCGCGGCCCGCATTCAGATCGATTGGCGGCTTGAACGCAGCTCGCAGCGCGCCGGGCTGATTCACGGAAAGCGTGAAAAGCCGCTCGTTCTGAGCGGGTATGAGCGTGCCTTCCCAAAGCCGTACGGCAAAGTTGCGGACGTAGTCTTCGCGGAAAATCGATCGCAAGACCGCCGCGGCTATACGCGCGTTCGGATCGTCCGAAGCAAACCGTTCCTCTATCGTCGCAAACCTCCGCCGGTTCATATACCCGGAAATACCGGCGCAACCCCGCGCACGTCACGTCGTACGCGCCGGCCGGCACGGACGAGTATTTCGCCGCTATGTAGAATGAGCCGGCATGAACGTCCGCTTGGCCTTGTCAGCGCTTCTACTCCTGGTGGCGTCGTCGTGTACGAAACCGGGGAGCACCTTGGGTTGGGGGACGCCGCACGAGCTGCGGATCGGCATGATAAACGATCCCAACTCGCTCAATCCACTTTTTGGCTACGTTCAGCGTCAGATAGACCTAGGTCAACTCTACTGTGAAACGCTCGTCGGGCTGGATGACCGCAACCGCATCGTCCCGCTGTTGGCCACGCACGTGCCGTCACGCGCGAATGGAGAAATCTCGCGCGACGGTCGGACCATCATTTACCGTTTGCGTCATGGCGTCCGTTTTGCCGACGGCGTCGAGCTGACGTCGAAGGACGTCGCATTTACGTATCATGCAATTCTCGATCCGCGCAATCCGGTCGTCGACAGCGCGCCCTACCGCGTCATTGCCTCGCTCGAAACGCCGGACGCGTATACGGTGCGCATCAAACTGCATCATTCCTGGGCGGCAGCCGTCGGGGAGCTATTCGCGCCCTCGGATTTTGCGTTCGGTATCTTGCCGGCCCACGCATTTGCGAGCACTGACCTCTCGCGCAGCGATTGGAACGCAGCCCCGTTTGGGAGCGGGCCGTTCCGCGTCGTTCGTTGGGCGCGCGGAGACGAAATCGATCTGGTTCCCAACCCATACGCTTGGCGCAAGCCGCACTTGCGCCGGGTCGTTTTCAAGATCGTCGCCGATAACGAGGCGCTTTTCAATACGTTCCGCGCGCACGAAGTCGATGTGGACAATCTTACCATATTGCAGGTTCCGATCGCGCGAGCACTGCGGGACGCTCTGATCGTGCCGGTGCTTCGCAACGGTTTCGATTACCTGAGCTTTCAAACCACGAAATCGCCCACCGACGACGTGCGCGTGCGCCGTGCGATCGTCGAATCGATCGATCGCGCCGATTTGCTTCGCAGCACGTATCTCGGATTGCGTCCCTTTGCCAATACCGAGATTCCTCCGGTACTATGGGCGAACGATCGATCGATCCGTCCGCTGTCATACGACTTGCGGCAAGCGAACCGCGATCTGGATGCAGCGGGGTGGCGATTGCGGGGAGCCGTTCGCCTCCGAAACGGCGTACCGCTCGCCATCGAGCTCGTCTCCGACAACCGCGATTACAATCGCCGCATCGACACGGCCGTGCAGCACGACCTCGCGCAAATGGGAATCGACGTCACCATCCGCACGTACAACAACACGATGCTGTACGCACCTGCATCGGCCGGCGGAATTCAATACAGCGGGCGCTTCAATATCTTCTCGGATAATCTCTATGGCGGCTCCGACCCCGAGGAATCCGAGCAATGGGACTGCGCGCGGCGCGCCCCTAACGGCGTCAATATGGCACGCTTTTGCGACAAAACCTACGACGACGCGTACGAGGCTCAGCAACTAACGCTGAATCGTTCCGATCGCTCACGTTTCTTCAGCGTAATGCAGCGGCGCATTCGTGACGAGGCCGTCTTGCTTCCGCTGGCTTACGATCGTGAATACGTCGCGGTAAACCCTGCGCTGCACGGATTCAAGCCGAACATGCTGTACGATTATTGGAACGCGGACACGTGGGATGTCACGCGTTAATTTTTCAGCAATCCCTTAGCAATTCGCGGCGGCAATGCTTGCTGTGAATGACCGCCGATGCATCCCAGCTCATCGAGAGCTGCGACGGCGAGCCTTGCAGCTCGATCGTCTGCACGCTCAATCGCTTCGGCGCAAGCGCCATTGCGTTTGCAATCCGGTGCGGCACCCGCATCGTTCCGCTCCGTGCGGCCCAGCGATACGACGACGCATCTCCCGCGCTCAAACGCCTCGGCGTCGACGTCGACGCGTGGCCGGCGCCTCCTGCCGGACTGTTCGTCGTCGAGGAGCGAACCGTGTATTTGCGCTCGCGCAGTCCCATGACGGTCGCGCACGAATTCGGGCACGCGCTCGACTGCGGCCTCGGCGGCGGGGTGTATCGATCGAGCGTGGATCCGGAATTGCGCCGGCTCTTCGGTGCGGCAACGGCGTATGTCACGCCGTACGCGGCGACCGGCACGGACGAGTATTTCGCCGAGAGTTTGCGCGCGTACGTGGAGGCGAACGATCCGGCGTCGTTTTGGCCCCGCGCAACACGCGCTCGCCTGAGGCGTATCGATCCGGAGATGCACGCCTACGTCGAACGTCTTTTCACGACGGAATTTCGTCAGGCGGCATAGACTTAGAATACTAGTTGACAATGCCGGCGCGCCCTGGTAGGATCAACTAGAAATCTAGGAGATGCAATGTCCAGAAAAAAGGCGCTCGTACTCACCGATCACGAGCTACGGCTGATGGAAGTACTATGGACGCGGGGGCCGTCGACGGTCTCCGAGGTGACGGCTGCTCTCGCTCCCCCGCCCCTGGCCTACAACACCGTGCTGACTACATTGCGCACGCTGGAGCAAAAGAAGTACGTCGGGCATAAGGAAGCCGGCCGCGCGTTTATTTATCACACCTGTATCGAGCGATCGGAAGCAGCAAAAACGGCGGTCAGCCACGTGCTCTCGCGCTTTTTCGGCAACTCTCCAAATGCGCTTGCATTGACGTTGCTTGACGACGTTCCGGTTAGCGCAGCGGATCGTAAGCGCATACGCGAACTGCTCGCGCGCCCAGCGAGGAACCGGAAATGAATGAGGTTGTACGTCAGGTTGCGCTCGCGATATCCGGCACGTTCTTTGCCGGTTTGTGGGAGGGTGCGCTCATCCTCGCGGTGGTCTGGTTATTCCTGCGCGCCTTTCCGGGAATCGGCGCATCGACACGGTACGCAATCTGGCTCAGCACCCTGATCGCATTTGTGGTTGCGCCGGTATGTACGATCGTGCTTTCGGGACAGCATGAGTCTCAGGCCCTTGTCGCTCCCGTCAGCGCAGTTACGGCTGATTCAAAAGGATCTCCGAGCGCACCGGCAATCGCCGCACCGCAACCCACGGAACGATACCCAGCATTGCCTGCATCCCCGAGTGCCCCCGCGCTGCAGCACCGGATCATCGACATTCCGATCGACCTTTCGGCGGCGTTGGCCGCTTTGTGGTCGCTGATTGCGGGCGTGCGGGTTGCCGTCTTGCTCCTGGATCTACGGAAGATTGCAAAGCTTAGGCATTCCGCAGAAACGCTGCGTGTGGAATTGGGATACACGGTGCTTGCGTCCCAGCGCACGAGCGTGCCGCTTGCCATCGGCTTCATACACCCTGCGGTCGTGCTGCCCTCGTCTTTGACCGCAGAGCTTTCGGTTGAGGCGATCGAGGCGATCGTGATGCACGAGGCCGCGCATCTGCGCCGCTACGACGTCTGGACGAATGCGCTAGCCCGCGTTCTCGAAGCGCTCCTCGCGCTGAATCCGCTGGCGTGGCTCGTGCTCGTTCGTCTCTCGGTGGAACGGGAAGTCGCCTGCGACGATTGGGTGGTCACGCGTCTCGACGCAGGTGAAGTGTTCGCTCATGCGCTTGCGAACTTGGCTTTGCGTCCGGCATTCGCGTCAATCGGCGCACCGAGCGCGATTGGTTCGCACCACGCGCTCGTCGCGCGCATCGAGCAGACTCTGGACCGGCGTCCGCGCCGCTTGCGCCTCTCCGCCGCGGCGCTCGCGGGCATGCTGCTGTTGCTGACGATGTTCACAACGATCATTCCGCCCTTTTCACCCGTCCTGGCATTTACGCCGCAAGCATCCGCGAGTCCGAACACTGTTGGCTGCACGGACCACCCGCCGCTGATGCAAGACGTCGACAGAAGCCTACGGCCTACGGGTCGATGGACTCCGCTCAAAGACGATCCGACGAAAGCGAGCAATCCGAAGAACACGGTGCTCGATCTGACGATCGACGCGCAGCGGAAAGCTGCGCAATGTCGTCGTCATCGCATCGCCTCACGCGCGCGATGCCGCGGCCGCACGAGGGTTTTTCGCCGGGCAACGATACCGTCCGGCCGTCGTGAATTGTAAAGCGGTCGCCTCGAGGGTGCGCATTGCCGGCTTCATCGATATTGCGCCCCCCACCGCCATCTCGATTGTCCGCGCAAAGTATCCTTATGGGTGGAGCGGCCAGCATCGCGGAGCATGTCGCGTGCCGGACCTGACTCATGGGGGCGTACCGGACGTGCGGCTCGACACCAGGAAAACGGTAACCGCATCGGTTCTCGTGCGCGTCGACACCAGCGGCAGAGTCGTCAACACCGCGCTGGTGCAATCGAGCGGCAACCCAATGTACGACAACGCCACGCTCGCAGCGGCGCGCGGCAACACGTATCCGCTCGGCGAGAACACCGGTTTTAAACCGGTTCGTCCTAGCGGTGCATCGCTATCGTGGAACGCTACGCACGGCTATGGCCGGTACTCCACATGTAAGCCGCTGCCGACCGAGTATACGTGGACTGCCACGTTCCCGCCGGCGAGCTCTTAAGAACGCCGCGGCTATTTCGTCGAGGTCACTTCCGCAGCGGTTACCGCGCTGGCTTTGTTGCCCCACGACGAACGGATATACGTGATGACCGCCGCGATGTCGGCGTCACTCAGCGTTCCCTTCCACGCGGGCATTTGACCGTTGTACGTCGAGACTTCCGACGGTGATTTTGCCGCTCAGACCATTCTTGACGATCGTGATGACTTTCGCAGCCGGCCCGGTGACGACCGCGTTGCCGGCGAGCGGCGGAAATACGCCGGGCTGGCCTTTACCGTTTTCTTGGTGGCAGCTCGAACAGTTGGTCGTAAACACTTTATGGCCCGCAGCGGCCGAAGCGCCGCTCGCAGCAGCCATGGTGTTCGACTTCGTCGTCGTCGTCATCGTGTTCGTCGTTGCGGCGGGGCTGACCGCAGGACTCACCGCAGCGGTTGCGGCGGCGCTTGCGGCGGGCGATGCGCCGGGGGAAGTTTGCGTCGTCGTCGTGGTGGTGGTCGTCGTCGAACTGCTTTGCTTTCCGCCGGAGCACGCCGCCAGCGCAGCCGCCGCGATCGCGGCAGTCAATACGACGGTTACGGATCTTTGCATGCCTTGCTTCCTTTCGCGAAAACGTCTGGCGGAGGTACTACTCCTTCAAACTGCGAGCGCCTCTTGTCGAGGCCGGTTTTCAGGGCGCGCGCTCATGGCCCACGCCAACGAGACCAATAAGAAGTTTGCAACGAGCGAGCTGCCGCCGTACGAAATGAACGGCAAGGTGATGCCCGTCAGCGGAAAAAGGCCGATGACGCCGCCGACGATGATGAATACTTGGAATCCGAGCGTTGCGCCCAAACCGACGGCGAGCAGCCGCGTATACAAATCCGGCTGTGCGCCCGCGATCGTTATGACGCGCCGGACGAGCAACAAGAAGAGCGCCAGCACGATTACCGCACCGATGAGACCGAACTCTTCGCTGAGTGCGGCATAGATATAGTCCGTTGCTGCATCCGGAATGATATCCCGGATGTCCCAGACGGTAACCGGTGCCGAACAAGCCGCCGGCTGCAAGCGAGTAATACCCTTGCGACGCCTGATAGCCGGCGCCGAGCGGATCCGCGAACGGATTGCGCCACACCGCTATGCGCGTACCGACGTAGTGATAATGACGCGCAACCCAGACGGCGACGCCTCCGAACACCGCCAAACTGCCGAGCGAGCAAATCGAGCCGCCGCGTTGCAGCATACAGCAGCACGGCAAAGGTCGCGAGCAGCAGCCCCGCCATGCCGATGTCGCGCTGCAAGATCAGGATCGCCATCGAAGCGCCCCAGCCGAGAAAGAGCGGCCCGAGATATTTCAGATTCGCCCGAATGGACCACGGCCTCGCGCGAGCGATCACGTCCGCCGTTTCGCCCAGATATGCGGCCAAGAAAAACACGATGAAGAGTTTGATCAGTTCCACAGGCTCGTACTGCACCGGCCCCAATCTGATCCATAAACGCGCGCCGTTTACTTCCTGTCCGAAAACGAGCAGCAGAATGAACAAGAACAACGAGAGCAGCACCCAGACATACTTATAGGCGGCGAGTCTGCGGAAAAGCGAAAAGGCGGGGCCGAATGCGATGGCCAGAATCAACGAAATCAGCAGCCAGTATTGCTGCTTGTGCGCGAGTTGCGGAGAGAGCCGCGCAACG
Source organism: Vulcanimicrobiota bacterium (assembly GCA_963830545.1). Lineage (GTDB taxonomy): Bacteria > Vulcanimicrobiota > Vulcanimicrobiia > Vulcanimicrobiales > Vulcanimicrobiaceae > DATGJX01. The sequence goes on along the minus strand of CAWHMK010000001.1, from coordinate 2,290,796 downwards.
AGCAGCAAACCAACGGCGGAAAGAACGATCGCCAGCGCGGGAAGCACGTCGTCGCGCTGCATCGCTTTCGGCTGAACGAGCACCCACGCAATGCACAGCGCTGCCAGAAGCGCAAGCAGCCACGGCGGACCGACCGTTTTCGGCGGAGCGAACGACAGCGCAAAAGCCGCGATGGCTAAGGCCATCGCGGCCGGCAGCAGTCTTCGCCCAATCGTTATTGGATGCAAAGCATCGCGTAGAGCACTATCGTCGCCAAAACTCCCATAACTACGCTTTGCGCGCTGTGCGATTCGGCGGCGGGGGATACCTGCCCGGGCTCGTCCGGCTGAAACCGCACGACGAGCATCTGCTCTCCGGCGGTTCCGTCACCGCCGTACGCCAGACACTCGGCCAACTTGCGGCGCTCCTCGTTTTCGCGCAAGCGGTGACCGGTGAGAACGAGCGTGTCGCCGCCGCTGAGCGTGAAACTGCACGCCGCAACGTCGATTGAAGGCGCGATGCCGATGGCGCGCGTAAGTATGGGCACCGAACCGTGGCCCTCGAACGCATCGTGCTTGGTGAGCGAAACCACGTAACCGTCGCGCGCGAGATACGCACCCGTCGAGCCCGCATGTGCGAGAAACGCGCGGTTGTCCACCAGCAGAACGGCCGTCGCCGAGCATCCCGCCGTGACGTAATCTTCATGCGAGGCCGTGCGCGCGTGCACTTCGTCGTTCACACGGCAGAATGCCGTGGTCAATGCGCTCTTGGCGTTCTTTCGCGCCGGCGCGCGCGGCGCTGCATTTCGTTTTGCAAGCGATCCAGGACGTTGCCCGCTATCGGCTCGCCTTCGACGAACCCGAATCCATTCGCAACCGCGAACAAGTACGTCTGCGGCCCGAGCTGCCGCGTAACGCAGGATCCCCGATCGCCGCTAATCGCAACGTTCATGACGAGGGCGCCGTGCCCATGACGGTAATGCGCGTGTTCCCCACGTCAATATCATCCCCAACTCTGACCTCGATGCCCTCGTCCTCGAGCGATTTTCCGTTAAGAAATGTGCCGTTCCGGCTGCCGAGATCGACGACGTACAGGACGCCCCGCACCAATTCCAGCCGCGCGTGCCGCCGGCTCACATCAGGGTCCGAAAGACCTATCTCCGCTTCGCCTGAGCGTCCGATGACGCAAGGCGCACCGTCGGCGACCGTAAGCGACGTTTCGCGCGGGGAAGTTCCCGCAACGCCCTCGGAGATCGCCAGCGAAAGGTGGACCTGCGTGGGTCGAGCGGGAGCAGGCGCGGCCCGCATCCGTGCCGCGATGAAGCCGAAGGCTGCCAGCGCTCCGAGGATCTCGAGCGAACCCACGCGCATTCCGGCCGTGAAGGTCACGGCGCGTTCTCCGCTTCTACGGCCATTTCGGTTTTTCCGAAGGCTACGCGATCGCCGGGCTGCAGACGGCGCACTTCGACGCGTTCGCCGTTCACGAACGTCCCGTTGGTCGACCCCGCATCGCGAACGAACACGTAGTCGCCTTGCGGTTCGAGGACGGCATGATTGCGTGAAACGCTCGGATCGACCAGGAAGATGTCGAGTTCGGGACTGCGTCCGACGCGCAACTGGCGCGTGAGCGGAAAACGCGCGTCGGAAGGCAGGCCTTTGACCATGCGGAGCACGAGCACCCGCGCGTCGCTTTCCGCTTGGGTCTCCTCCTCGACCACGGCGATGTCGATGGCCCCGAGAACCGCGTTTTCGCCTTCCTGTAGCTCGACCGGCCGGCGGTTCGGCAAACGCGATACCGACGCGCCGGCCGACCTCGCGCAATAATGCAGCCCATTCTTCTTCCAAATATGCGCGGTGCGGCAGCAGCCGTTCATAATCGGAGATATGAATTCTTACGGCGTAGCGGGCCGGAGCGCTCATCGCGCCGTTCTCGGCTGCCTGCGTGCGCGCTTCCATCGTTGCGACGAGCTTGCGCGCGATGTGCGCGGGTTCGACGTCGCTGGGGAACATGTTGGCGAACGCGCGCTCGATGAATCCGGCGCAGGCCTCTTCGATGCGGGCGAACCAGCTCATCGGCGCAACGTTATAGGCGGCGTTCCAACCGCGCCGCGAAGAATCCGTCACGGCCGGCCAACCCCGGAGGAATGAGAATGTCGCCTGCCGGCGTTTCAAATTCGGCAAGCCGTGCAGGTAAGAGCCCGCGCTGAACGTTGTGCGTACGCACGAACCATTCAATCACGTCGACCGTCTCACGTTTGTCGACCGAACAGACCGCGTACACCATTGCGCCTCCGTTATGCAGATGGGGCGCCAGCGCTTCGAGAAGCGCGCGCTGGGTAAGCGCCAAGCGTTCGCCGTCCTCGGGCCGCTTCCGCCAGCGCGCCTCGGGATGACGGCCGACAACGCCGATGCCGGAACACGGCGCGTCGAGTAAAATCCGGTCGAATTGCTGCTGAAGTATCGGGGCGCCGGCATCGCCGACGATCAGGGCGACCGGCAGTTGTGCCTCCTGTGCGCGCTTCTCGAGCGTGGCCGCCTTGCGCGCATCGCGCTCGATGCAGACCAGCGAGCCTTCACCGTTCAACCGCGCCGCGTTCTGTAGTGCCTTGCTGCCGCGCCCGCTGCAAACGTCCGCGACGCTTTCCGCCGGCTGCGCGTTGAGCACGTCGGCTACCATTGCCGAACTCTCGCTTTGCATCCACCACGCGCCACCGGATTCGCGTTCGCCCGTCCGAGCCAGTGCGGCATCCGAAACGAGCACGGCGTCTTCGGCGATTTCCGATAGATGCGCTTGCGCGCCGCGCTGCGTAAACCACGCCGCAAGCTGTTCGCGCGTGATGCGCGTACGATTGACGACCACCGCGCTTTGCGAGGGTTCGTTGCACGCCTTTAGGATTTGCGGCAGCGCATCGCTTGCGAACATCTCGCGCATACGGCGCACGAGCCACGTCGGATAGGAAAAGGCTGCGCCGAGATAGTCGTCTTCATCGGCGAAATCCTCACGTTGCGGCGGCGCCGGATTATCGCGCAGGAACCCGCGCAAAACTGCGTTCACCAAACCGGCCGTTCCACGGTGGCCGTAGATTTTCGCCAGATTCACCCATTCACTCACCGCCGCGTGCGGTTGCACCGCGGTAAATCGTAATTCGTACACGGCCATGCGCGCAATTTCCGCGATCGCAGGCGGGAGCGGCTTCGCGCGCTCGCCGATGTAGGGCTGCAAATACCAGTCCACCGTTCTGCGCATTTTTATGGCGCCGAACGCAAGCATCGTCGCGAACGCGCGATCCCTCGCGTCGAGTTGCGACGCGCGCAGACGGTAATCCAGCGCCTCTTGTGCGGAACGTTCGGTTCCCTGGATCGGAAACACGTCGCGAACGACGTGAAGCGCGACGTCGCGCGCGCTCATCATCCGCTTCCGCGAAGACTTTGGGCGAATGTCGCACCGCTCTGCGCCCCGCGATTCGGCGGAACGACCTCGAGCAGGTCGACGGTTCCGTCGCCGCAGCGAACGGTGAGCGCGCCGTTCGCGACGCCGGCGATTTCGCCGGGAACGACAGGGGCGATGCTTGGCGTACCGGGACGTGCGCGCAGCACTTTCAGACTAATGCCATCCACCGTAGCGCGCGCGCCAGGGATGGGAGCGTATGCGCGCACCGCATTGACGATACGCCGCGCGGGCCAACGCCAATCGAGAACCAAATCGTCCTTTTGCAGCGTATGGGTCACGCTCGGGCTGCCGGATTGCGGACGATGCGGCACGTATCCGCTGCGCGCGAGCTCGAGCGCGTGCGAGAGCGCCTGCGCGCCGAATACGGCCAGGCGATCGTGCAGCTCGCCGTAGCGTTCGTCCTGCGAAATCGGCGTACGCTCTTGCAGAACGACGTCGCCCGTATCCATCCCCGCGTCCATCAACATGATGGTCACGCCGGTTTCCTTCTCGCCCTCGAGAAGCGCCGTTTGAATCGGCGTCGCGCCGCGATATTTCGGCAACAAGGCTGGGATGCACGTTGAACGAGCCGAGTCTGGGAAGATCGAGCAGCGTCTGCGGAAGAATTTTCCCGTACGACGCGAGCACGAACAAATCGTAGGATTGAAGCGCGTCATCAGTGGCAAACGCGCGTAGCGATGCGGGCTCGAACACGGGCAAGTCGAGTTCGATAGCCGCCGTTTTGACTGGGCTTGGACGCATTTTTTGGCCGCGGCCGGCCGGACGATCGGGCTGAGTCACGACGCCGCAAAGCTCCGTGCGCTGCGCCGTCACGCGCAGACTCGGAACCGCAAACTCGCTGGTTCCGAAGAACAGCGTCTTCACCCGTCGACGGACGTCGGTTGCAGCGCGGCTTCGGCGACCTCTTCCTCTTCTTTCGTCTGCGGGATGCGCACGTTCTTGGCCTTGTCGATGTAGAGCACGCCGTTGAGGTGATCGATCTCGTGCTGCAGCGCCTGCGCGAACGTGCCCTTGCCTTGGACGCGCACTTTGTTTCCGTCGCGATCGATGCCCGTAACGGCGACGTGATTGAAACGCGAAATTTCTCCTACGTAGCCGGGAACGGAAAGGCACCCTTCGGTCATTTCGATCTCGTCTTCTTGCAAATCGATCTTTGGATTGATCACGACGTACGCACCGCCTTCGGGATGCTCGTCATCGTCACCGACGTCCATAACGAAGATCCGCTTCGAGACGTTGACTTGCGGCGCAGCCAAACCCACGCCCGGTGCAGCATACATCGTTTCGAACATGTCGTCGATCAATTGCTGAAAAAGCGGATCCGCTAGTTCCTTGAGGTCGACTTTCTTGGCTACCTTGCGAAGCGTGGGATGACCGTCCGTAAGGATGGGGCGCACGTAGGGCATAGCCGTACTATTTTACCTCAGGCTGTCCAGCGGACCCTGGGGGCAAGGCAGGCGGGCGTCGAAGATTTCCTCATGGACAAGCCGCGAAGCGAGCGTAAATGGCACGTCAAGAAAATCGGGCTCCATGACGTGGACGGCGAGGTGGATTGGCTCACCGCGTGCGACATGACTCCAGACGAGCGCATGCGGCAGGTAGACTGGCTCTACGTCGATGCAGCGAGGTGGAATGGACTCGATCTCTCACGTGAAAGACTATGCCGAACTATTGCACGAGTTGAACGCAGAGGGCGTTGACTACCTCGTCGTGGGTGCGCACGCCGTAGGATATCACGGCTATATTCGATCTTCGGACGATTTCGACGTCTGGATTCGGCGTTCGGCTGAAAACGCCGCCAAAGTTTACCGGGCGCTCGCGCGATTCGGCGCTCCAATGAACATGGTGAGGGTCGAAGATTTCTTGAGCGACGACTTGATTTTTCAAATCGGCACGAAACCTTTTCGCATAGACATCATTACGTCCGTCAGCGGATTGGATTTCGACGAAGCATGGGGACGGCGTGAATCAAGCACGTACTTGGGCGAACCGAATTTCGTCCCCGGCTTACAGGATCTCCTCGCTAACAAAACATCTGCGGGACGCGAAAAAGACTTGCTTGACGTCAAAAAGGCTCAAGCGGATCAACCCCGAGGCGCGCGAGATGCAGTAAGGAGTTCGGCTTCGCGCTCGGGCGCGAGCCCTGCCTTGAGTGCGCCCGGACGCTTCTCCGCACCGCGCGCCCACGCAAGCGTATCGCGAACGGTCTCACGAACCGGCCTGATTTGAAGTCCGCTTGCGAGCGCGCGCGAGGAATCGCCGTTCGCAATCGACGCATGTTCGCTCGCAGCCGGAATCCACAGCGGCAATTCCGTCCACGGACGCACATCGTGCCGTGCGAGAAACTCATCCGAAACCGCTCGGACCGATGCATCCTCCGCCGCGGACTCGTGCATGCACGCCTCACAAAGATCGCCGAAGCTCATGCTTCCGCGCGGCGTTACGCAATTGAATGCGCCGCTCTCCGGCGACCGCGCGAGACGTACCGCGAACGCAGCGAGATCGCGCGCGTCGATGTATTGAAGGCGGCTTTGAAGCAGCGGCGTGAGGACTTCACCGCCTTCATCGAAACGCACTGTCCAGTATGTGAATCGATCCGTCGGGTCATGCGGGCCGGCGACGAGTCCCGGCCGCATAATGGTAGCCCGTTCGCCGAATTCACCTTGCACCGCTCGTTCGCACAGAACTTTGAGTGCGCCATACCGCTCGTCGGAATACACGCTAGGATCGGCGTCCGGCGGCAATTCCAGTAAAGGCGCGCTTTCATTCGGCCCATCGGTGCGTTCGTGATCGTAGACGGACATGGTCGAGATGAAAATATAGCGATCCGTCCGCGGGTTGAAATACCGCGCCGAAGTCTCCACGAGGTTCGGCGTATATCCCGAAGTATCGACGACCGCATCCCAACTTCTCCCGTCGAGCCGTGACAAGTCGCTTGCGCGATCGCCGTGCACTTGTTCGAGATGCTCGTGCACCGACGGATTGTTGCCGCGGTTGAACAGCGTGACGTCGTCACCGTGCTCCGAAAAGGCCGCGGCGATGTGCCTGCCGACGAATCGCGTCCCACCGATTATCAGAATTTTCATTTCGCACCTACCATATTGTCATCGTGAGTTTGTCGACCGACTTGTCATCGTGAGCAAAGCCCTACGCGAAGCGTGCCCCTCGACAGGCTCGGGGTCGTTCGACAGCTCGACGATGCACAAACACTGTCGACAACGCGTCACGAAGACCTATAAAATGTAGCTGCTCAAGTCGGCGTTCGTGACGACGTCCTGAAGTTTTTTGCGAACGTACTCTGCGTCGACGACCACGCTGCCGCCCTGCTCCGGCGCTTCGTAACTGACGTCGTCGAGCAGTCGTTCGAGGACCGTATGAAGGCGGCGCGCGCCGATGTTTTCGCTTCGCTCGTTGACTTCCGTCGCGAATTGCGCGATCTGTTCGATACCGTCGGGACGAAAATCGAGCGTTACGCCCTCGGTCGCAAGCAGCGCCTTGTATTGTTCGGTGAGCGCGTTCTTCGGCTGCGTGAGGATGGTACGGAAATCTTCGGCGGTCAGCGATTCCAGCTCCACGCGAATCGGAAAGCGGCCCTGCAACTCCGGAATGAGATCGGACGGCTTGCTCATGTGAAATGCCCCGGCCGCGATGAAAAGCACGTGATCGGTCTTCATTGCGCCGTATTTTGTGTTCACGGTGCTGCCTTCGACGATTGGCAGGATGTCGCGCTGCACGCCTTCACGCGAAACGTCCGGACCGCGCGCGCCCTCGCGGCCGGCGACCTTATCGATTTCGTCGATGAAGATGATGCCGTTTTCACCGGCGCGGCGCAGCGCTTCGCGTTTGACCGCGTCCATGTCGATGAGTTTCGCGGCTTCTTCTTGTTCGAAGATCCGGCGCGCTTCTTGTACGGTTACGCGTTTTTGCACGCGCTTTTTCGGCAGGAGGCCGCCGAGCATTTCGCCCAGATCCCCGCCGCCGGGGCCCATACCCTGGTCCATGCCGCCGATGACGCCGATCGGCATGCTCTGCGCTTCTTCCACTTCGATTTCGACTAGCCGTACGTCGTAAAAACCGCGGTCGACGTCGGAGCGAGCCTGTTCGCGCACGGCCGCCGCATCCGCGCTCGGCGGAGGGGGCGGAGGTTGCTGGTGCTGTTGCTGCTGCTGCCAATTCGATCCGAAAATCGAGCCGAGCGTTGCGGCGAATGCGTTCGGTTGCCCTGCCGGCTGCGGCGCACGCGTCTCCGGATGAAGCAGATCGATGACGCGCTCCACGGCCATGCGAGCGGCAACGTCTTTGACCTCCTCACGCCGTTCCTCGCCGACCATGCGCACCGCTTGCTCGACGAGATCGCGAACCATCGATTCGACGTCGCGCCCGACGTAGCCGACCTCGGTATATTTCGTCGCTTCCACTTTGACGAACGGCGCGCCGGCAAGCGCCGCGAGACGGCGAGCGATTTCCGTTTTGCCGACGCCGGTTGGGCCGATCATCAGAATATTCTTCGGAATGATCTCGTCGCGCATGTCGTCCTGCACGCGTTCGCGGCGATAGCGATTGCGCATCGCGATCGCGACCGCTCGTTTTGCCGCCGCTTGGCCAACGATGTACTTGTCGAGGGCAGCCGCGATGGCGCGCGGCGTCAGTTGCGTACTCATAAGGCTTCCACGACGATGTTGTCGTTCGTGTAGATGCAGATTTCGCCGGCGATCTCCAAACCTTTGCGCGCGATCTCTTCTGCGTCCATCTGCGTGTTGCGGAGGAGCGCGGCAGCGGCGGCCTGCGCATATGGTCCGCCGCTTCCGATTGCGGCCAACCCTTCATCGGGTTCGATGACGTCGCCGTTGCCGCTCAGGACCAGCAAATGTTCCGCGTTACCGACGATCATCAGTGCCTCGAGTTTGCGCAGTGCGCGATCCTGGCGCCAGTCTTTCGCAAGCTCGACGGACGCGCGTACGATGTCTTTGTATTCGTTGAACTTGCCTTCGAATTTTTCGAGCAGCGTCATGCCGTCGGCTGCGGATCCCGCGAAGCCGGCAATGACTTTTCCGCCGGCGATGCGGCGCACTTTCCGCGCACCGTGTTTCATAATCGTCTTGTCGAATGTCACTTGACCGTCGCCCGCAACCGCCAGTTTGCCGTCGCGCCGAACCGCCAAAATCGTCGTGGATCGAATTCTCATCTCGCTGCCCCTGTACCCCGAACGCCCACCCGAGGTTGCAGAAGGTCCGCGTCACGGACCAAGAAAACCTGGCGTTTGTCTTGCAGGAGGGTGTTTGCGTGTATAAGTCGATTTTCGCGGCCGCCGCCGTGCTGGCGCAGGTTTCGATGCCGCAGCCGATGCCGGTACGCATGCCTGCAGTGCTGTCCGCGCAGCAGGGAGTTTCGGACGGCATCACGGTCACCGGTACCGGCTACGCTCGAGCTCAGGCCTCCCGGGCGCAGGTGACGCTCCGCATTTCCACGCGAAACAACGCAACGAGTTTGAGCGCGCAGACGCTGCAGCCCATCGTGGATGCACTCGTGCGCGCAGGCGCCGATCGTTCTTCGATCATCGTTCCGCCATATCTCTTGGGGCAAGCTCGCACGAACAACGCAGCAATCTCTGCTACGGTACTTCATCCAACGCTCGCGATGCTTCAGCAAGGAATGCTCACGATCGCGAATGCCTTCGCTTCGGAGCCCGATTTGCTGCTCAACTCGGCGGAGGTCGTTCTATCCGCCGACGGATGCGCGCAACTTCAGCGAACTGCCGAAGCGCACGCCATTGCAAATGCGCGCAGCAATGCTGCATTCATTGCGGGCACGATCGGCGCGCACGCCGGCGACGTGCTTGCGGTTGAAGAGCGCAGCATACCGATCGGTTCCGAAGGCGCTTGCACGATGACGTATTCGGTTACGCCGTACGGCGGTCCGTATCCGCCGATGTCGCCCGCGGAGATGCTCACCGTCAACGTCTCCAGCGCCGTGACGATGCGCATTGCAATTCGCCGCTAGCGCCGCCCCGTTTCTGCGGTATACAAAAAGGCGCCTTGCCGAAGCAAGGCGCCTTTCTTTATCGATCCTTTCGGACCTGGTCTGCCGTTAGAGGCGCACTTGAACTTGGAAGTACGCTTGGAACGGCGTCGGGATTTGGTTGCTCGACGGTGCGTACACTTGGTCGAAGACCAGCGGATAACCCGTCGTTCCGTTAATCGCGTCGTGCGGACTGTTTCCGTAGAAATAGCCTGCACCCGGCTGCGTGCCGATGTAACTCCCGTTCGGAGCGTACGCGCAGATGAATTGGTTCGGCGCGTACGTAGTCGACCAGGGCTCCTTCGTTCCGCCGAAGCAGCGGTTGAGGATGTTTGCGAGCAGAACCGACGCGTGGATCTTCGGCGTGATATCGTAGCCGATCTGCATGCCGAGGTTGAGTTCCCACGGATTGCGGTACTGTCCGATGCTATCGAACTGCCCGGTTACCGGGTTTGGAATCGGAACGGCCCCTCCGCACGTCTGGTAGTCTGCGTTGAGCGAGTTCGGAACGAGTCCGAAGTCGCCTTGGTTGGCAAGGCACGATCTCGGATCGATGCCCGGGACCGTGACCGGTGCGCCATACTGGAAGCCCTGCCACAGATTACCAGTGAGCGTCGCCGAGAGCTTCTGATGCTTCCAGTTGAGGAAGCCCGAGAAGACGCTCGGCGGAATCGCGGTTGCGCCGTCTCCGGCATCCAGACCGTACGGGAAATAGTTCGCGTAGGTCGGGTAGAAGCCGTCGAGCGGGAACTGCGAAGCGAGTTGCGCCGAGGTGATCTTGTCGTTGTAGTAGGGGTTGGTGATCAGCCCCGGTGTACCCGGCGTGCACGTCGTTTGACCGACACCACCGGCATAACAAGGGGAGCCGCCGTTGATGGCCTCGAGCGACGTGAAGTTCTTGAGCGTGTTGAGCATCGTCTGAACGATGTTCGAACCATTGATGAGGTTGTACCGCAGTTTCGCGTCGGTATAGGTGTACGCGAGCTGGCCGGACCAGCCGTCCTGCGAAGGATCGCCCTTTTGAATTGCCAGTTCGACGCCGTCCGTGCGCTGCGTGGCCGCATTGAATGCGCCGCCCAGACCGCCCGGAAGGAGCACGCTCACCGATTGGTTCGTCGTGTAGCGGTAGAACGGCGAGAGTTTGAAACTCAGGTCCGTGTTCCGCAGCCGCTGCTCGAACGACATGTCCACGTTGTTCGAGAACTGGATCGGGTTGTTGTGGACGATTGACGGCAAACCGTTGCTGTAGTACCTGGAACCGAACAACGCGGTCGCCATCTTATAGCCGTCCGGATAGGTGAGAACCTGTTCGAACGCCGTCGGCGTCGGTTGGGTGTATCGACCGTAGGAGAAACGCAGCACGGAGTCGGGCCCCATCGTGTAGGTGAAGCCGATGCGCGGCGACATCGTCGTGTCCGTGATCGTACCCGAGCCTCCTAGCGTGATCGCAGGGATACCGTTCGAGCCCGGATGGTAGAGTTGCGCGTTCAGGACTGGGTCGAAGGGACACGGCTGTCCCGGCGCAGTCGTCGTATACCCGCCGTACGAACTTGCTCCCGGATACCCGCGGGCGCCGGGATTTTGATCGCCGCCCGCAGCTTGCTGCAGGCCGCTTTGCGCAACGCACGCAGTCGAGTTGACCTGGTTGAACCAGAACTGCTGAGCAGCCGTACCGAAGCTGCCGAGTTCGTAGCCGTAGCTCTCGAAGCGAACGCCGGCGTTGATGTCCCATCGCTCCGTCGGACGGAATTCATCCTGAAGAGCGATATCGTAGAACTTCGGCTTGACGGTGTTGATATTGCCGTCAGGAGACAAGTTCTGCGTCAGCGTCCAATTCGCACCGGCGACCGGCGATGCCGGCAAACAGGTGTACGGGGCCGAACCCAGAGGGCACGATCCCGCTTGGACTGCGCCGATCGGCGCACCGGCGAGTGACGAGAGGCACGACACAGGCGTCCCCGCCGCAAGCGTCGCCGGGTATGCCGGATCGACGAGCAAGGTACCCTGAGTATTGTTGTATCCTGCGAAGCACTGGCCGCTCGAGTTCTGAAGCGTTGCGATCGGCGTGCCCGTCGGAGTGAAGGTGTACTGCGCGTTATTCCAACGCAGCGGCGTGGCCGTCGTGTAGTTGCCGGTCAGCGTCAGCAAATGCTGCGGGCTGATTTGGTCGGCAAACTGTCCGAAGAAGCCGCGCGTGTGCGTATTCAGCTCGTAATCGCCCGCCGTGGTTCCACCGATCAAGAATGGAGCCACACCGTAGTTCGGATCGGTTTGCAGCCAGTCCGAGTAGAACGAATAGCCGTACAGACGCAGGTATGCGTTCGACCCGATATTCTTCTGGTACTGGAGTTTCATGATCGAGCCGTTGTTGTCGGTATCGGAGGGCTGGTACGGCGAGAAGCCGGACTGGAAGGCGCGGTTCTGGTTGGTTGAGGGGAAGTAGTACGGCTGCACGATGTTCGGCTGTCCGAGCGCGGATTGTCCGAACGATGCACCGACGACCTGATACCCGTCGAAATATGGCGCGGGAGACGTATCCGGCGACATCGCCGCACACGTTCGGCGAGGCGCCGAAAAGCGCATACAGGTTGAAGTAGTCGCACATGCCCGCATACGCCGGTGATGCGGCCGGCGGCAAGCCGACGCCCGCGGCGTTATTGAGGAACGTGTTGTAGTTACCGGAACCGTCCGGATTCGTGCCCGCGAGGTTGAACATTGCCTGCATTTGCGGCAGTCCGCCGAACGTGCTGATGTTGTCCCAGCCCTGCGTCTGATAGAAGAAGTTGTCGTACAGGATTTGGACGTCGTCGCGTCCGCCGTCGTGTTTGTGCGGAATGCCGAAGTGCAAGTTGACCATGCTCTCGCGGTCGCTCAAGTCGTTGCCGCGAAGAGCTACGGTGTTCGTCGCCGCAATCGGAGAGTACACGTTGCACGCGTACATCGGCCCAGATTGGCCGTACAGACCCGCGAGGAGTGGGGACAGATAGGAGCCGTTTGTCGGGGCCGCTTCCGTACCCGGGGTGCAGTCGGACCAGGGTCCCCGGGCCGTGGAAATTCCGAAAGCTTCGGCTGGCGTGAGGAGCGTGTTGAAGCTGAAGCCCTGCTGCCCGAAGATGTTGTTGCCGTCGGGATTCAGGTCTCCGCCGTTCTGCTCGTCCCACTGATCGGGGATCATGTTGTCGCCGCGCAGGGCCGCATACCACGAGAAGTTGCGGTTCTCCGTGGCGCCGCCGGCTTCAGCGTCTACTTGGTGGTAGAACGCCGGAGCGCCGATACCGAGCGTGATATGCCCGTAACCCGGATACGTTCCGGATCTTGATGACCTGATTGATGTAGCCGCCGAGGGTCGGCGACGTCGCGCCGGCAGGGCCGCCGCCGGTGTAGACTTCCGTCGATTGCGCGCCGAGATTCGAGAGCGAGTTGGCGTTATAGTTGTCGAACGCGCGGTTGACGGGAACGCCGTCGAACTCGTAGCCGATTTGGTTGTAGCTCGAGCCGTGGATGTAGAACACCTGGCCGAACCCGAAGTTGCCCGGCAATCCGACGACGCCCGGCTGCGAGTAAATCGCCGAGTAGGCGCTGTTGAGGTTGTTGCCGCCGCCGGACGTCGCGAGGGCCGTAGCCGTCGTCGCGTTTACCGCGTAGACGTCGGTCGTCGTGCCGGCTTTGACCAGCGTGCCCTGCGCCTGCGAGCGCACTGTCGCAATGGTCTTGAGCTGCTGGCTCATTTGGAGTTGAAGCGTCTGCGCCTGGTCGGCGAAGACGACTACGCCGGGAGTCGATGTGTTGGCGTAGTTTGCTTTGGACACCGTTACCGTATATGTGTCAGGCGCCAAAGACAGGAAATTGAAGTGTCCGCCTGCGTCCGTTGTAGTCGAAGAGTGTCCTGAAGGCGACGAAACCGTGACGTCCGCACCCGAAATCGGTGCGTTGCTCGTCGTCGTCACGACGCCGCTCAGGCTGCCGGTGGTTCCTGCCAGTGCCCATGTTCCCTGGTACAGAAACGCTATCAGCAGCAGAGCCGCTACGTAGACGTGGCGGAGGCGTCTTCTTTGCATTAAGATCTGACCTCCACTAGTTGGTATTTTGTAGAGTAGCCTATTTGGCCCGATTGGCCGCGGTTAACGTTCGCAACGTCCTCGACGGTATCCCCTGGAATCATTGAGTTTTGCGAACGTTTTCGACCTGTGGGAAGACGGGCGAGCACCCGGCGCGCCTTGTCTGCAACGTTACATTTCCGTCGCGATGAAGCGCTGCATGGCGCTGAGCGCGCGCTGCGCCATCGCCCGGCGGCGCTCGTGTTTGTCGACCCGCTTCCGGTATTTCAACGTCTGCGCCTCGCCCGGCGTGACCTCGCCGAGCGGCGGGAACGGCGCCCACGTCACGTTTGCCGGCTGAAAATCGGGTGTTTGCGCATTCTGCAGGTGCGCCACCACTGCGCCGAAGGCTGACTCGCGCGGGAAGTCAACGTCGGGTAAGCCGAGTATCCGGCGCGCGGCGTGGATGCCGGTCATGGCGCCGCAGGCCGCAGCCTCGACGTAGCCTTCCGCGCCCGTGATCTGGCCTGCGAAATAGAGCGAAGCCGTTCCTCGCAGGCGCAAACCGGCGTCGAGCAGCCGAGGCGAATCGATGAACGTATTGCGGTGCATGACGCCCAGTCGCAGCCATTCCGCTTCGGCGAACCCGGGCAGTTTCGCGAAGGCTTCTTTTTGCGCCGGCCACGTTAGCCGCGTTTGGAACCCTACCAAATTCCAAGCGGTGCCTTCGACGTTTTCTTTGCGAAGCTGCACGACGGCGTACGGCGTTTTTCCGGTGCGCGGATCTCGCAGGCCAACGGGTTTGAGCGGCCCGAAACGCAGCACGTCCTCGCCTCGATCCGCCATCTCCTCAACCGGCAGGCAGCCTTCGAAATAGCGCGCCTCTTCGAATTCTTTTGTGGGGTGGCGCGGTAGCGCTCGCAAATCACCGAGCAATTGAAGATATTGCTCTTTGTCCAGCGGAACGTTGAGGTAATCGTCTCCGTCGCCTTTTTCGTATCGCGACTTGCGATACATCGGCCCCTCGTCGATCGATTCGGCCGCCACGATGGGAGATGCGGCGTCGTAATAGTGTAATCTGCGCGCTTCACCATTGACGTGGTTCGTAACGCGAGCGATGACCGCGTCGATGGACGCAGTCAAATCGTCGGGCGGCAGCGGGCCGCACGCAACGATAGCGGGGCGATCCAGCGGAATCTCACGCACCTCTTCGCGACGGACGCTGATGAGCGGCTGCGAGGCGATTCGTTCCTGTACCGCGTGCGCGAAACGCTCGCGATCGACCGCGAGCGCGCCGCCGGCCGGCACCGCTGCTTCACGCGCCGAGAGAATCACGATGGACTGCAGCAGCGCCAGTTCTTCTTTGAGCAGGCCGACGGCATTCTCCAGCGCCGCGCCGCGCAGCGAATTGCTGCACACGAGTTCCGCGAGGTTGCCCGTCTTGTGCGCTGCGCCACTCTTATGCGGACGCATTTCGTAGAGATCGACGTGTATGCCCAATCGGGCGGCCTGCCACGCCGCTTCGCAGCCGGCAAGTCCGCCGCCGATTATTTGTAAGCGTTCTCCCCTCGACATGCTCGGGGTCCTTCGATACCTCAGGATGACAAATGGGGTTCAGGATGACACGAGTTCGGGTTCTTCGTTCTTTTGCGCGATGCTGCTCACGTCGTGCTCCCGATTTGCACTGCATTCGAGTGCGACCGCGCCGCCGCGACGCGTTTTCGCGACGACGTAGGATCCGCATACCGGACACGGCTCCGGTACGACGCGGTCCCATGAAACGAAGTCGCATTTCGGATAATTCGCGCAGCCGTAAAACGTGCGGCCCTTGCGGGACTTGCGTTCGACGACCATCCCGCCGTCCTTGGGGCACTTCACGCCGGTATCTTTAAGGATGGGACGCGTCGTTTTGCACTCCGGATAGCCGGTGCACGAGATGAACCGCCCGAAACGTCCGGTCTTAATGACCATCGGCCGTCCGCAGTTGGGACAAATCTCGTCGGTTGGTTCGTCCTTGATCTCCAGGCGCGGCAGCTTCTTCTCGGCCTGCTCGAGTTTGGTTGCGAACGGCCCGTAGAAGCGGTCCAGGATTTTGACCCAGTCCTCGTGCCCCTCGGCGACTTTGTCGAGATCGCCTTCCATCTGCGCGGTGAAGCGCAGGTCGACGATGTCAGGAAAATGTTCCGCGAGCAAGTCGTTGACCGCGATGCCGATTTCGGTCGGCTGAAACCGCCGCTCCGCTTGCACGACGTATCCGCGGGCTTGAATGGTGTCGACGATCGTGCTGTACGTCGAGGGGCGTCCGATCCCGTTGTCTTCGAGCGCCTTGACGAGCGTTGCTTCGGTGTAACGCGGCGGCGGCTCGGTGAAATGCTGCTTGGGATCGAGCTTTTGCAGCGCGAGCGGCTGACGCTCTTCGAGCCGGGGCAGGCGGGCCTTCTTCTCTTCGGCCGCTGCGTCGTCGTCGCGGCTTTCTTCGTAGATCTTCGTGAAGCCCGGAAACTTCACGACGCTTCCGCCCGCGCGGAAGGTATAATTTTTCGCCGCAATGTCCACGGTCGTCTGGTCGAACAAGGCGGCCGACATCTGCGAAGCCACAAAGCGGTTCCAAATCAGCGTGTACAAACGCAATTCGTCGCGCTTGAGCACAGCCGCCATTTTTTCGGGAGTATGGTGCACCGACGTCGGGCGAATCGCCTCGTGCGCATCCTGCGCGCCTTCCCGCACGCGATGCGCGCGGCCGCCGTGATAGGCCTCGCCGTACGTCTGCGTGATGTACTCGCGCGCCGCATCGCGGGCGGTATCGGAAATTCGCGTCGAGTCCGTACGCATGTACGTAATCAAACCAACGGTGCCCTCGGTGCCGAGGTCCACGCCTTCATATAAAGACTGCGCAATCTGCATCGCGCGGCGGACGCGAATCCGCAGTTTGCGCGAGGCTTCTTGCTGCAAGGTCGACGTGGTGAACGGGGCAGGAGCATTGCGGCGCACTTCCCGCTGCTTCACGGACGCGACCGCGAACGCCGCACCCTTCAAATCGGCGAGAATTTCGTCGGCCTGCGCTTGGTTCTCAACGGCAATTTTTTCGCCGCCGCGCGCGACGAGGTCGGCACCGAAAAGTATCCCCGGGTCGTTCTGAGCGGAAAGCACAGCCGTGATCGACCAATACTCTCGCGGCACGAATGCCTGAACTTCGCGCTCGCGGTCGACGATGAGCCGCACCGCGACCGATTGCACGCGCCCGGCCGAAAGGCCGCCGCGCACTTTGGCCCAAAGCAGCGGTGAAATCTTGTAACCCACCAACCGGTCGAGGATACGCCGCGCTTGCTGCGCGTTTACGCGATCGACGTCGATGGGATGCGCATGCTTGAGGGCTGCCAGCGCAGCATCCTTGGTGATCTCATGGAGTTCGATACGCTTGGGTTCTTCGAGTTTGAGCAACTCGGCCAAATGCCAGGCGATGGCTTCGCCTTCGCGATCGGGGTCGGTCGCCAGGTAGACCTCGCTCGCGCTCTTGACCGCGCTCTTGAGATCTTTGATGACGTCGCCCTTACCCTTGATCGTCAGATACTTCGGCGCGAAGCCGTGCTCCACGTCCACGCCGAGCGTGCTCTTGGGCAAATCGCGCACGTGGCCCACTGATGCTTTGACCACATAGCGCGCCGGAAGAAACTTTTTTATCGTGCGCGCCTTGGTCGGCGACTCCACGATAATCAGGGGCTTTTTCACGGGCCTTAGTATACCGCCGTGGTCAAGTCGGGGCAAACCGGGTGCCCCGCGAGCACCGGATTTTGCGCGCGCGCGTACGCGTGATACCGCACGTGGAGAAATTTCGTCAAGCGGAAATCCGTCAAAATTTGCAATTCTCACGAAAATTACTTATGATGCGCACAAAGCGCTATTTTGCGCTGTCCACCATCTTAAGTTCGTCCCACGGGGGCGAAGGGAGGAAGAATGGATTCTGACATGATGCAAAACGGCGGAACGATGGGCGATGAAAGCTCGTCGCGACGCGGCGGACGCCGTAAAGGCGGACGTAAAAAGAGCACCGGTCGCAAGAAATCAACCGGCGGACGCAAGAAGACCACCGGCCGTAAGAAATCAACCGGCGGTCGCAAGAAGAGCACCGGTCGCAAGAAATCAACCGGCGGTCGCAAGAAGACCGGCGGACGTAAGAAATCAACCGGCGGTCGCAAGAAAACCGGCGGACGCAAGAAAACCGGCGGACGCAAGAAGACCGGCGGCGAAGAAAACCGGCGGACGCAAGAAAACCGGCGGGCGCAAGAAAGCCGGCGGACGTAAGAAGTCGACCGGCGGACGCAAGAAGTCGACCGGCGGACGCAAAAAGGGCGGCCGCAAAAAGACCGGCGGACGCCGCAAGGGCGGACGCAAAAAGAAAGCCTAAAACGGGCTGATTGAGAAAAGAGCGCGGCGCAACGCCGGGCTCTTTTTCTTTTGTAACGCTATGTCTGCGGCAGACCGTCCTTGTGCAAAACACAGTCGCCCGCATCCCACTCCCAGAGTTGCTCGTCCTGCAGTTTGGTTGCGCCGCATCCGCATTCCCAGCGCAGCACACTCATCGGTTTTCCCGGTTCGCTCAAGTTGGGCCGCACGTTTTCTTCCGCCGGTTCCCCGAGTTTTTCCACGAGATCGTGTTTGGTGTAATGCGTCATCAGCCCGCTCCCATTGCCGAAGCTGCGAAAACCACCGCAATCGCCGCCATCACGCCGCCGTAAACCACGTGCGCGAGCGGGCTGAGCCACGCCCACGCCGCTTCACTCATTTGGCGTCCGCCCGGCGTAATCTGCGCGCCCCAAAAATTCAGCACCCACAACGTCAGCGCGTACGCAACGCCAGTCATCCAAAATTCGTGGGTGAGCCGATCCGCGACGATCGCGAAAAGCGCGCCGAATCCCGCGGACAATACCACGTGCATTCCCATTCCAAATGCTATGATGGGCGGTCCGCCGTTTTGCGCGTTCGGACCGAGCACGACGCTTGCCAAACGTTTGGCCATGTGCCACGGTGATTGGCCCACGGCACGGCTGAGCGCCATCATTGCGAGCGCCATCGCGATCCCACCGCAGATTCCGGCGATTACGCCCTGCAGCACGGTGATTCGCGCCGATTCGATAAGCACGCCGTGGTCCCACATGGTTACACTTTTCCCGCAACCGCGCCAAACAACGCAACCTGGGTACATGTCACCGCGTGGGCCTGCCGAAAGACGTTTTCCCGATCTACCTCACGACGTTCATGGACATGCTCGGGTACACGTTGCTCATTCCGCTCTTGCCCGCGATGGCCAAGCAATACGGCGCTCACGACTGGATGGTCGGAATGCTGCTCAGCATTCCGGCGTTTTGTGCAACGATCGCGGCGCCCGCGTGGGGAAAGTTCAGCGACCGCGCCGGACGCAAGCAAATCATTCTCATCGCGCAGGTGTTCACGCTTGCGGGCTACACGATCTTGGCGCTCTCGCATTCGCTCTTCTGGATCTACGTGTCGCGTCTAATTTCCGGAACCGGCGCCGGAAGTCTGGGAGCCGCCGAGTCGTATATTGCCGACGTCACCGACAAAAAGCAGCGCGATCGCGCGTACGCGCTGTACGGAGCCGTGTTCGGTTCGGCGTTCATCGTCGGGCCCATTGCCGCCGGATTCTTGCAGCGGTACGGCTTGCAATTTCCGTTCTTCATCGCAGCCGGCCTGGAAGTCGTCAACATCGTCGTGACGCTGTGGCTGCTGCCTTGGCGCACGCGTGAAACGCGCGAACAAACGAGCTTCCAGCGATCGCTGCGCGCGGCGTGGAAGCCCGGCGTGCGCTTGGTCCTGCTGCGGCAGTTCTTCTTCGTCTTTGCCGTCGTGTATTTGCTTGCAGACTTCGCGCTGTACTTGGATCACGCGGTACATGCAACCGTTCAGCGCGCGAGCTGGCTGCTTGCGGGAGCGGGCATCATCGGCGGAGCGACGATCGTCATCGCGGTCACACCCCTGACGAAACGCTATGGAGATCGCGTCGTGGGGCAGTTCGGGTTCGCGCTGCTCTTTGCGTCCTACGGGCTCATCTATTTCGTGCAGAACCTCACGTGGTTTTTCCCGGTGCTCATTCTTTGGGCTGCGGGCGCGGCGATGGCGGAACCGACGCTCATGGCTTTGCTCGCGAAGCGTGCGCCGGAGTCCGAACGCGGAGCGATCATGGGCGTCAGCGACTCCGTGAATTCGGTTGCGCTCATCCTCGCACCCGCAATCGGCACCGCGATCGTCGGCGAGCAACCGCGCCTTATCGGCGTTCTGCCGGCGATTGCGGTTGCGGCCGCATTCATGCTGGGCCGGCGCAGAGAAGGCGCGCTGAGCGCACAAAGCGCCGACAACGCGCCCGCCTAGCACTGCCTTCAGATGCGCCCGAGGATGCCCTTCGCAAATTCCGGTTCGAAGTGCTGAAGAATTTGCGGATTGCTGGTTATCAGCGAAATCGCTTCTTGTTTGAGATCTTGCGGATTTGAGCCGTGCTGCGAAATCAGTCCCATAATTTGTTGCGCAATTCCGCTTTGGCCGTTCTGATTCGCATTGTCGGCCGCGGTCTGCAGATTTTGCTTCAGCTGGTCGCCGCCCATCGACGATACGTGCTGGTTTGCAGATTGCGAAACTGCCGACTGATCGACCTCGCCAGTGGTTACGCGTTGAAGCAGCCCTTCTACCTCGTTGAACATTGCTACCCTCCTGCGGCACTCGCCGCGCGCGTTTTAGTGATTTCCCCTTTTGTCGTTCTCGAGCCGCGAGTGCCGAAACGATCCGCGTACACCCGTGTAAACTCCGCGCCCAAGAGCATAATCTGCGCGGAGTAGTTCACCCACACCAGGAAAACCACGAGGCCGCCGAATGCGCCGTACGTGGACGAAATGCCCGCTCGTCCCAAATACCAGCCGAGCAAAAACTGACCGATCACGAAGAGCAGCGACGTTGCAGCAGCACCAGGCCACACCTCGGACCAGGCTACGTCGCATTCCGGCAGATATTCGAAGAGCAGCGCGAAAAGCGCCGTTATCACGGCGAACGATAGGACGAAGTCCGCGATCTTCATCAGCGTCGGAAAGAACGGAAACACGTGCGTCAAGGCTTGCGACGCCACGGTAAGCGCCGCGTTGGCTGCAAGCGAAACGAGCAAGAGAAACGCGATGCCCAAGACCACGCCGAACGACAGCGCTCGATCGCGAATCGTCCCCATCAGTCCTTGTTTCTTGGGCTCGACTTCCCAGACGGTGTTCAGCGCTTCTTGCAACGAGGCGAAGAGGCCGACTGCGGCTAGCACGAACACGATCCAACTAATAATTTGCGCGATGGTGCCCGCATGCTTTTGATTGAATGTAGCGGTGACGATCGATTGAATTCCCGCGGCCGCCGACTTGCCCGCGGTGTGCGAGAGGTAGCCGTACATCGAATCCAACACGCCGCGATGGTGTCCTAGGACGGCACCGGCAATCTCGACTACGACGATGATCAGCGGTGCAATGGCAAACATCGTGAAATAGGCGATGGCCGCGGCAAGCCACTGCGCTTTGTGGCGCTGGAACCCTGCGAACGTTTCTTTGGCCAAGGGAACGAATTCACGCATTTCGTGAGCATACCCGCGCCGGGGCCATATCCCTTAGCAGGCGCTTAGCGTGCTACCACCCTACGGCTTCGCCGTCTTTTCCGAAATCGGAGCCCGCGGCGTACGCGCCGTTCGGCAGCAGCATGATGGCCTGATATCCTCCCATCGGCGCGCGAGTACTCGATCGCACGTCATGCCCCATTGCGCGCAAACGTTCGCCGACCAGATCGTACAGGGGCGCTTCCAGGTACAATGTATTCGAAATTTCCGAATGACGGAAGCGCGCCATATCGCCGGCCTGCTGAACGTTTGCGTGCAGGTCGATGATATCAACGGCGATCTGCTCGTGACCTTGCGCCTGCATGTCACCGCCCATGAGACCGAGCGTCATCAATGGACGGCCGTTGCGCACGAGAAAACCCGCTGCAAGCGTATTGAACGGTCGTTTGTGCGGAGCGATCGCGTTCGGGCTTTTGGGATCGAGCGTAAAGAGACCGCCGCGATCGTGCAAGATGAATCCGTATCCGGGCACTGTAATTCCGGAACCGAACTCGTCGTAGTTGCTGTTGACCCACGAGACCATGTTGCCCCAGCGATCTGCCGTGGAAAGCACGATGGTGTCGCTCGTGCCGGCGCCGGGACCCGGCGGTGCAGGCGTTGATGCGCGGTTTGGGTCGATCTTGCCGCACAACGATGCGGCGTACTGTGCCGAGAGCAACCGCGCAATCGGCACGCGCTCGACGTCGGGGTCGGCGTTGAAGCGGTAGAGATCCGCGTACGCGAGTTTCTTCGCCTCGACCAAGAGATGCCAGTATTCCGAGTCGGCCGGCCCTAAGGATGCAAGTGATTTGCCCGGCACAACTTTCGGTACACACTGCGCGAGGATGTTGAGCGCTTCGTTCGCGGCAAACCCCTGCGAGGGCGGCGGCAATTCCAGCACGTGCGTGCCGTGATAGACCGACTCGATTGGCTGCACCCATTCGCCGCGGTAGTTCGCAAGATCAGCCAATGTCATCGTCCCGCCGAGTGCGCGCGACTTTGCGATAATCGCGCGCGCAATCTCACCGCGATAAAAAACATCGCGCCCATATTTTTGCAGTAGCCGGAATGAACGCGCGAGATCCGGGTTGCGGAATAGTTGCCCGGTGCGCGGCGCCGCGCCGTTGATATACCACGTGCGCACCGAATCCGGATCGCGCTTCGTGCAGCAGCCCCTGAGGGGAAGCGCGTTCGGCAAAACCCAATCGTGGGCGATGCGTTCCGAGACCGGATATCCGTTTTGCGCGTATTCGATTGCGGGAGCGAGCACGCGATCGAACTTCATCGTGCCGAATCGCCGCAGCGCGTCATCCCAACCCCAAACCGAACCGGGCACGGTGACGTCGAGAATGCCTCCCGGCGGCATGCCGGAACCGGGACCCCAATTCGAAGGATCGTATTTGTAACCGAGCGAGTTGAAGTGGGCGATCGTCGCGCCCGTCGGCGCTTTGCCGCTCGCGTTCAGCACGTAATATTTGTGGTCCTTGGCGATGTAGATTATCGCGAAAACGTCACCGGCCATACCGACCATCATCGGCTCGGTCACGTTCAATGTAGCAGCGGTGGCGACGGCGGCATCGACGGCATTACCGCCCTGCATCAGAATGCGAAGTCCCGCTTGCGCCGCGAGCGGCTGGCTCGTCGTAACCATTCCGTTGCGCGCAAGAACGGGAGATCGGCTTTGCTGCATCCATCCCTCGGCGCGCTCGCCGCGGACGGCACTATCAGCGGGAACCGTCGGCGTTCCGGCCGCGGGTTCAACAGCCGCCGACGCCGGCAGCACCGATGCTAAGAGGCACGCAAAAAGTACACGTCGCATGGCCGCTGCTTCTACTTACGGGTCGACGCGTCCGGCATCGATTGCATCGGACCCGTTCGATCGGATCGTCGTTTGCCAGGCTCATGATTCGTTGCTAGCAAATAGGGTGCCGCATGAGGGTCGAAGTCCCGCGAGCATGTTGAAGGTTCGAGCAATAATCGGATGCGTTTTCGCGTTCCTTGCGCTTTTAGGGACGCATGCGGTTTCGGCGCAGGGCAACGATCTCGTCATTTCTTTTGTTTCGCCGCATGACGCGGATGCGGCTGTTACGCGCTTCACCGATGACGACGTCATCGTCTCGCCCAGGACCGTGCCGAAGAACGCGCCGCTCTTAGTGTTTCTGCCGGGAACAAATGGCAGCCCGCAAACGTTGAAGCGCTTTCTTGCCGTCGCAGCGTCGGACGGCTACCGGTCGATCGCCCTAACATATGATAACGCTAACGCAGTAAACGTCATCTGCCAGAGCGATCCGCATCCGTCCTGCAGCGAACTCGTAAGGCGCAAGCGCGTGTATGGCGTGAACGATACGCCCCTCATCGATGATCGCCCTCAAGAGTCGATCGTGAATAGGCTGATAAAAATCCTAGAATACCTGAACGCGAAGCGCCCGAGCGAAGGCTGGGACACTTATCTCTCCAACGGAGAACCGGATTGGTCCCGCATCGCCGTCGGCGGCCACTCGCAAGGCGCCGGCATGGCAGCCTTCATCGCCAAAGAGCACGACGTCGCGCGGGTTCTGCTTTTTTCCAGCCCCTGGGATTTTCAGCGCGCGACCGGACTTTCACCATGGCTGCGCGCGCCCTCTGCAACTCCCCCGGATCGCTGGTTTGCCGCCTATCATATCAGAGAGCCCATGGCGGAGCTCTATTAAACGCGCGTACGCCGCGCTGCGAATACCCCCGGCAAACATCCGAGCTCTTTCGCTTGAACCACAACCGAACCAAAACGTCGCGCATTTCGGCGCGCAGGTGTACCACATGAGCGTGATCGGCGATTACACCACGCCGCTCGACCGAAACGGCGCGCCGGCATACCTTCCGGATTGGCTCTTTCTGCTGGGCACCACCGCGGTATCACGCGAGCATTCTCTTCCGTAAGCTCAGCGCTTCGCGGTGCTCGGGATGACGATTCTTGTTCAGCGCGACGTTGCCCCGGTGCGACGAGTTCTTGAACGACACGCCTTCACAACGATTTTCCATGCTCGCACGGTTCTCGAAGCTTGGCGTCGCCACTACAACGAGAACGCCCTCACACGAAGCTCGACGGCTTGACGCGGGCAGAGTTCATCAGGCAAAATTTGATCACACTCGACTCACGGTCAGCACTGGCCTCATGAACGGGCAACGTCGTTATGCTAACTCGAATACTATGCTGCATTGTTGGCTTATTATCGGTCCATCTATCAATAAATGGTCTGGCAACAAAAGGCGTCCCGCTGCCGATGTACCCTGGTCCGAACCTCTGCGCCGCGAACGTCGACGTGCAACAAACAATTATTGTTCGTGCCCGCAATGCAACGAAAGATGAGCAGCCAAGAGCACTGAAGGGGGCCGGCGCACTATTTTATAGGTGCGCATTCTTGCAGTCTGACGTGAAGTCTCAGATTCAAGAGTTGGACTTGTCGGAAATGATGTACGAGGAGGCTGCGGATTATTCACGATGCAATAAGCCCGGCATCGCAAATTTACTCGTGGCGCGGCGCGTTGTCCGTGACATAGCGAAACGGGTAGGTGACTTGTCCGCGGGCATTTCTCTGAGCACAGTGCGAGCGCGCCTTAAGCACAAAGTGAATGCTTGCTTAAACGCCGAGCGTCAGAAGCGATGAGTGTAGTACGCGGCGTCGGCGCCGGCGGGCTGTCAGTGGCATCTTTTTGGGATAGGTCCCGTCATGCGACCAGTGATTTCGGCGGTGTGTTGCTGTTTTCGTAGAGGCTGGGGAACTCCTCGGGCGTTCTTCCGCCGAGGGTACGGTGCGCATGCAGCGCGTTTAACCTAAACGCCATGTTTCCGCCGCATCTTTTACGCCAAAGGTGGTTCGGAAGCGGTTGGCGCTGAACAGCTCGCCGCGAACGCGCGAGTTAAACGATTCGATGAAGCGCTTTTTGAGTTGGTTTGCCGGGCTGGATGTAAAAGACAACTCGACGCCATGTTCAGTTGTATTAGCCGTGACTTCGTCGGGCGTTCCGATGTTGGCACTTCCACCCGTCGCACCCGATGCATCAACCGTTATTTGTGTTAATCCCGCCGGAACCGTAAAGGTCTGCGTCGCACCGGTATCAGCTGAACGTTTGTGAGCCATGGAGTACGAACTGAATCTGCCGATTGAACCTGTTGACCGGTTTGAACGGCGGTGAGCGTTACGGTGCACGTTTCCGTCGCCGTGTCGCTAACGGTGAATGCTCCCGACGCCGGCGCCGACGCCGTGCAAGTGCCGGAGCTGGTTGCATCCGCGTAGCTGCCCGTGTACTTGGGATCGGCATAGCTGCAGTTTATCGTGCCCGCGATGTTTGCCGGACATGTGAGCGAGAGCGGTCCGAGAATCGTTCTACCGGAAAATATAAATAGTGGCTGATGTCGTGTCTCCGTTGCTGTCCGTCAAGGACGCCGTCCATGCTCCCGGCGAATATCCCTTCAACAATACGCCGATGGGCGCTCTCGAACTTTGCCGACTCTGGACATTTGAGCCCGCATTCGCCAAATGAAGCCGATAATCCGAGGTCGCCATCTCGCGCCATCTGTTCGGGGACATCCTGCGGCTCATCGCCACGCTGCGCGCCGCCGACTCCGGCGATCGCAACATGAACGTTCCGGCCGAGCGCACCGGGAAAAGCCGCGGGGATAACTGTCTCCTTTTGGCCCGCGGTGGGGACTCTCGCTGACGGGCGGAGCGACGAAGGCGTCCTCGCGCCCCGAATCGGCGGCTCGGCTCGTCTAGCACACTCAAAAGCGGCCGGAATCATCCGGCAGCGACCCGAAAAGGACGGTCATATGGAGCATCCTAGACTAGACAAGACGTTTCGCGCAAAGCTGCAAAAGTCCGAGGGTAAAGGCGGATGGATATTTGTGAAGATGCGTGGATCGGCGCAGTACTTCGGAACGCGAGGGCTGGTGAAGGTCGAGGGTACGGTCGATGAAGTTCCTTTCCGAAGACTCGTTTATGGCTTTGGGCGATGGAACCCATAAACTTCCTATTAAAAGTGATCTCCGTAAAAAGTTGAGAAAAGAAGCCGGACAGTTGGTAACGGTCCACCTTACGAGACGCATATCGTAAAAGGTGAATGCAGGTGACTTACAACGGTTTCTCCGTCCTCGCCGCCGCTGTTGCGGCCTTCATTGTCAGTTCAGTCTATTACATCGTCTTATCGGCGCCGCTGAAAGCACTGCATGCAACTGCCGGCGTCGATGTCGACATGCGTAGCACGCCTGCATGGACGAAGCTTGCCGAGTTCCTCCGAACCCTATTACTGGCTGCGGTCGTTGCCTTTATTCTTGCGGCAAGCAACAGTTTCGGCCTGGGTCCGTCAGCTTTGATTGCCGTCATCCTGTGGGTGGGGTTCCCGTTCACCCTGCTTACCGGATCGGTGATGTGGGAGAAGGTCCCATGGAAGATCGCCGCCATTCACGCCGGTGACTGGTTACCGCGCTAAGATAATCCGACGGTACGCTTCGTGTTCGGCCGGACTCAACCGAAACTGCTCTCTCGCTTCGGCGTATCCGGCTTGAGATGCGGCAGTTGTTGCTTCCGCCGAGTGTGTGTAGTCCGCGCTGCTCGTGTCCGGGTCGTCGTAAAGACATATGGCGGGAATTCCGGTCCGTCCCTGTTGCTCACAATAAAGCGTGAACGTGCGCTGTATAGCAGCCCGCATCAAATAGCCTCTGGTCAGTGCCGAGGCGACTATTTGTCGGCCGTTTGAATTGGACGTTGTTGCCGGTGAGGAAGAATCAACCGTATGCGGCGCAACCGGAACAGAAACGTCACCGCTCCCGCCGCACGCTGTCAGCATCGCGCCAAAACGAACAACTCGGCAAGCGCTTCTTTCTCCAGCAATTCTCGGGACGTACGCCTCACTCGATAATGCGCCAGGTGTGCTATGTTGCAATTTAGCGTTGAGGTGTGCGTTTCTGGAAAGTTAAGGTACCCTTTGCTATTAGCGCTATTATTCGCTTTGGTGGTTGCACCTATGCAAGTCGCCGCGGCGCCTACTCCGGTTCCCAACCCGCAGCCCAACCTCGCCGCGATGTCCTATTTCAGCGGCACTTGGGAATGCCACCAGATCCTGCGTGGAAAGGACCGTCCCGACACGTCGACTTCATCAATGGTCATGAACGACCGCTGGATGAAGACCACCGATGTCGCGCCGGTGTTCGATTCGTACCGCACGAGCCCGGTCAACGCCACAACGTACACGACGTACGATGCAAACGTGAAACGATACGTTCAGGTCAACCTCGACGACTTCGGCACGTACGGCATTGCGTATTCGCCCGGCTGGAACGGCAACGCGATGGCGTGGACGGACAAGTCCGCATCCAACGGCGCGGTCGGCATGACGACGATTACGAAAGTCAGCGATTCCACGTACAATTGGAAATTCTCCGGAACGATGGGTAGCGGAAAACCGCAACAGCCGCAACACGGCGTTTGTAAGAAGACCAGCCTAACTCCAAACGCCTAAGCGCCACTCAAAAAATACCGCGACATACCTCGCGGTATTTTTTTGTGTCACGCGGTCCCGCGTCGCGGCGCCAACTACGCTACACAAACAAACCGTGATTACTCAGGCACCTGCGGCTTTCATTTAAAGGAATTTGCGCAAGTGCCAGGGCGCGCGTCGCTCGCCCTTAATGTGCGGCAGTAGCACTTGCCGTTTGAGGCGACTATCTGCGTTGCCGTTCATGCGCAAGTAGTTCCGGGAGAGGCGCACAACCAGTGGCAGTTGCACATGCGAGCCGCTCAAAATGAAGCGATGTATCCGGAATTGTACGGGCTCCTCACCTTGATGACGGCGGGCGACTCCGGCTCACAGTCTGAATGTGGCCGGAAAGTACACCGTGCCATTTGGAGCCGTGGGTCGCGCCATCGACGTAACGGTGCTGCGCGGCGCGCCACACTCAAGCCTAGAGCGAATCGTGCGAGAGCTCGCGTACCTATGCCACTTGTGTGCCAGTTCCTCGGGTTTGATGGCTTTTCGGTTGCGAAAGCGAGCGAGCCGCCCGTCGTCGCCGGCGTGGACAACCAACTGTTTCTTGGATACAATCGTCCGCACTATGCGCTAGCGATTTACAGCGGTTTTTCGAGGGTTTTCGGCATTGCCGGGCCGATGAATGCTGGAGTCGTGACGCGCGCGAGAGCAGTAAAAAAGCCCTCGCGTTCGCGAGGGCTCTTTCGTTTCATGGCTCCGGATGTTGGACTCGAACCAACGACCCGCTGATTAACAGTCAGCTGCTCTACCAACTGAGCTAATCCGGAACGAGGCGAGGCCCATAATTGGCCGTCCCGGCCTCGCCTCCTTTGTGGGGCGTGCGGGACATGCAAAGTTGACGTGCAGCCCGAGTTATACTTGGAACATGCGGCTCGATTTTCGCGTCCTGCAGGGCTATAAGCGGCGCGCTTTCTACACGTTTGTCTGGGCATTCGGGGCGATGCTGCTCATCGGCTTCGTAGCGGATCTCACGGCGCGTCCGTACATCTTCCCTTCGCTCGGACCATCGGCCGTGATGCTGTTCGGCCACCCGCTGCGGCACGACTCGTCTCCGCGAAATACGATCCTCGGACATACCACTGGAAGCTCTGTGCGGATACTTCGCGCTGTGGGGCATGGGATTACTCGGCGTCCCGTTCAGTTCGCACGTCGGTATGCCTCGAATACTCGCGTCCGCGATCGCACTCGGGCTGACCTGCGCGTTCACGATCTTGTTCAAAGCCGAGCACGCTCCAGCGGGGGCGACGACGCTGATCATCGCGCTCGGCATTTTGCCGAGGCTCATCGATTTCGTCTTTCTGCTCGGCGCCGTGGTGATGCTCGTTATCCTCGCGTTTATCGTGAATCGTGCATTTGCGATCGATTACCCGCTGTGGAAAGGGCGTTGACGGGAAAAAAAACGGCACCCGGAATGCGGGCGCCGTTTTTTCCGATGAACGCGGCGATTTAGTACGGGCGGGCAGCCTGACGGCGAACCATGAGCGGACGCGTGAGCGTGAGCTGGAAGTTCGTTCCCTGTTTCATCACGATGTTGGACTTCTTGTTATATCCGACGAGGAACCCCGTGGCTGCGCCGAGCGCGCCTCCCGCACCGGTGTGGAAAATCGTTTTACCGAGGATGTTGCCGGCGATCATGCCGCCGATGGTCGTGAGTGCAACGTGTCCGCCGTTACGGCTTTGTTCCGACGGCCCGCCGTTGGTCATCTCCGCGTTGAGCGGATAACTCGCGCCGTTCTGCATCGTTATCGCATCCCACGAGAAGTGCAGTTCGGGTTTGCGGCCTTGGCCGGCTGGTACGACTTTGATGACGGTACCATGGACGATTGCGTTTGCGAAGGTCGCATCGTCGTTAGGATACGGAGCGACGACGAGCCCCGTGAAGTGCTCGCCTGCGTAAGCGGTACCGGAATCGATCGTGTCTTGCATCTGCACGGTGATGGACTGGCCTTGAGGCAGCGTCACCGTCTGGGCCAGGGCGGCGGCCGGCAAAAGAAATGCGAGGATCATCGCCAGCGCCGGAATTCTGCTTCGAAGGGTCATGCGTTCTCCTTGGGAGTGTAGCGGTTCGTGAATTCTCTACCCGTCTAAACGCGAAACGGGGCGGATACGTTCGCATCCGTCCCGTTTGCTTGATTGCCGGCCCGTTCGACGAGCTCAGGGTCCTTCGACAGGCTCAGGATGACAAAGCCGGGCCAGGATGACGAAGGCGGGGGATGCCAGGATTACATGGAAAAATTCGGCACCTTGAGGTCGACGTTCGCCGCAGCGCGCAACGCCTCGACTTTGTCCAGGCGCTCCCACGGCAGGTCGAGATCCGGCCGGCCGAAGTGCCCGTAAGCCGCCGTCTGCCGGTAAATCGGGCGGCGCAGATCGAGATTGTGGATGATCGCCGCCGGACGTAAATCGAACGTCTTCTTCACGATCTCGGCAATCTGCGCTTCCGAAAGTTTGCCTGTACCGAACGTTTCGACGAGCACGCTCATCGGATGCGCTACGCCAATCGCATACGCGACCTGCACTTCGCAGCGATCCGCGAGACCCGCGGCGACGACGTTCTTGGCGACGTGCCGCGCAGCGTACGCCGCCGAGCGATCCACTTTTGTCGGATCTTTTCCGGAAAACGCGCCGCCGCCGTGACGCGCCATGCCGCCGTAGGTATCGGCGATGATTTTGCGTCCGGTGAGTCCGGCATCGCCCTTCGGGCCGCCGATGACGAAACGCCCAGTCGGATTGACGTACACGCGCGTTTTTGCGTCGCGCAAAGAGGCCGGAATGACGTGATTGATCACTTTCTCGGTGATCTCGGTGCGAATGGTTTCGAGCGGGATGTCGGGATCGTGCTGGGTCGAAATGACGATGGCATCGACGCGCACGGGTTTGTCGCCGTCATACTCCACCGTTACCTGCGATTTGCCGTCGGGCCGCAGATACGGAATGTCTCCGTTCTTGCGAACCGCCGCGAGATGACGCGTGAGATTGTGCGCGAGCACGATCGGAAGCGGCATCAGTTCTTCGGTGTCGCGGCACGCGTACCCGAACATCATGCCTTGGTCACCGGCGCCGATGCGATCCCACAGGTCGTCCGGATGCTCGCCGGTTTTCGCTTCCAGCGACTTGTCGACGCCCATCGCGATGTCGGGCGATTGTTCGTCGATCGAAACGCTCACGCCGCACGTATCGGCATCGAAACCAACTGCGGATTTGGTATACCCGATGTCTTTGATCACGTCGCGCACGATGCGCGGAATGTCGATGTACGTCGTCGTCGTGATCTCGCCGGCGATGTGAATCTGACCGGTGATCGCGAACGTTTCGCACGCGACACGGCCGTTCGGGTCGTCCCTGAGAATGGCATCGAGCACCGCGTCGGAAACTTGATCGGCAATCTTGTCGGGATGGCCTTCGGTAACGGATTCGCTGGTAAAGAGGCGGCGATATGCCATTTAGGTTCCTTCACTCCATGACGCCATGTATTTCAGCTGCTGGGGCGTCAGCGTGTCGATCTCGACCTTCATCGAGGCCAGCTTGAGCTTCGCAACTTCTTCGTCGATCTGCTGCGGTACGTCGTAGACTTTCTTCTCGAGGTCCTTGTGGTTGAGCGCAAGATGCGCCGCGGACATCGCCTGATTCGCGAACGACATGTCCATAACCGCGGCCGGATGGCCTTCAGCTGCAGCCAGATTGATCAGCCGCCCGTCCGCCAGGATGCAGATCTTGCGCCCGTCCTGCAGCTCGTATTGCTCGACGAACGCGCGCGGCTGCGTCTTGCTCTTGCTGATTTTCGGAAGGCAATCCAAGTTCAGTTCGTCGTTGAAATGCCCGGAGTTGCAGACGATTGCTCCATCCTTCATCAATTGAAAATGAGGCTCGTCGATGACGTGGTAGTTGCCGGTAACCGTAATGAAGATGTCGCCCTCTCGCGCCGCTTGATCCATCGGCATCACGCGATAGCCGTCCATGACGGCCTCGAGCGCCTTGCGCGGATCGACTTCGGTCACCACCACGTGCGCGCCCATTCCGGCCGCGCGTGAAGCCGCGCCGCGCCCGCACCAGCCGTAACCGACGACGACCACCGTACGGCCGGCGAGCAGCACGTTCGTCGCGCGAATAATCCCGTCGAGCGTAGATTGCCCCGTGCCGTAGCGATTGTCGAACATGTGCTTGGTCAGCGCATTGTTCACCGCGATCACGGGGTACGGCAGCACGCCGTCTTTCTGCATCGCCTTCAGACGAATCACGCCCGTGGTCGTTTCTTCGCAGCCGCCGATCATGCCGGCGAGCAGATCTTTGTGCTTGCCGTAAATCGTATTCACGAGATCGCAGCCGTCGTCCATCGACATGTGCGGCTTCGTTGCGATAACCGACTCGATGTGGCTGTAATACGTTCCGTGATCCTCGCCCTTGATGGCAAAAGTCGGAATACCGTACTCGCAAAGCGCTGCCGCCACGTCGTCTTGCGTCGAGAGCGGGTTGCTCGCGCATAGGGCGATTTCGGCGCCGCCGGCTTGCAAAGCGAGCATCAAATTTGCGGTTTCGGTGGTGACGTGCAGGCACGCGCCGATGCGTACGCCCGCTAGCGGCTTCTGCTGCTCGAACCGCTCGCGAATCTGCGCGAGCACCGGCATGTAGCCGCCCGCCCACGCGATGCGGGAACGCCCCTGCTCTGCGAGCGCGCGATCCTTGACGTCTCCGCGCGACGCGTTCTCTTGGAGTACTGGCAACGCTTGTAACCTCTCTTGGGGATGTTTGGAACCTCGCGCTATTCTGCCACAAGACTTGGCGGACCCGCTCACTAATCAGCGGCAGGTGGAATCGCTGAACGATTATCTGACAAAACTCGCATCCGCGAGCCCGGTCCCGGGCGGCGGAAGTGCGGCCATGGTCGTAGCGGCCTCGGGTTGCGCCCTCGTCGCGATGGTTGCCCGCATCTGCGCCGCCGCTTCGAAATACGAAGCACAGCATCCCCTTGCCGAACGATTGACGGCGCGCGCCGACGAATTGCGCGCGGGATTCTTGGAACGCAAAGGCCGCGATGAACGGGCGTTCGATGCAGTCGTCGCGGCTCGCGGTGACAAAGACGCGATGCAGCGCGCGTTGCGCGAGGCCGCAGCGGTACCGCTCGAAGGCGCGCGCGCCGCGCTGGAGGTAATGCATCTCGCCGCAGACGGGCTGGCTCTCGGCAATGTACATCTCGTCAGCGATCTCGGTTGCGCCGCCGAATTCGCGCACGCCGCGTTACTCGCGTGCGCTTACAACGTTCGGATCAACCACAAGTACATGAAAGACGAGGACACGATCGTGCTGCAGCAAGACGAACTCGCACAACTGGAGCGCGAAAGCGCAGCACTTCTCGCGCAGACGCGCTCCGCGCTTACCTAGAACGCGCCCACGCCGTTGGGCACGCCGAGACCCGAAGGCCCGTCATAACCGGACTCTCCCGTGCAGAGATAGGATCCGCAGGAACCGTTCGATCCTTTCGATACGTCGGTCAGCGCGCTTGCGTGCGAGTAGATGAACGATGCACCTGCGATGCTGCGCCCGTTGCCCGCGAGCGCATACGCACCCGCGATGATGGGCGTTGCTACGCTCGTTCCGCCGAACTCGAGCCAGCCTCCGCCGCCTGAAATGTAGGTGTCATATGTGGCAACTCCGGTGTACGGATCGGCCACTGCCGCGACGTCCGCAACAGTGCGCATCGAGCACCCCGCATCGTGCTGCCAAGCGGGCTTCGCAACGTACGCGCTGCAGCCGCTTCCGGTGGAAGACCACACCGTGTCGGTAAATCCTCGCGCAGACCAGGCACGCCGCAGACTCGTTCCGCCGACTGCGGTGACGTACGCAGACGACGCGGGCCAGCCTACGCCGAAGCCGCTGTCGCCTGCGCCTGCGACGATCGGCACGCCGGGAGTGTTCAATTGCGAATCATACGACAGAAGCGACGGCTGTTCCAGCGCAGTGTAACTGTTGCTCACCACGGTCGCGCCGTTTGCGATCGCCGTGCGGATCGCGCTCATCAAGTCGTCTACGGAAGCCGAATTCGCTTCGACCAGGAGGAGGTGGCAGTGCGGGCACACTGCCGACGCCATGTCGAGATCGACCGATGCTTCCTGCGCCCACCCTTGATTGCCGGCGGGCAAGCCCGAAGCGTTTTGCTGCGGAATTTTGTTGAAGCAGCCGTTCTGCTGCGTGCACGCGCCGAGGTTGAAACGCGAACGATAAACGGCTAAGTCCGAGACTGCGTTCGGATCGTCGTACGCCACCACGATTCCGATCGTTTGGCCGTATCCGCGGCTGCTCGACGGCAACGCGTACGCCTTTTGAATGTCTGCCGGATGATAGCCGGGGATGTATCCGAGGAGTCCCAATAGCCCGTCGAGCACGCCGACGACGTTGAGGTTGCGAACCGCGCCGCATTCCGCTTGCGAGAAATCGACGATGGAGCAAACCGGAAGCAAATTCGTGGCGAGGGTCAGGATTGGGCTGAGCAACCCCCCCAGCAGTGGTGCAGGCGATGGAGTGGGCGAACCGATCGGAACGGCATGCAGCGTTTGTCCCGAGCGCATCTGCGCCGACGGGAGTACGCCATGGCCGGATCCACATGCGGCAAGTGCGCTAAGCAGCGCGAGTGCTAAAAACGAGCACGCGCCGCGGCGGACATTCTTCATTAACCGATTCCCCCAATGGTTTATCCGAAAGCAAGCCGTTCCTTAACACAGTATAAACCGTTCGCTTGCCTGTGGCATGAGCCATTAGGCGCGTATCAGGCCGCTTGCTAGCCGTCCCGGACGAGATCGAGAATCGCATCGGCGATTTCGGGGTCGAACTGGGTCCCGCGATGCCGTTCTATTTCGCTCAGGGCGATGGCCGGGGGCATCGGGCGCCGATAGGGCCGCCGGCCGATCATCGCGTTGAACGAATCCGCCACCGCTACCAGACGCGCCACGACCGGAATCTTGGAGCCTGGCATCCCATCGGGATAGCCTTTTCCGTCCAGACGTTCGTGATGACTGCGCACGGCGACGGAAAGGAATGCCAACTTCGGAATTCCACGCACGATGCTCTCGCCCGCCGCGGCGTGGGCACGCATCACGTCCCACTCCTCGCGCGTGAGCGACCGCGGCGCCGTCAAGATTTCGCGCGGCGTATAGATCTTTCCGACGTCGTGCACCAAACCGCTGCGCGCCGCCAAGACGATTTCGTCGGCGCGAAAACCGAGTTTGCGAGCGAGCCGCGTGCACCACGAAGCCACCGCGCGCGAATGTTCCGCCGTCAGCGGATCCACGACGTCCAACCGGCTCACGAGACCGTTTATTGCGGCGTCGACCTCGTCGAGTATATCCGAGATCGCTCCATCGGAGCGTTTGCGCGGACGCAAGGCAATCGGTTCGAGGACGCTTTTCAGGCTCGATAAACGCAAGCGGATTTGCTCCGCGTCGCAACCACGTTGGGACAAAAAAGCCTCGAAGACACGCGGAGTGAACGAAAGCACTGTGCGCAACGCATCCAGATCGCGCTGGCGCTCCGCGAAAGAATGCATCCATGCTGCAAGCGCGGCCTCGTCGCGGTCCGAAAGATATTCGCTCAAGCGTTCCGCGAACTGCCGCAGCACGAAGTGAAGTTCCAAGGTTCGCTCGTTCGGCGCAGTCGCAGCCTCCAGGAGCATCGCGATGAATTCGTCCGCATCGGTCAGCAAATGCGTCGACGGCGGAGTGTTCTTCGAAACGCGCGAGGGCGGTTGCAAAGGCAGAGAAAGGAGTGCTTTCGCGATTCCGCCTGCGTCGCATTCGCGCAAGCGTTCCATCGCCGCGTCGAACTCCCGCTTGTCCCACGTTCCTTGCAGCGCGCCCACGCACTGCAATACTGCCGCCGCAATCGCGCGCATCCGCCTTCCCGGCGCCAGGGAATACACCGATGAAAGAATGCTCTTTGCGGCGCGGTATCGTCCGAGAAGAGCAAGCGCGCAAGCAGCGTAGGCGCGCGCACGAAACACGCGCACGGTTACGCTGGAACCGCGAGCGAGCTCGCGGCGTACGCGCCCGAGCGCGGAAACTGCAACGGTCCTTGCGCCGCAAGCTGCCGCGTACAATGCGACTTCCGCCCAGCGAAGCGCCCCGCGATCGAATTCGGCTTGCTGCGAGGCGCTGGGCAGCAGCAGGCGGTACGCTTCTTCGAAACGGCGCTGCCATGCGAGCTCCAGCGAGCGCGAGGGCAACACGCCTTCCGTCGTATCCAATTCTTCGTAGTGAACATCGAAGAATTGCAGCGATTTGCGCACCTCGGCCATTGCATCCGCGTCCCCGCGCTCGGTTTCCAATTCAAAGCGCGCCACGAGCGCATACGAGCTGCATTCGCTGATTTCCCGATTTCGCCGCATTTTCGGCGATATGTGAAAGATAGTCCAGGCATGCGGCCGGGTCGTCATCGTCGGCTGCAGCCGCATACAGCGTGCTGTATGCCGAAGCCGCCATTCTGAATTGCGACGATTGCTCCGCGAGCGCGCCTCCTCGCGCGGCGAGTTCTTTTGCGCGCTTCGGATGTCCCGAGTACAAGAGCACGTAGGCAGCGCGCACGTCGAGCGCAACCTGGACTTCGGGGTCGCTGACGGCGCTCGCAAGGCCAAGCGCGTCGCGAATGCATCGGTTTGCCTTCGAAACGCTTCCGGCTTGCATGTGTGCGGACGCCAGCGCCGAGAGAATCGACACGCGCAGCCGTGCCGGTAGTGCGCGATCGGAGGAATACGGTTCGAGCAGTGAGATCGGTTCCGCTCGGCGCCGCTGCAGCATTTCGGAAGCGCAGCGGTAGGCGATCTCGGCGCGCAGTACACCGGTGGTGCGTTCCAGAGCAACGGCGAGCCACGCATCGGAGGTGTCGAAGCGGCCCGCGCGCAGTTCGAAAATCGCTTTGAGCGCGAGGATTTGCCCGCTGCAGTCGTCCGAAGGACTGCCGAGTACGGCAAGCGCCGACTTTACGGTTTGATCCTCGCCGGCCTCGACCAACCCCAAGCCGTACCGGTCGAGCATCCGCGCGATTTCGCCGCGCAATTCGTATTTGGTAACCAAATGCAGCGCCTCATCCAGACGTCCGAGTTCCTCGAGCGCGGATGCGGCGATGGTGAGGACGGCATTGAAGTGCACCGCGCCTCTGGAACGCAAGACGTCTTGCAGATACTTTGCAAAGCCGTCGTGATACTGACGCACGCCGCCGACTTCCGCGAAGATCAAACCCGCATCCGCTTCCAGCGCACGCACGAGCTGCGCCGCGTCGCCGAAGCCGGCCGCACGGCAAAGTTCTTCGTCGAGACGCGGCAGCAGACACGTCGAGAGCAAAAACTCGCGTTCTCGATCGCTGCAGTCGAGAAACACTCGGTCGGCGAGCAACGCGAACGACTCCGATTCCGGATGCGCCACGCAGCGCTCGCCGTGCGCCGCATTGCGCAACGCGAACATGACGCCCATCGGCCATCCATTCGTTGCACGCGCGATTTCTGCGGCTTCTCCCTCCGTGCACGCGCGTTCGACGAGCTGCGCGGCGCACGTGATTTCCTCGAGATCGAAGCGCAAAAACTCCGCGTCGACCGGCACGTCCATCCTGCCGTCCGCAAGCCAACGCGGAATCGGCAGATCGAGCGCGGTACGAATCGAAAAAACCCAGCGCATCGACGCCGGGCTCAAATCCACCATTCGCGACAAAAACCGTTCGACGTCCTCATTACCGCCGATGGAATGCAACTGATCGAATGCAAGCGTCAGTTCGGCGCCTTCCAAATGTGAATGCATCCATCGCGCGAGATGCTCGGCAGGCGAGTTCGATTCCGCGGCCCGTTCCCACGCGCCCGCGAATGAAAGATGCACCGCCGGGCAGACTTCCCGGAGCGCGCCTGCGAAGCCGCGGACGAAGTCCCACGGGGTTTCGACGTCGGGTGCGAGCGTGTAGCGGATGACGTTTCGCCGTTCGAAGCTTTGCGCGAGCGCGGTCGATTTGCCGAAACCCGCGGGAGCGCGCAGCACAGTAACCGGATAGTGTAAAGCTTGCGCAATCCGGTTTTGGACCCGCCGGCGAAGCACGGTCGGCACGGCACAAGTGTAACATGGCCGGTCCCTGCAGACCAGCCGCTCCACCGTTAAGACCCACTACGTGCTACCGCGCTAGCGCTCTGCCTAGTGATGTACGGTGACGTGTTTCGATGCGCGCTGTTGCCAGTGCACGTCGTATTCGACGCTGAACGCGCGCGGCGGCAGCGGCGTTGTCGCGAACGCGAACGAGCCTCCGCCCTGAAGGGGCATCGGATCGACGCCTTCGTACGTCGTGAAAATTCCGGTCTGGGAACCGAAAATGTTGCTTTCGAATAGCCGCAGCGAGCCGCGTTTCATGTTGACGATCAGCCCGGCGCTATACGTGGTGTAGGCCGGAAGATTTTCCCAGTTGTTCGACGAGGTGAATTGCGCGTCGGCCAGCCATTCGAACGGCGAGTGCGGCACGACTCCATCCAGAATCAGTCCCGCAGTGCGCAGCGGACGATGCGGCAACTGGGACCCCGCCGAAAAATACTGCCCCTGTACGTCAAACGCGGGTCGAGCCAAGCGAGATACGTGCTCGTGACCGCGTAATCCGGCAACGCGATGAGGGTCTTTCCGAGCGGAACGCGCGCGCTCACCCGAAAGCCTTGATTGATTTGGTTCAAGCCGCTCAGCGATTGATCGACGTACACGCGCGAAGGGTCGAACGGAATCGAACCGCATACCGTAGGCTGCGACCAGACGTTCCGGAGCGCCGAAAGATACGACGATGCGCCGTCCGGAAAGATGGAGGCGGCTTCGGCCGCAAACGGCACGCCCGCATACATGCTTTGCCCGTTGTAATCGTTGCGGTAGACATTCGCCGTGACATACCCGCCATTCCAGCTGTGGCGCCAGCCGGCATCGTATTCCAACGAGGATTGATGCGTGGCCTCGTCACCGGGGCCTTGGACGAAAACCGATTCATTGTAGCAGTCGAACTGCGCCGCCAGCGGATCGCCTATCGGCGAGCCGTACGTCGGCGCGGGGTCGGCGCTGCCGAATCCGAATCCCGCAGTGATGACGTCCTGTTTGCGCGGCTGCCACGTCGTCTCTTCATACGCTTGGAGTGCGTAACCCGCGCCGGTTCCCTCGGCCTCCGAGAGCGTGTAGTCGAGCGCGAGTTTGTCGTTCGATTTGACCTTGTCCTCGATCCATACGTCGCCGTAACGCTCGGTGCGAGAGAACGAATTCGATTGCGTGAATGCATACGCCGACGTGCTCGAACCGCTGCTGACTTCATCATAAATGCCCGCGGAAACGGTGTGCCGCCGCGCAGAACTGCTGATGTACGTGCCGCCCCCCACCCAGGGATACGACTCGCTGGTGTACGACGGATTTAGGAGACCGTTTACCGCGCGATTTGGCTGAGCGTCGGTCGAGCGGAAATTGCCGCTATTGATGAATGCGTTGAACGCAAGGTGGCCGGCCAGCGTGGCAACACTGAAGGTTTGCATTGCGACGGTACCGTGATGAATCGCGTCCGGACCGTAACTGCACGGCAGCAAGGCCGTCATATCGGTGCACAAGTCCGACTCGCTATTGTTGCCGCCCATGACGCCGTATTTGAAGCTCGTCACCGGCGAAAGTTCGACGGCGGCCTTGAGCAGATTCGCGGTGCGCGAATATCCGCCGTCATGGGCGTACGCGCGGCCCGATGCGTCCGCAAAAAACGCTCCGTCGATGGGAAAATCTTCTCCGCCCCCGGCGTGTTCGAGCGCGAGGGCGACTTTCCCGACACCGCCGGTGACGATCCACGTTCCGAGCGTGTTTCCGTAATTACCGGCGACGCCCGTGAAGTGATAGTTCCACGTTTTCGTCGGCTGTGCGGTGAACACGTTCACGGTTCCGGCCGTGCTCATCGCACTCGGAGCGAAATTCACGGAAGCACCGCTAAACAAATCTTGGAGGCCGCCCATTGCCTGTGATGCAGCACCTCGAACCTGAACGCCGTCTATGGAGTAACCGGTTTGCGATGCATCCGCACCTTGCAGCGATATGTTGAAAGCCGAATCTCCGCCGTAGAGCTGATCCTCGACCTCGACGCCGGCAATTTTTCCGAGCGCATCTTCGAGCGATTGCGAAACCTTGCGCTGGGGACCGTTCGCGGCGATGTCTTCGCTCGTGACGTTGACGCTCGGACGCGCGGTCACGCTCGCAATCGTGCGAATTGCGGGAGCGAGTTCGACGGCAACGTTCACTCGCTGCCCTTCGTCGACTTCGGCTTCCACCGCGCTGCTGTCGCGGTAACCGGCCGCCTTGACCTCGACATGATAAAGAGCGGGCTGGATGTTTTCGAAGAGAAGCACGCCCTTCGCATTCGTCAACGAACTCTGCGGCGTGTCGCCGCCGAGCAGAAACACCTGCGCGTTGTCGATCGGCTTCCCGGTTCCCGCGTCGGTAACCGTGACGACGATGAGCCCCAGCTGCAAGCTTTGAGCAACTCCGGCGGCCGGAAATATGAAAAGCGAAAGAACGCAGATCCAAGACGCAATGGACACCCGACATCTCATGCGGGTATCCTTCGCCGTTCAGCCGGAATTGTCCGCGGGAAGCCATGCGTCCTGATACATCAGGCGCGGAGCTCGCCGCGGATATGCTCCGTTCGGGTACTTACGTTCCCAATCGCGCGAGAGGACGACCAGATACTCGAAATTCTCGAGAAGCGAGGTGTCGCCGCGCCGGCGTACGAGCGCAAAGAACGGCTCGACCACGTCCCACGCACGTAAAATGCGCGCCGAGTACACGTCGAGAAACGCTTCTTCCGGAATGAGCCCATGCTTGACCAAACTGCCGACCCATTCGTACGAGTTCATCATGTTCAGCCACGGGTTGTTTTCCCGCGGATATGTCCCGGCGACGACGGATTTGCGAAAATTCGCGTCGGGCAGCATTTTCTCGGCCTCGTCTTTGGCGCGATCGAGCCATTCGTTGAAGACGGGGTCTTCCACCCGGCTGAGAACCTCGAGTAAGCCCGTGAGCTGATTGCTGTTGCGCATGTGCCGCAGTTGCACGAGCGCCGCGATTGCAGTTGCGCCGATGACGACCATGGTGCCGACCGCGGCAATCGTGTTGATCATTTCGAGCGGCATCAGGCCACCAATTCCAGAAAGGGAGCGATGTCGTCTTTGGCCACTTCGACGCCGACGCCGCGTTTATGATAACGGATGTCATGAAAATCGGATCCGGCGGTCATGACGAGGTTGAGGCGGCGCGCCTGGTCGCGGAAGTACTGCACCTGCATCGGCTCGTGCGTCGGATAGAATACTTCGAGGCCCTGCAGTCCGCACTCGGATAATTCGTCGACGATCGCATAGTCTTTGAGCCGGCCGGGGTGTGCGAGGACGGGCACCCCGCCCGAAGCCACGATGACGTCGATCGCACGATGCGGCGTTATGTGCGTGGATGGAACGTAGCCCGGAGTACCGCGCCGTAAGAAGGATCGGAACGCCGTCTCGATGTCCGGCGCGATTCCGAGGCGTATCAGGGCTTTGCCGACGTGCGGGCGTCCGAGGGATGCGCCTTCCAGGGCCTCCGCGTGCACGTCGCCGATCGTAATCGCATGACCGGCGCCGCGCAGCTGTTCGACGATGCGCGCTATGCGCGCACGGCGCGCCTCGCGGTTTTGTTCGAGCACGCGCGTGAGCGGTGAATCGCCCATCGGCAGCCGGTACCCCAAGATGTGGACTTCACCGTCGCGATAGGTCGTGTTGATCTCGATGCCGCTTACTACGCGCATGTGCGGGGGTACGTCGAACTGACCGTAAGCTTCGATACTGTCGTGATCGGTGATGGAGAAAATGCGCACGCCGCGCTGCTGCATGAACTCGCAAAGCGCCGCGGGCGCGAGCGTGCCGTCGCTCTCACACGTATGAGAATGAAAGTCGACCAGCAACGCGGCTACAGGCTGCGCCGCTCGACGGCCAAAGAGAGCCCGGTGCGCTCGTTGCCGCTAATCTCTACGTCTATAAAGGAAGGCACGCAAGCGAGATCGATTTGGCTGGTCTTGAGGTAACTGCGCGCGATCGCAACTGCCTTGATCGCTTGGTTAATGGCTCCGGCGCCGACAGCCTGGAGCTCCGCCCCTTCTCGTTCGCGCAATACGGCGGCCAAGGCACCCGCGACCGAATTCGGATTGCTCTTCGCCGAGACTTTGAGAACGCTCGACGTGATGTGTTTTGCCGGATCGTCTATCATGGTATGCCTCGCTGGAAGATGCGCTTGATTTCCGTCGCGCGGCCGGTCTCCACATCGATTGTAACAACTGCGGCGCAGAACTGCTTCGTTCCAACCTTTTGTACCGAAAAACGCTCCGAGAGCCCGATTGTGAACCGGTCGAGGACGGCGCCGGCCTCCATCCCGATAACGCCGTCAGTCGGGCCCGTCATGCCGACGTCGGTCACGTAGGCAGTCCCTCCCGGCAAAATTTGTTCGTCTGCCGTTTGAACGTGCGTGTGAGTACCGTAGATTGCCGAAACGCGTCCGTCAAGATACCGTCCCAGCGCGACCTTCTCGCTCGTTGCCTCGGCGTGGACGTCAACCACGATGACGTTCGTTCGATCGCGCAGTTCGTCGAGCGCTGCCTCTGCCGCTCTAAACGGATCGTCGACGGGCGGCATGAACGTGCGCCCCATCACGTTGAGTACACCGACGGTGCACCCATCCGCGTATGCGAAGCCGATGCCGCGCCCGGGGACGCCGGGCGGATAATTCACCGGGCGAATGACGCGGTCCGTCGAGTCTAAGTACGACTTGAACTCGCGCTTGTCGAAGATGTGATTGCCGCTCGTGATGAAGTCCACGCCGGCGCCGAACATTTCGTCGGCCGTCTGCGCGGTCAGTCCAAAGCCGCCGGCAGCATTTTCGCCGTTGGCGATGCAGACGCCGACGTGATATTGATCGCGGACGAGAGGGACGCACCGCTTGAGGGTCTCGCGGCCGGGTGAACCGACGACGTCCCCTATGAGGAGCAAGGTAAGTGTGCTAGCTATCTGCGGGCCGACGCCTTTGCTTTCTTCTGAGATTTCAAGAAGTATACCAGAACGCGCTTCTCTTCGCGGAACCCCACCAGACTCTTTGACAGAGCTGGATCGCGCAGTGCTTCGATCGCCGATTCCGCGAGCTCGTCCTGAAACGCCGGGTCCTCGTCCGGATGTTCGTCAGGTACGGGATTGCGAACCAGCGCGTTGCCGAAGCGGTCGGCAAGATAGTCTGGTAAGCATGGCGAGCTCGTCTTTGGTAAACGTTTCGAGGTCGCGCGTGACGTGCACGAAACTGAGCGCGCGGTCGGACTCGCACTCGACCTTGATTTCGCCGCGCTCCCCCACGAGCGAAAGAAAACCGTCGACGTGCGCCTCAATCTCCTCGGTGAGAGCGCGCTGCGTTGCGCGGTCAATCCGCGAGGCAACCGCATAGGTGAAGCAGACGGTTCCGTTGCCCGGGGTACTGCGAACGGACGCGATTTCCGGATAACGCACGAACAATGCGCAAACCAGACTCACGGTATCGCTGTTTTCAACCGGCAACCGGACACTCATGATGCTTCAACGATTCTCCGACGACTTGGGCTCTTAAGCTCTATGCCCCAAATTCGGGGCGGGGGTCCCGACTCTTAGACGCGGGCTCAAGGCCACCCCTTGTCCTTTCACGCCCTAAGAACCCGCCCGCAAGGGAGGCGGGTTCAGGCCAAAGGTCCTGCCCGCCACGCGCCTTTTTGACCCTGGCGAGCGTCCCCCGCAGGCTCTCCAGCGTGACCGCAGCGCACCCTACGATGAGCAAAACATGCGTCTACGGGAGAGCCTCATGCGCCGCGCCGGAGTCTTGGCAGTTTTTGTTTGCATCACCGCGCTTTCGCTTCTCGCCGCATGCGGAGGAGGCGGCGGCGGCACCACGCCCCCCATTTCGCCCGGCGGCCCGAGCGATCCGACGGCCAAGCCGAGCGCCAGCGCAAGCGCCTCGCCCTCACCCTCTCAGAAACCCACCGCAAGTCCCTCATCGGCATCCAGCCAGTCACCGGCGCCGACGGCAACGCCCACCGCTACGGGGGCGCCCACCGCTACGGCGGCGCCCACGCCAACTCCGACGCCTACACTGTCACCGACTCCTACGCCGTCCCCGACGCCGGGCGTCACGCCGACGCCGTTCGCCTACAAATGGATTGAAGCGGGAGGCGGCACAGTGAACGGGACGGATGACATGTTCACGACGAGCTCTGCAAATAAGAGCGGCGATCACGGTGACGGCGACTTGACGCCGAGCGATCCCGGCGCATTACCGCAAGGCGGCGGACTAGGCCCAGTCGGCAATACGGTGGACGGCGTATCGTGTGACGTCAGCATGTCCAACAATTACCACGTCCACACGTTCGTCGGCATCTTTTACAACGGTCAGGAAA
Source organism: Vulcanimicrobiota bacterium (assembly GCA_963830545.1). GTDB lineage: Bacteria > Vulcanimicrobiota > Vulcanimicrobiia > Vulcanimicrobiales > Vulcanimicrobiaceae > DATGJX01. The sequence goes on along the minus strand of CAWHMK010000001.1, from coordinate 2,246,711 downwards.
TCGCGCTGCCGGATGCGATCGGCATCGTGAATTCCACCGGCGACGCACAGTACACGACGCCGAAAAACCAAGAGGTCTACGGCGACTGCTTCTATCACTTGCACACGCACGATGCAAGCGGACTGCTTCATATAGAAGACCCGAATCCGACCGGCGCCTCCGTCACGGCAACGCTCTACGATCTCGGAACGATGTTCGACATCTGGGGAATCAACGTGACGTCGAGCAGCTTCGGACCGTTCCAAGGCCCGATAACGATTTACACCTCGGGCCAGTTCGCCCGCGGCCCCTGCAACGCTCACATCCCCGACGACTGCCTCGTCGGATCGAACTCCTATAGCCTATGGACCGGCGATGCCACCGGCTACAGCATCCCGCTCTACTCGCACGAAGTCATCTGGTACGAAATCGGAACGGGTAATCCCGATGCGATGCATCTTCCCGGGATAAACTTCTGGCCTACTCAATAACGGCGCACACAGGCCGGCCGGAACGCGAACGATGTGCTTCACGCATGGGTCGGATCCGCACTCGAAGGTTCGGCCGGACGGCTAGCAGCGTTGTCGACCCGTTCGTCGTACTGGACGCGACTGCGCTCGCCGTTCACACAGGCAGAGCCCGTTTTTAGCGTCCTGCTCCGATTCGATAGCCTCTTCCTTAGTACATAGCGGGTTTTTCAACGGGAGGTTTTTATGAAGCAAGTGCTCATCGCGAGCGCGCGCGTGACGTGTGCGATGGCGTTCGCGATCTTGGCGGCGAAGGCGAGCGCGGCGCCGGTGTTCGCCACCTCGTCGAACATTTCCGAGGTCGCGGCCGCAGCCGGCCCTGCCGCGGGCGACGCCAACAACGGCGCGAAGCTGGTGCAGGCGAACGGCTGTGCGGGTTGCCATGGCGCAAATTTGATGGGCGGCTCGGTCGGCCCCAAGCTCTTCGGCATCGAGCACAGCCTGAATCCTGCGCAGATCGCGGACTTCATCGTTCATCCGCGCCCGCCGATGCCGAACTTCGGCTTCTCCGCGAGCCAAGTGCAGGACATCGTTGCGTATCTTTCAGGGTTGGACGGCGGTGCGAGCAACTCTCGACCGGTCGTTTCATTCGATCCCGCGACGCCGACCGATGAGGCCACGATCTCCGTGCGCTTCCCTGGAACTCCGCCGAAAAGCGTAACCGTTCTCCCGATCATGCAAATGGGTGCCGGCACGATGCAAACGCGCGTCGTGCAGCTACAGCAATCGGCGAACGATCCGCACCTTTTCACCGGGCACGTGGTGTTTTCCATGGGGGGCCCATGGACCGTGCGCGTTCAATACGACGGCCAGTCGATGGACGTCCCGCTGAACGTCGGACAGTGATGCGCAGAAGCGACTTTTTGTTCGCGAGTGCCGGAGCGATGGTTGCGGCAGCCCTGCCGCCGCTCTCGCGGCGCGCGCTTGCGAGCGACGTCGTGGATTACACCCTCACGTCCGCACCGCTCGCGTTCTCACCCATGCCGGGTATCGACTTCGCGGGACTGGCGTTCAACGGTACGATTCCAGGCCCGGTTCTGCGCATCGCGCACGGACAACGCCTGCGCGCAAAATTCGTCAACAACAGCGGCGAGCCGGCCACCATCCATTGGCACGGCATGATTCTCCCGAACAAGATGGACGGAGTCGAAGGCGTGACGCAGGCCGCGGTTCCCGATCGCGAATCGTTTCTTTACGAGTTCATACCGGATCCGCCGGGCACGCGCTGGTATCACGATCACGTCAGCGACGGCGTCGCGAGAGGTTTGTTCGGCCTGGTCATCGTGGAAGACCCGAAAGACGAACCGGCCGATGCGGAGTTCGCGCTCGTGTTCCACGACGTTCCGAAACTGGCAACGATAGCAGCCGCAATGCGCGGCGTGAGCGGCGCGCCGATGGTCGACCCGATCGGTTCTCCGGAAATGATCGACATGCAGCCCGGCGACAAGATGGGCGACGAGGTTGCATACGCAGCGCATTGCATCAATGGTGCGTGTTATCCGAATACGCAAAAACTCGCAGTGAAGGTCGGCGATCGCGTACGACTGCGCGTCCTCAACGCGAACCCGACGCAAACGCGCTACGTGCGCGTGGCCGGCCACCGGCTGACGGTAACGCACTCTGACGGAAACCGGTTGCCGCAGTCGATCGACGTTGACGCGCTGCGCATCGGTGTGGCCGAACGCTATGATGCGTATTTCGAGGTGACCAAACCCGGCGCGTTTTTGGTGCAAGGTCTTTCAAGCGATCCGCTCGCGTACGAACAAGCCGCGGTTCTTCACACGCAGGGTATGGAAAACGCATCGCCGATGGGAAGCCCGCAGACACTCGAAGGCGTGGATTACTTCACGTATGAAAAGGCCGGCGGCATTGCAGGTGCAACGGCGCGGGGTGGGCATCCTTACAATTTCACCCTCGGCGGCGGCAAATACGCGAGCGACAAATGGACGATCGACGGCAAGACCTACCCGAATACGCCAAAAATTTACGTGCAGCGCGGCGAGATCGTCCGCGTGCATTTTCACAATTCGACCGACATGGACCATCCGATGCACCTGCACGGCCACGTGTTCCATTTGACGGAAGTCGACGGCAAACGTCTTTCCCGGCCCCTGCCCAAAGACACATCACTGGTCCGGGCGAATGGGGGCACCGCAAGTTGGCAGTTCACCGCGGACTCGCCGTTCGGACGTTGGTTATTGCACTGCCACAATGAAATCCATATGATGGACGGCATGATGACCGAGGTCGTCTACCGCTCGTGATGCATCCGATCGCGGCTCGTAAGGTTGCCCTCTCCGGGTTGCTCGGCTTGCCGACCGCGCTATTGGCACACGCTTTCGTTTATGGCCCGTCGCACGCCGCGGCCGGGCCGCTGCATGCGCTTGCAGTCGAAATCGGCTTCGGTTTCGGTCTTCTGGCTGCGCTCTTCACGGGTCTGGGCCTGCTTCGAAAGACTCGGTGTGCGCTGCCGGACGGTGCCGTCACGCTGCTCAGTGCCGCGGCATGGCTCGCAACGATCGAAGCCGTCGAGTCGCCGCACGCGATTCCGGCGGTGCTTTGTTTGTTTGCAATTGCCGCGGCGACCGCAAGCGTCAGCATCCTGCTGCACGCGTTCGAACACACCGTCGTCGCCGTGGCGCGGCTCTTCGGCGCCCATAGAGGCGCCGCGCGCACTGTCGGTACGCATACCTTCTCCGTCGCGGCTCCGCGCTGTCCCCGCACGCTCGGGCAGTTTGCGCTGTTCTCACGTCCGCCGCCCGCACTTTCCTAGCACAACCGATTCATCAATCGCTGTTAGGAAGGTCTTTCCGTGTATCGTGTATTCACGGCGGCGCTTGCCGCCATCGTTTGTTTTGCGACGCTGCCCGCAGCAGCCGCCACGACCGGAATGGTGCGCGGCTCCATTCTCGTCAATAATAAGCCGCTGTCCGGCGTTCACGTGACGCTGCAAGGCGAAGACTCACTTCTCCATGCCGCGACGGATCCTGCCGGCAAGTACATTTTTTCGCAAGTCCCGTTCGGCGACTACACCCTCTCCGCGTCCTATCCGAACGTCGCAGAAAAGCGGCTGCAGATAACGCTGGCATCGGATCAGATTCTTTCGATCAACTTCGCGCTGGGCGAACTCAAGACGATCGCGAGCGTCAACATCGTCTCGCGCGCGGGCGCGTCCGGAACGCCGGTCTCGCAAAACGTTCTCACGCGTCAGCAACTGGCAGCCCTGCCGACGAACAACAGTTTGAACAACCTCGTGCAGACGGTTCCGGGCATCGTCAAGTTCTCGTACAACGAGCCGGTTGCGAACGGATTCCACGGCCTGACGTACGAGATAGACGGCGCGCCGATTCCGCAAGCGACAACCTCGAATTTCGCGGAGATGATCGACCCGAAGAACATCGATTCGCTCGAGGTCTATACCGGCAATTTTCCTGCCGAGTACGGCGGCAGCCGCATGGGCGCAGTCGTGAACATCCAAACGGAACGGCTTGCAGACCTGCAGCGAGCCCGAAGAGGGAACCTTCAGCATCGGGGGCGGGAACTACGGCCAGTCGCTGACGAGCTTCGACGAGGCGCTCAAGCTCTCGCCGAATTCGGAGCTCTTCTTCAACGCGAACGCTCAGCGCACGAATCGCGGCGTCGATGCCCCGACGTATGCGCCGATCCACGACGACTCCTCGCAGTCGGATCAGTTTTTGCGTTACATCGCGTCGTTTGGTGAGCAAAACACGCTGGCGCTCGATTTTTCCAATCAACTCTCGCAGTTTCAAATCCCCATCAACACCGATCCGAACAATCCGCAGGATCCGCAGGTCAGCGTACCCGCCACCGACGACGTGCAGCGCGAATACGATCGCTACGCAAACCTGAACTTCACGCACGTTTCCAAGGACGGCAACGGCGTCTTTCAATTCATTCCCTGGGTGCGCTACACGCGCGTCGCCTACGACGGCGACTTGAATAACGACGTGCTTGCAACGCAAGACGGGCAGAATCTGGCCGGACTCCGGCAGGATCAGCGCGCCTCGTACACGGGCGTGCGCTTATCGCAGTTCCGCGCGAGCACGCACCACGCGGTCAAGGTCGGTGTCGATTTCAGCCGGGAAAACTACGCGTCCAACACGCTCATCGCCGCGCCCGGTTCGCCCAGCCCGCTGCCGTACACGGCTTCGCAGAGTAGCGTCAGCTGCAGCCGGGAACGCAGCTGGGACTCTACGCCGAAGACAAATGGTCTCCGTCGCGCGCGGTCAGCGTCAGCTACGGCGTGCGGTACGATCGATCGACCGGATTCACCAGCGGATCGCAGATCAGCCCGCGCATCGGCGTGAACATCGCACCGGACGACAAGAACGTCGTGCACTTCTACTACGGACGGATGTACGCGGCTCCGCAGCTCGAAGACGTTCGCGGCTCGTGCGTGGTCGCGCTCGGGTGCGACCTCACGAACATTCCCTACGATCTGCAGCCGGAGCGCGATGCCTATTTCGAGATGGGCGTCGCACACACGTTCCGTCCCGGAATGAGCGGCTACGTCAATTACTTCCGCCGCACGGCCGTGAACATTCTGGACACGACCCAGCTGCTGAATACGCCGCTGTTCGCGGTCTTCAACAATGCCATCGGGCGCGACGAAGGCATCGATTTACGCTTGCAGGGCAATCGGCCGAACGGCGATTCGTGGTTCGTCTCGAGCACGATCTCGCATTCCGAAGCCGGCGATATTTCGGGCGGACTGTTTCTGTTCTGCCCGCCGGGAACGACGACGATTCCGAACTGCGGCGTGAACACCGGCCTGCCGTTCACCGCCGCCGACCTGGCACCGGAGGATCACGATCAAACGTACGAGGCGAATGGCGCCTACACGCACCGCTTCGGCGTAAACCGCGCGTGGTTCGGAACGCTGCAGGCGGAGTACGGCACGGGCTATCCCGTAAGTTTCGAAGCCGGCGTCGCGCGCCTGCCCGCTCACATGACCTTCGACCTCGGTCTGGGCAAGGATCCGGGACGCAACGGCGATCACTCGCTGGGCTTCAATGTGGACGTACAAAACCTGCTCAACCACCAGTACATAATCAAGATCGCAAACGGCTTCAACACCACGCAAATCGCGCAGGGCCGCGCCGTGTTGTTGCGCCTCACCGCACCATTCTAAGCTGCTAAGCGGCACGCTGAGGGGGCAGGACCGCCTGCGGCGCCCCCCGCAACGTACGTCCTAGTAATGCACGACCTTTCTCGCGGCCATGTCGTCGTAACCGGCGGCGCCGGCCTGATCGGCAGCGCCATCATTTGGGCGCTTAACGTTCGAGGGATCGACGACATTCTCGTCGTCGATCGCCTTGACACGTCCGAAAAGTGGAAAAATCTGGTCCCGCTGCGCTACCGCGATTACATCGATGCCGACGAATTCGAAACGCGCATTCTCGCGCGCGCCGCGTCATTTGCGAACGTGTCGACGGTATTTCATCTGGGAGCATGCTCGTCCACCACGGAAACCGACGCGGCCTATCTGATGCGCAACAATTACGAATACACCAAACATCTTTCGCACTGGGCCGTCGACCACGGCCTTCGTTTCGTCTACGCTTCCTCGGCTGCGACTTATGGATCGCTCGAACGGAACTTGCGCGACGACGCCGATTTGAACGACTTACGCCCGCTCAACATGTACGCGTACTCCAAACACCGTTTCGATGTTTACGCGCGGGATCACGCACTGTTTGCGCGCATCGCGGGACTAAAATATTTCAACGTGTTCGGTCCAAACGAACGGCACAAGGGCGAGATGCGCAGCTTGGTCGACAAGGCTTTTCATCAAATCCGCGAAACGGGTGCCATCCGGCTGTTCAAGAGCCATCGAAGCGAGTATCACGACGGCGAGCAGCAGCGCGATTTCATCTACGTGAAGGATGCGGCCGCGATGAGTCTTCACGTCGCGGAACACGACGGCAACGGCATCTTCAACATCGGCTCCGGACGGGCGCATACATGGCTCGATTTGGTGCGGCCGATTTTCCGGGCGATGGACGTTCCCGAGCGCATCGAATTCATCGAAATGCCGCCCGCGCTGCGCGACAAGTACCAGTACTGCACGTGCGCCGCTATAGATCGGCTGCGCGCGGATGGGTACGAGGCGCCGATTACACCGCTCGCGGAGGCGGTCGACGACTACGTACGCAATTATCTGGTTCCCAATCGCCGGCTCGACCCGGCTGATGCAGCCGTAGGAGTGAAAAACCGCCCATGAGCCAGTCACGTGCCGAACGACGTAGAAATGCCCGCGGAGGAAACGCTCCGCCGCCGCGACGCGACCCGATGCGGCCGTTCTACATCGGTCTGGCGGTAGTCGTTATTCTGATCGTCGCCGGTTTCGCGATTTCGAATGTCGTTCAGAACAAGTCGCGCGCGGACACGCTCGCATTCGAAAGCAGCACGCCGACCCCCGCGCCCACGCCCACGGTAAAACCCATTCCAATCGTGCCGGGGAAAGCGATCGGAAAATCCGCCGGGTTCACGCAAGGCGATATCACTCACGGAAAAGCCGAAGATACGCCGCAGGGCGGCCTGGGTCAGGACGTGGACGGCATCCCATGTCAAACGCAAGAGGGAGTCGTACTGCACATTCACACCGAGCTGACGCTATTCGTTCACGGTGCGCAAGTGCAGATTCCGGCGTTCATCGGCATGGCGCCGAACGCCGAGGGCGGCTGTCTCTACTGGATTCATACGCATGATGCAAGCGGCGTCATCCATGTCGAAGCCGGCAACACGAGCTCACCCAACGGCGGTCCATATACGCTCGGCATGTTCTTCGACATCTGGGGTCAGCCGCTGAGCGGCAATCAGATCGGACCGTTCAAAGGCCCGGTGACCGCGTTCGTCAATGGGCAACGCTACACGGGCGATCTTCATGCGATTCCACTGCGCGCGCATCAACTCGTCACCCTCGAAGTCGGTACCCCCGTCGTACCTCCGCCGAATTACGCATTTCCCGTCGGCGACTAGCGCCGATGCCGCCCGAGATTGAAACGGCGCGGCTGAGGCTGCGGCAATGGAACGGCGATGACGTCGAGCGTTGGGCCGACATGAATGCGGACCCGCGGGTGATGAAATTTTTCGTCGAGATCGCACCGCGCGAGCGTTCCCGCGAACAGGCCGCCCGGATGCGCGCCGACCTGCAACGAAACGGGTACGGGTGGTTCGTCATGGAGCGCAAAGACGTGCCCGGTTTTGCCGGAATACTCGCGCTGGACGACATTCGGTACGAACTGCCGTTCCGTCCGCTGCGCGAAATCGGCTGGCGTCTTCCGGTTGAATCGTGGGGACACGGGTACGCCACGGAAGGCGCCCGCGCGTTACTGCAGTTCGCATTCGAACGGTTGCGATGGCCGCGCGTGGTTGCCATGACAGCCGCAGTCAACGCGCCCTCACGTCGCGTCATGGAGCGGCTCGGCATGACGCACGATCCATCCGAGGACTTCGAGCATCCGCGCGTACCGGACGGGCACGACTTAAAGCAGCACGTGCTCTACCGTAGCGCTGCACCTTGGGCGGAGTCCGTTACTACAAGACCTGCTTGATCGCCGAATCCAGTTCTGCAAAAGACGTTTCTCCGCTGGAGAGATAACTGATTTTCTTGCTGCGATCGATGACGACCAGCGTCGGGTATCCGCCCTGCAGATACGATTTGGAGACGCTCAGCGATCCGTCGAAGGCGAGCGGATACTGCGCGTGAAACGCACGCGCGAAGTTCAACGTGTCTTCCTCGCTTGCGGGCGAGCTGCCGTCCATCCCCGCGCTGCTGCCGGTGACTGCTACGAATTGCACGCGCTGCTTGTACTTGGCGTAAAGGCGATCGATGATCGCGGTTTCGCGCTGGCAGTGCGGACACCACGTCGCGAAGATTTCCAGAAAGACCGGTTTGGTCGCTTGGGCCAGACTGAAGAATCCTTGCGTCGTGGCCGCTTGGAATTGCGGAGCCGTCCCACCCAATTTCGCGGTGCCGATGACCGGCGCTTGCGTTTCGGATTTTTGCACGCCGCCGGTGTTCGCGTACCGTATCGCGATGAGTATGCCGGCGACGAGTATCGCGATGCTGATCCAAAGCAGCGCGCGGGCGTTTTTCATGTGCTATTCCTCAAGCGGCCGTCCATCGCGAATAAACCGGGCGCGCGCCATGCGAGCAGTGCGCAAACGACCGCCAGCCCTAAATCCGCGGCGACATGCGGCCAATCGGCGCTCGCGGTATCCTGCGGCCCGAAGCATCCGCAGTTCGCCGGAATATGCCGCAGCACCGCTGATGCGATCGCGCCGGCGTACACCGTGAGCAGCACGGCTGCGATCGTCGCGGCCGCGCGCGTGAAAAGCCCCACGAGCAGATACAGGCCCAACCCAAGTTCGAAGAACGGCAGCAGCACGGCGAGCGGGCCGATGACGGGTTGCGGCAAGATGCGAAATCCCGCAATGGATGCGGCCAAGTCGCCGAAGTGGCCGATCTTTTCCGCCCCTGCGAATACGAACAGCGCGCCGAGCAGCACGCGGATGATACAGGTCACCGCTGCCATGCGACTATCGTAGCCTTCCCGCCTGAGATTTCCACCGACTTGTGCCGTACCCGCACTGCGCTGAATTTGGTAGGCTGAGCTCGCATATGCAGGCGCAGGTCGCCGTTCGCACGTTCACGGTTGCCGCATTCTGCGCGCTGCTGCTCGCCGCATGCGCGACGCGCGCGCCCGCACAGTTACACGGCATGCAGCTCTCACCGCCTCAGCCGGCTGCGAATTTTACGCTGGTCGACGAAAAAGGCAAGCCTTTCTCGCTCTCGCAAACCCGCGGGCAAGCGATAGTGCTGTATTTCGGCTTTACTCATTGCAAAGACGTTTGCCCGCAAACGCTTGCGCTGCTCGGAAAAGCCAGAACGGACGCACATCTGACCGCGGCGCAGGTACGTATCGTGATGGTCAGCGTCGATCCACGGCGCGATTCGCCGGCGCAAATGCGCGCCTTCTTTCGCAGAATCGGCGTGCAGGCGACCGGCGAGACGGGGACTTCTCGGCGTTTGCAGTCCGTCTACCGCTCGTATGGAATCGCCGTTCAGCCGCAGGGAAAGGACATCACGCACACCGACACGATTTTCCTCATCGATCCCGCCGGCCGTATCGTCGAAACGCTCGTGCCGCAGATGACGCCGAAAGACATTGCAGCCGACCTGCGCAGCGTCGTAGAATAAGGCGTTCGCGATGCATTTGCTCGTCTTTTTGGCCGCGATGCTCGCGGTGCCGGTTCACGGCGTCGCGCTCGGCGCCGGCCCCGGCCATACGACCATCGTACGGATAGATCCCGTAACCGGTATGGTTCCCGCACAAACGCGCCCATTTCGCATAACGCCGCATCTGCGTTTGCCGGCCGGTACCGGTATCGATGCTTTTTTGGACGGCTCGACGCGACCGTGGCAGTTGTACGACGCTTCCGTCGCGGCCACATTCGTGCCCGGCTTGCCCGATCCGGGAACCGGATTTCCTCTAGATTTGGGCTCGCATTTACCGCATACCAAGCTCGTCGATCAGAACGGCCGCCTCGTCGACCTCGCAACCGATTTTCGCGGCAAAGTCACCCTCGTCAGTTTTGTTTTTACGCGTTGCCCCGATAAAGACGAGTGCCCCGCGGTCAGCGCAAAATTCGCCTACATGCAGCAGCATCTCGATGCGCCGCATTTTCATTTGATCGAGTCTGACTCTGGATCCGGTATACGACTCACCTGCCGTGCTGCACGCATATGCGCGTCAATACGGCGCCGACTCGCGGTCGTGGTCGATACTCACCGGCCAGCCGCACGACATCGAGCGTCTCCTCAACCGGTTCGGCATTTCCTCGCTGCGCGTCAGTGATGCGAATTTCATTCACAACGACAAAGTTTTCGTCGTCGCGCAAGATGGAAAGATCGCGCAAATCGTACAAACCATTTCGTTTGCGCCGCAGGCGCTGGTCGCGCAAGTACGGCACATGGCCGGGCTGGCGTCGAATCCTTTCGGGCGCTTTCAACTTGCACTCGTCGCGGGTGCCGTCGCGCTTTGCGGGGGCAGTCAGTTTGCGGGAGTCGTCCTTCTGGAGACGATGCTCTTTCTTTTCATCGCAGCGGTCTCTCTTACGACTCTAGCATGGGTCGCGCGCAAATTCTGGAAGAGCGCGTAGCCCCATGCACTCAATCCGAACAGACACACGCCGAGCAACAGCAGATTCGCCGCCAATAGTGCCAGAAGCAGCGGCCGGTTCGTGGGCTGCGCGTGCGCGGCGGCCAGACTATAGCGCGTGAGCGGCACGGCCGCCAGCAGCAGCACGCAGTCGCAGCAGATGCCCGCGGCATAGGCGAGAGCGGTGCGCATCATGGACGCTGCGAGACTCGGCTCATTGCGTAGGCAATGGCTGCAGCGGTTTCGTCGGAACTTCCCAGCGTGAGCCGGTAACATTGCGCGCCCGCTAGTATGGAAATTGCGCGAGTCGCGCGATCCACCATGTCGCCGTGCGCGTCGAACCAGCGCATGATCGCGGGCATCGCAGCAGCCGTGTCGATGGCTTCGAGCGCGGCGCAATATCCCGATCCGCTGATCACGAACAGTGCCCGCAGCGGCCGCGGCGAGGCGACGGCATCGCTTCCGAAGCACATCTTGGCTGAAAGTCTGCGGTTCGGCATGCAGGACGTTGCGCGTGTGATCGGCGTCCTGATCCGCCAAGAGCAATCGCGCGCCGGCGCCTCGTACCGAGGTGCGGCGCAGATAGGGATGCGCGATCGTGTTGCGAAGGACGGTGCGTTCGTCGGAATAGATGTGCATGCCGCGGCGCGCGCATGCAAACAGTGTCGCGGTCTTTCCAGCGGCAGAATGTCCGGCGATCGCTGCCGCGATGCCGTTGTACTCCACGCACGCCGCCTGCAAACTCACCAGCGCCGAATCGTAGCGCACGATTGCGGCCAGGGCTACGGAATCGGCGAGGAAAGCAATGGCATCTGCGGGCAGCGGCCCTTGCGTCCACCGCCAGGTCGAAGCATGCGCGCACCAAAACTCATATCCACCGCGCACCGTCGCAACGAAATAGCGAAAATCCGGAGCACTCTGCGCGGGATGATCGGCGTAGCGAAGAGCAAATAACCGCGCGACTTCCGGGACGTCGGTGCAAAGTTGCATCGTGACGCCGGCGATTTCGCAGGTTGCGGTGAACGTGCAGTGCTCTTCCAATGCGGCGTTCGCATTGGCGCCCGCTCGGGTGAGTTGTTCGGCCCGAATCACTCGCATCCACGGACCTCCTGCAGCAACGCTTCACTCGAGGCCGCCGGGGTGCCGAGGGTCATCTCGAAAAACGCGGCGCGGCGCGTCGCGCGGCGAAGCGCAGCCATTTGTGCCAAACTCGTGGGCCGAACGTACGCGCGCTGCGCCAGCATTTTCATGCCGTCCGACGGATCGATGCGACGGATCGACGGTTCGTCCGCCCGGTCGCGCAGCACGCATACCGCACGCAGGCGGTACGGGCGGTCCGACGGTTCGACGCCGCCGAGCGTACCGGAATCAAGGGCGTACCAAAAGCGTCCGCGTTCGGTCGTAAAAAGCTCGTAGACGAAAGAATGCGCGAGCTCATTGCGTCGTCGGAGAGCAGCGGGAGCGCGCTTTCTCTAAGCGTGGGCCGGCGGGGAAGTGCGTAGGCCTCGCCCGTCAGCAATGAGAGTACGGCGGTCTCGTCGCCCAAGAAGCGCGCCCCATTGCGCGCAAGTTGCAGCGCGAGCAGGGTCTTGCCCACCGTCGTCGGCCCAAGCAGCAGCACCGCACCGTTGTCCACTGCGCACAGGGCGCCGTAGAGAGCCATGCTGTGCGGCGGTTCGCAGGCAAAGTGAGCGAAGATTTCACGCGCCGCGTGATAGGCGCCGCGAAGCGGGATGGCATCGGCGGAATTTGCCGCCGCGAGTGCGCGCCGGCCGTAGCGCACGTGGAGCCTGCCGTCGGAAAGGCGCTGCACCACAGCGCGGGCATGCGTCCGGGTGCCGGGGGGGCGGAGCAATGGCGCATAGGCGTCTTCGAGGACCCGGCGCGCGTGATCGTCGGCAACATCTATCCCGAGTACTGCGTCGCTCAGCCGGAAAGCCAAACGCGCGCACGCGGCGACAGTGCCTGTCTGGGTGCCCGGCGACATTGCGGCCGTTGCCATGTGACAATCGTACCGAGATTGCCGGCCGGCGGGCGACGGCATACCAGTCCCGGCAGCGGGACTTCTCGGGGCAATCCACGGCGGGCATTCCGACCCCCGTCCGGGAAAATCCGTGGTCGCATGGGAGTACCGCGAAAGCCCGTAGAGCCGCCCACGCCCGAGCAGGCAGCCTTCCTAGAGGCAGCAATCGAGCAGTACGGCAAGGCCACCTACAATTTCGCGTTCCGTCTCACGCACAATGAGGCGGATGCTCGTGACCTGACCCAGGAAGCATTCATCCGCGTTTATCGGGCCTGGCGAAGTTTTTCGCCGGGAACCTCGTTTCTGTCGTGGATCTACCGGATCGTAACGAATCTGCACCGGGATGAACTTCGGCGCAAGAAGGGACGTTATCAGGAGGAGATACCCGAAGACAACGCCCCGCAGGAGTTCGCAGGGGAGCGGCCGTTGGCCGTGAGCCCTATCGAGGATTACGTGGAAGGCCAGCTGAGTGAACCGCTCGCGCGTTCGCTCGAGCAGCTTTCTCCGGACCAGCGCCAGGTGATCGTCCTGGCGGATATCGAGGAGTACAGCTACCAGGAAATCGCGGAGATCATGGGCTGCTCGATCGGAACGGTTCGATCGCGACTCCACCGTGCGCGAGCGTTGCTACGCCGTTTAGTACAGAGACAACAACAAAAACAATCATGACACAGCATCTAACCGCCAACCTTCTCGTGATTACGTCCACGGCGAACTATCGCCGCCGGAGGACGCCTCCGTTTACGCGCATATCGAGCAATGTGCGCCCTGCCGCACCGAGTACGACGTCGAAGTAGCCATCGGCGAAATGCTTCGCGCGCAAGCAGCGCTGGAAGAGCGCGAATTGCCTTCATCGCGTCAAAGCGGACATTTGGCAGCGCGTGCGCGCCGGGAAACCATCGGCGTTGAACCGCGCATTGCGGCTGGATGCGCCCGTCGTTCGCGATTCCGATTGCAGCAGCCATTGCGCTCGCAGCCTATTTCGGAACATCGTATCTGGGACCGCAAGGCGCGCCTTCCATCGAAGCCTCATATTATCTGCAAGACCATGCCGCAATGAACGGCACGATCCCCTTCAGCGATCGCAATTCCACCAATCCGGTCGATTTGGAAAACGCCCCGACGCTAAGCACGAAGTCGGCTCCGGTGATCGTGGAAGCGGCGTCGTACACGGCGGATGCAAATCCGTAAGCGCGCGCTGCTGCTCGCGGCGGCGTTGTGCTTGCCGCTGGGCGGCGTTACGTCAGCACAGAATGGTTCAGACGGCTCTGCGCTTTTGCGCAGCGCCGTTCTTGCGTACAACAAATTCTCGTACGTCGGGCAAGTCGAAAACACCGATTTCGGCACGTCGCGAGCGGATTCGGTACTATTCCGCATCGAGCACCGCGCGCCCGATCTGACGCGCCGCTGGTATTTGGCGCCGGAATCGCTCTATGGCGATTCCATCATCAGCCGCGGCGACACGAGTTACGACGTCGACCCGCACACGCACCGCGTGATATTCACGCAGGACGACGCGCTCGACGATCAAGTCGCCATGGACGACAATTTCGGTCTGCTGCTGCACAACTATCGGGCGGTGCTCGGACCCGACGATAACGTCGCCGGGCGGCGCTGCATTTCCGTTCTACTCGTCAACAAGTACACCGGCGCAACGATAATGCGCATCGCGCTGGACTCGCAAACAAGACTGGTGCTCGAGAAGGAACGCTATTCAGCGACCGGTTCGGTCGGGCACCAAATGCGCTTCGAGCAGATCAAGTACACGAACGCCATTCCCGCAGGTCTATTCGCCGTTCCCACGACCGGTTATGCGCGCAGTCAAGGACCCGGGCATGGCGCCGTGTCCAACGATTTGAGCGCGATCGTGCGCAGCGCCGGTTTCACGCCGCTCGGTCCGAAGTACTTGCCCGACGGATTTCTTCCGGTCGCAGGCGACGTCACCGACGTCAAGGGCGTGCGCACGATGCACGTCCTCTATTCAGACGGCTTACGCACGGTTTCGCTTTTCGAAAACGCCCGTGGTTCGGCGGTAGACCTCAGTAAATACACGATCCACACGACGAAAATCCATTCCGGCGATGCGCAGTACGTCGAGGACGGCCCGACGACGCTCCTCACGTGGGCATCGGGCGCACGCCACTTTGCACTCGTCGGCGAACTCTCGCGCAGCGAACTGGTTCGAATCGCTTCTTCCGTTCGCGCCTAGTATTGCAATCCGCCGCTTCTGCGTAGGGTTTTCACGCGAGAATGCATAGAGTGCCTCAATCACGGAACATCGCTTTCTGGTTTGACGGGAAACGAATTAATCATTCACACGCCTCCATCCCTACGGCATTAATCCAATATGCCGTCGATTTTGACGACGATCCGCCGCTGCGCTTCGGGAATTGCGGCGGATCCGCTTCGGATTGGGCGCTTTCATGCGAGTCGTGTGAATCAACGATCAGTCCGACCGATGCGGCGAGCGCACGCGTATCGTAGCCGCCTTCCAGCACGTAGGCAACACGCCCGTGGCAATACGTCTGCGCGGTGCGCTGGATGAGCGCGGCCAGTTGCGATGCGGCTGACACGCCGACGCCGAGATCGCCCACCGGGTCGCCCGCAACGTAATCGAATCCCGCACTGACGATGAGCATATCGGGGCGCACGCGCGCCGCGACGCGCGGCAGCAGCGTTTCCCACAATGCAACGAACGCTTCGGTGCCGAGCCCGTGCGCGGGAAGAGGCACGTTCACGATTACATCGCGATCGGGCAAAGCGTAATTCTCATCGGGACCGCCCGTTCCCGGATACGCCGGATATCCATGCGTCGACACATATGAAAGGCCGTTTCCGCTGACGGCTTGCGTGCCGTTCCCATGATGATAATCGAAATCGACGACGAGCACGCGCGCGCCGCTTTGCGCTTGAATGGCGCGAGCCGCAATGGCGGCATTGTTGAAGACGCAAAAGCCCATACCGCGCGCCGGTTCGGCATGATGTCCCGGCGGTCTGACGACGGCGAACACCGGTGCGTTGCGCTCGAACGCGGTCTCCGCTGCGACGATTGCGCCGCCGGCGGCTCGTCGCGCAGCGCGCAGAGAACGTTCGTCCACGACCGTGTCGCCGGTCGAGAGATAGCCCGCGTGTCCGTGCAGTGCGGCAACCTCACGGCGAACAATCTCGAGGTATCCGCCGGAATGTACGCGTTCGACGTCCTCGTCGCTCGCATCGCGCGCCGGAACTGTATGGTTCAGCGAGCCGCGTGCGGATAAGAAAGCGGCGACCGCCTCGACGCGCTCCGGAGATTCCGGATGCGGAATCGCGCGCAGGTGGTCGCCGCAGAGTTCGTCATGAACGACGAGCATTTGGATCGTGCCGCTAGGCGTGTTTGCCCTTTTTCGGTGGCGGAGCCTTAGAAAGGTCCGCAATCTGGGATTTGATCTGTTTGTATTCCTTCGTTCCCGGACGCATGATCTTCAGAAGACGCTTGTATGCGTCGATCGCTTTGCTCTTCTGGTTCGTGTGCGTATAGGAATCGCCGGCCATGTAGAGCAGCTGCGGATTGCGATCCATGTACGGTTTGATTGCGTTGTTGAGTGCGTCGAAGATTTGCGCAGCTTCTTTGTAGTTCTTCATGGAGTAATCGGAGCCGGCAATGCACCCCAGCGTATCGGGCGTCCGATCGATCTGGAACGACTTCGAGCAGGCATCCTTTGCTCGCGTGTAGTCGTGCGTTGAAACGTACGCCTGTCCGAGCAGCGCAAAGGTCTGCGCGCTCGGCGCGACGTTCGTAAGCTGCTTGAGATAGCCGATCGCGTCAAGCATGCGGCCTTGCGATTCTTTCAACTGCGCGAGGTCCATCAGCGCCGTCACGTCGGTCCGGTCCACGCGCAACGCCGTGAGCAACTCCTGCTCGCCGCGGCGCTGATTCCGCTGCTGCAGGAAGTATTCACCATACGCCGTGTGAAGCGAGCCTATGGACGGGAACTGCTTGATTGCGCCATCGAATGTCGCCTGCGCGTTCTGCTGCTGCTGAGCGCCCGCGTACATCAGCGCCTTGCGAACCAGTACCGACGCCTTCTGCGTGTCGCTCGTTGCAGCAGCGACGGCGTCGTCGTAGGCCGAGGCGGATTTGGCATAGTTGTGCTGCTTGGCGTAGAGATCCGCGCGGTACATGAGCACTTCGACGTTCTTCGGATCGGCGGCAATCGCACGATCGATCGATGGCAAGCGCGTTGGGAATCGTATTTTGCATGACCCACGTCTGCGCTTCCTGCATCAGCGGCGTCACGTCTTTTGGATTGAGCGAATACGCAGTTTCGAACTGCTTGCGCGCATCGTCCCATTTCTGCTCGGACGCATATACGACGCCGAGCGACACGTACGCCTGCGGTTCGGTCTTGTTGAACGTTACCGCGCGCGTCGCGACGCGCTCGGCATCCTGCATGCGGTTGGACTTCATGTATGCGTCCGCAAGCGAGCTGAGGACGGAGAGATTGGTCGGTTCCAAGTTCGAGGCTTGCTCGAAATCGTACGTCGCTGCCGGCAGATTGTTCAGCGATTCCTGGGCGTCGCCATCCAGGTAATACACTTGTGCGGTTTTCGTACCGAGTTGCAGTAAACGCTGCGTCAGCGTCGCTGCTGCGCCGGGTTGACCGATTCCCACGAATTCCGCCGCGAGATCCGTCATGGCTTCGCGATCGTTCGGATTGTCCTTGAGCTTCTGCTCGAGCCGCGGAATGGCAATATTCGGCGGCTCCGGCGTCGCCGTCGGCATCGGAAGCGGCGTGGCCGACGGGGTGGGCGTCGGACTCGCCTTGCTGCCGCCGAACAGGCCGGCGTGCGCCGGTGCCGCAGAAAGTGCGAGCACACCGCAGAATGCCGCGACGAATGACGCGGCTACGAGAATACGTTTCAAAATCGTTCGTCCTTACTTGAAGTTGCTACGGTGATAACGCCGGAGGGGGCCCGATCATTACGCGTGCGCTTTTGGCCCCTTGGACCATGCTCGTCAATTCCGGGACAATTTGGAAGAGGTCGCCGACGACCAGCAGATCGGCAAACTCGGCGATTGGAACGGCCGCGTCGCGGTTGATTGCGACGATCGTGCCGGCCGTCCGCATGCCCACCTTGTGCTGAATCGCGCCGGAAATACCGACCGCGATGTACAGCGGCGGGCTGACGACTTTGCCCGTTTGCCCGATCTGCAGGCTGTAGGGCACCCACCCGGCATCGGCCGCCGCACGCGATGCGCCGACTGCACCGCCGAGCGCATCGGCGAGCGGTTTCAAGAGCGTCGTGAACGGATCCGGGCCGCCCAGACCGCGACCGCCGCTGACCACGACCGGCGCTTCTTCAAGTCCCATTTCGCCCGAGGCCTCTTCCACTTCGCTCTCGATGACCATGCGCGTACGACTTGCCGGCCGGTTTTTCGAGCTTCACGATTTGCGCAGAGCCGCCGCCGCGCTTGCGCATCGAAAGCGTTCGGACGGACGGTTGCGACGCCGTAGTCCGTATTTTTGAACGCGCTGGCGACGACGGTCGAACCTTGCAGTTTCGGGTCCCGCACGCGACGGCCTTCCCGGCATCGAGCCGAAACTCCGTTACGTCCGAATTCATGCCTGCATCCAAACGCGCGGCGAAACGACCGGCGACATCGCGGCCGAGCATCGTGTTCGGCACAGAATCAGCGCGGGCCCGGTCTTTTGCGCAACGGCTTCCATGTAGTCGACGATCGGATCGAGCAAGATACTTGTCGACGTCGGAATCTTCGCGTCACGTGAATGCTGTCGAGCGGATATTTCTTCAAGCTGCTCGGCCAGCGATCGCGCCCGCACCGAGCACGACCGCGTGCGCTTTACCGCCGAGCGCGTCGGCAATCTTGCGCGCTTCGTCGCAAGCTCGTAGGTGACTTTGCGCGTTTGTCCGCCTTTGTGTTCGGCGAAAACGATGACGTGCTGCATCAGATGAGTTTTCTCTCTCGAAGGAAATCGAAAATCGCTCGCGCCCCCGTCGCGCCATCCGGCGCTTCGACGACGCGCGCTTTTTCACGCGCTTTTGGCGCGGAAATCGTCGAGCACTTCGGTTTTCGCACCGTCGCCGCCGACTGCGCGCTCCAATCCGAGATCCGCAAGCGACATGGCAGCAATCGTCTTTTTCTTCGCGCCCATGATGCCTTTGAGCGATGCATAGCGCGGCTCGCCGACGGCCATCGTCACCGTAATGAGTGCCGGAAACGGCCCGCTCACTACTTGATAGCCGCTGTCGGTTTCGCGTTGCGCTTTGATCTTGCCGTCGCCCGCTTCATCGATTTTCCGCACGTTGGTCAATCCGGGGACACCCAGATCTCCGCGAGCGCGCCGGGCACGCCGCCCGTGTTGCCGTCGTCGGCAAGTCCGCCGCAGATCAGCAAATCAAATCCGACTTTCTTGAGCGCTCGCGCCATCGCGTACGAGGTCGCCCACACATCGCTGCCTTCCAGAGCCGGCGTCGCTGAGCATCACCGCGTCGTCGGCACCCATCGCGAGCGCTTTTCGGATGGTTTCCTTACCGCTCTCCGGCGCCATCGTGAAAATCGTCACCGTCGTATCGCCGCCGAGTTTTTCTTTCAGTTGCAGCGCCGCTTCGATTGCGTACTCGTCGAAAGGATTGAGCACGGTTTCCAAACCGGTGCGCACGAGCCGTTTGGTCGCCGGATCGATCCGCTTGACGGCGTTCGTATCCGGGACCAATTTTACGGTCACCACGATCTTCACGTGGGGAAAAACCTCCGCTGAACATGACGCGCCCCGCAAATGCAACGCATTTGAGGGCGGGGAACAACCCGGGTAGATTGGGGGAGCCGCAGGTACACCCCTTCCGCTGCCCGTAAGTTTCAGCGTGCCGAATTTAGGAACGATTCTCATTTTTGCGGCGCTGGCGACTCCGAGCCCCACACCTGCCCCGGTCGACCCGTGCGGCGCGCCGCGCACGAACTTGCTTGCAGCGCTCAACCGTCCGAGCGTCGGGTTCAGCTCGTGCTCGGTCAAAGCGCACGAATCCGTCGCGGAATTAGGCTACGCACGATCGTCGGGAGAGCCGGCGCAAAGCACGACCTACCCGCAGGGCTTTCTGCGCTTCGGCGTTGCCAACGGCCTGGAACTCGATTTCATCGGGCCCGCGTATGGCGAGCAATTATCGGGCAGCGCGCGCGCCTCGGGTTTTTTCGATAGCGGTGCGGGCGCGAAGTACGAGATCTGGCATGACGGCAGTCGGGCCCTCGCCGCCGATTTCCTGTTTACCGCGCCGACCGGCACTGCCGCATTCACTGCCGGCGCGCCGACCGAAACGCTCAACGCTGATTACTCGTTTCCGCTCTCCTCGAAGTTCGGCTTTGCAACGACGCTCGGATTCCAAAGCGCGTACGCAGCATCGCTCGCTGGACCGCGCGGACGTTTTTTTACGCTGCTTCCGTCCGCCGTCGTGACCGATCAATGGAACCCGCGCGCTCAAGTTTTCCTGGAAGCATTCGGACAAACGCGCACGCGGCCGGACGGCGGCGCGCAATTCGGAATGGACGCAGCATTTCAATATCT
The DNA here is from genome assembly GCA_963830545.1 of Vulcanimicrobiota bacterium. GTDB lineage: Bacteria > Vulcanimicrobiota > Vulcanimicrobiia > Vulcanimicrobiales > Vulcanimicrobiaceae > DATGJX01. The sequence goes on along the minus strand of CAWHMK010000001.1, from coordinate 2,226,436 downwards.
CCTAACGCCGTCGATCGAGATCGATCTCGAAGCCGGACGAAGCGCGAGCGATATTGCACGTGCGCATTACGCCGGCTTCGGATTCGGGCTGCGCTTTTAATCCGATACCTTAGAGATGCTCGTCGGCATCCGCATGGTGCGCGGATCGCTGGTCGTCGCGGTTCGGATCCATATCCGTATCTCCGTAAATTACTTCCGCACGTTCGCGCGGACGATTCGGTTCCACGTCACGAATAACGTCCGGACCCGAGCGCCGGTCGACTTCGGTGTCTTCGGTCGATTCCGGTGAGGTGGTCTCGTTTTCGATTTCGCGCTCCACTAGGTCTTCGTTGCTGTAGCGTTCCCGTTCCATGTTGCCTCCGTTACTATACCGATTTCGTGCAGATGCTGTAGTATCTGGGCCGGATCCGCGTATACGCGGTACGCTCCCGCCGCGGTCAATTCACTCTCCCCGTACCCGCCCGTCAAGACCCCGATGCCCAGAAAATGCGCGCGCCGCGACGCCAGCATATCCCAAACGCTATCGCCCACGACGAACGTTTCCTCGGAGGAATCCGGTAATTTCGCGGCTGCGGCAAGCAGCAAGCCGGGATCGGGTTTGGGCAGGGGTGCGTCGCCTTTGAAGACGACCGGAACGTCGTTTTCGTCGATGCCCAGCGGCTGCAGCATCGGCTGCACATCCGGCTTATCGCCGCTGGTCGCGATTGCGAACGGCGTCTTGGTGCGCTGCAGCGTCTGCAGCAACTCGCGTGCCCCGGGAAACGGTGCAACCGTCGGGCGTATCTTTGCGAATTCTTCCGAATGCCTCGATTCGAGCCGCTGCTTCGTCGCCTCGTCGATCGATGCTCCGAGTTCGTTCGACAGCGCGCGAATGAGCAGGCCGCCGGCCATGCCGATCTTCCGGTGAATCTGCCACATCGGCAGATCGAAACCACACGATTGCAACGCGAGGTGCCACGAGTATACGTGTTGGTAGACGCTATCGACGAGCGTGCCGTCGAGATCGAGAATGAGACGTGACACGCTAGCGATTGTCGTGGGTTTTTTGATCCACGCCGAACCGATCGTCCGCCATCGTTTCGTCGTCTTCCTGAGAGTCGATGTTGGGATCGAGCCGGCGCGTTTCTTCCGCATCCTCGCGCCGCGAAGGCGAGGGCATGCTCTCGTTCTCGGTCAGATCGTCCTGGAAGATTTCACCGTCACGATCTCGCTTCAGCTTGTCCATAGCGCCCTTGTACCCGCCGCTTCCGGGGGTGAAGCCGCACGCGGACGGTCCGGCAATGGAAGGAGCCAAGCCGCCACTGTGACCGTTTGGCGAATTGAGGAAAATGATCGTCTTGCGACAAAGATGCGCGCAATGAAGAACGTCCTTATTCCGGCTTTGCTCGGCGCGGTTCTCATCGCCACCAGCGCCTTCGGTGCGGCGCAGACGAACGACAGCAACGCGTTCGCGCCCGAAGTCCCGTCCGCGACCTCGTATGCCACGCAGAGCGATCCGATGACCCTAGTACTCGATGCGCGCGAGGCCGCACGCGGGTTGATGTACTCGCACATGAACGTTCCGGTTCGTCCGGGCGCGTTCACGTTCGTGTATCCGAAATGGATTCCGGGTGAGCACGGCCCCACTGGGCCGCTCAGCAATATTTCGCAAATTCGGGTGAGCGCCAACGGGCGCGCTCTCGCCTGGCAGCGCGACGTCGTGGACATGTACGCCTTTCACGTGGACGTGCCGCAAGGGGTTTCGCGCATCGCCGTGGATTTCACGGTGCTCGTGAATGCACCCGATCGTATGGCGGGCAAAAACGTCGCCATCATCAATTGGAATCGCGATCTCTTTTATCAAAGCGACGTGAATTCGCACGAATACTACGTCAAGCCCAGCATCGTGCTGCCCAATGGATGGGGCTACGCGACTTCGCTCTACGGCGCGCATCAAACCGGCGATCGCGTGGATTTCGACTTGACGCCGCTCAACATGCTCATCGATTCGCCGCTCGACATGGGGCGGTACTACAAACACGTCTTATTGTGGCGCAGCGGCAATGCCACGCAATGGCTCGACATTTTCGCCGACAAGCCGCAGGATTTGGACGTTTCCGCGAAGCTGCTGGATGCCTACAAGCGCGTGCCCGCACAAGCATTTGCACTATACGGATCGCGCCACTGGACGTGGTATCACTCGCTGCTGGCGCTCAGCGACGTACTCGGATTCCAAGGCATCGAGCATCACCAGAGCAGCGACGACCGCGCGCCCGATAATTTTCTGACTAGTCTGCAGCAGCAGGTGCGAGCCGGCGATCTCGTCACGCACGAGCTCTCGCATTCCTGGAACGGTAAGTACCGCCGCCCTTGGGATCTGACGACGCTCAACTTTCAAATTCCGCAGCGTACCGATCTGCTCTGGGTGTACGAAGGCATGAACCAGTATCTGGGCGATTTGCTTTCGTTCCGCAGCGGAATCCGCAATCCGAAGGACTATCCGGAGTATCTCGCGAGCATTTGGGCGGACATGGATATGGAATCGGGCCGCAACACCGACGCCGCTGATCGACACGACGACGGCCGCGCCATATCTCTATGAGGCCGGCGGGCAATATTCATCCCTTCGCCGCACGGCCGGTGATTTCTATACGGAAGGCGAGCTGATTTGGCTGGACGCGGACACGATTATTCGCGAAAAGAGCGGCGGAGCGAAATCACTCGACACGTTCTTGCACGCGTTTACCGCGCCCGAACTCACCGGGCCGATTACGAAGACGTACACGCGTGAGGCCGTGGAGAAGACGCTCTCGTCCGTCGTTCCTTACGACTGGCATGGATTCTTCCAGCGCTACGTTTATCAGATTTCCGCGCATCCGCCGAGCGACGATCTCGCGCGCGCGGGCTGGCGACTCGTCTACGATTCAAAGCCCAACAAGTTCATCGATGCGGACGACGAGCTGACGCACGACGCCGACTACTGGTACTCGCTTGGGTTCATCGTAAACGACGAAGGCCAAATTCAGCACGTACGTGAGAACTCGCCGGCCTGGAACGCGGGGCTCGCGCCCGGTTTCAAGGTGGTCGCCGTCAACGGTCAAGCGTGGGATCCGGACGCGCTCAAGTATGCGGTGAAGTCTTCGCCGCATGCCTCCGGCAGCATCACGTTCATCGCGAACAATGACGGCTCAGTCGGAACGTACGCCGTGAATTACCACGGCGGAGAACGTTTCCCGCATTTGGCGCGCATACCGGGCAAGCCGGACATGCTTGCAAAGATCGTGGCGGCGCAATAGCGCCGCCACGATCGTGCGCTAGTTCGAAACCTGCGCGCTGAAGTCGTACGCCCGGTTCGACCGCTCGTCGATCGCACCGCCGGTAATTGCATTGCCATGCATGACTCCGGTTACGTGCAGGCGGCCGGCCATTCCGATGTCGAGCCAAACGTCGTTACCGTTGCGCCCTCCGGTGACCGGGACGAACGAGTCGTCGTCCGCCGGACGGTAGTATCCCTGAATCACGCCGTCGGGATTGATAGTGAGTTGCAGCGCCCCGGTCCATGGCGAAGGCATGCCGTAGACCGACCGCAGCGACGTGTCGTAATTGACGTGCACGGGAACGCTACTCTGAGTTGGAAACGCTTGCGAGATGGCGGGAACGCCCGCAAGGGTTGCGGCTAAAACGAAGGCCGCACTTCGAATGCTGTTCTTTGTCATGATTCTATCTAGGAACGAACGCGGCACGCGACCGGTTCGCAAGCGAGCTGCCGCCCAAGTTCCCGAGCTATCTTAGCAGTGGGCGTCATAAATGCCGAACGCGCACCAAGACGCTCGTGGTATGCCAAAAGCACGCATCTCCGCCACACCCATTGCGCCACCTCCACTCGTAATCAATTTCCAGCGGCCATTGCGGTTCTGAAAGAGCGACTCTCCGCCGCCGGCGCCGTACCACTCGCCCAACGCCCAATTTCCCGAAACAACGACCGATGGAACGAGCGGACCCTGCATCATGCGGCGCACCGCCGCAACTTGCATCGGCGGTCCCGCATCGGCACGTTCATAGCACGCGGTTCCTTTTGCGGACGGCATCCCGCGCATCAGCAACGCTTCCGTATGCGCGCCCAGCGCACGTGACTCCAAACGACAATTCAAGAGTTGCAGAGCCTGCCAGCCGAATGAAAACCGTTCCACGAAGATCGGCTCGGTGACGGGACGGCCCTCCATCATCCCGCCCTTCGTAAGAACGGTCGCGTACCGTCCGACGACATTCGTTCGCACGACGACCGGCGGCTTTTTTAATCCCATACCAACCGCGTTTATCGCGGCGCGCTGCGGAGTGACAGTGAAGTTTTGCATCGTCACGGCAGCGATGATCATGTGCAACATGTCTTCACCTATCCCCCCGTGAGTCGAACGCAATGCCGAGTGTTTGCACTTCCTGATATGGCAGCAGCCACACGAGTGATTCGCCCAATTACTGTCACTTCAATAGAGGAGAACTGCTTTTACATTGGGATGACCGGGACTCGAACCCGGACGCTCTTTCGAGCAGCAAATTTTAAGTCTGCTGTGTCTACCGATTCCACCATCATCCCATTCGCGTGGCATTCGAAATTTTAGCCGGGGAGCGCTAAATTACTGCCGCATCGGGCGCACGGGTATATCCGTGTGGCATGCTCGAACCGCAAAGACCGCCGGAGCGCGACCGCGGGAATGCACCTGAACAGCACCGCATGCTCTTCGGCAACCGCATACTCGATTCGCTGCCGCCGAGAGACGCGGAGCCCATCGTGCCCGGAATGCGGCGCGTCTTCCTTCAGCGGGATCAGGTCCTGGTGCGTCCGGGCGAGCCGATCGGCTTTTTGCACTTCCCCATCGACGTCTTCGCGTGGTCCTGGACCGAGACGACCGATACGCAGAGGCCCACGTCGGTAATGACGGTGGGTATGCGCGGCGTCGTCGAGTGGAACCGTGTGCTGGGAACGGATCTCGGCGAGACATGCGCGACGGTGATTTCGCCCGGTGCTGCTTGGCGTTTGCCGATCGATACGTTCGAACATACGCAGCCGAACACGAACTCGCCGCTGCGCCGGCTGTTGCTGCGCTTCGCCAATGCTTCTCTCTTGAATGCCGCTTGCCGTCTGGCGTGCAATGCGGAGCATAACATCGACCAGCGCTTGGCGCGCTGGCTCCTGTGGGTTGCGGACGAATGCGGCCGGCCGGAATTCGCCATCACGCATCAACAAATTGCGGAAATTGCCGCTATACGCCGCCCGTCCGTTTCGCTCGCACTCTCGCAATTTCAGCGCGACGGGCTCGTGCGCTCGCAGCATGGGCGTTTACGTATACTGGAACGCGAGCGGCTGGAACAACACGTTTGCCGCTGCTACTGGATGATCCGCAACAACGCGGATAGCGTGTTTAGACGGGAAGGCGGCGCCTGAGCGGCGCCGCCTCTTGATTATTCGCTCATTCCCATTTCTCGAGTTTGCTCGCGAATCGAATTGGTGGCCGCATCGCGGCTGGCCGAAATCGTTTCTTTGATCACTTCGCCGCCACGCCGCACGACTTCCGTGCCGGCCTGACGGGCCTTGTCCTTCATATCCTGCGCAAGGGGCCCGATGCGCTCGGATTCGAAGCGCGTCACGGGTAATGCAAGGCCGATGAGAAAGCCTACGGCGACGCCCGCCATGAGCATCCCAATCGGATTCTCGGTCGGATTGAGATTGATGTTTCGTACGCGATCCTGCATCTGATCGCGCGCGTCCGCGAGTTTTTCGCGTGTTTGCTGCACGCGATCGCCCACCGCGCTCTTCACGTCGTCGACTTTGTTCTGCGCGGTTTCTTTCGCGCGCTCGACGACATTCGCGTTGGCGGCAACCGAACGAACGTCTTCAGCGACGCGCCGGCGCGCGTCTTCTACTTCGGGGACTTGATTCCGCTCTTGATCCATTCTATGTCCTCCTTCACGCTACGCGTCGTTTCCAATTGTACGGGCAGCGCCGAATCGAGTTTGATTTTTGCTGCCGCAAGCATGGAGAAGGCTGCGAACCCCCATGCCACTGTGACGATCAGTGCCGCAAGCCACGGCTGGAAAACCAGCGAGAGCACGATGATCGCAAATGCTGTAAATGCGCCTAAGAATGCGAGCCCCATGACCGCCGCGCCGGCAAGCCAGACGCCGACGACGCCCATTTTGCGCAGTTCCGTCATTGCCTCGCGCTTGAACTGCGCGAGCTCCGCCCGGAACAAGTCGCCAAGATCGGATGCGAGGCGCCGCAGCGAATCGGCGAGCGACTCGTGTTCGTTCATGAGTCGTATCCCGCTCCGGTGCCCGTGACGGGCTGCATGCTCGCCGGCTGCGCGTATGAGTCGCGATATGCGGGGCGATCTTCCCAATTCCCGCCGCGCATTTCACTCTCGCTTGCCGCCGTTCGCACGGCTCGTGCGAGCGCGAGGCCACCCAAAAAGCCTGCGCCGGCCAGCAGCCACGTTTTTCCGCGCACGAGATCCTGCGCGTCGTTCCACATTGCCGCGGGATCGTTGTTGCGCAGGTAACGCGCTGCTTCCATACCGCGCCCGGCGATCGATTGTACGAATTCCGCTCCCTGAGGTTCGCCGCGCTCGCGCAAAATGTCGCCGATCTCTCGCGCGACGTTGGTATAATGCTCGACGCGATCCGCAAGCATACCGGTTCCGCGGTCAACAGCCTGATTGATCATGCCTTGCGATCGCCGAACGATCTCTCCGGTATCAAAGACTCACCGCCATGTCATTCCCTTCATTCTCACGGTACGTGTGTGCCCGAAGTACATACCCAAACTGCGCGTACCGAGAAAGCCGGCACAAAACATCGTCACCGGTCAGCCGAGTGTCCGCCGCCTTGCACTGCGGAAAAGCGCTAAGAATGCGCGCTGTTTCCAGGGCCCGCTTGCTGGGAAACGATGAGCATCCAATGATCTTCGAAGACCGCAGTGACGCAGGGCGGCAGCTGGCCGGAAGACTCGCCCCCTACGCGGGCGGGCATACTCGCGTGCTGGCGCTCCCTCGGGGCGGCGTGCCCATTGGGTACGAAGTCGCGCGGGCTTTGAATGCGCCGCTGGACGTCTTTGTGGTTCGAAAGATCGGTGCGCCGGGCCATGAAGAGCTTGCTCTCGGCGCAATCGCCTCGGGCGGCGTCCGCGTACTCAACCGTGAAACGATCGCGCTGCTGCAGGTCGATCCGCAAACGATCGAAGGCACCACGGCGCGCGAACTGCGCGAGTTGGAGCGCCGCGAGGAAGCCTATCGGGGTGGATTGCAGGCGCACGACGTCGCCGATCGCACGGTGATCTTGGTGGACGACGGCATGGCGACGGGTGCAAGTATGCACGCGGCGATTCTGGCCTTACGCGTGCGATCCCCGAAAGTACTCGTCGTCGCAGTTCCCGTCGCGCCGGTTGACACGTGCCGATGGCTTGCGCCGCAGGTCGACGATCTCGCCGTACTGGAAACGCCCGAACCGTTTCGAGGCGTCGGAGCATGGTACGCAAATTTTTCGCAGATCGCCGACGACGAAGTTCGTGAGTCTCTTGCACGAGGCAAATCACGCCGCCGGGACGCCATGATCGACGAGAAGGCAGTCGTCATCGATGTCGACGGCAAGGCGCTGGGCGCAACACTCAGCGGTCCGCCCTCGAAGCGCGGATTGGTCATTTTCGCGCACGGCAGCGGAAGCAGCCGGCACAGTCCGCGCAACCGTTTCGTGGCCGAATCGCTCAATGCGCTGGGCCTGGCGACGGTCCTGATAGATTTGCTCACGCCGGACGAGGAAGAAATCGACCGGCGTACCGCTGCATTGCGGTTTGACATTGCACTGCTCGCGCGCCGCATCGATCTCGTAACGTCGTGGTCGCGCGAACAAGCGCAATTACGCGAGCTGCGCGTTGGCTACTTCGGAGCCAGTACCGGTGCCGCCGCGGCATTGCTCGCCGCCTCGACACGCGATGACGTCGACGCCATCGTCTCGCGCGGCGGACGTCCGGATCTCGCCGGCGACGCCATAGGCGACGTGCAAGCGCCCACATTGCTCATCATCGGAGAGCGCGATCCGGTCGTCGTCGATCTCAACCGGCGCGCAGCCTCGCATTTTCACGCGCACTGCGAAATTGCCATCGTACCCGGGGCGACGCATCTGTTCGAAGAACCGGGAACGCTCGAACGAGTCGCGCATCTCGCTCACGAGTGGTTCGTGCGCTATCTCGCGACCCCGGCGGCATGAACTCCGCCCAAACATGCCGCATTGTCGCCGGAATGGCTGAAAAGCTGACGATTCCCAAGGGTCCGGATGCTGCGACCATAGAGGTCGACGGGCGCAAGCTCGGGCTCAGCAATTTGAACAAAGTATTTTGGCCGCAGCTTCGTCTGACCAAGCGGGACCTGCTGCAATATTATGCGGACATCGCGCCGGCGCTTTTGCCGCACATCCGCGGAAAAGCGATGGTGATGAAGCGCTATCCGAACGGCATCGGCGGGGAGTTCTTCTTCATGAAACGCGCTCCGTCGTCACGTCCCGAATGGATAGAGACGTGCTCCATCGAGCACCGCTCCGGCAACGTCATAAACTTTCCCATGGCGCAGGACACGGCATCGCTGCTGTGGCTGATAAATCTGGGCTGCATCGATCTCAACCCGTGGTACGGCAGGTGCGAGACGTCGGACCAACCGGAATATCTGCATTTCGATCTCGATCCGTTTCACGCACCATTCGAAGCCGTTCGCGAAGGCGCGCTCATCGTCCACGACGCGCTCAGGACGCTCGGCATGTCCGTCTATCCGAAAACCTCCGGTGGTCACGGCATGCATTTGTATGTGGCCATCAAACACGGACCGCGACAGCACGACGTGTGGGCGTTTGCCAAGCAGGTCGCATTCGAACTGGCAAAAGCGCACCGCGACATTCTGACGGCTGAATACAAAGTAGAAAAACGGCCGCGCAACCGCGTACTCGTCGATTACAATCAAAACCGGCTCGGCGCAACGCTCGCATCGATTTATTCCGTACGGCCGACGCAAGAAGCCAGTGTGTCTACTCCGGTGACGTGGGAGGAAGCTGAAACCGTCGAACCCGCTCATTTCACGCTGCGCAGCGTCCCTGAGCGCTTAGCAAAACTCGGCGATCTGTGGGCGCCGCTCACGAAAACGCGCGGACGATATGACCTGGAACGACTGCTTTCCGGTGCTCGTGATTAAGCCGCCAATCGCTCCGATGGAGGCGAAAACCGTTGCGGCGATTCCGCGAGGCGATGATTGGCTCTACGAGCCGAAGTGGGACGGTTTTCGTTGCATCGCGTTCCGGGACGACGTGGAGATTTCGATGCAGTCGAAGTCCGGCCAGCCGCTCGAGCGCTACTTTCCGGAGATCGTCGAATCGCTGAGCGAGCTTCGCGCAACTCGCTACGTACTCGACGGCGAGATTTTCATAGAACGTGACGGCGGCCTGGATTTCGACGCGCTGCTGCAGCGGATCCATCCCGCTCCTTCACGCATTCGCAGGCTTTCCAGCGAGACGCCCGCAGGATTCGCCGTTTTCGACATTCTTGCGGAGGGCGCGCGCGACTACGCGGAGTTTCCGCTCGAAAAGCGGCGTGCAATGCTCGAAACGTTCGCGTCGAAAAACTTCGCCCTGGGAGGCAGCATCGCGCTCTCTCCAGCGACACGCGATCGCTCCGCCGCGCAGAAGTGGCTCGAGGGTGGAACCGCGCATTTCGACGGCGTGATTGCGAAACGTTTGGATTCACCGTACCGCTTCGGCGAGCGGGACGCAGTGGTGAAAGTCAAACGCATTTACACGGCCGATTGCGTAATCGGCGGCTTTCGCTTCGCTAAGGATGGAAAGACGATTGCATCGCTGCTCCTGGGCTTGTACGACGATGAAGGGCTACTGCATCTCGTCGGATTCGTCGGCAGCATGGCGGCCGCGCAGCGTGCATCCGCGCGCGAATTGCTCGTGCCGATCGTTGCGGAACCGGGCTTTACGGGCGCGCGGCCGGGCGGAACGAGCCGCTGGGGCTCGCGCGAAGCGGAGTGGCATCCGGTCAAGCCGCGCATCGTGGTCGAGGTGCAGTTCGACCGCGTAACCGGCGTTCGGTTTCGACACGGCGCAAAATTCGTACGGTGGCGTCCGGACAAAAATCCGCGGCAATGCACGATGGAACAGTTGTACCTAGCGCGTGCAGGGTAAACTTCCGACATGCCTACACCACGTAAGACAATGACGAACCGGAATCAAAACGAGGAAGTATTCGGCGTCTTGCTTTCGCATCGGCGTCACACATGAGCACGTTCGGCGTGGAGCGCTATCAAAACGCGCACGGCGACATTATCGTAAAGATGGACGCCGGCAGTGCAAACCGAGTGCTGCTCGCACTCGAGCGCCTTGACGAAGAAAGCGGTTTGGAGCCGTCGCTCGCGCAGTCAGCGAAACGCTCAAAGCTGCGCTCGTGAAAAAATCATCGGGCGATACCGACAGTGCGCCCAGCACCGAATAGCGGGCGTTTTCCCTGCCGCGACGGCGGGTAACCGAGAATCGAGATAGGAGGTATTGAGTGGCAACAGCACAGCGCACTACCGATCATAACGAGATTCGGCGCTGGGTCGAAAGCCGCGGCGGTCTTCCCGCCGTCGTCGAGGGCACCCGCGGCATGTTACGCATCGACTTCGGCGAACCCGAAGCGCGTTTGAAACGCGTAGACTGGGATAGGTTCTTCGAAATCTTCGATCGCAGCAACGTCGCGTTTCTCTACGACCCGCAAGGACACATGGTGAAATTCGTCGACGAAGCTCGCGCAGCATCACGCAACGGCCGCCGGAAGAGCACCGGTGGACGCAAGAAGCACCGGCGGACGCAAGAAGAGCACCGGCGGACGCAAGAAGAGCACCGGCGGACGCAAGAAGAGCACCGGCGGACGCAAGAAGAGCACCGGCGGACGTAAGAAGAGCACCGGCGGACGCAAGAAGAGCACCGGCGGACGCAAGAAGAGCACCGGCGGACGCAAGAAGAGCACCGGCGGACGCAAGAAGAGCACCGGCGGACGCAAGAAGAGCACCGGCGGACGCAAGAAGAGCACCGGCGGACGCAAGAAGTACGGAAAGAAGGCCGGGCGCAAAGTCGAGCGCGCGATGCACGAAATGAAACGCGGCGAACTCAAGTCAGGCCGCAGCGGCAAGAAAGTCAAGAGCCGCAAACAAGCGATTGCGATCGGGCTGTCCGAAGCACGCCGAAGCGGCGGAAAGGTTCCGGCGAATCCGAATCGTCGGAAAACCTCGCGCCGCAAACGCAGCTGAAGGCAAAAAGGCTTCGTGCAAACGGAGCCTTTTTCTCTCTCCGAACGCGCTTTAAACCGGGATTGTAGCGTTCGCCGCGGCCTCTTCGAGGCGCGTTCCCATTTGCTCCAGTTCCGGCTTGTCGAAACTATGATGCGCCATCTTGAACATGGTGCTCTCTTCTTCGTCGACGTGATGCTGCACCAAATCGCACAGTACGACGAGTTTGGCGAGATATTGCTCGGTGCCCGGATTGAGCTTTTCCAGCTCTCGATGGAGATTTTCACCAGTTCGTGCTCTTCGTACGCTTCCGCGACCTCCAAGCGCTCGTCACTTTTTTCCAGACGCCGCCTGATTTCGGGATAGAAGATCTCTTCCTCGATAATCGCGTGCAGGCGCAGATCGCGATCGATCTGACGGAAAAGGTTCATACGCTCGGTTGGTTCTTTCGTCTCGATCGCTTTCTTGAAGAGCGCTTCGACCTCGCGATGCTGCTTTTTTAAAAAGTTGAGTGCGTCCACGCCGTTACCTCCGCAGAATATGCTGGCATTTACCCAGCCTGCTGGGTAATGAGCAAGAAGCGCACCAATCCGGAGGGAGAAACCGATGAGCGAAGCAGACCGCGTGCAGCGCGTGAGCGCGACGGAAATCGACAGCACCACGATGCCGGTACTCGATGCGCGCAAGCACCCGGGCAAGCAGCAGATCCGCGGCGCGCTTCGGTACGACGAACGAGCGCTGCTCAAGGAAGAGCGCTTGATGCTTCCATTGCCGCACGAGGGGCGCATCGTCGTCTACGCCGATTCCGAGGAAGATGCAGAGCGTGTTGCGGAGCGACTGAGAGATCAAGGCTACTCGCAAGCGGCCGTGCTCGACGGCGGTTTCGAAGCGTACCGGGAAGCGGGTCTGCCGACTGAGGAGATCACGCAAGAGCAGCCAGTGCCCGGCGCTCGCGGCTCCGGCATCCCGCTCGGATAGTCGCCCTCCGCCGGCGCCGGAGTTTAGTCGCTCAATCGCGGAGGCGAAATTTGAAGCAGATTGAGCACGTGCGATAGCCGAGTTGCGTAACTTTCCTGGCCGCTGCGCAGCAGTTCGTCGCGCATCTGCCGCAATTCGTCTACGGCGCGGCTTACGTTGGGGCGGTTCATTTCCCGAAACATTTCGCGCGCGCGGTTGAAGCGCGTCTCATCGTCGTCCTGCGGAACGCGCCGTTCGAACGACGGAAATTCCTCCGAATGTCCCAGGACGATGTCGCCTACAATTTCGATGATTGCGTCGGCGTGCACGCGCGCGTTCGTTGCGGCTAAATCGACGTAGCGGTCCTCGCGATCGCGGGCCGAAATGGCAACGAGATTGGCCTCGACGCAAAGTTCGATGAGCCCGCCGACGAGCGGGACGGCATTCGAAGCGGCTTCGAGATACGCCTCGTATACTTCGTCTTCGTCTTCGTCGGTGGCGTCGAGGTAATCGTTCCAGGCGCGGCGCGCGTCAAGAACCGCGCGATAGACGTCGTCTTCAGCCATGCGCGGTCATTCTACACGCAGATGCCGCACTACTCGCGGCTCATGGAAACACGGAAACGTACGATGCCGCGCGCACAACGGGGAGGTTATTGGGCACGGCATCGTACCAGGGTTTGTGTTTCCTTGCAAAATCGCGAAACGTTAGATGCTCGCCATTATCGCGATTCGCGGTTCTGCGTAGGCATGATACCCACTCCAAACCTGCTCAAGCAATTTTGTTCGCAGGAAAACCAATCTGCAAATTACCGTTCGGCGGTATGGCGCAGCAGATAACCGAGCAGCACGTCGTTGGTGGAAACCAGTCGCAGGGGCCTCCGGTTATGTCGAAAAACGCACATAAGATAATCAAGCCGCCCAATAGGATATCAGCGCGTTGCGGATTGATGCCGGGAAGCGTTTTTCGCGCCTCGAGGGAGTTGCAGCTAACCGCTCGACCCATGCGGCGAGGTCATCGAGCGAAAGCTCGGCGTAGCCGAATGTCTCTCTTTGCCGCGCAAAAGCGAGATGGCGGTCGTTGCGCTGCCGCCTACGAAAATATGGCGATCGGCGCGCGGGTAGCGTCGACGCCGGTTCGAGCGCCTTTCTCGCTTCCCCAGTTGCACGTTTCAAAGTATCGCGATCAGCGGGGCCTCGGCTTCCGTCCAATTGTGAGAAGCGTTCCGTCAGACGCACGGCGCCGATTTCGCATGAAACGGTTCGATCCGCACGGCCTTTCGATCCGGTCGCATATTCCGAGCTTCCGCCTCCGACGTCGAGCACGCCGAAGCGCTCCGCTTCATTTCCGTCGACCGCACTGGTTGCGCCGGCGAACGAACATGCCGCTTCTTCCTCACCCGAAACGATTGCAAGGCTCGCACCGGTGATGGCCTGCACGCATTCGGAAAATTCGGCTCTCGTTGTCGGCGCGGCGCAGCGCGCTGGTCGCAATCACGCTCAGATCTGAGGTATATTCGCGGATTGCGCCGGCGTGACCGGTCACTGCATCGAGCGTGCGCTGCATCGCGCTTTCACTCAAACGCCCGCGTTCGCCCAGCCCTTCGCCGATGCGCGTGCCGATGGAGCGTTGAAGGAGCGGCAGGGAGCTTCGCCACCGAGATCCGCAACCAGGGCGCGAGTGGAATTCGTGCCGATGGAAATGAGGCCGCGAATCAATGGTCGGCGGCGTGTCGAGATTCGAAGAGCGCGGCGCGGCGTTTCTTACGCAAAAAATGCCGCTCGTGTGCGGGCGGCAACTCGGGATTCTCCCACTCTTGCGTCGACTTCAGGTAGTTGGTGATTTGCGTCTTCCAACTGTTCGTCGCGCAGTTGCGGCGCTAGCAGTGCGATAGGATGCCGGCCACCGGGCTGCACGACGAATTCCATGGCCTTGCGCGGTGAGAACGCCGCGATCGTAATATGCGCGGTGCTTTTCGACGTCGGCCGCAGGTGCGCTCGCCAAGCGGCCGCCTTCGAGCCGGACCATCGCGCCGTAGGCGTTGACATTGATGACGATGCCGCGTTCGCTCTCGCTCATGGGCTCGTCCGGTGCACGTTCTTGACGTAGATGATGGCTTCGTTCGCTTTCACGAGCCGCAGCCGGTCGTGAATCGCCGGCACGGCGCCTTCGGGATCCAGAAGGCGGCGCAACTCGTGCTCTTCCTGGCGCTTGCGCTCGCGGAGCGTCGCAACGTCGTGCTGCACATCGGAAAGCGAGCGCGCCATCGCGATGTTCTCGTTCACGACGCGAGCGAACTGAATGGAAACGAGGGTGAATACGACGACGGCAACGGCACCGAAGATGAGGCGGCTGAAGAGACGGACGATTCCGGCTGCTCCTCTGCGCCTCTTCATTTCTGGCTTAGCGTCCCCATTTGCCGGTACTTCAGGTATCGTGCCTCCCGCAGACGATCGGCCGAAAGAGCGCCGAGCTCGTCCAATGCCGACTCGACGGATTTCAGCACGCGCGCGATCGTTCCCCCCGCGTCGCGATGGGCGCCGCCGAGCGGTTCCGGCACGATTTCGTCCACGATTCCGAATCCCTTGAGATCCTGAGCCGTCAATTTCAGATGTGCGGCCGCTTCGTCGGCTTTGCCGGCGTCGCTCCAAAGAATCGCCGCGCACCCTTCGGGACTTGCTACGGAGTAGTAGCTGTGCTCGAGCATGATGATTCGATCCGCTATGGAGAGCGCGAGTGCCCCGCCGCTGCCGCCTTCACCGATGACCGTTGCAACGATCGGCACGGGGGTGATGGTGAATTCGTACAAGCACGCCGCGATCGCTTCCGATTGCGCGCGTTCTTCCGATCCGAGTCCCGGATCCGCGCCCTTCGTATCGACGAACGTCACAACCGGCACGCCGATGCGTCCCGCCAGCTTCGCCAGACGCTGCACCTTACGGTACCCCTCGGGAGACGGCATGCCGAAGTTGCGTTTGAGATTCTCTTTCGTATCGCGTCCGCGCTGTTCGCCGATGACCATCAACGCGCGATCGCCGAGCATACCGAGCCCGCCGATGATCGCGTGATCGTCGCGGAAGTGGCGATCGCCGTGCAACTCGTCGAATGTCGAGAGTTGCGAGATGTAATCCGCGGCCGTTGGGCGATTCGGATGCCGTGCCATGTGCACTTTCTCCCACGGCGTCATCGAACCGAATATTTCGCGTTGAATCTGCGCGTACTTGTCCTCGAGCGCTCGAATCTCGGGGGACATGTCGATGGGTTGCTGCGCGTTTGCCTGCCGCAATTCTTCGATGCGCTTTTCGAGCTCGAGCAGTCCTTTCTCGCGCTCCACGATGACGTTCATCATCGCGCGGCCGGTGCTTCGCCGAGTGCCGCAGCCCTGCGCTCCCGTCCGCGCGCGGAGTAATCGAGGAGCCGGGTAAGCGTTGCCTTTACGTCGTGACGATCGACGACCATGTCGATGTGGCCCTTCTCCAGCAAGAACTCTGCGGTCTGGAATTGTTCAGGCAATTTCTGGCGGATGGTTTGCTCGATGACGCGCCGCCCCGCAAAGCCGATCATTGCCTTCGGTTCGGCAATGATTACGTCGGATTGAAACGCGAACGACGCGGAGACGCCGCCGGTCGTCGGGTCCGTGAGCACCGTCACGAAGAAGTTGCCGTTTTCCATGAATCTCGCGACTGCTGCCGTGGTCTTCGCCATCTGCATGAGCGCGAGCATGCCTTCTTCCATTCGCGCGCCGCCGCTCGCCGTGAAGATGATGCACGGCACGCTGCGCTCGCGGGCGCCTTCCAGAAGCATCGTGATACGCTCGCCGACGACCGTGCCCATCGTGCCGCCGCGAAAATGAAAATCCATCACGCCGATTGCCGCTTCGAATCCACCGATCGATCCGAATCCGCACACGACGCCTTCGGTGAGTTGCGATTTTTCGCGATCCGCGGCGAGTTTCGCTTGATAACTTTTCTTGTCGGTCCAGTTCAACGGATCGCCGGGCAATATTTCCGTGCCGATTTCGGTGAAGTCGCTATCGACGAGCGTGCTGATGCGGTCAAACGCCGTCATGCGGAAGTGATGGTCGCACTTCGGGCACACCCACAAATTCGACGCCAGATCCCGGCGATAGAGCACTTCGGAGCACTTCGGACATTTCGTCCAGAGCGCCGCCTCTTCGGCCTCCTGCGGTTTGCTGCGGCGGTGGCGCAGCCAGTCGGGCATCGGCATGATTTACGCTTTACTGTGCGCGTTCTGCGCCTTGGGCATGATGCGTGCGGCATACAGCTTTCGCAGCTGCTTGAGATAGTTGAAGATCTCTTTCTGATTCATCTTCGATTGGCCGACGATGCGATCGGTGAACACGTACGGGACTTCAATCGCTTTTCCGTAATGTGCCTTCGCGATGACTTCCAATCCGATTTTGAAACCGATCGGATCGAGTTCCACGCCTTCGAGTGCCTCGCGCCTGACCAAAAAGTATCCGCTGGTGATGTCCTTGATGCGCGTGAGCGGCTGCGCCAGCATACACGCAACTTTGGATGTGATGATGCGCTTTGCGGGCCAATTCGTAATTCCGCCGCCCGCTACGTACCGGCTTCCCACCGCGAGACCGTAACCGTTTTCGACCGCCTGCACCATCTTCGGCAGAATGTCGATGTCGTGGCTGAAATCCGCATCCATGGCGCCGAGCGCTTCGGATTCGGGCCGCGCGAACTTCCAACCATCGATCACACCGCTGGACAAACCCAGTTTGCCGGGACGGTGCAAGCACCGCACGGGCAGCTGCGAGGACAAACCGTCCACGATTGCACCCGTGCCGTCCGGCGAATTATCGTCGACGACGATCGCTTCGCCGTCGAGCGAATGCGCCGCGAACACGCCGCTGAGCGCGCGAAGAAGGCGTTCGATGCCGCCGGCTTCGTTGTACGTCGGAATGACGATCGAAAATTTCAGCCCCATGCGATGCCCAGATATACGACGCGGGCAGGGACTGTTCCGCGTTGCCCCTAGAGACGGTGCAGCATTGGGTTTGCTGCCGGATCGAAGGCCGGACGGTCCGCATACGCGAGAACCGACTGCCGCAGGGTCACGCCTTCGTCGTCGACTTCCATCGCTTCGTCCGCCGGAACCAGCGCTTCTTCGCCGCGATCCGTCCAGAACACGAGCAAGAATTCCGCACCGCGCGCATCGCCGGAGGCATAGACCGCGCGTATTTCACCGGCCCGCATACCGTCCACGTCGAGCACCGGTACTCCGGACTGCAAATCTTCCAGCAACCTGGGCATCGGTGCCGTTATACCCCGGGCGTTTGCGTTTCAGTCACGTAGTTCAAGAGCGAAAGCACGACCAGAGCCGCGGTTTCGGTTCGCAAAATGCGCGAACCCAGCGAGACGAGGTGCGCGCCGGCGGCGCGCGCTTCATCCGCTTCCGCATGCGAGAAGCCGCCTTCCGGGCCGATGGCGACGAGTATTCTTTGCGCGTCCTTTACGAAAGCCGGAAGCCGTTCGCGCAGCGGTGTGCGATCGGCGAGCTCCCACGGAAACAGTACCGCGTCATACTTCGGAAACTGCGCGCAGAGCTCGTGAAAATTCAACGGCTGCTCGATTGCCGGAATGTCGTCGCGCCCGCACTGCTGGGCCGCCGTCTTCGCCAACCGGCGCCAGCGTTCGATTTTAATTTCGCTCACGCCGGTGACAATCGTTCGTTCGGACTGGAGTGGAACGATCGATGCGGCTCCGAGCTCGGTGAGTTTCTCGACGACGAAGTCCATTTTGGCGCCCTTCGGAACGCCTTGCGCGACGGTAACCGCTGGAAACATCGCGCGTTGCGATGCTTTGCGCGAGTGCAGCGTTGCTCGGACTCCGCTTGCGTCGATCGACAGCGTGGCGGAAAACCGCTGCGCCGCGGAATCCACGACATCGATTTCGTCACCGTCATGCTTGCGAAGCACGGTAACGATTTTGCGGGCATCGCTGCCGCTCAGTTCGACGACGTCGCCGCTGCTGCAGCGTCCTTCGACGAAGAAGCTACTCAGGCTTGAACGCGTCCTTCACTTTGTCGAGAAACGAACGCTCCTCCACGCGATCGCCCCCTTGACGCGCGTATTCCTCGAGCAAATCACGTTGGCGTTTGCTGATTTTCGACGGCACGGCCACGTGCACCGTCACGAGGTGATCTCCGCGGTTATTCCCACGCACGGCCGGCATGCCGTGCCCGCGCATCCGGAACGTGGTTCCCGTTTGCGTTCCGGCCTGCAAGACCATCGAGAGATCACCTTCGAGCGAAGGAACGGTAATTTGCGCGCCGAGCGCCGCTTGCGGAAACGAGATCGGAACGTCGACGTACGTGTCGAGACCGTCGCGTTTGAAAAGCGCGTGCGGCGCGATGCTCAAATACACGTAGAGATCACCGGGCGCTCCGCCGCGAATGCCGGCCTCGCCGTTTCCCGTAATCCGAATACGGCTGCCGTCGTCGACGCCGGCTGGAACTTTCACGGTCAAATGCCGCTCGACTTCGCGTCGCCCACGACCCGCGCAAGCGCCGCACGGCTCTTGAATCACTTGGCCTTCGCCGCCGCACTTACTGCACGTAGACTGCGTGACGAATTGCCCGAGCGGCGTTTGGCGCGAGAGCCGTTGCACGCCGGTGCCGCCGCATCGGTCGCACGGCACGACGAGCGTCCCCGGCGCCGCACCGCTTCCGCGGCACGTTTCGCATTGCGCCAAATGATTGAATTGGATCTCGCGCGTCGCGCCGCCGAATGCCTCTTCCAGCGAAATTTCGAGATCGTAGCGCAAATCGGATCCGCGCGCCGGTCCGCTGCGCCGCGCTTGCGCCTGCTGACCGCCCATGCGATCGCCGAAGAAAATATCGAAGATGTCGCCGAAGCCGCTTCCGCCGAAACCCTGACCGAAACCGAAGTCGCCGAAGCCGCCCGCGCTGCCGTTTCCCACGCTGCCGAACCGATCGTACTGCGCGCGCTTTTGCGGATCCGAGAGCACTTCGTAGGCTTCGTTGATCTCTTTGAAGCGATGCTCGGCTTCCGCTTTATTGTCCGCAACGTCCGGATGATGCTTGCGGGCGAGCGCGCGATAGGCACGCTTTATTTCATCGGCGCTTGCGGAGCGGTTGACTCCGAGCACATCATAGAAGTCTTTTGTCGGCATGCTTCCGGGTTATTTGATCTCGACGTCTGTCAGCCGCTGAGAGAGTGTTTCAGCCGTACCCGAGGCCAGCGCCATCAAACGCGCATACGGCATTCGGCGCGGCCCCAGAATGGAAAGCATGCCGATTGCGTGCTGTCCGAAACGGTAGGGCACCGTTACGATACTGAAGTCGGTCATTTCCTCCACGCCAAGTTCGTGGCCGATCTTCACGGCGGGGGCTTCGAGGTTTATCGAGTCCGCCACAAGATCGTAGAGCGTCTTCTGCTCCTCGACGATTTGCAGGATGGAGCGCAACTTTCGCAAGTCGTGAAATTCCGGTTGATCGACCAAATTCTGGGCGCCGGAAGCGCTGAGCGTTGCGGCATCCGACGCGGCCGCACTTCGCAGCGCGGCGAGCACGGCGTTTTTGACGTCGTCGCCCAACCCGAGTTCGCGAGTTGCGCTTTCAACGTCGCGCTCGGCAATTTCTCGCAGCGTCCGGTTCCCGAGCCGCGCGTTGAGTGCGTTCGAAAGGCGCGTAAGGTCGTCCGGCATCGCGTCGTTCGCGAGTTCGAACAGACTTTGCGCCGATACTCCGATGGACGTAACGACGATCGCAACACCGGTGCGCGCGCCCAGCCAAATCAATTGCAAATGCTTGAACGTGGTCGTGTCGTTTACCGGTTTAGTGACGAACGCCAAATTTTTGGAAAGGCGGCCGAGCAGCCGAGTCGTTCCCTCGATGATTTCATCGAGTTCGCGGCTCGCATCGCGCAGTTCGTCACGAATGCGCTTTCGATCGTCCGCAGCAAGCTGCTCGTGGTCCATCAGCTGGTCGACGTACATGCGATAGCCCGCATCCGAGGGGACGCGGCCGGCGGACGTATGCGGCTGCACCAGATATCCGCTCGCTTCGAGGTCCGCGAGCTCGTTGCGCACGGTAGCGCTGCTCACGCCCAGATTGTATTTTTGCGTAAGCGACTGCGATGCCACCGGCTCGGCCGTAGCGATGTATTCGTACACCACGGTTGCAAGGATGTACGCCTTACGCTTGTCCAGTCCGCCGGCAGGCGGGCCTTCGGTGTGAGGGCCGATGCTCATATTCCTATCTTAGCAGTCTCGGCAACGGAGTGCCAAGCCTTTAGCAAGCATGCAAAAAATAGTGCGGTTGGAACCTGACAAGCAAATATCCGAATGGTACGCTTTTACGGCTACGTAGCATTAGAGGCAACGCATGGGAATTCCGATAGCGTGGCTCGTTACTGCGCTTGGTCACGACTTTTCCGTCGTGGGCGATCAAGAGCATGGTCATTACGCATGG
Organism: Vulcanimicrobiota bacterium; assembly: GCA_963830545.1. Classification (GTDB taxonomy): domain Bacteria; phylum Vulcanimicrobiota; class Vulcanimicrobiia; order Vulcanimicrobiales; family Vulcanimicrobiaceae; genus DATGJX01. The sequence goes on along the minus strand of CAWHMK010000001.1, from coordinate 2,205,731 downwards.
GAGTGCGGATGCACTGCAGATGGGACCGACGACGACGTCGCCGTCCGCTGGTGCTCTGATCACGACTACAGCGAAAAACTGCCGCGAATGCGTTGAATGGCGCTAACGAGCGAGTGCGCTTTCAACTGCGCTCTCGAGTTCGTTCCACGACAGTTCACCAACCGACACGTACGTTACGTTTCCTTGCGCGTCAAGTACCACCGTGTCCGGAACTTCGGAAAGCGAATACGCGCGATAAATACTGCTTTGCGAGTCGGTTACAAGCGGCAGTGCGATGTGCCGGGTGCGCAGGTATGCTTCCGCGACGCCGGGCTGCTCGTCCCAGTCAACCGTTACGATTGCGACCCTATCGCCGTACGATTGCGCGAGACGTTCGAAGTACGGCAGTTCGTCCGTGCACGGCGGACACCACGAGGCCCAAAAATTTATGATGACGGGCTTGCCGCGCAGCCCCGAAATGCGCTCGCTCCCTTGCGGCGTCCGCACGGAAAAATCCGGCGGGGAGCTCCATAATGAATCGCGGACAGGCCCGTTCCCGAGGCGGCCGCCAGCACGAGCGCGGCGAGGAATCTCACGCGGACCATTTCGGCAGGCTCCGCGTTCGGTTCCCGTTAAATCGGCTGCATGAACACCGCCGAATCCATCGAGTCGCTCTCGCAGGAAAGCCGCCGTTTTCCACCCCCGCCGCACCTTGCCGCGCGCGCCAATGCGCAGCCAGGCATCTATGCCGAAGCCGAGCGAGACTACCTCGATTTCTGGGCTTCGTGGGCGCGAAAGCTCGAGTGGATGAAGCCGTTCACCACCGTTTTGGAATGGCAGGAGCCCTTCGCTCGCTGGTTCGGTGACGGAGAGCTGAACGTATCCGTAAATTGCCTGGACCGCCACGTGCGTGCGGGCAAAGGCGCGAAGATCGCCTATTATTACGAAGGCGAGCCGGGTGACCGGTGGACGATCACCTACAAGCAGCTGTTAGACGACGTCTGCCGGTTCGCGAACGGACTGCGCAGACTCGGCATCAAAAAAGGCGACCGCGTCGCGATCTACATGCCGATGATTCCGCAGCTTCCGGTCGCGATGCTCGCGTGCGCCCGTATCGGTGCGCCGCATTCGGTCATTTTCGGCGGATTCTCACCGGATTCGATCGTCGACCGCGTGAACGACGCCGAGTGCGCTGCACTGATCACCGCCGATCACGGCTGGCGCCGCGGAAACAAAATTGCGCTCAAACGCAACTGCGACATCGCCATGGAACAGACGCCTTCCATCAAGCATTGCATCGTGGCGAAGCGCACCGAAGAATTCGTGTCGATGCACGAAGGGCGCGACGTATGGTGGGACGACGTGGTGAAAGATCAACCTCCGGACTGCGAGCCCGCGCAGATGAACGCGGAAGATTTGCTGTATTTGCTCTATACGAGCGGAACGACCGCAAAACCCAAAGGCATCAAGCACACGACCGGTGGTTATCTGACGCACGTGACGATGACGCACAAACTCGTATTCGATTTAAAAGAGGACGAAGACGTATACTGGTGCGCTGCCGACATCGGCTGGGTGACGGGCCATTCGTACATCGTCTACGGCCCGCTCGCAAATTGCGCGACCAGCGTTATGTACGAAGGCACGCCCGACTTTCCCGGCAAGGATCGCTTGTGGGAAATCGTCGAGCGATATAAGGTCACCATCTTATACACCGCGCCGACCGCGATCCGCACGTTCATGAAGTGGGGCGATCAGTATCCGAGCAAACACGATTTGTCTTCGTTGCGTTTGCTGGGATCCGTCGGGGAACCCATCAACCCGGAGGCGTGGATGTGGTACCGCGAACATATCGGCGGTAATCGCTGCCCGGTCGTCGATACCTGGTGGCAAACCGAAACGGGCGGAATCATGATTTCACCGCTTCCGGGCGTCACCTCGACGCCGCCGGGGAGCGCAACGTATCCACTGCCTGGAATTGCCGCGGACATCGTGAACGATCAGGGCGAATCCGTCCCGCTCGGCGGCGGCGGCTACGTCGTGCTTACGCGTCCGTGGCCCGGCATGCTGCGGGGAATTTGGGGCGACGACGAGCGTTACGTGCAGACGTATTGGTCGAAATTCCCGCATAAATACATTGCGGGCGACGGGTGCCGGCGCGATGCGGACGGCAACTTCTGGTTCATGGGCCGCATTGACGACGTCATGAACGTGAGCGGCCACCGCATCTCGACCACGGAAGTCGAGAGCGCGCTCGTCGAGCATCCGCGCGTAGCGGAAGCAGCCGTGTGCGGCAAACTCGACGACGTCACCGGACAAGCGATCTACGCATTCGTTTCACTGCGCGGCGCAGAAATCGGCACCAAGGCGTTTGCCGACGAATTGCGCGAGCACGTGGGCAACAAACTCGGAAAATTCACCAAACCGAAATACATCACGTTCACGCAAGAGTTGCCGAAGACGCGCAGCGGGAAAATCATGCGCCGTCTGCTGCGCGACGTTGCGGAAGGCCGCCAGCTCGGCGACACGACGACGCTCGCCGACTCGAGCGTGGTCGAGGAACTCAAAGCGCGGGCAACAGTCGAAGCGACGAGCGAAGACTAGGTCTAGCGCCCCGACGGCCGCGGACTCGGCGAGCCCATCATGCGGTGTGTGGAATGCATCATCGTGGCATGCGTCATGTGTCCGTGCATCGTGCCATGCATTGCGTTCGTATGCATGGCGTTCGTATGCGTGGCGTTCGTATGCATGGCGTTGGACTTCATCGAGTGCATGTGCGGGGCGGAGGTCGCAGTCGCGACCGCGAGGATCAAAGCGAGGAGATTCATGAGTTTCTCCTTAGAAACCGGCGTATGAAAGCGATTTGCCTTCAGTACGCCCGAACGCGGCCCGCGGATGAGTCCAGAATATCGCGCACGCGCTTCGATGGATAACCCACGCTCGCGTTAAGACTATCCTGCCATGCCCACACCGTGAGATCGCGAAGTTCCGCCGCACCGGCGGCAAGGCGCGATGCGGTAAAGCGCACGGCTTGCGGCGATCCGTGCGCAAAGCCGCCGGCCTTTTCGATTGCGTACAGTTGGGGCACGGTTTGGTTGCTTTGCAGCAGATAGCGCTCGATTTCGCGCAAGACTGTTTGCTGCGCCAGCAAACTGCCGGGTTGCGCAAGACGCGGCGCGCGTGACACAAGCAGCGAAACTGCATGCTCGCTCACGTACCGGTTCACGAATTCGCCCTCGAATGAGGCGTGCGTCTTTCTGGATTGCGTGTAACCGTTGGGATTGGGATACCTTCCCCACCCGTTGAAGTGCACCGTGACGTGCAGCGGCTGACACGCATCTGCAACGAAATGCCCCCAATTTCCGACATCGCGAAGAATCAGTTGCTCGTCAACAGCGCGGGCCTGTCCCCGATCGACGCGCCAGTACGCGAAATCTTCGCGCAGCTGCTCCCACCCGTCGAGGATCGAATACGGCAGGTAGCCTTGCCGGTACTGATCGGTATTCGCGGCACGCAGCGCCTCGTCGTATGCCGCGGCGGACCCCGGCAGCGCGCTCAGCGCGATCGCGCCCGCGATAGTCGCATCATCCCGGAGATCGATGTAATGGCCCGGATCGTAATCCGAATCCCACGATCTTCCGGAACCTTTGAGGCGATCCGGCTCGGGACCGAGATACGTTATTTCGAACGTTGCCTGCGGCCTCGTTAGGAACGCCGGCACTCGTCCCCCAAGGGCCTTGGCCGCTACGTTATTGACGATCTCGTGTCCTTTTTGCTCCCACGCGAGCGCCGGAGCAGCACAGAGAAAAGCGGCAGCGAGTGCGGCTGCGGCAATGCGAAATCTCATCAGCGTTCGAAAAACTCCGTTAGTTCGTCCAGATAGGTTATGCGTTTGGCCCGCGGAAGCGCACTTAAGATGATTGCGCCGTATCGCGAGGATGCGGCGCGGCCGTCAAGGAGCGCCACCAATCCTTTGTCGGCTTTACTGCGGATGAGACGCCCAAACCCTTGTTTGAGGCGCACGATTGCGGACGGAATCATGTAATGCTCGAAACCGCTTTGGCCGCGCGCTTCGAGCGACTCGATGCGCGCCTGAACGAGCGGATCGCCGGGCGAGGGGAATGGAAGACGATCGATGATGACGCACGAGAGCTGCTCGCCGACCACGTCGATGCCTTCCCAGAACGTGCCGGTCGCGAACAGCACGGCGTTGGGCGTCGAGCGAAACCATTCGAGCAAATGCGTACGCGGCAGCTCCCCCTGCAGTCGAATCGGAAACGGTACGCGCTCCCGAACGAGCGCGTACACTTCACGCAGACGCGCATACGACGTGAACAGAACGAACGCGCGACCTTTGCTGCGATCCAAACATTCCTCGACGAGCGGCGCGGCGCGGCGTGAAAAATCCGCCGCCTTGGGATTGAGCGCCGGTGGAGCGACGTACAGCCGCGCTTGCGCGGGATAATCGAATGGTGAAGGCGCGATGAATTCCTGCGCTTCCGTGACGCCGAGCGAGCGTTTCAAAAAATTGAACGCGCCGCCCTCGACCGAAGAACCGTTCGCGATCGTTGCGCTCGTCAGCACGACGCTGGTCGTGCGTTCGAACAGCGCGGCTTGCAGAAAATCCGCAACGTCGAACGGCGCGCTGTTCACCTGGTAACGCGCGTCGTTTTCGCCTCGCTCGACCCATGCGATTGCGGTATCGGCAGGCTGCTGCGCGCGATCGATCGTCGCCTGATGGACGAGAATCGCTCGCATCGCGAGATCGCGACGCCGTTCGGCTTCCGCGTCGTTCTGCGGACGTTTCTTGAGGGCATCGTGCCAATTCGCGTACAGCCAGTTCTCGAGTTTGAACAGCGTTTCGCGAAGCGTTTCGAGCGCCGGCCACGCGGCCTCGTTCGCGTGCAGTGGATACCGATCGCCCTGGACCTTGGCGAGCGCGGATTCCAAGCCGCGCATTCCGCCCTCGAAGTCACCGTCGAAATGTCCGGGCAGCGAGTACGAGCGGTGCAGTTTGCGCAGCATGCGCCCGACGGTCGCGCGCGAGAGCGTCGCGGTGAGCGCAGCCGTTGCCCAGCGCTCGCACTGATGCGCTTCATCGAGTATCGCAAAATCGTAAGGCGGCAGCAAACCCCCGCCCATCGCGAGATCGAGAAAAAACAGGGCGTGGTTGACGACCACGATGTCCGCGTACTTGGCTTCGTCGCGCTTCCGGAAAAAGAAGCAATCGCGGAAATGCTCGCAAAATTCGCCGACGCAGTCGTCCGCGTCCGCATCGAGTTGTTCCCACTCGTCGCCCGGCGGCGTAAACGGCAGTTCCGCGCGATCGCCCGTTTCGGTGCGGTCTCCCCACGTCCAGATCTGCTGCATCGTGCGCGACGATGCGAGCAACCGCTCCGAGCGCATGCGCTCGAGTTTTTGCTTGCAGAGATAGTGACTGCGGCCCTTGAGCAGCGTGACGCGCGTGGGAATGCCGAGCGCCTTGCGTTACCAGTGGAATGTCTTTATGAAAGAGCTGCTCCTGCAGCGCGATCGTGCCGGTGGAAAGCACGATTTTCTTTCCGCTGCGCAGCGCCGGAACCAGATATGCGAGCGATTTCCCGACGCCCGTTCCGGCTTCGACGATGGTGTGCATGCCTTCGAGAAAACCGCGCTCGATGAGCTGCGCCATCTGCACCTGGCCGGGGCGCGCTTCGAATCCTTCGAGCGCGCGTTCGACCGGGCCGCCGGCCGCGAAAACCTCGTCAATCGCGTTCATCGGGCAATTCCACGCGGGATTGATATTCGACGCCGCTGGCAGGATCGTACACGCGCGTCATCACCGGGCGGGGCGGCGTGTAAATCAGATAGGTGAAAATGAATCCGGCGATGAGACCGCCGACGTGCGCTTGCCACGAAATGCCGGGAAACGAAAAGGACCATACCAGGTTGAGAATGAGAATGCCGACGTTCGATCTCACGAGGTCTTTGCCGCGATCGCCGAGTTTCAACCCAATCGCGAAGAGCGCGCCGAAGAGGCCGAAAATCGCGCCGCTGGCACCGAGTGTCGCCGTGTCCGGCGGCGAGAAATAGACGATGCTGAAACCCGACACGACGAGCGAAACGAAATAGACCAGCGCCATCTTGAACGGCCGCAGCGCGGCTTCGATGAAGCGCCCGAGCCAAAACAGCGAGAGCATGTTCACGCCGATGTGAATGATGCTTCCGTGCAAGAACGCCGCGCTGAAGATGCGGTAGTATTGATGGCCCACCAGGACTTGCACAGGCGCAAGGATGCCTTGGTCGATCGGCGTGCCCGACGGAATGTTGCCGCTGAAAACGCCGAAACCCCCGACGCGCAGTTCCCACAGGAATCCCAGGATGTTCAGGACGACGAGGAACCGGGTGATCAAGAAACGTTCGCTGCCGGAACCGGTTCGCTCACCACGACCATGCGCGCGAGTTCGAGTGAGATCGCGTGACGGCGCTTGTTCCACCTCGACGATCATCGGACCTCCGAGCGGCGCCTTCGAATACACGGTTACGTGCGCGCCGGGCCGCAAACCGACGTCTCCGAGATAGCGCAGCATCTCCGGAACTTCTTGCGTCACGCCTTGCACGAGCGCTTCGCTGCCGATGTCGACTTGCGCGAGCGGAATACCGCCGCGATCGGGATCCGTCAAATCCTTCGGTGGAATCGGCAAGCCGTGCGGACAGACTTTCGGATCGCCGAGAATGGCAATCAGGCGCTCTTCGACGTTTTCGGAAATCGCGTGCTCCAACATGCACGCTTCTTGCTGCACTTGATCCCACGGCATTCCGAGAACGTCCGTGAGCAAACGCTCTGCCAGGCGATGCCGGCGCAGCACGCGGACCGCCACTTCGAGCCCCTGGCGCGTCGAGCTTGACTTCGCCGCGCGCGACGTGCTCCAAATAGCCTTCGCTCGCGAGTTTTTTCAGCATTCCGGAAACCGATGCCGGCGCAACGCCCAATTCCGAGGCAAGCCCCGACGTCGTGACGCCCGGACCCTCGCGTTCGAGACGGTAGACGGCCTCGAGATATTCCTCGGTCGACTCGGCGAAATGGCTATGGCCCGACATGCTGCTTGTAAACGTTCGAGGCCGCGGTGCCAGGCGCGGCCTTCCGCTCGGGCGGCGCAAAACTCGCATCGACCGCGTTGCGCCGCGAATCGCAGCAACGCATCGAGGCCCATCAGTTGCGCGACGTATGCGTATTCGTCGTGATGATGTGTCGAAAAGTGCCGGATCGTCCGCGTCGATCGTCACGACGCAGCCCGCCGCGTCCAAACGCGCTAACGGGTGCGGCTCCCCACGGTGCGCCACGCCGGTCAGGAAGTTCGAGGTCGGGCACACTTCGAGCGGAATTCGGCGCTGCGCGAGCAGTTCGACGACGGCCGGATCTTCGAGCGAGCGAATGCCGTGACCGATACGCTCTGCGCCGAGCACTTCGACGGCTGCGCGCACGCTCTGCGCGCCGGCCGCTTCGCCGGCATGCGCAACGCTATGCAAGCCCTGCTTGCGCGCAAACGCGAACGCATCTTCGAATAGTTCTGCCGGAAAGCGTGCCTCATCGCCGCCCAGGCCGATGGCGACGACGCCGAGATCCTGCAGCTCTACTGCGCATGCGCGCGGTTCGCATCGCGCTTTCTGCGCCGAAATTGCGTGTTAGGTCGTCGATGAGCAGCACATCCGACCGATCGGCTACGCATTCAAACGCTTCGCGCATCGCTGACACGCATGCCCGCACGTCGATTTGCGGATTGAAAAAACCGCCAAACCGACGGCGAGATGAATACCTCGGCATGCGCGATATTCTGCGCTACCGCGTCCTCGACGTACTCCGCGGCCAAACGGCCATAGTCGGCCGGCTCAGCAAGCGAGCGGCTCACCGCGGCGAACGTCATCAGGAATCCCTGGAAAGTCCGCGAAGCGATACACACCTTCCGGGTCCACGGGATCGGCGGCCGCCGCCAGCGGTTCGCCGCTGCGCGATCCGTCGTAACGTCAGCGCAACCCCATGCCGGCTGCGCCAGGTCTATGAAGGTGCTCGCGCGCAGTGTCCCCTCCAGATGGCAGTGCAACTGGACTTTTGGGATGCCACGCAGGAATTCGACGGTCGGTATCACGTATATGACCGTTCGCCACGACGCGGGGTGGAGCAGTCCGGTAGCTCGTCGGGCTCATAACCCGAAGGTCGCAAGTTCAAATCTTGCCCCCGCAACCTGTACAGGTCCAATAATTGAACAATTATTGGACCTGTTGCTTTTTCGAGCACATCCCGCGAGTTGTCACGTCAGACTAAACACCGGCGATACCATTGCGATCCGCCCACGCCGTAGCCGCTAGACTGGGCGGGCAACTGCCGCTACCCATCGGCATGAAATTTAGGGTCGTCGACAATAAAAATTCCTGGTTCAACTACACCGGCACGTTCAGCGTGAGCGGCACGAACGTAAATTGGAACGCCTATATCATCGACGAAACGCCCCTGCTCTTAGGCAGCTTGATTCTCCCAAACTATACCGGTCAATTCACCTGCGCGAGCGGTAACTTTATCGCCCCGTAAGAATTGCAGCGCGCCTTTGGCGCGCGAAGGTCGATATGGTTTGAGCGGCCAACGATGGGACGTGACCCTGCGGCAGCTTCCAGGGGCGAGCGTCCTCGGACTCGTCACCGCGCTCGTGGCGCACGGCATCCTGTTCGGCGGTAGACACGCTTGGGGCGGCGTCTATCACGATGCCCTTTTGCAGCTTACCTTTGCAGCGGTAATCGCCCTCACGGCGGCCACTGCTGCGCTGCTGTGGACGGGAGCGCGATACGCCGCTGATGGCACAATTCTGGCAGCCCGCTTGCGCGAGCTGCTGCCGAGTTGGAGTGCCGTCGCGGTATTTGCCGTCGGCTGGTTCGCCTTTGGCGAATGCCTCGAAGCCGTGCATCCCGGCGTGCCGCTGCTCGCCATCGCCGTTCTATTGTCGGCGTGCGCGTGGCTGATATGGCGGGTTGCTTTGGCGGCGCTTCGCGTGCTGGCCGGCTTTGTTTTTGCGATTGCATTTGCGCTCGAGGCTCGGCGTTACGTACAGCCTCTCGAAGCGCGTTTCCGTACTTCTCCACTGCGCGGCTACGCTCAGGAAGACCATTTCTGGTGCGCACGGCTTTTGCGCGCTCCTCCGATGATTGCGAACGCCTCCGCGCGGTAAGCGCGCATCCTTTCGTTCGCACTCTTCCTTAGAATCGGAGTTTCTATGTCCCGCATATTTGCGGCGCTCGGCGCTACGCTCTTTTGGGTTCTCGTGACGCACATGCCCGCGCAGGCGCACGTCGTCTGCGGGGACCGCGTTTTCCCCACAACGCTTACCATGGACGATCCCGGCGTGAGCGACGAAGTCTCGTTTCCAACGCTCCAATTCATGCCCACGCCCGGATCGGAAAACAACGCTTACGCCTTCGAATACGATAAAACGATTACCGAAGACCTGGGCGTCGCGATCAACGACGATTACGCCACGCAACGCAGCCCAGGCAGCCACTTAGCCGGATGGGATGACGTCACGGTGACGCTCAAGGATCAGCATCCGTGCATTACGCACCACCCGCACGAAGAACTCGCTTGGTCGGTTGGCGTGATACGCCTCATTCCGGGAAGCGGTTCGGCACAGCTGCGCAGCGCCGGCGCAATCCCGGGAACGGGAAGCACTGCGCCAACGTTCTATTTTGGCAAAGGTATGGGTGATCTATCGAGCGGCGTTTTACGTCCCCTCGCGATTACAGGCGAAGTCAGTCGCGTGTTTTCCGATACGCCGAGCGCGGTTCCCAATGCGTGGAATTACGCTGCGTCGTTTCAATATTCGATACCGTACTATCAGCAAAACGTAAAGGCGCTTCGCATCCCGCAATTGTTCACGCGCATGACGCCGCTCGTCGAGGTCGCGATGACCACCCCGGACGGCGGAACACCAACGGGGACGATTTCACCGGGCATCCTTTACGATGCTCCTACCTGGCAACTGGGCGCAGAGGCGATAATTCCCGCAAACCATACTACCAGGTTAGTCCAAGGTACGGGCTTTATCATTCAGTATCACGTCTTTCTCGACACCTACTATAAGAGCTGGTTCGGACATCCGCTCATCAGAAAGAATCTTTGGCAAAAATGATTACACGCACAATTTGCGCAGCCGTTTTCGTTGCAGCACTGTTCATCGCACCCGCAGCGGTTCAAGCGCACGCATTCCTCGATCATTCCGATCCGGCAGTCGGCAGCACCGTACCAACTGCACCGGGTGTGCTGCACATCTGGTACACGCAAGAGCTCGAGCCCGCTTTCAGTTGGGTACACGTCACCGATAAATCGGGAGCTTCCGTGGTTGACGGAACGTCGGCGGTCGATCCGAAAAATAACCAGGAGATGGACGTCAAACTGAAGGCGCTGCCGCCCGGTACTTATACGGTGCAATGGCATGCGCTCTCAGTCGATACGCACACGACCGAAGGCGACTTCACTTTCCAAGTCGGGAAGGGCTAAACCGTCGATCCGTTCTTGATCGTCGTACGCCTATTCCACTATGCAGCGAGTTCCTCGCTGCTCGGCGTATTCGTGTTCTGGTGTTTGATTTCAGGACCGGCGTTTCGTAGAACACCTGCGGCGCAAAAACTCGAAGGGCAGGTAGACCGTTCGCTCTTCGTAGTAGCTTGGGTAAGCCTTGCGGCGGCGCTCGTGAGCGGCGCCGCCTGGCTTGCCAGCGTCGCGTCGAGCATGAGCGGTACGCCGCTCAATGCGGTTTGGCAAGGCGGCGTCATCAACGTCGTCTTGACGCAAACGCACTTTGGCGAAGCATGGCTCATTCGCGCCGGATTCATCGCGCTATTAGTGGTGAGTCTTTTCGTGCAAATGCGCATTCGCAAGAACGCACTGGCGTGGTTCGGATTGTTCGTTGCCGCAGCGTTCAACGCGTCTTTGGCGTGGGCGGGCCATGGCGCGGCCGCCGAAGCCGTGCCGTACGACGGTCTGCATTTGCCTGCCGACATCTTGCATTTACTCGCGTCAGGCGCGTGGCTCGGCGGACTTTTGCCGCTCGTCATCATGCTCGCACGAGCTTGGCGCGATAACAGCGCGCAATCCGGTTGCGGCTGCGCGAGCTGCTACTGCGCGGTTCTCGGTGCTGGGTCTCTCGTGCGTTGGAATACTCATTGTCACCGGCGTCGTGAATACGTGGTTTTTGGCCGGCAGTGCTCCCGCGCTGCTCGGAACGTTGTACGGCCAACTCTTACTGCTCAAGATCGCGCTCTTTGCGGCGATGATTGGGGTGGCTGCCGTCAATCAGCGCCGGTTGCTGCCGGCTCTCGCCGACAGTTCGAGCGAAGTCAACCACGGGTTACAAACCATTGCGCAATTGCGCCGGAACGCGTCAGTGGAAGTGAGTTTCGGCATCTTCGTTCTTGCGCTCGTCGGCATCATCGGCATACTGCCTCCGGGACTGCACACCGAGCCGCAATGGCCGCTTCCGTTTCGATTCGATCTGAGCGAAGTTCCACCAAGTACGCAGACCGTGTTCGACATCGCCGCTATTGCGTTCGGCATCTGTCTTATCATCACGATTGTTGTGGCCGAGAGAAGACGCTACCGCGCTATGGCCGCTTCCATCGCGGTGCTCGTTATCTTAGGAGTAATCAGTTGGCTTGCGCTGCGTCCGGGAATCGTGGAAGCGAATCCGACGAGCTTCTATGCGTCGACGCAGCCGTTTGCTGCGCCGTCCATAGCGCGCGGCGCGCCGCTGTACGCGCAGAATTGTTCCGTATGCCACGGCGCAAGCGGTCGCGGTGACGGCCCACTTGCCGGCAAGCTTCCTATTCGCCCGGCAGACTTAACCGAGCCGCATCTGTTCGCTCACAAAGTCGGCGAATTGTACTGGTGGATAAGCAACGGCCGCGACAATGGCGTTATGCCGGGGTTCGCCAACAAGCTGACTCCCGATCAGCGGTGGGATCTCATCAACTTCGTGCTCGCGCGAACGTCGGGTGTCCAATCGCAAAACGTGGGCTCGCAAATTAGCACGACGACTGCCTTACCACTTCCGGATTTTGCGTTCGAGCAAAACGGATCGCAAAATACGCTCAGTCAGTTGCTCAAGACCGGGCCGGGGCTCGTCGTTTTATTTGGCACGCCCGCACCTCGCGCACGATTGGAACAGCTCGCGAAATTGCAGCCGCAGCTAACGACCGCGGGTTTGCACGTCGTCGCGGTGTGTTTGTGTTCACCGTCGCAAACCGGCGCTCCGATCGTGGGCGTGTCACAAGATGTTCGATCGATGCTCGCCCTGTTTCGATCGCCTAAGGACGGCGGGGAAACGGAGCTGATGCTCGATCGCGGCGGCGAAGTTCGCGCACGATGGACCGCGAGCGGAGGGGGCGGTCTTGCCAACGCCGCTACCCTGCTCAGCGACACCGCCCGCGTTGCACGCATCGCCGTAGCAGCCCCGAACCACGCCGGCCACGCACACTAGCCGGCCGTCATGCCAATTCTTCGTGCGCGCGCGGCGCAGCCGCCGGTGCTGATGCCTGGCGTTTAGAAAAGAATGGAACCGTCCGCAGCAGCTCGGCGATGCGATCGTGAACGAGCGGCAGCTGCTCGCGAAGTGCAAGCGCAGGCGTTCGTCCATCGCGATAGATAAGCGACCGGCTCTTGAGGTGCATATCGGTGTTGCCAATGGCTATCGAGAAGAGCAAGCGGCGGGTGAAATCCTGCAAGCCGCTCGACCCGTCCAACGACGCGACTTCACGAATCGTTTTGAACTAAGCGCGCAGGCCAAGCCTCCGCGCTGGCCCGGTCTGCGTGTTGTTACAATCGCAAATGTAGACCCGCCCGTCGGAAGCACGCGAAGTACGTCCAGCACACCAAAATCGAGCCCGATGCGGCTCCGTTACCGAGTCGATTACCCGCGAATCGCTGCCCGCACGATTCACGCTTTATGAACTTGCGCGGCGCGTTCTCTCGAGATACGGCGAGACACGGCACAAGCGGCCTATCGAGGCGCTGCGCACACCAAGAATGCTGGATTCCGGCCGATGATTTACCGGAATTCAACAAACATATCGTGGGCAATATTCAGTGCTGCAAAGCTTTCGGGGGTAACGGCCGGACTATAACCCGAACGCGTACAGATGGTGATCCCACGACGACACAAATACCATGCCGTCGACGGTCGGGCCGGTAAGTACCGGGCCGTGTATCGTCGAGCCGCTGCTCCAGAGCGTCATGCCAGAAGACGCATCGATTGCATACACGACACCGTTGTCGCCGTCGTCGAAATACAGGACGCCGTTTGCCACCATCGGCGTGTCGTTGTCGTTCTTCGCGGGCGTTGCGCCCAGCGAGTGTTGCCATGCAAGTCCTAGCGTGCAGTCGGACTCGGGCTTGAGCGCCACGATGCCGCTGGCATAACCGTTCGCGCCATAGGGATCGCCAACGTAAATCAAATTCGTCGCCGGCGAATACGCGGTTACGCCGATGAACTGGCCGTCTTCGGTCGGTTTTGCCATTTTCAAATCCTGTATGCTTCCCGAACCGATAGAGGCTGTTTTCCAGGTGAAAAAGCCGCCGTATTTATCCTTCGTCGACACCTCTTGAGGACAGCCCGGCGCCTGCCAAAGCATCGGTGTGCCGCCGAAATCCGCATCGTTGCCCGCTACGCCCGGATCGTCCGATGCAAGAACGTGCAGCATCGGATCGAGTTGAACCAGATGCTCGCCATACGCACTGGTTTCTTTCGGACCTCGTTCGGTATTTCCGACGGCGGCGTACAGGTTGTTGGTGGCCGGATCGATGGAAACGCCGCCCATTCCCCAAATTCCGCCTCCGTAATATGGTGCGCCCGGATAAAACGTCGCGGCGATACTTGCGCTGCGCGTGTCGATCGCCGCGAGCACGCCGTTCCAGTTGTTCGCATCACACAAAGCAGCCGTGGAAGCATACAGCAATCCATTCGCCGGATTATACGTAAGGGCGCCGTACACGTGATTCGTCGTGGCTGAACTGGCAATATTGATCGGCCAGCCCGCCGCCTCTTGCCCCGTTTGCATGTCGAGTGCGTGCACGTCGTTATTTCCATCGGCGACGTAGACGCGATTGGTATTCTTGTCAAACGTAGCGGTTGCGGTAATGCCGAATACACCGTTGGGCAAGTCTTGGCACGAGGTCGTGATGGTTCCGAGCTGGCGGCTCCACAGCGTCTTTCCGGTAGTCGCATCCAATGCGTAGAACATCCCGTTTTCCGCGCCGATGTAGGCGACGGTTTTGTTCGCGCCGTTGACGAGCACGTTCGTTGCGACGATTGGTTCGTCGGATATTCCGGCTCCCAGATCCGCGGACCACTGCAACTTCAATCCTGCGACGTTACCTGCGGAAAGGCGCTGCTCGTTCGCGTTGTACTGCGTTCGCACCAGATTGTCTCCGAACGTACTCCAATCGCTGAATGCGATCGACGGTGTTGGTGTTGGAGTAGGTAACGCGGTCGGCGTGGCCGTTGGATGAGCCGTCGGCGAGGGCGACGCGCTTGGGTACGCGGTCGGCTTCGGGCTTCCGCTCGGTTCGGCAGTTGGAGACGTTTTCGGGCTGGGCCCCGTCGATGGGGCTGTGGTGGGCGTGGCTTTAACCGGCGGCGATGATGCGGAGCTCGGCCCCGTCGGCGGTAAAGCCGAATTGTTTCCGCCGCCCCCGCAAGCCGCGAGCATGCACAGCATTGCAAAAGCGAGCGCGCGCTTACGACTAGTCAACACGAACCAGGGAAAGGTTCAGCGCTTCGGCGCCGGCCGCCGTCGGCGTTGCAAACGCAACGGGTGCACTCGCAGGCGAACCGAGCCCGATGAACGGATCGATTCCCAATCGGCGAAACGCATTCGGCAGAGAGCGATCCAATGCCGTTAGCATCCATGCGCGAATCACGCCGCGGCGGAACGGCCGTTCCGCGAAAAGCGAAAACAGTAAGCCGGCTGCCACTCCGCAAAGTCCGCCCACGATCAGCCCGGCATTGACGGGGAACGACGCAGGCAAATTCTTTTCGATCGTACCGAGGACCGGCGCATGCACCAAGTAGATGCTATATGAAGCCCAGGCAATCGGTGCAAATGCGCGCCATGAAAAGATGCGGCCCAGCGGGGGGATGTGACCGGCCGAGATCACGAGCGAAAACATCGCCAGTTCCCAGCAGGGATACGATAGGGGCGAGAGCTGCATCCGTTCGAAACAGCCGGCAATCGTCAGCACCACGAATGCGAGCGGCGCATATTTCGTGAGCGGATGGCCCGTGATGCATACTTCGGCGGCGACGATGCCAAGCATGAATGCCGGTAAGAATTTGACGTCCGGAGCCTGGAATCGCGTGGTTATCGCGGCGTACGCGCAAAGAACGGCAATCGTGAAGAATGCGCGGCGCGAACGCGTCCACAACCAGAGCAAAATCGGACAAATGAAATACCAGTGCACTTCGATCGGCAGCGTCCAGAACGAACCGTTGAGCCATTCCGGGCGCAAATTGAAGAGCAGCGTCTGTTCGAGAATTTTCACCACGTTCAGGCTGTCTGCCATTGCCGCCGGATGAATCTGCAACGCCCTCATCACTACGATGCTCGCCATCAACGTCACGATTGCGATCCAATACGGCGGAAGAATGCGCACGATGCGGCGCGCGGTGAAGCGGGCGACGTCGAAATTCAGAGCTTCCGTTTTCATGCAATCGTGCCAGCGTCGGATAGGCCAAGCAAAATCCGGACAGCACGAAAAACAAATGGACGCCTTGATTTTGGCTGACGAGCGCGACCCATGGCCACATGGGGTGTTTTGCAAACCATGGATGATTTTGAATCGTGTGAAACACGACCACTAGCAGAATTGCCAGTGCCCGCAGGCCGTCGAGATACGGAACGCGCCTGGTCATGCCTCGCCGTCTCCTTACAAAGCGAGAATAGCGTGGCCGGTGGGTTTGCCCCGAGAGCCGGGAGGCGGACGCCGCCTAGGTATTCCGGCCCGCCGAAGCTATCCTTTCAGTAAGCCGACGTGTTTTCCGACCGACTCGAATGCTGAAAGGGCGCGGTCCATTTCGTCTTTGGTGAGTTTGGCGCTAATCTGTACGCGTATTCGCGCCGTTCCCTCCGGGACCACCGGAAAACCGAAGCCCGTTACGAACACGCCTTTTTTGAGCAATTGATCGCTCATGGCGATCGCGAACGCGGTATCGCCGACGATGATCGGGATGATCGCACTTTCACCCGCGAGCGGCTGAAAACCTAAGCGCTCCAGGCCGGCACGAAAATATGCGACGTTCTCGCGCAATCGCTGAACGACTTGAGGATGCGTATCCAGATAATCCAGCGCCGCGAGCGAGCTGCACGCAACCGTCGCCGGCAGCGCATTCGAGAACAGTTGCGGACGTGATTTTTGAATGAGCGTATCGACGAGCGCTTTGCTTCCGGCGACGAAGCCGCCCGCGGCGCCGCCGAGCGCCTTGCCCAGAGTGCCGGTGATGATGTCGATCCGACCCTCGAGGCCGAAGTGCTCGATCGTGCCGCGGCCGGACTTACCCATGACGCCGGTGCCGTGGGAATCGTCCACGACTGTGACCGCGTTGTATTTTTTCGCCAATCCCACGATCTCGGGAAGCTTCGCAAGACTCCCCTCCATGGAAAAGACGCCGTCGGTAACGATGACGATCGGCGAGCACGCCTGCACGGCTTTCAGGTTCTCTTCGAGGTCCGCCATGTCGCTGTGCTTGTAACGCTCGCGCCGCGCTTTGCTCGCCAAACGGGAACCGTCGATGATCGACGCGTGATTCAACTCGTCGGAAAGCAGCGCCGAGCCTTCCTCGCAAATAGACGGAAACAGTCCCGTGTTCGCGTTCCAGCACGAGACGTAGGTGAGGGATGCTTCCGTTCTCAAGAACTGCGCGATGCGCTCTTCGAGCACGCGATGAATGTCGAAGGTGCCGCAGATGAAGCGCACCGATGCGGTTCCGGCCCCGTACCGGTCCAAGCCGCGCTTTCCGGCCTCGATCACCGATGCTTCATCGGAAAGTCCGAGATAATTGTTGCTGGAAAGCACGATTACGTCGCCCGCTTCTTCCATGTGCACTTCGGGAGCCATGGGCGTAGTCAGGTGGCGCAGGGTTTTATGCGTACCGGCGGCCTTGAGTTTGTCCAGGTCGGATTGCAGTTTTTGCTCGAACGTCGCGTTCACTTTGCGATGTCTCCCTTGAGATCGAGAACGATTTTCGCGGCTTCGCCGCTGTGCATTAGTTCGAAGGCACGATCGAATTGTTCGAACGCCAGCACGTGCGTGATGATCGGACGCAAATCGACGCGTCCGCTGCGCACGAGCGCCTGCGTCTGATACCACGTCTCGAACATGCGCCTCCCGTTGATGCCTAGCACCGTGAGACCCTTGAAGATGATGCGCTCCGCGAGATTGATGTTGATGTTGTCGCTCGGAATCCCCAGCAAGGCGGCCGTTCCGCCGTTGCGCACCATGCGCAACCCGCTGTCGATTGCTTGACCGCTGCCGGACATTTCGAGCAGCACGTCGGCGCCGTCGCCGTTCGTGCGCTCCAAGATATCTGCCACGAGATTCGGGTCCTTTGCCGAAAACGTTTCGTCGGCGCCGAGTTTTCTCGCGAGTTCGAGTTTTGCCGGATTCACGTCGATTGCATACACTGCCGAAGCACCCGCGGCGCGCGCAACCGGGATCGCCATCAACCCGATCGATCCGACGCCGGTGATGACGACGGACTTCACGCTCACGCCGGCAGCCATGACCGTATGCACGGCATTACCGAGCGGATCGAAAATCGCCGCAAATTCGTCGGGTATCGCCGGATCGAGCGGCCAGACGTTGACCTCGGGCATCGCGATGTACTCGGCGAACGCGCCGTCGCGATCGACGCCGATAATCTGCACTTTTTCGCAAATATGCGCTTCGCCGGTGCGGCACAAAAAACAGGTGCCGTCGGCAATGTGTCCTTCGGCGGAAACCCGATCGCCGACCCGCACCAACCGCACGGCGGCGCCGACGTCCGCTACCGTGCCCATGAATTCGTGTCCGATCGTAAGCGGGGGATGTACGCGGTTTTGCGCCCACTTGTCCCACGAATAAATATGTGCGTCCGTGCCGCAAACGCCGGCCTTCTCGACGCGGATGAGCACGTCGGACGGACCCAGTTCGGGCAAAGGAATTTCTTGCAGGACGAAGCCCGCTTCGGGCTTGGTCTTGCGCAGCGAGCGCATGGTTTTGGGAAGCATTTCGGGCCGGTCTATTCGCGGCCGGCCCGTCGCGCTCTTGCGCGCGCGACGTCCGCGGTCTGCGCAGCCTTAATCTGCCATAAGAATCGCTTAAACACCCGTTAGCGTGCGAGCCGTACGCTGGAATGCATTGACGACGACGACTCGGGGAAACGCAGGGTCTCGCAGGGCGATGCGGATTTTCGGCATAGGAGCCAACATGCAAAAAGCGCTTATTTCGGCCTTTGCCGCCGGCACGGCACTGCTGTTCGCGGGATGCGGCGGCGCAAACCAAAACAGCGGAAGATCTACCGCAGCCTCACCCGCCGGTTCTGCGGCTCCGAAGTCGCACATCTTCGTTGCGTCCGGCGGCAACGCGGCAAGGCTGCTGGAAACGGGGTCGAGCCTGATGTATCCGGTCATGAATCTTTGGGTACCGGCTTATCAGAAAGCCCATTCCGCCACACAAATCACGACGCAGTCGACGGGCAGCGGGACCGGAATTTCGCAGGCGATATCGGGTGTCGCTCAGATCGGCGCTTCGGACGCGTACATGAGCGACGCGCAGATGAGCTCGGCGAAAATGCTGAATATCCCGCTCGTCATAAGCGCGCAGCAGATAAACTATAATCTGCCGGGTTTGAATGACGTTCACCTGAATCTCTCTGGTCCGGTACTCGCCGGTATCTACACCGGGAAAATTCTCTACTGGGACGATGCCGCGATCAAGGGAATAAACAAGCAGTACGCATCCAAACTTCCACACGATGCGATCGTGCCGATCCATCGATCGGACGGGTCCGGCGACACGTTCATCTTCTCGCAATACTTGTCGTTTTCGACGCCGTCGTGGAAGAGCGGCCCGGGATACGGAACGACGATCAGCTGGCCGGCGGAATCCAATGGCGTGGGAGCGCACGGCAACCCCGGCATGGTGCAAAGTTGCCAGAACGCTCCTTATTCCATAGCGTACGTCGGCGTCAGTTTCCTGAACCAAACGAATGCGGCACACTTGGGCTATGCGGCGCTGCAGAACCGCGCAGGAAAATTCGTTTTGCCCACGTCCTCGACCATCGCGGCGGCAGCGAACGCCCTTCAATCGAGTACGCCGAAAGACGAACGTATCTCGCTCGTTTACGCGCCCGGCGAAAACTCGTATCCGATCGTGAACTACGAGTACGCAATCGTGAATCCGCATCAATCGGATGCGAACGTGCGAAAGGCGCTGGTCGGCTTTCTTAGCTGGACGCTCGACGAAGGCAATACCGGAACGTACCTGGGCGAGGTGCATTTTCTGCCGCTTCCGGCGCGCGTGAAGGCGCTCAGTTTGGCACAGATCCGCCAAATTCGGTAATGAACGACGTTTCCGCGCTCCCGTTCCTGCAGCGGCGCCCGGCTCAAGGGCTGCTCCGCTACTGCTTCGGCTTCACTGCACTGATCAGCGGCCTTCTGCTGCTGTTCATGCTCGTATTTCTGCTGGCGTTTTCGTTCCCCGCGATTACATTCAACGGCTGGACGATTCTAACCGGCGTCATGTGGAACATCGGAAACCAATACGGCAGCGGCGTCGTCACGCACCACGGCGTTTCGGCGCAGCCGGGCGCGAACTTCGGCGGCCTCGTCTTCATCTTCGGGACAATCGCCACGTCGGCGCTGGCGATGTTCCTGGGAGTCCCGATCTCGATTCTCGTCGCGTTGGCGCTCGTCTATCGCGTCCCACGGCGATTCAAGACGCTCGCGAACGCGACGGTCGAATTGATGGCCGGCGTTCCGTCTGTCGTTTACGGACTCTGGGCGCTTGTGATTCTGGTACCGTGGATCGGACAGCGTCTCGGGCCCTTCGTCACCGCGCACGTCGGCAAGACACCCCTAATCGGCGGCAGCGCCGGAAGCGGAAACGGCCTGCTGGCATCCGGAATCATCCTGGCGATCATGGTCATTCCGATCATGGTGGCGACGATGCGCGACGTCATCGTCGCGCAATCGGCTAGTATTTTCGAAGCGAGCATGGCGCTGGGAAGCACCACTGGCAGGCCGTCACGCGAGCGGTCATTCCCAGCGTACGGAGCGGCATGACCGCTGCGGTGCTCGTCGCGCTCGGGCGCGCGCTAGGCGAAACGATGGCGGTACTGATGGTCAGCGGCGCCGCGGTGAATCAGTTCCCCTCGAATATCTTCCAAGCCGTGAACACTATCGCGGCGGTTATCGTTTCGCAACTCGACTCGGCGCTGACCGACGCGAGCGGCATGGCGCAGCGCTCCTTGGCCGAACTCGCGCTCGTGCTGTTCGTCATAACCCTTGCGGTCAACAGCGTCGCGCGTGCAATTCTGCACGGCGCGGATCGCATGCACGAATCGCAATGACGCGAATCAAGACATTGACCGCGCTCTCCCGCGCGTGGTGGTCTGCGAGCGTTCTCGCACTGCTCGCCGTCGTCGGCGTGCTGCTGTTCATCTTCTTTTTCGTCGTTGCGCAGGGAGCGCCGGCCTTTCGGCCCGCGCTTTTTACTACTGTCACAAACGGCATTGCGGGCGGCCTCGCGAATGCAATCGCCGGAACGCTGCTGCTCGTCGTCTTCGGCGTCGTTCTCGTGGCCGTCGTTGGTTTCGGAACCGCCGCGTGGACGGTCGAATTCGCCACGCCGCGGCAGCGCACGCTCATCCGGTTTTGCATGGACGTCCTTGCCGGCGTACCCTCGATCGTCGTCGGGTATTTCTTGTACGTTGCGTTGGTCGAAGATCTGGGCTGGGGGTTTTCGCTGGTTGCCGGCGCCCTTGCGCTCGCCATCATCATGCTTCCGTACGTCGTGCGCAGCGCCGATCTCGCCCTTTCCGCCGTCCCGCGAGAACTGCGCGAAGCCGCGGTCGCACTAGGGAGCCGCGAAGCAACGGTCTTTTTTCGCGTCGCCTTTCCTTGGGCCTCGCCGGGAATTCTGACGGGACTACTCGTTGCGACCGGCATCGCGCTCGGCGAGACGGCGCCGCTGATTTACACGGCAGGTTGGTCGAATTACATGCCGACGCTCGCGCCCACGCACTCACCCGTCGGATATTTGACGTATGTCGTCTGGACGTTCATCAGCCAGCCGTTCGCGCAATCACACCAACTTGCTTACGCTGCAGCCGCGCTGCTGATGCTCTTCATTTTTATCACCAACTTGGTATCGCGGACTGCCCTGGAGGCTTGGGGTGCCCAGCGCCGCAACTGACGTTCCGTTTAGAAGTCGTATTCGAGCTGCGTGCGGTTGTATTTGAAATCCGGCAAACCGCCGTACACCGCGGTGAAAGATTGCGTGCGTTCCGCATAGCGGTGCCGCAACGACCATCCGTGATACGGGCCTTTGCCGGGTTTGCTGAAGAAATAGGTGCCGTCGACGTTCGTCTCTTGCGTCGGTGAAACGCCGACGGTCCCGTTGCCGTACGCGTACCAAGCACGGCTTACGATCAAACGAACCTGCTTTTGAGCGGCATAAAAGGTTCCCGCGACCTTTACTCCCGAGCCGGGGCTGCGGCGGTCGACCATGCCTTGGCTGATGCTGGTGTCGAATAGGTAATCCGTAGCGTACGAATCGGTGTACGGGCTAGCCCAGCCGCCGTAATACACTGTTGCGACTCTGCCTGCAACGCCCGGGGAGGGCGACGTGCAGTTCGGCGTGCCGCCCGACGGCAAGAAGTATTGGAGCGTCCCTTTGATCATGTCGTCAGCGCCGCACGATGCCGTCGCCGGCAGCGTAATCGTATCGCTCTTCATCGGAATGAAGTCCGCGCCGACGGTGAGATCGACGTTGCTCCACGGCGAGTATCCGGCTTGAATGCCGAAGACTTGACTCTTGATCTTGCCGGCCTGCGACGCGCCCGTGTTCGATTCCATACCGCCTTGCAGCGCGAGGAACGGTTTCCCGTACGCCTTCCATCCGTACTTCGCATCGGCCCAAACCGCGTTCGCGATCTGATCGAACGCGTAGTAATACAGATTCCCCGTAAGCGAACCTTGAGCGTAGCCGGCGCGGCCGTAATAGAAGCCGTTGTTCGTACGCCAGCTGCCCGGCAGAATGCCGGTGTTACCTGCGCCGCCCGAATCCGGATAGGAACCGTTCTGCGTGATGAGCGTGCTGTCGACGAACGCCGATTGCACGCGATCTTGCCAGCGAGGCATGTACATCGCTTCGAGCGTCCAGTTCTTGCCGGCTTTGAAGCTGAAGTCTCCGCCCTGGAACGCCGCGGGTTTCAATCTCGAGTCGGATGCGTTCGCCCACGGCGTGTTGATCACTTGATTGCCGAGCCGAACCATCGCGTTCGAATCCGAATACTGCAGGTATGCCTCGTAAAGCGTATTCAGCTCGTAGCCAGGCAGCGTGTCGTCTTCTACGGTACCACCTGCCGGCCCGAACTTGCGGCCCTTGTAGCACGGGCTGGTCTTGCTGATGTGCGTTGCGGGGTCTTGACAGTTATTCAAGGGGTTGGCGTAAAGGTAGGTGCCGCCGATTGAAAATCCCCCGCCGAAGTCATACGCAGCATGCAAGTCGATAGCCTGATTCTCAGTGGCTTGGTTTTGCGTTCCCGTATTTTGCGGATTGTTCGTGCGCGTGAAATAATACGCGCGCAAATATCCCCCATAGGAAAACGGAGCCGGCGTAGCCGTAGCCGCAGGCGCCGCGGTCGCCTGCGCGACGGTGCTCGGCGTTGCCGTTGTTGCCGCTGTTGCCGCCGAGCCGATCCCGCCTGCGCACAGCGCGAAGAACGCGCCCCCTACTAGAGCATGGAGAAAATGTTTTTCCATGGGGGCATTGTACGAAACGCCGATTAAGGGCGTCTTAACCGCGCGTTATCGAAAGCGTCCGGCCGCTAACCGTATCGTCCCGTGATGTAATCTTCGGTGCGCTTGTCGCGCGGCTTGAGGAAAATCTCGCGCGTCGCTCCCATCTCGACGAGTTCGCCCATCAGGAAAAAGGCGGTTATATCGGAGATGCGCGCAGCTTGCTGCATGGAGTGCGTGACGATTACGACCGTGTAGTCATTCTTCAAATCGGAAATCAAGTCTTCGATTTTGCTGGTTGCGATTGGATCGAGAGCCGACGCCGGTTCGTCCATCAAAATCACTTCCGGTTCGACGGCAAGCACGCGCGCGATGCACAACCGCTGCTGCTGCCCGCCGGAAAGGACCATTGCGGAGCGATCGAGCCGATCTTTGACTTCGTCCCACAGCGCCGCGTGGCGCAGGCTGCGTTCGGCGAGCTCCATGAGCTCGCGGCGATTTCGCACGCCGTAAATTCGCGGACCGTAGACGACATTTTCGAAAATCGACTTCGGAAACGGATTCGGCCGCTGAAATACCATGCCGACGCGATGACGGATCGTGACTGGATCGACGTCCTTCGCGTAAATGTCCTCGCCGTCGAGCGTAACGGTCCCGTCAATGCGCACGTCGGGCGAGAGGTCGTGCATGCGATTGAGCGCGCGGATGAAGGTGGATTTTCCGCATCCCGACGGACCGATGAGCGCGGTGACGCAATTTGCCGGAACTTGGAGCGAAGCGTTCTTGATCGCCTGGAATGCTCCGTAATAGACGTTGAGGTTCTCGACGGAGACCTTAATCTCGCCGGCGGCGCCGGGGCGCGCCAGTACTTCGCCGGAAATCCGAGGGGCACGGGCAATCACAGCCTTTCCATCGTACGGGGCCCGAAAATAAGCCGCCCTTAAGCCGGCATTAAGGAAGATTAAGGTGTGTTCCAGGCCCCGATCGAAAGGCGTCGTCAAACCACTCCCGCGCTTGTCCGAGCGTCATTTCGGCACAATACGCGGTGATGAACTCAAACAGCTCGGCACGAAGCGCGGGCAAGTCCTCGAAGCCGTCAAACTCGATGGACGTCTGCATGGCCCTATCAAAACACGCGCAGATTAGGTTTGGATTATCGGCGCTTTAACGCATCACGCAGGCATCGACAACATCGGAATTCGCAGAGTGAATTGCGTTCTGCTGCCGAGCACCGATTCGACATGAACGGTACCATGGTGCGCTTCGATGATTTGCTTGACGATTGAAAGACCTAGCCCGGCGCCGCTTATGCCGCGCGTGCGAGAGCGATCGACGACGTAGAAGCGCTCGAATACGTATGGCAGATCTTTGTATGGGATTCCCATGCCGGTGTCGCCCACTCGGACGATCGCGTGGCCCCCTTCGACGTCGATCGTCACCCGCACCGAGCCTCCCTCGGGCGTGAACCGAAGCGCGTTGTCGATCAGGTTCACGAACACTTGAGAGAGGCGCTGCTCATCGGCCTCGACGATCGCAGGCCGAATCGTTTGCAGTTCGAGGTCCACGTTCTTTCCGGCCGCCTGCGGCCCGAACGACTGCACGATCGGCCGCGCCACTTCTTCCAGGTCGATTTCCGAAAGCTGGAGGACGAGTTCGCCGGATTCCACGCGTGCCTGTTCGAGCAACCGCTGCACGAGCGTCGTCAAGCGATCGACTTGCGCCAGCACCTGCGGTAAAAAGATTTCGCTCGCTGCTTCGTCCTCGGAGTCCGCAACGGTTTCGAGCATGAGTTTGATCGACGAAAGCGGCGTGCGCAGCTCGTGCGAAACGTTCGTCAGAAACTCTTGCCGCGCGCGTTCGAGCGCCAGCAGTTCGGTTTGATCTTCCGCGATGACCAGCACGCCGCTGACTTCGGGATGTTCGTCGCCTTGCTCTTCGGGCGCGAGCGGATAGAGTGAGACCGCGTACGATCGATTCACGGTTTTACCGGTAACCTGAATAGCACTTGCGGCAAGTTCACCGCGAAGTGCCGCCTGCGCGCGCTGCTCCAGTTCGATGGAGGGGATGGCAGCAATGAGATGCGTTCCGCGCACACGAGAGCGCTCGAAACCGAAGATCGCACTTGCGGCGCGATTGGCAAAACGAACGCGCAGCCTCCGGTCCAGCATGACGACGCCGAGCGGCAGAGCGCGCACGAGCGCATCGAAACGATCGTCCGTTGGAACGTGCGGCTCCGGCACGGTCTGCGCTATGCCGTTGCGGTTCGATCGCCGCAACCGGTTGAGTGCATACGCCGCGAGCGCGCCGAGAACGAACGCACCGGCGATGAGGAACCATGCTTGCGCCGTCACGCGGAGCGGTTACTCCTTGAACATGTAACCGCGGCTGCGCACCGTGATGATGTGCCGCGGATTGCGCGAGTCTTCCTCGATCTTCTCGCGCAGCCAGCGTATGTGCACGCTGACCGTCTGTTGCTCACCTTCGAAATCGTAGCCCCAAACTTTGTCGAGCAAACTCTGCCGCGTGACGACGCGCCCGGCGTTTTCCATCAGCACCCGAAGCAGCGCAAATTCTTTTGGTGCGAGCCCAACTTCTTTGCCGCGCACCGTTAGATGCTGGCGCGAGGGATCGAGGATGATGCCGCCCAGCGCGATCGGTTGTTCGTGATGGTGCGCCGCGAGCGGTGAAGGCCGCCGCAGACGCGCTTTGACCCGAGCGAGGAATTCGTGCAGCGCAAAAGGTTTCGTGACGTAGTCGTCCGCGCCGAGTTCGAGCGCGATCACCTTGTCGATCTCCTGATCCTTCGCCGTGAGCATGATGATCGGGACCGAGCTGGACTTGCGGATTTCCTTGCAGACTTCGATCCCGTCGAGAGCCGGCAGCATGACGTCGAGCACGACCAAATCGGGCTGTTCGCGCTGAGCCATCGCAACGGCGCTGCGTCCGTCGCTTGCGGTTATGACCGAGTACCCGCTTCGCTCCAGGTTGTAGCGCAAGGTCTGCAGCATGGCAGCCTCGTCTTCGACAACGAGAATTTTCTTGTTGAAGTCGGGGTGTTTGTTGAACGTTCCCCGGTTATTCTCCAGCGACGTGCTCATAAAATTTGGCGACTGCGCTGTAGTCGAGTGCCCCGTCTCCTTCGGCAGACTGCCGCGTGTAAAGTTGATATGCAAAACCGGACGCCGGCATTGGCATCTTCATCGCCCGCGCGGCATCGAGCGCCGCCCCGAGATCCTTTCGAAGCAAATCGAGGGCGAAGCCTCCCTCAAACGTACCTGCAAACCACGTTTTGGGCAACCACTGCTCGAGTAAATAATTGGAAGCCGTGGCCGTCGAGAGCACGTTACGGACCGCGTCGAGGTCCGCGCCGGCCTTTCGCGCGAACGTCAGTGCCTCCACGTTGGCGATCATGACGTTCGAAATGATGAGTCTGATTGACGAGCTTCACCGTTTCACCCAGTCCAACCGGACCGACGTGATGCGGGGTGCCCATCGCTTCGAGGACGGGCTGAACTCGCTTGAAATCTTCGGGCGACGCGCCGGCCATGATCGTCAGCGTGCCCGCGGACGCGCGCGCCGGACCGCCGCTGACGGGCGCGTCGACGAAACGGTGCCCGCTTGCTTGCAAGCGTTCCGCAAAACCCCTCGAGGCGACGGGCGAAATCGTCGACATGTCGATGAACGTCGCGCCGGGACGCGCACCGCTTGCCGCGCCGCGCGCCGCAAACAACGCTTCTTCTACTTGAGGCGCGTCGGGAACGCAAGTGATTACGATATCGGAAGCCGCCGCGACGCCGGCCGGATCGGCGGCCTCGCGTACGCCTTGCGACCAGACGCGCTCGAGCCGTTCCCGGCTGCGGTGCGCGCACGCGGAAACCGAATAGCCCGCTCGCACGAGCGCGAGCGACATCGGTTCACCCATGGCGCCGATGCCGATAAATCCGATAGCGGGCAAGTCCACGCCGGGGCATTATCTCAAGGGGCGCCGCGCGCCTTCAAAGAAGCCGCCACGGACAACGAAAGGGAGATGCAGATGTTAGCAGCGGTTCGTCGGCCGACGTACGACGAGATGAATCTTTCGACCGGCAAGCGCGTGCGGCTGCACCGCATGATGTACGAACACGGCCCCGCGAACGGCACGCTGATGTTGCTGCCGATCGACCAGGGCCTCGAGCATGGTCCGGTCGACTTCTTTGCCAATCCCGACGCGATCGATACGGACTGGATCTACCGGCTCGCGGTCGAGGGCACGTTCTCAGGCGTCGCGCTTCACATCGGCCTGGCGGAAAAATATCACAAGGCGTATGCCGGCAAAGTGCCGCTCGTCTTGAAAATCAACGGCAAGACGAACGTGCCGAGCGACGACGATTCCTTCAGTTCGCTGACGTCGTCGGTTGAAGACGCGGTTCGTCTCGGTGCGGATGCAGTCGGGTACACACTGTACGTCGGAAGCCCGGCCCAAGACGTGGACATCGCCCAGTGCAACGAAGTACGCCGCGAATGCGAGAAGTACGGGATGCCCCTCATCGTTTGGGCGTATCCGCGGGGCGCGGCGATCAAAACCAAAGGCGGCATCGATTCCTTGTACGCGATCGATTACGCGGCGCGCGTTGCGTGTGAAGTCGGCGCGGACGTCATCAAATTGAACGTGCCGAAATGGGATGCCGCGACCGCGGACAGGATGCCGAAACCTTACAACACGCTCGAGCTGTCTGAGCTTGACGGGTTGCATAAAGTCGTGAAGTCCGCCGGCCGCTCGCTCGTGCTGGTCTCCGGCGGAAGCAAAATCAGCGACGACGACATGATTCACAAGGCGCAGATCGCCATGGAGGCCGGCTGCGTCGGGCTCATCTTCGGGCGCAACATGTGGCAGCGCGATTGGAACGATGCGCTGCAGGTTGCGGGCCGCATGCACGAGCTCATTAAGGGTTATGCACAGTAGCAGCAGCGTCGAAGAACGCGTAAACGCCGCACTCGACAAGGTTCGCCCCGGTATCCAGATGGACGGCGGTGAAGTGTGGCTCATCAAGGTCGAAAACGGCACGGCGTTCGTGCAGATGCTCGGCGCGTGCGGCGGCTGCCCGGCATCGAACATGACGCTCAAAGGCGCGATCGAGCAAGTCGTCCGCGCCGACGTTCCCGAAGTTACAGAGGTCGTTCAAGTCTAGCTCGCTCCGGCTCTTCGAGCGGCGTGAGCGGCGGCATGCACCGTTCCCAATCGGCTATTCCCGTGCGCTGCGCGAGAACCCAGCGAACCGCCGCAATTAGCGGAAGGCCGGAAAACGATTCGCGCCGCAACGTCAATTCCGCCTGCGCGGCCGCATCGCCATGCCATACCCGCGCCGCGAGTTCCGGCCACAAAGCGACCGTTCCGGAGATACAGCCGGCAAAGCCGCGCTCGCGCGCGTTGCTCAAAAATGATTCCGAACTCGGATACACGAGCAAATCCGGGTGGCGCGCGAACACTTCGCGCTGAAGCGCCGCATCGTTCGAACTGTCTTTGATTCCGGCGATGATGCCCGGAAACCGTGCAACGAGCCCGTCCACGGCGTCCGGATGAAACGCAATTCCCGACATCGCCGGAAAGTTGTAGAGCAGGATGCTCCGTTCGCGCGGATCGACGTCTTTGAACAAGCGGTCGAAGAATTGCAGAACGCCGTCGTCGCGCACGCCGCGAAAAAAGAACGGCGGCATGACGAGTGCGGCGCCGAAGCCGAGATCCAACGCGCTCCGCGTGAGTCGAGTCGAGTCACCGAGAGCCTGCGGCACCCGTACCGATCATGATCCGTTCGCGCGGTAGACCGCTTTCTGCAAGGGATTGCATAAAGCGCAACCGGTCTCCGGCGGAAATCGACATCGCCTCGCCGGTGGTGCCCAGTACGTTGAGCGAATCGCATCCCGAACGAAGCAGCGAACCGTAGTATTCGATCGCGCGCGCTGCATCGGGGCGCAGATTCGAGTCCAGCGGCGTAACGGCAGCGGCACAAACGCCTCGCAATCGCCGGCTCACCGCGTGAACGCGCCTTTGATGAAAAACGCCAGATTTGCGGGGCGTTCGGCAAGGCGCCGCATCAGATACGGAAACCAATACGTTCCGAACGGCACGGCAAGCCGCACGCGATATCCGGCGCGAACGAGGTCGTTCGCGAACGGCGTCGATATGCCGTAGAGCATCTGAAACTCGAAGCGTCCGCGCTTGGGAATAGCTCGGCGCTCGACCATTTCGACGACGCGATCGATGATCCGGCGGTCGTGCGTGGCGATAGCCGTATAACCCTCCGCGGATAACGCAGTTTCGACGAGTGCGAGATAGTTCGCATCCACGTCCCTCTTCTTCGGGAACGCAATCGACGGCGGCTCCAAATAAGCGCCCTTGACGATGCGCAAGTTCGGTGCAAGCGGGAGCAACGAGCGCAGGTCGTCCATGCTGCGCTGCAGGTATGACTGCAATACTGCGCCGGCGCATCGATACGTTTTGCGAAGTTCGCGATAGATGCCGAGCGTTGCATCGACATAGCGGGATTGCTCCATGTCCAACCGCATGGTATTGCCGGTCTCGGCGGCGGCATGCGCAATGCGCATCGCATTCTCCAGCGCAAGGCTGCCATCGATGTCGAGCCCGACGTGGGTGAGTTTGAACGCCACGTTCGCGTCGATACGCTGTTCGGCGAATGTGCGCAGGAGCTCGCAATACTGGTCTGCGGCCCCGCGCGCTTCTCGTGCGCTCGAAACGCCCTCACCGAGTACCCCGCACGCAAGTGCGAAGCCTTGCGCGTTCAAGCCTCGCGCCACCGCGAGAAAATCGGTTGCTTCTTCGCCCGCGACGAACCGCTTCGCGCCGAATCGAAAACCGTAGCGGCTTACGACGCGCCGAACGGCGGCGTTGTCGGCCGCAGCCAGAATTGCCGCGCGAAGGGGCCGATCGAGTATCACATCCTAGGGATACAACCCGCGCAGTTTTGTGGCCTCCGCAACGCGGCTCACGGCCACGGCGTAGGCACCCTGCCGCATGTCGACGCCCAACTGCTGCGACTGGTCGTACGTGTCTTTGAACGCGCGTGTCATTTTGCGTTTGAGGCGCTCGTTGATTTCATCTTCTTCCCAGAAGTTTTCTTGCAAGTCTTGCACCCATTCGAAGTAGGAAACGGTGACGCCGCCCGCATTCGCAAGAATGTCGGGGAGTACGATAATCCCACGATCGAACAAAATGCGATCCGCTTCAGGCAGCGTCGGGCCGTTCGCGGCTTCGGCAACGATGCCGGCGCGTACGCGGGGCGCGTTATCCGCGGTGAGCACCTTCTCGAGTGCCGCCGGCACGAGTACGTCGCAGTCGTACTCGAGAACCTCTTTGTTCGTGAGCCTCTCGCCGCCGGTGAATCCGACGACGGATCCGGTTTCCGTCTTGTGCGCGATGACGCCGGCGACGTCTAGTCCTCTCGGATTACCCACGCCGCCCCGAGAATCCGAAACCGCGACGATCGCGTAGCCGTCCCGCTGCATCAAATCCGCCGCGTGCATGCCCGCGTTTCCGAATCCTTGAATTGCAACGCGAGCGCCGCTCGAAGGCATCCCTTTCACGCGCATGGCTTCATTGACGACGTAAAGGCATCCGCGCGCGGTTGCTTTGTCGCGCCCGAGCGAACCGCCGATCGCGACGGGTTTACCGGTCACGACGCCGGGAACGGAAAATCCGCACTGCATCGAATACGTGTCCATAATCCACGCCATCACTTGCGGCGTCGTATAGACGTCGGGTGCGGGAATGTCTTTATCCGGTCCGATGATGATGGAGATTTCGCTGGTAAATCGGCGAGTGAGGTTTTCGACTTCCTGCATCGACATCGATTTCGGATCGCAGATCACGCCGCCTTTGGCGCCGCCGAACGGAATGTTGACGAGCGAACATTTCCACGTCATCCACATTGCGAGCGCTTTGACTTCGTCGAGCGACACGGCCGGGTGGAACCGGATGCCGCCCTTCGACGGCCCGCGCGCCATGTTGTGCTGCACGCGGTAGCCTTTGAACATGCGGAAAACGCCGCTGTCCATTCGCACCGGGACGGACACTTCCAACACACGCTTCGGTTCGCGCAAATAGCCGTGAATCGATTCGTTCAAACCGATCAGACCGGCAACCTCGTCGAGTTGCTGCTGTGCCATCTGCCAAACGTTTTGCTCGGCTTGAACCGCAGAAATATCGAGGGCCATCGGGAAACCTCCGTCTTAGGCAAAAATACGCGGTCCCTCTAAAATAGCAAAAATCCCGCAGCGTGCGGGAATTTCTAGTGCGGAAAGGCCGGCGGCGTGCCTGCTTGCTAGAAATCGCTCAAGAAGTCTCCGTGATGCAGTCGTGGCGATTTTTTGGTCAGGGCCGGGCTCCCTAGTGCGCGCAGCGCCCGCAATACCACACGACGGCACCTTCGTGCGTTACCGGCACCATGTGCTCGTGGCCGCCGCGGCGGCCGCACTGAGCGCATGCGTACGTCTTGCCCATCGGAACGCGCTGCGCCGGCTCGCGCCGCGTTGCAAGGTACAGAATCGCCAACACGATGACGAACGCCGTCAGCGGCGCCCAGGCGAACACGTCGGTAATGATGTCGCTCGTCATGTTCTTCACCATTAGTCTGCGCAAAGGCTCCGCCCTTCCGCGCGGCAAAGGGCTGCGCGCATGGTTGCCCGGCGGCGCGACGCGCGCGAACTGGAGATCCTTGCGGTGATCGCCGAAGCTCTGAATCGCTCGGCCGACGTTTCCGCCGCGCTCGAACGTACGCTGGAACTGGCCGCCGGGCTGCTCACCTGCGAGTCCGGCTGGATTTGGCTTCGCGACGAACGCACGCGGAAATTTTATCTCGCCGCGTCGTACAATCTTCCGCCGTTTCTGCGTGAGCCCGTACGAATGGCCGGATCGAAATGCTGGTGCATCGAGTCGCTGCTGGAGGGCGAACTCGGCTCGCACAATGTAGACGCCATCGAGTGCAGCCGCCTGCGTCCGGCGGTCTTGCGCAATCAGACGGCGCTGACGAGCGGAATCGCTTATCACGCCAGCGTCGCGATCCGGTTCGGCGGCCGGGATCTCGGTTTGATGAATCTGACGAAGCCAGGACTGCGAAAGATCGAGCGGAACGATTTGCGCGTTCTCGGAACCATTGCCGATCAACTCGGCATAGCCGTCGAGCGCGCGCGACTTGCGGAAACCGCGACGCAGCTTGCGCGAATGCGCGAACGAGCGGAGCTCGCGCGCGATTTACACGACACGTTCGCACAAGACTTGACCGCTATCACGCTGCAGCTGGAAGCGGCACTGCATCATCTCGAGCGAAAAGGCGAGCCCGCGCAAAAAATCGCATCGGCGCTTTCGGTCGCACGCGAAAGCGTGACCCGCGCGCGCCGTTCGGTGGAAGCGCTGCGAACGGCGCCGGATTCGGGCGGACCGCTCGATGCGGCGCTTGCAGGTCTTGCGCGCACGTTCACCTCGCAGACCGGTGTTCCCGTGCACCTGCAGGTCGATGCGGCCGCGACGCATCCCGCGGTCGAACGCGCGGCATATGCAATCTGCCAAGAGGCGCTTACCAACGTGCGCCGTCATGCGAAGGCAAAGAACGTTTGGATTGAAGCGGCACGGTCGCGCGGAACATTCGTTTTGACGGTGCGCGACGACGGAAAGGGCGTCGCGCCGCGCCAAGCGGGCGGATTCGGCATCACGGGCATGCAGGAGCGCGCGCAAAGCATCGGCGGCCGTTTGAGCGTGCGCCGCCGGCCGGGAGGCGGAACGGAAGTGCGCGCGAGGCTGCCGACGGCGCAGGCTATGAGATTGCGCATATCCGTCGTCGACGATCACCCGATCGTGCGAGACGGGATCGTGGCCGTCATCGGCACGCAACCCGACTTTTCCGTGGTGGAAGCCTCGCAAAGTGCGGCAGCCCTCACTCGCGATGCAGACGCAATCGTGCTTGACTGGGAATTGCCGCAGGCGCACGGTGCGAGTGCGGTCGCATTGCTCCGCGAACGTTTCCCGCGTGCCGCAATCGTCATCTTCTCCGCTTACGGGGGCGAAGAACGCGTGCGGGCGGCGCTCGATGCGGGCGCTCGGGGATACGTCCTCAAAGGCTCGCCCGCCGAGGATCTCCTGGGGGCCATTCGCGGCGGCATCGAGGGACGCACGGTTTTCGGCAGCGGCGTGCACGCGCCGTTTGCGCATGGAGAACGGCTGACGCCGCGCGAAAACGACGTACTGAAATTACTCGCGCTGGGTCACACGAACGCGCAGATCGCGCAGCGCCTGCGCATCTCCGAGCGCACGGTGAAATTCCACGTCACCTCGTTGTTTTCGCGGCTGGGTGCCAAACGGCGTACGGAAGCCGTCGCAATCGCTCGCGAGCGCGGCATGCTGTAACCTGCCCTTTCGTACGGCGCGGTCGACGACGGCCGGGCGATATGCTTCCGACATGAACGAACAAGTAGTGCTCATCACCGGCGCGTCGCGCGGGCTGGGCGCCGCGCTGGCCCGGGAGTGGGCCGAGCGTGGATCGCGACTCGTCCTCACGGCGCGCAGTGAAGCTCCGCTGCGGCATCTCGTCGACGAACTGAGCCGCGAGACGGACGTCCTGATCGGCGCGATAGACGCGACCGACGATCGCGGGATGCGTGAGCTCGTCCGCGACGCCGTTGCGCAGTTCGGCCGCATCGACGTCCTGGTCAATAACGCCTCAGTGCTCGGCGGTTCCCCCATGCCGCGCCTGGAAGATCTCACCTCTGCTGCATTCTTCGAAGTGATGGAAACGAACGTGCGCGCTCCGCTTGCAATCGCTCAGGCAGTCATTCCGCACATGCGCGCGCGAGGCGGCGGCCTCATCGTGAACGTGACCTCAGACGCGGCGGTCAATGCGTACCCAGGTTGGGGCGCGTATGGAACCAGCAAAGCTGCGCTCGATCACCTCTCCCGGATACTCGCGGCAGAGTTGACGGACACGGGGATACGCGTGCTCTCCGCGGATCCGGGCAATATGAACACGCAAATGCATCGCGACGCGGAACCGGGCGAAGATCTGTCAGGTTTGCCGTTGCCTGAGAGCGTTGCACCTGCATTCGTCGATGCGGTGGAACGCATTTGGCCGGCCGGCTACGACTACGCGCGTGTAGAGGTGCAGAGCGTTGCCGCAGGCGTTTGATCTGCCCAAAGAGCGTGAAGCAGGGAGCCCGGCGGAACTGCGGGGGCTCGCGCGCGACGGCGTGAGTATGCTGGTCAGTGATGCGCGCGCCGGCACGCACGAGGTCGGGCGTTTTCTGGATATCGCGAAATATATGCGTGCCGGCGATCTGCTCGTCGTGAACGACTCGGCGACGATTCCGGCGGCGCTTTCCGCTCGACGCGCGAACGGCAGCGAGATTCAACTGCATCTTTCTACGCGTCTCTCGAAAGTATTGTGGATCGTGGAGCCGCGGAACGCGCCGCTGCTTCGCGCCGGCGAGCGTTTCGCATTGCCGGCGGGCGGCTTGGCCGAACTGCTCGCGCCGGTCCATGCCGGCAGCGCGCGGTTGTGGTACGCGAATTTTACGCCGGCCGGCGATACGAGCGCGTATCTTCATTCCTACGCGCGCCCGATTTCATACGCGTACGTCGAAGAGACGTTTCCGATCGACTACTATCAAACGATTTTCGCGCGCGAGCCGGGATCGGTCGAAATGCCCTCGGCCGGCCGCCCATTCACGCTTCGCGTGCTCGATTCGCTCTACCGCAGCAATGTAAACGTTGCCTCGATTACACTGCACTGCGGCGTCTCGAGTCCCGAGTCGCACGAGCCGCCTCTCGACGAGCGCGTGCGCGTTCCCGCTTGGACGGCTGCTGCGATCAATGCAGCGCGCAAGAGCTCGGGGCGCATCATTGCCGCCGGGACGACAGTGGTTCGCGCATTGGAAACTGCAGCTGACGCATGCGGGGAAGTTCATGCGCTCCAGGGCTGGACTTCTCGCATCGTCGATCCGGCGCATCCCCCGCGCGTCGTCGACGGCCTGCTCACCGGCTTTCACGAACCGCGGGCATCGCATTTGAACATGCTCGAAGCGTTCGTTGTGCCGCAATTCCTGGAAGCGGCATACGATCGCGCTCTCGCTGCCGGCCTACTCTGGCACGAATTCGGCGACGTGCACCTGCTGCTGCGCTAGCTAGCGCATGCGGCGATAGATCGGAAACACCTCGTCGACCTTGCGGAATGCGCCCTCGTGCGGCGTGGCGTGCAGCGATTCGGCAGAACTCAAGCAGATGAATCCGAAACGCGTTAGGCTCTGCAAGAAAAGGTTGTGAACCCGGTATTGCAGCGATTTGCTGAATTGCGGCAAGATGCCGCGTGCGATGATGGCGTGGAATTCATTGAGCGATGCATCGGTGGCCAAACTGTGCGTCGAGAAGATCAGTTGACGCTGCAGACCTTCCTTGAATTGCACCAGGTTTTCGTTCCACTCGCAGAATTCGGAGATGGAGCCGCGGCCGCCGCTGAGCCGGTAGTCGTTCGCAAATTCTTCGAGCGACTGCGCCTGATACGTCCCTCCACGGGCGTGCGCGAGCGCAATATCGCTCATGTCCGTCGCGTAGATCATGCAGCGATCCAGGACGCCTTCTTCGAGCAAAATGGACGCGACCGTGTAGACGTCCTCGCCGGTCGAACACGCCGGAAACCAGAGACGCACGAACGAGTAGGTCCGCAGGAACGGAACGACTCGCTCGCGGATCGCGCGGAAATACTCGGGCGCGCGGAAGAGACGGTTCGAGTTGCCCGACAGTGCGAATACGAGACGGCGCAGCGCCTCGGGGTCGTGCAGAACGCGCTCCTGCATCCCGGAAATGGTTTCGACGGCTTCCGCGCGCATGCGCTCGGCGATGCGGCGTTTGAGCGTCGCCGGCGCGTATTCGCGAAAGTCGTAGCCGCTCCAGCGCACGATCGCCTCGAGCAGCAAAGAGAGCTCGACGGCGGTCCGTTCGTCACTCCGATCGGGTAATGCCAGTCCGCCCGGGCTCTCTTTGATTATCGATTCAACCATGCACGTAACAGTGATATGAGCTGGTCTATGTCGACCGGTTTGCTGATGTATTCGGAAGCGCCGGCAGCGATACAGCTTTCGCGGTCACCCTTCATGGCTTTTGCGGTCAATGCGATGATCGGCAAATCCTTGAAGGACGGATTCTGGCGAATCCGGCGTATCGTCTCGTAGCCGTCCATCTCCGGCATCATGATGTCCATCAGGACGAGATCGATCGCGTCGTCGCTCATCAGTTTCTCGATGCCTTCGCGGCCGCTTTCCGCGCTGACGACCTGCATGCGGTGCCCCTCGAGGGCGGCCGCAAGCGCGAAGATGTTGCGCGAATCGTCGTCCACGATAAGCACTTTACGTCCTTCGAGCGACCCTGTTCCGAGCGGTGGAATCTCGATTGCGCGCTTTGCGGCCGGAAGGCGCGCTTCCACTTGGTGCAAGAAGAACCGCGTCTCGTCGAGCAGACGTTCCGGCGACATCGCGTCCTTGAGGATGACGGCCTCGGTCAGCTTATTGAGTTTGTTCTCCTCCTGCTTGTCGAGTTCGCGCCCCGTGTACACGATGACCGGCGTGCGCGCGTGATTGCGCTGCATGCGGATGCGTTCGATCAATTCGTCTCCGGCCAGATCCGGCAACCCGAGATCCACGACGATGCAGTCGAACTTGGCATTCTGCAGCGCTTCGAGCGCTTCGGCGCCGCTGCGCACCGCTGTGATTTGCACTTCGCCGCTGCTGATGAGGTTCACCATCGCGTTGAGCTGCGTGAGGTCGTCCTCGATGACCAGCAGATGCTTGGTCGTGCGATCGGCGAAGCCGAGCAGATTGTCGAAGGTTTCCGTCAGCGCCTCTTCGGTGACCGGCTTGCGCAGGTGCGCGATGGCGCCCGCGTCGAGCGCGCGCTGCCATTGCTCTTCACCGGAGATGACGTGAATCGGAATGTTTCCGGTATTCGGGTCGTTTTTGATCTCGGCAAGAAGATTCCAGCCGTCGACGTCCGGCAAGCCGATGTCGAGCGTAATGGCATCGGGGAGATACCTGCGCGCATACGCAAGACCGTCCGAACCCTTCAAGGCGACGACGCCTTTGAAGCCGCGATCGCGCGCCAGCCCCAGCAGGATCCGCGCGAAGATCGCGTCGTCCTCGATGATGAGCAAGACGCGATCCGTACTTTCGATGCCGTCGCGATCGTCGTGGATCGCTTCGAGCGCGGGCGAAAGTTCGTCGAACTGACTGGGCGTCACTTCGCGACGCGCCATGCGCCCTTCAAGAACCAGCGGGCGCATCATATTCGGCGTGATGGTGCGCTCGAGCGGATGGTACAGCGTGAACGTGCTTCCCAAGCCGAGCGAACTTTCGACGCCGATTTCGCCGCCGAGCAGACCGGCGATCTCTCTGCTGATTGCCAGGCCCAGGCCCGTGCCGCCGAATTTCCGCGACGTTCCCATGTCGGCTTGCTGGAACGCCTCGAAGATGACGTTGAACTTATCGGGCGGTATGCCGATGCCGGTGTCCGAGACCGAAAACGCGACCGCTGCACCTTGTACGGACGAGAGATGATGCTGGCGCAGCAGCGAGATGTCGAGCGTCACGCGTCCTTCACCCGTGAACTTGAACGCGTTCGAGAGCAGGTTCTTGAGAATCTGCTGCAGGCGCGTCGGGTCCGTGAGCAGATTCTCGGGGACGTCCTCATGGCGGCGAATGACGAACTCCAGGCCCTTGTCTTTGGCGATCTGGTCGAACGTCCGGACGACGTCGTCCTCGATCGTAGCGAACGGAATCTCCTGGAGATCGATCGACGTCGTACCGGACTCGATCTTCGAGAGGTCGAGGATGTCGTTGATGAGCGTGAGCAGGTCCGTACCCGCGGCACGGATCGTCTGCGCGAACTCGATCTGTTTGAGGGTCATGTTGCCCTCGGGGTTGTCCGCGAGCTGCTTGGAAAGAATCAGCAGCGAATTGAGCGGCGTGCGCAGTTCGTGCGACATGTTCGCGAGGAACTGCGATTTGTATTTCGACGTAAGCGCGAGCTGCTCGGCTTTCTTTTCGAGTTCCTGTCGCGCTTCGTCGATTTCTCGCGTGCGGCGCTCGATTTCTTCGTTGCGTTCCTGCAGCAGGCGCGCCTTTTCTTCGAGTTCGTCGTTGGTTTGCTGCAGCTCCATCTGCTGGCTTTGCAGTTCGTTCGTGAGCGCTTGCGACTGCTTGAGAAGTTCCTCGGTACGCATCGATGCGGCAATCGTGTTCAGAATGACGCCGATCGACTCGGTCAATTGATCGAAGAACTGCAATTGGATTTCGCTGAAGTCTTCGAGTGAGGCCAGCTCGATGACCGCCTTCACGTCGCCCTCGAACAACACCGGCAGGACGATGAGCGCGAGCGGCTTGCTCTCGCCCAGCCCTGAAGTGATGCTCATGTAGTCTCCCGGAACTTCGCCGAGCAGAATGCGCTGTTTCTCGACCACGCATTGTCCGACGAGGCCTTCGCCTTCACGAACGGTCCGCAGCGCCGCCTTCTTCTTGTTCAGCGCGTAGCTCGCCACCAGGCGCAGCATCTGCTGATCGCCGATGGGCTCGTTCAGATAGAAGGCGCCGGCGTGTGCGTTCACCAGCGGAGCGATTTCCGACATGATGAGGCGGCTGACGGTTTTGATGTCGCGCTGTCCCTGCAGCATTGCGGTGAATCGCGCGAGGTTGGTCTTGAGCCAGTCTTGCTCGGTGTTCTTACGCGTCGTGTCGCGCAGGTTCTGAATCATTTCGTTGACGTTGCGGGTGAGTTCGGCGACCTCGCCGCGCGCTTCAACTTCAACGGCGCGAGAGAGATCGCCCTTGGTCACGGCGGTCGCCACTTCGCCGATTGCTCGAATCTGGGAGGTGGAGCTGCGCGGCGAGTTGGTTGACCGAGTCGGTGAGGTCGCGCCACAATCCGGCAGCGCCCGGCACCTCGGCCTGACCGCCGAGTTTTCCTTCGAAACCGACTTCGCGCGCAACGGTCGTGACCTGATCCGCGAACGTTGCGAGCGTGTCGATCATGAAGTTGATCGTGTCGGCGAGTTGCGCGATTTCGCCCTGCGCTTCGAGTGTGAGTTTGCGCTTGAGGTCGCCGTTGGCGACGCCCGTGACGACCTGAGCGATACCGCGGACCTGGTTGGTCAGGTTCGCGGCCATCGAGTTCACGTTGTCCGTGAGATCTTTCCACGTGCCGGAAACGCCCGGCACCTGCGCCTGGCCGCCCAGTTTACCTTCGGAACCGACTTCGCGCGCGACGCGCGTGACTTCACCGGCGAACGCGTTGAGCTGGTCGACCATCGTGTTGATGGTATCTTTGAGTTCGAGAATTTCGCCGCGGACGTCGACGGTGATCTTCTTCGAAAGATCGCCCAGCGCGACGGCGGTGGTGACCTTCGCAATGTTGCGGACCTGCGAGGTCAGATTCGACGCCATCGTGTTCACCGAGTCCGTCAAGTCTTTCCACGTACCGGCGACGCCGCGGACGAACGCTTGACCGCCGAGACGC
Organism: Vulcanimicrobiota bacterium; assembly: GCA_963830545.1. Lineage (GTDB taxonomy): Bacteria > Vulcanimicrobiota > Vulcanimicrobiia > Vulcanimicrobiales > Vulcanimicrobiaceae > DATGJX01. The sequence continues at coordinate 2,166,199 of CAWHMK010000001.1, read as the reverse complement.
CCTTCAGAACCGACTTCGCGCGCGACGCGCGTGACTTCGGAAGCGAACGCGTTGAGCTGGTCGACCATCGTGTTGATCGTGTTCTTGAGTTCGAGAATTTCCCCGCGCACGTCGACGGTGATCTTCTTCGAAAGGTCGCCGTTTGCGACGGCGGTCGTGACTTCGGCGATGTTGCGGACCTGGTTCGTCAGGTTCGACGCCATCGTGTTCACCGAGTCGGTCAAGTCTTTCCACGTGCCCGAGACACCGGTGACCTCTGCCTGGCCGCCCAGTTTACCTTCGGAACCGACTTCGCGCGCAACGCGCGTAACTTCACCGGCGAACGAGTTGAGCTGGTCGACCATGACGTTGATCGTGTTTTTCAGCTCGAGGATTTCGCCGCGAACGTCGACGGTAATCTTCTTCGAAAGATCGCCCTTGGCAACGGCGGTGGTAACTTCCGCGATGTTACGCACCTGCGAGGTCAGGTTCGAGGCCATGAAGTTCACGGATTCGGTCAGGTCGCGCCACGTACCCGAAACACCGGCAACCTGTGCCTGACCGCCGAGTTTGCCTTCGGAACCGACTTCGCGCGCCACGCGCGTGACTTCGGATGCGAACGCGTTCAACTGGTCGACCATCGTGTTGATCGTGTTTTTCAGTTCGAGGATTTCGCCGCGGACGTCGACGGTAATCTTACGCGAGAGGTCGCCCTTTGCGACGGCGGTGGTGACGTCGGCGATGTTACGCACCTGATTCGTCAGGTTACCGGCCATCGTGTTGACCGAGTCGGTTAGGTCTTTCCACGTTCCGGAAACGCCGGGAACCTTTGCCTGGCCGCCCAGTTTGCCTTCTGAGCCGACTTCGCGCGCGACGCGCGTGACTTCGCCGGCGAACGAGTTGAGCTGGTCGACCATCGTGTTGATCGTGTTTTTCAGCTCCAGAATTTCGCCGCGGACGTTGACGGTGATTTTCTTCGAAAGGTCGCCCTTCGCGACGGCGGTCGTGACTTCGGCGATGTTGCGAACCTGCGAGGTCAGGTTCGCGGCCATGAAGTTCACGGATTCGGTCAAGTCTCGCCACGTGCCGGAAACGCCGGCCACCTGCGCTTGGCCGCCGAGGATACCTTCGGAACCGACTTCGCGCGCGACGCGCGTCACTTCGCCCGCGAATGCGTTCAGCTGGTCGACCATGACGTTGATCGTGTTTTTCAATTCGAGGATTTCGCCGCGAACGTCGACGGTAATCTTCTTCGAAAGATCGCCCTTGGCAACGGCCGTCGTGACTTCGGCAATGTTACGCACTTGCGAGGTGAGGTTCGAGGCCATGAAGTTCACGGACTCGGTCAAGTCCTTCCACGTGCCGGAGACGCCCGCAACCTCTGCCTGACCGCCCAGTTTGCCTTCCGAACCGACTTCGCGCGCGACGCGCGTGACTTCGCCGGCGAACGAGTTGAGCTGGTCGACCATCGTGTTGATCGTGTTTTTCAGTTCGAGAATTTCGCCGCGCGCTTCGACCGTGATCTTGCGCGAGAGGTCGCCCTTTGCGACGGCGGTCGTCACGTCTGCGATGTTGCGCACTTGCGAGGTCAGGTTCGACGCCATCGTGTTCACGGAGTCGGTCAAGTCTTTCCACGTGCCTGCGACGCCCTTCACGCTCGCCTGACCGCCCAATTTTCCTTCGCTGCCGACTTCGCGCGCGACGCGCGTGACTTCCGAAGCGAACGCGTTGAGCTGGTCGACCATCGCGTTGATGATCTTGGCGGACTTCAAAAAGTCGCCGCGCAGCGCATGTCCGTCTATTTCGACGGTCATACGCTGCGAGAGGTCGCCGTGCGCTACCGCCGCGAGCACGCGGTTGGTTTCCGCCATCGGCGCTGCAACCGTTTCGATGAGCGAGTTGTATGCCTCGATGTGTTCCTGCCAGCCGCCGGAAGCGCCGTCGAGGGCTGCGCGCAGCGAGAGACGGCCGTCGCGCGAGATCGAACGCGAGACGCGTTTGATTTCGTTGAGCATACGCGTCTTGGTTTCCAACACTTCATTGAAGGCTTGCGCGATCTCGGCTTCCGCGCCGGATCCCCTGACGGGAAGCCGAACGCTGAAGTCGCCGTTTCTAAACGAGCGCAAAGCGGTCAAGAGACGCCGTTCACCGGCGGACATGGAATGGGTAACGTCGCCGTTTTGCGAAGCGGCGCCGTTACCGCCGGCTTGTTTAGTTGCCGTGGTAGAAGGCATATGAAAAAAAGCTCCGTGGGCAGGACGGTTACCTTTTCTTCATTTCCATATCGCGTTAATGCCAAACCAGGGCTCGGTCGGTCTTATCTGCGTAAAGTCTAGCGGGTTTAGCAAGCGGGCAACGAAGGGCACAAACGCAAAGCATGCCCGCCGCTCATTCTCATGCCCATGATTGAGCCGGGCGGCGTACGCCGCTCCGATGCTCTCGATTTGCTTGCAGAGGCGAGCCGGCTGCTCGCGCGTTCGTTCGATTTGTCAGCAACATTACCACTGGTCGCCGACCTGTGCGTACGAAAATTTGCGGATTACTGCGCGATCCATGCCCGTTTGGAAGACGGAGCGATCACGTTGGTCGAGGCCTGCCGCGAGCCGGGGTTCCACGCTCCCGTTGCCGACGCGACCGCCATACCGGACGTGCTCAACGAGTACGGATTCGAAGCCGTCGTCGCGGCGCCGCTGAATGGCCGCCACGGAACGCTGGGAACGTTCGTCATCGCCAGCCGCTCGCGCGACGCATTCAACGGAACTGCGCAGAAACTCGCCAACGTGCTGGCACTTCAGCTGGCCGGAGCGATGGACCAGGCGATACTCTTCGACCGGACGTACCGAGTCGCGGACCGTCTGCAACGCGCGCTGCTCCCCGAGAGCTTCCCACGGGTACCCGGCACCGAATTTCACGCCGCGTACCGTCCCGCGAGCGACGAAGCGGAAATCGGCGGCGATTGGTACGATGCGTTCGCGCTCCCCGACGGGCGGATCGCGGTCTCCATGGGCGACGTGGCCGGACACGGTTTGGAAGCGGCAACGGTGATGGGTGAGATCCGTCAAGCGATGCGCACCACCGCGGTCGGCGAACATTCGCCCGCGGCCGTTCTCGAGCACATCAACAGCGTCATAAATTTACGCAAGAGCATCGGCATGGTCACCGCGATCTTCGGTTACTACCAGCCGCAGACGCGAGAATTGACGTACGCGGTGGCGGGCCATCCGCCGCCGGTCCTCACCATCATCGACGGCTTTAGCGGTCTTTTGCCCGGCGGCGGTATGCCGCTCGGCGTCGAAACGCAGATTCAGGCTAAAGACTGGATCATCGCGCTTCCCCCGCGCAGCTGCGTCGTATTCTACACGGACGGCATGACCGAACATTCACGCGACGTCATCGCCGGCGAGCGCCAACTCATCGAATGCAGCATACGCGCGTTCGAAATGGATCCGGAAAACCCGGCGCTTGCGCTGCAGGAACGCATCTTCGACGCGACGGTCAATCGCGACGACGCCGCGGCCCTGACGCTCTCGTGCAGCGACGGCAGTTTGCCGGACGAGGTGTGCTTCTCGGCCGTTACGCTGGCCGCGCCGATTGCGCGCTCGTTCCTGCACCGCTTTTGCGATTCGGCGGGCGTTTCGAATTCACAGCGCTTTTCGCTCATCACCGCGGCCGGCGAGGCGATCGCAAACGCCGTCGAACATGCGTACCGGGGAGATTCGCCTGGAGACCTCTTTCTGCGGATGCACGCGGACGATGCGGCGTTAACCGTCGAAGTGGAGGATCACGGGCGGTGGCGCCCCTTCCAACGACGCGACGAACGCGGGCGCGGCATCGTACTCATGCACGAGTTGATGGATCACGTGCGAATAACGTCCGCTCAAAACAAGACCGTGATTCGCCTCGTCATGAATCGGAGCGGAGAACCAGCGCCGCATTAAGGCCGCCGAACCCCGAGGAATTCGAAAGTACGACGCGCGATTCGATCGAGCGTTCGGCGCGATCGCAGTCGATCGCACAGGCGTCGTCGAGCGCATCGAGGTTGGCCGCGCCGGGAATGACGCCTTGCTGCATGCTCATGAGCGCGATGCCCACTTCCCAGGCCCCGGTTGCTCCGAGTGCGTGGCCGTGCTGCCCTTTCGTCGCGCAAACCGGAATGGAGGAACTGCGCTCGCCGAAGACACGCCGGTACGCGCGCACTTCCGCCGCGTCGCCGATCTTCGTCGACGAACCATGTGCGTTCACGGCCTCGATTTCGGCTGCCTGCAACTGCGCGTCCTCGATCGCGCGCTGCATCGCGGTCGCCGTTTGCCCGCCGTCTTCGAGCGGAGCCGACATGTGGAACGCATCGTTCGATGCGCCGTACCCGGCAATTTCGCCGTAGATGCGCGCGCCGCGCGACACCGCGTCTTCGAAGCGCTCGAGTACGAGCATGCCTGCGCCTTCGGCCATGACGAAGCCATCACGTTTTGCATCGAACGGACGGCTCGCGCGCGCAGGGTCCTCATTTCGTGTGGACATTGCCCGCGCAACGGTGAACGCGCCGTACGTCAGCGGCGCAAGCGGCGCTTCGGCGCCGCCCGCAATAGCCGCTCGCACTTCGCCGCGCCGTACCGCGCGGAACGCTTCTCCTATCGCCATCGCGCCTGCGGCGCACGAATTCGCGTTAGCACTCGCGGGCCCCGTAATGCCGAACTCGATCGCGATATTGCTCGCGGCCGCGCCGCCGAACACGGAAATTGCCAGCAGCGGACGCACCGAACGCAATCCTTGCCTTGCAAATACGTTCATTTGCTCTTCGGCCAAGGCAACTCCGCCGAGCGCGGAGCCGGTGTAAACGCCGATTTCCGAACGCGCTCCGTCGAATACGAAGCGAGCATCTTCCACGGCCAAATGCGCTGCCGCAAGCGCGAGCTGTGAGAAACGGTCGGTCCACTGCATGCGCCGGCGCGTCAGAAACGCAGACGGATCGAACGAATCGATCTGAGCCGCTATGCGCGATGGGTAGCCGTTCGCATCGAATCGCGTCAGCCGGTCGACGGCCACGCGCCCGGATCGAACGCCGTCCCACAATACCTGCGCACCCGTGCCGAGCGGCGTAATCATTCCTAGACCGGTTACGGCTACGCGGTGCGTCACGCTCGTTCGCATAGTTGCTTCATGCAGCGCAGGGTGCGGGCCGCGATCGGATGGACGAAATATTTGCCGATGATCGGCGCCAGAGGCGAGCGCAGATCGTGATCGATTTGCACGCGCGTCTTGCCGTTGCCGAGCGTGCGAAAACGCCAATAAACCTGCATGCCGTTCGTCCAGCCGCCGAGATGCCGGAAGAAAATCTGCGGCATGACGGCGTCCGTAATCTGCTCCGCACGCCAGCGGACGGGAATTCCGATTGACAAATGCTCGAACGGACGGCGCGCCGCCATCTCCAGGACGCTTCGTTCCCCATCGGACGTGAGCACGCGCACGTACCGGTAATGCGGAAGGATTTCCGGCCACTGCGGGGTTGCGCTCGCGTACTCGAAGATTCGCCGGGCCGGCGCATCGATGACGATCTCGTCGCGCATGTGCATGTCTATGCGCCTCCGGTAACGCGTTGCAGCACCGGCCGCAAGATCCATGGATTGCGATCGACGACGCGCGCGGCCGCTCGCGCGAGCATCGGCGAGCGGATGAGCTGCTTGACGGCACGCGCCGATCGCTCGCGCGCGGCGATCTCACGCCGTGCGCGAACCTCGTATGCGCCGAGATTTTCCGACGCGATGCACTGCGCTGCCAAATGCGCGCCGACCAGCGCGAGATGCACGCCTTGTCCGGTGAACGGATCGAGAAAACATGCCGCATCGCCCGCAAGTACGACGCGCCGTCCGGCGAGTTGCGTCGCGCGGTATGCGAGCGGTCCAATCGAGATGCGTTTACCTTCGAGGGCCGCGCCGTGAAGCAACGCGCCCCCGAGCTCACGGACCCGCGCCTCCGCGAACCTTTCGACGTCGAACCGGTTCCGGTTGAGTTCCGCTTCTTCGACGACGAGCATCACGTTAGCGGCGCGATCGGTGAGCGGGTTGACCGCGAGATAGGTATTGCCGTCCACGAACATGTCGATGTGTTCGTCCAACATCTTCATCCCGGCATAGTGTCCGCCCAACGCGAAGCGCGAGCGCGCACGGGTTCCCGTCGTGAAGCCGCATTTGCGCGCCACGAGCGAATGCATGCCGTCGGCGCCGACGATCGTACGCGCTCGTACATCGCGTAAGGTACCATCCGGCAGTCGTATTTCGGCGGCGGCATAGTCGGCATTGACGGTGCAATCTTCCAGACGGCCGCGCAGGACGTCCGCTCCTGCGGCGCGTGCGGCGCTCAGCAGCACATCGTCCAGAACGGCGCGCGGCAAAGCCCATCCGGGCTTCGGAAAATCGATACGCGCATGCACGCCGTGGCCATGAAGCCGTACGCCGCGCACCGCACGCGCACGATCGCAAAGCTGATCGGCGATGCCGAGATCGCGCAGCATCCGTACGGAGCCCGCACTCAGATACTCTCCGCAGGCTTTTATTCGCGGAAAGAGGCTTCGGTCTACGACGCAGACGCGCAGATGCGCGCGCGCGAGCAACAGAGCAGTAGTCGAACCTGCGGGACCGCCGCCGGCCACCAGGGCATCAAGCATCACACGCTACGTGTAACGCTGAAACGTGAATGCTTTCTGAAAGATTACTTTTTGAAGTATTCCGCGTTGACTTCCAGGTAGTTTTGCCACTTCTCGGGCACGTCCGAATCGGCGAAGATCGCTTCGACGGGACACGCGGAAACGCACGCGCCGCAGTCGATGCACACTTCCGGATCGATGTAGAGCATCTCGTCTTCATCTTTTCCGTGAATGCAGTCGACCGGACACACGTCCACGCAAGACTTGTCCTTGGTTCCGATGCACGGTTCAGTGATGACGTAGGCCATGATGGTTTTCTGATATACAGGGCTAAACTACCGATCGCCTTCCCGTGAAGGCTCGTAGAATCAAGAGTAGCACAACCGCACCGATGAGCGCATACAGAAAAGCCCACAGTCCCGTGAGCTGGCCGTGACCGAACGCCCGGTAGAGCCACCCGCCGATGAACGAACCGATGATGCCGACGATGATGTCGACGATAATCCCGCCCCTTACGGCGCCGGGGACGATCCATCGCGCGATGAGCCCGACGATGAATCCGATGATGAGAAACCAGATGATCTGCCACATGAAAATTCCCCTCCCCTTCAAGCAATGGTGCGCCGGCCACCGGTGGCACGGATGACAAGAATGACTATCAGCGCGCCGGCCGCGGCGCTTGCCATGCTCCAGGCGTTGTAATCGTCAATGGGCGGCTTGTTGCCGAAGAGCTTATAGATGAAGCCCCCGAGCACACCGCCGACGATTCCGGTAAGGGTGTCGCCGCCGATTCCCTGCGAATCCGGAACGACATACCTGGCGATGACGCCGACGCAGAGTCCGATAACCGCTTCAACCAGCATGCTTGAAGGTTTCTTTCCCGCACGGCGAACGCCCAAGCACAGGGAGGACTTCATGACTCGTTTACTGGCGCTCGCGGCTCTTTTCGCGCTGCTCGGCGCGCCTGCGGTTGCGGCGCAGGTCTCGCAGATCACGGTCACCGCGGACGGCCATTCGAGCGCCGTTCCGGACATGGCTACGGCGAATCTGGCGATCAGCACCTCTGCCGACACGGCCGCGCAGGCAACTTCGGACAACAACGCGAGATACGCCCGCTTGCTGCAGGCGCTGCAACCTCTGGGCATCGGCAAGAACGACGTGCAGACGGGCTCGTTCAACCTATCGTACAACCCGCCGCCCAGGCCGCCCGAAGTTCCGCCGCAAGGACAACGCTATGGATACTCCGTCTACCGAAGCGTCAGCGTCACGGTGCACCGGGTCAGCGCCGTCGGTCAGGTGGTGGACGCGGCCGTCGCCTCCGGCGTGACCGACGTGAACGGCGTTTCCTTCGATACGAGCGACTCGGAGGGACAATTCGCGCGAGCCCTGCGCGATGCCGTGCAGATCGCCCAACGGCACGCGCAGGCCATGGCTGCTTCAGCCGGTTTGAGAATCCTTCGCGTCAGGTCGATGCAAGAAGGTTTCACTGCACGGCCGCTACCCATGATGCAGGAAGCCGTCTTCCGCGCGGCGCCGAACGCCATGCCGACGCAGATCCAACCGAGCGCCGTCCAAACCACCGCGACGGTGACCATCACCTACGACGCGCAATGAAACCGCGCACGTCAGCTTCGGGTAGGACGTAGCACATGACCGGCACCTGCGAATCGTGCGGGCAGCGCCCCGCCACAATACCGGATCCCGGCTCGCTGCAAGCGCGTTACTGCGCCGCCTGCGCCGCGAAGCGTCAAGCCACAAAACACGCGCTTCCATTTCTGGGCGCGGCGTTGACGGCCGCCGCTCTGCTTGCGGGCGGCGCGATTCTGATCGACAAAATGAGCGAACGCGAGGGCGGTTCGCCGGGAAATCCCTTCGAAGATTTGACGCGGCGCCTGCGCAATGCTACGCCGACGCTCGCCGCATTTTCACGCGATCTCACCGATCTCGCGCGTAACGGAAAACTCGATCCCGTAATCGGTCGCGAGCAGGAAGTGGAACGCGTCGTTTCCATCCTCGCTCGTCGCAGCAAGAACAATCCGGTGCTCGTGGGCGAACCGGGCGTCGGAAAAACGGCCATCGTCGAAGGTCTGGCGCAGCGCATCGTGGCCGGCAACGTTCCGGAAACCCTGCGCAGCAAACGGGTTCTGGCGCTCTCGCTCGGTCCGCTCGTTGCCGGCACAAAATACCGCGGCGAATTCGAGGGCCGCGTCAAGAAGATCTTGGACGAAGTACGCAAAGCGGCGCGCGACGTTATCCTCTTCATCGACGAATTGCACACGCTCGTCGGGGCCGGCGCGGCGGAAGGCGCGCTGGATTTGAGCTCGATGATTAAACCCGAACTCGCGCGAGGAGATCTGCAGTGCATCGGCGCAACGACGTTCGACGAATATCGCAAATACATCGAGTCGGACGCGGCACTCGAGCGGCGTTTTCAGCCGGTTATGGTGGACGAACCGACCATCGAGCAGACCGTCGCGATCTTGCGCGGCCTGAGCAAACGCTATGCGGAGCACCACAACGTCGAGATCCGCGACGAAGCGGTACGAGCTGCAGCCGCGCTTTCGGCGCGCTACATTGCGGATCGCTTTCTGCCCGACAAGGCGATCGATTTGATGGACGAAGCGGCGGCAACGGTCGCGCTGAACAATCGCGGCGACGCGCATCGCTTCGTGAGCGCGGATGACGTCGCTTCCGTCGTGACAAAATGGACCGGCATCCCGCAGTCCACGCTCTCGGAATCGCAAGCCAACCATCTGCTCTCGTTGGAAGCGACGCTTTCCAAACGCGTCATCGGGCAGTCAACGGCGATTGCCGCAGTGAGCGAAGCCATTCGTCGCGCGCGCGCGGGCTTGCACGACCCACGCAAGCCGCTGGGCAGTTTTTTGTTCATGGGCAGCAGCGGCGTCGGCAAAACCGAGTTGGCGAAAGCGCTTGCTCATGCGCTCTTCGGAACTGAAGAGGCGCTGGTGCGCATCGATCTCTCGGAATTCACCGAAGCGCACACCATTTCGCGGCTGCTCGGCGCGCCGCCGGGATATCAAGGTCACGATGAACCGGGCCAGCTCACCGAACCGGTGCGCCGGCGTCCCTACTGCGTCGTATTGTTTGACGAGCTCGAAAAGGCGCATCCGGACGTTGCGGCCATACTGCTTCAGATTCTCGACGACGGCCGCGTCACCGACGCGAAAGGGCGCACGATCGATTTTCGTCACGCGCTCATCATCATGACCACGAACCTCACGGACGAGGAGCTTCCGGTTGCGTTTCGCCCCGAATTCCTCAACCGTATAGACGACGTCGTGCATTTCAACGATTTGCAGACTGGCGGACATCGAGCAAATCGTTGCGATTCACGTTGAAGCGCTGGCGGAACGGCTCGGTGCGCGCGAGGTGAACTTACTGCTCGGCGAAGATGCGCGCTCGTTTTTGGCCAGGGAGGCGATGGGTGCGGGAAGCGGCGCCCGCTACGTTCACCGCATCGTCGCAAAGCACGTCAGCACGCCGCTTTCGACGGCCATCCTGCGCGGCGAGTTGCCGCGCGGATCTCGCGCAAACGTGCAGCTCGTTTCGGGGGCCCTAGTCGTAAACGCCGCTTAAGCGTCCTGAGGGCTTTCGGAAAGGGAAACTCCGGCTGAGGCGCTGACAACCGTCAGCGAATTGACCAAGCCGGTGATCTCGAAGATGCGGCGCAAATTCGGCGAGACGATAACGATGATTTCGTGGCCGTCACCGCCGGCTTGAACGAAGGAGCGGCGATAGCGCATCAGCGTGGTGATGATTGACGAATCGACCGTGCGTGCGGCGCGGACGTCGATGATTAGCCGATCGATGCTTTCCGGCGGCGGCAAAGCCGATTTGAACTCGTCGCAGCGGTACACGTCGAGGTCCCCTTCGAACGCCAGACGTACAGTGCGGTCATTCATCATTTCCGTAGGGGTCCAATAAATTGGACCCGGATTCCTGCTACAAAATTGCCCGAATTTGCGCCGCGATTTGACTCTTCGTCATTTCCCCGACGATGATTTTTCGCACGACGCCGGATCGGTCGATGAACACGTGTACCGGCAGCCCGTTGACATTGTACTGGGACTGCAGCGTTCCATCGTCGACAACTGCCGGGTAAACGAGCGCAAACTTGTGCACGAAAGAAGCCGCTTTTTGCGCACTTTCCAGCTCGTCTACACCGACCGTACGCAGACCGTCGACCGCATATTGCTTCTGCAGCGCGTTCACGCCGGGCGCCTCGTCATTGCACGGCGGACACCACGTCGCGAAAAAATTCAAGTACACCGGCCGTCCGCGGAGCGATGCGAGCGAGAGCATCGCGCCGGTCGACGTGCGCTCCGTCCAACTCGGCGCGCGCCGGCCCACTGCGGCTACACTAAACACGGAGATCCTTGAGGCGGAAGAGCAGGCGGCAAGCAGCGACCCAGCCGCCATGCAGACGGCAATACCGGCGGCCGTCTTCATCAGCCGAACGCCGGGTAGGCCACAGCGTGTAAATCCCGATTCATTTGTTCCTTCAACTCGCTCGCCGACCCGAATCGTTGCTGTTCGCGCACGAAACGCAAATCGCGGAGCGCGAGTTCTTTGCCGTAGATCGTCTCCTGAAAGTCGCGCAACCACGCTTCCACCGTGCGATGCGAGCCGTCGAACGTCGGGTTCGTCCCGATGGAAACGAGCGCCGCATAGTCGCGTCCGTCGAATCGTCCGACGGCGGAGTAGACCCCATCCCGCGGCAGCAATTTTTTCTTCGGCAACTCCACGTTCGCAGTAGGGAAGTTCAGGTCGTGGCCGCGTCCGCGTCCGAGAACGATGCGCCCGCGCAACTCGTAACTATGACCCAGCAGCGCATCCGCCGCGTGCAGATCGCCTTGAGCGATCGCGGCGCGAATTCGCGTACTGGAGATGCGTTCACCGCTCTCATCCGTCGTGTTCTCGACGGGCAAGCATGCCACGCCGTTTTCCGCGAGCACCGCCTGCATCATGGACGTGTCGCCGGCACGCTTATGTCCGAACCGGAAATTTCTTCCGACGACCACTCCGCGCACGCCCATGCTTTCAATCAGCGTTTCGAGTAAGAACTGCTCGGCGGTTATCGATGCAACGCTCGCGTCAAAGCGTACGAAAAAACATTCGTCGAAACCGGCTGCGGCGATGAGATCGATGCGCTCTTCCGGCGTCGTGATGAGCGGCGGTTCGGTCCCGGGACGCAAGAACGACGCAGGATGATTCGCGAACGTCAGCACGGCGGCGCGCCAACCCGGTTTGCGCAAGCGCAGCGTTCGACGCGCGATTGCCTGATGGCCGCGGTGCATGCCGTCGAAAAATCCGATTGCAACGACGAGCGGCCGTTCACGCTGCGCATTGCGCGCGGCCAGCGAATGCCACAGTTTCAATTGAAAAGGCGTTCCGGCCTAGCCTGCACGCCCCCCGCTTCGCGGGGCCCCCACGATTTCTCGGCGCCTAAATTTGGCATCCGCATGAGCTCTCCCCGTGGGCGCTGCAAGTTTGGATCATACGAAGACCTTTCGGGGTGCAAGAAGTGCGCCGTGCGTTTCGCCCACGCCCACGAGCGTGCGAGATTCGTCACGCACGAAAACGTGCTTGCCCGCAGCGCCGGCCGGAAGAGGCACGACGCGTCCCGCGCGAAAATCCGCCGAGTGCCGAAGGTTCAGAACGATCGTCGGAAACGGAATGATATGCTCCGGCGCCATCAGGCACTCGCGCGGATGATCGGCAATCTGCTCGAGCGTATGGGACTCATAGAGAATGAACGGCCCCGACGCTTCGCGCACGAGCGCACCCATGTGCGCCGGCACACCAATCGCTTTTCCGAGATCTTCCACCAGCGTGCGCACGTAGGTTCCCTCGCTGCATGCAATCCTCAGCCGCGCGATGCCGCGATCGCCTGCGCCTGCGCACTCGAGCAGCCGCAGTCCATAGATCGTGACGGAGCGCGGTTTGCGCTCGACGTGCTTTCCCTCACGCGCGAGTTCGTATAGCCGCCTTCCGTCGTGATGCACCGCGCTGAACATCGGCGGAACTTGTTCGATCTTTCCGACGAACTGCGGCAGAAAGGCGCGAAGTTTGCGCTCCCAGCCGGTCGGAACGCCGGCGGATTCGACCGTTTCCCCGAGCGCGTCGCCGGTTGCAGTCGAACGTCCGGGAATGAACGTGCAAACGTACGCCTTGCGCTGATCCGTGAGCAGTGGAATGAGGCGGGTCGCCTTCCCGACGGCAACGGGAAGAACGCCGGCAGCCTGCGGATCGAGTGTGCCGAGATGACCGACGGGGATGTGCAGATCGCGCGAATACAACGCGTAAATTCGCCTCAAGCGCGCCACGACATGAGCCGACGTCGGTCCGGCCGGTTTGAAGACGTTGAGAAACCCGAGCATCGGCGTTTTAACGCCGGGTGACGAAGAGCCGTTCTTTGCGAACGACACGGCCGAACGCGTACGCGGCGATTCCCGCCAGGGCGAGCGCGAGGCCGATTTTGATGCTCCCGAACGTGAAAAGCACCGATGTAAACGCGATCACGACACCTGCGAGCGCAAACAGGACGCCCCAGCGGATGAACGGCGTATCCTTGCGCGTGCCGGCCAAGATGCCGATGCCGAGGACGATCGCCACGACCGCAATCAGCTTCATCGCTAGAGGCCTTCGGCTACCAGCGCCTCGTCGACTGCGGGAATCGCTTCCGCAAGCGCTCCGACGAACGTCAGCCCTGCAGCGCGAAAATGGCCGCCGCCGCCCAAACGCGCCGCGGCCGCTTGCACGTTGACACGGCCGCTGCTTCGCAAGCTCACGCGAATGTCGCCGTCGTACGCTTTGAACAGCGCCGATACTTCCACGCCTTCGACGGAACGAAGATGGTTCACGATTTCTTCCGTGTCCTCTCCATCGGCGCCGCACTCGGCCAGCATCGCGTCGTCAATGTACGACCAGATGTAACGGCCGTCGTGCTCCGCCTGCGCTTCGTTGAGCGCGCGGCCGAGCAGTTTGAGCGCAGCGAGACGTTTGTTCGCGAAAATTTCTTCGGTGATCTGCTCTTTATCGGCCCCGAGATTCATCAACTCGGCCGAGAGCATCAATACCTCGGGCATGGTGTTGCTATGCATGAAGGCGCCCGTATCGGTCATGATCGTCGTCAGCAGGCACGTTGCAATGTCGGCGTCGAGCTCCACTTTGAGGCCGCGCAGCAAATGCATGACGCAGGTACCGGTGGAACATTCGTGCGGCAGCACGTAATTGAACGCACCGAAATGCGCGTTCCCGAGATGGTGATCGATGTCGAGAATATTCTCGCGCTTGATTTTCGGCAGAAATTCACCGGCGCGAGCGGTGTCGCTCATGTCGCCGAACACCCACAGGGCATCCTCGGGCAAGTCCGCCGGTACGTCGCGCGAAACGTATTGCGTATCGGGAAGAAAGCGCAGGTTGCGTGGAACCGCGTCTTGCTGGAAGTAGTGCACGCGCTTTCCGAGTTTTTTTAGCGCAAGGCCGAGCGCGAGACCCGCGCCCAGTGTATCGCCGTCCGGTTTCACGTGACTCACCATGACGAACGCGGAGCGCCTGCGAAGTTCCGCGACGACCTCTTCCGTGGTGGCGGCGACCGGATGCTGCTCTTCGATCACGCGTTTCCTCCGCTCGCTTCGCGGAGCGTCTTGCTCAAATTGATGGCCCGCTCGGTCGAGCGGTCTTCTACGAATTCCAGTTCCGGCGTATGCCGCAGTTTCACTTCGCGGCCGAGTTCACCGCGCAGAAAGCGCGCCGCGTGGGAGAGCGCGTCCATCGTCTGTTTGGCCGTATGACGGTCGCCGATGATCGACACGAAGACTTTCGCGTGCTTGAGGTCTTGCGTGATCTCGACGCGCGTCACGGTCGTAAATCCGAGTCTCGGATCTTTCAACTGCTGCGAGATGAGCGTTCCGAGCACTCGCTGGACCTCGTGATCGATCCGTTGCATCCGTTGTTGCTTCACAGCTAAAGGCTCTCCGGCCTAGCCTGCGCGTCCCCCAACCCTACCCCGAGGGCGCCGCAAACCATCGTTCTTGCGAATTTCCGCGTGGCGCGAAGCGACCCTGAAAACTTCTTGAAATGCGTCATGCGTTCGCGAGTTCCGCTGCCACAGTCTCAACGGTATACGCTTCGACCAGATCGCCGACTTTGAGGTCTTGGTACCTGGCGACCTGAATGCCGCACTCGTACCCTTCGGCGACCTCGCGCACGTCGTCTTTGAAGCGGCGTAGCGACTCGATTTCGCCGTCGAAGATGACCGCCTGATCGCGCAGCACGCGGACCTTGTTGTTGCGGTTGATCTTGCCGTCCTTGACGTAGCAGCCCGCAATGGACCCCACTTTGCTGACCTTGAAGATCTCGCGCACTTCGGCGTGACCGAGCGTGATCTCGCGCCGAATCGGCGCGAGCATGCCGCGCATGGCTTTCTTGAGGTCGTCTTCCACCTCGTAGATGACCTGATAGAAGCGCAGATCGACGCCTTCGTTTTCGGCCAAGCGTTTGACCGTTTCATCCGGACGGATGTTGAAGCCGATGAGGACCGCGTTCGAAGCGCTTGCGAGATTCACGTCGTTGGGGGTAATCGCGCCGACGCCGCCGTGAATGACGCGAATGTCGACCTCTTCCGTGGAGAGCTGCTCCATTCGCGCGCGCAGGGCTTCAACCGAGCCTTGCCCGTCGGCTTTCACGATGATGTTGAGTGTCTTCTTGCCTTCGGCCGGCATCGACATGAACGTCTCCAGCGAAACGCGCTGCGAGCCGGTTGCGGCAATGCGAACGTCGCGGCGGCGCGTCTTGCGCTTTTCCGCCGTTTCACGCGCGACGCGTTCGTCGGAGACGACCATCAGCGTATCGCCGGCGGCGGGCACGTCTTGCAAACCCATTATCTCGACCGGAATCGAGGGCCCGGCTTTTTTGACTTGTTTGCCCTTGTCGTCGACGAGCGCGCGAACTTTACCGAACGTGCCGCCGACCACGACGACGTCGCCGACGCGCAGCGTGCCGTTTTGGATGAGCACGGTTGCAACGGCGCCGCGGCCGCGATCGAGCGCGGATTCGATGACCACGCCGCTGGCACGGCGATTCCTGTTTGCCTTGAGATCGCGAATGTCGGCTTCGAGCAGGACCGTTTCGAGCAGTTTGTCGATGCCCGTCCCGGTCTTTGCGGAAACCGGAACCATTTCGATATTGCCGCCCCAGTCGACCGATTGCAGTCCTTGTTCGGAAAGCTGCTGCTTGACCCGCTCGGGCTGCGCTTCCGGTTTGTCGATCTTGTTCATCGCAACGACGATCGGTACGCCCGCCGCTTTTACGTGCGCGATGGCTTCTCGCGTTTGGGGCATGACGCCGTCGTCCGCGGCGACCACGAGAATCGCGACGTCGGTGACCTTCGCACCGCGCGCGCGCATTGCGGTGAACGCTTCATGGCCCGGCGTGTCGATGAACGTGATCTTGCGATCGTTTTGTTCGACCGTGTACGCGCCGATGCGCTGCGTGATGCCGCCGGCTTCACCCGCCGCGACGTTTGCGCGGCGGATCTTGTCGAGCAGCGAGGTCTTACCGTGATCGACGTGTCCGAGTACCGTCACGACCGGGGGCCGCGCGCTCATCATCTCGGGCTTGTCTTCCTCTTGCTCGACGGTTACTTCCTCGCCGGCCTCTTTGACGACCGCATTGAAACCGAACTTCTTCGCAACCGAGATAGCTGACGTCGCTCGGAATGTTTTGATTGATCGTCGCCATCGTGCCGATCTTGATGAGTTCCTTGATGACGTCTTTCGCCGGAACGATCATCGACGTCGCAAGTTCCTGAACCGTCAGCAGATCGGGAATCTCGATTGCTTCGAGCTTCGCGGTCGGAGCCTGCGGAGCGGATTCGGTGCGTTTCTTCCGGCTGCGCTCTTTCTCGAGCAGCAGTTCCTTCTCGCGATCTTTTTTGTTGATCTTGTCGTCGCGATCGCGTCCGTGCGCGCCCGGACGGCCACCGCCTGCGCCGGAGCTCGGCGCGGGAGCGTCGGCAGCCGACGGCGGCAAACCACCGGGCCGGGGCGTGAACGGGCGTTGGCCCGGAGGCGTCAGAGGACGGAACGGACCGTTGCCTTGCGGGCGGCGTTGCGGCGCCGGCTGAATGAGACGTCCCGGCTGGGGAACGCGCGGTTGTCCGGCCGCCTGCCCATCCTGCCGCAGCGGCGGCGGGCCGCCGGCCTGACCGGGGCGCGGTGCTACACCGGGGCGCCCCGGCAAGCCGGTTTGCGGGCCGGGCGAAGCCGACGCGGATGTGGTTGGCGGCGGCGCCTGGCGGCGCGCCGGCAATATGGACTGCTGGCCGGCCGGAACCGGACGCAGCCGCTGAAGCGGCTGTTGCGGCGCCTGCGGCGTCGCGGGACGCGCGGCGGCGGGCGGAAGTTGCACTGCCGGAGCAGCAGCGGCAGGTTCGGCTGCGCCAGGTTCCAGCGCCGGTTCGACGGCGGGCATTTCGATTGGGCGGGCCGGCTCCGGGGGCTGCACCTTGGGCGCTGCCGCGGGGGGTTTGGCGGCCGCGGTGCGGCGCGATGACGGCGCCACGGGCTTGAGGGTCGGAATAGGCTCGGCCGGCGATGCGGGAGCTTCCGTTTTCGGCGAAGCGGCTTTCGGAGCTGCCGCCGCTTTAACGGCGGAGGGTTTCACCGCCGGAGGCTCTTTCGGTTCAGCCGGCTTGGGCTTCGCGGCAGGCGTCTTGAGCAGCACGCTGCGCACTAAATCCGCGATGTGATCGGGAACGACGCTCAGCTGGTTCTTCGCTTCGAAGATCCCGCCCAAGCGCTCGTTGAAGAGCGTAATCAGCTCTTTTGAGGTGAGACCCACCTCTTTCGCAAGTTCAAATATCCGAACTTTACCGGTAGCCAAAATCTGCCTTTCACGTTGCAGGCGCGATGATTCCCCGGAGCGGCCGGCTCCAGCCGTCGAGCTGAGGGGTGCCTGCACGTACCCTCATCTCATAGGCAGCGCTCCAATCCCCAAACGCGACGCGCGCGCCGGGAACTTACGCATTGGTCTTGATCAACATGTAACTGTCACAAAATAAACCGTTAGCCTAGTTGTAACCCGTATTCGGCGGCTGCAGCTGCAAGCCCCGGATACTTTCGATTTTTTTCCACGCGCCGCGCGCATTCGGGCGAGCACAGATACGCGCCTCTTCCGGGCTGGCGCTTGCCCGTGTCTGCGAGCCACGAGTTCCGGTCACTGCGAACGAACCGGCGCATGGCTGCTTGCGGTTTTCGCGCGCGGCAGCCTGCGCATTGCCGGATTGGTTCATTCGCCAAGGCGCTCGCGCTTGAATTCCTCGAGTTTGCGGATGAGCTCCTCGTCGATTCCGGCCGGCGCCGCAGCCGGCTGTTCTTCCGCAACCGCTTCCTCGACGACGTCTTCCTCGACTTCCGCCACCGGTTCCGCCTGCGCCTGCGCGCGCTCCGCGAGATAACGCTCCCGCGCTTCCGAAGCTTCGGTTTCGCTTGCGATGTCCAAGCGCCAGCCCGTCAACCGCGCGGCGAGACGAACGTTTTGCCCTTCGCGGCCGATCGCGAGCGAGAGTTGGTAATCCGGAACGACGACGAGAGCGACGCCGTCGTCCTCGAAGAGTTCGACGCTGAGCACCTTTGCCGGCTGCAGTGCGTTCATGATGAACGCAACGACGTCCGATTCCCACCGGATGACGTCGATCTTTTCTCCGCGCAGTTCGTCGGAAACGTTCGCGATGCGGCTCGACTTCGGCCCCAGGCACGCGCCGATCGGATCGATCTCCGCGCGGTTGCTGCGCACCGCGACTTTGGTCCGGCTTCCGGGCTCGCGCGCGATCGCCATGATCTCGACGATGCCGTCTTGGATCTCAGGTACTTCGAACTCGAGCAGACGCTGGACCAATCCCTCGGCGGCGCGCGAAAGGATGACGCTGGGCCCCTTCGGCGACTTGCGAACGTCGAGCACGTAGGCACGGATGAAATCGTTGATGCGGAAGTTTTCGCGCGGCACTTGTTCGGAGAGCGGAAGCATCGCCTCGTCTTTGCCTTCGAGCAAGACGTACATGTTGCGCTGCTCGAAGCGCTGCACCGTGCCTTTGACGATGTCGTTCAGTTTCGCGGCATATTTGTTGTACACCGTGTCACGCTCGGCTTCGCGAATGCGCTGCACGATGACTTGCTTTGCCGTTTGCGCTGCGATGCGACCGAAGTCTTTCGGCGTGACCTCTTCGTCGAAATAATCGCCGACCTGATACTGCGAGCCGGCCACTTTGGGCGTTACCTCGAGCTTCGGATCCGTGACTTCTTCGACCACGGTGCGGCGATGGAACACTTTGTATTCGCCACTTTGCCGGTCGACCGTCACGATAGCGTTCGCTTCACTGCCGAAATGCCGCTTGTACGCGGTCAGCAGCGCCGCTTCCAGCGCTTCGATCAGCATCTCGAAAGGAATGTTGCGTTCCTTCGAGATGAACTGCAGGACGTCGATCAGCCGTTCTTCGGTGGCTTCAGGCATTGTTGCTCTTCCGTTCTTTCGTTTTGAAAGGCGTATCCGCGCTTCGCGCTTCACGCCTCCCGCCGGCAAAGCCGTCGGGGCCCCCGACCTTGGGTCCGCTCGCGAAGATTTCGCGCTGCGGCGCAGCCGGCCTCAGGCATTATTGCTCTTGCGTTCTTTCTTGGCGCGTTGTAAATCGGAACGAATGTCGTACTCGAGGTTGGCGCGCTCGATCGTAGCGATCGGAAGCGGCAATTCGCCGTTGCCCGTTTCGAGAATGACGTTGGTTCCGCGAACGCCGCGAAGCACGCCGCGATGCGTCTTGCCGCCCCGCACGAGCAGAGAGGTGACGATCTTGGCTTGCCGCCCCGAAAAGCGTTCGTAGTCGCCCGGTTTGGTCAGCGGACGGTTCAAGCCCGCGGATTCCACTTCCAGCGTGTACGGCTCGTCGAACTCGTCCAACCGTGCATTGATTGCCGATGCGACGCGTTCACACGTTGCAACGTCGACGCCGCCTTCGCGATCGATCGTAACCGAAAGTGAAAGCGCGCGTTTTCCGTGCGCGCTGTGCTGCACGATCTCGACGCCGGAAAAACGCGAATCGTGCGCGATGTCGTTTATCGCGCGCTCGAACGCTTGTCCCAGCGTGAGGTGCAAGTCCAATCCCCTACCAACAACGAAGCGCGGGACCTGCCCACGCTCGTACGACTACCGCACCTAAGAATACCCGAACATGCGACGGGCCGCAACCCCAGTGGGTCGGGCCCCTCGCTCTTCGTTCAATTAACGCTTGAGCGCGCACAAACCGGTTACGTCCGGCTGCCGCTGAGCGCTTGTCTAGCGCTTCTTATGTGGCGCGCCCGTTTGGGCTTGCGTAGCCCGGCGGATCTTGCGGTTCCAACCGCCCTCCTTATGTCAAACGCTCACTATGTCTCTGAGACTCCTAAATTGTACGCCTCGAAAAGCTGGAGTTGCAAGAAGTTGGCGATACCATTCATGGTGCACCGGTGGGCAGCGGCGAGGGCTGAGCGAAAGGCTCCAAGTGCCCCGAGCAAATGAACGATTCGTTGGGTTCGACTATCCATTTGCTGCTGCCGGCAATCGGCGCGCGCAGCACCCAGCCCGTGCACCAGTTGATGAATCCGACGCGCTTGAGCGAGGTCACGTACATTTTCACGTAGCGTTCTTCAGGAGCGGTGCCGAGCCACGATTGCTTCCACCGCTGCGCGGCCTCGTTCTCCACGTAGAGAAATTTCGTCGCAGCGATCACCGAAGCAGGCGGGGTCGGCTCCGGTTCCGGGGTCGGCATGATGTTGCCGATGCCGTAGATACGGCGCGGCGGAGCGGGCGTCATGGACGGTCCCGCCGTCGGAATAAGGCTTTGCAGCCGCTGGTTCAACGTGAGATGACGCTTGCCGCGGCCTCCTGCCGGTGCGGCCGGACGGGGTGTCGCGGGCAAAGCCTGGACCAGCCGCGGCACTACCGCAGCTTTTTTTATTGGTGAAGGGCCGTGTGGTCCGGGCGAGCCGATGGGTTTTGGCCCCGGCGAGGGCGCGGTGCCGTGCTGCGGCGGGGCGCTCGCAATTTTCACCTGCGACACCACACCCGGAGTGGCGACGGGCACGGCCGACGCCAACGCCTCGATGGGTGCAGCAGTTACGGCTATCGCCGACGGCTCCGGCGCGGGTGTGCGGGGTACTTGCGTCGCGACGGCTGACGGTTTGGGCGAGGGCGCCGACGTCGGCGGCACTTTGATTGCAACGGCGATCGTTGATGCGGGCGCGCTGGTGGGAACCTGCTCGGGGAGCGGCGCAGCCGTTACAGAAATCACCGCTTGCGTCGGCACAGGATTGGGCGCGAGCGAATTTACGGGCGCGGGCGTCGGGTTTGGCGGGGCCGTCGGCGCGAATTTTGCGAGTTCGTGCAGTACCCGCGGATGCGACGGAGCCAGTCGCGGGCGCGCTGCGAGAGGCGGCTTCGGCAGGACGGCTGCGTGGGGTACCGGCGGCGTCACTTTCACCGCTCGCGCCGGCGCGCTCGAGGGAACGGGACGCGTGCTCACCGTCACAATTACGCCGCCGGAAGTGGACTCCGGCGACTGCTGCGACGACGACGTCGCCACGGAAAATAAAAAGAACGCGATGAGGACGTGCACGAGCGCCGAGGTCAAGAAACTGACCGCGGTTCGTTCGGGGCGGTGCCGGTCCAACGGGTCGCGTCTCAAACGCAGGAGCCTTCGGGAGCTCTCGCGCACGAGCCTGGAGCCCATGGAAAAAATTCAAAAACGCACGAAGATCGTTGCGACGCTCGGCCCTGCCTCGCGCGAACCCGACGTCATACGATCGCTCGTCCTTTCCGGCGCGAACGTATTCCGTCTGAACTTCTCGCACGGAACGCCGAAAGAGCACGGCCAAACGATCGACTCGATCCGCAAGATTGCAGCGGATCTCAATCAGCACATTGCCGTGCTGCAAGACTTGCCGGGACCGAAAGTGCGCACCGGAAAATTCGCGGACGGACAGACTTCCGTCGTTCTCGAGCGCGGCGCGCCGTTTACGATCACGACCGAGGACGTGCCCGGAACATCGCAGCGCGTTTCCGTCTCGTATCGCGATTTGCCGGCGGACGTTGCGGTCGGGACACGGCTCTACTTGCAGGACGGCGCCATAACCCTGCGGATCCTCGACAAGAGCGCAACGCAGATCGAAACGACCGTCGAAGTCGGCGGCGACCTCCGGCCGCAGCAGGGCATCAATTATCCGGACGGCACGCTCAACATCGAGGCCGTTTCCGATCGGGATCTGGAATTCTTGGCGTTCGGCTTGGAAAAGGAAGTCGACTACGTCGCCGTATCGTTCGTGCGCAGCGCGGAAGACATCAACCGCGTCAAGCAGTTCATGCAGGAACGCGGCAAGAACGCGCACGTTCTCGCAAAGATCGAAAAGCACGAAGCACTGGACGACATCGAGAACATCATTGCGGCGGCCGACGGCATCATGGTGGCGCGCGGAGATTTGGGCATCGAAATTCCGCTCGAACAAGTCCCCATGATTCAAAAAGATCTCATTGCGCGGTGCAACCGCGCGAGCAAACCGGTTGTTACCGCCACGCAAATGCTCGAATCGATGACCTTCAATTCGCGCCCCACGCGCGCGGAAACGACGGACGTCGCGAACGCGATCCTCGATGGAACCGACGCGGTCATGCTCTCCGGCGAAACCGCGCGCGGGCAATACCCCATCGAGGCGGTGCGCGTGATGGCCGAAATCGCGCGCGAAGTCGAAAAGCACTACCCGCACGAAACGCTGCAGCTGCGCCGGCTGGAGGGCGCTTCACGCAGTATCGCAACCTCAATCGCTGAAGCGGCAACGCGTTCGAGCGCCGAACTCAACCTTCCGTACATCGTGACGGGCACGACCACCGGCAACGCGGCGCATCACATTTCGGCGTTTCGACCCAAGGCCCACATCGTTGCGCTCACGCCCGTCCCCGAGGTGGCGAGACGCTTGGCGCTGCTCTGGGGCATTGAATCGATTCTCATCGAGCGCTATTCTTCGATCGACGTGCTTTTGCACATCACCGAACAGCGTATGCTCGCCGAAGGATTGGTCGCGCGAAGAGACTGCATCGCTTTCACAACCGGGATGCCGGTCGGAAAAGGCGGCACGAACCTGCTCAAAATTCACGAAATCGCTTGAGACCCTCGACTCGTTCACTTCGTAATTGTGCTGCTCAGCGTGTCGAAGCATGGCTGAGCGCAGTCGAAGCCGCGCGCGAAGAAACCCCTCGACATGCTCGGGGTCGTTCGACACGCTCACGATGACTTGTTGACGGAGCGCCAGCGGAGTCAGACTGCGAGACGGCGCTCTTGGGTTTGTTCGAGTAGCGCGCGGGCGTGCTGCAGCGCCGCTTCGTGCGCTTCTCCCGAAAGCATCCGCGCCAGTTCTGCAGTTCGCCGCACATCGTCTTCGATTTCGCGCACAGTGATACTTGTCGCGTTCTTGCCCTCTTGTTTTTCGAGAACGTAGTGCACGTCAGCCCATGCGGCAATCTGCGCAAGGTGCGTGACGCACAGTATTTGTCCGCCGCGCGCTAAACGTCCGAGGCGAATCCCTACCGCAGTGGCGGTAGCACCGCCTATGCCGGCGTCGATTTCGTCGAAGACCAGCGCCGTTCGCGCGCGAGCGGCAGCGAGTACGACGATGAGTGCAAGCAGAACGCGTGAAAGTTCTCCGCCGGAAGCGACCCGCGCGAGAGGGCGCGGCGATTCGCCTTTGTTGGCTGCGAAAACGAACTCGAGATGCTCGCCGCCGGCAGGGCCGATCTCTTGCAGCGGTTCGAAATGCGTTCCGAATCGGCCGGACGGCAGCGCGAGATCTTTCAGTTCGCGTTCGATCGCTTTGTTCAAGCGCTCCGCTGCGCCGTGCCGCAGGCTCGAAAGTTCTTGGGCCGCTCGTTCGAGCTGCGCGCCGGCATCCCGCAATTCGTTCTCGAGCCGCGTTCGATGCTCGTCTTTGTTTGCGAACAGATCGATGCTCGCGCGAAATTTGTTCGCCGATTGCAGTACCGAATCGAGCGTTCCGCCGTACTTTCGTTTGAGCGTGTCGAGTGCGTCGAGGCGCGCGTTGATCGTCTCGAGTTCTGCGGAATCGAATTCCATCTCGTCGAGTTCGCGCGCGATGCGCACCGCGAGTTCGTTGACTTCGCTCTGAAGCGCCGCGGACGCGGTTGCCATTTCTTCAAAGGCGCTTCCGATATCGGCGATATGCGCGAGCGCGCTTGAAGCGTTGCCGAGCGCGTCTGCCGCCGATGCCTCTTCTCCTCCGAGCGCGTCGTGAGCAAGACGCAGACTGTTCGCAATTTTTTCGGCGTTGTCGAGCACGCGGCGACGCTGCGTCAGCCGCTCGTCTTCTCCTACTTCGGGAGATGCGGACTCGATTTCTTGTAACGCGTAGGTTGCAAATGCATATTGCTCCTGGGAGCGCCGTTCGTCGCGGTCCAGTGCGTCAAGCGCCCCCGCAATCTCTGCGCGCCGCGCGTGTAATTCGGCGACGCGTCCGCGCGCCTCGAGCACCGGCGTCCCGGAATATCGATCGAGAAGTTCGACGTGGTAAGCCGGCGCGAGAAGACGCTGCGCTTCGTGCTGCCCGACGATGTCCACCAAGTCTGCCGCAAGGTCACGTGCGTATCCCGCCGTCGAGGGGCGGCCGTTGACGCGCAGCGCGGACTTTCCGCCGGCATTGATCTCCCGCGAGATCGTCGCATATTCGTCCGCTTCGATTTCGTAGCCGTCCTCTGCAAGTCTCGCGCGCAGAGCTTCGTCCGCTTCGAATTCCAGACTGACGATCGCTCTGGGGCGGTTTCGACGCACGGCTTCCGCGCTCGCGCGCTCACCCAGCACGAATGCAATCGCGCCGAGCACCATCGTCTTGCCCGAACCGGTCTCCCCGGTGAAGATCGTCGCACCGTCGGCGAAGCGCAGGTCCGCCTTCGGAATCAGCCCGTAATCTTCAATGGTCAGCCGCCGCAGCATCGTTCGCGCATTCAGCGGCGCCGTCGTTCTTTGATTGAAACGCCCCAGCGCAGCTTCTCCTCCAGCCGTTCGAAGAACCGCAGCCGAGCGATGCGCGCAAAACGCACCGTCCGCGGATGGCGCTCTATCACGACGGATGCACCGGGAGCAAGGTCGCTGACCACGTCCCCGTCGCACTCGAGGTTCGCGTGAACCAGTTCCGAGTCGCAGCTGACGATGACGCGCGAGCTCGCGGGAACGATCAGCGGGCGCGAAAAAAGCGTGTGCGGCAGCAGAGGGACGATTCCGAACGCATCGACTTGCGGCGAAATGATGGAACCGCCCGCTGAAAGGAAATATGCGGTCGAGCCGGTCGGGGTGGCAACGCAGATGCCGTCCGCCGGAATGTGCGCGGCCTGTTCGTCGTTGAGGCAAAGCCCGAACGGCACGATGCGCGATACGCCGCCTTTGCGCACGACGACGTCGTTGAGCGCGAAAAATTGCCGCCCCTCGTACTCCGCGCGCAGTGCGATCCGTTCTTCGATGATGAGCCCGCGCTCGAGCAAACTCGGAAGTTCGTCGATCGCTTCGTCGTCCTCGTCGAATTCGGTGAGGAATCCGAGCCGTCCGGTATTGATGCCGATGATCGGAACGCCTCGGTCCACCGCCAGGCGAGCCGCTCGAAGAAGCGTGCCGTCGCCGCCGATCGTAATCAGCAGTGCCGCGTCCTCGAGGATTCCGCCCTGCGCAATCGGCGTTATCTCGTATCCCGCGTCTTTGAATCCGGCGCCGACGCGTTGAGCGAGGGCGCGCGCATTTTCGCGATCGGCGTCGACGTAAAGCGCCACAGCGCGCTTTTTCACCGTAACGGTCACAACCCGGAACCTTCGGCAACGGCCGCGTCAATCTTCGCGTCACTCACCGCAGCACCGCCGTCTCGCCTTAGGTGCATCAAGAACTCGCGATTTCCCGCGGGGCCGAGCAGCGGCGATGCGACCAGATCCGTCGCGGTCAGGCCGAACCGCGCGGTCGAGTCGCGAACCTCACGCAGCACGGCGCGGTGCACCTCGGGGTCGCGCACCACGCCGCCCCTACCGAGCCGCTCGCGGCCCGCTTCGAATTGCGGCTTGACGAGCGCAACGATGTCGCCATCGGCAGCTGTAAAGGCAACCGCCCGTGCGAGGAGCGTGCGCACCGAAATGAACGACGCATCGACGACGACGAGGTCGAATGCCTCCGCAAACGCGTCATCCGGCAGATGGCGAAAATTCGTGCGCTCCATCACCGCGACGCGCGGATCGTTGCGCAGGCGCCAATCGAGCTGCCCGTAGCCGACGTCGAGCGCAACGACGTGCGCCGCGCCACGCTGCAGCAAGCAATCGGTGAATCCTCCCGTCGACGCGCCGACGTCGAGTGCGCGTTTTCCGGCGGCTTCTATTGCGAATGCCTCGAGTGCGCGATCGAGTTTTTCGCCGCCGCGGCTGACGAAACGGCGCGGGCGCTCGATCTCAATCTGCGCGTCCGCGGAAACGTTCGCACCCGCTTTGGTCGCCGGCGTTCCGTTCACGCGCACACGCCCTTCCATTATCAAACTGCGCGCCTGCGAGCGGGTGATCTTTTCGCGCTCGGCGACGACTGCATCCAGACGGGACGAAGCGCGCACGCGGTGAGCCTAGAGACCGCCGTAAATTGCCATCGCGCATGCCGTGACCGCGCCCTCGAGCGTGCCATGCCCGTTCATGTACGGCTCCCAGTAGTTCGCCAGTGCGGGCCAGTACGCCGCCCAGTCGTCTGCGAACAAGCCGTACCGAGCGGCGACCATCGTATACGAGGTTCCGTTCTCGGCGGCGACCGTTTCCGCCAGACGTCCGGTCGTGTAGAAAATAATCGTATGCGCGAGGTCGCGCAGCGGCGGCCGGTGTGCCCATTGTGCGGCGCGTCGTATTGCGCTTCCTATCGGTCCTTTGTCAGGCCGGACGATCGAATGCGACGCTTCGTGAAAGAGGAGCTCGAGCGCTTCGTAGCCGCGGGTGAGCGGGTCGCCGCTGGACATCACGATTTGCCAGAACGTGTCGCTGTATTCGCTATATTCCGACGGATAGGTTGCATCGTAGACGACGTCGACACGATAGGGCTCGGACAGCCATTGCGCACCAAAAATGCGCGGCAGGCGCTTTCGAAAAACGTCGCCCCGTTCGCCGACGAGCTGTTCCGTGGAACGGAGCCACGCGGCATTGGACTGGTTATCCGATTTCCAAAAACGGGCTTCGTACACCGGCGCGATGCCTTGCAAAACCGCAACCGTTGCCCGGGGAACCGCCTGCGCCGCATGGATTCGACGGCCGTCAATGAGCGTGAGTGCGTTATCGATGTCGACGAGCGCCAATGTCTTCTTTTCTTCGGACGCAGCATACGTGCGCTCGTAATATGCCAGGGCGGCGTTCCACGCTCGTTCTTCGGCAGGCGCCAGCGTCGGTATCCCGACGTGCCGGTATTCGTTCGGACTCACGTAACGACCGGACTTTTTCCGAAGACGAAGCTCGGCAGCACGCAACAGGCGGTGGTGCAAGTTCATCCAGAAATTGCTTTGAAAGAGAAAATCCGGTTCGGAAGCAGATGCCGCCGTGTGCGCGCTTGCAATCGCGAGCACGGCGCAAGACGCGGCGCCGATGAAAGCGGTTCTGGTTAGAATGGGACCTCGTCGTCGGCTGCCGAGGCGGCACGCTCTTGTTCCATCGCGCGATCGATCTGCTCTTGCGCGCCTTTGAGCAGCGTTTCGCACTCGGCGGAAAGCGCTTTGCCTTCTTTGAAGAGCTGGACGGCGCGATCGAGTTCGACGTTCCCGTTCTCGAGTTCTTTGACGATCGCTTCGAGGCGCCCGATTTTCTGTTCGAAGGCACCCGGTGTCTGATCAGCCATCGAGGTCCTTTCGTTCGACCCGCGCGTGCAGCTTCCCGTGATGCAATTGCGCCTCGATGTGCGCGCCGTCCGGAACGCCGGCAGCATTACGAACCGGACGGCCCTCCATCGTTACGATGGCATAGCCGCGTGCAAGCAACGTGCGCGGATCGAGTCCATCTAAACGCGCTCCGTACCGAGCGAGCAATTCGCCGTACGGACGTAGAACGGTACCCCGCACGCGCGCCAATCGCTCGGACACCCGCGCGATCGCCTCGCGGCGGCCGCCCGCGTAATAGCGCGACGCGGCCTCGAGCCGCGAGCGCAGACCGGAAATGCGCTGCGCGCGCTGTACCAGTTGACGCTGTGGCGTTTGCAGATTCAAGCGTCGCTCGAGCGAGTGTAGACCGCGCTCGCGCTCGCGAATCGCTTCCCGCAGGACGCTCGCCAACCGCGCACTTGCGTAATCGAATGCCTGCGCGCGCGCAGTAACGACGGAGCGCGCGGAATGTTCCATGCGATTCACAGCGCGGTGCACCTGCTGCAAATACCGGTCGCCGATTTCGCCGAAGTATTGCGCCGCATTCGACGGCGTCTCGCATGCCTGGTCGGCCACATAATCGCTCAAATGCACGTCACCGGTATGACCAACCGCTGAAAGGACCGGACGCTTCGAACGAACGATCGCGCGGATCACGGGTTCGAGATTGAACGCGAAGAGATCTTCGTACGATCCGCCGCCGCGCGTGAGCACGATAACGTCTACGTCGAGTTTCGAGGCTTTATCGAGGGCCTCGGCAATGTCCATTTGCGCGCCGTCTCCCTGCATGCGCGTCTCGACGAATTGCACTTCGACGAACGGCGCGCGCCGCGCGATCGTCGTCAGGAAATCTTCAGCGCCCTTGCCGCGCGCGGACACGACGGCAATGCGCCGCGGTAAAGCCGGCATCGCGCGCTTGCGCGATTGCTCGAACAGCCCTTCTTTGCGGAATTGTTCCTTGAGCGCCTCGAACTGCGCGTAGAGCGCGCCGACTCCGGTGAGTTCGACGTTCTTGACGAAGAGCTGATATTGACTGCGCGCCGCGAACGTGCCGTAATCGCCGCCGCAAATAATTTCATCGCCGTCTTTGAGCGGGGAAAGTTTGAGCGCATCGCTCGCCCACACGACGCACTTGAGCACGTCCGCATTTTCCTTGAGATCGAAGTACAGCCGGCCGTTCTTGTTGCTAAGTCCCGAAACTTCGCCGCGCACCCGAATGCCGGCCAGCGTTTTGTTCTGCGAAATGACGCGCCGGATGTAGTCGACGACGCGGCTAACGCCCTGAACGCTTTCGACCGCCGGCGCGGTTGGACGAGGCGAAAAAAGCGAATCCTGAAACATCGCTAGCGGCGCCGGCGCGGCTGCGGGGTTTGTGCGGGTGCGGGTGAATCCAGCGGAATGTAGTTTTGCCCGTCGCCGATCGAATCCGGCGGCTCCGTGGTGGTCACGGGCGGTGCGGTGGGCTCGGGAGAATACGTCGGCGCAGGCGGCATGCTCGCAGAATCGTTGCTCAGCCCGAGGGGCTGCCCGAACGCGCCGACTTGTTTTGGCGTCTGCGGAGTTCCGCACGGCGTCGCGGGTTCGGTGCCGTCCAAATAGTAGTTGTATTTGCCGTATCCGCCGCCGCAGCTGGCGATTTTTTTCACCTCGTCGCCGGGAAACACGAAATCATGCTTGGCGACGTTCTGCAGCGCGCCTTTCATGAACCGCGCCCAGATGCGCGCGGGAATATCGCCGCCGTAGGACTCGTTCATCGGATGGTAGTTGTCGTTGCCTATCCACACAGCCGCGACCAGATCGGGTGTGAAACCGACGAACCACGCGTCGCGAAAGTCGGAAGTCGTTCCCGTCTTCCCCGCGGCGGGACGGCCGATGATGGCGTTCGGATAGCCCGTGCCGTGATTGATGACGTCTTCCATCATCGACGTCATGATGTACGCGGTTCCCGCGCTCACCACTTCGGTTTGCTCGGGATATTGATTGTCGAGCACCGTATTGCCGAGCGAATCTTTGACCATCCGGAACGGCGAAGGATCGATGTGGACGCCCTGGTTTGCCAGGGTCGAGTATCCACTGGCCTGATCGAGCGGCGTGAGGACCGACGTGCCCAGCGCCAGCGAGAGATTCGGTTCCAAGTTGGACTTGACGCCCATGCGATGCGCGTACTCGATGGCGCGATCGACGCCGACCATTTCCAACAGTTTGACCGCGACGATGTTGCGGCTTTGCGCGAGCGCCTCGCGAAGCGTAATCGGACCCATGTAACTGTGATCGTCGTCCTGCGGCGACCACGTCGTTCCATCGCCCATTGGGTAGCTTACCGGCGAATCGTCGATCACGGTGGTTTCCGGCATGCCGGTATCGATCGCGGCGGTGTACACGTAGACTTTAAATGAAGAGCCCGGCTGCCGATGCGCCTGCCAGGCGCGGTTGAATTGGTTTGCGAGCGAGAAATGCGTCCCGCCGACCATCGCAAGAATCTCGCCGGTGGACGGACGCAGCGCAACTACCGCGCCTTGATCGGCGCCGATTCCCTCGAGCTTGCCTTCGTTGATTCCCCAGTCCAGAGATTGCTGCGCGATTTTTTCCATGCGAGGATCGACTGTCGTGTAGACCTGCAGGCCGCCTTCGTACGTTGCCTGCTTTCCGAACTCGTGCTCGAGTTGCGCGACCGCGTACGTCGTGAACCACGGAGCGCGAAAACCTTGCAGACCCGCGGGCCGTTCTCCCACGAGTTCGAGCGGCGCGAGTTTGGCGTCTTGCGCTTGCTGCTCCGAGATGTAGCCGCTATCCGCCATGCGATCGAGCACGTGTGACTGGCGCTCGCGCGCAAGCTGCAGATTGACGTATGGCGAATAATCGGAGGGCGCCGCGACAAGACCCGCGAGCAGTGCGGCCTGACCAATCGTCAGATCGGTGACGCTGCGGCCAAAATACGTGTGTGCCGCCGCGTCGACGCCGTACGCACCCGAACCCAAATAGATCAAGTTCAGATAACGTTCGAGAATTTCGTCCTTCGTGTAGTAGCGCTCGATTTCCATTGCCAGCAGCGCTTCCTGAATCTTTCGCGAGATCGTCTGCTGATCGGTGAGAAACAGGCCGCGCGCCAGCTGCTGCGTGATTGTGGACGCGCCTTGCTCGAAGTGACGATGCGTGAGATCGGCAAACGCGGCGCGCGCGATACCGCCGAAATCGACGCCGTGATGGTGGTAGAAATTGTGATCTTCGTTTGCGATGAACGCGTCGCGGACGATCGGCGGAATCTCGTCGATCGGAACCCAGATGCGGTTTTCTTTGTAGAGGTTCGCGAGCAGCGTCCCGTCGCGCGCGTAGATACGCGTCGAACGTGCGGGCTGATAGTCCGCCATGCGGCTGATGTCGGGCAGATTGCGCGAATACGCGCTGACGATGCCCGCTACCGAGCCGGCGACGAACAACACCAAGAGCAGCAGCGTAACGAGCGCCGCGCGCAGCAACCTAGGCATGTCCGTTACCGCGAATCAATGCGGAGAGCACGCCGTTGACGAAACGCCCGGAATCCTCGGTCGAAAAGCGCTTCGCCAATTCGACTGCTTCGTTGATGATCACGGGACGCGGTGTTTCAGGATGGTGCCGCAATTCGAAAGCCGCCATTCGAAGCAGTAAACGATCGATCGTGGGCAAACGTTCGATTGTCCAGCCCTCCAGCAGAGGCACGATGTGCTCGTCACTTTCCACGGCATGTTCGAGGGTCCCGAGTACCAAGTCTTTCACGAACAGGCGGTGCGCGCTCTCGCTGAACGTCGAGAGGTACTCTTCGAGAACCTCGGCGGCGTCGCGATGCCCAATCTCGACTGAGAATAGGGCTTGCAGCGCGAGCTCGCGCGCCATGCGGCGGGAAGGCACGAAAAACTCCTAAACCGCGACGGTGGCTTGCATGAGGCTGGGGAGAAAGTCGATGGAGTAGCGGCCGGTGCGGAACGGCTGCGTACCCAGGATCTCCAAGCATTGCCGGATGGTGGTATTCACTCCTTCGATGGCCGTTTCACGGAGCGCGCGTTCCATTCGCGCGATGGCCGCATCGCGTGTGTCGCCGGCCGCGATGATTTTCGCAATCATCGAATCGTAGAACGGCGGGACCATCGCTCCCGAAAATACGTGCGTGTCGACGCGGATGCCGGGGCCGCCGGGAAACACCACGGCCGTGAGCGTCCCGGCCGCCGGCGCGAAGTTGTTGCGCGGATCCTCCGCATTGACGCGGCATTCGATCGCGTGTCCCGAGGCCTTGAGGTCGGCCTGCGTATAGCCAAGCGGCTCGCCTGCCGCGATGCGAATCTGTTCCTTCACGAGGTCGATGTTGTACACCATCTCCGTGACGGGATGCTCGACTTGAATACGCGTGTTCATCTCCATGAAAAACACGTGGTCGCCGCTCACAAGGAATTCAAGCGTTCCGGCATTGCTGTACTTCACCGCTTTGGCCGCGCGCACCGCCATGTCGTGCAGCGCGTTGCGCGTCTTCGACGCGAGATTGGGCGCAGGAGCTTCTTCGATCAGTTTTTGATGCGAGGGTTTTTGCACGGAGCAGTCGCGTTCGCCCAGGTGAACGACGTTGCCGAAATTGTCGCCGAGAATCTGCACCTCGATGTGACGCGGCTTGACGATCAGCTTTTCCATGTACAGCCGTCCGTCTTTGAAACCCGCTTCCGCTTCGGCGGTCGCAGACGCGTACGCCCGCTCGATTTCCTCGGGCGCGTTCACGACGCGCATGCCCTTGCCGCCGCCGCCCGCGGTGGCCTTGAGCAGCACGGGATAGCCGATTTTCTTTGCCGCTTCGCGCGCTTCGTCGACCGAAGCGAGGATGTCGGTGCCGGGCGTCGTCGCGACTCCGGCCTCTTTCATGACGCGCTTTGCCGTCGCTTTATCACCCATCGCGGCAATCACTTCCGGCTTGGGGCCGATGAATGCGAGCCCGTGGTCCGCGCAAATTTCAGCAAACCGCGCGTTCTCGGCCAAGAAGCCGTATCCCGGATGAAGCGCATCGCACCCCGTGATGAGCGCGGTCGAAATGATGTTCGGAATGTTGAGATACGAACGCGGCACCGGCCCGGGGCCGACGCAGAACGCCTCGTCCGCGTGGCGCACGTGCAGCGAATTGCGATCCGCTTCTGAGAAAATCGCAACCGTCTGCACGCCGAGTTCGCGGCACGCGCGGTTGATGCGCAGCGCGATCTCTCCCCTGTTCGCGATCAATACCTTCTTGAACATGTCTAAAGCGCGCTATCCTCTGTCGATCTCGAACAGCACTTGGCCGTATTCGACCGGCTCGCCGTCCTGACAGAAGACCGAGGCAAGGCGGCCGCCGCCGAGCGATCGCACCGGATTGCGGATGCCGAGCGCGTCGACGAATGCCAGCTCCCTATCGCCCTCCAAGATTTCCCCTTCGGTTACCGCCGGACGGCTGAAACGAAAGATGCCGACGAGGTCGGCTTTGATCGGATGCAGATTTGCGGGCGCTGCGGTCGGCAAGGCCTGGGGCTGAGCCGCCTGCGAAGCGGGCGACGGATCGGGCCGGCGGCGGAATTCAACGACGTCTTCACGCTCGTCCTCAATCCGAAGACGAATCAGATCGGTCTCCAGGAAGGCCTGCGCCAGCGATCGCACGCGGTCGATGAGGCCTGCGAGTAGGTCGCCGGCCGGCCGTTCATCCTCGGACATGAGCGCTACCGTTTCGCCGGGGGGCAGGGCAGCCACTGCCGCGGCGAAGCGCGGGTCTACCTCCGCCAAAGGGACGAGCGCGAAGGCGCGCTCGTAAAGACGCGCGTGCGGGATCTGCAAATCGGGCTCGTCCACGAAAAGGTCTCCGTACGTCAGGACGTCGAGGTCGATGATGCGCGGGCCCCATCGCTTTCCCTCCGTGCGCCCGAGCCGGCGCTCGGTTTGTTTGAGCCGTGCAAGCAAGTCCCGGGGCGCAAGATCCGTGTCCAAGAGCGCTACCGCATTGCAGAAGTCCGGCTGATCGCGTCTGCCCCACGGCTTGCTCGCGTACAAGCGCGAAACCGCGCGAAGGGTGCCCAGACCGGACAGTGCGGCTATTGCGCGCCGGACGTTTTCGGGCGGATTTCCGAGATTGGATCCCAGTCCGATTGCGGCGAGCATTCGGCGTTATGGAAACGCGGCGCTGTGGCGCGGATTTTCACGTCGCAGACACACGCTCGGAGTAGCGCCGTCGAGCAGCTCCGGCTTCGCGATGCGCACCTGCGCACGAGCAATGCGCGCGTCGCGGAACAGCGCGTCCGCAATTTCGGCCGCGAGCCGTTCCAGCAACGCGAACGACGTCGATTGCACGATGGTCGCGATACGCCGATGCAGATGCGCGTAGTCCAGCGTGTCTCCCAGATCGTCGCTTCGCGGAGGCTGCACCGAGATCGATCTCCGCGCGGACGTCTACGTCGAACGGCTGCTCGCGGTCGCGTTCGCCCGGATTTGCGCCGTGGCGTCCGAAAACGCGCATACCGGTAATCGCGATTACATCCAATTCACCGGCCTCCAGTCGCGCACGATCGCATCGCTTACGCTCACCGCGTCCCGGGCTTCGTCCACGTCATGAACGCGGACGATGTCGATGCCTGCGGCAATCGCGAGCGCCGTCGTGGCGCTCGTGCCGTGCGTGCGAAGCGGAGGTTTTTTACCGGTGAGTTTCCCAATCGTCGATTTTCGCGACGTGCCGATGAGCGTCGGGAAACCGAGGGCGACCAAACGCGGCAATTCGCGCAGTACCGCGATATTGTGATCCGGCGTTTTTCCGAACCCGATCCCCGGATCGAGAATAACGTGTTCCGCGGCGATGCCGGCGCGCATCGCGCGGCGCGCGGCTTCGTCGAGAAAGCGCAGCACCTCGTCCATCACGTTTCCGGTATATTGCGCTTCGTGCTTGTTGTGCATGACTACCACTGGTGCGCTGCATTCGGCTGCGGCATCGAGAAGTGCGTCGGGAAGCCCCCATACGGAGTTGAGCATATCGGCGCCCGACGCATGGGCGGCGCGAAAAACGCCCGCTTTGTACGTGTCCGCGGAAAGAATTGCCGACGGGATCGCACGGCGCACGCCTTCGATCACCGGCAGCAACCGCGCGCGCTCCGTCCGTTCGTCGACCGCCGTATGTCCCGGTCGAGTCGATTCCGCTCCGATGTCGATCAGGTCGCTCGAACGTTCGTGCTGGGCGATCGCATGCGCCACCGCAGCCTGCGCGTCCGGTATGCCGTCGCCGGAGAAAGAGTCGGGCGTCACGTTGACGATGCCCATGACGTACGTGCGCGCGCCCCACGGCAGGTCCCGCCCGCGCAGCCGCAGCGCGCCGCGTTTAGATTGCAGACTGAGCCGCAACGACGTTTTCCATCCACCATTCGCGCAGCTGCGCAACCACAAAGGTGGAACCCGTGACGACGATCACGTCGTCGGCGGATGCGTTGCGCCGCGCAATATTCAGCGCTTCGATCGGATCGTTCAGAGCACGGCCGGACATGCCGAGCGATTCCGCGATGCTCAGCAGGCGCTGCGGCTTCGTCGCCGTTCTTCCTTGCGTCGTGAACGTCGTAAAAATATACGTCGCCGTCAAACCTTCGAACGCGTGCAAGATATCCGTTGCATTCTTGCTCTCGCCCACCGCCATGACGCACGTGAAGCGGCGATCGGAAAACGTCGTACGAAGCGAATCCACCAGGTGCGACGCTTTGTCCGGATTGTGCGCAACGTCGAAAACTACGCCCGGGTGCGTCGGAAAATATTCCATGCGTCCGGCGAGATTGAAGTGCAAGAGCCCACGTTCGATCGCGCCGGGGTCCGGTCGCAAGTCCGTCCCGAGTTGTTCGAGCGCCAGCACCGCAGTGGCCGCATTTCGCTGCTGGAACGCGCCGAGCAGCGGCAGCGTGATGTCGTACGTATACGCCGGCGTGGACAGCGAGAATGACTGCGTGAACGGCGCGGACGGACGCACTTCGATGGTTGTCTCGTCGAGAACCGAAATGAACGGCGCGCCGCTTTGCCTGCAGTGTTCCTCGATGACGGCGCGAGCGCCGGCGTCTTCCACGGCACTTACGAGCGGCACTCCCGCGCGCGCGATGCCGGCTTTGTCGGCCGCGATTTCTTCGAGCGTCTCACCCAAGATGTCGGTGTGATCGAGCCCGATGTTCGTAATCAGGCTCACGCGCGGACGGCGCAGAACGTTCGTGCCGTCGAGCTTTCCGCCGACGCCCACTTCGATGACCGCGACGTCGACGTTTTCCTGCGCGAAGTATACGAACGCGAGCGCCAACAGCGTTTCGTAATAGGAAGGCCGCGAAAACCGCTGCGTGACGCTCTCGATGGCGGTCATCATTTCCCCAAGGATTTCGCCGAAGCGTTCTTCCGAAACGGAGATGCCGTCGATGCGTGCGCGCTCCGTCATCGAGCGCAAGTGCGGCTTGGTATGCAGCCCGGCGCGTTTTCCCGAAGCGGTCAGCACCGAGGCGAGCATCGTCGAAGTCGAGCCTTTGCCGCTCGTTCCGCCTACGTGCAGCACGGGGTACTGCTCCTGCGGATCGCCCAACTCGTGCAAAAACGACCGCATTCGGTCGAGGCGGTAGGGTTCCCGGCGCGAAGCCGTTTCGTTCACCGTGCCGAGCAGATAGGTTTGCGCTTGCGAAAAATCCATGGGTGCGATTGTGTTATCCGTGATCGACCTCGCCGCGAAGCAACTCGATTGCGTGCGGCAGAACCGGCAACACGATGTCGAGCGCTTCGCCGGCGGCTTTGGGACTGCCCGGCAAGTTGACGATGAGCGTGCGATGACGCACCCCGGCGATTCCGCGCGAAAGCATCGCCGTTTTGACGATCTGCAGCGAGGCGCTGCGGATCGCTTCCGAAATTCCCGGCACTTCGTAATCCAGAATTGCAGCAGTAGCTTGCGGGGTGCGGTCGCGAGAGCCCAAACCTGTGCCGCCGCTGGTCAGCACCAGCGATGCCGCACCGCTGTCGGAGAGATCGATGAGCTCGGCCTGCAGCGCTCCGGCGTCGTCGGGCAAGATCGTCTCGCGCACGATTTCATACTGCGAACCAAGCCGATCGCGCATGACGGGCAGACAGCCATCGGGGCGCTCTCCGGAGGCAGCGCGATCGGAGAGAACGATGAGCGCCGCTTTAGCGCGCATGCCAGGTGCCGCTCTTTCCTCCGGTTTTTTCGAGCAGACGAACCGACTCGATGCAGATACCTTTCTCGACGGCTTTTGCCATGTCGTAAATGGTGAGCGCACTCATTGCCGCGGCGACCATCGCTTCCATTTCAACGCCGGTTTGCGCGATGGTTGCGGCCGTCGCATCGATGACGAGCACGTCGCCGTCCCACGAAAACTGCACGTCGACTTTCGAAAGCGGAATTCCATGGGCCAGCGGAATCAACGAGGGAGTTTGCTTTGCTGCCATGATCCCGGCGATCTGCGCGGCTGCAAAGGCGTCGCCCTTCGCGAGCGCCGCATCGCGCAGCGCGGACGCCGCGGCCGAACCCAAACGCAGGCGCGCCTGCGCGCGAGCGCTGCGTGCAGTCGCCGGTTTATCCGAGACGTCGACCATGAAAATGCTGCCGTCGGCGGCAAAGTGTGAGGGTTTCGGCACAGTGATAGAAAAACGAGCGGTTCAATGTCCTTGTCGGAAGGTACTGGCGGGAGTTCGAGCCCCGAGTCCGTGGCCCTCGGTGAGGTGCTCGCGTTCTTCGGCGCGGTCGCCGATTACGCCGCCGGAGCAGCGCCGGGCGAAAGCGAGCGCGCCGCTGCCGTCGCGGCGGGCATCGCGAAGATCGCGGGACTGCCTCAAAGCGACGTCGACGCATTGTATTTCGCCGCGCTTTTGCGCAATGCCGGAGCCATCGCCAACGCGGCGTTCGCCAAAGGCGAACCGCTTTCCGAACGCGAGCGCGCCATGGTCGCGTGGGACGTGCCGGCCGAAAGCGCGCGCATTTGCGGCCGCATCGCGTCGCTTCCCGAGGGCGTCGCCGACACGGTGCGCTGGCAAGCGGAATGCTGGGACGGAACGGGATATCCCGATCAGTTGCGCTGGTCCGGCATTCCGAAGATCGCTCAGCTCTTGCACATTGCCCTCGCATACGCTTCGATTGCGGATCCGGAAGAAGCTCTCAGCGAAATATCGATGGGCAGCGGACGCGCGTTCGCACCGGCACATACGAGCGAGTTCGTTACCTGGTTTCATACGTTCGGCGGCGATGCGGAGCCGATCGCAGCACCGTACTACGCGCTTCATGCCAATCGAACGTCCCCCGAAGACCTCATCGCTTTGCTCTCCGAGCGAGTCGATGCTCACAACGGCACGCCGGGACGCGCGCAACGCGTCGCGCGCCGCACGAGCGACCTCGCGGCGCAGCTTGGGTGCAACGATGCGGCGCAGCGCCAAGCCGGCCTCGCCGCGACGCTCTTCGGAATCGGCGAACTCGGATCGCCGAACTTGGAATCGGCACAATTCGACGCGCTCGCGCGGCTGGGGATCGAGACCCGGGCGAAGCACGCCGTCGCGGCCGCGAATTTGGTAGAACAGTGCGGGTACCTTTCGGACGTTGCTCCGGTGCTGCGTGCGCGTGCGGAATGGTACGATGGTAGCGGCGCACCGGACGGACTGCGTCACGGTGCAATTCCGCGCGCGGCGCAGCTGCTCGCCGTGGCAATTGCGTACGACGCAATCGACGAGGCGTACCGCAGCCGCATCACCGAAGAGCGTACGCTGCCGATCGTGCGAGTTGAAACGGTTTCCGGCACGCAGTTCGATCCCGCGGTCGTCCGCGCGCTCTCGGAGGTCGTCAGAGCCCGCGCATGATCGAACTCCCGGAACGCACGCGGCGCATCTCCGCTTCACGAATCGAAGAAATCCTGCGCGAATACGGGTGCACGAGCGTCGTCGATCCGTTCATGGGCATTCCCACGCATCTGAATTATTTCAAGCGCCACGGCATCGCGGTTCACGGCGGGGATTTGGTCGAATGGTTCGTGCGAGTCGGCGACGGTCTCATCGTCAACGACTTCACGGTATTGCGCGAGCCTGAGGTTGCGGAGATCGTCGAGATGCTGCCCGGACGCATTTATGCCATCGATCTCTTCAAAGCTTGGGAGGGCGTCTTTTTCACGGAAGAGCAGTGCATTTATCTCGGCGTTTGGTTCGACAACGTGCGCAATCTGCGCAGCGACGGCCAAACGGGCCTCGCGATCCTGGGACTGTGGAACGTGCTCTGCTACTGGCTTCAAAAAGCGCAGTTTCCCGACGAAATGCAAGACATTCCGCCGAGCGAACTCGCATGGCATTATATCCGCAAAACGGAACAATGGGTGAGCACGAATCTGCGGCGCAACACGGCGCGGCGAGCCGACGTGCTCGACACCATCGCGGCGCAAGCCGCAGACGCGCTCTTCATCGCGCCGCCGGCCCGAAACTCGTTCCGAACGGCGGACGCGCGCATTTGGATGTGGGAGGCGTGGTGGCAGGGAAACCCCTACCACAATATCGAGCACGCGTACCGCGATTCGCTCTTCGGCCGGCGCAGCGCCGACGAACACGGCTACGCCCGCGCGATCGCAAGCGTTCTGTCAAACGCTCAAGACTATCCGGTCGTCGTGCTCCAAACGACGGAGCCGCGGCTGCACGAATTCGAGCCGCACATGCGCAACGCGCGGCCGCACGTAGAGATACGCGCGCCGCACTCACGCGAAGTCTACCTCATCGGGAGGAAGTAGCCGACTCC
The DNA here is from genome assembly GCA_963830545.1 of Vulcanimicrobiota bacterium. Lineage (GTDB taxonomy): Bacteria > Vulcanimicrobiota > Vulcanimicrobiia > Vulcanimicrobiales > Vulcanimicrobiaceae > DATGJX01. The sequence goes on along the minus strand of CAWHMK010000001.1, from coordinate 2,126,862 downwards.
GTCGACATTCGGGCCCAGATGAAACACAAGAGCGCGATCACCGCGAACAAAATCGTATGTTTGGTGTGACGCACGCCGTTCAGTCCGATGGCCGGCGCGAAATGCGCGACGCCGGTCGCGGTGAGGATGGCCAGGATTACGAAGATAATGCCGAGCGCGACGGCGAGAACTTTCATCGAATGACTCCCTTAGCAGCAAGTGCGAGACAGAGCGCGCCGAACAGCAAGCAATACCAGCCGAACGGGCGCAGATCGTTCCGCTGAAAATAGCGGACCAGGAATGCGACTGAGAAATATGCGGCAATGCCCGCAACGATTCCGCCTATGACGGCTTGAACGAGGACGACGTGCCGCCCCACTCCCATAAGGTCCGGCACTTCCAGCAGGCCGGCCGCCAAAATCACCGGGGTCGCGAGCAGAAACGAATAGTTCGCAGCGTCCTCGTGATTGAGGTCGGCGAGCAAGCCGGCGACCATCGAAGCGCCCGATCTCGAAATGCCGGGAAAGAGCGCGAGCGACTGACCAAAACCGATGCCCACGCTTTGCGCCCATGTGAGCTGTTCGATGCGCTTGTCGGGACGATGAAACTGCCCCTTCTGGCGCCGCCGCAGAAACTCGCCGAAGAACATGATGAATGCGTTGAAGACGAGGAACGCCGCGGCCAACTCTGCGCTTCCGAAGAATTTGCGCACCGGATCTTTCAAGAGCACGCCCAGCAATCCGACCGGAACAGTTGCGACGACGAGCAGCCACGCAATCTTCTCGTCGGGGTCGGCGCCGATTTTTCCGCGCGCGACGCTGCCGACGAATGCGCGGACGATTCGCACCCACGTGCGACGGTAAAAAATCAGCAAAGCCAGCGCCGTGCCGAGATGCAGCACGGTGACGAAAGCGAGGAACGTCGGATCTTGCCTGTCGACTCGCCAGTGCAGGAGCGAGGGAATGAGAATCGTCTGACCCAGGCTGCTGACGGGAAAGACTCGCTTACGCCTTGTAAGACCGCAAGCGCGATGGCTTGAACGAATGTCACCGAGCCGAGGTTACGGCGCTCGTCGCGCTGCTCCTGGGGAGGGATTTTTTCGGCGGCTTGCCAAGGCGGACGTGTGGAACACGAGTCGGGCGCGCAGGACGCGCACGAGCAGGACGAAAATTTCGGGCATCACCGGGAGTTCGACCGCGTCGGCGACACGCTGCTCGTTTCGTACAGCATCTCCGAAGAATTCGCTCCGGAATTCACGGAAACGTACGATATCGCGCTCGGCGGTATGGCGATGATCACGAACGCCGAACTGAAGAAAGACGCGCCGATTTCCGTTCAGCTGGAATTACGCGGTGACACTCGTCCGATGATTCGGCTCAGCGGCATGGTCCGCTGGTCGCATTTCGATCCGCTTCTGCAGCGGTACCGCACCGGCGTCGGTTTCGTCGACGTCGGCGAAGACACACAGCAGGACCTCACGCGCTACATCGACACGCTGCGTTTACTTCGCGACATGGGCGTACTGTAGTTTCCAAGTCAGGCCGAGCTTACGCAACACGGCTGAGCGCAGTCGAAGCCATCGCGAAGGGTGCCCCTCGACAAGCTCGAGGTCGTTCGACGAGCTCACGATGACAAAAAAAGCCTTTACCATGCAACGAACTTCATCGTAAACGTGTAGACCGAAGCCACCGGTTTGCATTTTACCAGGGCCGCGCTGTACGTGGCCGCCTTCGCCGCCTGCAACGCAATCCGATCGAGACCGGCGTTTCCGGAGGAAGTTGCCAGGGATGCCGACGTTACGCGTCCTTGCGGATCGACGTGCACCTGAATCGCTGAGGTACCGCTGATTTTCGAGGCTCGCACGTCCGCGGGAATGTCTGGCGGATCCGCCGTTGCGGCAACGGCCGGCGAAATGTCGTGCAGCAGACAGGCCTGCGCGACGTGCGTGGCAACCGGTACCGGAGTCGCGGTCGCCCTCGCCGGTGAAGCTGAAGCCGCGCTCGGCGCGGGCGCGACGACGTGCGCGACTGGTGGTCCCTTGGAGCCGCGAGGCGTGCTCGTCACGGCAGGCGGAAGGACTTTTGGTTTTGCTGCGGTTGTCGGTTGCGGCGTCGGAGGAGGAGTCGGCGCGGGCGTATGCGGCACGATGCGGGCGATCGTGATGCGCCGAACGCGCACGATTTCACGCTCGTTCGACCGTTGGTTGAATGGCCATCGAATGTAGCCCGCAAGCAGCAGATGCAGCAGCAGCGAGATCGCGATGGCGGCGATCATGATGTTCCTGGCGCGTGACGCGCTCATGCGTAGGCGCTTCCCAAAAACGCGAGACGCTCCCTTTCGGAAGCGCCTCGCGACGATGCACTACGAATGCGGCGGACGCTAACTATTGGGGTCGAACGTCACCTTGAAGTAGTACGAGCCCGTCGTGGGCTGGCAATTGACGATCTTAGGCGCGTACGTCGACTGACGTGCTGCCGCGAGCGCTGCCTGATCGAGCGCCATGTTTCCCGCGCTTTGTGAGATCGTACTCCCTGCAGACTTCCGTCCGGACCGATCGTCACGGTAACCGCAACCTGAACTTCGCCCAGTCCGAGATCTCGCGCGGAGTCGGGATATTCGGGCTGCGCCTGATTTACGACGGTCGCATCCTGAAACGGCGTCTTGCACGCAGGCTTCGGCGTGCCCGGAGGTGCCGTCGAAACCGGAGCCGGCGGCGCGCTCGCAACCGTACCTTGCGGAACGCCTTGTTCGTTTCCGACCGGCGGCGGCACATACCGGTTTTCACTCGATGACGAATTGCTGTGACTCGTCGTCTTGGGAACGTTCAGCTCTGAGCCGGACTTGCTGCTGATGCTGCTGCTGCGGCTGTGGCGGCGGCGTCGTTTTCGGCGGCGGCGGCGTGGGCGTCGGCGGAGGCGGCGTCGGCGGTTTTACCGTGATTTTCTTGGTCACGGAAACCTTCTCGACGGTTTGATCTTCCGTGTGCTGCCTCATGCTGGGCAGAATGGGCGCCAGGAAGAAATGCGCGAGAATCGAGATGAGGAACGCCCAACCCATGAAATTGGCGGTGCGTTCGCCCGTCGTGATGAACGGCGAGTTACTCTTGTTCGGCATCTCTACGTTTTGCTTCCCTCGATCTTATTGGCCAGGCCGAACTCCGTGAGATTCACCGACTTCGCCGCGTCCATCACGAGCAGGATCGTGCCGTAGTCGGCCTTGGGATCCGCCTTGATGATCACGCTGACAAACCGGTTGCCGGTATTGGTCTGCAAGTCTTGGAACGCCGCCTTCGCGTCCTCTATCGGCACGATGTTCGAGCCGATTTCGATGTGGTTGTCCTTGTCGATGATGACCACGATCTGGGAGGGCAGCACCTTGTCCCGGTTTTTGGCCAGCGGCAACGCGGGCTCTTTGGTGACGGAGGCGAGAATGATGAAGATAATCAGGAGCACCAGCAGCACGTCGGTAAACGGCGTGATGTTGATGGTCGACATGACTTCTTCTTCGCCTTGACCTGTTGAGACGGCCACGGATTACTTCAAACCTCCACTATGATGAAGTGACGAACCCGACGTTATCGAGCCCGGCGATCTTGGCGGCGTCGAGAATCCGGATGATCACACCGTACGGCGACTTGGTGTCGGCCGTAATGGAAACGTGCTTGTTGCCCCGTTTTGCGCGTTCGGTGAGCATCACGTTGTAAATACCGTTCTCGTCGGTCTTCTGACCGTCGACGAAAATCGCGCCCTTGTTGTTGACGAGAACTTCGATGTCGTTGTGCTGCTTCTGCGTGAGCGGCTGGGAATTATTGTTGTTCGGCAGCTCTTTTTCGAACCCGGGCGGCGTAACCAGTGCCGCCAAGATCATGAAGATGATGAGCAAAACAAGCAATACGTCGGTGAACGGCGTGATGTTGATCTCCGCCATTACTTCTTCGTCTTGTTTTGCGGACAGCAGTCCCATTGGACCCTAGCCTACTTGACCGGCTGATACAGATCGGTGGGAATCGGGGATCCCGTGTTGTGGAAGTGGAGCATTTCCGCCATCTGGTTCGCCGCGACGATCATCTCTTGGTTGTACGATTTGATGCGCGTCTTGAAATAGTTGAAGAACACGACCGCGATGACGGCAATGATGAGACCGGTCGCCGTGGTCACGAGCGCTTCGGAAACACCGGCCGCAACGACGGCGGGTGTGGAGTTGCCCTTGAGCGCGATGTCGGAGAAGGCGCGGATGATACCCAAAACCGTACCGAACAGACCGACGAACGGCGCGATGACGGCGATGGTGCCGATGATGCCCAGATTGCGCTCGAGCGAATTCAAGTGTTCCATCAGCGCGATGGAGAGCGCGTCGGTGATGTCGGCGCGGTTCTTTTCGCCGCGCTGCAGACCGAACTCGAGAATGCGCGGAAGCATGCCGCGCTGCGAACGGCAGACCTTGATGGCGCCGTCGACGTCGTCGGCGGCAATTTTCCCGCCGATTACCCGCAGGAGACCTTTCGTGTCGCCGTGCTGCGTAGCGAAAAACACGAGCCGTTCGATCACAACCGCAAGACCGACGACCGAAATGAGCAGCAGCAACCACATGTCCCAGCCGCCCTGGTGCATTAGACTCATGAAACCGGAAAACACTATTCTTTCGACCCCTCCCGTTTTGACGGGAACGTATTGTGCGCTAAGACAGAAGAAAAGAACCGGGGGCGGTCCCCCGTTTACGTGAAGGCCGCCTTTGGCCCACCCCCACGGAAAGTCCTCGTACTATTACCCTCCGCTTGCCATCACTGAAGAGTGCTCTTGATGAAGTTGTCGATGTTCAGCGAGAGCGCGGTGTTGCCGGCCGACTGAGCGGCCGCCTTTGCTTTGTTGAGAGCGGCAAGTGCTTGGGCCTTCAGACCCGAGTCCGACTTGTTGCCGATCACCCACTCGCCCGCGAGACCGACTCCTTCGGCATAATTCGCGAGCGGATCGTTTGCGTTTACGGCCAGGGCTTTGTCCGCAAGAGCCTTCACCTTGGCGTAATCGTCTTTGGTAGGCGGAGTCTTTTGCGACTGCAGCACTGCATTTTGTTCCAACGCCGCCGCCGCATATGCTGTGACCTGAATCGCCGGCGGCCCGACGGCTGCCGCTTGTTCGAAGTCCTGCAGCGCTTGAGCATGGTTGCCGGCCTTGGAAGCCGCATTCGCAGACTCGATGTAACGGTTGCCTTGCAGCGTTCCGACGGAAGTGTTCGCCGGATCGATCGTCTTGATCGTCGCGAGCGTGCTCTCTGCGTTCGCGGTGTCTCCGGCCTTCGTGTACGCCGCATACAGTTGCGATGCGATTGCAACCTTCGTCTTCTTATCCGCTTTCGGATCGGACTGCACGAGCTGGAAAGCCTTCTTCAGATCCGACACGGAGCCCGCTGCGTCCCCTGCCTGAAGTTCCGCAGTCCCGAGCGCATAATACGAATTCGCGCCGGGAGCCATCGCCACGGCTTTCTTTCCGTATTCGACGGCCTCTTGCGGAGCGGTCGTCGCCGTCTTCACGGCGGCGAGCGCATACGATTGCGCGGCTACCTGCGAGAACGTCTTGCTGATCGTCGGAACCTTCTCGAATGCCGCCGCAGCGGATGCATAATCGGCCAGGAAATATTCCGCCGTTCCCAGTTCCTGGTTGAGCAGCGGATCGCTGGGATTACTTGCAAGCGCGGCCGTCAACTGCGTTTTTGCCGCTTGATATTTGCCTTGGTGAATCAGCGCATCGATGCGCGCCGCGGCGCTTCCGCGCACGACCGTGTCGCCCGAGGAAACCGAACGTCCTTTGAACTTCAGGGTGAAATCGTAATACGAGGTAACCGGCGTCGATCCGCGATGTGCAGGGCGGTATGAGGAGTTGCTCGCGATGTCCATGGCCGCGGCATTGTCCGCCCGATTCGTCGAGTGGATGACCTTGACGACGTGATGGCTGGCGTTTGCGTTCACCTGCACTTGAACGATCACGGTTCCCGAACCGGCGATAGACTTCGACGTCGACCCTTGATGGACCAACTTCGCCGGCATGAATTCATTGGCGTACTGCGCGCCGGCCGGAAGGGCGAATGCTGCGGCGCCTGCAACGGCGGCTGCACCCGCTGCGACGCGAATGAAACGAATCATGCGTTGTTTTTCCCTAATTTTTTCGCAATGTAGATTAGAAGAAGACGGAGCAAGGGCGCGTAGCCCTGATACCTCGGTAAAACGCAACTCAAACGGCTTTCGTCGGCCGGTTTCCCCCACAGACAAGCCCGACCCCTTCTACTGCTACGTAGCCAAGCTGGAAGCCGGCACCCGCCTGCCGACGGCGCGCGCCACCACCTCGACCTGCGTCATCAACGCGTCGAATTGCTCGAACGTAATGGACTGCTGCCCGTCCGATGCTGCGGATGCCGGATGCGGGTGAACCTCTATCAGCAGTCCGTCGGAGCCCGCGGCTATCGCCGCGAGCGCCATCGGCCCGACGAGACGAGCCACCCCGGTCCCATGCGACGGGTCGACGATGACGGGCAAATGCGTAAGCGAGTGCAGCAGCGGCACGGCCGCGACGTCCAGCAAGTTGCGCGTCGAGTTGTCGAACGAGCGCACGCCGCGCTCGCACAAAACGACCCGAGGGTTGCCGGCTACCAGCAGATATTCCGCCGCCATGAGCCATTCGTCGATCGTTGCGGAAAGGCCGCGCTTGAGAAGCACCGGTTTGCCGCTTTCGCCCGCCTCACGCAGGAGGCCGAAGTTCTGCATGTTCCGGGCGCCGATCTGCAGCATGTCCGCGTGCTGCGCGACCAGCCCGACGTCGCGCGGATCGAGGACTTCGGTGACGACCGCCATGCCGTGCGCATCGGCTGCGTCGCGCAGCATCTTGAGCGCGTCCGCGCCGAGGCCCTGAAACGAGTACGGCGACGTGCGCGGCTTGAACGCGCCGCCGCGCAGAACGTTTGCGCCGCGCGCGGCGACGGCGCTCGCCGTCGACTCGATTTGTTCGCGCGACTCGACGCTGCACGGACCCGCGCACAATGCGAGGATCTCACCGCCGAAAGTTGCCCCGTTCGGCAATTCGACGACCGTGCCCGGCGGACGAGCGTCGCGCCGGGCCAATTTATACGCATGCGGAAGTGAGCTCAGGCGATCCATAAATGTTCAGCGGGCGCCGGATTTGTATCGATCAAGTTGCGCCAATTCCTTTTCAGTGAGGCCACGAGTTTGCCCGGGAGGCAAGTCTCCCAACCGCAGCGGACCGAAACGCAGCCGCGCGAGCGCGACGACCGGATGGCCGACGGCGTCGAACATGCGGCGAACCTGACGGTTCTTCCCTTCGTGAACCGTGATGTCCAGGACCGAGTTGTCCCGCCGGGTCGCGACGACTTTCACACGCGCGCCGCCGGCGCGGAACTCCTCGAGCATAACGCCGCTCTGCAAGCGCCGGATTTCCTCCGGAAGCAAACGCCCTTTCACCACGGCGCGATACGTTTTCTCGACACCGAAGCGCGGATGCGTTAGCGCATTCGCGATGGCGCCGTCGTTCGTGAAGAGCAGCACGCCCGACGTATCGTAATCGAGCCGTCCAACCGGCACCATACGCGGCATGCCTTTCGGCAAGAGATCCGCAACGGTCCGCCTTCCCTGCGGATCGCGCATCGTGGTCATGACGTTCACGGGCTTGTGCATCACCAAGTACGCCGGATCGGTGCTCACGGCGGCCGGCGTTCCGCTCACGTCGACACGGTCGTCCGTGCTGACGATCGTTCCGAGCTCGCGCACGACTTTACCGTTCACGCGAACTTTGCCGCGCACGATCAGCTCTTCGGCCGCGCGGCGCGATGCCACGCCGGCGTGAGCCAAGAATTTTTGCAGACGCATCTGCTCGGCCATCAGCGCACCGTTACGCCGCATTCGCATCGCACCTTTTTTTGAGCGGAAAATGAGAAAAGCCCCGGGTGGGGCTTTTCGAGTGGTTGCGGTCGAACACGCGCCGGGCAAAGCGTTAGTACTTGCCGTTGCCCTCGTCGTATCCGCGCGAAAGCGAGAGCGCTTCCTTCGTGACGCTCTGCAGAAACTCGTCGTTCGTGCGCGTCTGCGCCATCTTGTCGAGAATGAGTTCGGTGATGTCGCCGCTGTTGAGCACGCTCGTCGCGCGGCGGAGCATCCAGATCTTCCGCATCTCGATCTCGCTGAGCAGCAGCTCTTCGTGACGCGTTCCCGAACGCTTGATGTCGACGGCAGGGAACACGCGCGACTCTGCGAGCTTGCGCGTGAGGTTGAGTTCCATGTTGCCGGTACCCTTGAACTCTTCGAAGATGACGTCGTCCATCTTCGAACCGGTCTCGACGAGCGCGGTCGCGATGATCGTCAGCGAGCCGCCCTCTTCGATTTTGCGCGCCGCGCCGAAGAAGCGTTTGGGCTTGTGTAGTGAGGCGGTATCCAGACCGCCCGAGAGCGTACGCCCCGAAGTCGGAATGACTTGGTTGTATGCACGAGCCAGACGCGTGATGGAGTCGAGCAGAATGACGACGTCCTTGCCGAGTTCCACCAGGCGCTTCGCGCGCTCCATGGCCAGCTCGGCTACGGCGGTGTGATTCTCGGGATGCTCGTCGAACGTGGATGCGATGACCTCGCCGTCCACGGTGCGCTGCATGTCCGTCACTTCTTCGGGCCGCTCGTCTACGAGCAGCGCCATGATATGCGCGTCGGGATGATTGATGGAAATCGCGTTCGCGATGTTCTTGAGCAACGTCGTCTTACCGGCTTTCGGCGGCGAAACGATGAGCGCGCGCTGGCCTTTGCCGATCGGGCAGAAGACATCGATGACGCGCGTCGAGAGCTGGGTCGCGCGCACCTCGAGTCTGTAGCGCTCGTTCGGGTAGATCGGCGTGCCCTTTTCGAACACCCGGCGGCCGCGAATCTGATCGGGGAGAAACCCGTTGATGCGGTCGACGCGGATCAGGCCGTAATATTTTTCACTCTCTTTGGGACGGCGCGTTTGCCCTTCCACCAAGTCGCCTCGGCGAAGTTCGAACCGGCGTATTTGCGACTGGCTGACGTAAATGTCGTCGGGGCCGATCACATAGCCGTCGCGGCGAAGAAAGCCGTAGCCTTCGGGTAAGATGTCGAGTACGCCGTTGGCGATCTCGAGTCCCGAACGCTGCGTTTGGATCTCCAGGATGCGCGGAATCAGCTCGTCCTTCTTCAATTTGAGGGGCGACTCGATGTCGAACTCTTTGGCTATCGCGTTGAGTTCGGCTTTGGTCTTTTCGGTGAGCTGCTCGGCCGTGAGCATCGCGGGTCCCGCCTGTTCGACCTGCGGGAACTGCTCCGCGTGATGCGGTTGATTAAATTGACGGTGACGCCTTGAACGGCGCCTGCGACCTCCGCCTTGAGGGGGGCGGCCTCCATCGTTACGATTGTCGAATTGCAGTGGAGTATCTCTCTCGTAGAGTCGCGCACGATGCATGCACGAAAACGTCGGGCGAGGCTGCCGCGATATTCCATGACGATGTGAGCGGGGGGAATTACTGCGTCGCGGCTTTAGATACAAGCTTCGCGACGAGGAAACTATAACATACCCGTCTCACGGTGACAACGCTTTGGGTCCGCTCACGAACGGATTGCCCCGCTCGTAGAACCGCAGCAGGCGCTCCGAGGCCTTCGTGATACCAATCCGGCGGCTCGTACCGACGGCCTGCCCGTCCCTCATCGGGGCAGCCAGCCACAAGCGCTTGTCGGTTCGCAGGTCGATGCCGTCGAGGGCCCCGTCCACGTCGAGCGCCTGACAAACGCGCCCCGGACCGCGCGCAAAATCGCGCAGGCGCGTCGTCCCCCTCCGCTGCTCCATGAGATCGAAACCTTCGAGCGGCTCGAGGGCGCGGACCAGGACGGCAGCGCCATCACCGGCAGTCTCGCTCGTTACGTTCACGCAGAACGACGTGCCGTAGATCTTATAAACGTACGCATGAAACGGATCGAGGAACATCGATGCGTTTCGCGTGCTCGGTCCGCGATATGCGTGCGAGGCCGGATCGTCCCGGACGTACGCTTCCGTTTCGACGATCCGGCCGGCGGTTCGGCCGTCCGGGCAGTCTCGGACCAACACGCATCCGATCAGCGCTTGCGCGAGATCGATCGTTGCCGCCGGTAATTCGCCGGCACGAAGCCGCCGATAGCGGGGCACGGTTTACGCCGCGACGTGCATCGCCGCTTCGCTCCGCGCTCGCGCGGTCAAATCGCTCTCACCGCCGGGGGACGAAGCGACGTCATACTCCTTGAATTGATTGAGCGTGCAGCGCAGCCGCACGTACGCGAGCGTCAGCGGGGACGGCACCTCGCGGTGCTCTCGCAGATCGTTTGCGAGCGCGGGGTCTTCGACTGCAAAACGCACGCGTTCGACTCCGCGCCGGCGAAGGGCCGCGCCGACTGTAGTGAGCGCGGCATACCCGACTTCGCGCTCCAGCAGTGCGGGATACCGCTTCACCTTGAAGGGCACGCGAAGCACACTTGGACCGCTGCCGGCGATGAGCCGTACGTAAGCGACACCGTTGCCTTGCGCATCGGCCGCGAACCCGGTTGCCGCATCGACGAAGCCTTTCATGTTCGTATCGTATATCGAACATATGTTCGAGTCAAGTCCCCGTACAACTCGGCGGCCGCGCGAGCCTGCCGTTCGATGCCGTACCGGGCCGCCGCCGCGCAGGCTTTCGCCGTTTCCGCAGCGTCGGGGGCGAGCGGAACGCGTTCGAAAGCTTTTGCGAACGAGGGCGTGTCGGGAGTAATCAGATGCCCGGCGCCCGCGAGCACTTCTCGCACAGGCGGGGCATCGGCCGCGATCACAAGAGTTCCGGCCGCGAGCGCTTCGACCAGCACGAGACCCTGGGTTTCGGTAACGCTCGGAAACACGAATGCATCCGCGCTCGCGTACAAATCCGGAAGCTCGTTCCGCTCGACTTCGCCCAAAAACAGAACGCGATCGGCGATGCCGGACTCGGCGCAGCGCGCTTCGAGCGATGCGCGCTCCGGCCCGTCTCCGGCGATAACCAGGCGCAAGGGCACGGTACCGGCTCGAACTGCGTCGATCAGCAACTCGACGTTTTTCTCCCGCGCCAAGCGCGAAACGAACAGCAGCATGCGCTCGCCGTTTCGAATGCCGAGTTTCCTGCGCAGCACCGCGTTTCGCGAGCCGGACCCGAAGTGCGAGAGGTCGATGCCGCTTGGGATCACTTCGACGCGCACGGTTACGCCGATCCGGGTGAGATGCTCGCGCATCGACTGCGTAGGCACGATCACCGCGTCCGCCAAGTTCGCGAAATTTCGCGTGAGCGTCGAGGCCGCGCGCCGCGTCGCGTGGGCGTCGAACGGCACGTAATGGGCGTATTCCTCGAGCTGCGTATGGTACGTATAGACGAGCGGAATCCGCAATCTGCGCGCGTAGCGGACCGCCATCCATCCCGTCACGAACGGCGAATGCGCGTGCAGGATGTCGAGGCGGTTGATTATCGCGTGCCGGTTGCGCCGGCTCACGAGCGGCACCGTCAGCCGGTAGGGCGCGGATGTAGGCAACGGCAGCGACGGCATCCGGAACACGGGGCCGTCGTGCTCTTCGTATCCCGGCGCGTGCGGTGCAAAGCAGTAGACTTCGTGTCCCAGCGCGCGCAGCCCCGACGCCAAGCCGTCGATCGAGGCGACGATGCCGTTGACGATTGGGTGATACACCTCCGTGAAGAAACCCGCGCGCATGTCGTGCTGTTTATGCCCCGCTTTCGGGCGGACCTCGAAGCAGACCGCGCGCTTGGTCGCTGGAAGAGTAACCCGTGCTGCGCTATGACTTTTGGCATAGTCAGGCTTTCGTAAAGCCATGGTATAGTGCCCGGGTCAACGTGCCGGTGGGACCGGCGCGCGCTTCTGCCGGGCGATGTGAAGGCCCGGCCTTGAATTGGCGTTTCCTACACGGATCCGTCAACCGCATAACCGCCTCTGAGGACTGCATTGCTCGAGTGAACCACGCCTAGTGCGCGGCTTGCCCCGCCGTGCGGTTGCAGGAAAGGAGTTGGGTTGATAGGACGCAGTTTGAACCGCGTATACCACTACTTGGCCGTAGGCGTACTCACGCTGGCCCTGGTGGGCGCGGGCTTCGTCACCCACCCCGCCTCGGCCATTGCCGCGGCACTCGACGTAAAAACCGCTAGTCATGTCGTGCTTTTCGAGTCGGAAGGCACGCAAACTCAGCACGTCACGTCCGCGCAAACGGTCGGCGAGTTCCTCAAAGAACGCGGCATCACGCCGGGGCCGCGCGACTACGTGCATCCCGCGGCGGACACGCCGCTCACGGACAATTCGATCGTCGACTATTCGCCTGCGGTCCCCGTGCGGCTGATTACGGCATCGGGCTCGAAAACGATCGTTACGACCGCCGGCGACGTCGGCGCATTGCTCGAAGAACAAGGCATACGTCTCGGCAAACACGATATCGTTCGTCCGTCGCTCGCGGATCCGATCTTCGCATACGGAACGATACGCATATCGCGCGTCGTCAAATGGGTTTCCAGCGAAAAGCGGCGCATCGCGGAGCGAACGATTCACGAAATCGATTTTTCGCTGCCGCCGGGCGCCGTAAGAATCCTTCACAGAGGACAGCCCGGCGTTGCATTGACGATGGTGGATTACACGCAAACCGACGGCCGTCTTCACAAGCGAATCTTGAGCACGCGCATGCTGAGTAAACCGAAGACGCGCGTCGTGGCAGAAGGCGTCGGCACGCAGGATGCAATAGCCGATTTCGCGCGGCGCGGTCTGGAAAAAACTTCGTACATCGCGTCGGGAGCCATGGACATGATCGCAACGGCATACACCGCCGGATGCGCCGGATGCAGCGGGTATACCGCAACCGGATATCGCGCCGGACACGGCATCGTCGCCGTCGATCCCAGCGTCATCCCGCTCGGAACGCGCTTGTACATTCCCGGATACGGCTTCGCGATTGCGGGCGACACCGGCGGCGCGATCCACGGCGATCGCATCGATCTCGGCTTCGACTCGCTTTCCGATGCCGTGCAGTTCGGGCGTCGTCCGGTAAAGGTCTACACGCTGCACTGAACTAACGGCCTGGGAATGCATCCCAAGGCCCTGTTGGAACGCTTCGGATACAGACCGAAGAAGCGGTTCGGGCAAAACTTTCTGATGGACGCGGGCGCGGCCGCGCGCATCACAGCGCTTCTTGGGGAAGGCTCGCCGGAGGGCGAGCCTTTTCGCGTTCTGGAGATCGGCCCGGGAACGGGCGCATTGACGCAAGCGCTGCTGCACGCGTACGGGGACGTCACCGCGCTCGACGTCGATCCCGACATGATTCGCATTTTGCGCTCGCGTCAAGAACTTGCGGGCGCGCACATCATCGAAGCGGACGCACTCACCTTCGACTACGCGGAATTCGCCGGCGAACGTCCCTGGCGCGTCGCGGGCAATTTGCCGTACAACATCGCGACACCGCTGATCATGCGTTTCGTCGAGATGCACAACGGTCCGCGGGCGCTCGTCGTCATGGTGCAGCGAGAGGTCGCCGATCGGCTTGCGGCAAAACCGTCAACGCCCGCGTACGGCAGTCTGAGCGTTGCGGTGCAGTACGCGATGGAAGTGGATAGAGCGTTCACGCTCAAGCCGGGCGCGTTCTATCCTCGTCCGAAAATCGATTCGACGGTGGTGCGCCTCACGCGCCGCCCCTCGCCCGCCGTCATTGTGGTTGACGAACAACGGCTTCTGCAGGTCGTGCGCGCAGCGTTCGCGTACCGCCGCAAAACATTGGCCAACAGACTTGTCGCTCTCGCTGGGCGTGCCTCGCGCGTCAACGGCGCAGGCGCTGCAGCATATCGGCCTGGATACGGAGATACGTGGAGAACAGCTCGCGCTCGCAGACTTCGCAAGACTCGCCGATCGCCTTTCCATCTGACGGATTCGGATGGCTTTCGACGATCGCTTTTTTGATCGGCGCGCTGCTCGTCTTTTTCGTTCTGATCCTCGCACTCGGCATCGCTTGGGGCGTCACGCATCACCTCGACATGTACGCCACCGCAAGAGCACTGTCGGGAATGCCCGGCGTGACGATTCAATCGATCGCCGAAATCGTCGTCATCGCGTACATTCTTCTGCTCCTTCCGGCAGTCGCAAAAACGTCGCTCTCCGGCATCGGATTCCGGAAAATCTCGTGGGAGACCGCCACGGCGATTGCCCTTGCAGCTCTGGCGATGTTTCTGATCGTCACCCCGCTTGCCAGCGCGCTCGAAAGCGCGCTGCATTTCAAAACGCCGGAAGAAGCAATCGCGGTCTTTACACGCACGAACGGATGGCAGCGCGCGGCGTTCGGGTTTTTCGGCGTGGTGCTCGCACCGGCGTTCGAAGAAGCGGTTTTCCGCCTCGTGCTCTTCAATCTGCTGCGTAAATGGTGGGGTTTTTGGCCGGGCGCAATCGCGAGCTCCATTCTGTTCGGCCTGGCACATTCGCAGCCGCCGTTTACACCGGTGATGCTGGCGTGCATTGCACTGCCGCTCGCGGTCGGCGGTTTGATACTCTGCACGGTGTACGCGCGAACGAACAACGCCTGGTCGAGTTTCATCACGCACGGCTGCTTCAACGGCTTCACGCTGATCCTGCTGGTGCTGTTTCCGCAACTCGCGAAGTGAACGCCGCCCCGCCGCTGCGAATCGGCGTCGACACGTTCAATCTGGCCGCCGATACCCGGGGCATGGGGCGCGTCGTGCGTCAAACGCTGGAGCGGCTGGAACGATTCGACTCGGTGAACGTGGTTCGTATCTTGCGAACGGCTCGATCGAACGGCGTAACGCCGCGCGACCTGCGCGGTTTGCAATTGGACGCCGTTTGGTACCCGTGGAACGGCATGCGCTTCGCGCCGCACGCGCCGTCGATTGTGACGATTCACGATCCCTTCGCGTTCACGTATCCGCATCGCAATCTGGTTGCAAGGGTGCGGGAGCAGGCGCCGATTCGACGCGCGATTCGCCGCGCCGATCGCATCTTCGCCGTTTCGCACTGGAGCGCGAACGAGCTCTCGCGGTTGTTCGGGGTGCGCGACGAACGCCTGCAGATCGTTCCGCCGTCACTGGAGATGTTTTGGCACCCGGTCGCGACACGCGCCGGGCCGGAGTACATCTTGTTCGTCGGCGGCCCGGACGCGCGGAAAAACGCACGTTTGTTTTTCGAAGCGTACGAAGCCGCTTTCGCACGAGGCGGCCCGGAACTCGTTGCGGCGGGAACGCTGAATGCGAGCGACGAGGCGCGCTTTGCCGCAATGCAGACTCCGCGCCGCCGGGTTTCCCCGTCCGACGAAGAATTGCGCGCGCTCTACTCGGGCGCGCTCGCCGTCGCCGTGCCTTCGCTGGCCGAAGGTTTCGGCATGCCGGTCATCGAGGCGATGGCGTGCGGAGCTCCGGTCCTCGCGTCGGATGCGGCGGCATTGCCGGAAACATCCGGGGGCGCCGCACTGCTGCTTCCGCCTTCCGACCAGCGCGCATGGGCGCAAGCGTTGCGGAGCATAACCCAGGATGCGGCACTGCGCGCGAGTTTGCGCGAGCGAGGGCTTGCGCGCGCGGCGCGCATCGATCGGGACGCGCCGGCTACCGCCTTGATCGAATCTGTTCGACGATTGCGCGCAGACGCTCGATGAAACGATCCGGCGCAAACGATTCCGCGTGCTTGCGCAGACGCTGCGGATCGTAGCGGCGCTGGTCGAAACGCCGTAGAACGCCGGCGAGTGACTCCGCCGTCGCTTCGTCGAAGAATTCGCCCGTTTCCCCCTCGACGATGGTTTCGAGCGCACCGCCCGACCGAAATGCGATGCACGGACGCCCGCACGCCGCGGCCTCGAGCGGCAGCAAGCCGAAATCTTCTTCGCCCGGCACGATCGCCGCGCGCGCCGTTCCCAGCAATTCGTTTACGCGTTCGTCGCTCACGTAACCAAGCATGGTCGTCGTCGTTCCGCGCGCTCGCCGGCGCAGCGCATCTTCCGCCGGTCCGGTTCCGGCAACCAAAAGCGGAACGCCGGCCATGTCGGCTGCCGCGATCGCCAGGTCTATGCGTTTGTACGGCAGCAGCCGCGACGCGATGAAAACATGTTCGCCGCAGCCGGAGCCGACGCTGAAACGGCCGATATCTACCGGGCAGTGCAGCACGAGCGAATCGCGGCCGTAATAGCGCTTAATGCGCTCGGCCGCATTGCGCGAGCTCGCGACGAATTGCGTGGGCCGGCGCGCGGCGCGTTTATCCCATTCGACGAGGCTGCGAAGGAACGGCTTTGCAAAGGTGCGCGCGCCCAAGCCGCCGACGTAACCGTCCGGCGCAAACGTGAAGCGGCTGACGGTGTGCGTATAACAGACGTGCACCGCATCCGGCGGCACGATGACGCCTTTACCCCATGCCGTCGTCGAGCTCAGAATCGTATCGTAGCCGGAAAAATCGAAACTCTCGAACGCACGCGGATAGAGCGGCGCCAAAAATCGGAAGTAGCGGTTCGCGAGCGGCAGTTTCGCGAGAAACGACGTTCGCACGCGCGCCGGTGGAACCAAATCGCCTGTTGCCGCCGGATCATACAGTGCCGTATAGACCGGCGCATCCGGATATGCTCGCGCGACGTGCGCGAAAACCCGCTCCGCGCCGCCTCGCTGATTCAAATAATCGTGGACGAGAGCGATCTTCAACTAGGGAGTGGGGCTTTGTACGCTTTGCGTGCGCGGCAGCACGAGCGCAATCGTCGGCGCTCCCAAATAGCGCGAAGCCACGCGCTGCAAATCCTGGGCGGTCGTCGAATTGATCGCTTTGAGCGCGCGGCCGAAATAGTCGTCGGTCACGCCGCGCGAGGCGTACATTGCTGCGAACCAGGCCCGGTCCTGGAGCGTCGCCGTTTCTTCGAGCAAACGGCCCGCCGCATATCCCTTCATGTCGCTCAAGTCACCGCCGAGCTTCGCGTGCCCGAGCACGTTCACGACCGTCAGCGCCGTTGCAAACGTGCGCGTGGGATCGCCTAGGCCTCCGTCGACGTAGATGATGACGTTCGCGGGACGCGCGTCGAAATTATAATATGCGCCCACTCCTCGCTGCGCGGCCGAGCGCGTCGCGATGGCGGGGATTTCAGAAACGTCCGCAAGCGTTCGCTGCATGAACGACGTGAGAATGAGCATCGCGCCGAAGTCTTTGCTCTGCAGATCCGGAGCGGGATACTGCGCGACCAGCCACGGCACAGTCACGTCGCGACGCGCGAGCAGTTCGCGCGTCGAGGAAGACGTTTTACCTGCCGCAACGTTCGGCGAGATCGACGTCCCTTGCGGTAAACCCTCGACCAGCGCGCTGAAGGCGCCCGGTCTCAGCCCGGTCACGTTTCCCACTGCGCTCACGACCGCATCGCCGCGCCGGTAATGCTGTTCGTAAAACGTCTGCGCATCCGCGGAAGCGAACCCGGCGAGCGTCGCCGGCAAACCATACGGCGGCATCCCGGCGGAATCTTGGTAAAACGCGCGGTTGAGCATGTCGATGCCCACGGTCAGGGGAGCGCGCTCCGTTTGCGCGATCTTCTCGTTGAGCGCTGCGCGAGCGGCGGCCAGCGTATTCGGACCGAAGTCCGGCTTCGAAAGCGCCGTTTGAAACAAGTCGAGCAGCGTGCCGTACGAGCGTGCGGAGCCTTCCAAATAGAAACGAACGCTTCGCGGATCGATTGCGTATGTAATCGAACCGCCGTTCGCGACGATCGCACTCGAAAGCGGCACGCCTTGCACCGGCGTTCGCAGGATGGACTCGGCCACCAGTGCCGCGAGGCCGTTTTGCGTCGCGTTTTGACGATCCAAACCGGCCTGCAGCAGCACTTCCGTGCCGGCGAGATTCGCAGAGGGGTCCGGCTGCTGCACGACGATCGCGCTGGCGGCCGCTCTCGCAGGCACCGCAGCGAACACGACGAGCGCTGCGAGCACGTACGCTCCAAGGCGCATCTTCACGTGGTCGTTCCCTTCTGTCCGGTGGAGAGCAGTTCGACGATCGCCGGATGCTGCATGTACGCGCGCACGGTCTGCGCGACGTAATTTGGATCGAGCGACTCTATCGCCTTGACGTAATCGCCCGAGGCCGCACCCGGAGCGTACGACGCGTTGCCTTCCACGGCATACCAGCCGAAGTTGTCCGCGCGTTCCAGCGGCGTCTGCGTTTGACTGAAAATATGATATTCGAACGCCGCGCGCGCCGCATCGAAGGACTTGCCGTCCATCGGTTGCTCCATGCGCGCAGTCGCTTCGAGCACTTGCTGACGAATTTCGGGTGAATTCTCACCCGATATCGTGAGAAGCAGCACGCCGGGATTGTGCAGCGTGATGAATTGTCCGTTGACGAATGCATCCGGATTCGCTTGCTGAACCGAACGCGCGAGCGTTCCATGCTCGTTGTCGAACAGATAGTCGGCAACGAAGTCCAGCGCGGTGGCGGCTTTACCGTCGGCGATCGGCGGACCAGCCCATGCAAAACCGATGCCGGACACGTATGCACTTTTTGTGACGGAACCAGGTGCAGGCGAAAGCGGAGAATCGAGGGGGGCATCCATCGAGGAGCCGCCGTTTGCGTCCTGGACGCTGCCGAGCAGCTTCGGATCGACCGCGCCCGCGAGCGAAAGGACCGCGTTGCTTTGGCGGAACGCACGCTTGGCGAAAGCCGTCAGCGCATCCTGGGGAATCTTAGTGAAATCCGCAGTCGTGCTGGGCGTCGCCGGGTAGTGCTCCGGACCGGATACGAACAGTTGCGCGAACAGCGCATCCTGCATCACCCGTTCCGCATCGAAGCGCGTTTCCGCAGCCGCAACGGCGCAATCGCGCAGTGCGGCTTTCAATCCGCCGCTGGAAATCGATGGGACGAAATAGGCGGACGTCAGTGCATGCAGCGTCTGCGCAGCATCCCATGAGGGAACGCTTGCGCCGACCATGACGATATCCGGATACACGTTGAGCGTGAGCGTTCCGCCGAGGCGGGTGACGGTCTCGCTGAGCGAAGCGGCATGCGGACGGCTCGATGCCGCGACCGCCGCAATTGCGAGCCTGGAGATGCCGGGATATTTCGCGTCGGCTCCTGCACCCGGCGCGCGAAACCAAAGTTCCATTGCCGTAGTGCGCGCGAGTTCGTCGCGGCGCATTACGTACATGCCGCCGCCGGGCAGCGAACCGGTCGTCTCGTACGGCGAGGATTGCGCTGCAGCGCGAGGGGCGTGAAACGCCAGCAGCGACATGAAGACCCACATCGCTGCCGCAGGATTACGCAATCTGCGCGTCACGCCGGTTCCGGCGAAATATTCGGCGGCAGGCGCTTGGGTTGCTCGACGCGCGCCTTGCCTTCCTCAACCGCGGCAGGCGCGGGTGCTTCCGCGACCTGGGGCGTCCCGCCCCCGCGATTGTACGGGCGACCTTCCAAGATCGCTTTGACTTCGTCAGCCTCCACGGTCTCGTATTCGAGAAGCGAGGCCACCATGCGTTCGACCTTGTTCCAATTGTCCCCGAGCAGTTTGCGCCCGCGGTCGTAGCAGCTCTCGATGATGCGGCGCACTTCCGCGTCGATCTTCGATGCGATCTCTTCCGAATAATTGCGCTCTTCGCCCAAATCGCGGCCCAGAAATACTTGATGGTTTCCGCGGCCGTATTGAATGGGACCGAGCGTTTCGGACATGCCGTACTGCGTCACCATGCGGCGCGCGAGTTCGGTTGCTTTTTCGAAGTCGTTGCTCGCCCCGGTGGTCACGTCTTTGAACTTGATCTCTTCGGACAGCCTGCCGCCGAGCGCGCGCGTGATCGTCGCGAGCAGCTCTTCTTTGGTTTGGCTGTGGCGGTCGTCTTCGGGCAGAGACCACGTGATGCCAAGCGCCATACCGCGCGGGATGATCGTCACCTTGTGGATCGGATCGCCCTTGTCGGTGAGGCCGCCGATGATCGCGTGACCCGACTCGTGATACGCGGTGATCTCTTTTTCTTTCTGCGACATCACGATCGACTTGCGTTCCGGCCCGACCATCACGCGATCGATCGCCTCGTCGCAATCGTTCATCTCGATGACGGTCTTGTTGCGGCGCGCTGCAAGCAGCGCCGCTTCGTTGAGCAAATTCTCCAGATCCGCGCCGGAAAAGCCGGGCGTGCGTTTAGCCAGGATCTCGAGCGCGACTTCCTTGCTCAGCGGCTTGTTGCGCGCGTGCACTTCGAGAATCTTCTGGCGTCCTTTGACGTCCGCGCGATCGACGACGATTTGACGATCGAACCGGCCCGGACGCAGCAGCGCCGGATCCAGTACGTCGGGACGGTTCGTGGCGGCGATGAGAATGACGCCGGTATTTTGATCGAACCCGTCCATTTCGACGAGCAGCTGGTTGAGCGTCTGTTCGCGCTCGTCATGGCCGCCGCCCAAGCCGGCGCCGCGCTGGCGGCCGACCGCGTCGATTTCGTCGATGAAGATGATGCACGGTGCGGATTTCTTCGCCTGATCGAAGAGGTCGCGCACGCGCGATGCACCGACGCCCACGAACATTTCGACGAAGTCCGAACCGGAAATCGAGAAGAACGGAACGCCCGCTTCGCCCGCAATGGCGCGAGCCAGCAGCGTCTTTCCGGATCCGGGTGGCCCAAGCAGCAGCACGCCTTTGGGAATGCGTGCGCCCAGTGCCTGGAATTTCTTTGGATACTTCAGGAACTCGACGATCTCGCCGAGCTCTTCTTTTGCTTCATCGACTCCCGCGACGTCGTTGAACGTCACCTTCGGGCGATTCTCCGAGAGCATCTTTGCGCGCGAACGACCGAACGACAAGGCTTGGCTTCCTCCGTTCTGCGCCTGCCTCAAAATGATGAAGAGGAACAGCGCTAATACGATGAACGGCAAGAATCCGACGATCGACGTTACGAGCGAAGCATTGCTCGCCGGATCCCAGGTGACGCCGCCCTTGACGTGCGCCATCACGTCGTCGACGAAAGCCTGATCGCGGTTGGGGATCGTCGTCGTGTAGTGATTGCCGCTGGTCAGATCGCCCGCGACGTCGTAGCCGACGGCGTGGAAGGTTTGGATCTGATTGTGCTCGAGTTTTTGATAGAACTCCGAGTACTGCAGCCGCGTGCTGTCCGCCGTCGGCAGCACGAGGCGCTGCACGATGAAGAAGACCGCGATACACGCGATAATGATGAGGACGATGCCCCGAAGATGCTTGCTCACTACTCTTTACATTTACCTTACTCTGAAAATACCCATGGGCGGAGCTGCGCAAGATACGGAAGGTTCCGGTAGCTTTCCCGGTAGTCCAATCCGTACCCTACGACGAACTCATCGGGGCAGACGAGGCCTACATAATCAATCGGTACGTCGACTCGCCGGTTATATGGCTTGTCGAAAAGTACACAGGCTTTCAGGCTCGCGGGTTCCCGCCCGATGAGCAACGACCGAAGGTACTGCAGTGTGAGGCCGTTGTCGATAATGTCCTCGACGACGAGCACGTGTTTGCCGGCGACGTTTTGGTCTGCGTCCTTGAGTAACCGGACCTCGCCGCTCGAACGCGTCGAATTCCCATAGCTCGAGACGACCAGAAAGCCCACGTCCAGTTCGCTGGGCCCGTCCGGCACGCGCGAAATCGCACGCACCAAATCGGCCGTCACGTACAGTGCTCCCTTCAACACCCCGAGCACGAGTAACGGTTGCCCCGTGAAATCGGCGGCAATTTGCCCTGCCAGCCGCGCTATCGCCTCCCGAATCTCGGCTTCGGAGAAGAGCGTCCGCTCGATTGTCGGGGCATAGGATTCCGTGGTCATCTCACCTCTCCCGATGTACCGTCAACTCACCGTTCTCAATCGTCAGTTCCACGCCGGAGCTCATTGAGAAGCGCCCGGTTGTTCCGCGCTCCAACGCACGGACCGCTGCCTCGACATGGTCGAAGTCGACGCCGAGCAGCGCCTCGTGCTCGCGCAGTCGTTCTCGAACCTGCCTGCGCAGTGCCGCCTGCGACGTTTCGAATAGCTCGTCGCCGACCACGCGTGCCGCGCGGGCGACCGCCGCGTCCAAGCCGGGGAAAAGCGGGCGCAGAGCCGCCAGCGCCTCCCGCACGGCATTGCGCCGAAACGCGGCATCCGCATTGGTTGGATCGATGCAGTACGGCAATCCCGCATTTTGTACGTACGCGCGAATCTCGGCACGCGGAAATTGCAGAAGCGGCCGCGCCAATTCGAGGCCGCCGGTGAGTTCGCGGCGTGCCCGCATGCCGGCCAGCCCTTGCGGACCCGTTCCGCGAAAGAGCGCGAGCAAGACCGTTTCCGTTTGGTCCTCGGCGTTGTGTCCGGTGACGACGACCGTTGCCGCGCAATCGCGCGCAGCTCCGGCGAGCCTTTCATAACGCGCTTCGCGGAGCGCGGCTTCGTCGCCGCGATCCGGCCGCAGTGCAATAACCTTTACGGGAACGTCGAGAGCGGCGGCAATGCGAAGCGCAACGGCTTCGTCCTGCCACGCCGACGCGCGCACGCCGTGATTGACGTGTGCCAGCACGACGTGCAGGTGCATCGGCTTTGCGACGGCAACCAAAATCGCGGCGACGCCTACGCTGTCGGAACCGCCGCTGCACGCCACGAGCACGCGATCGCCTTTTCGTACGACGCCCGCGGCCTCGACCGCTTGTTCGATTGCGCGCTCCGGGCGCGTCCCACGCATCTCAGCTGTGCCGGGCGATCTCGCGCTCGACGTCGCGTTTGGCAACGGACTCGCGTTTGTCCCAGAGTTTCTTGCCCTTCGCGAGTCCGATTTCCACTTTGACCTTGCCGCGCGTGAAATACAAACGCAGCGGAACGATCGTCAAACCTTTTTCCGCGGCACGGCTTCCGAAACGCGCGATCTGCTCCTTGTGCAGCAGCAGCTTGCGCGGCCGGTTCGGATCGACGTTCGAGAAACTACCCTGTTTGTACGGCGGCACGTGCATGCCGAGCAGCCAAAGTTCGCCGTCGCGCATTCGCGCGTACGCTTCGTTCAAACTGATTCCGCCCTGCCGTATCGATTTGATCTCGGTGCCCGTCAGTGCGATCCCGGCTTCCATCGATTCCAGTATGTGAAACTCGTGCCGCGCTCGGCGGTTGTCCACCGCCGGCGCGGTGTTTCGGCGGGCATCTTCCGCGTTCGCAGTCTTGCGTTCGGTCTTAGACTTCGGCACTAAAAGGCGCTCCGGCCTAGCCTTCGCGCCCCACATCGACGACGGGAGGACCCCCACGACCTCACGGCGTGTGAACCTGCCCGCATTTCAGGCGTTCCCCGTTGGCGGCGAACTTGGGTTGCGGCGGTCGGCGATGTCTTCGATGCGGCCCTGCGAAACGAAGCGGCCTTCGGCCTCGACGAGCATCGCGTTGCCCGGACCCGTCACGCTCGCATAGAGCTCGAGCACGTTGCGGCGCATCCACTTCACGCAGCCGCGAACCTCGAGCGGCACGTCGAGCGGAACGGGCTTGCGAAAGCGAGCGTTCATGCTCGCGGTGACGCCGCGATGGCCCGCCGCACCCGCGGCGTGCGCCATCGCTTCGTCGAGCAGCGCGAGCGCGACGCCGCCGTGCGCGATCCCTCGCCAGCCCTGAAATTGCGGCCGCAATTCGGTGCGCGCGAGCACGCCGTCCTCGAAGGGTTCGAATCGCAGCCGCAGCCCAATCTCGTTTTCAGGGCCGCATGCAAAGCAGCGCCCATCGTCAATCGGCACCGACAAATTATCTTCCTACGTCCAAACGTGCGGCTAACGCGTGCGGCAGTTCGGCGTCGACGATCTTCTGCTGCACATCGGCAATCGGATAGTCGTAGCGAACCCATTCCACGGTGCGTTTTTCGTCGTCGAAGAAAACGAAGCACGCCTGGGGATTGAGATCGCGCGGCTGCCCCACGCTTCCCACGTCGATGATGTACCGGACGCCCGGAGCGAGCACGATTTCTCCGCCGTGCTGCATATGCTGGTGCGAAATGCTGCCGTCGTGTTCGAGCGCGTAGTATTCCGCGATATGCGTGTGCCCGATGAAGATGAGCGGCGCGTCGGTGCGCTCGAAGGCCGCCTTGGCGTTGCGTTTGTCGAGCAAGTATTCGAAATAATGGACGGGCGCGCCGTGGACCATCAGGAAACCCGGCTGGCGGATTTCGTAGCTCAAGCCGTTCAGCCACGCGATGTGATCGGCGTCGATCACACCTTGCGTCCATTCGATCGCGCGCCGCGCCGCAGCATTGAAATATTCGATGCCGAAATTGTCGACCGCCGCAACGTCGTGATTTCCCAGCACCGTTTCCGCCGCGCGATCGCGAATCATCCGCACGCATTCGTTCGGATTCGGTCCGTAACCGACGATGTCGCCCAGGCACAGAACCTTGTCGTCCGGCTGCACCCGTGCCAAGGCGCGTTGCAGCGACTCCTGATTACCGTGAATGTCCGAAACGATCGCGTATCTCACCGGTCGACCTCAGCGAGCACCGCGCGCAGTCGCGCATCGAATTCGACGCGCTCTTCGGGCGTGCCGACGCTCACCCGAACGTAGCGATCGAGCGGCGGGGCACCGGGTTTGCGGACGAACACGCCGTGCGCGAGCAGCGCGTTCATCACTGCGGTTGCGCGCTTATTTGTGCCGAAATCGATGCAGACGAAGTTTGCATGCGAGCGCAGCGCGCTGCACCCGAGCGATTCCGCAAGTGCGTAGTAGTCCTCCCGCCCTCGAGCGACTTCCATGACGACGCGCGCCCGAAAGGCATCGTCTTCAACCGAGGCGAGCGCGCCGATCTGCGCGTTGCGGTTCACGCCGTAATGCAGCCGGATCTTTTGAAACGTCACGACGTTGCGCGGAGTGGAGACCATGTAGCCGATGCGTGCCCCCGCCATCCCGTAAGCCTTCGAAAACGTGCGCACGCGCAGCAGGCGCCCTTGCAGCAGCGGCGCAAACAGCTCGCCGGTCGTCCACGAAATCCGCGTATGCTTCATCTAAAAACAAGAGCGTACCGAGGGGAAGCGTTTCGAAAAGTCTTGCGATCTCCTCGCCCGGAAGCAGGCTGCCGCCGGGGTTGTCCGGATTGGCGACGTAGACGATCGCGGGACGCAGTTCTCTTGCGCGGGCGACGATCGCATCGACGTCCAGAAAACCTTCGGAGCCGTATGGCACCGTTTCCAGACGCCCGCCGAAGCCCGTGACGTGGTACGCGAACGTCGGATAGGTCCCGCGCGTCGCGAGCGCGACCGCGCCGGGCGACATGAACGCGCGCACGGCCAATCCCATGAGATCGTCGATGCCCGAACCGACGCAAATATTTTCGATGCTGCAGCCGTGACGCACGGCGATCGCCGAACGCAGATCGTATGACTCCGGGTCGCCGTACCACGAAATGTGCGGCAACTCGCGCGCCATCGCTTCGACGGCTTTGGGAGAAGGCCCGAAAGCGCTTTCATTCGCGCCCAGACGCAGCAGTGAAGCGTGACCGCCTTCGCGCATGATCTGCTCGGGGCCGACGAACGGCGTGACGACGGGAATCGCCTCGATATGAGGCGCCGCCAAGAACTCCGCTTCGGGTCCGCTGTCGAGTTTGTTAATCAGTGTCCACCAACAAGAAATCGCGTCACGACGACGGGTTCGCCCGCCGGAACGGATTCTATCGTTTCGTCCAAGAGCAAGAATCCGCTTGCGCGCGCGAGCAGGCTCACCGAACTCGAACGCAGTTCCAGCGGATACGCTACCCGGGCGCCATCGGCCTCGTCAAGCCGCACCGGCACGAACCAGGTCCATCCCGGGCGTTTGTTCACCGCAGTCCCGAGCCGCGCCGCCTCGCCGGCGCGCCGAAGCGGAAACCCGGAAAGCGCCGTGACGATTGGTGCGGCTACCGCTTCCAATATCATTAGCGCCGAAGCAGGGTTTCCGGGCAATCCAATCACGGGTTTGCCGTCGACGCATCCCAGAACCGTCGGCTTTCCCGGCTTTACGCGCAGCCCGTGGACGATGACTCCTGGACTGCCGAGCCTCGCTACGATACGTGGAGTGAAGTCGCGGTCTCCGACGGACGACCCACCCGTGAGAAAGACCCCGGCACAGGCGGCGAGCGCTTCGCGCAGGAGCGCCTCCAAGCGCGCGGGATCGTCGGGCGAGATTTCGATGTGCCGAACGCAGGCGCCAAGCGCTTCCAGCGTTCCCGCGACGGCCCAACGGTTGGAGTCGCGCACCTGCGCCGCCGTCGGCTCTTCGCCGATTCCGACCAGTTCGTCGCCGCTCGAAATGACCCCGATGACGGGGCGGCGGTACACCGGAACGCGCGCAATTCCAAGCGTCGCCAGAACGCCGAGTTCGGCGCCGCCGATGACGCGTCCGGGCAGCAGCAGGGCTTCTCCCGCTCGCATGTCCGAGCCGGCGAGTGAGAGACAGTCGCCCACCGGAACGCGCTCGGAAATCTCGATGTATTCCCTTCCGAGACGGACGTCTTCAATAGGAACGACGCTGTCCGCGCCGTCGGGCAGTACACCGCCGGTGGGAATACGCAGCGCGGCCTTTTCCGGCAACGTCCCACTCCAAGCACGCCCCATGTGAATCTCGCCGGCAATCTCGAGCCTTCCGGGCGTGTCCGCCGCGCGCAGTGCGAAGCCGTCCATCACCGAGCGCGCAGCGGGCGGATAGGCGCGGTCCGCAACGATCCGCTCGGCCAAAACGCGTCGCAGCGCGTCTTTCAGCTCGACGTACTCCGTTTGCGGCGCGCGAAGCTGCGCGCGCAAAAAATACAGCGTCAACGCCTGCTGCGGAGCGAGGAGCGCGTCAGCCTGGAATCCAATGCGGCGTTTTTCCATGCTAGACATTGCTTTGATTCGTCGCGACCCCGATTGCGTTCGACGCTCGGCACAGCGCCGCGGGCAAGATGCTTCGTTCGTCGACGAGATTCTGCGCCTGGACGCGGAGTACCGCTCTGCGCTCACCGCGGTCGAAACGGCGAAAGCCGAAAAGAATCGTTTGTCGGCGCAGATCGGCAAGGCCGCCGACAAGGCGGCTGCCGCGCGTGAATTGCGCCCGCGGATCGACGAACTCTCGCAAAGCATCGATGCGGCGCAAACGCGCGCGCATGCGCTCGGCATCGAAAATCCGGCTTCGCCTCTGCACGAGCTGCTCACGCAATCGCCCAACGTACTCGACGACTCCGTACCCTTCGGCAAAGACGAGAGCGGTAACGTGGTCGTGCGCGCGAGCGGATCGCCGCCCGCGCTCGGTTTCGAACCGCTCGCGCACTGGGAATTGGGCGAGCGTTTGGACATCCTCGATTTCGAACGCGCCGCGAAACTATCCGGAAGCCGGTTCTCCGTGCTGCGCGGCGAAGGTGCGCGGCTCTCGCGCGCGCTGGTGCAGTTCTTTTTGGATAGCGCGCATCGCAACGGATATACGGAGATCGCGCCTCCGGTCTTGGTGTCGCGGCAAACCATGTGGAACACCGGACAGCTCACGAAATTCGCCGACGCGATGTTCTCGGATCCGGACGCGGATTTGTTCTTGATTCCCACGGCGGAAGTGCCGCTCACCGCGCTGCACGGCGATGAAATTCTGGGCGCCTCGCAGTTGCCGGTACGGTACGCCGCGTACACGCCGTGCTTTCGCAAAGAAGCGGGTGCGGCGGGAAAAGATACGCGCGGGCTCATCCGGCAGCACCAATTCGAAAAGGTCGAACTGGTGTGGCTCAGCGCGCCCGAACATTCCTTCGATGCGCTCGAGGAGCTGACGCGTCATGCCGAATCGCTGCTGGCCGCGCTCGAACTGCCGTACCGGGTCGTCGTCTTATGTTCCGCCGACGTCGGTTTCAACGCGGCGAAGACGTACGATCTCGAAGTGTGGCTGCCCAGCGCCAAGACATACCGCGAGATCAGTTCGTGCTCCAACTGCACCGATTTTCAAGCGCGGCGCTGCGCGATACGTTTCCGTCGCGACGCCAAGAGCAAGCCCGAACTGGTGCACACGCTCAACGGTTCCGGATTGGCGCTCGGTCGAACGCTGCTCGCGGTGATGGAAAATTATCAGCAGGCGGACGGATCCATTCGCATTCCGACCGTCTTGCAACCGTATATGGACTGCAGCGTCATCCGTTCCTAGCGCCGGTTTGGAGAAATTCGGCGAGTGCGCGAACGTACTGCGAGGGTTTCGCGGGTTCTGCGGATGCGCCGCGCCGGCTCTCGATACTGATGCGCGTGCGATTCGGATCGAGCGCCAGCAGCGTGCAGCTCAGCCGTTCGGAGTCGATGAGGCCGAACGTTGCCTCTATGCGTCCGCTCTGCGTATCGGATTCACGAACCGAGCCGCCCAGAACGTCCTCCACGCCGCGCACGCAGCCTTCGAACGCCTGCGCATACGGCTGTTGCAACTCAATCGTCTGCGCGGCGGACGGCGCAACGCCCGGCGGGCGATCGACGCGCAGCCAGTTACGAAGGAATCTCACGATAGAACGGCGGTTCGACGGCCTCCGCCGAACGGACGCCGCTGAGTGCGCCGATCTCGCGCATCACGCCGCTCAATGCTCGTCCGCGCGGCACGTCGACTTCGTACAGGATCTCGACCGTTTCGACGCCTTCTTCCGTTCGCACGCACGTGACGTCGCTGCGCTCTACGCCGATATGTGCGTTGCGCAGAATCTCGTCTATTCGGGTGCCGGACGCCTCCGCCGAGACGCAGAGCACGCGCACGGTATGCTTGCGCGGTATGCGCAGCCAACCCATCAAACTGTCATCGGAAACACCGAGAGCAAGCAGCGTCAATGCAGTCGCGAGCAATCCGACGTACAGGCCGAAACTGCTCGCGTAGCCCAAATTCAAACCGATTGCGGCGGACATCCAAATACTCGCTGCCGTCGTCAGACCTTGCGGAGCCGCGCCGCGCCTTACGATTGCGCCGGCACCGAGAAATCCGATGCCGACCACGACGTACGAAGGAATGCGCGTGTCATGAAGATGCGCGCCCATGGCCGTGAATGCGGCAGACGCGGCAGCGACGAGGAGGTGTGTGCGAAACCCGGCAGCCTTGGCGGCGGCTTGGCGCTGGACGCCGATCGCACCGCCGAGAACGGCGGCGCCAGCAACGCCGATGAGCGGTGAAAACGTGAAAGCCAAACGCCTGCCGCTTTAAGACTCTTCGATCATCGCCAAGAGCTTCGAGCGATCCAAATAACGGATGTGTCCGCGTTCGCGGCGCAACGCTTGAACGCGTTCCAGCTCGGCGATCGCGCGCGCCGCAACTTCCTTCACCGTGCCGGCAGCCGCGGCGATCTGCGCCTGCGTCATCGTCGGCAGCGGCGGCAGAGCCGGATGCAGTTCGCGCTCGGGCGCGGCATACGGCAGCAGCGCGGCGGCGACGCGCGAGATGATCGGCTGCGATACTTGTGCCGCCAGTTCGCTCGCGAGCGAACGGTTGCGCTGTGCGCTGGCGGCACCGATTGCAAGCACGAATTCCGGTTCTTGCGCGGCGATGCCGCGCAGGACGTCGAACGGAATCGCAGCGTAACGCGCAACTTTCGAAAGCGCAACGGTTCGTCCGAGAGCCAAGCCGCCGTCGAAAAACTCCGATTCACCGAACGTGTCGAACGGAAACAGATGAAAGAGCAGGCGTTCGCGCGAGCCGGCGCCGACGAAAACCGCCATCGCGCCCTCGACGACCAGCCCGAGCGACGTGCACGCACCGTTTTCGGCGCAGATCACTTGGCTCTTGCGCGCGGAGTGTTCCGTCATCACTTCGCGGAGCTTTGCGCACGCGTTTTCGCTCAGCCGCGAAAAGACGGGGCTGCGCCTCAGCGCGACGCTCAGCGAGGAAGCCTGCGGATCGACGTGCAGGCGCGTGAGTTTTATGCGCCATACGCTTTCACCGACTTGCCGGTGTTCGAACGAGAACTCCGCCGGGCGCAGCTGTTCGAGCCGCGCCATGAGGGCGCGCGGATCGACGTCGCTGATGAATTCGAAGGTGCCGCCTGCGGCAAGGGCTGCGGACTCTCCGAGCACCGTCGATGCGCGCTCCCAGACTGGCATTCCTCGCAATTCCAGTGGTTCGTGCGTCACCATAACCGCTCTGCCTTCTCGCTGTCAGCCGCACTCTCATTTCAGCGTAGCAACCAGGCGGGCCCCTCTCCATTACGAACTTCGTTCGTCTCAAAACGGGAAGGCTAAACGTTACGCCTTCACCTCGCGCCAGGTTTTTCGGGCAGCCTGGGGCAGGTGATCCATCGTTTTTAAAAAGAGCGTCAACTGCCAGAGCTGGTTTTGGGAAAGCGTTTTACCGAACGCGGGCATACCCGTCCAGCGAATGCCGTGCGCGATCTTCCAGTAGGTGATGCCGTCGGGATCGTCTTCGACCCCGTGCCTTGCGAGCTGCGGGGGCTTCTGATACAAGCCGTCGGCAACATGCGTTGCCTTGGCGCTGGCATCGCCGTGGCAGACGGCGCAATTCTGCGCGTACAGTTTCACGCCGGCGATCACGTTGTCGTTCGTTGCGGGCAATGGATCGGTCACGCGAGGCGCGCTTCGCTGCAGCGTTGCGCGCAGCGACGTTTTCGCAGCCCACGTTTCGAAGTGGGGCGGCCGCTCGTCGGCATTGGCCGGCATGATACCGGTTCGAATGATCACGTATCCCGTGATTGCCGTTGCGAGCAGCGTAAGAATGATTCCGGCGATGACGCCTCTGAGCATAGTCCCTCCGTTGTGCCCAAAACGTAGGAAACGCCGCTGAGCCAGACCTGGGAATCTCCAGGAGAGGGTGGGATTCGAACCCACGGAACGTTCATCACGTTCTGCGGTTTTCAAGACCGCTGCATTAAACCGCTCTGCCACCTCTCCGCGCGAGGCTTCAATTGGTTGCGCGCCGCGCAGGTCCTTCGACGCGCAGGACGAGCAGCGCGATGTCGTCCTGGTGCTTACCGCGAACGACTGCGCGCCGAAGCGCCTTCGCGGGATTCGGCGCATTGCGAATGTCCTCGCGCGTCAGGGCTTCGCGCACGGCTCGTTCACCCTCGTCGTAATTCCGATTCCACTCCATGAGTCCGTCGGTGAAATACACCGCGACCGAACCGGGAGTGAGTCTCGATCGCGCACGTTTCTTGCGTTCCGTCTTGGGCGAAGCGACGCACGCCCAGCGGCAGACCTCTCTCCTTGAACGGATCGAGCGCCGCGCTGCAGCCCGGCATCCAGATGAGCGGGCCCGGATGACCTGCCGATGCCCCGTACAGTGTGTATTTCGTTTCGTCGAAGATACTCAGTTGCGCCGTCGCGTAGCGGCCGTCGGGGAACTCCTCGCCTATCAAATAATCGGCAATGTCGAGTGCGCGCAGCAAATCGGGTTCGCCGTAAAGCGCGGTGCGAAGCGCGTCTCGCAAGCTGCCCATGAATGCGGCGGCTTCGACTCCATGTCCCGTCACGTCGCCAATCGATATGCCAATACGCCCATCGGGAAGATTGAATGCATCGTACCAGTCGCCGCCGATGAGCATCTCGGCTTGAGCGGGTTCGTAATACGCATCGAGCGTCAAGCCGGCCTTCGATGGAAGTACCCGCGGCAGCGATGCCAATTGCAGGCGCGAAGCGACTTCGACGGACTGCGAATACAGTTTCGACTTGGAAATCGCCACGCCGCAGCGCCGCCCGAGATCTTCGGCGAAGAGCATCGCGCGTTCGTCATACGGCAGCTCGTCGGGATCGGTTCGAACCAAGGTGAGCGCGCCGAGTACTCCCTGAACGTGCGAGACGACGGGCACTACGATCATCGAACCGTATCCAAACTCGCGCATGAACTGCGCGTGCTCCGGACTCGTCGCCAGCTGTTCGATGGCCGCGTCGTCGATACGCGAGAACAGCAGCGGAACGCCCGAGTCGATCACTTGGAAAACGGAATGACGCGGATAGCCCTCACGCCGATCCAAAAATTCGCCAGCCCCGCGAAGCCTGCGGGACATCTCCGGCGCGCGATGAGCGGCGCCGACCAGCGAAATCTCCTTGCCGCGACCTAAATCCAAAAGACAGATGTCCGCAACGGTTTCGACCGCCGCAGCGCACACATTGCGCAGCGTTTCGTTGTAGTCAAGCGAAAGCCCGAGAATCTCGCCGGCGCGCACGAGAAAAAGGAGGTAGCGCGACTCATCTACCGCCGGAAAATTCCGGGGATCGGGTTTGGCCATTGGACGAATTATGGTTGCGCCGGCGGGTCGCTGGCCGGAAACGAGTCGGCCATTTCTTTGTCGTAATCATCGAGTGTCTTGTCGCCCTCGCGCGCGTCTTCTTTTTCTTTGCGCAATTCCGTGGCGTCTTGCGGGCGAACAGGCTTCTTCGCGTCCATGCGCGGATTGTACCCGCGTGACGGTTGCCCGAATTGCGCTCTCGACGCCACTTGGGTTTGTCCTACTCGTCGAGGGCGACGGCGAGCGCATTCTTGCCGCCCGTTTTGCGTCTCGCGCCAGGGCGAACTCGACAAAACCGGCATGCGCCCTGTTGCATGAAGCCAAGCGGCAGGTCGCCGCATATTTCCGTAAACGCCTGACTCGCTTCGATTTGCCGCTTCATTTCGAAGGAACCCCGTTTCAAAAAGACGTGTGGAGCTTCGTCGCAGGACTTGAAACGGGCGAGCTCATTTCGTATGCCGACCTCGCGCGGCTGGTCGGCCGTCCGCGCGCCCATCGCGGCGCTGCTGCGGCTATGCGCGCCACACCCATGGATTTATTCGTGCCCGCTCACCGCGTCGTCGGATCCGACGGCACCGTCCGCGGCGCCGGTCCGCATTCGGTCCGCCGCCGTCTGCTCGCATTCGAAGGAATTACTTTGCCATGATGATGAGCGCCAGCGCCCAGCCCTGGCTGGTTCGCATGCGCGCCAGGTAGCCGTCTTCGGTACGTCCGTAGATTTGATATCCAGCGCTCAGCGCTTCACGCACCGAGTTGAAAACGACGATGCCGCTCATAACGAGTCGCACCTTAAGCGCAGGCGCGGTGTAAGTCCCTGTTAGGAGCGGGGATAAAGTCGCGAAAGTTGTGCATACGGTGTGGATTAGCGAACGTACTGACGCCATTCGAGCATCGGTCCCGCACCGTTGTTCCGGTCGGCTGCAGCACCGGTAAGCGCGTACCGCGCGGAAAAATCGATGATTCGAAAACCCGCCAGCCATTGTGTTTGTCCGCGCGTCACTCCGTACGCGAACATACCGTCTTCTTCGGCGGCGATCTCGGGTTTGTCGATCTCCGGCGATCCGTTGCTGTACGTGTAATGATCCGATCCCGTCAGATGCGGAGCGCCGCCCGCGACGACTTCGATGAAATGCGAAACGCCGATTTGACGACGAAACGCGATCTCGTACCGCGCGCCCCCGAGACGAGAGGCGACGACCTGGCTCAAATTCGGAAGCGGCGTGCGCTGATTGATCACCGTCAGTCCGGCTCCTATCCACCATCGCGAATCGCGATCGAGCGAAACGTCGAGCGCGGTGTTGAGTAGACTGAGTTGCGGCGTCGCCTGACCGTAGTATGCACTTGGTGCTTGAGGGAGCGACACCGGTGGAATGCCTTCCGCGTGAAAATTCAGACGCCGCGTTCGAACGCCGAGTTGCAGCAGCGCGCCGCCCGCGAAGCCGCTCTGTTTACCTGCGACGTCGGTATGCGTTCCCGTTGCGAGAATGACTTGCGCGCCTGCGTACACGTGCGGCGGTGCGGACGCGCCGAGCAGCGCCAGCGCGAGCACGGGAAGCAGATTATATTTTTTGCGCATCGAGCACGACGATCCCACGGCTGTTGTGATGTTCCAATTCACCCAGAGCATCCAGTGCGGCGCCGACGGGGCTATCCGGCTGCGTGGCCTGCGTGATCGTCATTCCGAATCGCGCTTTCGCTTCGTTGTCGATGGGCGTTCGCAGCAGGGACGGAAGCGCTCTGTACTTGCCGATCATGCCGAGGATCGTACCGAAGCGCTGGTTCACCCGCTGGGGATCCATGACGATGACGAGCAGGCCGTGCGTCGCACCGCCGCTCTTGCGCTCGAAAACCGCATAATTCAGTCCGTACCGCGCGGACTGTTCCTGCTGCTGCGGATTCGACCCAGGCTCTTCCGTAGCGTAACCCGCAGGCGGCGCCGCGTTCAAGCGATCGAGCCAGTCCGAAAGCGCGCCGAAGGACGCCGCGCTCGAAGCGATGATTTCCTGTCCGGCGTATTTGCCGTTGCCTTGCGCGAATACCGACGCCGAGGCCGTGTCCGCATGCACGACTTGCGTGAACGACCGCGAGGAAATGAGCGTCGCGTTCGGATAGAGCGGAAAGCCGATCGGGTTGCGCAGCGCGGGCGAAGGCGTAGCATGCGAGGCGGGCCCGCCGCCGCTGCAGGCGCATAACAGCGCAGCGGCGAGGCATGCGGCGGTAAGTCGTTTGGTCATGGCGAGAGCCGCTTCGAGGAGAACGCTAGCAAGCCCCGTAAGGCCTCATGCGCGAGCAGCGTGAGGAGAACATGACGTTCCAGGAGTTTTGGCCCCGCTATTTACAAGCGCACCGCGATCCGCGCACGCGTCTGTTCCACGTTGCCGGCACGCTCGCGGGAACCGCCCTCGTTCTCGCGGCGGCATCCGCGCGCAAGCCGTGGCTCGCCGTGGCGGGCCTCGCCGCCGGTTACGGACCGGCCTGGTTTTCGCACGCGTTCATCGAACACAACCGTCCCGAAACGTTGGGCGCGCCGATCGCCTCGCTGCGAGCGGATTTCGTGATGGCGTATCACGTGCTGCGCGGAACGATCGATCATCAACTGGCGGGCAACTCGGAGGAGTAAGGTTCCAAAGATGCAGCACGAGCAGCTCTCGTACGGTTCGTATCTGCAGGTGGACGAACTGCTCTCGCTCCAGCGTCCCCTTTCGTCCCCCCTGCATCACGACGAGATGCTGTTCATCATCATCCATCAGGTGTACGAGCTGTGGTTCAAGCAGCTGCTGCACGAAACCGCGGCGGTGGTCGAAGCGCTCGATCGAGACGAATTGCTTCCCGTAGCGAAAAACTTCCGGCGCATACATACGATCCAGCGTTTGCTCGAACAGCAAATCGACGTCCTGGAAACGATGACCCCGCAAGAGTTCAACGCGTTTCGCGACAATCTGAATCCCGCGAGCGGCTTTCAGTCGATCCAGTTTCGCGAGCTCGAGTTCCTCTGCGGCGTTCGCCGCACCGAAACGCTCAAATATATTCAGACCAGCGACGCGCAGCGCGAGCGTCTCGAACGCCGGCTGCGCGAACCGTCCCTATACGACAAGGTCAAGGCGCTGCTGATCCGGCGCGGGTTCGCCGCCGAAACGCACGAGCAGATCCTGCAGACGTACAAAACGATCTACGAAAACCCCCAGCCTCACTACGATCTGTATTTGCTGCTCGAAGATCTCATCGAATTCGACGAGCGGTTTTTGTTGTGGCGCGGGCGTCACGTACGAATGGTGGAACGCATGATCGGCGCGAAGAAGGGCACGGGCGGCTCGCTCGGCGCCGCTTACCTCGCGCAAACGCTCGAGCACCGGTTTTTCCCCGAGCTCTGGGAAGTGCGCACGCTGCTCGGAGGGGACTGGTAGTTTGCGCGAACAGTTTCCGATTCTCGAAACGTCGACATATTTGGTAAGCCATTCCATGGGCGCGGCTCCGCTGGGCGCGAAGCGCGCGCTGGATTCGTATTTCGAACAGTGGGCTGACGACGGACCGGAGGCGTGGGCGCAATGGCTGCCGGCAATCGGCGAGGTGGCCGACGGAATCGGGCAGATCATCGGCGCGCCGCGGGGTTCGATTTTTCTCGGACCGAACGTTTCCGTGCTGCAAGCAGCGCTCGCGTCGTGCCTGCAGTTCACGCCGGTGCGCAACGAAGTGGTCTACGAAGCGCTGCAATTCCCCTCGCTGACGTACGTGTGGACGGAATGGCAGCGGTACGGCGCGCAGCCGCGCATCGTTCCTTCCGACGACGGCCGTACGGTCGAAACGGAGCGCATCATCGCGGCGATTACCGAACGCACCGTCATCGCCGTTCTCTCGCACGCATATTACGTTTCCGGTGCGCTTGCGGACGTACGCGCGATTCAAGCGCACTGCCGCAAAACGGGAACGCTGCTGTGCGTCGACGCATATCAAACGACGGGCGTCTATCCGTACGACGTTACCGAATGGGAGTTGGACGTCGTCACCGGCGGCAGCCACAAATGGCTTTGCGGCGGCCCGGGCTGCGGCTGGATTTATCTCAAACCCGAGCTGCTGGCGCGTTTCGAACCCGCGGTGACGGGTTGGATGGCGCACGCGCGGCCCTTCTCGTTCGAGCCCGCCCCGATGACGTGGGCGTCGACGATGTACCGGTGGGGAACGGGAACGCCGACGATTCCCGGATACCTCGTTGCGCGCCCCGGACACGATCTCGTCAAAGAAGCCGGCGTACGGAACATTCGCGAGCACAACGTTCGGCTCACGACGCTGATCGCCGAAACGGCGCTCGAGCGCGGACTGCAAGTGAACACGCCGCTCGATCCGCAGAAACGAACGGGATGGATCGGAATCGACTTTCCGGATTCCGAGCGCGTTTATCACGAACTCATCGGGCGGCGAGTCTTCGTCGACTACCGTCCCGGATGCGGTCTTCGCGTGAGCCCGCACTTCTACACGACCGAAGACGAAATCCGAACGTTTTTCGCCGAATTGGAGAACCTGACATAGCGTCCTCGATGATCGTCGACCACCGCAACGTAGGCGCCGCATTCCGGCGCCTTTCGCTTCCCATTGCGGTGCAGATGCTCGGCGATCAATTGCTCGGCGTCGTCGACACCATCGCGATCGGCACGCTCGGAGCAGTCGCGCTGGCAGGCGCGACCGCGGCAACGACGGTCATGCTTGCGCTCGCATACGCGATTTTCGGGTTCTTGAACGGACTCGGGATCATTGCGGCGCAGCGCATCGGCGCGAACGACGTGAGCGGCTTCGCGCGTGCAGTGCGTGCGGGCGTCGTGATCCCGGTCGCATGTGCGCTGCTCTGCGCGGCTGCAAGCATTCCGCTTGCGGGACCGGTCATTAGTGAAATGGTCGGGCACCTGCCGAGCGCGCACGCCAGTTCGCTGTATCTGATCGTCCGCTGCTTCTCACTCATTCCGATGTGCATCTCCGGCACGATCATCATCGGCCTCGGCGCCGCGGGAAATCGAGCGCTCGGGATCATCGTGCTCGCCGTCGTCAACCTGGTGCACATTCCGCTGCTGCTGGTGCTTGCGTTGGGCCTGCTTACGCACCACCCGTTCGGCATCGTCGGTGCGGGCATTTCATCGCTGCTTTCAGAGACGATCGCCGCGACGTACGCAGTCGTCTACACGTATCGCCGTCCCATTTACAAGATATTCGAGCGTCTGAGCGTCGATCTGCGCCTCTCGTTGGAATGCGGGCGTTTGGGTTTGCCGGAGGCCGTATTCCTCTTCGCGGTCATCGCTCCCGATTCGTTCATCGTCGCGATGCTCGCACCGCTCGGTCCGATTGCCGTTTCCGCTTTTCGCGCGCTGAACATCGTTTCGGATCTTACGTTCGTCGTCCCGAGCCCTATGCAGGCCGGCGTACAAACCGTCGTCGGTCAGCGGCTCGGAGCCGGCGACGTCGAAGGCGCGCGCTGGTTCTTCACGCGTTCGCGCATCTTCGCGTTTTGGACGACGACCCTGACCGGGGTGGTCACCGCTGTCTTTGCTTGGCCGCTCGCGTACGTATTCACGCTCAATGCAGTCGTTGCGTCGGTTGCCATGTGGCCGCTCGCGCTGCAGATGGCGACGCTGCCGATAAAAGGCTGGGCGATGGTCTCGATGGCGCCGATTCGCGCGGCCGGCGACACGAGGTTTTCGATGACGGTCGGCATCGTTTCGAGCGTTTTGGTCATTCCGCTTTCGTTCGTATTCATCAAAGTGCTGCACATCGGACTGCTCGGCGTCCCGATCGCCTGGGTTGCCGCCTGGCTGGCGCGCCTCGTGCTGACCATGTTGAAGCTGCGCGACGACTCCTGGACTCGCCGCAAGCTCGTCGCGACGAACTAGCCGCGAAGCACGTCGCGCAGTTCGGCGTGAATGCGCTCGTTCGTGGCGAGAATCGAGGGGCTCGTCAGCGTGAAAACCTCATCCTCAATCGTCGTGACCGTCCCGCCCGCCTCGCGCACGATCAGCATCCCCGCCGCCACGTCCCACGGCGCCAAATCGAACTCCCAAAACCCGTCGTAGCGCCCCATGGCCGTATACGCAAGATCGAGTGCAGCTGCGCCGTCGCGCCGCACGGCTTGCGCGTGATGGGACGCTTTCGCGAAATACGGCGCGTTCGTTTCGAAATCGTACGGCTTGAAGCCGGTGACGAGCATTGCAGCGGAAACCGATTCGACGTTTGACACGCGGATCGGCGAACCGTTCCGGAATGCACCGCCGCCGCGTTTGGCGGTAAATACCTCATCCATCAGCGGCGCATAGACGGCCGCTTCTAACACCTCGCCGCTGCACTCGTACGCGATCGAAATACAGAACAGCGGATAGCCGTGCGCGTAGTTCGTCGTGCCGTCGAGCGGATCGATGATCCAACGCTCGCCCTTCTCATCGCGACCTGAAGCGGATGCGTACTCGCCGCCCTCTTCGCCCAGAATCGCTGCTCCGGGGAAGTCTTTGCGCAGCCGTTCGACGATGACGCGTTCGCTCTCGCGATCGGCAACGGTCACGAGGTCCGCGCGCCCCGCCTTCTCTTCGACGTGCAGCGGACGATGCAGAAAGTCCAGCAGAACCGCCCCCGCCTCGCGAGCCGCGGCGACGGCGGTATCGAGTGCACTCATGCCTCGAATTATATGCCCGTTCCGAGTTGGATGCTGGCCGGCCCGCTGAGCTGTGTGTCGGGGCCCTGAATGGTCACGATGGGTGCGGCGTCTCCGTTTGCGTCTCGCGCGAAGCGATAAATTGCGTTCGCGCGCGAGTCCGCCACCCAGATTCCGCCGCCGCCGTCGACGTCTATGCCGCCCGCCTGCTGCAGGCCGGTATCGGGACCCGTAATCACGACTGCGGGCGCGACGTTTCCGGAAGAGCCCGGCGTGAAAATCTTTACGGCTGCGCCGTCGGCCACGAGGATGTCGCCGTGCGAATCTAAACTAATCGCGTCGGGTGCGTTCAGCGTCGTCGACGAACCTGCAATCACCGCAGCCGGCGCGTTGTTGCCACCACGCGCGGCATTCGAGAACATCTTGATTGCCGCGCCGTCGACGACGTACAGCGTCCCCAAGTTGTCCGACACCATTGCGGTAGGCGCCGCGAGCGTCGTGATGCTGCCCGCGATACTTCCTTGCAGCGCGCCCGTTTTGCCGTACATGTCGATTTCGCGCGTCGTTTTCGACGACACGTACAATGCATACGTCGCGGAGCGATCGAACGTCAAACCGTACAGCGCAACGCCGGGATTCGAATCGGTAATCGTTTGCGACGGCGCCACGTTTCCGGACGAGGAAAAAATCAATACGCTGCTGCTGCCTTGGTTCGCTACGTAGGTCGTTCCGCCGGATTGCAAGGCAAGACCCAAAGGTGAACTGAGCGTCGTGTTCGATCCGCCTATCGACGATTGCGGAACTGCGTCGCCGCTTGCGGTTGCGCCGAACGTCAGCACGTCGCCGGCGCCGGGATTGGAAACGACCAGCGGCTGGGTATTCGGACCAGTCGTCGGGCCGGGTGTCGGCGTAAGCGGAGTCGGCGTCGCCGTCGGATCTGCCGTCGGCGCCGGCGTCGATGACGGCGAGCCCGCCGGCGCCGGTGTCGTGCTCGCGCGCGGCGAGGGCGTCTCACCGGGTATCGACGGCACGGATCCGCCGCCTCCGCCGCAAGACGCAAACGCAACCGCGCACGTGCCGAGCACGAAAACGGTCCGGGCGAGAAACACCATGCTCATCAGGTCAGTTCGAAATGAAGGTGTAGGTAACCGTCGATGTGCTCGGGGCGGTATTACCTCCCAGCGGAATCACGACCTGATAGTCGTTCGAGAATTCGAACGGCTTGCGCGTGGCAGCAGTGCCCGGCGTCGTTCCGACGACCAAGCCGTTCTGCGGCGTGGTCGTTAACGGAATTGCCGTGTAGGCCGTCGTGCCGTACGACGTTCCCGCGACGGGCTGGTAGCTGATCGCAGCTATTTCCGCTGGGACAGCCCGCGGTCGACGTGTCGTCGATCTTCGTCTGCAGATAGCCGGCAGCGACGGGATTCCCCGCGTTTTGCTGCGTCACGTAAACGGTCCAACCGATCGGATTAGACGCGTCGGTGTACACGTCCACGAGCGCCACGTCCGTTCCGGCCGCGCTGGAGCCCGCCGCGATATTGGGCAGGCTGAATCGTGTTCGACGCCTGCGTCAGCGCGCACAACGGACAGGTGTAGCCGTACGCGTATCCATTGGCGTTCTGCGTCGGCGCGACGGTAATGACGACGGACGCGCCAAGCACGATCTGTACGGTCTGGTCGCCCGTCCAACTCTCTGCCGCAAGCGTATTGCTGCACGTACCGGCCGCGTTGAACGTACCGTTGATGCACGTCGGGAACTTGTACGAGTCGTTGACCTTGTACGGCCCCTGCATCGACCATTCGACATTGATGGAGCCGCCGGGCGAAATAGTGCAGACTCCACCGCTATTCCCGATGGTGATGACGCCGTTGCTGGTAGATGCGGTCGCACTCGAAAACGCAGTAACCGCGCAGTGGCTATAGCCTGCTCCGCCGGTTATCACCGGCGTTTCGCCGCTGGTCGTCAACGTCCAGATGCATCCGGCGGCCGGACACGTGCCGTCGTTGCCGTCGGCGCGGCTCGTGTCTTGCCACGGAATGAGAATCTGCGCGGAGGTGATGTTGTTCGCGCCCCCGCTCGTATTTTTGATGGTGTAGACGAACGTGTTTCCGTACTGCGTACTCGTGTCGCCCGCGAGCTGCGGCGTGGTGTTCGTCGAAACGGCCGGCGGGTTGCCGTACAGTCCCACGTTCGCGAAACCGGCGGTCGCGGAAAGCGACGTGACGGTCAGGTTGAACGAGATGCCCTTCGACCAGCCGTTGCCGTTTGCACCGTGGCCGTACGCCGTCGCGGTCACCGTGCTTATCGCGGCAGGCGCCTTGAAGTTTCCGGTCGCCGAGAAGTTCGCGCCGGGTGCGATCGCATTGTCCTCCTGCGCTGCGCTGCAGCCGTTACCGCTGCCCACGGCGGGAAGCGACGTCCCCGCAAGGTTTGCGTTTTGCGGCCCGTGTGCGAGGTTCACATCGGCTGCCGGCCACGGACACGCGCTGAACCAATAATCGATCGTGGCGCCGCCGCCGACGCCCGGACTGACCGCGCCCAAATAGCTCCAAGAGCTGTTCAGCGAGCTGAAGGCCGGCGCCGCGCCGAAATACGTGTTGTTGGGAAGCTCGAAAACGACGGCGTCGAGATCGTCCGGAAGCGCTTCTTGCGACGTTGCGGTGTTCGTGAGTTGCATCTGAACCGCGGTCGTCGTGCTCGTTCCGACGGACGTGGGGCTGAACAGCGCGGACATGTACGACGAAGTCAGTGAAAAGGCGCCGACGGCGAGCGAGTCGAGCGAGGTCTGCCCCGGGGGATTCGTCGTGTTCGCCACGATGGATTGGTTACAGCACGCATCCGCCGTCATCGTGTAGTTCGCCGGTGAATAGACGCCGGCCGTTACATCCGAAAAATTGAACGACGTCGACGGCAGACTTTGGATGTCGACGTACAGCACTTTGCTCGCGCCCGCCGCAATTGCCGTTCCCAGATTCATGCAGATCGTCGCAGCCGTCGGACAGTTAGCGCTGTTGTCTATGCTCCACGTAACGGGCGCGCTGCCTTGGAAGGCCGTTGCGGTGTTGGCGTCTTGGCTGAACAAGTTCTGCATGATCGCCTTCGAACCGTAACTCGAAGGGAACGTGACGTAGATCTTACTGATCGCGGACGAACCGGAGTTGCTCACGCGAATGGCATAGACGTCCGCCTTGCCGCTAGCCGGCGAAAACGGTTCGGTCGAATCGTAGATGCCGTTGGCGAGATTTGGAATCCAGCCTTGCTGCTGGAGATTTCCGGAAGCGGCATTGTAGCCGGTCGTGCAGTTCGCCGGTCCGGTCGAGCACCCGCTCGCGGTACCCACGTGAATCATCGTCGCCGTCGCCGAGTACGTCGTGGCGCCGCTCGAATACGTAATGTACGTATTGTTCACGGCCGGCGAAGCCGTGCCGGTGCCGAAATGCGCCGTGTTGTTCGAAAGGTACGACCATGCCAAGCCGTCAGTCGGCAAGATCGAGTCGCCTTCCGTGCAGCTCGCGGCGCAAGCGCCGCCGGCGACGGTAAAGGTCAAGTTCGTCAGCGTGACCGTGGCGTTCTGCTTCAGCGTCTGACCGTTCGTCTGCGGCGTGAGCGTAATTGCCGTTCCGGTCCACCTGGTGTTTACGCCGCATCCGGCACTCCCGTTCGCACCCGTTCCGGTCGTGCTCGACACGGTCCACGTCTGTCCCGAGCTGTCCGTTATCGTTGCAGGCAGCCCGGTGATTTTGACGCCGTTGATCGTGCAATAGAACAGTCCGTTCAGCGAATCGCCGTTGCCGTCGCCGTAGTAGGCGTCGCCGTCATTCTGAAACTGCAGGCCGGCCGTCGTAGAACCCGTGTTCGGAACGACGAGTGAGTACCCGTTTGGAGTTCCGCCCGCGCTGGTGAATTGCGTTATCGCATTGTAACCGACCATTTGAAACGAGGTTGTTCCCGCGTCGGTGCACGGTGACGTGTTACCGGCCGGCGCGGCCGGCGACCCCGCGCTGTAATCGCATGCCGCAAGGGTCCACGCATCGGGTGCGAAGTACAGCGGCGATTCCTGATCGATGTTCGTATGTCCGATCGTGTACACGCCGTTGTTGGCGGGATTGTCGCAGATATACTTTTCGTTGTAGTTGACTTGATCGTCGTACACGCGGCCGTCCGGATCGGTGATCGGGAAACAGTAGACGTCGTTCGGGTTCAAGCCCGATACGCTCATGATGTATCCCAGATCCGAGTTTTCGCTCTGGTTGTCGAATGCGAACCGCGTCGTTCCGGCGGCGCCACCGCTCGGCAGGTACGGGTAGAAGTTGATGCCCGGTAGCGGTGTCAGCGAAAACGTGGCGCTCGTCGCCTGATACAGCGCTATTCTGGTCTGCGAAACGCGTTTGTTCTGCGTCTGGTCGTACGCAACGAGCGAATACGTCCCGGCGGTCAGCGACGTCCAGAGGGTAGCGGCGCCGAAGGTCCATTGCATGTAGAGTGGGCCATTGCTCAGCGCCTGGACGCCGGGCGCGCCGTTGGGATTGCATTCGCCGCTTGCCGCCGTGCCGGGCCCCACGCCGGGAATCACGCCTTCGCAGAACGTATTGCCGGACGAATTCTCGATATAGACGACGTAGACGTCCTGATACCGCGCGTTGTCGATGGTGACGTATACGGTGTTCGTTCCGCTCGAGGGAATTTGGAACTGGGAGCTCGAGTTGCGCCGGTTGGAATCGGAGTACGTCAGCAGGCCGCCGTTGGTGACGCCGGAATTGACGACCGAAACGTAATCCTCCGCAAGCCACATGCCCTGCGTGACGTCGAGCGTCGCGAGCACGACCGCTCCGGAATTGGAGAGGGTCACGCTCTCACCAGGACCGTACGGGCACGCAGCGGCGTTCCAGCCGTTCGCGGTGCAGCTGAAATTCGTGCCGCCCTGAGGATCCGTGGGCTGCGAAGCCAGATAGCTGGTGCCGTTCGTGCACGATCCGGTCGTACTGGTGTAATTTCCCGTGGACGGCTTGTACCTGCATCCGACGGTTTGCGCCGTAGTCGTCGTTGCGTCGATGTAATAGTCTTGAAGCGTATCCGTCGTCGTTATCGA
Source organism: Vulcanimicrobiota bacterium (assembly GCA_963830545.1). Lineage (GTDB taxonomy): Bacteria > Vulcanimicrobiota > Vulcanimicrobiia > Vulcanimicrobiales > Vulcanimicrobiaceae > DATGJX01. Next base: position 2,083,007 of record CAWHMK010000001.1, on the reverse strand, counting down.
GTAGACGTTGACGTTGTTGCCGTTGCAGTTTTCGGGAGTGCTCGGTCCGTTCGAGCCATTGCAGTACGAGAAAAAGAAATCAACGCTGCAGCCGGAGTTAAACACGTCGCCGACGGTCGTCGAGCAATTCCCCAGGGAATTGCCCTCGAAGAACATTTCGGAATTGACGTCGTCGGACATGGGCCGCCGCACGCCGTACGAGTTGCGAGCGGTTTTCCCAGGCAGACTTCGGCAGCGCGCTCAGCGGAATCTTCGGGCCGAGCGCGGACGGAAGCAGCACTGAGCCTTCAAGCATCGAACTCAGCGGCGGCACCACGGCGCGCAGCGGCGGCAGAATGCGGCGCAAGCCGATCGGCGTCGGCGTCGGCCGCGCGGTCGGCGTTGCCGTTGCGCGCGGCAGCGGCGAGAAGATCGGATGCGGAAGCGGACGATCGATCGGGTGAACCTGAGCAAACGATACGGCCATAGCGACCGCGGCAAACACGACGGTTGCGGCCAGCGTGCGTATCGATGCGAGCGCGCGCATCAATAGTACAACGTGTACACGGCATTCGTCGTGTACCCGCCTGCGGGAATCGAAGCGGGAATGGTCAGCGTGAGAGTAACGCAGTACGTCTGCAATCCGCTCGATTTCTCTTTTGGATTCCAGGTATTGTTGTTTTTCGCGTATACGACGAACGGCGTCGCGGCGGGCATCGGTGTGCCGGCATACGTGTTATTGGCGAGGTCGCCGCCCGGCCACGTCGTCGTGATGAAATCGCCCGAAAGACCGTCGTCGAGCGTCCACGAGGTTTTGGCGGGCGTGTCGACGGTGACCGTGTACACGCAGGCGGGCGTCGACGCAGTCGTTCCCGCGGTTTGACTGATGACGACGGCCGGAGTATTCGAGTACAGCAGCGTCGCATTGGGGTTCGGACTGACTTGCGCTTGAACGCGAACCGCCGATTGCACGCTCGCCAGAGCGACGATGCCGTCCGAACCGCGCCCACGCAGCGCCATGCGATACGCGAGCGGATCCGGCGTAACGTTCACGAGGATGTTCACCGCGATTTGATCGCGCTGGCGCTGAACGAACGCGGCGTTTCCTCTCCCGCAAACGATCAGCGCGGACGCCGCGATCCCGACGAGCAGGAGTGCGGCGCGCGTTTTGGTCATTGGGGAACCACCGTGTAGACGACCCAGACGAAGTACGTGCTTGCGGAGACCGGCGCGGTGGCGGGAACTTTCAACTCGTAGTCCTGATAATAATCGTTCGTGGACGCGGCCGAGGTAAACATGGAGGCCGGATACGTGGCGTACGTTATCGTCGGAGCGCTGCCGAACACCGGCGCCGCAGGATTTACGGTCGCAGTGGTTTTCATGAATTCGAATGCGGGACTGAACCCTGTATTCGTGTCGCTCGAAGCGCTCGAAGGCAGGTAATAGAGCGCGCCCGTTACCGGAAACGAATTCGCTCCGCCGTCCGAGAAGTCGGCAGAACCTTCACCATAGATTTTGAATCCGCTCACGTCGTTCGTGATGATGTGCAGGTGCGCGGCGTATTTGTACAAGTATTCGCTGTTTTGCGTGACCGTGCCGAAGTCGACGGCGCAGCCTTGAAGGCACGCGCCGCCTTCGGGCGGCGGTGTGGGCTGCGTTCCGAACGTCGCCGGTATCGGCCCATAGCCGATGTTGTAATTCGGCGTCAGCGTGAATTTGAGAATTCCCGTGACGTACCACTGTACCTTAACCGTTGCGGTGCCCGCGTCCGCGCGCGTTGCGCAGAGCAGCATCGTCGCCGCCGCCAGCGCACAGAACCCGATCCAGGCTCGCACTGCGCACACTCCTTTGTACAATTTCCGTCCGAGTTAATTTTTATCGAACTGAATCTCGCCGCCGGTCATCGTCGCACCGCCGTAATCGATGAGCGCAATCGCTTGGTATTGCCCCCGCGGAAGCGCTTTGCCCGACAACTGGATGACGCGATCCTCGCCGCGCTCGACGAGCTGGTTTTGCGGCATCGGAATCCGCTCGACCGTTTGTCCGTTCTTACGAACTTCCAGGGAGCCGCCTACGTAGACGTGCGCGTTTCCGGTGTTTCGGAAAAGCACGCGATACGTTTCGCCGCTCTTGTCTCCGCTAGCCGTCATCTTCGCAATCGCGCCGCCGATCTTCACCGTACCGGGAATCGTCACGTAGACGGTCGTCGCAATTCGAACCGAGAACGCCACGCCATGTTGTTGACGCGTCGGGCGGGTTGCGAAGAACACGATCCCGGCGTACTCGCCGCTGAGCGATGCTTTTGGAATCGCCAGCGATACGCGTACCTGTTGAATCATCCCGGGTCCCAGATCGAATTCTTTCGGATTGATCGAGGCCCACCGCATCAGTGAATACGGCTTGCTGCCGGGGTTCACGAATTGGTAATCGCCCGAGCGGTTCAGTCCGAAATCGACCATGGACGCCTGGATGTGCGTCGGCGCGGTGCTGCCGTTCTGAATCGTTACCGGAATGTTGTACGAGGCGCCGGGAGGCATCGAGAGACTCCAGTTTTGCCGGAGAGACGTTGATACCGAGAGCGGAAACGCCTGACGACGTCTGCGCCGATCCGGGTTCGAGTACGAACAGCGCGATAACGAGAGATAGAGCCGCAGCTAAACGAAACTGCTTCATACCAACCGATTCGCTGCGGGGACACCCCCACACCCGCAACTTCATCGTATAGTACCGTTCAGTTTTAGTTCGTTGTGACGGTGTACGTCACCACGGCCGAGTCGCCCGCGGTCTTGTTCGCGTTCGCCGGCATGAGCACGCCGAGATCCGTTCCGAAATAGGCCGGATTCTGCGTGTTGTCGCTGGTCTTGAGCAGCGTCGTCACAGCGCCGAAGGCTGCGGCTCCCGCGATCGCGGCGCCGCTGTACTTGAGGCCGTTGCACGCGTTCGTTCCGTCCGACCAACTGCCGGCGGTAACGTCCGTCGTGTCCATAGCCTTGGCCGGAGTGAGCGTGCTGCTCGAAACCGTCGCGCCGCCCGCTACCGGAGCGTTGCCCGAAATCGGTACGTAGCAGATCGCGGCGCCCGCTTGCGCCGGTGCGGTGGTTTGCTGCACGGCAACGGTCACCCCAGCGTTGTCATTGGTATTGACGACGGCTTCGGCGCCGTTGAGCAGCATGCAGATCGTCGCGCCCGCCGCGTCCGGCGTGATTGCGCCGAAGTCGAGCGTCAACGCGTTCGTTCCGGCGCCCGCGCCGTTGCTGCCGCCCGCGCCGCACGATCCCGTGCTGCCCGTTTCGATCGGCCCGATGAGGGACGCCGCGGCAGGATTCAAGGCACCGCTGGTGCCTGTGTTCGTATAATTTCCTTGGAACGTCACCGATGCAATTGCGGTTACATTCCACTTGATCGTCACCGTGTTGGCGGCCGCTGCCGGCAACGCGGTCGCGGTCACGCACGAAGCAATCACCGCCAAAGAGAGGAGCTTTTTCACTTTCGGTCCTTTCACAATGCGCAAATTCGTGCCATCCATGGCCAATGCGAAAAGCGTTACCTCAAGGTTATCGGCAGCTGCCCTTGCTTGGTGAGTAAGAGTCCGTGCATGAGGCGTTCAGATATCTTTACAGTGAAAACGAACACGCGTCCGGTAACGGGACGTGAAAGTTTCGTAACCTGACCGTCAAGCCAGCGTATAGAATCACCGGCGCGCACGTCGAGCAGAAAGCGCGCGCGAACCGAAACGTACTCGCCCAGCGACGCGTGCGAAGGCGTCATCTTAAAGGAAACCAGTGGAATCGAAGGGTCGACGTTCAGTCCTGCCGTAGCGCTCGCGCTCTGGCGGCCCGGCAAACCCGAGGCTTCCGCTTCGATCGTGTTTTTGCCCGAAGGAGCGTTTTCCGGAACGACGACCGGTGCGATCCAACGCTTCAGCCGCGCGTCGTATTTCATCGTCGTCGTCGCTCCGAAGGCCGTGACCGAAGCCGACGTTGCCGGGCCGCCCGCGTCTAGTATCGCATATGCGACGCCGTGCGGCGGCAGCGCCGGTTCGCTCAGCGAAAGATTCGCCTGAACGGTTTGCGTCGATTGAAGCGTGAAAACGACTTGCTTTTGCTTCTTGACCAGCGTGAAATCGACGTCTTGCCGGTTTCCCGTTCCGGAGAAGTCGACCGCAATCGGACCTGACGCGTTGCCGGTGCCGTCCGGAATCGTTTCCGGATCGATATCCACGGTGTACGTTCCCGCCGGTAGATCGTCGAGCTCGTACGAACCGTCTTCGTTCGTGATGGCGGCGTAGTCGCCCGGTTCCGCGACGACGTACGCGTTGTACGCGCCGCCGGTATAATCGGGCGCCAGAGCGGAACCGTATTTCACGAATCCCGAGATCGATCCCAGCGGACTGGCTTTGAAGTCCAGCGTCTGAATCTCGCCCTCGCGCACCGTGACCTTCTGCGTTTGAGCCGTTTTCGAAAAGGCGACCATAGCCGGCAGCGACGAATTGATGATCTCGACGGTGTGCGGTCCCGGCGTGAGGCGCCCAAAACTGTACGCGCCCAAAATATCCGTCGTGGCGTTGGTCGTGTCGTCGAGGCGCAGCGCCACTCCCGAAAGCGGAACGAGTTCGCCCGAGGAGTCCCGCGAATACACGTGCCCGGCGATCGCGGCATACGTTCCCACTTCGAAATCGACTTCGCCGGCTTGTCCGCCTTGCACCGATACGGATGCGTACGGCTGATCGACCGTTACGCCGCGCGGCAGCGACGAACTCTCGACGCGAACTTGATGCTCACCCGGTGAAACGAAGTTGAACTGATAATGCCCGGCGAGATCGGTGCGCTGGACTTCCGTTCCGTCCAGCACGACCACGACGTTCGAGAGGCCGTTGCTGATCGACCCGGCCGCGTTCAAGAATGCGGGCGAAGTCTGCTGCTGCTGGGTACTCACGCTGGTGACCGTACCGCTGATCGTCGCCGGAAGCCGTGGGTTGATGCGGCCTTGGACGAGCCCGCTTCCGAACGCGAACGGCGCTTGCACCTGCACGCTGAAGATCCGATTGCTTCCGTTTGCGAGAGGGTTGAGAACGTCGCGAGTACGCTGCTCCCCGTACGTGATTCCGAGGGTCGCAACCGACGAAAGCCGCCGGCTGAGCGTGAGCGTCGGCGCCGTCTGCTCGATGTCGTCCAATTGCGAAAGGTTGCGCGTCTGCGTGAGCTGTACGCCGAGCGCCGTTGCTCCGAATGATCGCGCAAGCGAAAATTCGCTTTGATTTTGCAGGCCGGCGTTTGCGCCGATTTGCCGCGCGGTTTGAAAGGACGCGCCCGCAAAAAATTGTCCGAACTGCCGTTGAAGAACGCCGCTGTACGTCGCGGTGGCATGGGTGGGAGATAGATCCTGAGTCGTGCGCTGGAACTGCGCTCCGAAGAGCGCGGAAACGCCGAGCAGAGAAAAACCGAGCTGGCCGCCGGCGGATCCGTTCCAACTCGCGCCCGGGCCGGCTCCGCTGATGCGGTTGTCTTCGAGCATCAGCGCGGTCTGCACGCCGGTGCGCTGGAAGAAATGCGTGAACGTGAATGCATCGCGCCGCTGCGCGACGGCTCCGGCACCACTGCCGCTGGTTTCGAAAGCCGTATCGACGTCCAGATCGCTCGCGGCGCCGCCGTAGCGCATCGACGTGTCGAGATACTTGTCCGCCTGCAGTGCGCCGCTGCCGAAGGTGACGAAGCCTTCGCCGATACGGCGCAGCGTCAGCGTGCCGTACAACGCGCCGCCCCCGTAACTGGCGTTGTATTGGTACGCAGCCGTTTTTTGCGCGGGCGAACCGGTGTCGTTGACGTTTTCGAATGCGGCCTCGACGGACTGCGAGAGCTCGCCGGAGTCGCGGGCGGCTCCCGCGAGCGCTGCTTCGACACGGTAGCCGTCGCTCGAATAGCCGCGGTCGACGCCGAACTCGAGCAGCGCGCCGGCGCGTTCCATGCGCGCCCGCAGTCCCGTCACCTTGAGCACACTCTGGTTGGGTCCGATCGCCGGCCCCGTGAAGAGCGTCGCGTCGCCGCCTTCCAGCGGCGTGACCAGCGCCCATCCGCGCAAGGTTTGTCCGAGCGGAGCACCGCCGAGCAGCGAAAGCGGCTGCGCCCCGTATTCGACTCCGTAAGTCGGCGTGTAATACCCCGCCTGAAGCAGACCGAGGCTGCTTTGCCGCAGCCCGAGACCGACCGGCAGACCCAACTGGAGAGTCGTCGTTGCGGTGCGGCGGCGAAGCGTGGCGAGCATTCCCGCGGTGTCGCTCGACTGGGAGGTAGACTGCGTGTTTTGGATTCCCCCGAAGTCGTTCGTGTCGCTCTGCAATCGCTGACCGAGCGACAACGATCCGGTCAGAGCGAAGGTCAGAGGCCCGCCGCGGCTGACGTGCGCCGCCGGCGCGGGCGTGGGTTTGTGGGTGCCGGCAGGTGTGGGTGGAGGTGTCGACTGCGCGGGCGGGGTGACCGTGCTTTCCGGAAGCGGCGTTCCGTATCCAGGGACGGGCATGACCTGCGCCAAAGCTCGCTGGGCACGCGTGCCGAGCACCGCGGCAGCCAATGCCGCCGCTATGAATATCAAAAGCGCGGCACGCAACGCGAATGCACGCCGCCGGCGCTGCCACGGTGTTCCCATGTCGTCCTTACCGTGTTCGGAGAGCCGGCCGGCCGTCTTAACGGAAGCCGCGCTTTTTCACGCAAATTTTTCGCCGTTCGGCCGATAGGTCAACTACAGGGAAGTTCACGGAGGAAGCCTTCTCTCATGGATGTGCTGGGGAGCACGGATCAGGTCGAGCTCAACCTTTTCCGTACTCAATTAGACGAAGAACGACAAACACGCGCGTTGGCCAGCGGCCTGCGCGTTGTTTCCGCTTCCGACGATCCCAGCGGTCTGGCCATTGCGCAGACCATCCAAACCAAAGTCGCCGGCCTCCAGCAAGGCGTTCAAAACGTTCAGGCCGCGACGAATCTCTTGACCGTCGCCGACGGTACCCTCGGCACAGTGCAAACCATCCTCACCCGCATCCATTCGCTCATCGTCGAAGCGGCGAGCGATCTCAATTCCCTTTCTGAACTGCAATCGATACAGGACGAAATCGATACGCTGCTGGAACAGGTCAACACCGTCGCCGGCACGGCCTCGTTCAACGGCGTCCGGCTTTTGGACGGATCGCTGGCGCAGACGACCTACCCGGCCGCGTATGTCGTACAGGAGGCGTCGTCTCCGGCTTTGCCCGACGGCAGCGCGCCGACGGGTACGCAAGTCGCGAACTACGACGGCATAAGCGGGCTGCCCGGTAATCTCGTCTGGAATCCGGGCAGCGCCGATCCGAGCACGCTGCCGACGCTCTCGATCGCCAACTCGATCGGTTCCTACTTCACGGTTCGCGTCGTGGGATACAGCAGCAACGCCGTGGATCCCGACAGCGGCGCGTCGGTTGGAGCTGCGGACTTCGTGCAGATCGTTGCGTACAGCGCGGATTCGCGAATGGGCGTAGCGCCAATCTACATGGACACGCAAGCCATCCCGGTCGCGGGCGGCCCGATCGCGGACGTGCAGATCGATTCGCCGAATCCTTCGGCGACGAATCTCCTCGACGTGACGTTGGCCAACCTGACGCCGCAAGACGTCGGCGCCTCGATGTCATTCATTACGTCGGTAAACAATTCGTCCGCCCCGAGCGGTGGTACGCCGCTCGCGATAAATTACGGCGGCCAGGAAGGCAGCGAACTCCAAATCGCGCTGCCGTCGGTGACGACGAGCGCATTGAACGTTTCCGAAATTTCCGTGTTGCCCGCAAACATTGAGAACTATCTCGACGTCTCCACAGGACTGTCGTCGAATCAGATCCCGGTAAGCGATGCCGAAGCGCGCGTGCAGCTCGCCCTTGACGCCATCAGCCAAGCTCGCGCGACCGTCGGCGCGCAAACCGCCGCGCTCGGCGAAGAAGCGAACGACGGATCGCTCGAAATCGTGAATCAAGTCTCAAGCGAGAGCGCCATTCGCGACGTCAACATCGGCCAGGCCGTGACGCAATTCACGAAGGACCAAGTGATGTCCCAAATCGGCACGAGCGTTCTGGCCCATATGCAGATGAGCGCGCAACTCGTCGTTCAGCTGGTCGGAGCCGTGAACCGGGGAATCGTCGGGAAGGTCTAAAAGGTACCTCGCAGCCCCATCGCTCGCGCGGGGTTGACGCTCGCGCCTATACTTGAAACAGGATACCTCGCTAGGTGAGGCGTCCACGCAATACACACGCCGCTGCCCAGAAACGTCGAGAGACGCCAACCGGGTAGACCAGACTGCGCCGAGACAAGGCGATGTCTAATGCGGCTGAACGACAAGCGGCACACCTGCCGGGGCGTTCTACGATGCGTGGTGCCAAAGCAAACGCGACTGGGGTATTGCGCTCACCGCGCGAGGTCGTCCGGACACCGGCTTTTATTTTGCGGACGGGAGGTGAGCGGCGATGACATTCCATGAAGGATTCGTCTCCGAACTGGTGGGCCGCCGGGCGACGGTGAGCGATCTGCCGATCGGCAAGGTCGCGGATTTTCTGGTCAACAAGCCGGACGATACGTTTCCGCAAGTTGACGGTCTCATTATCAAGACGGCGCAAGGCCCACGTTTTGCTCCGATGGATACCATCGCGGACGTGGATTCCGCAGGGGACGTAGCGCTCACGAGCACGCCGAAAGTGTCCGCGCCGCCTGACGAAGACGCGCTGTACCTCGTGAGCGATTTGCTCGACAAGCAAATCATCGACGTCGACGGCCGCAAAGTCGTGCGCATCAACGACATCGAGCTCGCCAACACCGGCGGAAAACTGCGCGTCGTTGCCGCCGACGTCGGCGTGAGCGGACTGCTCCGGCGCCTGGGCCTCAAGAATTTCGGCAAGCGTTTCACACCGTGGATCTACCGCAACGTACCGCGTTCGCTGATCGCTTGGAGTTCGGTCGCGCCGATCCGCGATGCTAATCCCTCCCACGTTCAGCTCGCAAAGGAAAGCAAGTTCGCGCGGATGCACCCGAGCGAGCTCGCCGAGATCATCAGCGATCTTTCCGCGCGTGAAGCCGCCGCGGTCATCCATCAACTCGACGACGAAACCGCCGCGGACGCGCTCGAACATCTCGATGCCGAGACGCAGCGCACGATTATCGATGACATCGGCACCGAGCGCGCCGCCGACATCATCGAAGAGATGGATGCCGACGATGCCGCCGACTTGCTCGCGGAACTGCCGCAGGAACGGCAGACGCAACTGCTCGCGGAGATGAACGAGTACACCGCCGGCGAGTTGCGCGAGCTCGTGAAGTATTCCGAGGACACGGCCGGCGGGTTGATGACGACCGATTACACGTGGATCTATCCGCACCGGACGGCCGAGCAGACTATCCGAAAGATACGAGAGATTGCGCCCGAATCGGAGTTCATCTATTACCTGTACGTCGTCGACAAGCAAGACCGTCTGCTCGGCGTGCTGACGCTGCGCGCGCTGCTGCTCGCGCCGCCTGAGGCGACGATCGAGCACATCATGGAAACCGACGTGGTGACCGTTTCGACGACGGCGGACGGTCGTGACGTCGCGGCAGCCATCGCTCGCTACGATCTGCTCGCGCTTCCGGTCGTCGATTCGGAGGGGAAGATGCTCGGCATCGTAACGGTCGACGATGCCATCGACGCGATCATGCCGGAAGATCTAGCCAAGGAACTGCCTCGATTGACCGCGCGGCGGCGGCATTCGCGCACGGCCGCGACGCCGTAGCAAGGTCACTCTTCGGGGTCGTCGCCGAAGGCTGCCCAGCGGTTGCGGCCGGCGCGTTTCGCGCGGTACAGGGCGCGGTCCGCGCGTTCCATCAGATCCTCCGCCGTCGTGCCGTCTTGCGGATAGAGCGCGACCCCGATACTCGTGTGCATCACTTGACGGAACTCGTCGATTTCGAGCGGCTCCTGCATCGCAGCGACGATCTTGGCCGCCAAATCACCCGCGTCCGTCGACCCGTTGACGACGGGCTGCAGAATGACGAATTCGTCGCCGCCGAAACGCGCGACGGTGTCGCTTTCGCGCAAGGTGCCGACGAGACGCTCCGCAACTGCTTTGAGTACTAAATCGCCGGCGGGATGGCCGAACTTGTCGTTCACGTCTTTGAAGTGATCCAAATCCAAATACATGACGGCGAAGCCGCGATTGTACCTTCTTGCCGAACGCATCGTTTGGCGAATGCGGTCCTCGAACAAAACGCGGTTCGGCACGCCCGTGAGTGCGTCGTAAAACGCCAACTGTTCGATGCGTTCGGCATGCTGCGCACGCTCGAGTGCGGCCGCTACGAACAGCGCCATGAGCTGCAGCAAATCGCGGTCCATGTCCGGAATTCCGCCGGTACGCGTGTAGCGCCCCGCAAAGACCAGCGCACCGAAGTCGCGGCCGCCCACGATGAGCTTCGTCGCGAAGTACGATTTCCACGGAGCGGTGTCGCGTGCCGTATCGGTGTCCCAAGGCGGTTCGTCGATGTTCGGAATGAACAGCGTCTGGCGATCGCCGATCAGGTGGCGCGACAACGCGTTCTTCTTCGCAATTACGTCGCCCGCTCGCACGCCCATTCCCTCGCCGACCGCATTGAGAATGCCGATCGTCGCGTCGTCGAACCGCGTGAGGTACCCGTAGTGAAATCCGAAAAGGCGGCATCCGAGCGCGAGCGTGTTGTCGATCTGCGATTCCACGGAAACGCCGCGCGCTGCGGCGGCCAAATATAATTCGCGGATGCGTTCGCCCTGCAGCGCGATAGCGCGCTCCGCGCTGCGTTGCGCCATGACGTTTTTCGCGATTGCGTATGCTCCGTCGATGCGATCCCCGACGCGCAAGGGAACGAGTTTCACCTGCGCGTCGATCCGGTTGTTCAGTTTGTCGAGCAGAAACGAATCGACCTCGACGGCTTCGCCGCGAGACACGAGACGGAACGCTTGGAGCGCTTCCTCGCGGCACTCGGGAGCGATGATCAGGCTCCAATCCTTTCCGATGATCTGCTCGCCGAGAAACCCCGTCGTCACCTCGAGCGCAACGTTTACGCGCGAAATCGACCCGTCGGACTTGAGCGCCACGATCGAGTCCGGATGATATTCGAACAGCGAACGAAAGCGTTGCTGATTCAATTCCAGCGATTCTTCCGCCGCGCGCAGCGCAACCATGTCGTGCGCTTGAACGAACACGCCGACCGTGCGCCCTTCGTGGGTAGCCGCAACGAAATGCACTTCCACGGGAACCTCGACGCCGCCGCTGCCGCGCAGCACCGTTTCGAAATGTTCGATGGATCCCTCGAGCGCCGATGCGAAGGCCTCCTGGACGATCGCTACGTCCTCGCTTGCAACGAGGCGGCTGTAATGCGTGCCGCCTGCCTCTTCTTCCGCGTAGCCGGAGAGCAGCCGCGCCGCCTCGTTGCACGAGACGAAATGCCCGCTGAGATCGTACAGCGCGATGGCATCCGGACAACCTTCATAGAAGGACGTCAGGAGATCGGCAAGCGGCGGTTTCATCTGCATGCGAAGTGTCCCTGAGGTGGTTCGCCGAAGAGCGCGGTATGACTGCTGACGAACTCGTGGAGTTCGCGGAGGAACTCGCGCGGGTCGCCGGAGGCGGCGGCGGCTGCAAGGCATTGGCCGATCTTCTGGCGCGGCGCGCTCGAGTCGGGGTACTCGTGGAAGACGCGCAGTGGCGTCACGTTGCCGCAAGCGGTACGCCGGCATTGCCCAGCAGCGTACGACCACTGCTTGCGGCTCCGGAGCCGGCCTCGCGGTACGCGCCGCTCGCAAACGGACAGCACGGCCGTACGCTTGCAATTGGCTCCGGAGAAAAACGATTGGGTCAAATTTCCGTTTTCGGCGATCGCGATCTCGATGCGCTCGAACATCTCGTGCGGCTTACGGCCGGCGCGATCGGCGTGGAACTGGCGCGAGAGCACGGCGGCCAGCCGGCGCGGCGACGCGCATTTTGGGAGCGCCTCGCGACGCAAGCATACGTCGATACGTCCGCCGCACGAGACGACGCGGCAGCGCGCGGTATCGTCCTCGCATCGCACTACGTTTCGATCGCGCTCGAACCCGAGGTCGCCGATACGCAAAGCGCAGCCGCCGATCAGACCGCCCTGCGCGATGCGGCGGCGCAAACGTTCCACTTGGCGGAATCCGGCGCCGGAACGTGGGAACGCGGAGCAACGCTCTTCTTCTTCGTTCCGGCCGCGCGTGAAATCGATTCGGCGAATGCCCGAACTGCAACCTCACTCCTGGCGCGAAGTCTGATGAAAACGCATCCTCACCTTCGCGTCGGAGGCGGCGTCGGGACGCGCGTCGCATTCATGGAACTGCACCAGTCGCTCGCGCAGGCCGCCGCGGCGCTCACCATTTCCCGGCGGCTTTACGGGCCCGGGCGGATAGGTGTGCACGATGAACTGGGGCCGTACCCGCTCTTGCTTTCCGGCGCGGATGCCGCAGCGCTGCGTGAATTTGCCGCACGAACGCTCGAGCCGCTCCGCGCCTACGACGACAAGCATCAAACGGAGCTGGAAAAGACGCTTCGCCTCTATTTTTCCACCGGCGAGAACGTAAAAACGGCATCGGAGCGCCTCAACGTGCACCGGCATACGGTCTTCTACCGCTTGCGGCAGATCGGCGAGATCTGTCTTGTAAACTCGACGATCCGCACGATCAACTCACGCTTAGAATGGCAATGGCAATCGATGCACTCACAAACTAAGAAAGACGTCTTGCGGCTGGCAAAAGAACGCGAGGTGAGATTCGTTCGCCTTGCATTCGCGGACGTGTTCGGCGTGAGCAAGAACGTGTCCGTTCCGGTTACCGAATTGGAAGCGGCGCTCGATGGCAAGGTAACGTTCGACGGCGGATCGATCGACGGGTTCGTGCGCGGTGAAGAACTCGACATGGTGCTCGTGCCGGATCCCGCAACGTTCGCGCTCTATCCCTGGCCCGGCGCCGAAGCCCGCCTGCTCTGCGACATTGCGATGCCTGACGGCTCCCCGTTCGAAGGCTGCCCGCGCACGACGCTCAAACGCGCGGTCGAAGCATGCGGTCGCGCAATTCCGGAATTGAGCGTGAGTATAGAGGTCGAGTTCTATCTCTTCGAGTCGCAGGAAACCGAGTACGGTTCGACGCGGACGGCCGACGTCGGATCGTATTTCGATTTCTCGCCCGACGATCGGGGCGAGGACGCGCGCGGCGCGATCGTTTCGGCGCTGCAATCGATGGGCGTGAGCGTCGCGAGCGCGCATCACGAACATGGCGCCGGGCAGCACGAGATCGATTTTCCGCATACAGGCGTGCTCGCTGCAGCGGACGCGCTGCTGACGTTGCGCACGATCGCCAAACACGTCGCTGCCGGCTACGATTTGGAGGCGACGTTCATGCCCAAACCGCTGGAAGATCGCGCCGGGAGCGGGTTGCACGTAAACTTCCGCGTGGGGGAAGACGAGAAGCTCTACGCGATCGGAGGTTTGCTGCAGCACGCACCGGCACTCACGGCCGTCTGCAACTCAACGGTCAATTCGTACAAACGCCTCGTGGCCGCGTGGGATGCGCCGATCTACACGGTGTGGTCTGAGCGGAGCGCGAACGCGTTGGTACGCGTGCCGCCGCACGAACAGCCGCCCCAAGTCGAAATGCGCAGCCCCGATCCGGCGTGCAATCCGTATTTGGCGCTCGCCGTTCTGACGGGTGCGCTTGCAGACGGGATCGAACGGCGTACGCTTCCAGGCGACCCGCTCGTCGGCTCTACGTACGATCTGACCGATCGCGATCGCCGCGAGCGCGGAGTCGGCACGCTGCCCAAATCGCTGCGCCAGGCGATTTCCGAACTCGACGCAGATGCAGTCGTGCGCGCGTCGCTCGGCGATCACATCTATCACGCGCTTCGCGACGCAAAACTCGCGGAGTACGAACGCTACCGGCGGGCCGTACATCCTTGGGAGCACCGCGCGTACTTACGGCTCTACTAGAGACCCGGACCCTTTTTGGCCGCCGGCGGATTGCAAGCGCCGGCGATCCGCCAGTTGGATGGCGTGCTGCAAATCGGAACCCAGGAACGGATTCGGCAGCGTAGCGTTCCAGTCGCTGCCCTTTTGCGCGCCGTTGCTCGAAATGGCGATGAGACCGATGCGCGGACGCGTCTGCTTCGCGCGCTTGATCAGCGATGCGGGATCGGCCGATACGGTATCACGATCCACGATCACGACGTCGGCTTCTTCCACACCCAGTCGTTCCAGCGCGGCGGTCAGCGTCTTGTCGCGGCGCGACGCGTAGCCGTGGGTTCGAAGCTCGTGCAGAATGTACGGCCCGAGATTTTCGTCGCCCGTAACGACCAGCACGCGCAGCATCCCCCCGACGCCGTCGCGCATGCGCGGCAGCACGATGGTGAAGAGGCTGCCTTCGGCGAGTTTGCTTTGCACCTGGATGTTGCCCCCGTGCCGCTCCACGAGCGTCTTGGCAAGATACAGCCCTAAGCCGGTGCCCTTGATCTTCGATCGCTTTGCGTTGGACGCGCGCGTGAAACGCTCGAAAAGAAATTTCATCTCGTCAGCCGGAATGCCGATGCCCTCATCGTGGATCGCGATGCGCACGGTGCGTTCCGTTTCCGTGATGCGCACATCCACGGGCAACCCGTCCGGCGAATATTTGATGGCGTTGCCGATGATGTTCTCGAAGACTTGGTGCAAGCGCGCGGGATCGCCGCGTACGACCGGGTCATGCGGCCTTCACCGTCAGTTTGACTTGCCGCTGCGGAGCAACCGACTCGACGACCTCGTTCACGATGTCGCAAACGTTCACCGGATCCGTCGCGAGGTTGAGTTCGCCTTGCTCCACGCGCGAAAGCGCGAGCGTGTCGTTCGCAAGATCGGCCAGACGCATCGCGGACTGACGGATGGTGCGCAGCGCCGCCTCCGCATCCTCTCCTTCGAGCGCGTGCTGTTCCAGCAGCTCGGTGAAGCCGATGATCGTCGTCAGCGGGCCCTTGAAATCGTGGGCGAGAACCGCGATGAGATCGTCCTTGAGCTGGTTGAGTTGAATGACGCTCGCGCGTTGCGACTGCAGCTCGCCGAAGAGTGCGACGTTTTGTATGGCGATGCCGATGTATTGCTGCAGCAATTCGAGCGCGAAAACGTCGTTGTCGCCGAAAAGCCGCTCCGCGGCATGGATGTCGAGGATCCATTCGTTGCGCCCGCTGGTGCCCGGAATCGGAAATGCGAGCCGCGATCGCTCTTCGCTGAGCACCGGTTTGCGCGACGCGAACGCGGTCGTCAAAAAACGATCGGGTTTGGGGCGCTCTCCCGTCGATTCCGTGCAGACCAAATCGCCCGACGAGCGAAGTTCGTAGAGCGAAACGCTGCCTCCCCAAAGCCTGCGCGCCTCCGCCGCAAGTAGTCCGACGACCGCGCGCACGTCGAGCGTCGCGAACACTCGTCCTGCGGCATCGGTCAGACGGCGCAGTATCACGTTTTCTTCCTGCAGGCGCGCTTCGCTTTGCGCGATGCGATCGAGCAACTGCTGCCGCTCGATCGCGTATCGCAACGCGCGCGGCAGCGAGACGCCGTCGACCAAACCTTTGATCAGATAGTCTTGAGCGCCGGCCTGCATCGCTTCGCTCGCGATCGACTCGTCTTCGAGTCCGCTCAGAACGACGATGGGAATGTGCGGGCTCGCGGTGCGCATGCGGCGCACCGCATCTACGCCCTGCGCGTCCGGCAGCGACATGTCGAGCAGAATGACGTCGAGCGGCGAAGATTGCGCGATGGCCAGCGCGTCCGAAAGCCGGCCGGCCGTGTGAACCTCCGGCGTTTCCGAACCGCTCCGGAGGTGCCGCTGCACGATGGCCGAGTCGGTGGAACTGTCCTCGACGATCAAGACGCGCATATTCTGGTATGAGCGTTATCCGCGGCGCGCGGCCATACCTCGCAGCAATTCCCACGCCGCCGCGACGTCGTCGCGAGTCGTGCGCAGGTTTCCGATTGCCAGACGCAGCGCGAAGCGTTCCTCGAGCTTGGTATGGGACAAAAAGACCTCACCCGTAGCATTGACCGCGTCCATGATGCCGCTATTGACCGCATTCAGGTCCTGTTCGGTGCATCCGCGCGGCGCGTACCGGAAGCATACGACCGAAAATGGATGCGGCGCGAGAACCTCCCAATCGGGCTCGGCGTTCACCCATCCGGCAAACTCCTGCGCCAGTGCGACGTGCTCGCGCAGACGCTCGCGCAGGCCTTCGGCTCCGAAATAGCGCAGGACGAACCACAGCTTGAGTGCGCGGAACCGTCTGCCCAGTTGCAATCCGTAATCCATGTAATTTCGCACCGATTCTTCCGGCGTGCGCAGGAACTCGGGAACCAGACTGAACGCGCGGCGAAGCGATTCCGGATCACGCACGTACAATGCGGAGCAATCCATCGGCACGAACAGCCATTTATGCGGGTTTACCACTATCGAGTCCGCATTTTCCGCCCCGGCGAGAACCCAGCGGAATTCCGGCATGATTGCAGTTATGCCGGCGTACGCAGCGTCGACGTGCAGCCATGTCCGGCGCTCGCGCGCAATACTTGCGATCGCTTCGAGCGGATCTCTCGAGGTCGTCGAAGTCGTGCCGGCGGTGGCAACCACAGCCATCGGACGCATGCCCGCGGCAAGGTCCGCATCCATGCGCGCGGCCAAGTCCTCGGCAGACATGCGAAACTCGGCATCGGCGCAGACGCGAACGACGTTTTCACGACCGATGCCGAGCGCAATGCATGCCTTTTCGATGTGCGAATGCGTGTGTTCGGTGATGTAGACGCGAAGCAACGGAAGATCGCGCGCCGCCATACCGTGTTCGCGGATTCCCAGGTTCAGCGATTCCCGCGCCGCTGCAAGCGCGGTGAATCCACCTATCGAGGCGGTATCGTAGATGATCCCGGTGAAATCTTCGGGCAATCCCATCAATTTTCCGAGCCATCTCATCACGACTTCCTCGAGTTCGGTTGCCGACGGAGACGTGCGCCACAGCATCGCCTTCACGTCGAGCGCAGCCGCAAGCGCTTCGGCCGCAACGGCAACGGGCGCCGCACTCGTTGCGAAATACGCAAAGAATCGCGGGCTGTTCCAATGCGTAATGCCCGGAAGAACGATTCGTTGGAAGTCCGCCATCAACCGTTCGAACGGTTCGGGGGCTTCCGGAGCTTCGCTCGGGAAGCTGCGCCGCTATCTCACCGGGCCGCACTTTCGAGAGAACCGGATACTCGCGCGCGTCGCGAAGATAACGGTCGATCCATTCCGCGACCTCGGCAAATTCGCTTTGAAACGTCTTCACGAGCGGAGTATAGCAGACTCTCTCTGGAACGGGCCACGCCATGATACGCACGGACAAAGCGCCCGCGCCGATTGGGCCGTACAGTCAAGCGATTCTGGCGGGAAACGAATTGTTCTGCTCGGGGCAGATCGCGATCGATCCGGCAACGGGCGAACTCCGCGGCTCCGATGCAGCCGCGCAGGCCGAGCAGGTGCTGCGCAACCTCGGCGCGGTGCTCGAAGCGGCGCAGATGAAATACCAAAACGTCGTAAAAACGACGATATTCCTGGTCGACATGAGTGATTTCGCCGCGGTCAACGCAGTCTATGCAAACTATTTCGGCGCGGCGAAGCCGGCGCGATCTACCGTCGCGGTCGCTGCGTTACCGAAAGGCGCCCTGGTAGAGATCGACGCGATCGCCAAACGCTCGTAGCAGCGCATCCGCGAAACGCATTACGGCGTCGCTTCCGGATGAGGAACGTGTTCGAAGGTGGCCACGCGCTGCTGCGCCAGGCGCTGCACGTCGGGATCGAGATCGTCCGCGCCTGCGGCAGCTTTATACTGCTGCTCCGCCATCGTTCGGTTGCCCTGATGCTGGTACGCATCGCCGAGTAGGAAGTGCAGCCGTCCGTCGAGCGGCGCTACGGCCAATCCCTTGACCAGCGCTTCTTGCGCGAGCTGGTACAGCCCGTGCATGTTGTAGGTGTAACCGAGATCGATGTACGGGTCCGGTGAATACGGATAAACCGTCATTGCCTGAACGTAAAGGGACACCGCGCGCTTCCAATCGCCGTCGACGTCCGCAAGATACCCGAGATTCACGAGCGCCTCGCCGCGTTCGGGCGCGAGACGGCGCGCTTGTTCAAGCGTCGTCGACGCAAGCGGATAATGCTGGCTTTCCAGATATGTCGCGCCGAGATTGTCCATGCAAGCGTAGTTGTAGCCGTCGCGCCCCAGGCAGTCTTTGAAAGACGAGATCGCGGCATCGTAGTTTTCTTCATCCATATACGAGAGGCCGAGACCGTTGAGCGCGAGCAGCGAGCCAGGATCGTTGTCGAGCGCGCGCCGGAAATACGTCATGCCCAGCGCGGGCTGATGTATCGCTTCGTACACTTGACCGAGTTCCAGCTGAGCCTCGGCATCGGTCGGATAGTCTTTGGCCGCTTTCTGACGTTCCGCTTCGTACTTCTTGAAGTCGCCCTTGCGAAGATGCAGCTCTACCAAATCCGGCACCGAATCGGTCCCCGGCAGACTGCGATTGAATTCCGCAATTGCATCGTCCACGCGATTTTCGGTGGCATACACGGAACCGAGACGGCTGTGCGTTTCCTTATCGCTCGGCGCGTACGCGAGGATCGTCACGTACGTCGTTTCGGCTTCGCGGAGGTTGCCGCGCCGATAGTAGAGATCGCCGAGCAGACGCGCCGGCCCGATCTCTCCGGGATGGCCTGCAACGTACGTAGCGAGCCCGCGAATCGCGCCGTCCAAGTCGCCGGCCGCTACCCGGTCTCGCGCTCGATCGATCGCGCCGAGCGGATCGGACGGAAGCACCGCGCGATCCTGCGGATTCACTTGTACGGTCATTGCGCGTGCAGCGCCGAACGCGCCGAACCACATGATTGCAGCGATTACGAACAACCAGGAAAAACGGCGCATCGCACCTGCCTCCGAGGGTCTCGCCTCTATCTTAGCGCGAAAACGCGTGGGCGGCGAGGGTTGTGACGCACGGCAGCGCCGGAGGGCGGCCGTTTGCCTTGCAGGCGTGCCGCCTACTTTGCCAGCGGTAAGACGTTCGAAGGCGTGAGCGGATAAAACGCCATCACCACCACGAGTGCGACGCAAATCCCCATAGTGACGTAAGCGAGCGGAAGCGGCGCGGGCTGCGCAGCCGGTTTCGGCCCAGCGTGCCGGTCGTACATCAAGCGAATGACCTTGAAATACGCGTACAGTGAGATCGCCGTTCCGGCAACGAGCAGCGCCGCGAGCCACGAGAAGCCGGCAGCGACGTTGGCGGACAGAATGAGGATTTTCCCGAGGAACCCGGCCGTCGGCGGAAAGCCCGCGAGCGCGAGCAGGAAAAACGTCATCACCGCAGCCAGGACCGGACGGCGCATCGCCAGACCGTGGAACGACTCGATGCGCGAGCCTTCGTCTTCGCCCGCGGGTGAACACATCGCCACCACCGCAAACGCGCCCAAATTCATGAACATGTACGCGACCAGGTAGTAAATCGCATAGCGAACCCCCAGAGCGGTGCTTCCCGCCAGCGCGGCCACGATGTAGCCGATTTGCGCGATCCCGGAATAGGCGAGAAGCCTTTTCATATCCGTCTGCGCCAGCATTCCCAAATTGCCGGCAATCATCGAAATGCCGGCGATGAGGAAAAACGGAACGAGCAGCGCATGCGATGCGTTCGCCGGAAGCGCGTACGCGAATCGAGCGAAAACCGCGAGCGCGCCGGTTTTGGTGACGACGCTCATGAACGCGGTGATTGGAAGCGGCGCGCCTTCGTACACGTCCGGCGACCACACGTGGAACGGAACCAAACTCAACTTGAACGCTAGGCCGACGAGGAACAGCCCTCCGCCCATCCAGTACAGCGGATTCGCTGCAAGCGCGGGATTTGCAAACGACGCGAGCGCGACGCTGCCGGTCGCACCGAACAGCATCGCCATGCCGAACAGCAGAAAGCCCGACGCAGTCGAGGAGAGGATCAGGTATTTCAATCCCGATTCGCGCGACACGGGACGCTCGGCGAGCGCGCACAGACAATACAGCGCCAGTGAGAGCAATTCCAGTCCCAGGAACACGGTCATCAAATTCGCGGCGCCCGCCATGAGCATCGCGCCGCTCGTCGCCCAAAGTACGAGCGCGATCGTTCCGCCCATCCGTTCCGGCCGGCGCGACGCTTGGAAGAGCGCGAGCGAAAAGAGAGTCGAAACGACGATGATCTCTTGCAGCACGACCGCGAAGCCGCCCAAGACGAATCCGCCGTTGAACGCATCGCGCGCTCGTCCGTCAGCTTTGTGCTGCAACCACGCCTGCGGCCAGCAATCCGGCGATTCCGATGACGAGGGCGACCCATCCGTTCGGCTTGCGCATCGCCAGATCGGCAAGCAAAATGACGACGGCCGTGACGGCGACGATGAGCAAGGGCAGAACCGCGTTCCAATCAGCCCAGGTGTACGGGTTCGAGATCATCGCGAAACACGCTCCGTTCCGAACCGGTCGATACTTGCCACCGATGAAGCTGCGGGAGGCGCGGTAACGCGCGCCGCCGCGTCGAGCACAGCGTGCGGGTACACGCCCAAAATCAGCAATGCTGCAAGGAGCGGAGCAACTGCGAGTCCTTCGACGAGCGTCAAGTCTCGGCGACGAGGAATATCCTCGCGCTCGGGACCGTTGATGACGTCCTGCAGCAGCCGCAGCATGTAGGCTGAAGCGATCACAATCGGTACGAGTGCAATGAGCGCGGGCCAAAAGAATCCGCTGCGGAACACGCCCGTCAAGATCACGAGCTCCCCCACGAATCCCGCGAGCCCCGGCAACCCGAGCGCTGCCAATGCAGCGATCGTGAAGGCTCCGGCGAGTTTCGGATTCTCCTTGCCCAGGCCGCCCAAACGCACGAGCGACCGCGTATCCTCACGCTCTTCGACGTAGCCCAGAATCAGGAAAAGTGCCGCACTGAACAGCGCGTGAGCTACGATGTAGATGAACGCACCTTGAATGGCAATCGGGTTCTGGCTGAATATCGCCAAGACGATGAGCCCCAAATGCGAGAGCGACGAATACGCGACGATGCGCTTGACGTCCGTCTGTACGAGCGCGATGAACGAACCGTACAGCAGCGAGACCAGGCTCGCGAGGATGAATATCCACCTCCATTCTCCGATCGCATTTGTGAAAAACGGCAAGCCGATGACGAGAAACCCGAATAGTCCGGCTTTCGACTGAATCGAACTGACCAGCGAGACCATGGCCGCAGGCGTGTCGGTATACGTGGCGGGCATCCACGTGTGAAGCGGAAAGAGGGGCGTCTTCACGCAGAACGCCGCGGCGAAGCCGGCGAAGATCCACGGCGCCCATGCCCCCGTGAGTTGATGCGACGTGCCGATGACATTGGTCGAGCCGTACAGCACGCCGAACGCGGCCGTCGCGAGCAGCAGCAGCAAGCCGCCCGAGAAATTGTATATCAGGTAGCGCCATGCCGTTTCGCGATGTTCGCCCCAGCCGACGAGTGCGAAGAACGGCGGTATGAGCATCAAATCCCAAAACAGCGCGAACGCGAGGATGTCGCGCGCCATGAACACGCCCATCATCGTGCCTTCGAGCATCAGCAGCAGCGCGACCATCGTGCGCGTCTGCGCCATATTCGTCGCGAGCACCGCACAGAACGTGCACAACGCAAGCAGCAGCACAATCCAAAACGCAAGGCCGCCCCACGCCCAATGCAGCGACGCGGCGAAAGGCCGTGAAAGCCAGCGAGCCGCAAACGTACCGTCGCTTCCGGCAAGCAGCGGCAGCAAGAACGTTATCGCGGCGACCGTGCAGCCGGTCACGCGGCTGACGATGCGATCGGTGCGCGGCACCAGGAAGAGCGCGCAGCCCGCTAGGATCGGCAGAAGAATCAGTACCAAACTCACTTACCGCAGCGCTCCTTCCAGTGCATAATACACCGCGAAGCATGCGGCGCCGAACACGATGATCAACGCGTACGCGCGCAGAAGGCCGGTTTGGAAGCTGCGCACCAGCGATCCGAGAAACCGGTTCGTCAGCACGATTTCGCGAACGACCCCGTCCACGAAATGCGGATCGAACCAACGGCCGAAGAATTCTCCCAGCGCGCGAGAGGGCCGCACGAAAAGCAGGTCTATCAGGTCGTCCCAGTAGTACAACCGCACGAGAATCGCAGGCAGCGTTTCACTTTCGCGCTTGAGCCGCGCCGGCGCATTCTGCAGCGCTTCTCTCGTAGCGTAGCGCCGGTAAGCAATGGCGGCGCCCGCAACCAGCATCAGAACGGCCAGACCCGTCGTCACGCCTTCACTGATGGTGGCAGGCGGCAGCGCTTCGTTCGGAAACGAACGCGCAAAGAACTGCGCCCACGGCGAATTCGGCCCGATCATGACGTAGCCGGCGGCGAACGAGAAGAATCCCAGAATAGCGACGGGCACGGCCATAATCCACCCCGGCGCGTGCGCCTGATCCGCACCGTGCGGCTCGTGCGTGTCGTGCGCGATTGCCGCTCCCGGCGCGGCGACTCCGGTTTGTATACCGAGTGCGCGGGATCCATGCCGCCCCGGTACGCACCCAGAAATGTGACGAAAAAGAGTCGCAGCATGTAATACGCTGTGATGCCGGCGGTGATGAGCGCAACCGCCCACATCCAGGCGTATCCATGTTCGAGCGCGCCGTAAATCACTTGGTCTTTACTGAAATACCCGGCGAATCCGGGCACGCCGCTGATTGCCAGGACGGCCGAAAGCATCGCCCAGAACGCGACCGGCGTGCGTTTGCGCATGCCGCCCATCAGGCGGATGTCTTGCTCGTCGGAAAGTTCGTGAATGATGATGCCCGAGCCGAGAAACAGGCACGCTTTGAAAAACGCGTGCGTAAAAAAGTGCGCGACGCCTGCGCTGAATGCGCCGACGCCGACTCCCATGATCATGTAGCCGATTTGGGACATCGTCGAGTAGGCGAGAATGCGTTTGATGTCCCACTGCGCGATGCCGAGCAGCGCACCTGCGAGAGCGGTAAGGCATCCGACGGTGCCGACGAGGGTTTGCGCGTCGTGCGACGCGCTCCAAAGCGGCGCGCAGCGTGCTACGAGATAGACGCCGGCGGTCACCATCGTCGCAGCATGAATGAGCGCCGATACGGGAGTCGGACCTTCCATCGCGTCGGGCAGCCACGTGTGCAGCGGGATTTGCGCCGATTTCGCCGCGGCACCGATGAACAAGAAGACGCACGTCCAGAACAGCCAAGGATCGAGCGCGTGCGCGTTCGCGAATACGTCGGCGAAGCGAATCGACCCGACCTTGGTCACGATGATGAAAATCGCGAACATGATGCCCACGTCGCCGACTACGTTCATGACGAATGCTTTTCGGGCCGCCGCGACTGCCGAGGGTTTGAAGAACCAGAACCCGATGAGGAAGTACGACGCGAGCCCGACCAAGCCCCAACCGACGAGCAACCCGACGAAATTGTCGGAAAGCACGAGCGTCAGCATCGCGAAGACGAAAAAGTTCATATATGCGAAGAAGCGCGCGATTGCGGTATCGTTCCACATGTATCCGACGGAATACAGGTGGATCAGAAAACCGACGCCCGTGATGATCAGCACCCAGATGAGCGCGAGCGGATCGAGCAGCAGTCCGAAATCGAAGCCGCGCAGCCACGAAAACAGCGGCTGGTGCGCGCCGATCAGCGAACCGGAGATCTGCGTCGCCAAACCCCATGCGACGAGCGCCGCGATGAACGATCCCGCGATAGCCGCGCTGCCGGCGACGCCGGCAAACCGTTTGAGCTGCGGGCCGAACGCCCAGCACGCGATCGCGCCCAGCAGCGGCAGCAGCCAAATGACGAAGAGCACCGGGTAAACGCCGGTTATGCCCATCTGATGCACGAAATCCGCTCCTTTTTCATCCTTTCAAAATCGCGACTTCGTCGACGTCCACATTGGCGCGAGCTCTGAACACGACCACCACGATTGCAAGGCCGATGGCCGCTTCGGCGGCGGCCACCGTTATCACCAAAAAAGCGAAGATGTGTCCCGCGTTGTTTAGCCACGCGCGAGCGAACGCCAAGAAGAGCAGATTCGCGGCGTTCCACATCAGCTCGATGCTCATCAGCATCACCAGCGGGTTGCGACGCAGCACCACGCCGGCGACGCCGATTACGAATATCACCAGCGAGAGGCTGATGTAATTGATGAGCGCGACGGGAAGCAGCGATTCGTTCATCTCTACTCCTCACCGGCGCGCAGGATCGCTTCGCGCATTTCGCGTTCGACGATGCGAGCGCGGCGGCGCGACTGCACGTACGGCGCCGAATCGCCGGCCAGCAGAATCACGCCGATGACGGCGACCATCAAAATGAACGCGGTGATTTCGAACGGCAGCAGATTGGTGGTGAAAAGCGCCTTGCCGAAATCCGCAACCGATCCGAACACGTTGGCCGTTCCCACAGGGCCGGCGGCCGCAGGCACGGCATGAACGGGTGACGCGGGAATATGTGCCGCGCCGTACACCAAGAATGCCAACATCACGACGACAGCGAGGACGGCGGGCACCGCCACCTTCGGGAGCCGGTTCGGCCCGGCGTTGAACGGCGCGACGCCGCTGGAGAGGAGCGCGATGACGAATACGAACAGCATCAGAATCGCGCCGCTGTACACGATGATCTGGATGACCGCCAAAAACTCGGCGGACAGCGAGAAATACATGATCGCAAGCGCCGCGAAGTGTACCAGCAAGCCGACTACGCTATATACCGCCTTTTGCGCCGTCACGACGAAGATCGCGCTCGCGATCAACACGAAGGCGAGTATGTAGAACTCTATCACCCCTCTGCGAGCCCTTTCTTCTGCGTTTTCAGCACCGTGCCGCGCCACGTGGCGCCGTAGCCGTCGCGCCAGTCGGTGGTGGATTTCTGTTCTGCGACGCGACCCAAATCGGCAGGGATTCCGCCGGGACGATCGTCGGGTGCGTTTCCGACGCCGGCGTCCGGCGGAACGAGCAGACGGTCCTTGGCGTAAATGAGCGATCCCCTACGGAAATCGGACATCTCGAAGCGCGGCGTGAGTACGATCGCGTCGGTCGGACACGCCTCTTCGCACATACCGCAGAAGATGCACCGGAGTTCGTCGATTTCGTACCGGGCCGCGTAGCGTTCGCCGGGCGAGCGCCGGTCTTCGGGTGTGTTCTCCGCGCCGACCACGGTAATCGCATTTGCCGGGCAAACGCTCGAACAGAGTTCGCAGCCGATGCAGCGCTCTTTCCCGTCGGCGTAGCGCCGCAGCTCGTGCAAACCGTGAAAGCGGGGAGCATGTTTCTTTTTCTCGGACGGATACTGAATCGTCGGCTTCTTTTGAAACATGTACTTGAACGTCACGCTCAAGCCCGCAATCAGCGCACCGACGTTATAGAGTCTCTTCTTTGTCATGACGACCTAGCCCCAAATCGCGACGGCAACGGCCGTGACGACCAGGTTGAGCGTTGCGACCGGCAGCAGCACTTTCCAGCCGAACGCCATGAGGCGATCGTACCGAAGGCGCGGAAACGTGGAGCGCAACCAGATGTAAAAGAACATGAATAGCGCGACCTTGATCAGGAACCACACGATTCCGGGCACCGCGGTCCACCCGAACGGCGCGTTCCAACCGCCGAGGAAGAGCAGCGTCGCGATGCACGACACCGTAAGCATGTTGATGTACTCGGCGATGAAGAATAGGCCGAAGCGCAGGCCGGAATATTCGGTATTGAATCCGCCGACGAGTTCGGCATCCGCTTCCACCAAATCGAACGGCGCGCGGTTGGTTTCGGCAATTGCCGTCACGACGTAGATAAGAAAACCGATGAATTGCGGAATGAAGAACCACAGCCTCGCCTGAGCGTCGACGATGCCGACGAGCGAGGTGGTCCCGGCAAGAATCAGCACGCCGATGAGCGACATCGACATCGCCAGCTCGTAGCTGATCATCTGCGCCGTCGCGCGCACGCTTCCGAGCAGCGGATACTTCGAACCCGAAGCCCAGCCGCCCAGCGAAATGCCGTAAACGCCTACCGACGTCAGCGCCAGGATGATGAGAATGCCGGCGTTTACGTCGCTGATCGCCCACACGTTTCCGGGGGCCGGCTGCGAAAACGGAATGACCGCGTACACCGAAAACGCGGTGAAGAGCGAAATGAAGGGAGCGAGACGGTAAATCAGGGGATCGGCGGTTTTCGGCGTCAGATCTTCCTTCAGAATCAACTTCACGGCGTCGACGGCCGGCTGCAGCATTCCCCAAGGTCCGACGCGGTTCGGCCCCGGCCGCAGTTGCATCCAGCCCATCACCTTGCGTTCGAAAAGCATCGCGTACGCGAACGTCGTGATGACCACGAAGAGCAGCACGACGCACTTGAGCAGTACCACCCACCAGATGCTCGCGGCGGGCGTCCACCATGCATGACTCACGGCGCCGCCCCGACCATGACGGGAACATTCTTTCGCACGTTGGCCACGGTAACGAAGGTGCGTTCCGCAAAACAGTTTCCGGGATCGTCAGGCAACCCGTCGATGAGCGCGACGACACCGCGCGGCAAGGTCGCGCTCACGTCTGCGAGCAGATCGTGAATGACGCGCCCGTCGCCGGTCAGATCGACGTAATCGCCGGTTTCGACTCCGAGCCGTGCGGCGTCTTCCGCCGAGATCGTTACCTGCGGAAGCGGACGCAGCTCCGAGAGCCGCTCGTCGTGCGCACTCGTTCCGCCGCCCGCGAAGATGCGCGTTTGCAGCACGACCTGTAAGCCATCGCCGGTTTCTTGTTGTTTTGAAATCTCGCCGTCACGCGCGAGGACGCGCGCATAGCGGTCGTCGCCGAAGGTAAACGTTTCGGGCGCGGCAGCGGAATGTTTGATGACGGTCTCGTCGACTTCTTCCGCCGACGGCAGCGCCACCCCGAGCTGCTGCGAAAGTCCGACGATGATCTCCAGATCGGTCAGTGCGCCGCTCGGCGATTCCATCGATTTTGCCGCATTCACCGGCAGCACGTCGCCCGCGAGATTCGTCGTCGTTCCCGTCTTTTCGAAGGCGCCTTTCGCCGGCAGTACGAGCGTCGCGAGTTGCGCGGTTTCCGTCATGAAGAGATCGCTGACGACCACGAACGGTATCTTTTCGAGCGCCTCGCGAACGAGTTGCGCGTCCGGATAGTGCAGCATGGGGTTCGCGCCCAAAATCGAGAGCACCGCGAGGCCGCCGTCGCGGGCTGCCGCCAGCATGGCGCTCGTGTCCATGCCGCCCTCTCCCGGCAGCATGCCCATGAGCTCTGCGCCGCGCGCGTTCGGTTGCTCGCCGGTGATGTACGTGAGCACCTGCGCGTCTTGCGGCAACGCTCCGAGCAGCGACTTTCCGGCGGACAGATCGACGCCGTCCCAAACAACCGCAATACGTTTCGCGCCGGCCGGCAATGCCTTTACGGCGTCGCCCGCACGCGCAACGTCGATCGATGGAATCGCCGCCGGATACGGCTCTTCGAAAGAACCGACGCGAATGAGTTTTGCCCCGTTGCGTCCCGCGGCTTTGCGCACGCGCAAATCCATCACGGGTGCGCGTTCGGCAGGCGACTCGCCGACGATTACGATCGCGTCGACGTTTTCGAGATCCGTAAGCGCCCCAGCATTGCGACCCGGCGAGGCTTGGCGCTGACGTCCCGCGCGCCAATCGAGATTTTGCACGCCCTTCGCGCGATGTAAGCGCGCGAGCAAATACGCTTCTTCGTTCGTCAAACGTCCGCCGCCGATGGCGCCGGCACTCTTTGGGTTTGCCTTCGCCGCTTCGCCGATTGCCGTCGCCCACAGTTCGAACGCATCGTCCCAGCCGATCTGCATCCACTGGCCGTTCTGCTTGTAGAGCGGCTGCGTGAGTCGCGCGGGATGATCGTAAAAGTTGATGTTGTACCGGCCGCGATCGCACAACCACCAATCGGAGATCGCATCGTCGCCGGTCACGGTCATCGTCCGCTGCGTTTTGCCGTGCCGAACGTCGACGTGCATCTGGCAGCCGACCGAACATTGCGTGCAGGACGTCGTCGTGCGGCGCAGATCCCACGGGCGCGCCTTGAAGCGGTACTGCTTGGACGTGAGCGCGCCGACCGGGCACAGTTCCGTGACGTTGCCGGTGAAATTGTGCCGGTATGGTTCACCCGTTGCGGTCGCGATGATGTCTTTCACGCCGCGGTCCTTGAGCACGAGCTGGCGTTCACCCACGATTATGTCGTCGAAACGCACGCACCGCTGGCAGACGACGCACCGTTCTTCGTCGAGCACGATGGTGGGGCCGAGATCGACGGCCTTCGGTTTAGGCACTTTCGGATCCGCGCTCTGGGAAAAGCCCTGACCGTAGGCCATCGAGTAATCCTGCAAGTCGCACTCGCCGCCTTTGTCGCAAATCGGGCAATCCAGCGGGTGATTCTTGAGATAGAACTCGAGCACGGCGCGCCGGCCTTCGGCCGCATTCGCGCTTTGCGTGTGCACGACCATTCCGTCCGCGACCGCCGTGTTGCAGCCGATTTGCAGCTTCGGCATGCCCTCCACTTCGACCAGGCAAATGCGGCACAATCCGGCAGGCCCCATTTTCGTGTGGTAGCAGTACACCGGAATTTCGCGTTTGATCAGCTTCGCGGCTTCGACGAGCAGCGTACCTCTCGGCACTTGCACTTGCGTACCGTCGATCGTAACCGTAACGACTTGCCCGTTATCGGACATGCGCAGTCCCCATTGCTCGAAAGCGAAGTGAGAGTCCATCCGCAAACCGCTCGCATTTTTTCCCTCCATGGAAAAAATGCTGCTTCTCTGCTTTTTTGCGAAAACGAAGTTTTGAAAAAACCATCCGGGTTTGCGCAAAAAAGTCAGAGATTTCCGGATGGACCCTCACTCCGCTCCCAGCGCAATCGTAACTATTCATTAGCATATTGCAGGCGCGGAACGGCCTCTCTTATGACGCGTGCCTCGAATTGCTCCGGGAAGCGCTTGAGCACCGAAAGTAAGAACGGTTCGATCGAGTCGCCGAGCGGACACAAGTTGATGCCGGTAATCTGATGGCCGACTCTGAGCAGCATCTCGACGTCCGACGGTATGCCGCGCCCTTCTACCAGGCGGTGCAGCACGGTTTCGAGCCAGTCCCCGCCTTCGCGGCAGGGCGTGCACTGTCCGCACGACTCGTGCGCAAAAAAGCGCACCAGGTTGTGCGCGGCTCGCACGAAATCGGTGGTGTCGTCCATCACGACCATCGCGCCGGAGCCGAGCATCGTTCCGGCTTTGGCAAGCGATTCGTAATCGTACGGAAGATCCAGATGCTCTTCGAAGATGCACGCCGACGAACCGCCGCCGGGCTGAATTGCCATGAGCTTGCGCCCCGGACGCAACCCGCCGGCAATCTCGATGAGTTCGCGCACCGGCGTGCCCAGCGCGACTTCGTAATTACCGGGCCTTTGCACGTGGCCGCTGATGGAGATGATCTTGTAGCCTTTGCTTCGCTCCGTGCCGACCGAAGCGAACCATTGCGCGCCTTTTTCAAGAATGGGCACGAGATACGCCAGCGTTTCCACGTTGTTCACGACCGTCGGCATGCCGTACAAACCGGCGACCGCCGGAAACGGCGGTTTGAGGCGCGGTTCGCCGCGTTTGCCTTCGAGTGAGTTGAGGAGAGCGGTTTCTTCGCCGCAGATGTACGCGCCGGCGCCGCGGTGGATGGTGACTTCCAAATCGTAGCCTGTGCCGAAGAGATTCTTTCCGACGAACCCGGCTTTGCGCGCTTGCTCGATCGTCTCGTCGAAAATTTCCGCTCCGCGCCGGAATTCGCCGCGTATATAGATGTAGGCATGATGCGAGCCGATGCCGTACGCGCCCAAGAGGATGCCCTCGAGCACCAAGTGCGGCGTCTCTTCGAGCAGCATGTGGTCTTTGAACGTGCCCGGCTCCGCCTCGTCGCAATTGCAGACGAGATAACGCGGCTTGTCGTTCCCTGGCAAGAACGACCACTTGCGGCCGGTTGGAAAGCCCGCCCCGCCGCGCCCCCGCAAACCCGACTTGTCGGCGGCTTCGAGAACGTCCGCGGACGTCATGTTCCTGAGCGCGCGTTCGAATTGCTTGTAACCGCCGCGGTCGCGATACACGCCGATGTCTCGCAAATTCGACTCGCCGATTCCGGCAGTCAGCACTTTCGTGACGGGCACTATTGCAGGTCCTCGTGTTCGAGCACCGTGATGAATCCGGGATCGACGTTGGCGAGCCGCTCCAGCGTGCGCCCTTTGAAGCGGTCTTCTTGCGCGAGGATGCGATCGATCATGATGACGCCGTCTTTGTCGACGCCGCCGGCGTTGTTCGGATTCGGTTGGTCCTGCGCGCCGAACGACTTGCGGCCGCGCGAAACTTGCGTATCCTGCAGCAGCTTCCAGGTACGGTCCGGTTTGCGGGTTTGCGCCATCGGCGCAACGGCATACGTGCCGGCTCGCATTGCATCGAGCATCTCGTCGACCATCTGCGGCGTCAGGTCGTACACGAATTCCAAATTGACCTGCATGCACGCCGCACGATCGCACGCCGCCAAACACTCGACTTCTTCGTAGGAAAAAACCCCGTCGGCGGTCGTCTGCAAATGGTTGATCCCAAGCTTCTCGCGGAAGTACGCCATGATGTCTTCCGCACCGCTTATCGCACAGGCCAGGCCGCGGCAAACCTGCAGCACGTACTTGCCCACCGGCTTGCCGAAGAACAGCGTGTAAAACGAGACCGTAGATTCGACGACCGCGGGAGTGAGGCGCAGCATCTGCGCCACGGCACGCTGAGCTTCGGGGCTTGCGTACCCTTCGTGCTGCTGGAACAAATGAACGAGCGGCAGAAGCGCCGAGCGCGAATGCTCGTATCGTCCGATGATCGCTTCGCATTCCGGGCGCAGCCGCTCCAGCAGCTGCGGAAAGTTTTCGGTTCGCGTGCTCATCGATCGACCTCTCCGAACACGGGGTCGAGCGAACCGATCATCACGACGAGATCGGCGATGAGATTGCCGGGGGCCAGGCCCTTGAGCGCCTGCAGGTTGTACATCGAGGGCGGCCGCGTACGCACGCGATACGGCCGGTTGCCGCCGTCCGATACGATGTAATACGCGAGTTCGCCGCGCGGGCTTTCCGTGGCTTGATACACGTCGCCCGGCGGCACCCGAAACCCTTCGGTCATATACTTGAAGTGATGGATCAGCGCTTCCATTGAGAGCGCGATCGTTTCTTTCGGCGGCGGCGCGACTTTCGTGTCGTCGATCATGACCGGCCCCGCGGTTTTTACGAGCTTCTCGCGCACCTGCTTGATGATGCGCATCGATTGATCCATCTCGTCGAGCCGCACCAGGAACCGCGCGTAAGAATCGCCTTCTTCGCGGGCCGGGACGTCGAATTGGTACTGCTCGTAGCCCGAATACGGGTACGCTTTGCGCACGTCGTATGCAACGCCGCTGGCGCGTAAACTCGGTCCCGTCACGTTCCACTGCACGGCCTCTTCGGGCGTCATGATGCCCACGTCGATCATGCGATCCTGCAGAATCGGGTTTGCCTGCAGCAGCGCGCGCAAATCGCGCATGCGGCCGGGGAATTTCTCGATGAGCGCATCGAGCCGTTCGAGATAACCCAGCGGAAGATCGCCGTTGACGCCTCCGACCCGGATGTAATTCGGATGCATGCGCGCGCCGCCCGCGGTTTCTTGCATGTCGAGAATGTTTTCGCGCAAATCGAACGTGTAGAAAAACACCGAGAGCGCCCCGAGATCGATGCCGCCCGTCCCCAGCCAGACGCAATGCGAGGCAATCCGGGTGAGCTCCGCGTTGAGGACGCGAATCTGCTGCGCGCGCTCGGGAATGCGATCGGTGATTCCGAGCAGTTTCTCGACCGCCATCGCATAGCAAAACGCGTTGTTGCTCGGCGCGAGGTAATCCATGCGCTCGACGTTCGTTTGCGCCGTGGACCAGAATTGGTTCTCGCAGTTCTTCTCGATGCCGGTGTGCAGGTAGCCGATTTCCGGCTCCGCTTTCATGATGCTCTCGCCTTCGATCTCCAGCATGATCTGCAGCACGCCGTGCGTGGACGGATGCTGCGGACCCATGGAAAGCACCATCGCGTTTCCGTCGCGCGAAACGATCTCGGGTGTGAGCGGCGTTGCCGAAACGCTCATTCGGAGCCCTGCTCCGGCCCGTTCGTGGCCGACGCCCTGGCTTTGGCGATTTGTGATTGCAGCGCTTCGAGCGTGCGGCCGGACGGCGGCGTGCCGGCGCCGGCATTCGATTTCAGCGCGAATGCCGGACGCGGCGCGCGCTCGCGAGCGGGCCCGCGCAGCGGATAGTCTTTGCGCAGCGGATAGCCCTCCCAATCGTTCGGCATTTGGATGCGGCGCATATCCGGGTGGCCGTCGAACGTAATGCCGAAGAGATCGAACACTTCGCGCTCGGCCCAATCGGCCGAGTTCCACAGATCGGTTGCCGTCGGCAAGTGAGCGCCCTGCGCCGGCACGCCGCACAGCAAGCGAAAGCGCTGCGGTTTGCCGATTTCGATGACGCTCGCCTTGCGCAGCGGCATTTTCAGCAAGTGATACACCACGTCGAATCGCGGCGCGCGCTGCGGATAATCGACTGCTCCGAGATCGAGCAGCATCGTATAACCTTCTGACTTGAGCTCGGCAAGCCGCTGACGAACGCGCGAGACGTCCGTACGTTCGATGATCGCATCGTCAATGGGCGGACGCACGGCCGTGGGGTCAACCGCGCCGCCGAGCAGCGGCGGTGATTGTGAACTTGGCATGGTGAAACTCGCTTTAAGCTCGGGCTAACAGGCCGCCGCGGCCGCCTTCGCGGATCTGCTGCTGAATCAAATTGACGGCATAAAGCAAACCGTCGGGCGTCGGCGGACAGCCGGGCACGTAGACGTCCACGGGGATGATCGTATCGACACCCTGCACGACCGCATAGTTATCGAACACGCCGCCGGAACTCGCGCACGCGCCCATCGAGATGACCCACTTCGGATCGGCCATTTGATCGTACAGCCGCTTTACGACCGGTCCCATCTTTTGCGCTACGCGGCCCGAGACGATCATCAGATCTGCTTGCCGCGGCGACGCACGGAACACTTCCGATCCCAAACGCGCGATGTCGTACTCGGATGAAGTCACGGACATCATCTCGATCGCGCAGCACGCCAAACCCATCGTGAGCGGCCAGACGCTGGAGCTCTGCGCCCACCGCACGACGTCGTCCAATTTGGCCAAAAAAAATTGTCCCGGGCCTATCTCCACTCGAAGCCTCGCTTTTTCCAAACATATGCGTACCCAATCGCGAGCACTACGACGAAGACGACCATTTCGAGCAGACCGAAGACGCGCAAGGCGTGCATTTGAACGGCCCAAGGATAGAACGACGCCGCTTCCACGTCGAGCACGACGAACAGCATCGCAATCAAATAAAATTTCACGGGAAAGCGGCCGGCAACGCTCGAGGTCGGCTCGACGCCGCACTCGTACGCCTGCTCCTTCTCCGGATTGGGCTTGCGCTGAGCGAGCAAACCGGGAAGCAGGCTGAATCCGAGCGCCGCCGCGAATGCAACGGCCACAAAAATCGCTACGGGACCATAGGGAGTCATCGCTTGTGAAATTTTTCACAAGGGGTTCGGAACACCTACCCGCGGCAGGCAGGCACAAGGTGCTACTTATCTGGCACGCGAGGGAGCCAGTGGCACCGCACATGGACCGCGAAGGAATGACCATGCGCAAACTCTGGGTTCTCGGTTTCGTCATCTTGCTGAGTCTGGGCGCGAACGGCGGCGGATGCAGCAATCCCAACGGCGTAGGCGTGCAGCAGTACGGCACGATCGTCGGACGCGTCCTCGACGCAACGAACAACCGGCCGGTCTCCAACGTCCTGATCTCCGTCGGCTCCATTTATACCGCGTATACCGATCCCAGCGGAGCCTTCACGCTCTCGAACATTCCGATCGGGCACCAGGACGTAACCGCAAGCGCTCCGGGATATGCGCGAAATAGCGCGGCCGCTGCGGTACACGAGGAGAAGACGACCAACATCGGCTACCTTCGTATCATGCCGTTGACGGGCGGTCCGACTGCCCCGCCGCCATCGACACCGACGCCGACGTCGGGACCGGCGACGCCGATTCCCGCGGAGACGCCGACGCCGGGCGCGAGCGCGAGTCCGTAAGCGCGTCCGACGCCGCCGCCGCGGCAGGTGGTCTGTTCATCGTAGCAGTCGCACTTCGCGACGTCTTTCAGGGCGTCATCGTGCCGCGCGCCGAGAACACGACCCTGCGCGTGAGCAGGTATTTGATGCGCACGCTTTGGCACATATGGCCGCGCATCGCATACCGCGCATACGGTAACGACGAACGCCGGCGCGAAGACTTTCTCGGAACGTTCGCGCCGTTCCAATTGGTGGTGGTATTGGTAGCGTGGGTCGCGATGCTGATCGCCGGATGGGGTCTTTTCTTCTACGGCATTCGCACGCAATTGCACCCGCAGGACCTCACGTTCGCGTCGTGCTTGTACTACGCCGGCGCTTCGCTGCTCACCATCGGATACGGCGACATCGTTTCCGTCTCGACGTTTGCGCGGATGATGTCGCTGTTCGCCGCCGCAAGCGGTCTGGGAGTCGTTGCCATCGTGACCTCGTTCTTGTTTTCGATCTTCGGCGCGTTTCAAAATCGGGAAAGATTCGTCGTTACCATCGGCGCGCGCGCCGGGATTCCGCCCAGCGGCGTCGGGCTTTTGGCGGTGCACGGTTTGTCCGCGATTCGCGAGGATCTCGCACAAGTATTTCGCGACGGGCAAGCGTGGGCGGCAGGCGTGATGGAAAGCCACCTCGCGTATCCCGCGTTGATGTTGTTCCGTTCGAGTCACGACTACGAGTCGTGGGTGGGAACCCTGGGAACGCTGCTCGACGCTGCCTCGCTCGTGATGAGTACGCTGGACCCCGATCACATGCGCAATACGCAGACACAGGGGCAGGCGCGCATCATGTACGAGATCGGCCGCCACTTGACCGGTGACTTTGCGTCGTACTTTCGGTTCGAAAAGTCCGCGGTGCCGGGTGCGGCGGGAATCGAACGTCATGAATTCGTTGCGGCATGCGAACGTTTGACGAGCGCGGGTTACCGGCTGCGCGATTTGGATGCAGCCTGGGGAGAGTTTTCACGTCTGCGTTCGGCCTACGGCACGCACTTGAACGAACTTGCGCGCTGGCTGGAAATTCCGCCGATTCAGTGGGTCGGGGATCGATCGCTCATCGAGCGCCAGACCGCGCACATGGGGTGAGAGCCCAATCCCAACGCGTTACCGGCCGTAGCGAGGATCGTGTTTGCGAAGAAATTTCTTCGCGTCTTCGATCGGCAACGCGAACCCGATCGATCGCTCTTCGTCGAAACGCGACTCGGCCATACCCACGATCTCCCCAGTGTCCGCCAGGAAAACGGGGCTGCCGCTCTCTCCGGGAACGATTTGCAGCGTCACTTCGATCGCGTCTTCCCGAAGTGACGACACGCGTCCGGAATTCAGCGACGTCGCCAGCCCCAGTCCTTCGTCGTCGAACTGATCGGGGATCGGATATCCGACGAGTCCGACACTCCGGCCCGGCTGCGCATCGGCGGAACTGCCCAGCTTCACCACCGGAAGGCTCGCGCGTTTGGTTCGCACGAGCGCGACGTCGAGATCCGGATCCTTCGCAATCACTCTCGCGCGAACTTTTTGTTTA
Organism: Vulcanimicrobiota bacterium; assembly: GCA_963830545.1. GTDB lineage: Bacteria > Vulcanimicrobiota > Vulcanimicrobiia > Vulcanimicrobiales > Vulcanimicrobiaceae > DATGJX01. Next base: position 2,047,207 of record CAWHMK010000001.1, on the reverse strand, counting down.
TTGTCAATCGTGGCGGAAAGATTCCACGCACCTTCGATCGCGTGCTCGACGGTGAGAATGTCGCTGCCCCACTTGCCGCTCGCAACCACGGTTCCCGTCGCATACTCGGTATCGGGACCGTCCTTTTTGCTCTCGCCGGGAACGTCCATAGAAAGCAGGACGACGGACGGACGCAGCCGGGCTGCAGACGTTACGAAATCGTCGTCGGCATAATGCGAGCCACAGCCCGTAAACGTTAGAAGCAACGCCGCGATCGCCGGCACTGCGTCCAGCGTTCGCCGTCGCGTCATAGCGAAACCGCGGCGCTGTTTGCGCCGCCGATCACCGCGCAGACGCGCTCGCCCTCGCGCGGACGATAGGCTCCGCTCAGGAGCGCGGCGTAAGCCGCGGCGCCGCCGGGTTCGGCGACGATGCTCGCCCCGTGCCACAGCGCGTGCTGCGCAGCTTGGATAACTTCGTCCGCGACGAGCACCACGCGATCGACGAAACGCTGCGCGATTGGAAACATCAGTTCGCCGACGCGGCGCGGCGCGAGCGAATCTGCGGCGATGCTGCCGGTTGGAGCGTCGACCGGTTTGCCGGCGCGGAGCGCGTGCGTGAGCGTCGGCGCGCCTTCGGGCTCGACTGCGACAATCCGCGCGCCGCCGGCGAACCATGCTGCGATTCCGCCGATCAAACCCCCGCCGCCGACGGCAACGAGTACGGTATCGACGTCTGGGACTTGCTCCGCGATCTCCATTCCGACCGTACCTTGGCCGAGCAGCGTTTCGGGTTGGTCGAAGGCGTGCACCGCAAGCGCTCCGGACGTGGCGATCCACTCCTCGCTTGCCGCGAGCGCGTCCGCATAGCGATCTCCGCCGACGGCGAGCTGCGCGCCGTAGCGTCGAATCCGTTCGATCTTCATCGGAGAGGAGATGCTGGGAACGAAAATTTTCGCGGGAATTCCCAAACGCATTGCCGCGTAGGCGACGGCCGCGCCGTGATTGCCGCCGGATGCCGCAACGACACCCGCCTGCGGCACGCCGCGCAGGAGCAGGTTGGCAAATGCGCCGCGGGTTTTGAACGATCCGGCGTGCTGCAGCAGCTCCAGTTTGAGTGCCACGCCGTCGAGATCGATGACCGGCGTCCGGCGAACGTACGGCGCAATTAGGGACGCAACGCTCGCAATACGTTCGCGATCGATCTCTTGCTGCAATTCCACGTTAGACCTTTTCGAGTGCGTGCTTGAGTTCGCCGATGCCCGTTCCGGCGCGTGCGCTCACATACAGAGCGCCGGCAGCATGCGGAAGTTCGCCGTCCAGCGCATCGCACTTGTTGAACACGAGCAAGCGCGGCTTGGTTTCCAAGTGCAAATCGTGGAGCGTGCCTTCAACTGCTTGCATCTGCCTCGGCCAATCGGCGCTCGAAGCATCGACGACGTGTACGAGCAGATTTGCTTCGTTCAGTTCTTCCAACGTGGCGCGAAACGCGTTTATCAAGTCCTTTGGAAGATCGGTGATGAAGCCGACCGTATCGACGACTCGCACGTACTGGTCGCCGGAAAGCCAGACGCGGCGCATGGTCGGGTCGAGCGTTGCAAACGGCTGATCCGCAACCAGCGCGTCCGAACGCGCCAAGCGATTGAGCAGCGAAGACTTTCCTACGTTGGTGTAGCCTACGAGCGCGGCGAGCGGTTCGCGGTGCGGCGCGGAGCGCCGAGTTGCGCGCTGCCGGCGAACGTCTTCGAGCTGCCGGTTGAGCACGCTGATTCGCTGCGCGATGCGACGGCGATCGACTTCCAGTTTCGTTTCACCGGGGCCGCGCGTCCCGATTCCGCCTCCCAGGCGCGAGAGGTCGGCGCCGGCGCCGATAAGATTCGACTGCCGGTAGCGCAGCTGCGCCAATTCGACTTGCAGCTTGCCCTCGCGGCTACGGGCGTGCTGCGCGAACACGTCGAGAATCAGCATGGTGCGATCGACGATCGGAAGCGGAACGATCTTTTCGAGATTCCTGCGCTGACGCGGGCGCAAATCGTTGAGCACCAGCAACAGGTTCGCCCCGGCCTCGCTTGCGAGCTGCGCGATCTCGTGGGCTTTGCCGCTGCCGACCAGCGTTGCCGGATCGACGTGCGGACGCTTTTGTACGACTTGCGCAAGTATGGTTGCACCAGACGCATGCGCGAGCGCCTCGAACTCCGCGAGTTCGGGCTCGATGGGACGTTTCGGATCGCTCGTGTCGACGGCGATCAATACGGCGCGCGGCGCGCCTACTTCGTCAGCGGCCGCAAGCGTTCGATGAGCCAGGACAATGCCTCGTTGTAGTGCGGTCCGGGTCGTTCGAGCACGTCCGGATCCGTGATGAAAACGTCGTGTTCCCGCACCGCGCGCAGAGACCGCCACGGTTCGCCGTGCAGCAGCGATTGCAGCCGCGCATCGCTTCCCGCGACGATAGCATCGGGTTGCAGCCGGATCAGCGCCTCCGCGCTGTATTGCGCGTATGGCAGCGGCAGCTTCGTGACCGCATTACGCGCACCCGCCAGTGAAAGGAGAGTCGAGATGTATGATTGCGGTCCGACCGTCCAGATCGGCTGTGCTTGAACGACGACGAACACGCGCGGCCTGCGCGCAAAATGTTCCGATGCGCCCAATGCTCGCGTGCGGCGCTCTAGCGATGCAACGACTTCCTGCGCTTGCGCGGATCGGCCGCTCATCTTCCCCAGCGCTCGAATGTCGGTGAAGATGTCGCCGTACGAGTCGTCACGCAAGAAAACCGTCGCGATACCGGCCCGCCGAACCGGCGCGGTCAGCATGCGCTGCGCGGGAATGCCGACGACCGCGTCGGGATGCAGCATGACGATTTTTTCCGCGTCGACCGAAGCGAAATTTGCAACTTCCGGCGCGAGCCGCGCGCAGCCCGCGCTTCGGCCATATTGCGAGACGCCGACGATCTGCGCGCGCGCACCGATCGCGCAGAGATCTTCAGTAAACGACGGCATGAGCGCGACGATGCGCTGAGCGCGCGCCGGTACTTGCGCTTTTGCTTCCGGCGCTCCGGCGCATGCTGCCGGCAAGAGGGCTGCCGCCATGCACGCGCCGAGCATCACGATCGTTCGGACCACGGCTATGCGCTTCAAGAACGAGGAACCGCGGCCTGCACGTGGGAAGCATCGCATTCGCGTTTGCGCGCGGGAAGCCGGTGTGAAGCCGGCACGGTCGCGCCACTGTATGCGGGGAGCCGCCCGGACGTCACTACTTCGGTGGGAAGGCACGGGCATTCGGCAACGATCCGCGAGTCAGGATACCAGCGCAAACGCCGCATGCCACCTCGCGTAAAGGAAAGGTTCGCAAATGCTCCTGTCGTCGTGCGCGCTCTGCGCGGCGCTCGCTCTTGCTCCATCCCCGTCGCCATCACCCTCCCCGTCGCCAAGCGCGATTCCCGAAATCGCGCACGTCTACACGACCGATCGCACCGATGAAACGATCGACAACGCGACGCGCACCACCTACGTCGTCACGCACGATCAAATCGTTCGCTACGGATACCGTACCGTCGGCGAAGCTTTGCAAGACGTACCGGGCGCCGGCGTACTGCCGTACGGTGCGCTCGGCGCGAGCGTCAACTACGGGATTCGCGGAAGCGACACCGCGCAAGTGCTCGTGCTCGTCGACGGTTTGCCGGCTCCGGGTTCGTTCAACAACAGCGTCGAACTCGGAAATCTGCCGACGGCCGGCGTGGAACGCATCGAAGTCGTCGAAGGCGGCGGATCGACCTTGTACGGAACGGGCGCCGTAGGCGGCATCATCAACGTCATCACGAAGCGTTCGAGCTCCACATCCGCGCAGATCGGTTTCGGTTCGTTCGGCGAGCGGAGTCTCGAACTCGACGGCGATCACGTGCAATTCTCCCGCGTCCTGGCGACGAATGCATTCGGTTTGCCGGACGGCACCGTGCGCCCGGACAGCGACTATGCCTCGTCGGCGATTCACGTCGACGGCGAGCGGCGAATAGGCGCATTCGAGATTGCCGCACGGGCGGGACTCGTTGCGGATCACGAAGGGGCGCCGGGTCTTTTTCAATTCGAATCGCCGAGTTCGCGCGAGAACGATCTCAACGGCGACGCGAACCTGATCGCCGTGCACAAGACCGCGCAGTCGGAAACGACGCTACAGCTCGGCGGAACTCGACAGCAGATCGCCTTCGAGTGCGACCCAGTGCACGACCCGAATTGCTTTCAGGGCGCTGCTTCGCTCGATTCGGAGAACCGGTTCGATTTCAGCGCGCGAAACGTCACTTCCGGCGTGAACGAACAGCTGCTGTACGGTGCCGATCTTTCGCGAGGTACGGTTCGTAACGACTCGGGTGCGGCGGCGTCGATCGTTTCGCTCGCTCAAGCGGCGGCGTACGTGCAGCAGAAAAAAAGCACGCGATGGGGGAGCTTCTACTACGGCCTGCGCGGGGAACGCGACGGTTCGCTGGGAGGCGAGTTCTCGCCATCCGCCGGCGTTCTCGTGCGACTATCTAATGACGCCTCGCTCCGCGCCAACGCCGCGACCGCATTCCGCGCGCCCAATGCGAGCGAGCTCGTATTTCCCGGGATACGGCAACCCCGCGCTGACGCCGGAACGCGCGAAGGTTGCCGACGTGAGCATCACCGATTCGCGCGTGCTCGGAGGAGCCGAGCTCGGCTGGTTTACGAACAGAACGAATCACCTCATCGTTCCGACGCCTGTACAGGCCGGTACGACCTGCGTTGCGGATGCGGCCAGTTTCACGTACGAGCCGTGCAACGTCGACCACGCGTTCATTCAGGGGTTCACGCTCGTCGTGCGAACGCGGCGCTTCAACGGCTTGACCGCAGCATTCGATCTTACCGACACGTACCGCGCAGAAGATGTCGACACGCAAACGCGCCTGCCGAATCAGTCGGCGATCGCCGCGAATCTTCGTTTGGATTACGAGGGTCCGCAAACATCGGAAGTCGCGTCATGGGGCGTGTGGATGCACGCGGCCGGTGTGCGAGGCGCAATCGATGCAACGCAGCCGTTATTCTACCAGCCCGCAGCGTACGCGACAGTGAACGCGTACCTGCGTTTGCGAGCGGGGCGCGATGCACTGCTCAGTCTGCGCGGCTACAATCTGGGCAACGAACGGTACGCGGCCGTCGGCGGATTTCCGATGCCCGGCCGCGCGTTCTCCATGGAAGTCAGCTCGAAATAACATGACGCTTCGGCTCGCAGCGCTGTCCGGAGTTGCCGCGGCCGTGGCATTCGGCAGCCTGCTGGCCGGCGGCAGCGCGATGCCGGCACGCGACGTTTTTACGGCGCTCGCTCATCCGCACAGCGCGAGCGCTGCCGCAACGATCGTCTGGCAATTGCGCCTGCCGCGCGTGCTCATCGGCGCACTCGTCGGAATCGCGCTTTCGGTTGCCGGCGCGCTGCTGCAGGGCCTGCTGCGCAATCCGATCGTGGATCCCTTTTTGACCGGCGTGAGCGCCGGCGCCGCCGTTGCAATCGTGATTGCGATCACCGCCGGCGTTGCGCTGGCGGCGATTCCCGCGCTCGGGTTCGCGGCGGGCATCGCCACGGCACTAGTGGTTGCGGCGCTCGCGCGCCGCGGCAGCGGCATCGACTCGACGCGCCTCATTTTAGCCGGCGTATCGCTCTCGTCGTTGTTTTCCGCGATCATCGCACTCGTGCTCACACGTTTGCAAACGACGGATGCGGCACCGGCGATCATCGGCTGGCTCGCGGGATCGCTCGCGGGCCGCGGATGGGCCGATCTCGGATTCACGCTTCCGTACGCGTTTGCAGGCGTCGTGCTCGCGCTCGTCAGCGCTCCTTCGCTCAATGCGCTGCGGCTGGGCGACGTGCGTGCGGCCTCGGTGGGCGTGCACGTCGCGCGCGCGCAGTGGCTGATACTTTGCTCGGCGTCTTTGCTGACGGCAAGCGCGGTGACGCTGTCCGGTACCGTCGGCTTCGTGGGACTCATCGTGCCGCACATTGCGCGCCGCATCGTCGGTTCGGACGTGCGCTATGTCATCGCCGCGTCCGCCGTCATCGGCGCCGCGCTCACGATTTGCGCGGATGCGCTTTGCCGGACCCTCGCCGCGCCGACGGAGATTCCAATCGGCGTGCTGCTGGCGTTCGTCGGTGTACCGGCGTTCTTGTACCTCTACCTGCGATCCGAACGCGCGGCGGCGGCATGATCGCCGCGCGAGAGCTCACGCTGCGCGCCGGTGAGCGCACGCTGCTTGCGGATGCGTCGTTCGAAATGCGCAGCGGAGAATTCGTAGCCGTGCTCGGCGCCAACGGGGTTGGAAAAACGACGCTGCTGCGAACGCTCGCGGGCGTACGAGAGGCGCAAGGCGGGCGCGTGATGCTGACGGACCGCGATTTGCGGGCGTTCGCACCGGACGAGAGAGCGCGCCTGATCGCGCACATCACCGGCGACGATCTCTTTTTCGATCGCCTGCTCGTGCGCGACGTGGTCTCGACGGGGCGCTATCCGCATCACCGATGGTGGCAATGGCGCGCGGAACCGCGCGACGACGACGCAGTGGCGCACGCGTTGCGCGCAGTGCGCATGGAGCACTTCGCGGATCGCCGGTTCGACACGCTTTCGAGCGGCGAACGCCAGCGGATATGGATCGCGCTGGCGCTCGCGCAAGAAGCGCGCCTGCTGCTGTTGGACGAACCGACGAGTCATTTGGACGTGCGCGTCGTGCGGGACATATTACACCTACTGCGCGCGCAAGTGCGCGCGGGCAAGACGGTCGTATGCGCGCTGCACGACCTGAACGAAGCGGCGGAATATGCGGACCGGGCCCTACTGCTCGGAGGTTCGAAACTGCTCGCGCTTGGAGAACCGCAGCACGTATTGACGCCGGATTTGCTCGAGCGCGCCTACGGAATCCGCATGGAAGTGCTGCGGACGCCGTCCGGAACGCTGCGGGTCTTTCCGGCGCCTCACCAGGGATCTTGCTCTTCGGGAATTCCCCTGCCGTGAATATCGGATGAGCTCACCCAGCCGTAACGGCCGCGATATTTTCCGCTGACGATCAGCACGCCGATCGCATCGTCGGCATCCATGCGGAACTTCGAGTGAACGGCGCCGCTGATGCACACTTCGACGACTGCGCGAGTTCCGGGGCGATTGAGCAGCGCGTGCGGGAGCAGAAACTTTCGCGCGTCCGTCGAGCCCGCACCGAAGCTGATGAGCCGGTCGCGTGAATCCCACACGAGAACGTCGGGATCGTCGACGCCGCCGAAAAGCGTAATCTGCATTCCGCGTTCCGCATGACACTGCTGCGCAGCAGCGCCGCCTGCCGCGAACACAGCGAGCACGAAAACCGCGAGGACGTACTTATACATCCGCAACGGCCTCCACGCCCGAATCCGTGTCGCCCATTTCCGAACCCGCCTTCGGCGCGAGCGTGGTCGGCTGCTGAACGCGAATCGCCAGTACGGCAACGTCGTCTCGCATCTTGTTGCCGGAAAAGGCGCGCGCGCGCTCGATCAGCCGCGCGGCGATCTCCGGCGGATCGCCGTTTTCTTCGGCGATCCATTTCATCGCACCGGATGCTTCCAAGAACGATCCGCTCGTATCGCGCGCTTCGGTGAGACCGTCCGTGGACAGCACCACCAAGTCGCCGTCCTGCAGATACAGTGTCTTGACCTCGAACGGTTCTTCCATTACGCCGAGCACCGGGCCGGTAACCGCAAGTTGCTCGACGTCTTTGCCGCGGCGCAGGAACGCGACGTCGTGGCCGCCGCTGGCATAGTCGAGCCTCAGCGTCCACGTGTCCAGTATTCCGACGAACATCGAAACGAAAAGGTACGGATTGTCGACCGTGCGAGGAAACGTCCGGTTGAACTCTTGCAAGATGAATCCGGCATCGCGCCGGCGCAGCGCGATTCCCCGTATCGTGAATTTGATGAACGCGGTGAGCACCGCCGCGTCCACGCCTTTACCGCTGACGTCCGCTATGACGATGAGTCCCAGACGGTCCGAAAGCCGATGGACGTCGAAGACGTCGCCGCCGACTGCCAAGTGGCTGCTTGCTGCGCCGTACGCACTGCCGATGCGGCAATTCGGCAGCGGCACGTGCTCGCTGCGGAACGCGCGTTGGAGGGTCTGCGTGGTCAGGCGCTCGTCTTCGAGCGCGCTGGTGAGGCGCGAACGCCAGCCGTTGAGCAGAATGGCGATCAGCCCGAAAAGAACGAGCCAAATCATGCGGTGGTAGAGCGTCGTGTCGATTTGCTCTTGCGTCGCTGTGAGTACCTCGCGATTGCGGCCGTCGAGGCGCATCTCGATAAAGCGCGCGGCGTCGCTTTGCGAGTCGATCAGCGTCTTGCCGCGCTTTTCCAGCTCCCGTACTGCGGCGCCGGGATGCCGCAGCATCGGCTCCGCAACCCCGTTTTGCCAATCCCGGTGGGCCGTTTCGTAATCGTCCAGCGCGCCCAGAGCGTCGGGCAAACGCTCCCGCGTGAGAATCTGCGCGAGCGTGTCGCGTTCGCGATTGAACTGCGCGCTCGTGGCTCGGTACGAGTCGATATCGGAGGGATCGCGCGTTATGACGTACGCGCGAATATAATTTTCCTCGTCGAGCTGCACTTTGAGCATGCGCTCGAGCGTGAGTTGCGCGCGCTCGATCTCCATCTGCTCTGCGAACGACGTGTTGATGGCCTGACGGGTGACGAGCGCACCGGTGACCGCGATGACGAGCGCAAAACCCAAAATCGCGGTCGCGGTGAGCGTTCCCGCGCCGCGCAGCAGCGGCCTGAGGCGAGGAAATCTCACCGCTCGCCGCCCTCGGGGTATAGAGGAGCGAACGGCGCTGTCAGCCTCCTAGGTCTGGGCAACGGCACCTCCGAAACGTAAAGCATATGCAAACGCAATTGAATACCGCTATCTTCAAGAGCTACGACGTTCGCGGCATTTATCCGGCAGAGCTTAACGAAGACGTAGCATATCAGATCGGCCGCTGCTTCGTCCCACTGCTCGGCGCGAAGACGGTGGCCGTCGGCCGCGACATGCGTCCCTCGGGAAAGACGTTGTTCGAAGCGTTTGCACGCGGCGCGAGCGAAGCCGGCGCCGACGTCGTCGACATCGGTTTGGTTTCGACCGATGCCCTCTACTTCGCCGTGGGCAAATTCGGATACGACGGCGGCGTGATGATCACGGCGTCGCACAATCCAGCCACGTACAATGGAATGAAGTTCACGCGGGAGCAGGCCCAAGCGATGTCGCTCGATACCGGATTATCGGACGTGCGCGACCGGATACTTACGGGAACTCTTCCGCCCAAAGCGGCAAAGCCTGGAAGCATCAGGCAAAAAAACGTCCTGGATGATTTCGCCGAGCACTGCCTTTCGTTCATCGATCGCTCGAAAATCAAACCGCTGAAAATTGCGGTAGACGCCGGCAACGGAATGGCGGGCGAAACCGTTCCGCACGTCTTCAAGCATCTGCCGTGCGAGGTGATTCCGCTCTACTTCGAACTCGACGGAAGTTTCCCGAATCATCCGGCGAGCCCGATCGAACCGGAGAACATGGCCGATCTTCAGGGGGCGGTACGCAAGCATCACTGCGATCTCGGCGCCGCATTCGACGGCGACGCGGATCGCATGTTCATCGTCGACGAGAAAGGCGATCTGGTCGACGGCAGCACCGTCACGGCACTGGTCGCGCTGAATACGCTCAAACGCCATCCCGGTGGAAAAATTCTCTACAATCTCATCTGCAGCCGCAGCGTGCCCGAATTGATCGTGAAGAACGGCGGCGTTCCCATACGCTCGCAAGTGGGACATTCGCTCATCAAAAAAACGATGCGCGAGGAAGACGCCATTTTCGGCGGCGAGCACAGCGGCCATTTTTATTTCCGCGACAATTGGTACGCCGACTCGGGCATGATCGCACTGATGCAGTGCTTGGAACTGTTCAGCGAGGCGAACAAGCCGGTGAGCGAAGTGATCGCGCCGATAGACACGCGTTTCCGGTCGGGCGAGATCAATAGCACCGTCAAAGACATACCCGCCAAGCTGGACGAAATTCAAGCACATTACAAGGACGCGCAGATCGATCATCTGGACGGCGTGACCATTTCGTATCCGAACTGGTGGATGAACATCCGTCCCTCCAATACCGAACCGCTGCTTCGGCTCAACGTCGAAGGCGACACCAAAGCGCTCATGGAGCAGCACCGCGACGAAGCGCTGGCAATCATAAGAAACTGATAGACCAAGAGGCCTTGGCGCGATACGGCGAGACCCGCTTGGCGGTTCTCGAACGTATTCGCGCGCTGGAAGCGCTCGCCGGGCCCGAGCAGCAGAAAGCGATCGCATCGGCGCGCGAGCGGTTGGAACGCGCTTCCTTCTTGCTCGCCGTCGTGGGCGAGTTTTCCAGCGGAAAATCGTTCCTACTCAACATGCTGCTGGGCCAGTTTCGCTACGAGAACGTCTCTGGGCGCGAACAGACTCGCGGGACTGCTCGCGACGGACATCAATCCGTCGACCGCGACGATTACCGAGATCGAATACGCCCCAAAAAATGAAGCGCACGCCTATCACGAAGACGGCCGGATAGAGCGCATTCCGCTCGACCGCCTCGCACACTTCGTCGCAGCCGAAAGCGAAGCGCCGTCCCGCGTTCTCTTGAAGGTCGACTCGCCGTTTCTGCGGCGCGGTTTCAGCGTCGCGGACACGCCGGGCCTCGCGTCGATCAATCCGGCGCACCGCCGCGCCACGTTGCAATTCTTGCCGAATGCGGATGCGGTGTTGTATCTGATCGACACCCAGCAGCCTTTCACGGAAGGCGACGCGTCGTTTCTGGGCATCATCCGCCGGCATCTCGACACCATATTCATCGTCCAAACGAAGATCGACCTGTGGGACCAGGCTGGCGAGGAAGGCAGCGCCGCCTGGGAATCCGCATACGAACGTATCGCGAAGCTCGCGGCAATCCACGCGCCCGGAACCTACGTCTATGCGGTTTCCGCGCTGCGATACGCGGAGGGCACGCTTCGCGGCGACGCGGGTTTGGTGGAGCGTTCACGTTTCCCCCGCTTTCTCACCGCACTCGACGCGTCGCTCGTGCGCAACAGCGGGCGCGAACGTCTGCGGCGCGCGCGCGAGGGCGTCGGGCGGGCCTGCAGAGACGGCATCGCGCGCATCGATCGCGACGCGGACATGCTCGCACTCGGACGCGACGAACTGGAACGGCGGCGCGCTGCTGCGAAGCCGGAGATCGCGCAATTGCAAGCGTACGCGCAGGAGGCACGGGCAGCCGCGCAGGCTGCTTCCGAGCGGATGGCTTCCGCGCTGAACGAGCGCGGAGCGATTCTCGCCGAGGAAGCGGAGCGCGCGCTCACGCAAGCGTTCGACACGGCGGACATCGCGCGATTGCGCGATCGCGCGCGGCTGCACTTGCTCGTCGATCGCACGCTGGGCGAATCGGTGCAGCTATTTGCGTTGGAAGTGTCGCGCGCAGTGTACAAGGACTACGAACGCGAGGCTCGGCAGCGTACGGGCACAATTACCGCTTCGCTTCTCGTTCGGACAAGCCGCGGCGCAAGCGTTCGGTTCGAACGGCAATAGCAGCATGTGGTCGGAGAACGCCGAACAAGCCCTCTGCGCGACGATCGTCCTCGAGGCAATCGGCGGTCCTGCGATCGCCCTCGTCGATGCAATCGCCACGCGGTTCGCCTCGGGGCCTGCGGGCGCGTACATGAAGCGCGAGCTCATCGCCGACCTGCGCGCGAAGATCTGGCCGGAGTTTCGCGCGGAGATGGCGGCTTTCAACGCGGACGTTGCAGCCGGAATCGCGGGAATCGCGAAAACGTACGCGCAGTCGCTGGATGATGCGTTCGCCCACGCGCGCGACGCCGCCGGCGGAAGCGTGGAACGCGCGCTCGAAGCACACGCGCGGGGTGAGGACGCCGCAAAAACGATCGCATCGATGCGCGACCGCAAAGCCCGAATGCAAACGCTGCTCGGCGAGATCGACAGCCGGGTCGACGCGTTTCTCTCGCGTGGCGAGGAAATCGCCGCCGCCGACCCGGGCGCCGAAGCGGTTCGGCGCGCGCACATTGCCGAAGAGTTCGATCGCGAAGCGTACCAGCGCGGCCTTCGGCCGCAGCGCTGGCGAGTCGCAGTGCTCGGCGCGCTGAGGCGCGGAAAATCCAGCCTCATCAACGCGTTCGCCGGCCGGCGCGTACTCGCCGACGAGACGGCGGGTGAGATCGCTTATCCGGTGCACGTGCGGTACGGTCCGCAAGAGGAAGCTTTCGCGTTGCAGTCGGACGGCTCGTGGCACGAAATCGAGATCGAATCGGCGCTCGAGGAAGCCACACGCAATCCCGTGCTCATTCTGACGCCGTGGACGTTGCCGCCCGAACTGGTGCTCGTGCACGCTCCCGCGTTCGATGCGGGTGATGCGACGCTCGAAGACGTCTGCATGGTCACGGCGCGCGCCTCGAGCGAAGTGCTCTGTCTGTTCTCGCGGCAACTCTCGGACCGGGAACTCGCGCTGTACGAGCGCGTCGCGCAACTCGGCAAGCCCATGATGTTCGCTCACACCCTCGCGGATAACGAGTCTTCCGCCGAGCGCCGACACGTCGTCGAACTCGCGCAGCAATACTTGCGCGAGCGCGCAATTGCGGCGCAGCGCATTTTTACCGTGTCGACGCTGGAATACGCGCAGGCGAAACGCGAACAACGCGCACCCGCAGGCTGGAACGAGCTCGATGCCCTGGTTTCGACCATTGCGGCGCACGCGGAAGAGCACATGGCGCGCTTAGAGCGTCTCGAGCGAGCGCAACTCGCGCAGCGTAGTGCATCTGCATTGAACGAGCAGCCGCCAGCCGAGAAAGGACGCGGGTTTTTATCGCGCCTCTTTTCACGCTAATGGGGACCGAGAGGACCGAGAGCGAATGACTGCTTCCGGCATTATGGCATCCGCGAACTCCGACCGCTTCACTCTGGGCCCTGCGACGATCGCGCACGGCGATGGATCCTCTACATACGGTCGAATAGTCGTGGAACGCGGCCGGGTCCGCGAGATTCTTCCGGCAGACGGCCCGGCGGATTTTCGCCTGGCGCCCGGCACCCACGTCGCGCCGGGAATGATCGACGTGCACACGAACGGCGCGAGCGACTTTCTTTTCAACCGCGATCAAGGCTATGCGGTCCCCGTCGCATCGGCCGATTACGCGCGGCAGGGAGCGACGGGATTCGTTGCAGCCATTATGACAGCGCCTTGGGAATCGATGCTGCACGCCGCAGGTGAAGTCGTTGAAGCGGCCCATCAATTGGAAGAGGACGTTCCGCACGGCGCCCGATGTCTGGGCGTGCATTTCGAAGGTCCGTTTCTGAATCCGAAATTCCGCCGCGTGCATCAGCAGCAATGGGTGATTCCCGGAAGCAAGGAACACGCGCGAGCGCTCGTGGAAGCGTGCAAAGGTGCGTGCCTGATGGTCACACTCGCTCCGGAAGCGGAGGGCGCGACGGATGCCGCTCGCGTTTTCTTGGAACACGGCGTCATTTGTTCTGCCGGGCATACCTCGGCGCGATATCGCGAAGGGATGCTCGCGATCGGCTTGGGTTTTCGGTCGCTCACGCACGCGTTCAACGCGATGCCGCCGCTCGATCACCGCGATCCATCGATTCTCGCGGCGTTCATTCAGGACGCGCGCACGTTCGTTCAAGTCATTTGCGACGGGCACCATGTTGCGCCCGTGATGGTCGACTTGCTCCATCGCACCCTGGGCGATCGCATCGTCATCGCAACCGATAACATGCCGCCGGCGGGACCCGGCTATCATATCGACGGCGGCGTCATGCGCGCTGAAGACGGAACGATTGCCGGGAGCGCCCTGCGCATGGACGAAGGCGTGCGCAACTACATGGGCTACACCGAATTGCCGTTTGCGAAAGCGATCGTCGCGGCGACGCACGCTCCGGCAAAATTGCTGGGCATGAATGCGGAATTGGGACGCATCGCGCCGGGGCTACGCGCGGATCTCTCGTTCTGGGACGAAGAATTCACCGTTATCGGCACGATGGTGGGCGGCCATACGGTATTCGGCGAAGTTTGCACGCCCGCGGCAGCATAGCGCTTTCCGGCCGCTATTAATCAGCTCTCGTAAAAGCCGATTACCGGCAGCGATGACGGCGTCACGTACGCCGGGCCGATCTCCAGCCAAATGGCGGTATGAGAATTCAGCGGTATCGTGCGCGGATTCGCGGTGTATAGAACGTAAGAGCTGCGCTGAATGTTGTCGGTGTGCAGCGGAACTTGCGCGACGTACGCGCGGACCGTGCCGCTGAAGGGGCCGATTTGCGTGCTCGAGAGCGTCATGCCCCACACGTCGAACGCATTGCCCAACGTGTACAAGCTCTTCGTTACCGGCGAGGTGCTGGGCGATTCGACGTGCAGCACGCCCGACGCGTCATGCGTATGAATGTAGTAGTAGCACGACGCGTATTCGGTCCAATTCTTTATCCCGCCGTACGTCCCGTCGGCGCCGGGATTCTTCATTCCGATCCCATCCGGAACCGCCGCCTGCCGTCCGTTGATGATGATCCCGAGAAAGACGTGGATGTGATACGTTCCCGGCATTGTGGTCAAGCACGGAATGCCGTCGACCGTTTGACCTTGGCCGCCGGACGGATTGACGTCGTTCGCGCTGGAAAACAGATTGTCGGTTCCGAAAATCTCTCCCGATCCGACGACTTGACTAGCCGGCATCGGCGTCGGTGAGCCGGAGGGCGTCGGCGCCGGTGTCGTCAACTGCACGCTCGATGCGGTGAGCGACGATGCGCAGCTTCCGGTGCCTGTGCTAATCGCGTAATCGCCGACCGCGGGCCTCGCGCTCGCCGGCACGAACGTCGTCGACGAGTTTGTGAAGATGTCCAAGTAGCCGCAGCTGCTGCCGCCGTTTACTTCGAACTCGCTCGAGGTTTTTATCGCCACGACCGGACCGCGCACGGTATCCGAAGCGCTGGCCGCGCTCGCCGAAACGATCCGATTCGAATCGGGCCTCGGCAGCAAATTTGAGGAAGCGCCGTGACCGCCGCAAGCGGCAAGTACCGCGGCGCCGGCAAAGACAAAACCAGCGATAGCGTATTTCACGCGATGATCTTAGGCGCACTCGGGTGCGCGGAGGCGTGCCGATTGGCTGTGTTGGTTGGGCCGGCCGCCCTAATGGAGGTGTGCGCGCCCGGGCCGGTGGAGTAGACACCGCATGAGCGTTCACGCGATCCTGCTTTTCCTGCTTGGAGTTTTTGCCGTCGTCTTTGCGGCGGTGTGGATCGCCGAAATCCGCCGGAGGGAAGTCGCGTGGCCGCGGCCGATCGAGATCGGCGTCGGATTCATCACCGATTTCCTCGACACGCTCGGCATCGGATCGTTCGCGCCGACCACTTCGATGTTCAAGTTTTGGAAACTCGCGCCCGACGAACGCATTCCCGGCACCCTCAACATCGGCCACACGCTCCCGACCATCACGGAAGCGCTCATCTTCATCGCAATCGTGAACGTGGCTCCGCTGACGCTCATCCTGCTCATCGCCGCGTCGATTGCGGGTGCGTGGTTGGGTGCGGGTATCGTCGCGAAATGGCCCCGTCGCTACGTGCAAATCGGTATGGGCGCAGCGCTTCTGGCAGCCGGGATGCTGTTCGTGCTGAAGAACTTGAACGTGCTTCCGGCGGGGGGTAACGCGCTTGCTTTGCAAGGCACGCTGCTGTACGTCGGCATTGCGGGCAACTTTCTGCTCGGTGCGCTGATGACGATCGGCATCGGCCTTTATGCGCCGGCGATGATCATGGTCACGCTGCTCGGCATGAGCCCGATAGCGGCGTTTCCGATCATGATGGGTTCCTGCGCGTTTCTCATGCCGGTCGCGGGCGCGCGGTTCATTCGTTTCGACGCTTATACGCTCAAAGCCGCACTCGGGCTGACGATCGGCGGCGTACCGGGTGTTCTCGCAGCAGCGTTCATTGTGAAATCTCTGAACGTCACGGCGCTGCGCTGGCTCGTGGCCGCGGTCGTCGTCTACACCGCGTTCATGATGCTGCGCTCGGCTATCGTCGAGCGCGGCCGGCAGCCGCTGCCGGCCGGTGCCGGCACCGCTACGCCGTAGGATTCTCGCGAAGTCGCGAGGTCAGGTTTGCGCGAACCGCGGGCCATTCCGGCGCAATGATGCTGTACACGGCCGTGTCGCGAATCGTCCCATTCTTGTGGCGCATGTGGTAGCGCAGTACACCGTCGAATTTTGCGCCGACCCGTTCGATCGCTCGCCGGCTCTTCCGGTTGAACCATGACGTCCGAAACTCCACGGCAATGCAGTCCAGCCGTTCGAACGCATACGTCAAGAGCAGCAGTTTGCATGCGGTATTCACGGCGGTCCGCTGCGCGCTCGCGGCATACCACGTCGATCCGATCTCGACGCGGCGGTTTTCCGCGTCGGCGTTCATAAACGTCGTTTGTCCGACGATGCATCCGCTCTTGCGATCGACGACCGTAAATGGAAGCATCGAGCCTCGGCGCTGCAGGTTCAGCCGGCGTTCTATCTCCGCGGCCATCTCGTGCGGCTCCGGGATCGTCGTGTACCACAGCTCCAGAGCCGGCCGTCGGAGGCGGCGCGTGCCAATCCGTCCGCGTGTGCCGCTTCGAGCGGAACGAGCCGAACCGCTTCGTTCTCCAGCACGACGGGTTCCAACCACTGTTCGTTTTTCGCGCGCACGTGCATAGCATAGCGAACCGGGACAATAGTGACGGCTTCTACGCAGGCTCCAGCTCGCGGGTTGCAGCCGCGTTGAAGTACGCGGCTTTCGGATGATGCATCACGATTGCCGCGGTCGATTGTTCCGGCACCATTTGGAACGCTTCGGTGAGGGTGACGCCGATGGCGCGTTCGGCGTCGAGCAACCTGAACGCCGTGGCATGCTGTGAAAGATCGGGACACGCGCCGTAGCCCCAGGAATAGCGTTTCCCGCGCTCGTCTTCCAAACCAAGTTCCGAGCGGATCAGCCGGTGCGAATATTCGGCGAGCGCTTCGGCGCTTTGCACGGAAAATCCATGCAGGAAATACGATTCGCTGTATTCACCCTCGCGCTGGAGCCGCTCGGTGCGTTCGGACGCGCGCGTTCCCACCGTCACGACTTGCAGAGCGACCACGTCCACGGCGCGGCCATTCTCCGGTTCACGAACGTAGTCGGCCAGTGACAAATGCTCCCCGCCGGATTGCCGCACGAATGTGAAGCGCGCAATTTCTTTTGTCCGAACCGCCGGATCGTAGATAACGACGTCGTTGCCCATGCCGGCAGCCGGAAAGTATCCGTACACGAAGCGCGGCTCCAGCAGATCTTCGTTCACCGCGATCTTTTGATAGCGGTGCAAGCGCGGTTCGAAATCATCGCGCACCAGATGTTCGAATGCCTCGCCCTTCGTGTTCGCGGCGCCCCAAGAAAGACGGTACAAACTGCGCATGTCGAAGCACGACCACAACTTCGCCGGGTCGACCTCGGTAACGACGCGCGTTCCCCAAAAGGGCGGCGCGGGAACGGGTGCGCGATCGCCTTTCACCGCGGAATAGAGGATCGCGCCGGTATTCGGCGCAGCCGCGGTGCGCTGACGATCGCGCAGGGCAAATGCTTCGTTTTTCATGCGTTCGAGCAGGGCCGTGCGGTTTCGCGGATCGCTCAGCGATTCCATGATCTGAAGACCTTCGAACGCATCTTTTGCGTAGAAGAGGCCGGGTTCGAAGTACCGCTTTCCCTCGTCGAGGAGGCTGATGCGCCTTCCGAAGTCGCGATTGATCGCGGCACCGCCGACGAGGACCGGGAATTGCAATCCGCGTGCGTCCTGCTCTTGAACGCAGACCGGCATCTGTTTGCTCGTCGACACGAGCAGCGCGGAAAGGCCGATCGCGTCGGCCTGCTCTTCGACGGCTTTTTCCAGGATCGTGTTCATCGGTACTTGCTTACCGAGATCGACCACGGTGTAGCCGTTGTTGGATAGAATCGTGCCCACCAGATTCTTCCCGATGTCGTGCACGTCACCGAACACGGTCGCGAGCACGACTTTTCCTTTGCTAGCGCCCTCTTTCTTTTCCAGAAACTGCTCGAGATGCGCGACGGCTTTTTTCATCACTTCCGCGGACTGCAGCACGAACGGCAGAATCAGCTCGCCGGCGCCGAATTTGTCGCCGACTTCTTTCATAGCGGGCAGCAGGATGTCGTTGAGAACGGTTACCGCGTCCCGCGTCCGGAGCGCGTCGTCGAGTCTTTTCTTCTATTCCGTCTTTGCGGCGCCGCAGGATCGCGTTGTGAATGCGCACTTCAGGCGGCGCATCGGCTTCGTCGTCTTTGGCAGGCCCGCTGCTTTGCGTATTCGCGCCGGCCGCTTCGAAGTGTTCGATGAGCCCCTGCAGCGCGTCGGGGCGCCGGTTGAAAACGAGATCGTCGCAGAGCTCGCGCTCCGTCATATCGACTTCGGCGTAGGGCATAATTTCTTTTGGATGCACGAGCGCAAGATCGAGACCCGCTTCGACGCAATGATGCAGGAAGACCGAATTAAGTGCGGCGCGCGCATGCGGTTTGAGACCGAAGGAAACGTTGCTCACGCCGAGCGAGGTGAGCACGCCGGGCATGGCCGCTTTGATACTGCGAATGCCTTCAATGGTCTCGACGGCGGAGTCGGCGTATTCGGCATCGCCCGTTGCGAGCGTGAACGTCAAGTCGTCGAAAATCAGAGCGCCCGGCGGCAACCCGTATTCGCCGACGACGATGTCGTAAATGCGCTGCGCTACCTCGCGCTTTCGCTGCGCCGTCTTCGCCATTCCCGACTCGTCGATTGTAAGGGCGACGACGGCCGCTCCGTGCTCCTTGGCCATCGGCAGCACCGAATCGATCTTTGCGCGACCGCTCTCCAAATGCACGGAGTTGACGATCGCGCGTCCGGGATAATTCTCCAGCGCGGCCTTGACCACGCGCGGTTCGGTCGAGTCGATCATCAAAGGCGATTCGACCGACTGCGCGAGCTTGCGCACGACGGTGAGCATTTGCTCGTCTTCGTCGGTGCGCTCGGTGAGCGCGCAGCAAATATCCAGCACGTGCGCGCCGCCTTCGACCTGATCGCGCGCCAGCACGGCAATGTCGTCGTAGCGGTCCTCGAGCAGCAGCTTCTTCAGCCTGCGCGATCCTTGCGCGTTGATGCGCTCGCCCACCAGCAACGGACGAGGCTCCTGCTCGAGCGCGAGCGCGGTCATCGCGGACGCCACGTATTGCAAAGGCCGCGACGGCCTCGAGAGATTCGGCCTCGGTTCGAGGGCGTCGATGCGCTCGCGTATTGCCGTAATGTGCGCGGGCGTCGTTCCGCAGCATCCGCCGACGGCGTTCACGCCGAACTCGCGCACGAAGTCCGTCAGTTCCGCCGCGAGCTCATCGGGCGTCTCGGGATAGATCGTCTCGCCTTTCGGGCCCATGATCGGCAACCCGGCATTGGGGATGACGCTGATGAAGCGGTCCGACATCTCGCTCAAATAGCGCACGGAGTCCCGCATTTGCGCGGGTCCGGTGGAGCAGTTCAACCCGATGACGTCTACCGGAAGGGCGCCGAGCGTCGCGCAGATCGCGCGGATGTCGGTGCCGAGCAGCATGCGGCCTTCGGTAATGAGTGTCGGCTGCGCTTGTATCGGCACGCGCCGCAAACCCTTGTCGAACTCGCGCACGATGCCGGCGATCGCCGCCTTCAGTTCGAGCAGGTCCTGCATCGTTTCGAGCAGCAGCAGATCCACGCCGCCTTCGATTAAATGCCGCGCCTGCTCGCCGTAAATGTTCGCCAGTTCCTCGAACGTGATCTTCGAGAGCGACGGATCCGACGACGAAATCAGCATTCCGGTCGGCCCCATCGAGCCCGCGGCGAAGCGGGGGCGTTGCGGCGTACGGAACGAGTCGCACGCGGTACGAGCCAATTGCGCCGCGCAGCGGTTCACCTCGGCGACGCGCTCTCCGAGACCATATTCGTCCAGTTTCAGGCGTGACGCGGTGAACGTGTCGGTTTCGACAACGTCCGCACCCGCGCGCAAATACGACTCGTGAATGCTCCGGACGATATCGGGGCGCGTGAGCACGAGCGCTTCGTTGCATCCGTGATACCGGGCGCCGCCGAAGTCTTCGGCGGTCAATTCGAGCGCCATGAGCTGCGTGCCCATAGCGCCGTCGAACACGAGCACCCGCTCGCGCAACTGCTGCAGATAGGTAGACAATTTAGATCGATGTACTCGCTTTTGAGACGGCGACGGTACGTGCGGCACGCACCTCACCGACGGCGCGTCCTGCTCGATTATATACTACCGGACGCTCCCGGTCCGCAAGTTCCGAGAGGGCAGACTCATCGAGCAAGCCGAGTTCGCGAATAGCGGCGAGGACCGAGGGTGCGCGCCCGCGCGAGTTGCCGTCCAAGACTTTACAGACCAGCCCGGCGCCGCGTTCGATGAACGCGCTGCCGTGCACCCCTTCGGCGCCGCCTTTGCAGACGACGGAACCGCGGCCGGCAGCCATCAAGCGCGTATCGAATTCTCCCGTGCCCGACACATATTCCGGATGCGCGATCATTGCGGCGCGCACGATCTGAAGCGCGGCTGCATCGCTGTCGTTCATGCCGTCCAGCGTCGCAAGACGCACGAAGGAGAGTGCCGCATTTCGCAGCGGCGTCCCATACACGGGAATGCCGCATCCGTCGACGCCGAGTTCAAACTGCTCGACGCGCTGATCGGAGACGCGCGCGCAGAGCTGCAGAATACGCTGCTGCGCCGGATTGCTCACTTCCAAGTACGTTGCCGGATCCGCGCCGATCATTTTGCAGAGCGCGAGAATACCTGCGTGCTTTCCGGAACAGTTGTTGTAAATTGCGGTCGGCGTAATGTCGGCGCGTTCCAGTGCCTGCGCCGCCTCCGCGTTGTAGGGCGCGTGCGCGCCGCATTGCAGCGCGCTTTCCTGCATGCCGATTTTTTCGAGTATCGATCGCACCGCTCGCACGTGAAATGCCTGCCCTGTATGCGAAGCCGCCATCACTGCAATCTCACGCGATTCGAGCGCGAAGCGTTCGCGCGCTCCCGCAGCTATCGCGGCCGCGGCGATGAACGGCTTGGCCGTCGAACGCAAAAATACCGGCGCGTCGATGTCGCCGGCGGAAAAAATGACGTGCTGTTCGGCGTCCATCGCGCAAGCGGCGACGTGGTGGAACGACTCCACCATGCCGCCGCGCGTGACCTCAACGCCCCAAGTGCTACACCAGGGCTGGTTCGACAATATTCGCTTCCTGTTCGGCGTACACCGGATTCGAAAGATACCGTTCGCCGGTATCGCACCCGATCGTGACGATGAGCTTGTCTTTCGACTCGGGGCGGGAAGCTACTTGCAGCGCCGCCCAAATGTTCGCTCCGGAGGAGATGCCGAGCAGCATGCCTTCCTCGCGCGCGGCGCGCCGTGTCGTCGCGATGGCATCGCCGTCGGTGACGCGCAGCACTTCGTCGTACGCGTTCGTGTTGAGTACCTTGGGAATGAACCCGGTGCCCGTTCCTTGGATCTTGTGCGGTCCGGGCTGGCCGCCGGAAAGGACGGGGGACGCGTCGGGTTCGACGGCGATGACTCGCACGCCGGCTTTGCGCTGCTTGAGGACCTCGCTGACTCCGGTGATCGTGCCGCCGGTGCCGACCGCCGCGACGAATATGTCGACCGCGCCGTCCGTATCGCGCCAAATCTCCTCCGCGGTCGTGCGGCGGTGAATCTCGGGATTCGCCGGGTTCTCGAACTGCTGGGGCATGAAGTACTTGGCGGGATTGCTTTGCACGATTTCGTTGGACTTGGCAATCGCCGCTTTCATGCCGTCCGCGCCGGGCGTGAGAATCACTTGCGCACCGTACGCTTTAAGCAGGTTGCGCCGCTCGATGGTCATCGTATCGGGCATGATGAGAATGACGGGGTAGCCTTTTGCCGCAGCGACGAACGCCAGCGCAACGCCTGTATTGCCGCTGGTCGGTTCGACGATGACGCTGTCGGGACGTAGGCGTCCGTCGCGTTCTGCCGCCTCGATCATTGCGACGCCGATGCGGTCTTTCACCGAACCGGCGGGGTTGAACGACTCGAGCTTTACGGCAACGATACCGGGCAAGCCCTTGGCCATCCGGGGCAGTTTCACGAGCGGTGTATTGCCGAAGGTGTCGGCCAGATTCTGATACATGCGTGCCATAGGTCAATCATAACCGAAAAGCACGCGTAAAGGCTGCGCATGGGACAGGCGGCCCCTGCGGGGCGCCCGAAATCAGCTGCGCCCGTGTTTTCACTTGCCGAGAAATCGCTCTATGTCGAGGCGATCGATCTGTGGATCGATTCGATGCGCACGCGCGAGCGATGTTACGTATCGCACGGACATTCGGATCACGCACGCGAGCACGCGATGGTGCTCGCAACGCCGAACACCGCGCAGATCTGCCGCGCGCGTTTCGCACGACGCGAACAGCGCGCGATGCAAACGTCATTACTGGAAACAGCCTTCGCCCCGCGTGCGCCAGCGGAATTCGAAGAACATTCGTACAACGAGCCATGGACGCACGGCAATCACCGGTTGACGCTGTTTTCGGCGGGGCACGTGCTGGGCAGTTCGCAGATGCTGATCGAAGGCGATCGCGGGCGTTTCGTGTATACGGGCGATTTCAAACTCGAGCATTCGCTCACCGCTGAGCCGCCTGAGGTCAAAAAATGCGATGTGCTGCTGATGGAATGCACGTATGGCCGTCCCCGATACGCCTTTCCGCCGCGCGGGGAAGTCGCGGGCGAAATGACGGCGTTCGCGCACGATGCGCTCCAATACGGCGCAGTGCCGGTCTTTTTCGCGTACTCGCTCGGCAAAGCGCAAGAGGCGGTTGCGATGCTCGGCAACGCCGGGTTCGCAATCACCGTGCACGGCGCGATTGCGTCGATGTGTGACGTCTATCGCCGCTGCGGCGTGAAGCTGCCGCCGTACGAACGGTACGACCTGCGATCGTTCAATCGGCAAAGCGTCGTCATATGGCCTCCTTCAGGGGGCGCGCTGCCGAAAGCGATTCGCGGCAAGAATACGCGCACGGCAATTCTTACGGGATGGACGATGGACGGCAGCGCGCCCTTCCGTTACGGCGTCGATCGCGGTTTTGCGCTTTCGGATCATGCCGATTACCCGTCGCTGCTGCGCTACATCGAGCTCGCGCAGCCGAAAACCGTGCTGCTCAACCATGGTCGCCGCGACTTCGTCTATCGCTTGCGGGCGATCGGGGTGCATGCGGAGTACTTGGAGGAGCATGCCCAACTCGCGCTTTTTTAGGAGCTTCGCTGCGATCGCGGTTGCCGCGTCTCTCGCCTCGCCCGCGGCAGCGGAGCCTTCTTCGGCAACGATGGACGACGCGCTCGCGAGGATCCAGCAGTTCGCCCCGCAAGCGTTGCAGCAGCAAGGCGCTCCGGGAATGGTACTCGCGATCACCGACGCGAAACATACGCTGCGCATCATTCCCGTCGGGTACGCCGATCTGAACGCGCGAACTCCCGTGACGGACGAGACGCGATTCGGCATCGGTTCGATCAGCAAGTCTATGACGGCGACGGCGCTCTTGGAATTGCGCGATGCCGGACGCTTCGATCCGCAACGTCCGGTGACGGAGTATTTGCCGTGGTTTTCGGTTCGCACGCGCTGGCGAGCGCTCACGCCGCACGATCTGTTCACGCACACCAGCGGAATGCCCGACGGAGGTCTATCGACCGGGTTTTCCGCCGTCTACGACTTGCGCAACTGGATGACGGGATTCGCGCCCGGCACGCACTGGTCGTACTCGAATATCGGCTACGATACGCTGGGCGCGATTCTGGAGACGCTCGATCGCGCGGACTATCCGCAAATCATGCAGCGCCGCGTGTTCGCGCCGCTCCGCATGAACGACACGACGGCCCAGTGGGATCCTCGCACGCTCGAAGACGCCGCCCAAGGTTATCTGTATCGAGCGGACGATATCGCCGTTCCTCAAAATCCGCAGCTCATGGTGACGCCCACGACGCATTTCATCGATCCTGCCGGCTCGGTGCTCTCGACCGGCGGCGACATGGCGGCATACATGCGCTATTTGCTCGACGGCGGCCGCGGGCCGAGCGGTGCCGCGCTCGTTTCGCCGCAGAGCTACGCGCTGCTCAGCTCGCCCGGCATCACGGGCGGCCGCGAACTGGGTGACGCGCAGCCGGGCATGTATCACCGGTACGGGTACGGCCTTGCGATTATGAATGCGGGCGGCGACAAAGTGCTCGCTCATACGGGCGGTGTAATTTCGTATACCGCCTGCATGATGGTCGACGTCACGCGCGGCTTCGGCGTGATCGCGCTTTCGAATCTCGGGTACGCCGGTCCGCGCCCGTGTCCGATCGTCTCGTATGCAATCGACGTACTACGCGCGCAAGCGCAAGGGAAAATGCTTCCGGCCATTCCACCCGCGGCCGACGACGCCCGCGTCGAACACGCCGAAGCGTACGCCGGCACGTACACCTCGTCAAGCGGAAATGCGTTTACGATATCGGCGAGCGGCGACCGGCTCACGTTGCGCCGCAACGCGCAAAACTTCGCCATGTATCCGCGCGGCAGCGATGCCTTTTGGGTGCAGGATCCCGAGTTTGCAACGTTCGGCCTGCAATTTTATCGCGGCCGAGATAGTCAGGTTGTGGACGCAAGTTCGGGTCCGGCATGGTTTACGAACCCGCGCTATTCGGGACCGCGAAGCTTTTCGTATCCCGCCCAGTGGAGCGCGTTCGCCGGGCAATACGAAACGATCGACGCAAACGGGTACTACTGGCCCATGCACGTCTACGAGTTAAAGGGTAACTTGTTCGCGGACGGCACGCAGCTCGTACCGCTCGGACAGACGCTGTTTCACAGCGGCACGGACCTGTGGCAACCGGCGTGGATGCGCTTCGACGAATCGATAGGCGGCAAAACGCAAATCGTGCGCATGCCGGGGGAGACGCTGTACCGGACCAATCCGTATTCAGCTCGAAGATCAGTCGACGCCGATGTCCCAGAGCATGCCGAGATCTTTCTTGGAAAAAGAGCGGAATGCAATGAGCGTTTCGGTGTCGTTGATGCCTTCGAGCGCGCCGATCTTTTCGGTGACGAGGTCGCTCGAGCTGTTCGTGCTCCTTGACGCGCACGATCGCGATCATGTCGAAAGGACCGGCAACGCTGTAGACTTCGGCGATTCCCTCGATGGCGAGCAAATCGTCGGCAATGCTCTTGAGCCGCGGACGCTCGACAGTGATGAGAATGAAAGCCGTAACCATGATTAGGAGCCGCTTCCCGGCGAGGGAAGCAATCCCTGTACCGTCGAGACGATCGCGAGCAGGGCGACGATGACGACCGTCGCCCACGCGATGACGTTGAAGACTGGCCCGTTCGTCCACGTGCCCATGAGCCGCTTGTTGTTTATCAGCAGCAGCATCAGCACCAAGACGACCGGCAAGAGCACGCCATTCGCTACCTGCGTATAAAGAATGATCGCCGCGAGCGGTGCTCCGGGAATGATGACCACGCCCGCGCCGATTGCAATGAGCGCCAAGTACAGCGAATAGAAGATCTTCGCTTCGGAAAACCGGTGATCTAGGCCGCGTTCGAACCCAAATGCTTCGCAGACGTAATATGCGGTCGAAAGCGGAAGAATGGACGCGGTGAAAATGGCCGCGTTGAGCAGGCCTAGGGCAAACAGCAGCGAGGCAAACTTCCCGGCAAGCGGCGCGAGCGCCACGGCAATGTCGCCGACCTGGTTCACGTGAACTTGATGCGCCGGAGCAACGTGCAGGTTGTGCAGAAAGATCGTTGCGGCGCTGGCGACGATGATAAAGAACGCAATGAAGTCGGTAAACAGCGCGCCCGAGACCACGTCGATCCGGGAGAGTGGATAGTCTTCCTCCTGGATTCCTTTGTCGACGACGGCCGCCTGAATGTAGAATTGCATCCACGGCGCGATCGTCGTTCCGATGACGGCGATTGCCATGAGCACGTACGCGCTCGATGTCGAGAAATGCGGCGCGATCACCTGATGCGCAATGTCGCGCCAGTCCGGGTGCACCACGATGCCGCTGACCACGTACGCCAAATAGATGAAACAAAAGACGAAAAAGACGCGTTCCACGACCTTTGCACTGCCTTGCGTTACAGCAGTGTAGACGAAGGCGGCGGCGCCCACAACCATCGCGATGGTGAGCGCTTCGACGTCGATCCCGTGCAGGAAGCCGGCGAATATTGGAGCGACCGAAGCAACACCGGCAAATTCCGTCGCCGTGTTGCCGATGTCCGCTACCACGAACACCAGCAATACCCAAAACGTCAGCTTGACGCCGAAATTCTCGCGAATCAAATCCGCAAGCCCTTTGCCGGTGACTGCGCCCATGCGCGCGCACATTTCCTGCGTGACGACGAGCGCGACCGTCACCGGCACGAGCAGCCAGAGCAGCGAGTATCCGAACTGCGCGCCCGCCTGCGAATAGACGAAGATCCCTCCGACGTCGTTGTCGGCATTTGCCGTGATGATGCCGGGACCGACAATCGAAAGAAATAGCAGCAGGCGCCGCCAAAGCGTCACGGGCGGCTCCGCGTCACGAACACTTGGCGGCCCCCTTTCAATCGTATGCCGAAAACAAAAAAACCATCGGCGGCATCCTCGCGCACGACGGTCGACGAATACTGGGCGCACGGCGCCCAGTCTTCCTCAACGCCCGAGTTTCAGCACTACACGCCGTAGAGCCCCTTGGGCTCAGCCGCGTTAGGTACCGCCTTGATTCGACGGTGCCTGGTCACCCATTGGGGTCTCTCGACCTTTCCGGGCAGCGGCCTGTTCTCGTGTAGACGCCTCACCTAACGAGGAATCCATACGTATGATACACCGCCTGTCAACCATGGAAATGCCTCGGCGGCCGGATGGGCCGCGGTCCAAGGGGCTGCGAACGATTTAGCGTTCCACTCCCTCGCGGTGCAGCATCGCTCGATAGAGTTCCTCTACTCGTTCCATCGTGTCCGCATCGCTAGCCGGTTTGTCGTCGCGAATCCGCACGATACGCGGGAAGCGCAGCGCAAAGCCGCTCTCGTGAAGATCGCTGGGCTGAATGACGTCGAACGCGACCTCCAGCACGACGGCCGGCTCGACGGCAATTGCGTAACCGCGTCGACCACGCTGATGCGCCAAAAACCACTGCGTCAACTGCGAAATCTCTGCGTCGGTCAAACCGGAATAGGCTTTGCCGATCGTCAGCAATTCGCCGGATCGACCGCGCACCGCGAACGTGTAATCGGAGAGCACCTTCGCGCGCTTACCGTGTCCCCACTCCGCTGCAACGACCACGACGTCGAGCGTCGAGAGCTCGCGTTTGAGTTTCAACCACCACTTCCCGCGCCGTCCCGGATGATACGGCGAATCCGCTCTTTTCAGGAGCAGCCCTTCGTGTCCACGGGCTCGCGCGCTCTCGAACCACTCATGTATTGCTTCCGCATTCGTGCCGGAGGCAATTTCCAAGGAATGAGCCACCGCTACGTGTGTCTGCGGAAGAACGTTCTCGACGAGCGCCTTTCGACGTTCGACGAAGGCATCGTCGAGCAGAAACTCATTCCCGCACGCAAGCATGTCGAAGCACACGTAGACTGCCGGCACCTCCGCCAACAACTCCGGCGTCACGACCTTGCGCTGCAAACGCGCCTGCAGGTAACGGAAAGGAAGAACGTTGCCCTCGCGCTGCGCGACGATCTCTCCGTCCAGAATGAATTGCCCCGGGATTTGCTGGAGAGCGCGCACGATCTCGGGGTAGGATTGCGATACGTCGTTCAGCGTGCGCGAAAACAGCCGTACCTCTCCGTCTACTTTATGTGCCTGGGCGCGGACGCCGTCGAACTTGTCTTCTACCATCCACTCGGCATTGCGCAACTCTTTGTATTCCGTTCCATACTGAATCGGAGAGGCCAGCATGAACCCGATTGGCACGCCGTATGCTATTCGGACTCCGTGCAAGTTGCCGTGGCGCGCCGCGACTGCGACGCTTCCGATGTCACCGGATGCCATGGACGCCTTACGAACATCATGCGGCTCGGCATCGAAGGCTGCGGCGATGGCTTCGGCGACGAGCCCTTCGCGCAAGCCGATGCGCAACTCGCCCGTCATGATCTTGATCGCGTACTTGGCTTCTGAAGGCTCTTTGCACGAGGCGAGTATTCGTTCGCAGAGATGCAGCCGCCGTTTTCCTGCCGACCTGCCCGAAGCGGCCGCAATTTCCTGGAAGAGAATGCTTAGCGATGCAGGGCTCAGCGTTTCTACGAACAATCCGAGATCCGCGGATGGACGAATGAAGTTGCACAGTGCTGAGCCGAGATCACCCGATTCGCGATATGTTGCGGACAGTTCAGCATCGCGGACGCCCCACACGTTCTTCGCGGCAGAAACGATCGTGTTTCCGCCCAGCGATAGGCTCTTTTGATCGCGTTGGGCGAAGGGATTTCCCGTAAAGAAACGCGCCGCCGCCTCGAGATCGGCGTCATCCAACGAGCGTAAGTACGCCGCGAGCCGGCTAATCTTTTCCGTTTTGGAGGGTGTAGTCTGCGATCGATTCACAAGCACGTGCAAACGCAAGCATCGTTTTCGCTTCTTCGCCGCCCGGCGTCGAGTTTCACAATCCCGCGAACGCCTGCCGGGCCATTGCTCGCTTGCGCGCGTCTTTTTTGACCGTTCGCGCCTAGTTATGCGGCAGAAACGAAGCGATGAACCCAGCAGTCTTGTTCATTGCTTAATTGGGATACCTCGTCCCACTTGGACGCGTCGACATAGACGTGCTCCCGTCCGTCTTCAGTACTCGCCCGCACCTGTTCGCATAGCCTGATGAGTGCATCGCGGGAGCCGGTAAAGCGGACGCAGCGACCATCGGCGCCGTGAGCGAAAGCAAAGCCGGGCCGGTTTACCGGGACGATTACCGCGTCGACACGGAGAAGGCACGATCGTTCGTTCTTGTCACTTTGCATTGTGGATCCGGAAGCAGCGGGGTTACGTGCGATTTGCATAAGGGTTGCGTTCCATCGGGGTGATCTTCCCCATTTTTTATGATGAAACCGTACGCCGCAGCGCGACCTACTGCGCCTGCCTGCCGGCTGCCGGTCGCTCGTAGCTACTCTGCGCCAATTAGGAATTGCGCGGCCGTTTGCTTTTTTTGTCGTCGCCGGTGACTTCCACGCCGGCCTTTTCGTGCCAAACGCGCACATACAAAACGAGCACCGTAAAGGCCAACAGAATTGCGGCCTTCGCCCATACGTTCAAACTCGGAATCAGCACGAGCCCGGCCGAGACGTACGGGAGCACCGTCACTACGTAACCCGACCATTCTTTTATCCAACTCCACGTTCCCGGCCTGGGTTCGTCCGTATCGTGCCGCACGTGGTTGTTTGCCATGCGTCGATCATTCCCGTAGGCGCATAGAGACGAACGCGTTCGAGCCGCGACGCTCGCCCACGGCGGAGACCGGGGCGTCGAAGCAATTCGCCTGCAATCGATTACCGGCCGGACTGAAGACGTGCGCTTTACGAAGCGCGCACGAAACGAACGGGTCGCGATTTGGTACTCGCTTATGCGCGGTTGCGTACATAAAAAGCTGCGTCTTCGACGCGGTTTAACGCGCATGGGATTAGGGGAAATTTCCGCCATCAGTTGATGCCGGAGGGACGACAACCGATGCACGCGTTTACACCTGCAATAGTTTGCTTTTCCCATCTGCGCTGGAACTTCGTCTTTCAACGCCCACAGCATGTCCTGTCGAGGCTCGCGTCCGAGCGCCGCGTGTATTACTTCGAAGAACCGCTCTACGTAGACGACGGCGGACCGCGCTGCGAGGACGAGGCGCTCGCCTGCGGCGTAACCGTAGTCCGGCCGCACATTCCCTCGCGGTTGCGCGATTCGCACGAAACGCACGAGCGGCTCGTGCGCGCTTATTTGACGAAACACGCCGTTGCGGATCCGATCGCGTGGTATTACACCCCGATGGCTCTTGCTTATACGCAGTTCCTACGGTACAGCATGTGCGTGTACGATTGCATGGACGAGCTCGCGAAGTTCGCGTTCGCTCCGGCCGAGTTGAACGTGTTCGAGCAAGAGCTTTTCCGCCGCGCCGGCGTCGTCTTCACCGGTGGTCGAAGCCTCTACTACGCGAAGCGGCGACACCATTCGAACGTGCGGTGCTTTCCGAGCGCCGTCGATGCGGAACACTTCGCGCCTCGCGCGCTGCCCGAGCCCGCGGACCTGCGCGCGGTACCCCGGCCACGAATCGGTTTCTACGGCGTCGTCGACGAGCGCTTCGACATCGATTACGTGGATGCCATCGCGCAACTGCGCCCGCAGTGGAACCTGGTGATCGTCGGTCCTGTCGTAAAGATCGACCCGGGCCTATTGCCGCACCGCGACAATATTCATTACATCGGTCAGCGTTCGTACGGCGAACTTCCCGCGTATCTGCACCACTGGGACATTGCAATGCTGCCTTTCGCGCGCAACGATTCGACGCGCTTCATTAGCCCAACGAAAACGCTGGAGTACCTCGCTGCGCACAAACCGGTAATTTCCACGCCGATCGCCGACGTCGTCGATCCGTACGGCGAGCGGGGACTCGTCGGCATTGCTGCTACCGCCGAACAATTTGTCGAGTTCGCGGAAGCAGCGCTACGCGAGACACCCCCTGCGCGGTGGCATGCAGAAGTTGATGAGCTGCTCACGCATGCTTCATGGGATGCAACGGTTGCGGCAATGAGCGCCGAGATTCAGCGCTGCTCCATTGCAAAGGCGCTTGCGTAATGACGTTCGATTATCTGATCGCCGGTGCCGGCTTCGCCGGGTCGGTTCTCGCGGAACGCTTGGCGCGCGATGCGGGCAAAACCGTGTTGCTCGTCGACCGGCGTCCGCACGTGGGCGGGAATGCCTATGACGAGTACAATGCGGAAGGCCTGCTCATCCACCGGTATGGGCCGCACATCTTTCACACGAACAGCGCCGAGGTGTTCGCGTATTTGAGCCGCTTCACGAAATGGCGTTCGTACGAACACCGCGTCCTCGCAAGCCTCGACGGAAAGATCGTGCCTTTTCCAATCAATCTCACGACCATCAACGCGCTGTACGGATTACAGTTGCAAGAAAAAGACGTCGAGGCATTTTTGGCCGAACGCGCCGAGCGGCCCGCAGCCATACGCACGTCCGAAGACGCGGTCGTCGCTCGTGTCGGGCGCGACCTTTACGAAAAATTTTTCCAACAGTACACTCGCAAGCAATGGGGGCTCGATCCATCGCAGCTCGATGCTGCAGTGACCTCGCGCATTCCGGTGCGCACCAATTGCGACGATCGCTATTTCACCGACACGTATCAAGCGATGCCCCTCGAAGGTTACACGAAAATGTTCGAGGCAATGCTCGATCACCCGAACATTTGCATCGAACTGGGCATCGACTATCGCGATATCGCCAGGTCGATCAAATACGACGAGCTCATTTACACAGGGCCGATCGACGAGTTCTTCGATCTACGATTTGGGCCGCTTCCATACCGTTCGCTACGCTTCGAGCATAAGACGGTCGATGCCGAGCGGTTCCAGGATGCGGCGGTCGTAAACTTCCCAAACGAACACGCATACACGCGCATTACCGAGTACAAGTACTTGACGGGCCAGCGCCACTCGAAGACGGCGATCACGTACGAATACCCGCAGGGCGAAGGAGACCCGTACTATCCGGTGCCGCGGCCCGAAAACGCCGCGCTGTTCGAGCGCTACAAACGGTTGGCGGACGGGGCTCCGAACGTGCGGTTCGCCGGCCGTCTCGCAACGTACCGGTATTACAATATGGATCAGGTCGTGGCGCAAGCGCTCACGCTGTACGCAAAGATTCGCGGAGCACAGTCGTGGACGCAAGTGGCATAGACGTTTGGGGCGGCATCGAGTGCACCGTCTGCCGCATCGGCGACGCGTACAACGATCAGATTCAACGCAGCGGGCATCACCGTCGCGAAAGCGATCTCGCACACATCGCATCCCTCGGTATCACGCATCTTCGCTATCCGGTCCTTTGGGAGCGCATCGCGCCGGACGGACTCGAAAAGGCCGATTGGAGCTGGACGGATGAGCGCTTAGAGCGCTTGCGCGAGCTGAACGTCGTCCCCATCGTCACGCTTCTGCATCACGGCAGCGGCCCGCGCTATACGAACCTGCTCGACCAGGAGTTTCCAAGGAAGCTCGCCGAATTTGCGGGCGCCGTTGCGCGGCGTTATCCGTGGCTGCGCTTCTTTACGCCGGTGAACGAACCCGTGACGACGGCACGGTTCAGCGCGCTTTACGGGTGGTGGTATCCGCATCGCACGGATGAGTTGTCGTTCTACCAAGCGATTTTCAATCAAATTTCAGCGATCGGCAGAGCGATGGAAGCGATCCGCCGGCACATACCGGAAGCGCATCTCATTCCAACGGAAGACCTTGGCAAAACGTACGCTAGCCCGCTGCTGCACTATCAAGCACGTCATGAGAACGCGAGGCGGTTCCTTTCGTACGATCTGCTCTGCGGTACGCTCGATCGCAATCCGCTCATGGGGCAGCATTTGCTTGAGTTGGGTTTCCGCATCGATCGGCGCTCGCTCGAAGCGCTCGAATGCAGGCCGCACATCTTGGGCTACAACTATTACGTTACGGGTGAGCGTTGGCTCGACGAAGCCGTCTGGCGTTATCCGCAAGACCGGTGCGGATCGAATGGGCGTCACCGGTATGCCGACGTCGAAGCCGTTCGCGCCCGGCTCGAGGGCATTGCCGGCCCGGGCGAACTTCTGCGCGAGTGTTGGAATCGTTACGGATTACCGCTGGCACTCACGGAGGCACATCTGGCCTGTTCGCACGACGAGCAGATCCGCTGGCTGCGCGACATGCATGACGACCTTCGACGAATCAAGGCAGAGGGTGTAGACGCTCGCGCGATCACCGCATGGTCGCTGCTCGGCGCTTTCGACTGGAACTCCGCCCTCACGCGCCAAGACGGTTACTATGAAAGCGGCGCATTCGAGGTCAGCGACGGTACGCTGCGCGAAACGCCGGTTGCGAAGTACATTCGGCAGCTTGCGCGCGGATCGAGAACCGAGCCTCGCTCCTGTACCGGACCAGGATGGTGGCGCCGTCCGGAACGGCTGACGTACATAGCGATGCATGAAACCGATGACGATGCAAACCTGCAGCGTCCCGCCTGAATCGCAGGTGTTCCTCGCTACGCCGGAGTCGCAATTGCTCGCGGCGCTAGCCGCTTTGATAGAGCCGACCGGTTCGCGCCGCCGGGTCTTTCTGGACGGCGTTCTAGCAACGGTTTTCGAGCGCGCTCGACGTTCCCCGATCGCTGCACGGCCGTACCAGCTGTGTTACAGCGTAAAAACCAATCCGCGCAGCGAAGTGCTGCAATGCGCGCGCGCGCATGGTTTTTTCGCAGAGGTCATCAGCCCGCAGGAGGTTTCGCACGCGATCGCTTGCGGTTTTGAAGCCTCGCAGATCGTTTACAACGGTCCGTATCCGGCCACGTACTGCCGGGTTGCGCCGGGATACGTATTCGCGGATTCGCCCGAAGCCTTCGCGGCGGCAGCAACGCGCTTCACGGAAAGCACGATCGGCATCCGCCTGCGGCCGGATGGAATCGACTCTCATTTCGGCATTCCGCATTCGGCATTACCGCGAATCGTGCG
Source organism: Vulcanimicrobiota bacterium (assembly GCA_963830545.1). GTDB lineage: Bacteria > Vulcanimicrobiota > Vulcanimicrobiia > Vulcanimicrobiales > Vulcanimicrobiaceae > DATGJX01. The sequence goes on along the minus strand of CAWHMK010000001.1, from coordinate 2,013,440 downwards.
AACGATTCGTTCCTGCGGCCTGACGAAGATCGGCGTCTCGTTTCACGTGCGGCCGCAAGATTACCGCGCCTATACCTGGCGAACGCTCGTGGACGCTCTCCTCGAGCTGGCGCAGAAACTCGAAGCAGAGAGTGGTGCGAAGGTGACCGTGTTCGACGCCGGAGGCGGGAAACAACCGCATGAGATCGATGAGGCGATCTCCGCGGGCGATTTCGATTGGCTGCGCGAGCGCGCGGCTTCGCGTCTACCGTCTTTGCAAAAGGTTTTCCTCGAGCCCGGTCAAGGGCTCGTCACCGGGTGTGAAGCGGTGATTTCGGCGATTCTCGAAGTGCGGCAACGGGACGGCGTACGCGACGTTGTGGTCGACGCGGGGTATCCGGACGTTTCGCAAATGTCGACTTTCGAACACCGTCTTTTCCATGCGGCGAATGGCGCCATAAGGCCAATCCGCCGCGGTATTGGCGCGGGCCGGATCATCGGCCGGACGTGCTTGGAATACGACGTTCTGGCAAGCAGCCTGGATTTGTCCCAATGCGTAGCCGGTGACGCGATCGTCATTGCGGACGCCGGCGCCTACGATGCGAGCATGGCGTTTGCATTCTCCGAAGGCGCGCGCCGAGATACGCTGCACCCATGAGCGGCGCACGAGCGGCATACATTCTTCCAATTCGCAGCCGGAGCGCGAGCGGCTTCGAGGAGCTTGCATCGTACCTGCGGTCGCTTCGCGACGTCGAATTAATCGTCGTCGACGGCTCACCGCGCGAACTTTTCGATGCCCTCGATCGTTTGCTCCCGGGCGTAGCGCACGTGCCGCCTATTGACGGCATCCGCGGCGCGAACGGCAAGGTGCGCGGAGTACTCACCGGCCTTCGCCTGACGTGGCATGAGCGCGTCGTCGTCGCTGACGACGACGTTCGTTACGATAACGTTTCGCTCGGCCGAACGATCGCGCTGCTCGACTATGCCGACGTCGTGCGTCCGCAAAACGTTTTCGATCCACAGCCGTGGCATGCGGTCTTGGATTCATCTCGCATATTGATTAACCGGGCGATGGATGGTGATTGGCCCGGAACGCTCGCCTTCAGGCGGACGCTGCTGCCGTTCGGATACAACGCGGATGTGCTGTTCGAGAATTTGGAACTCGTGCGTACGATTCGCGCAAACGGCGGCGAAGAACTCGTCGCGCGCGGCGTGTACGTCTCGCGCCGTCCACCGAGTGCGCATCAGTATTGGAACCAGCGAGTGCGCCAGGCGTACGATGAATTCGCGCGCCCGGCACGCTTGGCGATCGCGCTATGCATTCTGCCCTCGCTCGCCGTTGCGGTCTGGATGCAGTTCTTCGCATATCCTGCTCTATTGGCCGCCGCTTCTATCGCGCTTGCGTTTCGTGGCTGGCTGCGCGAGCGTGGTTACCGGCATTTCTCGTTTCTGTCGGTCGCGCTCGCCCCGCTTTGGATTCTGGAGCGCGCGCTTTGCGCGTGGCTTGCCGTACTCCAACGTGCCTGCTATGGGGGAGCACGCTACGGTGACGGCGTCATCCGCGCTGCAGCTTCAGAGCAAAAGGAACTGGCACGACGTTGGGTGGTTTAACGGCGCAGCAGGCCGTCTCGCTGTACGACGGAGGAAACCCGTTCGTATCCGCGCGCGCATTACGTTTCAGCAACTACTCCGCCGTGCTGGACGGTGTACTCGTGCGTTTGCTGGACTGGCGGCGGCCGGCGCCGCACGCAACAATGGCGGACAAAGCGCTGCGATCCTTTCTGAGCAGCGACGGCTTTTCGTGCGTTGCCGGAAAAGCGGCCGTGCAATGCGGGGGCTATCGTTTCGGATACTACCGGGGTTTTCCATTGAACGAGGGAACCGAAGGATTAGCGCGTGACTTGGCAGCGTTTTCATTGGAATCCATGTTCATGCGAACGCCCTATGCCACATTCGTAGCGGTGTTCGAAGCCGGAGATTGCCGAGACGAACGATGGTTTGAAAAGGCGCTGTGGGAACAGCTGCAACGTCTGCACCGGCTAGACGAACTGCATTACGGCTACGCGGCCGGCGTGTCGATGGATCCCGCGGACAAAGATTTTGCCTTCAGTTTCGCAGGCCGCGCTTACTTCGTCGTCGGCATGCATCCCGCGGCGTCTCGCGAATCGCGGCGCTTTTTGCTGCCGGCGCTGGCATTCAATGCGCATGACCAGTTTTCTCGCGCGCGAGAGAGCGGTCTCTTTGAACGGATCCAAGCGCTCGTACGCGAACGCGAGCTGCACTTGCAAGGATCGTTGAACCCCGAACTGCGGCCTTACGGCACATTGAGCGAGGCGAGGCAGTACTCAGGGCGAAGAATCGAAGAGGAGTGGCAGTGTCCCTTCCATCCACACTCGTAGAACTCCCCGCGCAAACAGGCGCGGCAGTGCACTTGCCGCGCGGCGCAGTGCTGAGCATCGTCGATCTGCAAGGCGAACAAGTCGCCGACGTGGCGCTATTCGCTGCCGGCGAGCCGTGCGAATCGTTTTCCGCCGGGACGACGATCGATTATAACGCTACGACGCGCGTGCGGCTGGGCGCCGTCCTTTACTCGAATCGCGGCAATCCTCTTGCATCGGTCGTCGAAGACACGACCGGCGTACACGATATTTTGCTTGCGCCCTGCAGCGCTACGATGTTCGCGCGCCGCGGCGAAGACGGCCATCGCAGCTGTCTCGAAAACCTTTCGGGAGCGCTTCGTGCGTTCTCGATCGGCGCCGATGACGTTCGCGCCACCATTAACGTGTTCATGGACGTGCGCGTTGCACCGGACGGAAGCGCGACCATCGTGAAGCCCGCATCCCGCGCCGGAGACGTGTTCGCGATTCGCGCGTTACGCGACTTGGTTCTGGGGGTGAGCGCCTGCTCTTCCGAGCTCACCAATAATGGGTGCTGCAAGCCGATCGCGTATGCCGTCCGTTAAGGCGCGGACAATGATAGCCAGGGGCGTCCCTTTGACGGGTGTCTTACGGATGCGCAGATAGCGGAATGCCGCTTGGGCCTCTTGCATGGCGCCGGCGGTCAGCGCGACGCGAACGCCGCGATCCCATGGCGGCAAATGTGCGGCACGCAGCGGTGCATCGCGAAGGCTTACCCATCCGCTGGAGAGGCGGGCTTCGAAGGTAAAATAATAGCCTCGGCGCGCGCGAATGCGAAGCGGCATATGCGAACGCGGTTCGACGGAGAGTTCCTCGAGCACGACGTGCTTGCCGCGCGTGCGTTTCCAAACGCGCAGGACGCCGTTCTGATAGGTTATGCCGACGGCGTTTTTGCGATCGCCGTAGGCCGCAATGCCCGCTTCGGTGCCGGCAGAAAGCTTGTCGCATTCAACGACCGTTTCCGCAACGTAATCCGCGAAATGAGGCGAACGCGCGAGCACGCACGCTAACGTGTCCACGGGCGCGTCGGACGACGGCGGTCCGAGCAGCACACCGCCACGCTTTAATCCGCGGCGAAACACCATGCGCGGCGGATGTGCGTGCGGCCACTGCCAAGCACCGGCCGTTTCGCGCGGAAGGAGCCGGCGCGCGAACGTTGCCGCGTGCTGCACGGGACGCTGCGCAACGCTGCTCGGGCCTTTCCCGCCGTTGATGACGGGCCAGCCTGACACATCCCAAGTGATCTCGTCCAGCAGCGTTTGACGCCCGACGAAGATCGAGTCGCGCTTCGCATATGCATGGTAGAGGTAAAAGACGCGTCCGTCCGCGGTATCGACCGCGCACCCGTGGCCCGGACAGCGCCAGTGTGCGTTGCTCTTGAGGATCGGATTGCCCGCGTGCTTCTCCCATGGCCCCATGACGCATCGAGCCCGGGCGACGCCGACCGCATATTTGCAGTCGCGTCCGCAGCATGCATTGCCCGAGTAGAACAAGTAATAATAGCCGCCGTGTTTGATAACGCTGGGGGCCTCTACGACGTGCCCTTCCCAGGCTGCGTCGTTCGCGAGAATCCGTTGAGCTTCTCCCGCAAGCGCCAGTCCGTCGGCGGTCAGTTGTTGAATCCAGATCGTCGTAGGAAGACCGGCGCTGTTGCCGTCCTCCTTCCAGATGAGATACCGGCGGCCGTCCGCCGTAACCGGCGTGGGATCGATCGAGCCGGACGTTTGTCCGATGAGCGGCGGATGATCGGTGTACGGGCCTTGTGCGGACGGGGAGGTTGCCACGCCGATAGTCAGCGGCCCGTCGCGGTGCTGTGCCACGTAATAGACGTAGAATGTCCCGTTGTAATGGGAAATCTCCGGCGCCCAAAACTTGCCGGTGGCCCACTGCGGCGTTTGCGGAAAAACAGCTCCGGTATGTTTCCAGTGCACCAGATCTTTCGAGTGCAGAAGGGGAAACTGCGGAGCCCACTCCGTTGACGTCGTCGTCGCCCAAAAATCGCTGGGGCCGACGCGGATGACCGACGGATCCGGAGCGTCACCGCGGTAGACCGGATTCTTATAGGAAGAACTCAGCGTCATCATGCTCGTTCGTATGAGGTAATTCGCGCACCCCATGAAAAGAACGCACCCATTCGCATAAGAGTTCGGAAAAAAAACGGCGCGAACTACCGGCGCCCTGAAAAAATTGTGTGAAGAAGCTTGCGTCGGCTAGCGAGGCGATTAACGGGGAAAGAACAGACGTGGATAGCGTGACGGCGCGGGCTCCCGGCCGGGTCAATCTGATCGGCGAGCACACCGACTATAACGACGGGTTCGTCCTGCCGTGCGCGATACCGTACGGGACGGACGTACGCGCGGTGCGCCGCGAAGGCGCGAGGCTTACCGCGCGTTCCGCTTCGGCGACGCAAGCCGCAGCGTTCGACGTTGCTGCGATCCCGCGGGAGCGGCGACACGACTGGACCGACTACGTTCGCGGCGTCGCCGCCGAGCTGATCGACGCCGGAGTGCGCGTGCCGGGATGCGACCTGCAAGTTTCCAGCACCGTTCCGATGGGCGCCGGCCTGAGCTCCTCCGCTTCCCTTGAGGTGGCCCTGGCCTTTGCACTGCTCGCGTTGTCGGGCGAGTCATTCGATAGCACCGCGCTGGCATTGCTCGCGCAGCGCGCTGAGAACGACTTCGCCGGCACGCAATGCGGCATCATGGATCAGTTCGCGGTAATCAATGCACAGCCCGGTCGCGCGCTGCTGCTTGATACGCGATCGCTCGACTTCGAACTGGTCGAACTGCCCGCGGGAGCGGCCATCGTCGTCTGCAATAGCATGGTCAAACACACGCTCTCCCACAGCGCGTACAATACGCGCCGCAGCGAATGTGCGCAGGGGCTGCGCGTGCTGCAGCGCGAACACCCGCAGTTGCGTGCATTACGCGACGCCTCTATCGAAATGCTCGAAGCGCAACAATCCGAACTCCAAGCGCCGCTTTTCGCTCGCTGCAGGCACGTCGTGACCGAAAACGCGCGCGCACGCGAAATGGCGGCGGCACTGCGGGCCGGAGACCTCGCGCGTTCGGGCTCTTTGATGTGCGCTTCGCACGAAAGTTTACGGCACGACTACGAGGTGAGTTGTCCGGAGTTGGATTTGCTCGTCGATCTCGCGAAGGGTTTCGACGGTACCTTCGGTGCGCGCATGACCGGCGGCGGTTTCGGCGGCTGCACTGTGAATCTCGTGCGCAAAGAACGCGCCGCAGCTTTTGCTTCATTCATCGCCCAAAGCTTCGCAGACGAGACCGGCGTCACGCCGGAAATCTACGACGGAACACCCGCGGGCGGTGCGAGTCTACTCGATGAATGACTGGCGCGCGAACCCGCACCGGCGCTACAATCCGCTGACCGGCGAATGGGTGCTCGTGTCGCCGCAGCGGCTTCAGCGCCCGTGGCAAGGGGCGGTGGCCGCCGCGGAAATGGTGAAGCGCGAAGCCTACGATCCGAACTGCTATCTGTGTCCGGGCAATGCGCGGATGACCGGCGAACGCAATCCGCGGTACGAAAACACCTTCGTATTCGACAACGACTATGCCGCACTGCGCAGTGACACGCCCGGCGAAACGTTCGCCGACGGCCTCTTGCAAGCACGCGCCGAGGCCGGCATTGCTCGGGTGCTGTGTTTTTCTCCACGCCACGATCTGGATATCGCGCAAATGGAGCCGGGGCAGATCGCCGCCGTGGTCGACACGTGGGCGAAGCACTACACCGAGCTGCGGGACGCTGCCGTTCGTGAATGCCGTCACGATTTTCGAAAACCGCGGTGAAATGATGGGCGCAAGCAATCCGCACCCCCACGGGCAGATTTGGGCGCAGTCGTCCATTCCGGTTCATTTGCAGAAAGAGTGCGGGACGCAGCGCGACTATGCAGCTCGCAGCGGCAAATGTTTGCTGTGCGAGTACGTTCAGCAAGAGATTCGCGAGGAGGTGCGCGTCGTGCACGCATCCGCCGATTTCGCGGTCGTTGTCCCGTTTTGGGCGGTGTGGCCGTTTGAAACACTCGTCCTGCCGAGGCGGCATATCGGCAGCCTCGATCGCCTTACGCCAGCCGAGCGTTTCGCACTGGCGCAAGCGCTGAGCGAGATTACCTCGCGTTACGACCGTTTATTTGCGACGCCGTTTCCCTACTCCATGGGATTCCACCAGCGTCCGACGGACGGCGAGATACGCGATGCTTGGCACGCACACGCACATTACTATCCGCCCCTGCTCAGGTCGGCGACCGTGCGCAAGTACATGGTGGGCTACGAGATGCTGGCGGAAGCACAACGAGACATTACGGCCGAGATGGCCGCCGCTTCGTTGCGTGATGCATGAACGAATGGGTAGGCGGCGCGAGGGTGTCCGGCGCTCGGCGCGAAGCGGTTCGCAGAAGGAGTATGCAATGCGAACGCTTTTCACAGCTCTCGTTTCCGCGGGCCTTGCGGCGTTGCTTCTCGGCGCAACGCCCATACGAACGGCCAACCCCATTGCGATGTTGCAGCCGCTCGTCGGCAAATGGAACTGCACTTCAACCGTCGGCGGCAAGACCACGACGTACACGGCGACCTACTCATTCGTACTCGGCGGAAAATGGGTACGCACCGTCAACACGTCCGGCAGCTATGCGAGCGAGGACATGATGACGTATGTAAACCACACGTGGCGCGTCGTCGACATGGAGCCGACCGGCGGCGCTTCGATTCTGGAAGCGCCGGACACGGGTCTCGCGCATATGGCGCTGCAGACGAAATATCCCAAACCGGGTTTGAATGTCACGTACGATCGTCGGTCAATGCGCGCGTATACGCTCTCATTCTCCGGCGCGATGAACGGCAAGCCGGAAAAGTGGAAGGACACCTGCACGAAGAGCTGAAGAACTCAACGGCCGTATTTTCGGTCGCGCAGTTCTTGAATGCGCAGCGCGCGTTCGTACGCGTCGAACGCGTTCGGCGCTTCTTTCGATGTGGACAACTGCCGGCGCAGGCGCGCATAGCCTACCAGCGAGCAGCAGCGCAATTGCCGCAAACGCGAGGACGGGCGCGGGCGGCCCGCCGATGCTGACCGCCGAAAGGCTCGCCAGCACCACCGCCAGCAGCGCCGCGTACGTTTCCCAGCGTATTCATGGGATCGCCGAGCCGCTATTTGTTCTTGAACTTCGCCATGCGCTTTTCGTTGTACGCGGCGATGCCTTCTTTGGCGTCTTCGCTCTTGAAAAGCAGCGACTGCAGTTCGCGTTCGAGCGCCAGCGCGTCGTTGAGCGGCATTTCCATGCCCGTCTGAACGCTGCGCTTGATGTGGCCGACCGCCATCGGCGCCTTGTTCGGCGTCGTGAATTGCTTGGCGTACGTCGAGCATCTGCTCGCGGAAGTCCTGCGCGTCGCCTTCGAAGATGTCGTTGACGATGCCCCATTCCTGCGCCTGCTCGAAGCTGAACGTCGGCCCATGCACATCAGTTCGATCGCGCGCGATTTGCCGACCAAGCGCGCGAGGCGCTGCGTTCCGCCGGTTCCGGGAAGCACGCCGAGCGCAACTTCGGGCAGGCCGATCTTGCCGGCATCCTGCCGCGCGATGCGGATGTCCGCCGCCATCGCGATCTCCAAGTCCGCCGCCGACGGTAGTGGCCGTTGAGCGCGGCGATGACGAGTTTGGGCGTTTGCTCCAGGCGCGAGAGCGTTTCGTTGGCGTGCAGGCAGAAGTTGTATTTGAACTCCGGCGTCACGCTGTTCAGCATGCCGATGTTCGCGCCGGCCGAGAAAAACTTCTCGCCTTTACCGGTGATGCACGATCACTTCGACGTCCTGATCGAAGCGCGCGTCGAGAATCGCTTCGTCGAGCTGGCGCATCATCTCGTGCGTGTACGTGTTTGCCGGCGGATCGTCCATCTCGATGAACGCGACGTGTGCCGTCTTTCCAATAATTGATGACGCGTTTTCCGTCGAATGGGCGCTGCTCGCGTCCGAACGGCGTCTGCTGCCAGCCGCGCCGTTAGCCGTTGTTGCTCATTTATGCTGCCTCGCTCTTCCCTTTGGGTGCAATCCAAGACGGATTTTTGAAATATTCTTTGAGCCGCTCGTCGTCTTGCGGCGCCGGCAGGACGCGTGGGAGCGTACGCTTCCCATTCGTCCTGGGTCAGTTCGCGGCCGTCGACCGTCCAATATTGCCCGGCGATACGCGCCGATCTGGCGGTTGAAGCGGATGTCGGGCATGTAGATTTTCGTCTCGGACGGATTCACGGCGTTGACGCGCTCGATCGTCTTTCTGCATTCTTCGTAGAACTGGCTCGCGCGCGCGCTCGTTCAAATGTTCCTTGTCGACGCCTTCGCCGGCTAGTTTGTCTTCGTCGACGCGCCCTTTGATGCCCCACGTGTAAACGCCCATTGCGCCGAACCGGAATGATCGGTTCCGAAGAGGTCGAGCGAGCCGGAGATCCACTTGTTGTAGTACTTCTGCTGCAATTCGACCGGAATGACGTTCGCCTGCGCGATGCGCCGCAGTCCAGAGATGCCGGTGCCCATATGGAACGACTCCTCGCGCAGCATCGGGCCCATCGATTGCGCGAGCGGCGCGAATCCGGAATGCGAGAGCATCGTGAGCTGAAACTTTCCGTCGCGATCCATGAAGTTCGTATACGCGAAGAAATCCAGCCAGTGCGTCACGTCGTCGTTGAACGCGTTGAGCAGGCGGTTCTTCTTGCCGAACGCGCGGCGCTCGAGCATCTTCTGCGCTTCGATCTTTCCGTCGTGCCCGAAGTGGTTGACGAGCAGATGGCACATCTGGTAGCCGTGGCGCGTCTCTTCGACCATGATGCGCACCGAGCGAGGCCAAATCGTATTCCGACGGCGCGTTGTTCACCAAAAAGCGCTGCTGCTCGTTCGAAGCGAACTCGGTGTCGCCCTGAAAGACGATCATGTTCAGCACCGCGTCGCGCATACGCTGATCGGGAATCTCGAGCACTTTCCCCCAGCGCCGCTCGCCCTTGAAATCGCCGAAATAAATTTCGCCGTCGGGCAGGTCGCCGTACTTGGCCTCGAACTGGTATCCCGGCATGTACCGGTCGATGAGCTCCTGGTTCAGGCCGATGTCGTTCTGCCAGTCCTTGAGGAGGTCGATCCAGTCGTCGAAGGTGGATATGCGCGCCATGGAATCCTATTGGTTACGGCGTCGGCAAGTGACGGCATCTTGTGTGACGAAAATTTCGTTATCGTGAGAATACTGTCATATCATCCCGCCCGCCCGCTGTCAAGGAAACGTCCAGGTGGCCTCGCCTTAGCGCGGCGTGTAACTCGCCCCAACTCGTTCATCTACACGCTGTTCGGGGACTTCGTGCAGCGCGACCCCACCGCGCACGTCAGCTCTGGGTCGGCGGCCTGATCCGCTTGATGGGCGAGTTCGGCATCTCCGAGCAGGCGATTCGCCAAGCGGTTTCCCGCATGTCACGGCAAGGCTGGCTGGCGGCGGCCAAGCGCGGCGAGCCGCTCGTATTACGCACTGACGGAACGCGGCCGCCGCGCGTCGAAGCCATTAGTCCGCGCATTTACGGTCCGGTCGTCGAATGGGACGGACGCTGGCGCATGCTGACGTACTCGGTCGCGGAAAGCCAAGCCGCGAAGGACGCGACGGCTTGCGCAAGGATCTCACCGTCCTGGGATGGGCGCCGCTGTCCGCGTCGACGTGGATTTCGCCGAACGATGCACTGGATGCGGCCCGCGCTGCCGCGGAAGCCAACGGCGTTCTCGAAAACGTCGATCTCTTCGCCGGCGAATATCGCGGACCGCGCACCGATCGCGAACTGCTGGAAAGGTGCTGGGATTTGCCGGCGATCGCGAAGCAATACCGCGATTTCGTCGCCGCATTACGAACCGCGTTTGCAAAACGAACGGGCCGCATCATTCGCTTTCCGACGAGGAAGCGTTCGTCGAACGCATGTGGCTCGTACACGACTACCGCAAATTTACGTACGTCGATCCGGGATTGCCGAGCACGCTGCTTCCGGCGCACTGGCCCGGCACCGTGGCTGCAGCAGCCTTCCGCGAATACTACTCGCTACTTTCCAACAAGGCCGAGCACTTCTTCATCGCCGTGCGGGAATAATCAGAACCGCCATTAGTGACTGCCGACTTGGTAGTCGAGCTGTACGCGCAGCGTCCGCGGCTGCACCGGAAGCAGCGGGAAAGGCACGGACTGCGTGTACGTGCCGTATTGGCCCGTACCGTTCTCTCCGACGAGATGGGTTCCGGCGTTGGGCGTAACGAGTCCGCCGAACGTGTTGGAATTGAGCAGATTGTACACCGACGCCTGTACCGCGATCGGCGTGTTCGGCACGGGACGACGCACAGTCAGATCGAGAATTGCGAACGGCGGCTGGAAGTACGTGTTGTTTTTCCCTTCGTAGTCGACCCCGACGTGTGCGAACGTGCGATCGCGGAATGTATAGTCGAGCGCAGCGTAGCCTTTCAAATAGGGAATGCACACCGCGCTGCCGCCGTCGCTGCACTGCTGAATGCCGTTCGCCGGAATCGAGTACGATTTCTGCGAGGACGGAATAGGGATTCCGCTCGGAACCGAGCGATCCGCGGTCAACGACAATCGATAACCCCAGCCCACGAGCGGCTCGCGGCGCCACGTGAGCATCGCGAGTGCGCTCGAAAGATTGGCGGCATTGAGCGGTTGATAGACCACGCTGTACGGCTCGCCCGTGACTGAAGTGGACGAGTTCTCGAAGACGTTGTGCACCTGCGTGTCGATGAGATCGAAGCTCAGGATGCTGCCGTCCGGTAGGCGTTTGTCGACGCCGAGGTCGCCTTCATACGCTTTCTCGGGAGAAAGATTCGGATTTTTTCCGTTGAGTGCAACGGTGCCCGTAGCACCGGGCGTCGTGTATGCCGTCCCGCTGACGATGCCCGCATACGGGAACGTCGTCGAACTTCCGACGGCCAAACGGAAAGACTCGCCGCCGCGAGGCTGATACGTCAGCGCGACGTGCGGATCGAACGAGCCGACTACGCGTTGAAACGGAACGATCGTCCCTTTGCTCGAGCCGCTCACCGTCGGCGCCCAGCCGTTGAGGTACCACCAGTTTTGATACGCGCCGGCTTTGAGCGTCAGCGCCTCGCTGAGTGCGAAGTCGCCCGTCAGCGAAATCGTATTGTACTTTTCCATCGTGTCCGGAACGGCGGGCGGCAGGCCGCCGGCCTGATTCGGATTGCCCGCAATCGCATACGTTTCGTCGCTGTGGTAATCGTAGTTGAAGCTCAACTGGTTCAAACCCATCGGGTGAATGAACGACAGGGTCGCGCCGCGCAATTTGTCCGTTTCCACCGTCGTGTAGGCGGTGTCCTGACAGACGTTCATTCCGGCGCCCGGCGTAACGATTGGCGCGCCGAAGCTCGACGTGCAAGCCGCCGCGGCATTCGGATCGGATTTCGGATACCACCAAATGCCGTAGGCCGACTCACCCGAACCGTCGATGATGCGGGTGATCGATCCGCCGTACGGACGAATCAGCAGCGTATTGCTCCCGATTGCGGTGCGGAACTGTGCAGTGAACAAGGGCATATTGTTCGATACCGCGGACCCGGGATAGAAGAACAGCCCGTTGATTTGTTGCCCCGCCATGCCGGCATATGCCGGATTCGTGCATTCTTGATGCATCTTCGATCCGCTGCCCATGGTCAAACAACTCGCAACAGTCGTGTTCGGTGCGAGCAAACCATATGCGCTGCCCTGCGGATTGTAGCCCGACTGCGATCCGACGAAGCCGAATTCGAATGACGTGCTGGGCGAGAAATCCCACTTCGCTTTGGCGAGCTCGGCCTTGTTGAATTGACCGCCGCCGAGATCGCCGCAGAACGAAATGACGCCTTGCGCGCCCGGCATGTTCCAAGTTCCCTTGTTGTTGGCGTCGAGTACGCAGCCGTACGTGCCCGTGTACGGAGTATTGAGGCCTGCCGTTCCCAAGCCGCCCACGAACGAAAGCTTTCCGGCGCTGCCGCTATACAACGCGTTGGTATAGCTTCCCGCCAGCGAATCTTCGCCGGTCACCAGATGGTACGCGGTGTCCCTCGTGTAGGCAGGCGTCGTGATGTTGATCGTGCCGCCCACCGCGGTGCCTGCGAACGGTGTCGTATTGCCGGGACCAATCTGGGCTTCGACGTTGCCGACGAGAAACGAGTTGAAGAATTGAGAGAACCACACGCCGTACCGGCCGATTGAAACCGGATGTCCTTCGACGAGCACCTGCGTTTCATAGCCCTGCGCGCCCGCAACGGTGAAGCTCGTGTTCGGAGAACTCGATCCGCGCTCGATGTTTGCGCCCGGAATGCGCTGCACGACGTCGTTGATTTGCGGCGATGCGAGATTGGCGAACTCTTGCCGCCCGGCGATCGCAATCGCCGCGGCTCCCGTGTTGATGGAGCTGCGCGCCGAACTCGTCACGCGCGCGATCGTCTTGAGGGATGAGAGGTCGGCCTGCTGGAGCGTGACCGCAAGCGGAACGCTCGCTCCGGCGAGCACCGTGACGTCGGTCTCGGTTGCGGAGAGATAGCCGCCCTTGTTTACGTCGATGCGGTAGATGCCTTGCGGAAGGGTGAGCGAAAAATTCCCCGATGCGTCACTGGAGGTCTGACGGGTCACGGGCCCGCTTGCAATGACGTTTGCATCGGAGATCGGCGCACCGGACGAGGCATGAACGCTTCCGGCGATCGTGCCGGTCGTTTCAGCAGCAGCTGCATATGCCGGTACCGACAAGAGTGCAGCGAGCGCCGCGAAAACCAACAAGCGTACTTTCATAAAAACCTCTCCTCGCGAAAACAAAGAGCCGGCCGCGATATGCCGCTGCCGGTTCAAGAATTGTTCGCGTTCAGGCGCGCACCTTGTGGATAAACGCGCGCCGCATTAGGTTTCCTCACCTTCGTGCAGATGGAGGTGGCAACCGTCTTCCGCGTCGCGGAGCACCTCTCGCGCTTCGGCGAGCATGTCCTGCGAAATCGGCACTGCATCGTCGATGCTGCCTTCGGCCGCCAAAAAATCCGATTCGCTCCAATCTTCCCACGTCTCGAGCGGCTCGCCCTCGACTTGCGCGGGAAAACGCACGCAAAAGCCCTCGCCGACGTGCAGACCGACGACGATCACTTTCGTTCCGCGTGGGAAGTACGTGCCGTCCTTCCAGAGCGTTCCGTAGGTGGTTTGATAGCCTGCACCGATTTTCAGCGGTTCGATACGTTACACTCCGAACGGGTCGATCGGTTTTTCACCGATGTACGTGAGCACGCTCTTCGTTTCCGAGTAAAGCGCCAGCGTTTCATAGCCCAGTTCGCGGCCGTATCCCGATTGCTTGTACCCGCCGAACGGCACGCCCGGGAAGACCGCGTATGGCGTGTTGATGGCGACCGTTCCGCTGCGCAGCGCCGAGGCCACGCGATTCGCGCGTCCCACGTTTTGCGACCAAATGCTCGCGGACAATCCGTAGTCGGAATCATTTGCCAGCGCTATGGCTTGCGCTTCGTCCTTGAAGCGCACGAATGTTGCGACGGGCCCGAAGATTTCTTCACGCGCGATGCGGTGCTCCGGCTGAGCTTCATAAGCAGTTGCGGACCAGAACCATCCGCGTTCGAAATCACCGGCGAGCCGAGGAGCTTCTCCGCCGAAAAGTTTCGTCGCTCCTTCGCCCTCGCCGATCTCGCAGTAGCTGCGAATCTTCTCGAGCTGCTCGCGCATCGTAATCGCGCCGATCTGCGTTTGCGGATCCTCGGGATTGCCCACGCGCAGTTTCTGTGCCTTCTCCCGAAATTGCGCGATGAAGCGATCCGCGATGGCCTCGTGAAGCAGAACACGCGAACGCGCTTCGCACGTTTGTCCCGCATTATAGAAGATGCCGTACAGCGCCCCGTTGACCGCCTGCGTCACTTCCGCATCGTCGAATACGACGGACGGTGATTTGCCGCCGAGCTCGAGCGTCACCCGCTTTACCGTCTGAGCCGCCGTCGCCGCAACGCGTTTTCCGGTTGCAGTGCTTCCGGTGAACGCAATCTTGTCGATGCCGGAATGCTCGACCATCGCTTGGCCGAGCTCGGGGCTCGAACCCGTGAGCACGTTGAGCACGCCTTCCGGCAAGCCGGCTTCCAACGCGATCTTTCCGAGCTCGATTGCAGTGAGCGGGGTCGAGGGAGCGGGTTTGAGCACGACCGTGCAACCGGCGGCGAGCGCGGGCGCGACTTTCCAAGACGCGAGCAGCAGTGGGAAATTCCACGGAATGATTGCACCGACGACCCCAACCGGTTCGCGTACCGTGTATGCGAGGTACCCGGGCATCGGCGCGGGCAACGTGCTTCCGTAATTTTTCGTCGCCGCACCCGCATAAAATTCGAAACAGTCGACGACGGCGCTCATCTCGGCTTTGGCACTCGCGAGCGGTTTACCGTTATCGCGAACCTCGAGCAGCGCGAGATCGTTCGAGCGCTCCGCAATCAGCTGCGCGATCTTGTAGACGATCTTCGCACGCCGCGAAGCCGCCATCGTCGCCCACTTGCCCGTCTCGAGCGCGGCGCGCGCTTTCTTCACGGCAAGATCCACGTCGGCGGCTCCCGCGTTTGCGACGTCCGCCAACGGGCTTCCGGTCGCGGGATTGACGTCTTGATAGGTTGCGCCGCCTTGCGCGTCGGTCCACTCTTTGCCGATGAGCAGCTGCGTTTTCGTTCCGGGTGCCGTCGCGGTCATTTTCCGTCTTCCAGTCGTTCGAAAATCGTCGAGATGCCTTGTCCTACGCCGATGCACATCGTCGCCAAACCGTAACGCGCGGATTGCCGGCGCATTTCGTGAAGCAAGGTCGTTGCAATGCGCGCCCCGCTCGCCCCCAGCGGATGCCCGAGTGCGATCGCGCCGCCGTTGACGTTCGCTTTTGCGGGATCGATCTCCAGGTCGCGGAGACAAGCGATGGACTGCGCTGCGAACGCTTCGTTGATTTCGACCACGTCGACTTCGCTCATGCGCAGTCCCGCTCGCTCGAGCGCTTTACGGCTCGCCGGTATGGGACCGAGTCCCATTACGTCGGGATGTACGCCGGCAACCCCGGACGAGCGGACTCGCGCGAGCGCCTTTAGTCCCAGCCGCCGTGCGGCACCGGCTTCGCAGAGAAGCAGCGCCGAAGCTCCGTCGTTTATTCCGGACGAGTTACCCGCCGTCACCGTGCCGTCTTTCTTGAAGGCGGGCTTCAATTTCGCAAGCGCGTCCAGCGTCGTGCCGGGACGCGGATGCTCGTCGGCGCGAACCTCCCCTACGGGAACGATCTCGTCGTCGAATGCGCCGCGCTCCACGGCCGTCTTGGTTCGCATCTGCGATTCGAACGCAAACGCGTCTTGATCTTCGCGTGTGATACCGTACTGCTGCGCGACGTTCTCCGCCGTTTCGCCGAGCGAAACCGGCGGATAGACTCCTTCATCCGCGGATTGACCATGCGCCATCCGATCGTCGTGTCGTACATCTGTGCCGGCCGCTCGTAGGGACGCTCGGCTTTGAGTGCACGAACGGCGCGCGCGTCATCGACTCGACGCCCCCTGCAATCATTACGTCACCGTCGCCCCACGCGATGGCCTGCGCGGCCGCGTTGATTGCCTGCAGGCTGCTTCCGCACAACCGGTTGAGCGTCGCACCGGGTACCTCGACGGGCAATCCGGCGAGCAGCGCGGCCATGCGCGCAACGTTGCGATTGTCCTCGCCGCTTTGATTTGCGGCTCCGAGCAGCACGTCGTCGATGCGCGCCGGATCGACGCCGGTTCGATCGATCAGCGCTCGTAAAACGGTTGCAGCCAAGTCGTCGGGGCGAACCGTCGCAAGCGCACCGCCGTAGCGTCCGATGGGCGTGCGCACCGCTTCGATCACCCAAACGTCTCTATCCGCCAAGCGGCACTCCTGTGAACGAGTCGTGCTCCTCGCTCGGAACGTCGTCGGCCGTTTGCGCATCCAGCACCCAGAGCGCGCGGCTGGGGCCGAACGCAGCGCCGTCTTGCGCCGCCAAACGCTGCAGAATGCGCGCCAAACGATCGCCGCCGATCGCTTGTCCCCACTCGATCGGTCCGCGCGGATAATTCGTGCCCAAACGCATTGCCAGATCCACGTCTTCCGGCGTGGCAATCTCTTCTTGCACGACGTACACCGCTTCGTTCACGATCGAGCCGACGGTACGGCCCAGAAACAGCCCGGCATGATTTTCGACCAGCGCGACGCTGCGCCCGATGCTTTCGAAAGCTCTTGCGCGAGTTCGAGCGCATCGTCCGACGTGTGCTCGGCATCGACGATTTCGACGACGAGCTGCTCTTCGAGCGACGCGAGGATACCGTAGCCGACGATGCGTTCCGGATGCTCGAGGCGTTTCGCCAGCGCATCGACGTCCGTCGCGTAGGCGTCCACGAA
Source organism: Vulcanimicrobiota bacterium (assembly GCA_963830545.1). Classification (GTDB taxonomy): domain Bacteria; phylum Vulcanimicrobiota; class Vulcanimicrobiia; order Vulcanimicrobiales; family Vulcanimicrobiaceae; genus DATGJX01. The sequence goes on along the minus strand of CAWHMK010000001.1, from coordinate 1,996,614 downwards.
GATGACCGTTTCGGGCGCCAGCTTCCGGTCGAGCAATTCGATGGCCGCACTCCGATCGGATGCTCCGTCGCCCACGTCGAAGACGACGGTCGCGTCTGCGGGCAAATCTTCGAGTGCGTCTTCGTCCTCCCGAAGATCGACACGCGAATAGCGCTCCTGCAGGCGCTCGTGCATCTCCAGCGCGACGCCGCCGAAACCGAGCACGACGATGCGCTCGTCCTCCTCGACGTTTTCGGCAGGTTGTGGTGCGGCGTCATAATGCGACGGCGGACCCTGCGCGTAATCGTAAAAACCGGATCCGGTCTTTCGTCCGAGGCGGTTTTGCGCAACGAGTTCGCGCTGAACCGCGGCCGGTTCGAAACGATCTTCCTCAGTGCGCTCGTATACCGACTCCGAGGTGGCCAAGTTGACGTCCATTCCGATGAGATCGATCAGTTCGAAAGGCCCCATGCGAAACCCGATGCCGCGCGCGATGCGATCCAGTTCCTCGACCGGCGCGACGCCGGCTTCGTATGCGCGCATCGCCTGCAAATAGTACGGGCGCGCGACTCGATTGACGACGAAACCGGGCGTATCGGCGGTGAGCACCGCCGTTTTTTTCAAGCGTTCCACCAGAGCGGAAGCGCGCGAGATCGTCTCTTCACTCGTTTCGTCGCCGCGTACGACTTCGACTAACTTCATGGCTGCCGGCGGATTGAAGAAGTGCAGCCCGACGACGCGCTCCGGATTGCTTACGCCTTGCGCGATTTCGCTCACGGAAAGGGAAGACGTGTTGGTGGCGAGCAGCGTGCCGGCATCGAGCGTGCGCGCGAGCTGTTCGAAGACCGCGCGCTTGAGATCGAGCCGCTCAGGCACGGCTTCGATTGCTGCATCCGCTACCGTGCCCGGCTGCAACGTTTGATAGTAGTCGACGCGACCCGGCACATCCGGTTGTTTGGCTCGTTCCGCGTCCTTGCCGATCCTTTGGCGCGCGCGGTCTGCAGCCGCGCAGTCCGGCTCGATGAGATCGACACGCAGGCCTGCCGCTGCGGCGGTGAATGCGATGCCGGCACCCATCGTGCCGCCTCCGATGACGACGATCTTTTCCACCGCGGCTCTCATTACGCAGGCGCGGAGCGGGGACCCGCCGCCTGCCGTGCGAACGTGCGGCGCGATGGACGAGGCGGGCTGGCGGGTCACTGAATCTACGTACGTTCTGGACGGTCCGTATCTGCGCGTTCGCCGGGATCGAATCGAGCTGCCGGACGGCACCGTCGTGCCCGAGTATTACGTGCGCGAGAGCCGAGGATACGTCATCGTGTTCGCGCTGACGCAGCGGCGCCAAGTCGTGCTCGTTCGGCAATACAAGCACGGCATCGGCAAAGCGCTCGTCGAACTGATTGCGGGCGCAATCGACGAAGGCGAGCAGCCGCTGCAAACTGCGGTGCGCGAATTGGCGGAGGAGACGGGCTACGCCGCAGCATCTATGGAGTACGTCCGCTCGTTCGTTACCGATGCGACGAGCGCGAACACCCTCGCGCATCTCTTTTTTGCGCGCGACGCATATGGCTCCGGTGAGCAGCAACTGGATCCCACCGAAAATATCACCGTGCAGCTCGCAGCATTGGACGACCTTCGCGCAATGATCAAGAGCGGCGAAATCGAGTCGATGCCGCACATCGCCTCCATTTATTGCATGCTGGACCATCTGGGCTCTTCAACCGGCCTGCCGTAAAGGCGTAGGCTAAAGCCATGGCGATCCGAACGCTTGGGCTCATCGCCGGCTCGGACGTCCTGGCGATGGCAACCTGGTTCTCCGCAAGCGCAGTCATTCTGCCGCTCGCCTCGGCTTTCGGCATAGCGGCGGACATGCGCGGCTGGATTACCGGGGCCGTACAACTGGGCTTCGTTTGCGCCGCCGTGGCGAGCGCGGCAATCGCGCTGGCCGATTGGGCCGAGTCCCGAAACCTCATCCGCATCGGAATGTCGATCGCAATTGCCGCGAACGGCGCCATTCTCTTGGTCCATTCATCCGCGTTATTGCTCGCGTTGCGGTTCTTGACCGGTGCGGGTTTGGCGCTCGTCTACCCGCCGACGGTGCGCCTGCTCACGGCGATGTATCCGCACAGCCGCGGTTTGGCAACGGGTATCGCCGTCGGCGCCCTGACGATCGGATCGTTTTCACCGCATTTACTTTCGAGCGATCTCCCGTGGCGAAGCGTCGTTTTGGGGGCGAGCGCTCTCGGACTGCTCGGCATTCCGCTCATCTCACTCGTTCCGCGCACGCGGCCCGCGCGAGCGAGCCGCTTCGATGTTCGCGCGATAACGCGAGTGCTCGGAAATCGAAACGTCCTTCTCGCGGACGCCGGCTACTGGGGGCACATGTGGGAGCTCTACGCGGTGTGGGCGTGGGGCCCCGTCTTTTACGAAGCGAGCCTGCGCGCGGCGAACGCACACCTACCCGCCGGCGCGATTGCTTTTCTCGCGTTCGGCGTTGCGGGCGGAATCAGCTGCGTACTCGGCGGGCTGCTCGCGGACCGCGTCGGGCGCGCAACGGTCGCTGCAGGGGCGCTCGCAATTAGCGGAAGCACCTCGCTCCTCATCGGTTTCGCGTTCGGTGGGAACCCAATCCTCGTCACGGCGCTGCTCGTCATCTGGGGCTTCACCGTCGTCGCCGATTCCGCGCAATTCTCGGCTGCAGTCGCGGAGCTTTCCGATCCGGAATGCGCGGGGACGGCACTCACCTTGCAAATGGGCATCGGTTTTCTCATCACGCTGATCACGATTTGGCTGGTCGGAGCGATAGAAGCAAGAGCAGGGTGGGGAGCGGCTTTCTTCCTGCTCTCCGTGGGACCGGCGCTCGGCGTGACCGCGACCCTCGTGCTTCGAAAACGTTGCGGCGTATAGGCCTTAGGACACGATAGAGGCCTGGAAAATTCAGGAGTATACTGCCTTCAGACGCGGGTGGTCTGAAGGGAGTGCCTTATGGCTGCAGTACAGCCCGGAGCGCTAAAACAAGCGCAACGCTACGTTTATAATTTGCAAGGTACGCTTCTCGAGGCGTGTTCTTGCGATGTGATGTGTCCATGCTGGGTTGGCGAGAATCCCGATAAAGGAACGTGCGATGCCTTCGTCGCGTATCACTACGACAGCGGCGAAATCAACGGCGTCGACGTGAGCGGGCTTTCGATGATCATGCTCGCGCAAATTCCGGGAAACATCCTCATACCGAAAACGTGGAAGCTCATCGTGCTCGTCGACGACCGCGCGACGGACGAACAAGTCCAAGCGCTCACCGACGCGTACACGGGCAAGCTCGGCGGACCCCTGGCGGATCTGGCCCAGCTCGTCGGGGAACTCGTCGCGCTCGAGCGCGTGCCGATATCGCATCAGGTCGTCGGCGGCGCCGGTACACTCAAGGCGGGGACGTATATCACCGCCGCAATGGAACCGTTCCGCGGACCGGACGGCAGCGTGACGACGCTGCGCGATTCGATCTTCTCCACGATTCCGGGTTCGGCCGCGTACATTTCCAAGGCGAGCTATCATCGCGTCGACGCTACGAAGTTCGGTCCGAACTGGTCGTGGACGTTCGAAGGGCGCAACGCGATTCAGGGCGACTACAACATCACTTACAGCGGGTAGCGGGGTGCAAGCGGCTCGAGCCGCGACGCTGCCGATCGTCATTCCGGCAGCGATTGCCGCGGCATGGTGTATCGCAATAGCGGCGCAGTCTTCGGGCTCGGCGCTGTTGCTGCACCACGACCGACTCATCGAGCGTGGTCCGCCGATCGGTTTCGCGTTGTCCTTGTTTCTGCTCGCGTGGCTGGTCATGATCGTCGCGATGATGCTGCCGTCGAGCTGGCCGATGATGCGTCTGTTCTCGTTCGCAAGCGCGAACCAGCCGCATCGCGGGCTCATGCTCTTCTGCTTTTTTTGCGGCTATGCGGTGATTTGGACGGCGTTCGGCGCGTTCGCGTTCGCAGGCGACATCGGGGTGCACCGTGCCGTGGACCGGATCGCGGCGCTCGCGGCGCATCCCTGGGTCATCAGCGGCGCAATCCTCGCGCTGGCAGGCGCGTTTCAATTCACGCCGCTCAAAGACGCATGCCTGCGCGCGTGCCGCCTGCCGTCGAATTTTCTGATGCGGTATTATCGCCGGGGCGCAGGCGCCGCTTTCGGGATCGGATACCGGCACGGCCTATTTTGCGTCGGATGCTGCTGGGCCCTGATGCTCATCACGTTTGCCGCGGGCTTTGCAAACCTCTGGTGGATGGCGGGACTCACCGCGCTGATGGTTTTCGAAAAAACGGCGAGGCGCGGAGCTGCCGCGGTTCCAATCGCGGGCGCGACATTGCTCGTGTGGAGCGCGCTCGTGTTCGTTCATCCGTCGTGGCTCCCCGCGGCCATCTCCGGAATTTGAGGCAGCGTTAGGGGTCCGGACGCAGCCATTTCCGGCGATGCCGCTCGCGTGGCGGCGATGATGCTTCCAGCATACCGGCCAGCGAGGTCAACGCACCGAATGGATAAAGCGCGTCGCCGGCAACCGCAACGACCTCGACGTCGTTTCTTGAAACGCCGAACCCACGCAGTGCGTGCGCGCACGCGCCGGAAAACACATTTAGGCCGCCCGAATACGGCGTAAGCGCCGGCAGGACGACGAGCGCTCGCGAGATCAAAAACGCCGGCGCGGACGCAGGGCCATCGAGCGGTAAACTCGGATGCAAATGGCCGATGATGCACCGTTTCGGATCGAGCGAGCCGGCGCATTCCGCACGATCTCCATGCAGCAGCAGCCAACCGTCGCGCTCGGCGAATTCGACCGTTTCACCCAGCACTGCGCTTCCTCGCGTGCGCCCTTCGTGATTTCCCGCGACGAGCGTCAACTGCGCAATGTTTCGCAGCTCGTCCAACGCCGCGCGCACCGCGCGTGCGGCGCCCTCGTTCATGCGGCTTCCGTGAATCACGTCGCCGAGCAACACGATCTCGCGCGCCTGCAGGCGCCTTGCGGCAATCGTCAGCGTAGCCGCAATCTCCGGTGTGCTCCAGAGCGGCAGCGCTCCGCCGATAACGTCTTCGTATGCAAGGTGCACGTCCGCGGCAATCAGCACGCGTGAGGAATGCAGCCATAGCAAACCGGGTGCGACGGCACTGACGCCCTCAAGCACTTCGACGCTGCTTGCCGCCGGGCGCGGGGATGAATTCATACGGCCAGCGGTTCACCGAGCAGCGCGAGCACGCGTTCGTGCAGGGCCTGCACCATGTCCGCGCGATCGTCGAGCATAACGGAGTCGCCGAAGCTGGACGTGAGGATGCCGAACGTGAACGGTGAGGCAGCGCGAGGATGGAGCACGCGCGGTTCGCCGCAGATCTGCTGCACGTACGCGCGAGCTCCCGGAGCGTCGAGCAGATCGCGCGTAACGGTACGGAATGCTTCGCGCAGCAACGGAAATTTGCGATCGACCGCATAAACGCGCTCGAAGATTTTTTGACTGTTCCACGCGAGCGATCCACGTCGCAGGGTGCGCCCGCCCGCGCGCCGCAGGACCAGCAGTCCCGTATTAGCGACGTAACGAAAATGATTTCGCACCAGATGCGAGGATCGCAGCCCCGCAAGCAGATCCCGGTCGAAATCCGCTGCGCCGAGCAGCGAGGCCCACACGGCATCCGGCAACCGCTTTCCGGCGGGCAGTGCGATCAGAAAGCCGCCGTCATCCGTCGTGAGTGTCGTATTTGCGCGAATCGCCGCGAAGATGCGCGCGCCCGCGACGCGTGCCAGCGTTTCGTTGATCCGCCGCCCGGCTCCGGTATGAAATACCGCGGTTTGCCGGCGATCCATACGATAGATTTCGACGATCGGCGCATGTTCGGACGGCACGGCGGAAATGGCCAACTGCTGAGCGATGTACCGGACGACGTGCGCGGCCTCGATGCTTTCCAGCCCATAGCGCTTCCTGAGCCAATCCAGCGCCGGACGCGGTTCTCCCGCGCGCAAACGCTCCGCCACGCCGTTGCGCAGCACGTGAATCTCGCGCGCGAGCGCAGGCGGTATTCCCTTGAGATGCGAGACTCCACTGCGGTATGGTCGGTCGTCCGTTGAATGGTTCCGCGACGACGCCCGTGGCGGAGATCTCTTTGACGCGTAAAGTCCGTCCGCCGAGCACGAACACGTCGCCGGCTTGCAACTCGTTGACGAAAGTTTGTTCCACGCGTCCGAGCGCGTTTGCGCCTTTTAATCGAACCGGCACTTGCTGCTCATCCGGAATCGTACCGACGTTTTCGAAGAACGCGGAACACGCTTCGCGGCCAAGGCCGTAGAGTGCATCGCCGTCGAATCCGATCCGCCGCGCATGCGCCTCCTGCGGCCCGATGCCGCCTCCGGAAAGATACTGCGCGCAACGCACGAGATCGTCTCGCTGCAATTCCGCATACGGGTACGCGCGGCGGGCAATGGCAAGTGCCTGGTTGACGTCTAACCGCCGGTCGTAGCACACGCTGCCGACGAGCCACTGCGCGAGTACGTCGAGGGGTGCTTGGGGAATGACCGCGTCTTCGAGAACGCCGTCGGCGATGCAGCGTTTCGTCGCAGCCGCCTCGACCACGTCGTCACGATCCTGCGCAACGATCGTTCCGCGCGCAACCGCATCGGGGCGATGCCCCGCGCGGCCGACGCGCTGCAGCGCCGGCGTCATTCCGCGGGCGCCCCCGATGACGAGCACGCGATCGATGCACCCGATGTCAACTCCCAATTCGAGACTCGAACTGCAGACGACCGTACGCAGCTTCCCGGCGCGCAGCTCCGCTTCGACGCGATGCCGAACGCTGCGTTCCAGCGCCGAATGGTGAACGCCGATGCGCCGATCGTATTCCCGCTCGCGGTGCTCTGCGTCGACCGTTTCCACGTGGTTCGGATCGACGTATTGCGCCATTTCGTGCGCCAGGCGTTCCGCTTGACTTCGTACGTTCGTGAACACCAGGGTCGTGCGCTCGCGCTCGCTCAGATCGGCAGCAGTCTGCGCGACTTTTGCCAGGGGCGCGATCGCGCCATCGAACGGCGCCACGACGTCGATGGCGACCGAACGCAGCCCGCGCGCATCGATTATTTCGCAGTCGCGCGCCGGACCGCACAGAAATTTCGCGACGCGATCCAGCGGGCTGATGGTTGCGGAGAGGCCGATCCGGTTGAACGGAGCGCGCACGATCTCTTCGAGAGATTCCAGGAGCAGCGAAAGTTGAGAACCGCGTTTATTCCCCGCAAGTGCGTGCACTTCGTCGACGATGACGGTTTCCACGTCGGCAAGCGTCTTGCGATACGACTCCATTGCGAGCATGACGGCAAGCGATTCGGGCGTCGTCACCAAGACGTGCGGCGGTCGAGAGAGCATGAGCCGCCGCTCTTCCACCGGCGTATCCCCCGTGCGCACGCCGGTGCGCGCGTACTGCTCGCGAATGCGTCCGCGGCGTAAGCGCGCGCGTTCCGTATTGGGACGCTCCAGCAAGCCGATCTCGCGCATCGGACGGCGTATGTTGTGCTCGACGTCGTAGCCGAGCGCGCGCAGCGGCGAGATGTACAGAACGAACGGGCGCGCGTAGAGTTCGTCGCGATCGCGGCGCTGGGCCAAGCGCGAGACAACCGGTAAGAACGCCGCCAGCGTCTTACCGGTCCCCGTCGGCGAACAGATGAGCACGTTGCGCTTGTCCAACCCGAGCGGGATAGCCATGCGCTGCGGCAGCGTGGGTTCGCGCAGGTGCGAATCGCACCACGCTGCGAGATCTGCGTGCAAGGCTTCGAAAATCGGATCCATGTAGCCGAACAGACGTTCGACGAAAGCCGAGGGGCGTTCCGCTTGGAACGCCCCACGAGACGGCTTGTCAGGGTTTGCAGCAGTTACGCGTACGCGTCCACGCCATTCCCGATTCCCACCGAACCGAAAAGCCGGGCGGCGAGATCTTTTTCGAGATTTTGAGCATCTTTCATGACGCCCAACGTCACCTGAGATGCCGTGGACGAGAGCGCCATGCTGCCTGCAATCGCACCGACATCCATGGTTGCCTCCTGCGGGCGCGGCCGAAATGGCCCGAAACCCGCACAGATCCTATCGGTACATACGGTAAGAAATTCGAGTTTCGAAGGAGCCCCGAGGCATGCTGAACACCTATCTGCGCATCGTCGTGGTCATCGCCATCGTTCTGGTGGTGCTGGCCATCCTGCACTTCGTCATCCCGTTGCTGATCACGGCGGCAATCGCCGGCGCCGTCATCATAGGCGCGCTCTTCCTTATAAACCTGTTTACGCGCCGCGCGCGAACGTAAGCAGGAGGTCGCCGAGCGCTTCGGGCTCCTCCAGCATCGGCACGTGTCCGCTGCGGCCGAACACATGGAGTTCGGCACTGGGAAACGCACTGCGCATTTGGTCGGCCTCCGGCAGCCCGACGACCTGATCGGACGCGCCGGCGACGATCAGCACCGGCATCGAGAGCTCCCGGGCGATGTCGTATGCGTCGACGCGTTGCGCCATGCCGCGCAGCATCGCGGCCGCTCCAATCGGTGAAATCCCGCGCGCGATCGTTCGCGCTCGATCGATCACCGGCGAGCGTTTTTCCAATAAAGACGGTGCAAAGAGACGCGGAACGTACGCGTCTACGACCGGCTCGATGGTGTTGCCGCGCTCGGCGCGATCGGCAAGTTCTTCGCGAGCTTTCGCCGCAGCGCGGCTATCTGCGGCGAGTTTGCTGCAGACCAGCGCGAGGCGAGTTACGCGTTCAGCGTACATCCGGCAAAACGCCATCGCCACATATCCGCCGGCCGAGTGACCGGCGATGACCGCGCGTTCGACTCCAATCGCATCGAGCACCGCAGCGATGTCGCCCGCCAGCGTTTCCATCAAATACGGACCGTCGGCAACGCTCGAACGTCCCATGCCGCGCAGATCAGGACGGATGACGCGCATGCGGGACGCGAGCTTAGCGGCCTGCATGTCCCAGATGTCGCGCGTCAGCGGAAAGCCATGGATCAGCACGATCGCTTCGCCGGATCCTTCTGTTAAAACATCGATCGCCGCATCGTCTACTGCTACGCGCATCGTCCTCACTTCATCGTTCAAGCACGAAAATTTGCGTTTACGCCGGTAATTGTGTATAACATAGTCAACAACCCTGGTTGCTTTGCAGCCGGAGAAAGGATGACGAGCTAGAAAATGGCAGTCAAACGTACGAAGAAGGCGGCACCGAAAGCCGCTGCAAAGAAAGCGGCTCCGCGACGCAAGCGCGCTGCGAAGAAGTCGGCCGCGCCGCGCCGCAAGAGCACGCGCAAAGCCGGAGGCCGCAAGAAAGCCGGACGCAAGAAGGCCGGAGGCCGCAAGAAAGCCGGAGGCCGCAAGAAAGCCGGAGGCCGCAAGAAAGCTGCTGGACGCAAGAAGAGCACGGGCCGTAAAAAAGCTTACGCGCCGCAAAGCAGCCTCGCAAGACCACACGTAAGGCGACGACGCGCCGCCGCAAAACCTCCCGCCGGAAGAAGGCTGCAGCCGCCGCCTAAATAAACGCTCCGGCGTTTTTTATGCAGCGCGTCGCTCACACGGCGCGCTTTTTTTTTATCGTCGTGATGGGAACGTCTGTTTCCGTCACCATTCAGAAATTTCCATCCCTGGAAATTTCCTACTCGCTCGTCTTTTTCGAGAGAACGAAGTTTTGAAGTCGACGTCCTGTCGAGCTCGAAAAAGTCCGAGCGTGCCCGAAACAGACGTTCCTATCCCGCCGAGCGAAAACTCCAATAAAATAACGCGAATCCGTGCGGTCGACGCGCTGCTTGCGCTGGGCGGATGGACGGCACGTCTTCCCGGCGCACGCTCCGACTTTTCCGGACAAAACAGGATGTTTTCTTCCGAACTTCGTTCTTCCGGAAAAGCGGAGCGAGTAAGAAATTTCCAAGGATGGAAATTTCTGAACGGTGCGCTGGGAAGACGTGCCGTCCGTCCGCAACGTCGTGCGAATATGCTCAGCATTTGCGATGCGAGCGAACTAAATCAGACGGTGCGCAAGACCGGACGGATGAGCCAAAGCCACAGCGTGACCGCCCCGCAGACTGCGCCCACGATGAGAAACGCGCGATGCAGGTTCAACACGGACCCGAGTGCGCCGATGATGAGCGCGCCGCCGGGCACGATGCCCAGCGCGACCATCGTGTAGACCGAGATTGCGCGGCCGCGCACTTCGTCGGGCGAGAGCGTCTGGATGAGCGTGTTGGAGGTGCCCAGGAAGGTGAGCGTCGCGGTTCCGATCACGAAAAGCGCCGGCAGCGTTATCCAGAGATTCCAGATGAAGCCCAGTGAGAGCACGCCCAGCGACATCACCATGGCCGACACGGCCCAGACGACGCCGCGGCGTTCCCGCGTGCCGAAGTACGCGGTCAGCAGTGCGCCTGCGAAGCCGCCGATACCCGTCGCAGCGATCGCGATCCCGAGCCCCTGCGCGTTTGCGTGCAGCGTGTTGACGATGAAAGCCGGCAGCAGCGTACTGTAAGGACGCACGAGCAACGCCGTCACGACGAACACCGTAATGACCGCGCCCAGAATCTTGTGGCCGAACAGGAAACGCAACCCCTGCGCGATCGAGCGCAGGAACGGCTCGTTCTGCGTGGAGGTGCTCGCCGGCGCCGGCTGCATGAAGGTCAGCGCAACGACCACGGCCATCGTTGCAACGGCGTTGACGTAGAACGAACCGGCGATTCCGATCGACGCGATGAGAATGCCCGCCACTGCCGGGCCGATTACCGCGGGAGCGTTGAACGCCACCGAATTCAGACCGATCGCGTTGCCGATATATTCGCGCGGAACCATGAGCGGCACCCAGCTCTGCCTCGCCGGCGAATCGAACGACATTGCCGCGGAGTTTGCCGAGTTGATCAGGATGAGGCCGACGATGTTCATCCACCCAAGCGAAGTGAAGATGGCCAAAATCAGCGCGAGCAACGCCATAATCGTATTCGTGCAATACAGAGTACGCTTGCGCGGCCACGTGTCGGCAACCAGTCCGGCAACCGGCGAGAGCAGCAGCACCGGTATGGCGCGAGCCAATCCCTGAAAGCCCAGATAAAGTGCTGCGGTGTGCGGATCGACGGCTAATTTCGCGATGTAATACCCGGTCGCGGTGAGCTGCATCCACGATCCGAGATTGGAGATCATCAGCCCGAACCACAGCAAACGGAAATCGTGAAAGCGAAGCGAAGCAAAGATCGAAATCTGGCGCCGGGGCAGCGAGCGTTCGATCATCGCGCCCCGGCGGCGCGCACGATGATCTCGGCGGTTCCCTGTGCGCCGAAGTCAGAGGTGTCGATGCAGAGATCGTAATTCTCCGGGTCGGTCCAGCTGACGCCGTGATACACGCGCATGTACTCCGCACGTGCGCGATCGATGCGGTCGACCTCTCCGGCCGCGGTCTTCTCGCTCACGCCGTGACCGTCCATGATGTGGTGAATCCGCCAGTTCCTCGGAGCGTACATGAAGACGCGCAGAACATCCGGCCGCCGGCCGAGGATCGCGTTTCCTCCGCGTCCGACGATGACCGCGTTCCCACGGGCGGCGTAGTCGCGCACCGCTTCCTGCACTTCGCGCAGGCATTCTTGATCGAACGACGGACCCGGCTGGCCACGCAATTCGGGCGTGCCGGATTCGAGCGCGCGCAACATCCGCTCGCTCATCGTTTTCCCCGCGGCTTCGGCCGATTCGACTGCTACGGGCGAGGTCATCAGACGTTTGGCGACGACCACGGGAAGCTGCTGGTCCACGAAGTCGTAAGCAAGCCGTTCGGCAGCGAGATGTGCTACCGCTATGGCACCGCAGCCGTAGCGGTTGGAAATCGTGATGACCACGAGTGCTCTATTCCCTCCGAGGGCCGCCGAAGGCCTCGGTGAAAGAGGGGCGCATGCCGATCATCCGGACGCGGGCGTTGCGAAAGGTCTTTCGCACCGTCAAGCGCATGCCGGGCGCAGCCGGAGCGCTGCGCACGCTGTTTTCGCGCAGTGTACGAAGAAAAGCCGGCCGTGCGCGACGTGGACATCGACGTGGAAGCAGGCGAACTGGTCGGGTACATCGGTCCCAACGGCGCAGGCAAGTCGACGACGATCAAGATGCTCACCGGTATTCTCGTGCCGACGTCGGGCACGCTGGAGGTCGCGGGAATCGTACCGTATCGCGATCGCAAACGCAACGCCCGGAACATCGGCGTCGTGTTCGGGCAACGCAGTCAGACTCTACTGGGACTTGCCGCTGCTCGAGTCGTTCGAGCTGCTGCGCGCCATCTACAGCATTCCCCGCGAACGCTACGACGCGAACCTGCGCACGTTCACGCGAATCTTGGAAATGGAGCCGTTTTTGCGTACGCCCGTGCGGCAACTCTCGCTGGGCCAGCGCATGCGCGGCGATTTCGCCGCCGCTCTTCTGCACGATCCGCGCATCGTGTATCTGGACGAGCCGACTATTGGACTCGACGTGATCGCGAAAGAGGCGATTCGTGAGTTCGTCCGGCATATCAACGCGGAGCGCGCAACGACGGTGATTCTCACGACGCATGACTTGGCCGACGTCGAACGGCTATGCAGGCGGATCGTCATCATCGACAACGGCACCGTGATCTACGACGGCGGCATCGAGCGAATCAAAGAGGAATACGGAACGCACCGGACGCTCGTGCTGACATTCGCGGATCCGCCGCCGGACCCGGCGCTGCGCGCCGCCGAGATCGTTTCGAACGACCACGGCACCGTCCGGTACCGCTTCGACCGCAGGCAGGTGCGGCCGGATCAACTCATTCGTGAAGCCACGGAGCGGTTCGAACTGCGCGACCTGACGATCGAAGAACCGGATTTGGAATCCATTATCCGAAGAATCTACCTCGAAGGCCTCGATGGAACCGGGCGCCCTTCGACAAGCTCAGGATGACAAAGCACAACCCGGATGACAAAGCACGGCGCAGATGACGAAAGGCGAAACTGCAGCAAGGGACGATATGTTGATTTCGAGCGGAACGAAAAAACCGAACGTGCACGCATCCGCTTACGTTGCGCCGACCGCGGTGCTCAGCGGCGACGTCACCGTGGAGGAAGGCTGCGCGATTCTCTTCGGCGCGGTGATCTCGGCCGAAGGAGCGCCGGTTACGATTGGCGCGAACAGCGTCGTGATGGAAAACGCCGTCCTGAAGTCCAGCGGCGGCAGCGTTCTGCAGTTTCCGCTGCACGTCGGAGAGAGCTGCATCATCGGTCCGGGTGCGTACGTCGTCGGCGCGACCATCGAGCCGGGCTGTTTCATCGCGTCGGGAAGTAAAGTATTCAACGGCGCAACGATTGAGGAGCATACGAGTGTGGCGCTCGGCGGCATCGTCCACGTCAAAACGCACGTGAAAAGCGGCCAGCACGTTCCGATGCACCATATCGCGCTCGGCAATCCCGCAGTCATCTATCCGCCCGAGAAAGCACCGGATCTTCGCAAGCATATGACGTTCTTCGAGGACGTCTTTAATCTGGAAGATGGGCCCGACGTACGCGCGCGAGCTGCGGAAGCGTATGCGAAGTTCCTCCGCAAAACGCACGCACAGGATTCAACTGCGGCCGAGTCTGCAAAAAAGACGGCACCGGCCAGGCTCGCGAAACGAACGGAAGAACCGCCGCCCGCGCAAAACGTCGAAGTCGAGAAAGTCGTCGACGTCATGTTCGTCGAACTCGAAGAAGCGCGGCTGCGGCGCGAAGCCGCCATTGCGCGCGAAAAAAAGGGGAAGAAATAGTGCGCGCTGCTGCGATTCCGCTGTTGCTTTTCCTGATGGCGGGATGCGCCGGCGGACGCCCGCAAAGCGGCGGGCGCCTGGCCAAAGTGCACTATCTTTCGGCAATCGAAGCGGTTCCCGCGCCCATGAGAACCGGCGCGAGCGGCGCGCCGATCGAAGGGCTCATCGTGTCGGGAACGATCACTAACGACGGCAAGGCGCCGCTGACCTGTTCGCCCGGCGAATTCGTACTCGTTCGCGCGGGCTCCGGCGACGTTTCGCCTTCGTCGGAGTTCTGCGCGCTCCCGAGCATCGCGCCCAACCAATCGACGTACTTCAATGCGACCTTCGCCGCGGCGCCGCGCGACGATTTGCAGTCTGCGTTTCGAGCACGGCGACGGCTCGTATGAAATTCACGACCTAGCCGTTCCACCGGGATGATCGCGCTCGCGCCCTACACCGAGTTCGCGAAAAAAGCATTCGCGCGCGAGGCGACGTACCGCATGGAGGTCTTCACCGAAATCGGCTCGCTCGTGGTGCGCGTCTATCTTCTGCGATCGCTGTGGACGGCGCTCTACGCGCAAAACGTCGCGCCGATGAATCTGCCGCTGCACTCGATGATCACCTACGCGACCGTTGCGCTGCTCATGTCGCTGATTCTGGAAGTCGACGGAACGCGCCTCATACGCGAGAAAGTGCGCGAAGGCACGATCGCGACGGACTTGATGAAACCGATCAGCGTGCCCTTGTACTTCTTCAGCGATGGATTCGGCCAAACGCTGCTCCACGTGCTGCTGGTCGTCCCCTCCGTACTGTTCGCGCTGCTTCTCGTACACGTCGACGTGCCGAGCGCACCGGTCTTCGGCGTCTTCCTCCTCTCGTTTTTCATCGGATACCTCGTGAACTTTTTCCTGAATTTCCTGATGAACGCGATCGCCTTCTGGACGCTGGAAACGTTCGCCGTTCAGCTCATCGTGCGCTGGGTTTCGGATCTGCTCAGCGGCCAAATCATTCCGCTCACGTTCTTTCCGGGAGCCTTTGGCCGCATCGTGTTCGCGCTGCCCTTTGCGGCGGTGTACTCGACGCCGCTGCTCATCTACGTCGGGGTCATTCACCCGCACGATTACGTCCGTTACCTGCTCATTCAAATCGTGTGGCTCGCGCTTTTCAGCGTGCTGTCCATGCTCGTATGGGCTGCCGCCTCGCGGCGGGTAGTCATTCAGGGCGGTTGACGACCGCCCGCTCGCCGTACGACGTGGGCAGCCGCGTGTCGCGTACGCTGGATCGCTTCGTCAACGCCTACGTTTTCGATCGTCTCCTGAACCTACGCTAGCGCGGGCAGATCCCAGAGCACGATCTCGCCGCTTCCGCGCAAGTCGAGACGTTCGATCCCGTACATGCGCACGGCGTCGCCGCTTTCGAGACGCTCGCCGTTCGCTTCGATTTCACCCTCGCCCACGAACAGAAAACCGAACCGCGACGGCTCGAACGTGTGGCGCACTTCGTGATTTTCCAGGCGCGATACAAGCAGACCGGCATCCTGCGTCAGCGCGATCGGTGCCGTCAGCGCGTGATGTCCGCTCGCAACCGCGAGCCACCGGTTGCGCCGATCTTCGCGCGTGAAATCCATTTGACCGTACGCCGGCGGTGCTCCCGTGCGTCCGGGCATCACCCACATTTGCACCAAATGCAACTCGGCGTCCGCACGCGCGTTCACTTCAGCATGCCGCACGCCCGTTCCGGCGCTCATGAACTGCACCCCGCCCGCTTTTACGACGCCGCGATTACCCATGCTGTCCTCGTGTTCGAGTTCGCCGGAAAAGACGTACGTGAGAATTTCCATGTCGCGGTGGGGATGCGGCGGAAATCCGGTGCCCGCGGCAATGCGATCGTCGTTGAAAACGCGCAGCGCGCCCCAATTCACGTTTCCGGGATCGTAATAATCCGCAAAGCTGAACGAATGATAGGTGTCGAGCCAGCCGTGATCGGCGTGATAGCGGTGCCCGGCGCGCTGCACCGAGAATGTCCGAGGAAGCGTGTTCATACCTTCTCCAAATCCGCCGGCGCCGGTATGAGGTTGCGTATTCTGCCTAAAAGCAAATGAAAATACAGCATGCCCCGCACCGGCCCGAGCGCTTCGAGCAGCGCGCCGGCGTCCAGCAGCGGATTTCCCGAAAGCATACGCAACGCGCGCGCGACGCCCGAATCCTTCATCGGAAAAACGTCGAGACGGCCAAAACCGCGCAGAAGAACGACGGCGGCGCTCCAGGGTCCGATTCCGCGAATAGTACACAAGCGTTCCGCAGCCAACTCGCTCGACAGCTCCTCGATTTCGCTTTCGCGGACCGCTCCGCACGACACGGCATCGGCCGCGCTTCGTAAATGCGCTACTTTGTTTGCGCTAAGCCCCGCGCCGCGCAGTTGCGCATCGGTGACGCGGAGGAGATCCTGCGCGGTAAAAAACGGAAAATACGCGCGACCGCCGTGCTCGACCGGTTTTCCGGCGGCTTCGACGACGCGGCGCATGATCGAGGCGGCGGCGTGAATGCTGATCTGTTGAAAGACGATCGAATGCGCGAGCGCCTCGAAGAGCGAGGGATAACGCGGCGGGCGCAATCCGCGCAGTTCGCGCGCGAGGAACGCCAGCCATGGATACGGCCGAACGCGGCGGTTCCATTCTTCCAGACGCACCTGCGTGCCGAACATCCGGTCGATCGCGGGAAGCCACCGCTCAGCCCGCATTCCCGCGATGCGAACCGTGAGTGCGTTCGCGCTCGCTTGGCGGACCTCGAGCAGATTCGCACTCGTGCCGTCACGCAGCGCGCGGCGGTATACGCCGTCTTCGCCCACGACGTCGACGACGTTCGCCGCAAGACGCCGCAAGGCGTCCACGGTCAAATCGAGCCGGTACGGCGGCCGAACGGAAACTTCCGCCTGGAAGCTGAACTTCATACGCGATGCTCGCAACGTACTACCAATACTGGCGCATCAATTTCCTGACGATGCTGGAGTACCGCGCGAATTTTTTCATGTGGTTCGGCTTCACGATCGTCTATCACGGAACCGCGCTCGCCGCGCTCTGGGTTACGCTTCGGCAATTTCCGTCGATGAACGGCTGGGATTTCAAAGAGATGGCGTTCCTCTACGCTCTCTGGATGCTGGCGCATGAGTTTCACAACACGTTCTTCTTCACCGTCGTGAACGTTCCCGACTACGTGCGCGAAGGACGATTCGACCGCTTCCTCGTGCGCCCTCAGGACGCACTTTTTCAGACCCTCACGGTGCCTTCTCAAATCTTTCCCGACGGGCTCATTCTGGCGATCCTGTATTTCGTCTTGGCGACGCGTTACAGCGGCGTGCACGTCGATGCCGCATTCGTCATTTTCGTGCCGCTCGTGATGCTCGGAGGCTCGCTCATCGATCTCGGCATTTCGCTTGCCGTCGCCACGGTGTCGTTTTGGTTCGTACGCGTCGACACGCTGCGCTGGGTGATCATGTCTCTGGAACAAGAATTTACGCGTTATCCGATAAGCATTTACACGCGCGGCGTACGCATCATTCTCTCGTTCGTGTTTCCCTTTGCTTTCATGAATTATTTTCCGGCGACGTTCTTGCTGCACAAGGCTGAAACGGGTCTTTCCCTCTCGCCGGAAATCGGGCTGCTGACGCCGGTCATCGGCGCAGGCTGGCTGGCGGTATCCTACGGTTTTTGGAGAATCGGATTGCAACACTACCAGGGCACGGGGTCTTGATGAAACGATCGGCATTCTTTTTGGGCTCGCTCGCGTCGTGCGCGCTTCCACTCGTCGCGCGCTCGCAGGAGCCGCTCGACGCGTTGCTGCGTCCGGCGATAGAGCGCATCCCGGGGAGCGTCGGCATATACGCGCACACGATGGCCTTTGGCGCGCCGCTTGCCTCGTACAACGCAAGAGTTTCGTTTCCGAGCGCCTCGACGATAAAGATGCTGATCATGCTGACCGCATTCAAAGCGGCCGAGCGGAATCCGGCGGTGATGCGCGAGCACATTACGTTCCACGCGAGCGACCTCATCGGCGGCTCCGATTTTATGGCGAACGCCTCCGGCGGCGAGCGATTTACCGTCGCGGAGCTCATCGTGCCGATGATTCAACTCAGCGACAACACCGCGAGCAATCTGCTCATCACGCACTTCGGTTTCGATCGCATCAACGCCGTCACGCGGCACGCCGGCCTGCACGACACGCACTTGAAACGGCACTTTCTCGACACCTCGGCAATTCTGCATCACATGGACAACCGAACGACGCCTGCCGATATGGCGCACTTGCTGTTCGAACTGGAGCGCAGCGTCCGTGAAGAGATCCCGACGGTAGCTTCGCCGGAATCCTCCCGGCGCATGATCGGCATCATGCTCGGACAAACCGATCGCGATACGATTCCGCGAGGGGTGCCGCACGGAACTCCCGTTGCGAACAAGACGGGCGAGCTCAGCCGCTCGCGAAGCGACGTCGCGATCGTCGATCCGTACGGCGATTCCCCGTACGTCATTGCCGTTTACACGAGCGGTTTGGATTCGCCCGGCGAAGCGTACGACGGCATCGCGGAAATTTCGCGCATCGTGTACGGCCGCGTCGCCGGCACCGATCTTTGAGCGCTACTTCGGCTCGATCGTCACCTTCGACATGACGTCGCCCACGCGAATTTCGTCGAGGGCTTCGAATCCGTCCGTCATCTGCCCGAAGACGGTATACTGCCGGTCGAGAAATCGCGCGTCGTCCAAACAGACGTAGAACTGCGAGCCTGCTGAATCGGGATTTGCCGATCGAGCCATCGCAACGGTGCCGCGCACGTGCGGCCGCGCATTGAATTCAGCCTTCAGTTTGTAACCGGGACCGCCCGTGCCGTTGCCGGACGGGTCGCCGCCCTGGATGACGAATCCGGGCTCCACGCGGTGGAACGTCAGACCGTCGTAGAATCCCGCTTCGGCGAGTTTCACGAAGGCGGCGCAATGCGCTGGCGCGTCGTCGGGATAGAACGTAAAGAGGATGTCGCCTTTGCCCGTGCTGATGCGCGCGCGGGACGTGCGCGCCTTTTCCGTGTAGCTTTGGAGTTCTTCGCCCGCAGGGGCGGTGTGCGTCGCCATAGGTCAGCGAGCGTTGTTCATGGCAATCCCGAAGGCCTGGCGCGCTCTCATTGCCTCGAGTTTTTGCTGCCTCGTCAGGCGTTTGAAGCGCGCCTCCAGCGTGCGCGCCGCGGAAGGGCCGGCAAGCACGAACCAAGCGGCCAGGCGTACCGGCAAACGCGAACGCGTATATTTGGATGCTTTTCCGGCGACATGTGCGCCGAGCCTGCGCTCCAGATCGTCGGTCCAACCCGTGTAAAGCGAGCCGTCGCGGCAGTGCAGGATGTAAACGTAGGCGGCGGTCTTCATCGGCAACGTTTAGTTTTCTGAACCCATCGGTAGAATCTTTGGCGCGTGACTTCAACCGGCTTCGCCAAGGCGGAGGACGCGCCCGGCGGGCGCAGCCTCCGCGTTCGCATACCCCCCAACGCGCGATTCAGCCGGAGCGTGCGGCACCAGGTTTTGTCGTTTGCGAGTCATCACGAGATCAGCGACCTGGAGCTGGGAGAATTCATATTCGCCGTCGCCGAGGCGCTCGCGAACGCGATCGAACATTCGCGCACGAGCGACGTCATCGAAGTGCACTGCCGCATCGAGGATGACAAAATCCTGGCGACGATCAGCGACTCGG
The DNA here is from genome assembly GCA_963830545.1 of Vulcanimicrobiota bacterium. GTDB lineage: Bacteria > Vulcanimicrobiota > Vulcanimicrobiia > Vulcanimicrobiales > Vulcanimicrobiaceae > DATGJX01. The sequence goes on along the minus strand of CAWHMK010000001.1, from coordinate 1,977,152 downwards.
GAGAGGGCTTTTCGTGCGATCGCGTTTCGAACATCACGCTGCCCGATGCTCTTACCGAGCGGGGGCGAGGATTGCCGATCATGCGCCGCTGCACGGACATTTTCGCCGTTCACTCGGTTCCGGGGCGCGGAACCGCGGTCGTCCTGGGACGCTATCTCCGCCGCAAATCTTGGAAGGATCAGGAAAGGGCGGGCGCGCTATAAAACTCCAGACGGTATGATGATTCGCCGTCTCATTACCGCGTTTTCGCTTGCCGCGTTTATCTCGAGCGCCATTTGTGCGCGCGCTGCCGGCTACCAGCCGATCTCGTCTCCGCCGCTCGACTCGAGGATTCAAGCGATGGTGGGCGCCGTTTCCGCCGGAGATCTGCGTTCGATCGATACGCGTTTGGTCGCGTTCGGGACGCGTAACGACTTTTCCGAGGACCTGGGTTCGCAAACCCGCGGCGTTTTTGCAGCGCGCGATTGGATCCGTGCGCAGTTCGAGGCGATTTCGAAGACCAGCGGCGGGCGCATGACGGTCGCGCTCGACACGTTCACGCAACCGAAAACGCCGCGCACGCCCAGGGCGGTTCTCGAATCGAGCGTCATCGCAACGCTCAAAGGCGACGAGCCCGGCGCCGGCGTTCGTCATGTCCAGCCACTACGACGACTGCAACGGCAAGTGCACCGACGGGCGCGGCGATGCGCCCGGCGCCGACGACAACGGCTCCGGAACCAGCGCGGTCATCGAGGCGGCGAAAGTGATGGCGCGCACGCACTTCCGCGGAACGATTATTTTCGCCGTGTTCGACGGCGAGGAACTGGGTTTATGGGGCTCCGATCACTTCGCGCGTGAACTCAAAGCCAAGGGCACCGCCGTCGCGGCGGATTTGAACAATGACATCGACGGGACGCCGAATTCACCGGCGGGATCGCTGGACGCACGTCAAGTGCGCATTTTCAGCCAGGCGCTTCCCCCCGGAGCGCAAGACGCACGAGTCAATTTGCTGGGCTCCGAAAACGATTCGCCCTCACGCGAGATCGCGCGGTTCACGAAGTCCGTCAGCGAGCGTTACGTCCCGCCGATGCAAGGCGTCCTCATCTACCGCGCCGATCGTTTTCTGCGCGGGGGCGATCAGGAATCGTTCACGGCGCAGGGTTTTCCGGCGATTCGCTTCGTTGAAATCCATGAAGACTTCCGGCACCAGCATCAGGACGTCCGCCGGGAGGGCGGCGTCCAGTACGGCGATCTTCCCGGATACCTGGACTTCGGGTATCTCGCCGCCGTCACGAAGATGAATGTCGCGGCGCTGGCGGCGCTGGCACTCGGTCCGGATGCGCCGGCGGACGCGCAACTGTTGACGAACCGGCTCACCAACGACTCGACGCTGCGATGGAAAGCCGCAGCCGGTGCTTCGTCTTACGACGTCGTTTGGCGCGAGACCACCTCGCCGGTTTGGCAATTTTCGAAGAACGTGGGAAACGTGACGCAAGCCGCGGTGCCGGTCAGCAAAGACAATTACATTTTGGGCGTGCGTTCGGTCGATGCGAAAGGTTTACGCAGCCCCGTCGTTTATCCGGCGCCAATCCGTTCATAATAATAGGAGAAGCGGACCGGCCTCCCCGCGCGCCAACGCAACGAACCGGTCCGCTTCCCACGTTTGGGCTTTGCGTTCGGTACAAGATGGCCTCGCGTCCCGGCGTGGCCTTGCTCGTCCCCTCTAAGGCGGCAGCGCGTTCGCGATTGCCTCGATCGTTTCGTCGATATCAGCACTAGTGTGCGCAGTTGAAACGAACATCACTTCGTTCTGCGAGGGCGGGAGGAGGATCCCGCGCTTGCGCATTTCGTGGTAGTATGCCGCGTATTTCTGCTTGTCGGCTGCGAGCGCATCATCGTAGTTGCGGTTCGGCGGACCGGAACGAAACTTGAAGTCTACGATCGATTCGTGCTGCACGACTGCGTACTGAAGCCCGCGCCAATCGAATATTGCGCGAATCCCTTCGGCTAGGCGTCTGCCGAGCGCGTCCATGTACGAATAATATTCCGGGTGCGCTTCAAGCAGATCCAGCGTACGATGCGCCATGCCGACCGAAAACGGATTTCCCGCGTGCGTCCCTCCGGTGAATGCCGAACCGTCAGGCGCAAGAACGGCCATCACGTCTTCCCGCCCACCGAATGCGGCGATTGGAAAACCCCCGCCCATGATCTTACCGAGGGCGGTCAGGTCCGGCATGATGCCGGCTCGCGCCTGCGCGCCGCGCAAGCCGAAGCGAAGCCACGTGATGACTTCATCGAAAACGAGCAGCGCCCCGAACCGCTGCGAGCGAAGGCGCAAGCCCTCGAGAAAGCCTCGTACGGGCGTAACATAGCCCATGTTGCCCACGATCGGTTCGACGACGATCGCCGCGAGATCGCCTTCGCGGCCGCGAAGAACTTCGTCGACGTTTTCCAAGTCGTTGTAGCGGGCGATGACGACGTCGCGCTTCACGCCTTGCGGAATCCCGCTGCGCGCCGCGTCCGCGGTATGCGCGGAGGCGCCGGCGTCGAGCAGCGCGAGGTCGAAGTGCCCATGATAGTTTCCGGCAAACTTCAAGATGAGATTGCGCTGCGTGTACGAGCGCGCAACGCGAATTGCGCTCATCACCGCTTCGGTTCCCGTAGTCACGAACCGCATTCGCTGCATCGACGGAAGATACTCACGAATTCGTTCGGCTAGACGAACCTCTTCGGGATGCGTCGAACCGTGCACCGTTCCGCAGGACGCGAGCGTGTCGAGGTTGGTCGTCAGCGCCGGATGCGCGTGGCCGAAGAGCAGCGGGCCGTACGCCATGACGTAGTCTATGTAACGCGCGCCGTTTTCGCCGAACGCGTACGCGCCTTCTCCACGCGTTTGGATGAACGGCTCGCCGCCGACCGCCCAGCCGGAGCGCACCGGCGAGTCGCATCCGCCGGCGAGTACGGCCTGCGCGCGGCTAACGAGATCCAAGGTTTGCATGAAGTATCCTCAGCGCTGCTTTGACGTCCAACGGCAGCGCAATCGCTCCGTCCGCGCGCGCCTGCACGTTCCCGGCATATTCCGGCTGACCCTGTGCGTCCAGCACGAATCGCGCGCGTCCGAGCGTTCTCGCAAAGCGCATGGTCTGCATCGCGCCGCCGTCGATTTCGCTCGCGACGAGTACGGTCGCGTTCGCGTGCGCGGCCTGCAAACGATCGCGGTGCACCAGCGCCCACTTCGTAACCGGCTCGTCCGGTAATCGCTCGCTGGCAACGGCGCCCCCTCGCGAAACGACTTCTTCTTCGAGGGCGTGATTTTCCGGCGGATACGTCACGCCGAGGCCGGTTCCGACGTACGCAAGCGTCGGAGCTCCCGCATCGAGCGCGCCGTGATGCGCTGCAGCGTCCACACCTGCGGCGAGCCCGCTTACCACGGCCATCTCGCAACGCGCGGCAAGCTCGCGCGCATACGCCGCCGCCTCGGATGGCGGCGTGCGGCTTCCCACGATTGCCAGCCCGCGTTGCGGCAGCGTGCCGCGCACGCAGAGAAACGCGGGCGGCTCTTCGAGATCGAGCAGTCCGGGCGGGTACGCTTCCGAGCCGAAGGCGACGAGCCGCCCGCCGATCTTCTTCAAACGTTGAAGAGCGGCTTTGGCCTCGTGCCGCGCGTGCGCGACCTTTCGAGCCGAGTCTTCGGCGACCCACTCCTTCAAGTCGCGCTCTTGGCCGCGCAGCAGCGCGCGCAAACGCCGGGCGGGCACGTGGAGGTAAGCGGCCGCCAGCAGCACGACGTCATCAGCAGACGTTCCGGAGCCCGGCGCCGGCGACTTTGCTCGCATAGTAAGGTGACGTTCGCACCGCGAATTATCGCCTCATGCCCCACATCGAGATGGAAATCACCCCGCGCAGCAACATCAGCGAGCTGGTTGCGCAGTTGCCCATCGCCGCCGAGGTCCTGGGCAAATTCGGGCTGCACTGCGCGGGCTGCGGAGTGAACAAGTACGAGACGGTCGAACAAGGCGCGAACGCGCACGGACTGCGCATCGAGCCGATCGTGGCGGCGCTCACGCAAGCGCGGCTTTCCGGCTTCGTGCCCAACATCTCGTCGGAAGACCGCGCGCCGATTCGACGGGCACCGAGTGAATTCAAGCGCCGCGCGAGCATCAAGCACGTCGTGCCCATCATGTCGGGCAAGGGCGGCGTCGGAAAATCGCTGGTGACGGCGCTTATCGCCCTGGGTTTGCGCCGCAAGAACCTGCGCGTCGGCATCCTCGACGGCGACATCACGGGTCCGTCCATTCCCAAACTCTTCGGGCTGGCGAAGCCGCTCGTAATCGAAGCCGATCCCACCGCGCCGAAGACCCCGCAGGGCAATCCGCAGCCGCTGATGATTCCCGCGCAATCGCGCAGCGCGATCGAAGTCGTCAGCTCCAATCTGCTCACCGACAAAGAAGACACCGCCATGATTTGGCGCGGCCCCATCCTCTCGGGCGTCATCCGCCAATTTTACGAGCAGGTGCTTTGGAGTGAACTCGACTTTCTGCTGATCGATCTTCCGCCTGGGACGTCGGATGCGCCGCTAACGGTATTGCAATCGCTGGCCATCGACGGCGTGGTGCTCGTCACCATGCCGCAGGCCCTCGCGACGATGATCGTGCGGAAGGCCGCGAATTTGGTTCACCAGCTGAAAAAACCGGTTCTCGGCGTCGTCGAGAACATGTCATATTTCATTGCGCCGGACACCGGTAAAAAATACGAGATCTTCGGCCCATCGTATGCCGATCGCGTTGCGGAACTGGCCGAAGCACCCGTGCTCGCGCGTATTCCGATCGATCCGGCGAAGGCACTGCTTGCCGACCAGGGTCGCGTCGAGGAAATCGACGATCCGGTCTGCGACGATCTGGCAAATGCGCTGCTTGCGGCCATCGAAGCGCGACCCAAGCCCAGAGAAACGATTTCGTTGATTTAAACCACCGCTGCGAACGGGTACGAACGCTTCATGGCCGTCAAGAAATGGTCGCACGGCGTGATGGAGCGCAGCAACGCGCTTGATTTGGAACGCGGCGTTTTCACGAAGACCGATCCGAAGCTATCGCGCGCTCGCTCAAGCGTTCGGCCGAGCGTAGTAAACGGCGCAAAGCCGATCCCTTTCGATCCGCGATGTCGATGCTGAATTTCTTCATCAACCGCGGCGGAAAAAATGTGAGCGCCAAGCAAAAGCGCACGCTCGAAAAGGCCAAGGAAGAACTGCGTATCGTGTTCGGACGAAAGCCGAAAAGGGCCGTTGCCCGATCGTGAGCCGCAGACTCGTCATCGGCAGCAAAATCAAACGGCGATACTCATTTTGCCGCCTGCTCCACCGCGGTAACGAGGCGCGGATCGATCGGCAACGAAGGATCCGAATAGCCTTTGAGCGCGGCTTGCAGCGAGGACGTGTCGGGATAGTACTTCAGAATGTGATTCATTCCGTCGATCACGACGAGCTTCGCCGAAGGCGCTCCCCGCTGCAGCGCGTTCGCGTCCGCCATCGTCACCTGGATATCGGCGGTGCCCTGCACGATCGTGACCGGCGCGTGCACTTTTGCGATCTCCACGGCGGGATCGTATTTGAACCACGATATGAGATACGGCTGAACGGACGGCCGGAACAGCGCGAGCAATTCCGCCGGCGGATCGGGAACGAGGCGGCCCGCCTCCAATTGCGCGATTGCGGCATCTGCTTGCGCGTAGAGGTCGGAAGGTAATTTCGATTTGAGTTGTTCGCGAAGAACGACCGGGGCGGGACGGCCCGCGCCTTCGAGCAGAACGAGCGCGTGAACGGGAACGCGCTGTGCTGCGATCGTGCCGATCAACGCACCTTCGCTATGTCCGGCAATCGTCGTCTTCGAAAAACGTTTGTCGGTGCGCAGCAGGTTGAGCCAGGCAACGGCGTCGTCGACGTACGAGCCGAATCGCAGCTGAGATTCGGGCGGCGCCGCGGCGGCGCTTTCGCCGACGCCGCGTTTGTCGTAACGCACCGAAGCGACGCCGTCTTTCGCCAAAGCCTGCGGCGAGTAATTCGTACGTATCGCCGTGCACCGGTCCCGCATTCCCATTTCTATCCGTCGGGCCGGAACCCGCAACGATCAGAACGACGGGATAAGGCACGGCCGAGGCGGGCAACGACAGCGTGCCTGCGATGGAGCCTGTCGGCGTCGTGATGGTGATGTCCGATTCGGCAGCGCGCGCCGCCGGGGGGATCGCCGTCATTGCGAGCGCACCTCCTGCCGCCGTCAAAAATGCGGTGCGGTTCATCCTCACGTCCTACTCGCGTTAGCCGGCGATGTTTCGAATACCGGCTCGCCGTCCGACCACGTGCTGAGCACGCGGCAATTACCAAAGCGCTCATCGAACGGATCGCGATCGAGCACGACCAAATCGGCCGCGTAACCAGGCGCGATAATCCCGGTCGCCTTTTCAGCGTGCGCCAACCGCGCGGCGTTGTACGTGTACATCGTTAGAGCTTGCGCGACCGTAAGCCGTTCGGATGTTTCGTGGTGACTCACTGCGGCCTGCATGCCTTCCAGCGGCGACAAATTGCACACCGGACTGTCGTCGCCCCCGCACAATACCACTCCGGCGCGCTCGGCGCGCCCGAGCGCGTTCATACTGCGCATTCGCTCCGTACCGAGCCGAGTTTCGTACATCCGGCCGGCGCCGCCCCACAATTCGTCGAATTGCGGCTGCATCGAGAGATAAATGCCCATGCGCGCGCACGCCTCGATATGCTCCGGAAGCGCGATTTCGAAATGTTCGATGAAGTGGCGGTTACCGCGCGTGCTGGGTTTTCCGTTCAGGACACGCTCCCATGTGGAAATGCATTGCTCGATTGCGCGATCGCCGATTGCGTGGACGCCGGCGGAAATTCCCAGCGTTTCGGCGGCGGAAAAATAGGCGTAGATCTGATCGTCGCTATACTTGAGTTCGCCGCACGAGCCCGTCGTTTCGAACGGATCAGTGACCGCGGCCGTGCAACTGCCGATCGAACCGTCGAGAAAGACGTCGCCGCCGACGTACGGCAGGCCCAGTTCGCGTGCGAGATGCGGATCGGGTTCGCAGATCTTCGGATACCACTTCGCCTTCGGGAGTTCGCGCAAGGCCGCAATCTCATTCGCATACGCTTCACGGCGCAGTCCGACGAACTGCACGTGCAGGTGAAGATATCCTCGCGACAGAGCAAGATGCGTCGCACGCCGGTCGGCCTCGCGTTTCACGCGTTCCGGCAACGCATCCATGAATCTCGCTTGGGCCCGCCAGTTGGCTTCGAGGAAGAGTTTGCCCGTCGGCTCGCCGGCGTTGCCGAGTTCGATGCCTTGCGTTTCCGCAGGAAGATTCAACCACGCCAGCGTCTTGCGGTTGACGATGCACGAATGTCCGTCGACTCGCACGACCATCGCAAACGCATCCGGAAAAAATCGCTCGAGCGGCGCAGCGTCCGCGCTCGCCGCATCGTGCCACGTACTCTCATCGTACTGGCCCGCAAGCATGGAGCTTTCGCGCGGGATACGGCTCACCGCTTGCGCGAATTCATCATACGAGCGGACGTGCCCCAAAAAGCGTTCGTCCAAGAAATGTCCGGTATCGGTGAGATGCACGTGGCAATCGGCAAACGCGGGCACGACCGTTGCGCCGCCCATGTCGATTTTGCGCACTCCGGCTCCCGCATCGCTCGGCTCGAGCGAAACGATGCGTCCCCCGTCGAGTACGAGACCGTCGTGGCGGGAATAGGAGCGCGAGGGCGGGTCGTAGGCGTGAACGCGCGCGTTGGTCAGAACCTGCATGACACGGAGTACCATGAAGGCACAACACTTTCTTCTCGGGGTAGCGGCTGGTTTCGGCGCTGGTTATATCGTCGCTCGGGTGCTCGAAGCAACCCGGCTCGTGCGAGAGGACGAGCAGCCTCGTACGCCGGACGCCGCGGAATATGGGACGCTGCGCCGCAGCCTCATGCTCAGCGGCATCGTGCGTTCTCTGGCCGGCAGCGCAGCGCTCGCGTACGGCCCGCTCGGCGCACGACTGGAACGCAGCGTCGAGCGGCTTCCGGTTTGGCTTCGTTCGGCCGCGTTCGTCGCAGAAGTATCGTTGCTCGACGGCCTCGCGGAACTTCCGGTTGAATTCGTGGAAGGGTACGCCGTCGAGCGTCGCTACGGACTGAGCGAACAGTCACGCGCGTCGTGGCTGGCGGATTACGCAAAGCAGACCGCGCTCGGAATGGGCGTCGCATCCGTACTTTCCGCGCTCCTCGCGGCTGCACTGCGCAAATTTCCGAACACATGGCCGTACATCTCGAGCATCGGTGCTCTGCCGCTGCTCGTATTCGCGAACGTAGCGGTGCCGTTGTACGTCTTGCCGATGTTCAATACGTACGAGCCGCTCACGGGGCCGCTCGAGGAACGCCTTCGCGCTCTTGCTGCGCGGTACGGCGTCGGGCAGGCCGAAATTTTGCGCTCGAACATGAGCAAACAAACCAAGAAAGCCAATGCCTTCGTCATCGGCATCGGCAACACGCACCGCATCGTCGTCGGGGACACGCTCATCGAGCACTTCCCCGAGGAAGAAATCGAATTCGTCGTCGCGCACGAGCTCGGACACTACGTTTCAAAAGATACTTGGCGGATGATCGCGGCCGGAGAAATCGCTGCAATGACCGTCTTGTTCGGTGCTTTTTTCGCGGAACGCCAGAGCGAAAACGATACCAGGAAACTTGCCCGCATCCGAGCTGTGGGGAACGCTGCTCTCACAGGTGCTGCGTCCTGCTATCTCGGCATTTTCGCGATCGCGCGAATGGGCCGCCGATCGACTTCGCCCTCGAAACGACGCGAATGCCGCACACGGGCGCGTCCGCGTTCCGGCGGCTGCGCGAACAGAATTTGGCCGAAGACGAACAGCCCGCGTGGTACGAGTTCATCTTTGCTTCGCACCCGTCGCTCAAGGCTCGCATTCAAGCACTGGAAAGGGCGACCTAGCCGGCATGCCCCACGCTCACGATGACGAAGTTTCGACTACTAACGCATCGGGAGGCAGGGCCATGAGCCGTTTTTCCTAGGGCTGCCTACACGAGCAGCGGGGAAGGGCGCGTTCCGAGCCATCCGGCCAGATCGGTCTTTTGCGTGACGTACTCGCCCGTATGCAGTTCCCGGCGGAACTCGCCGAACGTTCCGCATGCTTCGGCAAAAGCATCGTGTTTGTGGATCGACTCGTAATTCACCTGACTGGCCGCGACGAACGTTGCGTCACCGAAGTCGGCGTACATGTCGAGCGAGCCGGCAAGGATGCCGCGCACCACGTCTTCGACGAACTTCGGATTGTGATGCGCTTTGTTGACGATGAAGAACTCGTCGGGGCGTTTGAGCAAATCGTACGTTTCGCTCGACATTGCGTTTTCCACGAGTTCGACCAAATCTTCCGCGCGAACCGCGTCGGCGTGCTCCGGCTCGACCCCGACGAGCACGCTCCCTCTGCCGCGCTGATTGTGCGTGGCAACGGGAAGCGCGTCCAAAGCCCGCTCTGCGTCGGCGGCAGAAAATCCGGCGTCCACGAGTTCGTGCACGCTGTGTTCCCGTACCATGAGCTGCGCGCACGGACATGCGGTCATGCCTTCGGCTTCGACGCCGACAACGCGGCGCGTACCGTCTTCGTCCGCATGCGCGATGCCGATAAGCGTGTAAATTTCTTCTCCGCGTTTTCCGCTCACGGGCGTCCAGCGTTCCAGGCCGAAATCGGCGCGCAAACGCACGTCGGCGCGGATGGCATGCTGAGATCGCACGATTTCTCTTGCAATCGCTTCGACGATGCGCTCGATGCGCGCGGGCTGGGTTTCGCGCGCCAGCACGTCCAGCGCCGCCTCCTCCAATATTTCGCTGAACCGCGACATGTGGACGCCGGCTTTGTGCGGCGCGAGATCCGCGACCATCGAGAATTCGCCGTTAAAGACGCGCTCTTTGCCGTCGACGTTCAAATGCACGATGCGCCGCACACCGGAAACGCCGACGCGGCCGAGCGAGAGCCGCACGTCGGGGGCTTCTTCCTGGCGATTCGCGTTGAAGTGCAGCGAACGCGCGCGGCGCCGAACGCCGTTGCCCGTCGCTGCCGGCAAATTCAGTCTGCGGCGCAATTTCGGCGAGCGGCACGAGGTTGTAGCGCCGCTGAAGGAGCTGTGGGTGCACGTATCCATCGGTCCATAAAACGTCGATGTCGATCGGACGCGCCGCGAGTTTGCGCCTGCGCAAGCGGCCGAGCGCACTTTCGACGTCGTGAGCGAAGCGCTCGAACGCGTCACGATCGAGTGACGTTTCGATTTCCGCCGCAACGTTGAGGAACGCCGGGCCTTCCGCGCCTTCGGCCGCATCGGTTTCATAAAACGCGGAGACCGCGAGCACGTCGCCCGCGGCGCGCAATCGCTGCAGCGCCGCCAAGATGTTGCCCTGCCGATCGCCCAGATTCGAACCGATACCGATATAGATATGCACGGGCCGGTCTCTTCGGCGCGATGACTTACCGGCCCCCGGGCCGCGTAGAGCCCGCCGTTTCGTGCAATAATGCAACCAGGGAGAATTGTCATGCACGACGCGAGAAACGTCGGCGCGATCGAGCGCTGGATATCCGTGGGAGCGGGCGGCTTGCTGCTCTACGCGGGTCTGCGCAAGCGCGGCTTGCTCGGAGCGCTTGCGGGAGCCGCTTCGGCCGCGTTGTTCTACCGCGGCGTAACCGGCTTCTGTCCGGCGTACGCCGCGCTGGGCATTGACAGCAGCGAGCGCAAAGGCTCCTATTATAATCCCGCTGCGAGCGTACCCTACGGCACGGGCGTGCGCGTCGAAGAATCGATCGCCGTTACGCGGCCCGCACGGGAGCTGTACGACTTTTGGCGCCGGCTCGACACGCTCGCGCAGTTCATGGAGCACGTCGAGGAAGTAACGACGCTCACCGATCGCCGTTCGCGCTGGCGGGTTCGCGCGCCCATCGGCAGCCGCGTCACGTGGGAAGCGGAAATCATCAACGACGTCCCGGGTCAGCTCATCGGCTGGAAATCTCTGCCGGGATCGGCAATTCATCACGCAGGGTCGGTGCACTTCGACGAGCGCGACGGACTAACGGAAGTCCGTGTCGTGCTGGAATACGCGCCGCCCGCGCGGTATGTCGGCGCATCGATGGCTCGCATTCTCGGTGACGACCCTCATCGCGCAATCGCCGAAGACTTACGGCGCTTCAAGGCAATCGTCGAGCGCGGAGAGCACGCGAACCTGCAGTAATCCGCGCGCGGCTCGTACAAAATGTCCGATGTGATGCACTATCCGTATGTGCTGCAGCCCAAGCTCGCCGCGGCGATTTGGGGCGGCAGCGAGCTGCTCGAACGATTCGGCAAGTACGGCGACCCTTCGAAAACCTGGGGCGAATCGTGGGAATGCTGGGACGCAAACATCGTGCTGAACGGTCCGCTCGCCGGTGAGAGCGTCGCGGAGCTTCGCTCGCGCCTGGGCGCGGATTTTCTCGGAGAACTCGACCCGGCGCGTATGTTCCCGGTCCTCACGAAAATCATTACCGCGCGCGACTGGCTCTCCGTGCAAGTGCATCCCGGCGACGCGTACGCGCAGCGCGTAGAGCATCAGCCCAACGGCAAAACGGAATGCTGGTACGTGCTCGAAGCGCAGCCCGGCGCGCAGCTCGTCATGGGCTGGCTTCGCGACACGAACCGCGAAGAATACCAGCGGCGCGTTGCCGATGGAACATTGGGAGACATCCTGCAGCGCGTTAACGTGAAAGCGGGCGACGCCTTTTACATTCCCGCGGGCAGAGTACATGCGATCGGTCCGGGCATTACCCTGTACGAAACGCAGCAGGCGAGTGATTTGACGTATCGCATGTACGATTGGAACCGCGTAGGAACCGACGGAAAGCCGCGCCAGCTGCACATCGAAAAAGCGGCGGACGTTCTGGATTACCGCGCATCCGGTACCGAACGTTCACTCGAGGAATTGTCCTACGCCGCCGAAGGTTTCTCGCGTATCGCGCTCATCGCCGACGCGCATTTTTTGGTGGAGCGCGTTACTGCGACGGAAACAGCGGCAGAGATGAGCACGCGGAACCGCCCGCTCATCGTCACCGCGCTCGACGAAGGACTCGAACTGCAGTGCGCCGACGGTTCAGCCGTTCTCAAACCATACGAAACGGCGCTCATCCCCGCGGGCGCCGCGCAAGCCGGCATCCGCAGCGCGGACGGCTCCGCGCAGTTCATTTGCGTCTTGCCGTCGCCTACGCCGGAAGCGCTGCAGAAGCGTTTTGCCGATGCCGGCGTCCCGCTCCCGCTCGTCGAACGCTTCCTCGCCCAATTCGCGCCGCCGGCGCGCTCGGTAATCGCTTAGAGTTTGCTCGCAAAACGTCGCATGCGCTCGCGCAGTTCTTCACCGGCGTCCACACCGTCCGCAGGAACGAGCGGCCGATCTTCGGCGCGCAGCCGCGCGATGTCCCAACGTTCTTCCGGTGCGGTTCCGAAATATCCGTCGTGCAACGCGGCCTCGGCGTGCGACATGATGTGGTCTGCATCGATCCGAACGCCGTAGCATTTCGCGAGCTTCGCCCCCACGAGGCACAGACCGCCGATGAGGGGCTCGGTCAGCGGAAACGGGCCGAAATCGTGAGGCGCAGAGCCTTCCATCGCCATGATCGAAATTCCCAGCGCGTGTGAGTTGCGCTTGCGAGTGTGAGCCGCATACGGCTCTTCGGGCGCCTCGTACACGTCGCGCATGTTCTCACGCACGTCGTGCGTGTTCACGACCACGATGTCGCCGGCATCATCCGTTGCGACGCAGAAGTGATACGCGGGAAAGACGGATTGATAATCGTGAGCCGACCAGTGCGTATAGATGTGCTCGATTCGTCCCTGCGGCAAATCGGGCGTCCACTCGTGCAGCTTCCAATGCGGATAGGTTTCGATCCGGTTTTCGATTGCGCGTTCTTTCATCACATCGCATTCTTTTGACGGCAGGCATCCGGCTCCCGTAGCGGCAACCTCGAAAACCATGCAGTGGCAGGGCAAGCTTGCGCCGGGACACACACGGGAAAACGGCGAGCTTTGCATCGGCGGTGCGCGCGCCGGCGAACTCGCGCAGCTGTACGGCACGCCGCTGATGGTGCTCGATTACGACGTCCTCGATGCCGCAATCGCGGCATTTACCGGCGCGTGCTCGCCGCTCGGGATCGAAGCGGCATACGCGGGCAAGGCGCTGCTGCTCGTCGCACTCGCGCGGCATATCAAGCACACTGCTCTTCATTTGGACGTATGCTCTCTCGGCGAACTTGCCGCAGCGGAACGCGCGGCATTTCCCGCCGAGCGCATCAGCCTGCACGGATGCGGGAAAACGGACGAGGAGCTCGACACCGTTGCCGAGGGTCGCGTGGCGCGCGTGATCGCGGATAACGCGGACGAACTCCGCCGGCTCGTCCGGCGAGGAAACGCGGAGCGCCCGATTCACGTTCTTCTTCGCGTGAACACCGGAATCGAAGCGCACACGCACGAGTTCGTGCGCACGAGCGGCGACAAAACCAAGTTCGGCTTCGATCCCGACGCTTTTCCCGATGCCCTGCGTCTGCTCGCCGAGAATCCGCAGCTGCGATTCGCCGGCCTGCACGCGCATATCGGTTCACAAATCTACGATCAGACTGCCTTCACGGCGAACGCGGAAGCGTTGATGGAGCGCGCGGCGGAGTGCGTACAGAAGCATCTGCCATGCCCGCAAATCATCGTGGGCGGCGGATTCGGCGTTCAGATGCATCCGGATGAGCCTTCCCCGCTGGATTTGCCTTCGACGATCGGGGCCATCGCTCAAACGGTTCAAACACAAGCGAAGCGCCGGCGCATCCCGGTGCCGCGTATCGGCATCGAGCCGGGTCGCGCGATCGTCGCGCATGCGGGAACGTCAGTCTATTCCGTGATGGCTGCGAAGTCGGAATTCGCTCAGCCGTACGTCATCATCGACGGCGGCGTGTACGAAAATCCGCGGCCCGCACTATACGGCGCGTATCACCACGCCGTCGCAGCATCGCGCGAGAATTCTCAGACGAGCGCCAGCGTACTCTGCGGGCGCACCTGCGAAAACGATCAACTCGGCATCGCGCAGCTTCCGGCCGACCTTCGTGCCGGCGAGCTCGTGGCGATGTGCACTACTGGAGCATACACATATAGCATGGCAAGCAACTATAATCGTTTCACCCGTCCGGCGGTCGTCGCCGTTCGCGCCGGAACGCACCGCCTGATCGCGCGCCGCGAATCGATCGAAGACGTTCTACGGAGCGACTGCGATGCTTAAGCGCCTGATTTCGCTTCTCTGCGCGTGCGCGTTGCTCGGTGCGGCTCCGCTGCAAAAACCCGCCCCCGGGGGCACGCCGTGGACGGGCAGCGAGATCATCTCGCTGCGCGGAACGATCGAACGGCTATTGGGAGCCCCCACTTTGCGCGGCGCGCAAGTCGGTTTTCTCGTACGCGACACGGCGCGCGGCGCCATTCTGTATTCACAGAACGCCGATCAGGACTTCATGCCCGCATCGAACTTCAAACTACTGGTGGGCTCCGCCGCGCTTCAACGGCTCGGAACGACCTTCGCGTTCGTGACGACCGTCGGGAGCGATGCTCCGCCGCAGGGTGGCGTCATAAGCGGCAACCTTTATCTGCACGGAGGTGGAGACGCTCGCCTCACCGCGCAAGACCTCGACGCTGCGGCCGCCGCACTCGCTGCCAAGGGCGTCAAGCGAGTGAACGGCGCGCTCGTGACGGACGCCTCGCGTTACGACGCGCAGCGGTACGGCTTCGGCTGGTCGTGGGACGATCTTCCATATTATTACGCGCCCGTCGTGACCGCGCTGGAGCTCGAAGAAGGCGTCGTTCACATGACGTTCTCGCCGGGGCCGGCCGCTGGTTCGCCCGCCGTTCTTCGCGTGTGGCCGCAGTCGAGCACGTACACCATCGACAACGAACTGGTCACCGGGCCGCTCGGTTCGAAAGACACGTCCGACGTCGCGCGAGTTTGGGACAAGCCGCAAACGATCGAGATCACCGGCAACTATCCGCTCGGCGCGAAGGAGTCGGGCGACGTCAATCCATCGGTTCCGGATCCGGAGAGTTACGCAGGTGACGTATTCTTGCGCGCGCTGCAGGCTCATGGCATTACCGTCGACGGCGGCGTTCGCGACGGAAAGATGCCCGCGAATGCAGCGGTCCTGTGGTCGCACGACTCCGATACGCTTGCGAAACTGCTCTCGGAATTCTGGTATCCCAGCGACAACTTGATGGGTGAACTCTTTCTGAAAGAACTCGGCGTGGTGCAGGGAGGGGAGCCGGGCACGGACGACCACGGTATCGTCCTCGAACAAAACTACTTGCGTTCGATCGGCATCGATCCGAATACCGTGACCATTGCGGACGGCTCGGGACTCTCGCAATACGATCGCATCTCGCCGGCCGATCTCGTCGCGATTCTGCAGGCCGACTGGAACAGTCCGAATCGGGACGTCGTTCTGGACGCGCTTCCCGTGGCGGGCGTTCGCGGTACGCTCGAGCACTCGTTTATCGGCACACCAGCCGAGCGCGCGGTCTTTGCGAAGACCGGCAGCATAAGCCACGTTCGCACGATCTCCGGCTTCGTTCGCACGCGAACGCACGGCGCGGTGACGTTTTCACTGCTCGTGAACCAATGGATGGGGGAGCAGCAGCCTACCGGCGCGGCGGCACTGGCAAAGGTGCGGGGCGAGTTGCTCTCGGAACTTGCCGTCCAGTAATGCTGGGAGCACACTTCGAGCGGGAGATCCGGGAACAGCCCGACGTTTGGCGGTCGATCGCGCACTCCAATAAAGCGGAAACCCTAGCGCGAGCGATCAAAGATCGCGACGTCGTACTGCTCGGCAGCGGAAGCTCGCTCTTCATGGCGCAGCTCGGTGCGCTCGCGTTGCGGCGCCGAGGCATTCGCGCGCACGCTTTGGCGGCAACCGAAGCGCCGCTGGACAACGCCGCGTACCGCAATGCAATCGTCATAGCCTGTTCGCAGAGCGGCCGCTCGACGGATCTGCTCGAAGCGCTCGACATCCTCGCGCCGAAAGAACTGATCGCGCTTACGAACACCGCGGATTCGATTCTCGGCGAGCGCGCCAATTTAATGATAGATCTCGGAGCGGGGCCCGAAATTGCGGTTCCGGCGAGCAAGAGCGTCACGGCGACCGCCGCAATTCTGTTGTGGGCGGCGGGCCTGATGTCCGGTTCTCATTCGCGCAGTGCCGCCACGCTCATCGAAACGGCCGAAGACGTGCGCGGCTGGCTCGAAGGAAGCGAAGTCGAATCCGTGCAGGACGCGGCGCAACGCATCGCGCGCCGGCGCAGTGTCGTGATTGTGGCAGCCGGCTACGGCGTACCAGTCGCCAACGAGTGCGCCCTCAAACTCAAGGAAGCCAGTTACATTCATGCGGAGGGTTTTTCCGCGGGTGAATTCCGTCACGGAAGCGCTGCGATGCTCGATCCGTCCTGCGCGATCATCGGAATCGTCGACGACGTTGCAAGAAACGTCGTGAACCGGCCGCTGGTCGAAGCGCTGCAGGCAGAAAGTTTGCGCTACGTCATAGGCGGTCGAATCGGCGACATACCGCTCTTGGGTCCGGTCGTGGGCGAAGCGTTCAACACACTGGCTTGGCTGGTCGCCGCGCAGGTGCTCGCGTTGTATGTCGGCAGAGCACGATACGTGGAAAGCGATGCGCCTCGCGGACTGGCGAAAACGATGGTCTAGCCTGCGAGAAGTCCGCAGGATTAAGAACGAATTAGCCGCATATTCCACTCAGCGAACGCGCGCGGGACCGCGCCGGTTCGCTTTTCTTTTGTCTGAGGCTCCCGAGGCGGGATGTTTTTGGAGCAACGCCTCGGTCCCGGTATGGAGTGAAAAATAATGCATAAGCGGTTGCCCAAGTGGTTGGGTACGTTTACCTGCGCCGTCGCGGCGCTCGGCTTTGCGACGTCGCCCATCGCCCTTGCGCAGGAAGCGACGACCGGCAGCGTCAGCGGCGTGGTTTCCGACGCGCAAACCGGCGCGCCGGTCGCGAACGCCGCGGTCACCGCGGCATCGGTCAGCGGCGTGCGAACGGCCAAAACCAATGCGAAGGGCTTCTACGTTCTCCAATCGCTGATACCCGACACGTACACGGTCTCGGTCCAAGCGGAGGGGTACGCTGCGCAGGCCACCGCGGGTGTCACCGTGCAGCAGGAGATCAACGTCACGGTGAACGCCAGGCTGGAGAAAACGATAAAGACTATCGCGAACGTTCAGCTCGCAGCGGGAGCAGTTTGGTAAAACCAAACGTAACTTCGGACGAGTACACCGTTACCGGAGATCAGCTCTACGCGCTGTCCGGCGGCAATGATCTTCATAAGACCCTTTACCAATATATCCAAGGCGTGCCCGGCATTACGGCGACCGGTTATCAAGGTCAGCCGCGTATTCACGGCGGCGCGGTTACCGACGAGCAGTACGAGTTCGACGGGATTCCGATCCGCGACCGCATGACCGGATTCTTCACGACCAACCTCTCCAACGTCGGCATCAAGAACGTTGAGGTGTACACGGGCGGTCTTGATGCTGCTGAGGCGGCGAGCGGCTTGGGAATTATAAACACCGTCGTCAAGACCGGAACGTATCCGGGCTTCGGCATTGTCTCGTACGGGGTTGCCGCTGACGGATCGCGTCTCACGGATCTTACTGCAGAGTACGGTGGCGCCACACCAAACCGTCGCTACTCGTGGTACATGGCGCTCGATAAAACCGACGCGCTGAACGAGTATGCCTCCGGTCTCGATTACAACTCGGTAATAAATACGGAAGGCGGCAATCCGCCGGGGCCGGTAAAAACGACCGATATCATCGGGAACTTTCATTACCGGCCGAACAACGTCGACGATTTTCAATTTCTCATCCAAAACGGAATCGGCGATTTCATTTTCAGCGACGGATTGCAGCGTAACCCCGGCGAACCGCTCCCGGTTACGGCAGTTCCGTGCCCGGGCTACGTCGTCAACTCGAATACCGCGTCCGGCGCAAGCGGTGGAACGGCTCCGAACGGCCAGCCGTGCCCCATCGGATTGTATTTCGGCACCGCCAATACTCAATCAGGCGGCGGGAACTTCTGGCATCACTACTCCGGCATCGGGAAACTCCAGTGGAACCACATCTTGAACGATCACTCGTTCTTTGCGCTTCGGTTTTCCGAGAACTTTAACCAATACATCTTCGATCAACCCATCGTCGATGCGAACATCCCTGCACTGGACAACAGCCCCGATTTCCAAACCTCCCCCAGCTGCACTGCAAACCATCCCGCACCGTACGCGCCGGGCTCTCCGATCTACACGGCAAATCCTGACGGCAGCGGCGCCGAATGCCAACAGCAGCAGAACTGGTTCAGTACGGGGTATATCGGTGATCGCCGTTCCAACATGTGGCTGGGCTCACTCGACTACACCAATACCTTGAGCGAGAACACGACGCTAAAGGCGGGAGTCAGCCAAGAATACGACAACAACCTGGACAATTCGTATTTCAGTCTTCTATTTCAATCCCGACGGCTCGTGGCCGGGAATCAACTCGATATCCAACTACCCCTCGCATGTGATTGCGGGATACGTCGACGTACAGCATCACATCGGCAAGTGGTTGGTCCACCCCGGCCTGTTATATCAGCGTATGACCTACGATTATCCCGGCGGGCCGCTCGGCGAAGGCATCTTCAATCCGACGTTCTCGCTATCGTACCAAGCCGGGCAGAATGACGTCATCCGCGGATCGTACACGGACTCGACCTCGTTCGTCGGGACGTCGTACGTGTACCGGCAGGGCAGCGCGCTTTATAATCCGGGCGGCACCTTCAGCGCGAATCCGACGATTCTTCACAGTTACGATCTCGAGTGGGAACACCAATTCGACGCTGAAACGTCGTTGCGTATCGGACCCTATTTCAATAAGGCGTCGAATATCTACCAGATCTTCCGCCCCGTCGTGTCGATCAATGCCAATGGACGGGTGAGTTATGGGCCCGCGCGGGCCGCGAACAACGGTTTCCGGCAGTCCCTCGGCGCGGAACTCGGATTAAATCACGTGGATCCGCGTCCGGTCGGAATCTCGTACTATCTGGCCGCGACCTATGACAACTTCTGGGAAAACTCCACCAATTCGCTGGTGGGATCGTACGGTCAAAGCAGCTTCGCCTCCCTGGCGTTCTTCCCGCCCGTACGCTCTTCTCAAGATCCGCTTTTCAGCGCATCGTTGACCGCGGACATTCACAAGAATGACATTCACATCATTCCCTCGGTCTACTATGAAGGCCCCTCATTCTATCAGACGGGTGAGTGTGCGGCTTCATCCTTCTGGCAAAGCCTTTCCGGCGTGGGGACGCCGTACTTTACCTGCGCCGAGAACACAAGCTTCCTCGCGCAGCCCGTACACCTGTTGCCCGAGCTCATGTCTAACGGCTATTGGTGGGGTAACGTCACGGGTCTCGTGCATCTCGGCGCCAAGAAAGATCTGACGCTGGGCGTGCAGATTACGAACCTATTCGATCAGGAGCATGACGTGGCACCGTGCTGGGTGACGCAGCAGGTCAACACGCCGGCACTCGCGCCCGGATGTGCTCCTTATTATCCGACTACCACGAATCCGGGGCCGGCGCTCCAAGTCAATTCCTATGCATATCAGAACTACTCGGTAACTCCAACGCAAATCCAGTTCTTCCTAACCAAAGAACTGCCATAGTCTCGCGGTTCTAGCCGGCCGGCAGCCGGTAGGAAAGGGCGATGCGAATCCGCATCGCCCTTTTCGTTTGCTCCCCGCCAGCAGGTTCGTCTTCTCACCTCCCGCGCCTTAGTGACTTTAGGCAGGATTGGCTGCGACCTTTACGGCAACATAGAGCTGCGAACGCGCGCGGGACCGCGCCGGTCGCTTTTCTTTTGTCTTGAGACTTTCCGCAGCGGGATGCTCTGGGGCAACGCGCGGGGACTCTATGGAGCAAACACATGAGACAACTCTTCCGTAGGTACCGGTTGGGGGTAGGGCTTTTCGCCGTAGCGCTATGCGCGGGGCTGGTCCTTCCGCAGACCGCACAAGCCGGCACCACCGGCACGATCACAGGCGTCGCCGTAGACGCGCAAACCGGCGCGCCAATCGCCAACGTCCGCGTGACGGCCGTTTCACCGAGCCAAAGTGAAAGCACGACGACCAACGCCTCCGGCTTCTACTCGCTTCAGGCGCTCACGCCGGACACCTACACGGTATCGTTCCAACTGACCGGATACACGCCGGTGAGTCAACCGGGCATCACCGTGCAGCAGGACCTGGTATTCAAACTCGACGGGAAGCTGACCAAAGAGCTCAAGACGATCGCGCAAGTGCGATCGCGCGCGCCGGGCAACCTCGTCAAGCCGTATGAAGGCACGGACGTTTACAACGTCAGCGGAGCCCAGCTCAACGCCGCAACGGGCGGAGACAACCTGCACCACACGATCTATGAATATCTCGATACGGTTCCGGGCGTAACGCCCATCTCGGGCGGCTATCCCGCCGAGCCGTCGATCCGCGGCGGCTACGACGTGGACAATGGGTACGAACTCGACGGTATTCCGATTACGGAGCGCATGACCGGCTACTTCACGACGAACCTGACCGATCTCGGAATAGGCAACGTCGAAGTGTTCACCGGCGGCCTCTCGGCTCAGAACGCCGGCAACGGCGTCGGCGTGATCAACTCGGTCATGAAGACCGGAACGTATCCGGCATTCTCCGCATTTTCCGCGGGTCTGACGACCGGAGACTTCAACCATTACATGCGCGCCGAATACGGCGCCGCTACTCCGGACCGCCGCTATTCGTGGTACCTCGGCATCGACGCGGCTAACTCGCAAAACGAGCTCAACAACGGCAACGACTCCTTCACGCTGCCGCAGATGGGCATCTCGTCCGGCAATCCGGGCTATATTTCGACGCGCGACGTCGTCGCAAACTTTCACTATCGTCCGAGCGAGCGTGACGACTTCCAGATCATGTATCAGAATAGTCTTTTCGACGACGGTGTGAACTACGCGCTGTATTCCGGCACGACGACCGCGCCGCTGCTCATGCTGCAGCCGTGCAGCGGAGTTCAGCCGAGCAGCACTACGTATTCCGGCGGTGTCGGCGGCACATCCCCAAGCGGTCAATTCTGCCCGCAGGGCTTATACTTCGCCGCGCTGACGAACGGCGCCGGAAACTATCTGGGACACTATTCGGGAATCGGCAAGATACAGTGGAACCACGTGCTGAATTCGCAATCGAGTTTCGCGCTGCGGTTCGCGGAAAACTTCAACCAATACATCTTCGATCAGAAGCTCACCGATCCGAACGTTCCCGCTTTCGGATCTCCCGGAGCAGGCTGTCCGTCATATCCGTATTCGCCCGGTACGCCGCTCCAAACGTCTAGCGGCGGCGGCCAGTGCACGATGGACTTGGGCGACTATTATCAAAACCGCTACGGCAACGACTACTACGCGCAATTCGATTATACGTATACGCCGACCGAAAACTTGACGTTCAAAGGCGGAGCGGGGCAAGAGTACGACAACCAGAAGCGCGACGTCCGCTACTTGAACCTGTTCAATGCGACGGCGACTTCATCATACTTGGCCGCACTTTCCGACGTGCCGATGCACGTACCGTACGTGTACGCGCAAGCCTCGATCAACATCCGCAAATTCACGGTCGAACCGGGCTTGCGCTACTCTCGCGCCTACTACGCCGTTCCGGCCGAACCGCAACTCGATGGCCCGTTCCAGCCGAACGGCATACCGGGCGGCACGGTGTCGACCGGCTTCTTCGCGCCGTCTCTTTTGGGAACGTACCGGTTCGGATACAACGACGTACTCCGGTATTCGTATTCGACGACCGGCCAGTTCATCGGAACGGAGTTCGTCTACCGCTACGGATCGTCGTCGTATAATCCGTTCTATATCAATAAGGATGCCAACGGCAATCCCATATCCACGACTTACAAACCGCAGGTGAACTCGAGCTTCGATCTGCAGTGGGAGCACCAGTTCAGCCCGAGCACGTCCTTGAAAATCGGGCCGTACTACCGCTTCTCGAACAACTATTTGGCGGTATATTCGCCGCTGATCAACACTCCTGGGCCTGGAGTAGCGGCGAAGTACGGGCCGGATCAGGTAACCAATAATCTAAAAATCCGGTCGTTCGGCATCGAAGCAGGACTCTCACATGAAGACAACCGTCCCGTCGGCGCTTCATACTGGTTGAGCGGGTCCTACAACAACTACTGGACGCAGGTTGCATACTTCGGGCAGGTTGCGTTCATCAACACGCCGATCGACAACTATTTCGTGCAACACGGCATCCTGGTGCGCAGCGCGTACGTTCCGCCGCTTGCAGCGACGCTGACCGCGGATCTCCACGCCGGCGGCTGGCACGTCATTCCCGACGCGTACTACACGTTCGGCAACTTCTACAATACCGGTACGTGTTTGCCGTACGCGAGCGGCGCACCGATCACGCCGAATCAATACACGATACCGGTAGGTTGCCAGAGCGGTGCCGGAACGAACGGTGGAACCGCACCGCCCGTCATGGGACCCGAACGCCAAGGCATGGGCTATTGGAAGCTGAACGTTACACTCGCGAAAGACATAGGCACGCATTACATCGTCGGCGTGCGCGTTCTGAATGCGACCAACAACCAGCACGACTGGGACGGCGCAACCATCCCCTGCTACAACTACCAAGATCCGAATCTTCCCACGGGTTTCGGTTCCGGCTGCTTCAGCAACAACGGACCGCAATCTGGAACGAACGCACCGGTCGGATACATCTACCAGAACCTCACGACGAGCCCGCGAACGTTCGAGTTCTTCTTCAACTACAAGATGTAACTCGGGGTCGTTTTCGGCAAAGAAACAGGGGCGATGCGAAAGCGTCGCCCCTACTTTTTGTAGAAGAGGGCTTCCATGAACTTTGGAATCGCAATCGTCCTTGCATGTCTGCTCGCGCAGGCAACGCAAACGCCCAGTCCGGCGCCCGTACCGACACCGACGCCCACGGGCCCGGTGTATTGGGGCAGACCGGCAGTGCGCATGACTGTCCAGTCACGCCCGCTGGGTTTCGATCCCGACGGAAACGCACGGTGGCTGGTCGTTGCACGGTACTGGGATGCGGATGGGAAACCAACGCGCGTCATGGGCGGCGGCAACGTCGACTGGACCTCACCGGACGGATGGGTTCAGTGGCAGACGCGCTTGCGCTTTGGGCAGCCTTCGGCGATTTTGCACGCAACGCACGGCGGCGTGCTGACGATGAGCGCCCATTCGACGCAGCCGGCCTTCGCCCCGATCGC
Organism: Vulcanimicrobiota bacterium; assembly: GCA_963830545.1. Taxonomy (GTDB): domain Bacteria; phylum Vulcanimicrobiota; class Vulcanimicrobiia; order Vulcanimicrobiales; family Vulcanimicrobiaceae; genus DATGJX01. The sequence goes on along the minus strand of CAWHMK010000001.1, from coordinate 1,953,746 downwards.
GGTCAGCACCGATACGCGCGCGTGGAGCGGCCGGCGCGTGGTCGCTCGTGCACTCGGGCCATACGCGGTGCAGATCGGATGGTTTCCGCAGGAAAGCAAGATCGCGCGCGTCGTACGCGTCGATGCGCAGGGGCGAGGAACCACGCTCGCGGTCATCGCCGGTCCGAGCTCGTCGTATCGCGATACGGCCGTGCGCCCGGATCATACCTATCGTTATGTCGTCTACCGCTCGGGATATCCGCCGGTATCGCTACGCCCGGTTACGACGTTGCCGCCGCCACCCGAAACGAGCGTTGAGAATGCTTCGGGGACGGCGATGTGGGTGTATTTTACGGGCAATCCGCTCGATCCGATTTATTTCAAGCATTTGAACCCGCACGCGATCGTCGCGCAAGCCGTCAAAGCGCATTTGCACTATATCGAGTTGCGCACGGCGTACGGCGCCTACTGGGAAATCACGCCGCAAGCGCGTCCCACGATCGATGCAATCATTGACGGACTTGCGGCCCACGGAATCGGCACCATCGGCTGGACGGTTCCGCGCGATACCTTGTTCGACGACGTAGCCACAACCGTTCGCACCGCGTACTACCGTACGGCGAAGGGCACGCCGCTCACGGGCGTTGCGATCGACGTCGAGCGAGGAGACGAATTCCTGGGCGACGATCCGCATGGACTCACCGCGCTGTGGCAATACGCGATGGCCGTACGGCAAGCGCTCGGGCCGCGATATCTGGTCGCGGCGAACGTCGAAGATCCGTATCTCGAACATTTGAACGACGCGAAATATCCGTATCCTCAGATCGCAAAGTACGTTTCCGTACTGCAGCCGATGTCGTACTGGCGAATGATGCGCCGAAACCCGACGACGCCGGCACAGGTGCGCGTTCTGCTCAAAGGCTCGTACGATCGCCTTAGGTATCTCACACAGAGCGACGATCCCATCAGCATCGGCGGCCAGACCGCCGCTGAAGGACGCAACGGCTATCCGCCCGCCGCGGAAATCACCGCATCGCTCGAAATCAGCAAGCGGCTGGGCGCGATCGGCGAGATATTCTTCGCGTGGGACGGCACGCAGCCGTATCAATGGGATGCTCTCGAAAACTACAAGTGGTAAGTGCGGCCACTCGACCGGCTCGGGGTCGTACTTTTCATGCTGAGCGTGTCGAAGCATGGCTGAGCGTAGTCGAAGCCCGCGCGACGTTGCGTACCCTCGACTGGCTCGGGGTCGTTCGACACGCTCACGATGACGAACGTCAGCGTTGCCCTCGACGAGCTCGGGGTCGTTCGACATGCTCACGATGACGAAATCGTTCGACACGCTCACGATGACACAATATGACGCGATGATTCTATGAAACGATGACGCCCTTTATCGTAAGGCGGCTGCTGCTCGCAATTCCGACGCTGATAGGCGTGACGATCATCACGTTCATCCTGATTCATCTCGCGCCCGGCGGCCCCGCACTCGCACTCGCCGGCGAGAAGGCCACCCCGGCGCAAGTCGCGGCGATTACGCATCAGCTCGGATTCGACAAACCGTGGCCGCAGCAGTACGCGATTTGGCTCGGCGCCCTGCTCCGCGGCGATCTCGGCTTTTCATACATTCGCCAAGCGCCGGTAACAGCACTGATCGCGCAGAGATTGCCGCAGACGATGCTCCTGATGGGCTGCGCGCTTGCCGTTTCCGTCGCGTTCGCGGTGCCGCTCGGCGTGTATCAAGCATTCCGGCGCAATACGGCTTTCGACCGTGCCGCAAGCGTGGCGGTATTCATGGCGTGGTCGATGCCGACGTTCTGGTTCGGCACGATCCTCATCGCCGTCTTTGCCGTCACGCTGCGCTGGCTGCCCGTCGGCGGACTGCAGACCATCGATACGACTGCATTCGATTGGCCGTCGCGCATTGCGCATCTTGTACTGCCTGCCGCAACGCTGGCGATCGTTTCGATGGCGGGATGGAGCCGCTACATCCGCGGAAGCATGGTGGAGCAGCTGCGTGAGGACTACACGCGAACCGCCGTGGCAAAAGGCTTGCCGCACACCCGCGTGCTGTTCCGGCACACGCTTCGCAACGCCCTCATTCCCTTCATTACGCTGCTCGGGGGAACCGTCCCCGCGCTTTTCGGCGGCGCCGTGATTACCGAACAGATTTTCGCGTATCCGGGTATGGGGCAACTCTTTTGGCAATCGGCAACGGATCGCGACTACGCAACGCTGCTCGGCATGACGGTCATCACCGCGGTACTCGTCGTCCTGGGAAATCTGCTCGCCGACGTGCTCTATGGCGTAGTCGACCCGCGCGTGCGCTATGACTGAAGCCGCCATCGTTCTGCCGGTCGACGAAGCGGAGCCGCCGCGGCGCCGCAGATTTCGAATTACGGCCATTGCAGCGATCAGCCTGATTTGGATCGCGCTCACGGCGATTGCGTGCGCGGCCGGTCCCGCGCTGCTGCATTTGAATGCGTATGCTACGGACGTTGCGCATGCGTACGATGCACCCGGTTCGTTTCACGCGCTGGGCACGGATGGCCTCGGGCGCGACGAACTGGCACGACTTCTCGCCGGAGGGCGTATCACGCTCAGCGTCGGCATCATCGCAGCGCTGGTCGCCATGGTAATCGGAACGGTATACGGCGCAATTTCCGGATACTATGGAGGCTGGCTCGACACGCTGCTCATGCGCGTGGTCGACGTTTTTCTGAGCATACCGACCCTGTTTCTGTTGCTGTTCTTGGCGGCGATGTTCCATGGAAGCCTTTCGGCGCTGATGATCGTCATCGGCGTGACGTCGTGGCTGGGCCCTGCACGCCTGGTACGTGGCGAGGTCCTTACGCTCAAAGAGCGGCTCTTCGTCGAAGCTGCTCGCGCGATCGGCGCGGCCGACCGGCGGATCATCTTCCGGCACGTCGTCCCGAACGCGTTCGGAACGATCGTCACGACTACAACCTTCATGATCGCCAGCGCAATGCTCGCGGAAACGGCCTTATCGTATCTCGGCATCGGCGTGCGCGCACCGACGCCCTCGTGGGGAAATCTGCTTTCGAGCGCGCAGAGTGACATCTTCGCAGGTGCATGGTGGCTGATTCTTCCGCCGGGTTTTGCGATTCTGTTCAGCGTGTGCGCGTTCAATTTCATCGGTGATTGGATGCGCGAGCGCGAAGATCGTTCGATCGTGCAAAGCTGATGGCGCGATACCTCGCGATGGCCGCCATCGCGCTCGGGCTGCTGACCGCATGCGGCGCGCGAAGCGCCGAAACGCGCAACGCCGGTATGCTCGTCGCAGGATGGATTGCGGGTCCGCAAGGTTTCAATCCATACGTAACCATCGGCTCTGCTGCCACGATGATCGAGGACCAGATTTACACGCCGCTGATCGATCTCGGAGCGGACATGCGTCCTCGCTGGTCGACGAGTTTCGCGTACAAGGTCGACATCGGCGAAGGCGGCAGACGCTACATTCTTCATTTGCGCGGCAAGGCGCGTTGGAACGACGGCGCACCGATGACCGCGAAGGACATCGTCTTCACGATTCTGCTCGAACGAAATCCTCATATACTGGCCGGACACACGAGCGACTTTACCCTGGTGCGATCGATCCGCGCGCTGGATTCCAAAACGGTCGAAATCATTCTCGCGCAGCCGTCGCCGCCATTCTTGGAAAACGCGCTGTCGCGAAACGACACGCTGCTGCTGCCCGAACATGTCTTAGGCAAGTTTCCTCCCTCGTCGGAAGCGGAAGCGAAATTCGTAAATGCCGACACCGCATTCTCGCAGCATCCCGTCACCTCCGGCCCTTGGCGCATTCTGCGAAACGTCCCGGACGCATACATCGTGCTCGAGCGAAATCCGGCGTACTGGGGCGTCAAGCCTCGCTTGAACGAAATCGCCTTTCGCGTGTATCCGCAGCAAGATTCGCTCTATGCCGCGGTCGACGCGGGCGAAATCGACGTTACGGACATTCCGCCAAATCTCTGGCGCGTACATTCGCGCCTGCGAGGCAATCATCGGTTCATCAACTGGCCTTGGAACGTGACGTTCGTGCTTCTTCCGAACTATCACGATCCCGCGATTCCATGGATTCGCGACCCGCACGTCAAGCAAGCGATGATGTACGCAATCGATCGGCGCTTCATCACGCAGGGCATCATGAGCGGACAAGCCGATATCTTGAACGGCCCGATTCCGTCCTTTTCGCCGTACTACGACCGTTCCGTACCGCCGTATGCGTACGACCCGGTGAAGGCGCGCCGATTGCTCGATGCGGCGGGATGGCGCATGCGCGGCGGCGTGCGAATGAAAAACGGCACGGCGATGCGCGTAACGCTGAAAACGGGCGGTGCGACCGATGCGGTCGCGAGCAATATCGCCGAGCTCGTTCAGGCAGAATTCAAAGCCGTCGGAATCGATTGCACGCTCGAAAACGAAGAACTGCAGACGTTCTTCGTCGACCTCCACAACAGCCGCTTTCAGCTCGCGCTTCGCGGAATAATTTTGCCGCCGTACCCCGACGATTACCAGTCGTATTATTCCACGCAAACGCGCGCGAACGGCGGCTACAACCTCGGTTTCTACAGCAATCCGCAGATCGATCGCGCGATCCAACGGGCGAGAACGGCGCCCTCCGCTGCGATTGCTCGCCGTGCGCTCGACCGCTATCAGCAACTCGCAAGCCGCGATTTGCCCGTCATCTACCTGTACTCGAACCGCCTGGGCGCCGTAGTGCCGCGCGGATTGCGCGGCTACGACCTGGACCCGCTCGCACCGGCAGCGCTTCCGATGGGCCTCCAATTTTGGGAAATGCATCCGTAGGCGCTTGGGCGGCGTTTCTACGGTGTATGAGCAAAATCGAAACGGCGACCTTCGCGGCGGGATGCTTCTGGGGAGTCGAAGGAGCGTTCCGGCAAGTTCCCGGGGTGCTGGAGGCGATCAGCGGCTACACCGGCGGTCATACGCAGAATCCGAGTTACCAGGACGTCTGCAGCGACACGACCGGACACGCGGAAGCGGTGCAAGTTACGTACGACGCGAATCGCGTGAGCTACGACGATCTGCTCCGCGTCTTTTGGCAAATCCACGACCCGACGACGGCGAACCGGCAAGGCCCGGACGTCGGCTCGCAGTACCGTTCCGCCATTTTCGTCCATGACGACGAACAGCGAACGCTCGCAGAAGCGTCCCTGCATCGCGCGCAGCAAGACAATGCGCGCCCCATCGTAACGGAGATCGTAGACGCACCGGCATTCTACCCGGCTGAAGCGTACCATCAACGCTATTTCGAAAAGCACGGGGTCGCATGTCACGTGAAACTGTAACGCGCGCTGCATGGCTGCGCGCCGCGGCGATCTTCGGCATCGCCTCACTCGGGGGCGCCGCCTCGGTGCGCGCGAAGGGCGAGGCGCATTACGCTGTTATGCATAGCGAGGAAGAATGGCGCCGCATTCTCGGTTCCGATCGCTACTACATTTTGCGGCAGAACGGTACGGAGCCCGCGGACAGCAGCCCACTTCTTGCCGAGCACCGCGCGGGAACGTACCGCTGCGCGGGCTGCGCGCTTGCGGTATTCTCTTCAAAAACGAAGTACGACAGCGGCGACGGCTGGCCGAGCTTCTACCGGCCGCTTCAAAACGCGATTCTCACGCGCGCCGATTACGATCTGATCGAGCCGCGCACGGAAGTCCACTGCCGGCAGTGCGGCGGACATTTGGGACACGTTTTCGATGATGGGCCGCCGCCCACCGGCCTGCGGTACTGCATCGACGGCCTCGCGCTCGACTTCGTTCCGAGCAGCGGAACGCACAGCTCCTAAGCGAAACGCTGCGCCGGTTTAGAGGGCTCCTCGATTTGCCCGCTTGATGACGTCGTTCAGCGTAAGAATTTCGATTTTCTCCGAATCGCGAATGTAGGAGCGGAATTCTTCGGAGAGATAAAAGTCCACGAGGCCGGCGGTAAATCCATCGCCGCCCACCACAATGTAGGCCTTGTCGTACATCGCGGGATTTTCGCGCAGCGCGTGCAGCAACTTGATGACCTCGAACGGAATCTTCTCCTCGGCGCTTCCGGTCGTTTGCTGCCACTTCAGCGAAACCAAGAATTGCGAACCGTTCGGGCGCATTCCGACGATGTCGGCCTTGTGACGTCCGCCTCCCGGCTTGCTGCCCACGATCTGCTGTTTGCGTACGGCATAACTGTTGTTCAGCAGAACCGCTTCGACGCTGACTTCGAGCGTCGAGCCGGTTTTCGTGCCCAGGCTACCGGGAAAAAGCATGCCCATCAGAGGTTCCTCACGGCGATCATTTCTTTCGCGTCGTCGCGATTGCCGTCGCAGCTGATGCGCCGCGGAGCATCGACCACGCGGATCTCGAACTTCAGTTTGCGATACAACCGCAGTATTCTGGGCGTCGCTTGGTTCGAAGCGACGACGGGACCGGGATGTTGGGCGAGCCACTGCGCGAGACGTTTCTGATCCTCCCACGCGAATCCGCCCGCGGAGTACGACGTGAATTCGACGTCGTACGGCGGATCGGCGTAGACGAAATCCGCAGGCTCGATGTTCATGTGCTGGAAGTCGCCCTGCGTCAGATCATACGCCGACAGCAATCGGCGGTACGCCTCGAAATCATCCCGGTACGGCGGTTGCTTGTAGCGCCCGAACGGTACGTTGAAGAAACCGCGCGCGTTGAAACGGCACAAACCGTTATACCCCGTGCGGTTCAAATAATAGAATAGCGCTGCGGCCTCCGCGCTGTCGCTTTCGCCCTCGCGGATGAGTTCGTTGAAACGCGTGCGGTTGCGGGCGTACACCGCTCGATCGTTTTCGAACTCGATGCCGGTGCTGCGAAGAACGAGCCCCCGCTGGAGCCAACGATAGAAGGAAATCAAATGTGGATTGGCGTCGTTCAGCAACGCCCGTCGCGGAAGCAAGCCCAGCGTGATCGCAAGCCCGCCCGCGAACGGCTCGACCAGGCGGCGGTGCCGGTGACCAATCCAGTACTGCAGCAAGTGCGCCACGAGCCAGCGCTTTCCGCCGGCCCATTTGAGCGGCGGGGGCAGCGCCTGCGCGAACTCGCCCTGCTGTAAAGCGACGGCCATGGACACAAGCATTGCTCGCGCCCATGCCATACGCCTGTCATTTTACCGGGGTGCGAAAATCGGAGCGAAGCGCTCGCGGTAACGAAGTGCGACCAGCAGCCACATGACGAGAACGAGCAACGGCATCGGCAGCACGGCCGGCGACGTGAGGATGTGGAACGCGAGACTATTGTAGAGGAATCCCGCGAGGATGATGAGCGCAACGGGCACGTAGCGGTTCACCAACAACAATACACCCGCCGTGAACTGCGCAAATGCGATAAAAAATATCCAATGGCTCTGATACAGCGCGGTGCTCAGCACACCCATCATCCCCGGCTGCGGTGGCGGATTTCCGAAGAGAAGCGGTAAGATGCCGGCCAGCGTGAAGATCAGACCGAGAAGAATCCGGGACACAGTCGATGCGACGATCATGCGATTTCTCCGTGGCAGGGGCTCCAAACGGCCCCTTCTACTCATACGTCGAACGCCGGCGCCTCGAATCGACATTCCGCAAAAAAGCCCCGCGTGAAGCGAGGCTCTCTCGAACTCCGAGCCGACGGCCGGACTCGAACCGGCGACCTGCTATTTACGAAACAGCTGCTCTACCAACTGAGCTACGTCGGCGTGGCGACCCGCTTAGATTCGCGCCACCGGGTGCCGCCCCTGCCGGGTGCGAAAAGGCGCGCCATGAGACGCTCGCTCGGCGCGGCCATTATCATCGTCGCGGGTGTGATGATCGTTCTGGCGCTCATGCGCTGGAATGTCTGGAGCTATGGCACCGACACCGGCACATTCGCCCAAATCGCGCTGAACGCGTTCCACGGTTTTACCGACGGGCCCGAACACGGAACGCATTTCCGTTTCCACTGGTCGCCGATTTTGGCGGTGCTCTGGCCGTTCGTCGCCGTTACACGCTCGCCGCTGTCGATACAGCTCGTGCAGGTCTTCCTGATCGCCCTCTGCGCCGTTCCGCTCGCCGCAATCGTTGCACCGTATGCAGGCGAAACGTGGGGCGCGCGCGTCGGAATTCTCGCGCTGATGTATCCGCCGCTGCTCGCGACCGCATTCGAAGAGTTCCACGAACTCGCATTCTATCCGGTCCTCGCTCTTGCGCTCTTTTGGGCGGCGGATCGCGCGCGCTGGCTGTGGTTTACAATCTTTGCGATTGCAGTCGTGCTGGTTCGCGAAGACGTCTGCGTCGATTTGATCGTCATCGGCGCAGCGCTCGCCGTCATCGGCATCGCGAAACGCAGGAGCGCGCAGACTGGTTTGCTGCGCGGCGAACCCATCGAACCACAGCATCTAGCCATTGCGGGATGCGGCCTCGCACTAGCCTCCGCCGCGGCGCTGACCTTCTACGCGTTCGCGATCGTACCGCGCGCAGGCGGCTGGGCGCCGACCCATTTTTACGACTATCCATTTGCGTACGGGCCCGTGCAGACCGCGCTGTCCGTCTTCACGCATCCGCTGGCGCTCGCGCGTTCCGTTCTCACGTTCGGGCGCCTGACGTATCTTCTCGAAGCATTTGCGCCTCTGGCGTTCCTGCCGTTTCTCACGCGGTGGACCTGGCTCGCGTTCCCGGGTTTCGCCGGCGTACTGCTCGCGAGTAATTCGCTGGCTTGGCGCATGGGAAACCACTACGCGCTGCTGTGGGCGCCGTGGCTGCTGCTCGGCGCGGCTTGGGCGCTCGTGCGGCTGGCAGCTTCGCGCGATGACAACGTCGCCCGGCGATGGTGGATCGCGGCCATATGCATCTGCGTGTTGGTGCTAATCGGTTTCGATCCGATGCATCCCGCGCATTACCTTTCGCGCGCGCCCTACCAGCAGTCTGCGAATGTCATCCGCGCGTTCGAATGTGTTCCGCACGACGCGCCCGTCGCCACGCACGACGAATGGTTCTCGCACTTCGCGCTCATCTTTCCGCGATCGACGAACATCGAGGCCGGCGCGAATCGCTTCGCGGGATATGTCGTGTTCTCGCGCGACTGGCGCAACCGGTACGTCGACACGTACGTTCTGCCGCCGCTGCGCACCGCGCGCCGAAACCGGCACTTTTCCATCGTGTGCCGGTTCGGCGACGTCCTCGTCTTGCGCTCTACCCGTACAGCGGAATGACGACGCCGGTGGGAGTGACTTCACCGTTTCGCTGCAGAATCGTGACGAAGTTGCTCCACGTCTGCGGCCGGTAAAAGAAGTACCCCTGCGCGTGCTCGCACTTGAGCGAACGCAAGAAGTCGTACTGCAACTCCGATTCGATGCCTTCGGCGATGATCCGCAGGCCCAACGTGTTGCCGAGCGTCGTGATCGCTTTGACGATGCCTTGGTCGTACGGATCGATGGCTACGTCGTCGATGAAGCTCTTGTCGATTTTGATCGCTTTGACCGGAAGACGCTTGATGTAACTGAGCGAGCTGTACCCGTGCCGAAATCGTCCACGACGATGTTTACGTGCATGTTCGCAATGCGCTGCAGCGTTTCGAGCGCCAAATCGTTGAGCACGACGTTCTCCGTCACTTCCAGATCCAGCGCTTCCGGCGGCAAGCCGGTTTCCGCGAGCACTGACGCGAGGGTCGCGGCTAGGTCCTGCTCGTAGAAATCGCGCGGCGAGAGATTGACGCTGATGCGGAAATCGGAAGCTCCGTCGCGGCGTATACGCGCCGCATTCTTACACGCTTCGCGCAGTACCCAGCGACTGATCTCGACGATGACGCCAGTCTCTTCCGCAATGGGAATGAACGATTGCGGCGGCATTTCGCCGAGCAGCGGATGCTGCCAGCGCAGCAGGGCTTCCGCGGCGACGATACGCCGCGTGGCCATGTCGACGATCGGCTGATACATGAGGTGAAGTTCGTTGCGGATGAGCGCCTGGCGCAAATCCTGCTCCAAGCCCATGCGTTCGAGCACGTGCGCGTGCATCGTGCCGTCATAAAATTTTGCGTTGTTGCGGCCGGCTTCTTTCGCGCGATACATTGCCGAATCGGCAAACGCGATGAGTTCGTCGGGCGTCTGCGCATTTTGCGGATAGATGCTCGCACCCAAACTTGCGCTGACGAACAGCTCGCGGCCGTCGACTTCGAACGGCGCGGCAAACGCTTGAAGAACTTCCATCGAAATCGCGGCCACGGTGCGCTTGTGCTTAATTCCGTCGATGACGATGACGAATTCGTCCCCGCCCGGGCGGAAAATCGTGCCGCGGTTGTCGATTCGGCCCTGCATACGCTGCGAAACGATGCGAAGCAATTCGTCGCCGACGCGATGTCCGAGCGTGTCGTTGATGTTCTTGAAACGATCGAGGTCGACGAACAGCACGGCGACCGACTCATTATTTTGCAACGCCCGCTCGAGCTGGCCCGGCAGCCGTTCTTCCAGTGCCAGGCGGTTCGGCAATCCCGTCATGACGTCCTGACGCGCGAGTTGCGCGAAACGTTCCGCATTCGAACGGAACTCCGTGACGTCGAGCATGACGCCGACCGCACCAATCACCTTACCCTGCGCGTCGCGCAGCGGTTCGACGTCGTTTTGCAGCCAGCGATCGTGAACCTGCGTTTCATATGAAACGGCTTCGCCCGAAAGAACGCGCTGCACGGAAGCGATGCACGACAGACGCTGCTCGTGTCCCGCCAGAAGCGTTTCGAACGGAGCGCCGATGAGCGCTTCTTCGGAAAGTTCCTGTTCGCTGAGCGAGGCGCCGGCAACCGACGTAATCTTCATGTCCAGGTCGACCGTGAAGAGCACGGCGGGAACCTGTGCGAGCAACAGCCGCAGGCGCCGTTCCTGCTCGCGCGTGTTCATTTCGGCTTTCTTGCGCTCCGAAACGTCGCGCAAGTAGACCAGTACTTCGTCCCGCGCGGGCTGAATGCGAATCTCCACCCAGCGTTTCGTGGCTGGGAAATACTGCAGCCGCTCCAGCGGCATTCCGCGCTGAGCGGCTCGATGAATCTCCGGCAGCAATTCGGAGGCAAGCGGATCGAGGATTTCCTCGATTCGCTTGCCTACGAGTGCGTCGGCGCTCCGGTCGAAAATACTTTCGGCTCGCTCGTTCGCGTGAGTGAACCGGAAGGTGTGATCTAAGATGAAAAATGCGTCCGGAATGCTCTCGAGTACGCTGTAGCGTTTTTCGATGAGCGCATTCATGGACTCGACGCCGTCGATCAGGAGCAGCTTCGCCGATGCGGTAATGAGCGTACCGGCGAAGACTGCCCCTATCATGAGCAGCATGCGATCGACGTTGGAGAACGTTCCGGCGAGCAGCGCCGCAACGCACCCGACCGCCAGCGCCGTGAACACCACGGCGCGGGCGAGCATCGAGAGGCGGATCCTCACATTAAGCCCCGGCGAAGCAATTCGTCGCGCAGGCCGGCGCGCGATCGCACGCCGAGGGCGGCATAGATCTCCTCTAGTTGTTTGCGTATCGTAAACGTGCTTCTGCTGAACCGGTGCGAGAGTTCCGACTCGTCCACGCCCTGACAGAACGCTCTTGCGATCTGGCGTTGCGTTGCACCGATTCCCGGAAGCGACGTGTCCGTCTTTGCACATCCGCCATCGCCTAGGCGCTTGGCGAGCGCGCTGTTCGGGAACTTGAGCGTATGCGCGCGGGCGTTTTCGAGCCACCGGTCCGTACCGGTCAATTCGTAAAGCGCCTGCGCTGCGAGCGATGCACGGAAATCGTGTTCGATTTGCGTGAACGTCTCGTATGCGCTTTCCAGCGTGCGAACCGCAAGGCTGGTATTCCCGAGCATCGCGTGCACGCGCCCGGCAGCGTATTTTTCATACGCTATACTGCGCCGGGACTCGTGCGATGCTTCAATATTGGGGTTCAGACTATTTGGACCGAGCTCGATGTACGTCGAGACGTACCGCTGCGCGTATCCGAGGTCGAGCGGAGCGAAGAGCACGGCCAGCGTGATGAGCGCCATGCGCTCTTCGTCGCGAGTCGTGTGCCAATCGACCGTACGCGCAATCGCGTGCGCTTCGTGCAGTTCCTCGGCGGCCCACGCTTCGTTGGAGTTGATGCGCGCGACGTACGCGCGGTCCACATGCGCCATCACTTTCCATGCGGCGCTCGGAGCGAGGTCCTTCGAGTCCTTGAACAGCCACTGAGCGCGCGCCGAATCTCCCTGGAGGAACGAGTGCCACGCCAGTGCCCGTAAGCTCAGGAACCGTGGAACTTGAATCTCCGGGGTCCACTCGATCGTGTCGAATGCACCCTCGGCCTGCTTTACCGCATCGGTGTCATGGAGTTCCCACCCGAGCATGAGCGTCGACTGCAGCGAGCGGGCGACGGATTCGAGCCCGCAGCGATGCCCTTGCTCTTGATACAGACGCACGCATTCGAGCAGGTCCGTGAGTTGCGAGCGGTAGTCTTCCAGGCCGGCGTGCATCCATGCACGCAAGTTGAGCGCAGTGAAGCGCACTGCCGGATCTGCGGAGCGCATCGCCAATGCGATTGCTTCGCTTTGAGGATCGTACTCCCGGCGGTTCCATTGCATCCGAGCACGCGCGTAGGCGAGTTCGTGCTTGCGAGCGTCGCTGCCGGCATGCAGCGAACTCTGCGCATTTTCGAGCATCGCTTCTGCCGCATCGAGATTGCGCGCTTTCATGTATGCGCGCGCCGATCCGATCAGATAGCCGATGCGCCCGTCGGGGGAGGTGAAGGACTCGGCATGCGAAGCCAGTTGTTGCAGGCCCGTGATCGCGTCACGTGTGCCGACGACATCTGCGCGCAGCAGTAGTCCGTTCTCGTTGTAGGGTTCGGGCCAGTTCTCGCAGTCTGCCAGGAGTTCCAGAGCATCGTCACGCCTTGCTCGGCGATCGGCCTCCAGCGCCCGTTCAAGCAGATCTGCGGCCTGCGCACCCGTTACCGCATTCATCCCTTGCATATAATTGCCCGTCAATTCTTGAGCGTGAGTGCGTTAGTCGCCGATGGTTCCGGTGGAAACGTTGCCTCCCGCGCTAAGCGAGACCGATGGTCCGTTGACCGTTCCGCCCCCGGAGCTTTGCCCCGATGCGGAAATCGTCTCGCCCGCCGCATTCGTGTACGTGTTGTAAATGACGAGCTGATAGGTGTCTGCCGGAAGCGCGTGCAGATTGAATGCACCGTTCGCGTCCGTCGCGGTCGTATTCACGGCCGAGCCGTTGGAACCGAACGCTACGACGGTGGCGTTTTGCACGGCACTGCCGTTTTGGTTGAGTACTGTTCCGTTGATTTGACCTGCACCGTTGGCAAGTGCGATGGTGGGTCGCAGGCTGAGTGCTCCGCTGCCCGCATTGAGCGATTCCATGAGATTGAAGTCGCCGGCCAGGGCGTCTGCGCCGGATTGCACCGTAAACGGAGTCGTCACGGTGACGTCGACCGCACCCGGGTTAGACTGATCCGGCGCGGTGGCCGTCGAGGACCCGAGCCCCACGGAACTCTGCGAAGAACCCGAATCGATCGCCACGGGCGCGGATGTTCCGTCCGTGAAAACCGCTTGGGTGCTGGCCGCGTCGATGACGAATCGCAACTGCGAGTACGTCTGCGCGGCGACGTCGGTTTGCGTCATCCAATCCGTGCTGCCGTTCTGATACTGCAGCAAATCCATCTGGTACGGGGTCTGCGCAACGCCGAGCGTTACGCTCTGCCCGTCGGCAATGGCATCGATTTCGCGCACGCCGATGTAGAAATGCGCCAGCGGCTTGCCGTCGATGACCGGCGCAGAATCACCGAGAAGCATGTCGAGCGTTCCGAAAAGGAAGCCCACCGGTCCGCCGTGCGTATCCATCGGATGACGAGTCGGCGGCGCTTGCATGGCCGGTCCACTGTGTGAAACCGGCTGGTACGCTACATCTTGCGGCACGGTTCGCGCGCCTTGCGCTGAACATCCCGCAAGTGCGGCGGCACCCAATAGAAAAACTAAGGCCTGTATACGAGGGTCTCGCATTGGCTCTCCCCCAAAGCGTCATCCTGGACGCATTAACGTTGTGTGTTGCAGCTTTTACGCTGCGGTTATTATACCCTCAGGCAAGCGTGCGCGATACGTAAAATCTTGGTGCTTAGGTCTCAACTTCAAGACGAAACCCGTCAAGGTTTTGTAAAGAGCGCCCCGGGGGTCTGCGAGCGTACCTTAAGAATCGGCGTCGTGAAACGTCCCGCGCTTCGCCGTCCGGTCGAGTTCCAGATCCTCTAGGTAATAATAAACGATCTTGCGGTCGTCAAAGCCGACCTTGACCAAATCGCGTCCGCCGACCGTAACAACCTCGTGGATGTGACCGGTCTTTCCGGAGTACGTATAGTTGACGGCCGTATAGTTCGGATCGTCCGCTTTCGGGTGAGGGGTGGCCTTGACGCCGCGAAGCGGGGTGTTGTGGCGGTGCATACGAACTGGGCCTTCTTCGGAGGCAGCCTATGATCATCGAGTACCGCGGCAAGCGCCCGCGCGTTCATCCTTCCGCCTTCATCGCTCCGACGGCGGTGCTGATAGGCGATGTCGAGGTGGGCGAGGAGGCGAGCATCTGGTTCGGGGCGGTCCTGCGCGGCGACAATGGCCCAATCAGGATTGGGGCTCGAACCTCCATTCAGGACAATTGCGTTCTGCACGTGAGCGAGCATGGCGCTACCGAGATTGGCGACGATGTGACTGTGGGGCACTGCGCGGTCATGGAGGACTGCCGGATCGAAGACTTCGCGCTTATCGGGAGCAACGCGGTCGTGCTCGGAGGCGCCGTGGTCGGAAGCCGTTCGCTGGTTGCTGCCGGAAGCGTAGTCGGCGAGCGCGCGCAGATCCCGCCCGGCGTGCTGGCCGCCGGCGCTCCTGCCAAAGTCAAGAAAGAACTCGACGGAGAGGCCGCGCGGTGGGTCGACGGCAGCGCGCCGGAATACGTCGCGCTCTCACGCTCGTACATGAAAGAAGGCGTTGGGGCCAGAATACCGTAGCGTGAACACCGCCAACGATTTGACCATTCGCGCCGCCACCGTCAACGGCTCCGGGAGCCAATCCGCGAACCTCGTTTTGACGAACGCGATTTTTCGCATGGGCATCCCGGTGGCGCCGAAAAACGTCTTCCCCTCGAACATCGAAGGCTTGCCGACATGGTTCGACATGCGCGTCTCGCCGCAAGGGTATCAATGCCGCAGCCGCGACGTCGATGTTCTCGTCGCGCTCAACCAGGCAACGTGGCACGCGGATGTGGCCTCCGTGCGCTCGGGCGGCGTCGTGGTTCACGAAGAGGCGTATGCCGTCACCGGTGCTGCGGCGCGCGAGGACGTGACGTATTATGCTGTGCCGTTCGCGAAACTCGCCAAAGAGCGTATCGCCGACGGCGCCTTGCGCAAGTACCTGACGAACATGATCTACGTCGGCGTGCTGGCACACCTGCTCGGCATTCCTCCCGGCACGATTGAAGACGCGCTTCGCGCGCAATTCAAACGCAAACCAAAAGCGGTCGAGACGAACATGGAGGCCGTGCGTCTGGGAATCGAGTACGCAGCGGCCAATCTTACCAAGAGCGATTTGTACCGCGTGCAGCCGATGACCGGGAAAACCGAGGGCCATTTGCTTATGGACGGCAACAACGCCGCGGCACTGGGCTGCGTGATGGGCGGCTGCACCGTCGCCGCGTGGTATCCGATAACGCCGTCGTCCTCGCTCTGCGAATCCTTTATTCAGTATTGCGAACGGTTTCGCGTCGACAAAGACTCCGGCGAACGCAAAGCGGCGATCGTTCAAGCGGAGGACGAACTCGCGGCCATCGGTATGGTGTTCGGCGCGACGTGGGCCGGTGCGCGCGCAATGACCTCGACCTCGGGACCGGGCCTTTCGCTTATGGCGGAATTCGCAGGCCTGGGATACTACGCGGAATTACCGGGAGTAATCTTCGACGTGCAGCGCGCCGGGCCGTCCACCGGCCTGCCGACGCGCACGCTCCAAGGTGACGTCGCGTTTGCGTACACGCTATCGCACGGCGACACCAAACACATCGTGCTGCTGCCGGGCACCGTATCCGAAGCATATGAATTCGCGATGCAGGCATTCGATTTGGCCGACCGGTTTCAAACGCCGGTGTTCGTGCTGAGCGATCTCGATCTCGGAATGAATCTATGGATGACGAGGCCGCTCGCATATCCCGAGAAACCGTTCGACCGCGGGAAAGTCCTCGACGCGCAAAAACTCGACGAGGTCAAATCGTGGGGGCGCTACCGCGACGTCGAAGGCGACGGCATTCCGTATCGCACGCTTCCGGGTACGGCTCACCCGCTCGCCGGATACTTCACGCGCGGATCGGGACACGACGACCAAGCGAATTATTCCGAAAATCCCGACGTCTTCCGCGGAAATCTCGATCGCCTCTCGCGCAAGCACGACACGGCACGCGCTGAAGTGCCGCAACCCGTTGCCGACGATGACGGGCACACCGTCGGCATAATCGCGTACGGTACGACGCATCATGCCGTCGTCGAAGCGCGGGATCACTTGCGCGAAGACGGTTTGCAAACGGATTATCTGCGCGTGCGCGCGCTGCCGTTTTCCGCGGAGGTGCCGGCGTTCGTCGAACGACACGAGCGCGTCTACGTCGTCGAGCAAAACCGCGACGGTCAGCTTCACGCTTTACTGCGGGCGGAGCTGCCCGCGCACCTCATCGAACGGCTGCACTCGGTGCGCCATTACAACGGCGAACCGATCGACGCGTCGGTCGTAGCCGAACCGCTGATTCTCGCAGAAAAACCGGTGCCGGTATAATAATGAATACACCTGTGAACGTTCTCGGTCTCGCGCGCGACGTGTACAAAGGTTCGGCCAGTACGCTGTGCGCAGGCTGCGGACATAATTCGATAACCAACCATCTCATAAAAGCGCTGTACGAATACGGCGTCGATCCGTACAAGCTGGCAAAGATGAGCGGAATCGGCTGCTCGTCGAAAACCCCGGCATATTTCGTGGAGCGCGCGCACGGGTTCAACGGCGTGCACGGCCGCATGCCCTCGCTCGCCACGGGCGCAAAGTTGGCGAACCGCGAGTCGATGGTGCTCGGCATCAGCGGCGACGGCGACACCGCGAGCATCGGGCTCGGGCAGTACTGTCACATGATTCGGCGCAACCTCGACGCCACGTACATCATCGAGGACAACGGGTGCTACGGCCTCACGAAGGGGCAGTTCTCGGCGACGGCGGACCGCGGATTGGTACTAAAGAAAGGACAGGTCAACGAGTTCGAGACCATCGACGTCTGCGGTCTCGCGGTGGAACTCGGCGCGACGTTCGTCGCGCGCTCGTTCTCCGGTGACGGCAAGCAACTTATTCCGCTGCTGCAGGCGGCGTTCTCGCATCGCGGCATTGCGGTGCTCGACGTCATCAGCCCTTGCGTCACCTTCAACGATCACGAAGGTTCGACCAAGAGTTACAACTACGTCAAGGAGCACCACGCGGTGCTTCACGCGGCGGACTTCATCGTCGGCAGCAAGGAGATCGTGGTCGACTACGAACCCGGAACGGCGCAAGAAATCGAATTCGACAACGGCGACAAAGTCGTGCTCCGCAAACTCGAGCGCGACTACGACCCCTCCGATCGCATCGGTGCGCTTCGCGCGATGCACGAGGCTCGGGATCACGGCGAATTGATAACGGGGCTGCTGTACGTCGACACGTCCGCGCGGGATCTATCCGAACGCGAACGGCTTTCGAAAAAACCGCTCGCGCACATGAACGAAGAGGAACTGCGCATCAGCCGCGAGGACTGGGCGACCCTCATGTCATCGTGAGCCCATTGTCATCGTGAGCGTGTCGAACGACCCCGAGCGTGTCGAGGGGCATTCCGACAAGCCGACTTGGTGATACGTAGCGCAGTCCTCGGCGATGCGGACGCGATTGCAGCGGTGCACGTCGCTTCGTGGGAAGGTTCATACCGTGGTATAGTTCCTGACGAAGTGTTCGAGAGGCGCCCGCTAGCGATTCGTGTGCGGCATTGGTCCCAGTTCCTCACGGAATCGAATCGAATGACGCTCGTCGCCGTTGACGAGAAAGACGCGATCGTAGGTTTCGCGGCCGCGATTTTTCTGGACGAGCATCCCAGCGGCTTCGATACCTATCTTGGCGCATTATATCTGCTCCCGGAAATGAAGCGCCGCGGCATCGGAACGAGGCTCCTTCGTACGCTTGCGCGGAAGCTCGCGAATGCCGGCCGCGGGAATATGATCCTGCGCACGCTGCGTCTGGCTGCCTCGCGGCACTTCTACGAGCGGCACGGAGCGCGTTTCATTCCCGAAGGCATAGAAATCGACGCCGGTCACTTCGATGACGTCGTGTATGCGTTCGACGATCTTACGGCGCTTGCAGCCCCCGAAATTTCAGCAGCGGCCGAACGTTCGGGTCGTGACCGTAAAACGCGCGGAACATCGGGCCTTAGTCCTCGGAGCGGCGGCGCGAAAGAATGAGGTCGCGGAACAGCTGACCGTTCGCACGCGTCATGTCGTGTTCTGAAGGGGGATCATCCGGCCGCCGGGATCGCCCGGGACCTTGCGCGATTTGAGTCTGCCGCGGCAATGCCGTTCCGCTCACACCTGCAAGTTTGCTCTTGTCGCGCACGACGAGCGCCCGCGCGCCGCGGTGCCGGCAAGCAGTTTGCGTTCGAACGTGGCTTGCAGCATAGCGAGTGTCGTTGATGCGACGCAGTTGCGTCTTTTGCGGAGGCGCGGTGCGCCGGCTATTCGGAGTAAATCTCTACGACGTATTGATTGGGATCGAGAAAAAACAATTGGCGCGTGCCGTCATTACCGGCCGGCCCGGAAAGTATTCGCACGTTGCTGGAACGCAAGCGCTCCGCCCAGTGTATCAACTTCCGCGCCAGACCCAACCTGAAAACCGAAATGAAACTTGCTGCGATCGGTGGGCGGCTTTTCGATGAGCATCAGCAGAAAATCCGGCCATTGAACGCGCACCTCATCGCCATCGCGCTGAGTCGAAAGGCCCAGCACGTCGCGATAAAACACTTCGGATTCCGCGATGTCGCTTACGCCCAAACTCAAATGCGAAATTTTCATTGCGCTCACGGTGATGGGAAGTGCGTCGCGTCTCCGTACGGGCGAAACAGCGTAAACTCGCGCTGAAAGCGCAGTTTCACGCTACCGGTCGGACCATTGCGATGCTTGGCGATGATGAACTCCGTCAAATCGGGCTCGGGAACTTCGTTGTGATAATAGCCCTCGCGGAACAAGAAGGCAACCATGTCGGCCTCTTGTTCCAGCGATCCGGAGTCACGCAAGTCGCTTAGCAGCGGTCGTTTATCGGTTCGCGCTTCGACGCCGCGATTGAGCTGTGCGAGCGCGATAATCGGCACTTGTAGGTCTTTTGCAGTCGTTTTGAGCGTGCGGCAGATATCGGAAAGCTCTTCGTTCCGGTTCACGCCTCTACCCAAAACGCTGGGATGCACGAGTTGTAAATAATCGATAAAGACGGCCGAAAGTCCCTGACCCGACTTTAAACGCCGGCACCGGCTGCGGATCTCCGAAATGGAAAGCCCGCCCGAATCGTCTAGATAAATCGGCAGTTCGTTGAGCACGCCCATGGCGTCCGAAATCTTTTCCCAATGATGCGGCTTGATGTTGCCGCGCCGCATGTCGTGCATGCTGATCTCCGCTTCCGCGCAAATCAACCGCTGAACCAATTCGTCGTTCGACATTTCCAGCGAGAAAAATGCGACCGGCGCCGTCTCTTCACGCGAAGCGGCGACCGCCATGTTCAGCGCGAAGGACGTTTTACCCATACCGGGGCGCGCAGCCAAGATGATGAAGTTGCCGGGTTGAAAACCCGTCGTCATCTCATCGATGTCCGCGAACCCTGCCGTCAGTCCCGTTCGACCGCCGCGATTGTGGAACAGTTTGTCGATGTGTTCGAACGCGGGCTTGAGCAGGCGGCTGACGGGCGTGAACTCGCCGTGCATCTGACGCCGGCCGATGTCGTACACCATCTGCTCGCTTTGATCGAGCGCGCCGTCGACGTCCTCTTCGTTTTCGAAGCCGAGTTGGGTGATGCGCGTACCCGCGTGAATCAGGCCGCGCAGCACGGCTTTTTCGCGCACGATCTTTGCGTAATATGCAGCGGAAGCCGCGGTTTGTACCGTGTCCATCAGGGAACTCAAGTATGAAAGCCCGCCGACGTTGTCGAGTTCGGTGCGGCGCTTGAGCTCTTCCGCCACGGTAATCTTGTCGAGCGGTTCGCCGCGATCGTACAGATGCTGCAGCGCCGCGTAGATCGATTCGTGAACGTGCGCGTACAAATCTTCGGGACGTACGATCTCATTCACGATTCCCATGATCTCGCGATCGACGAGTATCGAGCCCAGCAGCGCCATCTCCGCCTCTAAATTTTGCGGCGGAATCCGGTCGACCAGCGGAAGATTCGTGATGCTCATGGGCGGGCGGAAGTACTCCTCCGCCCGCGTGTCACTCGCCTTGTGGATTTCTTGTGGAGAGAAAGCGATCGAAACGCCTGCTCGACCGACGCAATCGGAATGACGTCGATCCCCGCGAGTGTCCGGTCGATTTCACGCAGATTTTCCTTCGGGACGAGGATCGCGCGCATGCCCGCCTGTCTGGCAGCATACAACTTTTCGACTATACCACCCACGGGCCTGACCTTGCCTTGAATCGAGAGTTCACCGGTAATCGCGATGTCTTGCGGAAGCGGCGTCTTCGTGAGCGCGGAATACAACGCCAGGAATATCGCAAAGCCTGCGGATGGGCCGTCGATGTTGCCGCCGCCGATGACGTTGATGTGCAAATCGTAATTCGCCGTGTCCAAACCCGTGACCGCGCGCAGCACGGCTGCCGCGTTGAACACGCTGTCTTTTGCCATCGATCCCGCAGCGTCGTTGAAGCGTACGCTGCCCTTACCGCTCGAGCTCGCGCCGAACGCAACCGCTTCAATTTCGATGATGCTGCCCAGGTAGTGCAAAACACCTAATCCGAACGTCTTGCCGATTTCGCGCGTCGCTCGCGCTTTGACGATGGTGTGCTGCACCAGGCGGCCTGCCTGCACCACCTCGCGCACGTCCTCTTCGGTGATCGTGACGTGTTTCGCATCCTCGGTTTTCGGTTTGTGGTACAAAGCATGGCCGAACGCGTCCGCCACGATTTGCACGGCTTTTCTGCCTTCGATCGTGTAGGATGCGATGAGCGGAGCGACTCCGCGCGCTGCCTTCGCGGCCAGGCGTTTTATCGCGCCGCCGACGATGGAGACGATTTGATGCTGCGTGAGCGGCTCGAAATACACCGCGGCGCACCGCGAGCGAATCGCCGGATCGATGTCTTCAGGCTCGCGCGTCGTCGCGCCTATCAAGATGAAATCCGCCGGCGCTCCCTCGCGAAACAGGCGTTTGATGTATTCCGGTACGTTCGGCGCAGTTTCGTCGTAGTACGACGATTCGAATACGACTTTTTTGTCTTCGAGCACCTTGAGCAGCTTCGTCTGCAGCAGCGGATCCATCTCGCCGATTTCATCGATGAAGAGCACGCCGCCGTGCGCGCGCGTCACCAAGCCCAGTTTCGGTTCGGGGATGCCGCTCTCTGCGAATTCTCGCCGGCTGCCCTGATAGATGGGATCGTGCACGCTGCCCAACAGCGGATTCGTCGTTTCGCGCGGGTCCCAGCGCAGCGTCGTGCCGCTGGCTTCGACGAACGGCGCTTCTTTTTTGAAGGGCGTGTACGCGCGCGCTTTGGCAACTTCCAATGCCAAGCGCGCAACGGTCGTTTTGCCGACGCCGGGCGGTCCGTAGAGAATGACGTGCTGGGGATACGGCGAGGAGATCTTCGCAAGCAGCGATCGGATCGCGGACTCCTGACCAACGACCTCTTTTAAGGATTGCGGGCGGAGCAGCTGCAACGCGGATGCGGCCAGACCGCGCGCGCCGAGTTCCTCCAGTTCCTCGAGTTTCTTCTGCGTCGCCGGCGTTTCGGGTCCGGTGTCCTCGCGGAGCGCTTCGAGTTTGAGGTCCTTGAGATAATCCTGGTGCCGCTCGATCATTTTAGAATTGATCTTCCGGTCGATCGAATCCTCGACGCTCTTCTGCGCGATGAGATCCGCCAGTTGCTCTTCTATCTCAGATATGACGCGACGCGAATTGGCCCGGCCCGTTACGCGTTCGAGTGTCGGATCCTCGAAGACCAGGCGCGCAAGCGCGCAAATGCGATCGGTAAGCGCAGGCGAACGCATCATCTTGAGCGCGTTCATCTTGCCCGCGCGCAACACGATCTTGTCCGAGCCGATGGTATTCGCGAGCACGTCGTACAAAGCGGAGACGTAACGGCTCATCTCGTCTTCGCTGCCGAATTTGCGGCGAAAACGCGCGAGATAGGGATTTTCGCCCGCGCCGGCCATGACGAACTTACGCTGCGACGACGCTGACGGTCGTCTTCGCGACGACGTTTTTCCCTAAACGGATCTCAATCGGATAGGTGCCGAGCGCTTTGATTGCGTTCTTCACTTCGATCTTATGCTTGTCGACCGGTACGGAAAACGTTTGTGATATCGCATCCGCGATGTCGGCATTCGTCACCGTACCGAAAAGTTTGCCGTTGCCGCCGGCCCTGGCGCGCACGGCTACCGTTTTACTCTCCAACAGTTTCGCAATCTCTTGCGTTTGCGCAAGATGCTGCGCTTCGCGGCGCTGTTTGGCTTTCTGCTGCTCGGAGAGCATCGTGAGCGCCCCCTTGTTCGCCTCGATGGCGAGTTTACGCGGCAGCAAAAAGTTGCGGGCGTACCCCTCCGCGACGTCCACCAGATCGCCTTTTTTCCCGAGCGCCTTCACGTCGCCCAGCAGAATGAGCTTCACCGGCGGCTATTCCGTGACGAACGGAAGGAACGCGATGATGCGAGCGCGCTTCACCGCGACCGTGAGCAGGCGCTGATGGCGCGCGCAGTTGCCTGAGATCCGGCGGGGCAGAATTTTTCCGCGCTCGGAAACGTACTTTTTGAGACGGCCGACGTCTTTATAATTGATGTCGAGCGACTTCTCGGCGCAAAAATTGCACGGCTTACGCTTCGTGCGGCGCTCTTTTACCGCGCGCTTCGGCTTGGTTGCCATTCAATTGTCCTTTCACTAGGTGGTTGACGGCCGCACCGCTGGCAGGATGCGACCCTAGCGAAGTGGCGCGCCTGACGCGCGCCACTACCCCGCGTACGGGGATTTGCGTGGAAAACAGGTTCGAGTATACAGGCTCTCCGGGCGGCTGACTACCCCTTTTGCCCTCCGGCCCCGCGAAGTCTAGAACAAATTCCAGAGATACTGGTTGTAGACTTCGTGGTGGTACTGCACCTCTTGCGGCTTGACGAAGGTGCCCAGAAGGCGTGGGCAGCGATCGGCGCTTGCCTGCTTGAGGTCGGCGTACCGCCCCTTCACGTCGGCTCCGAGCAGCTGCGACGTCCAGTCGGAGGCCCGGAAGTTTTCGAGGGCGTCGTAGATGTTGTCGGGCAGATAATGCTCGGCTTGCCGCAGGTTGCTCTCTCCACTGATGCTGCCGTCGAGACCCGTCTTGAACACGGAGAGCATCACCATGTACGGGTTGGCGTCCGGACCGACCGACCGCACTTCGAGGCGCGAGCTTCGCTCGTTGCCGATCGGAATGCGCACCATCGAACCGCGGTCAACCGCGGATGCTTTGATTTGGTTCGGCGCCTCGAAATGCGGATCCAGACGGCGGTAGGCGTTGACGCTGGCGTTGAGCATCAGACACACGTCGTTTCCATGCGTCAGGATGCGATCCACGAACTTCCATGCGAACTCACTGAGTTTTTCCGTTCCTTGCGGATCCCAGAACAAGTTCTTGTCGCCTTTGCTGATGGACACGTTCGTGTGCATGCCGCTGCCGTTCACGCCGACGACGGGTTTGGGCAAGAAACTCGCCGTCATGCAAAGCCTGGTCGCGACTTGGCGGCAGATCAACTTGTATAACTGAATTTGATCCGCGGCGGCGAGGACTTCGCCGTACGAATAATTGATTTCGAATTGCGACGGCGCGACTTCCGGGTGATCTTTTTCGTTTTGGAATCCCATCGCGCGCTGCACTTCGGCAACTGTGTCGATGAACGTGCGGAGCGGATCGCCGGGCAGCGAATGATAGTAGCCGCCGGTGTTCACGTATTCGAAGCGGCCGGTGTCGTGAAAGCGCCGCTCCGCATCCAAGCCTTGGAACAGAAAGCCTTCGATCTCGTTCGCAGCGTTCAGAACGTATCCGTGCTTCTCGAAGCAGTGGTTCGCAAACGACTTGAGCAGCCCGCGCACGTCGGCCGAATACGGCTGTCCTTCGCGATCCTCGACTTCACCGAAAACGAGCACTTTACCGGGGCCGAACACGTCGGCAGGCGCCCAGTAAAACGAACTCCAGTCCAAGAACAGACGTAAATCGCTTTCGCGCTGCGCGGTAAACCCTCGAATGGACGAGCCGTCGAAGGTGAGATTGTCATGCGACTTGAGCAAGAACTTCTTGTCGTAGTCGAGCATCTGAAGACGGCCTTCGAGATCGCTGAACAGCACCGTTACCGCCTTGATGCGTTTTTCGTCGGTGAGGTACTTCAGCCGTTGTTCCTGAACCTTATCGGGCTTCACGCGATCTTTGCGCTGCTGTTTGGCCTCGAGATTCATGTCTTCGAGTTCGCCGTACGAGAGTTCGAGGAAATCGCGCAGTTCAGCCATCTTACGTCGTCGCTCCCTTCGCGGTGCATCGCGTCAATCGCATTTGCGCACCGGTTGGATAGCGGCGCGGCGGCGCCTTTGTGCAAACGGTAAAACGTCGGAGCCGCGGCTACTCCTCTCCGTCGAAATAGTCCAGGTTGTCCGAGCGGAGCATTCGCCGCTGGGGAATCGGCACGCTCCATTTTCCGCTGTCCGGATAATAGTGCGCCTCGCCCGTCGGATTGTCGGCAATCACGTAGACGACGAGGTCCTGCGCACCGTCGTTGGTCAGCTGGTGCGCCTCCCCCGGTTTGAAGAGGAAGGCGTCACCGGATGCGACGGGCGTGGTGCCTTCCTCGTGGCGCACGCTTCCGCTGCCGGAGATGATGTGGTAAAACTCCCACTGCGCGCTGTGCGAATGATACGGATAGGCCGGTTTACCGGGCGGAACGCGCAAGATTTCGACGTCGAAGGGGTGACGCAGGAGCAAATCGGTCGAGCGCGGATCGCGGCCGAGGGCTTCGGATATTTGCTTTCCGGAGGCGGCGAACTTCCCCTTAGGGGACGACCACGTCAGCTCTTCCACTTCATCGGTGTTGATTTTTCGCATGGAATCCACTTTGAGCACGGCCGGTACGCACCTTCGACGTCACGGGCACCAGTTGCAAAGGCGCCTTCATCTGCGTGATGGAAGGGCCGCCGCATGAGCAACGTACGTGTGTTGGTCGGCACCCGGAAGGGCGCATTCGTGCTTACGTCCGACGAGAAACGCGAACGCTGGGGCGTGGACGGGCCGCACTTCGCCGGCTGGGAAATCTATCATATGAAAGGTTCTCCCGCGGATCCAAACCGCATCTACGCATCGCAGACGAGCGGATGGTTCGGACAGGTCATTCAGCGTTCGGACGACGGCGGGAAAACATGGACGACGGCCGGGAATGAATTCAAATACGACGGCGTCCCGGGAACGCATCAGTGGTACGACGGAACGCCGCATCCGTGGGAATTCGCGCGCGTTTGGCATCTGGAGCCATCGCTGGCGGATGCGGACACGGTGTATGCAGGCATCGAAGACGCCGCACTGTTCAAATCCACGGACGGAGGTCAAAGCTGGAGCGAGCTATCCGGTCTGCGCAAGCACAGCACGGGTTCCAGTTGGCAACCGGGCGCAGGCGGAATGTGTCTGCATACGATCGTGCAGGATCCGGCGAACCCGCAACGGCTCTTCGTCGCCATTTCTGCAGCGGGCGCATTTCGAACTGACGATGGCGGCGCGAGCTGGAAGCCGATTAACCGCGGTCTGAAATCGCAATACATTCCCGATCCCGACGCGCAAGTCGGGCACTGCGTTCATCGCATCGCCATGCATCCGTCGCGTCCGAACGTGCTGTTCATGCAAAAACATTGGGACGTGATGCGAACCGACGACGCCGGCGATTCGTGGCGCGAGATCAGCGGAAACTTACCGACGGACTTCGGTTTCGTCGTCGACGTTCACGCGCACGAACCCGAAACGGTTTACGTCGTTCCGATCAAGAGCGATTCCGAGCACTTTCCGCTGGACGGCAAATTGCAGGTCTACCGCAGCCGGAGCGGCGGAGACGAGTGGGAAGCGCTCACGAACGGACTGCCGCAGAAAGATTGCTACGTCAACGTGTTGCGCGACGCAATGGCAGTCGACTCGCTCGATTCGTGCGGCATCTATTTCGGCACGACCGGCGGACAGGTGTACGCGTCCTCGAACGCCGGCGATTCATGGCAAGCGATCGTGCGCGATCTGCCGGCGGTGCTATCGGTCGAGGTTCAGACGCTTTCGTGATCCGCGTCGTGTTGCCGGCGCATTTGCGCGCGCTCGCACGCCTCTCCGGCGACGTCGAGATCGAGGTTGATGGAATCCCAACGGCGCGCGCGCTCCTTGATGCAATCGAAAACCGCTATCCGATGCTGCGCGGAACGATGCGCGATCAAATCACGCAGCGCCGGCGGCCGTTCATTCGGTTTTTCGCCTGCGAACGCGACCTTTCGCACGAATCGCCGGACGCGCCGCTTCCCGAAGCCGTAACGCGCGGCACGGAGCCGTTTCTAGTTGTGGGCGCGATCGCCGGAGGCTAGCATGCGAGCGGGCCATCGGACGCCTGCCATGACACGCGAGGCAACCTGCGGAAGGCTACCGCCCAGAGATGACAAGGACGAGCTTGCTCTTCGCGATCTCTCTGGCAACGCTTGCAGCGTTTGCTCTTCATTCTTCCAACGGGATCGCATCCAGCGGTCCCGTTTCGATCTCGGACCTGGCGCCCGCGGACGAATATTTCGGACGCGAACATATCAGCCCGCTCGGCATACGGCACACGATTTTTTCGCTCAAAGACGATCTGCACCACGCGCGCCGTCGTCCCGACGCCATCGCGCATGACGCCGGTCTCGTGCAGGACGCCGTGACCGATTGGGCGCAGCGCTTTCCGCGCGATTCCTGGCTGCCGGCAACGCTCTGGAATTTGGCAGTGCTCTACGAAGAGCTGCCGGGGACGCAAGCGCACGACAGCGCCGTCGCCATCTTGCAAGAACTGCGAGATAATTTTTCGGACTCGGCGTTGGCTTCGGATGCAGCGCACGATCTCTCGCGCGGAATCGGGGTTCGGCCTTGGCCTCGTTGGGCCGGAACGCCACCGCCCACGATGGATCCCGTAATCGATGCGGATTCTCTCGTCGAAGCCATCGGTTCGACGAAAAGTGCGCCGTCGGCGCAGCAACAGGAAGCCGCTACACTTGCACTCGAGGATCGGTTTTTCGCGCTTTCGCACGGTGGCGCCGACCCGGCATATGCTCGCGCGGCGTGGGAACTCGCTTCAGCCTTCGAGCGACTACCGGGCGAAGACGCGCAAACGCAGACTATACGCCTTCTCGCGCTTCTGGTCGATCGCGATCCCGACGTCGTTTTCGGCAGATGGGCGATGCGGGACCTCAAGCGGGGCGTCGGCGAACGATCCTAACGTGATACTACGATACATTTTTGCATTGTGCCTGGCACTTGCGTGTTCCGCGCCTGCACTCGCCCAAGAAGACCCGGCCCTGGATGTGCAGCTGCGCAGCGCGTCCGCCGGCTTTGCCGGAAAACTCGCATTGTACGCGACCGATCTGCGAACGGGCAAGACGGTTGCGATAAACGCGGACACCGCCGTCCCGACGGCGTCGGTCATCAAACTCACCATCCTCTACGACGCGCTCAAACAAATTCAGGCGGGCCGCGCATCATTCAACGACGAGCTGGTGCTGACGAAGGCCAATCAGGTCGGGGGGTCCGGCGTTCTCGGCTTATTCGATACTCCGCTTACGGTAACGCTCAAGGACGCACTCACCATGATGGTAGTCGTCAGCGACAATACTGCAACGAATCTGGCAATCGACCGGCTCGGACTGCAGAACGTCGACGATGAAATCACGGCGATGGGTTTGAAGAGCACTTGGCTGTACAAAAAAGTCTTTCTTCCGCCGGCCGGAAACGTGCCGGCCGATCAGAAGACCTTCGGGCTGGGCAAGACGACCGCGCGCGAAATGGCATCCGTGATGCAACATTTCGCGACGTGCGATGCGTTTCCGAAACAGCTATGCGATGCAGCGCTAGCGATGCTGAAGAACCAAACCGATCGCGACGCAATACCGCGGTATTTGGGCAACGTCGACATTGCGAACAAGACCGGCGCCGTCGACCAAGCCCGCAATGACGTCGCGATCGTGTACGCTCCGCGCGGGCCGATCATCATTTCGGCGTTCACGTACGACAACAAGGATCAAAGTTGGACGCCCGACAATACCGCGCAGCTGCTAATCGGCAGGCTCGCAAGAATCATCGTCGACCGCTGGCAATAAGAGGCAAGTGAGCCCTGCTTACGTTACCGCAAGCAGCCTTGCGGGTAGTCTGCATAGACCATGGGAAATGAAATCAAGAAAACCATCGACGACGTCGGCGACGCAATCAAAGAAGGCGTCCACCGCGGCAACGCCGGCGCTGAACGCGGGGCACGCACCGAACTTGGAGACGTCATGACTCCCGGCGAAAAGGCGGGCTCGGTTGCGCGCGAAGTGACGGAAGACACGAAAGCCGAAATCGACAAAGCCAAGCGCAACCTGCGCGACGCAACGTAACGACCGCGCTCGCGCGGGTCAGGCTGAACTGACGACGGACGTGGCCCGCGCGAGCAGCTCTTCCAGCGATTCGAGCGCACCCGCAGCCGCGACGTTCTCAAATTCATTTTCGCCCAAGGCCGCGCGCACGTTCGATAGCGTGACGTCGTAGCGCACCTGCAGCACGGGAGGACGCGGAACGCGCCGGTCGCGGCGGTACGATTCAATGAATCCATGCACGCGAGCTGCGTCGAGCATCCGGCCGTCGCTTGCGGCAAACGTTACGACGGCCTCCAAACAGCCGGTGAAGTGTTCGGGATCGTCCGTCAGCACGTCGCGGCAAATGGTCATTGCTTCACGCAACACCGTTGCCGCTTCATCGCGCCGGCCCAGTTGCGTTGCGTAAATCCCGAGCCAGTAAAGCCAGACGGCCTCCTGCTGGCGCGCGCCCAACGCATGCGCGGTCTCTACGCTTTGACGGCTGAGCGCATATGCGTCCTCGTCTCGTCCTTGCGCGTGCGCCAGTTGCGCCATGTTGCCCAAGATGACGCCCTCTACGCCTTTTCTGCCCGAGCCTGCGCGCGCGGGACAGCGCCTCTTCCAGCAATTTTTGCGCGCGATCGAGTTGCGTTTCGTCGAAGTTTATCAAGACGTTGGCGAGATTCACGCGCATCAGCGACGCGTTTTCGGGGCTGAGGTCGTCGTAAATCGTCGCGCTCTGCTCGTACGCGCGCTCTGCCTCGCCGTAATTGCCGAGCGAGAGGTGTGCGTTGCCCGCGGCGCCCAGCGCTTGCGCGCTGAGCCGCCGGTCGCCGATGTCGCGTGAGATACTCACCGCGATAGAGGCACTCTCGAGCGCAAGCACCGGATCGCTGAAAAGCAGCATACAGGCATTCGCGAACCGAATCGCCGCACGCTGCGATGGCGACATGTCGCCTTCGTGCGCAAGCAATTTTGCCAGCCACTCGCGGCCCGTGCGTAGCTGCGTGTAATGGAACCAGTAATGCGTGAGATCTTCACCCAGCGTAACGGCCGTTGCGATGTCGCCGTCTTCAAGCGACTGCGACAGCGCGGCGTAGACGTTGTCGATGTCGAGCTGGAGCTGCTCGAGACCGACGTCGTGCCGCCCGGCCGCAGGGTTGCGCGTTATGCCGTGCGTGAGATCGCGGTAGTACTGCGAGTGACGCCGAACGACATCCGAGAGTGCATCTTCTGCCAAGCATTCGCGCGCGTACATGCGCCCGGATTCCAGCAGGCGGAAGCGCTGACCGAACGGGCCGGCTTCCGTTTGTAGCAGCGACTTGTCGACGAGATGTCCCAGCAGACCGACGATTTCATCGTCACGAAGATTCACGTCGCTGCAAACGTCGGCGGACGCATCCAACGTGAACGTGGCCGGGAAAACGGCCAGCCGCGCGAAGAGCGTTTGTTCGACCGGCGAGAGCAGCGCATAGCTCCAATCGAGCATGGCGCGCAGAGTCTGACGATGCGGAAGCGCGGTGCGCTCGCCGTCCGTGAGCATTTGGAATAAATTCCCGATTCGCTTGGCCAAATCGCGCGGGGAAAGAACGCGCAGACGCGCCGCGGCCAACTCAACGGCAAACGGAATGCCGTCGAGGTGTTGCACGATTTCGGTGATTTCCTCACGGTACTGATCGCACGACAGAGACGGAACCACTTCGCCCGCGCGCTCGCAAAACAGATCGATCGCACATTCTAGCGAAAGCGGAGGAACCTCGAATACCGCTTCACCCGATATCGATAGACGCTCGCGGCTCGTCGCAAGAATCGTCAGCGCCGGCGCCACGCGCAGCAGTGCCGTCGCAATTCCCGCAACCGCGGCCGCAACGTGTTCGCAGTTGTCGAAGATCGTCAGCATCCGGCGATCGCTGATGAATTCTATGACGTTGCGCAGATGCGACTTGCCGGCGGTTTGCGGAATTCCGAGCGTAGCTGCAAGGGAACTCAAAACGTCGGACTCGTCGCGCGCCCCGGTAAGGTCGATGAACCAGGCGCCGTCCATAAACCGGTCGGCCGCCTGCGCCGCCGCGCGAATCGCCAGCCGTGATTTTCCGATTCCGCCCGTGCCTTTGATGCAAACGATCCGACGCGCACTCAAAAGGGCCGCAATGCGTTCCAATTCGCGCCCGCGTCCAACGAGTGTCGCGACTTCGTGCGGCACGTTTCCGGCAAGCGCACCCGGGCGCTTTGCGGCGTCGAGCAACTGCGGCTGCAGTATGGCGAGCGCGAGACCGGTCGATTGCGCCAGCGCCATCACCGTTTGACGGTCGTCCGCGTCGAGTTGCTCGATCGAAGCATCGAGCGCAAGGAACCCGACGAGTTCGCCGCGGGCGAGCATCGGACACGCCATCGAACCGGGCGCGCGAAGCGAGCATTCGCGCGTGGCAACCGGAGCGGACGCGCCGCACAGCGTTGCTATCAGTGCATCGTCGGCACCGACGTCGGGCGCCGGCGACTCGAACGAAGAAGCCGCCGCATAATACGCTTCGCGTTTCAGATACACAGCGCTTCCATGTCCGCCCACGCATTGATCGATCGCCGCGACTATCCGTCGCAGGAGTTCGTCGGGATCGCGAAATCCGGTAACGCTTCGCGCGAGCGCAAAAAGCGTTTTCCGGGCTTCGTGCCGGCGCCGCGTGAAAGCTTCCTCGATGGCACGTTCGATTCGGCCGTGGATAGCACGAAACGCGAAAGCTAAAATGACGACGATCGCGAGATCCGATAGGACGCTCGCAGCGCGCGAAACGTGCGAGAAAAACCGCTCCGCACCCCATTCCGAAACGGTGACGGCGAGAACGATGGCGGTCGTGACGAGCGCATAGAAGACGCTTCGCACGCGAGCGCTCGAGCGGTCTTCGGCCAGCAGCACTGCACCCGCCATTCGACCCTCCGTCCCGGGTATTTTTCGATTTTAGTGCATATAGGCCCGCTTGCTAGGCCTCTTTGAAACATTCGCACGCGGACGGGAACGCGGTACGCTCGGGAAGCCGGGGAAGCGTAGGAGTTTCATATGAGACGATCGGCTCATGGACTCGTCATTGGCGCATTGCTTTTGGCGAGCTGTACCAGCGGAACGAATTCACTTCCGTCCCCGATCTCGAACGGCGGTCCGCAGCCCTCGCCCGGCAGCGGCGTCGCTTTCAAGGAATTTCCGACCACCGCGACGCTTCTGGGCGGCCTCGCCTTCGGTTCCGACGGCAATGTGTACTTCAGCACGACGACCGAACTGGGAATCTTCACGCCTTCGAACGGCAAGTACACGCTGATAGCCGGCCGCGTTCCGGACACGTGGCCGGTGATTCCGTCATTTTCACCGACCGGACCGGTTGCCGCTTCGAACGAAACGGTCAGCACGCTAGCGCGGCTCGGAGGCGGCAGCGGCACAGGAGTACGCGGCTTTTCAACGGCTCAAACGACGCCCGCCGTCGCGCAGTACGATACGGCAACGAAGGCGTTCACCGAATTCTACGGTGCAAAGGGCGATGTTTTCGAAGACGTCACGATGACGTCCGACGGCAACGCCTGGGTTACGGCCAATCAACCGACGCCGCACGGTTTGACCGGATTTGTATTTACGACCAAGGCCGATTGCACCCCGCCGGTATTGCTCGAAGCTATCGGAAGCGTAACCCTTGGAGCGGACGGCTTCATTTGGATCGCCAGCGATCCGCAACTGAACGGCACGACGACGTCGGAGATTTTCCGCATCGATCCGAACACCGGCACCCTCGCGAACACGTTTGCGCTGGGTACAGGTTCGCTCGTGACCGGTTTGACCCCCGGGCCGGACGGCGCGCTTTGGTTTACCGATGCGGGATTGAACGAGATTGGGCGTTTGGCGGTCGACGGAAGCGTCATGCACTTTCCGGTACTCAGCGCAGCGAGCGGCCTGAGGGCGATTACGAGCGGATGTGACGGCGCACTGTGGTTCACCGAGCAGCACGCCAATCGGATCGGGCGCATCACGACTACCGGCGTGGTATCCGAATATCCGGTGCCGACATCGAACGCAGGCGTCGGAGGCATCGAGGGATGTCTCGACGGCGGCGTGTTCTTTACTGAAGCGCATGCGATAGGCGAGGTGAAACCATACTGATTGCGCAGGCGCCGCCGTCCATAGTGCAGATCGCACAGCGCGCGGCGACCCAAGAGCGCGGATTTTTCGTTTACCGGTTACGGCGCATCTTCGACGTGCACGCCGGTCCGATGCGCAGGCACGATGAAATGGTGCTTGCAGTCGCGATTCAAGACGGACGGACGCTGAAGGTACGCGTCATTCGCGCTACGACCGGCGGCAAATCCGCAGACGCGGCCGGGATGTCGCAAATCGAACACCAATACGAGCATCCCGCGCCGGGAGACAGTTTCCATCGCCCATTCGATCCGCTGTACGCGAACGAGTATACGTTTCAGCAGGTGGACCCGTCGACGTACCGCTTCGCCAGCTCCGTTCGGGATGGTGCGCACGGAACCGGCACGCTTTCGCTCGACGCGGCCGGCAACGTCGTAAAATATCAGTACACTCCGAACGTTCTTCCCCGTTACACGTCCTCCGGAACGATTGTCGGCGAGCGTTCGCAGGTGCTGCCGAATTTCTGGTGGCTTACCCGCGAAGCACATGCGTATAGCGGCCATTACGCCATATTCGGCGGCGGCGCGACCGTCATCATCACGTACGACTCCTTTTCGCGGTATCCGGATCTTGCATCCGTCCTCACGGGACTGACCACCGTCTGCCCGCAAGCCGCGCTTTGTTGACCTAGGAGAGATTCATGTCCAACGGACTTCCCGCGGGCTGGCACAACATCACGCCGCGCATCGTCGTCGAGGATCCGGCCGCGCTCGTGGAATTTCTCCGAGAAGCGTTCGGCGCAACCGGCAATTACCGGTCCGAAATGCCGTCGGTCCTGGCGATCGGCGATTCAATGCTCATGGTGAGCGGTGTGGGGACCCGCAAACCAATGCCGGGCTTTTTCTACGTCTACGTCGACGACGCGGACGCGACGTACCGGCGCGCTCTGGACGCGGGCGCAGTTGTGGTGGAAGAACCGTGCGATACGCCGTACGGCGATCGCCGCGCCATGGTTACCGACCCATTCGGGAACGACTGGCAGATCGCAACGTATCGCAATTCGTGACCTCGTCCCGCTCAACGAACCGGTGCGCATGTTGGTGGACAGCGGAGATCGCTCGTCGGTGACGATCTTGAACCGTTAGCGTTTCAACAGTATCTACGACTATCCGGATTCTCGTTTGATGGTCTGGTCCTAGCGAGAAACAACGCCGGCAGACCGTTATACGTGCTTTCCTCGAACACCCGATAGCCGCATTTTTCGACGACGCGGCGTGACGCTACATTCTCGGGATTGATGAGGCAGACCGTTTTGTCGTATTGCAGGTGCGTATCACCCCATGCCAAGACCGCACACGCCGCTTCCGTCGCATATCCCTTTCCATGCGACGCCGATGCGAGCGCAAATCCGAGTTCGGGTCTGCCCTTCATCGATGCTGCGATGTCGCGCTTGAAGTCCGCAAATCCGGCTTCTCCGACGAAACGGGATGAATCTTTGGTTTCAATGACCCAATATCCGAAACCCATGAAAGACCAGTGGCCGGCGTATGACAGCATTCGCATCCACGTCTGCTGCTCGGTTGAAGGTTTGCCGCCAATGAACCGAGTGACCATCGGATCGGACCACATTGCAAGGCAATCGGCGAGATCGCCGGGACCATGTCCTCGCAATCGCAAACGATCTGTTTCGATAACCGGAACGGCAACCGTCAACCGCCGCATGTTCGCCATCATCCACGTCCTTCAGGTGCGCTTCACGCGACCATCTCGCAGTAACGCCTGAAAAGCTTCTCGTGTGATAATAGCACTCTACCGGAAAGGCGCAGCGTTCGCCGAAGCGACGATGTGAATGAAACGGGTTTGAAATGAGCCGCATCACCCTTCGAGCGTGGACCGGCAACGATCTTCCTATCCTCCGGCTCACCGTGGGCGATGCCAAGATGATGCAGCATCTGGGCGGAGCGGAAACCGAAGAACAGATCGTCGCGCGCCACGAGCGTTTCTTGAACGCATCGGAAGCCGGCGGCATGTTTACGATTCACGTCGACGGGCGCCCCGACGCAGCCGGAACGATTGGTTTTTGGGAACGCGAATGGCAAGGCGAGCTGGTTTATGAAACGGGTTGGATGGTTCTTCCGCAGTACGCGCGACGTGGAGTCGCGAGCCAGGCCGCTCGTACGATAATCCGGTATGCGAAGATGGAGCGCCGCCATCGCTTCTTGCACGCATACCCTTCGGCCGATAATCTGCCTTCGAATGCAGTTTGCCGCAATGCGGGTTTCCACATGGCCGGCGAATACACGTTCGAATACCCGAAGGGACATTTCATGCTCTGCAACGACTGGGTCATCGATTTGTTCCCGGAGCCGTAAGGGAACATTTTCCAACACTTGAGGTGCGCTAGCGGCTCTATTCTGGTAGAACGCGAAATTCCGGACGAGGCCTTGATGGCTCATCACATACCATATCAACTCATCGACGCGGCGCGCACGGGCGGCGCCGCAGAAGCCGAACGGCTCCTGGAGGCGCTATGGCCGGACGCCTATCGGCTCGCATATTCGGTGCTGGGTCAGAAAGAAGCCGCCGAGGACGCCGCGCAAGAAGCTTGCGCGATCATCTACGTTGCAATCTCGTCGCTGCGCAGTACTGCAGCCTTTCGGGTCTGGTTTTACCGCATCGTCGTACGCGCCGCAATGGACGTAAAGCGTTCGACGGTGCAGCCTGGAACGGCTTCGGTGGGTGCTCAGGAGAGCGACCGGACGGCAATCATCGATCTTTGGCGCGCGCTTGAAAACCTTCCGCCGAAGTTGCGAACCGTGATAGCGCTGCGATATTTCGACGACCTTTCGAGCCGGGAAATCGCTTCCATACTGCACGTTCCAAGCGGAACCGTGCGATTCCGTTTGGCGCTCGCGCGGCAGAGCTTGCGCTCACTGCTAGGCGATGCGCCAACGCATTTCGAACCAAACGAGGCTCGCGTCAATGCAATTTGAACTGGAAACCCTCTGTAAAAAGGCGCGCGCGGAGATTCAGGTCCCGCCGCTGCCGATCGAATCCATTCGTAGTGCACGCCTTCGGCGCATCGATCCAAAGCCCAAACGCCGTCTCTTTCTTGCGGTGATGATCCTTGCGTTTTCGACGGCCGCGGTCGCTGCCGCGACGATCGCAGATCGCGTGACCATCACCATGTCGAGTTCTGGTATCGTGCTCAATTCGCACGACGCTCGAATTTTTGCGCCCGCAAACGTCGAGGCTGCCGCGAAGGCAGCGGACTTCCCGGTTACAATGCCGTCGGCGCTTCCGTTCGGCTGGAACCTGGAGAAGATTTCCGCCGGCAAAAATCTCATCGCGCTGCAGTACGGTTTTCCCGGTAAGTGGCGGCTCGAAGACCATATGCTGACGTTCTTCTTGATGAACGCAGTTGAGGTCAAAAGGTCTTCTCCCGATGCATCAGCCCGCAGATATCACGTCGGCATCGGGTATTCTCACAAGTACCGTGTCGTCTTTTGGCACGTCGGCGCAGAGGTTGCGCTCGTCGTTGCCGACGAGCGAGCTATCGGCGCCCGGCAATTGGCGGCCATAAGAGCGTCCATGGTCGAGAACTCCCGACGCTAACGCGTTAATCCCGCCCTCCGCAACGGAAGAAGCGCGCGAACGCGATCGTCGCTCATGTAGACCGGCACCCACATGAGAATGCCGAAAACCACGGGGAACAGTACTTCGAAGGGCGTGAACGAGGCGCGCAGGTTCGTTGCGCATGCGCCGCCCAGATAACCCGTCACCAACACAGCGCCGAGCACTCGCGTGCGTGGAACGACGTACAGCACCGTGAGCACCAGCAACAGGGTTGCGATGAGCGGCGCGAAGTGCAGCGGCATGCCTTGTCGCGCGAATGCGTCCGTTACAGCGGCGGGCATCATGTATTTCCCCGCGACGTCGAAAAGCATGAAAAGGACGACCAGAGCGGCAATCGCGCGAGCGAGCCAGATGGCAGAGCCGGCGCGGGGTCGGAGGTTCACTGCGGATTCCATTTTGATTCCTCGTCAACGGCTAAAGCGATATAACGCGAGTATACACTGGGTGCTTCATAAAGACAAGCATAGTTTTAAATACGAAGTTACATCTGCGGTACACGGTGCCCCGGCCAAGCGGACGCGCAGTCTTTCCCGGACCCGGTGCATCGTGTTATGTTAAGTATTTTTGACCTGATGTTTTGTTTATGATACACTCAGCCCCCATCTTACATTTAAGGGGGATGAAAATGCCGTATCGCGAGAAAACCGCCTGGCTGACCCTAATCGCCATTGCCCTTACCTTTGGGCCGTACTTTTCGATAGTGGGGGCGCGCCACGTCGCGAGCGCGCTCCCGGACCTGCGCCTGCTTGGCCTGTTTGCCCTCGCCGTCGTCGCGCAGGTGATCATCATGGGTGCCGGTTACGCATACCTCAGCTATCAAATCGCCTGAGGAGGCGCGCACACCGCCGGATGAGCGCGACCGTGCGATCACGAGCCGGTCAATCACCTTCGCATACTACGTCTTGATCGCCGGCATGATACTCGTGGGCTGCATTATGCCCTTCAATTCAGGCGGCTGGCGGATCATCAATGCGGCGCTCGCGATGATTGTCGCCGCCGAGTTGGTTCACTACGGCGTCATCGTGGTCAGCTATCGCCGGCAAGCATGACGGAAGGATCCATCACCAATAGGATCCGCACGTTGCGCTTTCTTAAGGGTGAGATGTCCCAGGCCGATCTCGGCCGCCGCATCGGTGTAACGCGTCAAACCATCGCCGCGATCGAAATGGGAAAGTACTCGCCGTCATTGGAGGCAGCATTTCGCATCGCCGAAGTTTTTGACGTAGCGCTGGACGACGTGTTTCAGTGGAACGGAATCGGTGAGAACCCGTAACGCCGTTGAAGATTCAAATCCGGGCGTTTAGATTGGGTGCGCTGGCAGGTCGTATCTAGCCGGGCGCACAGGGACAATCGCGATGCAGTCGTCGAACCAACCTGTATGATTCAGGCGCTCTTACTCGCATCAGCGGTTGCTGCCGCGTCGCCCCAGCCCACAGGTCCTTCCTTGGATGCACAACTCGCGCGGTTGGTCGGCGATCGGGCGCTGCAAACACGCGCTTTGGAAGTCGCCGTCGAGCGCGACGGTCACATCGTGTACGATCGCGGCTTTGGTGAAGCCACCGCGGACACGCGATTCCCCATCGCCTCCGTGACGAAAATGTTTACCGCGGTCGCCGTAATGCAGCTTGTGCAGGCTCACCGCGTCGACCTCGATGCGACTGCTGCAACGTACTTGCCGAGAGTGCCATACGCGAAAGAGATCACCGTACGCGAGCTTTTGCAGCACACGTCGGGCTTGTGGAACTACGGTGACTATGCATTCCAGAGCGGCATCGTCTCGCGGCCAACGAATCCGCTAGCCATTCTGGCGATGGCGGCAAAACATCCGCTCACGTCCGCACCAGGAACAAAATGGTCGTACAGCAACACCGGCTACGTCGTTCTCGGCCTGATTGTCGAGCGCGTCAGCGGCGAGCCGCTCGCACAGTACGATCGCGAGCACATCTTTACGCCTGCGAACATGATGCAAACCACAGTCGGAAATCCGCCTGCGGGCACGTCCGTTGCGCAAGGCTATATGAGCGCAACCGGCAAGCTCGCTCCAGCGTACGACCCGTCGTGGCTCTTCGCGTGCGGCGATATCGTCTCGACGGCCGCCGACCTAGCACGCTTTGACATCGCTTTGCTGGACGGTAAGCTGCTTTCGCCGCAAACGTTTGCGCAGATGCAAGCAAACCCGCTTTCGAGCGACAACGGAATGCAAGGTCTGGGCGTGGACATGGTGCGTTGGCAGAGCCTGCAACTCGTTGGCCATCACGGTGGTGTGCCCGGCTATGAAACCGAGAACGAACTCATTCCGGCGCAGCATGTGGCCTGGATCGTGCTCAGTGACGCATTCGATTTCGGCACCTATCGCGCAAACCGGGTCGTCGTCGGCACGCTATTTCCGAACCTCGCCACGCCGGTAGCACAGCCGAACGCAGAAGATCGTGCAGTCACCGAGCGCTTCCGGCAAGCGCTGTCGTCGCTGCTTCAAGGTCAGATCGATCGCTCACAGTACACTGCGCAAGTCAACGCCGCGTTGACTCCCGCTCTCCTGGCCCAAACGGCTGCTCAACTCAAACCGCTTGGCACGATCGCGAAAATCGCATATCTCGGAAGCGATAGGACTGCCACTGGGATGCGGTACAGTTACAACGTCACGTTCTCGGCGGGACAAACGCTGACGTGGCAGTTCGTGCTCGACTCGACCGGCAAGATCGCGGGTATAGGCAGCACCGGGTAGCGATCAGACTCGCGTGACGGCGCTAACTCGAGCACCGCTTACGGAGAGTCGGTGTTTATCAGATAAGAGCGCATAAACGCATTTGGTCGTAACCAAGGGATCGCATGGTTCCCGTGCGATTGACGGAACGCCGCAGAGACAATTCGCGTTGCCTTACCGAGGCAAACCATCATGCAATTTCTAAAAAATGTTCTCCGAGCGTCTCTAGCGAGCGTGGCTCTGGCCAGTGTAATCGCAAACGCTACCCCGGCGGCAGCCCAAACCTATAGTTACGGCAGTCCCGGCGTTGCAAGTGTCAGCCTCGCGAACGGCAACGTCGTCATCGTACGCGGTGACAGCGGCGCGCAAGTGCCGGGAACGGTCAATGCCGTGCTCGTCCCAGGCGATTATATCGCAACGGGATCAGGCTCGAATGCAGAGGTGCAATTCGACGGCATTTCGATGCTGCGGCTGGCGAATAATACGCAAGTGCGACTCGTCAATCTCAGCCCCAGCTCGCGTGAGGTGCAGCTGGCCGCCGGCACCGTTGATCTCGCGGAACTGCAAGGTGCCGACGGCAGCCCGCAAATCGATACGCCCGCGCTCTCCGTTCGCCCCAATCAAACCGGCGACTACCGCATCACGTGCTGGGTAACGGCGAAACGCTCGTAACGGTGCGCAGCGGAGCAGCAACCATCGCAGCGGCGAATGGATCGCGAACGCTGACGCCGGGCAGCACGCTGGTCGCATACGGCTCTTCGAGCAACCTCGCAAAACGCAATTGGGCTCGACTCGTTCGATCAATTCAACATCTCGCGCGATCAGGCATGGTCTCACGCGTACAATTCCAATCCTTACTTTCGCCGCAGCTGGCAGGCTACTCGCAACTTGGCCAACTACGGACAATGGCAAAATGTGCCTGGCTACGGATATGCATGGGCTCCGAACAACCAAAGTCAGATCGAACTTCGCGCCGTATCAGAACGGCCAATGGGTTTGGGAGCCGGGATACGGTTATACGTGGGTCGATAATGCGCCATACGGATATACGACCTCGCACTACGGGACGTGGTTCAACAATCCAAACTACGGCGGATGGCTCTGGCAGCCGCCGGCATATCAATATCAGAACTCGTCAACGAGCCTTGCGTCGGCATGGCTGCCGGCCGTCGTTTCGTTCTTCTTGAGCGGGAGCAACGGCAGCTCGTTAGGCAATCTCGGAAGCCTGTTCGGCAGCCTCACCGGGTTTCTCGGCAACTCGAGCAATGCGGACATCGGTTGGATTCCGCTTGCACCGGGCGAGCAATATCAGCCCTGGTACGGTCAGAACTATTCCTATCCGCCGATTGGCATGTCAAGCCCGACGAATATTACCAACGTCTACGACTACTACAGCAACGCACGGTATTATCGGCGGCGCCACGATGGTTCCGGTTAGCGCGTGGCGCAGCGGCAATTTCACGCGTCGAATCATCCTGCGTCCGCAACAGGTCAGGCGAATTGTACTCATTCGCGGCTCGGTTCCGGTTGTTCCAACGACGGCAAATCTGCATTATTCATCGGCCGCTGCGGTAAGGCATCCTATCGTACTCTCACGCACGTTTGCCGTTCGGCGGTTGGCAGCGAAAGCTCCGGACGTAGCGCGCATTTCATTCAACAAACAACAAACGCGAATCCGCTCGATCACTAGCGTGCGGCCCGAGCTCGTGTCTTTGCCGCCGCGTCATGCACCTGCAACGCATCCGGTCTATCAGCCCGTCAAACATGCACCGATGCATGTAACGGCGATCAAACCGGTCATGCATCGTACACCGGTTGCGCATCCGGCCGCGCATCGCGCTGCACCGCTCGCAAAACCCGTCGTACATCGCGCAGCGCCGCTGGCAAAACCCGTCGTACATCGCGCTGTACCGCTGGCAAAACCCGTCGTACATCGCGCTGCACCCCTCGCAAAACCCGTCGTACATCGCGCTGCACCCGCTCGGCAAAACCCGTCGTACATCGCGCAGCGCCGCTGGCAAAACCCGTCGTACATCGCGCTGTACCGCTGGCAAAACCCGTCGTACATCGCGCTGCACCGCTCGCAAAACCCGTCGTACATCGCGCAGCACCGCTGGCAAAACCCGTCGTACATTCGGTGCCTGTTGTAAGGCCTGTTGCGCGCCCAGCTGTTCCGGTGAGCAAGCCTGCAGCGAGATCGGTTCCGGTCGCAAAACCGGCAGCGCATCCGGTTAACAAGGCGCCGCATCCGAAGCCGACGAGCCCGGCGATTCGCATTAACGAATGACCATACCGTGGTAACCCCACGCTGAAACGATTCTCAGGCGGTCGGCAGATGCTCCGACGGCGTGCGTCGAGCTGAGGAATCGCGGGCGCGAAACCTAATGTCCGCTCGATGAGCCCTTTACATCGGGCGCTTCTTGCCGTTGCGGCATTTCTGTGCCTTTCGGGTAGTCTGCGCGCTCAGACGTTCTCACCTGAAGACATCTACCTTCACGCCCAACAAGCCGTGAACGCTCTCTCACAGCCGGACTATATTGCATTTACGCTTCAGAACCGTACGCAAAAGCAGCATTCGCTCGATCAGGAACGTCTTCGTATGCTCGTTCGAACGTCGGACGGTCACGCTTTCGTCGTTCCCATTCAAGACGCTGACGGCAGTCCATCACACGATCAACCCGGCATCGCGGTGACGTCCTTCGAGCGTTGGACCGCACTCTATCGAATCGGCGATTTCCCGCTGGCAGACTTTGGACTACGCAAACACGGATTGGGACGCCCCGGCATCTTTGAAGCGAGTGGAACTCCACAGCCCGAACCTACGGATGCGCAAAGCACGCGCGTTATTGCATCCGTGCGAGTCATAAATATTCCGTACCGAATCGTCAACCTTGGAGATACCAACATCGACGACCACGCCGTCTATCACCTTGGACTGCAGCCGCGGTATGACGCGGGCCACCACGTGCTACGCGAAATGTGGATCGATAAAGCGTCACTGCTCCCACGCAGGTACGTGGCAGAGCGCTTCGTGGGCGGACTGATTCCGTTTCGGTACATGGTAACCGTTAACACGGCAGTAATTAATAATCATATTGTCAATATAGACGCCGACGGTCATTTCAACGTTAACCGAGCCTTGTTGCTGCACTACTCCGGGGAAGGCCGCTGGACAGTCTCCAACATTTCATTTCCGACGGCGCCGCCGGGATGGCTTTTTGATCCGGAACTTTATGCGCTGCATAAAACAGAAGCGATTCCGGTGTTCTAAAGGACGATTAAGGTCTGAGATGCCGCCGGTGCGTGCGTGGCTTTAGGTTCCCGCGTAAGGTGGCGCCGGCGACCCGTCGGACCAGTGCGAGACGGGAATGAAGAACTGTGCCCACGGCTCGGGCATCATATCGATGGTATCGTAGACGACGGGTGAACGCCGGCGATCGGCGCCCCATACCTCACCGTACTTTGCCATGTCCGCACGCGGCATGAAGAACATCAAGTGGGGGTACCACGCCTTCGCATCGTCGCCGAGGTACTGCTCCTTTGACATCATGTAACCGATTGCGTCGGGCTCTGGAATCGGTAGCGATTTTGACGCAATAGCGGCGAGCATCTTTTTCTTTATCTGCGCTTCCGTAGCTCCAGTCAGTGCCAATGCGGTTCGCTTGAACGTGTACATCAGCACGCTTCGCGCAGCCGAAGCATTGTAGCAAACTGGCGCACGGAATATCAGGCTCCAGAACGGCTTTTTATTGAACGGCTGCATCCACGCTCGCTCGACTAGGCACGTGAATCCGTTCTTCCCTTTGACCGCGGCCGTATAGCCGTGCGTGCCGAGCACGCAGGACCGTCGCGTGGTACGAGATGGATGATGGCGCCGCGCTGCGCGCGAGCGCGATCTCCGACTGGGGCTTCATCATATAGCGAGAGAGCGGCGCCATCGTATCGGCTGCGGCTACTCCCGCAAAGCAAAAGAACGCGGCTACAAGAATGCACGCGCGAACTACCATTACCGATCCTCCACGGTCGAGCTTCTGTGGGGACCTAGCGTGGGAAGGTGCTGGGTTGTGACGCCCACGCTTGAACGTTAGAACGTTCAGAACGCCAAAAGCGCGCTATCGTCACGTGTCGCGCAAGTCTCCGAACTCGGTGGGACGCAGCCGGGACGCCCATTTGCTATTTAATGTCGTATGGAAACGGGCCTTCGTCCGGGACGGCTGAGTCGCTGCCTGCGAGTGCTTGGCTGCGGATCGGGCCGGCGCGGTTCCGCAACTTCAGTGTGGTCGATAAAGGCGGTAAACCATGAGATTGATTCGAGCCATTCCGGCGCTCATTGCGGTCGTATTCGGCGTCGCATTTTACGGCGTCGGCGTATCTCCGGCGGCAGCGCAAGATATAACGACCGGCGCGTGCTCGCGGCTGACCGCGACGCCATACGTTCTCGCCGGCACTATCCATGGGGGGGAACCACTACGTTGTCATGGTAGCGAACGTAAGCTGCGAACAAGCTGCATCGTGGATTAAAAAAATCCTTGCACAGCGTTTGTCAGGGCCGCCCGATGAAGACATGACGGTGAAAGGTCCAGCCGGCTTCGCGTGCCGCGCTTCGCTGGACGGCCGCGGTCATCCATATCAAGGCCGCTGCGAGAAAAATGGTGCCAAAGATACCGGGTTTCAGTGGACCATGGGGGGCTAAGCCAAACGCTTCTCGCGCATTTTTATTGACGGCAACGGATCATTTGCACTTTGGCGCGATTCACCGAACTTGAGGTTTTTCGCGACCGAACTTCGGCGCTTGCATGCATCCTGGGACGACGTCGGGACAGCCGTTGATTTTTCGCATGATCGGCTGCGACCGTCATGCGATCGCGCGTGTCAGCCGTTTCTGCCTTCGCTGGTAGGGCAACGGTATCGCACGACGCGCGCCGCCAGCGAACATACGAACTGATCGCTGCGGCAAGCTTACTTAATGCAAGAGCTATTTAACGTCATGTGACTCGTACGCGCTTCGAGCGGGTGCGCCGCGTGAATTCCGCGTCACTTAAAGCGGCCTTCACCAAGGCAGTCGCCGCCCAAGTAATAACGTCGGTTTCGTCCCGCGGTGATAGCGCCCTCACATCGCGCAGCACGATCATTGCCTCCCAGCCGAGAAGCACGGAAAGCGCTGAAACGAGCCGTTCGAGATCTTTTTTGCTAAGCAGGCCGCCAATCGGCGCAAGTGCCTTTTGAATCCATTCCGTACGCCGATAGCCACGACGCGGTGCCGGCGAATTTGCAGTGCGCCCTTCGGCCGTAAGACGAATCAACGTGCGGCCGATCCGAAGCGTCTCCTTCGATGCTGCGGTCAAACTACGCGCCAGCGTTTCGACACGCACGTACACATCGTCCGACTCGTCGATTGCTTTTGCGACGTCTTCGACGACGGCCAGCCTTCCAAGCGCTGCATCGATCAAGAGCTGCTCGAGCTTCGGAAAATACATATAAACCGTACGGCGCGACACGTTCGCCTCGTCGGCAATCTCCTTGACGGAAGGCGCCTGTCCGCCGTCGAGCAGCCGCGCTGCGGCTTCAACGATCGCCCCTCGCGTCCGCCGGCGTTGGGCGGGGCGCCCCCC
This sequence comes from Vulcanimicrobiota bacterium, assembly GCA_963830545.1. Lineage (GTDB taxonomy): Bacteria > Vulcanimicrobiota > Vulcanimicrobiia > Vulcanimicrobiales > Vulcanimicrobiaceae > DATGJX01. The sequence continues at coordinate 1,908,868 of CAWHMK010000001.1, read as the reverse complement.
TTGACGTTCGTTACGCTTCCGCGCCATAGTATTGCTTGCACCTTAATTGCACAGGAGTGCAATTACGCCTTCAAAGGATCGTAACGTGGTCACCCTTATCAATTGCTTTGAAGTGCCCGAGGGCCGCGACGATGCGTTCTTCGCGCTTTGGACTGAAGTGAACGAATACATGCGGAAAAAGCCCGGTTACCGAAGTCACCGGCTGCATCGCGCGAATTCACCAGAGGCGCCGTATCGCTTCGTTAACGTCGCTGACTGGGGATCGCTCGACGAGTTAGCGGCCGCGCGGGACGAAGGATATCTAAAGTTGCTCGGCCGGCCCGAATGGCGTGAATTCCCGTCCAGTCCCCAGCTCTTTCAGGTCGTACACGAAAAACACGCCTAGCGAAGACGACTGCGCCGTCGCGTAGCGATTCGTCAAAACGCTACAATCGGCGGTATGTCCTAAAAAGTCGGATTTTCGCGAGCGACGACACATTTCGGCGTGCATTCGAACGCCACTATATTCGCGTTGCTTGCATCAACCGCGGGCGCACGTTCTGCGAGTGGGGCGAGGCTCGGTACGATGGTCCGGAGCGGCGACCACCTCAATGTGCGGTTCGACCCTTTCGCCGGCGCTCCCCAACGCGGAACGTTCTCCGCGCCAGACCTCGTGGCGATAGACATTCCACTGCAGCATGTCAAACTTGGCTCCGTGATTCACTGGGAGCTCGTCGGCGATAACACGCTCGTGCCGGTACAGTCGAGCATTCAACAAACCGTCGCACTATTAAAGCAGCACGGTAACACGGACGTCACCGTTCGCGTATTTGACGACGCGGATCACGCGCTGCACGTGCCGTCTCGCTCGCCGGATGATTGGCCGCATTTGCCTAGCGGTTTTCCTGATGCGATCACGAGTCTTTGTTTGGTCGTTTTCGCAGTGAATTCATGACTAGGGCTGTGCCGGGCCTTCATCCGGTGTTGAAGGATTGCGCAACCATGCCGCTAGTTCGCAAAACCCGTTGTGTTCGGCCCAGCCTGCCGCCGTGCTGTCGTAAAGGATATCGCGCACGCCGGGGTCAGCGCCGTGCGCCAAGAGCAACCGTACGATTTCGACATCTCCGTTGAGCGCGGCTTGATGCAGAGGCGTCGCGTGCGAGTGAGCGGGAGGCGGCGTAAAGCCCTTAGCATCGGCTCCCGCTTCGAGCAATGCTCGGACAGTCTCCATGCGTCCATGCTGCGCTGCGAGTGCAGAGAGCTACTCGCAGTTCGTCATCGCTCGCCATCGGAGCGAAATTACGGACGTTTTCCACGCAACCGAGAGCAGAGGCTGCGGCTAACGTCATGAGGGCGCCGCGTTCGAACAGTGCGTCGACACTCTCGAATTCGCCATACATCAGTGACTCTAGCAACCCGCTGTTCGGCGACGCTCCGTAATCGCATAATACGTCGATAAGATCGCGCTGAACGCCGCTAGTTCGCGCCACGTTGCTGGATGCGACGAGCGACAGTGCAGAGTCCAGCGCCGAACGATCGTTTCTCGCTCCCGCATCTAATAGAACACGAGCAACGTCAGCGATGTTTTTTGGCAGTGCCCCGCGGCGCGATGGGTTCTCCGCGATGAATTCCAACAGCGTAGGAGTCTGAAAATAGTTGCCGCCGTACAGGGTTACGTGCCTGTTGACAAGACCGGGGTGCCGCTCAAGATGGTCGCGCAGAGCTTCCACATTTCCCGCATCGATCAAATCCACGGCCCGCCGAAAATCCGGATCGCTGATGCGCTCATGTGCAGATAGGTTTAGGGTCGCAGGGTTACACCGGTCAACGAACGCTTTTCAGCTTTGGCCAGCTTGGAAAACCGTATTCACGTGCGATTGCGAGATACGCATCGCTCAATTTCAGACGCGCAGCAGAAATTTTCGCGTCGGTCAATCCATGCAAACGTGGATGAAATTCGCGAAGACGATGCAAAACTTGTGGAATACGGGCTCGCTGACCCTCGAGCAAATCAGCAGCTTGGTGCTTTAAGTGTGCTAAGCTGGCACGCAGCGGCAGCTGACGACTTGGCATACGAACTTCCCTTCAAATACGCCTGATGTCCGCATCTACAGGAAGAAAGCTCGTCTCTGATTACCCGACGACGAGACATGAGTGGCCTTCTGGCCTTTCCGCGGACCGGCGGCGCCTCATTGCGCGCTCCGCCCGTAGTATACCAGAACGCCCACGGCCGGAACGCGGCAGAGCAGTTAGTTTCGTAGACACGTAGCCGTCACGTCGTAGGAATGGCCGCCTACGAAACCGCGAGCCCGCACGAGCCATTTGTGGACACTGTCAATTTTGACGACGTTGGCCGTCTTCGACGTGGTGCTGCCGCTGCGAAGGGTTCCCAAGAACGTCACGCCGTCGGCCGACGTCTGCGACTGAGTCGCGCCGGTGGAATCCGCGTTGTCGGTCCAGTACAGCTTGCGCCGCGCGTCGTAGCCGAAATACGCGTCTTCGGTACCGTGCTGTGAGTAGAGATGGCCGTGCAGCGTGTTTCCCGGCGCCAAGGTGTACTTGGCAAAGTATGTAGCCGTTCCCAGCGTGCACGTCCACCGTGCGCCCAGCAAGTCGCCGTAGATCGCCATCTTTCCGGTAAGCGTGTCGCCGCCCGTGGCCGTGCTTGCCAACAGTGCGCCGAGTAGCGAAAGAGCCGTTATCATCTTCAGATCATCCCTCACCGCCTCGTAGGCGATAACGCAAGCGTATTACTCCGGCTTTCCGCCTCCGACGATCACCGGGTTGAGAAACAGATGACATTCATCGACGAGATCGGCTTCGAGCGCAACCCCCGCAAGCTCGGCGCGCCAAGATACGCGTGTTGATTGTCGTAGCGCCGGTCAGCGTTCGTGAAAAACCTACGAAAGTCGAGGCTTCGTGCGGGATACGCATAATGGCCTTCTGCACGTCGTCGCTTTGACTATCGCCAACGGCGCGCCGGACGAGTCCGACGCGATCGCCTCCATCGTTCACCGCGTCGGCGGGAGCCTGCGTGCAGCGCTGCTTTTTCAAACGTTTCCGTCTCTCGCTCGTTCGCGACGAATAGTCCGAACGGCACGGCGGAAGCAGCACGCCGGCACCGAATGCCCGTGCTAGAAAGATAGGAGGTTCGCATGAGAACTCTCGCATTTCTTGCACTTTTCGCCGTAGCCGCGCTTCCCGCGGCAGCTCAATCCGGGGCAGGGACGTCAGGCCTGCAGTATTACGTAGGAACGTGGTCTTGTACCGGTGGACCGCCGGGACAAACGCCCGAAAAGGCGACGATTACGGGTTCACTGAATTCCGGAGTGTTGTATCAAACGATCAGCGCGCCGAAGCAAGGGAAAATGAAACAGGCGTACTACTCGAGCAGTTCTACGACGTATGACGCCAAGAACAATCGTTACATGGTAGCGGGCGTTTCAAATCAGCCGGCGTCCTACGTCTCCGCGTGGACCCTCAAGGGTAATGTTGAGACGTCCCGTGACCTCTATTCGTCCGACGGCAAACCGGGCCACGGTACGACCACGCGCAGCAGCAACGCCATGTACACGTACACGGGATATCCAACGCTGACGTCGACCAAGCCGAATTTCAAGGCCACCTGCCGGCGAAGCAGTTAGCACCACCGTACAAAAAAAGAGCCGCTGAGTCCAGCGGCTCTTTTTTTTACACCGAATCCACTTTCTATCGGTTCAATATGAAACAGCGTTAGCGAGTCCGCGCAAGGAACGGCTGGACCGCGAGGTTAGCACTGCACTACGAACGGCGTTACATGGCCGGCGCTGTTTATGTTGAACGTTTTACGAATACCCTTCCTTACCACCGCGCAGCCGCCGCCGCCGCCACCGCCACTGCCTGCGATGAACAGGACCGATGCTTGCGTATCGGATTCCGTGCCCGATGTTGGATGCAGCGTGACCGTGCAGTTTTCGGCGGAGGACTCGGCTATGGCAAGGCCGCCGCTAGCGGCACCGGAAGGTGCCGAACTTACCGAGCAGTGGCCGGAATTGGAGCTCGTAGAAGCCGTGTAACCACCGGTGTAGTTGGGATTGGTGTAGGTGCAATCGGCGTTGGGTATTGGCCCCGAGACGATTGCGACGCTACTCGGACACGTGAGTGAAAGCGGCCCCACGGCAGACGGCGCCGAGAACGTGATCGTTGCCGCCACCGACGTTTCGGGCGAACCTGGGGTCAGCGTCACGGTGCAGGCTTCGGAAGTCGCATCCGAGACGGTAAACCCGCCGGTCGACGCGTTCGTCGCGCAGCTTCCGGTCGCCGCGAGCGTGTAGGTGCCCGTGTATCCGGGATTCGTGTAGGTGCAGGTGACGCCGGTTCCGCCGGTTACTCCGGCGTTTGGACAGCTCAGTACCAACGGCCCCACGAACGTAACCGTCTGTTGTACGGCCGCTTGTGTGCCCGAAGACGGCGTAAGCGTAATGGTGCAAGCTTCCGCAGCTGAATCGCTGACGGCGAAGCCGTTGGCCGTCTGCGATGCAATACCACATGTCGAGGAAGACGTGGTCACCGTATAATCCCCGGAATAATTCGGATTGCTATACGTACATTGGACCCCGTTCGCGCCCACGACCCCGTCCGTCGGACAATTCAGCGTCAGTGGTCCGGGGACGGCGGCAAAAGTGATGGTTGCACGAGCCTGCTGTCCCGTTTTCACGGCAGTCAACGTGAGGGTACACGACTCGGCCGCGGTATCGCTGGCCGTCACCGCACCCGATGCGGGTGCCGTCGAGGCGCACGTGAGAGTGCTCGTCGATGCCGAATACGTTCCCGCGTAGCCCGGATCGGCGTAGGTGCAGTTTGCGGTGCTTATAGCCTTGGCGGGACACGTGAGCGTGAGTGGTCCCAAAATCGTACGGCCGAAGAAGTCGATCGTCGCCGACGCCGTAGCCTGGTTGCTGTCCGTTAGCGAAACCGTGCACAAGCCAGGCGAGTAGCCGGTGACCCGAAAAAGGCCGATGCGGGCTCCACGCGTTTGCAGACTCTCAACGTCGGAAACACCGCAATTACTATCCGCGCTCACCGCATATTGGTTTGTGCTCGCGCCGGGATCGTAGTACGCACAATTCGCAGCGAACCGCCCTGTGGACGCTTTCTTGGGACAATAAATGGTAAATGTATCGGGCAGAATGCTTGGCCGCGCATAAGGCTTGGTCAACGATGCGGCGACAACTCTTGCTCCGCTGAGGGCCGCAGCAGGCGAAGATTGCAATCCCATTTGAGGAAGAGCGGCGCTTGAACCGCTTTGACCGCCTCCACCGTTGCACGCCGATACCAAAACAGAAAGCAACAGAATGGATAATACACGCACACGCATGGTCCAGCATCCTTAGCGTCTTAACGGTCGAGCGTCAGAACGTAAAAAAAGTGCAGGGAGCCGCTTGGAACGGCTCTTGAATAACCATACTATGCGCCGCTGAATTTCAGAATACCCGTATGCGGGGGGATGCAAGGAGGCATAATGCCTCCTTGGCGTAAGCTTTTTCTTGGGTTAATGCGAGCGCAGCGATGAAGGACGGCCTGTTCACCCGATGGTCCGTAGTTTCCAACGCGTTTTCGGTGAGCGCCGGGACGCCGCCGGGACGCTTGGGGGCTAGAATCAGTGCACAAGGAGTTCGACAATGAAATTCAAGACTGTCGTGGTAAAATTTCCGGCTGCGCTTTTCGTTGCGGCCCTCATTCTTACGCCAGCGGGGCTCCCATCGAAGGCGCAAGCCGGTCCACCTAAAGCAATCGGCGGGGCGGGATGCGCCGTGATGCCGTCCGCACAGTCGGCCCTCGCCCAAAGGATATTCGGGCCTTACGCGTGGTCCGGCGGCGGCGGTTCGAAATTGGGCGCGGGCCCGTTGCGAGATCTCGTGCCTCCAGGCGGCTTTGTTACCAACTGCATTTTTGCTCGCAAACTTGTCAAACAAAACATTCCGACTGACAGCGAAATTCTCGCCACCGGCTACGTGCAGCTTTCCAATTCCGCGGGAGTTTTGCAATCATGGAGCAGAATGACGTCGAGATACGCATTGACGGCGGTGAATCAGCCCCCTTACCACTATGCTGAAAAATCGGGAGTGTCAATCGGCTACCGCGACGGGCTCAACGAAATAGCGTATGCCTTTTGGATGGACGGTGGGAACGGGGGATTACACAGTATTCCCGGTTCCAGACTGCGCCCGCTCGTTTATTCGGTCATCTGCGCTTCATGTTGATGGAAGTTTGTTCGGCGTTGCCCTTTACGGTGCCCGAAGTCAACGGCGATGCATACGTCCTCGCCGGTACGTCGTCGGGCGGGAGCCACTACCTCGTCATGGTTGCGAACGTAAACTGTGCACGCTACACCGTGCCGTGCTTTCCTGGACGGCGGCGATCATCCGTATCAAGGCCGCTGCGAAAAGAATGGTGCTAAAAGAGGCCGCGTTTCAGTGGAGGATGGAGGTACGCGAGTACAGACTCCAACGAAACACAAAAACGTCCCGCAAATTCGGAACGTTTTTGGTGCAGTTTATTGACCCGTTAGAATCACGATTTGTGGTCAATTAGGGTGAGACAGCACTAAAATGGCGTTGTCTCACGTTTTAGACGCATTTCACCCTAACTGTTTCGCACCTTAACAAGACAGAGGCGAAGAGTGGGCTCCCGGCCTAAGTTTCAGCGCCGTATACGCGAGGCGCATCTCTCCATCTCCGCGCGCACGCGCTCGGCGTGGATATGATCGTACGCCGCGCCCGCGCTCAGCGTGAGTTCCGTGAGGAGTTGCTGTTCGTCGGGGTCGAGGTCTGCGCCGTGGGTGTGCGCGCCGAGGAGCGCGACGGATTCCAAATGTTGGCGCACAAAAACGGGGAACGCGATAACCGGCCGGGCAGCACCATGCGGCAGCGACGCCATGTTCTATGCAATTTCGGTAGCGCGCATGGTTCTCGTCCCGATTCCAAGTGCAGCAGCAGCGTATCATCGTGCAGGATCGCGGCCGCGTCACCATCGTGCCAGCCGCGCGCAAATTCGCGCCTAAACGTGCCGTCCGCCTCGCCATGGAACAGCGCGGCGGATTCCCGCTGAAGCGCCTCGTATTCATCGCGACGGCCCTGTATCGCCTACTTGTTGCGACGGCGCTCCGCGGAGCGGAACACGCGATAAACGATTGGCATCATCATGCGGTTGTAGAAAAACCGGATGAGCGAGGTGCGCATGCCGGGCCGCAAACGGCCTTCATCCGCTTCGATAAGCGCGAAGTTCGACATTTGCTTGCTGAGTTTGACGCTGAACTGGAAACATTCGTCGGAAGTGCGTCCGCTCGCGGCAACGATTCGGTGCGCCGCTGCGGCGTCATCGGGTTCCCCGCGAACGGCATCGAGAAACGCCTGCGCGGTCGCGCGGAGAAACTTCAGTACTTTGCCGTCGATAAAATCGCTCTCGCCGAATAAGTAGCCGTTCATCAGTTCGCGTTGTGATGACTCGTGCTCGACGCAGTACCGCGCCTTCTGCGCCATCCGCTTCACCCAAACGAGGCCGTCAACGGTTTCCAAAGGGGAACAAGGCGTCCACGTCATCATCAATCGTGGTTAGCGGGCGAGAGACGGTGTGCCTGCAAAAGCGACCATAGGCGTGAGGACCTCGGCCGCGTTGGCAACCGAAATTGCTTGTTTTGCTCGTACGCGTGGTGGCGCGCGCCATTAATTCGACGTTACTGCTGGCCGATCTCTGGCCAGCCACGCGATGAGCGGCTGGACACGCGCAGACCGGATCGACGTCGCTATCGCGCTCGACAGACTGGTGGCCTACACGCAGCACTCGGCACACGGGGCAAAGAAACACCGCGCCGCGACTCATTGTTTGCGGCGGAAAACTCCATCAAATGCAGCCGCCCACGCCTGGACCATCGACCTTTCCTGAACCATTCGGAACGCAAGACGTCATCGAGCTGCCGTTCACCGAGACGATTCTGATGGCGCGCCACTTGAACGTACGCGAGATTCGCAGCTACATGAATCAAACTCCGCGGAATGCCGACAATGAGCACCGCGTTACGGCGCAAGGGCGCGATATTTACGCGATCGCGGCTCCAATCGTAGTCGAGGCCGTCGAGCGCGTTTGCGAAAATCCGTACCGGAGCGCGGGGGCTTTCGCACTCGGCCAACTCGTTGAGGCATCCGAGTTCATTCAAACGCTAATACGCATGGGAGAGATCCTCGTCCTCGGCAGATCGAAAAAACGAGGGTCACCTCTTGATGAGCATGATGGTTGGCAGTTCGGCAAACTCGCAAACCTCGCTCTTACACTAAAGCGTCAGGAGGCTGGTCGCGCCCGTCGGTGTTGACGCGTTGGTTGTCGCAAAGCAAAAAACGCCCTGTAAACACGGGCGTTTCTGCTTGGTTTTATGTGAACCGAATTATATTTCGACTTTTAGACGAATTTGTTCCTAACCAGCGATTCTTAGGCAGTTAGGGTGAGACAGTACTACAACGTCAGAACGGAATCTCTTCGTCTAAACCCTCGTCCATGCGGCCGCCGCCTCCGACGGCTGCGCCGGCGAATGATTCGCTTCCGCCTTCTTGGCGATCGCGCGGCGAGCCCAGCATCTGCATCGTGTTGATGACGACCTCGGTGGCCTTGCGCTTGTTGCCGTCCTTGTCGTCGTACGAGCGGATTACGAGACGGCCCTCTACGAGCACGTTCGAACCCTTCTTCAAGTACGTGTTGCAGGTTTCGGCGAGCTTTTCCCACGCGACGATGTCGACGAACAGCGTGTCTTCCGGCTTTGCGTCGCGTTTGTTCGGATTTACCGCGATCGAAAACTTCGTGACGCCGGCACCGGAACCGACGTAGCGAATCTCGGGATCGCGAACGACGTTTCCGACGAGAATGACCTTATTAAAAGAAGCCGCCATGATGCATTACTCTTTCTGAAATCACTTGCGCGGGTCAGCCCAAGGCTAGCACGCCGCTATGCCATGGGCATGGCATTTTATACGGGAGCGGAGGCGGGCGCCTTTTCGGCCGCGAGCGCGTGCTTGTCGAGTTTGATCAGCAGCGCCCGCATGACGTCCTCGTTCAGTCCGAGCTGGCGCTCGAGTTCGTGGGCCGCGTCGCCGCTGCTGCGAAACCGCATCACGGCGTAGATGCCCTCGCGGACGTCGTTGACTTCGTAAGCGAGACGCTTCTTGCCGAGAATCTCGGTGCTGACGACTTCGCCGCCGTTGTTTTTCAACAGTTCGGTGACGGCGTTTGTGCGCTCGGTGACCTCGTTCTCCTCGAGGTTCGGACGTAAAATATACGTGACTTCGTAGTCGACTGCCATGTGATAGCCTCTTCGGACGCCCCGCAAGCGGGGCGGCCCACCGCAGGCGGCGGGCAGAGTGGTGTGGCCTCGGGGTGCCCCGGGACCGGCAGAGTATACCACGGGCCGCCCGCTGGAGCAACGCCTTCTCAGCTCGCTCTAAACCGTTCATGGGATGGTTTGACCAAGCCCAGCCTGGAAAGAGATTACAGTCCAAATTTCATGTCGATCGCCCGATTTGCCGTAACGCGCCGCGTGACCGTGGCGATGATCGCGACCGCGATTATCGTCCTGGGCTTTTTTGCCTTTCCGCGCCTGCCCGTCGACCTGCTGCCGAGTTTCAGCCCGCCGGTCGTAACCGTCGCGGTAAACTACACGAACGTCGCTCCGCAGCAGATGGAAACGCTCATCACGCGCCCGATCGAAAATGCAGTCAGCCGCGTGTCGGGCATTCAGCAAATCAACTCCACGTCGTCCGAAGGCACGAGCCAGGTTACCGCGCAGTTCTACTACGGAACCAACATCGACACGGCGGCCGTGGACGTGCAAGAGCAAGTTTCGCGCATTTGGAGCAGCCTGCCGAACGATCCGAATCTCTCGCAGCCGACGATCAATAAGTTCGACCCCAACCAGCTGCCGGTCGTTCGCGTGTACGTCACGGATTCGAACATGACGTTGCGCGATCTCGGGGATTTGTGGACGAACACGCTTTCCGACGAATTCTCGAGCGTGAACGGCGTAGCATCGGTGGGCGTGAGCAACGATCAAGTCCGCGCGATCATGATCCAGCCCGACATCAACGCACTTTCCGGGTACGGCCTCACGCTGAGTCAAATCGTCACGCGCGTCGGGCAAGAAAACTTGAATCTGCCGGCCGGCATCGTACAGATCGCCAACAACGAATATCAGATCCAAGCCAACGAGCTGTTTCAAAACGCGCAGCAAGTCGGCAACCTCATCGTCACGACGAAAAACGGCGCGCCCGTCTATCTGCACGACGTGGCGAACGTCAGCGATTCGATTCAAGAGCAGCGCAGTTTTCAGCGGTTGAACGGCACGCCCGCTCTGGGCGTCTCGATCATTGCCCAGCCGAACGCGAACGTCGTTCAAACGGCTAACGGCGTGTACGCGAAGATCAAGCAGATCGAGCAGCGCTATCCGGGCATGAAGATGGCGGTCGTCTTCGACCAGCGCGGCTTCATCACGCAAGCCGTGACAGCGCTGGAGCATACCGCGCTCTACGGCGCCTGCCTCGCCATTCTGATCATTCTGCTGTTCCTGCACTCGTGGCGCTCGACCGTCATCGTCGCGATATCGTTGCCGATTTCGGTGCTGGGCACGCTCTTTGCCGCGTACATGTTCGGCTATTCGCTGAACACGATGACGCTCGGAGGATTGGCACTTGCCGTCGGCTTGATTGTCGACGACGCCATCGTCGTCATCGAGAACATCTACCGCCACATGTCGCGCGGGCAGCACGTCAAGGAAGCGGCGGAAAGTGCCGTGACGGAAATTTTCTACCGCCGTCCTTGCCTCTTCGATTACCGTCATCACGGTGTTCGTTCCGCTGATGCTCATTCCGGGCTTGCAGGGTCTCATCTTCAAACCGTTCGCGCTCATGGTGATGGTGGCGGTTGCAATCTCGCTGCTTGTTGCGCTCACGACCGTGCCGATGCTCTCGACCATGCTGCTGCGCGACGAGACGCCGCATACGAACGGTCATCACAAGGGCGCCTATGCGCGATTCGTTTCGAAATTCGACGCACGCTACGAACGCTTCAGCGCGTGGTACAAACGGCAGCTCGGCGTGGTCGCTCGACCATCCCGGCCAAAGTCTTCGCGGTTGCCGGATTGATTTTCGTCGCGACGCTGCTCGCACTGCGTTTGGGCGCGGTTCAACCGAAATGTTTCCGCCGACGAACTCGCGCTACGTCCGCTTCAACTTGCGCATGCCCAACGGCACGGCTCTGAACGTGATGAACACCGTCGCGGCGAACGTCGAAAACCGCATGCGCAAAGATCCCCGCGTGGTCGACGTCGGCTCGCAAGTCGGTTCGGAAGGCTATCTCGTATCGACGTCGGTTTCGAACATCGCAAACCTTGCCATCACGCTCAAGCCGAACATCTCGAGCAGCGGCGCGGCGCAGTTCGTAACCCAATGGCAAGGCGCGCTCAACGGCTCATTCGGCGGCAGCGCGGCGGCGGCAAGCGCGAAACGCGCCGCGCAATCCACGCGTACGCGCAGTTCGCGAAGCTCGTCGGGCCGCCGATTCCGGGCCTGATGGCATTCGGGCACCCGATCGACATCGTGTCAGAACATCATTTCCCGCGGCCAAAACGCCCTGGACCTGCAGATCTACGGGCCCGACATGAACACGCTCTACAACATCGCGCAGAATCAAGTGATTCCGCAGCTCGGTCAGGTGCCGGGCTTGACGCGGCCGGACACCGGTATTACGCCCTCGCAGCCGCTGTTGAATATTTCCGTCGATCGATCGCTTGCCGCGCAGCTCGGCTTTCCACGCAAGCAATCGCACAAACGATCGACACGGCAACCAGCGGCAGCACCGCGTCGTATCATGCAAATCAACGGTACGGAATATCCGATTATCGTGCAATTGCCGCCGGACCAGCGCCGCACGTTTGCGACGGTCGAAAATCTCCAGATTCCGTTACGGGCAACGTCGGTTCGGGCGCCGTCGGGTCCTCGAGCCTGACGACCACGACGGCATCCACGCCAGGGCAAACGCTACACGCTGCCCACGCTTCCCTTAGCGAAGTCGCCGGCATCTCGACCGGCGCGGGCCCCTCGCAAATCACGCGTCAAAACAAACAGCGCGAGATCGACATCAATGCGGACCTGACGAACACGTCGCTCGGGAACGCCGTGCAGGCGTCGACGCAGATTATGAATTCGATAGCGCTGCCCGCCGGATATTACTGGCAGTTCGGGCAGTCGGTCACGCAGCAGAGCCAAACGTTCAGCAGCCTGGGCATGATCGTCATCCTGGCAGTGCTGCTCATCTACATGCTGCTTGCCGCGCAATTCGAATCGCTGCTGCACCCGCTCGTCATCATGATGTCGGTGCCGCTCTCGCTCGCAGGCGTCGTGGTGGCGCTCGTGATAACGCACCGTTCATTCGGGCTGACGGCGTTCATCGGCTTGCTGATGCTCGTCGGTATCGTGGTGAAGAACGCGATTCTGGTCGTTGAATTCACGAATCAATTGCGCCATCGCGGGCTTTCCGCGCGCGAAGCGGTCCTTCACGCCGCGCCCATGCGGTTGCGGCCGATTTTGATGACGACGCTCGCAACTGTCGGGCGGCATGTTGCCGATTGCGGCCGGAATCGAAGCCGGCAGCGAAACGCAGGCGCCGCTCGGAACGGTCGTCATCGGCGGATTACTTTGTTCGACGATGCTCTCGCTCATCGTCATTCCGACGCTCTATCTTTGGGCGGCGAACCACGTCGAGCCGTGGGTACAGAACGCGCGCCGCGCCGCACGGCGGCGGGAAGGACGCCGACGCGCCCACGCCTCAGGTGCACGCACGAAGAAGTACGCGCTCATGCCGGCGCCGATCACTAGCACGATTACGCGGGTGATCTGCGAGGGCACGCGCCGGAAAAACCGCGCGCCGAAATAGCCGCCCGCCATCGAAAACACCGCCATCAGCAGCGCGACCGGCCAGTCGATCGCGCCCGCGATCGACGAACGGTACGACGGCGATGCCGTTGATCGCGATCGAGAGCAGATTTTTCACGCCGTTCATCGCGTTCATGCTCGGCAGCGCGGAAAACGTCAAGATGGCGAGCATCATGATTCCCATGCCGGCGCCGAAATAGCCGCCGTAGATCGGCCACGCAGAATTGCGCAGCAAGTTGCCATGGCGAATGCACCTCCTTGGGTTTGTGCGCTCGCGTGATGAGCGGGCTGATCGCGAACACGACGGTTGCGAACAGCAGCAGCCACGGAATCATGCGTTCGAAGACTTTGGGCGGGGTATGCAACAGCAGCACCGCGCCGCCTACGGAGCCGACCAGGCTTACGAGAATCGCCGGTAAGACGACGCTGCGGTACGTGCGGATTTCTTCGCGATAGCCGCGCGCGCTGGCGACGACGCCGAGCCACATCGCGGTATTGTTGGTAGCGTTCGCCGGAATCGCCGGCACGCCGGCAAGCAGCAGCGCCGGAAACGTCAGAAAACTTCCGCCGCCGGCGACGCTGTTGATGCCGCCGCCCACGAACGCGGCGGCGAGCAGCCACGCCCAGTGACTCAGGCTCTCCCCTCGAGCGGGTCGGACTGCGTTCGACGGGCTCACGACGACTAAGAAGACTTGGCTTCGCGCTTCGTGACGCGGTACACGCGCCGTATGTCTTTGAGTGTCTCGAGTTTACGCAGAATCTGATGCAGATGATCCAGATCGTGAATCTGCACGGTGAGACTGACGAGTGCGTGGCGATCGCGCTTCACGCGCGCCGTCACCGAACTGACCTGCGTCTTGAGTTCGGCGAACACCGCCATGACGTCTTGCAGCAGCTGCGGACGGTCGAGCGCTTCCAATTCGATGTCGACGGCATGCGTGATTTCGGTCTTGCCGCCCCAACTCGCTTCGAGCATGCGCTCCGGCGTCGCCGTCATGTACGCAACGTTCGGACAATCGGCGCGATGCACCGACACGCCTTTGCCGATCGTGACGTAGCCGATGATCGGATCGCCCGGGGACGGGACTGCAGCATTTCGAGAGACGAACCAGTACGTCGTCGACGCCGGCGATGCGGATGCCGCTGGTCTTGCGCGACACGCGCCGCGACACCGACGGCGGCCGCGTAATCGTGGCAAACTCGACGACGTTATTGCTCTTGAGTTCGTCCTTGATGCGATTGGCGACCGACGTCGCCGAGGCGTCGCCGAATCCGACCGCCGCAAATAAATCCGTCGGCGTCGCATAGTTCATACGCTTGGCGATCCGCTCGATGATCTCGCCGCTGAGCGTGGAGAACGAAATGTGCTGGCGCGCGAGCTCTTTCTCGACCGCTTCCTGTCCGGCGAGCACGTTCTCCTCGCGCCGTTCCTTTGCGGAACCACTGTTTGATTTTGTGTTTGGCGCTGCTCGTCTTGACGATCGAAAGCCAGTCGAGCGAGGGATGCCCGCTGGATTTGTTGACCAGGATCTCGCAGATGTCGCCGTTTTGCAGCGTGTTGATCCAGCGGAACGATGCGTCCGTTCACGCGAGCGCCTACGCAGTGATTTCCGACGTCCGTATGAACCGAGTAGGCGAAATCCAGCGGCGTGCCTCCGGCCGGCATGCTGAACACGTCGCCGCGCGGCGAGAAGATGAACACCTGCGAATCGAAGAGATCGAGTTTGAGGTTTTCCATGAACACGCGCGAATCGCGCATGTCTTTCTGCCACTCGAGCAGCGCGCGCAGCCAGGAGAGTTTGTTCTCGAACTGGTCGGCCTTGCCGCCTTCTTTATAGCGCCAGTGCGCGGCGATCCCGTACTCGCTGGTTCGGTGCATCTCCCACGTACGGATTTGAATCTCGAGCGGCTCGCCTTCGGGCCCGACGACCGTCGTGTGCAGCGACTGGTACATGTTGGGCTTGGGCATCGCGATGTAGTCTTTGAAACGTCCCGGAAGCGGCGTCCAAAGCGCGTGCACCGTACCGAGCGCCCCATAACAATCTTTGACCGAATCGACGATGACGCGAATGGCGGAGAGATCGTAAATCGTCGAGAAGTCGCGCCCTTTCTTCATCTTCGTGTAAATCGAATAGAAGTGCTTCGGGCGCCCGTGCACTTCGGCGTTGATGCCGAGTTGCTTGAAATTCTTCGTTCAGGCGATTGATGACCGTTTCTACGCCGCTCTCGCGCTCTTTGCGCGTCTTCGCGACACGTTCGACAATCTCGCGATAGCCTTCGGGGTCGATGTAGCGAAGACAGAGATCCTCCATCTCCCATTTGATCTTCCAGATGCCGAGACGGTGCGCGATAGGCGTATAGATGTCGAGCGTTTCGCGTGCGATGGCCGTTTGTTTCGCCGGAGGCAAACTGCCGAGCGTGCGCATGTTGTGCAGGCGGTCCGCGAGTTTGATGATGATGACGCGGATGTCCTTGGCCATCGCCATGAACATCTTGCGAAGATTCTCGACCTGCGCTTCTTCCTTCGATTGATACGGGATCCGCGTCAGTTTCGTAACGCCGTCGACGAGCGTGGAAATCTCGTCCCCGAATTCGCTCGCGACTTGCTCCGTGGTCAGACTGGTGTCTTCGACGACGTCGTGCAGCAACGCCGCCGCGACGGTCTGGCGATCCATCTCCAGGTCGGCCAGGATGCCTGCAACGGCGAGGGGATGCTCGATGTACGACTCGCCGGAAGCGCGGCGCTGCCCCTCGTGCGCGCGATTCGCCATGTCGTACACGCGCATAAGCCACGACCCGTCGAGCGACGGGTCGTAGGTCCGAACCTTCTGAACCAGCTCCGCTATCGTCATGTAACTTTCAGACCATCATGCCACAAGCGGCGGCTTCCCGTCTATTCGAAAAATATCGAGCTCGATTTTTCCGTCGGGCGCCAGCGCGAAATCCATGTCGACCGAACCGTGCTCGCACGTCACCTTATAGACGTAGAGGTCGACGCCTTTGGTGTGGCTCGTGCCCAGGAAAACGGCACTTTGCAGCGCGCCCATGTTTGCGAGCGTCGCCGTGCCGCGGTTCAAGACGTCGTCGGTCAGCTGGTCGTTTACGGAATCTGCATAGAGCGAACGGTCGACTTGCCCTTGCTGCCAGGCCAGGAATTGCTGTACCACCAGCTTGTGGCGCTTCGGGTCGTCCGGGCCCGGTTTCGGCGACGGGATTGGAGGCGGCGAGGGGCTGGCCGCGGCGGTCGCGGGCCCTTGGTCGGGTGACTCCTGGGCATGGACGGGCCCAAACGCAAGCGTCACGGTTGCTGCCGCGAGTGCAAAAACCAGGGCTAGGCGGGTGCGACCCATATAGAAGACTCCCAAGATCAATACGTGATGAACGTTCTAACGTCCACGCCGTGCAAAGCGTCACGCCCTTTGAGCGCTTCGAGCTCGATGAGAAACGCAAAGCCTTCAATCTTTGCGCCGAGCCGTTCGAGGAGGCGGCGGGTGGCCGCGGCGGTGCCGCCGGTCGCCAGCAAGTCGTCCACCACGAGCACGCGGTCGCCATTGCCCAGCGCATCTTCGTGGATTTCGAGCGAATTGGTTCCGTACTCCAGCGCGTATGATTCACTCAGCTTGCTGTAGGGCAAGCTTGCCCGGCTTGCGTACGGGGACGAAACCCGCGCCGATCGCGTACGCGAGCGGAGCTCCGAGCATGTAGCCGCGCGCTTCGATTCCTACGACGTAGTCGATGTTGCGGTTGTTGAAGGCGTCGACGAAAAGATCGATCGCGGCCTTGAAACCTTGCTTGTCTTTGAGAAGTGGGGTAATGTCACGGAAAAGGATCCCGGGAATCGGAAAATCCGGGATTCCTCGTATGTCACTCTGAACTTCCACGGAGCACAGGGATTCCTTGAAACTACCCAGCCCGCCTTTTCGTTCTCCATGGGAAGGATTCTGAGCAGATGAAAGGACGGTTTATGAAGCAGAGAGCCATGGCCGCCGCGCTTGCCGCGGCGATCGGCCTCGGTGCGACGGCTCCCGCGTTGGCCAATGGGGCCGCCCGCACGCGCAACATCATTCTGTTAGGCACCGCTGCCGGCATTCTGATCACCAACTACAATCACAAAGTGCGTGAGAAACGCGCGGAACAAGGCGAAGTTCAGCGCAGGCAATCCGCGTACCGGGATTGGTATTACAAGAAGTACGGCTACTATCCGACGCAAGATCAATTCGACCAATGGTATAAAGAAACGTACGGGGTAACCCCGCAACCAAAGTAGCAGGCCGGTGACCACCACGTCAAAACATCTCGAAACGCGAGAGTCACCCGCGCGCCGCGGGTGGCTCTCGTCGTTCATACGCGATCTCTCGGCCGAGACGTCACAGGCGAACCGGCGCAGACTCGTCATCGGCCTTGCGCTCGCCTTGGCAATCATCGAAGTCGTGGTGATGTCCATTCCGCAGCACACGTACGCTATTCCGAGCGAACCGGCCGAACGGATTACCGTTGCGAAGCTCATGCGCATCGAGCATCGGCCCAAGCCCACACCGAAACCCAAACCGAAACCTACGCCGAAGCCGATCGTGCACGCAAAAGTTATTGCGGAAACGCACGTGCAGCCGCACGTCGTCGCTCCGGCTGCGCCTTCCGAACGGCAACGCATACGCCGCGTTGCATCGGCGCGGCCTCTGGTACGCACGCGCTACCACAGCAAGCCCGTAGAGCACATTCCGATGGGCGGCCACGGCGCGGGAGCCAGTAGAGTTGCAAAGGCCGTTACCGGCTCGGCGGGACAAGGCGGCACCGGAACGGGTGAGTCGGGTACGGGCCAGGGAACCGGCGGTGCGGCGGCAGCGCACGAACCCTGCGGCTACGTCGATTTCGCGCCGAACAACAATCCGACCATCGATTCGCGAACCGGGCGCGTGTGGGAGTACGTGTCGATCATCGTGCACTTCCCCGACGGTTCGGAGCAGAGCCTAGACCTCGACTATCCGTTCTATTACAGCAGCCAAAACACGGATCCGTTCATCAAAGGCCACGACAACATTCCGGCGACGTTCCAATTTCCGCCGCCGAACCAAGCCTCGGGCGAACCGCCCCTCGTGCAATACGTGATCGCTCACACCACGTCCGACGGCTTCACGCTGCTGCACGAATGCCCGACCGGTTAAGCGCGTAGCGTGAGGGGCTTGTAGCGCAAGCGGTGCGGCTGCGCCGCTTCCTCGCCGAGGCGCGCTTTCTTGTTCTCTTCGTATTCGTGGTAGTTGCCTTCGAAGAAATAGACGCTCGAATCGCCCTCGAATGCGATGACGTGCGTGGCGATCCGGTCCAAAAACCAGCGATCGTGACTGATGACCATGACCGTCCCCGCGAACTCGCCGAGCGCATCTTCCAAGGCGCGTAGCGTTTCCACATCCAGATCGTTCGACGGTTCGTCGAGCAGGAGCACGTTGGCGCCGGTTGCCAGCGTTTTCGCCAGATGCAGCCGTCCGCGTTCGCCGCCCGAGAGCTGTCCAACGTTCTTTTGCTGATCCCCGCCTTTGAAATTGAAGCGCCCCAAGTATGCGCGAGACGGCATTTCGAACCGGCCGACGGTCAGCAAGTCCAAGCCACCGCTGACGTCTTCGAACACCGTTTTACCGTTCTGCAATGATTCGCGCGTTTGATCGACGAGCGCGAGTTTCACGCTCGGCCCGACGGCGATTTCACCCGAATCCGGTCGTTCCTTACCGGCAATCATGCGGAATAGCGTCGACTTCCCCGCACCGTTCGGCCCGATTATACCGACGATTGCGCCCGCCGGAACGCGGAAGCTCACGCCGTCCATGAGCAATTTGTCGCCGTACGCTTTGCGCACGTTCTCGAAATCGATCACGCGGTCGCCGAGACGTTCTGCAACCGGGATAAAGATTTCGCGCGTTTCGTTGCGCTTCTGGTATTCGTAACTGCTGAGTTCTTCGAAGCGCGCGATGCGGCTCTTGTTTTTCGCGTGCCTGCCCTTCGGATTGGTGCGCACCCACTCGAGTTCGCGTTTGAGGGATTTCTGCCGCGCCGATTCAGCTGCTTCTTCCGCCGCAAGGCGCGCTTCTTTTTGCTCGAGCCAGGACGTGTAGTTGCCCTTCCACGGAATGCCGTGACCGCGGTCGAGTTCCAAAATCCACTCCGCCGCGTTATCGAGGAAGTAGCGATCGTGCGTAACCGCCACGACCGTTCCGGGAAAGCGCTGCAAGAACTGCTCGAGCCATTCGACGCTTTCCGCATCGAGGTGGTTGGTCGGCTCGTCGAGCAGCAGCATGTCGGGTTTCGAAAGCAGCAGACGGCAGAGCGCCACGCGCCGTTTTTCGCCGCCGGAAAGCGGTGCGATCTTGGCGTCCCACGGCGGCAGCCGCAGCGCGTCGGCGGCGATCTCGAGCTGCAGATCCATGCTGTCTGCGTCTTGCGACGCAAGGACGGCCTCGAGCTTCGCCTGTTCGTCGGCGAGTTTGTCGAAATCGGCGTCGGCGCTGCCGTACGCTGCATACACCTCTTCGAGGCGTTTGCGCGCGCGCAGGATTTCGCCTAAGCCTTCCTCGACCGTTTCGCGCACGGTCTTGTCCGGATCGAGCACGGGTTCTTGCTGCAAGAATCCGATGGAGATGCCCGCCATCGCTTCGGCCGTGCCGTCGAATTCCGTATCCACGCCGGCCATGATGCGCAGAAGCGTAGATTTTCCGGCTCCGTTCATCCCCAGCACGCCGATTTTCGCGCCGGGGAAGAAACTCAGGGAAATGTCTTTGAGAATCTGTCGTTTGGGCGGCACCGTCTTGCCGACCCGGTACATCGAATATACGTATTGCGGCACAGCCGTTCCCGATTCGCTGCGTTCCGGCCGCGCCCTAGCAGAACACCGGGCAGAGCAAGCATACCGGCGGCGAATTCACGCGATATAATACCGGTGCAGGTCGAAGTTCCGGTCGCGGATGAACTGCAATCTCTCGTAGAATTGCACGAGATGCGGTTCGCTGTGCGGGATTTCGACCATGATGCTCCGCGAGCCGTTATCGCGAGCGAACGCCTGCGCCGCCTCGACCAGGCGTCTTCCGATTCCGGCGTTGCGAGATTCTTCGCGAACGTAGAGATCGCTCAAGAACCAAATTCGGGCCGCGTGCCACGACGAGAAAAGCGGATACAGCGTCAAGAAACCGGCAATCTGCGAATTACTGCACGCGAGGAAAAAGATCGCGTCGTTTTCACGGAGCCGTTCGGCTAAGAAGGCGCGCGAGCCTGACGGCTTTTCGCCCGCGAAGAACGACCGGTATGCATCGAAAAGCGGCACGAGTTCTCCCAAATCGCTCTCTTGCGCTCTCCGGATTTCGATCTGCCGTTTCGCCTCCATGCGCTTCTGCTTACGGCCGCGGCAGGTCCGAGTCCCGCCCCGCATGTAGCAGACGCCAAGGTCCGCAGTGCAGAGAAAGGAGCCATGCCCGATGCCAGAATTTGTGGGCATTTTCTTGCTCGCAGGCGCTGCTCCGGCGCTTTCATGCACGATGGGGACTTCGCGCCGGTCGTGCTTCCGAACGGCCTCAAGGCATGGCGCTTCACCCAGCGGCTCGGCGCTCGCCGTAGTCGCCGGTGATAATCCCGCCGCGCTCACGCTCTACCGTGGCGGGGCACTCCCGTTTGGTCCGATGCGGAGCACGTGCTCGTTGCCGGCGCGCGAATTCGGATGCAGTCAAGTCGCATGATGTCTAAACTTCAACTGTCCACCAAACCGGATCAGCTTCGGTCAACGTTCATCTAAAGAATGTTCGCGCGGTGGACAAGTCGGTCAATCGCTGCCGGCCTTATGGCCAGGCTTCGAGGAGCGCAACCGCTCATTCCGCTAGCCAAAGGCACACCTCGTCGCAATAGCATCTCCAGAGTCTACTTACTGGATCTGGAGGGCTTCGCTCGTTATGGCAACCGTCAACTCTTCATCGTCGCGCGCGGTCGAATTCGGCATCTACCGCGACGGCGACAACAATTTGGACGAATCGCAAGGCGTTACGCTGCGCCAAGCGCTGCAGAGCAGCGCGAAGGATTCGAAGATCGAATACACCGTGCAGGATACGACGTCAGCGGGCACGGGCAAATTGCGCACCGACTCTTTCACGGTTTCGGACGGGCAAATCGGACAAGCATCGATAAGCGCGCCGCACGACATGGCCTCGGAAAAGAATCTCGCGAAGTTCGTCGCGCACGTTCTCGACAACGCCGAGCAATCCGGCGCTAAACAAACTTGGATCGAATTGACGGATCACGGCGCCGGCGACGGCGGCGGCTTGGAAGCGGACAGTTGCCATGCGATTATGCCGATGCCGCAAATCGCGCAGGGCATTGCCGACGGGATGAAACTGCACGCGCAGGAACACCCGGAAGATGCCGGTCGCAAAGTCGACGGCGTGGTGGCAAATCAATGCCTGATGGCCTCACTCGGATTTGCGGACGAACTTTCGCACGCGGGCGTCAAATATCTCGCGGCAAGTCCCGAAACGATGGTTTCTCCCGGCGTTCCGAGCAATGTCGCCGACGCGATTGCGAAACACGGCGATGCAAGAGGCATGGGCAAAGCGGTCGTCGACGACGTGATGCATCAAAAATACGGTGCCGAAGGCGAGACGTGGGGGCCGGCCGCGGCGTTCGACGTTCTCGATCTGGATGCAGCGAAGATCCGGAACGTCGAAACCTCGGTCAAAGCGCTCAACGACGGTATCGCTGCACGCAAGCACGATAAATCGGAAGTTGGGGCGATTCGTCAAGACGCAAAGTCCGTTCAAGGCATGGTGCGCTTTTCGGAAGCTACGCCGGATATGCCGTGGCACGCAGATCGCCCCGCGGTCGCGCTATACGATACGCTCGCGAGCGACGGACGCCTCGATCCGGCTCTTCGCAAAGCGGCAAAAACGGCGGCGAACAGCGTCGCTTCGCTTGTCGTTGCGCACAAGGAAAGCCGGGATTTCCAGCCGTTCGACGGAAACAGTTATGCGGACGCCGTCGGACCGACCGTACATTTCCCGGTGAATGCGGCGCAGGTCGACCCGTGGGCACCGCACGTTACCGAAACCCACAATCGCTTTTTCGCGGCAACCGACGCCGCTGACGCCGAGCGCGTTATCGCTTAGTTGCACCACGCCCAGCGCGCAAAGCCGCAACCGTCGGGCACCGCGGCTCAGTGCCACGCTTGGCAGCTGAGCCTGGGGGACGGATCTCAATGACGAGAACGCGGTCGATCGGACCGCGTTTTTCGTTCGAGAAACGCACAAACGCATCTCCCGATCGGATTTCGCAATCCGGTCTTTGCCCATCATAGGTTTGCAGAGCCGCTTCTTCGACGTCCGAGATCCGTGGCGGCTGGCCCGTCGCGCCGGCTCGTTTGATCATTGCCGCATCACCCATGCGAAATTCGAATGCCTTTCCCAGCGGTGTTTGGCCGAGTGCACCCTGCAAGAAACTCTTCGTGACGTCCAGCGCAAATGCGCCGTGGCGCGCGTCGTTGACGAAACTGCGCGAGAGGATAAGCCGCATGCTCGCGATGCGCTCGTCATCGTTCGTCACCGCTTCCAACGTGACGCAATCGTGGAATGCCTCACCGGATGGTTTGAACGCGCGCACCGCGACGTCCGGCAGGGGGCCCACGTCGGTATACGGTTCGAGCGAAAACCATTGGAAAAAAGGCGCCTGCGGCAAGGCCGACAAGCGATCGCCGAACGAGCCGAACATCTACTGGACCCCCGGGCTATCGATGATGAGGCGGTCGTCTCGGATTCGCGCGTCGAGGCCGATCGGGAGCGTCCACTGCTCGCCGTCGTGACCCGCGGGTATTTGCGCCAGAACCGGCACGCCAAAGTCACCCAAACGGTCGCGCAGCACTTCGGCAAGCGGCATGGCGCCGTAGGGGTGATCGCCGGAAACGTCGCAATTGGCGACACCGTCCGACGAGAATGCCGGCCGCGCGCGAGAGTGCTCCACTCAGGCGAAGGTGCGTGAGCATGCGGTCGATGCGGTACGGCGCCTCATCGACTTCCTCGATAAGCAGGATCGCGCGCGACGTGTCGATTTCGTAGGGCGTGCCGAGCAGTGACGTGACGAGCGAAAGATTTCCGCCGCATAATCGTCCGCACGCCGTACCGCCGGTGATCGCGTATGCGTTCGCGTCATGCAGCTCGCCGAGCGGCTCGCTCCGCATGAGTGCGCGGCGCAGCCACGCGCTTTCGTTTTCGGTGAACGGCGAGAGCGCGGCGACGGGACCGTGAAAAGTGACGAGGCCGGTACGCTGCGTTATCGTATTGAGTATGGCCGTCAAATCCGAATAGCCGAGCACGACTTTCGGATTCGCCGCGAGCGCTGCATAGTCGATTGCATCGAGTATGCGCATCGTCCCATACCCGCCGCGCAGCGCGAAGATGCCGCGGATTTCGGGGTCGCGCACGGCGTCATTAAAGTCCGAAGCGCGTTCGTCGTCGCTTCCCGCGAGATAGCCGCGACGCTGCCTTGCATAGCGTGCGATGCGAGGCACGAGTCCCAGCGAACGCACGACGTCCTCCGCTCGAGCGAATTGCTCGTCGGCGGCTATTGGGCCGGCCGGCGCGACGAGCGCGACGGCGTCGCCATCCCGCAACGCCGGAGCCAGCAGCGTTTTCAACGTATCAACTCCACGCGCTCGGGATAGATGGGCCGGTTGATGATGCGCTCCAGCGCTTCGGCCGATGCGGTAAGAATCAATTCGCAGAAACGTGCAAAGTCTTCACGCGCCGCTTCGCCTTCCGCAAACCGTTCGTTCTTGGTCAAGTCGACCTTACCCGGCGTGCGCAGAAAACGCAGGTAACGTCCGTCATCGTCGATGCCGGTTTCGACGAGACGCTCGTCCTCGAAAATGCGCACGGCGGTTCCGACGGTTCGTTCGTTTGCCTTGTCGAGATCGAGCGTGCGCGCAATGTCCGCGTAATTCATGCGCAGCGCAGCATCGGGCGCGAGGCCGCGCATCCCTTTGTAGAGCTCGCGCAGCACGTTCAACGTGGGCGCTTCCTGATCGATGATGAATTCGTTGATGCGCCGGTCGGGATCTCCGAAAAGCAGGTGAATGTTGGCCGGTTCGCCGTCGCGCCCGGCGCGGCCGGCCTGCTGATTAAACTCGGTAAAGTCAAAATTCAGATGGTACAGCACGACATTTCGCACGTCGGGCAAATCGATGCCCTCGCCAAAGGCAGAGGTCGCAACGATGACGCGCAGCTCACCCTTTCGAAACCGGTCCTCGACCTGAGCGCGATCCGGCGAGGGCATTCCGGCGTGGTAGAACATCACCGCATCGTTCAAGTGCTTGCGAAGTGCCTCCGCGGTCCTGGTCGCCTCGTTGCGTGAATTGCAGTAGACGATGCCTTTACCGGGTTCTTCAAACGTGCGCGCAAGGTAGGCGAGTTTTTCTTTCGTCCCGCGCGCGTCGACGACGTGCAGGTTTTCGCGCACCGTCGGATCGATGACCCACGCCTGGATTGCGAGATCCGACACAACCTGTTTGAATGCGTCGTCGCCCGCCGTTGCAGTCAGCGCGAGTATCTGCGGGCTTCCGAGCGAAGCGATGGTTTCACCGAGCCTCCCGTACGCCGAGCGGTGTTTCGATTCGTAAATATGATGCGCTTCGTCCACGACGACGAGCGCCGGTGCGCTTTGACCCGTGAACGCTTCCCGGTGAAACTGCAAAAATTCCGGAGTCGCCAAGACCATATCCCAAGCACCGCTCTCCAGCGCTTCCATCAGCCCCGCTCGCTCCTGCGCGCCGATGGATCCGTTGGCGCGATAGATGCGCAAGCCGAAACCGTCGAGCCGCCGCGTCAATGCCTCGAATTGATCGTTGGCAAGGGCGCGAAGCGGGTAGATGACGAGCGTTTTCTGTTCGGACTCTAGCGCGCGGTATGCAGCGGGGTATTGAAAACAGAACGATTTGCCCCGGCCGGTTCCCAACACCGCGAGCGTGTTCTTGCCGGCATCCACGCGCGAAAGCACTTCCGCTTGCGCATCGTGTGTCTGCGCCGATCCGATCAGCGCCCGGCGCAGCGTTTCGCGATCGGCCGCCGCACGCTCTTGCACGGCAAAAGCATCGATGCGCGGTGCGCGATCGCGTTCGACCCGGATGTTGACGCCGTAATTCTTGCCGTCTTTTCCGCCGGTGACGTGCTCGATGCGCGCCCTGTAACGCACGCCGCCGTCGATGAGCGGCGCGAGATGCTTGGCGATCTGCTTGCGCAAATAGCCGACGTGCAATGCGCCGTAATGTACGGCAATGGCGTTGCCGTCGACGGGATTATCCGGCCGGCGTTTGAGTTCGAGTTCGCGGCCCGGCATCAGGCCGGCGACGGTGTCTTGCCGCCCTTCGAATGAGACGCCGACGACTTTGGTGGGAAAGGAGTCGCGCTCGCCGATCCCCGCAAATTCATCGCGCTCCAGAAACTGACGCTGCCGAGAAAAGAGCCGATCGACGAACTGGTCGATCGACTCTTCCGGACCAGCGTCATCCTGAGCGACCGCATCGTCATCACGAGCGATCGCATTGTCATCCTGAGCGACCGCATTGTCATCCTGAGCCTGTCGAAGGGCGGCCGAGCTTGCCGAGGCCGCGTGCAACGTGTCGAAGGACGCCAAGAGGCGTTCGAAAGCCGCTTCCGAGCGCGTCGGAGGCGGAAGCGGCTTACTCTTCGCGATGCTCCGCCGAGTCATCGTGCGGCGGAAGCTCGTTTTCCGGTTCGAACTCGTCGAGGTTGAGGTTGATCTCTTCGTGTCCTTGATCGAGCGCAGCTTGATCGAGGCCCGCGGCTTGCGCGTCGAGCGGATCGATCTCGTCGCCGTATTCGTCCACCGAGGGATCGGCGAGCGTGGTTGCGGTACCGGAATCGGTCCGTTTGCGCTTGTACCGTGAAGGGGAAGAACCCGCGGGACGAACGGATTTCGCCTTCTGGCGCCGCGCTTTACGGGCGGCAACGATGTCTTCGCGCGCCGCACCGCCGTGCGCGCCGATCGCTTTGCTCTCGGCAACGCTGCGAGCCGAACGCGTGCGATCCACACTTCCGCCTGCGGCGCGCTTACGCGAGGCTGTTTCGAGTCTGTCGTTTACGGAACACGAGCACGAGCGGAGCCGAGAAGAAGATCGAATGGTAGCCGCCCGAACAGATGCCGACCAGCAGCGCAAAGCCGAAGCTCTTCAGCGAGGTGCCGCCGAGGGCGAGCAGCGCGACGAGCGTGATGACCACTGTCGCGAGCGTATTGAACGAGCGCGTCATCGTCTGCAGGATCGACGTGTTGACGATCTTGTCGTACGCCTGGCCAGCCATGAGTTTCGTATTTTCGCGGATCCGGTCGAGAATGACGATCGTGTCCATGACCGAGTAGCCGATGACCGTGAGCACCGCGGCGAGGAACGCGTCGTCGGCGCGTTTACCGGCCATCGCGTAGATGCCGATCATCATGGCCGCGTCGCGCAGCAGCGCAATGACCGTTACCAATCCGAAGATGTAGTTCCAGCCGAAGCGGAACGCAATGTATAAAAACTGGATGGCCAGCGCAATAATGAGCGCTTCTACCGCTTTCGTAAGATACTCGCGGCCGAGCGTGGGTCCGACGGACGAAATTTGCGACTTGCCGCGATCGACCTGACCGACGCTCCCGAGCGCATTCCACAGCGCCGGCGTGTTGTTCCCCAGCGCGGTCTCCGTTTCGATCTGATAGCGCGAAAAACCGTTGCCGGATTGCGTGCCGACCGTTCGAACGGTTTCGTCGGTGAGATTCAGCGGCGTCAAAGCGCCGCGCAGACGATCGAGCGGAACGGGTTGCGTAAAGGAAACGTCGATCGATGTGCCGCCCGTGAACGAGAGGCCGAGCTGCATCATCTTGTTGGCGTGGAAACCGTCGCCGCCTTGAAATCCGTGCCAAACCATCGAACCCAGACCGGCTGCGATGACCAGATACGAAATGAGTGAAACGGTGCGGAACCAGCTGACGACGTTCCAGTTGAGTCTACGGAAAAACATTTACGCTCCCGTCCCCGCCTTGGCAAAAATGCCGACTTCTTCACGCTTGATGCCGTACAGCGCCGGATTGGTCGCGACGTCGTTTTCGACGACCATGTCCACGAAGACGCGCGTAATGAAGACCGCGGTGATGAGCGAGAATACGGTTCCCCAGAACAGCGTGTATGCGAAGCCTTTCACCGTTCCGGTTCCGAGTTCGAACAAAACGCCCGCGCCGACGATCGTCGTGAAGTGGCTATCGAACACCGCCGTAAACGCGCGCGCGAATCCGGTGCGCACGGCAGCGCGCATACTCTTGCCGGCCCACAGCTCTTCCTTGATGCGCTCGAAGATCAGCACGTTCGCGTCGACGGCCATACCGATGGAGAGCACGAAACCGGCGATACCCGGCAGCGTCAGCGTCGCGTGCGCGGCGGAGAGCAAACCGAGCATCATCGCGACGTAGATGAGCAGCGCGACGTCAGCCAAAAAGCCCGGCAGGCGGTACACGAAGATCATGAACAGCAGCACGAGCCCCAGGCCCAGCATCGATGCGCGCAGGGACATCACGAGATCGATATTGCCGAGCGTCGGTCCGATCGTATCGTTCTCGATGATCGTCGGCTCGACCGGAAGAGCGCCCGCATTCAAGTCATTTGCGAGCGAAGACGTTTGGTCTTGCGTGAACTGGCCCGTAATCTCGCCGTTGTCGGAAATCGGGCTTTGAATCGTCGGCGCGGAAAGAAACCGTTTGTCCAGGAACATCGCGAGCGGGCGGCCGATGTTCTTCGACGTAATGTCGTAGAATTTTTTCGGATCTTTCGTGTAGAACACGATATTCGGATTGCCGCTTTGATCGAATGAAGGCTGCGCGGATTTTAAATCACGTCCGGAATACACGATCGGTCCGCTTGCCTTGTAGGCCCCGATGTTTGCGAAATCGCAGGCCTTCTTGTCCTTCGGATTCGCATCGCATGCCGCCAATGCCGCAGTCGCCTGCGCCGCGAGGTCCGGCGTCATGATTTTGTAGTCCAAGACCGCGGCTTGTTTGAGCGCGGCCTCGGCTTGTTCAGGATTCTTGACCTGCGGAAGATCCACCGAAATACGATCGGAACCGACTTTCGCGATCTGCGGTTCGGTGACGCCCAGCCCGTTGATGCGGCGGTCGATGACCTGAATCTCGTCCGCTTGAATTTCCGGCGTAATCGTCTTGACTTGATCGTTCGGCTCGAGCTGGAGCAGCAAGTGCGCACCGCCCCGCAGATCCAGACCTAACTGGATCTTCTTCTGAATGGGCAGCGCGGCCCAAAGGCTCAGGGCGAGGATCGCGAGGACTACCAGCGCTTTGATCGGATTCTTATATCTATTCCAGCTCATGTGTACCGCGAAAAAAAGGAGCACCCGCTACAAGGGCGGGCCAAACCCTAAAAGTCTAACAGCGCCCGAAGGGGCCGTCAAATTGGGGCCTGCGGGGTGTTGGCCTTCGGCAGCGCCCGGCCCTTCGCCCGTAATCGGGGCCGCTTATGCCGCGGAGACCTCGGCCTTCACCACGTCGGCGGGAACCAGCCGAATTTCCGAAGGCACCTCTGCGTAGCTGTACACCGGCAATCGTACGCCCGAACGCTGGAGAAAGTCGGCGAGCAGAGGCCGAACGCTGCTCGTGCAAACGAGCGCCGCTCGAGCGGGTTGCGCCGAAGCAGCGTAGCCTGCCGCCCGATCGCGTATGAGCACGGCAACCGACGGATCGAGTGCGCCGGTATCCGCATCGAAGAACGAGCCTCCGAGCTGCCTTTCCAGCTCGGGATCGATCAGCAACGGCTCGAGAACCTCGGTGCCGCGCCGACGCAGGATCGCCGGCACCGCGACCCGGCGCGCGGCCTCAGCCAAATCGCGGGGATCGCGGCTCGAAACCGAAGCATCGAGCATTGCTTCGAGCACCGCAACCGGATCGCGCGGCCAAATACGCTCGCGCAACAGCAATGCGAACGCTTTTTGAACCGCCGAGAGCGGCAGCGCTTCGGTGCCGATTTCTTTGACGACCGTCGGAACCGTGGCGCGCAAATGTTCGAGCAGCGTTTGCAGTTCCTGCCGCCCCAGCAGCTCGTCCGCGCGCGATCGCGCCGCTTCCGCCAAATGCGAACCCACGATGGAAATCGGATCGAATACGAGCGCGCCGAGTTCCAAGGCGCGCTCGCGCGCCTCCGGTTCGATCCATTTCGCGGGCAGATCGTAGACCGGCTCGAACGCAAGCTCGCCATCGATGCGCGCGAGCACCGGTTCTTCCGCCACGGCAATCATGCGGTCGAGCTGCAGAGCGCCTTCGCCCGCAAGCTGGTCGCGAATGCGAATCGCATATGTATTCGGATCCCGCGCGAGATCGTCTCGCAGACGCACGCCCGGCAAGACCACGCCGATCTCCGCCGCGAGCGCGCGGCGCACTTCGCCGACGCGATCGAGCAGCGCATCCGAAAGCGGTGGTGCGAGCAACTGGGCGAGGTTTGCACCGATTTCGATGCAGATGGCGTCAACGCCGACAAGTCCGAGCGCCATCTCCGGGCGCCGGATCGCCATGCGTTTCGCAACGTCGCGCTCGTGCTGTGCGAGGGAAGCGGCAAACGTATTGCGTTTCTGCGCGAAATGCGCACCGGCGAATGCCGAAAGGCCGAGTATGACGAACACCGGGCGCGGAAGCGCGGGAACCAGGGCAAGGGCGAGCAGCAGCCCACCCGCCGCGCGCAAAATTTCCGGCCGCGCAAACAGCTGCGACGCCAAATCCGATCCGAGGGAACCATTCGAGGCGACGCGCGTCACCATCATTCCCATCGCCGTCGAAATCAGAAATGCCGGCAGCGTCGTTACGAGCGCGTTGCCGATCGAGAGCAGCGCGAACGTCTGGAGCGCTTGCGCCGGAGACATTCCGTGATAGAGCATGCCGACCGCAACGCCGCCGGCGAGATTCAAGGCGACGATGATGAGCGCCGCGATCGCGTCGCCCTTCACGAACTTTCCGGCGCCGTCCATCGCGCCGTAAAAATCGGCTTCTTTTTGCACCTGTTCGCGTTTGAGGCGCGCGCCGTCCGCATCCAGCACGCCCGCGTGCACGTCCGCGTCGATGGCCATCTGCTTGCCGGGCATGGCATCGAGCGTGAAGCGCGCGGCGACTTCGGCGACTCGCTGCGATCCGCTCGCAATCACGATGAACTGAATGGCAATCAAAATCGCAAAGACGATGAGCCCAACCACGAGATTCCCGCGCACCACGAATTCGCCGAACGCGGGAATGATTGCGCCCACGCCGCCGGGCACGTGTCCCTGCGTGAGGATGAGCCGCGTCGCCGAAACGTCGAGTGAGAGGCGGAACAGCGTTGCGATGAGCAACGCGGGCGCAAACGCCGAGAATTGGAGAGGCTCTTCGATGGTCACGCTCAGCAGCAGCACGAGAGCCGATGTAAACACGTTTATCCCGAGCAGCAGGTCGAGCAGAAACGGCGGCAGCGGCACGATGAGGATCGCGACGATGCACAACAACAAAGCGGCAAATCCGTAGGTGGGCATGCGATTCATTCGGGTATCATCTCCGTGCCGCATTGCCGTGCCGTTGCCGCAGCGCAGCGACGATCTCTGCCACGGCGACGTACGCTTCCTGAGGTATGAAATCGCCGGGCCGCGCAAGTGCGTACAGGCGTCGAGCAAGCGGCACGTTTTCGACGATCGGAATATCGAACGCCGATGCAAGTTCGCGGACGCGCGCCGCAGCATCGTCGGCCGCACGCACCAGCACGCGCGGAACCGGAATTTCCGGCGGCCGGTATTCCAGCGCAATCGCAATGTGCGTCGGATTGCTGATGACGAAGGCGGCGTCTTTCACGCGGCGAAGCGACCCGCGCGATATTTGCCGATGCAGCGCGCGACGGCGGCTGCGGGCGAACGGATCGCCGTCGCTTTCCTTCCGGTCGCGCTTGAGTTCCTCGAACGACATGCGCAGACGCTTTCGCCAGCCCGTCAGTTGCACGCCGTAATCTGCTCCTGCGAAGAGGGCGCCGACGGTGCAAGCTGCGGCGGCCGTGCGCAATGCGCCGCTCCATGCAGCGGACGCCACGCCCTGCAACCCGCTCGCGTGCAATGCCGCCGCGTAAATCGCTATGAACGCCGGTACGATCGCCGCACCCGCGCAGGTAAAGGCGACCGTCGCGCGCACGGCGGTAACGATCGCTTCGCGCGAAAGCATGCGCTGCAGATTCTTGTCGGGCGAGAGCCGCTCGATTTTGAAACTGAGGGGTGAGAGCGTAATTCCGCCGCTTTGCACGGCATTTGCGCCAACCGCACCCGCGGCTGCAGCGCAAACCGGCACGAGCATGAGTATAACGCAACTCGCCAGCGACGCACCGTCGGTTCGACCCGATTGTCCCGACCAAAGAGCCGCGCGAGCCGATGCAGCGATCGGCCCAACGACCGCAATCGTCGCCGCCAGAGCGCATGCGAACGCCGCAACGTTTCCGAGCTCCTGCGTTCGAGCGACGTCGCCTTCTCGCTTTGCTCGTTCGAGGCGCGTTTGCGTCGCGTCGAATTGCTTTTCTTCGGCTATGTCAGCGCACCAAGAACGGAACGCGCAGCCAGGGCACGGCGCTGCGGCCGAACAGCAGCGGAACCGCCGCAATCGTCGCAATCAACGCCATCGCGAAAACGATCGGGAACGAAAGTGTGAAACTCGCAAAACGCGGAATGACGCGGGTCAGCGCGCCGAGCGTTAGTTGCCCCACGAATGCGATTGCGATTGCGGGCCCGGCGACCAGCAGAGCCGCTTCGATAATCCCTGCAGGCAACGCCAGTCCGTATAGGTATAACGCACGTGCCGATGGTTCAGCTCCGGGCGGAACGAGTTCGAAGCTGCGGGAAAATGCGGCGAGCACGATGCGGTAGCCGCCGAGCAGAAAAAATCCGGCGGTGAAAACGAGCGACCAGATGCGTCCGAAACCGGCGCCGGCGAAAATTTGTGCGCCCGGAACGCTGCCGCGAATGCCTACGTAATCGTCGAGCGCGCGGCCGCCGGCGTACGCACCGTCGTAGAGCACGGAGGCTGCGAATCCGATTGCCGCACCGATGCCGAGATCCGTCGCGACCGCGATAACGAATGGCGCTCCGCCCGGTATGTGCGCGTTTTGCATCGCCGGAAGGAGACCGATTGCAAGCACCAGCGCCAAACCTGCTCGCACGGCCGGAGGAACCGAAGGATGCGAAAAACCGGGGGCGCGAAAAACGAACCCCACGCAGCGCGCGAACACGAGGAGCGCCGTTCCGCTCATGAGCCGACCAGTGCCGGTATTTGCGTAAGGACCTCGGTAAACAGCGCGGCGCATACGTGCATCGCAAATCCGCCGAACAACGCGATGGTCGACGCCGACGGCAATGAGTTTGGGAAGCAACGAAAGCGTCTGCTCCTGCACTTGCGTCGCCGCTTGAAATACGGCGACGGCCGTACCGACGAGCGTCGCCACGCAAAGCACCGGCAAGCACAGCATCGCGGCAACGAGCAGCGTTTCGCGCAGCAGACCGTCGAATGCAGCCATCGCCGCTAAACTACCGGACGCGTGTTGCCGGTAGATTATCTGCCGATGAACGCTCTCCAAGCGGTGGCAGCCTGCAGCGCGCTGACTATGGCGCGCGTCGCGGGCGATTTGTTCAACGTGTAAAAGTGTATGCCCGGCGCGCCGCGGCGAAGCAGATCGGTGCACTGCAGCGTCGCAAACGCCACGCCTAATTCTTCGACTGCTTTTTGTTCGTCACGGCGTGCTTCCAATTCGGCAAGTAATTTGGGCGGGATCGTCGCGCCGCACATTGCCGTGAAACGCTGGATCTGCTCGAAATTCGTTATGGGCATGATGCCGGGCAGAATCGGCACGGTGATTCCGATGCGTCGCGCACGATCGACGAACTCGAAGTATTTGTCGTTGTCGAAAAACAACTGGGTGATCAGGAACTCCGCGCCCGCGTCCGCTTTGCGCTTGAGATTGGCGAGGTCGTCCTCAATGCTGGACGCCTCGACGTGCTTTTCCGGATAACACGCCGCCCCGACGCAAAAATGATAATTTCGTTCGAGCATCGCCACGAGATCGTTTGCGTGCGCGAAAGCCTGCCGGCGCCGTGTCGGTAGCGGCGTCTCGCGGTGGGTCGCCGCGCAGCGCCAAGACATTTTCGATGCCCGCCGCTTCCAAGTCGTTGAGCACGGCACGCAATTCCGAGCGCGAACTCGCAACGCAGGTGACGTGCGCCATGACGTTCAGCCCGATTTCGCTGCGGATCTGCTTTGAAACTTCGATCGTACGCGCGCGGGTAGAGCCGCCGGCGCCGTACGTGATCGACACGAACGCCGGACGGAGGGCCCGGAGCGTGTGGGCAGTCTCGAGCAAATGCGTGCGCGCTTCTTCGGTCCTCGGCGGGAAGAACTCGAAGGAGAAAAACGGCCGCTGCGTCGCGAGCGATTGACTGATTCGCATCCTGCGGCAGTCTTATCTAAAACTCGAGACGACGCCTCCGCACACGAGCGCCCAGCCGTCGACCATCACGAACAGCAGCAGTTTGGCCGGAAGTGAGATGACCGGGGGACTCAACATGAACATCCCCAGGCCCATCAGAATCGACGCTACGGCCAGATCGATCGCAACGAACGGAAGATAGAGCGCAAATCCGATCGCGAAGCCGTCACGAAGCTCGCCGACGACGAACGCGGGGATCAGCACCATCATCGGTGCTTGCGAGGCAGGCTGGGGTGCGCGACGCGCTACTCGTTCGAAGAGATCGACGTCCGTGACGCGAGCTTGCCGCAGCATGAACTCCCGCAGTGGCTCGACCGCGCGATCGACGAACTGCGATTGCGTGATGCGTCCCTTCGAATACGGCTGCACCGCCTGGTCGGAAATACGCGTCAGCGTCGGCGACATGATCACCAGCGTGAGAACGAGTGCCAGTCCCGTCAGCACGCTGTTCGGCGGCAATGCGGCAGCGCCGATCGCCGAGCGCACGAGCGAGAGAACGACGACGATGCGCACGAACGAGCTGCACATCACGAGCAGAAACGGCGCTATCGAGAGTAGGGTGAGCGCGGCGAGCGTGTCGAGCGGAAGCGTCGCATGCGCGTGATTGGCGACGGAGAGCAGCCCATCCATGACGCCACTGTAGCGCGCGGATGTTGCCGGCCGATGATCGGCGCGTGAATGTCGGGGAGACTAGGCCGGCTTCTGAATCGAGCTCCGTTACGCGGACGCCGAAATTTTCGTCGATTGCCACGACTTCGCCGCGGGCGACGAGTTTGTCGTTGACGAGCAGATCGACCGGACCGCCGGCAAGGCGCTCGAGTTCAACGATCGAGCCCGTGCCGAGTTTTAGAATGTCCGCGACGGACATCTTGCACTTGCCCAGTTCGGCGGTAACCTCCAGCGACACGTTCATCAGCAGATCGAGGTTCTGCTGATCCGCGACCATCGGTTTCTTTTGTTCGGCCATCATTCTCGTTTCAGTATTCCTTTACCGGACGGAAGTCACGATGAGCGCATTGCGCTCGCCCAAGGCCCCGGATTCGCCGCGGGCAAGCACGGCGCCGCCGGCCTTGAGCAGAGCCGGTTCCCCTATCCTTGTTGTCATCGGCACGTTGCATCCCGGGCGTAAGTCCAGAAACGCGGCGGCGGGCAGCGCGGCTCGCGCGAATTCTACCCTGGTCTCGATGCGTACGTCGAGCAGGTCTTCGACACCCAGCGTCGCCGCAGCCCGCGCCGGAAGTTCCCGCGAGAGTGCAACGCCGATACGCGCGCTGACCGGACTCTCGAGGAGCAGTTCGAAATACGTCGTGTATCCGCGAATGTCAAGAATCCGTTCGAGCGCCGAGATCTCGCGGCCGCAGACCGGTGCAAGGCATCCTGCAAGCCCGCGCAGCGCGCGGAAGAGGACCTCCTGTTCGAGCGCCGACAACGAACGCGGCGCGCCGGCCTCTTCGCCGAAAGCACTGCTCGCCAGCGCGAGCGCATCCTGCGGCCGAAGTACGAACGCACCATCGCACGCCGGCCCGCGCACGCCGAAAAGCTGCGCGCCCGAGCAAATGACGTGCCATGCTTGCCCATCCGGAATAACTGGTTCGAGCAATCGGACCGAAACGGGCGTCGCCAGCAGAGTGCCGAGCGTCTCGCGGACACCGTTTGCGAGCACGCACGCAGCGCTTACGGGCAATGACGATCGCCGCTCGAATCGCGAACGTCGAACGCGCCGGCCACACACGATTGTGCTTTCGCGAGCAAAACCCAGCACGGTCATTTCAACAAATCCATCGCCGTCTTTTGCACGCCGCCCTGAGCCTTGCCGGCGGCGCAAATTGCGTCGAACGCAAGATAGGCCTCTTGCAATCGCTGCAGGCTTACATCGATATCGACGCCGCTGCTCTCGCGCGCGAACGGCGTGAGCATGCCGAAATTTCCATCGCCCGCGCGTCCCGCGTGCGGGGGAATACCGGCGGGCGCTGCTGCGTGCTGCGCATCGACGGATTGCAGTTTCGTTCCAGGCGCAAAACGCGCGAGCGCGATGCGTCCCATGCGTACCTGCTGCATCTCGCGGCGGCCGGTGCGCGGATCGATCGTGCTGCGTTCGTAGGATACGGTGCCGTCCGCTGCGATGCGCGCACCGGCCGTGAGCGAAAGCGCTTCGTCGACCGAATCCGCATGGAGCGCAGAAAGGGGCGCACCGTCGCGCGCGTAGCCGAGCATCGGACGGCCCTGTGCATCGCACAGCGTTCCGGCGCGGATTGAAAACGAACCGTCGCGAGTGAACAGCATGCGACCGTCAGCGCCTGTCGTGATGAAGTACGCATTCTCCGGCGCCGCCACCGAAAGCGGATCCGTGACCGCCTGGTGCGTCGGACCTTTCGCCGAATCGCTGCGCTCGGGCATCGCGCCGGGTGCGTATGCTTCCAGAACGTCGCGTTCTCGCGCCGCGATGTCGTCGAGCGCGCGCGTGGCGCTGTTCGAGATCAGCATTGCGGCGCCTCGCGGGTGACTGTTTCCAAATCGATGCCGCGCAAAGCGAGTGCGTAGCGGGCCTGTGCAAGCGCTTGCGCTACGCTGCGGCGCGAATTCGGCGCACAGATGGCGACGAGTTGGAGACGCGATCCATTCGTTTGAAGCACGATGTGCACGCGTCCGTGCTCGCCGTCGAGCGTAAATGACGTCTTGCGCGCGGCGTTATGCGGGCGAAGAAAAGCGCGCTCGATTTTCCGCGCGAGCGCGGATCGGGGAGCGCGGCGGTCAAACGGTTCGCCGTCCTCGCGCAGACGAGCCGCTGCTGAGCCCGCTCGCGATACCGGGCGCTGCGCCGGTTCGCCGGGACGTTGCACGGCGGCAGATTGCGTATTGCTCTTCAGCAGCGTCTGCGCCGAGATCGATCGCGTTTTCGCGCCCGAATGCGCGGCGCGACCGTCACCGTAGAGTGCCGAATACCAGGCTTGCGAAAGCGCTCGCCGGTCGAGCGCGGCTACGGGCGCGGTCAGAACGCTGAAGTGCAGCTGCTCCGTAATCGTCATGGCGCCACGGTAGCGGTTCAGCGTGACCGAGCGACTGCGGAATTGTTGCCGTGAGACTGGCGCTATTGATCGACGCGCGGCCGGTAACGTCCGTCGTCGAACGCCGCGCCGCGCTGCAGGTACATTTGGTCGCTTGCGAGGTCGAACGTCACGACGAAATTGCGCAGCACGCCCATGCCGATATTTCCGGCATCGAAGCGGTCGGCGAACGCGCCGCGCTGCGACAGCATCAAATTTGCGTAGCGGTTGAACAAGCGATAGTTTCCGACGTCGAGTTCGTCGATAATCGTCGACACGGAGCGAACCGCGCCTCCGACGCCGTAGTCGTTCGAGAAGCTGCGCTGTTCGAATTGCACCAAGTACGGGTGCGCGTGCATGAACGGCTCGAACAGCAGCAGCTCCGTGCTGTTTCCCGTGTCGACGACGAACCGCCCCTCCGTTCCGTTGACTTTGCCCTGGATTTCGACGAGCTGCCGGTCCACGTCGATGGGGATCGCTTCGCCGCCCGCATGCAGAGTTCCGGACTTGGCGAACGTCATCGTTTTCGCAAGCGGATCGATCGTGACTTCCGCGGATGCAAAGAACGGATAGCCGAGCACGCCGTCCGCATCGTACTGGCCGGTTGCGCCGCGCAAATCGATCACGGTGACGATTCGCACGGGCAACGTTGCGCTGCCGATGCCGATCGAAGCGAGTTTCGCGAGGCCCATGCCGCCGATGCGTTGAGCGCCTGCCACCTCCAAACGCCCGCGCGTCGAAAGGTGCTGCTCCGCGGCGACGTGCGTGTCGAGCACGATCGATTGCGCTCCGGTGTCGACCAAGAACGTGTAGTTTTTAGTTCCGACGTGAACTTGCGTATAGTAGTGTCCCTCCCGCTCGACGAGGGGAACCGTTACCGGCTTCTCGGTTTGTACGAGGGTCGTTTGCGGAACGCCGAACACTGCCGGGTTGAGCGGCCGATCGACGTAGATACGCTCGACGTAACGCGTTACGTCGAACCCGTGGTCGCCGTTGGAATCGACTTCGCGCTGCGCGACGAGCGCGCCCGCAAACGTCTTGTATTCATAATAATTTTCGGTCGACGTGCCGTCTTCTTCATCGTAACTGACACGATCGATCATCAGCGTTTTGGTGTCGAGATCGAGCGTTTCGGGCTGGCCCCCCGGCGGCGAAACGGTGAGTTCGTACACCGAACGGCCGTCGGGAAGCGTCTTTTGTCCGAGCAACGCATCGTATTGCGGCTGCGAGACGAATTCACCATCGTCGATGAAGTCGTCCGTGCGCTGGCGTTCGAGCAGCAGACCGTGCAGCTCGCGCACGTTGCCGCTCTCGTTGATCGCGTATTCTTTATCCCCGAGGCGCAGTGAGGTCTCGTCGCGCACGCCGAATTTTTCTTCGTAGCGCGCTTCGTCTCCTGATTGCCATGTATGAAAATCGCCGATCAATCCGCCGCCGGTCAACGTTCCGAGGACTTCGAGCGTCCGCGGCGTGTGCGAATGCAGCGCGCTTACCGCCGACTTACGCGCGGCGAGTACTGTTGCGAGTGAAACGGACTGGGCCTGAACCGGAAGCAGCGCGAGCGTAAAAAAGACCGCGCAAAGCAGCGTTACGCTACTGCGTCTTGTACTTTTGATAACTGTCGAGAACGTTCTCGACGTAGGTCTGCGTCTCGGCATAGGGTGGAACACCGCCATACTTCTCCACGGCACCCGGCCCCGCATTGTACGCGGCTACGGCTAGGCGCAGATTGCCATGGAAACGATCCAGCAGTCCCCGAACGTAACGCGTTCCGCCCCAAATGTTTTGGGCCGGATCGTAGGCGTCGGTCACCCCCAAATCGGCGGCGGTCTGCGGCTCGAGCTGCATCAAGCCCTGCGCGCCCGTTTTGGAGGTCGCATTCGCATCGAAACCGGACTCGTTCGCGATGATGGCCTTGACGAGAGCGGGATCGACGCCCCAGGCGCCGGCGTTTGCGCCGACGAGCTGCTCGATGTGCGCGGGCGCCGCTGGCGCGCGGCCTGGCGCCGCCTGGGCAGCGGGGTTCATGGCCGACGACACCATGGAAGCAAACGAAGCAGCGCCCGTTGGGATCGGTTGCGGCGCAGACGCAAAGCTTTGCCCGGTTATCTGGGCAATGCGCGCAGTTACCGCGGCGAGATCGCTGCTGATGTCCATGGCTTCACCTCAAAGTATCGGCAACGGCGGCGAGAGACGATAGGCTCTCCGATGGAGCCGATGGCAGCTTGCCTTGGCGCACGAGGGCGTCGAGCCGCGGTTGCGCCTCGATCGCGCGCAATGCAAACGGGTCCGCCGGCATAATTCCCAGCGTACGCGCATCCTCGGTTCGCGCCAGCAGCGCCAACGCTTCGCGCACGACTCGTGCGTCATCTTCGTGATTGGGGCCGGCGACGTCGCTCATCGTTCGGCTGACGCTCAGCGGTACGTCGATTGCGGGAAAACGCCCCGCCTGCGCGAGCGTTGCGGAAAGTGCGACGTGTCCGTCGAGCAGCGATCGAGCCGCTTCGCTTACCGGATCCCGCTCGTCTCCATCGGACAACACGGTTGCGAGCAGCGTTATCGAACCACGTTCGGCGGCGCCGGCCACTTCGAGCAACCGGGCGAGCTCGGCGAAAACACTCGGCGGATATCCGCCGCGGCCCGGGCTTTCCCCCGATGCGAGCGCGATCTCGCGAAGCGCCGCAGCGAAGCGCGCCAAACTGTCGAGAATGAACAGCACGTGCAAACCGCGCGAACGCAGCGTATCGGCTTGCGCCATCGCGACGCGTGCGGCGTGCACGCGCTGCGCTGCGCTGCGATCGCTCGTCGCACAAACGATCGACGCGTGCTTCGGGCACGAGCGGATCCATTCTTCGGCTTCGCGCCCGCGTTCGCCGACCAACCCTACCACGACTGCGTCCGCATACGCGCCGCCCATCAGCAGATGAAGCAACGTGGATTTGCCGCAGCCGGGTGGTCCGAAGACGCCGACGCGCGCGCCGCGTCCGATCGTAAGCAATGCGTCGATCGCGCGAACGCCCGTCCAAAACGGCTTGTCGACGCTGCGCCGGTGCGCGAGGTGCGGTGCTGCAACGGCTGTTTGTCTTGAGGGCGCGATCACGGCGGGACCGCCGTCCAATGCAGCGCCGCGCGAGTCGATCGCGCGCCCGAGCAGCGCCGTCCCGAGCGGAAGCGTCAAGGCCGCGGGATCCGCGCTTACGGCGTCGCCGGTTGCAATGCCGTCGATCCCCTCCTGCACTGCAATCAGCGCAAGGCGGTTCTGCAGCGCGGTGACGACGCCGCCGATAGAGCCGCGTACGCTCGCAATGCGCACGCCGTCGCCCACGCTCGCTGCCGGCAATTGCACGGCGACGATGCCGCCCGCAGCGGAAACGACGGTTCCGCGGGCTAGCACGATCGCGCACTTGCGGCGAGCAGCGTTTCGAGGCGAATTCCGAGGGAGACGTCGATGCTTCCGCTGCGAAGTTCGATTATCGCATCGCCGCGGCGCAATGCCGGATCGCGAACGACCGGAAGCGCACATTTCGCCTGCGCCGCATCGTCATCGTGCAGGCGCACGCGCATCGGCTCTTCGCCGGCGAAACGCTGCAGCGCGCGATCGACGATCGACTCGATGTCGGCCGGGGCAAGCAATAGTTCGCGCCCGAGGACGTCGGCAGCGATGTCGGCAGTAATCGTCTCCACCGCGGCTTCGACTGCTTCGATTACGCCTGCGCGAAAAAGGCGAACCTCGCGCAACGCTGCGAGTCGTTCATCGTTGGAGACAGCCTGCTCGTCCGGCGGCATCGGCTCGGACGTTTCCGGCACTTCCTCGAGTTCCGGTGCGCGCGGCGCGAGCAACGTGGAGGCAAGACTGCGAAAACGTTCAGGCGTTTGCAATGAAACTCTCCGCGTCCGCAAGCAACGGCGATGCCGGACGCTGCATGCGCCGTATGATTGCCGTGCGTTCTTGTTCCGGGTACATGTCGAGCACGGCGGCTGCCGTCGCGGCGGGAAGCGCGCTGATTATCGCGGCTGCCGCGTGGGGCGGTTCGTTCGCGAGCGCGCCGCGCACGTTCGCGGGCGGGATTCCCTGTACGGCCGTTGCGGTGCGCGCAATACTGGCTCGTTCGCTCAGCGTGCGCACCAGCGACGCCACCGGCGCACCGGCCCAGCGCAGCGAGATCAGCGCGGCGAAGACGACCGCGAGGGTCGGCAAGAGCGGCACGATCGCGCCGTACGCGAGCCACCATCCGTCTTTCCTCGCAGTGGGGTCGTGTGCGAACGCGACCGATGCAACTTCGATTGTATCTCCCCGGCGCGCATCGATGCCGAGCGTGGCGGCCGAAAGTCTGTCGAACCTCCAGAACGTCGACGTTTCGCGTCGCGTCGACGAAAACTGCGGCGGAGATGCGTGAAATGCGCCCAGGAGGAGCGGACGAAGCAATCTCCCGCGTTTCACTGCCGCGATCGAGTTGTTCGTCGGAACGGTCGTAGCGTTTTCCGCCGCCGTCGTAGCGTTCGTTCTGGGTGCTTGCGGTTATGGGCAATGACGAAAGCGGCGAACGGCGCACGTCTTTGCTCGAAATCGAGCGTCGATCGTACTCGACGCGAACGCGAACGATCGCTGCGCCCGCGCCGAGCGCAGCATCCAGAGCGCTTTGCAGCGAGCGCTGCAGATCCGTGCCGTCTCCGCCTTCGGAGCCTTGTCCCAGCGCTACACCGCGATCGTCGACGATGGTGACGTGCCGATCGTCCAGCCCGGGAACGCTCGCCGCAACGAAGGAGCGAATGCCGTTCACCGCCTCCGCGGAAAGCCGCGCGCCGGGCGTCAAACGCAAACGCACGCTCGCGCTTGCATCGTGAGAAGACTCGTCTGCAAAGTACCCTTGTTTTGCCGGTGCGATGATGACGCGCGCGTCCTCCACGCCGTCCATACCGCGCAATCCGAGCTCGATGTCGCCGGCGAGCCCGTCACGAGTCTGCGCGTCGATAACCGCTTGCGGGGTGAGCGCACCGAGTTTGTCGAGCACGTCGCTCGATGCGTCGATGTGCGCGTGCGGCACGCCGGCCATCGATAGGCGCAGCAGCAAGTCATTGCGGCGACTGCTTTGCACGAGCACGTTATCGCTCGTCGGCGTGAAGGGCGCGTTCCAACTCGCGAGGCGTTCCTCGACTTCGCTCAACTGCTCGGGATGGAGCCCGCTTGCGAACAACGCCGTCTGCGGCGGATGCGCAAGCATTCCGCCGAACAACGCAAGGGCCAGCGCGCAAGCGATCGACATCGCAGCTATCGCGCGTACCTTGGGCGGCAGCGCCGGCCAGCGCGCGAGCAGGGCGGCAACGTCCATCGCTTACACCTGCATATTCAGAATCGACTGCAATGCCTGCGCGGTGCGCTGTGCCGCAGCCGTAGCGACGGAAAGCACGACGTCGGCGCGAGCGCGTTCGTATACCGCGCGTTGTAAATCACCGGTTCCGGCCGCAAACGCGTCTTCCGCGCGCTCGGCGCCGCCGAGAACTGCGCCCACGTCGTCGAGAATCTTTCCGAATGGGGTAGCGTTCCGGGTATCGGCTGGACGCGCGGGCAGCGCGGTGTCGGGCACGAGCGTTTCTACTCTCACACTTTCCCCATGTCGATCGTGCGTTCGGCAAGGCGTTTGCCGATGTCGAATACCGAGG
Organism: Vulcanimicrobiota bacterium; assembly: GCA_963830545.1. Taxonomy (GTDB): domain Bacteria; phylum Vulcanimicrobiota; class Vulcanimicrobiia; order Vulcanimicrobiales; family Vulcanimicrobiaceae; genus DATGJX01. Next base: position 1,866,695 of record CAWHMK010000001.1, on the reverse strand, counting down.
CATTGGCCTCGTACGCGCGAGTTGCGTTCAGTACTGCGACCATTTCCGCGATCACGTCGACGCTCGAACCGCGCTGCACGTGCGATCCGGAAACGGCGATCTGCGGCGTGCCGCCGTCGTCATCGACCAGTTGGAAGTCGGCCACCAATCGTGGATACGAGCCCTTTGGACCGGCCGCTTCCGCGGCAGCCACATTGCGCGCCTCTACGTCGAGTACGGCTCGCTGCGCTTCCATACCGGAAGCGGCGGTTTTGAGCAGAGCCAGGCTATCCATGCGTCACGACTTTGAGTTCGGCCAAACGCGCGTGCACCGCATTCAGCAGCGCTTCTTGAAAGATCGCGTTTTCTGCGGCTCCCGCCATCGCAGCGTCGCTTCGCTGGGGTCCGTATGGTGTTTGCGCTCGAGCCGTTGCGGATGCTGCGGCGCCCATTTCGCTGCGGGAATCGGTGAGGGCGTTCATCAGGGGTGCGGCTATGTCGAACATGCCGATACACTATCGGGCGCGTGTTTCGCGCCTACGGCGAAACTATTGCCGCGTTATTTCAACTCCGCCAGTGCTTCGTCGACGGTGCCGTAGAGGTTCCACAACGCGCCGAAAGCACCGATTCCGAGGACTTTACGCATGTTCTCGTTGACGACGACGAGATGCGGAGGACGATAGCCTTTGGCGACGCGGCGCGTCCGCGCCCGCGCCAGCATGCCCAGGCAATGCTCGTCGATGTACGTTACGTCCGTCATGTCGAGAACCACGCGCGGCGTCGAAACTGCGTGGTCCATGTGCCTGCGCAACTCGCTGCCGCGTGAAAGATCCCACTCCCCGTCGAGCGTGACGACGCGAACCGTTTCTTCGGGAGAGACGTTCAAACGCGCCGTCGCCGCGGTTCGCCGCACGCCCAGAACGCTTTCGACCTTCGCGATTTCAAGCGTTCGCGCCGGCATGCTGCCCGTTTCGACTATGGTGGTGAAGCGGCGACGTGCGTGCTGCCGCGCGCGCATCAAGACGCGAAGACCGGCCGACCCGATGTACAGGCAGTGCGTCAGATCGACGGTGACCTCACGCGCCAGAAGGACCACGTGCTCCAGTACGTCCTCCAGTTCCGCGGAGTTGATTTCGTCGACCTCTCCGACGACGTGTACGATTTCTTGAGGGCCGCCCGATTCATGAACGACGGCGCAACCGCTTGTAACCATGCACGCATTGTCTCAAGCGGCGCGTAGCGTTACAAGATGGCGTTTGCGGTGTGGCCCCTCAGCGCGCGGCGAATGCGCGTGCCGCTTTCATGAGCGGCCCCTGAATCTCTTCCAGCGGCTCGGCGCGCAGCAGCAGTGCGGGAATCGCGTCATCCAGACGCGGGTTGCTGCCCTGGAACCAGGCGCGGGCGGCTTCGTAATCGTCCGCTTCCTCGGCGATCATGCTGGCAATCTGGAGGGCAAATCGCAGAACGTGCTGGCGGTGCGGTTCGCGTCCGGCGGTCCACTGCTGCACGGCACGCGTTTCGGTCACGCCGCCGATTACGGCGACCGTGGTGGCGCCCAAAATGTGAACTAGTTCGGACACCACCTGACCGATCGGCAGCGACATCGCATACTGATGTGCATCGAAGTCCGTCAGGGGTTGGGCCGGCTGTTTCTCCAACACGCCACTTAATATACCCATGCAAATCCCAGGTGTAAAGCCTACAAAAAATTCGACCCGGAGGACGGGCCATGGTGGAGAAGCAGGGCGCGAACGAGGCGTTTTGGGACGCGGTGAGGGGCCTACCTTTTGACATGCGGCGGAGATGCCGATGCGTGGGGCATTGGTGCCGATTGGGCCGGCGCGACCGCTACGGGCAGTCCCTGAGCATCGAGCGGGATGCCGGCCATAAGCTGCGTGACTTGGTCGTAATTCCGGACGCCGGCCGCGACGTGGTTGCTTTTGAGATACCGGTTGTAGACGCGCCACGAAAAGCGCGAAATATCCAGATTGACGAAATGGGCGTTGCGCGCGCGCATTGCGTCGAAGTCCGCCCAAACCTCAGACGCGAACTCCTTGCGTGCATAGCGTGTTTTCTGAGGGAGATACAAAAACAATTCGAGCCAGCCGGAGTACTGCGCAACCGCGTCGGGATCGCGCAGGCAGGCAACTGCAGCGATATAGTTTGCTTCATCCTCGCGGTTGAAACCGGCGACGTGACTCCATTCGTGCGCCTGTGAAAACGGGCGTTCGAACCACAGCAGATCGGGTGCGAGCTGCGTTTCCAGCGTAAAAGGATTGGTGAACCCGCTCGTGCCGCTCTCGTCCATGAACCAGCCGGCGAGCGTCGATTTCGACGCGTGTACGGATGGGATCCACGTGTCACCCAAACGTTGAACCACCGGCAGCCATGCATCGCGCAACTCCGCCAAATTCAAATCTTCCCGCCGCTCTTGAGCGTGCGCTAGCGGAGCCAAGCGGTTCATTTCGCCGATTGCGGAGGAGCGAAGTGCCAACACGCGTGCGGCGCTGACTTGCTGCGGCGCATACGCCACGCGCGCCTGCACGGGGGCGCGATCGTATCCGAATCCCCAGCCCGCGTAAAACCAAATCGCGTAGAGTCCGGCTATCGCGGCTATGCCGGCAATCGTGCGCCACCACGGACGCGAGAAGATGAGCGCAACGGCGGCGACGGCGACTCCCGCCAGCACCAGGACGTCGCCCACCGCGAACGGCAGCAGCGGCGTGAACGACGACCACAAATGTTCCCACGCCGGGTAATAGCCGTTACTGAAGTGCTGCTCGACCCACGCGGGCGATGGACGCCACAAAGCGGCAATCGCGCCCAAGAGAATGAGCGCGACGTCGAACGCTAAGGTGAGGCGCCGGATTAACGCTTGGAGAACTGGAAGCGTTTGCGGGCGCGCTTGCGGCCGTACTTCTTCGATTCTTTTTCTCGCGGATCGCGAGTGAGCAGTCCCTGTTTGCGCAGTACTTCGCGCAGCGATTCGTCCATCGAAACCAAAGCGCGCGCAATGCCGTGGCGCACCGCGCCGGCTTGACCCGTCGGGCCGCCGCCTTCGGTTTTCACGTCGATATCGAATCGCGACCCGCTCTGCGTCGCTTCGAGCGGCTGCCGTACGATCTGCCGCAGCGTCGGACGCGGAAAGTATTCGTCGATCGGTCTTTTGTTGATCGTGATGACGCCCTGGCCGAGCACGATGCGAACGCGCGCAATAGAACGTTTACGACGGCCTGTGCCTTGAAAATTTTCGTTCACGAGAACTCCCTACGCCAGCGGTTTCGGCTGCTGCGGATCGTGCGGATGCGCGGTTCCGGCATACACTTTGAGACGATTGAGTTGAACGTTGCGCATACGGTTGGTCGGAAGCATGCCGCGCACGGCGCGCTCGATGAGGCGCTCCGGATGCTTTTCCTTGACCTGACGGGCCGTCTCAATCTTGAGGCCGCCCGGATATCCGCTGTGGCGGTAGTACACTTTGCTGTCCCACTTCTTGCCGCCGAGCTCGACTTTGTCGGCGTTGATGACGACGACGTGGTCGCCGTCGTCGATGTGCGGCGTCCAAGTGGGTTTGTGCTTTCCGGAAAGCGCGCGCGCGACGCGCACCGCGAGCGTGCCGAGGCGCTGCCCCGCTGCGTCGACGATATACCAGTCGTGACTGGCCTGCGCCGTCTTCTGTTGAAAGGTTCGCATGACCGGGCAAGTCTACGGGAGTTTTCTGCCGGTGTCAAGCGCTTTTACGCAGAAATATGCTTGACAAATGGTTGAATACTCAAGTAACTTCAACCCATGCTCGGCGAGAACGTCGTTATCGCCTTAGGCGTCGCGCGGATCGACGCCTGGCTGCGCAAGCGCGTCGAATCCGTCCTGCGGGGCATCGGGTTCACCGATTTCGTCATTCTCTGCGAGCTGGGCTCGGTCGTCGGCGGCCGGCTGCGCCCCGTCGATCTGGCGAACCGGCTTCAGCTCACGCCATCCGGCGTCACACGCGCGATCTTGCCGTTGGAAAAGGCGGGGCTGGTGCAGCGCACGTCGCACGAGCGCGACGCGCGCGCGACGTATGTGACCATCACGCAAGCGGGGCGGGACCGCTTGGACGAGGCGATGGAAGACGTCGATCGTATCGTCGGCGAGACGATAGCGCCGGCGATGACGCGCGCGGATCGCATCACGCTGCTCGGCTTATTCGAACGCTTGGGTTACTAGAGAGTGAAGGCGCTTCGGACTTCAGAAATGCCCGGTGGTCTTGATAGTCGAGCCAGATTTGGTAGAGCGACATCACGTCGCGCCCGATGATTCCGTCGTAGTCGGTTATGTCGAACGTGGATTCTTGAGGAACCAGCATGGACGCGGTCCGGAACATGATCGGGCCGAACGCGAAATCGCTCAGTGCATAGGTGCGGACGTCCACGTCGCCGCCGACGGCCGGTCGTCTTCGACCTCGACGTACGTACCGGGCCGGAGATCGCCGCGCGCAGAGTCGCTCTTTTGCAAAATAGCGGCCGCACCCAGCGTGGCGGCTGCGTAGTGGTTCGCAAAGGCTTGCGCAACCCCGGCAATCTGTAAGGATAGCGTGGCGAAAACCGCCATGAGACACCTGGGCCACCGCTGCATGCGAACACCCTCCGCAAACGCCGAGCTGCACGGCTGCGGCGGCCTGAAGCAGGCGGACGCCCGATGGCTGGATACTTGCACGGATGAGGCGAATACCCTATCGCAACGTGCAACAGTATCTGCAGTTCCTCCGCCACATCGTCGAACAGGGCACCGAGAAGAACGACCGTACCGGAACCGGTACCCGAAGCGTGTTCGGTTACCAGATGCGCTTCAATCTGCATGCCGGCTTTCCGCTGCTCACGACGAAAAAGCTTCACACGAAATCGATCGTGTACGAACTGCTGTGGTTTTTGCGCGGCGACACGAACGTACGCTGGCTGCAAGAAAACGGCGTGTCGATTTGGGACGAATGGGCGGACCAAAACGGAGATCTCGGGCCGATCTACGGGAAACAATGGCGCTCGTGGAACGCGCCTGACGGCCGGACGATCGATCAGCTTTCGAACGTGTTGTCGGAGATTCGGCGTAATCCCGATTCGCGCAGGCTCATCGTCAGCTCGTGGAACGCCGGTGAACTCGATCGCATGGCGCTGGCGCCGTGTCACGTGCTCTTTCAATTCTACGTTGCGAACAACCGGCTTTCGTGCCAGCTCTATCAACGCAGCGCGGACGCATTCTTGGGCGTGCCGTTCAACATCGCCTCGTACGCGCTCTTGACGCACATGGTCGCGCATCAGTGCGATCTCGAGCCCGGCGAGTTCATCTGGACCGGCGGCGATTGCCATTTATACGCGAATCACATCGAGCAAGCGGAGCTGCAGCTCACGCGCGATCCGCTTCCTCCGCCGGCTCTCGTATTCAAACGCCTGCCGCACTCACTCTTCGATTACCGCTTCGACGACATCGTCTTCGCCGGCTACGAAGCGCACCCGCCGATACGCGCGCAAGTCGCCGTGTAGCGTGAAACGCCCGCGCGTCATCTTCGTCGTTGCGCACGACCGGCATTGCGTTATGGGACGCAGCGGCGCGCTTCCCTGGCACTTGCCCGAGGACCTCAAGCATTTTCGCCGTTTGACGCTCGACAAGCCCGTGGTCATGGGGCGTAAGACGTTTGAGTCGATCGGCAAACCGCTTTCGCGCCGGCGCAACATCGTCCTAACGCGCAATACCGCGTACTGGCCCCAGGGTGTCGAAATCGCGCGCTCCGTCGGCGAAGTGTTCGAGATGACGAGCGGCGATTACGAAGTCGCGATCGTCGGCGGCGCCGAGATTTTCAACGAGTTTGCGCCTTACGTCGACACGGCTTTCATTACGGAAGTCGATGCGGAAATCGAAGGCGATACGTTTTACGCTCCGCCGGATCGCAAATGCCGCCGCGAAGTCCTCGGAACGTGCGCCGCCGGCGATCGAAATGCGTACGGGATGACGTTCGTTCGCTGCGATTATGCGAACGCCGCCGTAACGGGTGGCTCCTTGAACGAATCGTAGCCGTCCTTGTAACGTACGCCCGCGAGATAAAGACCTTGTGAGGGCGCAGTCAAACCCGCGGCAGCGCGATCGCGCGCCTGCAAAATTCCGGTGACATCCTTGGGATCGCGACGTCCGTTCCCGCACTCGACGAGCGTTCCGACGATCGTGCGCACCATCCGGTGCAAGAAACCGTCCGCGCGAATTTCCACACGAATCAAATCGCCTTTGCGAACGGCATTCAAGCACGTAACCGTGCGAATCGTCGCGCCGCTTTCCGGCAGCATGCCGCAGAACGAACGAAAATCGTGCTCGCCGATAACCTGCTGCGCGCCTTCCGAGAATCGATCGACGTCGATCGGGTTCCACGCGTGATAAGCGAACGGGGCCAGCAGCGGCGAAGGTTCGGGCCGATTGAAGATCGCGTAGACGTATGTGCGCTCGACCGCGGAAAACCGCGCGGAAAAATCCTCGCTCACGATCGCGACCTCGCGAACGCTCACGTCCTTCGGTAGCGCGGCGTTCGCGGCGATCGCCAAACGCTCGAACGGAAAGCGCGCAGCGGTCCTAAAAGACACGACTTGTCCGGTCGCGTGCGCGCCCGCGTCGGTGCGCCCCGCCGCAGTGATTTTCACCTCGTGCTGCAGCAGCGCGGACAGCGCGCGTTCGAGTTCGCCGGCGACGCTTCGCGCCGAAGGTTGAAACTGCAAACCGTGAAAGGCCGTCCCGTCGTATTCCACGACCGCGCGCACTGTCAGCGTCATCGCTCCCTAGTTCGCGATGAAGGGCTGCGCCGCCCCACAACGGAGGCGGCGCTCGATGTCTATACCGCGGATGCTTCCCGTCGGGGAACGGAGCGCTTCTCGTCCAAATCGAGCAGATCGGCCCATGACGTTACGTCCGTGCGGTCGGGCGCGACCGCGTTGCGCAACTCGAGGAAGTATTCCAATGAACGTCCCTCGGGCCGGTGCGTCAACCACTCGTGATTCCAGCGCTCGAGATCGCCGGCCGATTTTTTCGCCACGAACGGTTTGCAGTACGCCTCGATTTCCGCGTCGTTCTTGGCGTTCCCAATCACGCGCAGCAGCTCGTCGCCGTTCATGTCGAGGTATTCGAACAGCGCCTTGTCCATCGGACAGTCGTAGTTGTATTCACCCAAGCGGCCGTAGGCCTTTGCCTTGCCTTTGTCAATCGTGCGCGCGAGCTGAACGATGCCGAGCACCTTTTCGCGTACGCTGCGCGGATAGGTCTGCGTTAAATCCATGGCTGCTTACAACCCGACTTATTTTCGGTGAGTTGCGCACGAGAGGTAGCCTAGTTGGCGAACGGCGCCCTGCGCGCCGCAATTTACGTATGAAAGAAGCGCAGCGACGTGGCCGACGCATAGACTTCGCCGGCGCGCAACACGACCGAGGGAAAACTGGGGTGATGCGGAGAGTCCGGAAAGTGCTGCGTTTCCAGCGCGACGCCTTGCGTATTTCCCGTAAACACTTGCAAACCGGGCTGGCTGGTGCGCACCTCGACCATTCGGCCGCTCGCGGGATGCCCGAGCATGGCTGCGGGCTTGACATCCGCGTCATGTGCGCGCAGCACCCAGTTCGTGTCGTACGCCGATTCACCGATCGTGCGCGGCGCGGAAAAATCGAAACGCGTGCCCTCGACCTGCGCAATTTCTCCCGTCGGGATGCACTGCTCGTCGACGGGCGTGTAAGCATCGGCGAAAACTTGCAGCGCGTGTTCTGCCGCGGCCGCACCGGAACGCGGGCTCAGATTGAAATAACTATGGTTGGTGAGATTTATAACGGTATCGGCGTTCGAAACGGCACCGTACCTTATGGTCAAGGTGTCGCTTTGGACGGCAAACCGCACGATGACCTGCAGTTCTCCCGGAAATCCCTGATCGCCGGCAGGGCTGACGTGCGAGAACGTAACGTGGTTGCTATCGGCGTCTTCAACCTTCCATACTACTGCGTCGAAACCGCGCGTACCGCCGTGCAGCGTGTTCCCGCCTTCGTTCGCAGAAAGCACGTGCTCGGCTCCGTCGATCGAAAAGCGCGCTCCGGCGATGCGGTTTGCGTACCGGCCGATCGTGGCTCCATAATACGTTTTCGGTTCCGGCGGACATTCGTACGTCTCGAGATCGTCGTAATGAAGCACGACGTTGTCGCGTGCGCCGGTTCGATCGGGAACGTGAATTCCGACGATCGTTGCGCCGTATGCAATCGCTTCGACGAACAACGCGCCCCCGCGTTCGCCGAGTTCGAAACGCACTACCCGTGCTGCCGCTGCAGCGGAAAGAGAATGACGTCGCGCACGCTCTGCTGACCGCTCAGCAGCATGACGAGGCGGTCGACGCCGATGCCGATGCCCGCCGTCGGCGGCATGCCGTATTCGAGCGCTCGAACGTAATCCCAATCGGGTTCGGGAATCTCTTCGTCGCCCTGCGCGCGCTCCTTGACCTGCGCCTCGAACCGCGAGCGCTGATCGTCGGGATCGTTCAGTTCCGTGAACGCGTTGCTGATTTCCATGTTGCCGCAGAACAGTTCGTAGCGGTCGGTAATCTGCGGATCGCCGGCCCGGCGTTTGGCAAGCGGCGAGATGAGCACGGGATAGCCGGTGACGAACGTCGGGTGCAGCAAGTGCGGCTCGAGCGTGCGTTCGAAAATCTTGTCCAGCGCGTGGCCGTGTGTCGGAGATTCGGGCAGACCCAACTCCTCGAGAATTTTCGAGGCGCCGTTCGCATCGAGCAACTGCTCGCGCGTACATCCGCCGTACCGCGCGATGCCGTCGAGATACTCGATGCGCCTGAACGGCCGTTTGAATGAAACGGCCTCCCCTGCGATTTGCAGCTCGTCCTTCCCGCCGGTGACCGTGGAGACCAAGTGCGCGAGCAGCGCCTCGTTGAACTCCATCATGTCGTTTACGTCCCAATACGCGGCATAGAGTTCGAGCATCGTGAATTCGGGGTTGTGCGTCGTATCGATGCCTTCGTTGCGGAAAATCCGCCCGATTTCATACACGCGCTCCAAGCCGCCGACGATGAGGCGCTTGAGATTCAGTTCCGTTGCGATGCGCAGTTGCATCTGCTGGTCGAGCGCGTTGACGTGCGTTACGAACGGGCGCGCCGCCGCACCGCCCGCGACGTGCAGCAGCGTCGGCGTCTCCACTTCGAAAAACCCGTGCGCGTCGATGAAGCGGCGCATCTCGGAAACGAGCCGGCTGCGAAGCACGAACGTGTCGCGAACCTCGGGATTCACGATGAGATCCACGTAACGCTGGCGGTAGCGCTTCTCGACGTCCGTCAGGCCGTGCCATTTGTCGGGCAGCGGATAGAGCGCCTTGCAGAGTACGGCGAAACTGCGCACGTGCAGCGAAAGCTCGCCCTTTTGCGAGCGAAACATGAACCCGCGAACGCCGGCGAGATCGCCGATGTCGAGATCCTTCCAGTCCGCAAAGGCCTCGTCACCGATTTCGTCCTTGCGCACGTAGAGCCTGCAGACGCGCGGTGCGGTCGTGCAGGTCGGCAAAAACCGTCTTGCCCATGTCGCGCTTCGACATGACGCGTCCGGCGAGCGACCACTCCTCGCTTTCGGCACGCTGCCCCGTTTCGAGGAAAGCGTACTTCTCGAGCAACTCCGCGACGTTCGTGTCGACTGCGTAACGCGTCTGCGCGAAGGGATCGCTTCCCCGCGAGCGCATCGCTGCCAGATTTTCGCGCCTGGCCTGCACGAGCGCGGCTTCGGTTTTCCCCAGCTCCTCGTTCATAGGCGTGCTAGGGTTCGCAGCAAACGGAAAACCCGCCTTGCGGCGGGTTTTCGATTACGAAGCTTTTTTCGCGGCCTTCTTCGGAGCCGCGCCGCCGCTGCTCTTTATGGATTCGATCTTGTACTTCACCGTGCCGCGCGGCGTCACGACGTCGACCGTTTCGCCCTTCTTGTGGCCCATCAGCGCGCGCCCGAGCGGCGACTCGTTGCTGACGCGATGATTCGCGGGATCTGCCTCCGCGGAGCCCACGATGGAGAATTCATGTGCCGAACCGTTCTTGAGGTCTTTGACCTTGACGGCGGCTCCCAGATGAACCTCGCCGGCTGCATAATCGGATTCTTCGATGATGCGAGCGTTGCGGATCATCGACTCCAGCTTGAGAATGCGTCCCTCGATGAAGGCCTGCTCTTGCTTGGCGTTCTCGTACTCCGCGTTTTCGCTCAGGTCGCCGAATTCTTTGGCCTGACGAATGCGGTCGTTGACTTCCCTGCGGTGGATGGTCTTCAGATCGTCGAGCTCGCGCTCGAGCTTTTCCAGGCCCTCTCTCGTAAGGACGATCTCTTTTTCGTTCAAGTACAGACCCTCTGTAATTGAAGGCACCCGGCCAAAGCCGAACGGCCTCCGTGTAATGAAGCGCCCTGGAACGGGCGCCAGCGCGGTTGGTTCGCAGTGCCCGGGGAAGTCGCCTCCCTGCCGGCCACTTAAGGCCGCACCCCCAACCGTTAGGCATTCAGACCGCCTGAAGCCGGACGAGGTTGCGCCCCTGCGCGAATAGGCCTTGCGTATACCCATATCGGCCGCGGACGACTGCGCCGCGAGCCCCGGCCGGTCTATCTGGCTCAGAGAAGCGAAATCCGGTACGCTACCCGAGTGAACGACCGCTCGAAGCTTCGCGCGAACACCCTATCCTTTCCCGAGGTGCTCGCCACTTCTGTGGCGCTCATCGGCTTGAGCATGACCCCCGTGCTGGTGGCTCCATACACGTTTGCGAGCGCCGGCAACGGCTCTTGGCTGGCCTACGTCTTCGGCGGCGTGATGCTGCTTTTCGTCGCCCTCAATCTCAATCAGTTCGCAAAACGCTCGAGCGCGGCGGGCTCGATGTACGGCTACGTCGTTTCGAATCTCGGAAGCCGGACGGGCGCAATGGCCGGCTGGACGCTCGTCTGGGCATACGTCTTCGTGGGCGCCTCGCAGTTCGGCGCAATGACGCTGTTCATTCAGAACATTGCGGCGACGTCGGGCGTGCACGTTCCGCCGCTCGCGGTTTTCGCAGCGCTCGCAATCGGGCTTTGGACGCTCGCCTATCGCGACATTCAGACTCTCGACGATCGTCATGCTCGTGCTCGAAACGTTGTCCGTCATCGTCATCTGCATGATTCTGGGAATTATTCTGTCGCGCCATGGGGCCAGGATCGACCAAGCGCAATTGCACTTACAAGGGGTGCAAGGCACCGGCATCGGTCTAGGAATCGCGACCGCGATCTTCAGTTTCGTCGGTTTCGAGAGCGCAACCGCGTTCGGTGAGGAGGCCCGCCGTCCGCTCGTGACCATTCCGCGCGCCGTCATCGGCAGCGTGGTCATCGCGGGGATATTCTTCGTGATCAGCCTGTACGCTGAGACGCTCGGGCTGCGCGGATCGGGAACGACGCTCGACAAACTCTCCGCGCCGCTGTGGACGCTGGCCGACCTCTATCACGTCGGCTTCTTCAAGATTCCGATCGCGATCGGCGCGATCTTCAGTTCGTTCTCGGTGGCGCTCGCGTGCGTGACGACCTGCGCGCGCATCATTCTGCCGATGGGGCGCCGCGGACTGTTCAGCTCTGCGGTGACCGCCATTCAACCGCGCTTTGCAACGCCGTACGTTGCGGTGGCGCTGGCGCTGGCGGCGATGATCGTCGCCGCCATTTCGATGCTCGCCGCGCGCGTAACGCCGATCAACATCTTCAACTACTGCGGGACGCTCAGCGCATTCGGATTCATCATCATCTACGGGATGATTGCGGTCGCGGCGCCGCGTTATCTGCGCGGCATCGGCGATCACCGGCCCCTCGACTACGTCATTGCGGCAGGCGCGCTCGTCTTTCTCCTCGTGCCGGCGGTCACGCTGTTTTATCCCGCGCCGCCGCCGCCGACGAACACATTCGCGTATATTTTCCTGGCCTATCTGCTCGCCGGGTGGTTCTTCTTTCGCACGTCGAGCTCGCCGCCCGAACGCGGACGCCGTAGTCCCGTAAGATTTCGTCCGCCGCGGCAACGCCGCTTTCCGCGCCGCCTTCCATGAACCCCTGATATGCAACCGAACAGTGCTCGCCTGCGAAGTGCACGCGCCCTTGGCGCACGCGCTCGTATCCCGCAATGGTCGTATATTGTCCGACGAGCCATGTGGCATAGCTCGCCAAGATGTTCGGATCGGTTTGAGCGTTACCGAGCGTCGCTTTCCCGCTGTAGTGGAGCGAGGTTCCCGGCCAAACGCGATCGAGTTGCGCGAGAAAGCGCCGCACGTGCCGATCCACCGCCGGCGTTTGCGATGCAAACGTGTACGGCAATGCCGGCATGTCTATCAGCCCCGGCGCACCGGTCGTAAAGAACTCGACCAGACCCGATTTGCCGGGTTGTCCCAGCGAAAAGTCGACGCGAGCACTGAAAGCCCAGATCGGTCCAGATCTGCCCGTCGACCGGCTCGGGCCACGGGCCTTTTCGCAGCCACGGACGCTGCGTGAACTGTACGTGCAGACTTCGTGTGATACCCGTAACCCAACTCGTCGATTGCCCGGGCTTTTCGCGCATCGAAACCCGCGCCGCTGAAGTCCAAACCGCGCAGCACCATAAAAGACAGTGCGAGCACGACGCGATCTGCGATCTCTTTCACCGTTCCATGCGGCGTTTGGAAACGCAGCTCGTACGAACCGTCGCTGCGTTTGCGGATCGCGGTCATTCTATAGCCAAGCTTCACCGAACCGCGCGGGAGAGCCGCCGCAATCGCCTGCGGTAGTTGCTGGTTTCCGTTTGCGATGGTGTAGCGCTGATCGGAGTACCCCAGAACGTTGAGATGTCCCCCGTGCGAGCCGTAGCCGTCTTGCACGCCGAGCATATAGACCAGATTGAGCGAGCTCTGCCGAGCCATATCGACGCCGTATTCGTTCCAGTACGCATCGGCGATGAGGCGCCCCATCTGCGAATGAAGACCGCCGGGCACGTATCGCTGTATCCAGTCCGTCATGCTGAGTTTGTCGAGTTTTCTCGCCAGCGGCGTAGCGCTCGCGTACGTGGTTTCAGGCCCCATTCCACGCAGTTGTTCCTGCAGCACGCGATAGACCGGCGCAAAATCGCGGTCCGCCTGTGCCATCGGATAGTACCGGTCGGCAAAGTACGAGGTGTCCCTCGCGCGAGGGAGCATCGCCGCGTACGTATCGATCAACGGCAGATGAAAGCGGCGCGCGAGCGCGCGCATGTGCGCGTGTTTCGAGTCGATCATCGCGCCGCACCACTCCGTGTGCTGCCCGTCGTTCCAATAGCCGCGCTCGGAATGCATGCGGCCGCCGACGCGGTGCGCCGCCTCGTACACCGTCGACTCGATTCCGGCGTCGTGCAAGTGCAGCGCGGCAGTCAATCCCGCGATGCCCGCGCCGACGATTGCAATGCGCTCGCGCCCGCTCGCGCGGGGCGCAGCGCCGCACGATGCGAGCGCGGGAGCCAAGAGTGCGCCCGCGGATGCCCCGAGCAACTTCGTCGCGAACGTTGCGCGCGAGAAGAGTTCGCTTTGCGGCTCGCGCCCGTGCTCGTGCGCAAGCCGCTGCAGCTGCGCGAACGCCCGGGAACGCGCCATCAGAGGCGAATGTTCAGATTAGCGGTGATCTGAAACGGCTGCAGTTCTGAAGTGTAGCCGAGTTGCGTATTGTTGAACCAGGTCCCGTACGGATACAGCACTTGGGCCGGTGTCGCCGACGGCGCTAAGAAGTTGCCGGACGGGGCCAGGATGTTCGAAGGCAGATTCGAGTAGATGCACGTGTTGGCGTCATCCCACGCGAAACCGCGCTGGAAGCACCGGTTATACAGATTGTTTGCAATCAGCGTCAGCGTCATACGCGGCGAGACGTCGTAGCTCGACTTGCAGGTTCAAGGTCAGCTGAGACGGTTCGCGCAGCGAGCCTGGTGCGTCGAACTTGCTGCCGGTATACGGATCGGGCAGGAAGATCGCGCCGGGGCTTTGCACCGCGCCGCTGGCCAGTGTGTAACTGCCCGTGCAGCTCACCCCGGGCGTGAGCGGCGTCGCGGCGGGATCGGCGGTACACGATTGCGGCACGTATCCCGGATAGACCAGCGGCGAACCGTACACCGATCCCGAGTTGTACGAGAGCGACGGCGTGATCGCATAACGCCCGCGCCGGTAATTCACGATCAGCGAAACGACGTCCGGCGTTTCGAAACCGTTCGCGGCATTGAATGCCGACGGAATGACGTCGTACGGCGCATACCAGGCATTGCGATCCAGCAGCGGCTGTGCGGTCGAATTGTAATAGGGGTTCGCGATTGCCGCCGGCGTGGCCGCCGAATTCAGCAGCGTCGGCGAGGCGTTCTGACCTTGCCAGATCGAACCGCCGCATTGCACGTACGCAGCGGTGCCGGCCTGACCGGCAGCCGGATTAACGGACGGATCGCACGACTTCGTATACGAGTTGTACTGTTCGATGGAGTCGTTGAGCGTGTCGATGACGCTCGCACCGTTCGCAACCGACGCGTATTTGACGCGGCTGCTCATGTGCGTGTACGAGAGCAGCATGGACAGTCCGTCGCGGCCGAAATCGCCGTCCTGGAAAGAGAACTCGACGCCGCTGTTCTCCTGCGTTCCGATGTTCAAACCCGCAAGGGTTCCTTGCAGCGGATTGATGGCCAAGTACTGGAGTTGATTGCGCGTGCGGCGATAGAACGGCGTGATCTTGAAGGACATCTGCGTGCCCTTGATTTGCTTCTCCAGCGACAGATCGAAGTTATCAGCGGTGTCGGGGAACACCGCGTGGTCCGGCGTCGTGTAACCGAAGGCGTAGAACTGCGAGATGAACGACGCCAGGTCTTGCTGCCAAGTGTTGTACTGCTGGTACGACGTAGCTGCAGGACGCGCGTAACGGCCGTACGATCCGCGAATCACCGTTTCGGGATCCAGGTTCCACGTGAACGCGATGCGCGGCTGAAATACGGTGGAGGTGGTGGAACTCGCGCCGACGTTGCTCAGTCCGACTCCGGGGGCAGGTCCGGTGCCGTTCCACATCGGCGCAAACGTGGGGCCGAAGGTCGAGCACGGCACGAACGTGCCCGTCGTGGAATTCCACGCCGAGACCGGGGCAAATCCGGGCGCGCCGCAATTCTCTCGATCGAACGCGTTGAACCAGAACTGCCGCGCGGGGTACGCCGACATCAAGTCGTCGAGCTGATACGAAAAGCGATCGATGCGGGCACCGGCGTTTACGGTGAGTTTGTCGTTCGGATGGTAGACGTCGGTGAGCGCGACCGACGTGAAATCGGGCCGCACGTTGTCAACCTGCGCAGCGTAGCCGTTCTCCGTCATAATCCAGTTTGCTCCGGCCGCTGTTGCCGGCGTGCCTGCGGGCGCCGTTCCAGGCTCCAGACTGATGACGCCGTTGACCAAGCCGCCTTGGCTGCCGGGATCGTAGCAACTCCAGAGCGCGCCGGTCGTGTAATTGTAGCAATTGCCGCTGCCGTCGGCGTAGCTCGAAACGATCGTGCCAAGGCCCGTCGCTCCGAACTGCGCGTTGTATGTCTGAAGATTCTGCGTCATGTAGCTGATCTTCGCCGTGAGCTGATGCTTGGGGGAAAGCTGGTTGGAATACGTCAGGTTACCGCCGTAGATGTGGCCGAGCACCTCGTAATCGGGAAGCGCGGCGCCGAACGTCAGTTGCGCGGCATTCGGTCCGAAAATGAACCAATTCGTGTATTCTCCGTACGCGTCGAATCGCAGGAACGAACTGTTGTTGATATTTCGCTGGTACTGGAATTTCTCGATGGCGAAGGCGTTGCTCGACGTGTCGCGCATGCTGGGATCGACGAAGGAGTTCGTCGGAAAGCCGTTCACGGTCGGATTGTTATAAAGCCGATTCGTAGTGCCGCTGGGAAACGGTCCGTTCACGAGGTTCGCGTCGTTGGGCGTTTGCATCAGCGGACCGTTGTAATACGTGGAATCGAGCCACGGTATCGGCGAAAACGGCCAGAAGTTCGAGGCGGAACCGGAGTTGCAATAGGGAACGGTGGGGTCACCCACGGTGCACGGCACGACGTTCGCCGCGCCGATGTCGTTCGCGGAGCTGTAAAAACCGGTGGAAATGTTGCCGACGACGTAGAGCAGTTGAATGTCGTCGCGCCCGGCGTCGAAATGATGCGGAAGGCCGAAATGCAGATTCGCGACCGTTTCGCGATCGGCGTTGTACGCCTGCCCGTTCACGCTGCCGGGAACGAAATACGCACCCCACTGGTTCGCCGCAGTCCCGCCGCTGCCGTCGAGAATATGATATACGGCGTTGTTCGTCGGCACGTACAGCGGGAAGAAGTAGAGCGGATCTCCGGCTCCGTTGAACTGATTGCCGTAGCGATAGGTTTGATCGTATCCCGCGGTGCCGGCGTAATACGAGAACAGCCGGTTCGGCGACGCGCCGCCCGCCTCGAGCTCGAGTTTGTGATAATACGTTGGGCCGCCGACGGACGCATCGACGCTGCCGTATCCGGGGTACGTGCCCGATTTGATCACTTGGTTGATGTAGCCCGCCAAACCCGGTGAATCCGACGTCGCCGGCGTTCCGCCGGTATATACTTGCACTTCTTGCTGCCCCAGGGCGGAAAGCGTGACGATTGGCGCAGAATCGGATTCGCGGATGACCGGAACGCCGTCGAATTCGTATGCAACTTGATCGTAATCGCCGCCGCGAATGTAGACGCTTTGGTACCAGGCTTGCTGCCCCGAAGGCATGGACACGCCGGGAGCGGCCGCAATCGCGCTGTACGCCTGATTGAGCGCGCCGGATCCGCCGAGCGCAGTCGCCGCGCGCTGCGCGGAAGCGTTCACGGAGAAGACGTCGCTCGTCGTGCCTGCGTGTACGAGGCTTGCGCCGGAACGCGTGCGCAGTTCGGCGATCGTCTTGAGCGCCGGCTCGAGTGAAATCGAAACGTTGCTGGATTGATCGGCGAAGACGCTTATGCCGGCCTGCGAAGCGGGTGTGTAGCCGCTCTTCCGGACGCTGATGGTATACGTGTCCGGCGCAAGCGAAATGAATGCGAAGTTTCCGGAAGCATCGGTGGAACCGGACGCCGTTTGCGAGGGCGAGACGACGGTAACGCCGGCATCGGCCACCGGCGCCTGCGTCGCAGAATCGACGACGCGGCCGCGCATCGACCCGGTGGTGCCCGATCGCGCCGCAAGCGGCGCACCCGCCAGCGCGATCGCAATTGCCAGAGCGGCGAATCTGGAAATCATGGAACCCCCCGTACTCGCTGAACGAGCGGCATTTGGATTAAAGTTTACTGCCTTCTGAACGCACGTTCTAGGTGCGTATACGACAATTTATCCGCCTTCTTCTGTTGCCGTCGCACAACTACCACGCACGGTTTTCCAAATCCAGCAGCCGGCTCGCCAATTGGAGTTTGAAACGCACGTCGGCGTCGTCCAGGTCGACGCGCAGCGCCTGCGTGGCGCGCTCGAGGCGGTAACGCAACGTGTTCGGATGAATGCCGAGTGCCGCCGCCGTCTCCCGAAAATGAAAACCGCCTCGCGCGAGCGCCAGCAATGCCTGCGCCAGTCTGGCGCCGCCCTTGCGCGAACGAAGCGGCGCGAACAAATCGGTCAGGAATGTCTCCCGAGCCGCCGCGTCGCCCATGATTACGCGCGGAACGAGGACGTCTTCGTAGTAGCAAACCGCAGCGCGGTGCCGGTACGAGAGCAGCGAGAGGGCCTCCCGGTAACTGGTGCGCGCACCCTGAGCGCCGGAATGAACGCGGCCGAACACGATGGAGCACGGCCGGTCCGCGATGGCGGACAGAATCGGCTCGACGTTCTTGTTTTCCGGAAGTAAGAACGGAACGTGGTTGAGGTTGACGGTGACGAGCTGCTCCACGCCGATGAGTTTGAGCGCGTCGCGGACGCGTGCGGCCACTCGATCGCGCCGCAAAACGCCTTCCCGCGCGAGCGGCAATTCCTCCGGCAAAACGACGATGCCCACGCGATACCGTCCCTGGGAGTCGAACCCGAGCAGCTGGATGCGCTCTTCCGCTACGGGTTTCGCGCCCGGCTCGGATTCCAGCAGCGAGAGAAACGACGCGTATCCCAAGCGCGCTTCAACGTACGAAAGCTCGCGTTGATGCGCGATGTGGATTGCCGCGACGAGCGCTGCATGTTCGGCGGCGCGATGATCGAGTTCGGAAAGCGGCGACCCGCCCTCGAGAATCCACACCAATCCGACGAGCTCGGGGCCGATGCGAATCGGACACACCACGCACGATTCGGCGCCCGTTTCCGGTACTGCCGGTACCCGCAGCGGTTTATCGCTCGATCGGATACGCCGCATCAATTGTTCGGTTTCGAGTGTAGCCTCGCGCGCGGTGTCCTGGTTGCCATTCACCGAACACCGCGCGAGCAGCGTTCCCGCCGGGTCTTCGAACGTGACGGAACGATGGATGAGCGATGAAAGGCTCTTTGCGAGGTCGTCCAAACTCGCGTCGCGCAGTGCCGCGCGTGTGAGCGCGCGATGAATTTGTTCGGAACGTTCGATGATGGCGTAGGGCTCCGACATAACGGCCCGGTGCAGCTCCTCCATGATTCGCGCGAACGGTGTTTCCCACGGAATTTCGATGAGCGGCAGGCCCAGGCGATCCGCCTGTGCGCGAGCCGGGCCGGAAAAATGCTCGACGTACTTCGGCACGGCCATCCCGACGGCGCAAACGCCTGCGGCGGCCAGGCTTGCGATCTGCCGGCATTCGGCTTGCGCCTCCTTCGGCCAGCTGTAGCCGCTCACGAGCAGCAGGAAGCCGGGACGCACCCACGGCACCGCATCCGGCATATCGACCACGTGGCTCCAGAGCACTTCGCGGTCCACGCCGAGGGCGCCGGCGACGACCTGCGCGCCGGCAAGCGAAGGAATCTCGAGCAACTGGCGGAGTTTCATTGCCTTGTTTCGGAGCCCAAAAAGACCCGGAAAGTTTGTAGTTTGGACACGTAGAGGGCCCGGTGCGAAAGCGGTTACACTAGAACTGAGCCCACTCCTGGAAAGGACCGCAGCAAGTGCAGTCTGCGACCACCCGGACGGCCGGCCTGGCTAAGCGCCGGACCGACCATGTAGCCCGCGGCGTCGGCAGCGTCCACCCCATTTTCGTCGCGCGAGCCCACGGCGCGCGCGTTTGGGACGTGGACGGCAACGAATATTTCGACTTCGTCGGCGGCATCGGCGTTCAGAACGCCGGTCACACGCATCCAAAAGTCGTGGCGGCGATCCGGGAGCAGTCGGAACGCCTGATTCACATGTGCTTCCAGGTCGGCATGTACGAGCCGTATGTCGCGGTCGCGGAACGTCTGAACGCGATCGCGCCGGGCCCGTCGCGTAAGAAGACGTTATTGCTGAGCACGGGTGCCGAAGCCACCGAAAACGCAGTGAAGATCGCGCGCGAATATACGCGCCGCCCCGGCGTCATCGCTTTTCATCACGGATACCACGGGCGCACGCTTCTCGCGCTCTCGATGACGGGAAAAGAAACGCCGTACAAACAGCACTTCGGCCCCTTCTGCAGCGAAATCTATCATGCGCCGTTTCCGCATCCGCTGCACGGCTGGAGCACCGAACGCGCATTGGAAGGCTTGCGCGAACTTTTTGTGACGGAAACGGCGGCCGATCGCGTTGCGGCGATTATCATCGAACCCGTGTTGGGCGAAGGCGGGTTCATTCCGGCTCCCGCGGAGTTCCTGCAAGAGTTGCGCCGCATCGCCGATCGCCACGGCATCGTCTTGATCTTCGACGAAGTGCAGTCGGGGTTCGGACGCACGGGGAAGATGTTTGCCTGCGAGCACGCCGGCGTCGAACCGGATGTGATTGCGGTCGCGAAATCGATTGCCGGCGGGTTGCCGCTGTCCGCGGTCATCGGCAAAGCGGAAATCATGGACGCACCGGAGCCCGGCGGCTTGGGCGGAACGTACGCGGGCAATCCCGTGGCCTGCGCCGCAGCGCTCGCAACGCTGGAGATCATGAACGACGAGTTTTTCGCGCGCGCGAGACGCATCGGCGAGCGCGTGTTCGAATCGCTTCAAGCGTTTGGACGCCGCTACCCGCAGATCGCGGAGGTGCGCGGCGTCGGCGCGATGATTGCCATGGAATTGACGTCGCCCGCGGATGCAGACCGTATCGTTTCGCGTGCGCGCGAGCTGGGGCTGCTCTTGATGCTTGCGGGAGAGCGAAACGTCATCCGCATTCTGGTTCCCCTGACCGTCGAGGACGACGAGCTC
The DNA here is from genome assembly GCA_963830545.1 of Vulcanimicrobiota bacterium. Taxonomy (GTDB): domain Bacteria; phylum Vulcanimicrobiota; class Vulcanimicrobiia; order Vulcanimicrobiales; family Vulcanimicrobiaceae; genus DATGJX01. The sequence goes on along the minus strand of CAWHMK010000001.1, from coordinate 1,846,435 downwards.
ACTGAAGCGCTCGCGCGCCTCGCTCGGAGTTGCGAGGATACGCTGGCGCCGATCCCAACGAGGTGAAAGAAAATTCTTGAACGCTCAACTTCGGAAGTATACGCCTATACGAAAACCGTCTTAGAACTCATCGCCAAACCGGAGATCACCCAGGAGGACGCAGCCTGGATCACGCGCGAAACGGTGGATTCGTTCCGCGAGCACGTCAACCCGGGATTTCTGGAATATCGCAAGGCGACGTCCGCAGCCGGTGCAGGCGCCGTCGTCGAATGGTCCGATGCAGGACCGAATTCCTACCGTGACGTCAACGGCAAAGAGTACATCGATTGCCTCGGCGGATTCGGTATCTTCAACGTCGGGCATCGCAACCCCAAGGTAATCGAAGCAGTCACCAACCAAATGCGGCGTCAGCCCCTGCACAGCCAGGACTTGCTCGACCCGCTGCGCGCGATGCTCGCGAAAACGCTGTCGATGCTCGCGCCCAAGGGTTTGGACTTCGCGTTCTTCTGCAACAGCGGTACCGAGGCCGTCGAAGGCGCGCTGAAACTTGCGCGCATTTTCGACCCGAAAAAACAAACGATCGTCGCTGCGACCAAAGGGTTTCACGGTAAGAGTCTACGGTTCTCTGTCCGCCAGCGCGAAAGCGGAATTCCGCCGCCCGTTCGGCGCGATGCTGCCGAACATCGAACACGTGCCTTTCAACAATCTGGACGCGCTGCGCCGCATGTTCGCCACGTGCAGAGCCGTCGGCGAGGACGTCGGCGCGATCATTCTCGAACCGATCCAAGGCGAAGGCGGCGTCAACATTCCCTCGGACGCGTATCTGCCGGGAGTTCGCGCGCTGTGCGATGAGTTCGGCGCATTGCTGATCCTGGACGAAGTGCAGACGGGAATGGGGCGCACCGGAAAAATGTTCTGCTGCGATCATTGGGGAGTCGCTCCGGACGTCATGTGTTTGGCGAAAGGATTCGGCGGCGGCATCATGCCCGCCGGGGCGGTTATCGGAACGAAAGCCGTGTTCGAACGCATCTTCACCAATCCGTTCCTGCACACCACGACGTTCGGCGGGAATCCGCTGGCGTGCGCGGCGGCGATTGCGACGATCAACGTGCTGATCGAAGAGCGCCTGCCGGATCGTGCGGCGACCGTCGGCGAGCGCCTGCTCCGGGGATTGCGCGAAGCGGTTCGCGGCTACGAGGACATCGTGGTCGACGTTCGCGGCAAGGGACTGCTCATCGCACTCGAATTTGTCGACGACGAACGCGGCTTCGAACTCGGAAAGTTGATGCTGGAACGCGGCGTGCTCGTCTCCGGCACGCTCTTCAACGCTCGAGTCGTGCGGATCGAACCGCCGCTCACCATCGAGGAGGCCCAGACGGATTACGTCTGCGAAGCGCTCAAAGGTTCGTTACACGCCATGAAACACGCTCTACCGGTGGGGTAAGCCAAATGCAAACGCTCGAACAGAACACGCAATTCGCGCCGGAAGCACTGCTTCGCAATCTTTCTCGCTCCGGCGATACGCTGCTGATGTACGTCGACGGCCGCTGGTGCGAAGCGTCGGACGGCGGAAAGCGCGCGCTCATCGATCCGGCAACCGATCGCGAAACGGCGAAGGTCGCCGAAGCGACGCGCGAGGACGCCGATCGCGCGATTCGCAGCGCGCGCGCCGCATTCGACGATGGCCCCTGGCGGGAAATGTCCGCTCAGGACCGCGCCCGACTATTGACGCGAGTTGCCGACAAGATCGAAGAATACGGCACGGAACTCTCGCGCATCGACACGCTCAATGGCGGCAAGCCCCTGCGCGAAACCGAATTTGACGTAGCCGATGCGGCAAATTGCTTCCGCTATTACGCGGGGCTTGCGAGCAAACCAACCGGACAAACGTTCGATGTACCTGCGCCTTCCCAAACGCTCGTCGTGCGCGAGCCGATCGGTGTGTGCGGCCAGATCATTCCCTGGAATTATCCGCTGCTGATGGCTGCGTGGAAGCTCGCGCCGGCGCTGGCCGCCGGAAACACGTGCGTGCTCAAGCCCTCGGAGCTCACGCCGCTGAGCGCCCTGCGTTTGGCGAGCATTTTCCAGGAAGTCGAATTCCCGGCGGGCGTCGTCAACGTCGTGTGCGGCGCAGGAGCCATTGCAGGCGCTGCCCTTGCGGAGAGCCACCTGGTCGACAAGATCGCGTTCACCGGAGGAACCGTCACCGGTCGCTCCGTCATGCGCGCGGCAGTAGGCAACCTCAAGAAGATTTCACTCGAACTCGGCGGCAAGTCACCCAACGTCGTCTTCGCCGATGCGGACTTCGAAACGGCGGTGGATTATGCGTTGTTCGGCATTTACGCGAACGCCGGGCAAGTGTGCTCCGCGGGTTCCCGTCTGCTGCTCGAAGAGCCGCTGCACGACCGGTTTCTCACGCGCTTGGTCGAACGCGCGAAAAAGATTCGCGTGGGGAACGGATTCGATCCGCAATCAGAAATGGGTCCGCTCGTGTCGCGCCACCACATGGGCCGGGTGCAAACCTACGTCGGCGTCGGAAATGAGGAAGGCGCGAACATGGAGTGCGGCGGAAAGCGCATCGGCGATCGCGGCTGCTTCATCGAGCCCACTATTTTCACGAAAACGAAACCCTCCATGCGTATAGTGCAGGAAGAAATCTTCGGGCCCGTCCTCGTCGTGCAGACGTTCAAAGACGAAGCCGAAGCGATCGCGCTTGCAAATGACACGATCTATGGTTTGGCGGGAGCGGTATTCACGCAAGACGGCGCGCGAGCACATCGCGTGGTGCGCAAACTACGCGCCGGCATCACCTGGATCAATACGTACCATCCGACGTACAACGAAGCGCCATGGGGCGGCTACAAGCAATCCGGTATCGGGCGCGAACTCGGCACGTACGGTTACGAGGCATACACCGAAGTCAAACAAATCAACGTCAACCTTGCAGTAGAGCCGTCGGGCTGGTTCTCGGAGTAGAACTTCCACTTTGTCATCGTGAGCTGGTCGAACGACCCCGAGCCTGTCGAGGGGCACGCTTCGGCGCGGGCTTCGACTGAGCTCAGCCATGCTTCGGCAGGCTCAGCATGACATAGGCCGACCCCGAGCCTGTCGAGGGGCACGTTTCGGCGCGGCTTCGACGGCAAGCGTGACGGGAAATCAGTTGAGGCTGATAACGCGGGGTTTGAGATGCAACTCTTGCAGCACGCGTTCGTAGTCTCCGGGAGTGACTTCATCCCACTTCTTGCCGAGCAGCGCGAGGAGCGCAGCCTCCACGACATTCGTTCCGAAAGAGCGGCCTTGGAAGCCGGGCGTCGTCGTGATAAGCATTTTTACGCCGCGTTTGCGCAGTTCGTCTACGTCGTTTTCGGTAACCGTGTTCGTCAGGACGATCTTGCCGTTTAGGTCTTCCGGCATGAACTGACGCATGAAGTGGAAGTCGCCTGCAATGATGTCCGCTTCGTGGTAATACTGCGGATATTTCGGTTCCGGCGGCTTCTCTTGTTTCTTCCCCGTGGGATAAAAGAATTGAAACGGCAGCTTGCACGCATCGGGCAAATATTTTTCCGCCATCTCCTCGAACTCGTGCAGCCCTTTCACGGGTTTGTCGAGATCGAGCGCAAAGATGAAATCGCCGAAGAGCACGTCTGCGCCCGCGTCGACGAGCGCTTGCGCCATGCCGAAGCGATCGAGCGCGCTCACCATAAGCACGTGTTTGCCTCGAAGACCGACGCCGAGATCCTCTTGCATAAACCGCACGGCCTCACGCTCCAGCGTGTTTTTCAAACCGCTTCCGTCCACCACGGGGGTCGTCTTTGCCGCTTCCAGCAGCCGTACTCCGTCGCGCAGCGCGAAACGGTGCTTGCCGGCGTACAAATACACGTCGATGCCGCCTAAGCCGATCGCGTCGACGTGGCCGTCGAGTTCGTGCACTTTCGCAATTGCGGCGTCGAGTTTGCCGTCGGTTCCGACGCGCGATATCTCGAATTCTTCGCCGAGCAGGGTGACCTCCGCGTGATGATCGCGTGTGCTGCTGCCGAGGGAAACGGACACCACGCGCTTCACGCGACGACGCCTTTGCGCCGCTCTTGCGCCGCCTCTCGGATTGCAGCGATTTTTTCTGGCGTTATCGCGGTGTCGAACGCACGCATATCCGCAAGTGTGAATCCGCAACGCGTCGCCATCTCCTCGATTGCGATGACTTTCTGCAGGTCGATGCCGCGCCCGAGCGTGTACGACTCGAGCCGGTTTTCGAGCGCAAGAACCATCGTCTCGCTCATGCACGCCAGCGCCGTACGCGGCGGAAGATTCGTATCCCAATCCAGCCCGGGTTCGCGGACGCGTTCGAAGCGAACCTCGCCCGGCACGAGCATGTTTCCGCCCTCGGTCACCAGGACGTCGGGGCGTAATTCCGCCACGCGACGGCTCACATCGTGGGGCAACGAAAGTTCGCACACCACCGCACCCGTCAGCAAATCTTCAGGTTCGATGACGTCTTGCGTCGAACTCGTCGCAGTAAGAATGAGATTCCCTTGGCGTACGGCTGCGGAAATGTCCGTCGTTGCCGACGAACTGCACGGCAGCCGATCGCGAATCGACTCGTGGAATTTGGCAAGCCGCGTTTGATTGCGGGCGACCAAAACGACGTGCCGCACCTTGGGTGCGATGAGATCGACGCACGCGGAACCGATCGAGCCCGTCGCACCGACGACGACGGCCGTCGACGACGTGGAATCGATGCCCATCTCGTCCGCGCCGCGGAACAGACTTTGAATACCCGCCGCGATCGTGAGCGAATTGCCGGTCGTTACCGGAATCGGCGACCGTTCGGCAACCGTAATTCCGCCGTCGCCGACCACCCCGGTGAACGCACCCAGCCCCGCAACCTCGGCGCCCAATTCAGCGCCGATTTCGATCGCGCGAACGATCCGTTTGTAGACCTCTTCGCGAGGAAACTCGATCATCTGCTCGGGGAACAGCGCCGCCGAAACGAACCAGCCTTCGGTTTCCCGGCCGTCCGGCGTGCGCACGCCGGTAACGTGCACGGCAGCCCACGGCGGCATCCATTCCATGATCTTGCGGATGATCGCGGGGCCCTTGCCTTTTGCACTCGGTTCGTATCGTTCGATGTCGTCGAGCGAAAGCGGATGAACGACGAAACAAAACTTCGGCGTATTAGCCATTAGTACTCGTTCCCGTGGGTGCGCGCCCCTCGACTTCGCTTGCCTTGGACTCCGCTTCGCGTTTGAGCGCGGCCAGCATCATGTCGCTGTTCTCGCGCACCTTTCGTTCCAGGGTCGGACCAATGAGTTCGGCCAGCGTCGGGACGCCGAAATCGTAATCGACGCCGAGCACGACGTGCGTCTCTCCGCCGTTTTCGGAAAACGTCCATGCGCCTTCGAATTTGTCGAGATCGCCCTCGAGCAGTTTATAATCGATGCGCAGCCCGGAATCGTTGAAACGATCTTCCTCGATCCATTCGATCGGCGCTTCTTCGACCAGCGTCTTCCAGCGCGTGAGGATGCGATCCGGGTGGCGTTCGAGCACCGACACGGCTTCGACGTCCGGCATGAACTCAGGAAAGCGTTCCTGTTCTTTGGCCAATTCGTAGACGACGCGAGCGGGAGCGGCGATCACGATCGATGTTTCAACATACGGCATGGGGTTACAGTGCGCCGAGCTTCTCCTGGGCGGTCGCCAGCCCTGCTTCCAAAGCGACCAGCGCGCGCTCCACTTCTGCCTGCGTGACGACCAGCGGCGGTTCCAGGCGAATGACGCGCTGCATGTTGAGTGTCCATGCCGCGGTGACGCCGCGCTTCACCATCTCGGGAATGATCCAGCCGCCGTACCCTTCGCTGGTCAACTCGACACCGACGAGCAGACCAAGGCCGCGGGCTTCCTTTGCTACGGCTGGATACGTGCGCGCGAGCGCCTGTGCGCCTGCGAGCAATTGCTCGCCGCGGGCACGCGCGTTCCCGACGAGATCGTCTTCTACGAGTACGTCCATGGCGGCAAGCGCTGCAGCGCACGCAATTTCATTTCCGCCGAATGTGGATGTGTGCATGACGGGATCCTTCGCATACGCGGCATTCCAAACGCTGGGCCGGGCGATGTATGCGGCAACCGGTATGATTCCGCCCGATAACCCTTTTGCAAGCGTCATGACGTCCGGCACGACGTCGTCGCGATTGCACCCGAAAAGCAGTCCGCAGCGGCCCAGCCCGGTTTGGACTTCGTCCGCGATGAAAAGCGTGCCGGTTTTATCGCAGATCTCGCGCACCGTCCGCAGGTAGCCGCCGGGCGGAACGTTGACGCCGCCCTCCCCTTGCACGGGCTCGACGATGAAGGCCGCCGCATCGGCGAGCGCATCCTCCAAGCCGTCCGTTACGCCATATTCAACGTGCGCGACGTCGGCGAGCAGCGGCGCGTACGCGGTTTTGAAGTAATCACGGCCGCTCGCAGACAGCGCGCCGAGCGTCTTACCGTGATATGCATTATGCGTGGCAACGATTTTACGGCGTTTCGTCGCCGCGCGCGCGAGCTTTATCGCGCCTTCGACTGCTTCGGTGCCGCTGTTCGCGAAAAACGAAATCTGCAAATCGCCCGGCGCGAGTTCCGCCAAACGTTTGGACGCGCGTCCGAGCATAACGTTGAACATCGTCTTCCCGGAGAGCGACATCAGCTCCATCTGCGCTCTGACCGCGGCGAGTACTTTGGGATGGCTGTGGCCAAGCGTGAACACGCCGTACCCGCCGGCGAAATCCAGATACGCTTTGCCGGCGTGATCCCAAATCGTGCATCCTTGTGCGCGCGCTTCAACCGGGCTCCCGGAAACTTTCATAACGCGCGCAAGCGGCGGATTGACGTACCGCTTGTAATTCTCGTACGTTTCGTCGAACAGCGCCTGGGGCGTTTGCGCGCCGTAGAGCGCCTCGCCTGGTTCGATCACGCGGCCTCCGCACGCTCCAGCGAGGCAATCGTTTCTTCGACTACCGCAGCGACTTCATCGGCACGGTCGAGGTGCATGATGCGCTCGCGCAGCATCGCCGCGCCCGGAATGCCCTTCAAATACAACGCAAGGTGTTTGCGCATTTGCGGAACGGCGCGCGATTCGCCCAATTCATCGACCATCGTTCGATAATGGACGCGAATGGCATAGCGCAGCCGATCGGCCGGCAAAGGCACCGCCTGCGCGTCACGGCCCTCCATCAAATCGCGAATTTGCGAGATCAGCCAAGGATTGCCGAGCGTTGCCCGTCCCAGCATGATGGCGTCGACGCCGCTTTCGGCCATGCGCTGCACCGCTTGATGCGCTTCCTCGAGATCCCCGTTGCCGACGACGGGGATGTCGACGGATTGCTTGAGACGTTTGATGTGCTCCCAGTTTGCGCTGCCCTTGTAAAACTGTTTTGCCGTGCGCGCGTGCAAAGTGACGGCTCGTACTCCAACCGCCTGCGCGCGTTTTGCAACCTCCGCGTAAACGAGATCGTCTTCGCCCCAACCCAGGCGCATCTTCATCGTCACCGGACAGTCGACGGCGCCGACTACGGCTTTCATGATCGCCTCGCAGCGATCGACGTCGCGCAAACACGCGGATCCGCCGTTGATCTTCGTGATCTTGGGCGCGGGGCAGCCGAAGTTGATGTCGACGATGTCGGCGCCGCATTCGCGCACGACTTTCGCGGCCGTTGCCATAACCTCGGGATCGTCGCCCCACAGCTGCGTGCTCACCGGCTTCTCGAGTCCGTGCTGGTCGATCATCTCCATCGTCCGCTTCGCGCTCGAGGCAAAGCGAAGCGCGTTCGCCGAGACGAATTCCGTTACGGTGAGCCCAAGCCCGAACGGCTTATAAAGCGCCCGCATGGTGCGGTTGGTCACGCCCGACATGGGAGCCAGGATGAGCGGCGGCCAGATTTCGTGCGGGCCGATGACGAGCGGATTTACCGTGCGGGAACCCATACGGAGCGTAGTATAGCATGGGCCGTGCGCCCCCTGCATACGGCTGGCCTAGGGCGGTTCTCCGTTGCGCGCCGGCCGCGATGCCTGCCGGTACGAGAATTGGGAGTGCGGACAATGCGTCGAAAGCGGCCAATTATCTGCGATTCTCGTAGAACAACCGCAGCCCAATCAAACTCAAGTGCGGATTGACTTCGCGCACGACGCCGGTATGCCGCGCGACGACATCGGCCATTCCGCCGGTGGCGATGACGGCAGCATCGACGCCCATCTCCGCGCGCATGCGCGCCACCAACGCTTCCGTCTGTCCGACGAATCCGTAGACGATCCCGGACTGCAGTGCGGCGATCGTATCGGTTCCGATGGCTTTCCCCGGAGCTTCGAGCGCAATCTGCGGAATTTTCGCGGTTCGGCCGACGAGCGCGTCGATCGAGATGCTGATTCCGGGAGCAATTGCAACGCCCAGATATTCGCCGCGCGGCGAAATCGCCGCGAACACGGTTGCCGTGCCGTAACTGATGACGATGAGCGGCGCTCCGTATAATTCACGCGCGCCGATTGCCGACGCAACCAGATCCGCGCCGACTTCCGCCGGCCGATCGGTAACGACGGGCATGAGCCGCTGGCGGTGGGCTTTGAAAAAGATGGGATCGCAATCGAAATATCGCGCACACGCGCTTTGCAGAGTTTGATCGAGCTTCGGCACGACGCTCGAAATCACCACCGCTTTTACATCCTCCGCGCGCAGCTCCGCGGTCGCGAAGAGTTGCGCGAAAAATACACCATATTCATCAGCCGTGCGCTTCGAATCGGTCGTGACGCGCCAAAACTGCAGCATCTCCGAGCCGTTCATCGCGAAGACACCCAACTTGGTTTCCGTGTTTCCGACGTCAATCGTCAGCAGCATGCCGAAGCTCCTCGATGCAGTCGAGCAATCGCGCCGCCAGAACGTTTTTCGATGCTTCGCCGAGTTCGCGCCGCCCGTCCGAACCCCACAAGACCGTTAGCGAATTGCGCTGCATGCCCCAGCCGCGATTGGCAGACACGTCGTTCACGACGATTGCGTCCAACTGTTTGCGCTGCAATTTCTCACGCGCGTTCCGTTCGTGTTCTTGCGTTTCCGCCGCAAAGCCGACCAGGAACGTCTTGCCTTTTCGCTCGGCCAGCATGCCGAGAACATCGGGATTGCGCACCATACGCACGGTGAGATCGCCCGCGGTTTTCTTGACCTTCTGCTCCCCCCGCTGCTCCGGCCGCCAATCCGAAACGGCCGCCGCAGCAATTACGAGATCGCATCCGACGGCATGTTCCAACGCAGCGTCGAGCATTTGTTGCGCGCTTTCAACCGGAATCGTGCGCAATCCGGCGGGCGCCTGCAGATGCGTCGGGCCCAAAATCAGCGTCACCGAGGCGCCGCGCTGCGCGGCCTCGCGCGCCAGGGCGATTCCGCTCGCGCCCGTCGAGGGGTTGCTGACGAAGCGCACCGGATCGAATGCCTCGCGAGTAGGCCCAGCGGTAATTGCAACGCGCGCCCCGCGAAGCGATTGCGTGCGCGAGAGCATAGCAGCGAGGGCCTCCAGTATGCGCTCTTCCGATGCAAGGCGTCCGATGCCCCGTTCGCGTTCGGCCAAAAACCCCGACTCGGGTTCGACGAACGTGCAGCCCCGTTCGGACAGCGCAGCGAGATTTGCCTGCGTCGCCTCGTTAACGTACATTGCGTCGTTCATCGCCGGCGCCAGCAGCACGGGAATGCGCGCAGCAAGAAGTGCAGCGGTGACGAGATCGTCGGCAATGCCGTGCGCCAGTTTGGCAATGACGTTCGCCGTTGCCGGAACGACGAGGGCGACGTTCGCTTCGCGCACCAAGCGAATGTGCGGAATGCGCTCGGGCGCGTCCCAGAGCGAAGTGTACACCGGTCGTGCCGTTAGCGAAGAAAACGTGAGCGGAGCAATGAAGCGCTCCGCCTCGGCCGTCATGATGACGTCGACGATCGCGCCCCGCTGCACGAGCGTGCTCGTGAGCGCGGCGGCTTTGTACGCAGCGATGCCGCCGGTAACGCACAGGAGAACGCGCGCGTCCTTCATGGCTCGACCAAGAGATTGTCGATCAGCCGCGTCGCACCGAAACGCGCCGCGCCGATGACGAACGCTGGGCCCTGCAGGCGCTCGAGCGGTTCGAACGCATCCGCGCTTACAAGGTCGAGATACTCCCACGTTCCGGGTGCAGCGAGCACCGCGAAAGCACTCTCGCGAGCGCTAGGTGCATCTTTGCCCGCGCGCAACTGCGCGAGCATCGTTTCGAGCGCGCGGTGCAGCGAAGGCGCCGCAGAGCGTTCCTGCGAGGAAAGATACACGTTGCGGCTGGACATCGCCAGCCCGTCCTCTTCGCGGACCGTCGGAACGATTTCGACGCGCACGGCAAAATCGAGATCGCGCACCAGTTTGCGCAGCACGGCGGTTTGCTGCGCATCCTTTTGTCCCAAGAGCAGTACGTCCGGCCGCACGATGTTGAGCAGTTTGCTCACCACCGTTGCGACGCCGCGAAAATGCGTGGGACGAATCGCGCCTTCGTACCGCTCCGCGAGCTCGCCGACGTCGACGCTCGTGGTGAATCCGGGCGGATACATCGTTTCGAGTGCCGGTGCAAAAAGCAGGTCCGCTCCGCAGGCAGCGAGTTTCGCGCGGTCGCTTTTGACGTCGCGCGGATAGCGGTCGAAATCCTCGCCGGGCGCGAACTGCGCGGGATTGACGAATACGCTTACCGCCACCGAAGCACAGTCGCGTCGAGCCGTTTCCACCAACCGTAAATGACCGGCGTGCAAAGCGCCCATCGTGGGTACGAAACCGAGCGGGCGCGGCAGCGCAGCAAGCCGCTCGCGCGCCGGCTGCACCGCGGATTCGACGTGCATGACCGTTAGCGTCGCGTGACTCGCAGCACGGTCCGTCCGACCTGAAAGGGCGCGCCGAGCGCAAGCGGCTCCTCGTCCGTAACCGGCCGATCGTCGAGACGCGTGCCGTTGCGGCTCTCCAGGTCGGCGAGCAACAGCGTGCCTGCTTGCGATCGCAGCCGTGCGTGGCGGCGCGAAATGTACCGGTCGAGCGTGATGCAGGCGTCGGCGAGCGTTTCATCGCGGCCGATGACGATCTCGTCGTCGAAAGCCCACGTTTTCCCGTCCAGGGGCCCGCTCAGGACCTCCAGCAGATAAGAGGCGGACATGGCGCGACGGCCTTCGCTCTGCAAACAAGCCGGCCCTATGGGTATACACAGTGGCATGGGGTACCCCGTGCACATTGCCTGCGGGGTGCGCGACGTGCTGCGAGCAGTGTAAGCCTAATTAACAATTCTGATACACCGGACGATACTCTCTTAGTGACGCTAAGGATTTCTGTGCCGGGCGCTGAGGCGGGAATGAACGACAGGATCGACGAGTTGCTGCACCTGATCGAGGTTGAGCCGGAAGCATTGCGCGAGGCGGAATTCCTGCAGGCGCAAGCCATTCTCGAAACGATGATTGGCAAAACCGTTACCGCGGCCGAAATCGAAGAAACGCGGATCGTCATAACGACGTCCGAGGGCAACAAGTACTTCTTCTACGGATTTTTGGGCGAAGGAAACGATTAGGCGCGAGCGCGCTGCTGCAGCTCGTGAATATATTCGACGATTGCGCTTTGGTCCGCAGCGGCAATTTGCGTAAATGCAATGCCGTGCGCGAACTGCTGTTTCCCTGCATCGAAGAACGATAGCACCACGCGTCCGCGCACCATCATTTGGTGTCCGCTGTCCGGAAGCGTGAAACGCAGCGTCACATTTTGACCCGCGCTCAAATCATTCTTGGTGATGACGCGCAAACCGCCGCCGCTCAGATCGACGGCGCTTCCGTACATGACCAGTTCGGCCCCCGGTACGATGACGGTTACCGGAAACTCGACGGAGGCGCGGAAGAAGCGCCGTTGCTGCGGGGACCCGGATTGTTCTGTCGTCACTGCGACTTTACCGGTTCGGGGCTAGTGCAACGGAACCTTCGAGCATAACGCGTCCGCCGCGCGCAACGCGCCGAGCATTGCGTGCTCGGCAATCATTCCGCCTTGCAGATAGACTTCGTACGGTTCGCGAAGCGGGGCATCGCAGGAAAGTTCGATGGTGGCGCCGCCGACAAACGCACCGCTCGACATGATGACCGGGTCCACATAGCCCGGGACCGATCCCGGCTCGGGACGGAAACGCGCATTCACCGGCATCGCAGTTTGTAACGCCTGTGCAAAGCAGATTAAGCGCTCCGCCGACTCGAGGCGAATGGCTTGCACGATGTCCGTTCGCGCGCAACCGGCCTCGGGGCTGACCGCATAGCCCAGTTCGGCAAACAGCGCAGCGGCGAAATCGAGCCCGCGAAGCGACTGCTCGACGATCAGCGGCGCAACGAATAACCCTTGAATGAAACTGCGGCCGAAACCGAGCGTCGGCCCGAGCGCGTCGTTCAGACCGGGAGCGTAGAGCCGCGCCGCAACGCGCCGCACGAGATCCGTGCGGCCCGCAACGTAGCCGCCGGCAGGCGCAAGCGTTCCGCCCAGGTTTTTGATGAGCGAACCCATCACGAGATCGGCCCCTACGTGCGTCGGTTCGCGCTCTTCGACGAGTTCGCCGTAGCAGTTGTCAACCAGTATCGAAACGTCGGGACGCCGGGCTTTGACCAGCGCGAACGCGGGCTCACACGCGGCCACGTTCACGGACCGCCGAGGCGCATATCCGCGCGATCGCTGCACGAACACCGCAGCGACGTTCGGATCTCGCAGATCGTCTTCAATGGCATCGAGATCGAAGCCCCCGTCACGATCGTGGGGTCGCGTTTCCTCATCGTAAGCTCGCGTTTCGTCATCGTGAGGTTTCGTCTTGTCATCGTGAGGTATCGAACGACCCTGAGAAGGGCGAAGGGCAACTTCTTTATAGGCGATTCCGCCTTCGACCAAATTGTACGGAGCTTGCGTTATCGCGTTGCGCAATGTGTCGTAGGGGCGGCCGGTGATGCTCAGCAACGTTTTGCCTGGGGGGACACATGCCGCCAGCGCCGCGACGATTGCGTGCGTGCCGCTCACGAACGAGAGGCGCGCCAAAACGCGCTCGCATCCGAAGATCCGCGCGAGCAGCGCTTCGTAACGCTCTCTCGCGGTATCGTCGTAGCCGTAGCCCGTCGACCCCGCGAAATCGCTTTCGTCGACGCCTTCCTCCAAGAACGCGGCGAATACGTTGGCCTTCACACGCGTCTGGGCGTCGTACTGCAGGTTGCGCACGCGTTCGTACGCGCGCAGTCCTGCTCCGCGCACCGAATCTCCGATGCGAAAGCGGTTGCATAGCAGATCTATCACCGAGCGGCTCGCGCTTCGTGCGCTTCATAGGCGCGAACGAACGGAAGATACATCAGTGTCGCAAGCGTGATGTTGACGGCGACCAACGCGATCGCGCGAACGTCGAACGTTGCGAGATAGGTCGAAACGACCGAGGGTAAACCGGACGGCACGTATAACGCGGGCCGCGCTACCAGGCCGTGCGCAATGGCGATATATGAAACGGTCGCCAGAACCACCGGCACGATGACGAACGGTATCGCAACGAACGGGTTGAGCACGATGGGCAGCCCGAAAACGAGCGGCTCGTTGACGTTGAAAATCGCCGGTATGACGGTCAGCCGTCCGATTTTGCGCAGACGCTCGACTTTGCTGAATGCTAGAAGTGCGGCCAGGGGAAGCGTCGCGCCCGCGCCGCCTGGAAACACGAATAGAAACAGCGAGACGACGACGATATGCGGCAGCGGCCGGTGATGGCTGAATGCGTCGGTGTTTTGCATCTGCAGCGTCAAATACACGGGCGTGACGATCGCCGCGAGCGCTGCGGGGCCATGGATTCCGAACGTCCAAAGCAACGTTTCGGCGAGCGTGATGAGGAGCAGCGCGGCGTAGGTGTCGCCAAGGCTTCCGAGCGGCCTGAGCGCTTGAATGAGCTCGTTGCCCAGCGAGATGTGCGCGTCGAACAGCATGAGCGCGAGTACGATCACCGCTGCGCCCGCCGCTGCATCTGCGAGCAACGGCGACGCGATTTGCCGGCGGAACATAGAACATGCCGCAACGACGCCGAGCGCGGCGAGAATTGCCAGAAAGAGTCCGCTCTCACCTACGCGATGAAGGTAGGCGAGCGGTTCCGCCGGCGTTATCGGCAGGGGAAGCGCCAGAAGAAACGCCGTCAACGATGCGGCAACGGCGATGGGTCGCGAGAGACCGAGCCGCATCGCCAAACGATATGGCAGAATCGCCGCGAGCGAAAACGCCATGACTCCGAACGCCGGCAGCTCGGCCAGAGAGATGCGCTCGATCAGGCTCGAGAAAAGCGGCCGGTGAACGGGCACCAGCGCAACGAACGCGAGCAGTCCGGCGAGCAGACCGCAAAGACTCCAGGGCAACGCCTCACGCACCGCCGCCAAGGACGGGGCATCGGCAATACTCTTACAGCTTGCGAACCACGGCTTCGACGCGGCCGAGGACAGTAACATCGGTGGAGTAGATTGGCTCCATTGCCGCATTCTCCGGCTGCAGACGGATGCGTCCGTTTTCCCGGTAGAAACGTTTTACGGTCGCCTCGCCGTCCAGCATCGCGACGACGATTTCCCCGTTGTCCGCGCTGCGTTGCGGGCGAACCAGGATCAGGTCTCCGTCGAGAATCGCGGCATCGATCATCGAATCGCCCTGCACGCGCAGCATGAAGTTTTCCGATCCGCGCGCGAACGATGCCGGCAGCACGAACTCGCCTTCCACGTTTTCCTGCGCGGTAATCGGAACGCCGGCCGCCACTTTTCCGATGACGGGCATGACGACGGTGTCGGGGATGGGCGTCCGACTCGGCGGCATTTCGCTGCGAAGCGCGCGCGGCTTGGTGGGATCGCGGCTGATGAGACCATGGCGCTCGAGCGTCTTGAGGTGTGCGTGAATCGTCGACGACGACGAAAGCCCGACCCGCTCGCCGATCTCGCGAACGGACGGCGGGTAGCCGCGCTCGGCCGTGAACTGGCGGATTACCTGGAGAATGTGCCGCTGACGCTCAGTAGTCTCTTCCATCTGTCCTCCACGGCAAATGCCAAGCGTATGGCATGCGATGACCGTATAAGGGTATCATAAAGCGGCTGGTAAGGCAAACATATGTTCGAGAGACCCTTGACACTGCTCGAATCGGCTGTGATAAAATCTAGGGGACGAACAGGCGTTTGGCACAATATATGGACGGACTAGTTGACCAAACGGACGTTCGGCCCAAAATATAGTAAGGAGAACGACGGTGGGCAAGCGCAGACGATTTACCTTGATGCCGATCATCACGCTGGCGGCGCTCAGCCTGATGGTAACGGTGCCCGCGCTCTCGAGCATGCATCTCTATGCTGCGGCTCCGCAGCATTATGCGACGATCGTCGTCCGGCACGGAGACACACTCTGGAGCATTGCATCCGCCCACACCGGAAGTGCGAGCGACGTTCAAGACACGATCGACCGGATAACCGAAGTCAACCACCTCGCGGATGCCTCGATCGAACCCGGACAGCGCCTTCGCGTTCCAATCTAAATTTTGTCATCCTGAGCCCACATTGTCATCCTGAGCGCCAGCCTTGTCATCCTGAGCCTGTCGAAGGACCCCCAGCAGCGCCGAGGGGTTGAAACGAAAAAAGACCGCCCCTCCCGCGGTCTTTTTTTATTGCGCGTTCCCGGAAGCGACGAGTTGGAGGTCTTGTTGGAAGCCGAAAGGCTGCGGCGCGAGGAAGCATAGTTCACGGCTCGCGAACTGCGTCGATAATCAAGAACCACGGACGCGAGCGCAAGTGCTCTGCATGCGCCGGGACTTCGCGAACGTCATCTTGCAACCGCGGTTCCACGAGCGTCTGAATACGAAATCCGGCGTTGACGATCGAATTCACGATCGCTTGCAGGGGTCGATGATAGAATGTGACGGTGCGCTCCTTGCCGCCGATGCGCCAAGCGTCCGCGACGCGCGTGACGGTGAAATAGTCGTCGACCTGTGGAAGCGTCATCGCCGGATGATGCGTCGACATCAGGAAACGCCCGCCGGAACGCAGTACCCTCGCGAATTCGGCGAGGGGCGTGGACCAATCTTCGATGTAGTGCATCGTCAGCGAACTGAGCACGACGTCGAAGCTCGCATTCTCGAGAACGCTCAGCGGCTTCGATAGATCCGCCTGAACCAGGCGCGCCCGCTTTCCGGCACGCGCTCTTGTGATGTCGAGCATCGTCTCGCTTCGATCGATGCCCACGACGCGCGCTCCGCATTGGAGCAGATACGTAACGTACTCGCCCGCGGCGCATCCGGCGTCGAGTACGTCCCGTTGCCGAACGTCTCCGAGCAGTCCTTGCATCGCGGGACGTTCGTATCGCGCGTTGTAGATGCTATCCGCGGCATGCGCGGCATATTCGTGCGCGAACTTGCCGTACAGGCTCATCGCTTGGTTACGACGATCACGCTGTGGCCGGCGTGATCGTTCAAGAACTCGAGGCCTTCCGTCATCCATCCCTCGAGACCGCCGTGCGAATGTTTGGCAACCTCGCGAACGACGTGCACGCGATCCTTCAGCCAGACGAGTTCCGAGCGCGTCGTCGTCGGCCAAATCGCAATCTCGCAGTCCTCGCACAAAAACCCGTTTGCCATCGCGCAGCCGTTCGACGCAAAAATGTGAAGGCCCCGGATTGCTCCGGGGCCTTGCACGTTGATTGCCTGGATCTTTAGAGTTTGATCTTCATATCCAGGTAGGCGCTGAACGGTTGGTTCGGCGTCTGGCCGTCCGGGTTGTAAACGCCCGGATACGGTTGGTACGGATACTGGAACACCGGATTGATGGACGTTCCGGGGTTGTAGAAGTTTCCGACCGGGTTTGCGGCAAACGCGGAGGCGGTTCCCGTCCACGAGCAGCTCTTGCTGTTGGAAAGGGCCGTCGTCCACGCAGTCTTGGTGCCGCCGAAGCAGGCGTTGGCGATGTTGGCCAGCGTCAGCTGCAGCGTGACCTTCGGCGAGACGTCGTACGACACGAGCATGTTTGCGAGCAGCTGTGTCGGTGCGACGAACTGACCGATTTGGTCGAAGCGATTGCCGTTGTAGACGTCCGGAATCGCGCCGAGTGCGCCGGTGCACGACGTGGCGTTGTACGCCGCGCCGCCTTGGCCCGCCGTGCCGCCCATGTAGCGCGGATCGGTCGAGCTCAGCGGTCCGAGACCCGCCAGACAGGTCGTCGGGTCTATGCCTTCGGTGTTTTCCGGAAGACCGTAGCGCTGACCGGCCTCGAGTTGCAGCGAGGGCGTGATCTGGAAGCGATCATGCTTGTAGCTGCAGGATCAGCGCGGCGACGTACGGCGTACCATACGTGTTGGCGTTGAGCCCGGCCGTCGCTACGACCGTGTCGGTCGGGAGATACGGCCCGCTCAGATTGAACAGGTTGTTCGTCGGAGCGTTCCAATACGGATTCGCGATCGCCCCCGCGACGGTACACGCCACCGCTGTGCCGGCAGCCGAGTAACATGGCGAAGCGGTAATCGTGGTGCCCGTGTTGGGATCCGTCGGCAGGGCGCCGCCCTGCGTGAGACATGCCGCATTCTTCGTACCGCCGCTCTGCGTGGAAGCGCATCCTGACGTGTATGCGTTGAATGTCGCGATGTCGTTGTCGATGACGCTCAGCGGAGTGCCGCCGTTCGGCAACGGGGTGTAATTGATGTCCGTGTACGTGTATGTGAACGCCAATTGTCCCGCAAAACCATTGCGGCTGAAGTCGCCCTTGGTAAAGGCGAATTCTACGCCGCGCGATTTCAGGTTTCCGACCGGGATGTTGGAGACGAACGCTTGGAGCGGGTTGATGAAGAACGCCGTCTGCTCGCCCTGCGTCGAGCGGTAGAACGGAGTGATCTTCCAGCTCATGTCCGTGCCCTTGATCTCATGCTCCCACGAGAGGTCGTAGTTGTTCGAGACCTCCGGCGGAATGTCGTGGCCCGCTGCATGGTATCCATACGGATAGAAGATGGAACCGAGGAACGAAGGCAGATTCTGCTGCGCTTCGTTGTACTGTTCCGCCGCCGTGTCGCCGGGCTGCGAGTAACGCCCGTAGACTGAAGCGAACGACGTTGGTGGGATTGAGCGTGAACGTGCCGCTGATGCGGGGTTCCAGCTCCCGGAAGTTATAGTTCGCGTCACCGCCCGTAACGGCCAGAGCCGGCGAGGTATTGAGCGCCGCAGTGCCTGCGGGACATGCTGCGGTGCTGGTTCCGACACCATAGAAGCCGCCGCCGACAACTGAGGTTCCCGGCGTGGTGCTGGCGCAATACGCGTTGTTGTACGCGGCGAACCAGAACGGACGCGCGCCGCCGTCGACGGGAACGCCTTGGAACTGGAACGTTTCAAAGCGCAACCCGAGGTTGAGCAGCATCTTGTCCGTGGGCTGGAACTGATCGGTGATCGAGTACGCGTTGAACGTCGGCTTGACTTGGTTCAGCGTACCGTGCTCACCGGTGTCTACTGCGAGCCATTCGCATGGCGCGCCGCCGCAGTTCATGCTGCCGATGTTCGGCAACACGGTTGCGGGCGTCAGGCTTTCCGTGATAAGCGCCGTCTTTGGTGCCGCCAGGCCGAAGCAGTCGGTCGGCACGCCCGTGGCGCCGCTAACGTCGTAACAGACGCCATTGTTCGGCGCCGCCGAACTCACGGCTGCTGCTTGACCATTATCGAAGTAACTGCCCGAGTTGTTGTAGCGCGTAACGGTCGAAATGACCGTCGACGCTTGAACGTTGAGCAGGTTCTTCGGATCCAGCTGATCGGCGAACTGCGCGCTAAAGCCGCGGGTGTGCGAGAACAGTTCGTATTCCTGGATCAGACCCTGACCGATACAGCAGACGCCGTTATCCGGGGAGATCGTGTTCGGGTCGTTGTTGAGCCAGTCGGAGTAGAACGTGTATCCGTACAAACGCAGGTACGCATTCGATCCGATGTTCTTCTGATACTGGGCTTTGATGATCGAATCATCGTTCCAGTAACCGCCGCGCTGGTTCAACGGAATGAACGGGCTGTTCGGATTTTCCGGGAACGTGTACGGCTGCAGATTGCTCACGGGTCCCGGCGCGATTGCCGTATTCAATGGTCCCGTGTAGTGATAACTGCTCGGGCTCGGAAGAGCTGCGAACTGTCCCTGCGGTCCGAACGGCGCGCCGCCTGCGGCTTCGATCGCGGCCTGCTGCGCGGGGGTAAATCCCCAATCCGCAGCAGAGTCGAAGATCGACGTGTTGAGCATGCTGTTCGAATACAGCAGCTGCAGGTCGTCGCGTCCGCTGTCGTGTTTGTGCGGAAGTCCGAAGTGGAAGTTCAGCACCGTATCGCGATCCGAGAGCGTCGCTGCATTGAAGACGTTAAACGGACCTTGGATCAGGCCGTTACCGGGCCCGACCGGGCCGCCGTCCGGAGTTCCGAAGAAATTGAATCCGCCCGCGGGCTTATTCAAGTAGCAGGCTTCCATGTTGGCGTCGCCCGCGACGTCGCAGGGAAGCTGCCAGAACACCGGGCCGTACTGATTCCAGCTGGCGCCGTTGTTGTTGTCGATGTAGCGCACGGCTTCGTTGTAGCCGCCGACGCCCACATAGTACGAGAACAGCCGGTTGGGCGATGCGCCGCCGGCTTCGACGTTGGCTTTGTGGTAGAACAGCGGGCCGCCGATGCCCAGATCGGCCGTGCCGAATCCGGGGTACGTGCCGCTCTTGATGACTTGGTTGATGAAGCCCGCGAGGCCCGTCGACTCGGCGTTTGCCGGGGACGAACCGGTGTAGACTTCAACTTCCTGCTGACCCAGCGAAGATGCCGTGTGCGCAGGATAGTTGTCGAACGAACGGTTGACCGGAACACCGTCGTATTCGAAACCGACTTGGTCGTAGTCGCCGCCGCGGATCAGAACCGTCTGGTTCCAGCCCACCGCGCCCGTCGGAACGTACACGCCCGGAACGGACGCCACTGCCGAGTAGGCTTGGTTGAGAGCTCCGCCGCCGCCGAGTGCGCTGGCAGCCGACGCCGTGGAAGCGTTCACGGAGTAGACGTCTGCCGTTGTACCGGGCTTGACGAGCGCGCCCGCGGCACGCGAGGTGACGTTGGCGATGACCTTGAGTTCAGGATGCGTGGTAACTGCCACGGTTTGGGTTTGGTCCGCGAAAACCGTCACGCCCGCGAGAGAGACCGGCGCATAGCCGTCTTTCTTCATCGAGAGCGTGTACGAGTCGGGGGCCAAGCCTAAAAACGTGAAATGGCCCGAAGCATCCGTCGTGGAGGTAGCGGTTTGCGACGGAGCAATCACGGTCACCTGAGCGTCAGGGACCGGCTTGTTCGTCGATGTATCCATTACCGAACCGGTGATATTGCCGGTGGTGCCCGCCAGTGCCCATGTTCCCTGGGCAAGCATCGCCAGCATGATCATCACGGCCACGAACGCATGCCTGAGTCGAAGTTTTGGCATGGTTCCTCCTATTTTGGAGAGCCTTTCTTGTTGTTGGCCGGGGCGTACGAACATAAAGTCCGCGAACCGCCGACTAGTGGGATGCTTCTTTTTAGGCATTCTTAATCCTCTGGGCTGCGCCTGAGACCCCTTGCCTGCCCGAGGTTGACTTCCTTAGAAGTGCGTTTGTACTAAACGCGCGCCGGCATCCGCTGTGCCAGCAAACCGGGAATTTGCGAAGGGCGTTCGGCTACCGGCACGCCCGCGTCTTGGAAAGCAGCGATCTTGCTCTGAGGCGTGCCGAATTTTCCTGAGATGATCGCTCCCGCGTGCCCCAATGATTTGCCCGCCGGTGCATTGCGTCCGCCGATGAATGCCACAATCGGGACATTTGCGAGATGCCGTTTGACGAAAGCCGCGGCATCCTCTTCGTCCGAACCGCCGATTTCACCGCACAAGACGAGCGCTTCGGTTTGCGCGTCGTTCTTGAATTCGCGCAAACAATCGACGAATGTCGTGCCGATGATCGGATCGCCGCCGATGCCGACGGCGGTCGATTGTCCGAACCCCGCGCGCGTCAGCAGATCGACGACTTCGTACGTCAGCGTACCGGAACGCGAAATGACGCCGACGTTGCCTTCTTTGAAAACGTGTCCCGGCATGATGCCGATCGACGATTTACCGGGCGAAATGAGGCCGGGGCAATTCGGGCCGATGATCCGCATGCCCGGCGTTGCCGCGACGACTCTCAATACGTCGTGTACCGGAACGCCTTCGGTGATGCACACCGCGAAGGATATGCCGGCTGCGTGCGCTTCGAACAGGGCATCGGCCGCGAAGGGGGGCGGAACGAAGATGCACGTGTGCGTGGCACCGGTCGCGTCCACCGCTTCTTGCACCGTGTTGAAGACGGGCAACCCGTGCGACGATTTCTGTCCGCCTTTGCCGGGCGTGACGCCGCCGACGATGTTCGTTCCGTAATCCAACATACGGCCGGTGTGATACGAACCTTCAGCTCCGGTGATGCCTTGCACGATGACTTTGCTGTTCTTGTCCAAGAAAATCGACATGCTTACACTCCCGCCAGTTTCACGGCTTCGGCCGCGCCTTCGTCCATCGTCTCCACGGGTCTCATCCCGGCGTCGGCGAGAATGCGCCGTCCTTGTTCTTCATTGGTGCCGGTCAAACGAATGACCAGCGGCACTTTGCGCGAGCTGGTCGTGCGCAGTGCCTCCACGATGCCCTTGGCGACTTCGTCGCAGCGCGTGATACCGCCGAAGATGTTGATGAAAAATGATTTGGCTTGCGTGTGATTCATCACCAGTTCGTAGCAATTGCGCACGCGCTCCGCATCGGCGCCGCCGCCGACGTCGAGAAAATTCGCGAACGTACCGCCCGCGTTCTTGACCGCGTCCATCGTGCCCATTGCGAGGCCCGCGCCGTTCGCCATGGTGCCGACGGTGCCGTCGAAACGCCGGAAGTTGCGAATGCCCAGCCCTGCCTTCGTGGCGAGCGTTTCGTCTTCGTCCAGCGGCAGCGTGGTTTGCCACTGCTTGAATTCGGGATTCTTGAAGAGCGCGTCGTCGTCAAGTTCCACTTTCGCGTCCGCAGCGATGACGCGTCCGTCTTCGGTTAGCACGAGTGGATTTATTTCGACGAGTTTCGCGCCGTAGCGGAAGAACAGATCGTACAAGCCGGAAAGAACCGCGGGCAGGGCTTTACGATATCCCGGATCGAGATTCGCTTTGAATGCGAGATCGCGACCGACGTACGGCCAGTATCCGCCGGAAACGTCCACGAATGCTTTCGCGATGGAATCGGGATGTTCGTCGGCGACTTCCTCGATATCCATTCCGCCGAAGGCGCTCACCATGACCACGGGCTTTTTCGTCGTGCGGTCGATCGCAATCGCCGCGTATGCCTCTTTGGCGACGGCCAGAGTTTCCTCGATCAGGAGCGAGTTTATTTTTTCCCCGCTAGGATTCTGACGGTTGGGCGGCATCGGCGTCGCCATGATTTCCGCCGCTTTGGCGCGCGCCTCATCCGCGTTTTTCGCGAACTGAATCTTTCCGGCTTTGCCGCGTCCGCCCATCAACACTTGGGCTTTGACGACCCAGTCGCCCGGATTGCTCCCGACAAATGCCGCGGCTTCGTCGGCTGTGGTAACGTGTTGACTGCGCGGAGTGGGAATGCCGGCGCGGCGGAAAAGTTCCTTCCCTTGATATTCCATCAGATTCATCTGTTCTGTGTTGCTCGTCTTTCGCTTTATTCGTGTCGTGATTATTGATTGCTGGGGCGCTTCGGTGGTACCGACGACTGGTCCGACAAACCTTTCCGCTACGGGTTCGATTCCCGTGCGCTCCAGCGCCGATCGCTTGCGGTCGGCGAGCCCACGTGGTAGGGTACGAATGTCGGACTAGCCGTAAACCATCGAAGAGAGGCGCCCACCACATGGGCGCCTCGCTCTTTTTCCGTCTCTAAAGTTTTCCCAAGTAGGCGCGCGAGATGATCAATTGCTGGATTTCCGAGGTCCCTTCGTAGATTTCCGTGATTTTCGCATCGCGGTAATACCGTTCGACGGGGAATTCCGTCGTGTACCCGTAGCCGCCGTGAATTTGCAGTGCTTCGGCGGCGTGCTTGCGCGCCGCGGTCGATGCGAAAAGTTTGGCTTTGCTCGCTTCCGTGGCAAACGGTTTATCCGCGTCGTACAGCGCGGCAGCGCGATACGTTAGCAGGCGCGCCGCATCCAGATCCGTCGCCATCTGAGCCACCTTGAACGAAACGCCTTCGAACGCGCCGATAGGTTTTCCGAACGCGACCCGTTCCTGAGCGAACTTCACCGAAGCATCCAAACACGCGCCGAGAATGCCGCACGCCTGCGCCGCGATGCCGATGCGCCCGCCCGTGAGCGCGGTCAATGCATTGCCGAACCCGCCGCCTTCTTCACCCAGCAGCGCAGAATCGCGCACTTTTACATCATCGAACGCGACGTCACAGGTGTTGCTTGTGTGAATGCCGAGCTTTTCGGTAATTCGCTCGACGCGCACGCCCGGCAAGTCATTGTCGACGAGGAAAGCGCTCACGCCTTTCGCGCCCGCGGCCCCGGAGCGGAACATTCCCATCAGAACCGTCGAATAGCTGCCGTTCGTGCACCACTGCTTGCGTCCGTTCAGCACGTAGCCGCCATCCGTACGTTTTGCGGTCGCGCGAATGTTCGCCGCATCGGATCCGGCATCGGGTTCCGTGAGCGCAAAGCCCGCAATCGTATCGTCCTGCAGCGAGCTTCGGCAGGTACTCTCGCTTTTGCCCTTCGCTGCCGAGTTTGAGAATCGCCATGCAGATCATCGAGTGCACCGATACGGTGACTGCGCTCCCCGCGTCGACGCGCGCGAGCTCTTCGATTGCGCGCGCATACGAAACGTAATCCGCGCCCGAGCCGCCGTATTCTTCCGGAATCAGCAGCCCCATGATGCCCGCGGCCGTCAGTTTCGTGAAGAGATCGCGCGGGAAATAATGCTCGCGATCCCATTGCGCGATGTGCGGCGCAATCTCGCGCTGCGCAATTTCGGCCGCCAAGTCGCCAATCTGCCGCTGGTCGCCGGTGAGTTCGAACGCGGGAGATTGGGCCGCAACGGCGTCACTCATAAGAGTAAAAGCCTCTGCCGCTCTTGCGTCCGTACCATCCCGCCGAAACGTATTGGCGCAGCAGCGGGCACGGACGGTATTTCGTATCGCCGAAGCCTTCGAAAAGCACGTTCATAATCGCCAGACACGTATCGAGCCCGATGAAGTCGGCAAGTTGGAGCGGGCCCATCGGATGATTCATGCCCAGCTTCATCACCGTGTCGATTGCATTGGCGGACCCCACGCCCTCGTACAGTGCGTAGACCGCCTCGTTGATCATCGGCATCAACACTCGGTTCGAAACGAAACCCGGAAAGTCGTTTACTTCGACCGGCGTCTTCCCGAGATCGCGCGCGAGTTTTTCGGTGAAGTCGTACGTCGCTTGCGCGGTCGCGAGCCCCCGAATGATCTCGACCAGTTGCATGACCGGAACCGGATTCATGAAATGCATGCCGATTACGCGATCCGGACGGCGCGTCTGCGCCGCGAGCGCCGTTATCGAGATCGACGAGGTGTTGCTGGCGAGAATCGCTTCAGGCGGTATCGATTGATCGAGCTGCCGGAACAGTTCGGCTTTTAGTTCGAAGTCTTCCGTTGCCGCTTCGATGGCGACGTCGACGTCGAAATCCTTAATCGCGACTTCCGGCCGAATGTGCGTCAGCATCGTTCCGCGCTGCTCTTCGCTCAGGCGCCCTTTTTCGAGCAAACGTCCCAAATTGCGTTCGATTGCCGCAACCCCGCGCGAAACGGTAGGCTCGTCACGGTCGACCAGCACGACCGAGTGATGATGCATGGCCGCAACCTGAGCTATGCCGGAACCCATTTGTCCGGCCCCGACGATGGCTATGCGCACGTTGTTCGTTAGAGTCCGGCGAAGACTAGTCGACCCGGATGAGAACTGCGTCGCCTTGTCCGCCGCCGCTGCAAATCGCAGCAATTCCCAGACCGCCGCCGCGCGCGCGCAGCTGATTGATCACCGTGCCGGCAAGTCGTGCGCCGGACGCACCGATGGGGTGTCCCATCGCAACCGCGCCGCCGTATTTGTTGATCTGCTCGGGATCCAAACCGATCTTTCGCGCCGACGTAATTGCGACCGCCGCGAAGGCTTCATTAATCTCCCACACGTCGATTTGCTCTTTGCCGATTCCCGTTTTTGCGAGCAGCTTCTGCACGGCCATGGCCGGCGTGAGCGCGATGTACGGCGAATCCCAGCCGACCGTCGCGTGGTCGAGGATTGCGGCGATCGGTTTTGCGCCGTGCGATCGCGCGTACTCCGTGCTCGCGAGCACTACTGCCGCGGCGCCGTCGTTCACGCCCGGCGCATTGCCCGCGGTAACCGTGCCGTCTTTCTCGAGCGGCTTGAGCTTCGCCATCGCCTCCAAACTCGCATCCGAACGCACGCCTTCGTCGCGATCGAGCGTCGTGTGCGGAACCTCGCCCGTGACGAACGGCGCCCATTGCGCATAATTCAGCGTGAATTCGGACGAGGGTTCGTGCGCCCAAACGTCATCTGCCGAGCTGCTGGACGAACCTGCGGCAACGGGAACGCGCGCACGAGCGGGCCGCGGGAGTTTGTCGACGACGATCTTGCCTTTTGCTTTCGTGGCTACGCGAACGGGAACGATCTCCGCAGCGAGCTTTCCGCTCTGCTGCGCCTCGGCCGCGCGGCGATGACTTTCATACGCGAAGCGATCTTGATCCTCGCGCGTGAGACCGAGTTCGTTCGCGACCTTCGAACCCTGCGTCGCCATCGTCATCGGAAAATAATAGTCCCACAGGCCATCGTGAATCATCGCGTCGATCAGCCGGCCGTCGCCGAAACGGTAGCCGCTGCGCGCTTCTTTTAATATGTACGGCGCGTTCGACATTGATTCCATGCCGCCGGCAACGACGACGTCGTTGCTTCCCTCGTTCAGCAGTCGCGCGGCGTTGACGATCGCAATCAGGCCCGAAGCGCATACTTTATTGACCGTTTCGGCCGTGACGGTCTTGGCGAGGCCGCTTTTGAATGCGACCTGGCGGGCCGGATTTTGCCCAGCGCCTGCCTGGAGCACCTGGCCCATGATGATGTGCTCGAATTCCGCGGGGTCGACGCCAGACCGTTCGATGGCGGCGGCTACCGCTGCGGCGCCCAGGGTCGTGCCTTCCAGCGGAGCAAGGGTTCCGCCGAGGCGGCCGAACGGCGTGCGAGCCGCAGCGAGTACCACGGCCTTGGAATTCGTCAAAGTCATAGCCCGAAACGATTCGAGACCGCCGAGGAGCGTTCCTGATGCGACTAAGATCGGTGAGCGCTTGCCTCCCCGGGAAGCGGCGACTGCGTGCAGATGATGCGCTCGTCGGGCTGACAATTTTCACATTCGAATTGCAGCGTGACGTGGGAGATGCCGAAGCGCTCGCGCAGCAGTGTGTCGAGCTGCTGCAGGATGACGCTCGCCTCGCTAACCCGGCGATCGTGCACCAGAATATGCGCCGAAAGCGCGAGCGCGCCGCTGCCGATCGTCCACAAGTGCAGATCGTGCACGGCTTGGATGCCCGCTACGCCCGCCATCTCGTCGCGCACATTCTGCACGTGCATGCCGCGCGGTACGCCCTCGAGCAACACCTCCGTAGCGTCGCGCAGGATGCGAATGACGCCGATGACGATGATCGCTGCAACGAAAAGTGAAAGCGCCGGATCGATCCAAGCAGCGCCGGTTGCGGCGATGATCGCGCCGCCGACCAAAACGGCGAGCGCGCCGACGGCATCGCCTGCGACGTGGAAGAGCGCTGCGCGCATGTTCAGGTTTTCTTTGCCGTGTCCCATCAGCATCATGCCGACCGCGCCGTTCGCCAGCAAACCGATGCCCGCAACGGCGCTCATGATTGCGCCTTCGGGAAGATGGGGAACGAAAAAGCGGTGTGCCGCTTCGTACGCAATGAACGCCGTAGCCGCGAGCAGTATACTGCCGTTGAGCATTGCGCCGAGAATTTCCAAACGTCCGTAACCGAACGTTTTGCGCGGCGTTGCAGGCCGCTGCGCGCCGATCAAAGCGAAAAGCGCGATTGCAAGGGCGAACAGGTCCATGCAGACATGGACGGCATCGGTGAGAAGCGCAAGCGAATTTGCGCGCACGCCCCCCCAAAACTCCAGGGCCGCAACGAACGCGACGATGACGAGCGCTGCGACCAGCCGCGCGCGCGGCATCACGTCAGCTCTTGAGAGCCTTGAGCGCGAGCGCGGCCAGCATCACGCCGAAGGTCAAAAACGTGTTCTTTTCTGCTTGCGCGATCACGTCCGGCTTCCATTCGCCGCGCTGTTCCGCGGCCGGCTCCAGCGTGGGAACGATCTGCGGCACCGACGCGCAATACCGCTCGTACGGCTCGCCGAATTGCGATCGCAGATACTGCTCTTCGTGTGGAATGATGACGCCGTACACTGCAGCCATCGTTCCCAGCGACGCGGCAATCAATCCCAGGCGCCCTCCGAACGAATTTCGGCCGGTAAACGCAACCGCGAAGCCGGCGGCGGTGATGAAATTGCCTACATACAGCGGATTGCGCACGTGCGCATACGGACCGGCCGTCACGAGTTCGGGCGCGATGACGTGGTCTTCACGCGTCGTCACGCCCGAATATCCGACAGCCCAGCAGCGCAGCAGTTCGCCCGCAATCGCCACCGGAAGTCCGAGCGTAACGCTCAAAGCGCTCGGTTTGCCGAACGCTGCAAGCATCAGCGCGGGAATGGAAAGCAGCGCTCCGCGGTTTTTGAACACCAGCGTTCGCAATTCGTCGTTTCTTGGATCAGTCAAGAATTCGTCATCCTGAGGTGTCGATGCGTTTGTCATCCTGAGGTATCGAAGGACCCCGAGCGTGTCGAGGGGGAGCAATCCTTGTGGAAGGATGCATACACGTCCTGCAGCGTGCGGCGCAGCGGTATGTGCGGCGTCCACTTGGTGACGCGAAGTAGTTTCTCGTTGCTTCCGTACAGCATCGGCACGTCGGCCGGGCGCATGCGCGCCGGATCCTCGCGAACTTCTACCGGTACGTTTGCGATGCGTATCAATTCCGAGAGAATCTCGCGTATAGCGATCGCGCCGCCGCTGCAGACGTTGTAGATTTCGCCTGCATCCCCCGACCGGGCGAGAGCGGCATACGCCGCGACGACGTCGCGCACGTCCAGAAAATCGCGCCGCGCTTCCAGATTTCCAACCAGCATCACGGGATTGGCTCCGCCGGCAATCGCCGCCAATTGCGCCGCAAATGACGGCACGACGAAGCGTCGATCCTGCCCGGGCCCGATGTGATTGAACGAGCGCGTGATAACCGCATCGACGCCGAAGGTGCGCACTTCACCGAGAACGATTGCCTCCGCAGCGGCTTTGCTGGCGGCGTACGGGTTGGATGGGTTCGGTGCGCGCGACTCGTCGAGCGGCATCGAGTCCGCAAGTTGAGCGCCGTACACTTCGGCGGAACTCACGAAGACGAAGCGGATGTCGCGTTTGCCGCGATCCCGCGCCGCTCGCAGTGCGGCAAGCACGTTCGCGGTGCCGATCGCGTTTATTTGGTACGTCTCATCCGGCGCTTCGATCGCACGCGGCACGAATGCTTGCGCGGCGAGATGGAAGACGACGTCGGGTTGCGCCAAATCGAATGCCGCATGCAGCGTACCGACGTCGAGCAGATCGAGCGGAAAATCCGAATCGGCGTCGTGCGGGCCGCCCGCAGCGAAAACGTCGCACGCGGTCCGCGGCAAGGCGTTTCGTCAAATACCGGCCGACGAACCCGCTTGCGCCGGTAACCAGCGCGCGCATCGGGAAGCGTACCCTTAAACGCCGGCGAGCGGGCGCAGGCGGTCGAGGTCGGCCCGCACCATCATCTCGACCAAGTGCTCGAACGTGACTTCCGGCTGCCATCCCAGAACGCGCTTGGCCTTGGCGGGATCGCCGATGAGCAAATCGACCTCGGCCGGGCGCATGAAGCGCGGATCCATGCGAACGTAGTTTTCGTACGAACCCAAGCCCGCGGCCTCGAACGCAACGCGGCAGAACTCGCGCACGCTGTGCGTACGTCCTGTGGAAATGACGTAATCGTCCGCGCGCTCTTGCTGCAGCATCATCCACATCGCGCGAACGTAATCGCCGGCGAAACCCCAGTCCCGTTGCGCGTCCAAATTGCCGAGCAAGAGTTCCTGCTGGAGACCCAGTTTGATGCGCGCGACGCCGTCGCTGATCTTGCGCGTCACGAATTCCTTGCCTCGGCGTGGAGAGTTGTGAATTATGAGCTCGCCGACACCGGCGTGGAATCTCTGGGTCGCCGTCGTGAGGTCGTAAAGCCAGCCGTCGAAGTGCGGCTCATCAATGACCTTTTTGACCTCGCGCAAATCTTTGCGCAGATGCGCCCCTTTGGCGCCTGCCTGCGGAGAACGGAGGTTCAACGAGTAAAAAGGACCGGGACGCTCCACGGGCCCAACGTCGATATTGAGTACCAACTCCTGGCCGAGCGCTTTTTTCGCAAGCCACCACAGACCCATGGCCAATACCGGCGAATTCGTTTTGAAATTCTTGTAGCGGTACGTCCCGTAGCCAAGTTTGAGGCCGTCCGCGGCGTTATAGCCTTCCAGGAAGGCGCGCCAAACCGCTTCGTCGCCGTTCAGAATGCAACGGGGAATGCGTTTGTAGCCTTCGCGCGTATAGCATTCCTCGCGCAACCATTGCAGATAGCGCGAAGCGCCATTGAGGGCGAGCGCGCCGACGATTGCGCCGTCGTCGAAGCCGGACGTTGTTCGAGTGTAACTGGTCGATCCCATCGTCACGCGTTGCCACGCGCCGGCAAAAAATTCTCGCAGGCGAGCATCGCTGTTGATGAATTTGCCGCGGACGTACCCATCGCACTCGTAAGCCGAGCCGTCGCCGGCGAAAGCGCCAAGCAGCCACGCTTCGTCTAATGTCATGCTTGAAAAACATGGTGCATCCGGTAGCGCCGCTCGTAACATCTTACTCCCGGGCAATACCGATTTCGACTTCACCTCGCCGTCTTCGGTGAACATTACGTGGTCCGCCGTGAGCGTCACCGATCCACAACGCGCCTCGACTCTACGGACGCCTTTGTTTTCGACGATCGGGCGGTGCTTGTATGCAGTCCCGCCACAGATACGCACAAAATTTTCGCCGTCCCAAATCTCCGTGTCCGGCACGTCGAAGCGCTGCACGTTTGGACCTTTTTCACGTATGCGCAAAAGATCGGCGATACCGACTACGTCAACGATATTGTTCCGGCGAATGATAACCGGAGTATTTCCCGGCACCGACTCGTGGTTGAACAGAATGCCGCTCACTGCGAACATGTCGTACGATTCGCGATAATTGATCGAAATCCAGTGGCCGTAAAGTTTGGCGACGCCGTACGGGCTGCGGGGATAGAACGGCGTGTTTTCGTTTTGCGGTACGGCTTGGACCTTACCGAACATCTCGGAACTCGACGCTTGATAAAAGCGAATCTTCGGATTGACCGCGCGAATCGCTTCCAGCACTCGCGTGACGCCGAGCGCGGTAAATTCGCCCGTCAGGACCGGTTGCGACCACGACGCCGGTACGAATGATTGCGCCGCGAGGTTGTAGACTTCGTCGGGCCTGACTTTTTCGATGATGCTCGTGATGGACGTCTGGTCGAGCAGATCGCCGGAAACGAATTCGATGTCTTCGAAAATGTGCTGTATGCGCTCGTGCACGTCGGTGCTGGTGCGCCGCGTCATGCCCGCGACGCGATACCCTTTTTCAAGCAGCAATTCGGCCAGGTACGAACCGTCCTGGCCGGTGATTCCGGTGATGAGCGCAGTCTTTTTCACGTTGCGATCGTCATCCGTTCAAAATGATGATGTTGTCGCCTCGATCGTCGAAGACGAAACGCGTTTCGAACATCTCGTCGCCTTCCGTTCCAACCACCTTCGATTGAATCGTCAGCCGGTGCATCAGTTTTCCTTCATGACGGATCACACCCGAATAAAAATACTGCACGAGCGGCGTTTGGTTTTCTTTCAACGGCGCCAAACGCCGGCGTTCCACGAGCATGTGCAGCAGACGCTGCTGCAGGCGCGAAGGCAGAAGGCGGTTCGCGTCATCGGGCGTCATGCGAACCGTGGTCAATTCTTCCTGTGCCTTGTTCGATTCTTCGATCGGCTTGTCGGTGGTGTAACGAATGATCGCGTCCCAGTCGTCCGCGGAAATGCCCGTAAAGCGCATGCCATAACGCCAAACCGACTTGCCCTGGTGCGTCACCGTATCTTGCCAGACCGATTTTGCGCGCACGCGAACGACGCGCGTTTCTACGGTCGCGCGTATTTCGAACTCATCTTTGCCGACGGGCTCCTGCGTGAGTACGCACAAGCCGCCGCCGCTGATGTCGAGTCCTATGGCCGGCTTTTGGGTCGTCCCGGCATCGATTGAAAACGTCGCTCGGTACGGTTTCCGCTTTCGCGGGTACTTGCGACGGTTCGGCTCCTTACCGGTAAACCACGCCAGCAGCTCTGGCAGCATTTGCGGCCTTTTTCGCTTAGGTCGAGGACGCTCCCGCCTGCTGCCGCGCCATTCGCGTCGCAATGAAGGCCGCGACTTCGCTCGGTACGGTTCCGCGGCCGAAACCGGCGTCATAACCCAGTTCCGTCGCCATGAGATTGGTCACACGAGGGCCTCCGCAGCACAGCACGATCCGGTCGCGCAATCCTTCGGCTTCGAGGAGCTCGACCAGCGCGGTAAAGTTCTTTACGTCGCTGCCTTTTTGGGTGACGACCTGCGATGCCAGGAGCGCGTCGATGTGCTTCTCTTTTGCGAAATGCACGAGTTCCTCGACCGAGACTTGACTGCCCAGATTGAACGTCTCGAACATCTTGTAACGCTCGAGCCCGTAATCGCCTTTATAGCCTTTCATATTCAGGATTGCATCGATCCCCACAGTATGTGCATCGGTGCCGATGCACGCGCCGGCTATGCGCAGCTTGCGTCCGACGCGCTCGGCGATGAGCGAGTCGATCTCTTCCATGGACATCGCGTGCGTTTTGGCCGACGGTGCGGTGATCGTCGAGAAATCCACCGCCTGCGGCGTGCTCGCATACACGACGAAAAACGAGAAGCCGGTTGCGATGGCGCGCCCTTCCGCAACCTGTACGTCCGTAAAACCCATTTTCGCAACCAGCTGACGCGCCGCTTCATCCGCCGCTTCGCTCCAAGCGATCGGCAAAGTGAATGAGAGCTGAACTTTTCCGTCGTTCATGGTGTCGCCGTACGGCTTGACCAAATGCGTCATGCGCGCGCCTTCATGCGTGCCCCTCGACGGGCTCGGGGTCGTTCGACGCGCTCACGATGACGGGCGCGTTCGACGCGCTCACGATGACAAATGTACTTGTCATGCTGAGCGTGTCGAAGCATGGCTGAGCGCAGTCGAAGCCGCCTGACGCTCCGCGGACGGAATACCGTTGCGTAATGCTTCTTCGAACGGATTCCAGTAGTCGCTTGCGCGTTCGAAGACGCCATCGAAACCACGCCCGCCGTCGGGCGGACGAGACACGTCGGCGAAAACGCCGCCTTCGATGGCCTGCATCAACCCTTGGCCGGCCACGCGGCGCAACAATTTTTCCGCGCCCGCCAAGACGTCTTGCGCGCGTCGCTCGATCTTGCCGCCCGGCTTGAATGCAACCTCGTCGCCGAAATGGCGCGCGGTATTCATGATGTAACGCGCGTTTTCGATTGAAAGCGTTCGGTCGCCCAAGAACGGCGTGTGGATCGCTTCGGTGAGCATACCGCACAAATGAATCGTCTGCCGCGTCATCACCGAGGTCAGATTGAACATCGCGTCGATGAGGTGGCCCTTGAAGATGTCGCCGGTCATGTGTTTGGTGGGCGGCATGTACTTCAGCGGCGCCTTCGGGAAGATTTGCCGGGCGAGTTGCGCCTGCGCGACCTGATACAAGAATCCGTCCTCGAGATCCGGATTGATCTCGTACGCGTCACCCAAACCGATTTGCTCGTCCGGCATGCCCGCACGATGCGCGAACTCTTCGTTGATGAACTGCGAGGCCAGCACCGCGGGCGCTTGTTCGAGCGCGTCGG
Source organism: Vulcanimicrobiota bacterium (assembly GCA_963830545.1). Lineage (GTDB taxonomy): Bacteria > Vulcanimicrobiota > Vulcanimicrobiia > Vulcanimicrobiales > Vulcanimicrobiaceae > DATGJX01. Next base: position 1,813,279 of record CAWHMK010000001.1, on the reverse strand, counting down.
CGGTCGTCAGGTAGTTGTCCTCGCCGGTGTTGATGATAATGCCTGAAAAGCCGTTGAGCATCCGGCTGAAATGCTGATCGACGAACGTGCGCTTCATGTTGATGTCGCGGAACAGAATGCCGTACATCGAATCGTTCAGCAAAACATCCAGGCGTTCCATCGCGGCCATCGTCGCGATTTCCGGCATGCATAAGCCGCTCGCGTAATTCGTGAGCATCACGTACCGTCCGAGCCGCTCGGAAACCTCGTCGAGCGCCTCGCGCATGATCTTGAAATTCGCTTGCGTCGCGTACGTGCCGCCGAAGCCTTCGGTGGTCGCGCCGAAAGGAACGAAGTCGAGCAGCGACTGCCCCGTCGAGCGGATCACCGCGATGATTTGCGCGCCCGCTTCAGCCGCAGCCACGGCGGCAGTGCGATCTTCGTAGATGTTGCCGCTCGCGACGATGAGATACAGCAGCGGCGGCGGCAACTGCGGCAAACGCGCGAGGCGCTCGCGCCGCTCTTCGCGGCGCACGCCAATGTAGTCGAGCGCATGTCGCGTGAACCGCCGAACGATCTCGCGCGCCGCTTCGTCGGGAACATCGGAGAACTGCGCCAGCTCCGTCGTTCCGGCGGCGATTTCGTCGCCGAGCGCTTTCGGAGAAAGGCCGGTTTGCGCGAGGGCGCGTCCGAATGCAATCGCAACGCCGCGGCCGCGATCCCCTTCGTCCAGCGCGTCGACGATTACATTGGGAACCGGCACGTCGTCGGCTCCCACTCCGTCAACGCCAAGCAGCCGTAGGACGGCCCGCTCGACGGAAACCGTCGAATGGCCGGCAATGAATTCACTCACCGGCGCGGCGATGGAGCCGGCGAGTTCGCGAGCTGAATCGACGGTCTTCCGGTCGATCTGCAGTTCCATACGTCCTAGTGTTACGGGCATGCCCCGCTTTCTCCTCAAGCGAAGACCCGCCCATGAGATCACGCCCGCGCGCGCTTCCTTTTGTCTTCGGCGCCGTGATGGCTGCGCTTGCGGCGGCGCTGCTGCTTGCCCTGCCCCAGCATGCCGCGCCATCCGCCCTCGCGCCGCCGGCCGGACAAGAAGAACCCTGGCCCATGTACCAGCGCTATCCGTCGCACAACGCGGTGCTCGAGCAGCCCGGCCTGCGCGTGCACTGGATAACCGAACTCGGCGCAAAAATCAACGGCGGTCTCGCGGTAAGCAACGGCACGATCTATGCCGTCAGCTTCGATCAGAAACTCTATGCAATCGACCAGCGGACCGGCGCGGTGCGATGGACGGCTCAGGCGGACGACATTTTGATGTCGACCCCAGTGTTGAAGGACGGCGTCGTAATCGTCGGCAGCGGCAAGGACGGATTCCTGAAGCCTGACGATTACATGTCGCAGGTCTGGGGACGCCCCGAGGGCGACCACCTGTACGCGTTTTCGACTTCGGACGGGCATTTGATTTGGAAGATGCACACGGTCGGGCAGAACATGCCGTCCGCAGCAATCGTGGAGGATGCTGCAATTTTCGCAAACGGCGATTTGCACGCGTATGCGGTCGATCTCGCAACGGGCAAACCGCGCTGGTCCGTAGAGTTGCCGGGCGTGCCGACAATGGCATCGATGAACGTTTCCAAAGGCGTTGCGTTCACGAGTTCTTGCCACAACGCGCCGTACACGTGCGAAACGCGCGCCATGGAAGTGAGCGACGGACGCACGCTGTGGACCAGCCGGTACGGCGGCAGCGACTGCTCGCCGACCGTGGACGACGGCATGGTCTTCGTCAATGCATCGCACGATGCGGATAAGCGCTTCCAAACCGGCGGACAGATAACGGTTGCCGCAATCGACGAACGCAACGGCAAGACGCGTTGGACGTACGTCGCCCCGCCGGGGCCGTACACGTACGTTGCTTCGCAGGAACGGCAGATTGCCGGAGTGACTGATGGCGGCGTCTTGTATCAGCCGATCGGCAACGGTTCACGCGTCGTCGCGCTGAGCGAGCGCACCGGCAAGCTGCTGTGGACCACGCACACGTCGGCGAACGTGAAAATGAGTCCGGTCGTCAAGGGCGACGTCGTGTACTTCGGAGATACCGCGGGCATCTTCTACCGCGTCGAACGCAGCAGCGGACGAATCATTCATACCACGTCGTATCTTCAACCGTTCTCCGCGTCGCCACCCGTGATAGCCGGCGACACGCTCTTTGTGGCGAACGGCGACAACGTTTTGGCGGTTCCGATCGACGACGTGTCGCTAATCCCGCTCACGCATGTACGCGGCGATCCCGTCGCGCCATGACGGCATCGTCATCCCCATCGCGTGCAATTTCGCGTTGTCGAGCGCCGAATATGCGGGCCGTCGCACAGTTGAAGGCCAATCCGCGTACGAGACTGGTTCGATCGGCTGATCGATGCCCGCGATGCGCAGCGCTTCACTTGCATAGTCGTACCATGTAACGGAGCCTTCGTTCACGATGTGATACAAGCCGTACGGCGCCCCCGATTGCAGAAGTGAAAGCAGCTCGTGCGCTAGATGCGCCGCATACGTGGGCGAGACGGTCTGATCGCGAACGACGCGCAGCCTTTCGCCGGAACGCGCTTGGGTGATGATGCGGTCGATGAAGGTGTGGCCCTTGCTCGTGCTCGCGCGCTTCGCATACACGCCGCACGTGCGCACGATATACGCGGCGGACTGCAGCCGCGAAACGAGCAGTTCGCCGGCGTACTTCGAGATGCCGTACGCATTGATCGGGTTCGGCTGCTCTGCCTCGGTATACGGGCGCTCGCGTTCGCCGTCGAACACGTAGTCGGTGCTCAGCGTCATGAAGAGCACGCCGCTGCGCGCGCAAGCCTCCGCCATCACGTTAACCGCGAGGGCGTTTGCGTCAAAGGCGTTTTGCGGCTCGGCTTCGCAGCGCTCGACGTTGTGAAAGGCGGCACAGTTCACAAGGGCGTCGGGCGCGTGACGCTGGATTGCATCCGCCACCGAACCTGTGTCCGTAATATCCAAGTCCGCGTGGCGCGGACTGACGAGGTCCAGCCCGGTCCATGCGCGCCGGATTTCGCCGCCGAGCTGGCCGGAGCCGCCGAGGAGCAAAACGCGGCGTATCGCAGGCACGCCCTCTACTTGGGGGTCATGTAACAAACGCCTCCCCCGGCGGTAGAACCCGGCAAGAACCCGAATCTTGAGGAGCATGGAGATCGGAGAGCAGAGCGACGAGGCTCTGGTGCGGCGGGTCCGTAACGGCGAGCGCGAGCTCTTCTCCGTCTTGGTGGACCGTTACAAACGTGGAATCGCAAACTTTATCAGCGCCGGTGTCCGCAGCCAGCCGGACGTCGCCGACCTCTCGCAGGAAGTGTTTCTGCGGGCATACGCACATCTGGAAACGTTCAATCCCGCGCTCGGCAAGTTTTCCACATGGGTTTACCAGATTACCCGCAACGTCGTGCGCACGCATCTGGGCAAGTCTCAGCGACGCGTTCCGGTGCAGGAGCTGCCGGAAGAGCAAACGCTCGAGAACGCTGTCCCCGACGGTTCGCCCGAGGCCGATCCTGCCGGCGGCGTCCTCCGCCAAGAAGCGGAACGCGAGCTGCGTGAAGCGCTCGCCGAACTTCCGGAACGGACGCGCACCGTGCTGACGCTCCGCTACTACAACAACATGGAGTATCACACCATTGCGAGCACGCTCGGCCTCTCACTCGGAAACGTGAAAACGTTGATTCATCGCGGTAAAATCGCGCTCGCTCAAAAGATGCGCGAAAAGGATCTGGTGCTTCGGCACGCGCGCGCGCAGAAAGGACGAAACAATGCGATGCTCGTCCTGTGAACCGCTGCTCGACCGGTACATCGAGGGCACGCTCAAACCGCGCGAGATGATCGCGATTACCGCGCATCTGCGTGCGTGCGCGTCGTGCCGCGAACTGCTCGAGGAAGTCAAAGCCGTCGACGGACTGCTCGCGACGACACGCGTTCCCGAGCTACCGGAGAACTTTACCTTCGCGCTGATGGCCGAAGCGCGCACGATGCCTGCACCTCGTGCGAGGCAGCATCCGGTCTGGAGTTTCCTCGTACTGTATTCCGCAGCGGCCTGGGTCGCGAGCGTCGTCGCGATGGTGCTGACGGGCACTGCGCCGAGTGTCGTAATCGGCGGCCTTTCCAGCGCGCTCGCGCGCGGGGGCCTCTTCTCGGAAGCGCTGTCGGCGAACGTTTCGCACGGACTCGCACACCTGACGCCGACGCTCGCCGCATTCGGTGCCGGCGTCCTTGCAATCGATTTCGCGATCGCCTGCGCGTTCGCGCTGCTCTACTTCGTCATCCGGCCGCGCGTGGCCGCGCGCCTTGCTTCAATCCCGGAGTCACTGTCATGAAGTCTCGAATTGCGCTCATCTTCACTCTGCTCGCCGTTGTGCTGCTCGCGACGCTTGCGCCGGCGAGCGCCAAGAACATCGACCACGGCGGAACCTACATCGGAACGAGCGTCACCGTTCCGGCGGACGAAGAAGTACGAGGCGACGTGACCGTTGTCGGCGGTAATGCCGACGTTGCCGGACGCATCGACGGAGATTTGACGGTCGTCGGCGGAAGGCTGACCAAGGAGTCGGGAGCCGTCATCACCGGTGACGTGAATGAAGTCGGCAGCGATTTCGCTTCGTTCGTTCCGTTCGTTCCCTCGGTCACGAATGCGACCGTCGCCCACGAAAACCACAAACTCATGCTCTGGCTCGCCTACAGCGTCATCGTGCTGATCGCGTTCCTGATTTTCCCGGTCCGCGTGCGAAGCGCGCTCGACCGCGTCGAACATCATCCCGGGCTCTCGGCGGCGGTCGGCGTACTCGCGCTCGTGGCGATCTTCCCGATCATGTTTTTGCTGCTGATCAGTTTCATCGGGTGGCCGCTCATTCCGGTCGAAATTCTCGCGGTGTTTGCAGCGGTGCTCATCGGACACGCTGCACTGAGCATGCTCATCGGGCGTCGCCTTTACGAGATGATTCTTCCGCGCACGACACCCACGCCGATTGCGGCGCTGATTTTGGGGCTGATCGTCGTGAGCGCAGCCGGGATCGTGCCGGTGCTCGGGCCGCTCGTGATGTGCCTGGTGTGGCTCGTTGGTTTGGGCGCAGCGATTCTCGCATTCGTGCGGGAAACCGCGTTCATGGGAGCGGCTCCGGCAGCGTCGGGTGCGCCGCGTCCGCCCATCGGCGGGCCGCCGATGCCCGCCTAAGCGGGCCCCTCCCCGATTTCGGGGAATATACGGTTAACGTATGGCAACCGTATCGCGCACCGCTCGATTCGCGGCGCGCACCGCGCGCATGCGCGTTTCGACCATCCGTGAAATGCTCAAGGTCACGCAGCAGCCGGACGTCATCTCCTTCGGGGGAGGTCTCCCTGCGCCCGAATTGTTTCCAACCGAAGCCATTGCCGATTGCACGCGCGAAGTGATGCGCGACGTCGGATCCCTCGCGCTGCAATACAGCGTGACGGACGGCATTGCCGAACTGCGCGCTTGGGTGGCGGAACGGTTGACGCGTCACATCGGCGCGCGTTTCGATGCCGACGAAATCATCGTCGTGAACGGATCGCAGCAGGGCCTCGATCTCATCGCAAAAATCCTCGTCGATCCCGGCGATCACATCGTGCTCGAGAATCCGTCCTACCTGGGCGCGATTCAAGCGTTCGATGCATATCAAGCACGATACCTCACGGCGGAAACCGACGAATTCGGAATGATTCCCGAGTCGCTCGAGGAGGTGCTCGCGCACGCGCAACCGCTTCCGAAGTTCGTGTATCTGATTCCGAACTTTCAAAACCCGACCGGTCGCACGCTGGCCGCGGGCCGGCGCGAAACGATCGTACGGATTTGCGAGCATTACGGCGTGCCGATCGTCGAGGACGACCCGTACGGCGAGCTGCGTTTCTCCGGAACGCATTTGCCGTCGCTGGCATCGTATTCGCGTGAAGGTACGATCGTGTACAGCGGTACCGGCAGCAAAATCATGGCGCCCGGCATGCGCATCGCGTGGATGGCCACGCATGATGCGGAAGTGCGCGAAAAACTCATACTCGCCAAGCAGGGCGCCGATCTGCAAAGCGGCACGCTCGCGCAATACGTCTTTACGCAGTACGTCTCGAAACGTCAGGCGTTCGAACGCCACGTTGCCACGATCGTTCAAGTCTACGGCGAACGCCGCGACGTCATGTACGAAGCGCTGCGCGAGCACATGCCATCCACCGTCCAGTTCAACAACCCGGAGGGCGGTATGTTCATGTGGGCGCGCGCGCGCGGCGTCGACACGACCGAACTGCTGCGCATCTCGACCCAGCAGAAAGTTGCCTTCGTTCCCGGCGTTTCGTTCTATCCGCAGCGCGACGTGACGGACGGCATGCGCCTGAACTTCTCTCACTCGACGCCGGAGAAAATCCGCGTCGGCATCGAGCGCCTTTCCCGCGCGGTTCGCGCGATGTCATCGTGAGCTTGTCGAACGACCTGTCATCGTGAGTCTGTCGAACGACCCTGAGCCTGTCGAAGGGAGTTAACCCATGTCCGAGTACTTGGTCACCGGAATTGCGCCCACCGCAGATGCCGTGCAGGCGGCTAACATGCTCGCGGACGCGGCGCTGGATGAGACTCGGCTCTCGGCTGTGAGCAAGACGACGGCTCAAGGTCGAGCGAACGCAGATGCGCATGCCGGCGGGCCGTCACTTTCCGCAAGCAGTACGATCATGACCGGTTCGAGCGGAACGGGCGTCCCGGGAATCGGCAGGTCGCACGCCTCGCTAGGCTCGCCCACGGCGCACGCCTCCGTCACGGATTACCTCGGCGGCCTGCCGCTCATTCCGCCCGGCCAGGCCGAGCACTTCAACATCGCCATCTCGGAAGGGCGCACCCTAGTGATGTACAAAGCGACGCCGGAAGAGGCGACGAAGGCCGAAACCGCGTTTCGCGGCGCGGGTCTGCGCAACGTGAAAATCTTCAAACCCAAGGACACGTCTTCGTCATAGTGTGGTATCGCAAAACGTTGTCATCGGAGCGGTCGTGAATCGTTGTCATCGGAGCCGTCGTAAATCGTTGTCATGGGAGCCGTCGTAAATCGTTGTCACGGGAGCTGCCGCAAATCGTCGGTCATCGTGGGAACGTACTTGTCATCGTGAGCTTGTCGAACGACCCCGAGCGTGACGAGGGGTGAACATAGGAGAATAATGGCTGAGCATTTGGTCACCGGTATCGCCCAATCTTCGAACCCGCAGGTACTCGAAGACGCGCTGTGCGGAAATGAAAAGGTCGATTGCGACAAACTGGCCGTCATCACGAAAGACGCGCCCACGGATTCGCATCACGAATCCGTGTTGACGTACATGCATGTAGGCCAAGGGCATCCGACATCGGACGTGCAGCACGAAGTGATCGCCGGCGGTGAATCGATTCTCACGAATTTCGGCGATCCGCAAGTGCCGAACATCAGTTCCGACAACCGCTATGTGGGCTTCTTCGCGGAACCGCACATCATCGACCATCTTGCCGAGTATGCGATTCCCGAAGACCAAGTTCAGAACTACAATGACGCAATCGAAATGGGACGAAGCGTCGTCATCTACAAGGCCGAACCCACCGAAGCTCCGGGCGTCGAACAAACGTTCAAAGATGCAGGACTGAAGAACGTCAAGACGTTCGATACGAAATAGGACTACGCGATCAGGCGCAGCCCGGAAATTGCGAGCAGCGCCACGACCGCGGGTCTGAGCGCCGCAGGAGCACGCGTCGCCAGCGTGCTTCCGAGCGCGACGCCCGGCAGCGATCCAAGCAGCAGCAGCGCCGCGAGCGAATAATTCACATCCCGGAGAAAGATCTGTCCTATCGCCCCGATTGCCGTTACGATTGCCGCATACGTGAGGCTCGTCCCGACGATCGCGGGCATGCGCGCGCGGCCTTTGAGAAAATAGAGCGCGGGGACACTGAGCGAACCGACGCCGACGCTTGTCACCGCCGTCACGAGGGCGATGACAAAACCCACGGCGCCCAGCGAGACGAAGTTGTCGAAGCGCCCGCGAGCAGCTCGAAGTTTCGATGAAATGCCGATGGCCAGTGCGCACAGGCAAAGCGCTGCGCCGATGATATGCCGCAGCAGGAGCTGCGGAGCGTGCACCTCCACGTGAAGTTTGAGGTACGCTAGTACGCCGAGGCCGATCAAAGCGCCGGCGGCGCCGGCAGCCGAGAGCGGCACCATCGAACGCATATCGACGTTACCCGCGCGTTTGTGAATCGTCGCACCGAGTAGCTTTGTGATCGCGCTCACGAACAAATCCGTGCCGACCGAAACGAAGGGGTCGACCTTTAGGACGAAGATCATGAAGGGCGCCAGCAGCGTGCCGCCGCCCACGCCGGTTGCACCGGAAAGCAGTCCGACGAGAAAACCCAACATGACGACGCCGAGCGGCATCATAGATGTTGCAATTGTGCTGCCTCGCGTAACCCGGTGGCGGCGGTGACATATGCGAGCAACTCACCGAGGCAGCCGTCTACCGTTCCGCCGGCTGTGTCCAGCATCAATTCCGGATGCTCGGGCGGCTCGTACGGTGCGGAGACACCGGTGAAGTGCGCGATCTCGCCGGCGCGAGCGCGTTTGTACAGCCCCTTGGTGTCGCGCGCTTCGCACGTGTTCACGTCCGCACTCACGTGGATTTCGTGAAAGCGATCGCCCGCAGCAGCGCGCGCGATTTCACGATCGCGCTTCATCGGCGAGATGAACGCGGTGATCGCGATCGTCCCGGCATCCGCGAATAACGCGGCCAGCTCGCCGACCCGGCGGATATTTTCCGCGCGATCGGCAGGCGAAAAACCGAGATCGTTGTTCAAACCTGCACGCACGTTGTCACCGTCGAGCACGTATACCGCGGCACCCAGCGCGAACAGTGCGCGCTCGAGCGCCATCGCGAGCGTCGATTTTCCGGCGCCCGAAAGTCCCGTGAGCCACACGACCGCGCCGCGATGGCCATTGCGCCGCTCGCGTTCTTCCCGCGAAATCAAGTGGTCCGCGCGATAGATGTTTGCCGGGACATTGTTCCTGATGACGCCGGTGACTACACCGCCGGCGACTACATCGCGGCCCCGCAGGAGAACCATCCGCGAAGAACCCGGCATGCTCGAATGCTCGTCGAGCGGAACCAAAGAGGACGAGCGCAAACGCATCTGTACGAGCGCATAGCGCGGTATGGCGCTGGTTCCGAGCTGCTGCAGAGTCGAAGAGTCGACTACGCTTTCTATCGCCGCAATCGCAGCTCGAATTCTCGTTGGTCCGAACTCCAGCGTCACTTGCTCGCCCACTTGTGGCGCAGCCTCGTCAAGCCAAAAGCACGTTGCACGGAATATGTAGTCGAGTGCGGGCGGCTCGTGCGCGTGGCTCACGACGTCGCCGCGATTGATGAAAATCGGCTCTTCGAACGTTAGTCCGACCGCTTCGCCCGCAGTCGCCATGGTACGCTTGCTCGCATTCCAGCGCTCGATGCTTCTGATGGTTGCGGTCGAGTTCATCGGCGAAAGCAGCACCGTATCTCCGATCGCTACACTTCCGCTTTCGACGTGCCCAACGGCTATGCGCGCGCCGCCGGAGCGATAAACGTCTTGTACTCGCAGACGCAGCGGAGCATCTATCAGCGCGGTCAACGGGTGGAATTCCGCAATCGCCTGCAGCAGCGCCGGTCCGCGATACCACGGCATGCTTTTCGAGATCTCGACCAGATTCTCGCCGCTGCGCGCACAGATCGGAATGATTGAATGCGCCTGCAACTGCAGCGACGCGAGCATCGACTTGACCTCGAGGCTGACACGATCAAACCGTGCCGAATCATAGGCGGCTGCATCCATTTTATTGAGCACGACGGTCAGCTGGCGCAAGCCGAGCAATTTCAAGAGTCTGCGCATGCCGTTTGGTCTGCTCGCTGACGCCCTCGACGACGTCGACGACGAGAACTGCCGCGTCCGCTTCAGACGCGCCGCTGAGCATGTTGCGAACGAACTCGCGGTGTCCCGGCGCATCGATGATTGCATAGCGCCGATCTTTCCAAGTAAACCAAACGCGCGTCGTATCGATCGTAATCGCTTGGTCGCGCTCGGTTTGGAGCGCATCCAGAACGAACGACCATTCCAGCGCGACGCCGCGTTTGCGGCTCATAGCCTCCAGCTCGTCAGCTTTGCCCGGCGGCAAGCTTCCAGTGTCGTGCAAGAGCCGCCCGATAAGCGTGGATTTGCCATGATCGACATGACCCGCGATGACGATTTTCAAAGCCCGCGACATTTACATGTATCCCGCCGAGCGCAAACGTTCGAACGCGTCTTCCTGCTCGTGGTCCATCAGGCGGCCGGCACGTTCGGGTTCGCGCGTCGCTTCGAGTTCGGCGATGATTTCGTCGAGCGTCGCGGCATTGCTGGCGATAGGAACGGTAATATTCTTCTCGCCCAGTGAACGGTAACGCTTGCCGCCGCTCGCGAGGTAGAGCGGAACGTACGGGATGCCTTCACGCCGGTGATAGCGCCAGATGTCTACTTCGGTCCAGTGCAGCAAGGGGTGAATGCGCAAGTGCATTCCCTCCGCGACATCCGTCGTGTAGTGATTCCAAAACTCCGCAGGCTGATGACGCACATCCCAATCTCCACTGAAGGAACGGGGGCTGAACACGCGTTCTTTAGCGCGCGTCGCTTGTTCGTCGCGCCGGATGCCGAGCAGCACGCCGCGATAACCGTCGCGCCGCAGCAGCTGTTTGAGGCCCTCCGTCTTACGTGCAGCCGCACGCGCACCCGGCGGCAGCGTTTGGTCAACGCTGGATTCGGGCGGGCAGAGCTCGACGCGCAAATCGAATCCCCACTCTTTGGAGATGCGGTCGCGAAATTCGTACACCTCGGGCAATTCCATCTCGGTGTCGAGCTGAACCAGCGGAAACGGAACGCGGCCGAAAAACGCTTTCCGCGCAAGCCACAATAACGCCGTGCTGTCTTTGCCGATAGACCAAAGCATGCAAAGCGGCTTCACACACGCAAAAGCCTCGCGCAGGATATAAATACTGCGCGCCTCCAGGTCGTCGAGGTAGGCTGCCTCCATTATTCAAGGATTATCGGTGGATTATGCCGGTCCGCAGGCGGAATTTACAATTCCTTAGCATCACACCGATCATGACGCCCGCTTTACAGGTCGACGGGGAATGGTCGGTGCCGCTCGCGCTGGGAGCAGCCTGCTCGCCTATGGAATAGCCTGCGTCGAACTACCCGGACGCTCCGAAGAGCTCGCGAAACGAACGATTATGTGAATCTTTCGGCGAAACGTCGGGAGAGCCGATCATCGGCCAAGAAATCGCAAGATCCGGATCGTCCCAGCGTACGCCGATTTCGCGTTCGGGGGCGTATTCGGCGCTCTGCTTGTAGCAGAAAATGACGTCGTCGGTCATCGCAAGAAAGCCGTGCAGAAAGCCCGCAGGAATGTACAATTGCGTATGATCGTCGGCCCGGAGGTGCACGCCATTCCATTGGCCGAGCGTCGGCGAATCTTTTCGGGCATCGACGATCACGTCGAACGCTTCGCCGCGCAGCACCTGCACCAGCTTGCTCATTTCCGGATCGCTGTGGAGTCCGCGTAAGACCCCCTTGTGCGAAAATGAGACGTTGTCTTGAAGGAACTCATCCGTGATGCCAAGGGCGCGATACCTCGAACGAACGTACGTCTCTTTAAAGAGACCTCGGTCATCAGCGAAAGCCGTGGGAACGACCATGACGGCGCCGCGCAGGCTGGTCGAAAAAACCTGGAGATCCATCAGGCAGACTGAAGCGGGCAGAGGCAGGCGCTTGACTAACGCATCGACGGGGATGGCGTAAATGCGCTTGCTGTTCGCAACGAACAGCGCCGTTCCGACGATAACGGGCGGAGAACACGTAAAAATAGACGGAAACTTGATATCCGAGACGAGGTGCCCGTCACGAGCGTTGACGACGTAAAAGTGTCCGCCCGTATCGCCGAAAAACAAGTTGCCGCCGTAAAGGACGGCGCTCATCTTCACCGGATTTAACGTCGGGGCCGACCACAGCGCATGACCCGTGCGCGCGTCGAGTGCAGCGAAACGCCGCGCGAAGGGCAGAGAAACATAATATACGCCGTCATGATACATCCCGGTTATCGCGTCTTCGTCGGTTCCGGTCGTGTCACGCAGGCCGGTTCCGGACTTGTACACTCCAAAGCAGTTTACCATCGGATGAACGCAACGCATAGATGACGCTGTACGAAGTCGTATCTCCGGTTTCGATAGGATAAACGAGCTGCTGGTAGAGATGAATACCCGCCCGTCCGCGACGGTCGGCGAGCAGTCGGAACTCCCGTAGAACCGGCGCCAGAGAATGTGGCCGTCTTTCGCGCGGATTGCCCACGCCCACGTCACGCGTTTGAGCTTATTTGGGTTGTGCTCGTTCGCGAATATGTAGTTCACGCTGAAGTTTTGTATGCCGTAAAGAACGCCGTGGTTCAGTTCGGTAGAGCTCGATTGTTGCCACGCCGTTCACATACGTCTGCCAGAGCAGTTTACCGGTCCGCAAATCCAGGGAGCGCACATGCCCATCCCCGTTCGTGAAATCGACCGACGGCGATTTGGAACGTTCGTTGACAATCGCCGCGCTGGGCATATCTTCACCGATTGTAAGGTACTTCCACGCGATCCGTCCGTCTGAGGCATGCAGAGCGACGACATGGTCGCCTCCCGGACGGCCCCAAAGGACCGAGCTTGGAGTGTCCCGCAATACCTGGTTCGTTCCCGTGCCGACTACCACGAGATCCTGGTCGTAAACCGGCGTCGTCATCGTTACGCCGCCGACGTCCGCCTTCCAGCGGATGTGTCCCGTATTCGCCGCAATCGCATAGACGTGATGATCGAAGCTTGTCGCATACAGCGTATTGCCGACTACCGCGAGTGCACCGTTGATCTTGCCTCCAACTTTGGTCATCCATTCGGGTGGAACATCGCCGGAAACGAACACCGCATTGTTGTCGGTGCCATATTGGTACGTCCGCCACGTTGCAGGGCCGTGCATTGGGCCCGACGCGCGAACGTGGGTTGTTGGAAAGCTGCAACCCGCAAGCAAACACATGAGCGCAGTTAGTGCGACGGCCGCAGCACCATTCGAGGGCATGCACGCGCAGTTCGCGGTTTTGCTGCGCGCTCCCCTTGGAAGGGAACGCCGTGACGAGCGTGAACCCGGCCGCTCAGGCCCTGAAAGGATTCCGTTTCTCATGCAAGTCGCGCCTGCAAAGCAAAAGACCAGCCAAACGTCGCGCATTCCGGTATTCGCACCGCACATCGGTGTGGATACGTTAAAGCATCTCACCGATGCTCTCGACGTGGGATGGCTTGGAATGGGAGCGACGACCAAGGAATTCGAAGATCGCATTGCATCATACCTTGGCCTCGACAACCGCTTTGTCGTCGCGACGAACACCGGCACGTCGGCATTGCACATACGCTCTGCTCGCGGCGGGAGTAGGACCCGGCGACGAGGTGATAACGCCTTCCTTCAATTACGTGGCCGACCACCAGGCCGTGCGGATGAGCGGCGCGGATGTCGTCATGTGCGACGTTACGGAGCGAAATCTCGGTATCGACTGCGACAAGGCGGAAGCACTCATCAGCGATAGGACCAAGGCGATTATTCCGCTCCATTTTGCCGGAATACCGTGCGATTTACGCGCGGTCTACGAGTTGGCCCGCCGGCACGGCATTCGGGTCATCGAAGACGCGTGCCACGCTTTCGGTACAGTTGCAGAAGGTGAACGGAAGATTGGCAGTTTCGGCGACATCACCGTGTTCAGCTTCGATCCCGTAAAGATCGTAACGTCCATCGACGGCGGCTGCGTCGTCGTCCCCAGTCATAGCGAGGTAGCGGCGCTGCACCATTTCCGGCTGTTGGGTGTCGACAAAGACACGACCGAACGCTACAAAAACCGCCGCGCCTGGGATTACGATGTGGTAAGCCCCGGGTTCCGGTATCACCTGACGAACATCATGGCAAGCGTCGGAATCTCGCAACTCAAGCGCGTTGACGAATTCATTTCGTCGCGTCGGCAAGTTTGCAAAACGTATAGTGAAGCGTTCCGATCGCTGGAACGCGTGCGCGTTCCGCCTACCGACTTCGAAGGCGTTTCGTCGTTCATCTACAGCTTGCGCGTACCGCAGGCGCGCCGAGACGACTTCATCGGGCGCATGGACGCGCTGGGAATCGACGTAGGTATTCACTTCGTGCCCGTGCACAAGCATTCGTACTTCGCAGGCGCGCGGCGCGGGGACATGACGGTTACCGAACGCGTCTGTGCGGAGGTGGCGACCCTGCCGCTGCACTCCAACATGAAGCCGGAATTCATCGAGCGCGTCGTCGAGGGCGTTCAAAGCTTCTTTCGCTAATACGCGAGGTCAAAGCCGGCGTAGAACTCGTGCAGGGTTCCCCACGACGACGACGTTCGGCTCGACGTCTTTTACTACTACACTGGCGGCACCGACGATAGCACCTTCGCCGATCGTCAATCGCGGAAGCACGGTCGCCCCGGCGCCCACGAACGCATAGCGTTCCACGTTGACCACTCCGGCCAGCACCGCTCCGGGGCCGATGTGGACACCGTCTCCGAGCGTGCATTCGTGGTCCACCGAGTCTGCTGTATTTACGATGCAGCCCATCCCAAGCCTTGCACGTGCGCCGACTGCACTCATCGCAAGAACTTGCGATCCCTCGCCAATTTCGCAGTCGTTCGCAGTAAACGCGGCCGGGTGCACCGCCGTCGCTATCGGTACGCTGTGCTGCTGAAAAAAGCGTTGGATTTCAAGGCGATCGCGTCCGCGATCCCCGCCGATCGCCGCGAGTCCGAGAGTATCCTTGGTAGCCCGGCTCGAAAACCATTCCGCAAAACCTTCCGCTCCGTAGTAAAGCGGAACCCCTTCGAGCGGCGATTTGCGGGAGCGGTCGTTCTCGAACAGCGCATCGATTGCGACGCCGAGTCTGGCGTACAGCTCGTGCAGAACGACGGCTTGTCCGGTGGCGCCCCACAAAATTATACGCATCGACGATTACGCAAACTCTGCGAAGATATCGTCGCGTGCGGAAATCGAAGATACCGGCACAGGCCAAGGTATTTGCAAATGCGGACTTTTCCAGTGTATCCCGCGCTGCAACTCCGGAATATATGCCACCGAGATGAGATATTCCACGTCGCTTGCGTCGGAGAGCGTCTGATATCCGTGCGCAAAACCTTCAGGAACGTATAGCGCCTCCGGCGACTTTTCGTCCAACGTAAACGCCTGCCATTTGCCGTAGGTCGGTGAATTTGCGCGGATATCAACGACGATGTCAAATACGCTTCCTCGAACGCATCGCACGATCTTGACCTCTTGATGCGGCGCCGCTTGATAGTGCAAGCCTCTGACCGTGCCGCGAAGCCTATTCGTCGCGACGGCAAGCTGTTGGAAAGCACCGCATAGTCCCACCTCACGAAAGGACGCAGCGTCAAAATACTTGATGAAGCCACCTCGCACGTCGGATGCCGGAGGGCAGACTACTTTTAGGAGGCCGTCCAGCGCGGTCGTTTCGAACTTCATTTCTTAACGGAACATTCGGCGTGGGCGTTCAATAGTACAATGTGGACAACAGCACGGTAACGGTCGTTCTCCCGACCTACAATCGCTCCCGGCTGCTGCGCCGTGCAATTCGAAGCATTAAGTCCCAGACGTATCCTCATTTTCTGATACACGTCTACGATAACGCTTCAACGGATGACACGCGCGATGTCGTCCAGAGCATAGCCGCGGAGGATGCCAGACTGCAGTATCACCGCCACGAGCGCAATATGGGCGCAGTGGCCAATGCGCTGTATGGAATGCGCCATATCGAAACCCCTTTCTTCCACGTGCTTTCCGACGATGATCTCATCTTTGCGGACTTCTTCGCCGAAGCGATTTCATGGCTAAACCGCGTTCCCGCCGCGGGATTTGCAGCGGGCGGAACGCTAGAGGCGACGCCGGATGGAGCGCTGCTGTTTTCTCCACAGGCATATTGGCCGCGTGACGGATCGTTTGGCCTGAACGACGGCCTGCCGCTCTTGCTTCGTGGATTTCACCCGTCGTGGACCACGATGGTCTTTCGGCGAAGCGTTCTCGACCTGATCGGCGCACCCAATCCAAATCTGCCGAACCTCCTCGATCTCGATTTTACGCTGCGCGTCGCTACCCGCCTGCCGTTTGCCGTCTTCCGGCGTCCCTCGGGAATATTCTTGCGGCACGCGTCCTCCGCAGGTGATTTTGCTGACTACAGTGTGATCACGCAGTATGAGACGATGATCGAACAATACTCGTCCGGCGAGTTGCCGGGTCACGTGAAGGCGCTTTTCCGCACCGAACTGCGGGAGCAAATGGGAAAGCGCGTGTGCCAGATCGCGGCAAAGCAGCTCTTACGCGGCGACGCCCGAACAGCGCTCGAAACGCTCGCGAGTTACCACAAACGGTACGCACCTTTTACCGCGTCGCTGCTGATCCGCGCCATCGCCGGTAGTGCCACGATTTTTCCTCCACTGGTTGTGGCAGCGCGTGCCCTCGATGCGCTGCGGCGCAGTCTTCGCACCTCCGCGAGCGCGGTCGCGGGCGCGCGCAATGCGGCACCGCGCATGGACCCGAACAAGTTCGATCCGCTCTTTCGTTACAGTGAACGCGTCAATCCTTAAAGGCAGCGAAGGTAGCCACGCGGCGCAACGGTTAAAAGCAGTTTGTCGTTATACTCGTCGTCCACGACAAAACGATCGTTTTCCGCCAGGAATTTATTCACCGCGGTCATCGGATTATTGCCTCGTGACCACGGCCGTTCCGGATACAAGCCATCCGGCAGTTCTTCAATTACCGTGTCCAAGACAGCGAGGTCACTGCCCTTAGATACGAGCGGGGAATACGCGCGCATTCCGCAACACGTGACTTTCCGTATGGTCCGAATCCAGCACGACCATGACGCGCTTGCCTTGAGCCATCGCGGCCGCACGCGAAACCACGGCGGGATCGATCGATGAGCCCTGCATCATGTCGATGCGGCGGGCAAGCGGATGATGCTCGATGACCGCGCGGTTGTGCTCGCGGATGTCTATATCAATCCCAAGCACACGGCCCTCGCCGCCAAGCAGCTCCAACATCGAGGCGTAGAAGATCAGCGAACCACCATGCGCGATTCCGGTTTCAATGACCAAGTCCGGCTTGACCGCCCACACGATTTCCGAGAGCGCGGCTATGTCATCCGGAAACTGGATGATTGGGACCCCTAACCATTTAAAGTTATACGTATATCGGTAACGTACGGCTACTTCAGCTCCGTAGAGCTGCTTAACGCGAGAGTCCGAGCCGAGGTTTTGAATGAGCGTAGGATCCTTAGGATCCGTGAGGTTAGGCATGTTGCGGCCGTTCGGCGCAACGGCAGGATTTCACTTTTCATGGCGAAAACCGGCCTGCTTTGGGTATGGGCTCTCTGCTGGTTAAGCGCATCGCATGTATGATCCTCAGCGCGTCATCGTGCCGGCCTTCGCGAGTTGCGGCGCCAACGGCGACGACGGCTTGACGCGCGCCCCGACGCGGCAGCGTTCTACGCGCATCCCGATAACGCAACGTTCGAGAAGCTGCATGTTGACGTGCGCGAAGGAACGCTCGACGTACCTTCCGAGACGATAGTTGCTGCCCTTGCGACAAAACGCGTTTTGCCCCGCGTCTTCACCGCGATGCTGGTCGATCTTGGCGGCAGATCTGGTCGGAACGTTGGACTCAATCCGGCAACTCAACATCGCATCGCAACCGGCAGGCCCGCATCCGTCGGCGAGCGCCGTTCGGGGAAGTGCCCACTTATGCTGGTTAATGCTTGCCGCGCGGCCACGCCCAACCGCGACTACATCGATCTCTCCAGCATGGATTTGCGAGACAGCACTCGTTTCATCGGGCAGCACATGAATTTATTCAACACCAACTTCTCGGGCGCGATGCTCACCGCAGGGACGTGGCGAGAATCCAACATTGCCCAAGGTTCGGTTCGCGACGCCATACTTGAAGGGCCGATCAGGCGCCTAAACTGCGTCGACGGAACCGAAAGAGAAACGTTCTCATTCGCCCTGTGCGCACCGCGGCGGCTTCAAGCGCGGCAATACTCGGTCCGGCGAATTTTCTCGGCGCCGTGGTCAAAAGCGACCGGTCGCTGACGCACGTAGACAACCTGCTTGCGCGTCTGGGAGCAGCCGCGGTTGCGGGCCGCACGGTGCACGTCACAGGTATTGTCACGCCTGGGGGGACCGGCAAAGGCTTCGTGGGCTTTCTGCTCGGCGACGCTCGAAATGGATACGAAGGCGTACTCATGAGCACCGGCACAGTCGCAATCTACAAACGAATAAACGGTGCTTCGCGGGTGCTCGCGGCGACACGCGGCCCGACCTTCGGCGCGCGAAGCGATACGATTCAGTTCAGCGTAAACTACGGTCATCGGACAAAATCGCCGTAAGCATGGACAATACGCCGGCTAGAGTGACTGACCTAAGCCCGCTGCCGCCGCAATCGCTGTCCGTCATCACCTATACGGATGGGAACAGCGGCACGCTCTCGAAATACAGCGTTAGAATTACCACATGATTCGATTCGTCAAGGCCGCCGCGGCCCTTGCGGCACCCGCCTGTATCGGAGTGCAATTGGGTTCCACGTTGCCGGATGGCAAGAGGCTTCCGATTTAAGCGGCGCATGCGCCTACTTCTTACTGATAGCGGCTACTATTGCCTCAGTGGTCGAAGCGCGGCGCGTCGCGCAAGGACAGCCACCAGAACCAAACCCGCTGCCATCAAGAGCATCTCAGGAAGTCGACAACGTTGAGCACGACGATGGTAGCGCTGCGCGGTACTCGCCATTCGTTGTGCCAGTCGTCGATAGCGTGGGCAGCAGAGCAATGTGCGGATTCAGGGTAAAGGCGACCCAAGAACGGTCGTAGATTTGTCTATCAACCAGGCTGGCGTCTATGTCGTCGCGACATTCAAAACGTGCGCGAATCCGAGGATCGTCCTTTGCGACACGTCACTCGAATCCGCGTTTATGCGGTACTGCGGCCCGACGCCGCCCAATCGTAAACGCGTAGTTGTCCGAACCGATGTATGGTTGCATATTTCGCCAGAAAACGTGCGTCGCAGCGGCCTTGCCAAAAAATCCTTCCGCTGTGCCAAAATCTTCGCGGCAGACGACGAAACCTATTCCAAGTTGCTTTAGCGTTGGAACGACTGCCGGATCCTGGACGATGAACATTGCCGAAAGGATGGTCTTTATCGCAATGAGCCGCCGGTTGTGAAATAATCGAGCGATGGGCCAAGCAGCAACGTCGGCCGCGAAAACAATTCCGTGGGAACTACGTCGACGCCTTGATACTGCCACGTATAATGCGTTTGGTACGAGACTTCTCCGGAGGATGAGCACCGAACCCGGCACCTGTTTTGCGTCAAGAAATGCCCCGGCGTTCCGCCAGTATGAGGGCACGCTTACGTAGTCGCGCACATCTCCCCGAGGTCCGGAGAACACGCAACCGTTGAAGAGCGGCGATGCGGGAAGACCTGCGGCGCCGAGCGTCACAGCGCCAAGCAAAATTGCGCACGCCATCGCTGCGCGTGGCGCCCTAACTGCCGTTGTGGCAGCTCGTTCGCAACGATCCCTACGACGATGCTCAGGCACAGCAGCGCGCCAATCGTCAGGCCGACCGGCTCGATCAGCAAAATGAAACCTGGGATGTGATAAAGCCGGGCGTTCAGCCCTTCGAGGGGCGCGTGCATGCCTTTAGCTATGAACATCGCCACAACGGTCACGACGGCGCCGAACCGGACGAGCGGCGCGTAAGACGTGCGCCTTATGAGGAGCGCGACGCACAGCATTGCGATCGCAAAAAATCCTGACGCGTATGTGAAAACATTCGCATCGTACCCGCTGGAGTAAGGAATGTACGCGGGCACTCCCCACGTCCAAGGATTGATGAAACGCAGATTGTTCAGCAGGGAGGAATGAGCGAACGTCCAGGCCATCGCCGCAACTTGCGTGGTGTGACCCACCTTGTTGTCAACAAGCGCCGCGGCCACCGGCAGCAGCCACCACGACGATGCTATCACGGAAGACAGAACCGTCACACCAATCCATTTAAGAAATGCCCCGTCCGATCGTGGAAGCCAAAACGCGCACCATGCAGCGAGCAGCAGAACAAACTCAAAGAACAGTTGGGGCGTGCTGCCGACCCACGGAAGAAC
The DNA here is from genome assembly GCA_963830545.1 of Vulcanimicrobiota bacterium. Classification (GTDB taxonomy): domain Bacteria; phylum Vulcanimicrobiota; class Vulcanimicrobiia; order Vulcanimicrobiales; family Vulcanimicrobiaceae; genus DATGJX01. The sequence continues at coordinate 1,792,994 of CAWHMK010000001.1, read as the reverse complement.
GGTTAGCGAGAGCAGCGCCGCGAGCAGCGTCATGCCGGCTCGCGATCGCTTATCGACGGCCCCTCGATGAACGATCCAAAACATCCACGGCAAGAGCGCCGCCATTGCACTCCCAGTGACCAATCCGACCACGAACTGCGAATAGGGATTGCAAGCAAACGTCCACGCGCCCAGGAACGCGCCGAAGAAACGAATACCGAGGCTTCGCAAAAGGACGAACGCACCCAACCATGCCGTGGTAATGAACAGCCAAAATACCAGTACTTCCGCCAACCCGGTATTCGTGAACGCCGAAAGCACGTAGTGGAGAAAATAGTATGTGGAAAACGTGGGAAAATCGAACATCCCGAAGGGGCTGCCTGCATGGCCCAAGCCAGCCACGTTTTCTGGAAGCACGACAGGGTTGTAAACCGGAAACAGGTCGATAAACGCGATGACCTTTGCCGGGTGGTACCAGCGTAAACACATCCATAGCAGGCCCAAGATGCTCAGTACGATGAGCGCACCGTCACGAAGCACTTCCGCCTCAATGCCGGCGAGGCGCGCCGCGGATCGTGCAAATCTCATGCTATAGCACTTCTACGTGCGGAATGGGAACGGACGAACTTGCGTCCTGGAGGATCGCACAATTTCGGATTTTGTTGCTCGATTTCCGCACGCAGATTCCACGGCAAAATCAGCAGGTAATCCGGCCGCGTTTCGGTGATGCGATCGGGAGAGTAAACGGGTATGTGGCAACCCGGCAGAAAATGGCCCTGTTTATGCGGATTGCGATCTACGACGTAGTCGATGAAGTCTGCTCCGTATGCGACAGTAGTTCAGCAGCGTCGTTCCTTTGGCGGGCCGCGCCGTAGGCCGCAATGCGTTTGCCGGCATCGCGCGCGGGCTCATCCAAAAATTCTAATAGCCGGCGTTTCGTCGCTTCGACGCGTTCCGAAAATACGACGTACGTCTCCAGGCGGTCCAGGCCGCTCTGCCGTTCGTCTTCCAAAACGGCTGCAACGCTCGCCTCGACATTTCGACCCGCATCCGCGTGCGCGGCCCCCAGACGCGCAGCGAGCCGCCGTGCGTAGAGAGCCCCTGCCCACGCGAAAGACGGAAAGCGCATGCGATTCGAATATCCGACGCACCGTCAGCAAAGACAGGTACGAGAAATGCTCGTGATAGATTGTGTTGAACTGATTGTGCCGGATTAGGCCCGAGCAGGTGCGGAAACTCGAACGTCGCCATGCCGTCGCGAGCCTCAACAGCACGCAGAACTCCTTCCACGAAATCGTTGATGTCCGGCACGTGCGCCAAGACGTTGTTCGCAGCCATCATGTCGGCTGTAACGCCCCGTTCGCGCAGCCCCTGTGCCGTCCGTTCGCCGAAGCAACCGTGACCTCGGTCGGAATCCCTCGTTCGATCGCAGTTTGCGCAACGTTAGCGGCCGGTTCGATCCCAAGTACCCGCACGCCATGTCGCTTGAAATATTGAAGCAAATAGCCGTCGTTGCTTGCGAGTTTGACGACAAGCCGCCGCTGATCAAGGCCGCATCTTCTTCCACAGCGCGGTCCGCGAACGCACTGCAGTGCGCCAGCCAAGACGTCGAATATGAAGAAAAATAAATGTAGTCGGAAAAAATCTCTTCCGGCGACTTCATCTTTTCCCAACTGCACGAGAAAGCAGGAAGCCGCACACGTACGCGCGTAGTGGGTAAAACCGCTCCAATCCCTGCAATTGTTCTGCGCTTAGAAATGCGTTGGAGGGCGGGGACATGCCCAGATCCACAAACACCGTGTCGAGCGCCGCGGCGCAATACCTGCATCGTGGAGCGCTCATAAAGCCGCTACGCGTCCTTGCATTTCTGAAAGATCGTGATCCATCAAGTCGCGAGCCGAATCGCCCTCGGTAGTACCCGCGATACCACCGGGCGATCCGCGGGATTGCGTCGTCGATCGGAAACTCGTCACGCCACTGCAGGCGCGTTCGCGCTTTTGAGTGCTGTTGAATCTCAAAAGACGCGCTTCATGAAGCGCACCCTTGTCGTCGTAATTGTCCCATGCGGCGCCTTCTACCCCCGACCATAAAGCCAGCCTGTCGGCGATCTCGGGCGACACTCCGCTCGCAACTCAGATCCGGGGCCGAAATTCCAGGTGCCCGCCAACTCCTGCGGGTGCATGACAGGCGTTCTTCGGCCAGCATCATGTACCCATGCAGTGCATCCAGCACGGACTGCCATGGCCGTACCCATCGGGGTTACGCACGTGCGCGCATACGCCGCTGCTGAACGCGCGAACCAGATCGGGAACGATGCGTCCCGCAGCCCAATCGCCGCCACCAACGACATTGCCGCCGCGCGCCGTCGCTACCGTTCCACTTAAGAGAGAAAAAACTGCGGGCGTAACGTCGTCCTCATCAGCTCCCGCACAGGCTTTGCTGCTCGAATACGGATCCCCGCCCGCCTGAGCGCGTCCGATTCGCGATACGCCCATTCCCATTCGTGGTTCTCGTAGCATTTGTCCGTGGTCAGCACACACGATCGCGCGTATGCCCTCGCAAAGACGCGCCCCGTCAAGCACATGCGCAGTGCCCATCGCGTTGATCGCGTACGTTTCGAGGGGACGATGATACGACTCGCGCACGAGCGGCTGTGCCGCCATGTGGATGATAATCTCAGGTTTAGCAGTTTGGATGATGCCGCGGATCCTGCTGCTGTTATCGTCGCGAATGTCGTGAACGTGCGAGTCGACGATATCCTTCCAACGGCGCGGCCTCGTACAGATTCGGTGACGCGTCGGGTGGCAGTGCTATTCCGGAAATATGGTCCCTATTTTCACCAGCCAGTATGCGAGCCAAGACCCCTTGAAGCCCGTATGGCCAGTGATCAGAACGCGCTTGCCGTTCCAAAAAGCGGTATTCATTTACCAGACCTTCCAAGGGGCTTTACCGGAGTTCCACAGATCTTCGAGCAGCTCTTTGTCGCGCAGCGTGTCCATCGGCTGCCAAAAGCCGCGGTGCAGATACGCCGAGAGCTGGCCTTCGCGCGCGAGCGTTCCACCGGTTCGTTTTCCCACACGGTCGCGTCGCCCGCAATGTAGTCGAGGACCGCCGGCGCGAGGACGAAATAGCCGCCGTTGATCCACCGCCGTCGCCGGTCGGCTTTTCGTTGAAGCCGGTGATCTTGCCCTCGCCGACCGTGAGCTGCCGAAGCGCCCCGGCGGGGCCGAATGGCGAGCACAGTCGCGAGCGCGCGCGCCGCTGCGATGGAACGCGATCTCATCGCTCAATTCGGCATCGGTGACGCCGTCGCCGTAGGTGAAGCAAAAATGATCGTCGTCCACTAGCGCCGCACGCGCGCGAGACGTCCGCCGGTCATCGTTTCCTCGCCGGTCTCGACCAGCGTGACGCTCCAGGGTTCGGCGGCGGAATGATGGATCGTGTCGTCTGCGTGCGGAAGTCGATCGTGACGTCCGACGAGTGCAGGTGATAGTTGGCGAAGTATTCCTTGATCAAATAGCCCTTGTAGCCGAAGCAAATCACGAAATCGTTCACGCCCTACGACGAGTAGGTCTTCATGATGTGCCAGAGCACCGGCATGCCGCCGATCTCGACCATCGGCTTTGGCCGAAGGAGCGTCTCTTCGCTGATACGGGTCCCGCGGCCACCGGCCAAGATCACGGCTTTCACGGAATCCTCCCGGACTATGACGCGATGGGTATGATAATCGGCTACCCGGTCCCTTTTCGGCATGCTGGTGAAAGGTGCATGAACGCGTTTCATTGGACAAATCGTCGATGACTTCGGTGCGGTTCGGTGAGTAGGCCTTGGCGCGTAGCGCTTTTGTCGTTCGTCGCGATCGGTATTGCCGCGGTGTACGCCCAAAGCCCTAATACTGAAAAGCGGCGTTCCGGCCTTTCAGCACGATTGGTTGGGGCCCGCTGCGCGTTCGCAATGTCTTTCGTATTCGTCTACCGGCGCCGTTCCGTGGCACAGCGGCGGCGGCAGGTTACGCCGCCACCTACCCCGAGCCGTGGTGGCCCTATGCGCTTGCAGGCGCGAGGCTGCGGATGTTCGGACCGCACGCCGGACTCGTCGTATTTACGGTCTTCATCGTTGCACTTGCGGGACTCACAATGTACGCGCTCTGCCGCCGCTGTGGTCGCACGCGAGCCGGCGCCGCCGTGGCCATGGTGCTTTACGCGAGCGGCCCCTGTAATTTTCAACGAAATGCAGGCCGGGCATCTGCTGTTTCTCTGCTCGTATGCGCTCTGCTTTTTTGGCCGTACTGCTGGCGCTGCCGTTACAATTGCCCGCGCAATGGCTGCTTCTCGGCGCCGTCGGTAGGATTCGCTTCGGCGCAGCAGCAGTTTCTCGTCTTCTGCGTGGTTTTCGTCGCAGCCGTTTCGCTGACCGTTTCATGGCGGTGGGCGCTGGCTACTGCCGTACCGGCAATCGCGCTGGCCTTGCTCTTCACTGCGTCGCAGTGGATCTCGCTCCTGGTCGAGCCGCGCAGTTTCAGCAGCTCATTCCGTTGCAGCATTGGGAGGTAGCGCAAAGCGCGCCGCTTTCGGATGCGCTGCGTCTTATCGGCTACACTGGCCGGTACGACGCGCACCTCGCCGCTTGGGTGCGCGATCTGCTACGGGTGCTCCCTCCGCTCGCGGCAGCCGGACTGCTCGTCCATGTCCGGGATCGCATCACGCGCGCTGGTGTTCTGGAATCGCCGTGCTGGCATTGCTTGCCCTGTGGGGCTTGCTCGGCGTGCTCGGCCCGATTCTTGATGGTGGGGATTCGCACACATTCGCGCGTTCGCGCTTTTTCGTGAGTTGTACGACTTTCGCGGCGCCCGCGGCTTTCGCTTACGCATTTCTGGCTTCCGCACTAATCCGCCGCGACGATCGGCCTAGCGTTCGCGCAATCGCCACGGCCGCATGCGCAATTGCATGCGCGGTGTCCCTTTACGTGGCCAGCCAAGCCTACGTGGGCGTGCCACTCTACTCGCTCGGGCCCGCAGGCGTTGAATCATTTGCAGCCAGCGCAGAACCTTTCGCGAGGCGCAAGGTACATTACCAGCCCCGCTCTGTTCCCGCAAAGCCAACATCGGGCACCTCCGGCGGTTTCTCCCCAAATTTGATCGGCACTTCGGAAAGCGCATCGGCATTGGTTCCTTCCGGGCAGTATCCGGACACGTTTGTTGCAGCGCTTCTTGCAGAGCGCGGTACCGGCGCAACAGATTCGGCACGCAATGGAGGCGGCCGGAATTGGAGCAGTGCTCCAAGTGCCGAACGTTCGTACGATATCGAATGTCGAGCCCGCACTCTCGGGGCTATTTCCCGCACCTGAAAGCGCGTCGCACGCGCGGTGGTTCGTCGGAGGCTCGGCCGGCGTCGATTGTCGCAGTAATCCCTTACCGGCATGCCGCCTCAACGCTGAGCAACATCGCGTCGGACGCGGACTTACGCGTTCTGCGCGGCGGAAAAACCATAGATTTGTTCACGCGCGTGAGCGCTCCCGATCGCGTCTGTCGTGGGTGCCTGTGGGAAATTGGACGTTGCTGCCCGCATGGATCTACGCGGTTCCGGAAGGCGTTTTTTCGGTCAACGCAGTGCGGCCCTTTTCATCGCCTTCCGCATTCTTCATAGCGGGTGATGCGGCGGGTCGCCTACATGCGCCGCAGTGTGTCAAACGCATGGAGTTAGACAGCCATTTCGGCGTCTTCGCCTGCGGAGGCAATCCGGTGTTCTCCGGAGCTCCGCCGCTGGTCATATCCTCTGCAATTGCCGGTGCTGCAATTCGAGCGGATAGCTTGCCCTCAGGTAACTACGCGCGCGTTGCGGTCACATCCGCGTGGCCATTCCTCTACCGCGTCAACATCAACGCGAAACGCGGTTCGGTGTTGTTGCTGCGCCAGCGGTTCGATCCGCTTTGGCGCTCCAGCGTACCTGCACGTCACGTTGTAATCGACGGATTCGCCAACGGATGGATCTCGATCCAGACGTCCGCGGAAGCGTGACAATGTATTTCGCCGGCGCATTTCCGTATTACGGTGCGCTTGCGGTATCTCTCTGCATTGCCGTTGCCGCGTTGCTCTCGCTTGCTGCTGCAGCGATGGCGGGACGGTTGTCGCCGAGCCGCAATGCGGGGACTCCGGCCCGGTGGTGCAGCCGGCGCACCGATAGCCTCGCGACCGCTGACGACCACCCAGTCGCCCTTCGAGCGCACAAAACTGTAGGAATCTCCGGCGATCGTTTTTAGCAAAATGTCGAAAAACCGGTCCGCCGAACTACGCCATGAGAAACCCGCGGCGTAGGGGATTGCAACGGCGCTTAGTCGGTGGCGCAGTCGGGATATTTCGAGAATCGCCGCGATAGGCGCTGCGAGATCGCCGCGCTCTTCTGCCAGCAAACCCGTTACGCCGTGCTGGACCGCCTCGCGCAAACCCGGGACGCGATAAGCCACCGCAGGCGTTCCGCAGGCATTTGCCTCGATAATGGAGATGCCCCAGCCTTCCATCGATGAGGGGTTCGCAAGCACCCAGGCCTGCTGGAGAAGCGCGCGCTTGCGCTCTTCATCGACGTAGCCCTCGAAGAACACGCAGCGCTCCAAACCGAGTTTGTGCGCCTGTTCGCGAAGTGCGGACTCTGATTCACCAGTACCGGCGATTTTCAATACGGCGCCGGGTACTCGCATTCGGAGTCGGGCGAACGCTTCGATCAACAGATCAACGCGCTTATAAGGCTTCAAGCGCCCGAGGTACAGAACGGTAGGAACGGTAGCTTTCCGGCCGGGTGCAAGCGCCGGATCGACGCCGTTTTGTACGATGTGAACCGGCTTCGCGGACATACGGTACGATTCCATCTCGGCGCGCGTGTCGTGCGAAACCGCTACGAACGATGTATTTGCGTATACCAATCGCATTAGTCGCCGTTCCAGCCAAGCAGCGAAACCGGAGAGCGGGAAGGGCAGGTGCTTGCGGAAGACGCGCTGATGCACGTGATGCATGACGCAGATCTTCGGCTTCATCGAGAACAACGGCGAAAAGAATGGGATTCCGTTTTCCGAATCGACGATCACGTCAAAGCGATTGCGGAAGCCCCGCAGGTACGCGATTGGGAGTAGCGCGTAGACTGTGAAACGGTTGCCGACGCGAGTAACTCGTATGCCGTCGATTACCGCTGTTTTAGGCGCGCCTGCGAAAGACGCGGTGAGCCACTCAACCGAATTTCCCCACGTGATCCAATGCTTGGCCATTTCAAATAGGTAGGTTTCAGCACCGCCGGCTTGCGGGTGCCGCGGATCGCGCCAGTTGAGAATCAGAATCCGCAGGCCATCGTGCGAACGGATGGGCAACGTGGGAAACAATCGATCGAAAAGCGGGACTGCGTAGTGCAAGAAAGAGCGGCGCACGCGCAACCGGACGAGCGCGGCGAACATTTTGCACGAGGTTTGCAATAGATGCACGGAACTATTGTGAACGTCGGACCACTCCGTACGCTCTTCCGTAACGCGATAACCGCTGTTTTTCAGCGCGGAGAGCAAGTCGACGTCGAACGCCATGTTCGAGGTTTCGACGCCCGATATTACGCCTTGCAGCGCGGCGGCACGGAAGACTTTGGCTCCGCATTGCGTATCGTGGTACGCCAAGCCAAACATTAAGCGTACCCATGCGTTAAAAACGCGGCTGGCGAAGCGCCGCGCAAACGGCTGTGCATTAGTAACTTTCGCTCCGGCTAACCAACGGGACCCGATAACCCCATCGTCATTGCCAAGCGCTTCGAACAAGCGACGCATTTCGTGTGCGGGCGTCGCACCGTCGGCGTCGGCAAAACCAACGACGTCCGAGCGAGTCAACGAGGAACCCAGCCCGCACGGCTCCCCCTTTGCCTACCGGATGATCGATTTCTATGCATTCGATGCAGGAATTGGCGCGCTGGATCTTCTCTACGCACTTCTTCGTCGAGTCCGTACACCCGTTGAGCACGACGATGATTTCCGAATCAGAAAACAGCGGCGCGTAGTCTTGCAGCATCCTGCCGATGCGCTTTTCCTCGTTATGCGCCGGAACGATGAGCGAATACCGCGGCTTCATGCGGTGGCTTCACGGCGCCTTTTTACCGTGAGATGCAGCAGCGTGCAAGGAACGGCAAGAGCGTTGACGGCCAGCAAGATGTGCACGACGTCCCAGAGCGTGCGGTGGAAAAGCGCAATCGATACGATCTCGGCGACCACCATGATGCCCAAGGGATAAAGAAATTGGAAGCGGTGCACTCCGATGTTGAAGTTTACGAGGAGCGTCACAACGGCGAGAAGCGACATCGCGGCGTCGTACTGAAGAACGTACGGCGCAGCGGCAATAAAGTCGCGGCCGGCTAAGATGCGCACGACAAGCGCCGGTGCCGCCCCAAACGCGGCTAGCGCGGCGCCGGACATGAGAGCCGTCACAGCGATGGCCTGCAAGAGCAAAGCAACGGCACTTTCACCGCGCGCGCTCTTTGCAACCGCCTTCGGCAGCAGCACCGCCGGAACAAAACCCGCTACGAAAAGCACCACTTTCCCGGTTAAATTCACGGCGGCGTAAAGGCCGGCTTGACGTGCATCAAAATAGTGCTTGACCAGCAACACGTCAATGAAGGCGAGGATTATAAGAAAACCACTCGCCAAACCTACGCCCGCGGTGGTTTGCGCCAGGCGCCGAATGTCGAGGGCCAAACGTACCGCGCCTGGTGCTAAAGAACCGTGCTTGCGCAGCACCGCCCAAATCGTGTACCCGAGCGCAGCGAGCGTACCGAGTATCCAGCCCCACATCGCTCCGACGACGCCGAATCCCGTATACACAAGCGCTACCGCGATGAGCACTTTAAGGAAGACTTCCAACACCGTGGAAACGGAGTAGCGCACGAAGTCTTGCTCGCCCTGAATAATCCCGCGAACGCTGGGCGTGATGAACGCCAGTCCAAGAATGCCGATGGAGAGTGGAATCGCGGCATCGTCTGGGATATGTAAGAACGCAGCAACTTGCGTCCGCAACAACACGCCCAGAAGAAACGCGGCCGCGGCCGTAATGCTCGTCCACTTCAGCAGTACGTGCGCGAGTCGGCGCACGTGTTGCGCATCGCCGGCGGCGTGGAATGTTGCCGTATACTTTACGACGATCAGCGTCACGACCGAAGCCGGGATCGAGAAAATCATCAAAAGCTCGACGAGCGATGAGAGCGTCGCAAACCCTTCCACGCCAAGCCTGCGGCTCAGCGCGAAATTAAAGGCGTAGTTTAAGACGTTCGCGGCCATGGACGCGCTGAAAACGAGTGCGCTGTGCCGCACGAAGTCGCTTTGCAGAGCACGCCGCACGGGCTGCGCGAAGCGTTCGACTGACGGTACTGCGGCAGCCATTATGCGATTGGCGCCTCGCGATTTTCCGGCGGACTCGGAAGGTTGCGTTCGAACTTCTGCATGATCAGCTGCAAGGCAATCGTCAGCTCTTCAACGCCGAGCACGCGCGCGGCGGCGATGAACGCCAGCGATCCGATTGCGATCTGGCCGAAGAGAAACCAGAGGCGCGAAATGAGGGTCGGCTCCGGCCGTACGCCCAAAGCGGCAATCCAGTGAAGCGTCGCGACCATAATGGCAGAACACACCCCGACTCTAAGCGCGGAAATAGTAACGAACGCCATTGTACGTGCTGCACGATGCGACGCACAAGTACCAAGAGCATAACGGCCTGCATCGACTGGCTGAGTGAATTCGCCAGAAGCAGTCCGCGAGCCCCGAGCGAGGGCAGCCACAGAATCGAGAGCAACACGTTCACGACGACGGTAAATATCGAAATCGCGACGGTCCAGCCGACCTCTTTACACGCAAAAGCGCAGCGCGTCAGCACGACGTTCGCGGCCAGCGCAACCAGGCCGATCGCGGCGTACGGCAGCAGTCCGGCGCAAAGCGCCGTCGACGACGCCTGAAAGCTGCCGCGCTCGAACAGTGTTTGCACCAAGGGATACGCAAGCACCACGAGCGCGCACACGCTGGGAATGGTAATGAAGTTCACCAGCCGCAGGCCGAGCGTCACGCTCTTGCCGACGGCGATGCGGTTATCGCGCGCGAAATGCGATGCGAGAAGCGGGAAGATGACGGTAGCTATTGCCGCGGCGAAAATCTGCTGCGGGAAGTTGACGAGTTTCGTCGCGTAATTCATGCCCGCCATGTAGCCGGGCGAAAGCGTCGACGCAAAGTATCGATCGAAGAACAGCGCTATCTGTCCGGCTGCCGAACCGACGATGATCGGACCGAGCAAATCCCACATACGGTGCAGTCCCGGATGGCGCAAATCGAGCGTCAAACGATACTTGCCGGTCAGCAGCAGCGCTGGCAACTGAACGAGCATTTGCGCGCATAGACCGAGCGCAGTTCCCAGAACGACCGCGTAAATGCCGATGCTGCGATGCAGCAGCACGACACAGGAAATCGTAACGACGTTGAGCGCGATCCCGGTCAGGGATGCGGTGCGGAAGCGGTGATGGGCGTTCAATATCGCGCTGAGTACGCCGGAAAGGCTGACGGCGACGATGCTGGGCATGAGCCAGCGCGTCATGCGGATCGTGACGCCCATTTCCGGCCGGGGGAAACCGTGCGCAATCAGCGGCACGTAATACGGAGCGAACACGAACCCCAGCACCGCGCAAATGCTCAAAATGACGAACAGTCCGTTGAGGATCGTGTTGGCTAAACGCCACGCTTCGTCGTCGTTGCCGTGCGCGATGTATTCGGAAAACGTCGGCACGAGCGCGCTGAGCAATGCGCCGTTGAAAACGCCGAACAGAATGACCGGGATGACGGTTGCTGCCAGAAACGCATCCATTTCCCAGTGCGTGCCGTAATAGCGCGCGTTCACGACTTCCCGGCCGAAACCCAGAACCGTGGAACCGAGCGTAGCCGCCATCACGAAAAGCGCCGATGCGGCAAGGCGCTTCGACGCGGTGCGCGGTGCTTCGGCGAGTTCGGGATGGGGGACTAAACGCAGCTGCGGTTTAATGCGCGCCGTCCTTCCGGATGACCGCCGGAATCGTCTTCACCAGAATCGAGGCATCGCCGATCGGCGTCCACGTGTCGATGTATTCGTTGTCCAGGCGCATCCATTCGTCGAATGAAACGCCGGAGCGTCCGTTGATCTGCCACAAGCACGTAATGCCGGGCATCACGGTGAGCCGGCGCAGCGCATACGGGCTATAGTGTTCGATTTCGCTGGGGAGCGGCGGCCGCGGCCCGACCAGCGACATCTCGCCCCGAAGCACGTTGAACAGATTCGGCAGTTCGTCGATGCTCGTGCGCCGCAAAAACGCGCCGAGCGGATGCAGACGCGGATCGTTTTTGATCTTGAAGACGGGGCCGTCGGCTTCGTTGAGGTGCAGCAGATCGTTGCGCATCTCGTGCGCGCCTTCGACCATCGTGCGCAGCTTGAACATGCGAAAGCGGCGCCCGTTCAAACCGACGCGTTCTTGACTGTAGAACGGCGAGCCGCGATCGACGATGGCGATTGCAGCCGCTGCGATCGCGATGATCGGCAGCGCGCCCGCAAGCGCGAGACCGCCGACGACGAGATCGACGAGGCGCTTGAACAGCAGCCATGAGATGGGCACGACGCGGCCGCCCGAGAGCCTGTCTGAACTCATCGAACGCGATCATGCGCATCTCTTCATTTGCTACTTGCATTCGGCCCTCGCCGCGATCGGAGCACCTTCGACCTCCTCGAAAGCGCGGGAGACCGTTTTTCCGACGTAATCCATGCCCTCTACGATGCCGAGGTCCGTTCCCGGCTGCGCGCTCAAGTGAACGAAGGGAACGAATTCGCGCGTGTGATCGCTGCCCGGCGCCGTGGGATCGCACCCATGGTCTGCTGTAAAAATCACCTCATCACCCGGTCGAAGTAACGATTCCAGCCTCGGAACGAGCGCATCGAGCGACTGCAGTGCGTCGGCATAGCCGCGCACATTCCGCCGATGACCGTATTTCGAGTCGAAATCATTGAGATTAACAAAAATAAAGCCCTGCTCGAGCCGTTCGAGTAGTTCGAAGGTCCTCTGCATAGCCTCTTTGTTGTCGGCAACGCGGACGGAACTTTGAATGCCGTGCCCACAATAGATATCGCAGATTTTTCCGACCGCGTGAATGGGGACGCCCTTGCCCGCTAGGTGATCGAGTATGCTGGGCGGCGGAGCGATCGCATAATCGCGACGGTTAGCAGTGCGCGCGAACGCACCAGGTGAACCGGTGAACGGCCGAGCAATGACCCGGTTAACCGCATGCGCTCCGGTAAGCATCGCGCGTGCACGTTCGCACCAGTCGTAGAGTCGCTCGAGAGGAATCACCTGCTCGTGACACGCTACTTGAAAGACTGAGTCCGCCGAAGTATAGAGGATAGGCCTGCCGCTGGCGATGTGTTCGCGACCGAGTTCCTCAATGATCTCGGTGCCGGAAGCGGTCTTGTTTCCGAGAGGCGGTTTGCCCACGATGCGTGTGAATTCATCGACCACGTCTGCTGGAAACCCGTTCGGATACGTCGGGAAAGGAACTTCCGTAATTATCCCCGCCATCTCCCAATGCCCGGTAATCGTGTCTTTACCCTTGCTGCGCTCGCGCAGCCGCGCAACGCGCGCTTCGGGATTCTGCGCCGCCGGAACGCCGGCGAGTTCGGTCAGACAGCCGAATCCGAGACGCTCGAAATTGGGGGTGTGTAAGCCGCCGACACGTCGCGCGACGTTGCCGAGGGTGTTGGCGCCGGGCGCATCGCCGTATCGAAGCGCGTCCGGTAATGCACCCACACCCCCCGAATCGAGAACGATCGTCACAAATCGGGTCATTTACGGCCTCGGTTTTTCGGAGCGGAGACTCAGCTCGCCTTCCGTGCAAGCATATGACGAACGTCTGCTCGAGCGCGTTAGAACAGCATGAAAGGCGCAACGGCTCGCATCCCGAATCGGCTGCAGTCATCCCGGAGGCACGAGTCCTGATCCAAAAACCGTTTGGGTTCGTTGCAGTGCTGCTCGCAACTGCCCTTTTCTGCTGCGCCGGCGCGCGCGCGGAAACACTGATTCACGTCAACGCAAAGAGTGTGAGCTTCTATTACGATCGCTTCTTGCTCGAAGCGGACGGGAACGTGCGCGTAACGACCAGCGACGGCATGACGATGACCGGCGACGCATTTTCCATGGATCTGAAGCTGAACCGCTTCGTTCTCGCGGGACACGTGCACGTCGAAGATCCTTCGGGCTCGCAAGACGGCGCGGCGCTTGCCGATTTTCTCGACTTCAGCCGGATCTATTTCGTACCAATTACGAGCGAACCCGATCGCTGGACGTTTCTGAGCGGCGACTTCGCTCATCCGGCCAAGGGACGGCAGATGCCGGGCGACACGTTTTTCTTTCCCGATCTGGGCAACGAAAAGCCGTTTTTGGTCGGGGACAGCGCGGTCGTCGGCGCTCGCGACTTCGTGCGTTTCGGCGGCGATAAAGTCGACATCGCAAACGGTCTGGGCGCGTACGTACCCACCGCCTCGTACTACGTCAACTATTCGACGGATCGTCATTTGGGCGAGAATTCACTCGCAGGTGCAAACTACGATGCGACGTGGCAATTTGCGGGCGGTGCGAATGCGATTAGCGCCCTCCACTTCCGTTATGACACCGTCAATAAGACGTACTTGTCTTTCGAGCAGCACGTGAGCGGTAAGAAAGCTTACGCGGTATTCTCCGTAAATCCGATGACGCGCCCGCAAAAGTTCTGGGACCTCGTGCTGTCCGATCAGCCTTCCCCGCGGCTCCAGGTGCAGACGTTCACGCAGCTGGCGACTTTTCAGCACGGCCTCTCGCGTCCTGACGCATCCGGACAGTACACGACGCTGCGCGCGACGAAGGCGCTGCCGAATTCTTTCGTACAGCTCACCCTGCTGGACACGAACTTCTCGCTGCTACCTCCCGGGGTATATGGCGGGGTGCGGCCTCTTATCGATCACCCATGGCAGATGGGGCTCAGCGCGCAAACGTTCGATCATCGGATCGGGCATACGCCGCTTTACGAGCACATCGGCTATGGTTTCGGTTACGTTCACGACGGGAAAGGATTGCAGTTTTTACAGGGCGCGCCGTACACGACCATCTGGAATCACAATCTCGACCTCGTGGCGTACGTACCGTCGTTCCAGCTCGGCAAGAGTTACGTCGAGACGAAAAATTATTATTTGAACGTTTCATTCGAGAAGAACCGCACATGGTTTTCGTCGCCACACTACACCGAAACGACCTCCGCGCGCGCAACGCTCAGCAAGATGTTCGACCGCCATTTCATCTCGTTCTTAGGATACAACGTCCAAAATGTAGGCGACTACTACGGTAAGCTGCAGTCGATCGTCTATCCGGCGTTCGCGCCGGTCGTGAACGGCGTGAAATATCCCGGGTACGCCGCATTTCGCGGATTCGCGACGTTTCGCGATCTCGCGCTGGACGTTACCTACAACAACGGCGGGTATCTCTCCGCGTCGCTGCTGGCGCGCCGGCACTTCGATTTTCCCGCGCCGATACCAAATTTCTTCAGTCCGCCGCCGCTCGACATTCTCGGCAATCCCATTCAGGGCGAATATTACCTTGGCGAACCGCCGTATGACGTCACCGCCGACATGCGCGTACGCATAAACGCGCACACGTCCGTCGACGTTTCCCGCAGCTACTACTTCAATTTCGGAAAGCGCGGGTGGAGTCCCGAATTCGTCATTCAGGTACTGCAGTAATGAAAAGAATTCTCACCTGTGCCGCATTGGCCGCCCTGGTTTTCTGCATCGCCGCAGCGGCGTCCGGAACGGTCGTTACCGCGCAGATACTCGATTACGAAAAGGGCTATTTGTTCTTCACTACGGGCGACGGGTTCAGAGTGTCGCCGAACGTGTCGATCGTGAACGGCCCGGTTGTGCCGCCGCGTTACGCGCGCGTTACGTTCGACGCATCCGGCACCGTGACCGAGATCGCCGTATCGCTCACGAAGCTTCCCGCCCGAAGGCGACCTCTCATCGATTCATCAATATGCGGTGGCGCTCTCGCCGCCGCAGCCCAACCCCGAACTCGTCCCGGACACCAACGGTCCCCTCTGTTCGCGCACAGTCGGCGGCAAACGCGTTCTCGTCTCCGTAACCGTGCAGGTACCTCCGTCGACCAGTCTCACCGACAACGTCTACATGACGAGCGACCAAAGCGGCTGGAACGCGCAGGCGTACAAATTGGACCGCATCGATGCGCTGCACTACCGCACGGTCCTCATGCTGAACTCCGGAACGATTATGCACGTGCTGTTCGATCGCGGATCGACGCAGTCCATCCAAGTCGGACAAAATGGAATCGAACAGGAGCCATACGTGCTTTGTGTCGGCGACTCCGACGTACAGGCGTTCACGCGAACCGTTTCACGCTGGGGCGATGAAACGGCCGGCGGAACGCTGCCGGTTCCGCAAACCATGCCGACGCCCTACAATCCGGCGCCGTTCCCGAATCTGCCGACGCCGCCGCCTAGCGGAGCGAAACGGTAACGTCCCGCTCGGCAGTTTGGCCGGCGCTGTTCTGCGCGATCACTTGCGCGACGTACCGGCCGCGCAGGAAGAACGGAATCTTCGGAAGCGTGTACCTCATCGAAAAGATACCGGGCGCGCTTTGCGGAAGCTGCCGCTGCTGGCCGGCGACCTTGATGTCGACTGCGGCGACGTTCGTCGAAGTGATCACCGTACCGCTGACGGTTTCTCCGCTGTGAAATACCGGATCGCTCAATTCCACTGCAAGAATTTGCGGAGGAGCATTAGGCGGAAGCGCCAGCGGTGTGGGCTGCGCCGAAGGTGACGCTGCGGGCGTCGCCGATGGAACCGTGGACGGCGCGGGCTGCTGATGCACCCCCGGCGAACAGGCTGCAGCTGCGAACGTGCAGACGGCTGCAAAAATCAAAACTCGGAAACGCATGCGTTACCTAACCGTGATTGGAACCGCGCTGCGTACGGCGTCGCCCCGCGTGTTGCGCGCGATCACTTCAATCGTATACGTGCGATGGAGAAAAAAGGGAAGTCGCGGCACGCGGTACGCGATGGAGAATTTGCCGACGCCGACTTTTTGCAGCGAGGACGAATAACCCGCGATCCGCGCCTCGACGCTCGCAACGTTCGAGCTGGTTTCGACGGTGCCTGAGACGATTTGACCGCCGTAGGCTACGGGTGTGCTCAGCGACATCGCGAGGATGCGCGGCGGGGCGTTGGCCGGTTCCATGATTGGCTTGACCGACACGACGTGCGGCGCCAATGTCGCCGCGACGATGGGCGCTTCAGTAACTTGATTGCCGGGTGCATACGGTGCGGCGGAAGCGCCTGCCGGCACCCCGCTCGTGGGCGCCGACGGTTGCGCGACAGGCACATACGTGACCGGCGACGGCGTGGGCGCCGGCGTCGGGCTCGCGCTGGGTCCGACGGTCGGAGCGCCGGGCTGCGGCGATGGCGAAGGCGATCCGGCGGAGATCTGTTGGACCGGCTGCGGAGCCGATTGGCGCCCGGTGTGCGCGTACCACTCGAGTGCGACGACCACGCACAAGAGGATTAGAGCACCTAATAAAGCGGCTGCGCCGCGCCACGTCTTCATGATGGTAGGTAAGCAACGCTCCTCTGCCGGAGCGGCGTTCCGTTCCTGCGCGAAGGCCCGAGTCTTAACCGACGGCGAACGTGGCGCGCCATGGCAGACAATGCAGCGCAGCCCGTCGATTTGAGCGTCGTCGTTCCGCTTTTCAACGAAGAGGGCAACGTCGCGACGCTGCTCGATCGCATCGAATCAATCGTGCGCCGCCTGCCCGGAATCTCGTCCTATGAAGTCCTTCTCGTCAACGACGGCAGCCGCGACGCGACGCTCGAAAGAATTCGGGAACAGATGCAGGGCCGCCCGAATATCGTCCTCGTCAGCCTGTCGCGGAATTTCGGCCATCAAATCGCAGCGACCGCGGGCTTGGATCTCGCCCGGGGGCAAGCGGTCGTTCTGATGGACGGCGACCTGCAAGACCCACCGGAACTCATCGCGCAATTCGTCGAGCGCTGGCGCGAGGGATATGACGTAGTGTACGCCGTGCGCAAAACGCGCAAAGGTGAAAGCGCCTTCAAAGTATTTACCGCGCGTTTGTTCTACCGCACGATCAA
This sequence comes from Vulcanimicrobiota bacterium, assembly GCA_963830545.1. Taxonomy (GTDB): domain Bacteria; phylum Vulcanimicrobiota; class Vulcanimicrobiia; order Vulcanimicrobiales; family Vulcanimicrobiaceae; genus DATGJX01. The sequence goes on along the minus strand of CAWHMK010000001.1, from coordinate 1,775,818 downwards.
GCGGTTGACGAACGTCGACATTCCGGTCGACACGGGAGACTTCCGGCTGATGAGCCGGCGCGTCGTCGATTCGCTCAAGCGCGCTCCCGAACGGCACCGGTTTTTGCGCGGGATGGTCAGCTGGGTTGGCTACAACCAAGTCGGCATTCACTACGATCGCGAAGAACGTCTGAGCGGGCGCACCAAATATCCGCTCTCGAAGATGCTCAAGTTCGCGATCGACGGCATCACGTCTTTTTCCGACGTGCCGCTGCGTTTCGCATCGTATCTGGGATTCACCGTGAGCACCGCCGCATTCATCTATGCAGTCGTCATCATCTTGTTCAAAGCATTCCATTTCGGAACCCCGGAATACGCGCGCGGCTGGGCGTCGACCATGGTCGCGATTTTGTTCTTGGGCGGCGTGCAGCTGATCGGTATCGGCATCCTGGGCGAATACATCGGACGAATCTACGACGAAGTCAAGGCGCGGCCGCTCTATCTGATTTCGGACGTCGAACGCTCGTAAGCGAATTGCAAACCGCATCGAGGAGCAGCACGGGCGCCTGCGCCGCCTGATTCGAAAACACGAACGCACTCTCGAGGCCGCGCGCATCCCCGGCGCCGGCGCCGAACGCTCGCAGCAGCGGAGCGCCTTTCTCGACGCGGTCGCCGATCCGAACGGCGACTTGCAGCCCGCCGAGGGAATCGATTGCAGAAAGCGAGCGGCCCGCGTTGCCCAAACGAACGACGTCCATCGATGCCACGTATCCGCTCTGCGGCGCGAGAATAGATAGCGGTTCGCTCGTCTGCATCGCTTCGAACGCGGCGACCTCTCCGTGCTGCGCGGCAATCATCTCGCGGAATTTCGAGTAGGCGCGCCCGCTTTCAATCGCATCGAGGACGAGCTCGTCCGCATTTTCTACGCCGGCTTCCGCGACGAGCGCCCCCGCTAGGGCGAAGACCAGTTCCTCGACGCGCGGATCCCCATGCCCGCGCAGGAATTCGCGTGCTTCGATCACTTCGATGCCGGTGCCGATACAGCGCCCGAGCGGTTGACTCATGTCGGTGACGAAGGCCGTCGCGCGGCGCTCGAAGCGCGCGGCGATTTCGACCAGCCACGTCGCGAGTTCGCGCGCATCTTCGAGTTCCGGCATCATCGCGCCCGGCCCGGATTTGACGTCGAATACGAATGCGTGCGCCCCGCCGGCAATCTTCTTCGAAACGATCGATGCCGCAATCAAACCCATTGCGGGAACCGTGCCGGTGTGATCGCGCAGGTGGTAGATGCGCTTGTCCGCCGGAACGAGGTCGTTTGTCTGAGCCGCGATCGCGCAGCCGATGCGCTCCACCTGCCGCACGAACTCTTCGACCGGCAACGCGGCGTCGAATCCGGGAATCGTTTCGAGTTTGTCGATCGTGCCGCCGGTATGTCCCAGCGCGCGCCCCGATAACTTCGCGACGCGCGCCCCGCATGCAGCGGCGATCGGAACCGCAACCAGCGAAACGATGTCGCTGACGCCGCCGCTGCTGTGCTTGTCGACGACGATGCCCAAACCCGGGTCGAACTCGATCGTTCGCCCGCTTTTGACCATTGCGCGCGTAAGCGCATGCGCTTCGTCGAACGACATTCCGCGCCACACGCATGCCATGCAAAGCGCGGCCATCTGCGCTTCGTCGACCTCCCGACGCATGTATCCGGCGACGATGGCGTCCCATTCGTCCGCCGGCAGATGCGCGCCGTCGCGTTTGCGTTCGATGCAACGGCGCACCGCCTGTTCTTCCATCGCCGCGTGGGTTTCGCGCCGCGGGCACCGAAGCCCGCCGCGGTGCACATTCCTCAGTTTGGCGCAGGACCGGTCGTCTATCCGCCGCTCGATACGATCGGCGCGACGTTTTACGGCATTTTTTTCATCGCCGTAACGCTGCTGACCGTCCGCCGCCCGGCGTACGGCGCCTGCGTGCTCGTCATCGTGATGCCGTTCGCATTTTATCAAGACGTGCTGAACGTGACGGTGACGCTTCCGAAAGTCGCCGTGCTCGCCGTGCTTCTGGGCCTGTGCGCGCATCGGGACGCGTTCGCGCCGATCGGCAGCGGAGCGCCGTGGCGCATTTTGACGGCCGGGCTGTTCGTGCTCAGCGCCACCCTGGTCTCATTCGTGCACGCCACGCACACGGATCCGGTGATCCGCGAATCCCTCAAAGCGCTCGAGTATCTTCTCATCTTCTGCGCAGTAGGCGCGGCGTATCGTTTGGAACCGGATCGCCGCGCATTCGCAAACGCGCTCTTGGGCAGCGCTGTTGCGGTTTCGCTGCTGGCGCTCGCCCAGGAAGCGATCGGCTCGCCTTCCGCGCTGCTGGTGAACGGACATCCGCTGCCGCGCATTGCGGGGCCGCTCGAGGGACCGAATCAGCTCGCCGGATATTACGACGTTGCACTTCCCGTAGCGCTCGCCTTCGTCGTACGCGACCGCACGGCGCTGGCGCGTACCGCCGTGTTCTTCATCATCTTCGCCGACGTGCTGACCTATTCGCGTGGCGGAATCGTCGGCGCCATCGCAGGCATACTCGCCGTTGCGTTCGCGCTGCGCTCGCAGTTGCGTGAAGCGATCGCTCCGATCGCGGCGGGCGTTGCGGCAGGTTTGGCCATGACGTTCGCGTGGGGCATCATCGCCGATTCGCTCGGCATGCTGCGTTTCTGGAATTACGAATCGACATACGCCGGCGGCGTGGGAACGCGTCCGGAACTCTGGCGCGCGGCGATTACGTTGTGGCGAGCGCATCCGGTTTTCGGCGTTGGCGCGGGAAATTTCGAACTCGACATTCCGCTTACGGGCCTGCGCGGCGTTCGCACGCATGCGAACAGCTTGTACCTGCAATCACTCGTCGAAGGGGGCATTCCACTCATCGCGGCGACGCTTTGGCTCGTGTACACGTCGATTGCGACGTTCGTTCGCGAGCGGATGGAGTCGCCGTTCGTCGCTGCCGCATTCGCCGCAAGCATCGCGCTCGCGCTGCATCAAGTCGTCGATTGTCTGACGTTCTATCCGAAAATCGGGGGCGAATGGTGGATCGTTATGGCCCTGGGCGCCGCCGAATTGACGGCCGTCGCGCGCGTTCGTGAAGCATGCGCGTAGCGTGGCTCGTGCCGGCGGGATTTTTCGCCGGCGCAGCGTGGTGTGCGCTGATGTTGCGTCACTCGCCGGCAGCGTTTGCGGTCGATAGAGCGCAGCCGCTCGTCGTCGTTACGTACTGGCACGCGTTCGGCGCGCAGATGTGGCTGGCATTTGCGCTCGCGGTTGCGATTGCCTCGGCGGGATACATTGCCGCGCTCGCCTCGTCAGGTTCGGCGTCGTTCGACAAGCGTTACCTCTTCGTTACCACCGTCGTATGCGCAATCGCATGTGCGGCGGCGCTGCTCTTTCCGGTCGTCTTTTCGAGCGACGTTTACGCATACGCGGGTTACGGAGATATGGCACTGCACGGCGTCAGTCCGTATTCACATGCGCATGTCGCGCTTCGCGACCCCCTTCTGAGCGCAATGGTGTGGCAGTGGGGAAATCCGCCGCCGATGTGCGTGTACGGGCCCGCGTTCGTTTGGCTCGCGCAAGCGATCGTCGCCGCACTTCTGCCGCTCGGAGCGGCTGCGCCGCTGTGGGCGCTTCGAATCCTGGCGTGTCTTGCGCTCGTTGCGTGCGCGCCGCTTGCATATCTCGCATTTTCCGGATTTCCGCAATCCGTTCGCCGCGCCGCGGCGGCGGGTATCGCCCTCAACCCGATCGCAATTTGGAGTTCCGCCGAAGGCCACAACGATGCGCTCACCCTCGCGATCGTATTGGCCGGGTTTGCGCTCGCCGCACGCAGCCGCTGGTTTGCGGGGGCTCTCGTAGTTGCGCTCTCGGCGCTCGTCAAGGCGCCCGGCGTCGCCGCAGCCGCTCTGCTCGCACTTTCACACCGGCACGATCGTTCGCGCTTCGTCAAACTCGCGTGGGGCGCGGGCGCCGGCATTGCGCTCGTGCTCGCGCTGGCTGTTCCGCTCGAATATGGCGTGCGCACGCAACTCGCGCCATCCGGATCGTATTTTCCACAATTCTCGGTACAGTACGTTTCGATCGTGGTTACGGCGCTTCTGTTTGGGTTGCTCCTTGCCGTCGCCGTGCTGCATCGCAGCTGGGTGTATCTTGCGTTCGCGGTGTGGCTGCTGATCCCGAATCCCTATCCGTGGTATGCGCTCTGGCTGGTTCCCGTGGCATTCCTCGCTTGGCCTTCGCGCGCCGCATGGGCGCTCATCGCGGCCTCGTTATTGATGGTCGTGCGCTATTACCCGGACGCTACGACGGCACATTTTTCCCGGCCGCTCGGCATCGTGCTGGTTGCAATCGAATGCGGTCTGCCGCTGCTGCTGCTCACTGCGCACATGGCGAGTGCGCATCGGGGCCGCCCGGAAATCCATACGCCGGCCCCTGACTTTGCGATGCCCCGTTCGCCGTGACGTTGTCGTACGCGCGTTCTTCGCGATTTAGTTCATTTTGCAAATCCAACCGCATCCGCGCGATGGTTTGATTCAACCGCGCGCGTGCCTGCGATAGGTTCGAGCCGTTCGCCTGCACCGATCCTCCCGATGAAGCAATGACGCGGCGCGCAACGATCATATGTCCCTGCACGTGATCCAGTAAGCCCGGATCCGCGGCATTGATTAGAGCAGGTTCGGTGTTTCGAAGCGTAAACCGCACGTGCGTCGAGGCGCTATATGCGCGGCCGTGTCGCGCGAGCAGTACTTTTCCGGCGACGGGTTCCACCGCGTACTGAGGATGGGCGTTGCACGGCGCCGCGAGTAATGCCGCAAGGAGTAGCATAACCGTATAGTAACGCAAAAGCCGCGCTGGGCAGCGCGGCTTTCGAGAAGTTCCCGGGTCTGCGCGTTAGGTCGTGCTCTTCACCGGGATGCGTTTGGGTTGCGCTTTCGGCGTAAGCGCGAGTGTCAGCGTGAGCATGCCGTCCTCGACATCGGCCTCGATGCGTCCCTCGTCGACGTCCTCCGGAATCGTGAACGCACGGCTGAAATTGCGCGTGGCGCTCTTTCCTTTGACGCTGAGCAGGCCGTCCTCGAGGGTGACCTCGATCTGATCGGGCTTAAATCCCGGAACCGGAATTCCGACGGAATAGCCGCTTTCCGTGCGGCTGATTTCGATGCCGTAGGACGAGGCGCCCGAAAAGAGACGAACCGGATCGAAATTCCAAAGGTCGCTGAACGGGCGAGTAAGCAAGCCGCCCTCGCCGTTACGGTCACGGTTTACAAGACTCGTCATAAATGGTACCTCCAAGAAATATTTAACGTTCTTAGCACTCCAGTGTCAAGACTGCTAATTCCTTGAACCCGCATCCTCCTGGGACCGGTTGCGCGGAACGGTTATCATCGTAAGGCTGTGACCACCCTGTCTGCCCCGGCACCCCAGACCCGTCACTCTCTGGCGGGTCATCTCGTGCACGCCCTTGCCGCTTCCAGCCGGCCGCTGGCGGCTGCAATCGAGTTGCTGCGGCGCGGCACGGGCACTTACGCGCTCCACGAAACCATCCCCGCCGTTCGCGCGGCAATCGTTGCCTCTCTGTACCGGACTTTGGGTGGTCACGTCTTCGTCATGGTGCCGACGGCGGACGTGGCCGAGCGCATGTTCGCCGATTTGCTCTACTACCTGGAAGAGGATGAGCCGCGTTCGCTCCGTCTGCTGCGTTCGCGCGAGGAAACGGTCGGTGCGATAGAGTCGCCGTCCGAGCGTAGCGCGCGCATGGCGCTGCTTGCCGAACTCGCCGACGATGCGTCGGGGATTACGATCGCGCCGCTGAATGCACTGCGGCAGTATGTCGCTCCGCGCGCCTTCTTCCAAAGCGCGCGCCGCACGCTCCGCACGAATGAAGAGGCGGGCTGGGATGCAACGCTGGAGCACTTGTATTACTTGGGCTATCGTCGCTGCGACGTAGTGAGCGCTGCCGGCGAATACGCGGTGCGCGGCGGCATTCTCGATCTGTTCTCGCCGTGCGCCGACAAACCGACGCGCATCGAATTTTTCGGCGACACGATCGAAAGCATTCGTCCGTTCGAATTGGAATCGCAGCGCAGCGAAGGAACGCTCGAGGCAATCGAACTCATTCCGTGGATGGAAATCCCGCGCGACGAAATGATGCGCGCGCGGGTAGCCGACCGCTTCATGGGTCCGCAAAACGTATCGCAGGCGTTGCGCGCGTATCTCGATTCCGGAGCCGACGTCCCCGAGCCGTGGCTTTCGCTGGCGTTCGACGAGCGCGAAACGGTGTTGGATTATCTCTCCGAGCACACCAGCGTGATCATCGACGAGCCGGGAATGCTTGCAACGATTGAACGCGCGCTCGATGACGAGCGATCGCGCGAGGAAAGCGTGCTGCTCGCAGGCGTGGAGTCGGGCGAGCTTTCGGTACGCGATTCGGATGTGGGCGAAGCGCTGTTAGCCGAAGTATCTGCTCCGTATCCACGCCTAAACGATCTGGCCGCGGCGATTGCGCGGCATGCCGCCCTGGTTTTTCCGGGCGGAATCGAAAGCGCACACACACTGGACTGGCTGCCGCGCGTCACGGAAAGCGGCGTGCTGCAATCGCAGCCGGCGGATCACTTCAACAGGCAAATCGAACTTTTCACGCAATCGCTGCGCGAGTGGAGCGCGGCCGGCGATACCGTGCTGCTCGTTACATCCGGAGCCGGACGCACGGCCGATGTGGTTCGCGCAGCCGGTTTGGAAGCCCGCATCGGCGGTCCGCTCGACCATGCCGGCAGAACCGTGCTCATCGATCACGGCAGCATCGAAGCCGGTTTCACACTTCCGGCTTTGCGACTGCGCGTGCTGGGCGATCGCGAAATCTACGGGCAGCCGGCCAAGCGCGTAAAAATGCGCGCCGTCAAAGAAGGCGTGCCCGTCACGCTGGCGGATCTCAAGGTCGGCGATTACGTCGTGCACGCCGTGCACGGCATTGGACAATATCTGGGCTTGCGCACCGAAACGGTCCTCGGCGCGACGCAAGATTATCTCGACCTGAAATATGCCGGGACGGATCGCATGCTCGTCCCCGTCACGCAGATGCATCAGGTGACGAAATACAGCGCCGGCGAGGGCGGTACGCCGCGTCTTTCGAAAATGGGCGGCGCAGATTGGGCGCGCACGAAGTCGCGCGTTTCCGAATCGCTGGCGAAAATCGCGGAGGCTCTTGTCGAGCTCTACGCCGAGCGCGAACTTGCAAAGGGACATCCGTTCGCGACCGACACGCCATGGCAGGCGGAACTCGAAGAAGCCTTCCCCTATGACGAAACGCCGGACCAACTCAAAGCAATCGTCGACACGAAATCCGACATGGAACGCGCACGCCCGATGGATCGCGTCGTTTGCGGTGACGTCGGGTATGGAAAGACGGAAGTCGCGATACGCGCCGCGTTCAAAGCGATCGCCGACAAGAAGCAAGTCGCGATTCTGGTTCCCACGACGCTTTTGGCCGATCAGCATTACCGCAATTTCAGCGGACGTTTCGCCGGCTTTCCCATTCGCATCGAAGAACTCTCGCGCTTCAAGAGCAAAGTGGAACAGAAAGCGACGGTGCGCGATCTCGCCGAGGGGAAAGTCGACATCGTCATCGGCACCCACCGGCTGCTGCAGAAAGATATTGCTTTTGCGGATTTGGGCCTCATCATCGTCGATGAGGAGCAGCGTTTCGGCGTAATGCACAAGGAACGCCTCAAGCAACTGCGCGCGAGCGTGGACGTGCTCACGCTTTCCGCCACTCCCATTCCACGCACGCTGCACATGTCGCTCATCGGCGTTCGCGATCTTTCGCTCATTCAGACGGCGCCGAAAAACCGGATGTCGATCAAGACGGTCGTCGTTCCGGCGAGCGATGCGGTCGTCCAGCGCGCCATCGCGGCGGAAATCGACCGCGGCGGCCAGGTGTACTATTTGCACAACCGGATCGAATCGATCTACGCGGTAAAGAACGCGCTCGAAAAACTCGTTCCGCGCGCGCGGATCGCCGTGGGGCATGGACAAATGCACGAACACGAACTCGAGCCGATCATGCAGAGCTTCATCGAGGGCGAGATCGACGTGCTGGTAGCCACCACGATTATCGAGAACGGCATCGACATTCCGAACGTCAACACCATCGTCGTGCACGATGCCGACAAGTTCGGGCTCGCGCAGCTGTATCAATTGCGTGGGCGCGTCGGGCGCTCCAATCATCAGGCGTATGCGTATCTGCTCTATCAAGCGCACAAAGCGCTGACGGAAGAGGCCAAGGCCCGATTGGAAGCGATCCGCGAATTCACGCATTTGGGCAGCGGACTCCAAATCGCGATGCGCGATTTGGAGATTCGCGGCGCAGGCAACCTGCTCGGGTCGGCGCAGTCCGGGTTCATCGTCTCCGTTGGTTTCGAGACGTACTGTCAGTCTGTTGGCCGAAGCGATCTCGGCACGAAAAGGGCGCCAAGCGGCGCTGGAGGAGCAACGCGAAGCGGTCATCGACGTCAAAATCGATGCGTACGTCCCGAACGACTACATTCCGCAGGTCTCGCAGAAGATTGCCGTATATCAGCAGCTCGCGAAGTCTCGCAGCGAAGCTGAAGTCGAGGAAATCGCTGCCGGCGTGCGCGATCGTTTCGGTCCGCTTCCGACGCCGCTGGAGAACCTGGTCGAACTCACGAAGATCAGGACGATCGCACTTCAAAAGCACGTCACGCGCGTGGTGGTCGACGAAAAACGGCTTACGCTGGGCGTCGGATCAGGCTTCGAACTGCAGCCCAGCGCAATTCCGAAATTGCAATCGCTCACCAAAAACCGTTTTCGTTTCGGTGAAGGCAAGGTGCTGGTAGATTTGCCGCCGCTGCGTATCAATCAGCGTGCTGAAGAAGTGTGGATGCCGCTGCTTCGCAGCTTACTCCTCGCAATGTAGACGCCGCTTGTCATTCGAAAATCGCCGACCAATCAAACATCCGCTGACGATCTGAACTATTCGACGATCTGGAACGCTTTGTCGAGTCCGGCGTAATTCAATAATTTGCGCATGCGCACGGAAGGTGCGACCAGGCGAACGGTCCCGCCACGTTCCCGCAGCTGATTTCGAAGCGCGATGATGAGGCCAAGCACCGTAGAGTCCGCGTATTCGACCTTCGACAAGTCGATGTCGACGAAATCCGATTGCGCGGCAGCCGCATCGAGTCGCTCGCGCAGTTCATCCTTGGACGCAATATCGATCTCGCCCGAGAGTTCTACGGTGACCATCGCCAGCGCCTTACGCGGCAAAGGACAATCCTCCTACGAAGGACCACGGGGCCGCAGCGCGAATCCGGCGCGGGTTATTTCCCTTTATTTGGAGTCAGAATGTCGAAAGCCCACCGGTTCGTAGCGGGCATTGCCACCGCCCTGCTTACCTTTTCGCTCACCGCCTGCGGCGGCGGCGGCGGGGGCGGTTCAGTTGCCACCGTGAACGGTCAATCCATTTCGCACGCGGACCTCGACAACAAGCTCGAGAGCAGTCCTGCGGCGCGTGGCGTGCTGCAAAACATGGTCATGAGCGACCTCATCGATCAGTACGCACAGCAGCACCACATCACGGTGAGTGCCGACGAAATCGCCAAAGTCGAGGATCAATACAAAGCGCAGTATCCCGGCGACCAATGGAACGAGCTCCTCAAGGCGCGCAGCCTAACGGAGCAGGACGTTCAAGATTTGATTCGCCGCCAGCTCATCATCGATAAGGCCGTCGGCGGCAACATCAACGTCGGCGACAAGCAGATCGCGGATTACTTCAACAAAAACCACGCGCAGTTCGACAAACCCGCTCAAGCACGCGCGCGCCACATTTTGGTTCCCGATAAGAAAACGGCGCAAAAGGTCGAAGCCGATTTGAAGAGCGGCAAAGACTTCGCAGCTGAAGCGAAGCAGTATTCGACTGACCCGGGCAGCCGCGAGAAGGGCGGCGAACTCGGCTGGTTCCGAAAAGGCGCGATGGTGCCGGCGTTCGATGCGTACGCCTTCAGCGCGCCGATTGGTCAGATCAGCCAGCCGATCAAATCGCCGTTCGGCTACCACATCATTCAAGTCGAAGAGCGCAAGCCCGAACAGAAGGCGACGCTCGCGAATACACGCGATCAAATTCAACAGATGCTGCGACAGCAGCAAGAGGCGCCGTTGCTGCAGCCGTTTTACCAACAACTGCAGGCCAACGCGAAAATTCAAATCAACGACCCGACCTTCCAAGGTTTGTTCCCACCGCCGGTAGCGGGAGCGGGCCAGGCAGGGCCGAGCGGCGCACCTTCGCCGGCGCCGACCAAATAGCGATGAAACGAGGCCCCGGACGTACCGGGGCCTCGCGCTTTCATAGCGAAGCAGCGGGCACCATGCTCGTGCGCATCGTAGGACTGGGCCCGGGAGACCCGCAGCTGCTCACACTCGGCAGCATCGATGCATTGCGCGGGGTCGGCCGCGCCGTTACGCTGCTCGCGCCGCCGGATCTCTCAAAATATTTGACCGGACGCGGAATTACGATCGCGCGCGATCTCGTCGACGATCCGCCGCTGCTCGTGCGCGGCAGCAGTGACGCGATCGAACGCTTTGCGGACGCCGTCGATGCGGACGTTGGGTTGGGAGTGCTCGGCAACCCGCTTTCCGATTTTCCGGGTTTACCGCCGCTCCTGCGCGCGCTCGAAAAACGCAACATCCGCACCGAGATCGTACCCGGCATGCCGCGCGCGACGCTTTCGGCTTCAATCACAATGCCGCTGGTTCCGCTTCCGCCGGCGTCGGCGCATCACAGCTGGGACGATTTAATCGAAATCATGGCACGTCTGCGCAGTTCGTGTCCCTGGGATCGCGAGCAAACGCATCGGACCCTCGTTCCCTATCTCATCGAAGAAACGTATGAGGTCGTGGAAGCGATCGAACAAGACGATCAAGCCGCGCTTTGTGAAGAGCTCGGCGACCTACTGCTGCAAATCGTCTTTCACGCGCAACTCGGATCCGAAACCGGAAAGTTCACGGTAGCCGACGTCGTGGACGCGCTTTCGAACAAAATGGTGCGCCGGCATCCGCACGTCTTCGGCGATGCGGTTATCGAAGACGTGGATGCACAATGGAAGAACTGGGAGAAACTCAAATCCCTGGAAGCGACCGGGCAGAAACGCAAGAGCCGCCTCGACGGAATTCCCCGGCATCTGGGCGCGCTTCAGCGTGGTCAGCGTATGCAGGAGAAAGCCTCGCGGGTCGGCTTCGACTGGCCTGGCGTGCGCGATGTCCTGGATAAACTGCACGAAGAGCTCGGCGAACTGGCTGAAGCGCGGCGAGAAAAGCAAGACGATCCGCACGTCCGGGAAGAGCTGGGAGACGTATTCTTTACGCTCGTCAACCTTTCGCGTGCAATGGGAATCGACGCGGAAGCCGCAATGCGGGAGGCGAACGAGAAATTCTATAGACGTTTCAGTTTCATGGAAGAACGCGCCGCCAAAGACGGCAAATCGCTTTCCGACATGACCATCGACGAACTCGAGGAACTGTGGCAACTGGCAAAGATGCAAGCAGCTTAATTCGATTACGCATGGGTGCGCACGACGCGCATTACGGCGGCAATCTGGTGGATGGCGCGCGGATGCTCGCGCTCTTCGGCGACGCTGCGACGGAGTTGCTCATTCGCATGGACGGCGATGAAGGGTTGTTCGTAGCATACGACAGCGTCGAGTTTCTCGCGCCGGTCCATGCGGGCGATTACGTCGAAGCGGAAGGGTGGATCGAGAGCGTCGGCAACACCTCGCGCAAGATGCGATTTGAGGCTCGCAAAGTGATTGCAGCGCAGCCCGGCGTGAGCGAGAGCGCTGCGGACGTGCTGGTTGAGCCCATCGTGGTTTGCCGCGCTTCGGGAACGTGCGTAACGCCCAAGGACAAGAAGCGCAAATAAGCTGCGGCGCTCTTGCGGTACCCGTTTGTCATGCTGAGCGCGTCGAAGATGGCTGAGCGAAGGCGAAGCTTTGAGCGAAGCGTGCCCCTCGACACGGCTCGGGTCGTTCGACAACCTCACGATGACTAAGTGCGCTTAAATCAATCGCTCGTGCGTCTTCTTCTTCCAGTACGTCATATAGTACGCGAACTGCAGGCACAGCGACGCGAAGAACGCGATGGGATAACCCATCCATACGCCGTCCAGACCGTAGTGCCGCATCAGTAGGTACGCCGCTGGAACCTCGACGCCCCAAATCGCGAAGATGCTGAACGCCGTCGGCCAGAATACCGTGCCGCTGCTGCGCATCACGCCGCTGAGCACGGCGCTGTTTCCGAAGAGCAGGTAGCTCCAGAGCGTAATCATGAGCAATTGATGGGCAATGTCGAGCGTCTGCTGCTCGGTAATGAACCAACCGAGGATGTTCCACGCGAACGCATAGCACAAGATGATGAGTACGCCTCCGACGGCGTAGTTCAATGCGACGCCCGAGTGCACGACGCTTTGCAGCTTGTCTTCACGTCGCGCCCCGATGCATTGCGCGCCGAAAATCGAGGCCGTGATGCCGATGCTGATCGCCGGAAATTGTACGTAGCCGACGATCTGATTAACGGCGCCGTACGCAGCGGTTGCACGCGAGCCGAAATGATTGACGAACGAGATGACCGCGATTTCCGCGAGCGCGACCATGATTACCTGAATGCCCGTCGGGACGCCGATCCGCACGACGGTGAGGAAGATGCGCCAGTCGATGCCAAGGTCACGCATCATTTCCCCGTCGAACCGCAGCGGATGGTGTATCGCGTTCAAATAGGCCAGCATCGCAACGAACGCCGCGGTATTGGCGACCACCCCCGCGTAGGCCGCGCTTTCCACACCCAAATGCGGACCGAGCCATCCGAGGATGAGCGCGGGCGTGAGCACGATCGTAATTCCCGTGCTGATGAACAAGAAGTAGAATGGCGTTTTTGAATCGCCGATGCCGCGCAGAAACGTCGTATACGCGATATACGGAAAAAAGATCGGCAGCGACGCAAACAATATGCGTGCGTAGAGGATCGAATCTCCCAGGATGTTCGACGGCGTGCGCACGAGTTCGAGCAGCGGGCGCGTTGCGAGCGCTCCGATGAGCCCGAGGACGACGCCGAGCCCCAAACTCACCGTCAGCGTCGTTGCCGCAACGCGCTTCATCGAGTGCTCGTCTTTTGCGCCGAATGCCTGACCGATGAGCACGGTGCTGCCGCTCGAAAGCCCGATGATGAACGAGATCAGCAAAAAGATGATCGGGAAGACTGCCGAAACGGCGGCCAGCGCGTTGACGCCGATCAGCCTTCCCAAATAGATGCTCGCAACGGTTTGCGAAGCCGATTGCAGCGCGTTGCTGAGCATAAGTGGAATGAGAAACACGAGAAAGAGCCGCCACATCGGGCGGCTCTCGTCAAAAATCGTTGTTGCGGCTACTGCTCGCGCCATCCGTTACTCGTTTGCAAGAAGCATGTAGATATCTTTGCGGACGCCCTCCAGTTTTGCGACGATCTGCGCGGCCGTCTCGGGCTTGGCGGACGCGGCGACGGAAAGCGTGCGCGAGAGGCGCTCGAAAGCCTCGCCCAACTCCCATGCCGGATGCTGCTCCGCCTCGCGGTTTTCGAACTCGCTTTCGAGCACGCCGGCAAGTTCGCGCAGACGCTCGCGTCCGAGCGGAGTGACGTGATAGGTGCGCTTCGCGCCCTCGTCGCGGCCCTCGATGAACCCGGCCTCTTCGAGTTTGGCGAGCGTCGGATAGAGGCTGCCCGCAGCGAGCCGGCCCCACCCGCGTTCGCCGAACAGACGCATCAGGTCGTATCCGTGCCGTGGCTCGGTTGCCAGCAGCTTGAGCAGCACGTATTTGAGCATGCCGCGTCCAAAACGGCGGCGGCCCCGTTGCCGCCAGAAGGTCGAAGCCCGAAAATCCATATCGGTACATTATTCGATATATCCGAATAGGTCAATTCGCCCCGCATGACTCAAGAACGAAACAGGGCGCCCGACAGCCAAGTACTGAGTTCAACACGTGTACTGCTTCAGAGAGGACGACCCCGTGCGCCATACGACTGCACTTTTTCTCATTTCCGCGCTGGCAACAGCCGGCATCGCCCAGGCCGACACCACGGCCACGGTTCCCGACGCAACGCAAAAAGCGGTGACCGCTTTGTACCAAACGTCATGCACCGCGGCGATGGATCCGACCGACAAGAACCTCGACACGGCATTCGCAATGCTCTCGCCCGACTTCGTGAGCATCGATCCGAAAGGCAAAGAACATAAGCGCGACGAGGTCGTCGCCACCGGCAGAATGCAACTCAAGCAACTCGAAGCCGACGCGTGCAACAATTCATTCGACTCGATGACGCAGCCGGATCCGAACACGCTGGTGATCGTCGCAACGATGCATCTGACGGGCAACGTACAAGAACAAGACGGAAAACACGCGATCGACGTGACGAACAAGTCTTCCGATACCTGGAAGCTCGTCAACGGCGGCTGGCTCGAGAGCCAAAGCAAAGATCTGCACACGCTCGTGAAAGTCGACGGGACCGTCGTTCAGGACGCAGGTAACTAGTCCGTGCGCGCACGATTCCTCGTCGCTGCCGTCATCGCGGCGGTTGCGCTTACCCCTTGCGCGCGGGCTGCGCAAGCGGTCAAAACGCCGATTTCCCAGATGCATTGGCGCGTACTCGGTCCCGCAATGCCCGAGGGACGCGCTTCGGCAATCGTCGGCAGCGATACGGATCCGCTGCTCTATTATGCCGGAACTGCAGGCGGGGGCGTCTGGAAATCGATCGACGGCGGAACATCGTGGGAAAACATCAGCGATTCCATCGGTCTAGCATCGGTGGGCGCAATCGCGGTGGATCCCCATAACGATAGAATCGTGTGGGCCGGCGCGGGTGAAACGAATCCGCGCAACGACGTCATTCCGGAGAGCGGGCTCTTCAGTACGCGGAACGGCGGGCGCACGTGGCAAACGGTGAATCTGCCCGGCGCGCAAGACATTTCGCGCATCCTGCTCGACCCGAAAGATCCGCAGCACGTCGTCGTCGGCGTGCTCGGTGATCCGTTCGGCCCGAGCATGCATCGAGGCGTTTACGTTTCCTTCGACGGAGGCGCGACGTTCACGAGATCGCTCTACCTTTCGCCGCAGTCGGGCGCAAGCGATCTCGTCATGGACCCGGCAAATCCCAACGTCGTGTATGCCGGCATGTGGCACGTGCTGCGACGCCCCTGGACGCTTACGAGCGGCGGCAGCGCCGGCGACGATGGTTTGTTCAAGTCGATCGACGGCGGCAAAACCTGGAGCAAGATAACCGGCAACGGTTTCCCGGCGGGAGCCATCGGACGCATCGGCATTGCCGTTGCGCCCTCGAAACCGTCACGCGTGTACGCGCTCGTCGAGTCGCACGAAGGCGTTCTGTGGAAATCCGACGACGCAGGTGCGACGTGGACGATGGTCAGCAAAGATTCACTCGCCGATCAGCGCCCGTTTTATTTCTCGCACGTGCGTGTTTCGCCGAACGATCCCGACACGGTTTATGCCGTGAGCATGATGCTCGCGGCTTCGTACAACGCCGGCAAAACGTTCGTGATGTCCGAATACACGGTTCATCCCGATTTGCACGATCTGTGGATTTCCGCGGACGGACAGCGCATGGCGCTCGCGGGCGACGGCGGCATTGCAATTTCCACGAATGAAGGCACGACCTGGGCGAATTCGCGCAATCTGCCGGTCGCGCAAGTCTATCGCGTGGGCCTGTCCGACACGCTGCCGTATTTCGTGTGCGGCGGCCTGCAGGACAACATGGGGTTCTGCGGACCGGCGTTCAGCGGCAACACGACGGGCATTACGAACGCCGACTGGTATATGCCGGTCTCCGGCGACGGCGAATGGGTCGTGCCCGATCCGGCGAATCCGCGCCTCGTGTGGGGCGATTCGGAGAACGGCGAGGTCGTCATCTACGATCGCCTCTCGCACGACGTCGAAAACGTGCGGCCGTACCGCGGCACGCTCGAAAACGATTTCGTGCTCGCCAAATCGCAGTACCGCTTCAACTGGGAATCGCCGATTGCGTTCGCAGCGTACGATCCGCACATGGCGTTCATCGGCGCGAACGTGCTGTTCGAAACGACGGATCGCGGCAAGCACTGGCGAGCGATCAGCCCGGATCTCACGCGCAACGACAAATCGAAGCAGCAAGTCTCGCAGGATACGGTAACGCACGACGAGTCGGGCGCCGAGAATTATGCGACGCTGCTCGACGTCGAGACGTCGCCGCTTCACAAGGGCGAGATTTGGACCGGATCCGACGACGGGCTCGTGCACGTTACGCTCGACGGCGGAAAACACTGGCGCAACGTCACGCCGCAGAGTTTGCCGGCCGACAGCGCCGTCGAAACGGTCGCGCCGTCGACGCTGGCAGACGGTACGGTATACGTATCGGCGGATCGTCACGGCATGGGAGATTTCACGCCGTACATCTACGTCACGCACGATTTCGGAGCACACTGGACCTATGCGACCGGCGGGATTCCGCAAGGGCAATACGTGCATGCGGTTCGCCCCGACATTCACAACCGGAAAATGGCGTACGCGGGAACGAACCGCGGCATCTACGTGTCGTGCGACGCCGGCGCATCGTGGCACTCGTTCCAAAACAACCTTCCGGCCGTGGAAGTTCGCGACATTCGCTTTCAACCGCGATTCGACGACATGGTGATCGCGACGCACGGCCGCGCCATCTGGGTGATGGACGATATGCGCACGGCGCAAATCGCGGGCTGCGCGATGCCCAGCGGTCCCGTCGTCATCGGACCACGCCCCGTTATCGCGCTGAACGGCTACAGCAACGACGAAGGCACGTATCAGGATTTCGTCGCTTCTCAGCCCAGCGGTCCTACCGCGACGATATCCTACTGGCTGCCGCAGGAAGCACAAGTGCGCCCGACGATCGACGTATACGACGCGCGCGGCCATCGCGTCCGGCACATCGGCGGATCGCACGAGTACTTCAACGGGTACGACTCCTCGCCGACATTTTGGCTGAGCAAGGCCGCGGGCAAGAACGAGTTCCTTTACGATCTCACGATCGACGGGCCCGTGCGCTACGACAGCGCGCCGTTCTTTTTCCGCGGTCCGGAAGAAGGACCGGTGCTTCCGCCGGGTCGGTACGCGGTCGCGCTGCACCTCAATGGAAAAACGTATCGCTTTCCGCTCGAAAAACGCGCCGACCCGTTGACCACGAGCACGCAGCGCGAATTCGAAGCGCAATTCGCTCAGCAGCGGCGTGTGTACGACTTGCTCGGCCGCATCGACACGATGCTCAACGAGCTGCATCGCGTTCGCATGGAACTCACCGCCGAAAAGAGCGGCACCGCAGCGCCGATGACGACGCACATCGATTCGATGGTCGCAACCCTCACCTCGTCTCCGCAAAACTTTGAAGACTTCATACAAAAGCCGGGTAAGATTCGCGAGGACGTAATGAATCTGTTGAATCAGGAGCCCTTGGCGCAAGCGAGCACCCAGCTCTACGCGCGCCTCGAACGCGAATACAGTGCGCGTGCGCTCGCATATAACGCCTGGGTCCGCTCGTTGGCGAACTTCAATTCGACGCTGAAAGCAGCCGGACGCAAGAGCGTGCGTCTGCCGCAAACAGTGGCGACGGGCCCGCACGCGCCAATGGTCATCGTCAGCCGCTAAGGCGGTATGCGGCTCGATAAATTCATGAAGGTCTCGCGCCTTTCGAAGCGCCGTTCGGAAGCGCACGAGGCGCTGGTCCACGGACGGATCACGAAAGACGGCAAGGAACTCAAGCCCGGCTATCAAGTGAAGCCGGGCGACGTTCTGCAGATTCACTACGCCACGAAATTCGTGACGCGTGCGCGTGCGCGAAGTGCCGCTGCGAATGACGCCGGGCCTCAAACCCGCAGATCTCTACGAGATTTTGGACCAGCGCAAAGACGAACCGGCGGAGTGGATTTGAGCCTTTCCGCGGACACCAAGGACGCGCTCGCGCGCGACGTTCCCGAAGCGGCGCACTGCCGGCAGGCGCTGCTTCATGGCCTGGCATTGTACGGCCGCACGCGCGACGCGACAATACTTCATCACGCAGCGTAATGCGGTCGCTCGTTTGTTCCGCTCGCTGCTTCGCGCCCATCACATCGAAAAACTCGAAGGAACGCGGTTACGCAAAATCCCGTCGTACCGCATCGACTCCCTGCCGAATTGCGCGAAACGCCGGGCAAACCCGCGCGTCGCTGCGATCGCATCATGGAAACGCGAGCTGCGTTTTTGGCCTGCGGCTCGGTCTCTGCGGGAACGCAAGGCTATCATCTCGAGTTCGTGGTGCCGGATGAATCGCAAGTCTGCACGATTGACCTGGATGCTGCGCGCGGTGTCGGAGCCGCCGAAGGCGATGCGGCGCAAACAGCGCTTCGTTCTCTACTACAAAGATTTTGAAGCGATCGTCGCGCTGCTGACGATCGTCGGCGCGCACGGTGCCGTTCTGCGTTTGGAAGACGTTCGCGCGCTCAAGGAAACCAAGAACCGCATTCATCGCCTTGTGAATACCGAAGCGGCGAATTTGGACAGGTCTGCCACGGCGGCCGCCGGGCAGCGTGAAACGATCGAATACGTTTCGAGTGCGTACGGCTTGCAGTACCTTTCGCCGGCGCTTCGCGAAATCGCCCAACTTCGTCTGCGCTACCCCGACGAAAGTCTGAGTGAACTCGGCCGCCGCTGCAATCCGCCCATCGCCAAACCCACCGTCAACAGCCGGCTGGTGGCGCTTGCGCGATTGGCCAGGCGCTTGCAAGGGAAACCGGCGCAAAGAGCTCGTAACACGTAAGGCTTCGACGGGAGTTTTCATATGCGTATCGGCATCAACGGCTTCGGCCGCATCGGACGGAATTTTGCCAAGGCGCTCATCGAGCGCCATCCCGGCATCGACATCGCGGCAGTCAACGATTTGACGAGCGCAGCCGAATGCGCGCATCTATTCAAATACGATTCGAACTACGGCATGTACGACGGCAGCGTCTCGGCCGAAGGCGACACGATTGCCATCGACAAGCAGAAGATCAAGGTCCTCGCGGAACGCGATCCGGGAAAACTCCCCTGGAAGACGCTCGGTGTCGACGTCGTGATCGAATCGACGGGCCTGTTCACCGACGCGAGCAAGGCGCGCGCGCACATCGACGGCGGGGGCGCCAAGAAAGTATTGATTTCCGCGCCGGCCAAAGGCGAGGACGTCACGATCGTGCTCGGGGTGAATGACGGTATGTACGATCCGGACAAGCACCACATCATTTCGAACGCATCGTGTACGACGAACTGCCTGGCAACGGCCGTCAAACCCGTCGTCGATACCTTGGGGTGGGTGAAGGGCTTCATGTCGACGATTCACTCCTATACGAACGATCAGAACATCCTCGACGCACCTCACAAGGATTTGCGGCGCGCGCGCAACGCGGCGACGAACATCATCCCAACCTCGACGGGAGCCGCAAAAGCCTTGTTTCTGACCATTCCGGAGGTCAAAGGCTCGTTCGACGGATTCGCGCTGCGCGTTCCGACGCCGACGGTGTCGATGATCTATCTCGTTGCGCAAGTCAAGAAAGAAACGACGAAAGAGGAACTCAACGCTATTCTCAAGCGTGCAGCCTCGGGTGATATGAAAGAGTACGTCCAATTCTCCGAAGCGGAGCTCGTTTCCAGCGATTTCAAACGCTCCCCCTATAGTTCCATCATCGACGCGGGCCTGACCGGCGCCAACGGCGATCTCATCCAGATCGGCGCGTGGTACGACAATGAATGGGGCTACTCGTGCCGCTTGGCCGATCTCACGGCAATGGTGCTGGAGAAGATTCCGGCCGGCGTTTAGCGCGTTGCTGCACGTTATTTTCTCCGCTCTTCTGCTCGGCGGCGTTTCTCGCGGCGCCCAGCAGCATTTCACCCTCGACGACACGTACCGCACAGTCGACCTTTCCTCGCCCCGCATCTCCCCCGACGGCAAATCGCTGCTCTTCTTTCGTTTGCACGTCAATCTGAATACGGATCGCCGCGACTCACAGCTGGTTCTGCTCGACATAGCAAGCAAGAGCGAACGCGTGCTCAATGCGGATCGAGGCGCTCACGATGTTTCCTGGTCGCCCGACGGTTCGCGCATCGCTTTCTTGGCCGAGGATGCGGATCGCCGCGCACAAGTATGGTTTACGTCTGCGAGCGGTAATTCGCCGCAGCAACTCACGCACTCGAAGACGAGCGTCCAACAATATGCTTGGCGTCCGGACGGGAATGCTCTGGTGTATTTGGCTGCGGATGCGGTGCCGCAGCGAACGGGTATCGCGCGCTGGCAAGACGCGTTTAGAGTAACCGACAACGCGTATCTCGATCCCGGACCGTTTCCACCGGCACATCTGTGGCTCCTCGACGTTTCGACGCACAATGAAACGCGGCTGACGAGCGGTTCGTGGAGCGTTGCGGCGGGCGATGCCGAGTCCACGCTCTCGTGGTCCCCGGACGGTAAATCGCTGCTCTACGTGCGCTTACCGGACGCGTTGCTGGGCGATGCGGACCGCTCCGTCGTTGAGCAGCTCGACGTTGCGGACAAACGCAGCAGCGGGATCACCGGTCGCACGCGTTTCGAATTCAACCCGCGATATTCGCCCGATGGGCGCGACATTGCATACACCTACGCGCGCGGCGGCGACCCGATGAGCGAAGCCGACGTCTTTCTGACGACCGGCAGCGGCGCCGGTTTCGATTTGACGCGCATCGGCCTGGATGCGAACACGTCGAATTACGCGTGGTATCCGGACTCTCGGGCGCTGCTCGTGGAGGGAAACGCTGGAACGCACGAAGCGCTATGGCGCGTCTGGCTCGACGGGCGCGTACAACGCTTGCAACTGGGTCCGGTCAATCCGCTCGGCGATTTCGACGGCAGCATCTCGCGCGAGGGCGCAATTGCGTTCGTCGGAACGACACCGCATCACCCGGGCGAAATATACTACCGCTCGCCTTCGGGCGCGCTCACGCGTCTGACCGACTATAACGCGGCGATCGCAACGAAAGATCTCGGCAGCGTCGCGACGCTGAACTGGCGGAATCACTACGCCGAGGACGGCGTTCTGACGTACCCCGTCGATTACGTGCGCGGCAAACGCTATCCGCTCGTGCTGCTGATTCACGGCGGCCCGACGGGCGCGTCGACGACGAACTTCGACGACCTTGCGCAACTGATGGCTGCGCACGGTTGGTTCGTGCTGCGGCCGAATTATCGGGGAAGCGACAACTTTGGAAACGCGTATCAGCATGCAATTTACATCGACGCGACGCGCGGACCGGGCGAGGACGTTCTGGCCGGCGTTGCCGCTGCGGAGCGCGCCGTACCGATCGATCCGCACCGCATCTGCGTATCGGGATGGTCGTACGGCGGCATGCTGACGTCGTGGCTCGTCACGCAAGATCATCGCTGGGCTTGCGCGGTCTCCGGCGCTGCCGTCAACGACCTCGTATACGACTATTCGCTCGCGGACGACATGAGCGCCGATCGCGAATCGATGCCCGGCTCGCCGTTCGCCGGAAACAACATGGCGGCGTATCGCGCCGTTTCCCCCCTGACGTATTACCGCAACGTCCGTACGCCGACGCTCATCCTTTCGGATATGTACGACGATCGCGTGCCCGCCGCACAATCCTACGCGTTTTATCACGCGCTGCGCGACAACGGCGTGCCCGTCGAATTTTACGAATGGCCCGTGCACGGGCATTTTCCCGGCGACCCCGTGCGAACCGCCGACGTCTACCGCTACTGGCTCGGCTGGATCGCGGATCACGTAAAGTAGGAAGACATGCCGTTTCCGTTTCGTACGCTCAAAGAGCTTCAGGTCAAGGGCAAACGCGTTCTCGTGCGCGAGGACTTGAACGTGCCGATGAAAGACGGCGACATCCTTGACTACAAGCGCATCGACGCATCGCTCGAAACGCTCCGTTACTTGTCGGATCACGGGGCAAAGGTGATCGTTTGCTCGCATTTGGGACGTCCCGACGGAAAGCCGAATAGCGAATACTCGCTCAAGCCCGTCGCCAACGCGCTCTCCAGCCGGCTGCACATCGACGTCACGTTCGCTGCCGACACCGTCGGGCCGGCCGCACATGAGGCCATTCGCGGAATGCACGACGGCGACATCGTCATGCTCGAAAACGTCCGCTTCGATCCGGGCGAGGAACAGAACGATCCGGTGTTCGCGCGCAAACTCGCGGATCTTGCGGACCTCTATGTGAACGACGCTTTCGGAACGGCGCACCGCGCCCACGCCTCGACCGAAGGAATCGCCCACTATCTGCCGAGCGCGGCGGGCTTTCTGATGCAATCCGAAATCGCAGCGCTCGGCAAACTGATTCACGACCCGCAGCAGCCTTACGTCTGCGTCATCGGCGGCGCGAAAATCAAAGACAAGGTCGGCGTTTTCACCAAACTCATGGAGAAAGTGCACGCGTTCTGCATCGGCGGGGGTATGGCGAACACGTTCTTGGCCGCCAAGGGTCTGGACGTCGGTAAATCATTGCGTGACGACGACCTGGAACCGGCGAAAGCGATTATCGAACTTGCGCGTACCCGCGACGTTTCGCTGCTGCTTCCCGTCGACGCCGTCGTTTCGACCAGTTTCGACAACGACGCCGGCGCACATGTGGTCGATCTCGCGCAGGTTGCCGATCAAATGATCCTCGACATCGGGCCGCAGACCGCGGCAGAATACGCCCGCGTGATCGAGACGGCGAAAACCATCGTATTCAACGGGCCGATGGGCGTGTACGAGAAAGCGCCGTACCGCGAGGGAACGCGCGCGATCGGCGAAGCCATGAAGAAGGCGACGCAATCGGGCGCGACGACGATCGTCGGCGGAGGCGATGCCGCTGCTGCAGCCGAGGAACTCAAGTTCGCCGAGCACATGACCCATGTCAGCACCGGCGGCGGCGCGACGCTCGAGTTTCTGGAAGGCAAAGAATTGCCGGGCATCAAGGCGCTCGAAGAAGCGAAAGGACGCGTGCGCGAGGACCAGCGTTGGTAAGGCGGCGCGTCTGCGCGGCAAACTGGAAAATGAACAAGACGAATGCGGATGCGGCCGCGTTCGTCGAGCGCTTCATGCAGCTCGCCGGCTCGATTCCCGACGACGTCGAACTCGTGCTATGCCCGCCGTTCACCGCTTTGCACACCGTGGCTGCATCACTCGATGCCGCGCAAGGTCCGGGCGGACGCGTAAGACTGGGCGCGCAGAATATGCATTGGTTGCCCAGCGGCGCCTTCACGGGTGAGATTTCCGCGCCGATGCTGCTCGAGATCGGCGTCCAATACGTCATTCTCGGCCATTCGGAACGCCGGATGTACTTCGGGGAAACCGACGAAACCGTACGTCTGAAAACCGCTGCGGCGCTTCAGAACGGCCTCATACCAATCGTCGCCGTGGGCGAGAGTTTGGAGTTACGGCAAGACGGCAAGACGGAACTCCACGTGACGGCTCAAACGCGCGCTGCGCTCGGTGGGTTAGCCCCGGAAGACGTGCGCAAAATAATCGTCGCGTACGAGCCGATTTGGGCGATCGGCACTGGGCACAACTGCGATCCGGCAGGTGCGAACGAGGTGATGCGTGCCATTCGCGGATCCGTCGACGGCCTGCAAGAGGTGCCGATTCTCTACGGCGGAAGCGTCAAGCCCGACAACATCGCAGCATATACGGCACTCGATGAAATCGACGGCGGATTGGTCGGCGGCGCGTCGCTCGATGCGGAGAGCTTCGCTGCGCTGGCTTCGGCAAGCTCAGCCATCCTTCGACAGGCTCAGGATGACAAGTGACGCAAACGTATAAACCGGTGGTGCTTGCGGTGCTCGACGGATGGGGCTGCAGCGAGAAGACGCACGGGAATGCAATTGCGGCTTCGCACACACCGCACTGGAACGCATTTTTCCAAACATATCCGTGGACGACGCTCGAGGCCAGCGGCGAAGAGGTGGGACTGCCGAAGGGCATCATGGGCAATAGCGAAGTCGGTCACATGAATCTCGGAAGCGGGCGCGTCGTGCAGCAGGGTGTCGTCATCATCGATGCCGACATCGCGTCCGGGGAATTCGAGAAAAACCCGGTGCTCCGGCAATGCATCGATCACGTCAGGTCGAGCGGCGGCACGCTGCATTTCATGGGCTTGGTCTCGGACGGAAAAGTGCACAGCTCGCTCGATCACTTGCTCGAACTTCTCCGGTGCGCAAGGGCAGGCGGAGCGAAGTTCGCCGTTCACGCCTTTCTTGACGGACGAGATACCCCGCCGCGCTCCGCCGCGAAATATCTTCGGCAAATCCAAGAACATCTCGCATCGCTCGGCGAAACGGACGCGATCCGCACTGTAATCGGGCGCTACTACGCAATGGATCGCGACAAACGGTGGGAGCGCACGCAGGTCGCTTACGACGCGATCGCTCGAGCACAATCGAAGTACCATGCTACGAGCGCGATGCAGGCGCTCGAAGCCGGCTACGCTCGGGGCGAAGACGACGAGTTCGTCCAACCCACGGTTGTCGGCGAGGCGCGTCCGGTGCGCGGCGGCGACGCGTGCATCTTCTTCAATTTCCGTCCCGATCGCGCGCGGCAGATGACCCTTGCGTTCAGCGATCCCGCCTTTTCCGAATTTCCGGTCGAGCATTTCACGAACTTCATCTTCGCGACAATGACGAAGTACGACGAGACGTTTGCGAACCCGGTGCTGTTCGGTCCGCGGCCGCAATTCGACACGTTCGGCGAAATCGTGTCGCGCAACGGCATGCGGCAGCTGCGTCTAGCCGAAACGGAGAAGTACGCGCACGTAACGTATTTTTTCAACGGCGGACGCGAAGACGCGTTCCCCGGCGAAGATCGCAAACTCATTCCGTCCGATCGCACGGTACCCACCTACGATCTGGCGCCGCAAATGCGCGCGCGAGAGATCACGGACTTTGCCGTCGAGCAAATCGAGGCTGACGCGTACGACGTCATCATCATGAATTACGCAAACGCGGACATGGTGGGCCACACCGGAAAGTGGCAGCCGACGATCGAAAGCGTGCAATTCCTCGATGGGTGCCTGCAACGCCTGAGCGATGCGGTACTTCGAGCCGGCGGTTTGCTCGCAATAACGGCAGACCACGGCAACGCCGAAGAAAAGATCGACAAGGACGGCAATCCGCTTACGGCGCATACGACCAATCCGGTGCCGTTTCTGCTCGTTTCCAACGGCATACACGGCACGCTGCGAAGCGGCGGAAAACTCGGCGACGTTGCGCCGACGCTGCTGCGCATCATGCATCTGCCGGTACCCGAAAGGATGACGGGCGAGAATTTGCTGACGCATGGATAGAATCGGTGAAATCGACGTTGCAGTCGTATTGGGGAGCGGCCTTTCGGAGTTGCTCGGCGGCGCGGACTGGACGGAGCGCGCGCTGTTCGACCGCGTCGCATACACGGATATCGGCATGCCGACGGCACAGCTTGCCGGGCATGCGGGGCACGCGCTCGTCGGAAGGTGGCGAGGAAAGCGCGTCCTGGCCTTTGCCGGACGCGTGCACGGTTACCAAGGTTTCGCAGCGCGCGACGTAACGCGCAACGTTGCCATCGCCTGCGAACACGGCGCGAAAACGCTGCTTCTCACGAACGCGGCGGGTGCTTTGAATTCCGAATTCCAACCGGGCGACCTGATGATCATCACCGATCACATCAATTTGACCGGCACGAATCCGCTGGTCGGATCGGGACTTGCAAACCCGTTCGTGAACATGACCGACGCCTACAATCCGGGGCTGCGCAAACTGGCGCGCTCGCTGGATCCGAATCTGCGTGAAGGCGTCTATGCCGGCTTACTCGGCCCCACGTATGAAACGCGGGCGGAAGCGCGCTACCTGCGCGGCATCGGCGCGGACGCCGTGGGCATGTCGACCGTTCTGGAAACGATCGCCGCGCGCGCGAAAGGCGTGGACGTGTTCGGCGTGAGCCTCATTACCAACGCAGTAGCGGCACCGGAAACCTCGCATGCCGAGGTGACCGGCGTCGCGAAAAGTGCCGCACCGCGCTTGGCGGAGCTCCTCGATGGAATCGTCGAACGTCTTTAACTACTCGAGGCGATAGCTTCCGCTCGCATCGACGCTGAGTTCACGCCCCGCTATGGCGATACCGCGCACGTGATGATCCCAAAACGTGAGCACGCGCACGATAACCGGCTTCAAACGGCTGATCAGGTGCCGCGCGCGCTGCGAAACCGCCATCGCATCCTTCACCCATTTGGGATGTTCGCGCGGGAGCGGGGGCGTTTCGAGTTCGTCGTCGGGCAGCAGGGGCAGAATCGCCCGGCTTTCGACGACGGGTAAATAGACAACCGGGCTTGTATCCGGATCAATGCGCGCCATGCATGACCTTTCGCAAAGCGGTTATCGCAGCCAGATGCAGTTGCGAAGCGCGCTGCGGCGAGATCGACAGGATCCGGCCGATTTGATGCAGCGACTTGCCGTGAAAATAATGCAGCGTGACGACGCGCTGCTGTCGCGCGGAAAGCCGGTCCAGTGCCATGCGCACGAATTGCCGTTCGCTGCGCTGTACCGTAATCGCGCACGGATCGGCGCCCCAGTCGCCCGAAAGGCGTTCGCCCGAGGGCAGCGGCCCATCCAGCGAGAGCGGCGTGTAGCGGTGAGCATGCATCGCCGCGCGACGCAATCCGGGCCGCCGCTCTTCCATGTCGCGCTGAGTGGGAAGCGTACCCAACGCTGTTGCGAGCGCGTAGCGTTCGCGATCCGCTTCGCGCACCTCGCGCCGCACCCGTTCGGATACCGGATCCAATTTCCGCAGCCCGTTCAGCATAGCGCCTGCAACGATACGAGCGGCGTAGTGCTCGATGGATGGACCGCGCGAGGCATCGAACGAGTCGACGGCGCGAATCAGCCCGATGCTTCCCTCGCCCACGAGATCGTCCCCGTCGCAGCCGGGAATGAGCCGGTGTAGACGCCGCGCGATCTTCTTCACGAGCGGCAGCATCCGGCGTATCGTTTCTTCGCGCGATTCGGTCGCGGCGTTCGCGCCGTTCACGACGACAACGCTTTCGAAAGGGCGTCGCTGAACGATTGCACGGCGATCTCCCCGTACTCGCCGAACGCTCGCTCCATCGGCTGCAGTAGGGGCTGCAGCATGAGCGACTCGAATTGCGCGCGCGCGCGTTCCATCGTAATGCTATCCACGGCTCAGGTTGTCCGCGATGCGCATCATCTCGTCGGCGGCTTCCACGCCTTTCGCATTCGCTTCGTACGCGCGCTGTGCGGCGAGAATCTGCATCATCGCCTCGACGATCGTCACATTCGATTTTTCGAGCATGCCGAATTTCACGTTCGGGCCGTTGCGTG
Source organism: Vulcanimicrobiota bacterium (assembly GCA_963830545.1). Taxonomy (GTDB): domain Bacteria; phylum Vulcanimicrobiota; class Vulcanimicrobiia; order Vulcanimicrobiales; family Vulcanimicrobiaceae; genus DATGJX01. Next base: position 1,748,393 of record CAWHMK010000001.1, on the reverse strand, counting down.
ACCCCGCGCTCACTTCGTGCGGCTTTCCCGATGCGTGAGTAGCGAAAAACAGCGTCCCGCCCGCGGATTGCAAGTATTCCGGCGCAGCGAATTCCGTTATGCGAATACGCCCGCAGGCGGACTTCCCTTTTGCCATACTAGCGGTCACCGTCCCGTCCGGAGCGACGGTTGCGGAAAGCGCGTCGTTCGGAATGCGCACGCCGTCCAGACGCCAGCCTTGCGCATTCCGCAATGTCCCGTCCGCGGCGCGCGAAAATTCGCCGTCACGCGTGTACGCGCGGCGACCGCGATCGTCGGAGACCGCAAAGAAGCCGGGGCCGTCGATTGCGAGATCGAAGGGGCCGCCGCTTCGCATGAGTTTGCCTTGCGTGAAAACCGTGTGCGTGCCGATCTCGGTGGTCCCCAGGCTGCCTCCTCCGGGTGCGGCCACATCGGAGAAAGTCGCCTCTGCGCCCTTGAAACCGGCAACGTCGGCGTTCGCGAGATTCTCCGAAATGATTTCGAGATTCTGCTGCTGTGCGGCCATGCCGCTGGCCGCGGCGTACAATGCTTTGTTCATCGTCTCACTTCAGTTGCGCGACTTGCGTGCTCGCGCGCTCGCGCGTTTGATCGATTGCCGAAAGCACTTGCTGCGCGGTTTCGAATGAACGCTGAGCGGTCAGAACGTCGATCATCTCGCCGATCGCATCGACGTTCGATGCTTCCAGAAACCCGGAGCGCACGCTGGAACCGTTCGGTAGGGCAATGCGGTTGAGCACGGTTCCGTTCCGTGAAACAGTCCCGTCCGCTTCGATGCTCGCGCCGTCCGGAAAGCAAATCGGACCGCGCGTGCCCATGAGCACTCGCCCGGAATCGTCCTGCAGCCGCCCGAAGCGGTCGCGTACGAACGCCCCGTTTCTCGTGACCGATACGTGTCCCGACGCATCGCGCACGCGGAACGTGCCGGCTCCGGCGATCGCCAAGTCAAACGGTCGGCCCGTGCGGCGAAGCGGCCCTTGCGCAGCACTACGGCTGCGCTGCATCTTCACGCCCGCGGCCGTCAAAAAGCCTTGCAGGTCGGTTTTTCGAAAACCGTTCGTCGAGCCGTTCGCGAGGTTTTCAGCGGCCGTGTCGAGCCGCGTTCTGGCGGCGTTCATCGCGCTGGCCGCCCATCCAATGCCATCCATGGGCGCATGATACGGAGCACTCATGGCCGAAGTTTTAACGGCATATGTCAACGCTTCGCAAAGCCGGCATCGTCGCGCTTCTTGCGGCCGTGCTGGCCGCATGCTCGTCGGCGCCCGCACCGAACATCGATCCGGCGCTCGCCAAAGAACAAGACGCCGTCGCGACGCTCAAGACGAAATACGCCGGCGTCGTCACAGGAACCGACGTGAAGGATCGCACGCTGCTCATGTACGTCGACGTCAACGCCATGTCTGAGATGGACGAAGACGCGGAGAGCGCGATGAAAGCCGACGCACTCCAGCGTTGGAAGAGCGTCTGGCTGCGCGCGCACCCGCACAAGCACGGCGTGGTTCATCTGAGCGTGCGCGATTATTACGGCAAAGAGATTTATAGCAGTTCGGCACGCACGTAGTGCTGGCCGCTGAACGAGCGACTGCGGACCCCGGAGCGTGACGCGCAAAGACACGCTAGCCGCCCTCGGGTGGTCGTTGCTTTCGCTCGTCCTGTGCGCGGTGCGGTATTGGTATCCGGCGCAAGCGTATTTCGACGAAGTGTACTATCCGCGCTCTGCGGCCGAATACTTGACGTGGTCGCCGCAATACGAATGGACGCATCCCCCGCTCACCAAGTTGCTGATCGCGCTCTCCATGCTGCTGTTCGGCGGAGTACATTCTCCGCTCGGAAACAGCGGCGTCGGATGGCGCTTCTTGAATCTCGTCGTCGGCGCGGCCTTAGTGTATCTCACGTACGTGTTCGCGAGACGTATTACCGCTTCGAGCGCGTTTGCGTCGATCGCGGCGGCGCTGCTCGTTCTCGACGGATTTCACTTCACACAATCTCGTATCGCAACCCCTGAAATTACCGTTGCGTTTTTTTCGCTGCTGATTCTGTACGCGTTCTACCGGTACTGGGAGCAGATTGCGGTGCAGCCGTCTGAACCGATGCCGCGTTGGACCATGCTTGCGGCCGGTGGCGCCGCGAGCGTGTTGGCCGGTGGTGCAATCGGATTCGGCTTGATCGGCGGCGTCGCGCACCAATCGCGCGGAGCCGTTCTGCTGATGTGGGCGTTCAGCACGCTCGCGCTCTACGCGGCGTTCCGTTTGACCCAGCGTCCGCGCCCGCGCGCACTCGGGTGGCTTTGGCTGCTGGCGATTGCGTGCGGTCTGGGAGCGGCAGCGAAATGGAACACGCTGTTCGACGTGGTTCTCGTGATCGTGTTTGCATTCGGAATCGTGCTCGTTCCGAAGCCGAAGTGGCGCCTGCCGCTCGATGCGTTCGTTTCCATCGTCTTGTCGGCGACGATTGCGCTGTATCTTGCCTCGTACATCCCGTTTTTTCTTACGAGGCAGCCCGCGTCGTATGAGTTCGGACACGACGTAAGCGCGTTGATGGACCTCCAGAGCCAGATGTTCACGTATCACGACGTGACGGTAACGCACAACGCGCCTCATCCATATAGGTCGAAATGGTGGGAATGGCCGCTGCTCTATCAGCCGGTCGCGTACTGGTACCACGACGGGCGAACGGGCGCCGCCGCACGCAATCCGAACGGCTGCTGCGTCACCGAAATCCTTTCGCTCCCGAATCCGCTGACGTGGTGGTTCGGTTTGGCGAGCATTCCGCTTTTGGGCATCCTGGCGTGGCGCGAACGCAATAGGGCGTATTGGCTGCTTTTCGCCGCGTACTTCGCGCAATGGCTGCCGTGGATCGCCTCACCGCGCATGCTCTTCGAATACCACTTCTTTCCGAACGACGCGATCGTCATGCTGGCCGACACGATCGCGTTACAATGGATTTGGAAGCACGCGCAACGCACCGAGGAACACCGCCGGCTCGCGGCGTGGGGAATCGGGCTCTTTCTGGCGACGACGCTCGTGCTCTTCGTGTACTTCTATCCCATTCTCGCAGCCGACCGCATAACGTACGCGGACTGGCTAAGCCGCATGTGGCTGAGTCACTGGATCATCGGTCCGGGATGATTTGCGGATGGCGTTTCAGCAGGTCACAGCCAGGTCAAAACTGCGCCCGCGCTGACCAAGCCGCCGCCGAAACCGACGAGCAATAACCGGTCGCCCTGCTTCACCGTGCCGTTGCGCACGGCGGGAATGAGCGCAAGCGGAATGCTTACCGCGGAGGTATTGCCGTATTCTCCGATACTGGTAAGCGTGCGTTCCAACGGAAACTCGATGCGTTTGCACAGCGCTTCGATCATGCGCATATTCGCACTGTGCGGAATGAACCAATCGATGCCGTCCAGGCTCATGCCGGCGCGATCCAAAATGCGGTCGATTGCGAGCGGAATATTTTCGAGCACCCAGCGGTACACGTCGCGCCCGGATTGCCGGAGCAAACCACTTCCATCGCTCACGCCGCCGATGTCGCCGCGCATCGCCGTTCGATACAACGAGGGGCCGGCGCTTCCGTCCGAACCGGCGTCCATGCCCGCCAGCGCACACCGCTCGTCGCGGACGATCAGCATAGCGGCCGCGCCGTCTCCAAACAGGACGCACGTCGAACGATCCGTGTAATCGACCGATCGCGTCAGGGCTTCGGTGGCAACGATCAGCACACGGTGCGCCTGATCCGACGCGATGAGGGCTGCGGCAATGTTGAGCGCGGAGCAGAAACCGGCGCACGCGGCGCTCAAATCGAGCGCGCCGCAGCTGGTCGGAATGCCGAGCCTATCCTGAACGAGCGCGGCAATGCTCGGATAAACGTAATCCGGCGTCGTGGATGAAACCAGGATGTAATCCACACTGCGCACGTCGACCTCGGGATGCGATTCGAGCAAGTCGCGGACTGCGCCGACCGCGAGATCGCTCGCATATTCGTTTTCAGCGACGCGCCGCCGGGTCCGAATGCCGGTGCGCTGCAGAATCCACGCGTCCGAGGTTTCGACCATGCCCGCGAGATCGTCGTTCGTAACGATCCGGTGGGGCACGTACATGCCGATTGCGGCCACGCGCACCGGCGCGCGCAGAGCGATTTCCCTCACAAGTGTGCCACGACTGCGTCGGTGAAGCGCTGCGTATCCAAGAAGTTTTTCCCTACGCCTGCCAGTTCGCGCGTGCGCGCGCCTTGCGCAAACGACGTTTCGACCGCCCGCTCGATGCGATCCGCGCCCGCGTCGTCCCTCAAACTGTGACGCAGCAGCATTGCCGCCGACAAGATTGCGGCCGTCGGATTCGCAACACCCGTTCCGGCGATGTCCGGCGCCGATCCGCCGATCGGCTCGTACAGTCCGAACTGTCCGAACTCCGTCATGCGCGTACCCAAACTCGCGCTGGGCAGATTACCGATCGAACCCGTCAACATCGCCGCTTCGTCCGATAGAATGTCGCCGAACATGTTCTCGGTCACGAGCACGTCGAACTCAGCCGGCCGGCGCACCAATTGCATGGCCGCATTGTCCACGAGGAGATGGTCGAGAAGAACGTCCGGATAGTGCGCCGCAACGCGTTCCACGACGCGCCGCCATAGCCGCGACGTTTCGAGGATGTTCTGCTTGTCGATCGAGGTGAGGCGTTTGCGCCGCTTGCGTGCAAGTTCGAATGCGACGCGAGCGATGCGCTCGATCTCCGGCGCGCGGTACAGCATCGTGTCGACGGCTTCTTCCACGCCGTCCGCACCGGTACGCTGTTCTTTGGGCTTGCCGAAATAAATGCCGCCGGTCAGTTCGCGCACGACGATGAAATCCAGGTCCTTCACCAAATGCGCGTGCAACGACGAGGCTTCTTCCAACCCCTCGAATACGCGCACGGGGCGCACATTCGCGTAGAGTTCGAAGTCGCGGCGAAGGAGGAAAAGCGCGTATTCGGGTCGCTCGGCAAGCGGTTTGCCTTCGTACTGCGGCAGACCCGCCGATCCGAAAAGAATGCCCGCACTGCGCTCGCACAACGCGCGCGCCTCGTCGGGAAGCGCAGGCTTGCCGGCTTGAAGCGCGGCTCCGGCCACCGGAGTTTCGACGCAGTCGAGATCCGGTCTCACGCTCTGCAGCACGCGCACTGCGGCGCGCATTACTTCAGGCCCGATTCCGTCACCCGGCAGAATAGCGATCGTCGGCATGGAGCCGGGCGTTCGCGTCTAGTACACGGTAATCCGGTTCGTGTCGACCATCTCCGTGCGGGTGATCTCTTCGGCCGGCGGTGTTTCGTCGCGTGTCCGGGCGCCGTTGCCGGCCGGCGTTTTCTCGAGAAGGGCCAAGTGCGTCATCAACAGGCTGCGCAGCTCGCTGCGCGCCTTTTCGGACGCTTCGTTCGCACGCTGGTGCTCGCGCCGGGCATCGGCTGCCGCTTCCGTGAAGGTCGCGATTTCGCGCTCGGCCGCGATGCGCGCTTGTTCCTTGATGAGGTCGGCTTCTTTGTGCGCAGAAGCTTTCACTTCGTCGGCCGTGCGCTGCGCGAGCACCAGCGTGTTTTGCAGCGATTCTTCCATCGCTTTGAAGTGACTGATGCGCTCCTTGAGATCGTTGGCTTCGGCTTGCAGCGCCGCGATGTGCTGCGCGTCGTCTTCGAGCGTTTCGATGAGTTCATCCAAAAACTGATCGACTTCCGCGCGGTCGTAGCCTTGCAGCGCCTTCTTGAACGTTTTGTGTTGAATGTCGATAGGCGTAATCTTCTGCATGCCTTACCCTCTGTTGGAGAGAAAATCCAGCGAACCGTCGGCGCTCATCGAATCGCGCAGCCCCTGCGCGTTTACCATGATGCCGGACGGAACCACCAGATAAATCGCTTCGGCGAGTTTCTGGATCTTGCCGTCGATCGTGTAGGCGACTCCCGATGTAAAATCGACGACGCGCTGCAGCAGCGAGCGATCGGCGTTTTGAAGATTCACGATGACGACTTGTCTGTTGCGCAGCGCATCGGCGATCTCCGTGACGTCACCGAATGCGCGGGGCGCGTACACGCTGACTTCCGTACCTCCGCGTCGTGCGGCGCGGTGATCGAGCGGAACGACGTTGCGCGCAGTGCCCGGTTCTTCTTCGTAGAGTTCCTCGACGTCGTCCATCGAGAAAAACGAACGCATTTTGCTGAACATGCTCATGACTCAACCTCGCGGTGAGAACGTTATGGGAGTCTTCGACGCCGGGCGCGCCGGTCTTGGTCCGAAAACGGTGCTTCCGACCCGAATCATCGTCGAGCCGGCCTCGACCGCCGCTTGCCAGTCGCCCGACATGCCCAAAGAGAGCGTCGGGCCGCCGATGCGCGCGAACACCTCCGCGGCTACCGCAAAGGCGCGCGCAATTTCCGGCTCCTCGTGCGCAAGGGGCCCGATGGCCATTACGCCTTGCAGATCGAGGGCCCCCTGAGAACGAATCGCGTCCGCCAGGCGTTCGGCCTCGGCGGGCGGGCAGCCGAAACGCTCGGACGGTGAAATGTTCAGCTGCAGCAGCACAGGCAAGCGTTTTTCCAAGGCTTGGCACGCTTTGGCAAGCGCCGCTGCGGCCTCGACGCGATCCACGCTCTGCACCATGTCGAACGTCGCCGCAATCGCCTTTGCCTTGTTCGTTTGAATATGGCCGATGAAATGCTTGCGCACGCGCGCCGCATCCTCGAGCGAGCCGAATTTGCGCTGCGCTTCCTGCACGTAATTCTCGCCGACGTCCGTAACGCCCGCGGCGATCGCTTCGCGAACGGCTTCGACCGGGTGCAATTTGGTGACGGCGACGATCGTTACGTGCGCAGGCACGGCCGCGCGAAGGCGCGCGTACCGCTCGGCGACGCTCATCCGGTAACGGGCACGCCGTCGACGCGTTCTTCGGTACGTTTGCCGCTGCGGAGCGTGAAATACAAGCCGATCAGGCCGATTGGGATCATCGGCAGCGCGTACAGCTGGCCGCCGGTGATGCCGTGCCACATGAAATCGGCGTGCCGCCACATCTCCGCAATCGTTCGCGTAATGCCGTACATCGTGAACCACGACCACGCGACGACGCCGTCCGGCGGGCGCTTCTTGTAGATGTACAGCAAAATCGGCAGCGTGATTGCGTCGAGCACGGCTTCGTAGAGTTGCGAGGGATGGCGGTAGTACGCGCCCCAGCCCCCCGCAGCGACGGGAGCGCTATTCCCCGGCACGATGCACCACGGATGATCGGGTCTGCAGACGTCGCCCCAAAGTTCGTCGTTGATGAAATTCACTAAGCGCGTGAGCGTGATGCCAATCGGCAGCAGCACGACGACTTCATCGCCCAGGACCTTGTACGTCAGGCCCGGGTGCTTGCGCACGAACAGAAAGATCGCGATGATGACGCCGACCAGGCCGCCGTGGAACGCCATGCCGCCGTTCCACACGGCCAGGAAGTCGATCGGGTGCTGAAAGTACATCGCCGCATCGTGCTTGCTGATCATGTCGTTGATCACGAAGAACGAGCGGCCGCCCACGAGCACGCCGACGAGCGCGTACACCAGAAAGTCTTGAATCTGCTCGCGACTCAGGCCCAGGCGCCTGCGTCCGGCGGGACGCCCCATCCAAAAATAGACCGCGATGAAACCAATCAGGTACGAGATGCCGTACCAATGGATGCTGATCGGTCCCAGGTGGACCGCGATCGGATTGATGTAGGGGTAGGTAAACCAGTGTTGCATAAGCGCTTTCGAGGGACGGCATGACAACGCGAGGGCTCGTCTAAATGAGCGGTGTGGACAGCGCGCACCTCACCGTTGGGATCGCCTTCCTGGCGGGGCTCGTTTCCTTTGTTTCGCCCTGCGTCCTCCCGCTGGTTCCCGCGTATCTTTCGTTCCTTACCGGTTCGAGCGTCGAAGAACTACGCGGAACGCTGAGCGCGGATGCGCGCGCGCGCGTCGTCTCTCATGCAATCGCGTTCATCGCCGGTTTCACCGTCGTCTTCGTGGCCCTCGGCGCGTCCGCGAGCGCCATCGGCAACGCTCTGCGAGAAAACCAGGTCCTCATCGCGCGCATCGGCGGCATCGTCGTCATCGTTCTCGGCTTGCAAATGATGGGCGTACTGCGCTGGCGGCTGCTGGCCCGCGACACCCGGGTGCAGGTACGGACGGGACAGCGCTCGCTCGTCGCATCGGCGATCGTCGGTCTCGCATTTGCCGCCGGCTGGTCGCCCTGCATCGGGCCCATCCTGGCGGCCATTCTTGCGCTGGCCTCGCAAGCGAACGGCGTTTGGCAGGGAGCGTGGCTGCTTTTCGTCTATTCCATGGGCTTGGCCGTGCCGTTCCTGGTCACGGCCCTGGCGATTGGCGCGGTTTTGCCTGCGCTCAATCGTATCAAGCGGTTCCTGCCCGCAATAGAATTCGCGGCCGGAGCGTTCATGATCGCCACGGGAGTCGTCCTTGCAACCAACTCGTTCCTACGAATCGCCGGCTGGTTCTATCAATTTGTCCCGCAGCCGAAGCTTTGAATCCGTTCAGCTGTTCGGCGTAGCGGCAATCGTTATTGCCGTCGATCAGTATACGAAGCACCTGATTACGGGTCATTTTATGCCGGGCGAAAGCCGCTTCGTCATTCCGCACCTGCTCAAATGGACGTACGAGCAGAACCAGCACGGCGCGTTCGGCCTCTTTGGGTCGTCGCCGTTTCTGCTGATCGTCATGGCGCTCTTGGTGCTGCTGATCTTTTGGTTCTCGTTCCGGGATCAGGCGCGTCAATCGCTGCTCGTACGCGTCGCGTTCGGCATGATCTTGGGCGGCGCCGTCGGCAATATCGCCGATCGCGTTCACTACCTGTACGTCGTGGATTTCATCGACTTCTACCGCATCTGGCCGAACATCTTCAACGTTGCGGACGCATGCATTACGACGGGCGTGATTCTGTTGATTCTCGCGAGCCTTGCACGTCGTCGTCACGCCTGACGACGCCGGCAAGCGCGCCGACGTCATCATCGCGCATCACACCGGATACTCTCGCTCGCTCGTTGCGGAAGCAGTGCGCCGCGGGGACGTGCGCGTAAACGGAGCAACGGTCAAGGGCAGTTATCTCGTTGCCGAGGGAGACGTCGTCGACGCGCAGGTGTCCGAGCGCGCTCCGCTGGGCGTAGAGCCGGAACAGATCGACCTCACGATCGTGTATGAAGACGAGGACGTGCTCGTCGTCGACAAACCCGCGGGAATGGTGACGCATCCCGCGCACGGCGCAACGAACGGCACGCTGGTCAACGCTCTTCTTGCGCACGTAGACTTCACTGCCCGGCGAAAACGTGCGCGCGGGATTGGTTCACCGACTCGATCGCGACACCTCCGGTTTGCTCGTCGTCGCGAAAAACGAAGAAGCGTTGAGCGCGCTCGGCAAAGCGATGAAAGCACGGCACATTTCGCGCGAATACCTGGGTCTTGTCGCGGGCATTCCGCAGCATGTCAAAGGCACGATCGACGGCGCAATCGGGCGGGACGCGCACAACCGGCTCAAGTACGCCATTACCGCGGATGGTAAACCCGCCGTTACGCACTACGAAGTGCGCGAACGGCTCAAGAATGCTTCCGAGGTGATCTTTCGCTTGGAAACCGGACGCACGCATCAGATTCGGGTGCACATGGCTGCGCTGGGCCATCCGCTCGTAAACGACCCCGTATACGGCAAAACCGAACGGCGTTTCGATCTGCCCGGTCAAGCGCTGCATGCGTGGCGGCTTTCGTTCCGTCACCCGCGCACGGGCCGCGACATCGAGTTCCAAAGCGATCCGCCGCCCGAATATACCGCGGCGAAGTCGTTACTGAGCGCACCAAAAGACTTGTCATCGTGAGCGCGTCGAAAGCCTGGTCATCGTGAGCGAGTCGAACGACCCCGAGCCTGTCGAGGGGCCACCGTAAGCATGCAGCTTCGTCTTCGCGCAGCACGCTCTGACGCGCTCGGCATGACGATAAGCATTCCGCTCTACAGCGCACGGTGATATGATCGCAAACGGACTTTTTGAACTGCAGAAAGTTGACGGAAGCGCAAGGCGCGGAACGCTGCACCTGCGTCATGGGCTCGTGGAAACGCCGACGTTCATGCCGGTCGGCACTGCTGCAACGGTAAAAGGACTTACACCCGAGGAGCTGCGCACCGCACATTCGCAGATCGTTTTGGCGAACACTTACCACTTGTGGCTGCGCCCCGGACGCGATTTGCTCGTCGAGGCCGGAGGCCTGCACGAGTTCATGCAATGGCACGGTCCGATTCTCACCGACAGCGGCGGTTTTCAGGTCTTCAGTTTGGAATCGCGGCGCACGTTGGACGACGAAGGTGTGACGTTTTCGTCGCATTTGGACGGCAGCCGTCACCGCTTCACGCCGGAAAACGTGCTTGCGTTCCAAGAGGCCATCGGCGTGGACGTTGCGATGCAGCTCGACGTCTGCGTGAAGTCTGCCTGCCGCGCCTGAGGCCATCGAGCAATCCGTGCGCCTCTCGTCGGATTGGGCGAAGCGCAGCTCGGAAGCCCGCACGCGGGCTGCCGATACGGCGCTGTTCGCAATCATGCAGGGAGGTGTGGACCCAAACGCGCGCGAGCGAAGTGCGCGCGCTATCGTCGGGCTCGATCTTCCCGGATATGCGATCGGCGGCCTTTCAGTGGGCGAAACGCGTGAGGAAATGTATCGCCTGGCCCGCTTGTCGGCCTCAATGCTGCCCGCGAACAAACCGCGTTACTTGATGGGAGTCGGAACGGTTCGCGACGTCGTCATGGCCGTGGACTGCGGCATCGACATGTTCGACTGCGTGTATCCGACGCGCTGCGGAAGAAACGGCCGCGCAATGACGCGCGATGGAGAATTCGCGATACGCAACGCTGCGTACGTAAAAGATTTTTCGCCCGTCGATTCGCGCTGCGACTGCTACGTATGCACGACGTTTACGCGCGCATATCTCGCCCATTTGTTCAGGGCTGGCGAAATGCTTGGCTCGCGCCTGCTCTCTTATCATAACGTGTACATGTTGAACGCGCTGCTGCGTGAGGTTCGTGCAGCCGTGGAAGCAGGGGCGTGGCAAGGTTTTCGCGATAGCGTTCTCGGAGAACCGCTGACATGATCCGATTATTCGTTGCCGGCTATCCGCGGGATGCCACGAAGGAAAACCTGCTCGCGCTGTTCCGGCAGTTCGGTGCGGGCGACGAGGACGTGACCTTTCCTCGCGATCGTCGCAGCCGCCGCAAGAAAGGCTACGCCTACGTGAACGTGGCCGACGACCGCTCAGCGGATGCGGCGATTAAGGCGTTAAATCTCTTCGAGATCGAGGGCAAGCCGCTGACGGTTATTCGCGCTTCGGACCGGCCGCCCAAACGGCCACGCCGCCGCTAAGAAGAAACGATCTCAGCGCAAGGCGCGCACAAGCCCGGATGCTGCGGATCGCTTCCGAGCGGCAAATACTTCCAGCAACGCTGACACTTCTGCCCGTCTGACGGGCGTAATTCCAACCGCGTTTCGTCGTCCGTTTTCTGCCGGTCGTGCGTGAGCGTCAGCGCTGAAACGACCAGAGCCTCGCGAACGTCGTCGGCGTGCGGATGAAAGCGCTCGTACCAAAGACTCGGCACCTTCAGCATCGCCTGCAGCTCGTAATCGCGCTTGCCTTCACTGGCCGCAACGAGTGCGCGCAGACTCTTTGAGTTTAGCCCACGCCGCGCCTGTTTCGGCGCCGGATGCTTTCGCTGCCGCTAAAGGCAGATCGAACACGCTGAGGCGATCGCCGCGAAGCTCCACCGGAAGCGATTGCCACGCTTCCTCCGCCGTAAACGAGAGCATCGGCGCGAGCACCGCCAAAAACTGCTCCAAGATGTGGAGAATTGCGCTTTGTGCGCTGCGCCGCCGCGATGCACGTGCCGCGCTCGAATAGAGCCGGTCCTTGAGCGCATCCAAATAAAAACTCGAGAGATCCTCGCCTTCGAAGCGGATGATCTCGAGATACGCGTCGTGCAGGCGGTACGCCAGCAAATGCTCTCGCACGCGCGTGGCCCAGGCATCGGTGACCTCACATGCAAGCCGGTCGAACCACTGCATCCGTTCGCGCGGAACGATTTCCGCCGGGCTCAAATCGTCGACGTTGCTGAGCATGAAACGCACGCGATTGCGAATGTTGCGATACACGCGGCTGACCTGATCGACGACGTTCGGACCGAAACGCACGTCGTCGACGAATTCCACCGAGGCGGCCCACAAACGGAGCACGTCCGCGCCCCACTTCTGCATTGCGTCCTTCGCGTCGATGCCCGTGCCGAGCGATTTGCTCATCGGCCGGCCGTGCTCGTCGTTCACCCAGCCGTTTTTGACCACGTGGCGATAAGGCGCAGCGCCTTTGATTGCAGTCGCCGTTAGGATCGAGCTGCGGAACCAACCCCGGTATTGATCGCCGCCCTCAAGAACGAGATCCGACGGCCACGGCAATCCGTCGCGGCCGAGCACTGCCAGATGCGTTACGCCCGATTCGAACCAGATGTCGACGATGTTCTTCTCTTTTTCGAACGACGAACTGCCGCAACCGGGGCAATGAAAACCAGCCGGCAAGAACGTTTCGACGGGATCGCGCCACCACGCATCGGCGCCCTGCTCGCGAAACAGTTTTGCGGCGTTGCGCGCGACGTGCGGATCGAGTATCGATTCGTTGCAACCCGTGCAGATGACGGCGGGAATCGGCGTCCCCCACGTGCGCTGGCGCGAAATGCACCACTCGGGATGCTGCTCGAGCATCTGCTCCATGCGCCTGCGTCCCCATTCCGGCGTGAACGCGACGTCGCGCACGTTGTCGATGGTGCGTTTGCGCAGCCGGTTCTGATCCATTGCGATGAACCACTGCGAGGTGGCGCGGAAAATGACCGGGTTGTGACAGCGCCAGCAATGCGGATAACTGTGCGTATATTCGTAAGCGTTCCACAGCGCGCCGCTCGCTCGAAGATCTTCGACGATCTTCGTATTCGCTTTCCAGATGTGCATCCCGGCGTACGGGCCCGCCTCTTGCGTGAATACGCCGCGCGCGTCGACCGGATTGAGAATCGGAAGATTGAAACGCATCCCCGTTTCGAAGTCGTCGGCGCCGTGTCCGGGCGCGGTATGGACGGCCCCCGTACCGGTTTCGAGATCGACATAGTCGGCAGTAACGATTGCCGAATCGCGGTCGAGAAACGGATGACGCACGGCAAGCCCGCTGAGCGCCTCACCGCGAACGGATGCAAGTTTTTCCGCCTGCCCGAAATCCTCGCCGATAGTCTGCGCTGCAAGCGCCTCGGCAATCACGAACGCTTCGTGCTTGAAGCGATACAATCCGTACATCGCATCGGGTTTGAGCGCGATGGCGACGTTTGCGGGAAGCGTCCACGGCGTGGTCGTCCAGATGAGGAACGAAACCGGTTCCGAAAGCGCTTCCACCGATTCTTCGTCGCGCGCGTTTTTTGCAAAGACGTGCAAGAGTTTCGATCGCTGCTGGACGTCGGCCATGAAGCGCACGAAGATCGACGGCGAGACTTTTTCTTTGTACTCGATTTCCGCTTCCGCGAGCGCGGTTTCGTCGTGGACGCACCACAACGTCGAACGCAAACCTTTGTAAATTTGCTCGTTTGCGGCGAGGTCGGCCAGCGCTTCGACGATGGTTGCCTCGAAAGACGGGTCGATCGTGCGGTAGGGGTGTTCGAAATCACCGAATGCGCCCATACGCATGCGCGTGGAGCGCTGCACGTCGAGCCAATGCAGCGCGCGTTCTTTGCACTTGCTGCGCAGATCGATGGGATCGATGTCGTGGAAGTCTTTGATCTTCAGATGTTTGAGCGTTTCGAACTCGATCGGAAGGCCGTGCATGTCCCAACCCGGTACGAACTTGGTCCACTTTCCGTCGAGCAGCGCGATCTTCACGAACATGTCTTTGAGCACCATGTTCAGGAAATGGCCCATGTGCAGATTGCCGTTCGCATACGGCGGCCCGTCGTGTAAAATCCATGGTTGATGCGCCTTGTTGCGCTCCAACCGGCGCTCGTACACGCGCTGCTGGGCCCACCATGCAACGCGATCCGGCTCGCGCTTGGGCAAGTCCGCCTTCATCGGGAAGGTGGTTTTCGGTAAGTTCAGCGTATCGCGGTAATCGCGCTCGACCGTCGCATCGCTCATCGGGACATCCGCTTTTCGGCGAGCAGCTCGTCCAGGACCTCGAAATTTCGCGAAGCCAGGCGCTGCAGGCGCTTTCCGCTATCGCGAAGGTGCTCCGAGAGCGCCTCGCGGCGCCGCCAGAACTCGTCGACCAGTGCGTCGACCGCATCGCTTTCCGGCTTTGGCCCCGGCGGATTGAGCGTGAAGAGCGGCGGCAAGGGATACGCAAGGTCCTCGCAGAGCGCTCCGACTTTCGGATCGTACGGGATGGCAATGAACGGGACGGTATAGCGCGCCGCCAGGATGAGCGCGTGCAAACGCATGCCGACCACGGCCTTTGCTCTGCGAATGATGTTGGCAGCGCGTTCGAGGCTGCACTCGGGAAGCAGCACGGGCGCCGTTTTGCACTTGCGAATCACGAGCGTCGAAACTTCCGCATCGGCGGCGCCGCCGATCGGCAAAAACGCAACGCGTGCGTCGTGCCGAGTCGCGAGGCGATCGACCGCGCGAGCGACAGTGTCGAGACGATCTTTCATGCCCGCCGACTTGCGAACGCTGACGATGACGAGCGGGTCGCTTTGCGGGCCGATCCCTTCGCGGGAGAGATCGACTTCTTCTTCGGGCGCGTCATAGAGAAACACCGGATCGGCTGTTTGTTCCACCGCAGCGCTGGGTGAGAGCAGCGGCGTCAATGTGCGCAGCGAGCGTTTGTCGCGCACGGTCGCGCGTGAAACGCCTTTGCAGCATTCCTTCACCAAGGCTCGACCCCAAAAATCCAGCGGCCCGATGGATTGCGCGAAGATCATCGCTTTGCGATGCGCGCGCGCCGCCGCTCGAATGATGCCGGCGTAGTATATCAAACTGCGAATGCTCGTCGCATTCTGCAGCAGACCGCCGCCACCCGAGATGACCACGTCCGCGCGGTCGATCGCGCCGCGAATTGCCTTCGCGTCCCAGCGGGGCGTTGCCGCCACGCGCAGCTCGTGCGCGGTCCTCTCCGGCTGCGCCGAAAGGACGTCGATTTCGCCGTACGGGTAGCGCGTCTTCAACTGCGAGACGATCACCGAGAGCAGCGCTTCATCACCCAAGTTCCCGAAGCCGTAATACCCCGAGATCAAGAACCGCACCGGGACGCGCCTTAGGCTTCGACAAGCTGAGCGTCGTTCGACAAGCTCATGACCACGTCGCCGCGTTTGCGCCGCCCGTCGAGCACGCGGTAGACCGCGATGGCGATGGCGCCGATGACGGCGCCGATCGCGAGGCCGAGAATGACGCGAATTATCGAGATGAGCAAAGGCGTGTGCAAGTGCGAGAACGTGTCGATGACGTCGCCGATGCCGATCCCGATGGCAAGCGAAAGAATGATGCCGGCCGCACGGCGATCCCCGCGACGCAGCGCAGGCACGATCATCAGAAAGGGAAAGCCGACCACGAATTCCTTGAAACGGGGCCTCACGCTCAGCAGCGCGGTCAAGTGATGCCGCAGCGAGAGTTCAAACGCCGACGGCGCGACGTCGCTTTGGTTGCCGCTGCGCACGAGCACCAGCGCACCGGCTCCGAGTACGACGATCGCAAGCAGCAGCTGATAGATGCGAATCGGCGCGCTGAATGCATCGCGCGCATTTTTCACTCCGGAATCGAAGCGATCCGTGAAGAGATACAGCGCGAGTGCGATGAGCGGCGGAAGCGCGAGGACGAGTTTCACGCCGCGGAACGGTTCGACTTCCTCCATCGTCAGCGGTGAACTCATAATGCCGACGACCACCAGCGCACCCAGCAGCGCAACGGCCGTCGCAAGGAGCGTCCAGCCAAGACTCCGCAGAATTTGCGGCCAAAGGCGCGATCGCGGTTCCTCGAAAAATGCCGGTCCGAGCACCGTGAACGCCGCCGCGGCGAACAGCAAAGCGCCGCACAGGGCAACGATCGAGCGGGCGAGCAGATCGTGATGCGATGCGTATCCGCCGGCGTATACCGCGATCGTCAGCGCGTACGCGAGCGCAGCCCACAGTGGGCGATACCATCCGTACCATCCGAGCAGGAGCACGAAGATGGATGGAACCGCTAAAATCGCGAGTCCCACCGCAAACGCACTGTTTCCGCGATACAGCGGAATCGGCGTCGCGCGGCCCAGGCTGAAACCGTGCTCGCGCAAATCTTGCGCGATCTGCCGCACGAGTTCGACGTTCGTCTTTTCGATGGACATGCCGTTGTATTCGTGTCCGTACGGCCGCAGATAGACGACGCGAACGTTCCGCTCGCGCACGCCCAGCTCGTATCGCGCGACGATTTCGGGAACGGACAGTTTATCTTGCTCGAGTTTGCCGATCGCTTGAACGCGGACGATGTGCCCCGGAATGAGGCGCGCGAGTTCGAGATTACCTTTTTGCACTTGGCTCGCATCGTACGTTTCAATCTCGCCGTAATTCGTGTACTTGCGCGCTTTGAATACCGCGGCGGTATCCTTCAAGTGGTCGGGGAAGCCCAGCACCTGGTTGCGCAATCCGAAAAACACGACCGTGGAAATCCACTTTCCGGCGTGCAGATCGTCGAACATCTGCGTAATTTGTCCGTCCTGCAAACGCTCGTCGTTCTGAAAACGCGGAATGATGAAGAGCCCCAAGCGCCTGGCGCTTTCCACTTGACTCGCGGGAATGCCGAGCGTCGTCGTGTTGAAGTAGTCGATCTGCGTCCGCAGCGCGATGACGTACGGTAGCGATGCATGCAGCACGCGGATGCTGTTGCGTTCGAAATGCAGCGGCAGTTGCTGCATGTACCGGTCGAACGTCGCTTTATCGTAGACCAGCAAGTACATCGATCCGGGCGCACGGCCTGGCCGCGCACCAGCGCCGCCAGCGTCGGGTCGGAAACCGGCGCCAGCCGGGCGGAGCTCAGCAATCCGAGTCCCGAAACCGCCGTCGCGTTCGCGCTCGCAGCGCCGGTGAGCGATCCGCCGAGTTCTTCCGTGAGTGCGAGAGACGTCAGACCGGCCTTCCGCAATTCGAGCAAGAACGCGGCCGGATTATAGTTGTACGATCGCGCGAACGAAAGAAAGTCGTTGTAGTCGATTGCAATCTCGACCCGGCGCGTCTGCCGCTCGACGCGGGCGCGGCTTTGCGCGACGAACGCACATGAAATCAGCGCTATCAAAAGCAAAAACGCGGCAAAGCGCGTTCGCGGATCGATCCGGTTCACCAGCGGTCCCTTCGAGCAAAAAAACAGGAAGGCCCGCTGAAAGCGAGCCTCCGCTGTCGTCGCGTATGCGGTTTCCCGCATACCGGGTGTGGGCGACGCTTTATTCGCAAACTCGCAATGCATGCCCACAGTGCACCGGAGCCTTCCGTTCGTTATGCGGCTTACAAAAGGTCCCCTGCTCTCGCAAGGGGGCCGAACCTAATATTAACAGAAGTTCACTTTTTATGCCAGATCGGTGTCCGCCGTTCGATGAAAGCCGCGATGCCCTCCTGGGCGTCCTCGGCCATCGCGTTCAGCGACATCACCTCCCTAGCATAGTCGTAGGCGGCCGGTTGCGCTAGGTCAATTTGTACGTAAAAAGCGCTCTTGCCAATTCCAACAATAGGTCCACTGGCTTGGGCGATCCTGTGAGCCAGCTCGAGCACCTCTGCGTGCAGGCGTGCTGCAGGGACCACGCGATTGACCAAGCCCCACTGGGCGGCCGCCCGAGCATCGATAAAATCACCGGTAAGCAGCATCTCCATCGCGCGCTTGCGTCCGATAGCACGAGTCAACGCGACCATCGGCGTCGTGCAAAACAGACCGATGCGAACGCCGGGCGTTGCAAACTTGGCCTCCTCGGCAGCAACGGCTAAATCGCACGTCGCAACGAGCTGGCAACCTGCAGCGGTCGCAACGGAGGCGACTTCCGCAATTACCGGTTGCGGAATCCGCTGAATCGTCTCCATCAACTCCACGCACGTATCGAAGATCTCGCGATAGGCGGCAACGTCGCGACATTGCAGTTCGCGAAGATCGTGGCCGGCACTGAAAGCGGGGCCTTCACCGCATAGGACGACGACGCGCGTCTGCGGATCGCCGCCTGCGTCCGAGAACGCGGCGATCAACTCGCGCATGAGTTCGAGCGAAAGTGCATTGCGCTTTTCGGGGCGGGACATCGTCAGGACGATAACGCCGCCGTCTTCGCGAGCAGTCCTGATGTATTCGTAGGTACGCTGCTGCAATTCCATAGATTTCATCTTCCACCGCCGGGGCTTGCCTGGGATGTTCTCCGGCTTTCGGCTTATGCTGCCTGCTTCCGGCCATTCTCGCCTCTACCCTCGGACCGGCACAGCAATGACTGCGCCCCCGGAAGACGAAGGGCGATTTCGGAGGCGTCCGAACGTAGCGCTTTTGATTTTTTCCGAGGGAATGTGTGTTGATAGCAGCCGCCGTTTTATTTTCCGTACTTACAATCGGGCCACACGAAACAGCGCCGGAAAACGGCGCTTTTCCGACGCGAACCGTGGTAAGTGCGATCGAGAAGCGTTTGACGGCGACGGGCGCGCCCGGAGCATCCGTCATTATCATTCATGACGGCGCAATCGCATTCGAGCGCGGGTTTGGAGTACAGCGACTTCGCGGGCGTGCCGTGAATCGTACCACGCACTTTGAAATTGGCTCTCTTACCAAGCAATTCACCGCGGCTGCGATCCTTCAACTGAAAGAGCAGGGCAAGCTCTCCATTGAGGATCGGCTGGCAAAGTATCTTCCGCAGTTTCCGCATGCCGGCGAAATCACGCTGCGCGAATTGCTCAATCAAACGAGCGGATTACCAGACTTTATGGAGACGAATCATTTTCTCCATATCTCGCACACGTCGCAGGGCGGTTTCACGCGAATCGAGCGAATGGCCGCAGGCCCGCTGCACTTCGCGCCCGGGTCGCAGTGGGAATACAGCAACACGAACTATATTGCGCTCGGCCGCGTCATAGAGATTGTCTCACGCCAATCCTACGACGCATACGTTCATCAGCATCTTTTCGCGACCGCCGGCATGGCGCATAGCACAACGGTTTCTCGAGAAAAGGCGATTCCGGACATGGCGACAGGCTATTGGCGCGGCATGAACATGAAGGGCCCGCTCGCAAAAGCGCCGGACATGATCGAATCGTGGAGCTGGTCCGCGGGTGACATCGTATCCACTGCAGAGGACATCGCTCGATGGGACGTCGCGTTGGCGTCCGGGAAAATCATCAATAAAGCTGATTACGCATTGATGACGACACCGGGGCGTCTAACGAACGGTAAAACGGACGATTATGCATTTCATTGGTGGACGGATCCACTCGACGGTCACGCGCTGCTCTCCGGACTGGGCGACACCTACGGATTTTCGGCTTGCAACGATGTTTTTCCGAAAGATGCTCTCTCGATCATCGTCCTCGAGAACATGTCCGCAAATCCGGACGGCACCTCAGACGCTGCTGCCGGCGTTGCAGCTGCAGCATTTCGTGCGATCGTGGCCGCTTCGAAACCGGAAAAATAATGGTGGGCGATGACGGGCTCGAACCGCCGACATCCTCCTTGTAAGGGAGGCGCTCTCCCAGCTGAGCTAATCGCCCGTGGCTTATTCTATATAGGTTTTTTCCGTTGTCCGCCCTTTTGGGCGCGCTGTTGACCCGCTTTTTGACCCTTTGCCGCCCAAAATGACATATGGCGCCGGATATACGGGACACGCTAGCTTGTCCGCGACCCGCCGCTTAGCCTCCCGCGCTTCTTCGATGCTTCTGACACCAGCGAGGACGAGTGGCGCGAGGCCGGAATTTCTACGTATGTACTTTGACGTATGTACTTTAGTGGTAGCAACGGTAGACCCAAGGGCAGGCGGAGAAATAACGCGACGATGGATTTAAGCGAAAGAAAGCGGTTAGAAGCGGATTTTACGGCGGCCATGCGGCGAAATGTGCGTGAAATGATTCCGCTGATTGGGCCGCGCACCCGGTTCACCCCGATGCTGAACGAGCATGGTGCCGCTGAAGCGTGGAGGAGACTAAAGGGCCACGCCACGATTGGCTTCACCGCTTTGTGGGAGGCGGGGCGCTTGGACTTGTCGCTTGAAGCGCTCATCGTAGAGAATCCCAACTACCATGCACTATTCCGTGACTATGAAGTCGCGGAAATGCGCACGGCGCTCGGAAAGGTGGATACGAAGCGCAAGAACGAGACGGGCCGAGATGACGGCAACCCAGGGCACCTGGGTGGTGGCGCGATGTTGCGTTCGCACTTGCCGGCGCCATCAAACCCAAGCGCGATAGCAGTGGCCATCTTTTGTACATGCCCGCAGGAACGCTACGCCAAACGGGCGTCCGTCGCACTGAATAAGTACGGGGGCTGGGCCGTTCTGCTAGTTCCGCTTGGCGCGTGCGCTACCACGTCTCCCCCGCGTGCATGTTTACATTTTAAGAGACGAGCCCGTTAGCGTGCAACGTAGACTTACGCATATTCTACGCACATCGCCGGCGATCACCAGCTCCAGAGTACTCCTTGTTGATACTTACACTAAATCGCGGTATTCACCGCCTGGAGAGGACCGCAGTGAGAGAGATACTAGGAACGGCAAAGAACATTCGCGCGCTATTGGGCGGCGAGCACTACGCGATTGATTACTATCAACGTGAATATAAATGACAGGCTAAGCAAGTTAGGCAGCCGATCCACTATTTTTCTGATAAAGTCTCTCGCGTAGTTACGACGAAGCCCACGATTGAACCGCAGTGGAGGCGCTATGGCCCACTACTCCCTAGGATTAACTATCATTAGTGATAAGGAAGGAAAAAAGTTCATCATCGATGGACAACAGCGGTTGACTACCCTTACACTTCTATTGATTTTTCTTTGTCACCATATGGTGGACGACTCCGGAACACCGCGCAACGTCATCGCGGGCCTGATATTCTCCACAGAAGTACGGCAGAAAGTCATTCAATCTTGATGTTCCTGAACGAACGCCGTGCATGGAAGCCTCGTCTTAACTGGGCAACCCTTCTGAGGATCCGCGAGCAGAGTGAAGCTCGTTGGCGCAACATTTTTGGGCCTCTCCACCACTACATTGAGGAACAGTTTCCAGAAGAGCTGCCACAGGCAACGCTCTTCCCTACTTTGTCGATTGGCTCATCGAAAACGTTCATCTCGTCGAAATCACCGCGTATTCCGATGAGGACGCGTACACTATTTTTGAGACGATGAACGACCGCGGCCTATCGCTGACGCCCACGGATATGTTAAAAGGCTATCTGTTGTCGCGAATAACGCAGGCAGATTGGCGGGACCACCCCGCTAACAATGCCTGGAAGGGGCGCGCGTAACCGGCGCTCCAGGAACTCGGAAAAAGAAGAGGACGCCGACGCAATCAAAGCGTGGTTGCGCGCCCAGTACGTGACAACACAATCTCGTGAACGTCGGCGGGGGGCACAGCCGCAGGATTTCGATCTTGATTGGTACTGAATTCCACCGCTGGGTTCACGATAACGAAGACAAGCTCGCGCTACGGAACGGCAACGACTTTGCGCGTTTTATCGAGCGCGACTTTGCTTTCTATGCATACTGGTATGTGAACGCCTAAGAAGGGTGGCCGAAACACTGACACCTGGCCTGGAATCCGTCTTCAACAACGCTCAGAATAATTTCACGCTGCAGTACCCCGTAATTATAGCGACGATCCAAGTCGACGATCTCTGAAGGCGACATCTTACGGAAGGCGCGGATCGCCGCAAGTTACATCGATATTCTAATTGCTATACGCATTCGCGAATTTTCGCGCTATCGACTATTCGACCATGCAGTACGCAATGTTCCTTGTAATGCGTGCACACACACGGCGAAACAGCGTTGGCGAGGTCGCGTCACTTCTGACGAACAAGCTTTCCGAAGATACAGATACCTTCGCTTCGAATGACCGCTTTTACTTGCACGGGAATAATGGAAGGCAAATTCACCGGATCCTTGCGCGTATGACTCGAGTACCTGGAGCGAATGGCTGGGATGCAGTCACACTATGTGGAGTATACTCAACGCGGGGGCAAGAACGGATACGAGATCGAGCACATCTGGGCCAATCAGCCAGAGCGCCATAAAGATGAGTTTGCGCACCCGAGCGAATTTCGGGATTATCGCAATCGTATTGGCGGTCTACTGCTCTTGCCAAAGAAGTTTAATGCTGCATATGGAGGCTCTGCCATATGAGCAAAAACTTGAGCATTATTACGGACAAAACGTTTTGACTCGTAGCTTACATGAGAAGTGCTACCAATTGAATCCAGGATTTCTGCATTATGTACGATCGAGCGGCTTGCCATTTCACGCGCATAGGCGGTTCACAAAAGTGACCTTGACGAACGCCAAGCCCTATACTCAGTCTTTAGCCTCAGAGATTTGGAATCCAAAGCGGCTTACCGCGGAGCTGGAATCCTAGAATTGTGCGCGTTCGCCAACGCGCGGGAGCTTCGCTGTCGACACTCTCAGCCGACGCCAATTCCATACCAGAGCGATTGGCCCATGGCGATGCTTTCGCCACTACGACGTTGCCCCGGTAAACCGGGCCACCTGATACCGTGGGTTTCCAGGCCGAAACGGCCGAAAGGAGGCCGTCATGCGCAAGTCTCGATTCACCGAGGCGCAGATCGTCTCGATTCTTAAAGCACACGACGCCGGCGGGATGTTCGTCGAGCTCGGACGTTGGCACGGCGTACATCCGAACACGATCGCTGCGTGGAAAGCCAAGTACGGCGGCATGGAGAGCAGCGAGATCGCTCGCAATCACGCCGTCGATGACGAGAACACCCGAATGCGGCGCATCATCCCGAATTTGACGCTCGAAAACGACGCGATGAAGCAACTGGTCGAAAAACCCCTGGGCCCTCCCATCGAAAAGCGGCGGTGAGGGCGTTGCAGGCCCTCGGTTTAAGCGAACGCGCTGCCTGTCGCATCACCGGCTGCGCGCGTTCAGTTGCACAATATCGACTGCGGCGCAGTGATGACTCGGATCTGGTGGAGCGCATCAAAGCGATCGCAATGGAGCGCCGCCGCTTCGGATACCGCCGTATCCACCTTATGCTGCAGCGCGAAGGCCGCGTCGTCAATCACAAGCGCTTGTACCGGATTTATAGTCATTTGGGCCTAAAATTGCGAGGCTCGGCGTAAGCGCAGTGTTTGTGCGCGGCAACGGGATTGCACCGCAACGCGTTCCAACGAGCGTTGGTCGTTGGATTTCGTTCACGACCGACTACTTACGGGTCGCAAATTCCGCTGCTTGACGATCGTCGACGACTTCACGCGCGAATGCATCGCAATTGAAGCCGATTTCTCGTTCCCAAGCCAGCGCGTTATGCGCGTACTCGAGCGAATTGCCGCAGATCGCGCGCTGCCTTCGATAGTTAAATCAGACAACGGCAGCGAGTTTACGAGTTGCAAAATGCTGCTATGGAGCGCGCAGGTGAACGTTGATTTGCATGTTATCGAACCTGGAAAACCCAATCAGAACGCGAGCGTTGAAAGTTTCAATGAACGGGCTACGCGACGAGTTCTTGAACGAGCACGCCTTCCCAACGATATTCCACGCTCGCACCGCTCTGGAAGTTTGGCGCCGTGACTACAACGAAGATCGACCTCACACGAAGTTCGGCGGCTTGACGCCGGCCGAGTTCATCAGGCAAAATTTGATCTCACTCGACTCAAGGCCAGGACCTGGCCTCGTGAACGGGGCAACGTCGATTATACGGACGTTCTAGCGGTATGTTCTTCCTTGACGTGTTTTTTTAGCGCGGTTTCTAGGATGTCATAGTCGCTCTTCGTGAGTCGCTTCAACGTCGTTTGAAGAGCAGATCCGTATCGCTGTTTGCCCGGAAACATGTTGAGTTGCGGCACGAGTGGAGCAATCGGCAGGGGCGTTTCGACCGACACAGCGATCGCCTTCCATGGAACAATGACCGGATATAGCGACAAAAAGAGATTGCGATTGCTTCGTGAAGGTTCGCGCGGCGCCTCGAGCACCTCAAACGCGCCTACGACGCCCGGACCCTCACGCTTGGTAGTTCCACGCGACCTGTAGAGGATGATGCGGTCGCCCGGACCCATAGCCGCTACGCTGGCCATTCGCTTGACGGCATAGAAGCCCAAGCCTGCATCGAACGTCCTTCTGCATGTTTTCTGGCCGGATGATCGCCAAGTAGTACCTTATTTCACGGTCCATTAAGGCGCTTCGGTTCGATGCCCGTAGGCAAATGGCTTTTCAACAGTACCCGCCCGGGAACAACACCTAAGCAAGCAAGCGCAAGGCGATTGGTAGACAGCAAACTTCCCCAACGATATAGTGCTCTAGTCAGAACTGAGGCGCGCCAGCGACCACTAACGTGAAAACACCATCATTTGACGCCGAAGGCGCGAGCCGAACCGCACGAGGATCTGCAATCTATGATCCAAGTTCTCATGCAACCGAGGTCGGGGCCTATGCGCGACGCGCTCGAGCGACTCGCAGCCGGCGCAGCCGGCGGCAATTGTTCGATCGTGTCGGCTTGGGCGACGCCGGACGGCTTGGCGCTGGGTAACGACATTTTCCAACGGCATAACATCGGTCTAGAACGCCTAATCGTCGGCGTAAATCGCGGATTCACCAGCGCTCGGGCGCTCCGAGCAGGTCTCGCGGTCGCTGCCCAGTCTCGAATGGGTTAGTGTTCTATTATCTCGACGGAAAATGGCCGGGGCCTGATCTTCCATCCTAAAGTATGGTGGTGGGAGACCGCATCCTTTCGCGGCGCCTTAGTTGGCTCGGCAAACCTTACGCGCGAGGGGCTGCTCGACAACGTCGAGGCCGGCGTCTTCCTGTCCGATGACGGCCAGCGTCGCCGAACGACGCGTCTGCGGCGCTCGACGGTCTTAAGCGCCACATTGACGCTTTAGTGAGCAGCCGCTACACGGTCTCTGTAAACGATAGCGTAATTGCACGCCTGGTCGAAATCGGAGCAGTGCCGGAGACGTCAGAACGTGCTCGACGGGAAGACGGCGACGATGCCGCTCCGGTGACCACCACGGCGGATGAATTGCTCGGCCTTCGCGAACCGCGCCAGCGGAACGGTTACCGCCCGGTTACGCCGTTGCCGAGCGCATCGCGCAACGGGCCCCGAGCTCTCCGGCGGCGTTGGCGTCACGGTTGCCGCTGTTCCGCCTGGTTCGCGCCTGCGCTACGTGCGCTATTATGGTTTTTCAGAAGCCAACCGCGTCAAGAAATACCAAACCGAGGGCGGCGCAGCGGGCACCTTCGAAGTCAACCTTACGATGGAAAGCCGTGCAGAGCAGATGTTCTGGGGCTATCCCGACAAATTCATCGCGACCGCTACCGCGAGACAATGGAGTCCTCGGGTACGGCTTATAACGGTTCGCGAGGGACGCGAAGTCGTCACGATGATTCCGGCGGCACGCCTGCGGGCACGCTTACAGACGCTCGCGAGAGCGAAGTCCGTTTCCGCTTTACGAACTCAGCCGCGGTGAGAGACGTGTTTCCCAGGGACATTGGCGAGAGGACGCTGTTCGTGGTCGATACGGCGGATGACGGCGAGGCCGACTACGAAGTGCGGCTCATTGGATTGAATAATCCGGGATACGGTGCGTTACGACCGCTGGACACCTACGAATACCGCATCATCTAATGCACATTTGATCGTAGCATCGGCGACTAGCCTCATTACGTGCTCGAACTTGTTGGGCCGTTGAAACCCGCGACTGAATGAACGCGAACGCCCATCGAGCGGAGTAGAGTCCACCAACTCCACGCCAAAACCGAGTTCTGTCGCAAGGGCCGCGGTCAACTCGGCCGCGTCGATTTTTTTTCCGGCGATTTGGCTGTCGCCAATGATGATGATCGCGTCGCCGCCATCCCTTAAGACACGGCCAAACTCCCGCAGACACGAAGTATAATCGGCAGACCACTTTTCAGCTGGCGCTCGTTGCGACGAAAACTCATGGCGCGAGCCTATCTCTGAAATCTTGCACTGCCGAAAATCGAAACCCAAGACATTCATTCGCTGCTTGTGATACAAATAGTAGTCCATACTGTTTGCGTAGGGCGGCGAGGTTACGATGCGATCGACACTACCGTCCGGAAGCGGAATGCCGTCCCGAATATCGCTTACCGCCAAACCTATATCTGCGCGCAGGCACATCCGCCGGCGTAACAAAGAAAGCGTGATGGCGGCGCTGTTTGCAAAGCGCTCGAACGTTTCGTCGCGTTCTATGCTGCGGTCCACCGCGACATAACGGGTTTCGCTGTCCTGGCGACTTACACGGTTGACTATTCGCGATAGAGACAAGCGCAACCAAATCTTAATACGCTCATCGTTCTGGCCATCTATCCATGAAACGACGCGTTCGAGCTCACGCAAGACATGCCGGGGAAACCAATGTGCCGCGCCGTCGAAGTCCATAGTGCGCGTTGGTTCCGTCGCCTGTACCGATAGTGCGAAATCAGCTAACGCTGTATTTGCTTCGGCAAAGAACAGTTTATCAGTTTGAAGCGTTTTGTACTGAGCGATCAAAACCGCAATAGGATTAGAGTCAAAGCCATAGACTTTTTGCCACTTGTGCGCCGCAGACTTCAACGACCGTTGTTCCTGAGCCGCAAAATGGGTCGAGCAACGTGCCGCCGCCAAACTTGACGAATTGCCAAATAGAGTCTGGCGGAAATTTGCATGGATATGGGTGCGCGCCATGGATATCTATTGAGCGGTTCAATTATTCCGGTTTCCGAAGTATCACGATGAAGTCTGCAGTTTTGATTTGTATAGAAGCGTGAAGGATAGCCCAACAGTACGAGCGAGCGTTGCTCATTTTGATCCCAAACGATCAGGTGCGTGCCACTTCCAACCTATGCGCTGCCCAAGCCTTGCCAGATCCGAGTGCATTGGCAGATATGGCTGATACGGCGGAAGCCGGTAATCCTTTACTATCCAGCAGGCGTAACCGCCGGGCTTAGTGACTTCGAAAAGATTCCGAAGCACACGACGGCAAGCACGCATAAAAGGCAGATAGTTAAGATTACCTAGATCACGCGGATCATTGGAATAGACCCGAACGCGCGAATTGTTGTCAATGCGTATTTTCGAGGTCTTGTGCGTTTTACGCCTGTCTTCCACGGATCGGCTAATAAAGTTTGCATACGGGGCTAGTCACCGTAAGCTCAACATCAGCAAATTTATCGTTGATCAGCGCAAGGGCATCGCCGTGATAAATGCGGGGCCTCATACCGTTATGCAGTTCATTTTGCGCGCATTCATCTTCAATCCACTCGTGCGCTACGTTAAAAAACTCCTCGCTCAGCTCTACGCCACTCGAACATCTGCCGGAGCGCAATGCAGCGACGCACGTTGAGCCAATGCCAAGGAAAGGGTCCACGACATGAT
The DNA here is from genome assembly GCA_963830545.1 of Vulcanimicrobiota bacterium. Lineage (GTDB taxonomy): Bacteria > Vulcanimicrobiota > Vulcanimicrobiia > Vulcanimicrobiales > Vulcanimicrobiaceae > DATGJX01. Next base: position 1,720,816 of record CAWHMK010000001.1, on the reverse strand, counting down.
CGCCTTCGCGTGAATAGATACGTATTAGGCGGTCCGCAAGCTTTACAGGGAATACGGCTCCGTGCTTTAGATGGCGGTCGTGTCGTGGAGAGGAAACATCATTCCAAACGTTCCGACTTAACAATGTCCATTCGCGTGCCGTCAAGCCATTAAATGTTTTGGCCCGTTGATACTGTGCGTCGCGTTTATCGTCCCGCTTCGGGTCCGAGGCGTGCATCGACCAATCCTTTCGCATCGACGATAGTTACACTCTTCAGTATTGCGAGCCGACATTGAATATTTGTTGCCGGGACGTTACTGATTGACCGATATCGTTTTTTGATCTCTGATAAATAGTTTTGAGTGTGCGTATTCATCGAATTCAACTTATAGCGTAGCATATCCCTCTGGCTAATTGTCTCGTTTCAGTTGTAACTGGCAGACGAAATCGTATAAGCCCGCATGATGAACAGACTGCATGCATAAGCATTACGATCCCCATATTCGATTCCCGCTTCATCGCGTCCCATTCTACAAACGCAATATTGCTGTGGCCTGCGTTCGCCACCGTAGAAAGCTCGTTTCCCTGACGGATTACTGTTAGTAACGTGTGAGTTGCCGTCAGGAAGCTGTGAATAAATAAAACTTGGCGCCAATACTAGAAACGCACAACAGTACGGCGCCGACTTTAACGAGATGATCGAGATTCTGTGGCGCAACGGATACGGCTCGTTAAGAAGCGACTTCTATCTGAACAGCGGCTTTGGTTCGGCTGGACGAGCTCCCAACCCGTTCCAAGCCATGCTTAATCCAAATCGCAGGTAACTCGTCAGCTATTCTATTGCGTCCGCCCATCGGCAAGCACCCATATAGAAGGAAAGGTCTCAAGTCGCTGCGAGTACAGCACCTCGCGTAGACACGTAGCTTCAAATTTGGTGTCGAACCACCGATTCAAAAAGGGCGAAACAACAAGGCGGCTAGAACGGTGAGAGCGCCGGCTCCGATACCGATCGACGTACGATCAATGTCGGGATGGCGCTGATCGGCTGTCGCAAACACAACGATGCCTGTAATCCACGCCACGGCGATGATGATGGCCATACCAATGCCCCAATACATCGGCACCTTCTCCATGTTGAACAAAATGACCCCGCCCCGATCATGAGGCCAGCGATGACCGTGAGTCGAGAGTTGTATTTTGCGCGATGAATTCGGCTGGTGTCAACCCGTTCAGCTGCGTGTGCGGACGCCGCTCGTTATAGTCTGTTCGCCAGTTTTCGATTGCCGACCGGGCATGGAAGATGGTCGGAAACGCATGCTCGTTGAGCAACTCGTCGCGAAGCCGGCCGTTAAAACTTTCAACGCTGCCGTTCTGCATCGGCTTGCCAGGCTCAATGAAATGCAGATCGACGTTCCGCGCGCGCTCCATTTGAGTATCAGTTCGCTCGTAAACTCGCCGCCGTTGTCCGATTTGATCGTCGACGGAAGCGCTCGTCCCGACGCGATCCGCTCAAGTGCTCGGATGACGCGAGCGCTCGGAAACGAGGAGTCTACTTCGAGTGCGATGCATTCTCGGGAATAATCGTCGAGGATAGCCGAAGCGTCGCCGATCCATCGCAATGGCGGTCAAACGTTCAACCAACCGCGGCTCGTCCGTGCGCCGAATACGATACTGCGCCACCGATCGCGCGCAACCCGTGATACGGCACGCCGCGCGCTGACTCAAACCGATTTCTTGCAAGGCCCTCACCGCCGCTTTTCGCTCGGAGGGCCCCAGGAGTTTTTTTCGATCAGCTGTTTCATCGCATCGTTCTCGAGCGTCAGGTTCGTAATGATGCGTCGCATTCGCGCGTTCTCATCATCGACCGCGCGGTTGCGCGCGACCTCGCTGCTTTCCATGCCGCCGTACTTGGCTTTCCAAGCACTGATCGTGTTCGGATGAACGCCGTGACGTCGGCCAATCTCCACGAACGAGGCGCCGGCGTCGTGCTCTTTGAGGATCGAGACGATCTGCGTCTCGCTGAATCGAGACTTCCGCAGGGTTCCTTTCGGCCTTTGGCCTAGAAACCCACGGTATCAAGTGGCCCGGTTTACCGGGGCGGGGTCAAAAAGACCACGCAGATCGTCGGGCATTGCTGCTGGTATAGGCGCCGTATCGCTTTGCCGATTCGACGGAATGCTTTGGCGCAAATTGCCACTATCGAGGCACGCGAGTCCACTCATGAGCGGATCATCCTCCGTTGATGCGCCAACAGTGTGGCACTGTGGCGGCGGGTTGACCTGTAGGCGCCGATTCGGGCAAACGGAGACTGTGAGTTTCCGGGCGTAAAGCCCAGCAAGGAGACTCCAGCGTGAAAAGAGCCGCTTCACCGAAGCGCAAATCGTCGCCATCCTCAAAGAACTCGATGGCGGAACGCCGGCAATGGAACTGGCGCGCCGACATGGCATCCACGCGAACACGATCCGCCTTTGGAAAGACAAGTATTCGGGCCTCGAAAGGCGCGATTTAGTTCGCCTCAAACAGCTCGAAGAAGAAAGCCGACGTAAGGACCGCATCATCGCCCGCCAAGCGCTCGAAATCGACGCGATGAAAGAGTTGGTCCCAAAAAACGGTTGGGGCGCTCAGCGCGAGCGGAAGCGGTGAGCGCGTTGCAACTCCGCGGCCTTACCCAGCAGCGCGCCTGCGAACTAGTCGGCTACAGCCGCAGCAACTTGCACTATAAGCGCGGCTGCACCGATGACGCTTCGCTGAAAGCCTGCGTGCACGAACTTGCGCAAGAGCGCCCGCGGCGGGGCTGGCGGCGGCTCTACATGGTGATGCGCCGGCGCGAAGGCTATGACGTCGGCGAAACGCGTTTCCTGCGCATTTATCGAGCGTTGCAACTGCAAGTCCGGCCGCGCAAGAAACGCAAGGTCAACTACGTACGCGGCACGAGCGTGCAGCCGGTAACCAAACCCAACGAGCGCTGGTGGATAGATTTCATGCACGACCGGCTCGCTAACGGGCGAACGTATCGATCGCTCAACGTTTGCGACGATTTCACCAAGGAATGTTTGGCGCTCGGGCTCTCGCACTCGTTCGGCAGCGCGGATGTTATCCGCGTCTTCGAGGCGCTAACGTTTGAGCGCAGCTTGCCAAGCAGCGTTCGCTTCGATAACGGATCGGAGTTCAGGAGCCGTGCGATGTTGCGCTGGTCAGCCGAACGACGCGTCATCTGCACTTCATCCAACCCGGCAAGCCGACGCAAAACGCAAACATCGAATCGCTCAACGGCAAGATCCGCGACGAGCTCTTCAACCGACACAGTTTTACGAATATTTTTGAAGCCCGTGATGCCGCCGAGAACCTGGCGCATAGACTACAACCAGAATCGACCGCGCTCAGCACTCGGGTATCGAACGCCCAAGGAGTTCGCCGAGAGCATGAAAATCAACCCACCACCCTCACAGTTTTCCGCAGCTTGAAAAGCGCCCTCAGGTCAATCCGAAACCACACCCATTAATACTCGGCTGCCTCATTTCGTGACTCATGAACTCATTACGCGGCCGTCCAAAGCGATCAGGTCACGTTTCCTAATGGCGATGCCGATCGCGTGCTGGACCGCAACATGCTGGCTATTCACAACACCATATGAAGAACGAATCACAGCCGCACGCCAGACGTATGGAGCACTTCTCCAAGCAAAAGCGTTCATTTCCAGGGCAAGCATAGCGGTCCAGATATCACGCTGTGCGCCGGGATGCGCTGTGACGATGCGTCAAGCCACACACGGCAGGCGGCAGTGAAACAGGAGAAAGGGTCGTAAGATGCCAGCATGGAGACAACGCTAATAGATCTTTGGGACCAAAACCCCGACGTGCGGAGGCTGGCCGCTCCGACGCATACTCGCGTTAACCGGTGGCGATCTGCGAGACAACAGTGCGCCAACCGACCAGTTCCGTCAGGTTCTGCGCGAAAGGGCCAAACCGCTACATCTTTACAGTTGGGCAAAACAGTGTGTCGAAAGGAATAAGACATTTCCCGACGCTCCCCGAGCGCTACAAGATATCATGAACGCCGTCGGCTGGCATCTCGGATTATCTTGCGATTTTGGTAAGTATCAAGGGGCCCCTAATGCACCGGAACCCGATGGCGTCTGGACCGCGGAGTCGGGGATCTTTTCGATAGAGTGCAAGACTAGTGGCGACATCTATCCTATCCGCCTTTCTGATCTTGAACGACGGCGCTCTTTTGTAGCAACGCGCTACAACGTTTCCCCGAATGCTGTGTGGACGCTGATCATCGTTGGAGCACCCACTACTTCCGACCTAGAGGCGCAAATACGCGGTTCGGCGAGCATTGAGACGACACGCGTAATCGGTATTGATGCGCTATTGAGCCTAATGATGCTGTGGGACGATGCCGCAGAAAATCCGCGGGATCGCGAGCGTCTTTATAACATCCTAAAGCCCGCGCACTATACACGGCTCGATCGGATCGTCGAGCTGGCTTTTGAAACCGCCGAAGCGGTCCGAACCGCCGACGAGGAGGCGGTTTTCGCCGGCAATGTGCCGCCTCGGGACGACGATGTCGTTCTCCAGTCCCCGCGGCGACAGTCCTACGCATCGATACGCTGGAGGCGATTCGTGTCAAGCGCGGCATGGATCTGGAAGCGCGCGCAACGACACGGTATGAAACGTCGACTGGCATCCGGGTAGTCGTCTGCGTATCCAAACGCTATTACGGTAAGACCAATGATTTCTGGTTCGGCTTTCATCCGCGTTATCAGACGTTTTTGCAGGATGCCAGTGAGGTGTTCGTAGCGTTGGCGTGTGGCAGCGCAGAACACGTATTTTTTATTCCGTGGTCTGAGTTTGAGGCGTGGCTACCCAAACTAAACCGAAAGCCAACCGAGAAGTTTTGGTGGTACTTGCCTATCGACGAGCGCGACGGAAAATTCGTCCTGAAGTTGAAGGGCGGATCGGAAGCGATAGATTTGAGCAAGTACCTCCTGTGAATACCGTTACCGCCAAGCATCATCTTCATCGTCTGGACAGATGCGCCGTACGTTTGACATAACAGCACGAGCGACTGGTTCACCGTGATCAATACGCCGGAGGGTGAGGGAACGCTGGCGCGATTTTTCCCCAACAATGAAGCCCGCGGGCTGACCGCGGCTTACAACGCTGACAAAACCACGTTCGCACTGAGAAACCCATCCCCACCAGCGCACTTTTTGACCTTGTTTTTACCCTTGTCGGCCTTGCATTTCGGTGCATTTTCGATCACTCGAGGGCACTGGCGGGCAAAAAAAGCGCCGATTTCACGAAGAAACAGTGCTATCTCGAAGCGACAAACATAGCGACGGCCTATTTGTAAGGGAGGCGCTCTCCCAGCCGAGCTGAATCGCCCGTGGCTTTTTTTATATGAGTTTCTTCGTTAAGCGACGTCTTCGTCGCCCTTTTAACCCTCGTCCTTCGCCGCGCGTCCACTTAGATTCTGGAATTGGCGGTTCCACCGCTCGCGGCGCCCCCGAATCGCATTTGCTGCGCCAAGCCTCGGCCCACTGCCCACGAGCACGGGCAACCAGCAGAGGGGCCGCCGTTGCCAAAGGGCTGGCAGCCGCCAACACGGCCCTTGTCACCCGAGTGAAAAGCCGGTACCCCGCGTGCGATTCGCAACTGGTAAGTTCAATACCGGCATACGCCGAGTCTGCGCGCTCGCAAGACGCTCCAGCACTGCAACCTCGTCAGGGTCCAATTTCGTGCTGTCACGATGGGGGCCGTACACGACGAACCCGTAAAGAATATTCGATTGAAAGATCGGCACAACGATGCGTCCACCGGCCCCAAGAAACGCACCACGTCGTCATCGTGGGCCAGAACGGGAACCTCGGAAGTGCTCCAGCCCTTCGCAGCGACGGGTTTAAAACCGGACTCCGTCTGATGGAACAATGCCGCCTCTCCCAGATTCAAACGCATAACCGGAGCATCGATCAGTGCATCGTTGACGAATCGTCTCGGTTTCCGCAAAGGGCAGCATGCCCGCAAGCCGCTGCAGGTAAATCTCCGCCTTGTGCTTTTGCCTGAAGAGCAGAAAATCAACCGCATATTGCATCCAGCGATACGGGGCCTGTCGAAGCGCGCCGGAACGACACGATCGCATCGCCGTTGCGATCGGCGGTCCAAAAGCGCTCACCGTCGAATACAACACTACGCGGTTTGAACGGAAGCGAGCGAAGCGTTTGGATTGACGCCGCATCATCGTCGACGCCGAGACACTCGAAACGTCCGTCGTCCCACTCTTCGTCGACCGTCACTAAGTAAAACGCACCATCGACGATCGTCATACCGACCGGACGGCGATCTAATTGCACCTCGCGGACTGCGGCACCGCGTTCATCGAGTTCGACGATCTTCTTGCCCCAAGCTTGCGAGAGATACAGTGTTTTCTTTGCGTAGGCTAACATCGATCCCAAGTAATCCGGACATACGAAACACTCCGCAAAGCCGGCATCGGGCGAAAATTTATAGACGTAACGGTGATCGCGCTCCAAATCCGGCTCGTCGATCGCGGGCGCCAACACTAGTCGAAAGTCCGTGCCTGTATACGCGATGCCCAATGACTTATAGGGCGGAATGAACTCGCGCCGGATGCTCCACGCCTGCGGATCGACCGCATACAAGCGCCCGTCGGCGGCGCTCGTTACCCACATTGTCGCGCCGTCCCACGCAAGGCCTTGCGGACCTTGCACGGGCGAGGCGGACCTTGCACGGGCGAGGCGTGTCGCATGAGTTCACTCGTCACAATGCTCAGTCCCGATTACATTTTAACAAATACATTTCTTGCTCGCCGGATCCGTTGCCGCCCGTGTCTTGACGATCCTCGCTCCTTTTCCAGTTCCGGCGGGAGGCACCCGTCGAACCGCTGCTCTCGGCCGGCTTTTCGCAGATCCGGCACTACTTGCTGTGGCTCAGCGCCATCGAGGCTCCTCAATAAGACTCGCTTACGTTCAGCGGCCGCACTTTCTTTCATGACTACGTAGTTGTGCGTTGTTCCGGTTTGCGTCTCAGCGAAGTTTTTTAGCGAACGGCGAATACACAATTCGACTGTACAATGCTGACGTCTGTAGCCGATTTTTCCCACGAGACCTCGCCATCGCTATCCGTTCGATGTCGCGAGCGGTCCCGACGGCAACGTTTTGGTTTATCGACTGCGTAGCCACCGGTCGCGGCATGCATGCAAACGGCTTCTTGCATCATCAATGCTTTAATAAGGCCATTTCGATGAAGCGCCGAACCTGCTGAGTTATGGAAACACGCCTCGATGAAATCGCCCCGCAGATTTACCGCATTTCAACATACGTTCCACAGGCCGGCATGGTGTTCAACCAGTTTTTGATCGACGCGGAAGAACCGCTGCTATTTCACACCGGCATGCGGGCGTTATTTCCCGTGGTCGCCGAAAAAGCCGCACAAGTCCTGACGCCATCGCGATTGCGATGGATTATGTTCGGCCACTATGAAGCGGACGAATGCGGCGCGATGAACGAGTGGCTTTCACTAGCACCGACCGCAACTGTAGCCCACGGCGCAGTTGGCGTCATGGTGTCGGTCAACGATCAGGCGATTCGCCCGGCGCGTCCCATGAAGAATTCGGAAACGATTGATTTAGGCGGCAAATGCATTCGCTACATCGCGACCCCTCACGTTCCACACGGTTGGGACGCCGGGGTCATCTACGAAGAGACGACGCGCACTCTATTTGCCGGTGACCTCTTTACGAGCACGGGCCGAACGGCGGCTGTGACCGGGAACGGCCTCATCGAACCGGCGATGCAGGCCGAGGATCGCTTTGGTGCGACCGCTCTTACCGCTGCGACCGCCCCCACCATCCGCTCACTGGCCGACCTCGACATTTCGTGCATGGCGCTCATGCATGCACCGGCGTTCACGGGCGACGCTACGCAGGAACTCAACGATTTGGCGAACGCCTACGAAAGCCGCTGCAATCGAGCTTTGATTGTGCAGACTTCCTAACGATGACGCGCGACAACGGTTTTTTCTAGTGGAAAGCGGTGGCTATCAAAAACAATGTTGGCATCGCAGGTGCAACCGCGACGCCCGGAGCGATGCTAAGGTGCGGTCGGCGACGGAATGTCCGAGCTCCTTCAGGTCGATGCGAAAGGCGGGACCGGCCGGGCCTCCCTGATCCACAAGCAGAATTTTCGTCGGCGAATAAGCGGCAGGCAATACGAATTGCATGGTTTCCCGCGCTGCGGCGCCCGGTTGCAGCGAGTAGAATGCGCTGTATACCGTCACCGCCTTACCATTGACGACCACGCCATCTGCATCGGCGAGCGATCCTGCAAAATAGCCGGTGCGTTCGGACTTCGTGCCGTTGGAAACCAACCAGGACAGCACTATTCCGCGCTCGCCGGCGGCAGGCGTGAATTCCGCCGCCGTGGAGGCCCGCAACGCCATCTTTCGGATCCGAATTTTTCCGTTGAATAACGTAGACGAAAGACTTCCACTTACGCCTCGAAGTTGATTTGCGCCGCCGGGAATGGGCGTGGGCCTCGCGGAGACTCCTGGCTGCGAGCTCGACAGGACAAGCGCAATCGTCGCAAAGCCAAGGAGCATCGCGTGAGCAATGGTGTTCTTCATGAGCTCACCCTATCAGGACAACATTCCAGAAGCAATGAGCCAGATGGTGACTTGCCGCCGAGTGATACGGATGCGCTTGGCCGCTACTATCAACGATGCGTTGGACGGTCACGATTCGCGGCGCCGATCACGTGCACTTTGTCGATGACGGAGCTGCCCTCATGAATGGGGCAACGTCGACATGGAGAATGCTCGGCTATGGAACGTACGTGATGGGCATCGAACCGGCGAATTGCCCGACGATCGAAGGCCGTGTCAACGCGGAAGAACTCGGAACGCTCCCCTTTTTGGAACCCGGGGAAAGCCGCCGGTACGATCTTGAATTCCGCATCCTGAGCCAAGCCGACACGATCGCGGCGCACCTAGAACGGATCCCGTAAAAGGCCAGGGGTCACGTGGTCAATTTCGACGACGCGCACAAACGGGTTCATGTGCCGGACGATCGGCGGATGGTTGCCATCTTGCGCCGCCCGTACCTCATCTGGCTCGTCGTGCTGATCGCCATTCCCATCGTGCTCGCCTGGATGCAGGTGCTCGCGTTCGGCATCCATTCGTCCTTTGCACCGGTCGCCGGCATCACCGGCAACGCGCCGAACGGCGTCCCGCGCGGCTTTCCGGTATGGATCCGCTGGACTCATTTTGCGAATCTGCTCTTCCTCTTCTTGCTGATGCGCAGCGGCATCTCGATCCTCATGGACCATCCGCGGCTATACTGGAACAACAATTGCACACCGGGGTCGGAATGGCTACGTTTCACGCCGGTGACCGTTCCCAACGATCGCGTTTGGACGGCGAAAGAGGATGCCCGTTATATTTCGCCACTCATTGCGCTGCCCGGGTATCGGCACACGATCGGAATGGGCCGCTCCTGGCATTTCATCACCGACTACGGCTTCATTCTCACCGGCGCCGTGTACGTCATCATGCTCCTGATCAGCGGGCAGTGGCCGCGCCTGGTTCCGACGTCGTGGGCGATCTTTCCGTACGCCTGGCAGACCTTTGTCCATTACGCGACATTTCACTTTCCAATCGAGCCGGATGGCTTCTACGCGTATAATGCGCTGCAGCAGTTGACGTACTTCGCGGTCGTCTTCATCATGGCGCCGCTCTCGATCTTGAGCGGGATCGCAATGTCGCCGGCTCTCGACAGTGCCTTCCCGTGGTATCCCCGCCTTTTCGGCGGGCGTCAAGGCGCCCGTTCGGTCCACTTTTTATTGCTCTGCGGATACATCGCGTTCACTATCGTCCACGTCAGTCTGGTGTTCGCCACCGGCGCGCAGCGGAATTTCAACCATGTCGTTCTCGGCACGGATAACACGCGGCCGCTCGGACTGATCCTCGGCTGCATCGGTCTTGCGGTGGTCGTAGGCTCCTGGATCGCCGCGTACATCATCGCCTGGCGCTATCCGCGTGCGATCCAACGGTTGCACAAGGCCCTGATCTTGCCGCTGGAATTGCGTGTGAGTGGCTGGAAGCGCTTCAACCCGGCGGAACGCTATACGCGCAAAGACATCTCGCCGTACTTCTGGCCGAACGGCAAGATGCCGGACTCCGATGAATGGAAGCATCTTGCGGCGGGCGAGTTCGGTGAGTTCCGCCTGCGCGTCAGCGGCTGCGTCGAGAACCCGGTCGATTTAAGCCTCGACGATCTGCGTGCGCTTGGCCATGACGAGCACGTGGCCTTGCACCACTGCATTCAAGGCTGGAGCGGGGTCGCGCAGTGGGGCGGGATCTCGCTCGTACGGCTGATCGATCTGGTCAAACCGCTTGCGAGCGCGCACGCCGTCGAGTTCATTTCGTTCGGCGATGGCATTTTCGGCGGCGTCTACTACGATACGCAGCGTCTGGAAGACGTAATCAAGCCCGAGTGTCTACTCGCGTACGAGATGAATGATGCGGCGCTTCCGCAAATCCATGGATGCTCCGCTGCGTCTTCGGGTTGAGAATCAGCTCGGCTATAAGATGGTCAAGTGGATACGCGAGATCCGCTTTGTTGAAACGGCGACTGCCATCGGCAAAGGTTACGGTGGGAAGAACGAAGACGATGAATACTTCGATCTCTTACCATACATTTAAACGGGGGATTCTTTCGTCAGGGCGCGCCCGGGCGTGGGTCCAAAATCTTGGCGATCAGCTCGGTTCGATTGCGAGATCCGGTTTTGTCCAGCATGCTCCTTATGTGATCTTGCACGGTGGACGACGATATCTGCATGCGATCGGCAACTTCGCTCAACGTCGCTCCAGGCATCAGCAGAGCGAGCGTTTCGAGTTCGCGCGGCGAGAGTTTGTACGCGCGAGCCGCCTTACCGAACACTTCGCCGCCGGGCGGCCGCTCAAGCAGCACACCGACGAACAAGCCCATCGGTCCGGACAGCGGCTGTGTGCGCACCGTCAAGAACGGCACGGGGTATGCGACGCCGCTGCTCTGAGTAGCGGGATCGGATGTCCAGGATGCGATGAGATCGCGAACGGTTTGTTCGATGATTGGGGGCAGACGCGTCGCCAAGCGCGCATGTATCGAAGTAGGCGCCGCCTGACGCGCTTCCCCGGCATCCCACGTCAGGACGACCGTAAGGTTACGATCGAGGACGTGCATGAGCGGCGGGCCCTCAGCATCGCCGGGGTCAGCCCCTGAGTCGTCCGCCAACGCCAAGCCCGAGAGCCGGTCAGTCGAGGAATCCAGCGCAAGCGCGAGCGCCTGGATCTCGACCGAGGTGAAGGCGCCTAATGTTTCGGAACGCAGCAAACTCAGTACGCCGAATTCTCTGCGCCGGTCGGAGAAAACGAGCGTGACACCGCTCACATACGGCTGCGAAAGCGCACTCATCGTCGCAGCGAGCCGCGGTCCTGCAGTCGTCTGCCCGCGCTGAAGCAGCAATTCTTTGCGCAGTTGCTCGAATTGCCCACGCCGATCGTCAGATGTATCGGACGACAATAATTCGTCCGTACGGACGCCGTTTCCAAAGCGCGCGAACTCCAATGCGAAACCGGCACCACGCACAAGATTTCGCCTATGAGGTCGCGGGCCGGGTCGTCTTTTGCAAGGCTTTGCAGGACCTCCAGGTCAGACCCGTCGAGCGGGATGCGCTTATTGACTGTCAAGGCTCTTCGTGACGCCTACCACCATTATCACGATAGTAAACATACCAAATTCATGAAAGAATGGGTATGCTCGCACCTATAGCTTTCCATCAGAATAGATCGGGCAGCAAGGCAAGAAACCATGGTCCACAAGAGATGTGCCGTCCTGAGCTTTGACAAGGACGCTGCGATCGGGCTCGGCAACGTGCTCGTTCAGGCCGGCTACGACCGTCCGCAGCATTCTCGAGAGGTGCGCGTGGCCAGTCTGAGAGAGTACGAGCCGCACGTCCTCGTGGTCGATTTCGACCACCTTCACAGCGATAAACTCGAGTCTATCAGGCAGCTCCGCTTTGTGCTGCCGGAGTGCGCAATCGCGGTCGTATCGTCAAACTTTGAGCATGATTGGGCTAGGCGATGTCACATGGCGGGCGCAAACGGGGTACTTTCGAGCCGCAGCGCTCCGCATCGTATGGCCGCAGCGCTGCGAAGCGCCGACAGCACGGGATGCTATACCGATCCTGAATTTTCGACGCGGCATAACGGAAATTAGGGTTGGAAATGCTCTCAATCGCGCCCAACTCGAATCCCGACAGCGCCGCGCGCATTCTCGTCGAGCATCTGTATGCCCATCGCTTTCCGCCCGTTCCCGGCGTCGACATCGGAACAGCGTACCTTCTTTCCCAAGACGATGTGCGCGTCGGGGGAGATCTCGTCGACGTCTATCGGTTCAATAACGGATCCGTTGCGATATCGATGGCCGACATTTGCGGCAAGGGCGCAGAAGCGGCATCGCGTGCGGCGCTTGTGAAATATGGGCTGCGAGCTTTCGTGTCTGCAGGTTTCACGCCGGCTCAAGTGTTGCGAAACCTCAACGTGCTGTACATGGAAACGGCCGCGTTCGATGAAGTGGACAGCGATTCGTTTGTAAGCGTGTTCTTGGGCGTCATCGATCCCGAACATCGCGTTATGACCTACGCGTCCGCCGGGCACGAGCCTGCGATCATCTTACGTCCGGACTGCCCGCCCGAACTGCTGCCGCCTACCGCGCCGATCGTTGGGGTGTTTGCGGAGTCGCAGAAGCTTTTTCATCAGCGGCTCGTTTATTTGCCGCCCGGCGGCTCAACGTTGGTTGCCACGACGGATGGCATTACGGAAGCGCGAACTCAAGAAGGCGCATTCATTGAATTCGATCAAATCATGCAGTGGATCGATCGCAACCGCACGGCGGGCGCGCAAGAGCAGGCCGACCGGCTGTTGTCCTCCACGGTAGACTTTTGCGGCGGACGCCCGCGAGATGATATAGCCATCGCGGTCGCGCGGTTCGCCTGACCGGCATGTTCGCAGATTCAGGCGCGCATCTCGTATCGGTGCTCGTGATCAGCGTCGATCCGCCGGACTCCGACGCCGTTGCTGCCCAGGCAACTGCTTTGATGCAGAACAAGAGCACGCTTCCTGGGTTTCTCGAAGGTGAAATATTCAAGAGCGAAGACCGCGAACGCGTGCTCGTCATAACCGAATGGACGTCGCGCCAAGAGTGGAGCGCCTCCCAATGGGATCAGGAGGTCGGCACGAACATCGCAACGATTTCGCAGACCGCGATGGCCGTTGACTCGCGAACGTATTTTCGGATAGGCCGCTCAATTCAGCCCGGCGGCGCCAAGGGCGAGGGCTAGAACGATCGTGATGACGATGCTCACGAGAATCGAGCGCAGCAACCCAGACGGTTGCTGACATCACGAACACAGCGGCACTCCAGGTCCGTCGACCAAAAGTAACGTTTGGGATACTAGGTACCTTCCACGGTGCGGCAGGCCGCGAGGTGTTGCGCGTTGGCCTTTGGAGGGTAGTGCGGGTTCACTATGGCGGATAAAATACAGACTGCCGTGCAAGACGATCTGTTTGCAGCGAAGCGGCGCGCACGCAGCGAACAGGTTCTTTTCGCGGTCCGCATCTGCTGGCTGGTGATTCTCGGCGGTTTCATCCTCTTCAAGGTGTTCGAGTTTCTCGGACACGTGCGCACGCTCACGATCGTCGTTATCGGAGCGGTGCTCTTTGCGTACCTGGTCTATCCGGCTATCTCGCGATTGAAACGCCGGATGCCCCTTGGCGCGGCACTCGGCATCGTGTATCTTTGCATCGCCGTCTTGGTCGCCTTCGCCATATCGGTAGTCGTGCCGATATTGGCCGACGATGCGAAGCGTTTAGTGCACGACGCGCCGCTGCTCGTGCACAATGCGCAAAACGCCCTTGTGAATCCAGCGAATCCGTTAGTTCGGCACTTGCCGGGCGGAGTGCGCGCGTATTTGATCGCTCTGCCCGCGCAAGTGCAGGCAAATGTCGCAAGATACGCCGGGGGCGTCGCTGTGACAATTTTGCCGGTCCTATTGTCGGTCGTGACGATTGGCGCGCTCTTCGTGATTATCCCTGTTGTGGCCGCCTATCTCATGCTCGAAGCAGACGGGCTCAAGCGCACGCTTTTAGGGTTCGTACCTGCGGGCGCGCAAAATAAGACGGTGAAGATTATCGGCGATCTCGACCACGTCGTGGGCGGCTTCATTCGCGGTCAGCTCATCGTCGCGGCAATCGTCGGAACGCTCGTGACGGTCCTACTGCTCGGTCTGCACGTGCGATATGCTCTGCTTATCGGAGTCGTAGCGGGAATACTCGACGTGATCCCATACGTCGGCGCAATTGCCGGGTGGCTCCCCGCGTTTGCTATCGCTCTTTTTACGAATGGTATCGAAAACGCCGCATTCGTAACGGTTGGCATCGTCGTGATCAACCAGCTCGAAGGGCACATCATCGCACCCAACGTGGTGAGCAAGAGCGTGGAGCTGAACGCCGTTAGCCGTAGTGCTCGCGCTCATTGCCGGCGGCGAACTGGGAGGCATCGCAGGTTTGTTGCTCGCAGTGCCGGTGGCTGGGATCATCCGGGTAATAATTATGAATTTCCGTCCGAAGCCCGTGCCGCCCGCCGATCATACATGAACTGGCAGGCTTGGCAAAAAAAGGGAGGTCAAGCAGAAAGGCCTTAAAACCTCACGGCTTACAGGCCTTTCTTTTTTTAGGGCGGCTTGACTCAGCGGCTACGCTGTTTTGTTAGAGCTGGAGTTTCGCCGGCTCGCGTCGGGCGACGCTACGGCCTTCATCGAGATCCAGAAGGTCCGGCCACGTCGTAACATCGGTTCGCTCGGGAGCGATGTGCGCGCGCAGAGTTGTGAAATGCTCGAGTGACTCGCCTTTGGGAGTTTTGGTCATCCAGCGCTCGTTAAACGACCTGATTTCGTCAGGCGATTTCTTTTCGAGGAACCCTTTTGTATAGCCCTCGATCTCCGCATTGTTCTTGGCGGCCTTGACGAACTCCAGAAATTCGGAGCCTTTCATACCAAGGAACTCGAAGAGGCCTTCATCCATGGTGGAAGGATACTCGTATTCTCCGAGTTTGCCGTGCGCTAAGGCTTTCGCCTTGTCGGTGGTTCGCGCAAGTTGCACGATTCCGAGGAGTTTTTCTCGAACGCTACGCGGCGTTGTTTGGGTGAGATCCATTTTTTTCCATACTTTCGGAATTGTTATTCCGCTCCTACGAACCGTGCAACGTCAATGTAGTTGCGAAACCGAAAAAATAGTTTTCCAAAGGTTTGTGTAATCTTTTGTCGGCAGGGTCCGCTCGCTCCAAATGTGCTCGGTAACCATTCGAGACGCTTACGAAGTCGGAACGCAGTGGCATCACTTATTCCTCGCCGTCGTAGTAATCTAGCGGTTCTCCGCGGACAAGCTGGTATGCGGGGGATTTCACCGCCCACTTCTTACTATCCGGGTAGAAGCACGATTCCCCGATTGGATTGTCGGCGATCACGAAAATAACGAGGTCTTCCGTTCCGCTGTTGATGATCTGATGCGGCTCGTTCGGCTTAAAGATGAACGAGTCGCCGGATTCGATCGGCGTCGTACCGTCGGCGTGCCGAACGGTACCTTTACCGCGAACTACGTGGTAGAACTCCCATTGGGCGCTGTGCGAATGATACGGACACGAAGCCGCGGCCGGCGGAATTTTCGTAATTTCGACATCAAAGGGATGCCTCTCCATAAAATTGGTGGAGCGGCGATCGCGCCCCAAAGCCTCCGAAAGCTTGCGCCCCTCACGCGCGAATTTTCCGCCGGGGCTGGCTTTGCGCTCCCACGCGACTTCATTTGCGTTGATTTTTTGAATACGCTTCCTCCTTGCTAGCCTAGACGATCTCTACGATCGATTGAATAACTCCGAAGACTTCAGGCTGCTTACGTCTCTAAAGGCATGCGCGGAACTTCACCCGGATAGTTTTTGCCCTTCCCCTTCGACATATAGTCTTGCGAGAGCGCCGGCCCACAGCTCGCAGGCGATGCCGCGTTCCATCATGCCCAAACGCACGAACAAACCCATGGACTCGAAGAGATTCGCGACGATTTTGATCGCACCGTACTCCGCCGGCAGACTGTGCGCGGCGATCTCGTCGGCTAGCGCGAGGCTCGGCGAGACGTTCGGCGAGTTCGGTTCTGATAAAGTGCAGCGCGTTACGGAATTCGGGCGCGTCCATCGTTTCGCGGCACTCGTTGTATGCGGCGATCTGATTACCGCTGCGCATATGCCTTAACTGCAGCAGTGCAGCAACAGCCGAAGCCGTGATGACAATAAAGGTTCCGACGGTTCCGATCGCAATCGCCCATTCTGCCGTCATGCAGCCGTCATTCTGCCGGCGTCCGCCTTTTTTCCCGCGCGTCCTGGAAAGCAGAACGCGGAAAGCGGCTGCCTCCTTACAATGCTATCGTTCGGCTTAAGATAAACGCGCCGCCGGATTCGATCGCCGTCGTACCATCGGGCGGGCCCGTTACCGTCACAGTCTGCCTCGCGAAGCGGCCAACGTGGACGGTATGCGGCATATTGCTCGACAAATTGGTCGATGCGGGCATCGTATCGTGTCCGCAAGCGAGCGTACTCGTTGGGCCGGCCCAAAGCTTGCTAAGGGGGCAGCCCTGGCGGCCAAGGCTTGTGCTCGGCCGGGTTTTGTGAGACACTTCTGGCTCCACATGCGCGATCTTTCGATTGGTCGACACGTTGAGCCACTAAAGATTGGCCGCAAATCAACCTGTTCAGAATCGCCTATCGGACCGGGTCCTTCGCGGACGAAGGCCTCCGGTATTACGCGCGTTTTGCGCGTTCATAGGTCTCACTAGTGTTTCAACGTTTTCGGCGTTCCAAGTACTGGCGAGTCCGTCCATCACAAATCAACAGAACAAAGAGTTAGGAGACTCGTTCATGTACTCAGATGAAACCCTCAATTGCGTCGATTGCGGACGCAGCTTCCCGTTCACTTCAAGCGAACAGGAATTCTATGCGAGCAAAGGCTTTACGAACAAGCCCAGCCGCTGCTCCGATTGCCGCGCTGCGCGTAAGGCGGCCGGCGGCGGCGGCGGTGGCCGAAGCGGCGGTGGCGGTTCTTACGGCGGCGGAAGCCGTCGCGAGATGTTCAAGGCGACGTGCAGCCAATGCGGCGGCGTGGCGGAAGTTCCGTTCCAGCCGCGCGGCGACAAGCCGGTGTACTGCCGCGACTGTTTCTCGTCGCAACCCAGCCGCCGTTAATCGCTGAAGCAACAAGCTCAGTCGCGCTCGGATCACTCATGATCCGGGCGCGATTGCTTTTATTCCCAAATCCGAGGCGGTTTTCCGGAAGCGCACCTTGCTCGGCGTGCTGAGCAGGCGGCGAATATGGGGCAAGGCGGCCCCCCGGGCGGAGGCGACTGCCCGATGGCTCAATGCCTGAGCTCGGTTAGACTGAAGCTCACCTTGCCGCCGACCTATCACGCGACCTTTACGAGCGATCCTCGCAGCGTGGTGCTTGCCCGCACCGCGATAGCGCGTTTTGGAAACTTGTGCGGTTTTTCAGCCGAACAGGTCGGCGACATCGCAACGGGCGCCGGCGAAGCGCTGATCAATGCGGCGCACTATAGTCACGCCAAACGCGGCGGCGGTTTTTCGGTGACGTGCACCTTCGATGAAGGCGAATTGCGAATCGAAATTCAGAGCAGCGGTCCAAGTGCGGAAGCGGAACGCAGCGGCGGATTCGGGACCATCATCATGCGCACGCTGATGAACGACATCTCGTATTCACGAGGCGGAACCCGCGTCCGCCTCGTGAAACGCTTGACCTAGTTTTTCGCGTCGGCGATCTTTTTCGTCAGGATGTTTATCGCGGCTTGCAGCTGCGCGTCGTGCCCGAGATCGCCCAGGCGCGCATCCTTGTTTTCCACGACGACGTAGTCGGGCTCGATCCCCTTCAGGTTGATGTCGCGGTTTTTCGGCGTGAGATAATGCGCCGTCGTGATCTTGATGGCGGCGCCGTCAGGCAGCGGCGTTAGCGATTGCATGACGCCTTTTCCGAACGTCTTCTCACCGACGAGCACGCCGACGCCGTCGTCCTGCAGCGCGCCGGCCGTGATTTCCGATGCGGACGCCGTGTAGCGATTGACGAGAATGGCCATAGGCTTGGGCGGCATCGCATCCGCTCCCGCATCGACGGTGGTCGTGTGCGAACCGCGCTCTTCGATCGTCAGCAGCGGATTGTCGTTGATGAATTTGGAGCTGATGTCGAGCGCCGAGTTGACGTACCCGCCGCCGTCGTCGCGCAGGTCGATGACGTACGCGCGCACGTTGTCTTTCTGCAGACGGTCGAGCGCCAGCGCGAATTCATCGGGCGTATCGCGGCCGAACGCGATAATGTAAATGTAGCCGACGTGCTGCGGCAGCATCTTGTAGATCACCGTCGGCGGTTGAACTTCCGAACGCGTGATGCCGATCGCCGCGAGCGCTTTCCCGTCGCGCTGCACTTGAAGATGCACGACCGTGCCCGGTTTGCCGCGCAGCAGCGTGCTTGCATCATCCGCCGTCATGCCTTTGAGCGATTTGCCGTCGACGTTCGTGAAAAGATCGCCGGTTTGCACCCCCGCTTTTTCCGCGGGCGTTCCGGGCACGACGTACTCCGCTTGGATGTACTTGCTGGCATCGTCGGCGCGAACGATGACGCCGATGCCGGAGATCTTCTCCGGGTCGAGCTCCGAGTTGAACTGACGGTACTCCTCCGGCGTGAAGAACGTCGTCCAACGATCGTCGAGCGATCTCGCCATGCCGTTGATCGCGTCGTACGTCAGTTGCGTCTGCGAGAGATGCATCTGCGGAGCGACGCGCGTAATCGTGGAAAGCACCTGATCGACGTTTCCGTCGGGACTGCCGGTATCGTGAAGCGACGGCAGCGTTATATGCACGCCGTGTTTGGAGGCATCCGCAATCAACGCTTGGCGAGCGCCGTCCAGCAGCCGCTGCGCATCCACCTTCGAATAAAACGTCGTCGCCAGCAGCTGATAGCTCTGGCGCAAGTCTTCGGAGGAATTCGTCGCGGGCGCGGCAGCCCCGATAGTCGCGGGAAGTATGGCGATGAGTGAAATCGCCAAGGCCGGTCGGCGTAAACGCCAATGCATGGGAGGGTGAAACCTCACTTTCAAAAACTGTCCTAAACTACCTATCGGCAGGTTCGTTCCTGCCGACGCAACGGTGCTGACGGGGGAAGGGTTCCATCTGATGCGGGGTCCGTCCCGCATCCATCGTAATCGAGGAAGATGATCCAGACCATTAGTGTGACGGGAATGACGTGTCAAAATTGTGTAGGGCACGTCAGGGAAGCGCTCAGCGCGCTGCCGGGCGTGCGCACGGCCGACATCGACCTCGAATCGGGAACCGTCCGCCTGGAAACCGACCGGCAGATACCGCCTGGCGAGCTCGGCCGGGCACTTGACGAGGCGGGCTACGCCCTGACGTGAGCACTACGGTTTCACAGCCGGAGATAACCGAGCTGGCGGTCTCCGGCATGACGTGCGCTTCGTGCGTCGCGCACGTCGGACGCGCGTTGCGCAAAGTGCCCGGCGTTGCGGACGCGCAAGTCAATCTCGCGACGGAACGCGCCGCCGTCACCCACGACGCACACGTTCCGGTCCAATCCATGATCGCCGCGATCGAGTCTGCCGGTTATGGCGCGTCGCCGGTTCGCGACGAAAGTTCGGACGAAGACGCGCGCCGCCGCGATGCCGAGATCCGCCGCAAGCGCGCTTTGCTCATTTTCGCCGCCGCGCTGTTCGTGCCCACGCTGGTGCTCGGCATGGCGCCGGTGACCATTTGCAAACAAAGACTGGGTGATGTTTGCGTTGACGCTGCCGGTATGGCTCGTCGTCGGCGGCGAGTTCCACCGCGGCGCGATCGCGGCACTGCGTCACGGAACCAGCAACATGGACACGCTGGTTTCGCTCGGTTCGACCGCCGCGTTCGGATATTCCGTCTACGCAACGCTGTCGATGCAACCCGCTTATTACGAGACCGCGAGCGCGATCGTCACGCTCGTGTTCGCCGGAAAATATTTGGAGTCCGCGGCGCGCGGGCGCAGCAATCGCGCGATTCGCGCATTGCTGGATCTCCGGCCGCCCGTCGCGTATCTGCGCGAACCCGACGGAAGCACGCGAAAAATTCCGGTCGAGGACGTGCAGATCGGGCAGCAGCTGATCGTGCCGGCGGGAGAACGCATTCCGGTAGACGGCGTCGTAGACGAAGGCGAGAGTGCGATCGACGCCTCCATGCTGACCGGGGAACCGATTCCCGTCGCGGTTGGCGCCGGCGATTCGATCAAACAAGGCACGCTCAACGGTAGCGGCGCGCTGGTGATGCGCGCGCAGAACGTCGGTGCCGGTACGGCGCTCGCAAAGATCGTCGAGGCCGTGCGGCGCGCGCAAGGCAGCACGCCGCGCGTTCAACGGTTGGCCGACGCGGCCGCCGGTGTTTTCGTGCCGGGCATTCTCGTCGTTGCGGCGATCACATTTGCAGGCTGGCTGTTCGCGCATCATCCTCTGGCGCTCGCATTCACCGCAGCGGTCGCCGTGCTCGTCGTCGCGTGCCCGTGCGCGCTTGGTCTTGCGACGCCGACCGCGGTGATGGCTGCAGTCGGCGCGGGAGCGCGGCGCGGACTGCTCTTTCGCGATGCGGATGCGGTTGAGCGGTTGGGAAGCGTGCAGACCGTGTTATTCGACAAGACCGGCACGCTGACCATCGGCAAACCCGACGTCATTGCGGTTCATTCTGTGGCCGGAAGGACGCAGGACGAGGTGCTTGCGAGCGCCGCGGCATTGGAAAGCGCCAGCACGCATCCGCTCGCCGCCGCAATCGTACGCGCCGCGCGCGAACGGGGCGTGCGCGTGCCGCAAGCATCGGGCGTGACTACGGAACGCGGCGCGGGACTTTCCGGAAGTATCGCCGGCGCTCCATATTTTGCCGGAAACGAACGCTTCATGAAGGCGCGCGGCATCGAGCTGGACGGATTACCGAGCGGCGAGCAGACGCGTGTATACGTGGCCGCCGACAGAGCGCCTATCGGCGCAATCGATCTCGGCGACGGCGTTCGTCCCGAAGCAGCGGAAGCGGTGACGCGCTTGCAGCGCGACGGTGTGCGAGTGCACATCGTGAGCGGTGATGCACCCGCACCGACGCAGGCGCTGGCGGAACGGCTGCATTTGGACGGCTGGGACGCGCGCGTAACGCCCGAAGGCAAAGCGGACATCGTCCACGCGTTGCGGGAGGAAGGGGTGCGGGTTGCCTTCGTCGGCGACGGCATCAACGATGCGCCGGCGCTTGCAAGCGCGGACGTCGGGCTAGCGATGGGCGGCGGCACCGACATTGCAATCGAAACGGCGCACGTTGCGATCCTTTCGAACGATCCGCGCGCGGTCGGCGCGGGTATCGAACTCTCGCGCGCGACGGTGCGTACCATCAAACAGAATTTGTTCTGGGCGTTCGCCTACAACATCGTGCTCGTTCCGCTCGCCGCATTCGGCATCGTGCATCCCATATTCGCGGCGGCCGCAATGGGCGCGTCAAGTCTGTTCGTGGTCGGCAACTCGCTGCTGCTGCAGCGCAAGGGCCGCTAACGCCGCCACGACGAGCCCCATTCCAATCGCTTCCGAAGTGCTCGGTGTCTCGCCGAGCTGCAGCCACGCAGCGATGATGCCGACGGCCGGATTTGCGAGAGTTCCCATGCTGGCGTCCCGAGCGGGCAGCTCCTGAAGGACGAAAATCCACAGCACGTATGCGAGTGCGGAGGCGGCAATCGCATTGTACGCGAGCGCGCCCACGTAGGCGGCGGTCCAATGGGTTGCGTGTTCCGGAATCGCGAGCGCTGCAATTCCAATGACGATGCCGCCGAACAGCATTTGCCACGTCGTCAAACTCAGCACGTCGACCGTGCCCTTGCGCTGCAGCCGCTTGCTGATGATGACGCCCGCGGCCCACGAAATACCGGCGAGAACGGCGAACACGTCCGCAAAAAGCGAGCCGTGCGCTTGCCAAAAATCCAGAATCACTACGATGCCGGCAAGCGCGATCGCGAGCGCGGCGATTTGCGCGCCTCGCAGACGCTCGCCGAGAAGCGGCCAGCCCGCAAGCGCTACCCAAAGCGGCATCGTGTATGAAAGCACGGCGACTTTTCCGGCGCCGGAAATGTGCACCGCCCATGTCGCCAGGCCGACGAATCCGGCCGATTGGAAGAACCCAATCCAAAAGAATGCCTGCACGTTTTGCGGACGAAGCGGTTTGCGCAGCGCAATCATCGCGGCGAACAATACGGCGGAACCGAGCAGCAACCGCAGCGCTGCGAACTCTACCGGCGGTGCGTAGTGCACCGCAATCTTCATGATTACCCAGTTGTAACCCCAAAGGAACGCGAGCGCGACCAATGCAATGAACGCGATCGCGCGCTTATTCGGACGCATACGGGCCGCGCAGTTCTCGCGCATACGAATGGAACCTGCCGCTAGACACTTGACGCGCGCACAACCGCGATGAGAAAAATGGAACGTGTCTACTCCAACTGTCGTCGAACTGCGCGGCGAATACGACGTCGCGCGCCGCGAAGAACTCGATCAGATCCTGGACCGTTACGGGGACATCGAACCGCTCGCGTTCGACTTGCAGGGAGTCGACAGCATCGATACTGCGGCAGTGCGTTCGCTCGTACGCTTTCAGCGCGCCCGGAAAGAAGCCGGGCGCACGCCTCTGGTGCTGTTGAAGCCCTCACGGGCCGTTCGGACCTTCATCGAACGCGCTCAGCTCCACCAGACCTTCGAAATTCGCGAAGAATTTTAGAGCCGCAGCCTGCGGGACGCTAATCGGACGTAGACGCGACGGACGCGGCCTATGCTGGCCGCATGAGATATACATGCACAGCGGCCGTGCGCCTGGCCGCAATACTGCTCCTCGCCACGCAAGGCGAGACGCTGGCCGAAGCGCCGGCGCCGACCGACGCCCAGAGCGTCATCCGCGAAGTCTTACGACGAAACCCGGAACTGCATAGTTTCCAAACCCGCGTTCACGTGCGAGTGCGGATGCTGAACTTTCCGTTCTTAGGCTTGCATCTGGACGGCACGTCGTATTTCAAGCGGCCGAACAACTACGAAGTCGTTTTCGATCGCGTTCCCGGCTATGCGAGCGGGCTCAAGCACGTCTTCGCCGACATCGCGGATCCCGCCGGATGGCAGCGCGATTGGAACATTACCAGCGCCGGACTTCAGCAAGTAGACGGCGCGACGCTGCTCGAGTTGCAAATGACGAAAAAAGACCCGAGCACCCACGTCCGCGAGGAAGACGCGTACATCGATCCCGCTTCTTACGCCGTCGTGCGCATGGATTGGAAGTATTTCAACGGCGGATCCATCACGATGACGCAGACGTACCGGACCCAGGGAGAGTTCATCCTCATCGCTTCACAGCACGCCGACATTCATATTCCACACGTGCGAGCGGTTGCCGACGCAGACTACGACGCTTATCAGACGAACGTGGCCGTCGACGACACCGTGTTCGCGGAACGCTGAAGGTCACGTCATGTTCACGCATCATTCACACGACTATTTCGTGCAAGGCGTCGCCCTCTGGTTATCGTTCCTACCGGCGTTCGGAATCATTGCGATGATTGCCGGTGCGCAACTCGAGCGGCTGCACGTATTTCGCCCGCATTGAAAACCCTTAGCCGAACGTCCCATCCACGGTTTGTACGAAGTTCCGTTCCTCTCGCAAGATAAATCGTTTCTCGAGCGCGCGCTTGAAATTTTCCCGGCCGGCCGGATCCTCTCTCAGACGTTCCTTGTAGTTCTCATACGATGCCAAGCTCTCGAACGCAATAAGACCCCACGCCACGTCGTTGGTCCCTTCGTACGGCATGAAGTAGCCGACCAGGTGACCGCCGCACCGCGGGATGACTCGTCCCCACTCCTCGGCATAGCGGCGAAACTCCTCACGCTGAAACGGATCGATTTGATAGCGGATAATGCAGACGATCGACATTGCTTATCCACTGTAGCGCTTCGATAGTTCGATGAAGGCCGAAATGTAGCTGAAAAGACCTTCACGGTGCCGCTGCTCGTCGTTGCCTTCATCCTTAGCAGCTCTTCGGCCGCAGGAGCGGTGAACGGACACTTTCCGAGCGACCCCCGTCCGTGTCATTGAGTACATCGCGCAGCATTTCCGCATCTAAGCGAGGCATACCGAACTGCGGCATGACGTTAGCCCCACTCAATAAGCCATTCCCGTTTGGCTATTTTCCGCTGCCCGCAAGCGACAGTTCGCGCCGCAGCGCGCTGTTTTCTTCCTGCTCTTTGCGCAGGGCATCAGCCGTTTCTCGCGTGACGAAATCCATGAGATCGTCAACACGCTTGAAGAGTGAACCGATCGCGCCGACGATCCAGAACAGCACGCCGCATTCGGCGGCGACGGCGATTGCGTGCAGGGCCACACGATCGAGGCCCTCTTCGGGAAACACGTTGCCGGGTACGACCAGATCCAGAATCAAGTGATGCACTGCCGTAAGCGCGGCAGCAACGGCGATTGGGCGCCAGTCGACGTAGGCCGTCAGCATCGCGTAGATGGCGAAGAAGTACATGTGGTAGTCGATCTGCCAGTCGCCGTGCCCCGACCAGCCGCTGCTGTGACCGCGTCCGGCGTAAACGAAGAGAATCGGACCGCACGTCATGAAGATCGCCATCAACGTGCGCAGCGTCAATCCGTCTTTTAACAGGCGCGACGTCAGGGTCGCGGCTACTGCTACACCAAACAGCACAATGCCCGGCGCAAGCCACGGATTGCGTGCAATCAGCGCGATGAGCATCGCGACCGGCACGTGTATCCACGTGATGAGCACGAACAATTTCGTCGCGCGAACCCGCAGATCGTTAAGATTCATGGCGCGCCCCAAAAACATCAAACCCTCCTCGCAAACGGCCAAAACACGCCGGCCCATATAGCGGTCGTGCGTGTTAATGAAGTAATCGGCGCCGCACGCTTGCCCGCCATGAGCCAAACGGCACGCCGAACCGCCAGTTTTGTGTGGTTTTCGTAGGTTTTGTGTAAACCCAGCCGATGGCGATCAGACGATCGCGGATCAGCAGCCGAGGCAGTAGCCAATTACCGCACTCCTACCGCAATCAGAAGACCGCGTTGAGACGTTTGGTCGACGTTCGCCGACCTAACCGTTTCCGCGCCCACCATTGCTAACAAAAAAGAAAACCCGTAGATGCGGACCGAAATTGGTAGCGCCAACGGGAATCGAACCCCTTCTCCGCACTGCAGGCTAATGCAGCACTCTACGGTTTTTTCGCCATTTTTTCGCGATTTTCGCGATTTGCGACTGCGGTTTGATGCCCACTGTAATCCGGCTGATAAAGCCTGGGTAGACACCGAACGCTCGCCAATCTGCGTGCGGTAGACCTCCTTCAGTCCACACTGCATGCTTAAGCTCCTATACACACGTAACGGCTAGCGCCTCCACCACACAGCATCACTCGTTTCGAGTCGGCGCTTTCTCGGCCCTCATTTCCGGCACGTACACGGCGAACATTCCGTCGACGCTTGCGAAATTCGGGAACCGGCGCTGCGGCTCGGGGCAAAATTGGCAGCCTCCCTCTTTATAATAACGAGCACCTGGCACGTCGTGCTGCATGCGCTCCTTTGACGGTGCGAGGCCCTCCAAGCGCCATTTCGCAGAGCGCGCGGGCGCGAAAACGCGCGCTACTCACGTGGGGCGAGCCCAAAGAAAGTTAAACGCACGTGACCCGCTAATTACGTCCTATGTCTGATGAAGCGTGGCCTAACGAACTTGCCTTTTCGGATTGGCTGTATTCGAATCTGGATCGTCACGCATCGGCTATCGGCATCACGCTGCGCGCCCGCACGCGTGAAGCGCGCGTGGGCGGGTTCTCGGCGGATCTCCTCGCGACGACGGACGGCGGCGAGGCCGCGACATTGAAAATCAGGTATTCAAGGCCGACCATTCGCATTTCGGCCAGGTCCTTTATGACTTACGCCGCATTTTACGACGCGCGCGTCATTGTTTGGGTCGCGCGGACGTTCCGGCAGGAATATCGCGAGGCTATCGCATGAAGCTTATCGCTTATCACGAAAACAATTCTTTGCTGTAGAACTCAGTGGGCTAGGGCCAGTCGATTGCGGATTTTCGGTCGTCGCAGGCCCCTTGTCTCGTGTGACGGTGGAAGAAAATCAACCCATCGTGTTGGTTCCCTCACCGACGCGATCCAAGCGGGAGAAGCTGCCGCCTACATACCGGCGCCCTACGCCGTGCGCGCTCAGCCGCGCGGGAATATTTCGCCTGGTCAGGTTGTTCTCAACGGCATCTTCGAGGACGTGGCTGCGGGAATCGCGGCGCTCGGTCTTACGCGTCCGCGCAAGCCTCGTGTTGATCGAAACTTCTCAGAGTTCGCGGGAGGCCCGGTGAAGGGCAGCCACTGGGCCCTCACCTTCGAAGGCGATGACGCCGCCGTAGCGTTGGTGTTCGTCGGCGCAGATTCACATGATTGCGTTCCGCACAAGTACAGAAGCACGCGCACGAAATTGAACGCATTGCGGGATTCAGCTGACTTTCGACGTCAAGCCACCCGAACAGCGCATCAAGCAAAAGGTAATGGTTTATCGCCGGTTTCCCATGGCGCCGCGCGAGGGTCAACGTGAAGAAATTGCGATGTGGGCGGTTGGAACCTTCGAAGCCCTATACAACGCGTTGGCACACTCTGCGTTTTCGCAGATCAGTCGGCAGCGTGAAGTAACAAACGTCGTCTACTGCTTCTTTGCCGTCACGTTACGGAATAAAGCGACTATAAGTTTCGCGTTCAACGCAAGACCTGAGCCTCGCCTAATATCAGAATTCATGCAATCCTCCTCGCGGCGCGGTCCAGGCTTGACGGATCGATGGTTTTGTGGACCTCCGGTGAACGGCGAAAAATCAGTCGCGCCATCCTGCAGTTGTCCCTCCACGACCTGCCGACGTTGCGATCTTTTGAACCTGCAATGCCGATTGCGCGTCTGTTGTGACAGCGAGCCTCGCGTATTCGCGGTATTCACTCTCGATGCGGACAACGCTTGCGTCTACGCGAACAAGCGTTTGTCCGATCACGATCAACCTCCGGCACGTGAGTCCGACTCGATTTTCCAATCGTGCGGCAATGGACGTGTCTGCAGGAAAACGGGGCCATTGTCCGCGCAGACAGCGACAATGCGGCTCTAGTACTTGCTCAAAGCGTTTGCCGCAGTGAGGTACCCATGGCGGGGGAGAACGACGCCCCGAACTGCCGGGCGCGGGCCGCTGAATGTTTTTGCGCCTGGCGTAGCACCACGCCCGATTCGCGTTGTCGACGTGCAGGTGTCCGCCGGTGAGCCTTATGTGCATCCCGAATGGTTGCGCTGACACGCGACCTTGCCTGCGCCCTTTGCGACGGTGCAGCAAGCGCGCGCCGTTGCGCCGCCCGATCCAGCAGCGCCGCATCATTTAATTGTTGCTAGTACCGCCATCGCGGCAAGCGAACTTGAGGCGCTTGCAGCCCTCGCCATCGGGCCTTCACCACAGTGCGGCGATTCACGCGCGCGGCATTGGCGTCCTCGCACACAACATTGCCGTATTTGCAACGAATCCCGAACTCGCGCAGCGCTATTTCGATGGTCTTTTGGCCGCTCGCAAAGGCTTGCCAAGATCGCGCTAGGATTCTTGGCCGATGCGCAACTCGATGCAGCGATGGAAGACCGTTTCGCGCTTGTGGTCGGCGAGTCAACGCGCGCGATCGAACAGCGGAAGAGCGGTCAGTTTATAGTGGACAACGTCCCGGTGGTCAATAAATTTCAAAGAAACGCCTAGAGCAAATGGAATCACGGCGACATCATTGCACTCGCCGCTGCTGGGAATGGGATTCGCGCCGGAGGCGATCTGCGTGCGGGTGTAAATCTCGAGGACATACACATCCTCGAACTCTTCAACATGGTCACGATCTGGGTAAAGATTGTCCTAATTGTGCTGTGCGAAAGAGGATTTGTCGACGAGAACCTATTCGCGCGGTTCGTCGGTCGGCACGCTGGGCTCCAGTCAACGCTTGAACCACTTCGTCAAGCGGTCCGAGCGGCGCGAGATTCGCTCGTCGAACGCACCGCGTACGAACAATATTTGACTGGCCCATACCGCCGACCAGGGCGCCTGTGTCGGCACAATCGCCCTGTGGCGCCGCGTTATCGCGCCACATGTTTGATTGCGCGTCCATTGCTTCATCGTGCCACGTGGCAAGCAGCATGATTGCTGTATAGAGTACCCCGGACGTTTTGGGGACGCTTTTGACGCACCCATTCGACCCTTCAGCGCGCCCTCCGCGCTTCGCTTTATCGACATACAAAGCGCTTCAGCAGACGAATTCGGCGCGGCCTAACCCGCCCAGCGCGACGGCGACGATTAGGCCGACGATCTTGCACAGCGTAGAGATGTCGTACGGCCAGGAGCCATCGAAAAACGTGAGAAGAACTAATCCTATAGCCAAGTGATCGGAGTGATTCGCAGGCTGACACGAGCACGGACGTCTTCACACGGGGAAGCAACTCGATGGGCGAAGGGCGAAATAGTATCGCCAACACCGCAACACAGGGCTGGCGCGCGAACCACCTTCCTACGCTACGACCCCGCTGAGTTGATTTCCAGGGGCGGAAAGGCGCTTTTTTTCAGTCGACCGCTGAACCGGGAACCGATAATTGGGAACAATCCTTGATGACGCTTAGTCCGCAATACTGCACTATACTTTTCGTAAGCCCTTGAAAGCTTCGAACTTCAGCCGAGGTGCAGTTCGTGATTGATGATAGTTTCTTAAGGAAACTTATGATCTCTATCAAAAATTGAGACGAAACGACGGTGTCTTGACTGTGTGGGTGAGGGAATTGAAAGAACTCCATGGCCCTCAACGACTCGGTAATCGAGTAAGGGACCGCATCAGAGAAGCACCTCGCTGCACGCGGCATCGGGATTGTGGGCGAGACACTTCCGAACAGTGAGAACGCTTCCGTCCGTCTTTATCTGAAGGGAACGCGTGTTGCACGCCTCATCGAGGCCGTCGAGCTTAAAGGTGCAGCGGGCGATCAACAGCTGCGCGAACTGTCGGAAACGAGCTGGCCTGTTACGACTCGAGACCTTATTCAAAAGCTTAAGATGCTCGTTACTGAGCACGAGGTCGAATAGTCCGCCCGAGGCCAATTTCCGGCATTATCACGCAGCGATGAAACCTTCGCCCTCGTAGCGCATCTTTACTGCAGTAGGCGCTTGCATTGCCTTTCTGTCGGAAGACTCCCATATTGTCCGGCAGCCGCCCTAACTGCTCGCTCATCCGTTGCGTCGAGCCCGCCTCGTGTTGTCGCCCAGTCCAGCAGTTGCTGCCAGTACGCCTGTCCCAAGCCGAGGACGAGCGCCTGGCCATCGATCCCTGAATCCATATGTTGCAGTGCTCGGGCAGCGCGCGCCTCTTGTGTTGCGTCGGAACGATCAACAAGCGTTGAAAGAAACGCTGGCGAAAACTCAATCCCGATCTTTTTTACTTCCTCCCAGCACTTTTGCCGCTTAGCGAATTGCGTTAGATTCTGAGCTGCCCCTCTGGAGATCGTATAAAGACACAAAGACCGTTTCCGCGACATCAGCAGCTCGCTCGTCCATTAATTGAGCATACACGCTTTGCTCGCGCCAGATCTGCTTAAGATCAATAACGCGCCGCTCCAATTTTGATAGCTTCAGATAAGATTAGCTTTGCAATCGCATAGGTAACGATTATGGCCCTGTATCCAACAATGTACCACGACTGGCTTGACACCAGCTTTTCAGCGTTTCGATAAATCAACATCCGCGCAACAACATTGCGGAAATAATCCTCAATAAAGGCATCCGATCCGCGTTCCAGTCTGTCGGCTATTTGTTTCGCGAACTCTGCCGTTACGATTTGGGCACCGGCACTAACATTATAAGGCCGGCATTCCCACGATACTGGCAGCGCGCGAGGTCTGTCTTTGTTATTAATTGATCTTTTGGAATCTCAAGTTTCAACCGGTCACGTTGCGCAGGCGTAAGTTTCGCAAATTCATTTAGATATTGACCTCGCGCCCGCCATAATACGAAACGCGTTTCATATTGATTGCCTCCCTTAGCAGGGGCCCAAACGCGTCTTGAGATCTGTTCTATGCGACGGTGGAACGGATGGTTCGGAAAAAGTCCGCATCACTTACCTTATTTTGACTGTTAGCGCAACGCGAAATATCCGCCACCATGCCGGTTGACTCATCGCCCATTACTACGGATAGTTTCATTGGCACAAACGCATATGCGAGATCGACTTGTCTATCGTTACGCTGAACATTGTCTATCGATGCGGTTGTCTGGCCACCGTTTACTATCTGGAGGTTCGTGGCGGTCACCATGCGAGGACCACTTGGAGTTTGCTGGATATCTACGCTGGAGGCAACCGCCGAGATTCCATTGTTATATGCAAAGAACATCTGCGGTTGCTTTACGAGGGTAGTGCGGATTCCCTGGATTGACTTTTCCCTTCGCAGTGAGGAATGCACGAACGTTACCTTCCAGCAGGCGGCTTCCGTAGCGATCATATATGTCGCCGAGAAGATCAGCCGGGACCACGCAGAGATAGGCTTCGTAGGGGCTGCCAGGGGTGCTTGCCGCAAGGCATGGCAAGCCGCCTGGATCGCCGCCGTACTTGCCCTCGCGAAATCTACCGTAACCTCATCAGGGCCGGTGTTGGACATCGCGGCCCGGAAAAATCGGTTAATGTCCCAAATATGATAGTCGATGCGAACGCTTCCGATCGCCCCTTCAGGCCAGTCCTTTACCCGCGTGCTCAGAAGGCAGTCTGAGAGCACGTAAGCGCGAACTCGAGTAGAGTTTGGCCTTTTCCTCAAAGACTCTCTCGGCAAAGTCACGCGCCGGATGATTGTCGTCTACAGATCGCTCAAATTTCCCGCTGAATGCAGCCTCGACAAAGGATATTAACTTTCGAAACTGGCCTTCCGCGTCTGTCTTTGTGAGCGTATTCAACGACTCGGATCCGCTGCGGAAAACAATAAACACTCGGAGGGAATCATCCGCGTCGTCAAATGAATAACCATCTATCGCCATACGCCCATTTGACGATCGATAGTGACATGGTTCGAAGTTGCTAATTTCATTCGCATCCTCGAGATACTCGGCCGCCACCTCCGCGAATGCATCGTCACTAAATCCACCGCCGCTCGCCAACCTCAAATGAACGCTATTCAGAAACTCTGCGTGAAACAGTTCGAGATCCATTCTACTCTCCGAAGGCTCGCTCGAAGTCGCCAATTTCTCCAATATTAATGCTGTAAACCACTTCAGTAACACCGTGAATCAGCATCGTTCGCACAATTCGTGGGAACGCACCATCAACAACAAAGCTACGCAGACCATCGAGCCTGAATTTACGCGTGTTGTAAACGCCAACGTCGAGTACTCCAGCAGTTCTTAACCGCGCTTCGAACTTCTGCAGAGCGCTTTGATGCTGCTCCAATCCGCTTCGAATGTCGCTTACGACGTCAGCGATCGTGAACCCGTTAGGAGCCTCCTGATCGACGTCACTCAAGATCACCACGACGAGGCGAAGGTCGATGCCGGCAGGCACCTCGAGTTGGTCGGCTGATGTTATCCGTACTTTTCTCGCGACAGGTCCGACAGCTTTTGCCTCGATACGCCACTGCTGAAAGATAAAGTCTTGAGGTGCACCCAACGGACCCTCCCATGCATCCACGGCGTCTATCGGGTTCAATAGGCCGCACAGCCTCTTTAACACAATCAGTTCGGCTACGAGGCCGCGCAATTCCCATAATCGCAGTGCGGAGTTTCCCGATTCGAGAAGTTCACGCCATCGGACTATTCGCGCCGCCATAAATTGAGCGATTTTCGTCATCGGGAAGAGTCCGACTGTGAGTTTACCAACGTCTTGAGCAAGTGAAGCGAAAAAGGGCGTGAATTCGCGGTGCGCTACCCAAATGCACGTTCGCCATTTGCCGTCTTGCTGCTTTGATACATCGATTTCGAGATTTTCCAAGCTCAGGAATCTCGGCTGGATGTGAATTCGAAATGAGAACGAGACCTCGTCGCCGACGGGCGTCGAGAGCGGCGTAAAAGTTTCCAGGGTGACTCTCATCGATCCGTTGGAAAACGGTATCTTCGTCGGCTTGCTCGAGGCTTTCCCACACCTCCTCAAGCGATGACAGCCGACGCATCATCCTGCTCGTCCTCGTCGATTTCGGGTTCAGCTCAGGCGCATCGGCTGATACACTTGGTTTGTCTCGTATGTAACAAGGCCTCGCCCATTCTGGTCATTATAGGATGGGAATGTAATCCCAAGGCTGACGATTGGACGAGTTTCTGGAGACCCGACCCATTGCTGCTTTTCATTCTCGTCGGTGGGTTCAATAACATAGACTAAAAGTAGCGGGCGGTTACGAGCTTCCCGATAGCACAACGCAAGTGGATGGGTGCGGTCGCCGCTTTCTCTGTAACGATCGCGACGCGCGATGGCCTGTTTCTCTGGTTTGCGGTAGAACCGACATGGCCCCATCATGTTCCGATCCGCGAAGCCTATGCCCGATGGGCTCAAATTTCTGTCCGGTGCGCTGCATGCCGCGGCGGGACGGTTCTATCTTAAAACCAGTGTATCGTTACGCTTTCTTTAATGGATCCAGTCGGAATCGCGACATCCCATTCGCTTAGCTTACCAAATCTGATTCTCCGATAAAGCGTGCAATCTGCTGGGGCGAGTGTATTGGATACGCCCGAAATGACGATAAGAGTCTGACGATAAGTTCACGCGGCACACCACGCCATAAATACTGCGCGCCCTTCGAGGCACTTTCAACAGCGATATTCGCATCCTCGATGGCTTGCAATGTACTCTCAACGGCGGAAAGGTTGCTGGTGTGTACATCATTACTCAGCACCAATTCCTTATACTCAACGTGCCTGTTACTGTACGATACTGTCCCTTCAAGCACTTGGGCAGCACCCCGCATTTTATTTCGCGCGGTTACTGTTAGAGCATCGGGATGGGCTCTCACTCGCAGCCCAAAACTCCGCGGCGTCTGTCCAGCGTCATGCATGTGCCTGAATTGGCGCGTAACTCTTCAGTGGCTTCTGGATGCGGGCACATACCACGATAGTGATTCTGGCGACATCCACACACGGCACAGATCCTCAAAGCCAGGCCTGTACCCGAACCATCGGCCCATCTGAAGAAGAGTGTCGTAGGCCTTCGAGTTTCTGTAGATATAACTTGTGCTGAGGCCCTCTAGCGTAAGGCCGCGCGAAAGAGCGTTCCCCCCGATGGCGATTACGCGAAGTCCTTGGCTTTTGTACGCCTCGTAATCCAAACGGGATGTTCCCGACTTCATGTTTACAGCACGCACGGTTACCGAACGAATCGCTTCATGGAGAACCCGCTGAACGTCGCCCCACGTTGCTGGGCAGCATTTGCATGCTCGCGTTCAAAGACAGAATTAAGATGCCGAATACGAGCGCTTCTGTTAAACGCGTGATCTGCTGAATATCGCCGTACGTCGCGACGTCGCGTATTATCGCTTCAACCACGGTCTGAAGCAGATCGGCGACTTGCAACTGCACATTATTTGCCCAGTGAACGTTGACTAACATGGACCTATGGGTGCCGCGGCTGACGCAAATCTCGAATCGCATTTACGATCAAGAAACTCGCAACCGCATCGAGCATGCTATCCGGCAAGCTCGTCACCGGCATTCCTTCTAATGACGCTGCGGAAAGATTGCTTTGGCGTCGTCAAATGTCCTGTATAGGCTTGGCCCCCTCTTGGAACATCCTCACGGGGCCAATGTAGTTGTTCGGCGGATCCAAACTATAAATGTAATCGCTAGGGAACAAATCGTTCTCTAGCATCTCAGTCGCAGAATCCGGTGAAATGAATATGTTCGCAAAAGGCGTCGCCGTGAAGCCCACATACGAAGACTTAGAAATAACGCTATCAGTTCCTGATGCCTGTGTTTTCTCATTGCACGCGGATCGTGTTCCGCTCCGGTGTTAGGCGTCGCCGCATCGGCCTCATCGTCAATGAGGAGCGTGGGTGCGTGTATCTTTCCATCGTTCGTTGGATTCTGATCAGAAAGCCAAGCATGCAGATTAGCAAGAATGGTTTTGTTCTTCTTTACGACCACAAGGACCGGCTCATTCATTGCGTCAAGGCGGCCGCGAACACCAACAAAATTTACGTCAAAATCTCTTCCTTGAGAAGTTAATGCAAAGGGCGCTCGCGTATTGGTCCAGCGACCTACTCCAAGCACAGCCCCGCCATTCTGGATCTGGTTACCTTTGATTACCGCCGCGTCGTACCCGACAAAGCCTTCGTCCAGCCGCACCTGGGTCTGATGGCGAAGGCTGTTTAGCATGCCCGCCAGTAAGATGATGACGCGATAGCCTGCGTCCGCTGCCTTATTAATCAGCGCTGTATACGTCGCGGTCTTTCCTGACTGGACGTTTCCGACGATAACCCCCTTCTCTTTAAGATTGGAGTGAGGATCACCACAGTAATCCAGCAGCTTGTCCGTAATCTTGTCCATTTGCCTGACAACAGTGGACCGAAGTGCTGGGTGAGCAAGTACTCTCTGTAGCGTTGCCAATAATACGGATCTATGGAAGGCTTTCGATGGAGCAGCCACTTTTGGAATTCGGAGGTAAGGGCAACGCCTTTACCCATTGCCATGCGCCGTTGGGTGTGGACATATTTTTCGACTTGGATGAATTCGTCATCTGAAACTGGAACGGCACGGCGCATTTGCATCATAACTTCAGAAACGCGTTCCATCGACGGCGTTTCCTCGCTTCTCGCCAGGACTGTTATAACGATTGCCGCCAATTCCTGAGCAGATCCCTGAAGTGAAGCAGCCGTTCCATCTTGCATGGTCATCGCTCTCCGATAAGGTTCATCGTTGCATTGGGATATAGGCTAATGGCTTGAAGGTACGCAAGCCTTGAAGTATTTGCTCTCTCTCGGAATCGCTAGCGCATCCAGCCAACAGATCAGTAAGCAGTTCGCGCAAACGTACTTCCGTTTCTGCGGAGCCTTGCTCGATCGACTCATTTGAGGCCTGATCCACGTAAATCTGCCGGATCGGCAGTGTATATTCAATAGCATCCAGATGCGGTTCACAGCGGCACGCTGTTTAGCAGATAGGCCCTCCAGGAAGCCACTAATTAGCGGATGATTGCGATTGATATCATATCGAATCGCGTCGCGAACCCGCGAATGCTCCCATATATACGTTGTTGGATCATTTATCTTTCTTTCGCCGCCGTTCCTGAAAAACGTTTACACTCTTCTGCGCAACCACGCCGATTATTTGTCGCAGTATACGGCGAATTTCTCTCGGGAGGGTGCGCGGTCGATTTCTTTACGTCCAAATCCCAGAGATGGTCGAGCGCATTAGGAATGTCAATTTGGATGCGCGCGAGCCGGGTGAGTTCATCACGGCCCAAAAGCCTGAACCACGTGCCTCCTATGATGAGTCGCTTATTCCTGTAAATATAGAATCCTTGGGCGTCGCGTAGGCGATCCTTTCCGCCGCTTGCTCCAGCTCATCGTGAGTGATTCTGCTGATATGAGGAAGGATATATGCCCTGATTCCTACTTTATGGCCGTCGATAATTTTGGTTTCCTCGCCGGCGAATTCAGTGTAGGGATTGTTTTTCATGAATGGGTCCGCCGCCTCGACTTGCCGCCGATTTACAGTGATTTCAAGGCGTTTACCAATTTCCGGCGCAGATAGCGGTGAAAGACCAAGCCAAGAATGCTCTCCGCAACCCAAAACCAGCTTTGAAGGGCCGCGCCCTTATCAGCCTCGCCGGCAGTTGCGCGGTCAAAATCTTCCCAAGAACGAGCGTCCCGTGGTTGAACTGAATCAGATCGTTATAGCAAGGAAGCTCTACCGAACCTTCTTCGCGCGGGAGCAGCAAGATCCAGTTATCGCGTCGTTCGACTTCAGTCAAATCCCAGCGCGCAGCACTCACTATTCCATGCTTGATCGATATGACTGTGAGGCGTCGGCACTGCGAGAGCGACGCAGTTTTTAGACCTAATCCATATCTACCGAGATCTTCGGCTGAGCGGGGATCATTCGGACCTGCGCCGCCGTGCTGCATGGCCAAGATGAGTTCATCTCGAGACATGCCGCGGCCGTTGTCAACAATTGCAACCCACGCTGGGTCGATATCGAAAGAAATGTCCACACGCGTGGCGCCAGCGGCGATGGAGTTATCAATTATGTCGGCAACGGCCGTGTTGAACGAATAACCAATGGCCCGCAAAGAGTTAATAATTGCAGAAGGCCGGGGCGGCTGCAGCATTTCCGTTTCTTGCAGGGCCGCAAGATATTCAGTCACGCGTGTTCCTTCGTATAGTCGGGAGCGGCGGGTTTCCGAGTTGGAGTCGCAACACCAGCCCGAAGGCGATACTTTGGCCGCCTCGGACTTTTGGGCCAAACCACGCGCTCGACAGCGCCGTCCTTAATGAGCGAGCATAGCAATGAGTAAGTGAGGTAGTGATCTTGCGAATTAAGACAGAGAGGAGGCCGCAGAGGTCTTCAATCTCTACGTTTCCTAAGCCCGCGGCGTCCGCACGACATGTCGGCTCTGAACGCATCCGTTCAAGGATATGTTGTTTCAACAGCGCGATAAGCCGTTGCCCCTCGCTCGTGCTTACCACAGAGGGGGACTCTCGACGTTCCGTTTTTCATCGCCGCAAAAGAAAAACTGAATCCTTAGACCCATAAGGTCCTCCGTCCTGATCCGCGACAGTCTTTATTATAAACCGCCAAAACGGCTTTTGATAGCGTCTCGCAGCTGCTGCTTACGATCTCAAGCCAGTGATTACGGTCATTCTACATCGACAGTAGCCCATTAGCCCGCCTGCATGAGGCTGTGTTGCCGGAGTCCAGCGATTCTAAGCTCGGCACATTGGAATGCCGAACCTGGAATGGTGAGATAGATTACAAACTTCGGGGTGTCGATTGGATCGTTTGCGCGTTGGCGACGGCCGTTTTAGGCCACAAATAGCAGCACTTTTCCTCCGCGACGTCGTTTAATGTGTTGGCTTCCAGGCAACTGCTCTTGCGGTACAGTTGACCGTTTCTGCCAGCGTGAAGCCCTTGGGGATCGCGATGCTTGGCTTCTGGTACGGAATCGGCGTCCCCAGTTTTAACCCTCCCATCGCTCGCATTGGTACTCGAGTAGGGCTGCGATCGGTCGCGGTCTGGTAACTTGGCCGGGCGAACGCGATGGTTTGGACCTCATTTCCGGGTTTAACCTTTGCGGTTGGTATGCTGCCTCAGCCCGGTGAATTGCTCGGAATGCCTTTGCGTCGAGCCTCGCGCGCCACAACGCCGATCGGACGATCGGAAATATATGCGGCGTATCCGCTCGAGGGACACGAAGCCCGAGCCCATTTTGCGCTAATCCTTGCACGCTCGTGGACTGCGATATCGGGTCCATGTGAACTCACTGCCAGGCAAGCCGGATATCGTTTTCACGCGGCGACGCGTGGCAGTCTTTGTTCACGGCTGCTTTTGGCATCAGCATCCTGGATGTCGTGAGGCGTCCAGCCCCCGCAGCAACGCTGCCTACTGGGCACCAGCTTCTACGAAATGTCGAACGTGATCGACAGCACGCAGAAATTCTACAAAATATGGGCTACCGTGTCTTAGTGCTTTGGGAGTGTGAGATTGACAAAGGCCCCCGCGACCGCAGTCAATCACGTCCTTCAAGCGCGAGCTTAGCGCCAGGTACAAGACGCGTCGGCTAAGTATGGGAGACCCTTCAGCTCCTCGACGGTGCGCCCATTTATTTCTAGCGCCTCACGGGGAATTTGCGGCGCGAAATGCACGACCGCCTGACATCGGGCCGTGCACCGACGCGGGCTGCGAAGCCTCCAGCGCTTTGTGAAGCCGTGCCGACGAAAATTCTCCTGTAATTGCATAAAACTCCATATTCGAATTTAGCCGCCGCGCTGGTGTTAAGTAACGCATGAATTCCTCAACGAATTCCACGCGATCGTGGCGGTATCGCCACTTACACGACATGAGCGCGACCGGCAAGTCGCCTCGCCGGGCGACGATGTCGATCTTCGCGCCTGGGCTTGCGCCGGCATTGATGGCCCGCAAATTCGGCATGCGGACTAACCTCTTCATCGTAGGAGATTTCCGGATTACCGAACCGCTCGAGGTAAGTGACGCAGAGAGACCGGAACGAATTCCCGAGCAAGTTGTTAGGCTGCATGTTCCGGATCTCGGGAAGCCGCCAATAAACGCCGATCTCATCGCAGATACTTTCGGTCGGAACGCCAAACTGACCGGCCAGGTATGCACCGAGCTTCCTTCCGAGCTGTACTTTGCGATTTCTTCACCGGATTTTGTTACGCCAAAGGTGTTGGCTTCCTCAAAAACGATGCATCGCTCGTAAACTAGCGGACTCCAGCCTGTACGTTTGCCCTCCCAGACCTCACACGTCAAGAGAAGTTTGGCTATCGCTTTCCACGCCGTATATTTATCTAGATTTTCGCGGGTGACGATATCGTTGAATGCTTCTACAGCGATTCGGTCATTTGAGTTCAGCGCCAACGTTATACGGCTTTCCGCTTGCCGGTGCTCTGCGTTTCTGCCGTTAGGCATGCGCGAATTTGCCGCGCGACGGCTTCAGCAACCGGCGGCGGAAATGCATTTCCAACTTGCCGGTACGCAGCCGTTTTACCGCCTTTAAATTCCCACGTATCCGGGAAGCCTTGCAACCGCGCAACCATCCTTACTGTCAGGCGCGGCATCCCAACGTAGTCGCGATCCGGGGCCGCGTCAGCGATTCCAAGACCATCAACTCCAAGTGCGGCCCATTCTCTGCGCGCGCGTGTGGGACCAAGATTGGGCCGCCGTGTTTCACATGAGCCGCCGACGATGGTTGGCGCAATCTCATTTGCCTGCTGCTTCCATTTCTTGGCACCGGGCCACCCGCGCTCAGAAATCAGATCGAAGATCTTTTCGCCAACGGTGGGCACCGGATCCTCCGCTTCCTGTCGGCCAGCCGTCCCATTTATCGCCGATCCATCTGAGGCGAACTCTTCTTTGATTGCAACGAAAACGACTCGTGGCCGTAATTGCGAGACCCCAAAATCGCATGCATTCAGTAATTTCCAATCGGTCTTGTAGCCCTTGAGCTGCTCCGCCGACGCGAACTTCGTGCGAAAATCCTCAATTACCGCATCCAGAATGCCCCGCACGTTCTCGAACATGATCGCCTTTGGCCTCACTTGCTCGATGATCTTTAGCGTGCAGGCCAAAGATTGCGCTCATCTTCTTCGCCGAGTCGTTTGCCCGCACGCGAGAACGGCGGACATGGCAAACCGCCCGCAAGCAAATCTACTTCGGCATAGGCCGATGCGTCGAAATGGTGGGATATCCTGTTGCAACACCGTCCACTTCGGGCGGTTGTGGCGCAATGTAGCACAAGCATGACGGTCAATCTCAACGAGCTGCGGCATGCTCAAAGCGGCAGTTTCAAGGCCAAGAGTTGACCGCCGCCGCCGGCGCAGCTCGAGCGACGTCGGATCCTACGGACAGGCAGACGCGACACCGTGCTCATGCGCCACATTGTTCCCGGCCTTCTCCCCATTCCTACCCATATGGGGACAATGGGAGCAAAGGTCGAACCTACGCTGGTGTGCTTGTAAGTGAACTGGCGCGACGCGTTGGCCGGACCGCAGAGACCATCAAGCGATGGTCGGATGAGGGCT
Source organism: Vulcanimicrobiota bacterium (assembly GCA_963830545.1). Taxonomy (GTDB): domain Bacteria; phylum Vulcanimicrobiota; class Vulcanimicrobiia; order Vulcanimicrobiales; family Vulcanimicrobiaceae; genus DATGJX01. The sequence continues at coordinate 1,680,861 of CAWHMK010000001.1, read as the reverse complement.
TGCTCGAGTGCGAACGTGACGAGCGCAATCGGCGCATCTTCCGCGAAGAACACGTAGAACGCGCGCAGGAGTCGGCTTCGGTTGAGCGTGACCGCGCAGGTGCGCAATCGCAAGACTGAGCGAGATCGTTGAAGAGTACCGCGACAGTTGCCGCTTCTTCAACGAAGGGCGTCGTAGGCCGATAGTTTTCGTTGTTCATCTCAACTCTGCTAGTGACAATCTGGCCGCGTGTCCCCTTATTCAGCCGCCAGACCCCTCAAAGCCCTAAGAATCATCGCGGCAGATCACTAATATGATTGATCGGCTGCATTGAGAAAAGCCGCCTCTACAGATCAATCACAACAGGGGTGTTTCTTGGACGGTATGCCGCATCGCAAATGGAAGCGTTCACGGAACCGTACAGACCCGCACTGCTCCTGCCATAGGCGCGCGGCGCTTTTGCATATTCCCCTGGTAGGACTGCCTTCATCCGGTAGATCACCGTATGCGATCTGAAAATGAGGGCCTCGGCCCATTCGCCAATACTGGGGGACTGTGAAACGGATAGCCCATCTTACCCGTATATCGACCGGCAGTTGGCTGAGCGCTTGCCAAGAAACTTCGCTGTATTCCTGTGTCGGATGTTTGCGCTCGCAGCACGAAGAAGCGGCATAAAATGAACATTGCTATATGATCGTGTCGCGCGAGCGGGCAGCCGGAGTAGACGCGCCAAGGATCGCTGGGTTCCCCGACCGGCCATGCAGTGCCCCTTCCGCCGTTGCCCGCTACTGCGTTAATGATCCGCTGCATGCGCTTTGCATTCAGAAACGGGACGAGGCACACTCCACATTACGTAGACGTCTTCCGCGTCCCGGAAAGTGCCTGCACGCTCAAGCCTCTGGATCAGTAGTATATGAAACTGTTCGACAGGAAACGATTCCAGTACTGATTGCGTCAACCGGCCTAACGGTTCAGCGTTCGCAAAGCGCGTTGTTTACCTCATCATCAAGGATGCCAGCAGCAGCAAATATTCCGTATGGATGGTTGGCGTAAGCGCCAGGCTGCAGACGGGTAACTGCAGATGTAGCGAAGTTCTCTCTGATAAGGGGAAAGCGGGAGATTACCAAAAGTGATCGGAATAGCTGAACCTCGGTTCGCCTCATCGATTATTGCAACGGCGCGATCGTCAACTTCGCCCCTAGATACGCTGCATCGAATCGCTCACGGCTTCCAGCGAGTCTAACAGCGAGTTATCAAAACCTTGCCACTCAGGCACGTCACTGCGGATCGAATGCCTTCAACACTACGACACTGAAGTTCGTACAGTTGACGATCGATCCGATTTAGGTAACGCTCGATTACGTACTCGCACGGCGCTTCTTCGCTCCCGCGGAAATATAGAGGATGGTACGTCGACCTTATATATTTCTAGGATCGCTTTACCTGATAATGGTGGCATCGATAGCATCGCTATTCACGGCTTGCACACGTGAGCACGCACTAAGTCGGGCGGGGGTGAAAAAGGTCGTGGTCGCGCGACAGAGCCGGATGGGCGCAAAGATGGCGTCGTCCTCGAGCCGTCTAAGGCTTTTCGCGTCTTGAACGCCGATGACTGAAATTGTTCCTTCGCGGATCCACTAATCGCGCTCAATTTTCAGAAGTTGAGATGTGTTCCTCGAGGCGATAGCATGATCGAAGGTTTGAATGAATGCTCGCGCCGGATCTCGCCATCAGCAGAGGCCGCGAACCTTATTTATAATGTCGAAGGCTACCGCAGTCCATGTTGCAACGAAATGGCAAGGCGATATGCGCCGACACGATAGGCCAACACAGCGTCTTGCAGATACGGCTTGGTTTGCGTATCCCACACGCCGAGTCTACAAGGACATCGAGGTCTCTCGAAGGTTTATTCTCCCACTCCATCCCGGCCAGAGGTTCCGCAACGTTCTTTCGCCCGGCGCTGGAGATATCCGTCGCTTCCTCGGTCGCCCGTACCGTCGTCTCCGGGGGTCGCGCAGTTAGGTAGACATTTAGGTAGACATCGGCGAACGGCAATGAAAAAAGCCGCGTAAATACGCAGCTTTATTGGTAGCGCCAACGGGAATCGAACCCGTCTTTCCGCCTTGAAAGGGCGATGTCCTAACCGATAGACGATGGCGCCACGGGGTCCAAGGCCTAATTCAACACGGGATTGAGCGGGCTGTCAACCACTTCGCCCGGGCGGACGCCGGGCATGAACGCCTCCCAGTCCAGGTAGTGCTGCTTGCGCGCCGGCTCGATGAGCCGGATGCCGTCGGCCATGTAGATGACCGTCATTACCGCTCTCGCTTGCTTCGACGCGTTCGCGCCGGTGTGATGGAACGTCCAGCCGGAGTGGAAACTCACTTCGCCGAGTGCGAACGGTTCGTTGACTTCGTGAAAACGTCCCGATTCGAGCGCTTTGCGCAGGCTGCGCTCGCTTTCGTCGGAGATTTCGAGATCGCGTCCGAACTGCATGCGGTGACTGCCGGCGGCAAATGCAAGTGGTCCCATTTCGAGCGGCGTTGCCTGCAGCGGAACCCAAGCCGTGATCGTTTTTTCACTCGAGAGCGGCCAATAGAATTGGTCCGCGTGCCATGGCGTAATGCCGCCGCCCGGCTCCTTGTACAACGCCTGATCGTGATACAGCCGCACGCGTTCCACGCCGAGCAGCTGCGCCGCGAGCGACGCAAGCCGTTTTCCGAAGACGAACTCGCGCGCCGCCTCGTTCGTTCGCCACAGATTCGTGACTTGCAGAAAGGCTTTGTGATAGGTGTCGCGCGTGTCGATCGGCGCCGTATTGCGGTTGCGCCGGATGACCTCGGATGAAATGTGCTCGCGATAATATGCAGTTGTCGGCGCGTCGAACACGCCGGCGATCTTGACGAAGCCGTCGCGTTCATACGCCTCGCGCGCCGATGCATCGAGCTGCATCGGCTCGTCGATTATCGTCCGACCGGTGCCTGCGGAGCCAGGAATTGCTTCGAGTTGCGGCCCTTCGCCGGCGACGACGGCGTCACGCGCGTCGTAAACACGACGTGCTTCGCCGTTCCGATCGTCAGCGTTCCCGCGCCGTTTTTCTGCGTGCGATTCCATTCCACCACGATTGTGTTCGCGTGACCCTTCATGTCCTGCGTGATGTCCACTGCCTTGCTCGGCCATTGAATTACGTCGACCGGGCGCCCGTTCGCCCAAATCGAAAACGAAACGCCGTGCAGTTTGGCATCGGTTTTCGCGAAATACTTATCGCCCGGGCCGCTCGTGAGCGCTTGATCCGGCGCTGCGGTGGAATTGGCTTGCGCCAGCGTCGTACTCGCGGGCAGCGGCGTTTGTCCGGCCGCGCTGCGCGTGCTCGGATGACAACCGGAAACGCCGGCAGCCAAAATAGCGACGCCCAGCGCGCGGAGAATGACGGTTCCTTGCATGCTTGCGTCATTCCACCGCCCGCCGAGCGTCAAACGCATGGGCCCGGTAGGATTCGAACCTACGCGCAACCAGTTATGAGCCGGCCGCTCTACCGCTGAGCGACGGGCCCCGGCCGGGCGCGTTTTCGCCTACGCCCGCGGAAAAGCCCCTGCGCCCGGATAAATGGCTGCGTCCCCGAGTTCTTCTTCGATCGCCATCAGCCGGTTGTATTTCGCAATGCGATCGCTGCGTGAAAGCGAGCCGGTTTTTATTTGTCCCGCTCCCGTCGCCACCGCGATGTCGCTTATCGTCGTATCTTCCGTCTCGCCGGAACGGTGCGAAATGACCGTGCTGTAGCCGGCTTTGTGCGCCATCTCCACCGCATCGAGCGTTTCGGTCAGCGTGCCGATCTGATTGACTTTGATCAAGATCGAATTGGCGATGCCCTCGCGAATGCCGCGCGAGAGCCGCTCGGTATTGGTAACGAACAAATCGTCGCCGACGAGTTGGCATTTCGCGCCGATGGCTGCGGTAAGTTTTGCCCAGCCGCTCCAGTCGTCTTCGGAAAGACCGTCCTCGATTGAGATGACCGGGTACTTCGCGATGAGATCCGCGTAGAACGACACCATGTCGTCTGCGCCGAACGCGCGATCTTTGGTGAGCGGAAAATACTTTCCGTCTTGGAAGAATTCCGTCGCGGCCGCATCGAGCGCGATTGCGACGTCGGCGCCCGGCTTGTACCCTGCGCGCGTAATGGCCTGCACCAGCAAATCCATCGCCTGATCGAGCGTATCCAAACGCGGCGCGTAGCCGCCTTCGTCGCCGACCGTCGTGGGCTGATTTCTGCTCGTGCAGCAATTTCCCGAGCGCATGAAAGACTTCCGCGCCGTAGCGTATCGCTTCACGCAGACTCGGCGCGCCGACGGGCACGATCATGCACTCTTGGAACTGCAACGCCCCATCCGCGTGCTTTCCTCCGTTGATGACGTTCATCATGGGAACCGGAAGCGTCGATGCGGACGGTCCGCCGAGATAGCGAAAAAGCGGGAGCGAAAAACTGCTCGCCGCCGCGCGCGCCGTCGCAAGTGAAACACCCAACATCGCGTTTGCGCCGGCTTTGCTCTTGTTGGGCGTGCCGTCGATCTCGATGAGGCGGCGGTCGATTTCGCGCTGCGCGGTCGCATCGAGGCCTTCGATCGCCGAAGCCAGCACGTCGTTCACCTCGGCGACGGCTTTGAGTACGCCTTTTCCGTTGTAGCGCTTCGCGTCGCCGTCGCGCAGTTCGACCGCTTCGTGCGCGCCCGTCGATGCACCGGACGGAACCATCGCTTCCTCTACGGATCCGAAACTCGTTGCCACGCTCACCGCAAGCGTCGGATTTCCGCGCGAATCCAAGACTTCGCGCGCGTGTACACCCTCGATCAGCGGCCGCCCGCCGCCGCGCAGCGATTCCAACGACATGCGGTTACTTCTCCACAATCCAGCGTTCGAGATCGTGCTTGCGAGATACGTACTCGCGCGGTTCGAAGAAAATCGCGAGTTCGCGTTCGGCGCTTTCGTGCGAGTCGCTGCCGTGCACCAAGTTGCGGCCGATGGTCGACGCGAAGTCGGCGCGAATCGATCCGGGTGCCGCGCTCAGCGGATTGGTCGCGCCCATCAGTTGCCGGCAGCCGGCAATCGCGTCTTCGCCTTCCACGCACATCGCGACGAGCGGACCGCTCGTGATGAAATCGACGAGGCCTTGGAAAAACGGTTTGCCTTCGTGCTCGCCATAATGACGACGCGCGCGCTCGCCGTCCAGCTGCATCAGTTTCATCGCGACGATCACATAGCCGCGGCGCTCGAGACGAGTGACGATTTCTCCGACGAGGCTGCGTGAAACGGCGTCGGGTTTGCAGAGGATCAATGTACGTTGGATTGCCATAACCGCCGTGGAATACGGGCCGCGGGCGAAGCAGGCCTGCACCCCGAAGCAAGCGTGAAAGTGGGGCGCTTCAATCGCATTTCCCGCGTCGCCGTGACCGGAAGCACCAACGACGACATGGCCCGCATGCTCGGCGAGGAGCGGGCGCGCGGACTGACGCTGGTCGCGGATTTCCAGGAGCGCGGAACCGGACGCAAAGGGCGTTCGTGGGTTGCACCGGCGGGAAGCGCGCTGCTGTGCACGATCGGCTTGCCGGACCCGCTGCCGGCGGAAGATCTGTGGGCGGTGCCGTTTTGGACCGCGCTGGCCGTGCGGCGCGCGCTGGCCGAATTCGGCATTGCGGTGCGGCTGCAATGGCCCAACGACGTGTTGCTGGGTGAACGGAAACTCGCGGGTATCCTCTGCATTTCGCGTGTTGCAGGCGAATACGCATGGGCTGCGTGCGGCATCGGCCTCAACGTGCGCCGTCCGGACGATGCCGCGGCAATTGCCGGCATTTCGCCGCCGCCCGCGTATGTTTCGGACGTTTTGCGCGACGTCGAACGCGCGCAAGTACTGCAAGCGCTGCTGCGTTGCGTTGATGAAATGTACGACTGGCTGCACGCAACTGCGCGCATCACGCACGAATGGGAAGACGCCGCGGGTATTCCAGGCGCACAGTATCGCATACTGCTCGACGGCTCGAGCGAAGCCTTTGAAGCAAGAGCGCTCCGCCTGTCGACAGGCGGAGCGCTACTCGTCGATCACGACGGCGCGCAGCGGGAGATTACACTCGCCGATGCACGCGTTTTGCGAGCGTAGCTTACTTCACTACGCCGCCCAAGGCGATCTTGGCCGTTTGCAGTGCGGTTACGGCCGCGCCTTCGGATCCGCCGTCGATGCTCAAACACAGGTTGGATGCCGCGGTCACGCTCGCGGGTTTTGGAATCATCTTCGCGGGGACGCCGGCGTCTTTGAGCGCCTTGGTGGCGATCATCGTATCGGCGTTGCTCGAAAAAAACAGAATGACGTCAGCCACGATGCATCTCTACTTCGAATCTCCGTGTACCAAATGGTCTAGACCGGAGGCGACCTCGTTCAATTCCGCGACGCGGCTGACGGCTTGCTGCAAGCGGCTGCTCATCTCTTGTGAGAGCGTATCTATGACGATTACGTCGTTTTGCAGCTCGTCGTTTACCGCTTTGAGTTCCGCCACTTTAGCGCCGCTTTGCCCGCCGGATATTTCCGAGATGAGCCGGCCTGCGCGTTCCACGGCTGCGCGCGTCGCTGCGACATGGTCGCCGGAGACTTCGCCGCCCACAATCGTAACGCCGAGTTCCTTTGCCGCGACGCTCACTTGCTCGCTGCGCGCAGCAATTGCCTTCGAGATGCGCTGCGCAAACGGCACTGCGACGATCAGCGCAATCACCATTGCAAGCAATCCCCAGAGAATGAACGTTTCCGTCATGTGGTCGATGATGCTCGTTATCTGCGCCATCGGAATGCCGTACCACCGCGCGCCGATGACGTCGTTTTGGTCGTCGAGAATCGGATCCAGCCGCGCGAGATATTCGGTACCGCCTTGCATATCGGGCCCAACCCACGCGGTGCCCTTCGGAAGATGCTGCGTATCGTATCGATCTGCGCGCGTATCGATGACGCGCGTGCCGTCGGGCTCGCTAATCGTGCTCGAGATGATGGCGTCGCCGTCGAGCACCGCCGTTTGTCCGCCGAGCGCGTGCGTGCTCTGATCGACCAAATCGTAGAAGTGGTTCATCAGCACGCCGCCGTAGATCGCGCCCAACGTGCGTTCGCTGGCATCGCTCATCGGCGCCGCAGCGATGATTGCCAGACCGTTGTTCACGTGCTCGACGACCTTGTCGCCGTCCTTGACGTCGGCCTCGCTTTGCGGCATCAGACCTTCGCCCTCGAGAACCTGGGGAGTCATGATCGCCGCGCTGCTGACGGTTTCACCGGTGAGCGCGCGCTGCACGTACTTGTTCGACGCAAGACTTCCCGCGCCGCCGTTGGCCCGCGCAACTACTCTGCCGGTTTCATCGACGATCGTCAGGAATGAAAGTCCGGACGTGCGCGCGATATTCGAGAGTTGGTCTTGCAGGGCTTGCACGTCGTGGTTCTGCAAATTCTTACGCAGCGCATCGGAAACGGCGTCCTGCGCGATCAGCAGTCGAACCTGGTCCTTTCGCGAGTCCCAATAGCCGGAAAACGCATTCGAACCATTCGTCACTTCCGTGCGGCCCAGGTCCATCAAGTCCTTGGTGAGCGTCAAGCGCGCTGCAACCACGCTGACGATGAAAAACAGCACGATCGCCCCGACGATCGTTCCCAGTAACCGAACGCGCAGACTCATACGGCCTCTTCCTCTCCGGCGGTTTCGTTGACTTTGAATTGCGCAAGCCGGCTGTCGATGCGGCCGGCAAACTCGTTCATCTGCGTCACCGAGCCGAGCATGCGCTGTGCGGCGTCCGTGACTTCCTTGTTGACGTAGGTGAGCACCTCGACCGACGAGGCGTTCTGCTGCGAGATCTCAGCGATGTTTTGAAATGCCGCGTTCACCTCGTCCGAGTGCGTCGACATCTGCTGCGTGGCGTCGACGTTCAGTTGAACGGAGCGCGCAATTTCTTCGATGGAACGAATGACTTGGTAGGAGTTGCTCGTCATCGCACGCGCGACCGATGAAATATCGGCGATCTGTTGATTCGCTCCGAGTACCGCCTGCACGATCTCGTGGAGCGCGCCCGATGCCGAGGTCGTGCTGGAAACGCCTTCCTCCACGCGTTCCGTCAATCGTTCCATCGCGTTGACGACTTCCGTGATGACGGCTTGCGTCGAGAGAATATGCCCGGCGATTTCCTTGGTAGCCTGAACGCTGCCGTCGGCAAGTTTGCGGATCTCCGTTGCGACGACGGCGAAGCCGCGGCCGTGTTCGCCGGCGCGCGCCGCTTCGATTGCGGCGTTGAGCGCGAGCAAATTGGTTTGCTCGGCGATGCGGTCGATGACTTTGACGATGTCGCCGATCTGCTCGGAATTGCTGCCGAGCTGGCGGATGTCGCCGCCGAGTTCGTTAATCGTCGTACGAATGGTTTCCATGCCGTCGACGATCGTGCCGATGGCGCTTCCGCCGCGCTGCGCCGTCATCGAGGTTTCCGTGGAAATCGATGCGAGCGAATCGACCTGCGCGCTCACTTGTTCGATCGACGTCGCCATATTCGTGACGGCGAGCGACGTTTCGTCCAAACTGCGCGTCTGCTTTTCCGCCGAGGCCGCAATCGCATTGATGGTTTCCGTCAGCTGCGTGACTTTGCGCGTCGCGTGCTCGACAATACGCGATTGCTCGTTGATGCCGTCGTCGAGCTGGCCCTGCGCCACTGATGCGCCCTCGATGATCGCGAGCGCCGTCGAAGCTGTGGCTTGCAATTCTTTGCCCGCCGCATCCAGCTGGCCGGCGTTCGAGTGCAGGTTGCCGAGAAACTCGCGCATACCGAAAATCAGCTTGTTGAGCGCAATCGCAAGATCCGAGAGGGCCCCGTCGGAAGCCGCCAAGTTTTTCGTGAAGTCGCCCTGTGCGACTTCACGGATGCCGGATGCGAGCGCGGAAATCGAATGCTGCAGCATTTCGTTGCGCGGCAGCGCCACGCGGCCGCCGCCGAAAAGAGCCGGAAATTCTTCGTTGTGGCGCTCTTCGATCGGAACGATCTCGCCGGCGAACAGCATGCTCAGGACCGCGCCGAGCACGCCGAGGAGCGCGCCGTTCAAGGTGGGGGCGGGCAAGTGCTGATGCAGCCGGACTTCGTAGTCGAGTGCGCCGCACACGACGGCAAGAACCGGTGCGATGGGCACGCCCACGAGGGCAGCCGCGATCGTCACGACCGAAAGCAGCACAAGGTCGAAGCCCGGATACCGCAGGCCGTACCATGCCAATGCCGCACAAACAACCGCCGCTAGTGCAGCGACGGCGATTCGAGGAAGGACTCCCAGTTGTGCGCGCCAGGCTACGAGTCGGGCTTGGATCACAGACACCTCGATGGTCGAGCGCGCCGAATGGTAATCCTAAGGAAGTACCAGAGGGCGCCCCATATCCGAATCTACGGCTAAACCAACGGATTATTTAGGCTGGCGCTCGCGCTACCCTTGCTTGCTTATTAGGCAAACGAGCCTAACTTCGGGCCCGGCTGCGCTTGTCGCAGACGTCGCAAAAATGCGACATCTTGTTGTCCGTTTCGAAGATCGAGTTCGAATAATACATCGCGCACCGCGCGTTATAACAATGCTTGAGTCCGACCGCGTGACCGAGTTCGTGCACGCATTCCTTGAGGCAGCGCTGGAAGAGCAGGTTGTCGTCGGCGTTCTCTCCGTAGAATTCGCTGCGAAGCCGGTGCAGCGACACGACCGCGACGCGCCGCTGCTCGTCGGCGTCGCCGAAAACGAAGCGATGCGAGGTTTTGTACAAGTCGAAATCGGTGATCGCGAGCAGCAAACCCTCGCCGTCGGGATATTGGCGCAGAATTTTCGTGGTAAGCGTCGAGACGAACATCTGCTGACGCGCGCTGTTCACGGCGCTGCGCGGAACGGCCAGTGCGCGCTCGACGACGGCGGCGTAGAGAAAGCGCTCCTCCAAGCAGAGCCCGAGCCGTTGAAGAAATGCCGAATCCATGGCGTTGATCGGAACGATGCGCAGATGGGTATCCATGCTCGGGCAGTGCTTTTCGACGTGAGCGCGAACTCGCCCCGCATGATTGTCGGAATCGGCATCGACCTAGCCGAGGTCGCGCGTTACGAGTTCGACCAGTCGAAGCTCGCGTGGTTCGCGCGCAAGGTGTACACGGAGGAAGAAGTGGCCTACGTCATGCGCAAACGCAATCGCGCGGAACGGTTGGCAGGATTCTTCGCGGCGAAGGAAGCGACGCGTAAAGCGTTCGGGCACGCGATTCCGTGGCGCAGCGTCGGCGTCTCGCACGAACGCAGCGGCAAACCCGTGATACGTCTCTTCGGCGAGGCGGCCGAGCTTCTGGAACGGCGCGCGATCGCAGCGGTGCATCTGACGATTACGCACACCGCGTCGATCGCTGCCGCCGTCGTCGTGCTCGAAGGCCGCGGTTCCTCGTAAGATGCGCGTGCTCACGCCGGAGCAGATGCGCTTGGCCGATGCGCAAGCATGCGCGCAAATCGGCGACGTCGCATTGATGCGCTCCGCGGGCGAACGCGTGGCAGACGCGGCGGCGCGATATGCGCGTTCGCGCAAGATCGTCGCGTTTGCCGGAGCAGGCAACAACGGCGGCGACGCGTTCGCTACGCTCGCACTCCTGCCCGGGTACGAACGCGTCATCTACGCGCAGGATGCGCCGAATCCGTCGGCCGCGCGGCGCGACGCGGAGCAACGTGCGCAGGCTGCGGGCGTCGAACGCAAACCGTTTCCCGATTCGCTCGATGCGGCGCGCGCTGCACTGAACGATTGCGGGCTCCTCATCGCGGGCATCGTCGGAACGGGGGCGCGCCTACCGTTGCCGCCGGTGTACGCGAACGCGATCGCGGCCATGAACGAGTCGGCGGCGCCGAAGTTGGCGGTCGACATCCCACCCGGCGTCGACGGCGAACGCGGAACGATTGCGGAACCCGCGCTGCGCGCGACCGCGACCGTGGCGCTCGGCGCATTGAAGCCGGGCTTACTGCTCGGCGCCGGGCGCACATGCGCCGGTGAACTCTGGCTCGGCGACATCGGCATGCCGCCGGCAGTACTCGACGCACAACCGCGAACGTTCGATGCACTCGACGACGCGGAATTTCTTGCACTGCTTCCCGCACGCGGCGATGAATCGGATAAGCGCAGCGCTGGTGCACCGCTCGTCATCGCCGGTTCCGAGCAGTTCCCGGGCGCAGCCGTGCTTTGCGCTATGGGCGCCGCGCGCGCGGGCGCCGGGTACGTAACGGTCGCTACGCCGAAACCGGCCGCACCGGCGCTCCAGGCTCACCTGATCGAACAGGTGGTCGTGGCGATCGATCCGTCTGCGAATCCGCAAACGGTAATCGGCGATCTGCTCGATACGGCGAAGCGAAATTCGTCCGTCGCAATCGGTCCCGGTCTTGCGCTCGACGATCGAACCGGCGAGATCGTCCGCGGATTCGTCAAGCAGTGCACCTTGCCGATCGTCGCGGATGCAAGCGCACTGTTTCACTTTGCAAAGCACCTGGACATGTTGCGCGGTAAACGCATCGTCCTCACGCCGCACGAAGGTGAATTCGCGCGTCTTTCCGGCAAAGGCAACGTGCGCGAGGACGAGCGGGTCGACCGGCTGCGCGAATTCGTCGATCGCACCGGAATAACGACGCTCCTCAAAGGACAAGCAACGCTCGTGTACGACGGCACGACCATGCACGTCAACACGACCGGAACGTCCGCGCTGGCAACGGCCGGAACCGGCGACGTGCTCACCGGCATCATCGCGACGCTGCTTGCGCAAGGGCTCTCGCCGGTCGACGCCGCACGCGCCGGCGCATATTGGCACGGCCTGGCCGGCAAACATGCGGTGCGCATTCGGCCGCGCGGAGTCATTGCGCGGGACGTGTTCGCATCGCTCGCTGCAGCATTGCCGCAGCCGCCGGACGTTTCCCACGCGCTGCAGCGCGTGTTCTAATTCTTACGGCGATTTGTCGGCGTAATAGAGGAGCTGCGCTTCGAGCGCGTTTCCGGCGATTCGAATGACGCCGTACGAATACTCGGGTTGGCGGCGCCGATCCGTCGGCGAACCGGGATTGAATAAGAGCACGTCGCCGTGCTGCCGGCAATACGGAATGTGAGAATGCCCGAAGAGGATTGCGTCGACGCGTTCGTTGCGGAAGGCGTTTTGCGCGCGTTCAGGCGTAGAGCGTCCCGGACCGTCGTGTCCGTGAACGACGCCGATTCGGAGGCCGCCGAATTCCAGAATCTTTCGCGCGCCGAAACGCGCGTGCAGCGCGGGCGGATCGTTATTGCCGGCAACCGCGTGCAGCGGCGCGATCGCTTCGAAGAGCGGTACGGCCATTGCATCGACCATGTCGCCGCAGTGCACGATGACGTCGGCCCCGGAAAGTCCTTCGCGCAGCGCGGCCGGCAACGCGCGCGCTTGCCGCGGCATGTGCGTATCCGACACGACGCCGATCGTTATGGAACTCGCTGCCAATACGCCGGAAGCCAATAGTACAGCGTGGTCGGGTCTTCGGGCTCGGCGAGTCCGTCGAAATCGACCGGAAGTGCTTGAGGCGCGTCGACTTCGCGATCGAGCGCGCGCCACTCGGGATCGAGCTCGTATTGATTCGATGTAAAGCCGGTAAGTGCGTAATTCACTTGTGCGTCGGCGAGCGATATACCGTTCGGCATGCCGGAAAACAGCGGAAAGCGCAAGTGCATCAGATCGTCGAGCCAACCGCATACCGGACAAACGTTCCTCGGAACCGGGCGGCGATGCGAAGACTTTATGACCGCAGCATGGACAGGTGTACCGCATGGAAAGCTGCTACCCAGCTAGGAGGCCGCGCAGTCCGTCTTCGTCGATAATGGCAATGCCCAGCTGCTCCGCCTTGACGAGCTTGCTGCCTGCTTCGGTACCCGCCACGACGTAGTCGGTTTTTTTGCTCACCGACCCGGTCACTTTACCGCCGGCCCGCGCGATGAGTTCGCTTGCTTCGTCTCGCGAGAGGCTGGCAAGCGTGCCGGTCAGCACAAACGTCTTGCCCGCGAGTTTTCCGTTCGTCGTGCGCGCCCGTTTCGGCGCACTCATGACGACGCCGGCATCGCGCAGGCGCTCGATCACCGCGCGATTCGCCTCTTGCTGAAAGAACAGGTGCACGCTCGATGCCACTTCCGGCCCGATGCCTTCGCTTTGCCGAAGCTCTTCGACCGACGCCGCTTCGATTGCATCCATCGATCCGAAATCGTCGGCAAGGATCTGCGCAGTTTGCGTTCCGACGAATCGAATCCCGAGTCCGGTGAGCAGGCGCGCAAGGCCTCGCGTCTTCGAGGCTTCGATATTCCGTAAGAGGTTCGTAATCGTTTTCTCGCCCGTTCGCGGAACGGCGGCGAGCTTTTGCGCATCGAGCGCGTACACGTCCGAGATATCGCGGACCAATCCGACTCCGTCAGCTGCTGCGCCATCACGTCGCCGATGCCCTCGATGTCCATGGCGCCGCGCGAACAGAAATGGCGCACGCGTTCGAAGACTTGCGCCGGGCAAGCCGCGTTCGTGCAGCGCGACATCGCTTCGCCTTCGGGATGGTCGACGTCCGATCCGCACACGGGGCACACGCCGGGCATGGTAAATTTCCGGGGATTACCTTTGCGCTCGCTCAGGATTGGGCCGACGACACGCGGTATCACGTCGCCCGCGCGAACCACCAACACCGTGTCGCCGGCGCGAATGTCGTTGCTTGCGATGTACTCGGCATTGTGCAGCGTCGCATTCTGCACCGTGACGCCGCCGATTTTTACCGGAGCCAGCACGGCATTGGGATTGAGCGTTCCCGTGCGCCCGACGGTTATGACGATGTCGAGCAATTTCGTGCGTGCTTCGCGCGCCTTGAATTTGTACGCGATTGCCCACCGCGGCTCGCGGCCCGCCGCACCGAGCCGGTCCTGCAGCGCCAAGACTCGTCGGCTTTCACGACGACGCCGTCGATTTCGTAGTCGAGCTCGTCACGCCGCGTTTCCCACTCCTCGCAAAACGCGATCACGTCGCCGATGGCGGCGCACTTGCGGACGTAGGGATTGACCGCAAAGCCGAGATGTTTGACGTACTGCAGCGCCTCCCATTGCGTTGCGGGTTCGACGCGCTCGCGCGCTCTCGACGGTCTTAGAATGGCGAGCGAATATCCGAAAAACGAGAGGCGCCGCGCGCGGGTGAGCTGAGGATCGAGTTGACGCACGCCGCCCGACGCCGCGTTGCGCGGATTCGCGAATACCGGTTGTCCGGCCTCGACGCGCTTTTGATTGAGCGCTTCGAAATCGCTCTTGCGCAAATACACCTCGCCGCGCACTTCGATCTCTTGCGGTGCCGCGCCGCGAAGACGCAGCGGAATCGAGTTGATCGTTTTGAGATTCGGCGTGACGTCCTCGCCGACGCGGCCGTCGCCGCGCGTTCCGCCGCGCTCCAGCAAGCCGTCGCGATAGCGCAATGACGTTGCGAGGCCGTCGATTTTTAGTTCAACGACGTACGAAACGGTTTCGTTTGCGAGCTTTCGCACACGGTCGTCGAACGAGCGCAACTCGTCGGCATTGAAGGCGTTTCCCAAACTGAGCATGGGCGCATGATGCTCGTACGGCGCGAATTTCTCCGAAGGCGCTGCTCCCACGCGACGCGTCGGTGAATCCGGCGCTTGCAATTCGGGATACCGCTGCTCGATGTCGATGAGTTCGCGCAGCAGCTCGTCGTATTCCGCATCGGTGATTTGCGGATCGTCGAGGGCGTAATACCGGTAATTCGCCTCGTCGATGCTGCGGCGCAGTTCTTCGGCGCGCGCTTCCGGCTGCTTCGGCCTCATCCAGCCGCGCCGCGCCTGCGCGAAGCGCTCATCAGCTGAATCGGATACCCGTCCGGGTCGCCGATGATGGCGATGCGGCCGAACGGTTCGTCATACGGGTCCTGGAAGACCGGAACTTTGAATGCCGCACAGTCGGCGACGAAACGGTCCACGTTGTCGACGGTGAAGCCGAGTTGCAGCGAGCCCGGCCGAACGGCAACGAGTTCGGATTTGGGGTGCAGCACCAGCGTCGCGCCGTTGCCGAGTTCGAACTCGACCCAGTTCGGACTTTGGTCCGTCTTCAGTTTTAGGCCGAGAACGTCGCGATAAAAATCGCGCGAGCGCGCAAGATTCGCGCACACGAGCATCGCCACCCAAAATTTCGTCACGTGCGAAAGATGTTCGGCCTGTGGCCGCTATGCCTCTACGGGTATGCGTTCACCCTGGGCAAGATCGTCCAGAACGCGCATGTTTTCTCGTTCCAGCGCGTCGACCGAATCCGCATCGGCGTGCCGGTGGCCGACGACGCGTTCATCCTGCAGCACCGGCACCAGATATTGGCCCGTGTACGAACGCTCGTCCTGCGCGACTTCTTCGGGCGTGCCCACGCCGACGACCGTGCCGCCGCGATCGCCGCCCTCGGGCCCGAGATCGATGAGATAGTCGGCGGTCTTGATGACGTCGAGGTTGTGCTCGATGACCAGAACGGTGTTGCCGGTGTGCACGAGCCGCTGCAATACCTCGAGCAATTTGTGGATGTCCGCAAAGTGCAATCCCGTCGTCGGCTCGTCGAGCACGTAGAAGGTGCGTCCGGTCGAGCGGCGCGAGAGTTCCGTCGCGAGCTTCACACGCTGGGCCTCTCCGCCCGACAGCGTCGTCGCCGGCTGGCCCATCTTGATGTACCCGAGGCCCACGTCGCAGATCGTTTTGAGCTTGTTGTGGATGCGCGGAATCGCCGAGAAAAACGCGCTCGCTTCATCCACGCGCATCTCGAGCACGTCGGAGATGGTCTTGCCTTTGTACTTCACCTCGAGCGTCTGCGCGTTATAGCGTTTGCCTTTGCAGACCTCGCACGGCACGTAGACGTCGGGAAGAAAATGCATTTCGATCTTGATGATGCCGTCGCCCTGACAGGACTCGCAGCGGCCGCCCTTGACGTTGAACGAAAAACGCCCCTGCGTATATCCACGCATCTTGGCTTCGGGAACCATCGAAAACAACTCGCGGATCAAATCGAAGGAGCCCGTGTACGTCGCCGGATTGCTGCGAGGCGTGCGTCCGATGGGCGATTGATCGATGACGACCATCTTGTCGAGTTGATCCACGCCCTTCACGCTGCCGTACGTGCCGGCCGCCGGCTGTCCGTGCAGATGCTGATTCAGCGCGCGCACGAGCACTTGATTGACGAGTGTGGATTTGCCGCTGCCGCTCACGCCCGTCACGCATGCGAAAACGCCGATCGGAAAATCGACGTCCACCCCGCGCAGGTTGTTCGCCTTGGCGTTCTTGACTTTGAGCCAGCCGCGCGCTTCGCGACGCCCTTTCGGAATCGGAATGAACTTTCGTCCCGAGATGTACGCGCCCGTTTCCGAATCATCGCGCGCGATGACGCGGTCCAGCGAACCGACCGTAAGAACGTGGCCGCCTTCCGCGCCGGCGCCGGGACCGATATCGACGATCACGTCCGCCGTTCGAATCGTATCCTCGTCGTGCTCGACCACGATGAGCGTGTTGCCCAGATCGCGCAGCGTGCGCAGCGTCGCGAGCAGACGATCGTTGTCGCGCTGATGCAGACCGATCGAGGGCTCGTCCAAGATGTACAGCACGCCGACCAGCGAGCTGCCGATCTGCGTCGCCAAGCGGATGCGCTGCGATTCGCCCCCGGAAAGTGTCGTCGCCGAACGCGCAAGCGTGAGATAATTCAGCCCGACGTTGGTCAGAAAACCCAGCCGCGCGCGGATTTCCTTGAGCACTTGGTGCGCGATCTGTTCCTCGCGCTCGTTCGGGCGAAGGTCGGCGAAGAACCGCTCGCACTGCTCGATTGACATGCGCGTGAGGTTGTCGATGCTTTTATCGGCAATGGTCACCGCAAGCGCCTCTGGTTTGAGACGCGCGCCCTTGCACTGCGGACACGTCGAAGCCGACATGTATTTTTCGATGTCTTCCTTGACGTAGTCGCTTGACGTTTCGCTGTAGCGGCGCTGCAGATTATTGACGACGCCTTCGAACGTCGAACGGTACTCCCACACCTTGCCCGCGCGCGACTCGTACGCGAAGTTTTGCTCGTTCTCGGTGCCATAGAGAATGACGTCGAGCACGTCGTCCGACATCTTCTCGATTGGCGTACTCGTCTTTACGCGGAACTTGCGCAGCACGCGCTCGAGCTGCTGCAGATAATACGGATTCATCGACGGGAAGCGCCCGCTGCCCAGGGATTTGCTCCACGGAACGATCGCGCCATCGTCAATCGACTTGCTTCGATCGGGAATGACCTTCCACGGATCGATTTCGATCTTTTCACCCAGGCCGCTGCAGCCGGAACACGCCCCGTACGGTGAGTTGAACGAAAACAGGCGCGGAGCCAGTTCTTCGAACGAGAGACCGCACGAGACGCACGCGAATGCTTCGCTGAACGTCAGTTCGCGCGTTGCCTTCGTATTCGGATCCTCGACCAGCGCGGTGACGATGCCGGTCGAAAGCCGCAGCGTCGTCTCGACGGAGTCGGTGAGGCGCTTGCGCACGTCGGGCTTCATCACCAAGCGATCGACGATTACCTCGATCGTGTGCTTGCGTTTCTTGTCGAGCACGATCTTCTCGCGCAGCTCTTTCGTTTCTCCGTCCACGCGAACGCGCGCGAAGCCTTCCTTGGCGATCTCCTCGAAGAGCTTGGTGTACTCGCCTTTCCGGCCCCGAACCAGCGGCGAAAGCATCTGGATGCGCGAACCTTCGGGCAACTCCATGATCGCGTCGACGATCTGCTCGCTGGATTGCGAACTGATCTCGCGGCCGCAATTATAACAATGCGGTATGCCGATGCGCGCGAACAGCAGGCGCAGATAGTCGTAAATCTCCGTGACCGTGCCGACCGTCGAGCGCGGATTGCGCGAGGTCGACTTCTGATCGATGGAGATCGCCGGCGAAAGACCCTCGATGTAGTCGACGTCGGGCTTTTCCATCTGACCCAGAAACTGCCGCGCGTACGACGACAGAGACTCGACGTAGCGGCGCTGGCCCTCGGCGTAGATCGTATCGAAGGCGAGCGAAGATTTACCGGAACCCGAAAGTCCGGTTATGACGATCAGCCGGTTGCGCGGGAGAACGAGATCGACGTTCTTGAGATTGTGTTCGCGGGCGCCTTTGATGACGATGGAATCAAGCCCCCGGCCGGCTTTGCCGTTGCCTGCCGGGGGCGTCATTTTCGTGTCATCCAGAGCGGGGTTGGATGATGGCATGCCGTCCTATGAACCCGCCCTCGCGGGAAACCGTTTCAGATCGCGGGCGGGGTAGCGGTCGGCGGGCTTCCGACGCCGACATTTACCGTCGAGCGCAATTTGATGTACTCACCGACCACGACCAGCGTTGCATACGCTGCGACGGCTTGGTTGATGATGTACGAAACGATTGCACCCAAGAACGGGATGTGGTGCAGGATGGCACCGATCCACGCCGCGATGAAGAACGCGATTGCGAGCAATACGACGATCGCGAGCGTCATCAGGAAGTTCTTCGTAGTGATGCGCGCGGATTCGGCGAGTCCCTCCGTTCCGGAACGCTTGCCGACCACCACGCTCGCGAACGTGTAAAGGAAGAACAGCCAGAATGCGAGCATCGCGAGTCCGAACGTCGGGATCGACAGAAGCACCGCGATGACGCCTAGGATGAACAGCAGCACGACGGCCGCCAAGATCGAGCCGGCGTCTTCGCGAAACGCAGTTGCGCCGTCGTCTATCGTCGCCGTGCCCGTGCGCCATGCCGCCTCCGCCATTCCCGTCGTATACGCGACGGTCAAAATGCTCGCGATGAGCAAGACCGCGCCGACGATCGCGCCGGTGAGCATCACCGAGCCGACGCTCGCGCCGCCCATTCCGGCGGACCCGAAACCGACGGCCGATGCCATTCCGAACATGCCGAGTACTGCGATGATCACGCCTGCGACAATCGCTATGACGATCGCGGGAACGATGATGATCCAATTGTGCGTGAGCAATTCCCACGCGCGGGAGAAAGTGTTGCCCAAGTCTTCCGAAGACTGCATACGAACCTCCGAAACCAAGATGCGGGCTACGTCCGGTATGGCTTCGTACTTTACGGTTAGGGCGCCTGGTGCGCGGGGGAACGCAATTGCAGATATTCGCCCACGACGACCAGCGTCGCATAGGCCATAACGCCCTCCATGACGATCCACCCAGGCAGTTCGCCCAGGAATGGCAGGCGCGCGAGCAAGTCGCCGAGCACGCCGCCTGCGATTGCGAGCACGACGATGAGCCCGACGACGGAAAATGTAACGCCGAAACTGCGCCAGGACAGCGCGATGGATTCGACGATTGCCTCCACCGCGCCGCGGTTTCCGACGATTACGCCCGGCATGGCATAGAGCAAAAAGCCCATATAGCACAGCACCGATAGTCCGAAGGTTGGAACGGTTAGCGCTGCGGCGAACACTCCGAGCACCGTCAAGAGCATCAGCGCGCAAAAAGCCTGCACCGCATTTCGCCGGAACGCTGCGGCCCCATCCGCGAAGCGCGCCGTGCCGCTCGACCATGCGGCCGCCGCCATCCCTGCGGTAAAGGCGATGGCCGCGACCGCTGCGACGATGCGCAGCGCCATGGCGACGATCGTCTCGAAGAATAGCCAAAACCCGTTCGGCCCCTGCACGTTCATGTCGCCGAAGAATTGCCACGACGACCAGCCGCTGCCGGACAATGCGGTCGCGACGGCGGCGCCGATTACGCCGAGGACGAGCGAGGGAACGACGATGACCGTATTGCGCAGCAGCAATTTCCACGCGCGGCTCAGCGTTGCACCGACAGTCGACTTAGCCGGCGTGGCCAGATGTCTCTCCAATCAGCGCGGATGCGACTTCGGCAATGCTCGACACGATGGCGTGCGGCGCGCGCGCACTCGCGGCAAGGCGTTCGCCGCGCACGTTCATCCATACCGTGAAGAGCCCAGCCTCCAATGCGCCCGCAATGTCGCGTTCGTAGCGATCGCCGACCATCGCACTTTCCGACGGCGGCGTCCGTAGCTTCGTGCAGGCATGCGCGAACAGCAGCGGATCGGGTTTGACCATGCCGACTTCGTCGGCCAGAAAGATCGCGTCGAAATATTCCGTTATCTGCAGCAGCGCGATCTTCTCGCGATGCGTCTCCGAAACGCCGTTCGTCAGCAGCCCGAGTTTCGTTCCCGAGGCTTTGAGTTCGCGCAGTAAATCCAACGCTCCGGGAAACAAAGCGAAATACTTCTTACGGTATACGTTGTACTTCGCTGCACTGCGCTCCGCCAAGTGCGCATCGTCCAAACCGACGGAACGCAGCGCGTTTCCCCAAAGCACGGTGCGTTGCTGCGAAAGCTTGACGCGCAATTCCGTCGCGGTCAGCCGGTGCCAAAACCCTTCCGCTTCGGCGATGTACGCGCGTTTGAGAGCCAGCGCGTCCACGCCGTGCGCGGCCGCAACTTCCGCGGCCACTTCTTCGGCTGCCGTGGTAAACGCGTAGGTGTCGTCGTGGAGCGTGTCGTCCAAGTCGAACAGCACCGCGTGTATTTCAGGCATGGGAGAAGCGTACCCGAAGGGTGCGAATTTCGAAGGGCGCGAGATGAAAGCGCAGATACTCTTCCTCGATGCCCACGCTTCGATCGAGCGGCCGCTCGAGCGCATCCGTCGCGAAAGCTTCGGTGATACGCGCGCCGCAGCGCAGCGACACGTCGCGAGAGCGGCCGTCGCATTCGCGCACGCGAACGATAACGCCGTCGCCGTCGTGCGCCGGCTTACAGGCAAGCACCAGCACGGCGTCGTCGTCGCACGCGAAAAGCCGCACGCGCGGTTCGTGCGCAAATTGCAGCCACGCGCTTTCGATCGCGCCGGTGCCCGCGCCGGCGAACGGCGCGAACGCGTATGAAAAACGATGTTCGCCCAGATCGGCGCGCGCATCCGGCCACGTCGTTCCACGAAGTAAGGAGTGTCCGACCCGGATCCCGCCTTTGCCGAGAACGCGCGCATTCCAACCGTACGTGTCGAGCGCAAATATCGCCAAGCCGTCATCGGTCACGTCGCGCACGCTCGCAAACCGCTGGCCGGGCACTTCAAACTTCGCGCGTTCGGCCGGCGTTTGCCGCAACGCGCTGCGAGTGACGACGCCGTGCGGTGATCCGTACGTGACGCGATCCGTCTGAACCGGCAGCCAGTTCTCTACGCGCAGAAGCGTGCGGCGCTCGCGCCAGTCGACGTCCAGGTCGACGCGCAAAAACGGCTCGCCATCATGAAGCGTAATTCGCATCGTTCCAGGCGATTTTGCGAAAAGGAAGTCGACCGCGAGCGCGCCGCTTTCGATGCGCGCGGATTTCGGCTGCGCGCGCCGCATCGATCGCTCGTAGCTCGAGTCGAGATTCCAGGCTTCCCATTGCCGCGGTTTGTCGCGATACAGCGCGAGTACGTTGCCTTGCGAGCAGACGCTG
Organism: Vulcanimicrobiota bacterium; assembly: GCA_963830545.1. Lineage (GTDB taxonomy): Bacteria > Vulcanimicrobiota > Vulcanimicrobiia > Vulcanimicrobiales > Vulcanimicrobiaceae > DATGJX01. Next base: position 1,659,374 of record CAWHMK010000001.1, on the reverse strand, counting down.
CGGTGCCCGCGGGCGCGCAGTTCAACGATCGCGCCCGTCCGCGTCACGCGTGCTTCGAGCAGCCCGTTGTCGAAGACGAATTCGCCGTCGATTTCGCGCGGCGCCACTGGCTGCGGCGGCGAGATCGCCGCCGGCGCCCGCGGCAGCATCGCCTGCGCCGAAGCCAGCACCGACGCGGCCAGTTCTTCCGCTTGGGCGTATTCGTCGACCACGTCTTCGTAGACGGGCGTAATCGACGTTCCGGGCAAAACGTCGTGAAACTGATTGCGCAGCACCGTTTCCCAACACGCGTGAATGCGAGTCATGAATTGTTCGACGGCCGAGCGCGGTGCGTGCACCGCTACGCACCACGCGAGCAGTTCCTCCGCTTCCGCGAGGGCGCGTTCGAGCAGCGCGTTGTGAAATTTCACGTCGTGATGGGTGGTGTAGACGCCGCGATGATATTCCAAATACAGCTCGTCGGCGTGCACCGGCAAAGCATCGCGCTCCCCGGCAAGACGCTCGAACCATTCACGCGGCCGGATCCAGCGTCCGAAACGGCGCACCTGGCCGAGCATCTTCGAGGTTACCCCTCCGCCGCCGTCGCCGTATCCAAGCACGAGCGGTTCGTGCCGCTGCTGCGCCGTGCGGAGGCGCCACGGATATGCGCCGCCGTCATACGAGCGCATCAACGCGGAGACGACGGTACTTCCGTCCGGCCCGCGCCAGAGGAATTGCGGATACGGAAACGTCGTCGTATCGTTCCAGTTGAGCTTCGTCGTCGCAAAGTAGGGAATGCCGGCATGCGCGAGCAGTTGCGGAATGGTGTTCGCAAACCCGAACGTATCGGGCAGCCACGCGATTGCGGGCGCTTTGCCGAATCGCCGCATGCAAAATTCGTGCGCGTAAAGCATCTGGCGAAGGAGTGACTCTCCCGAAGGCACGTTGCAGTCGCTCTCGACCCACAATGCTGCGACGTCAGGATCGAAACGCTCGTCGTCCACATGCGCGCGCACGCGCTCGAACAATTGCGGATCCCGTTCTTCGACGAAGCGGTAGAGCTGCGGCTGGCTTTGCACGAAGACGAACGCCGGATCGCGATCGAGCAAATCGCAGGCGATCGCGAACGTTCGCTGCGCTTTGCGCTCGGTTTGCTCGTACGTCCATAGCCACGCCACGTCGAGGTGACTGTGCCCGATGCACGGCAACGCCGCGTGGTCGCGGCTTTGCGCGACCCTGCCGGGATCGCCGGCGGTCGCATCATCGAGCCGAACGCGTGCATGCGGGTTTTCGTGCGAGCGCGCATTCAGATAGCGCCACATCAACCCCGGCCCTGACGGCAAGCCGTTCGTGGGAAGCGCGTGCAGTTCTACTTCGAGCTGCAATTCGCGTGCGCTCCGGCAGGGAGAAAGCACGATCTCGTGGTGCTCGCGATCGTACGCGCCCGCCGAAACGCCGTCGACTCGAAGTAATGCTCCGGTGCGCGTCGGATAAGCGATGCAAACGGATTTGCGGCTCGGCGGCAGCGTCGCCGTGAGATACGCGAGCGAATCGTCGCGACGCTCCTCGCGCAGGCAAAGTTCCGGCATGTCAGCGGTGCACTGCGCTGCGGTTCTTGTCGACGATGGCCACGATGATCAGCAAGAACGTGATGAGGCGGACGATGTAGAGGGAGAGCAGCAATACCTCCTGGAGCGTTTCAACAAAGGTGATCTCGGCGACGTTCCATACGCGGTCAGGATTGGCGTGCAAGATGAGCAACACTTCGATCTGCTCGACCGACGTGATGTTCTTGTTGACGAAAGTACGGAACGCGGGAGCGAATTCGCGTTTGGCCACGTCGATCGTGCGTTCGCGCTAACTGCCGACTAATTCCTTGAGCGCGTGCTCGAAAATTTTCGGCGCTTTTCCTTGGAACAGTACCGATTCGTTGCCGCCGATCTGCTTGCGCAGTTCGATCAGTTCGTCACGCAGAGCTGCGGCCTTTTCGAATTCGAGGTTGGCGGCATATTCGCGCATCTTCTTTTCGATTTCACTCGCCATGCGCATGGCGACGTCGCGCGGCAGTTTTTCGCGCCGGATATCGGCTTGCGCTTCTTCCGTCGCGCCCACCATGCTTAGAATGTCACGCACTTCCTTGCGCACGCTGCGCGGTTCGATACCGTGTTCGGCGTTGTACGCCACTTGCCGTTCGCGCCGGCGTCGCGTCTCGCCGATCGCTCGCGCCATCGATTCGGTGACGGCATCGGCATACATGATCACCTTGCCTTCGACGTGACGCGCGGCGCGGCCGATCGTTTGAATGAGCGAGGTGCCGCTGCGCAGATAGCCCTCCTTGTCGGCATCGAGGATTCCGACGAGCGAGACTTCCGGCAAATCCAGACCCTCGCGAAGCAGATTGATGCCTACCAGAACGTCGAATACGCCGAGCCGCAAATCGCGCAGAATCGCCACGCGCTCGAGGGTGTCCACCTCGCTGTGCAAATAGCGCACTTTGAAATTCATCTCGATGAGGAAGTCGGTCAAATCTTCCGCCATTTTTTTCGTCAGCGTGGTGACGAGGACGCGTTCTTTGCGTTCTGCGCGCAAGCGAATCTCTTCCATGAGATCGTCGACCTGATTGCGCGTCGGACGGACGTCGACTTCCGGATCGACCAGGCCCGTGGGGCGAATGATCATCTCCGCGACCTGGCTGCTGCGTCCGATTTCGTACGTGCTCGGCGTCGCCGAGACGTAGATCACTTGATTGATGTGGTCTTCGAATTCGTCATACGTCAGCGGACGGTTGTCCAGCGCGCTCGGAAGCCGGAAACCGTGCTCGACAAGCGAAAGTTTGCGCGATCGATCGCCGCCGTACATCGCGTGTACTTGCGGCAGCGTTACGTGGGACTCGTCGATGAAGAGCAGCCAGTCCTTCGGAAAGAAATCGAGCAGGCACCACGGCGTCGAGCCGGGTTCGCGTCCCGTCAAGTGCCGCGAGTAGTTCTCGATGCCGTTGCAGTAGCCGACTTCGCGCAGCATGTCCAGGTCGTATCGCGTGCGCATCTCCAGCCGCTGCGTCTCGAGGAGTTTGCCGTTCTCCTTGAAAACTTTCAGGCGTTCCTGGAGTTCGGATTCGATCGAAACGACGGCGCGGCGCATCTTCTCGTCCGGCGTGATGAAATGCTTGGCCGGGAAGATCAGCAGCTCGTCCTTGCTCTCGACATATTCGCCGGTCATGATGTTGACCACGTTGATGGCGTCGATTTCGTCGCCGAAGAATTCGATGCGATGGACGAGTTCCTCGTCGACGCCCATGTATTCGAGCGTATCTCCGCGCACGCGAAACGTGCCGCGCACCATGTTGATGTCGTTGCGGCGATATTGCATGTCCACGAGCTTGCGCAGCAGCGCGTCGCGGTCGAGATGCTCGCCCAAGCGCAGCTTCACCGACATTTCCTGGTAATCCGAAGGCGACCCCAAACCATAGATGCATGAGACCGACGCCACGATGAGGGTATCGCGCCGGGTCAGCAGCGACTGCGTCGCCGAGTGCCGCAGCCGTTCGATCTCGTCGTTGATCGAGCCTGTCTTTTTCGATGTACGTGTCCGTGTGCGCGATGTACGCCTCGGGCTGATAATAATCGAAGTACGAAACGAAATACTCGACCGCGTTCTTGGGAAAGAACTCCCGGAATTCGGCGCACAACTGCGCGGCCAGCGTCTTGTTGTGGGACAGAACCAGAGTCGGCTTCTGCGTCAATTCGATGATGCGGGCCATGGCGAGCGTCTTGCCGCTGCCGGTCACGCCCAGCATGGTCTGCGCCCGATCGCCGCGCGCGAGGCCCTCGCCCAGCTCCTGGGTTGCCTTGGGCTGGTCGCCCGCGAGCGCGAAGGGCGCGACGAGTTCAAACTTCTGGGCCATGCATAGGAAAGGTACCCCGAAGAGGCGAGTAGGGTTGCGCATGCGGCCACGGGAACTCCAGCCGTGCCCGCCCTCGCCTTGGAGATCACCCCGTTGAGCCACAACCCGTTAGTTTTTAGCGGCAACTCGAATCACCAGCTGGCCGAAGAAATTGCCAAGCGGCTCAAGCTGCACGTCGGCAAAGCGCTGGTCTCCAAATTCAAGAACGAGGAAACGCGCGTTCAGATCGGCGAGAACGTGCGCGGGTCCGAGGTCTTCGTGGTGCAGTCCCTCTGCAAAGCACCCAACGGAAACGGCGTCAACGACTCGATGATGGAACTGCTGCTGATGATCGACGCGCTCAAACGCGCCTCGGCGGCCCGCATCACCGCGGTGATCCCTTACTACGGTTACGCAAAGCAAGACAAGAAGACGACCGGGCGCGAGCCGATCTCCGCGAAGGTCGTCGCGAACATGCTCAAAGTCGCCGGCGCCAAACGCATGGTGACGATGGACTTGCACGCCGCGCAGATCCAGGGCTTTTTCGAGGGGCCGGTCGACAATTTGATGGCGATGCCCACGCTGTGCAACTTTCTCAAGAAGGAAGGGCTCTGCGACGACCGCATCGTCGTCGTTTCGCCGGATGCCGGCGGCGTGCACCGCGCCGAACTCTTCGCGAAGCGTCTGAACAGCTCGCTCGCGATCGTATTCAAACGCCGTCCCGAGCCGGACGTTTCGGAAGTGACCGACATCGTCGGCGACGTTCGAGGCAAAGTTGCTGTGGTGGTGGACGACATGATCTCGACGGGCGGCACGCTGGCCAAAGCCGCCGAAGCGATTCTGGTGCGCGGTGCGACGCACGTGTACACGGTCGCCTCCCACGGCATCTTCGCCGGCGAAGCGATCCGCGTGCTGGAAGATTCGGCCATCGAGCGCGTAGTCGTCACGAACACGGTTCCGTTCCCGGACGCAATCCTGGAGCATCCCAAGTTCGTGCAGCTCTCGATAGCGCAGACGTTCGCAGATGCAATCAACCGTATCACGACCAACCGGTCGGTCTCGGAACTCTTCACCGAGGAACCGGAAAAAAAAATGAGTGACGCGCCGCTGATTCCGGAACCGGTCGTCGTCTCGTAACTTATAAGGAAAAACATGGCACAACAGCTTTCATTGACCATCGAACGCCGCGAAGGCGCGGGCACCACCAAAGCGCGCGCTTTGCGGCACCAAGGAAAAGTCCCGGGGGTCTTATACGGACACGGCTCGAGCGAATCGATCGCGGTCGAAATGCGTACGCTGAGCGATTTGCTGCACAACGGCGCGCACAGCGGCCTCATCGAACTGCGTCTGGGCGGCAAGAAGTTCGAAACGGCGCTCCTGCGCGAGGTTCAGATCGATCCGGTTTCTCGTAAACCGGTTCACGTCGACCTGCAGCGCGTTACGGCGACCGAAAACGTGCACACGAAGGTACCGCTTATCACCACCGGTTCGGCTGACGGCGTGCGGAATTTCGGCGGCGTCATGGACGTCATCATCTACGAACTCGACGTCGAAGGCCCGGCGAACAAATTGCCCGAGCATTTGGAAGTCGACGTCACCGAACTCGGCATCCATCAGCACGTTACCGCCGGCGAAGTACAACTGCCGGCCGGTTTCAAACTGCTCACGCCCGCAGACACGATCGTCGTAACGGTCGAATCGTCGAAGACCGCGCGCGCGCTCGAAGAGGCGGAAGCGGGAACGCCGGCCGAACAAGCGCAGCCCGAAGTCATCGGCAAAGTGGAAGGCGAAGGAGCCTCCGAATAGCGCAAAAACCCGTCGAGGCCGTCCGCATGGTGGCCGGCCTCGGCAACCCCGGCGCAAAATACGAACGCACCCGGCACAACGTCGGGTTTTTAGTCGTCGACGAGCTCGCGCGTCGAATGAATATTCAAAACTGGAAAACCAAAGACGCCGCACGGCAGGCATACGATTCCGCGCGCAAAGTCGTATTGGTTCAACCGCAATCGTACATGAACAACAGCGGCGTGCCGCTGCGAATTCTCGCTTCCTGGTATCGTACGCCGCCCGAGGCACTGCTCGTTATTTACGACGAGATGGATCTGCCGTTCGGACGCATCCGCATGCGGCCGTTCGGAGGTCACGGCGGCCACAACGGGATGCGCTCGATCATTGCGACGATGGGCGATGGCTTCCCACGCATCCGCGTCGGCGTCGGACGTCCCGAATACGACAGCATCGATCACGTCCTGAGCCCGTTCAGCCCGCAGGAACTTTCGCGTTTGCCGGACGTGATCGACGCCGCGGCGACGGCGGCTGGGCGCTGGCTCGACGATGGAATCGATCCGGCAATGCAGTTCGTCAACAATCTTGAGATAGCCTGAACCGGAAACCCCCTCGACTGGCTCGGGGTCGTTCGACAAGCTCACGATGACAAGCCGTTTGACGAGCTCACGATGGAAACGCGGGCTACAGATCGCGCAGTTCGAAGCTGCGGGCCGAAAGTAGGGCGATGACGGCGATCCATGCGAGCGTCCAGAGCAGCATCGAAAGGGGCGGCGGCGAGAGGATGAAGAACGGCCCCGCCCATTCGTGAGTGTTGCCGAGCCCGGCAATCATGCCGGCCGGTTCTAACCGGAAGAGCGCCGCTTGCCACATCGCGTCGCTCGGTAAAAGCAACTGCGTGATCGTGCCTGCGCCCGTGACCGTTTGATTTCCGTAGTGCAGTCCGATGCTCTGCGCGATGCCGCCGAGGCGCGCGACGATGAAAAACCCCATCGCAACGATACTCGCGGCGAGCGCCGGCATGCGCGTTCCGAGCAAGAGTTGCGAGCAGCGCCATCACAATTCCGGATAGCGCGAGAAAGGCGAGCATGATGACCGGATGCGGCGGCAGATACCCCGTTGCCGCTCGCACGACCGCGAATTCGCAAATGCCCGTTACCGCCGTGTATGCGATTAGCGCCGCTGCGAACGCAAGAGCTTTCCCGCAGAGAATCGCCCAACGCATTATAGGCCGCGTGAGGACGGGCAGCAGAACGCCCGTCTCGATGTCGCCCGCAATCGAGGGAGCCGCAATGAAGACCGCGGCCATCGCCAGCAAAAAACTGAACAGGTACGAGATCAAGATCAGCAGCACCGACGTCATGGTCAACACTTCGAGATGTGAAATCGGCGCGCCGTGGTTTCTGATCCGCGGCAAGTAAAAGAACCCCCACCCGGTTACGGCAACGAGCAGCGCGGTTGCCGCGGCCGCTCCGCCGACGAAGCGCCGCCGGGCCAATTCTTTGAGCGTGAGGAAGGCAACGTCGATCATCGGCCGCGTTCGCTCGTCGAGCTCCAAGAAACGTTCTTCCAAGGTTGCAGTCAAGGGTTCGACCGAGAAAATCGCAGCGTTGGCGTGGACCAGTGCATGCACGAGTTGCGGAACGCGATCCGTTTCAACGCCGCGCACGAGGATTGAATCCGCTTCGCTTTCGATCGAACCGAACGGTTCCAAAACGTTCCGAAGGGGAACGCCGTTCGCCCGCGCGCGTATCCGGACCGCGCTTTGCGCTCCGAGGATCTCGCCGATAGTTCCCTGCGCGACCACGCGGCCTTTCGTTACGATAGCGATTCGATTGCACACGTGTTCTACTTCGGTGAGCAGATGCGAATTGAGGAACACGGTCGATCCGTCGGCACGCAAACGCCGCAAAATTTCGCGCACTTCGAGCCGGCCGGACGGGTCGAGCGCGGACGTCGGTTCGTCCAATATCACCAGTTCGGGTCGCGCGAGAAGCGCAACGGAAAGCCCCAAACGCTGCTGCATACCCTTCGAAAACGTGCCGACGCGATCGCCGGCGCGCGCGAGCAGCCCAACTAATTCGAGGCACGCGTCGATTTCGCGGACCGAAACGCGCGTTCCGCAAATACGGCCGTGAAACTGCAGCACTTCGCGCGCGGAAAGCCAATCCGGATACCGGAAAAGCTCCGGCAGATAGCCCAATCGCGAGCGCGCGCGGCGTTCGCCGAGATCGTAACCCAAAACGGTTCCACGCCCGGCGCTTGGGCGAGCCAGTCCGACGAGCAATTTCACCGACGTCGTCTTTCCGGCTCCGTTGGGGCCGAGAAAACCGAAGATCTCACCGCGCTGCACGCGCAACGTGAGGCCCGCGAGTGCGCGCACGCGGCCGTACGTTTTCTCCAGGCCGTGAACGTCGATTACGCTATCGGAGGCCATTCGCGACGGTCATCACCTCGCTCATCGAAAGCGGGCCCGCCACAACGTAAATCAAACCGTTCTTCTGCCACATCACGCCGGCGCCCAAGCCGGTGTTGTCGCCGATCGCCAATCCGTTCACGCCGTCGACTGTGACGTGGCGCGCGGTCTGTTTGTCGATGACGACCGGCACCGGAATCGTATTTTGAATATCACCGAGCGCGCGTATCTGCGCGGCCAAGCTCGGAGAAACGTTCGGCATCGAAAGCAGATACCGTTCCAGCGTGTCGAGCGAAGCACCGCTCGAGGTAACGCGTGGAACCGCGGCCTCGATCAGGTCGAAGAATTCGGAATCGCTCCCGCGAGAAGCACCGGGCTGCCCCGCATCGTAACGCGCTCGAAATACTTGCCCGGTTTGCAGCGACACGGTGGTCCCATCCAACCCCGGCGGCATCGGCGCGAGCGTCTTGTGCGAGCGTTTTTCAAACGCACGCGCCTTCGCCGCGCTGAACGTGAACGACATTGCGCCGGGCGACATCACCGAATACGAATGAATGTCGAAACGCGGCGGCAGCACGTTCGGCCGGCGCAGCGCAAACGTCGTGTGCTGCTGCGCTGCCGCAATGCTTGCGAACTTCACCGTTTGCGGTTTACGCAAGACGCGTTGCGTGCCCACGTCGCCGGCCTGCGGCAGCACGTGCAGACTGCGCAAATCCGCGCGAGAAATTTCGATGGGCTGAAATTGCTGCGGCTCGAATATCGTCAGGAACGAACGCGCGTATCCGCCCAGCGGCGTGAAAAGCAGCGCGATCGCGAATACCGCCGCCAGCGCGCCGGCCAAAGCCGTGGAATACCAACGCCTCATTGCCGGTTCCGGCGCAGTGCGCTCTTGAAGACGACGGTACGCCGCCGCCGCATCCGCGGCGATCGTTCCGCCCAGCGCACCGGCCGCGCGATCCGCGTGGATACGCACGTCCTCGCTTCGCGAGCGGCATTCATCGCACGCCGTTACGTGGCGGCGCGTTTCATCACTGAACGCCTGCGGTTCGTCGATCATGCGGCGCAGGTCGCCGCTATTCAAATGCTTCACGTTCTATCTCCCGTTTGAGCGCGCGTTCCGCGCGCGAGAGCCGCGTACCGATCTGCGCGGCATCGATGCCGGTGGTTTGCGCTATTTCGCGGTACGTCAGACCTCCGTACCGCAACGCGAGAATTTCGGCGTCCTTGAAATGCAAGCGCAGCAGAGCGGCGCGAACCTGCGCCCCTTCCGCACCGCGCTCCGTTGCGGCGTACGGGTCGGTTTCGGTTGCGTCCGCGAGGGGCCGCTGCAGGCGGTCCGCGTGCCGTTCGCGTTGAACTCGCCGCCTGCGACCGCGCATTGCGTTCAAGGCCGCGTGCACCGCAGCACGATACAGCCAGGCGCCGGCACTATCGAAGTCGCGCCGCCGGCTGCGCGCGAACTGCGAGAAGACTTCCTGCGCGACGTCTTCAGCCTCCCCGCGTCGCGCGTTATTCGAAACGCAACCGACGCGACGCGGCCATACTCCTCAGCGAAGAGGCGCTCGAAAGCCACCTCGGCCGAACAGGTGCGTGCGGTAACAGCCACCATGTCCTTATAGCACCGCAGCGAGCGGATATGTAACGCCAATGCGTTATCTTTGTGGGAAAGCGGTCGATACACTAGGTAACGGAGGTCGCATGATGCACGGGTTTGCCGGCAAAGCGTTCGTGGTCCGGGTGGACGAACAAACGGCGTTCGCCAAGCACACGACGTTTTTCGACGATCTGGCGTATCTGGCGCAGCGCGACGTGCACCCAATCGTCGTCGCTCCCACGCCGCGCGCCGGGCGCGCCCTGGTGCGTGCCATCAATCGCAGCGGAAATAGCGCGGTGGGACTTTCCGGATCGGATGCGGCGATGTTGCCGGGCACTCCGACAGGCATCGGAAACGTGCAGACCGGCATTCTGCAAACCCTCACCAGCGCCGGCTACATACCGGTCATCGAGCCCACGACCTTCTCGGTCTTCGCGCCGCGCGACAGCGTGGTGGAGGCGGACGACGTCGCCCGCGCAATCGCGACCGCAACCGATGCCGTGCGCGCGATATTTTTTCACGCTCTCGGCGGCGTGACGGACCCCGAAACTGCCGCGCTCATTACGGACCTCACGCCCGCGGAAGCCCTCGCGATTTCGGACGACGTTCGCGTCCCCTCGGATTTGCGCGCTGCGATCCGCGCGGCAGCCCTCGGAGTGCGAGGCGGAGTTGCGCAAGCCAACATCGTCGACGGACGCATCGCGCACGCGACGGTGGTGGAATTACTGACCGCACGTCATCTGGGCACGCGGGTCAGCGGCAGCGTTTTCACCGGCGCTGCGTAGAGCCGCAATAATCCGGCGTACCCTGGAGCGTACTGATTCGCGATCCGGCCGGCACCTGCGAGTCGAAATACCAATAGACGAACGGATTCGGGCAAAGCGGCGCAAGTGCTTGATCGGTCCGGCGGATTTCCAGCCGGATCGCCGAGGCGCGATCTCCGGTCAGCGCTATCGCGGCTGCATCCGTCGCGCGATCCACGTTGCGGGCATAGCCGTTATAGAACGGCACCGCAACCAAGTACACGCCGCCCATAACGGCGCCGAGCAATGCCAAACGCGAGACCGGATCGTCATCCCGACGAAAACCGATGCGATCCGAAATGAAAACCGCGAGCGCCGTTCCGATGACGAGAAACGCGCCCTGAACGAGTGCTACGTGCAGGCCGCTATTTGCGGCAACCCAAGCAATCGATCGCGCGAACACGAACCGGATCTCGCCCGGCGTCGATCCGGCGAACATCGTATCGGAAATCACCGCGCGCTGCGATCCGCCCCAGCCCATGACGTAAGCCGCATCGAGGTGCGTGCGGCGCGCCAAATCTTCTTGCAGCACGGGTACGCTCACGCCGGCCCGCGATTCGAGCCGATCGAGATCGCGCTTCAGCGAAGCGGTGAGTGCGGGCGTAGAAAAATGCGAGTAGCCCGGAGCGATGATATACGGATTAGCATAGGTAACGAGCAGCGTAAAACCGATTACGCCGGCAATCGTGTACAAATACCATTGATGCGTGCGGTCCGCAAGCCAAAGAACGGCCCCAGCGATCGTGCCGGCCACGGCCATCGCGAGCAGCGTCGCGGCGAACCACTCCACGAGCCAGCTGCGGAACAGCACGTTGTTGAGATCCAAGATGCGCATGTAGCGATACTCGATTGCTTGCGGAACGATCGTCGCGAGTTTCGCGATGCCCGCCAGCGCCGCGCCCGCGAAAAACCGCACCGCAAATTCCGATCGCACGATCGAGCGCAATCTGTCGCGCAGGCGTGCCGACCAGCCCGAACTCCAGAACCACGCGAGAACCGTTATTTCCAACGCGATCGTGACGACCCATACCGGCGTGCGGAATTCTTCCAGCCGCATTGCAGCGGCCGCCCGCGCCGGATCGACCAGCGTGCCCGGCGAGGCGTGCAGCAGCAGGGCCGTCGTTAGCGCGCTGACCTCGCGGTCGAGCATGTTCGGACGTCCGAGGACCGACAGGAGAGCAACGATCACGGCAGCCATGTTCGCGGCGCATCCGCGAATCGCTTTTCAGTAAAGTCTCAGGAAAAGACTGCGAAGGACTTGCCGCCCACCGCGAACGAGACCCGGTCGCGACCTGAGCGCTTACTGTGATACATTGCCGCGTCGGCCATTTCGAGCAATTCGTTCGCGCCGGCCGCGTCATACGGATATGCAGCGACTCCGATGCTAGCGGTAATACGCACGTCGATCCCGAAATTGCACTCGCGAACCGCTTGGCAGAAACTTTGTGCGCGTGCAATCGCGCTCACCTTGTGCGCGTTTCGCACGATCGCGCAGAATTCATCGCCTCCGTTGCGAGCGGGAAGATCGACCTGCGGCACCGTGTGCTCGCGCAGCAGCGCCGCCATGCGTTGGAGTACCGCATCGCCCGCAGCGTGTCCGAACGTGTCGTTCACGCACTTGAAATGATCCGTGTCGATGAACCACAGCGCGAGCGATGCGTGCGGCGTCAGACGCGCCCGCGACAGCTCTTCCTGCAGTTTCACGCGAAACGATTGCGGCGTATGCAATCCGGTCAAACCGTCGTATGTCGCGCTGCGCCGGTCGGTTTCGCGCTCAGCCGCAAGCACGTACGGAGCGGCGGCCTGCGCGACCGCTCGGACGATTCCGTCGCACGCGGCGATGCATCGCTCCGTCGTTGCTGCGTAAACCACGGCTGCAAGCCCATCGGCGCCGATCATCGGCACCGCGAGCGCCGCGCGATCCGTCGGAATGACGGGTTTCGCATCGCCTGCGAGATCGACGCGGTGTCCGCATAACGCGGCACGCGCGGGCAGTGAAGCGGCGCTATCGCGTGAAATGCGTAGGCCGCAGAAGTGCTCGGTGCGCGCGCCCGCCGCGTGCACGCACTCTAAAGCCTCTTCGTCCGGCTTGAAGACGAGCACCGCATCGAGCGAGGGCTCCAGAACGCGCAGCGTGCGATCCAATGCCGTGAGCACGGCCTGCGTCGATTCGCGGGATGCCGCGGTGAGGACGCGAACGGCTTCGAGTAAATCGGATTCGCGCCGCACGACCGCATCCAACTTCAGCGCTGCGGCCAAAGCGCGATTCCTCATGCGCGCGCCATAGGCGCCGAAGAATAAACAGAGAACCGCCAACAGAAGGACACCTGTTTGATACACGACACGTCAGTGCCCAGTTCCGCTTCGCAGGGGCCGCCGGAACCGACGCCCGCCGCCGTCGAGGCGAACCGTCGCGCATTGACGCTGCACGCGCAGGGGCGGATCGCGCAGGCGATTACCGCGTTTCGCGATGGAATCGCCGTCGCAGCCCGGCGTGCCGATGCTGCACGCGAATCTCGGCACGGCACTCGTCGATGCGGGTGAATTCGAAGAAGCACGCCAGGCATACGAACGGGCGCTTGCGTTGGATCCGGCTTTTTCGAGCGCATTAACGGGGCTGGGATCGCTGCACGTGCGCGCGGGACGCTTCGCGGAAGCGCGCCGGTGCTATCAACGCGTGCTCGCGCAAGACGACGCCGACCTGACCGCGCACAACGCGATGTACGAAATCGAGCAAATCGATCGCAACATCCCCAAAGCACTCTACCACCAGCGCCGCGTGCTCGAACGCAAAGCGTTGTTCAGCCGATACGCACCGCAAGAGCAGCGGCGGTTGCTCGCGCTGGTGACGCCCGGCGATTGGCAAGCCAACGTTCCGTTCGACTTTCTCGTCGACCGGCGCACCACGACGGTGCACAAACTCTACATTCTTTCGCCGCAGCAGAGCAACTCCGCCGCGATTCCGCAAGCCGACGTCGTCTTCACCGCAATCGGTGAATCGGACGAAAACGCGCAAGCGCTGGCGCTCGCATCCGACATGCTGCGCCGCATCGGGCTGCCGCACATCAACGATCCGCGGAAGATTCTCGCCGCCAATCGCGTGAATGTCTCGCGAATCCTCGCGCAAATTCCGGATCTCCACGCGCCGGTCGTGGAGCGTGTGCCGCGCAAAGCGCTCGAAGCGGGCAATCCCGGCGTGGAATATCCGCTGCTCGTGCGGCCCGTCGGATCCCAAGCCGGGCGCGATCTCGCGCGTGTGTCGAATGCGCGAGAACTTGCAGCCTACGCGAAGCGCGTAGCGGGCGAAGCGTTCTACGTCATGCCCTTCGTCGATTTCCGCGGCGGCGACGGATACTACCGAAAGTACCGCATCATCGTCGTCGACGGCGTGCCGTTTCCGTATCACCTTGCGATTTCGGCGGATTGGATGATCCACTATTACAATACGCCGATGCGCGAAACGCTCTGGATGCGCGAGGAGGAAGCGCATTTCCTGAGTCATTTCGAGGACGTGTTTCCGGCGCCGCTGCAGACCGCATTGCGCAGCATCGCTCAGGCAACCGGCTTGGAGTATTTCGGCATCGACTGCTCGATCGAACGCGACGGCCGGCTTCTCGTGTTCGAGGTGGATCCGGCGATGGTAGTTCATGCCGGAGACGATCCGCAGATGTTCGCGTACAAAATTCCGCACGCGCAGCGCATTTTCGATGCATTTCAGGCGCTCATCGACCGTGTTGGATCCGGCTGACTGGCCGCGCTTTCGAGCGGCGGCGCACCGCGCGCTCGACGATGCGCTCGACTGCGTCCAAAACGTGCGAGAACGCGCCGTGTGGCAACCCGTTCCGGATGACGTGAAGGCGCAGTTGCAGCGGCCGATGCCGCAAGACGGCACCGCTTTCGAAGACGTCTATCGAGAATTTGCCGGCGCCGTTCTGCCGTACACGACCGGCAACATTCATCCGCGCTTTTGGGGATGGGTGCACGGCTCGGGCACGCCGTCCGGCGCTATCGCCGACATGCTCGCCGCCATGATGAACTCCAACGTCGGCGGACGCGACCACGGTGCCGTCTACGTCGAGCGCCAAGTCGTCCGATGGTTTTGCGATCTGTACGGCTGGCCGCAAGACGCGAGCGGCGTGCTGGTAAGCGGAACGTCCTCCGCCAATCTGGCCGCTATTCTCGTCGCGCGCACGCAAGCGTTGGGGCAAGACGTGCGTGAGTCCGGTGTGAATCAAAACGCGCACCGCCTCGTCGGCTATGCGTCCTCAGCCACGCACGCATCCGTTCGCAAAGCATTCGAAAATGCGGGGCTCGGTTCGTCGAATCTTCGCATTCTGCCGGCAGATAGTGCACATCGCATCGAACCCGAGGCTGTTGCTCGTGCGATTGCACGGGACCGCGAAGCCGGCCTCGAGCCGTTCGTCATCATCGGCAATGCCGGCACGGTCGACGTCGGCGCGATCGATCCGCTCGACGCAATCGCCGATCTGGCCGAGCGTGAAGACTTGTGGTTTCACGTCGACGGCGCGTTCGGAGCGACGGCGTACTTGTCCGAGCAGCTGCGGCCGAAGCTGCGGGGCCTAGAGCGCGCGGATTCGATCGCATTCGATTTTCACAAGTGGCTGCACGTGCCGTACGACTGCGGATGCGTGCTCGTCCGGGACGGCGCGATTCATCGCTCGACGTTTGCGAGCGACGGCGCGTACATCACGCGCATGGATCGCGGGCTTGGCGCCGGGGCGCCCTGGTTCACGGATTACGGAACCGATCTCTCCCGCGGATTTCGCGCGCTCAAAGTCTGGTTCACCGTAAAAGAGCACGGCGCGAACGGTTTGGCACGCGCAATGGAGCGCAATTGCCTGCAGGCACGCTATCTGGAACAGCGCATCTCCGCCGAGCAATGTTTCGAACTCGCCGCACCGGTCGAACTCCAGATCGTGTGCTTCCGTCCGCGCATTGCCGGTGTTTCCGGCGAGCTGCTCGACTGCCTCACGGACGAAGCCGTAGTGCGCCTCCAGGAAAGCGGCATCGCCGTGATTTCATCCACGACGGTCTGCGGCCGTCGCGCCATGCGCGTGTGCATCACCAATCACCGCACGCAGGATGCGGATCTCGATCTGCTTCTCACGGAGCTGCGCCGAATCGTAGGGGAAGCTGCCCGCCAGTTGACGTAGGCTCGTCCATGCGCGCTCGAATCCACGAACGCCTTGCGAACGCGACGCAGTTTCCCGTCACGCTGATCGTTGCACCCGCGGGATTCGGCAAGAGTATCGCGCTGCGCGATTTCATCGAACGCGCCGGGTTAAACGCGGTCCGCTACGACGTGCGGCGTGAGGATGGAACGCTTCTCGCATTCGTGCGGCGGCTCAGCGAAACGCTCGAGCCGATTGCGCCGAGCGCTCTGGCGGCGTTTCCCGAGATGCAGGAGCGCGTTCGCGCCTCGGACGAACCGGTCAGCCAGCTCTCCGACTGGTTCGCGGAACATCTCAAACATTCGACGTGCACGATCGTCTTGGACGATCTTCATTACGCGGCCGCGGATCCCGCTTCCATCGCGCTTTTGTCGGATTTGATCGAGCGCACGGCGGACCGTCTGAAATGGATCATCGCGGCGCGCAGCGACGTCGGTTTGCCGGTAGCAACGTGGGTTGCGTACGGACGCATGGATATTCCGGTCGGTGAGGACGACTTGCGGTTTACCACCGAAGAGGCTCTCGCCGCGGCGGAACAGACGCAAAGCAAGATCGACTTACAGGAAGTCGAGGCGTTGCGCCACCTTACCGAAGGGTGGCCCGTTGCTCTTGCGATCGCGCTGCGCACACGCACACACTCGATGGACTTGCGCACCGCCGCCTTCAGCACCCGGGAGATGATTTACCGGTATTTGGCCGAGCAGATTTTCTCCTCGCTGACGCCCGAGCAGCGCACGTTCGCGCTTGCCAGCTGCGTGTTTTCGACGTTCGACACTGCCGTCGCACAGGCGCTCGGCGCCGCTCCGGCTTTTTTGAACGAGTTGCGCACAAAAACGACGTTCCTCCAGGAAACCTCTCCCGGCGACTACCGCTATCACGACCTTTTCCGCGATTTTCTCGAAGCGGAGCTGCGGCGCGCGGGCGAAACGGAATGGCTGCACGCGCTGTGCGAAGCGGCCCGGGTGCTGTACGAGCGTGGAGATGCGGCCGGTGCATTGATTTTGTATACGCGAGCTCACGCCGGCGATGACGTGCTTCGGATAATCGCGTCCGACGGGTTTGCGCTGTTCGAACGCGGTGAAGCCGAAAAGATCGCGCTGGCGCTGGACGTGCTGCCCGATGCCGCCCGCAGAAGCAGCGCCGTCGCCACCGGATTGCGCGCGATGATCGATGCGAGCTTGGGGCGCTTCGAGATCGCCCAGCCGGGCTTCTTGTCCGCGATCGACTTGGCGGGAGACGATGCCGATCTGAAGTTGCGTTTGCTGCACCGCCTTGCACTCGAACTCGTGCGCCTCGACGGCGACTGCGTGACGTTGCTCGAGCCGTACGCGAAAGACCAAAGCATGGCGGCGCGCTACCGCGCGCCGATCCTGGCGACACTGGCGACGGGTTATCTGCGATCCGGGCGCGGCGATCGAGCGCAGCAGTCGGCACGCCTCGCGTTGGATCTTCTCGACGCATCGCTGCCCGACGAATCGCGAGCCCGGGTTTATCAGCAGGCGGCTTTCGTCGAACGTTACGCGGGTTCGGAAGAGAAAGCGCGAACGTACGCCCAGACGTCGATTCGGATTGCGCTGACGAACGATTTGTACGACCTAGCCGCGCGCGCGTACAGCGTGTTGTACACAATCGCGCGTGACGTCAGCGACGACCCCGGCGAAAGTCTGCGCGTCCTCGAGAACTTGAGCGAATGCGCGCGCAAAGGCGCAAGCGCACATGCCCGGCTTTTCGCGCTCGTCGCAGCATACGAGATCGAAGGTGAGCGCGGCGACGACACGGCGTTGGACGGATTGGAACGTCAAATGCGCGAGAGCCAAGCGATGTTGCCGAGTTTGAAAACCTCGACCGTCGTCATGGTCGACGCGCTGCGCGCTGCATGGAATCGCGAATTCGCCGCCGCCCACGCGATCGTTTCCGGAACGGCGCGCGTGCAAAGCACGAGCGAGCAGCGATCGCTCCGAGCCGCCGAGGCGGCGCTTTATGCCGCCGCGGCGGGCGCGCAGGAAGAATGCGAGCGCGAACTCGATGAAGCGGCCGCAGCATTGGAAACCAGTCACGCGTCGAGCAAGCATGTCATCAAGGCGCGCCTCGTCCTCGCGCTTGCGCATCTGGTGCGCGGACATGAGGCGGCGGCACATCGGTTCATCACAGATGCCGAGCGAGCACTCACGGCGCCGATGATTCGTATGCGCGCGTTGGCACAAGCGGTTCGCACGATGTACCGAGTTCGGCTCGGGCAGGCAGGCGATCGGGAGCTGGAAGGCGCGCTCGAGCGGCTCGCATCGGGACAATTCGGCGGCATGGCACGCTTGCTGCAAGCGCTTCCGGCGGGCGCGGCGCACAGCGGTTATACCGCGTTGACGCCGGCCGAACGTGAAGTGCTGCAACTGCTTGCCAAAGGCGCGAGCACAAAGGACGTTGCGGCGCGCACCGGTCGCAGCCCCTACACGGTCGACACGCACATTCGATCGATCTGCCGCAAACTGAGCTGCAGCGGGCGGCGCGAAGCGGTTGCGTTAGCAAGCAGTCAGGGGTGGGTAGAAGCGTAGCGCCCTCGCCTTCCCTGCGCGCAAGGAGTCCGCACGGTGAAACTTCTCAGGGTCGTTGTGACGCTCGCTTTGATCTGGGGTTCGGCCTCCTGCGCCGCGCAGCGCAACGCCGTGATTCCGCAAAGCGACGTGCGCGTGACGCAAAGCACGCCCACCGCCCTGCCGGGCAGCACGCCGACGGCGCTTCCGGGTAGTACGCCGACCGCGCTTCCGGGCGCACAGCTCGGCTGCGACCTCACCTTTGAAGTCGATCAGGCGAATTGCTCGATTGCGATCGACATAAATATTCCGCCCGTCAGCGATGCAAACACGCCCGGCGATCTGCTCGCGGGTCTGCACCCGCAGGATTTGCGCAGCGCTTATGCGTTGCCCTCGCAAAACCGCGCCGGAACCGTAGCCGTCGTCGACGCGTACGACGATCCCGCGGCTGAAAGCGATCTCGCGGTGTACCGGCGAGCATTCGGTTTGCCCGCTTGTACGTCGATCGCCGGCTGCTTCAAAAAGGTAAACGAGTACGGCATTCCGGCTTCGTATCCGGCGCCGAATCCCGGATGGGACGAAGAGATCTCGCTCGATCTCGACATGATTTCCGCAGTATGTCCGAACTGCACCATTCTGCTCGTCGAAGTGAAATCGCCCTCGTTCGACGATTTGGGCGCAGGCGTCGATCGTGCGGCAGCCATGGGTGCGACGGCAATCGGCAACAGCGTATTACGGGCCCGAGTGGTCCGGTGAAACGTCTTACGACGCGCATTATCGTCATCCGGGCGTCGCAATTACCGTCAGTGCGGGCGATCAGGTATCGAGTTTCTATCCCGCTGCCTCACCATACGTCACGGCAATCGGCGGCACGTCATTGTCGGGCAGCGCCGGTTCGCGGCGTGAAACGGCGTGGTCGTATACGGGTCAAGGGTGCAGTCCGTACGAACAAAAGCCGCGCTGGCAAACGCCGAATCGCTGTAAGACCAAACGTTCAACCGTCGACATTGCGGCAGTTGCCGATCCGCAAACCGGCGTCTCGATGTACGATTCGACCGCCGGCGGATGGCTCGTTGCGGGCGGAACGAGCATCGGCGCACCGCTCGTCGCGGCGGCGTACGCGCTTTCCGGTAATCCGCGCGGACCTGCATATTCGTACGCGCGCGAGAACGCATTCCACGACATACCGCCCGCCGGCTACGATTTGCCGACGGGCTTGGGTTCACCGAACGGCGTCGGCGGACTCTAGCGCGCGCTGCGCCTCCTCTACGCTTTCGAAAACCGCAAAGCGGCCCTCCAGTCCGGTCGCCGCAAGTAAGCGCCGGACGAACGCAGATTTCACCGCGAGCGCCGCACCCGGCAGCCGATTTTCCCGCCGGTATTGATCGGCGAGGATTAACGCGCAGACGAGCGTGCTCGTAACGTATTTTGCCGCTGTGAGATCCAGAACGACGAAGGGTTCGTAGTACGCGGGCTGCAGCCGGTCGCGCAGTTCGTCGCGCTGGTAGATGTCCCACTCGCCCGTCAATGATACGACCATCGAGTTCATCCTACCGGTAAGCAGGCGTCCCGGCTCTACCCGGTTTTCGGTATGTCGGAGCCCGCTCCCGATTCCGTACGCTTCGTAGCGAGGAGGAGTCGGAGTTCATGAAAAGATTTGCCCTCGCGGCCCTGGCCGCCGGCGTCATTACGGCATCTTGCTCCGGGCACGGGGGCTCGGCGCTGCCAACCACACCAGCGGGTTCCGGAACGCCGGGCACGATGGGCGTTCACGGTACACGCGCCTCTGCAACGGCGGTGAATGCGCCGGTGGGTTTCGCCGCGACCGCGACGCAAGCCGCCGCTTTGAGCGGCGTTTCGGACAAGGGCGCTTTGCCTGCATCGCAATCACTCACCATTCGCGTCGCGCTGCAGCTGCACAACGTCGATCAACTCAAGCAATCCATCGCGGCCGGACAAATCACTGCACGCTCCGCCTTCATGGCGACGTATGCGCCCACCGCATCCGAAGTCGCGCAAGTGAAGAACTATCTGCAAACGCAAGGCTTTACCAATGTGAACGCGGAGGCCAACAACATTCTGGTGGACGCGACGGGAACCGTCGCAACGGTCGATAAAGCGTTCAGCACGCAGATCGAGTCGTACGGCGATGCATCCGGCGCAAATCTCTACGCCAACACGAAGCCCGCGTACGTTCCGCAAGCCATTTCAGGCCTCGTGGTCGCGGTGCTCGGCCTCAACGACGCGCAGATGCAAAAACCGCGTCCGAAAAACGCAGGCCGGCCCCACCAAACGGCTACACCCACGCCCGCGCCGAGCCCCGATGCGTGCACCCAAGGCGTCAACGCCGAAGGCATCTGCCCGCGTTTTTACGATCCCGGCACGATGCAACTGGTGTACGACGCGGCGAACGCGCCGACCGGCGCGCGTACCTCGGTCGCAATTTTCACCGAGGGCGACGTATCGCAAGCGGTAAGCGATTTTCGGTGGAACGAGCGCGTCTATACGATGCCGCAGGTGCCCGTCAACGTCATTCACGCCGAACCGATGACGAGCGACACCTCCGGAAACGGCGAGTGGACGCTCGACATGACCGCGGTGCAAGGTCTTGCCGCGAATCTCAAACGCATCGATCTCTATAATTTTGCCTCGCTCAGCGACTCCGACATCGTCACGGCATACAACAAGTGGGCGACGGACGACACGGATCCGGTCGGCAACTCGTCGTTCGGCGGATGCGAGGTCTTCCCGTACCAAGACGGCGCGATGCTCGCCGCGGATGAAGTGCTCGCAGAGGCGGCGTCGCAAGGACAAACGATGTTCGTTTCGTCGGGCGACAACGGCGGCTACTGCAATAATTTCGTCGACACCAACGGCGCTCCCGGCGGCGCACCGATGGTCGAATGGCCGGCGGCTTCGCCGTACGTGGTTGCGGTCGGCGGTACCGATTTGTTCAGCAACGCAGACGGCAGCGTACCTCGGCGAGAACGCGTGGGAAGCAGGCGGCGGCGGAAACAGCCAGTTCGAGTATTCGCCTTACTGGGAATCGCCGACGCAGCCCATCGGAACGACGCCGGCCGGATACAGCTTCCGCGGCGTGCCGGACGTCGCAATGGATGCTTCCATCGAAACCGGCTATCTCGTCTACTCGTCCGCGCAAGCGACGAATGGATCGTGCACGCCGTGCATCGAGGCCGGAACGAGTCTCGCATCACCGCTTGCAGCCGGCGCATTCGCGCGCATGCAATCCGCGCATGGAAATATGCTCGGATTCGCGGCGCCGCTTTTCTACAAAATCTACGTCTCCAATCCGAACTCGAGCGAAGCCGGCGCCGGGCCGCCGCCGACGTCGCTCGTAGGCGGATTCCACGACGTCCTCTCGGGCAGCAACGGTTTGTACAGCGCTTTGCCGCGCTACGACTACACGACGGGCACTGGGCAGCTTCGACGTCGTGAAGACCAACGCGATCATCGGACACTGAGGAGTACGCAATGAACAAGTTGTCTGCGGTCGCGCTGGCGGCCGGAATACTCACCGCATCCTGCTCGGGTCACGGAGGGCAGTCGTTGCTGCCCTCCACGCCCGGCCCTTCCGCCGGAACCGGCGCGCGTTCCGCGGAAAGTATGGCCGTGCCGGCCGGATGGGCTGCAACGGCAACGCAAGGCGTAACGGTTTCCGGTGCAGCCAAACTCGGCGCCGTTCGTTCGACCCAAGCACTCACGGTGCGCGTCGCGCTTCAGGCGCACAATCTCACGCAGCTCGCGCAAGCGATTTCCGCCGGACAGCGTTTTTCCGATGCGCAATTGATCGCGCAATACGCGCCGACGTCCGCGGAAGTGTCGCAGGTGGTAACCTATCTGCAAAGTCAAGGCTTCGCCAACATCGACGTTGCTCCGAATCATTTGCTTGTGAGTGCCGACGGAACCGCGGCCAAGGCGCAGAAGGCGTTCGACACGTCGCTCGAATCGTTCTCGCTAAGCGGTAAGGCGGTTTTTGCAAACACGACGCCCGCACTCGTGCCTTCCTCGCTCGGCGGTATTGCAATTGCGGTCCTCGGATTGAACAACGCGGCGCACATGGCGTCGGGTCCCACTGCATGCTTCCCGACCGATCCGGCTCCTTCGGGCGTGCCGTGCGTACGCAGTTACGACGCGCACGCGATCCAGACGTACTACGATGCCGGAACTGCGCCAACGGGCGCGAACACGAGCGTCGCGGTCATGGCCGAGGGCAACGTTTCACAAACAGTTGCGGACCTCGCATATGCCGAGCAGCAGCAAAATCTGGCACACGTGCCCGTGACCGTCGTGAAGGTCGGCCTTTCCAGTCCCGATACCGCCGGTGTGGGCGAATGGGATCTCGACACGCAGAGTTCCACGGGCATTGCCGGCACGGTGAAAGCCGCTGTACCTGTACGATACGACGTCGCTGACCGATTCCGACATTGCGAACGAATACAGCCATTGGGAATCGCAGAATCTGGCGCAGACCGGCAATTCGTCCTTCGGCGAATGCGAATACCAGGCGTATCTCGACGGTTCGATGCGGGCCGACGACCAAACGTTGATATTCGCGGCCGCGCACGGACAAACGATGTTCGCTTCTTCCGGCGACACCGGATCGTCATGCGCGCTCGCGCCGACCAACGGCGTTCCCGGATCGGGGCCGCCGATGGTTTCGTTCCCTGCGTCTTCCCCATGGGTCGTCGCGGTCGGCGGCACGACGGTGCTTTCCAACAACGACGAAACGTATCTCGGCGAAACGGCTTGGAATTCCGGCGGCGGCGGGCTCAGCCAGTTCGAAAATGCCACGCCGTGGGAAGAGCCGGTGCAGGTAACGACGGGTACGCTGGCTGCTGCGAATCTGCGCGGGGTTCCGGACGTGGCGATGGCCGCGGACGCAAACTCCGGTGCGTATGTGGTCTACATGACGCAGCCGCTCGTATTCATCAACGGGACCTGCAGTTCGCCGTGCGCGATAGGCGGAACGAGCGAAGCTTCGCCGTTATCGATGGGCGTCTACGCGCGCATGCTGAGCGCGCATCCGTCGCTCGGATTCGCAGCGCCCCATTTCTACCAAAACTACCAGAAGTACGAAGCGGGGGAGACGCTGGTGCAAGGGCCGCCGCCGACCGAAAGTTACGGCGGGTTCCACGACATCGTCACGGGAGCCAATGGTGCGTACGCGGCAACGCCGGGATACGATTACACGACCGGACTTGGCACGTTCGACATCAGCGCACTGAATAAGACGATTCAGTAGCTCCTATTTCTTCGGAAGAGGGCGGGCGGGGTTGCCGGCAACTCGCCCGCCCGCCGGCACGTCTTTCGTGACGACGGCGGATGCGCCGGTGAGCGCGCCGTCACCGACGGAAACCGGCGCGACGAGCGATGTATTCGATCCGATGAATGCGTCGCGCCCTATCGTGGTCTTGTTCTTGCGCACGCCGTCGTAATTGCACGTAATCGTACCCGCGCCGATATTCGCGTTTTCGCCAATCTCCGCATCGCCGAGATAGGTCAAGTGGCCGGCCTTCACGTGCTTGGCGAGCTGCGAATTTTTCACTTCGACGAAATTGCCGACGTGTACGCCGTCGCCGAGTACCGTTTCGGCGCGCAGATGCGCAAACGGACCGACCTCGACCTCGCTGCCGACGATGCTGTCGAGGATGACGCTTTCGCGAACCGTAACGCGATCGCCGAGCTCTGCATTGGAAAGGCGCGCGTTCGGACCGATGACGCATTGCTCGCCGATGCGCGAGAGGCGCCCGATGGCGCTGTTCGGGTAGATCACGGTGTCGCGTCCTATTACCAGTTCCGGTTCGACGTACGTCGCGTCCGGATCGATGATCGTTACGCCGTCGCGCATGTAGTGCGCGCAGAGGCGCTTGTTCATTTCCTTGCGGGCGATCGCCAGTTCGACACGATCGTTGATGCCGAGAACGTGCAGATGCTCGTCGGCGACGACCGGAACCACCCGTTTGCCCGACGCCACGATATCCGCGATCGTGTCGGTCAGGTAGTATTCGCCTTGCGCGTTGGTGTTGCGCAGACGTGCGACGGCGTCACGCAATGTACTTTCGTCGTAGGCATAGATGCCCGCGTTCATCTCCTGGATTTCCAACTCGCGAGGCGAAGCGTCGCGCGCTTCCACGATGCGTTCCACGTCGCTGCCGCGGCGAACCACGCGCCCGAAGTTCGAAGGCAGCGGCATCGTCGCCGTGACCATCGCCAGCGCGTGCGTGCCGTTCTGAGGGTCCTGCAGCGACGCGATGACCGCGCGGAAGATGTCATCGCCGACGAGCGGCATGTCGCCGTACGCAATGACCAAGCGTCCGCCGGGCTCTTGCGAGAGTTCACGCAGGGCAACTTGCACGGCATGCCCGGTACCGAGTTGCTCGCTCTGCACGATCCCGCGAACGCCGAATTCTTCGATCCGCTCTTGCAGCTCGCCGTTGGTCACGACTATCGTGTCCTGGACGCCTGCGCTGCGAAGCGCGCGCAACACGTACCACAACATCGGGCGCCCGCACAGCTCGTGCAGCACTTTCGTCGTGGCGCTCTTCATGCGCGTGCCTTTGCCGGCAGCCAGTACTATCGCGCGGACTCGCATCAGTGCAACGCCTCCAACGCCGAGCGCAAGCGGCGCACGGACTCGATTTTGCCCAGGATTTCCATACCGTCGAAAAGCGGCAGCGAGGTCGGGCTTCCCGTCACGGCGATGTAAAACAGTCGCGCCACGTCCTTGAATTTTCTTTCTTCCCGCATTGCGGCTTCCTTGAGCCGCTCGCCGATTGCCGCTTGGTTCCACTGCGCGTCATCGAGCGCGAGCAGCTGATCGATGGCAGTCTGTCAGCACCGGCTTTGCTTGCTCTTCGGAGAGTTTGGGAAGCGCGAGATCGCGGCGCGTCACGTGTGGCGCATCGGCGAGAAACTCGATGAGCGGTCCGAAATCCGCGAGCGTTTCGATACGCGGAGCAGCGACTGCCGCAATGTGCACGCGCTGTTCCGCCGGAATGGAAGCGGGCCAGGTGAAGCCCCATTCCGCGAGCACGTTCATGAATTGCTCGGGCGTGTGACGCCGAATCCACTGGCCGTTCAACCAGTTCAGTTTCGCCAGGTCGAATACCGGACCGCCCAGGGCGATCCGCTCGAGATCGAAGTGCTGCGCCATCGCGTCGACCAGCTCTGCCGGCGAATCGCATGCAAGCAGCTGCGGATCGTCGTTGCGCGAATCGATCAGCAGCCCGAGAAAGTTGAGCAGCGCCTCTGCGAGATAGCCGCGCTCGCGAAAGTACAGGATGCTGGTGGGATTCTTGCGTTTGCTGAGCTTGCTCTTGTCCGGATTGCGCAGCAGCGGCAGATGACAGAGCTGCGGCGCTTCCCACTCGAAGTACCGATACAGCAAAATATGTTTCGGCGCAGAACTGATCCATTCTTCGCCCCGAATCACGTAAGTAATTTCCATCAAGTGATCGTCGACGACGTTGGCCAGATGGTAGGTTGGAAAACCATCCGACTTCATCAGCACCTGCATGTCCACGCTTTTCCATTCGATTTCGATGCGGCCGCGGAGCAAGTCGTCGAACACACACACGCCCTGTTCGGGCACCTTCATACGTACGACGAACGGCATGCCCGCGGACTGGTTCGCCGCGACTTCTTCCGGCGTGAGCGTCAGACAGTGCCCGTCATAATGCGGCGGCTGTTTCGCCGCGCGCTGCGCCTCGCGCATCTCCTCCAAACGCTCCTGCGTGCAAAAACAGCGGAATGCATATCCTTGGGCGAGCAGCCAGTCCATGCGTTCGCGATAGATTTCCGAGCGTTCGCTTTGGCGGAACGGCTGACCGCTCCAATCCAACCCAAGCCAATGCAGCGAATCCAAAATCGCTTGCTCCGATTCACGCGTACTGCGCGCGCGGTCCGTATCCTCGATGCGAAGCACGAACTCACCACCCTGCCTCTTTGCAAGGCACAAGTTGACGAGCGCGACATATGCAGTTCCGACGTGCGGATCGCCCGTAGGCGACGGCGCAACTCTGGTTCGTACGGTCAACAGATTATCGTTTCTGCGCACACGGGGAAGTGCAAAAGATTCACAGGGGGTGAATTCTTGAGCGTCTTCACGGGAGACATGTCGCCTTGACGATGGAATACTTAGCCGACAAGCTCTCTGCGCTTGCCGCATTCGCTCGTGACGAAATTGACGATTTCGGAAAGTGGAGCTCCCGGCGTGAAAATCGCGCGCACGCCTCTGCGCCGGAGTTCTTCCGCGTCCTCCGGCGGTATGGTGCCGCCGCCGAAAAACACGATGTCTTCCGCGCCTTGCGTTTTCAGCTGCTCGACGATCAGGGGAAACAGCGTCATGTGCGCGCCGGATAGAATGGACAGACCGATGCCGTCGGCGTCCTCTTGAATCGCGGTTTGCACGATCTGCTCGGGCGTTTGGAACAACCCGGTGTAGATGACTTCCATGCCGGCGTCGCGCAGCGCGCGCGCGATCACCTTCGCGCCGCGATCGTGTCCGTCGAGGCCCGCTTTTGCGATGACGATGCGGAGCGGTCTAGCCACGCGTGCCCGCTCCCACGCGTTCCTTACGCTGGCGGCCGCGCTCCTCGACCTGGCGCGAGAGGCGCAGCGCCTCTTCCAGTTTGCTCATGACCTCTTTGAGCGTCGCTGCGGCCGCTAGCCGCTCCTCTTCGGTTTGTATGCGCATAGTGTTCAAAACGCTGCTCTCTCTGTGTAGCGGCCGTACACCTCGACCATCGCCTGGACGATCTCGCCTTCGGTCGCATAGGCGTTCACGCAATCTATCAGGTGGGGCATGAGATTATCGCCGGGATCCGCACAGGCCCGTTTGAGGCGATCGAGCGTGCGCTGCACGGCGTCCCGATCGCGATTCGTGCGCACCTCTTGTACGGCCAGCGCCTGCCCCCGCTCGATCTCTTCGGTAATCTTGAGTAAGTCGATGTCGGCGCGGTCTTCTTCCCGTTGAAACGCGTTGACGCCCACGATTACGCGATCCCTGGTCTCCAGCGATCGCTGGTAGCGGTAGCTCGCATCGGCGATTTCGCGCTGGAAGAACCCGGCTTCGATTGCCTCGATCACGCCGCCGTATTCATCGATTTGCCGGAAATAGTCCTCGGCTTGCTTTTCCATCTCGTCCGTGAGCGCTTCGACGTAGTACGAGCCGCCGAGCGGATCGACCACGTTCGTGACGTTCGTTTCGAACGCGAGCACCTGCTGAGTGCGCAGCGCGATTTCGACGGATTTTTCGGTCGGCAGCGCGAGCACTTCGTCCATGGAATTGGTGTGCAGCGACTGCGTTCCGCCGAGCACCGCGGCCATCGCTTCGTACGCGACGCGCACGATGTTGTTTTCCGGCTGTTGCGCGGTAGCACTGCATCCGGCGGTTTGGGTATGAAAGCGCAACTGCCACGAACGCGGGTCCTTCGCTCCGTACTTTTCGCGCATGTGGCGCGCCCAAATCCGCCGCGCGGCGCGGTACTTGCAGATTTCTTCGAAGAAATCGATGTGCGCGTTGAAAAAGAACGAGAGGCGCGGCGCGAACGAATCCACGTCCATACCGGCTTTCATGCCTGCTTCGACGTATGCGAAGCCGTCCGCAAGCGTGAACGCGAGTTCCTGCACCGCCGTCGAACCGGCTTCGCGAATGTGGTAGCCGCTGATCGAGATCGTATTCCATCTCGGCATTTCATCGCGGCAGAACCGCATCATGTCCACGATCACGCGCATGTGGGGACGCGGCGGAAATATCCATTCTTTCTGCGCGATGTATTCTTTGAGGATGTCCGCTTGAATCGTGCCGCCGAGTTTGCCTCGGGGAATGCCTTTCTTTTCCGCCGCCGCAACGTATTGAGCGAGCGCGATACACGCCGGACCGTTGATCGTCATAGACGTCGTGATGACGCCCATGTCGATGCCGTCGAACAACGTTTCCATATCCGCGAGCGAGTCGATCGCGACGCCGCATTTGCCGACTTCGCCGCGCGCATGCGGTGCATCGGAGTCGTATCCCATCAGGGTCGGCATGTCGAAGGCTACGGATAGACCGTGCTGGCCGTGCGAGAGCAGGAAATGGTAGCGGGCGTTCGTTTGCTTTGCATTGCCGAACCCGGCGAACTGCCGCATCGTCCAAAGCCGGTCGCGATACATGTTCGGATGAATGCCGCGCGTATATGGGAACTGCCCGGGATAGCCGAGATCGCTCGGAAGATCGAGCTGTGCGACGTCCTCGGGGCCGTAAATCGTCTTCAACGGGAGGTCTGAGATCGTCCGGTCGACGGCGCCGGAGCCGGGGCCTTTGCGGCCCTTACCCTTGGCGGAAGCGGACTCCCATTGGTCTTTCTGATGGACGAACTCGTCGTTCGGCTGTGCGTCCACGCCACTGGGCCGCCGGATCATCTTGGCCAAGCTTGCCTTCCTATTGAATAACGGAACTCCGTGAAGCGGTATCCTTGGTTCCTCGTGCCCGGGTATTTTCCCAATAAAGGGCCGAGGAGGCAAGCTACATGGTCGCAGCCCAGGCGCGGCCTGGATTGGGCCCCCTTAGCAGATTCGCCACGCGCTACCGTCTACAGTAGGCCCTTCGCCGATGCGCGCACGCGTGCAGGACGGACGGGATCTTCTCCGTTTTCCGGCGTGAGGCTGAAACTCTGCAGTACGCGCTCCGCCGCTGCGTACGGATCGACGCCGGCGGCGATTTCGCTTTGCAGTTGGCGCTCCAAGTTGCGCTGCAGATGGCCGAGTGCAAGTTGGCGCACCTGATGTGTGAACGCTTCGCGCCGCTTTTCGGTCATTTCGCCGGAACGTTGCAGATACGCGACGTGTTTTTCGATTGCGGTCCACAAGTCGTCCACGCCTTCACCGCTGGTCGCTTGCGTCATCACGAGCTCAGGCACCCAGCCGCTGAAATCGAGCATCTCCATCATCGAACGGATCTCACGTTTGAGCTGACTCGCCATCGGGTGATCTTTCTTGTTGACCACGAACACGTCTGCAACTTCCATGATGCCGGCTTTGAGGACCTGAATAGAATCGCCGCTGCCCGGCTGCAGCGCGACGACGGTCGTCTGCGCGAGTTCGGCAATTTCGATTTCGGATTGCCCCACGCCGACGGTCTCGACGATCACGACGTCCAAACCGAATGCGTCCATCAGCAAAACGGCATCGGCGGTTGCGCCCGCCAGGCCTCCCAAATGCCCGCGACTTGCCATCGAACGAATGAACACGGCGCTGTCGGTAAAATGTTCGGTAAGGCGAATTCTATCTCCGAGCAGCGCACCGTGTGAAAACGGCGAACTGGGATCGACGGATACGACTCCGACGGTTTTCCCAAGCGAGCGCGCCTTGCGCACGAGCGCCGAGCTGAGGGTCGATTTTCCGACGCCGGGCGGACCCGTCAACCCGATCGTCATGGCGCGCCCGGTTTTGGCAAACACATGCCGGATCAGTTCCGCACCATGTCCCGCCTCCGCGCGCGATATGGCGCGCGCGAGCGCTCGAGGCAATTTCGCCTCGAACTGACGCAGCAGGGTTTCCGTTCCGTCGATGGGGCTCACGCTATGTAAGGATTGCGGCCGGAGCGCGCGCGGCCCTTCAATCCGGCGGTGGGCATGCCTCGCGAACGCTTGGTGCGAAACAGCACATATGCACGTGCTGATGCTTGCGGCGATCCTGCGTACCGCTGCCATTGACGACGCAGTCTCGCTGGTGATGCGAGCGCAGCATATCGCGGGCATCTCCGTCGGCATCGCACGAAACGGCGACGTCCTCTACGAACGCGGATACGGCGAACGCGACGTGCTGCGTCGCCTTCCAGCGCAAGTGCAAACCGTGTACCGCATCGGGTCGCTCACGAAGATGTTCACCGCGCGCGCAGTCATGCTGCTTGCAGAACGGAAGAAGGTCGCGCTCGATGAGTCTGCGCAGCGCTATCTCGAACGCTTTCCATGGGGACCGCGGGTTACGGTCCGCGACTTGCTCGCGCAGCGCAGCGGAATACCTTCGTACACGGATGCAGGCACGCTCAATCCGTACGCCTGGTATGCTCCGGAACAACTTGCGGATGCGGTCGCGCAGCAGCGGCTGCAATTCGCGCCCGGCACGCAGTTCGCGTACAGCAACACGAATTACGTGATTCTCGGTATGATCGCCGAGCACGTGACGCGGCAGCCGTTCGAGGACTTCTTGAACGCGCATGTCATCGCGCCGATGCGGCTTCGGAATACGCGCTACGGCGATCAACCCGGTGAAGCGCTCGGCTATAGTTTCGAGGGTGCGAACTTTTCACGCGCGACGCCGTCCATGCCCGCCTATGCGTTTTCGGCCGCCGCCATGACCTCGAACGTTCCGGACCTTCTCCGATTTCTGCTGACGATGCGGCCGCCGTACTACGGACTGCTGCAGAGCGAGCAATTCCGCAGCGACGTGTGGTATGCAAGCGGCAACGTCGACGGATACAGTGCATTCGCGTTCCTCGTTCCGCAAACGGGTGAGGAAGCGGCAATTCTTTGCAACGCGGGTAAAATCGATCTCGCGCCGCTTGCCTTGGACATTCTTTCCGCACTGCAGCCTTCAAACGAAAATACGATCGGACCCGCGGAAAACGAAGATCCGCAGATCACTGCACAAATACGCCGGCGCGCGGCCGCCATGTTTTCGCCGCGGCAAGTGACTCTGGTCGAATTCCTCAACCGTGAAACCTCCACCGAAGGCGCGAGTGTTGAGTACCGCGTGACCCTCTCCGACGGATCGCGCGTGCAGCTTCGCGCCAAAGTAAGCGCGAACGGCGCGCTCGGCGAGATATCCGTTACGCCGCTGTGATACGCACGTTGCGCGCAGCAATCTGCGCGCTGCTCGTTTGTGCGCTCGCGATTCCGGCGAATGCGCAGCGGCTAACCATTCCGATGACCGGCCACCGCGCGCGCTCGATTCAGGCGCAAACGCTGTTTCACACGCTGTTTTCGGATTTTTTCAGCGAGGCGGATGATACGACGTACGTCCAGACGGGCGACATTCCGGCGATGTGGTTGCGCGATTCGTCCGCGCAGACGCTTCCCTACGTGCGTTTTGCGAATGCATATCCTATTCTCGCGGTGCGCTTTTCGGGCGTCGTAGAGCGCGATGCGCGAAACATTCTCGCCGATCCGTACGCCAATGCCTATCGAGCGGATTACTCCGTCTGGGAACGCAAGTGGGAGGCCGATTCTCTCGCGTGGCCGGTGTTACTCGCCTGGGTGTACCGCGAGGAAACGCACCATACGAACTTCTATACGCCTACGTTTCATGCCGCACTGAGGAAAATCGTCGACACGTACCGCTGCGAGCAGCTTCATGCGCAGTGCAGCAAATACGCATTCGCAGGGGTGAATTTCAATCATCCGTTCAACGGCAACACGGGCATGATATGGTCGGCCTTCCGGCCATCCGACGATCGAACTGCCTATCCGTTCAACATCCCGCAGGAAGCGATTGCGGTAATCGCACTGCAAGATCTTGCGCAAATGGCGGTCGACGGATACGAAGATCGGAATCTCTCCAACGAAGCAACTTCGATCGCCGCGCAGATCTACGAAGGGATCTCGAGCTACGGCCGTGTCTGGAATCCGCGCTACGGCGGATGGGTGTACGTCTATGAGACGGACGGCCTCGGAAACGACCTCTACATGGACGACGCGAACCTCCCGAATTTGACGGCGCTTCCGTATTTGGGCTGGTGCTCTGCCGACGACCCCGCGTATTTGAATACCCGCGCATACACACTTTCGAAGGAGAATCCGTGGTATTTCAGCGGCACGTATGCGCAAGGATTGGGCAGTCCGCATACGCCGCAAGGTTTCGTGTGGCCCCTCGGAATCATCTCGCGAGCGCTGACCGCGACGTCGGCGAAAGAAACGGCGGAAAGTATTACGACCCTTGCGCAAACCGATTCCAACGACGGACTCATTCACGAAAGTTTTTGGCCGGACGGATATTGGCTGTTCACTCGCGCGGATTTCGGCTGGGCGAACGGGTTGTACGCCGAGCTGCTTTTTCGAAGTCTGGCCGGATTTCCGCCTACG
Source organism: Vulcanimicrobiota bacterium (assembly GCA_963830545.1). GTDB lineage: Bacteria > Vulcanimicrobiota > Vulcanimicrobiia > Vulcanimicrobiales > Vulcanimicrobiaceae > DATGJX01. Next base: position 1,627,110 of record CAWHMK010000001.1, on the reverse strand, counting down.
CGCTTTACCGCGTCTTCGCTCCCGATCGTCGCGACCGAACGCGAATCGCGCACGCCGGTGCTCACGTCGCCGCTCATGCAACTGCGCGAGGGCGGCATGGTGTACCTGGCTTTAAGCGAATTGCTCGAACAGGCGAACGGCCAAACGATCATTCCGGACATCGCGCGCTCCATGCAGCGCACGGCGAATACGGGCGGGCCCAACTTCCACGAGATTCAGGACGCGCACTGAAGCAAGCGTTTTACGCGCCGAAGCGGCGCTCGCGTTCGCCCAACGCGCGCACGGCCTGCGTAAAATGCCCGGCGGTAAAATCGGGCCACAGAATGGGGAGCGTAAGCAGTTCGGTGTACGCGATTTGGTAGAGCAAGAAGTTCGAGACGCGCAGATCGCCGCCCGTGCGGATCAAGAGATCCGGATCCGGCATTTCGGGCGCGTACATGCGCGAGCGCAGGGCATTCTCGTCGATCTCCTCGATGGAAATCCGTCCGCCGCACGCGTCGCGCGCAAGCAATTGCGCGGCGCGAACGATTTCTGCGCGCCCGCTGTAGTTGAGCGCCAAATTCAGCGTTAGGCGCCGATTCTTCTCGGTCGAACGAACCAAATCGCGCAGGCCGGCGCGCGCCGGCAGCATGAATGGTTCGATGTTGCCCAAAACACGTACGCGCACGCCTTGCCGCAGGAGCGCCGGCTTCTCGGTGCAGGCAAACGCAGCGCACAGCTGCATGAGCGTGCTGATTTCACCGGCGTCGCGCCGCCAATTCTCCGTGGAGAACCCGTACACCGTAAGCGTGCCGACGCCGTTGTCGATGGCTGCGGAAACGGTTTCGCGCAACGCCGCGATTCCACGCCGGTACCCCTCCGCCAACGGAAGCCCGCGTGCAAGCGCCCACCGGCGGTTGCCATCCATGATGATTGCGACGTGCGCCATGTATTACTTTGTATCACAAAGTAATTTCGTCTGCAAGCGGGACGGGCCGCGTCCGTCGCCAACTCTGAGCGCCTCATGGAACAGGGCTACTATCGCTACGCCACCCTCGCTGCAGATCGCATCGTTTTCGCGTGCGAGGACGACTTGTGGAGCGTGCCGTCCTCTGGCGGGACGGCGGTACGCCTGACGGCCACGCCTGGAGCGTGCACGCTGCCGCGGCTTTCGCCCGACGGCTCGCACATCGCATTCATCGCTACCGACGAGGGCAACCCGGAGGTCTACGTCATGCCCTCGAGCGGGGGACGGCCGCGCCGGTTGACGTTCCTGGGAGGCACCATCGCGTCGACGTGCACGTGGAGCAGCGACGGTTCGGAAATCTACTTCGTCAGCAATCCGAGCGCGTGGTACGAGCGCGACACGCGCGGCTTCGCGATATCGCCGGCCGGAGGTTCGCCGCGCGAGATCGGGCTGGGCCACATGAAGTCGTTCTATCCCGGGCCGGATGGACGCTTCGCAATCGGACGCAACGAAACGGACCCCGCTCGCTGGAAGCGGTATCGCGGCGGAACCGCCGGCGAAGTTTGGACCGACGCGCAGCACGCGGGCGAATTCGAACGCCTGCAGTTGCCGAACGGAAATCCGGTGTGGCCGATGTGGATCGGCGATCGCATCTATTTTCTCTCCGATCACGAGGGAATCGGCAACATCTACTCGTGCTCGATCGATGGCGGCGACGTGCGGCGCCACACGCACCACAGCGATTACTACGTACGTTTTCCTTCGACCGACGGAAGGCGCATCGCGTATACGTGCGGCGGCGCAATCTTTTGTTACGATCTCGCGCGTGACGAAGCGCGTGAAGTTGCGATCGCTGCTGCTTCGGCCGCACCTCAAACGGCGCGGCGCTTCCTCGACGGTTCGGAAGAATTCGATGAATTCGCGCCTTCCCCCGATGGAACGACGCTCGCGATTATTGCGCGAGGGCAGCCCTATACGATGGCGTTTTGGGAAGAGACTCCGCTGCTTCACGGCAAGGGCGGCGGGGTGCGTGAACGCTGCATCGCATGGATGCACGACGGGAAGCGTTTCGTGACGGTAAGCGACGAGAACGGCTACGAGCAAATCGCGCTGCATGCCGCCGACGCATCGACTCCCGCGCGGATGCTCACCAAGAGCGACATCGGACGCGTCACCGAACTGGCGTGCTCGCCCGTTAGCGATCGCATCGCATTTGCGAACCATCGTTACGAGTTGTGTTTGCTCGACGGCGACGGCGCGCCGCGCGTTATCGACAAGAGCTTGGGCAACCGCGTCACGGATCTCGCCTTTTCGCCGGATGGGCGCTGGCTCGCGTACGTGTGGTGGCCCGGGGGCGACAACACGGCGATCGTGCGAATCGTCAAATGCAAGTCGGGCAAAACGTACGACGTGACTCCGCGTATGCGCGTCGATCAGAGTCCGGCGTGGGATCCGGAAGGCAAGTACCTCTATTTCATTTCGACGCGCGACTTCGACCCGGTGTACGACGCCTTGCAATTCAATTTGAGTTTCCCGCAGGCGCAGCGCCCGTTCTTGCTCACGCTGCGCAGCGACGTGCCCAATCCGTTCACGCCCAAACCCAAGCCGGTACATCGCGAGCACGAGCACGAGCGCGAGCAGGCTGACGAGGAAAAGCGTAAATCCGAGAAGCCGCCGAGGATCGAGATCGATTTCGACGGCATCGAAGGACGCATTCTTGCATTTCCGGTCGACGAAGGACAGTACGAACAGATCGTGGCCGTGCGCAGCCGCGCGCTGTTCACCAAGTTCGAAGTGCGCGGGATAAAACCGCACGACCGCGCGTGGGACGAAGAGGACGACGACGGTTCGCTGCTCGCCTATGATTTCGAGCAGCAGCGCAGCGCGACGATCGCAACGGACCTCTCGGAGATCGTTCTGGGAAGCGACCATCATACGATCGTGTACCGCTCGCGCGATCGCCTTCGCGCGATCGATGCGCTTGCGGATTTGCCGGAGGAGCACGACGATCTCAAACCTCCGAGCGAATCGGGACGCAAAAGCGGTTGGGTCGATCTCGACCGGCTGCACGTCGAGCTCGATCCTCAGGCCGAATGGAAGCAGATGTACCGCGAGGCGTGGCGCCTGCAAACCGAGCAGTTCTGGGTGGAAGACATGTCGGACATCGATTGGGACCGCGTCTACGACCGGTACGAAGTGCTGCTTCCGCGCGTGCGCACTCGCTCGGAACTTTCGGACGTCATTTGGGAGATGCACGGCGAACTCGGAACATCGCACGCATACGAAATCGGCGGCGACCTGCGCCGGCCGCCGAATTACAACCGCGGGTTCCTGGGTGCGGACTACGCATGGGACGAGAGCGCGGGCGGCTGGCGCATCATTCGCATTTATCGCGGCGATTCGTGGAACCGCGACGTCGACTCGCCGCTGGCCGAACCCGGACTGGGAATCAACGAAGGCGACGTGCTCCTCGCGATCGGCGGCAAAGCGCTTTCGCGCGAGTTCTCGCCGAACCAAGCCCTAGTGAATACTGCGGGGCGCGAAGTGGCGATCGCGGCAAAAACGTTGACCGGCGAGCGGCGCGGGGCAGTAAAGACGCTCTCAAGCGAGCAGCAGCTGCGCTATCGCGCGTGGGTCGAAGCAAACCGCCGGCTCGTGCACGAACGCACGGACGGAAAAATCGGCTACGTGCACGTTCCCGACATGGGGCCGTGGGGATTTTCCGAATTTCATCGCGGCTATCTCTCGGAATTCGATCGCGACGGACTCATCGTCGACGTACGCTATAACCGCGGCGGCCACGTTTCGCCGCTGCTGCTCGAGAAGCTCAATCGCAAGCGCGTAGGCTACGACGTCTCTCGCTACAGCAACAAACCCATTCCGTATCCGCCGGAATCCGTCGCGGGACCCATAGTTGCCATGACGAATCAGTTCGCGGGTTCCGATGGCGACATTTTCAGCCACTGCTTCAAACTGTACAAACTGGGGCCACTTGTCGGAAAACGCACGTGGGGCGGCGTCATCGGAATCAATCCGTACCATCGTTTGGTCGACGGCACGATTACGACGCAACCGGAATTCTCGTTCTGGTTCAAGGACGTCGGTTGGAAAGTCGAAAATCACGGCACCGATCCCGATTACGACGTCGATGTCGCGCCGCATGATTATCGCGACGGTAAAGATCCGCAGATCGACTTCGCGATTCGCCTTGCGCTGCAAGCTGCGGAGCGTCACGACGAACCATTCCCGGATTTGAGCAGCAAACCGTCGTTGCCGCTGCCGAACTTGCCGTAGTTTGGGAAAAACGTGCGCATGGCACGTTCGGCGGCCGACTTTCTGCCCGCAAACCAGTCGATGAAGAGCCTGCGCGAAGCAGCCGCGCACTGTCGCGGGTGCGATCTCTACAAATACGCGACGCAAACCGTATTCGGCGAGGGTCCGGTGAGAGCGAAGGTCGTGTTCGTCGGAGAGCAGCCCGGCGACATGGAAGATCGAGACGGTCAACCGTTCGTAGGACCTGCGGGCGCACTACTGCGCAAAACGATGGAGCAAGCCGGGATAAAACCCGGCAGCGCATACATCACCAACGCAGTCAAGCACTTCAAGTTCATCGAGCGCGGCAAAAAACGAATTCATCAAAAACCGAAGGCCATTGAAATTCAAGCCTGCGAGCCATGGCTGGAAACCGAACTGCGCAAAGTGCATCCGAAGATTGTCGTCGCGCTGGGCGCAACTGCAGCGCAAGCGCTTCTGGGCAGAACTTTCCGGCTCACGAAGCACCGCGGCGAAATCCTTTCCTCCCCGCTCGCGCCTCGCGTGCTTGCCACGGTGCATCCCTCATCGATTCTACGCGCGCCCGACAGCGACACGCGCCGCCGTGAGATGGGCAAGTTCCTCGAGGATCTCCGGCAAGTCGCCGGCATGCTCTGAGTTCCGGAACCCGAAGCAGCGGCCAAACGAGCCTTTGTACCCGGGGTTTAGAGGCTTATCACTCCCTTGACTTGGCGCGCCGTGTTTGCTAGATTTGTGCATCTGATCGGACCTCATCCAACGAACAAAAGGCTACCATCCAATTGGAGTGGTCCAATGTATCATCGCAAACATGCCAAACGCCGTAGGCACGAGAGGAGTTCCGAATGAACGTCGCGCCGAGTGTCTTAAATTTGGAGCGTCGCTGGAAAACCGACCCTCGTTGGGCGGGAATCGAGCGGCGTTATACCGCCGCGGACGTCGAGCGTCTGCGTGGAACGGTCCAAGTCGAGTTTACGCTGGCGCGTCTGGGCGCGGAGCGCCTCTGGTCCCTGCTGAGCTCACCGGCACCGGTGGCGGCGCTGGGCTGCCTCACCGGCAATCAGGCGGTGCAGGCCGTTAAGGCCGGGCTCAAGGCGATTTACCTCAGCGGCTGGCAGGTCGCGGCGGACGCAAACGCAGCGGGTCAGATGTATCCGGATCAAAGCCTGTACCCGGTCAACAGCGTGCCCGCAGTCGTCGAGCGCATCAACAACGCGTTGCAGCGCGCCGACCAGATCGACTGCAGCGAAGGCAGGAGCGGAACGCGCTGGTTCGCGCCGATCGTCGCGGATGCCGAAGCGGGTTTCGGTGGCGCCCTCAACGTCTTCGAGCTGATGAAGTCGATGATTAAAGCCGGCGCCGCCGGCGTGCACTTCGAAGATCAGCTCGCGTCGGAGAAAAAATGCGGGCACATGGGCGGCAAGGTCCTCATCCCGACGCAGCAAGCCGTGCGTCATCTGGTCGCCGCGCGGTTCGCGGCGGACGTGCTGGACGTACCGGCCGTCATCGTCGCGCGCACCGACGCGAACGCCGCGCAGCTATTAACGAGCGACGTGGATCCGCGCGATCGGGAATTCTGCACCGGCGAACGCACTCTCGAAGGCTTCTATCGCATCCGGGGCGGCATCGACGCTGCGATCGCGCGCGGGGTCGCGTACGCTCCATATGCCGATCTGATCTGGTGCGAAACCTCGGAGCCCAACATCGAGGAAGCGCGGACATTTGCCGACGCGATTCACGCGCATTTCCCGGGCAAGCTGCTTGCCTACAACTGCTCGCCCTCGTTCAACTGGAAAAAGAAGCTCGACGATCGGAGCATCGCGAGCTTCCGCGACGCGCTGAACGCGATGGGCTATAAATTCCAATTCATTACGCTCGCCGGATTCCACGCGCTCAATCACAGCATGTTCGAATTGGCACGCGATTTCAACGAGCGCGGAATGAGCGCATACGCCGATTTCCAACAGCGTGAATTCGCAAGCGAGGCCGTCGGCTATACGGCAACTCGTCATCAGCGCGAAGTCGGAACGGGATATTTCGACGAAGTCGCGCGCGTGGTTTCTGAAGGCACGGCTTCCACGACCGCACTGACCGGTTCCACTGAAGTAGAACAGTTCGCACCCGCAGTCGCGTGACGCGCATGCAAACGCTCACCGCAGCGCACGGTCTGCCTTCCGGCTTCGCCGATTTCTATGCTCCGCTGCACGAGCGATTCGCACCGGGGCAGCGCGAACTCGTCGAGCAGCGGCGCCGGGTTCTGGAGCGCGCGCACGGCGGCGTGCTGCCGGGATATTTGCACGCGACGAAAGCGCGCCCCACGGATTGGCGAATCGCGCTGCCCGATTGGTGCGCGGATCAGCGCAATCAAATGACCGGCCCCGCCGACGACGCGGAACTCGTCGTCAAGATGCTCAACTCGGGCGCGCCGGGCGTGATGCTCGATCTCGAAGATTCGATGGTGAATGCTTGGGACCACATTCTGCCGGCGCACGACAACATCGTGAGCGCATTGTACGGCGAACTCACGTACGTCGACGCAAAGCGAAACGCGCGGGCGGCGATCAATCCGAGCAAGACCGTCGTTTGGAGCCGCGTGCGCGGACTGCATCTCTCGCAGCACGGCGTCTTTGACGAACCGACGTCCGCATCGCTCTTCGACGTTGCGCTGCTCGCGTTTCGCTTGGACCTCGCGCGTCTGGCAAACCGGACTCTCTGCATCTACATTCCCAAGTCGGAATCCGCGGAAGAAGCGATCTGGTGGCGCGAGGCCTTCGATGCGATTGTGGCTGCGAAGTGCTGGCCGGAGCACGCAATCAAATGCATGGCGCTCGTCGAGGCACATCCGCTTGCGTATCAACTCGAAGAGTTTACCTACAACCTTCGCAAGTATTTGCTCGGCCTGAATTTGGGCCGCTGGGATTACATGGCGAGTTTGATCCACTATACGCTGGCCGATCCGCGATGGGTGCTGCCGGATCGCAACACGATTCCGCTCGACGTGCCGTTTTTCCAACGGTTGCGCACACTGATTCCCGAAGTCTGCCACAAGCACGGAATGCTCGCGATCGGCGGGATGACGGCGCTCTATCCCAGTCGCGAAGATGCCGGCCTCAACTCGCGCGCGCTCGACGTGCTCGCGCGCGACAAGAAGAACGAGGCCGGCTGCCTCATGGACGGCGCTTGGACGGGGCATCCCGATCAGAACGCTATCGCCGTCGCGCAATTTCCCTATCCCAACCAGCTCGGCAAGCGTCCGCAAAACGTGGTGGCAACGCCCGATCTGCGCCCGATTCCGACCGGCGTCGGCACGACGACGCTCGAAGGGACGCGCGCTGCAGTGCGTACCGTAATACGCTATCGTCACGGCGTGCTGTGCGGGCGCGGCGCGAGCCTGCTCGACGGTTACATGGAAGATCTCGCGACGGATCGCATTTACCGGCTCATGATAGCGCAGCGTCTGCGGTATCCGGGTCCGTACACGCCCGCTTCGCCGGGCGCGCTGTTCGACGAAGAGCTGGAGCGCATCCTAAGCGAACTTCCACCGGAAGCCGGCGAAGCGGAACGCGTGCGTTACCGCGCCGCGCGCGAGCTGTCGGAACAAATGATCTTGCTCGGTGCGTTCGACCCGGCCGCCGGCCGGCGCCCCGAGGCTCAAGGCGTTCCCACGATGAGCTCGAGCAAGCGCGGATAGACGATGTCCGTGCGCGCGTGCGGATTGTCCGGGTCGATGATGTCGTGATTGCGCGGAAGATCCGCAAACTCGAACTCCGATGCGCATCCCTCGCGGCGATCGTTCCAGGCCTTTGCCACGCGATGCGTGACGGTGTTGTTGACTGCCGGATCGTGCCGATTGCTCACGAGGACGTTCGAACGCGCCGCCGGGGCGTTGCGGCGCGCTTGCGCATAGACGTTTTCACCGATGCGCATCGTCTGCGCGAGCGCGTGCGTTGAAAAACGAGGATAAGCGGTGGCCGGACGCTGCTGTTCCTTAGCGCGAGGGTCCCACCAGAGGTACTTGTCCGGAAACAGCAGCATCAGGTGCGTGAGCGCATAGCTCGCTGCATACGGCAATTGCAGCATGGAAAAGACCGGAGCGACGGCGACGGCGCGCGCGACGTCCGCTCGATACTGCCCGAAATACGCGCACAAAAGCCCGCTTGAGGAAATGCCGGCAACGCAAACGCGTTCGCCCAGACCGCATGCGGCGTCGAGGGCTTGCGAAGCACGCTCGAGCAGCCCTTCCGCAGTCAGCCGGGACATTCGGCGCGTGAGGCGATCGCGATCGCCCTGTTCCGGCAAGCGCGGAATGAAGACGTTCGCACCGCGTGCGCGCACCAGCGGAGCAAACTCGCGATATTGTCCGGGATGATTCGTGAATCCGTGCAGCAGCAGGACTGCAAGTTCGGTTCGACTGCCGCAATCCAGCAGAGCGGTTCGCGCTTGCGGCAAAATGCGATCGTCGTCGAGCGCCTGGAGGGCGCGCACACGCTCCAGCGCCTCCGCGTACGACCGTGCCGGATTTACTTGCGGCGCCTGAAGCACGACGCCAGATGATCGTCCACCATGCCCACGGCTTGCATGAACGAATAGCAAATCGTCGTTCCGACGAACGTAAACCCGCGCTTTCGCAAATCCTTGCTCAGCGCATCCGATAGCGGCGTGCTCGCGGGAATGTCGGCGCTGGTGCGGCGGCGCTCGCGAACCGGTTTGCCATCGACGAAGCGCCACACGTAGGCGTCGAAGCTCCCGAACTCATCTCGAACGCGCAAGAACGCGCGAGCATTCGTTACGGTGCCGCAGACTTTCGCGCGGTTGCGCACGATGCCGGCGTCCTGAAGAATCCGCTCGCAGCGGGCGTCGGTAAATCGTGCAACGCGCTCGGGATCGAATTGCGAAAAGACTTTGCGATAGCGTTCGCGTTTGCGCAGGATCGTATCCCAGCTCAAACCGGCTTGCGCGCCCTCGAGCGTGAGGAACTCGAACAGTACGGCATCGTCGTGCGCCGGCACGCCCCATTCCCGATCGTGATAGGCGATGGCCAGTTCGTTCGTGGGCCACTCGCACCGCGTAATCGGATTCACCGGTCGATGAGTTCCACGAGTTCGCGCGTAACCCGCTGCGCAACTGCCGGATAGCGCTTCGGCTCGATGATGTCGTGCACGAACGCGGGCAGCCCCTTCAGGCGGTGAATCGTCACGGCATGCGGCTTGGTACGATGCCAGCGCTGTGCGAGGCGCACGATCGCGCGCTTGTTCACGGCGGAGTCGCGCGGATTCACGACCAGCACGAGTTCCGCGGCTTGCGGGGGTGTCGTAAGCGCGCTTTCCAGCACCGCGTCCGCAAGCGTCAGCCCGTGAGCCACCGCGTGACTGGCAAACCGAGGATATCCGTGTTCGGGCATTTGCCGTTCGCGTAAAAACGGATCCCACCAAAAAAACCGGTTCGGACGGCTGAGAACCCAGCGCGCGACCGGCATGCGAAGGACGTTCGGAATCCACGACACGCCGAGAAACGGTGAAACCGCAACGGCTCGATGCACCGGCGCGTATTGTCCGAGATAAGCGGTGAGCAGTCCGCCCAGTGAAAACCCCGCAACGGTGACGCTTTCACCCAGACCTTGGGCGATCGCAAGCGCGTCGTTTGCACACGCTTCGAGCTGCGCAGCATTCATCGTGGCGAGCGCTTCCGAAAGGCGGTTGGCGTGTCCGTGGCGCGGCAAACGCGGTACGAAGACGTTGTGTCCCCGTTCGTGCAATTCTCGTGCGACCGTCAAAAACTGCCGCGGACTGGCGGAGAGACCGTGCAGCAGCAGCGTCGCGCGTTCGGTGCGGCGGCCGCGATCGAAAACGAGCGTGCGGCCGAGTTCGCCCACGCGGGCAGCCTCGTCGCGCCGGACAAACCACTGCAGGCGCTCCTGCGCAGTGCGATATTTCGCGTCGTCGTGCATAAAAAAGGTAGCCGAGCGTACCGTCCTTAACCAAAGAAACAAGTGTTCCTGGAACGCAGGCGTACGCGCCCCTGTGGTCCTTCGGCCGGTTCATTGCGGCGAGTTTCGAAGTAAACACACGCGGCGCGAACGGAAGATCATGCACGACGTTCAGGATACCGCGAAAGAGGCTCATAGCGCTCGAAGAGCGATACGGCGCCCACAACTATCATCCGCTGGACGTCGTCGTCGATCGTGCTGAAGGCGTATGGCTGTATGACGTCGCGGGTAAACGCTACCTCGATTGCGTGAGCGCGTACTCCGCGGTGAATCAAGGCCATTGCCATCCTCGCATTGCTGCAGCGCTGCTCGATCAAGCCAAGAAAGTGACGCTGACGTCGCGCGCCATGCGCAACGACCGGATGCCGGCGTTTCTGCAGCGTCTCACGGAAATCTGCGGCTACGACATGGCATTGCCGATGAACACGGGCGTCGAAGCGGTTGAAACGGCCATCAAACTCGCGCGGCGTTACGGATATCAAGTAAAAGGCATCACGCGCGATCGCGCGGAGATCGTCGTCTTCACGAACAACTTTCACGGACGGACTACGGCCGCGATCAGCGCGAGTTCGACCGAAGACTACCGCCGCGATTTCGGACCGTTCACGCCGGGATTCGTGCTCGTTCCCTATGGCGACTACGACGCGCTGGCCGGCGCAGTCAACGAAAAAACGTGCGCTATTTTGATAGAGCCGATCCAAGGGGAAGGCGGCGTCATCGTTCCACCGCAAGGTTTCCTCAAACGCGCTTGGGGTCTATGCCGCGAGCATCGAGTGCTGTTCATGGCGGACGAGATCCAAACCGGACTGGGCCGCACCGGCGACTTGTTCGCGTGCGATCACGAAGCGGTAAGGCCCGACGTGCTGATCGTCGGAAAGGCGCTCGGAGGCGGATACTATCCGGTTTCCGCGGTGCTCGCCAATCGCGATCTCATGCTGCTGTTTCGCCCGGGAGAGCACGGCAGCACGTTCGGCGGAAATCCGCTCGGATCTGCAGTTGCCGTCGCCGCGCTCGAGGTCATCGTCGACGAACAACTCCCTTCCCGGGCACGCTATGCGGGCGCAAAAATCATACAGCGCCTTCGCGCGCTCGCATCGCCGCTCATCAAGGAAGTGCGCGGACGCGGTCTGCTGATCGGCGTCGAACTGAATGCGGCAGCACGCGAGATCTCCGAAGCGATGCTCGAGCGCGGCGTCGTCGCGAAGGACACGCACGTAGACGTGCTGCGCCTTGCACCACCGCTGATTATCGAAGAAGAGGAAATCGAGTTGCTGCTGCGCGTGTTCGAGGATGCCCTGGCAAGTCGCTGATTTGCTCGATGGCCTTGCCCGCGAGGATCGCACGGCCGTGCTGTTCCTCGACGAGTACGGCCACCGGCGTGATTACACGTTCGAAGAGGTTGCCGCGCAGTCGCGGCGCTACGCCGCCGTTTTGCGCGCGTTCGGCGTGCAGGCCGGTGATTGCGTGTACGTCTGTTTGCCGAAGACTGCAAAATGCATCTTCGCCATGCTCGCACTGCAGCGCCTCGGCGCAGAAATCGTCGTCGACGAAGCGCCGGCCGCCGGCGCAAAGACGATCGTGGCGGATCGCAACTCGCGAGCCCGTATGGATGCGGAGCGCGAACGCTTTTCGCCGGATGCGCATTACGTCATCATCGGCGAGGAATGCGAAGGGTGGGCTCGATTGGACACGCTGGCCTACGTCGCGTCGAACGCGCCGAAACCGCAACCATCTGCGGATGACGAGGATCTGCAGTCTGCTCGCGATGCGGCTGGAAAGCGGCTCGGAGCGGTGCCATCCGACGTCGTCTGGTGTGCCCTGGAGAACGACGTTCCGAGCTGGCTCGAAGAAGCGGTGCTGCAGCCGTGGCTCGCCGGCTGCACGACTATCGCGCACAACGCGCCGTTCGATCCGCGCGAGCGTCTGGATCTGGTGCGCGAGCTGAACGTGACGATTCTCATCCAGCACGCGGACGAATATCATGCGGAGCTCTGCCCTGCCCGATCCCAAGCGCTTCAAATTGCCGCGCCTGCGGCTGTCGTATGCGCTCGCCGGCGGTTATGACGACGTATTACAAGCGCAGTGGCAGCTTCGCTTCGGCGTCCCCCTCAATCCTTACGAAGCGGTTTCACAACCGTTGAAAGGCGGTCCGGCACGTCCTTGACGCGCTCCAAGTGCGGATAGCGCGGGCCGCCGAAATACGGAATGACGACGGTACGGTACATTTCGTCTTTCCGCACGAGCAGTTGAATCGGCCGGTGCGTCTGTTGCGCCTCGATCAAGGCGTCGTAGAGCACGTCGTCGCTGAATTCGCGCCCGTTCACCGCTTCCAGCGTTTCACCGATGCCCAAGCCCGCTTTCCATGCCGGAGAACCGAAGTGCACGTCCATCACGCTGCCCAGCGCGGTAGAAAAGCCCAGTGAGTACACGAAATTGTTTTTCTTCACGTCGTGCGACGGCGTTCCGGAATAGGTGAGTTTCCAGCCGTCGGCTTCGAACCCGGCCGGCGGATGAACGGCAATGTCGTCGACCCAGCGATGAAAGAATCCGGCCCAATCGTACGGCGCGACGGCGTTCAACCCCGCAATCAGGTCCGCGCGAGTATATCCCACGGTAATCGGGCCCGTGTTCTGTTGGCCGAAAAAGTCGCGCGCGAACGTGTCGAGCGAGGCTTTTTCATGCGTTCGTTCGCGAATGATCGAGTCGGCAAGCAGCCACAACAGTTCGCCTTCCGAGTAAAAGTCGACGCCGCGCCTTTCCGAATAATAACCGCGCGGAGAACCGTACAAAAACGGCCCCGACGTCGCCGTGTCGCCCAGCGAGCGCCATTGCCGGCCTTGCTCGTTGTCGTAATTCGCGTAGAGCGCGGCAACGTGATCGGGCCAGTTGGCGGCGTCGCGTATGCCGTCGCGATAGGACATGACGTCACCGTAGTATTGCGTCATGCCCTCGTAGACCCAAAGCAGCGAATCGTCGTACGGCTCGTTAGGGTTGGATCGCAGCAGCCCATCGGGCATGCGATACTTGCCGTCCCAAGAGTGATTGAATTCATGGGAGAGCAAATCGCCGCCGCGCTCGAGCGCTTTTGCGTCGATCAAATAGTTACCGGCGTCGCCGTCGTCGCTCGACTCGTGATGTTCGACACCCTCGCCGGGCATCACGTCGGAAACAGTCAGTAAGAAATGATAATCGTGCCAGTGCCGCGCGCCGTACATCGCAATCATCTCTTTCACGAGTGCGCGGTAGTGATCGATCGTCTTGCTGCTCGCGTCGAGCTCTTCGGGTGTGTCGGCGCAGACGTTCAGCGAAGCCGTACCCGGAAATGCGCCCGAATCCGCCCACACGTTCCAACTGCGGAAGTTCACGCACGCGTCTAGCGGCGAATCCAAAAGACGCCCGAGCGAGGTCGTGCTCCAGGTGACCCGATTGCCCACGCGTTTACCGTTGTAGAGCGCCGTGGCGAACTTCCAATCGTCGCCCGGAAGAATGAGCGCCGGATCGAACTGCGTCGTGTCGTTCGTGCCGTACGAGGGATACAGCACGTTTTGATTCCAATCGATGACGAAGATGTTCGGCGAGGACAGCCGGTTCGAAGAATAATGGCCGAACGTCGCACCCAAATACGTGAAATCGGCGTCGATGCTTCGCACGCCGGCCGGTACGTCGAGTTTGAACGCGAACAAATTCGACGGATCGCGCCGCCACGCGAGGCGTTTCCCATTTGCGGTGATGACGACTTCTGCGACGTTTTGTATAGGGCCGACGGCCGCGTGTTCGCCGGGAATCCACTGCGGATAATACAACGTCAGCGGCCCGGGGTTGACGGGAATCGTTTCGTACGTGCGGACGACGTCTTGCGTCGGCGCCTTCGACGCGTCGACGACGAGCGAAATAGGCGCGGAGCCGATAGCGGCAGCGAGAAGAGCAGCAAGCATAAGACCGCAGTACGGGCTGCGGATCGCTCGATCATGCGTGCCAATATGGCGGCATGTTCGAATGACCGGGAACAAACCGGGTACGATTTCCGAATGAGTACAGGGCATTTTCCCAGCCTGCCCGCCTATCCGATTAAGCAGCGGCTCGAGATCGACGGCGTCAACGTGCTGCTGCTGAGCGTGCCGCCCGACCAAGATTATCCGCAGAATATCTTCGGCGTAAGCGAAAAGGGCGACGTTCTCTGGCAAATCGAACCGCGGCCTTCACACACCCCGCACAACAGATACACGGCGATTCGGGACGAGATCGGTATCGTCGTGGGAACGACCGAAGACAACGCACAACGCAAAATCGATCCCAAGAGCGGCAAGGTGCTCCTGGAGGAGCCCGCGCCGGAAAAATAGGTTCCTATCAGCGTAGATCGAGCTTCATCATCTCGCGAAACGTTTCGAAGCCCAGCGATTCGTACAGCGGCCTCCCCGCTTCCGATGCTTGCAAGCGAATGCGAACGCACCGATGCTCTCTGCACCAGGCGATTGCGCGCTGCGTGAGTTCTCGGGCGATGCCGTTGCGCCGGTAGCCGGGCACGACGTAAATCCCGGCGAGCGTGGCTTGTACGTCGAGCAGTACTCCGCCGGTGTTGCGATTCAGGAAAGCTGCAGCCGTCCCGACGACGTGGCTGCGATCCTCGCCGACGAACCACGCGGCCGACCCAGCCTCGATTTGGACGCCGAAGTCCCGTTCAAGCCGCTCTCGCCAGCCGGACACGAAGCCGGAGCCGGCAACCTGGGACTCCACGAGCATGTCGTGCCAAAATTGAACCAGCACGCGAACGTCGGCAGGGGTTGCTTGGCGGTAGGTCGGCATACGGGGTCCATTCGACGTCTGCGCCGGCGACTCGGCCGCGGCACGCTGGTCCGCTGCGAGCGCGGTTTCCAATCTGAGTGCGTCGACCCGCGACCGGATATCTCTACTTGTGGGTTATACGCCTCGGGCCCAGGTTGACGGCTACCCCCGGGGACGTGGTATGCTCCCTGAGCCGAAGTAGAGCCGGGGAGGGCTCTCACCGGATGCCCGCGGGCGATCCGGTCTTCACCTGAGGTGCCGCCGGCCGGTGCCGCCAGATGGGGTGACTTCGGTTGCACCATTTTTGTTTTTTCTTAGGAGATATGCCATAGCTCGACCGCTCAGAGTAAACGACCAGATTCGCATTCGCCAAGTGCGCGTAATCGACGAGGACGGAAGTCAACTCGGAATCATGCTGACCGAAGATGCACTCTCCCGCGCACGCGGCGCAGGCCTCGATCTCATCGAAGTGTCGCCCACCGCGCAACCGCCCGTGTGCAAAATCGGCGATTATGGACGCCTGAAATACGAGCAGTCGAAGAAAGACAAAGACGCCCGCAAAAAACAGAAGAATTTCGAATTAAAGGAAGTGAAGCTGCGGCCCAAGATCGAGACCCACGATTACGAGACGAAGGCCCGCATGGCCGAACGTCTGCTGCTGGACGGCAGCAAAATCAAAGTCACGATCATGTTCCGCGGCCGCGAGATAACCTACACGAGTTTCGGACGCATATTGCTCGACCGGATGGCCGTCGACATGGCGCCGATCGCTACGATCGAACGCGACCCGAAGCTCGAAGGAAAAAACATGTTTATGATCCTCGCACCGCGGCCGGTGCCCAGTGGTCCTCCGAAGTTTCTTTCTCAGCACGAGAAGGAACGCGAGAATCACAAGGACGCCGATCACGTTGAGACGACGAAGGAGCCAACCAGTGCCTAAGATTCGTACCCATCGTGGTACCGCAAAGCGCGTGAAGGTCAGTGCGAACGGCGTCGTTCAGCATCGTCACCAATTCAGCGGTTGCGGACACATCATGAGCAAGCGCACGCGCAAGCGCAAACGCAAGTTCCGCAAAGATCAGCCCGTCTTCGCGGGCGACCTCAAACGCTTGGCGCCGACCATCCCCTATTTGGTGTAAGGAGGGTCCGAAGAGATGGCACGTATCAAACGCGGTCTTCACGGCCTCAAGCACCGCCGCAAAGTGATGAAGCTCGTCAAGGGCTTCCGCGCCGCGCGCCGGCGCAACTATCGCGTTGCGAACGAAGCTCTGCTGCATTCGCTGGCGTACGCATTTCGCGACCGGCGCGTTCGCAAGCGCGATTTCCGCGCGCTGTGGATCAGCCGCATCAACGCTGCGGTGCGCAAAGAGGGCCTGACGTATTCGGTCTTCATGAACGGCTTGAAGAAATCGGGCGTCACGCTCAACCGCAAAGCACTCGCCGAACTCGCGATCTCGGACTCGGCCGCATTCGGCTCACTGCTCAAAGTCGCAAAACAGGCCGCCGGCAAATAGGGGCGTCTCTTTACGCAATTCTAACGGCGGCCGCCTAGCGGCTGCCGTTTTCGTCTTACGGGAAAGCGTTCGCAAGCAGTAGACTGGCGCGGTATGACTAAGCGGATCCTTTTCATTGCGTGCTGCGTTTTTGCGCTCGCACGCGCCGCGGCCCCCGCAGCGACCGTCGATGCGTCGCTCATTCCCGACGGCACGTACATAGTCAAAGTCGAGAAGGTGCCCGACACGCAGCACGTCATGGTTGCGATGAACAACGGCATGGAAACGACCCTTGCTGCAACCGGCAGCGTGAACTTCGGAAAAGTGAAGCCGCACGATACCCTCAAGGTGTCGGTCATCAAGGGAAAAGTCCCCGTTTACATCGTCCAGTAGACGGCTTTGGGCCGGCCGCGGCGAACCAATCGACAGGCATGCAGAGCAAGACCCGCGGCTTCGAGGTCTATGTCCTCGGCTTATTAGCCGTCCTCGAGCGTCTGCCCGTACCCATCGCGATCGCATTCGATCGTGAGTGCGATCGCGTGCAGGGTAACCGCGCCTTTCGCGAACTCACGGCCGGATCGCGTTTCGAATATCTTGCCGGCGGCAAAAACGTTCCCCCACGAGAGCTACCGCTGCACCGCGCGTCGCGCGACGGCGTCGAAGTGCTCGATTCCGCGCTCCAACTGTTCCGCGAAGACGGGCAACGCTTCGAACTCATCGCATCCGCATGGCCGCTGCGCAATCCCGACGGCGACGTGGAGGGCAGCGTCGGTGTTTTCGTGGACGTTACGCAAAGCCGCGAACTCGAGCGCCGCTATCGGCTCATCGCGGAAGCCATTCCGTCGTTCGTCTGGCTCGACGCGCCCGATGGAAACGCAACGTACGCCAACAAGCGCTGGCTGGACTACACGGGTCTTTCCGAAGAACAAAACCGCGGATTGGGTTGGGAAATCGTCGTGCATCCCGAAGATGCCGCGCGCCTGCACGCCGAGCGCGAGCGCACGCTGCATACCGGTGAGGCATTCGAGGACGAATGCCGCTATCGCGGTAGAGATGGAAAGTACCGCTGGTTCCTGTTCCGCTCCATTCCGATTCGCGATGAAAGCGGCGCGATCGTCAGTTGGCTCGGAACCGCCACGGATATCGACCGGCAGAAACGCGCCGAAGCACAGCAAGCATTCTTCGCGCTGGCAAGCGAGGTCCTCGGCTCGACGCTCGACGTCAGCACGACGCTGGAACGCATCGCGCGATTGGCGATAGCCTCGCTGGGCACATGGTGCCAGATCGACGTTCCCGACAAGCGCGGGGCGCTGCGCGCGGCGGTGGTCGCTCACGACGATCCGCAAAAAGAAGATTTGCTCGCGCAACTGCGCGGGCAGCGCCTCTACAACAGCGATGCGCAGATCGGACCACCCGCTGTTTTGCGAACACTCAAACCGCAACTGCTCCAGCAAATCGACGACGAAGCGGTGGCATACGTGATTCCGAATCCGGAACACCGGCGAATCTACGGCCAGGTCGGATACACCTCGGGAATGATCGTTCCGCTGCGCTTCCGCGACCGCGTACTCGGCGTACTCGGTATTGCAAGCGACGATCCGACGCGCCTCTATACCGAATTGGATTTGAACACGGCGCTCGAACTCGGACGCCGCGGCGCGATTGCGCTCGAGAACGCACAGTCCTTCGAGCGCGAACGTCGCGTCGCAACGACGCTGCAGCGCGCGCTGCTGCCGGCATCGCTTCCGCAAACCGAAAATGTTCAGTTTTCGTGGGCATATTCCGCGGCGGCTTCGGATCAAGGGGAGGCCGTTGGCGGAGATTGGTACGACGCGTTTCCGCTCGAAGGCGGACGGATTGCCGTTTCCATGGGCGACGTCGCAGGCCACGGCGTCGACGC
Organism: Vulcanimicrobiota bacterium; assembly: GCA_963830545.1. Classification (GTDB taxonomy): domain Bacteria; phylum Vulcanimicrobiota; class Vulcanimicrobiia; order Vulcanimicrobiales; family Vulcanimicrobiaceae; genus DATGJX01. The sequence goes on along the minus strand of CAWHMK010000001.1, from coordinate 1,608,712 downwards.
CGCGGTGACGATGAGCATCGTGCGGCAGGCGATTCGCGCGGCGGCGCTCGAGTTGCACGGACCCAAAGACGTGCTTGCGCGCGCAAACCGTGTAATGATGCTGGAACATGCGTATCCGATGATCACGGCGCTCACCGGCGTGTACAATCCGCACTCGCGCGAATTCACGTATAGCCTTGCCGGACATCCGCCGCCGATCGTGCTCGACGCGGACGGCACGGTGAACGTCTTGAACGGCAGCGGACCGCCGCTCGGCGACGCGTTCGACGACGTGCTCCTCGAACAGCGCCGGGTTACGCTGCAACCGGGAACGACCCTCATCTTCTTCACGGACGGGCTCATCGAATACGGGCGCGACGTCATCGCCGCCGAACAGCGGCTGCACGGCGTGCTCGCGTCCAGGCATTTCTTACGCGAGGAGAACCCGGCGCAAGCGATTATTGACGGCGTGCTCGACGCTCCGCAAAGCGACGACATCGCCGTTCTGGTGCTGCAAACCGGCGAGGCCGCGCAGGCGTACTCCTGATGTGAACGAATTCAGCGCCGGCTATGGCAACCGCCGCCACGCCCGATGGGGGCGCTGACGAGGCCGCGTTGGCGCAAGCATTTGCGCGTCGCGAGCGCTGGGCGTTCGACGAGGCCTACCGCCGTTTCGGCTCGCTGCTCTATTCGGTTGCGCACAACGTGCTGCACGTCGCGGAGGACGCGGAAGACTGCGTGCACGACGCACTCGTGCGCGTTTGGAAAAATCCTCGCACGTTTACGGCGGAGCGCGGTTCCGTGCGCTCGTTTCTGATCGTCTGCGTGCGTAACGAAGCGATTTCGCGTAGGCGTTCGGCGGCGCGGCGGCAGCGTCTGACGCAGCGCGTCAGCCGCGAAGCGGAAACGGCGCAGGAACTGCACATTCCCGATTTTCTCGAAGAGCAACGCGTTCGTGAAGCGCTCGCGCAGTTGCCGGACGAACAGCGCGCGGCGGTGCTGCTCGCGTATTTCGGCGAGAAAACGCACGTAGAAATTGCGCGCGAACTCGACCAGCCCCTCGGGACGGTGAAGAGCCGCATCGCGCTCGGCTTGCGCAAACTCGGCGCCGCTTTGCGTGCGGGGACGGGCTCGTGATCGACCACATCGACGATCTCGCGGAATTGTACGCGCTCGGGTCGCTTGACGAACTGGAGACGGCGCGCGTCGAGCGGCATGTCGCGCAATGCAGCACGTGCACGCTGCGACTTCAGGAAGCCGAAAATACGGTCGCTGCGCTCGCGCAAGTACAAGCGCGGCCGCAGCGTGAAGTTCCGCCGAATCTACGCGCGCGCTTGGAACATTCACTCGCGCACGGGAAGCGCGCGGGATTTCCGGCTTGGCGCCCGTTCGCGGCGGCTATTGCTGCGGCGATCGTGCTTGCGCTCATCCCAACGTGGGTCGCGGTCGATCGCAATACCGCGCTGGTTGCCATGCAGCAGGACGAGCGCGCGCTCGCTCGACTGGCAAGCGCCGGAACCGAAATCGACCACGCTTCATTCATGTCGCCCGGGAACCGGCCGATGAACGCAAAAGTGCTCTACGGACCGCGCGGCGATTGGTATTACGTCGTCGTCATGCATCCGCGTCCGGGTATGCAGGTAGCATACGTGCACGGCGGACGCATGGAGATGCTGGGCACCGTCGCCGAGCACGGCGAGAGCGGCACGCTGTATTTGCCCGTGAACCATAAAATGGACGAACTCGCGCTGTTGGACGACGGCGCCGTCGTCGCGGATGCTCACCTAGTCTACTAATACTAAGCAAGGCCTCGGATAGCCCCGGCAACGAAGTGCGCCTCCATGCGAATCGCGATCGCCGTTCTTGCCTTGGCCGCCGCGCTGCTGCCGGCAGGCACTCGTGCGCAGCAAACAGTGCCGCCCACGCCACCGCCGGCGCCGCCGTCCGCGCCGCCATTCACAGAAGCGCAAGCACGCGAGATCGACGCGGCCGCCCGCGCCGAAATTCACTCGGGAAGTACTCCCGGTCTGGCAATCGGCGTCGTCGAAGACGGACTTCTCGTCTACGCGCGCGGTTTCGGCTATGGCGACGTGGAGCGCAAGCGCGACATCTCGCCGAGCACACAATTTTACGCCGGATCCATCGGCAAGCAATTCACGGCTGCGTGCGTTCTGCTGCTTGCGCAGCAAAACAAACTCTCCCTCGACGACAAGGTGACGAAATACGTTCCCGAACTCGCGATTGCAAAAGACGTCACGATACGCGAGCTTCTGGAGCAAACTTCCGGCTTGCCCTCGCCGCGCGATTCGGACGGCGTTTCACGCGATCTCACCCGCCCCGTGAAGGTCGACGATCTGATCGAAGCCGCGAGCAAGATGCCGGTGCAGTTCTCGCCGGGCACCGCATTCGCGGACAATAACTTCAACTATCTGTTGGCCGGCGTCATCGTGCAGCGGGTGAGCGGCCTGCCGCTTTCCATCTTCTATTCGACGCAGATCTTTCAGCCGCTCATCATGACGTCGAGTTTTCTTGCGGGCGATGAAGGTATTTCACCCTCGCACGCGCTCGGCTATACACGCCGAAGCGGCAAGTTCGTCCGCGTGCGCGCTTGGGATCCGTCGTGGCTATTCGGAAGTTCCGATCTGGTTACGACCGTGCAAGATCTGGCGAAATGGGACGTCGGTTTACCGCTGCTGCTCGACGTCGATTCGGTGCGTGACATGTGGACGGCAAACGGACTGCCCGGACAAGTGCAGTACGGCATGGGATGGGTCGTCGACCAGCGCGGCGGGCAGCGGTTCGTCTGGCAAAACGGGGAGCTGGCCGGCTATCATGCGATGAACACGGTGCTCCCCGACGAGCATTTGGCGGTTATCGTGCTCGCAAACGCAGATTCGCTGCACGGCGAAACGACCGTTCAGCCCGAGCGTTTGGCGAGCCGCATCCTGGACATCATCGCACCACTTCCGCCGGCGCACTTCGCAAACGTCATTACGAGCCGCGCAACCGAATGGCTCGGACGCCTGGCACGCGTCGACGTGGACCGCACGCAGTTGACTCCGGCGTTCAGCAAATACTTGAGCGATCAGGTCGTTCAACGAGCTGATTTTCAAGCGTACGGTCCGGTGCTTTCACTGGTTCCGGTCGAAAGCTACCCGGCGTCCGAAGACACGGTGTACGTTTTCGATGTCAAGTTCCGGCATGGCGCGTACCGGTTTCATTTTACGCTTACGCCGGACGGAAAGATCGACGGACTGTTCTTACAGCCGTACGGTTAGTCGTCGCCGTTCGCTAAACGCCGTCCGGTCGCTTCGATCACTTTGCCGAGCATGCTTACCGCTTCGGCGCGCGATGCATTGCTGAACATGTATTTCAGCTTGTCGTCGGAGTCTTCGACGATCAGCACAGCACGTTTTCCCGTGCGCACCGCGGCAATGAGCTTATTGAGATAGGCCTCATCTTCTGGTGCTAACACGGTCGGTACTCCGGCTTCCTTGCCATCGCTGAGCAAATACTTTAGAACCGCATTGATATCCCGCGGGGTGTCCACGCGCTACTACCTCCATGGCGAAACGCCACAGCTACTTAAACGCTACAATAGCGCATTCTGTGGCAGCTTCGTAGATGGATTATCGACTCTTAAAAAAACTTATTTATATCCGTACGGCGCCCGGCCAGCCAAAGAAGTGCCAAGACCGTTTTCATGTCGACGATTTGCCCGCTTGCTTGCATGCTCCACGCATCGTCGAAAGTGACTTCTCGAAGGTCGATGCGCTCGTCTTCTTCGAGTTGCTGGGGGCCCGCATGCAATCCCCTCGCAGCATAGATTCGGACGCGCTCGGTATCGTAGCCCGGTGTCGGATATACCGAGCACAGCAGGTCCAAGGAATCAGCCGTGTAGCCGGTTTCCTCGCGGAGCTCGCGCACGGCACCCTCTTCGCACGATTCGTCAGGCTCGGCAGTGCCGGCCGGAATTTCCCAAAGGGGGACGCCCGCCGCGTGCCGGTATTGCCGCACCAGGACGATCCGCTCGGTGCCGGGCAAAGCGGCTATCGCGTACGACCCGGGATGCTCGACGATATCGAGCGCATGGCGCCGCCCGTCCGCGTCTTCAATCGTGTCCGTGCGCAGCCGGAACACCCGTCCTTTGTAAATCTCCCGTGACTCTATCAGACGCGGCAAATCGCTCATAGCCCCGAGATTTAACGGAATACCGCGCGTTGGCCTCGTAGAAGCAAGCGTGCAACGTTCGCAATCGTCGATCGGTCAAGAATTGTTCTGGCTGCTGATCTTCGCTGTGATTTTCATCATCATCACCGTGCTGCTGCTCAAATTCGTCGTGCCCCATCACTTCAACGATCGCATCGCCGTCATGATCTCCGCGATCGTTTCGGGCGTCGCAATGATCGCGCTGCGTGCCTACTTCTCTCGGCGCGCATAGCCCGCGCGTCGACGCGGCCCGCGAGCTGCTCACGAAGAAAGGGCGCAAACGGCAAGGCCGTTTTTCATTCGAAGGTCCGACGCTGCTGCAGGAAGCGATCGATGCCGGCGTACCAATCGAAAGCATTTACGTTACCCGGGACGCATTCGAGCGCATCGCGCTCGTCGGCGCGCTCGAACGTGAGGGCGCAACCGTGTATACCGTCGACGAACGCGCGATGAAGCGCTTATCGGACGTCGAGACGCCGACCGGCCTCGTTGCCGTCGCGCCGCTTCGCTTTCGAAGCGCCGCGGAAATCTTCGCGCGGCCCGGCGTCGTACTCGTGCTCGCCGATGTGAACGACCCCGGCAATACGGGCACGCTCTTGCGAACGGCCGAGGCCTTCGGCGCAGCGGGGGTCATCCTGGGCTCGCTCGGCGCGGAGGCGCATCTGCCCAAGGTGATCCGCTCGGCGATGGGAGCCGTGTTTCGTTTGCCGCTGGCGACGGCCGAACCGGCCGATGTTGCCCGGGCTCTGGGCGATCGCGATGTGACTGGTCTGGCAGCAGGCACGACACCGCTGCATGCCTTGGATTGGCCCGAAAATCCCGTCCTTGTCGTCGGGAACGAGCGGCACGGCTTGGGCCGCTGGGAAGCCGTCTGCACGCGGCACGGCTCCATTCCGATGTCCGTTCCGGCAGAGAGTCTGAATGCCGCCGTAGCCGGCTCCATTGCGCTTTATGAAGCAACCAAGCGCTCCTTTTTTTGACTCAAAAACGATTTTTGTAACCCGTGTCAAGAAAGCCATTTGGCCCCAAAAAGTCAAGACTACCCTGTGGAAAAGTCGCGTGTTATACTGCATCCATTCGCACGGGCGTGCGGAGCCAAAACGTCTAGTGAAGGAGACTTGCGGACCCAATGAGGACCTCCGAATTCTTTTGGAAACTCTTCAAAGACACGGGATCGATCAGCGCCTACTTGATTTACCGGCAATTGCATCCCAGCCCGTCTCCAGCCATCTGAACCGCCAAGAAGAAGAATGTCGAAAAACGCCCGGAATATCTCCGGGCGTTTTATGTTGACCGATCAACTCGCCGAACTCCGCGCGCGGTTCGATGCATCGCTCGCGAGCGCAAACGACGCTAAGAGCCTTGAAAGCGTTCGCGTGGCGTTCCTCGGACGAAGCGGCGAAATCACCGCGCTGCGCCGCGGCATAGGCCAATTGCCGGCCTCCGAGCGGCCTGGCGCGGGGAAGATCATCAACGAAGCCGTGGAGTCGATGGAAAGAGCGCTCGCGGCCGTGGAGTCGCAACTCGAGGCACAGCAATTCGAAGCCGCTCTTTCGGCGCGCATCGACGTCACGTTTCCCTCGCAGGCGCCGCAAACCGGCTCGATCCATCCCGTCCGCCGCGTCATCGAAGACGCATGCCGGTACTTTCAGCGGCACGGCTTCGCGGTCGTGCTCGGTCCCGAAATCGAACCGGAATTCTACAACTTCGAAGCGCTCAACATTCCGCCCGATCATCCAGCGCGCGAAGGCTTCGACTCATTTTTTCTCACGGATTCCCTGCTGCTTCGTCCGCACACGTCACCGATGCAGATCCGCACGATGCAGCAGCATCGTCCGCCGGTTGCCGTCGTCGTTCCGGGCAAGTGTTACCGCCGTGACGCCGTCGACGCGCGCCACCTCTTTCAGTTCAATCAGATCGAAGGACTGCTCGTCGGCGAAGACGTCACGATGGGACACCTCAAAGGCATGCTCACCGGTATGTGCCGGGAACTGTTCGGACCGGATCAGCAGGTGCGTTTTCGTCCGTCGTTCTTTCCGTTCACCGAACCGAGCGCCGAAGTCGACACGACGTGTCCGCTCTGCCGAGGCGAAGGCGTTCAGTGCCGAATGTGCGGCGGGTCCGGCTGGATCGAACTCGGCGGCTCCGGCATGGTGCATCCGAACGTGCTGCGCAATATGGAATACGATCCCGACGTCTATTCCGGATGGGCATTCGGCTTCGGCGTGGAACGCTTGGCGCTCGTGCGATACGACGTCGACGACATCCGGCGCTTCTACGAAAACGATCCCGATTTCTTATATCAGTTGTCGTAATGCAAAGGAGTACTTTCATGCGGCGCCCGCAGGGAGAGTTTGTGCTGCGCGTAGATTTCAGGGCGGAGCGCCTTTTCAAAAAAGCAAACGCGTTTTTGCGGCGCCCACGGGGAGTGCTCGTGCGGCGCGCAGATTTTAGGGGTGCAGCCGGGCGGAGCGCCTTTTCAAAAAAGCAAACGCGCTTTTGCGGCGCCCACGGGGAGTGCTCGTGGGCCGCAGATTTAGGCGCCGCGAAACTTGGGGGCCCCACGCAGTGGGGGGCGTGCAGCCTAGGGCGGAGCGCCTTTTCAAAAAAGCAAACGCGTTTTTGCGGCGCCCACGGGGAGTGCTCGTGCGGCACGCAGATTTAGGCGCCGCGAAACTTGGGGGCCCCACGCAGTGGGGGGCGTGCAGCCTAGGGCGGAGCGCCTTTTCAAATGAAAGTTCCTCTGGCGTGGCTGCGTGAATACGTCGATATGCCGGCGGATCCGCAAAAAGTTGCGGACATGCTCGCGCAGATCGGTTTTCCCGTCGATGGCATTGAAGTACGCCCGCTCGTCACCGGCGTCGTGGTGGGGCGCATCGAGCAGCTTGACAAACATCCGAACGCGGATCGCCTGCAAGTCGGAAAGATCAACGTCGGAAACGGCGCGCTGCTGACCATTGCAACGGCCGCCGAAAACGTCGCGCAGGGGCAGACCATTCCGGTTGCGACGATCGGCGCGCAGCTTCCGCATCTGAAGATCGAACGCAGGAAGATGCGTGGGGTCGAGTCCGAAGGCATGATGATCTCGGCGGACGAGCTTGCATTGCCCTCCGATTGGTTCGAAGACGGAATCATGCAGCTCGAAGCGGACCTATCGCCCGGAACGAACGTGGTCGAGCATTTTCGATTGAGCGAAGCCGTGCTCGACGTGGACGTTACGAGCAACCGCGTCGACGCGCTCTCGATGATCGGTCTGGCTCGCGAACTCGCCGCCTATCAAGGCGTCGCGCTGCGCGCGCCGGTTCCGCGAGAAGTGCCGGTCATGCTGCAAAGCGACGCGAGCGTGAGCATAGAATCCGAAGATTGCAAGCTCTTCGCGCTGGCCGAGTTTTCCAATGTGCGCGTGGGTGCATCGCCCGCGTGGATGAGAATCCGCCTTGCGCTTGCGGGACAACGGCCCATCAACAACCTGGTCGACGTTTCGAATTACGTGATGCTGGAGACCGGTCAGCCCACGCATTTCTACGACGCGTCGAAGATCGCGCGCAAACACCTGATAGTGCGCGACGCAAAGGACGGTGAACGGCTCGTAACGCTCGACGGAGCGGAGCGCGAACTCACGCCGAAAGATCTCGTAATCGCAAGCGAATCGGGCCCGGAGGGTTTGGCCGGATTGATGGGCGGCGCGGCCAGCGAGGTAACCGGCGCAACGACCGGTATTCTGATGGAAGCGGCGACATTCATCGGTTCGCGTGTGCGCCGCATGAGTTCGCGGCACGGCTTGCGTTCGGAAGCGAGCACGCGCCATGAAAAATCTCTTCCGACCGTTCTCGCGATCGCCGGAGCGCAGCGCGCTGCCGAACTGCTCGCGGCACAGGGCGCGGCGGCAAGCGCGCTGCAAGTGCTGGGAACGCAGGACGCTCAGAACGTCATCGAATTTGCGCTGCGCGATATACCGCGGTTGCTCGGCCTGGAATTGCCTACCGAAGAGGTGCGCGAATCGCTCGACCGATTGGGGTTTGCCGTCGAAAGTAAGAATGCGCATTCGCTCATCATTACGTCGCCGCCGTGGCGGCGCGACGTTTCGATTTCCGCGGACGTCGTCGAAGAGATCGCGCGCATGGCCGGATACGATCGCATCGAGCCCTCGATCCCCGCCTTACCGCAGCACGACATCGGCAGTGCGAATTACGATCTCGAAAAGCGGATCGCGCATTCGCTCAGTGCGCTTGGCTACCGAGAAATCGTCACCTATGCGTTGCACGGCGCGCAGGTATTCGATCGGCTGCGCCGCGGCGGCATAGAACCCACGTTTCCACCGGTCGAAGTCCGCAACCCGCTATCAGAGGATCAACGGTACCTGCGGTTCGCCCTCGGAACCGCACATTTGGAGTATTTCGCGCGGCTCGATGCGCCCGCGCGTATTTTCGAAGTCGGACACGTCTTCTATTTGGAAAATAGCGAGCCGCTTGAGATTCCGATGGTCGCATTTGCCTTTGCAGCGCCGGCCTTGGACGAACCCGAATGGCGCGACACGCATTTTTTGCGCTTGAAAGGCGATGCGGAGGAGCTCCTGCACGCGCTGACCGGCAGGCGCGATTTCGAATTCACCGCGGATCGCCGCAATGGGTTGCATCCGGGAAAAACCGCTGCGGTTCTGCTCGACGGACGCGAGATCGCTTTCCTCGGTCAGACGGACCCGCGCGTGACGAATGCCTTCGACGTCCGGCTGCCGATCTACGCGTGCGGAATGTATTTGGAACGCATTCCGGAATATCATTCGCCGCTCTATCGGGCGCCGTCGAAATTTCCCTCGACGTACCGCGACTTGGCGCTTCTATGCGACTACGATCGATCGGCCGGGGCCCTCGAAACGTGCATCGCAAAAACCATCGGCCCGCTTTGTACGAGTGTACGCGCGTTCGACGAATATCGCGGATCGCAAGTTGCGAGCGGCAAGAAGAGTATGGCGGTGCGGGTGACGCTGCAGAAAAGCGACGCCACGATTACCGATGAGGAAGCGGATGCAGCGGTCGCGCTTGCACTGCGCGCGCTCCACGACGAACTCGGCGTAACGCTTCGCACGTAACGAAGATGCCGCTGACCTGGCCGGATATTCTCATCGCCGCGATCTTGCTCATCGCGCTGCTCAAGGGCTACAAGCGCGGATTCGTGATGGAGCTTTCAGGCGCCATAGCGCTCGTGCTCTCGCTCATTACGCCGTGGTTTTACGGCGGCGTTTTCGACAAAATTTTCGAGCAGTGGCTGCACCTCGGTCCCGGGTCGGCGCACGTCATCGGCATGTTTGCAGTCGGCATCGGAACGTACGTTGCCGTGATGCTGCTGGCACGCGCTCTGAACGTCGTTGCGAAGCTGCCGGTACTCGGATTCGGCAATGCGCTCGCGGGCGGAGCCATCGGTCTGCTCAAAGGCCTCATCGGTGTGTGGCTGATCCTGTACATCGCGCTTTTTTTTCCGCTGTCGCGCGACATTCGCGCCGATCTGCACCGGTCGGCGCTCGTCCAAACCTTGACGGAACCCGATCGGCAAGTCGACGACGCGATTATCGCGACGCTGCCGTGGTTTGCGCGTCCGCTGGTGCGGCCGGTGTTTGCCCGCCATCAGGTTTAGATCCGCTCGCAAGATCCAGGAACACGCGCAGCGCGGCTTGTACGCCGGCGCCGGCGTGCACGGGCACGTCGTACTCGAGCAGCGCCATTTCGAGCGCTCCCAAAGCACCCAGCACGTCGGTCTGTGAAACCTCGCCCATGGTGCCCATGCGCACGATTTTTCCTTTGAGTTCCAGCTGGCCTCCCGAAAGCGACACACCGCGCTCTTCGCGCAGCTTCCGCAAAAGCGTCGCCGCATCCAGACCGCTCGGGACGTTGCCGGCGACGACTGTGACCGAATGCGCGCCGGCGCGCGAGAAGATCGTCAATCCGAGCGCTGCAAACGCGGCGCGTATGGCCTGCGCGTACATCGCGTGGCGATGCCAAACGCGCTGCGCCCCTTCGCCGTGATAGTGCTGCAGGGCGGCGTCGAGCGCGAACAACACCGAAATGGGAGGCGTCCACGGCGTCTGCCCTTGGCGCGCGAACTCGCGCGCTTTCAAAAGATCGAAATAGAAATGCGGCGCTTTGCTCGCTTCGATCGCTTTCCACGCGCGGGGACCAACCGCAATCATTGCAACGCCGGGCGGCGCGGCGAGAACTTTTTGCGACGCGCTGACGACGACGTCATACCTCCATTCGTCCATGAGAAATTCGGTCGCGCCCATTCCACTGACCGAGTCGACGATTGTGAGCGCACCGTGGTCGCGAACGACCGGAGCGATCCGGGACATGTCGTTTTGCACGCCGGTCGAGGTCTCGTTGTGCGTGAGTAAGATGCCTTTGTAACGGTGCCGTGCGTCCGCGCGCAGCTTTCGGCTAGCGCGTCCGCATCCAACGCGCAGCCCAAATCCGTTTCGAGAATTTCGACGTTGATTCCATACGTTTGCGCGATCGCGATGAGCCGCCGCCCGAACACGCCGACGGGCGCTGCGAGCACCGTGTCGCCCGGCGAAAAAGCGCCGGCAATGGCCGCCTCGAGTCCCCCGGTCCCCGAAGCGCCGAGCAGCAGAATATCGGCGCCGCGCGTTCCGAAAATCGGACGCAGACCCTCGTCGATGTGCTGGGTGAGCGCGGCGAACTGCGGACCGCGATGGTCGATGAGCGGTTTGCTCATCGCCGCAAGCACTTGCTCCGGCACGGTGACGGGCCCGGGAATGAACAGCAGATTCTTTTTCACTTCGGAGTACTTAGGCAGACGAAGCCGCGGCGCCCTCGCGAAACCCGCGGCTCCTTTAGGCGGGGCGTGCGCAGCGTTGGGCGAAGCCGCCGGGAATGGAAACCAAGCCGGTAAGATTGACGGAATTCTCGTCCTGCGCGGGTTGAGCGAGTAAACTCGGCTCGGCCGAGCTGGCGCAGGTCTTGCGTCACTTGCCTCCCACGGGGAACGCGAACGTTCTCGTCGGCTACGGTACAGCCGACGACGCGGCCGTGTTCAAACTTCGCGATGACTTGGCGATCGTCCAGACCGTCGATTTTTTCACGCCCATCGTCGACGATCCGTTCGACTTCGGCCGCATCGCGGCGGCGAACGCACTCTCGGACGTGTATGCGATGGGCGGCACTCCGGTCAGCGCACTGAACATCGTCGGGTTTCCGATCGAGACGCTCGACGTTTCCATCCTGGAGCGCATCTTGGAAGGCGGCGCGCGGATCGCGCAGCAGGCGGGTGTCGCAATCGTCGGCGGTCACACGATCAAAGGTAGCGAGCCCATATATGGTTTAGCGGTGATCGGAACCATCGATCCGCACTCCATCGTTACGAACGCGGGTGCCCGGCCCGGCGACGTTCTACTCCTTACCAAGCCGATCGGGACGGGCATTCTCTCGACCGCACTCAAACGCGACGCGATCGGTCAGGACGCAATGCGTGAGGCTGTCGCGTGGATGGCAGCGCTCAACGATAAAGCCGGATCGGCGGCGCAGTCCCTGCGCGCGCACGCTGCAACGGACATAACCGGCTTCGGATTGCTCGGTCACGCCGGCGAAATGGCCCGCGCGTCCAACGTGCAGCTGCACATTCGAGCGCATGACGTTCCGCTGCTTCCGCACGTTCTCGATTTGATCGGACGAGGCATCGTCCCCGGAGGAACGCGCGACAACGCGGCGCTGAACGCCGATTTCGTTTCGTTCGAAGACTCCGTGCCTGAAGCGCTCAAAACCGCGCTGTCGGACGCGCAAACCTCCGGCGGCCTGCTCGTGAGCCTTCATCCCGATCGTGTGGGCGCATTCGAAGCGCTCCTGCGGGACGCGCACGCCCTCTGCGTTGCGATCGGGGAAGTACGCAGCGGTGAGGGCATCGTCGTCAGCTGAAATTGGCAGTCATTCTATCGCTCGATCAAGGCACCACGAGTTCGCGCGCGCTCGTGTTCGACGCGGACGCGAACGTGCTGGCGTTTGCGCAGCGTGAGTTCGAGCAGCATTTTCCGCAGCCGGGTTGGGTCGAGCACAACCCCGAGGATCTGTGGCGCTCGCAATACGAAACGGCGCTTGAGGCATTACGAAACGCCGGCGTACGCGCGCAAGACGTAGCGGGCATCGGCATCACCAATCAACGTGAAACGGCGCTCCTCTGGGATCGCAAGAGCGGCCGCGCATTGTGCAATGCGATCGTCTGGCAGGACCGGCGCACGGCAACGCAGTGCGACGCGCTGCGCGTGCGCGGCCACGAGGAGCTCGTTGCCGAGCGCACTGGTCTCGTGCTCGACCCGTATTTTTCAGCAACGAAACTCGCATGGATGCTCGACAATTGCCAAGGGGCGCGCGAGCGTGCCGAGCGCGGCGAACTCGCATTCGGAACCGTCGATAGTTGGCTTATCTGGAAGCTCACGAACGGAACGCGGCACGTCACCGACGTCACGAACGCATCGCGCACGATGCTGCTCGACATTCACCATCTGCGATGGGATCCGCAGTTGCTCGATATTTTTCGAATCCCGCGCAGCGTTTTGCCGGAAGTGCTGCCGTGCACTGCCGCCTTCGGCGCGACGCGTGCATTCGGCGCGCCGATTCGCATTCTCGGCGTTGCGGGAGATCAGCAGGCGGCGCTGCTCGGTCAAGCGGGTTTCGAAGCGGGGATCGCAAAAAACACCTATGGCACGGGTTCGTTCTTGATGCTCAACACCGGCCGCCGCGCCGTTCGCAGCCGGCACGGTTTGCTCACGACGATCGCTTTCGCTTTCGACTTGCGTACGGCGACGTACGCACTGGAAGGTTCGGTGTTCGTGACGGGCGCCGCCGTGCAGTGGCTGCGCGACGGACTGCAGATCATTTCGCATTCGAGTGAAATCGAATCGCTGGCTCGTGAAGTTCCGGACAGCGCGGGCGTGTATTTCGTGCCGGCATTTGCGGGGCTGGGCACGCCGCATTGGGATCCGTACGCGCGCGGAACGATTGCCGGCTTGACGCGCGGGACCACGCGCGCGCACATCGCACGCGCCGCACTCGAAGCGATGGCCTACCAATCGGCGGACGTCATTGCCGCGATGGAACGCGATTCCGGCATCGCGCTCCACGAATTGCGCGTCGACGGCGGCGCTTCCCAAAACGCGCTGGCAATGCAATTTCAGTCCGACATGCTGGGCGTACCGGTCGTGCGTCCGGCCGTAACGGAAACGACCGCACTCGGCGCGGCATATCTTGCCGGATTGCAGGCCGACGTGTGGAGTGGACCGGCCGACTTGGCGAAACACTGGCGCGAGGAAGCGCGTTTCGAATCGGAAATGGACGCCCCAACGCGCGACGCGCTGCTGCGCGGCTGGCATCGAGCCGTCGAACGTTCGCGCGGCTGGGCTCGCGAATGAATCGCGAGGTTGCGCTGACACGATTGCGCAGCGAGCGCTTCGACGTGCTCGTGATCGGAGGCGGAGCAACGGGCCTCGGCACGGCTGTTGATGCGGCGGCACGCGGCTATCGCACCGCACTGATCGAGATGTCGGATTTTGCGAAAGCGACGTCCAGCCGCTCGACGAAACTCATTCACGGCGGCGTGCGGTATTTGCGCCAAGGAAACATCGCGCTCGTGCGCGACGCGCTGCTCGAACGCACGAGGCTGCACCGCAACGCTCCTCAACTGGTGCACGAGCTGCCATTCGTCGTGCCCGCGTACGGCTTTTTCGATTTGGCGTATTACTCGGCCGGCCTCAAAGCGTACGACGTGCTCGCCGGCGATACGTCTTTCGCAAAAAGCCGCATGCTCTCACCGCGAACGGCGAAAACGCACGTTCCTTCGCTCGACATTCGCAAAATGCGAGCCGCGCTGATGTTTACGGACGCGCAGTTCGACGATGCGCGGCTCGCGCTCGCGCTGGCTCGAACGGCGCACGATTGCGGAGCGGCAATCGCGAATTACGTTCGCGCCGATGCGTTCGTCACGCAGGATGGACGCCTGTGCGGCGCAGTTGCCGTCGACGAGGAAAGCGGCGAGCGTTTCACGGTTTCTGCGCTTGCGATCGTCAATGCCGCCGGCATCTTCGTCGATCGCGTGCGGCGCATGGACGATCCGCAGGCGCAGCCGCTGTTGACGTTCAGTAGAGGTTCGCACATCGTTCTTCCGTCGAGCGCGCTCGGCGAAGGATCCACTGCGCTCCTGATTCCGCGAACGAGCGACGGGCGGGTGCTTTTCGCGATTCCATGGTTGGATCGCACGCTCGTCGGAACCACCGAAGTCCGGGTGGATGCCGCGGAACTCGAGCCGCGTCCGACGGATGCGGAAGTCGACTACATCGTCACGACGCTCAATCGCTATCTCCAGGTGCCGGTTTCCCAAAGCGACGTGCTCTCCGCATGGGCCGGTCTGCGGGCGCTCGTGCGTCGCGCTGCAGTCGACACGTCGCGTCTTCCGCGCGAGCATCTGGTCGACGTTTCGCGAACGGGACTGATAAGTATTACGGGCGGAAAATGGACGACGTACCGAAAGATGGCGGAGGATGCCGTGAACGCAGTTGCAGCGCACGCGCACCTTGCGCCGGTTGCATGCCCCACTGCGGATCTTGCGCTGCAGTGTTACGAGCCGCCGCTGCTGATCTCGCTCGCGGAGCGCGTGAAGGTCGCCGCGCATGAGGAAATGGCGCGAACCGTCGAAGACGTGCTCGCCAGGCGTACGCGCACGCTGTTTCTCGACGCGAAAGCGGCACGCGACGAAGCGCCCGCCGTTGCTGCGGCGCTTGCTCGCCAGTTGGGGCGCGACGCCGCATGGGAAAGGGAACAAATCAGTGCGTTCGGGGCGCTCGCAAGCCGCTACAGGGGAATCGCATGATGAAGAGCCGGCGGCTCGGAGCCTCACAACTCAGCGTTTCGGAAATCGGCTACGGCTGCATGGGATTGACGTGGGCTTACGGCACTGCCATGTCCGCGCCGGACGAGCGCGCGGGCGCCGCAGTGCTCAATTGCGCCGCCGATCTCGGCATTACGCTGTTCGATACGGCCGACATGTACGGTCCGTTCACGAATGAAGAGCTGGTCGGCAAAGCGCTCTCGGGCCGTCGCGCGAATCTGAGAATTGCAACCAAATGCGGCATCGTCGTGGAAGGGCGGCGCGAGGACTACAACATGCAGCGCAATGGGACGCCCAAGCACATTCGAGCGGCCTGCGAGGCGTCCCTCAAACGATTACGCATCGACGTTATCGATCTCTATCAGCTGCACCGCGTCGATCCTCATGTTCCGGTAGAAGAAAGTACCGGCGCGATGGCCGAGTTGGTGCAAGCGGGAAAAGTTCGCGCGATCGGTCTTTCCGAAGTGGACGTACCGACGCTGGAACGCGCGCTGCGCGTGCATCCTATTGCCACGCTGCAATCCGAGTACTCGCTGTTCGAACGCAACGTGGAACGTGCGATTCTGCCGTGGTGCCTCGAGCACGGCATCGCGCTACTCGCGTATTCACCGCTCGGACGCGGGATGCTGACCGGAAAATTGAAGCGCGCCGACATCGCCGAAAACGATTTTCGCGCGACGCTCCCTCGCTATCGGCAAGAGGTGTTCGATCGCAATCGCGGCATCGTCGAGCGCATCGAGCGCGTTGCGGAGCGTGCCGGCGCAACAGCCGGGCAAGCCGCCCTGGCGTGGCTGCTCGCGAAGGCGCCGAACGTCATTCCCATTCCCGGAACCACGCATGTAGAACATCTGCGGGAAAACGCAAGAGCGGCCGCCGTAGTCCTATCGGCGCAAGACGTCGCCGAACTCGACGCGCTTCCGGCCCCGATGGGAGATCGGTATCCGCCGCCGAAGGCAGCCGCACAGTGATCGCCAGAGAGCCGATTTCGCGCTTAGCCGAAACCTTACGCCGCATCCGCAGCGGCGGCGACAGGGCCGCACAAGTGGTGCAATGGCTGCGCGCGTGCAACGATGCGGCCGCGGAAATTCCGGTACCCGAAAGCCGCGATCCCAACCGCAAATATTCGCGCACGCTGCTCTTCAAGAACGATCTTTTCGAAGTTCTCGCGCTCCACTGGCAGCCGAACGCGACCAGTTCGATTCACGATCACGGCGGGGCGTTGTGCTGGCTAACGGTCGCGCGCGGCGAGATGAGCATCGAGAATTACGTTCGCAAAGACAGCGGCGGAACGCCGGGCTACGCGACGATAGGATTGGAAGGCCGCGAAGAACTACAGAGCGGAGCGATCGATCACCGTCAGGACGACGTACATCTGCATCGCTGCGTCGCGCGGGACGGCGGAACCGTCACGCTTCACGTCTACGCACACCCGATCGAACGTTTCCACGCTTTCGACCAGGGCGGCAACGCCTGTTACGAGGTCACCTCGACGTACGACGCGATCGCTGCCTGGTAGCGCGTTTGGCGATACCGTTGCGCCGCATCGGCACCACGTTGTTCGCGCGGCGCGCGCCTTCACCCAGTTCCACCGGCGTAATGATGCGTTTGCCGAGCGCCTCGTACAGCACTTCGGAAAGCTCTTCCACCGGCACGAACGTCATCGTGTCGCGCACTTCCTTGGGAATGTCGTCCAGATCGATTTCGTTGCGCTGCGGCAGAATGATCTTCTTGATGCCCGCGCGTTTCGCACCGAGCACTTTTTCTTTCAAACCGCCGATGGGCAGCACTTGTCCCGTCAGGGTAATCTCGCCGGTCATCGCGAGATCGGGGTCGACTTTCAGACCCGTGAGCAGCGAGGCGATCGCGGTGGCCAGTGCGATGCCCGCGGACGGACCGTCCTTCGGCGTCGCGCCGGCCGGCACGTGAATGTGCAGATCGTGTTTGGCGAAATAATCTTCCGGTAGTCCGATTTCACCCGAGCGCGAGCGAAGGAACGAGACCGCGGCTTGCGCGCTCTCCTTCATCACGTCGCCGAGTTGGCCCGTGAGCACCAGTTTACCCGTGCCCGGCATCACGGTCGTTTCGATGAACAGAATGTCACCGCCGACCGGCGTCCAGAACATGCCGGTCGAAACGCCGATGGAAGCGACGCGCTTTTTCACTTCGCTGTAAAAACGCGGTTTGCTCAAAAACTCCGAAAGATTCTCCGGCTTGATGCGTCCTTTGTAGCGCGCATTCTCCGCGATGCGGCGCGCGATCTTGCGAAATACCGTGCCGATCTCACGCTCGAGATTGCGTACGCCCGCCTCGCGCGTGTAATCGCCGATAATGACGCGCAGCGCCGCGTCGTTGATCTGCGACTGCGTGTCCTTGAGACCATTGGCTTTGCGCTGCTTTGGAATTAGGTAGCGTTTGGCGATCTGCACCTTCTCGAGCTCGGTGTATCCGGCGAGTTGGATGACCTCCATGCGATCGCGCAGCGGCCCGCTGATCGTATCCAAACTGTTTGCCGTGCACACGAAGAGCACTTGCGAAAGGTCGAACGGCAAGTCCAGGTAGTGATCGCGGAACGAGTTGTTCTGCTCCGGGTCCAACACTTCGAGCAACGCCGACTGCGGATCGCCGCGGAAGTCCGCGCCGACTTTGTCGATCTCGTCGATCATCATCACCGGATTGCGCGTTCCCGCGTCGCGCATCGCGCGAATGATCGTGCCCGGCATCGAGCCGATGTACGTGCGGCGATGGCCGCGAATCTCGGCCTCGTCGCGAACGCCGCCGACGGAAAGACGCACGAACTTGCGGCCCATGGCGCGCGCGATCGACTGACCGAGCGAGGTCTTCCCGACGCCGGGCGGCCCGACGAAGCACAAAATCGGCCCCGTAAGCCGTTTTTTCAGCTTCCCGACAGCGAGATACTCGATGATGCGTTCTTTGATCTTCTCCAGATCGTAGTGATCTTCGTCGAGGATTTCGCGCGCTTTGGCGATGTCGAGGTGATCGGTGGTTTCCTTACCCCACGGCAACTGAACGAGCCAATCCAAATACGTGCGTATCACGCTGTACTCAGGGCTGGCCTGCGGCACCTTCGAGAGGCGATCCAACTCGCGATCCGCCGATTTGCGAATCTCCTCCGGCATCTGCGCTTCCTCGATTTTTTGGCGCAGCTCGTTGTTTTCGGCTTGCTGCGGGTCGACCTCGCCCAGTTCTTCCTGAATCGCGCGAAGCTGCTGGCGCAGGTAGAACTCGCGCTGGTTCTTCTCCATTTCGCGCTGGATGTCGGATTGAATTTTGTGTCCGAGTTCGACGACTTCGAGCTCTTTGGTGAGCAGCATCGTGAGCTTGCGCATGCGCTTCATCGTGTTGCGCTCTTCGAGCAGCGCTTGGCGGTCCGTCGTTTCCAAACGCATCGTCGAAGCAACGAAATACGTCAGGAGATTGGGGTCCGTGATGTTCTGGACTTCCATCTCCATTTCGCGCGGCGCCTGCGGCAGATACCCGAGCAACTTCTGAAAGAGCCCTGCGAGATTGCGCTGCATCGCAACGAGTTCTTCCGTATGATTCGTGATGTCCGGCAGTTCGGTGTACGCCGCGATCATGTACGGATCGGTCTGCGTGAACTGCTCGATCTTGAACACCTGCTGCCCCGCGACGATGCAGCGCAACGTGCCGTCCGGCACCTTCATCATTTTCTGCACCGTGCCGATCGTGCCGATGCGGTGCACGTCGTTCGGACCGGGATTTTCGATTTCGCGGTCCTTGAGCACGGTCAAACCGATCGGTTTGCCTTCTCGGAGCGCTTCCTCGACCAGTTGGATGCCGGGCTTCTTGACGACCGCGAGCGGGATCACGGTGTTGGGAAAGAGTACGGCTTCCTGAAGCGGCAATACGCCGATCAGGTTTGCTGCGACGAGAGCGGAATTGTTCTTTTGCGCTTGCGCGGTCATTCTACGCGAGAGTCCTTTTGACGATCATACGAATTTCGGTGCGCGTCGTCGGGATGTAGTCCGTTGCGGCAATGGGCAGTGCGATGGTGAGCATGCCGTCCGCGTACGTCGCAGTGACCTCGCCGAATTGCACGCCCACCGGCAGTGAAATCTTCTTGATGAACTCGCCGCCCGCAATCTCTTTTTGCAGAAACGATCCATGGCGAAGCCGCGCGTTGTCTGCGCGCCGGCCGGAAATGAAGAGGTGCCGCTCGTCGACGAACACCCGCAGGCTTTCGCTGTCGGCGCCGGCGACTTCGACGCGAACTACGAGCGTCCGGCCTTCGTCATCGATGACGACGTCGGCGTTGGGCTCCCACACCGCGCGCGAGCGCAGTATCACCAAGTCCATCGGCCCCATAACCCCCCGGATTAGCAATCAGATGCGGACTCTGCTAACTTGCTCGCCGGCCGACAAGGCCCCGCCCCGGCCTTACTGCGTGATGGGGCTGGGAAGAGCCATGCCGGCCGGCCAGGCGACGCACGGCTCGAGCGTGATGTGCAGCGGGTCCATGGCCGTCATCGGGATTTTTACCTGGAAAATTTCCGTGTAGTTGGTCTTTACCCCGTACAGGCGCATCGGCGGAAAGGTGGTGGCCGCGGCCCCGGGCATATGTGTCGAAGTGAGCACTTGATTGGCCTGCGAGCTGTCGGCCGCGGACATATAATTCTGTTTGCGCTGGCCGAGCCACGTCGTACCGTCCTGACGCGTGTAGAGAAAACCGATCACTTCCCCGTCGGTCATCGTTGCAGTGGACACGACCCGGTCGATTCGCACGATGGCTGCACTCTGATCGGTGCCGAAAAGCCCTTGAGGCACCGATTTGGGCGAGTCGAGACATGCACCGTTGTTGAGCACGGTCAAAGCCGCAAACACGTACGTCAGCATGCAACGTTCGTTCGGGGTACGTTGTTTAAACGCCTATGAAAGCAGCAGTCTATCACGGCACGCACGACGTGCGGATCGAAAACGTTCCCGATCCGCGAATCGGCAATGCGCACGAAGCGATCGTGCGCGTGACGCGCGCAGCGATCTGCGGCTCCGATCTCTGGTTTTTTCGCGGCGTCACGCAGTGGACTCCGGGCGAGCGAACGGGACATGAGTTCGTCGGCATCGTCGAAGAGGTGGGCAGCGACGTGCGCAGCGTGCGGCCTGGCGATGCGGTGATCGCGCCGTTCGTCTGCAGCGACGGCACGTGCGAGTTCTGCCGCGAAGGATTGCAAACTTCATGCGTGCACATGCGTAATTTCGGTGACGACGCGAACGGTGGGCAGGCCGAGTACGTGCTCGTTCCCTATGCGGACGGAACGCTGGTGACGATGCCGCAGGCGGTCGCGCACGACAAAACAAAGCACGACGCGAGCGTTACTCTGTGCGACGTCATGGCAACCGGACATCACGGCGTCGTGAGCGCGCAAACGGCGCCCGGATCGACCGTCGTCGTCGTGGGCGACGGCGCCGTCGGGTTGTGCGCCGTGCTTTCGGCGTCGAAGGAAGTTCGAGCCGACCGCATCATTGCGGTGGGCCATAACGGCGCGCGTTTGCGCATTGCCGAGCGTTTCGGCGCGACGCATACGTTCAATTCGCACGACGCCGGCGTGCAGGAGGCGATCGTCGAGCTGACCGCCGGCGGCGCGCCGCACGTCGTTGAAGCGGTGGGCAATCAGGAAAGCCTGGATCTCGCGGTGAACGTGGCGCGGCCCGGCGGCAACGTGAGTTTCGTCGGCGTGCCGCACAACGTGAAGACGCCGCCGATGCGCGAAATTTTTTCGAACAACATCGCGCTTCGCGGAGCGCTCGCGCCGGCGCGCGCATATCTTCCGCGTCTGCTTTCCAGTCTGGAGAACGGACGCATCGATCCGTCGCCGGTTTTCGATCTGTCGCTACCGCTCGATCGCGTAGCCGACGGATATGCCGCGATGGATCGGCGGCACGCCGTCAAAGTGCTGCTGTCGGTGTCGTAAACCGTGAACGCCGATTTCGAGCGTGCCGTCGCCACGCACGGGAATCCGGCGAACCCACCGATCCTCTTTCTGCACGGTATCCGGCTCGGGGGAAAAATCTGGGAGGCTCACGCGCGCGACCTCAGCGATGAATTCTTCGTGGTGACGCCGGATTTGCCGGGCCATGGGGCGCTGGCATCCACGCCGTTCGACATGCCGACGATCGACGCGTATCTCGCTTACATTACCGGTTATGTGGTTTCGCGCCCCCCGATCGTCGTGGGCTACTCGCTCGGCGGCTACGTGGCAATCCGGTATGCGCTCGACTTTCGCGGCCGCACGAGCGGCCTCGTGCTGGCAGGATCCAGTACGAATATCGTCGGGTGCCGCCAGGCGCTCTACCGCGCGGCGGTCAACGTCAGTTCGCGCATCCCGCCGCGCGTCATGCAGGTGGCGTTGACGGCATTCTTTCGCGCTTGCCTGCCCCGGCGCGTTGCAGACGTCGTCATTCCGTTTCCGTTCAATCAAGCGGTGTTCGAGCAGAGCCTGCACCTCGCGGGCGGCACGCGCTACAGCCAATTGCTGGAACGCTACGACAAGCCGGTCCTCGTCGTAAACGGTGAGTGGGATCTCCTCTTCCGCAGGGACGAGCGCGAATTCGTCAGAGCTGCCCGCGCCCGCTTGGCCGTGATGCGCAACAGCGACCACGTCGCGCCGCTGCGCGATCCAAAAGCGTTCGCGGCACTCGTGCGCCGGTTTGCGCGCAGCGTTTTCGGTTCGGCGGGTACCACTCCTCAAGGACGATCGGCCTAGAGCACAGCCGGTTGAAAGCCTCCGGCACCGAGGGATCGCATCTGCTACGCTTGCAAGTGAAAGAACGCATGGACATCGTCGACATTCCACAGCCCGTCGATGGGGCACAGTACGAAGAAGCCGTTTCACGCTACGCCGCATCAGTGAAGGGCAAGGCCATTGCCGTTTATCAGTTGGATCACTCGCGGTACCGGGCTGCGTGCGGCGTCCAGCTGCTACTGCTCACCGGCCACGTCGGCGTGGACAACCGGTTTTACTTTTCGAGCTCGTACCGCCTTGCCAAACGCCACCACGCACTCTTCGCGGGCGAACCCTACATCCTGCCGGCGTGGTCCATTCGCGTCACGGGATACACTGCGTACTTTTCACCGCAGCTCGTGACGGGACGCAACGTCCTGGAAGGATACTGGCCCAACGCCGATCGTGACGAACGCTGGTGCCGCGTGCTGGCGCGCTATTGCGCGCATGCCGCTTTCTCTTCGCGAACGCGTCGCGCCCAGCTTCTAAAAGCGCGTGAAGTGCTTAGCGCCGCTGTAAACCTCCGCCATCTGCTCGTTGACGCGCCGGCGATAATTCCCGAAACGGCAAACGAGCCGTACGCCGGTGGGATCGACGCGATCTTCGACTCGCTTTTCGAATCCGGCGAGCGTACCGAAAGGGTTCGCGCTGCGTGGACGCTCTACACGAACGCGTTCGATCGTTTCGACTCGGTCATGGTAAAGCGGCTGCGTGCGAGTACTTCCGAGGAAGCAGTGACGCGGGCGCGCGCGCGTTTACGCGGCGAGGAGGAGTGCGAGGACTTCGACCGCGCGTATGCGTTCCGGCGGGCGCGCGATATCGACGGCTACTTTCAAGAAGTAGCCTCGCTGGGCTTTGCCGGCGGGCACCTGTTTTCGGTGGCAGCGCATCCGCGAGCCGCGCGAACGCCGGCGCCGACGCCGGTGCTGGACACGCTGCTGCGCAGCGCGTACCGCGTTCGCAGGCGGCTCACGGAGTACGCTGCCGGGTGAATCCGGTTAGTGAATCTGCGAGGGAATCTGCGTGCCCGACTTCATGTTCGCGTTGTTGAGAATGTAGATCTTGTCGGCATGACGCATGCCGAGCGCCTTTTGGTCGTAGACGACGCGCACGTACTGTCCGTGTTTGAGGTCCTTCATCGCGTACGTCGTTTTTCCGTTGGCGGAAAACACCTGATCGAATTTCGGCGTCAACACGAAACTGAGCGTTTGGTGCCCTTTGGGATCGTAGACTTTGACGTTGTCGACCGAAACGTGGACGACCTCGCCGTAGAAGTTGTTCGTTTTTCCTGCAAGAGCCAGCTGCGGCAGCAGCGCGGCCGCAATAAAGACGAGGGCTGGAAGACTTCGAAGCATGCGCATGCGTGTATTGATCCTCTTTTCAGTCTGTGATGGACGAGCTCGGCGGTCATGACTTCAACGGCCTTTCCGCCGATTTCGATGCCGCCGTCCCCGTGAAAGCGCAAGTAGATGAGGCTGCGCCTGCCCATTTTCATACCCTGTTCGCTGACCGCTTCAATCGGATCGCCGCCGGCGATCAGTCCGGCCTTGTGGAGCAAGAGCGTCAGCGGCCCGCTTGCCGAGCCGGTGGCCGGATCTTCGGCAACGCCGATCAGCGGCGCAAACATGCGCGAGTACACGCGGTTCACTCCGCTCGGAGCGTAGACGAAAACGGCACGCGCGTGCTCCCGAACGGCTGCTTGCATTTTTTCGAGTTGCAACTGCGCCGCATCGACTGCGTGCGCGTCGCGCAACGCAACGTACAAAAATCCTGCGCCGCCGCTGCTCACCGATTGCACCGCAACGCCGGCCAGCAGATCGGCTTCGTTCAGGCCGAGCGCTGCCGCAATCTCGGCGCGGTTGTCGAGTACGGCATCCACGGACGGCGCGGGCGATTCCATGAACAGACGTCCATCCGCTTCACGCCTGACGCGAATGATACCGGCGTTCTCGTGGAGACGAATCGTTGCAGCCCCGCTGCGCTTCAACAGCGCGTGCGCCGTACCAATCGTCGGGTGTCCCGCGAACGGTAATTCGCAGCGCGGCGTAAAGATCCGAACGCGCGCATCGCTTCGCTCGTCTTCGGGCGGTAGAACGAAGGTCGTTTCGGAGAGATTCATTTCGCGCGCGATGCCTTGCATCTGTTCCTCGCTCAAGCCGCGGCCGTCGGGAAACACCGCGAGCGCGTTGCCCTCCAACGGCCGATCGGTGAATACGTCGAGCTGGAGCATCTTTAGAGTTTTCACGCGGAGGAATTCTGGACTGATTGGAGCGAGTCTCCTGCATGGCCAAGCTTGCTCGGCGTTTGGGCGCTTTCGATGCCGGCCTCATCGTCATGGGCGGGATCATCGGATCGGGAATCTTCCGCAATCCGTCGGTCGTTGCGAAAAGCGTGCACGCGGGTTGGGCGATCATGAGCGTCTGGATTGCCGGCGGCGTCGTCGCACTGCTCGGCGCTTTCGTTTTCGCGGAACTTGCCGCGCGGCGCCCGAGCGACGGCGGCCTCTACGCCTACATGCGTGATGCGTTCCATCCCCTCGTGGCGTTCATGTACGGATGGACGCTGCTGCTCGTTTCGCAGAGCGGTGGAATGGCAGCGGCGGCACTCACGTTCGCGGGATATTTCGAACCGCTCACCGGTTTGCACCTTGACGCGCAGCTGCTCGCGTTCGCGGTCCTTGCAGTATTCACGATCGTGAATTGCCTGGGCGTGCGCGAAGGCAGCAACATGCAGAACTTCTTCATGGTTTTGAAGATCGGGGCAATCGGCGGCCTCATTGCGGCAGGATTACTGGCGCATCCGAGCGCGGCCGCGCAGGTTGCCGCACCGAGCGCGGGCACCTCGCTCACGCTGCTCGGCGCAATGGCAGTGTCGATGATCGCCGTGCTCTTTGCGTACAGCGGCTGGCAAACGTCGAGTTTCATGACGGGCGAACTGAAGAATCCTACACGCACGCTGCCGATCGGCATGCTCTGGGGCGTCGGCGGAGTCATCGCACTGTACGTGCTCGTCAACATCGTGTGCCTTCGCGTGCTGGGACCCTCGGGATTGATGCGCACCGAGGCGCCCGCGTCCGAAGTGCTTCGCGCGTTCATGGGCGCGCGCGGTGCGCAGCTCATCGCCGCACTCATCGCGCTCTCGACGCTCGGTTTTTTGAGCAATCAAATCTTGACCTCGCCCCGCGTCTACCACGCAATGGCGCAGGACCGTTTGTTTTTCCGCCAAATCGCCTGGCTTCATCCGAGGACGCGCGTGCCGGTAATTGCAATCGCGCTGCAAGGCGCCTTCGCAATCGCAATCACGTTCTTGAAAGGCTACGAGCAGATCCTGAACTACGTCATCGGCATCGATTACGTTTTCTTCGCGCTCGCGGCGATTGCGGTATTCGTATTTCGCGCTCGCGATCTCCGCGCGGGACGCAGGGCGCCCGGCTTCTGCATTCCGCTGCATCCGTTTACGACGGCCTTGTTCTTCGTCATCACCGTCGCAGTAGTGCTTACGACCTATATTTCTTCGCCGCAGGGAGCGGCGTGGTCGCTGGGAGCGCTACTAGTAGCGATTCCTATCTACTACCTGTTCCTTGCGCGGTCCGCGGAAGGTTTATCCGAGCAAGCGTCCGGGAATCCTTAACCACGGTGTTTTTGGCCAAAGGGGAGGTCACGTCACCATGACAATGGGAAGCCGCGCATTGCGCATTGCCGCAGCGTTAGCAGCGGCCGGACTAAGCGCCTGCGCCGCGTCGCCTGCGCGTCACGTAACCCTATCGGTGAGCACGCCTTGCAGCGCGCGCGCCGATTCGCTCATCGCGCAAAACGTCGACAGCATTTCGTCGCACCACTACGCACGGGCTTCGCGCGTAGCGGAGCAATCTGCGCGCGTTTCCCTGCGGTGCTCCGGAACCGAAAGCTCCGCGGCGCAGCGCTTCGGCGATCGCTGGCGCGGCGCGAACGCACTCGTGGTCGCAGCCGAACTCGCCCACCAAGCTGCGCAACAGCAGCGTGCAAACCGTTTGCTCGCCGAAGGGTACCGCATCATGCACGCACTGCAGCCGCCCGCGCACGTGAGCGCGCTCACCTCGACGCTCATCTCGCAAACGCGTGACGGAGCGGAGCGCGACCTGCGCGGGCAATGGTCGTACTGGTAGCCTACTGATAGAACAGCGTAATCTGTCCGTCGCCGCCGACATGCACGCCGATCACCTGATCGATTGAAACGTTCTCGCGTAAGAGAACTTTCCGCAGAGTCGTCACCACGCCATCCGTTCCCGTAAGGGTTGTGTGGTTGAGCGTATCGCGCAGGTCCGCGATGCTCGACGCATTCTTGCGCAGGGCGGCCTTGTACGCGCTTTCGTCTTGCGCGGACATCACGGTCTGCGCGTTTACGACGTGAAATTGGCTGGCGTCGAGATTGCTCATGAGCGAACGGAATTTATCCGATTCGCTCGAGACGTTTTTTACAGCGGCCAAGAGTTCGCTGGTGCCGCCCGCTGCTCGTACCGGGAGCGGCGAGACTGCCAGAAACAGCAGGATCAGCATCGGGAGCGCCGCTGCTGCATGCCGGTTGGTCATGAGCGTTCGCCTCCTCGCTCAAAGTATAACGCCGGGGCGAACGAATGCAAAGCGCGGCCGCCGCACGGCACAAGCCGCGCGGTGGCCGGAATGAATACGGGGTTACCAGGTTAGAGCTCGAGGTCTCCGCAGGACACGTAGGTCTTCAGGTCGTTCGCGCTCTTGTGAACGTTGATCGCGTATTTCGCCTTCTTGAGTTCCCCAACGGTCACACCGGTAAGGTGGGTCATCGACTGTCCGTTGACGACCGGATTGAGCGGCTTCCATGGTGCCGGATTGAGTTTGGTGCACGTGCCTTGGTGGATGTGCGCGGGCTCGGAAGCGCCTTTCGGCTCGGACTTGATGTGGATCGCCACGGTCACCCCGCCCTTGACGTCGGTGACGCTGGCGTTGCCGGCCTGCCCGGAATTGTTTTGCTGGCCCATGTTGATCTGCAGGCTGTGCCCGGCCATCGCGTTGTGCGCCACGTGGAGCGGGTTCATTTGCTTGACCTGCTGCGAGCCGCTGTTTCCGCTTTGGCCCGCGTTGTTGCCTGCGTTCTGGTTGTTGTTTCCGCCGCCGCCTCCGCAGGCCGCGAGCGCGAGCGCCAACCCCAGCGCGCCGGTGGTCAAAACGACTTTCGAATGCTTCATCAAGCTGTTTGCCTCACAAAAAAGAAGTGATCGGCTACGTTGTTCCCGCGAACGCTACCCCCCACGCAAGCGGCCGCCGGGTTACGGCTCGTTGCCCTTCGTGATAACGATGGACGTCTTGCCGGCCTTGCGTCCGATCATCACCATCGTTTGGGCTTCACCCGGCTTGCCGCTGCCGGTTACGAATTCCGCCACGGAAGAATCGCCTTGCTCCACCTTCATCTTTTCCGACCCGGCCGGCATCTTGCTCTTGTAAAAACCGTACACTTTTTCGAACGGATCCGAGGTCGTGAAGGTGGCCATCTGCGCCGATCCCCGCGCGCCGGTCACGGAAAGAGCGCCTTCGTCCTGCGTCGCTCCCGCGTAGAGCGGCACGCCGAGTTTCGCCGCGTCGACCACGCCTTTGCCCATCGTCATGGTGCCTTCGCTGCTCTGCACCGTCACGGTTTTTTGATTCGAATCGGTCGTTACGGTGGTACCGTTGCCGGAGTACACCTTCTTTTGCGAGGAACACCCCGCCAGCACGAAAGCGGCCGCGAGGGCCAGCACGAATAGTCGCATGAAGACCTCCATCTACTCCGAGACCCTGGCTCTTTTCCGCGCGTCGATGGGGCCCTCCGGTAATTCCGGCCCATGCTCGCCTACTCCAGGCGCCAATCCGCTGACGCCGAAGCATTCGGTACCTTGCGTTGTTCAGGAGGATGTCCATGAGCTCTCGCATCAATCACTTGGCGGTTTTCGTTTCCGCGATCGCGTTCTTTATCTTGGGGTGGGTCTGGTACGACGCGCTTTTCGGCCGTATTTGGATGTCGCTGGCGGGGCACACCGTCTCTTCCACATCCGGTATGACGCCGATGTTCGTCGGGTCGTTCATTCTGGGCTGGGCCCTTGCGTACGTGGTCGCCATCGCGCTCGCGGACACGACCAACCCCAATCCCGCGCGCCACGGGATAGAATTCGGCATCTTCATCGGCCTGGGCGTCTTCGGCACGATGCTCGGCGTGATGTACATCTACGAAGCCCGGCCGCTCGCGCTCTGGGCGATCAACACCGGGTACGTCGTCATCGGCATGGCAATCATGGGAGCAATCGCGGGCGCTTGGCGCAAGAAAGCGGTCGCGGCGGCAGCGTAGCCTTATTTCGACGGCAGCCGGTTCGTGATGAAGTCCGATATGCGCCCGGCTGCCGGCGGATCCAAATTTGACAACACCGCAACCACATATCCCGAAGCGGGACAGATCTCGAGATCGCCGTTCATGCCTGGTGCGCCGCCGTTGTGTCCGAAGCACCGAGTTCCGTTGATGACGCTTTCGCCGAATCCGAATCCGTAGCTGCCGCCGCCGGGCGTGGCAACTTTCCCGGACGTCGTCATTTCGGTGTACTGTGCGCTCAGCAGTTCATGCTCTTCGAGGGCGTTTGCAAACCTGAGCAAATCGCCCACCGTTGAATAGCCGCCTCCCGCGGACGTTCCGCGATACGGCAGCGTGCCGGTATTGGGCTGCAGGCTGCCGTTTTGCGTTTGCGTGTATCCTACGCTTCGATTTGGAACCTCTGCGTTTTCCGGCAGCGAACCCGTCGACGTCATGCCTGCGGGGGCGTAAATATGTTCCTGCACGTAGTCATAGTAGCTTTGGCCGCTGACCTTCTCGATGACCGCACCCAGCAGGATGAAGCCGTAATTACTATATTCCCAACGGCTTCCCGGCTTGAACTCCGCAGGACGGCTGCCGTACAAATCGATGTAATCTCCGAGCGTTCGCAAGCGTAACCGGTTCTTGTCGAACGCCGGACCGAAGATGTCGCCGGTGCCGCCGGTGTGTGTAAGCAGTTCGCGAATCGTCACGCCGGATGAAAGCGTCCGGTTGGGATACGCCGGCAAGTAGGTTCCCAGCGGCGCGTCCAGGCTTATCTTTCCGGCCTGCACCAGTTGCATTACTGCGACGGCGGTGAACATCTTGTTCATCGAACCGATGCGAAACCGCGTATCGACCGTGTTCGGCAACTTCTGGGCGCGATTCGCCAAGCCGTACGCACGTTCGAACACCGATTTGCCGTCTTTGGCGACGAGCACCGCACCGGAAAACGTTCCGGCGGCGGTTTGACTCTGCAGACGCTGCTGCAGCGCGTCAAGCAGCTGCGTCTGCGAGAGGTGCGGGAGCGCAAATTCCGGCGGGCGCTGCGTGAGTTCCAGGCCAATCGCGACGTGGCGTTCGGGAAGCGTTTCGATGCGCAGCGTGAGCCGCGCGAAATTATCGGAATCGCGCTCTTGTACGAGCGCCGTTAGGACGCTCGCCGCCGACGTTTCGATTTCGCGCAGGTCGAAGCCGCCCGTCATCGCGCGCAATCCCATGTCGTCATCCAGGCGCTTGAGGTTCGAGGGCTCGTACTGCAGCATGAACTTGCGCATCCGATCCCGATTGCCGCTGTTGAATGCAGTGAGAAAAGCGCTGAGTACGCGTCCCGCCGGCGTGGCCGGGATAGCTGGTGCGGGCGGCGCGGCATTCGCGAACGCGAACCCCGCTGCAAGAATCGGGATGCCGAACCAGGCGATGAGTTTCATGGCTCGAGCGCCTTGGCCGGATTCGAAAGTGCTTGCGAGACTTCGTCTTGCACGTCTGCGTTCTTATCGCGCTTTTGCACGTCGTGCAGAGCGAGGGTATACGCGCGCTCGAACGCGGTACCGGCGGATGCGGCCACGTCCGGCGCGATGCCTGTCCCTTCCCAATTCCGCTTCGTTACATTGCTGTAGGCACGCCCATCCGGAACGAAAATTGCAAATTGCGCGCCGATGGCATGGAAATCACCGGGATTTGCTCCGCCGCCCGTCGTTTCACCGACGGTAGTCACGCGTTTGAGGTTGTGCAGATCGTACACGAACTGCTCGGCGCACGAGAAGGTACGCGGGCCGGTGAGCAAGTACACCGGTTTACTCAGATAAAGCGGTCCGGGAACGGTTGCGGCCGTGTACTGCTGTACTTCGCTCGTCTTTCCGGTTTTCGGATCGCGCCAAACGATCGACGTGATTTGCTGCGGCTGGTCGAAGAAGTATGCCTCCAGCGTCTCGGCCGCGCGCGGGCTACCGCCGCCGTTGTGACGCAGGTCGATGATGAACGCGTCGGTTGCGGAGATGAACCGCATCGCGCCCTCTATGACTTGCGCGGCGCCGGCGTCGTTGGAAAAATATCCGAAATCGAGATAGCCGACGTTGCCCGGCAACCGGCGCACTTCGCGGAAGCCGTAATTGTCGAGCACTTCCAATCGATGACCTTGCGTTTGGCTCGTCTGCGATTGTCCGAGGAGTGCCGTGTCGAACGGATACGCAACGCGCACGTGCTTGTCGCGCGTGGACTCAAAGAGATCGGCGTTGACGGCGGCGACGAACGCCTTCGCATCGGCAAGCCGTTCGTAACGCGGCGTATTCGCTCGCAGCATTGCAATCGTCTTGGCGCCCACCTCCGGGAAGACGTAGTCGTGAAGCGCCGTCTCGGCTGATGCAAGCATCGAAGTTATTTGCGCCGGAGACAGTATTGCCGCGGCGGCGAGAAGCAGCGCGTGTATCATGTTTCGATGATACGGCACAGCCCGGCGCGGTACATGCGGATTCTAAGGGCCCAAGCGGGTTCGCGCCGAAGAAAACGCGGCGATGGACCAAACCGACCGAGATATCCTCAGCGAGCTCGCCCGCGACGCTCGGATTTCGTACAAGGACTTGGCCGAGCGCGTCTCGCTGAGCGCCAATGCCGTTGCCGAGCGCGTACGACGGCTCCAGGAGCGCGGCGTCATCCGGCAGTTCACCGCCGAAATCGATCCGGCTGCGTTCGGTCTCACGCTTCACGCGCTGATCGAAGTGAAGATGGAATCGACGACGACCGCGGAGCAATTCGAGGCGCGTGCAGCAGCAACGCCCGGAGTCGTCCGCGCGTTCGTCACGACGGGCCGCTACGACTGGGTGCTGGAGGTCATCGCGCGAGATCAGCAGGATCTGCAGCGCATCATCGAGGCGCTGCGCGCGGGCGGTTTGTCGCGTGATACTTACAGCCGCATCATCGCAACCGATCGGCGTTTCGGCTTCGTACAGCGCCTTCGCAAATAAAAAAACGCCCCGTGCAAAGCCCGAGGCGTTTCTTTCGTTGACGTTCGCCGAAGCGAATTACATCATGTCGTAGCCGCCCATGCCGCCGCCCGGCATCGCGGACTCTTTCTTCGGCTCGGGTTTGTCGGCGATCAGCGTTTCGGTCGTGAGAATCAGCGATCCGATCGACGCAGCGTTCTGCAGCGCGGAACGCGTGACTTTGAACGGCTCGACGATGCCGGACTTGAACATGTCGACGATCTCGCCGGTCATGGCATCGAAGCCCTTGGGCGCGCTCTCGCTTTTGACGCGGTTCACTTCAACCGAACCTTCGTAGCCGGCGTTGTACGCGATCTGGCGAAGGGGCTCTTCGAGCGCCTTGCGCACGATCTCGATGCCGATCTTCTCGTCGGCAATCGTCGAAGCGTGACCGTTGGTCGAGGGCGGAACGTACTTCTCGATGGCCTTGACCGCGTGCACGAGCGATGACCCGCCGCCCGGAATCATGCCTTCTTGAACGGCCGCGCGCGTTGCGCTGAGCGCGTCTTCGATGCGGTGCTTCTTTTCTTTGAGTTCGGTTTCGGTCGCAGCGCCGACTTGGATGACTGCAACGCCGCCGGACAGCTTGGCCAGACGCTCTTGCAGCTTCTCACGATCGAAATCGCTGTCGGTTTCTTCGACCTGCTTTTTGATCATCTCGATGCGGCCTTTGATGTCGGCCTCTTTGCCGGAACCATCGACGATCGTCGTTTCGTCCTTGGTGACCTTGACGGTCTTGGCTTTACCGAGGAGATCCGGCGTAACTTTGTCGAGTTTTAGGCCGAGCTCTTCGCTCACGACGGTCGCACCGGTAAGGGTCGCGATGTCCTTGAGCATCTCTTTGCGGCGGTCGCCGAATCCCGGCGCCTTGACCGCAACGGTCGTGAACGTGCCGCGCAGTTTGTTCACCACGAGCGTCGCGAGGGCTTCGCCTTCGACGTCTTCGGCGATGATCAGCAGCGGCTTCTGTACCTGCACGATCTTCTCGAGCAGCGGCAGGATGTCGGCGATTGCGGAGATCTTGCGCTCGGTCACGAGGATGAACGGATCGCTCAGCACCGCTTCCATGCGCTCGGAATCGGTGACCATGTACGGCGAGATGTAGCCCTTGTCGAACTGCATGCCTTCTTTGGTCTCGACTTCGGTCTTCATCGATTTCGATTCTTCGACCGTGATGACGCCGTCTTTACCGACCTTCTCCATCGCGTCGGCGATGAGTTCGCCGATCTCTTTGTCGTTCGCGGAGATCGAAGCGACCTGCGCGATCTTTTCTTTGGTGTCGACCTTTTGAACGAAACGTTCCATCTCGCCGACCGCGATTTCCACGGCCTTCTCGATGCCGCGCTTGATCAGCAGCGGGTTCGAACCGGCGGTCACATTGCGCAGCCCTTCACGGATGATCGCCTGCGCGAGCACCGTCGCGGTCGTCGTACCGTCGCCGGCGACGTCGTTGGTCTTCGAGGCGACTTCCTTCACGAGCTGTGCGCCCATGTTTTCGAACGCATTGGAGAGTTCGATTTCTTTTGCGATCGTCACGCCGTCGTTGGTGATCGTCGGCGAGCCGAATTTCTTGTCGAGGACGACGTTGCGTCCTTTCGGTCCGAGCGTCACTCTGACGGCGTCGGCCAGCATGTTCGCGCCGCGCTCGAGTGAACGGCGGGCGGTTTCGTCAAATACGAGTTCTTTGGCAGCCATTATTGTTTACAAAACTCCTTATACGCCAGCCGGGACTTTGTCGACGATGGCCAGGACGTCTTTTTCAGAAATGATGAGGTACTCTTTGCCGTCGATCTTGACTTCGGAGCCGGAGTACTTCGAGTAGATGATGCGATCGCCGACCTTCACGTCCATCGAGATCTTCGTGCCGTTGTCGAGCGTGCGGCCGGATCCGACCGCACGGACCATGCCCTCTTGCGGCTTCTCTTTGGCAGTGTCCGGGAGAAACACGCCGCCTGCGCTCTTGTCTTGCTGCTCGACGTGCTCTACGACCACGCGATCGCCCAAAGGCTTGAGATTCACGTAAAACCTCCAAAAGTTCTAGGATTGGCACTCTCAGCAGTAGAGTGCCAGCCATGGAATTTTAGCAGACTCCAGCGGAGACTGCAAGCAGTTTGGCCGGCTCGCCGGGCCGGGAATTACGTGCTGAACTGGCCGATTTGCAACGGCGTACAGTTATCGCCGCTCGCCCGGTTGTTCACGTAGACCGTGACCGTCTGACCTGCGGCAAATGGAATTCCGGCGGACTGCTGCTGATACTGCGGATTTGGGAACGTCGGCGTCGCGCTGGGTGACGGGAACGGCGGCGTGGCGCTGGTCGGCGACGTACTCGAGTTGAGAGGCGCGAGAGCGCCGCTGGTGACGGCATCGCTGAACCAGATGTCCCAATCTTGCCCGGACTGCCCGACCGGAAGTGCGGTGGTCGAGCCGATGACGATCGTCCCGTTCGCGTCGCTGACGCCGGTCGAGCCGGATGCCGGATAGACCAGCGAGGTTTGGGTACCGCTGGGCAGCGTGCACGTTGGTCCGAGCGTCGGACCGACGCTCGGGTTGGAATTCGAATTGCAGCCCCCCAGCGCGAAGGCCAGTGCGACCGCTGCGCTGAGCGAAAAGACGATTTCGCGTTTCATGTATCGTTACGTCCGTGCCTCGAGAGTGTGAGATGCATTACCGTACGCTGCAACCATGAGGCGCGGCTGGGAAGCGGGATCTATCGCCGCGGCGCCGGACTCGGGTTGTCGCGAGATTTGAACGGATCGAGGTGCATCACGGCGCGATGCAGCCACGACTTGCGGGGGCGCGGCGTCGGGGTCGCCAGCTTTTCGGCCGCGGCCGCCTGTGCCGGTGGAGCGGTCTCGCCCTGCGGAAGAGGCGTCGCGTCGGTATACGCCTGAGGCATGTCGCTCACGTCGATGTCACTCGGCGAAGGCGACGGCTGAGGCGTCGCGGCGCTTACGGTGATAGTCTTCACGCCGGCTCCGGGGGGAACGGTACGCCGGACGGAGGGTGGCGGTTCGTGCCACGGCACGACCGGCTCAACGGCGAGCGCAGCGGAGTTAGAGTTTGACGGGACATAGGGACGCGAAGCCTGTCGGCGCGGCATCGAAGATGAAACGTGCCGCCGCGGCGGAACGGCAACCCCGATGGGGCGAACCGGTCGCGGCGGAGGCGGCTGCGGAGTGATCGTGACGGCGGGGGTTTGCGACGTTGCCCGCGCGTCGCTGAAAATGTGTTCCGCAGCAGCGCCGCCCAATACGAGCGTTAGCGCCATCACGGCAAAGGCCGCCGGCCGAAACCGCTGCCGCGAGGAGCTTTCCTCGCCCAAACCGACGGCGCGATCTCCGGGAGTTTCGGAAATCACACCCTCGCAAAACGTCGGGCCGAACATCGGAATTGCACGCAGATTACTCTTGAGCGTATTCGAAAAAGCGTTCTTCAGACGCTCGTCGTCGCGCTCTTCGAGCAGCGGCAGAAACTCGGCGCGGTACCATTCGTTCATTCGCCCTTGCGCGGTAGTGATAAGTTGCCGCACACGCTCGCCGGAAAGCGAACGGATGTGACGTTCCAAACCTTGGGCAATGTCGAATGGATCGGTGCGCGCCAGGATGGTTCCCAATTGCTGACCCAGCACGCTCACTCTTTACCCGCGCGCGGGGCGTATGCCGCTCGCTCAGCCGATGCGCTGGTTGCTTAGTGCACCCAGTGGTGGCTGGCGTTGAGCATTACGAACAGCAGAAACGCTACGATTAGGAACGAACTGCTCCAGATAACGGCATCCGCGACGGTGGTCGCATAATTCCGGCGCATCGTGTGTGTATCGTACAATAAATGCAGCGCAAGCAGGGTTACGCCCGCATTAAGTTTGAAGCGAGAAGCGTATGGCTTTCGCTGCTCCCTTCAATTGGAGCCGCATTGTGCTGTCCGGCGTGCTGGCGGGCATTGTGGGCGGCATCTTTTTCGATGCGTTCGTCTACCTTGCCAGCTTGGTTCCAGCGCATGCGAGCATTCTCTCGCTTTGGCAATTCGTCGCTTCGACGGCGCTCGGACGCGTTGCGTTCGCGTCCGCGTCGTACGCCTGGGCCGGCGCAGCCATGCATTTTGCCGTGAGCATCTGCTGGGGAATCGGCTATGCCTATACGGCGCAAACGAAACCGGCAATCAACAAGCAGCCGCTGATTTCCGGCTTCATTTTCGGACTCGTCGTCTACGTCGTGATGCAATTCGTGCTCTTCAGCGTGCAGGCGCTGAAGGTTCCCGATCTCCTCTCGGTATATGTGGGCGGTACTCGCGCACACCGTCTTTTTCGGCGTTCCTATTGCGCTCGTTGCGCGCCTGAAATGATCGGCGGCATCCGCGTTTCGCTCGATGCGATCGCGCGCAACGCACGCGCTCTACGCGATTTGGTCGCGCCCGCGAAGGCCGCATTCGTCGTCAAAGGCAACGCGTACGGCCACGGCATCGTCCCCGTCGCGCGCACCGTCGAAGCGTTCGCGCACCGTCTGTGCGTGTACTCCTTCGACGAAGCAGCCGTCTTGCGAGATGCAGGTATAACGCGTCCGATCTTCGTCATGGGTGCCGTGGAAAGCGCGCACCTGGAAGAAGCGTTCGCGCGCAATGTCGAGATCTCACTCTGGGATACGCGTTCGTACTTGCGCGCCGTCGCGAATGCAGCACGCAAACGAAACGCGCGCGCTGCGGTTCACGTGAAGATCGACACCGGAACGACGCGCCTTGGACTCGATCCGCGCGACGCCCCGGATGCGATCGAAGATTACGCGCGCCTGCAAGAGCTGGACATCGCCGGAATATTCTCCCATCTCGCCGCTGCGGAGGAATTAGACTCGACCTTTACCGTTGGCCAGCTGGATGCGTTCAACCGGGTCGTCGAAGCCGTCGATCACACGTTGCTAACCCGCAGGGCGCGGCCCGTTCGGCACATCGCGGCGTCGGCCGCCGCGATGCTTTGGCCGCAAACGCGCTTGGACATGGTGCGCATCGGCATCGCGCTTTACGGACTGTGGCCGTCGCCCCAAACGCGTACGGCGATGAACGGCGCGCGATTCGGTTTGCATCCGGCTCTTTCGCTTCACAGCTCACTCGTTGCGGTGCGGACGGTGGAGGCGGGGACGCCGGTCGGCTACGGCGGCAGTTACCACGCACCCAAGCGGACTCGCATCGGCGTCGTTCCCCTGGGGTACGCGGACGGGATTCCGCGCGCGCTTTCGAACCGTGGCGCGTTTCTTACCGCAGGTCAGCGCTGTCCCATCGCGGGCCGGGTATGCATGAACATGACGATGATCGATCTGGCCGCCGCGCCGGAGGCGAAGCCCGGAGACGAGGTCGTGCTGCTCGGGCGCCAGGACGGCGCCGAGGTCAGCGCCGACGAATGGGGGCAATGGGCCGACACGATCAACTACGAAATCGTTACGCGCTTGCCGGTGGAACTGCCGCGAGCCTACGCACCGTTACCGGAATAGACACATGCTTGCCGTAACGGTGAACGAGCGCCCAATCGACGTTGCTGCGATCGTCGAACGCGGACGCGTGCTGCTTCCGATGCGCGCCGCGTTCTCCGCGCTCGGTGCCGACGTCCGGTACGATCCGCGAGGGCGCGTCGTCATCGCGCGCAATGCCGCCCACGACGTCCGGGTCACCATCGGATCGCACACCGCAACGGTCGACGGTCATACGATATTCCTGGAGGTTCCGCCGCGCATCGTCGCTGCAATGACGTACGTGCCGCTGCGTTTCGCCGCGCGCGCATTCGGCGGTGTTGTCGGATACGACGCGCGCGCGAAACTGGTCAGCGTCACCCTACCGCCGGTGCGAACAGTGCCACGCGAAGGGTCGGAAGTACAGATCGGTGAGATCACTCCCGCTCCGAACACCGTCGCGAGCACGGCATATCCGACGATTTCGGCATCGCTCGGAGCCGCCGGCGCATCGCCCGGCGCCGTCACGCTGAGCGTCGACGGCGCAGACGTTACATCGCTCGCCTCGTTCGACGGCAGTACGATAACGTATATGCCGCGCACCGGACTGAGCCGCGGGCCGCATACCGTCGTGTTCGAAGGACGAACGCTCGCGCAGGAGCGCTTCTCGGAATCGTGGACCTTCGAGACTTCACTGCAAGCCCCGGCGGATGCGCCCGCGTTTTCCACGTACGACTATCGGTTCTACGCGAGCGGACCGTCCATGCTCTATCCGGGCGACTGGATGCATTTCACGCTCGTCGCGCCGCCTGGCGGCAGCGCGGAATTACAACTCTGCGGTTTGGGTTACGACTACGGTTTGTGGAACAACGGGTACGGCTCCATCTACGAAGCGAGCTTTCCGGCGCCGAGCGGATTTTGGATGCCATCGTGCATTGTGACGGCAATTTACACGTCGTGGAACGGCCAAGAGTACGAGGTTCCGATGCCGGCAATCGTCGGACTGTACACGCAACCGTTGCCGGGTCGCCCGCTTCCGTCACCTGGGCCGCGCCATGCGGGACCGCGCCGCACCGCACCGACGCCGGCGCCGGCACCCACGCACACGCCCGCACCGGTGCGCACATCTGCACCAGTGCATACTTCTGCGCCCGTGCATACACCGGCGCCGCTGCCGCACCCGCCCGCACCCGCGCCGCGACCGCTTCCGTTACCGCGCCCAATGCCGCGCGCAACCCCAATCGTGCGCTAAGCGAGTGCCGCGATTGCCTCGCCGATATCGAGCGTCCCTTCGTACAGCGCGCGTCCGATAACGCACGCATCGACGTTCGACGGCACCGCCATTCGAAGTGCCCGCAGATCTTCCGTGGTGCGCGCACCGCCGCTCGCAGTGACGCGAATTTCCGCCAGCGATGCGACTTTGCGCAGCGCGTCGACGTCGAACCCCCCGCCGGTGCCGTCGCGCAAAATCTCCGTGAAGACCACGCGCCCGATTCCCCACTGCGCAACGCGTGTCACGAGCGCGTCGCGGTCGATCTCCGTTCCGGCTTGCCACCCGTGTACGGCTACGACGCCGCCGCGCGCATCGACGCCTGCAAAGACGCGTTCGCCGAGTTCGTGCACGATGTTCCGCGCCGTGCGCTCGTCTTTGACCAGAAGCGTTCCGAGAATCACGTATGCCGCGCCGGCATTCAATCGCGCTCGCGCGTGCGCCAGCGTGCGGATCCCGCCGCCGGTTTGAACAGGAACGTCGACGGCGCGGCAAATGCGCGCGATGGCCTCGTCGTTTTGGCCCGATCCGAACGCGCCGTCGAGATCGATGACGTGGAGCTGTTTGGCCCCCCCGGCGACGAACGATTTCGCCCGCTCCACCGGATCTTTGTCGTACGTTGTTTCGCGAGATGGATCGCCCTGCTGCATGCGCACGCACTTCCCGCCGCGCAGATCGATTGCCGGAATGACGAGCACTAACGCACCTCCTCTGCGATTTTCAAGAAATTGTCGAGCAGCCGCGCACCGGTATGCTGGCTTTTTTCCGGATGAAACTGCGTGCCCATGACGTTTCCGCGCGCGACGACGGCGGCGAAGCGGTCGCCGTACGTGCACGCGGCGGCGGTGTCGTCGCCGGCGGGCGCGCGAAAGGAGTGCAAAAAATAGGCGTATGCTTCACCGGTAATTCCTTCGACGAATGCATGCTCCGCGCAGACTTCAAGCGTATTCCATCCCATGTGCGGCACGCGCGGGGCCGATTCGAAACGCGATACCCTTCCGGCGAAAATGCCCAGCCCGCGCGTGATGCCGAACTCGTCGCTCTCGTCGAAGAGAATCTGCATACCGACGCAGATGCCGAGAAATGGTTTGCCGGCGCGAATGTGCCGCAGAATCGCGCGATCCAGGTCGCGCTCGCCGAGTGCGTGCATCGTTGCGCGAAACGCACCGTCGCCGGGGAGCACGGCTGCATCCGCCTGCTCGAGCGTCCCGGCATCGTCGGTTATCGCGAACGCCGCGCCACGGCGCCGAAGCGCCGCCACCAGCGAGCCGAGATTCCCGCCTCCGTAGTCGATGACGGTCAGCATCGCGCGCTTAGTGTCGCTCTTGCAGCGAACTGGTGAGATACCACACTAGTCGAGCACGCCTTTGGTCGAAGGAACGGATTGCTCGGCGGTAAGCGCCTTGGCCTGCGCAAACGCGCGCGCAAATGCCTTGAACGACGCTTCGCACACGTGGTGTGCGACGTGACCGTGCATTTGAATCAAATGAAGGGTGATCTTGGCGTTGCCGGCAACCGCTCGGAAAAACTCGCCGATCATCTCGGTCGGAAGTTGTCCCAAGTCTTCGCGCAGAAAGGTCACGCGGAAATTGAGATACGGCCGCCCGGAAATGTCGACGGACGCCGCGATCAGCGCCTCGTCGAGCGGCACCATGCACGAACCGAAGCGCGCAATGCCGCGTTTCTCGCCGAGTGCATCCGAAACTGCTCTGCCGAGCGCGATGCCCACGTCTTCGATGACGTGGTGATGGTCCATCCCGTCGCCGGTCGCGCGCACGAACAACCCGCAGCCGGCGTGCTTTGCGAACGCTTCCAACATGTGATCGAGAAAATCGACCGGCGTGGACACTTCGATGGGGCCGCCGTCGAGGTCGATCGTCAATTCGACTGACGTCTCCCTCGTTGTGCGCTCGATCGCGCCCGCGCGGCGTTCGTTCATCTAATTGTGCGACTGGCCGTTGGCCCTGCGCCGTTCGATCGGTTCGAACGGATGCACCGCGGGTCCCGAATACGCCGCCTGCGGACGAATCAGACGGTTGTCCGCGAGCTGCTCCAGGATGTGCGCCGTCCAGCCGGCGATTCGGCCGCACGCGAAGATCGGCGTGAACTCGTCGCCCGGGAAACCCAAACTGTAAAACAGCGGGGCGCTGTAGAAATCGACGTTCGCGTAGATCCGCTTATCGGGTTTGGTTTCTTGCAGCACTTCGTTCGACGCGTCTTCGAGTGCGCGCGCGATCTTGTACCACTTCGGATCGGTGATGTCGCTGAGTTTTTTGGCGACGTTTTCCAAATGCTGTGCTCGCGGGTCGCGCACTTTGTACTCGCGGTGGCCCATTCCCATGATCCGCTCGCCGCGCGCCAGCACTTCGCGCACGTATTTTTCGGCACGCTCCGGTTTACCGATCTCGAGCAGCACGCGTCCGACGGCGCTCGCGGCGCCGCCGTGCGCTTCGCCCTGGAGCGTCGCGATGGCCGCGGTAACCGCGGCGTAGAGATCGGCTTTCGTCGACGCCGTGACGCGCCCGGAAAACGTGGAGGCGTTGTACGAATGGTCGGCGAGCAGGACGAGATACGTGTCCATCGCGTCTTCCGCAATGTCCGATGGAACCTCGCCGCGGCACATGTACAAGAAGTTTGCCGCCTGCGAAAGATCGGTGCGTGGTTCGATGGGTTCGAGCCCGCGGCGGATGCGATCCCACATCGCCACGATCGTCGGAATCTTCGCAATCAGTTCGACCGCGGTATGCACGTCGGAAACGTGCGCGCCCTTCGGATCGACTTCGACGAACAGCGCCAACCCCGAAACGATCGTGCGCAAAACGTCCATGGGCCACGCGTTTTTCGGCGCGCGTTCCATTGCGTTGATGAGCGGCTCCGGAATCAAGCGGTGCGCGCCCAGTTCTTTCTTGAGCGCGGCGAGCTGCTCGTCGGTCGGCAGCGATCCGTAAAGCAGCAGGTGAACGACTTCTTCGAAACAAGCGTTCGGGGCGAGGTCGTGGATGTCGTATCCGCGGAAGGTTAAGCGTCCTTCTCTTCCTTCGACGTTACTGAGCAGCGTGCTGCCGACGACGACGCCTTCGAGTCCGCGATCGACAACGATTCCCGTGGTAGACAGTGTAGGTTCCTCCGGCCCGAAGTCTTACCCGCTCCGTGCAGGAACCCTTTGCCGGCAACGGCGCGAACGGGGCCTACAGGGGTGCTTCGGCCAAATGCGAGCCGTAATCGCGCGGATTGAAATACCAATCGGGCAGTGATTGCGGGAACGTAATGTCGTTGAAATCGTACGTCACGGTTGCTCCGTCGCCGTCGTAGGCCCGCTCCGTAATGCTTCCGGCCCGGCTCTTGTCGACGATCGGCAGCACGACCCCGTCGAGATGCGTGATGACGACGTAACCGTCCAAATACCCCAGTGTATACGTGAACTTGACCGGATAGATGCCGTCGCCTTCGGCGAACAGGCGGTCGTGCGCGATGATGCGCCGCAGAGTATACGTATGTTTGTCCACCCAGATCTCACGCAGCACGTTGCGTTCGGGATCGCGGCGCGGTTCGAGCACCAGGTGCAGTTCCTCGCCCTCGACCGTCATCTTCGGCACGGTGTAGTCCGATTCGCCGATCGCGATGACCGAACCAATCGTCTTGAGCGGAGCAGTGGTCGGCTCCGGCGTCGGGACGAAACTGATCGGCTGCGGGTGCGCGGGTTCGAACAAGTCTGCGGTGGGCGGCCCCGGATCGCGATCTTGATTGAGTGCGGGACGATCGAACGTCATGTCGCCGTCGTAATCGTCGCGATACACGTAGCGCACGAGCGCGGCGCGGTCGAGGTTGCGGACCCAATAGTGTTTCGTGTACGAGTTCGCGTAGTCGGGCTGGCCGTAGTTCGTATTCTGCTTACGCACGAGCGTGTACGTTTCGAACGTCGGCGGCGGACGGTGCTCGCGGTACACGCGCCGGATGATGCCGAGAACGCGCACCGGCGTAAGCGTTTGATATGGAGGCAACGTCGGCTGCGGATCGGCAGCCGGTACGGGACGCGGCATGCTGAAGAGCGCGAGCACCAAACCGGCGCACGCGAGTAACGCGAATCCAGCACGAGCAAAAAGTGACGGCGCTTTCATGACTTGTCCTTTTAGAACGTCATTCGTGAACACAACGTTGCACGGCCCGCGGCGTGACGTTCAGCGAGCCAGGACCCGCTCGCCGGTTCTGGCCAGCGCGTAACCGACGAGCCGGTCGACGAGAGCCTCGTACGACAGCCCCGCTGCGGCGCATGCGTCGGGGAAGATGCTGGTGGGCGTCAGCCCCGGAAGCGTGTTGATCTCCAGGATGTAGGGTCGGCCTTCCTTGCTGACGATGAAATCGGTGCGCGAATAGTCGCGCAAGCCGACGAGACGATGCACGGACAATGCGAGCATCTGCACGCGCGCGGCGAGATCTTCGTCGATGCGCGCGGGAACGAGGTGCGTGCTGCCGCCGGCGCCGTATTTGGCGTCGTACGTGTAAAACTCGTCGCGGTTCGGCACGATTTCGACGACCGGAAGCGCTTCCTCGCCCAGAACGGCGCACGTGAATTCACGTCCGGGAATGAATTCTTCGGCGAGTATTTCGGCGTACCGCTGTGCGGCGTCGATCATCGTTTGCGTCCACTGCTCGTGCGTGCGCACGATGTTTACGCCGATCGCGCTTCCCTCGAAACGAGGCTTTACGACCAGCGGAAGATCGAGCGAACCCGGCAGAAGCGGCAACGTTCCGCCCGAGAGATCGAACAGGTCCCACGCAGCAGTCGGAAGGCCTTCGGCGGCGCAAAGTTTCTTCGTGAGGTGTTTGTCCATCGCGAGCGCGCACGCTTCGAGCGTGCTTCCGGTGTAGACGATGCCGAGATAATCCAGCAAGCCTTGAATCTGTCCGTCCTCGCCGCCCGGTCCGTGCAGCGCGTTGAACACGAGATCCGGATTCAGCTCGCGAATCGCGTCGATGAAACGGCGGTCGTAGTCGAGCGATTGCGCGTCGTAGCCCAAGCTCCTGCAGCGCGCGCATCACCCCGCCGCCCGTTTGAATGGAGATCTCGCGCTCGGCGCTCGTGCCGCCCATAACGACCGCAACTTTTGCTTTCTTCGAATTACTTCTCATCTATGAACACGCCGACGAGATGCACTTCGAGTTGCAGTTCGACGCCGAATTGCTCGTGCACCGCGCGCCGTACGCGCGCGAGCAACGCTGCAACGTCCTTGGCTCTAGCGCCGCCAAGGTTATTGATGAAGTTGGCATGCAGCGGTGACACTTCCGCGCCGCCCTCCCGCCATCCCTTACAACCGGCGGCCTCGATGAGCCGGGCGGCTTTGTCGCCCTCGGGATTGCGGAAGCACGAGCCCGCGTTGGGCAGGGCGATGGGTTGGGTATTCTTGCGGCGCACGAGCCGGCGCTGCATCTCCTCGCGTATCGCATGCGGATCCCCGAGTTCGAACTGCAGCGTGACGCGCGAAACGATGGCGTCGCGCGCGAGCGACGTGTGCCGGTAGTAATACTGAACCGTCACCGCGTGCGGCCGGGGCTTTGCCGGCGACTGCACCCATACTTCGCGTACGAAATCACCCATCTCGCGATCGGTTCCGGCATTCATTCGCAGCGATCCGCCGACGCTGCCGGGGATCCCGGCGAGCGACGCGATACCGACCGCGCCGGCGGACGCGGCCTTTGCGGTGAGCAGCGCCATTCCTGCCGAAGCCCCCGCATGCACGACGACGGTGCGATCGTCATGCGTCACGACGATATTCGCGAATTCGCCGGACAATCTGAGCACCAATCCGCGAATGCCGCCGTCTCCGACGAGAAGATTGCTTCCGCTGCCGAGTACGAACCACGGCACTTTGCGTTTGCCGCAAAACTGCATGACGGCGCCGAGTTGATCTTCGTTTTCGACCACGATCCACGCGTCCGCGGGGCCGCCGATCTTCCACGAAGTGTACGATGCGATCTGCTCGTCGAAGAGCACGCGGTCACCGCAAACGGCGCGCAAATGCGCGCGATCCTCTTCGCTCAGAACGCTGACGAGCGCGCGTTCCGCTACGCTCATGACGGGGGCTGCAGAACGTCGCCGGCCAGGTCTTTCGCCACTTTGGTGATGTTGCCGGCACCGAGCATCAACACCAGCGCGTTCGGCGGCGCTTCTCCCTGCAGCACGGTTCGCAATCCGTGGACGTACTTCACGTAGTGCACCGGCGTGCCCGCCGCAGTGAGCGGTTCGCCGATGGTGCGTTCGCTCACGCCCTCGATCGGCGGCTCACTGGCCGCGTACACCGGCGCCAGATAGACCGCATCGGCGCCGCGCAGCGCATCGGCAAACGCCGCACCCAAATATGCGGTACGGGTGTAGCGGTGCGGCTGAAACGCGACGATGACC
Source organism: Vulcanimicrobiota bacterium (assembly GCA_963830545.1). Taxonomy (GTDB): domain Bacteria; phylum Vulcanimicrobiota; class Vulcanimicrobiia; order Vulcanimicrobiales; family Vulcanimicrobiaceae; genus DATGJX01. Next base: position 1,564,472 of record CAWHMK010000001.1, on the reverse strand, counting down.
GGGCCGCGATGATATTGACGCGCCGCGGCAATGGTCGCGCGCACGGCGGTCGGATGATGCGCGTAGTCGTCGACCACCACCATGCGAGCCGTCTTCGCCAAAATTTCGAAGCGGCGTTTCACGCCTCGGAATTCGCTTAGTGACTGCACGATGTTCGCGAACGGGACGCCCGCTGCGCGTCCCACGGCAATTGCCGCAAGCGCATTTTCGATATTGATGGCGCCCGGAACGTGCAATTGCACGCTTCCCAAAGGCAGGCCCCCGGCGATGACGTCGAAACTCGAACCCAAATCGGCGAAACGGATATTCGCCGCGTGCACGTCGGCGTCTTCGGCGATGCCGAATGTCACGGTGCGCGCGCGCCGCGCGCTTGCGGCGATCGACCGGCTCTGCGGATTGTCGACGCCGACTACGGCAACGCCGTCCTCGGGAAGGCGCGCGAGAAACTCCTCGAAGGACGCAATGAGTTTCGGGAGCTCCGCGTCGGACGAGAGATGATCGTTCTCGATGTTCGTTACGGCCGCGATCGCCGGTTCGAGAAGAGAGAAAGAACCGTCGGATTCATCCGCTTCGGTGAGAAACCACGGCGCCGAACCGTCGTGCGCGTTGGTTCCGGTGTTGACGTCGATACCGCCGAGCACCAAACTCGCGTCGACGTCGGCGCCGCGCAGGATGCCGGCGGTCATTGCCGTCGTCGTCGTTTTCCCGTGCGTGCCGCAAATCGCGATGCCTTTGCGGCCGTCCATGATGCGGCGGAGCATCTCTCCGCGGCGCAGGACGGGAATGCCGCGTTCGCAAGCGTGCAGGTACTCGGGATTCTCGGAGTCGATCGCCGAGCTGACGACGACGGTCTTCGCGCCGTTGACGTTTTTGGTGTCGTGTCCGATCGTGATCGCCGCGCCGAGTGCGCGCAACTCCGCGACGAGCGGGGAGTCGGCAACGTCCGATCCGGTGACGGATTCGCCGCGCGCGATCAAAATACGCGCGATCGCGCTCATGCCGATGCCGCCGATTCCGACGAAGTGCAGCGTTCCCGCCGATGTCATGCTGCCGCAATCTTTCGAGAAACGAGCACGTCAATCCGTGCGAGTATGGTCGCAAGGGGATCCCGCGCCGCAAGCGAGCGAGCCGCCTGACGCATTGCGCTCAGGCGCGACGGCTCGATGACCTCGCGCAGCGTCCACCACAAGGAATCCGCATTCAGGTCCTTATCCGCGATGACGACTGCCGCCCCGGCGGTTTCGAACACGCGTGCGTTCATCGTTTGGTGATCCTCCGACGCGAACGGATACGGCACCATCACGCTCGGCAAGCCCAGCGCCGACAATTCGCCCAGCGTGGACGCGCCCGCGCGAGCAACCACCAGGTCTGCCAGCGCATATGCATCCGCCATGTCGCGCACGTAGGGGACGAGCACGACGCGGTTCTCTCCGAACGGCGCGCGTTCTTCGGCTTGCATGTACTCGTAATCGCGCTCGCCGCTCGCATGCAAAATCTGCCAATCCGCCGGCAATGCGCGGCGGGTGACCAGAGCCGCGATCGTTTCATTGATCGACCGCGCGCCTTGGCTGCCGCCGATCGCAAGGATCGTCTTGCGGCCGGGATCGAGCCCCAAGCGGCGCGCGGCTTCGATGCGGTTGTTCGGATGAAACAGCGAATCGCGCACGGGGATACCAGTGTGCACGTACTTTCCCGCGCAACCAGGATCGCTTTGCGCGAACGCACCCCACACTTCGTCGACGATCGGCGCGAGCATCCGGTTCGTCAGGCCGGGCTGCGCGTTCGGTTCGAGAAGCGCGAGCCTTGCGCGCAAACGTCCGATCGATCGCAAAATCTTTGCGGCAACGATTACGGGAAAACATACGTACCCACCCGTCGCGACGACGAGGTCCGGAGCGAAAGCCGTTAGCGCGCGCATTGCCTGCGCGGTTCCTACAACGTTCGTCCCCGCGGTACGCAGCGTCGCGAGCGAGACGCTGCGTTGCAGCGGACGGCTCGCAATCGTCACCAACTCATACCCCGAATCCGGAACGATTTTCGACTCGAGCCTGTCCGCCGTTCCGATGAACCGGACGTTCGCGCGACCCCGCAGCGCATCCGCGAGCGCAATCGCCGGATAGAGATGTCCGCCCGTTCCACCGCCGGTAAAAACAATATTCACGCGCGGTGCCACGCAAGGTTCTGCGCATGACCATCCGAGGTGGCAATGAGCGTTTCGACTTTTCCCGGCCACCGCGTGAGCCGCGTCTCATACCCCTTGTCCGCAATCTCCATACGAACCCAGCCAAAGGGCGCATCGCCGGTTGCGCGCGAACCGAGCTCTTGCGGTACGTTCAGCAACGATTCGCGCTCCTTCGCGGATAGGTGCTCGACGATAACCGTGTGCAGCAGAACGCTCGCGGCGCCCGCATGCGGCTGCGCATTGGCCCTAGCCCATTGCGTGCCGCCGGCCTGCGCGATGCGCAGCGGATGCGTACGAGCCAAGGCGATCGCGGCGCGCAAGCGCTCGAAGCGCTCGGTTTGATCGGGCCACACGAAGCTTAGCAGCGTATCCGCGTCTTGGGCATTTGCCGCGTTCAGCGGATGCAGATCGCAGCCGCGCCGCTCGATGACGGAAAGCGAAGCATCCAGGTGCGACGGCGCGCCGGCGATTATGTGATTGCGCAAACGCACCGGCGACTCCGGATTTCCCCAATTCCAGCCTTCGCCGCCGTAGCGGTAGCGATCGAAATTCAGCAGCAGCCCCGCACTCGAGCCGACTTCGAAAATCCGCAGCGGCATCCGCACGGCATCAGCCAGCGCCAGCATCGCGGCGAGTACCGGCATCGCGCGAGCCACTTCGTTCGTTTGAACTTCTCGCGCAAAGAGTTCGTCGTACCGGTCCGCGTGCCGGTGAATGTCGCGAGCTATTGCGTGCCACGCGGCGCGGGCGTCGCCGTCGCCGCCTGTGGACGGGTAATGCGCTGCGATTTCCGCCGCCTCTGCGGACAGAGCGCGATAATGCGCCGCGCCTCCGAGGCGCAGGCCGACACGCGAACGATGCGCGTGCCGGTCGACGAGCGCGCGGAAAACGCCGTCATCGACGTATGCCGCCGCTGCGAAGCCCAGCAACGCTGCGAAGAACGGCGAACCCATGCGCGCGCACGTTTCGCTCAGGTGCGCGAGATCGTCCGAAACGGACTGCGCGAGCGGCATCTTACGGCAAATTGACGCGCCGGTACCGTCCGACGTTCATGATCAGGGCGACGGCCACGAGCGAAACGATGAGCGAACTCCCGCCGAACGAAATGAACGGGAGCGGCACGCCGGTCACGGGCCACGATGACGTTACCACGCCGATGTTGACGAAGGCTTGAATCGCCACCATCGCCGTACAGCCGGCAGCCAGGAAAAACCCGAACCGATCGGGTGCGGCGATCGCAATGCGAATGCCGCGGTAGATGAAAACGACGAACAGCACGATCACGCCGACCGTTCCGACCAGTCCAAGCTCCTCGCCCAGTACCGAGAAGATGAAATCCGTGTACTGCTCCGGCAGATAGAAAAACTTTGCGCGCGACTCCCCAAGGCCAACGCCCATGAATCCGCCGCTGCCGAGCGCGAGCAGCGACTGCACGATGTGAAAGCCGGTATTCTGCGGGTCGCGCCAGGGATTGATAAACGCGAAAATGCGCGCGCGTTTGTACGGGCTGGTGAGAATCGTGAGAATCACCGGCGGGACGGTAACGAAAAGAACCATCGCAAGATGTTCGATGCGCGCGCCCGCCGCGAAGAACATCGCGAAGGCGGTGAACACGATGAGGCTGGCCGTTCCCATATCGGGTTCGAGCAAAATCGCCATCGCAACGATCAGCACGAGAGCACAGAGCGGAAAGAGGCCTTTGAGCGAGGTAATCCGCTCACCGCGAGTCGATAGCGCCGCTGCAAGATAGAGCACGAGTCCCAGCTTCGCGAACTCGGATGGTTGGAGCGAAATCATTCCCGCCCCGATCCAGCGGCGCGCGCCGTTTACCGCGACGCCGACGTGGGGCACCAGCACTGCTATCAATGCAAAGATGCACAGCAGCAGCACGTACGGCGCGACGGCTTTGAGTTTCCGGTAGTCGATGCGGTACGCGAGGTACGAAAGCCCGACGCCCGCGGCCAAGTACACGAGTTGATGCTTGAGGTAGTACGCCGTGTCGTGATGGTCCGCGTACGCTTGTGCGCTGGAGGCGCTGAAGATCATCACGAGGCCCAGCGCAACCAAACTGGCAACCGCTCCGAACAGCAGCGTATCCGGAGGAGCGGAAACGAACGGCAGCGGCGCTTCGGCGCGTGCGTTCGAAAATTGCCGCTTGGCGGTCAGTGCGGCCTTCACAGCGCTGCCGGCTCCGTGATGGCGTGCACCGCAGCGGCGAACTTCTCGCCGCGATCTTCGGCCGAACGGAACATGTCGAACGATGCACACGCCGGCGAGAGCAAGACCACGTCGCCGGCCTTTGCGAGCGTGTGCGCGCGACGTACGGCGTCATTCATCGAATCAGCGCGTTCGACCGGCGCTCGGTGTACGTGCGCGGCAAGATCGTCCGCCGCCTCGCCGATGACGACGAGCGCTTTCGCCCGCTGGTCCACGATTCGCCCGACTCCGTGAAATCGGTGTTCTTGGATTTACCGCCGGCGATGAGCACGACGGGACGTTCGTACGCCTGCAGAGCCGCGATCACGGAGCCGGGATTCGTCGCTTTTGAGTCGTCGACGAACAGCACGCCGCCGATTTCGGTCACGGGCTGCAGGCGATGCGCCATGCCGCCGAACGCCGTAACCGCATCGCGGAGCGCTTGCGGTTCGAGTCCCGCGGCAAGCGCCGCGAGCAGCGCGGCCATGACGTTCTGCACGTTGTGCCGCCCGGCCAGCGGAATCTCGCCGGTCTTCATGATTTCGAGCGGACGCGGATCGCCGTGCACGGGCATGTAGACGATGGAATCCCCCTGCAAATACATCGTGGCATGCTCGTGCCTTTCTCCGAGCGTAAACCACAGCTGGCGCGCGTGCACGCGCGGCTCGCCGCTATGCCAGTGTAATTGCGCGAGCCGTTCGTCGTCGAGATTCCCGACGAAATAGTCGCGTTCGCTTTGATTTGCGAATATCCGGTACTTCGCTTCTGCGTACTCGTCCATCGAATAGTACCGGTCGAGATGATCCTCGGAGATGTTCAGGATCACGGATATGCGCGGCCGGAACGAGCGAATCGATTCGAGCTGGAACGACGAGACTTCCGCGACGACCCAGTCTTGCTCGCGCGCGTCGAGCACTTCGCGGATGAGCGGGTTGCCGATGTTGCCGCCCACGTGGACCGTCTTCCCGCAGGAACGGAACAAGTGTCCGATCAGGGAGGTCGTCGTAGATTTGCCTTTGGTTCCGGTAACGGCGACGATCGGCGCCTTGCAAAGACGGTACGCGACTTCGATTTCGCTGAACACCGGAAGGTTTGCATCCTGTACGCAGCGCGCGAGCGCGCCGTTGAGCGGCACACCGGGCGAAAGTACTGCTGCAGTAATCGTTCGCAGAAGCTGCGGCAACTCTGCCGGTTCGATGAAGCGGGCGCCGTCCGTTTCGATTTGCGCGATTGCATCCGCGAGTTCTTCACGAGACTTTTCGTCGACCGCGAAAACCGCCGCACCGCGTCCGCGCAGCACGTGCGTGCTCGCGACGCCGCTTCGGCCCAATCCGATGACGAGAATACGCTCGCCGCCCCCAAAATTCGGCATGATGCTCATCTGGCAATCACCAACCCTAAGCCTGAGAGAATGACCGAGGCCAGCCAAAAACGCGCCGTTACGGTCGTTTCGGGCCAACCGCCGAGTTCGAAATGATGGTGCAGCGGGCTCATCCGGAAGATCCGTTTTCCGCCCGTGCGTTTGAAGTACGTGACCTGAACGATAACGGAAAGCGCTTCCGCGACGAAGACCCCGCCGATCAAAATCAGCAGCAGCATCTCGCCCGTCAAGATTGCAACGCCCGACAGCAGCGCGCCGAGCGCCAGCGATCCCGTGTCGCCCATGAAAATCTTCGCCGGATGGCGGTTGTACACGAGAAACCCGAAACAGGCTCCGACTCCGAGCAGCGCAGCCATGTTCGCGGCGGACGCTCCGTCGCGCCATGCAAGGGCCGCGAGCACGACCAGCGGCGGCACGATCGAGCCGGAGACCAAACCGTCGAGGCCGTCGGTCAGATTCACGCCGTGAATCGTTCCGGTAACGGCGAGAATTCCGAGAATCAGCCAGAGCCAGTGCGGAACGCTCAGCACGTAACCGCTCATGTGAAAGATCGTATCGACGGGCACGGACGGCGAGCGCGAAATCCACCAGAGGTAGCCAACCGCGACCAGCGCCGTCAGCAAGAATTTCGTGCGAGCGCGCAAACCCGCATTTTTTCCGCGGCGAATCGCGGTGATGTCGTCGAAGAAACCGATGAGCCCGCAACACGCGGCCAGCAGAAGCGTCGCGATCATCACGGGATCGCGGTAAAAGCCGATCAGCGGCAACAGCGCAATGACGAAGACGACGCCTCCCATCGTCGGCGTCCCCGTTTTCTTCTGATGCGTCTGCGGAGCGTCTTCGTAGGCGTGCTGCCGGAATTGCATCCGTGCAAGCAGCGGCAGCGCGACCGCGCAAGCGACTGCCGCCAGCAAGAATCCGGCGGCAACGACGGCGAGTTCGTAGCCGTAATTCATACGGTCGTCTCGAGGAGCGGGCTCCGTCCGCCGGCGCGCCACTTCAGTACCACGATGGGCGTTTGTTCGTCGCCGTTGCCGTGCGGATTGGACAGCAGCGCGCGTTCGACGCTCGGACGATGAACGCCCGAGGATGCGCCGAGTACTTTCGCTTTCTCCAAGTCGTTGGCATCGACCACCGCGCATGCGATTCCACTGCGGTCGAAGACGGACTGACAGAACGCACCGGCATTCTGCGGCGCGAACACGATGGAGCGTTCGAACGGCGGCAGCGTTCCGGTGTAGCCGTCTATCGCGGCAATCGCCTCACCCATGATTTCATAGAACATGCCGCGGCGCCCCACGACCCTGCCAATGACTTGCATGACCGACGCGAAGAGCACTTTCCACACGCCCACCTGATCGATCACGATCTGCAGCGATTCCGGCTGACTAACCGTAGCCATAGCATCGGCGCGACGCGAGAGTGCGTACGCAATTCTCGACGGGCGCACGTACTCCGCGGGAACAGACTGCCCTTGCGCGATCGCGACGGCCGTTTCCGAAACGGCGAGCACGTCGCCTGCGCGCGCGATGCCGTTTACCGCATGCAGCACGAGCGCGATGAGATCGTCGCCGGGATGTACGAGGGGCGTGCGAACCGGAATCGCAACGATTCCCTCGGGCAAACCCGGGCGCTCGATGCGTAAGCTCCTCACGCGAGCAACTCCTGAATGATTTCCTCCATCTTGTATTTTCGCGAACCTTTGAGCAGCACGGCGTCTTGCGGCTGCGCGTGGTCGCGCAGCCATGCCGCAGCATATTCATTGTCGGCAAACGGAACGATGCGCTCGCGCGGCAAGCCGCCGGCAAGCGCGCCTTGCGCGATGCACTGCGCGTACTCTCCGCCCACCAGCAAAACGTCGACGCCGCTTCGCGCTGCATGCGCGCCGACCCGTTCGTGCATCGCCGGCGCATCGCTGCCGAGCTCCGCCATGCTCGAGAGCACGGCAATGCGCCTTGACGCCTGCTCGCCTGCAAATGCGTCGAGCGCCGCTACCATTCCGCTGGCGTTCGCATTATACGCGTCGTAGATGAGGCGCGGTTTCCCCGAGACCGAAATCGTTTGATATCGCCCGGCCGGAAGCGTAAGCGAGGGAACGAGCGCTGCGGCTTGGTCAGCGGGAACGCCGAGCAGCAACGCGGCCGCAAGCGCTGCCGCCAAATTTTGCCGGTTGTGCCGCCCGGGCAAGCGCACGTCCATTTTCAGCCGTTCCGTTTGGCCGTTCGAAACGAGCAGCGTACCCTCGTCCTCTATCCAGACGCCGGGAAGGCGCGGTTGGCCCGTACCGAACCAAAGCGGCGGCACCGGAAGCGCCCAAGCGCGAAGCACGGATTCCGAATCCTCGGCATTGAGTACCGCTTGCGCGCCTTGCGAAAACAGTCCCCATTTCGTGCGTGCCAAACGCTCGCGCGATCCGAAGATTTCCAGGTGTGCTTCGCCGATGTTCGTCAGGACGCCGGCATGCGGGCGCGCGATCTGTACGAGTTCCGCGATCTCGCCTTCGTGACGCGCGCCCATTTCGATGACGAGCACGTCGTGCTCGGGCCGGCTCGCGAGGAGCAGTTTGCTCACCCCGATCTCGTTGTTTTCGTTTGCCGGCGACGCGAGCACGCGTTCCTCGCCGTAGTGCTGCGCGAGCAATTGCGCCAACAAATGTTTGGTGGTGGTTTTGCCGGCGCTTCCGGTAATCGCCACGACGCGCCCGGCGTAGGCCTCGCGTGCGGCGCCGGCCAAATCCATGTATGCGCGCCTGGTATCCGGCACGACGAGCGCAGCCGCATCATCGGAAAGAACGTCCGCATCGTCGACGACGAACGCGGCGGCGCCTTTTTCACGCGCCGCGTTCAAGAATGCGTGCCCATCGAACTGTTCGCCGCGCAACGCGAGGAACGTGTCGCCCTTGCGCAAACTGCGGGTATCGGTGACGATCCGCAGATCATCCGGAAAACGGTTTGCGTTGCGCACGCGGCCGCCGGTCACACTGGCCGCTCGCTCTCGCGTCAGCGTCATCGATGCGCAGCCGCACGGCGCTCGAGCGCGTCGCGAGCTACGGCGACGTCGTCGAACGGAAGGACTTGCGTTCCGACGATCTGATACGTTTCGTGGCCTTTGCCGGCAATCGCCACGACGTCGCCCGGGCGTGCGCTTGCGATCGCCGTTTCAATCGCGCGGCGGCGGTCCGCCTGGATTTCGTGCGGCGCGTTCGCGATGCCCGGCAAGATTTCGTCGATAATCGCCTGCGGCGCTTCGGTTCGCGGATTGTCCGACGTAACGACGGACATGTCGGCGTATCGAGCCGCGATCGCGCCCATCTGCGGGCGCTTGCCGCGATCGCGATCGCCCCCGCAGCCGAACACGACGATCAAACGGCCGCGGGCCGTCTCACGCAAAGCGCGCAACAAATTTTCGAGCGCGTCCGGCGTATGTGCGTAATCGACGATGACGTCGACGCCGGCGGCTTGCACGTGCTCCATACGCCCGGCAACGCGTTCGAGCGATGCGAGACCGCGCGCGCTGACTGCGTCGGGTATACCGATCTGCCGCGCGATGCCGATGGCGCACAGCGCGTTCGAAACGTTGAAGCGTCCGGGAATCACGATTTCGAATCGTTGTCCGCCGGCACGGAACGTGCTTCCGCCGGCACGCACTTCCAGCGATTGCGTGTGCAGATCTGCAGGCGCGCTCACGGCGTAAGTAACTACCGGTTTGCGCGAACGCAGCTCGCGCGCCCAGCGCTCGCCGGTCTCGTCGTCGAGATTGAGTACGCAGCGCGGGGCAATATCGAACAGATGCCGCTTCGCCGACGCATATGCCTCGAAAGTCTTGTGAAAATCGAGATGGTCGCGCGTGACGTTCGTGAGCGCGGCAACGGCGAAACGCACGTCGGAAACGCGCTGCAGCGCGAGCGCGTGCGAACTCACCTCCATCGCGACGCCCTTTGCGCCGAGTTCTCGCATGCGCGCGAGCAGTTCGTGCAGTTGCTGCGCGAGCGGCGTGGTGTTCGCCAGCGGCCATTCCGTATCGCCGAAGCGCGCGCCGATCGTACCAATCGTTCCCGTCGGCACGCCTGCCTCATTCATGATGGCGGCGGTCATCTGCGAGGTCGTCGTTTTGCCGTTGGTGCCCGTGATGCCGGCGATGGTCAGCGCTTGCGAAGGCGAACCGTAAAACACGTCGGCGAGCTGCGAGAGTGCGCGCGCAGAATCCGGTACGACGATCGCCGTTACGCCGGGCGGAACCTCGCACAGATCTTCCATGACGACCGCCGCGCAGCCGTGCGACACCGCGTCGCCGATAAACCGGTGGCCGTCCGTGTGCTCGCCGCGCAGCGCGACGAAAAGCGCACCGGCGCGCGCTTCGCGCGAGTCGATCGCCAGCGCCGAAATCGCTTTGCCGCTCTCGCCGATGACGCGGGTGTTTTGCGCGAGCGTTCGCACGAGAACTTCAAGCGAAACGCTCACCGGTGGCTCCATGCCATTATTGGTTCTCCGCGAGCTTCGGGCGGACCAAGCGCAGCTTCGGAATTTCCGGCTTGGGCGTCTCTATCATCGGGAAGATGCCTGCGTGCAGCATGGCCGCCTTGGCGATCTCGTCGAACGCGGGCGCTGCAACCTCGGAGCCGTAAATCGAACCCTCGGGATGTTCGACCTTCACGTAAATGACGTAGCGCGGATGGACGTACGGCACCATGCCGATGAACGATGCAACGTACGCTCCCGGCTCATAATAACCGTTCTCGACCATTTGCGCGGTGCCGGTTTTGCCGGCCGTCGTATATCCGGGAATCTGCGCCGACGGGTCGCCCGTCCCGTGCACCACCACCGCGCGCAAAAATGAGCGCAGCACCGCTGCCGTTTTCTCCGAGAAGACGCGGTGCTCGACCTCGGGCGGATAGGCGTAGATTGGATTTCCTTGCGCATCGAGAATCGCGTGTACGATTCGCGGCCGCAGCAGCAAGCCGCCGTTGGCAATAGCGCAGTAGAACCGCGCCATCGCAATGGGCGTAACCGATACGCCTTGACCGAACGACATCGTCGCGAGAGAGCTGCCGCTCCATTCCGCGGGCGGCGGAACGATACCGGGATTCTCACCGGAGATGCCGATTTGCGTCGGTTCGCCGAAACCCGCGCGCTCTTCCATTTTATAGAATTTGGTGCCGCCGATGTGCAGCGCCACTTGTGCCGCACCGACGTTGAGTGAATCGGCGATGATGGTTGCCATCGTATCGCCGTTGGGATCCGGCGTTAGTCCGTCCACCGCGTTGTAGATGCGCTGACCGCCGACCTCGAGCGGCCCTGCCGATGGGAAACGCTCGCCGAGCGGAACTTTTCCATATTCGATTGCGGCGGCAGCCGTGACGAGTTTGTACGTCGATCCCGGTTCGTACGCATCTTGCACCGCGCGATCGCGATAGTCGTCCGCCGGGAATTTCCAATAACGGTTCGGATCGAAACGCGGAAAGTTCGCCATTGCGAGCACTTCGCCGGTGGCCGGATCCATGACGATCGCTGTGCCGCTGAGCGCGTGATACGTCGTGACTTGCTTTTCGAGCGCCGATTCCGTGACGAACTGCAAATATGAATCGAGCGTTAATTCGAGTGAAAGGCCGGGCTTTGCCGCGCGCACGATGCGCTCGTGCCCGAACGGAATAGGCCGGCCGAATTCGTCCGCTTCGATCGTGACGCGCCCCGACGTGCCTTTGAGCATGTCGTCGAAGGTGTATTCGAGACCCGACAACCCATTTTCGTCGATGCCGACGAATCCCAAAATCGTCGAGGCGCTCTCGCCGGCGACGTCGACGCGGCGTCCCGTATCTTCTTCCATGAGCGAGATGCCCGGAAGGTTCAGCGCTTGCACTTTATCGGATTCGTCGTGCGGAATCTTGCGCGCGATCCACACGAACTGCAGATGCCGGTCGTGCAGCAACTCCGCCGTCGCTTTATCGATCTTTCCAACGATCGGCTCGAGCTGCGCGATGGACTTGTCCGGGTCGCCCAAATCGTGTGGAACGGCATACACGCTCTCGGATGGAAGCGAGCGCACCAGTACGTTGCCGTCGCGATCGAGTATGCTGCCGCGGCGCGCGAACACTTCCACCGTATCGCTGCGCTGCTCCAGCGCCTGCTTAGCATATAACGGACCTTTGATCAGCTGCACGTCGACGAGGCGCCACGTCAGGTACACTGAAACGCAGAGCAGGACGTAAAAGAGCAGTTTCGCCCGCCGGGGTCCGACGCGCGAGAAGGTCCGCTTGTGCATGCGTTAGTGCTGCGTACCTACTTCGCGCCGAATAAGCCGGCTAAACCGGCGAAAAATGCGAGGCGCGACGGCGCGCGTTCGCGTTCCGGAGCGGGGAGTAAAACCATCGCAAACTGCGCCGGGTCCTGCATGTGCAGCTTCGCAGCGACGCGCGCAAGGCGGTCGTCCGATCGCAACGAAGCGAGTTCGTCATCCAGCCGCGCAGTCTGCGATTGCAGCGCCGTTCGGTCTCGTTCGGCCTTTCCGACCGCGTAATTCAAACTCGTCAGCCGCGCCGTGAGCATGACGTACAGCATGACGCCGCATAGCAGCACCGCAAGGCCGGCGCAAAACTGCATGAGCGAGGAGTAGCGCGCGCGCGCTGCGCGCGACATGCGGCGCTGGGTTGCGTTGCGCGCCGTGCGCACGGTGACTCGCGGCTTCTCGTCACGCGGCGCTCGAACGGTGCGAAGCGCATTGCTCTCTACCATTTCACTCGCCTTCCGTTGTGCGGCGCGCAGTTTAGCGCTGCGCGCGCGAGGATTCCGCTGCATTTCCGCCTCGCCGGGCAGAACGGGTTTGCGCGTAAGCGGTTCGAGTCGTTCGTCTTCGCGGAACGCGTGTTTGACGATGCGATCCTCGAGCGAATGAAGACTGATGGCGACGACGCGGCCCGCACCGCGGCGCAGCCGGTCAACGGCCAGGTCCAGACCATCGCGCAGCGCGTCGAGCTCGTCGTTCACGGCAATGCGCAGCGCTTGAAAGACGCGCGTCGCCGGATGAATGCGCTCGCGCCGGCCGGGACGGTGCAGCAGCCCGCTGACCATCTGCGCGAATTCGACGGTCGTTTTCGGAAGCGCGCCGGACTGCCGCCGCTGCACGATGATGCGCGCGATCTTTCGCGCCGCTCGCTCTTGACCGTAGTTGAAGAAGATGTCGGCCAGTTCGCGCTCGCTCGACTTCATGAGAATCTCGTAAGCGCTGACTCCCGCTTCCGGATTCATGCGCATGTCCAGCGGGGCGGATTCGCGGAACGAAAACCCGCGAGATGCTTCATCAAATTGCATCGACGAAACCCCCAAATCGTACAGTACGCCGTCGACTCGATCGATTCCAAGCCGATCGAGCGCCTCGGAAAGTTCGCGAAAATTGGATGGCACGAATGTGAAACGCGGGTCGCCGATTGCCGCCGCGCGGGGCGTTGCCAGCGGATCTGCATCGAATGCAATGAGCCGGCCGCTCTGCAAGCGCTGCAAGATCGCCCGGCTGTGGCCGCCCGCTCCAAATGTGGCATCGACATACGTCCCATCCGGGCGGATCGCCAAATACTCGAGCGACGCTTCCAACAGCACCGGGATATGCAGGTCCATCGATCCACTCCGGCATCAGTACAGCCCCAGATCCGCCATAAAGTCCGCGACCTCGCCTTCGGGAGCCGCATGCGCCGCATACCGCTCCTTCGCCCAAATCTCCACGCGAGTGAACGAACCGATCGAGACGATCTCCCGGTCGATCCCCGCATAGGTCCGCAGAGCCGACGGGAGCACGAGCCGTCCTTGCGAGTCGCACGCGACCTCCTCCGTGTGCGCGAACAGGTGACGGACGAAGCGCCGGAAGCGGTCGTCCTTGCGGGGAGCCGCCTCGAGCCGATTGCAGAACTCCCCCCAGGCGGCCTCCGGATAGAGCGCCAGGCACGCGTCGGGCGGAGCGATGGTTAGGATGAAGCCTGTGCCAAGCCGCTCGCGGAACCGCGCGGGCACGATGATGCGGCCCTTTTCGTCAAGGGCGTGCTCAACATAGCCTGTAAAGCGCGGCAGGTCCGCGTGCAACCTTCCCTCCCTCGGTCACCACTTTGCACCACTTTGCACCACTATACGCTCGTGGCGCGGCACACGCAAGGGGCGGGATGGCGCGAGAAATCGGCACGCGCTGCGTTATGGCTCGGTGCGTCCGCGAGTGGCGCGCCGGAAGACGGCGGGGTCACGGGCAATCGCCGCAAAACGATGAGTACTGTCTAAAGTAAGACCGCCGGCAAGATGCCTAGGAGGATGTTGTGGTCAAAGATATGGCGTTCATCGCGTATTCGGTTCGTGACGTTCCGCGCGCCGTTGCATTCTATCGCGATGTCGTCGGCCTGGAGCCCGGCGACAGCTTCGGCGAGCATTGGGTCGAATTCAACGTCGGCTCGACCGCGTTCGGGATCGGCAACGGCGAGAGCTCAGGCTACGTGCCGGGAACGTCGACTGGCGCGGCCTTCGAGGTCGACGACATCGCCGGAATGCGCCAGCGATTGATCGACAACAAGACCGAAGTGAGCGAACTGCACGAGTTTCCGAACTGCAAGGCAGCCTTTGCCACCGACCCCGAAGGCAACAAGTTTTCGCTGCATCAGCGCAAGAGCTGATGCCTTAGGTTCCCGGCACTGGAACGGCCACGTCTTTGATCGGCGCGCCTCCCGCGGCGGCTTGCGAACCCACCGTAGACGTTTGCGTGCTCAGCGCGTTCACGTCTTGTCCGTTGAATGCTCCGCTCTTCATTCGCTGACCGACCGACGCAAACGAGTTTTCCAACCCCGCGACGCCGGCGTCGAGTTTTTGAAGCAGCGGATCTTTGCTCTTCTGCGCGATCTTTTCCGAAACGTGCAACTCGTGAACCGCAAACAGCATCGCGACGCCGCCTTTGACGATCGCTGCGGTTCGATGCGGTGCACCTTCGACGAAAGCGCCTTGACGATACGGGTTCATGACCCAATGATGGAAGACGAAATACGCAACGCCGATGTGCGCTAGAAATCGGGTCTTGTCTAAAAATGCGCAGGCGGGGGTGAACGCGCCGGCGATGAGTGCGATCGCCAGAACGGCGCTCATCGTAAAGCGTCTCCACGTCGAGATTTGCTGCATCATGTTCTCTCCAAAATAGCTGGGGGAAGTCGATGCGATAAGCTACCCACAAATGCGGCGGATTCGTTCCTCATGACGTGCCGGAGCCGGCCCGATGCGCTATAATGGAAGGCTAAGGCGGTCAACCATGATGATGATGGATCCGCCGGGCCGGCGGTTTACGTGCCGAGGCTCGGCTCTTGCATGCAAGCCCACGTTCCGTATTTTACGGGCGGTCATAACCGTAGTGCACCTGCGTGCGCTGCATCACAGCCGCCTGCGCGCGCTCCTGACTGCGCACTGGCATTTCGTCCGCGCCAGGAGCTCCTGGAGCCGCCTCTAGCCCCCGAGTCCCTGGGCCTGCAGGCCCGAGCCCCTGGCCGCAATCGTATCGCCCGTGTTAGGATGCCGCGGGGACGCGGCTGAATCGCAGGCGGCCCACGTTCAGGGTACGAAGAGGCGATATCGCATGAGGAACCTGCTCGGGCTGTTTTTGCTGCTGAGCCTGCTGTACGGATGTAGCGATGCGGGCTACCTGCCGTACGCTCCGCATGCCCTCAATCCCTCGGAAATCCAGAGCCTCGTGAACGATGCGTCGGCGCGAGACGGGGTCGCCCCGGCGCTCGTCAATGCCGTCGTGATGGCGGAGTCGGCCGGCAATCCCTCGGCCATCAGCACTGCGGGAGCCCAAGGGCTGATGCAGCTCATGCCGGGCACGTCGGCGTCGTGCGGCATCAGCAATCCATTCGATCCGGCGCAAAACGTCGATTGCGGAACGCGCTATCTGCACGATTTGCTCGCGCATTACGACAACAACGTCGAGCTCGCGGTCGCCGCATACAACGCGGGTCCCGGCGCGGTGGATCAATATCACGGCGTGCCGCCCTACGCAGAAACTCGAGCATACGTCGCTCGCGTACTCAGCGCATACAGGGACTATTAACCGCTTCACGTAGGCTACGCACATGGCGTCCATGACCGAAGCGCGCACGGCGCCGAGCGGCCTGCTCCGCCAGCCTGCGCCTGCCGATCCTGGACTCGTACATCCTTGGCGAGCTCCTCGGCCCCTTCGTCTTCGCGTTCATCGCGTTCTTTTTGTTTTGGGGCTTCAATATTTTCTTTCTGGCGGCCAAATACATTTTGGTCGGCAACGCGCCCTTTTTCATGGTGATGCGGTTCGTAGTCTTCCGCATTCCGCAGTCCATTCCGATGGCGTTTCCGTTCGCTACGATTTGGGCGACGCTGCTGGGAATAGGCCGGCTGATGGCGGACAACGAGATTACCGCCATTCGTACGTCGGGCGTTTCGCTGTGGCGCTTTGCGGTTACGCCGTTTGCGTTCGGCTTTGTCGTGTTCTTGTCGACGTGGGCGATGAACGAATACATCGCGCCGAACTCGGTCGACCTTTCGACGCGAACGTTTTATCAGATCATCTATCACACGGCGTCGCTGCCTATCGAGCCGCAGATGTTCCGCAAAGATCCGGACACCGGCAACGAGTTCTTCGTCAACCAAGTGCTCCCGGACGGGCGCACGATGTCGGGCGTGCAGATATTCAAGCCCGGGCGCAACGGCTACTGGAATGAGACCATTCAAGCGAAAACCGCGCACGTCGAAGCCGCGACGCTCGTCCTGACGAACGCCATCCTCACCTTCTACAATGCCGACGGGTACGAAACGTCGCAAACGACGACGCCGGAGTTTCGGATCGGGCTGCCGCTGGGCGAGAGCGCCGCGCAATTCTTGAGCAGCGCGAACAGCGACGCGTACACGATGAACTCCAAGCAGCTTTCCGCGCAGGTGAACGCGCTGCGCTCGCAAGGCGTCGGCGGCGAGGCGCTGGGAAACCTGCAGCTGGATCTGGCGGACAAATTCGCGTTTCCGTTTGCGGCCGTCATCAGCGTCTTGATCGCGCTGCCGATGGCGATCCGGTTCGGGAAAAAGGGACGCGCCATGGGAATGGCCATGGCAATTCTTGCGTTCTTCGTGTACTTCGTGATGACGGAAGCCGCTGCTGCGTTCGGGGGCACCGGACGCATGAACCCGTACCTTGCAGCCTGGATCCCGAACGTGATCTTCGCCGTGGCCGGCTTGGCGCTGCTCTGGAGCGAAGAGCAGTAACCGGTGGGCTTGCCTGCATACCGCCGCAACATGCGCGCGCTCGCGTGCCTGCTCGCCTTCGGCGGTCCTCTCGCGCTGACGTTTGCCCTGATGGCCGCGTTTTGCGCACCCGGAGCCGCGCAAACGTTCGACGATCCGCAGTCGATGCGCGCACTGGCACTGCTCGATGGTCAGCCGTGCAGCAGCAACGCCGACTCGACCGAGGAGGTCGCGCAAGCCGAACAAAGCGCGACGCCTTCGCCGAGCCCCTCGCCGTCATTTTCGCCGGTCCCGGTCGCGCCGGGCGAACCGTACGCCACGCCGTTCCCCTCCGGATCGCCGGCCGTTACTCCGCCGCCCGTTCCAACGCCGACGCCCGCCCCGAGCGGCAGCCCGGGGCCGATCTTTTTGACCCGCCCGCCGGCGACGCCGTCGATCGCACCGGCGCAAGAAGTCACGCCGGTTCCATCGCCCCAGGCCAGCGCAGTTCCGACGCTCAAACCGGGCATGGTGGCGGTCATGGCCGACAAGATCACGGGCAGCACGAAGCCGGGGCAACCGGGAGATGCCACCGGCAACGTTCATATCTTTTATCAAAATGAAGTGCTCGTGGGAGACCGCGCGCATTACGACGGCGTTCGTACGATTACCGTAACCGGCAATCCGTACATCATCGACAACACCAAGAATTCGATCTTGTACGCGGAACGGATCACCTTCGATACGGTCGCCGAAAAAGCCAATCTCTTCAACGGTCGCGGGGAAAGCTCGCAAGGCGTCGAGCGCGGCCTGGTTTATTTCACCGCGAAAGACATGCATTCCGATCAGCACGGCGTCTCGCACGGCGATTTCGCAAGCGTCACGACGTGCGAGCGCCCGCGCGCCGGTTATCATATCACGGGACGGACGATCGACGTCATTCCCGGCGATCGCATCGTCATATCGAAAGCGATACTCTGGCTGGGAGCCGCAGCCGTGTTCTGGCTGCCGCGCGTCGTGATTCCGCTGCGCAGCGTCGGCGACGAACGCCAGCGTCCGCAGTTCTTCCCGGAGCTGGGCTACAATCAGTATCAGGGCTTTTACGTGCGCGCGCGCATCGGTTTCGGAAAAGATCAGTATTATTACGGGTATTACACCATCGAGTTCTACACCAAACAAGGCACGACGCTCGGGTACAACGGCACCATCAGCCCCCGCAGCGGAAAGCGCACGGCGAATTTGAACCTGCAGCGAATCGCAAACCGTTTGCTCGGCACGACGCAGTACAACGTTGCGGCGCAAGATCAGGAAAATTTCTCGAATGCGCTGCGCGGCCAACTGAGTTACTCATACCAGGGCAACTATGGCCCGCTGGCCAACTTTCCGCCGACCAGCAGCGCCAATGCGACCGTCACGCACGCGAACGGTTTGGAGAGTCAAAGGCTACACGTATCATCAGTCGGTTACCTCCGGACAAGCCTCGTCCGACGGATTCGGTTTCTCGGATACGCGAAGTTTCAGTCCGACTCTGCAAAACAGCTTCACCGGAAGTTTGACGCGCAGCCAATCGACCTACGGGCAGTTTTTCAGCCAAAACTCGACCGGAAACGTCGACGATCAACTGCATTGGGCGAATCGCCTCGCAGATTATCTGCTCACGTTCGATAAGACGTTTGCGCAGCAGCCCTATGGCGTCAACAAGGAACCCGAGTTGCAAATCCGGCCCAACCTGTTCATGTCGCATTTCATCTTCCCGATCGCCCCGACGCTGACGATCGGCGAATACAGCGAGCCGCAAACCCCGGAAACGACCGCGCGCGCGGATCTCGGTTTAACGATGGGTCCGGTTCTCTTTCGTTCGCTGCTCGGCGACTTCAGCGCAAACGCGACGGTGCATCAATTCGCGTACGGCACGGGCGATTTGAAAGCCAGCGTGGAGCAGCAGATGACGCTGACCACGCCAATCGGCACGCACGCATCGAACAATATTTCGTATAACGAAAACAATTACAACGGCCCGGGAACGGTGCCGTTTTCTACGCTCGATCTGCAAAACAGTCAAAATACGAAGTACGCGTCGGACATCTTTCGCCTGTTCAACGGCGACGTCTACAACTTGACGCTCGATTTCACGACCTCGTTCAACGGGCAGGCGCAGCCCGTCGGCTATCAATTGGCGACGCGACCGTCGGCACGATCGTACTTGGCGTTGCAAGGCACGTTCGTGCCGGGGCCCGGTATGGGCTTTCCTTCGACGAACGTGCAGTTCGCAACGCCGTTCGGACGCGGCGCCTGGCTGCAATTCGTCGGAGACGTCGACTGGAAGAACAAGACGGCGATCGAAAACAAGAGCGTGTACTACAGCCGTATCATCGGCGACTGCTACCAAATGCAGGTCCAGTACAACCAAAACTCTCGCACCGTCAACTTGACGCTCAGCCTACTCGCGTTCCCGTCGCACGCCGCCGGCTTCGGCATAAACACGAGCGGCGGCTCGATCATTCCGTCCTCATTCAACGGCTTCAATTATTCCGGTCCGTAAACTACGGTCGACCGGCTCGGGGTCGTGGACAAGCTCACGATGACAAGCGTTCGCGCGAGCGTTCGCGAGCGTTAGGGAACGTCGCACTGCGGATGGCCGCACGCGCACGCATCCGTTTCGATGCCGTTTTCCTCGGCGTCTTTGCAGGTTTGACTGCAGTATTCCGCGACTTGCATTTCCGCCGTGATGGTGCACTGACACAAGTCGTGCGCGCATTCGATAGTTTGCTGCATGCGGCACGTTTACCCCGTTACGGAACGTTGAGTACTTCGCCGCCCGCAATCTGCGCGGCCGGGTCCGAAACTTGCGGCCAGCCCGGCGGCGGTACGGCGTTCCACACGAAGTCGAATGAGGTCGTAGTGTCGTACGTGCCGTTCGGCGGCAGCCAGTGCAGGTCGTTCGCGCCCTGCGGCCCCGGTGCATCGATCACCTGGCCGCCCGCTTGCGGGCCGCCGGCCGGTGCGACCGTGAACCAGTTGACGTTCCACACGCCGCCTATGGCGGGCGGTGACGGCGATGCGCTGGGCGAAGCGCTTGGCGATGCTGATGGCGACGTGGTGGGCGACGGCGTCGGTGAGGGCGTTGCCGTCCCCGGTCCTAAACCACTGAAGACATGCCGATCGACGATAACGCAGAACTGCGTTTGTTGCCCGTTGCAATTCGGAATCAACTGGAGCTGTTGAGGATTGATAGTGAACGGCTGGGTCGGATATTTCAGCGTGCCGCCGCCGACGCTCTGCTGGCTGACGAATTGAACGAGCGAGGCGCTGGGACTCGTCTGCCCGGGCAGCTGATACACGATGATTTCGAACGAATACCCGAGCCAGTTTTGCTGCGGGTTTCCGTTGAACGCGTAAGGCTGGACGCCGCTGCCGTCCGTGTCGAGCGCGATGACGTACCAGACCGTCGTAAAATTCATCACCTGGGCGGTGTTGAATTTGACCTCCATGTAGCCGGGCTGCAGTCCACCCCCGGAAGTTCCCGTTCGGTCCGGAGTAACTTGACGACCGCATGAAGCCAGCGTGAGCGACACGGCACAGAGCACGAAGATCAATTTGCGGAACATCGGCACCTCCGTTCGCACGGCCGAGCTCGGCGTCGCCATGCTCGGCGCGGTCGCGCTCGCGCTCGCGTTCCCGAAGACGCAGCAGGTGTGGCTTGCTCCGCTCGGGGCGGCGGGCCTGTTCTGGGCATGGGAACGCCTCTCCTGGAAACGCGCATTTTTCACGGCTTGGTTCGCCGGAACGATTTTTTTTGCCATCAATTTCTCATGGTTCACGTATACCGTAGGTTCGTACGTCGGCTCGCTTGCATTTGCGGTCGTCCTGATCCCCGCGCTGATCGAGGCGCTTGCCTTCGCTTTGACTGCACTGTGCACAAAGCTCGCGGCGGCCGTTGCGCCGCCCTGGCTCGTGCCAATCGCCGGCGCGGCCGCATTCACGGTATTCGAATGGCTGCGCTCGATAGACGTCACCGCCGTTCCGTTCGCGCAAATCGGCTACAGCCAAACGTCGACGCCGCTCGCAGTTTTCGCCGCGTACGTGGGGTCGTTCGGCGTAACCTTCATCGTCATGCTCCTCGGCGGCTATATTGCCGATGCAATCGCACGTCGCCGTGCGCCGGCGCTCGCACTCGCGGTCTTGACCATTGCCGTAGCCTGGTGCGCGGCGTACAGTGCGTGGCCTGCGCGCCATACGGCGGTTCCGACGCTCCGAGTCGCTGCGGTGCAAGGCAACATCGCGCAGACGATAAAGTGGAACGAGACCGAATTACCGCGGAGCGTCGCGCGTTACAGCGCGCTGACCAAAGAGTTGGCGCCGGTCCATCCGCAACTCGTCGTTTGGCCTGAAACGGTCATCACGACCGATTTGAACGACCAGCCGAATTACTTCCTCTCGAACCCCAATCCGGTACAGTCGGCGATGCTGAACGATTACTTGTCGACGAATGCAAAACTGCGAACGCAGTTCGCGACGATCGCACGAACGTTGCACACGACGCTCGTCGTCGGCAGCTTGGACCGGCATTGGGGCAGCGAGGGGCTCAAACAATACAACGCGCTGTACACGTACGGACCCGACGGCGCGCTGATCGACATCTACGACAAGCGTCAACTGGTGCCGTTCGCGGAATCGCTGCTGGCGCCGGCGCTCTTTTCTTGGCTGCCCGACGCATCCCTGATTGGCCGTTTCGGGCACGGCACGCGAAACAGCGTAATCGAGGCGGGCGGTATGCGCTTCGCCCCGCTAATCTGCTGGGAATCCGCGTTTGCGGATCTGGTGCACGCGCAAATTGCTGCGGGAGCGCAATTCCTTGTCATTCCCACGGACGACGCATGGTTCGGGAAAAGTTCGGGCACGTATCAGCATGCGCAAATCGCGCAGATGCGCGCGATTGAATCGGGGGAGTGGGTAGTGCAATCGGCCTCCACCGGCATAAGCGGAATTATTTCGCCGCGCGGAGAGTGGACGGAATCGACAGGGCTCGACAAGATTGCCGTCGTGGTCGGAAACGTGGGCGTTCCGCCGGGATCGCCGTTCGATCGCATCGGTCCGAACCCGGTGATCTACGCGCTCGCGGCGCTCTACGCGCTGGTACTTCTCGCCGGAGTTGCCGTGCGCCGTGCGTAAGTGGAATTGGAAGCGCGTCGCATGGATCGCAAGCGCCGTATTTCTGATTTGGATCGTCGCCGGCATCCTGCTGGCCGGACGCAATCCCCCGCCGACGCCGGGCGCGCAACCGATCACGCTGCGCGGCGGCCGCGTTACGGGTAATCGCATCAGCACGAGGTCCTGGACCTTCGACTACACGAACGCGCAGATGTCGCCGGACGGCGTTTTGGCAACGCTGGACGGCGTGAAGAACGGCATTCTTTACAAGAAAGGCAAACCGTATTTGAGCATTGCGGCGCAGCACGTATCGCTCAACACGCAAACGTTCGACTTCACTGCGACCGGCGACGTTTACGTGCGAGCGTTGCATCCGCGCGACGGCATCAGCAAATCGTTCGATACGGATCTCGTGCAGTGGGTCAACGCCACGAAGATGCTCGAGCTAACGCACCCGAGCCTTTTTCGCACCGGCGGTCAAACGCTCAAAGTCGCGACGATCTCGGTCGATTTCAATACGAACCAAATTCGCCTCGGAAAAATTACGGGCAGCGTCGAAGCTCCGGGGCAATGAAAATTTCGACTGCGGCCATATATGCCGTGCTCGCACTCTGCTGCGCGTGTGCCGGCAATAGCAGCGATCGCGGCGCGGCCAAAACGGCGAAGCCCGCAGTACTCTACTCATCTATTCGCGCGGCGTAACGATGCCGCTTTCCCAGGCCGTTCGTCACGTGAATTTCGCGCCGTTCATTCCGGCGTCCGAATTCATGCGCGTCGCGGTCATTCCGCCGTTGAGCGACGACGAGCGCAAGCGCGCGCCCGGGATCGCCATCGAATACAAAAGCGAAGGCGATGCGTTGCTGCTATCGCAGTGGCCGCGTGAGGGATTTCATATTGCTGTCGGTGGATTGGATGCCACCAGCCGTCCGTGCGCCCCCATCGCCTACATGGCCGACGGCCTACTGTGGACGACTCGCAACGGACGAGTGATGACCTTGCAGCCTGACCGAACTGTGCCGGCCTCCCGCGTTGCGCGTGAAGCCGCCCGTCTTCTGCGATCGGGCGCCTGCGGGCGGCGGAACGGAGCTGACTTTTTTTCGCCCTCTTCCGGCTCGGCGTTTCCCAACTGTTTCTTCGCCTCGGCAATCAGCTTCTTGACCTTCTGACCGCCCTTGTGCCCGATCTCTTCGTAAAAATCGGGACCGTATTTTTCCTTGACGACCTTGCCGCCTTTTTGGCCAATGGACTCGTAGAACTCCACCCCATGCCGCTGGCGTGTCGCCTGCCCTCCCTTGCGGCCTATCTCCTCGTAAAAGCCGGAACCGTATCGGTCCCGTACTGTGTTGCCGCCTTTTTTGCCGGCTTCACGCACGGACATTTCGCCACCCGGCTGCTTGTCGTCCGGCTCGCCTTTGGTGGGTTTTGCCATTAGTAGACCCCGGTGGAAAAGAAAAAGGGTTAAGACGTCTTGCGCTTGAGTTTTTGACCACCCTTTTGGCCAATGACTTCGTAGAACGACGGACCGTACTTTTCCTTGGTGGCTTCTCCGCCTTTGCGGCCGATCGCCTCGTAGAATTCGGTGCCGTATTTAGCCTTCACGCGCTCGCCGCCACGCTTGCCTGCTTCGCGGACGGTCATGCCCCCGCCGGGCCCTTGCGAATTTTCTTGAACTGCCATGCTGGTTTCACACCTCGAAGTGAGAAATGTCACGGACTAAATACCCACTCGACCGCTTGTTAAACGACGCAGCAGACAGGACTATAGCTTTTGATCTCGACGGTGCTCGAAAACGCCGCAATTATCGACGGCATGGGTCATTCTGCTTATACCGCGGATGTCGGCATCGTACACGATCGCATCGCGCTCATCGGCAATTTGCGCGAACGCGACGCGCAAGCACGCATCGACTGCACCGGCAAAACGCTTGCGCCGGGATTCATCGATGCACATTCCCATAGCGACGAATTATGGCTCGCGCTTCCGCGCTGCGATGGAAAAATTGCGCAAGGCGTGACGACGGAAATCGGCGGCAACTGCGGAATGTCGGTGGCGCCGCTCCACGGTCCGGGATTGGAGCGCGTTTTGCGTAGCGCGGCGCGCGTGGGATTCGACGTGACGTGGAGCTCGCTCGACGAGTTTTTCGCACTCGTGGAACGCAGCGGTGTCGCACTGAACGTCGCTACGCTCGTGGGTCTGGGAACGACGCGCCAAGCCGTTGCCGGCGACTCGGAACGGCACTTGGAACCGGACGAAATTTCCATGCAGGCGCGTGCAATTCGCGAGGCCTGCGAGCAGGGCGCGCTCGGCGTGTCGAGCGGTCTGATTTATCCGCCGTCGATGTACGCGGATACGGCCGAGCTCGCGGCGATGGCGAGCGCAGCACGCGAGGCGAAGGCGCCGCGCTACGTCTCGCACCTGCGCAGTGAAGGCGACGACCTGATAGCGGCCGTCGAAGAAGCGCTGGAGATCGGACGCCGCGCGGACGTCCTCGTGCACTGCTCGCATCACAAAGCCTCCGGCAAAGAGAATTGGGGAAAGGTGCAGCGCACGCTCGAATTAATCGATGCCGCGCGCAGCAGCGGCGCCGGCGCATATTGCGACGTCTATCCGTACGTTGCCAGCTGGACCGAACTGGCGACAATCCTGCCCGCGCAAGCGCGTTACGGCGGTATCGATGCGACGCTCGAGCGTCTGAGCGATCCGGAAAGTGCCGCAGCGATCGCGCTGCATCTGCAATTACATCACCGCAATGATTGGCGCGACATACTCGTAACCGAAGTTGCGAGCGAAAAAAACGCACGTTTCGCCGGCATGCGGATCGACGAAATCGCGCGCGCGTGGCGGCTGTCTCCTGCGACGGCGGCCATCCGCCTGCTTCGGGAAGAGCGCTTGGAAGCCGGTGCAGTGTTCTTCAAGATGTGCGAAGATGATGTTGCGACCGTGCTTTCCGCGGACTTCTGCTGCATCGGCAGCGACGCTTCCATTCGAGCGCTCGACGGGCCAACCGCCCGCGGCGTCCCGCATCCGCGCGCGTTCGGAACGTTTCCGCGCGTGTTCGGGCGTTACGTCCGAGGCCGTCGAACGTTGGACGTGGTGGAAGCGGTGCGCCGCATGACCTCGCTGCCGGCAAGCATCTTCGGCCTGCGCGATCGCGGCAGCATCGCAACCGGAAATTACGCCGACCTGGTGGTCTTCGATGCAAATGCAATCCGCGACGAAGCGACGTATGAAGCGCCGTACCGCCTGCCCTCCGGAATCGATCACGTGTTCGTAAACGGCCGGCCGGTGCTTCATGACGGCGCGTTCACGAACGAGCGCCCGGGACGCGTCTTGCGAAGCTGAAGGTATGAGAGCGGAAGTCTGCTCGCGCGCGCGTTTTCTGCTTCGGCTCGCGAGCGCGAGCGCCGCACTCACGCTCGCAGGTGCGGACGATCTCAACTCCCGCGTCACCGATGCGCTGAACCGGTACCTGAAGGCGATTCCCGCAGTCGGCACGCTCACCGGCCAAGGTCAACTCTATGATTACGCGGAGCGCCTCAACGACGATTTGCAGGCGCTGAGCGTTCCGCAGCCTCCGGGGGGTTACTCGCTCGACGAATTTCGAGCGATGTACCGGAACGTCGCCGTCGCCGACGTCGACCTCGCGAATCAGCTCGTGCTGCACAAAATCACGCCATTCAAACCCGCCGCCGGAATGCAGCCGTTTTTCCTGCGTTCCTCGGCCGACGACACATTCCAACCGGTAGCGGTGTACGCGCCTGCAGCGATCCGGTTGCCGGCGCCGCTCGTCTTCATGCTGCACGGACACGGCGAAACGGAAACGGAACTGCTCGCAAATCCGCTGCTGCAGCAGCTGGCCGAATCGACCAAATCGTACGTCGTCGCGCCGTTCGGTCGCGGTATCTACGATTTCGAGGGCATAGCGCGCAGCGACGTCGACGACGCTATCGGGGCGGCGACGAGCCGGCTCGCGGTCGATCGGCGGCGATGTTATTTGGCGGGATATTCGATGGGCGCGTTCGCGGCATTTGAAATAGCGATGAGCCGCCACGATCTCTGGTCCGCGGTCCTTTGCATCTCCGGCGCTTTGCTCGGCCACGAAGCTCGCGCCGTTTCCGGCACGCTGGGCAGAACCCGGTTTTACGTCGTGACCGGCGCGGACGACACGGTCGTTCCTTCGTCGTATCCCGTCGCATCCGCAAAATATCTCGCTTCGCAGGACGTGCCGGTTTCGCTGTACGTGGAGCCGAACGGAACGCACGATCTTGTAACGCTCGCGGCTTCACTCACGCAAGCTTGGAACGACATGCACGCCGGCGTCGTGCGTGACGCCGCCGTTTAAGGTCCGGTAGACGGAACCGCCGTGAATTCGTACGTTCGCGGACCGCGCCAGTTCGACAGCGTCCCGGTAATCGTACCATCGTCGTGCACCAGACCGGTGAACTGATGCCGCCCGCGCATTCCGAACGAAAGCCACAGATTATCTCCGGTGAGCCCGCCGCTGACCTGATGCGTCGTGCCGGACTCGTCACGATAGGTGCCGTTGACGATACCGCTGCTCGAAAAGTGCAGCGTCATGCGGCCGGCGTACTCGCCCGCCGAGGCGATCGGACTGCTTTGATGATAGGTCGTGCGGTAGCTCACCGTTTTGTTCGACGTGAGCGCTTGCGCTTGAAGCGGTGCAAACAGGAATGCCGCCGTACAGACGAGGCTAAACGCATAATGCATGGTCTCGAACTCCTTTCGGATCGTGATTTACACGCACTGATGGGTCAGCGCTTCGTACACCGCTTGGGTTTGCGCGCGCAACTGCGTGAGATCTCCGTCGTTTTCGATCGCGTAATCCGCGCGGGTGCGCGCTTCCTGCGGATCGATTTGCGATGCGATGCGCGAGCGGACTTGTTCCTCGGTAAGCCGATCCCGATTGACGATGCGGCGAATGCGCTCCGTTTCCGGCGCGAGCACCACAACGCTTGCGTCGACGCGTTCGTCGTAATCGGCCTCGAAAAGCAGCGGCACCACGTGAACGATGAGCTGCCCCTGCCGGGCATAGCGATCCGCTTCGTCCGCGAGGCGGCGCACGTGCGGGTGCACGATGGCATTCAGCCGTTCGCGCGCGGACGGATCGCGAAAGACGATCTCCGCCAGCGCGGCGCGGTCCAAGCAGTCGTCGCGCACGACGGCAGGCCAGGCGCGCGCAATTTGCCGCAAGCCGTCGCTTCCCGGCGCTACCGCCTGCCGGGCAAGCGTGTCCGTGTCGACGATATACGCGCCGAGTGACTCGAAGATACGCGCGACTTCACTTTTTCCGGACCCGATACCGCCTGTAAGTCCTACTCGCATAAAATCAAAGAGAGCCATCGTTCGCGAACGACGGCTCCCTTTACTGTTGCCCGGCGGGCGGTTACTCGGCGGGGCGCTCGACCGGTGCTCCGACCGGCACCGCGACCGGCACTCCGACCTCTTCATCGATCGCGTACTTCTCGATTTCCTCGGGCGGTACGTCGGCGACGTGCTGAATCGATGCGGTGATGCGGCGAGTCGCATGATTGATGGTGAGCAGCGTGACTTCCACTTCCTGGCCGGGGCTGAACTGCGCGCCCGGATCGAACTCGCCCTTCGGCACCATCGCCAGCACGCCCGGAACGATTTCCACCAGCAGGTAATTCGGCGTGACTTTGACGATCTGCGCGCTCAGTTTGTTCGTTTCGTACAGTTTGTCCGCGTGCTCGTCCCACGGATCGGGCAGCGTGTGCTTGAGCGACAGGCTGACTTTCTTCGCCTCCGCGTCGAACTTCATGATTTCGACGTTCACGACGTCGCCAATCTTCACGACCTCGGACGGGTGCTTGATCCGCGCATAGCTCAATTCGCTGTTGTGAATGAGGCCGTCGATGCCGCCGAGATCGACGAACGCGCCGAACTCCGCCAAGCGCACGACGACGCCTTCGCGAATTTGACCAACCTCGAGCGTGCCGAGCAGCTCCTGCTTCTTCGCGTTGAGTTCTTCTTCCAGAACCAAACGCTGCGAGAGCACGACGCGATGACGCTTGTGATCGAGATCGATGACTTTGAGCCGAAGTCTTCCGGCCGACCAGTTCGTCGAGATTGCCGACCGGTTGACGGCGGATTTGGGACGCCGGCACGAAGCCGCGCATGCCCAGGTCGACGAGAACGCCGCCTTTCACCACTTGCGTCACCGTCGCTTCGATCACTTCATCGTGATCGTGCGCTTCGATGACTTTCTCCCACGTCTTGAGCGCGCGCGCGCGGCGTTCGGAGAGAAACAGCGAGCCGTCCTGATCGTCGATGCGATGGATCATGACTTCCAGCGTATCGCCCACTTTGAGTTCTTTGGGCTCGATGGCCAGCGAGAGTTCGCGGAAAGGTAAAATGCCTTCGGACTTTCCGCCGATGTCTACCAGCAGTTCGTCCTGGTATTTGGCGACGATGATACCGTTTAGGACTTGTCCCTCGTCGAGGACCTTGAGCGATTCTTCGTAGAGGCGCTGCTCCAGTGCGAGTTGATCCTCTTCTTCGTGTTGCACGGGAGCGATGTCAGTCGTAGAGATGTTGTAAAATGTCCTTTCGAAATATTTTTACGTTACGGCGATGTTTATTTTTGACAGGTGCGGCACCACCAGGTTCCGCGTTGCGCGATGACGGTCCGGACGATTGAGCCGCCGCATTTGCTGCAGCCGGCACCGGATCGCCCATAGACTGAAAGCACGTTTTGAAATCCGCCTTTCAGGCCTTGCGCATCGACGTAGTCGTCGACGCTGCTCCCCCGCATGCCGATGGCGCGCTGGAGGACGTCGACGAGCGCGTGATGCAATCGCGTCGCGGCCGCTTTGCTCAGCCGCTTCGCAGGCGTGGCGGGACGAATCCCCGCTTGCCATAGCGCCTCGCACGCGTAGATGTTGCCCACGCCCGCGATACGCCGCTGATCAAGGAGAAAAACCTTGACCGGCGTTGTCCGCCCCGAAAGCATACCGATAAAGCGGTCCGGAGTAAAGTCCCCGGAAAGCGGCTCTATTCCCAGCCCGGCGTCCCAGGACTGGCCGAGCTCCACCAGACGCATGCGCCCGAACTGCCGCATATCCGCAAACGCCAGCCGCCGCCGGCTCGAGAGCCGCAACTCCACGTGCGTGTATGGATACGCTTTCTCGCGAGCAGCCAGGACGACCAGACGCCCCGTCATTCGTAAACTCGTGACGAGCGACCGGCCGGACCCTAAGCCGAAAACCGCGTATTTTCCCCGGCGTTCGACGCTGTCGATACGCTCGCCGGTAACCTCGCGGACGAAGTCGAGCGGCGGCGGCGCGACGGCCACCTTCTTTAGAAACACGTGTGCGGCGGTAATGGTTTTACCGACCAGCGCGGGGCGAAGCCCTCGCACGATAGTCTCGACTTCAGGAAGCTCTGGCATGCTTGCAGGCGTACAGCGCTTTGTCCGCGCGCTCGATAAGCTGAGCGGCGCTTTCGCCCCGGACCGCTTGTGCGGCGCCGTAGCTCATCGAAACGCGGCCCGTGCCGCCGTCCGCAGCCGCCAACTGCACGTCGATGCGCTCCATCATCACTCGCGCCTCCTTCGAATCGATCAAAGGAAAGAGCATGGCGAACTCGTCGCCGCCGATGCGAAATATTTCGTCGCCGCCGCGAACGCGCGATTGAACGACCTGCGCGACGCGCGTGAGGACGCGATCGCCCGCAGCGTGTCCGTACGTATCGTTGATGATCTTGAAGTCGTCCAAATCCGTAATCACGACGGTGAACGGCGCGCCATAGCGCTCGAATTCCGCAATGCGCCGCTGCAAGCGCTCGTCGAACGCGCGGCGGTTTTGCAAACCCGTCAATTCGTCGGTGCGGCTTTCGTAGAGCTTGCGGTTGAATTGCACCGAGAGATCGACGATCGGTCCCACGATCTTTGCGAACCGCCAAACGAGTTCGGGGTCCTCCGCCGCGAATGCGCGCGGTTCGCGAGAGTACACGACTAGCGCACCAATGCGCTGGCCGCGAGCCGCCAGCGGTACGGCAATGACCGATCGCGCGTTTTCGGCGGACATTTCCGCAACGTACGTCGCTCGTTCCAGCGAAGCCGCGTGTTCGAACAGCGGAAGGAAGGTTTCGCGGCGATCGTGGAGCGCAGGTTCGCTGACGGCGAGGATATCCAGCCTGTCGCCGTCGTTCAAGGCGACGGCCGCGCCGTCCGCGCCGTCCAGTCCCGCAACGTTCTGCGCGATCGCATTGGCCAGCTGCTGCACGTCCAGCGCAACAGCCGTCAGGTCCGTCAATGCGTCGATCATCGCCAGCAAACGTTCCGAAAGCGGATGGCGGCTGCCGCTCATGCCATCATTTACGCGGCAGCCCGCCGACGCGGGCGCCGCTGCGCAACCCGTCGAGTGCGGCTTCGCCCGCCGGAAGCTCGATGACATATTTCGCGGTGCCTTGCTCGAGCGGTATTTCGTTGTCTTGCAAAGCGGCCGAAACGACTGGAACGCGCGCGAACACGGCGCGTACGGTGCCGTCGGGCGCCAGAAAGACCATGTCGAGCGGAATGAGCGTATCTTTCATCCAGAACGCGACGGGCCGATCTGCGTCGAACACGAAAAGCATTCCGGTGCGCGCGTCGAGATGGCGAACCGACATGAGGCCGCGTTCGCGCTCCCCCTCCGTGCGCGCGATCTGCACGTGCAGCGCCGCGCGTGGGGCATGCAGCACCGTAACCGGCAGCGACTGCGGCGTGGGCATGGGCGCGAGGGTCGCAGCGGCGGCCAGCGCGAAGGCCGCGGTGCTAAAAATCATCGGTTTCCTCGACGTCGTACCAGTTTCGGCCGGTCTTCAGCGTCACCGCCAGCGGCACCGTCAGGTTGACGACGTTTTCCATTTCCGATCGCACGAGAGCGCCGGCTTCGTGCAGTTGCGCGCTATCTACTTCGAAGATCAGCTCGTCGTGGATCTGCAGCAGCATCTTCGCCCGCAAGCCGTCTCGCGCGATTGCGCCGTCAATGCGCACCATCGCGAGCTTCATGATGTCCGCGGCGCTGCCTTGCAGAGGCGCGTTGGTGGCTTCGCGCTCCGCTGCTGAGCGAAGCATGTAATTGCTCGAGCGCAGCGCAGGCATGTAGCGCCGGCGTCCGAGCAGCGTCTGTACGAATCCTTTGTCGCGCGCCTCTTCGATGACGCGCTGAATGAACGCACGCACGCTCGGAAAGCGCGCGAAATAGGCTTGCGTCATTTCCTTTGCTTCGGCGCGGCTGATCTCCAACCGCTGCGCCAGCCCGAAGTCCGACATGCCGTAGAGCAGACCGAAGTTCACGGATTTGGCGATACGCCGCTGATTGCCGTCGACCGATTCGCCGGGCGCAGCGTTGAAAATTTGCCGCGCGGTAAAGTCGTGAATGTCCTGGCCCTGGTGAAACGCCCGGCGCATCGCTTCATCGCCGGAAAGATGCGCCATCAGCCGCAGCTCGATTTGGCTGTAATCCGCAGCAAGGAGCGCATGTCCGTCGCGCGGCGCGACGAACGCGCGCCGGATGCGGCGTCCGAGATCTCCACGCACCGGAATGTTCTGCAGGTTCGGATTTGTGGAACTCAGCCGTCCGGTCGCCGTGGCGGTTTGATTGAAGATCGTGCGCAACCGTCCGTCCTGCTTGTCGGTCAGAGACGGGATGACGTCGACGTACGTATTCTTCAGTTTCGTGACTTCACGGTATTCGAGCACCTTCGCGCAAATCGGATAATCGCGAGCCAGACCTTGGAGAATCTCGACGCCGGTGGCCCAGCCCGTCTTCGTTTTCTTGCCGCCCGGGAGGCAGAGCTTTCCGAAGAGCAGGTTTCCGAGTTGCTGCGGCGAGCCGATGTTGAACGCCTCACCGGCGAGATCGTAAATCTCTCCCTGTAGGCGCGCGACCGAAGCGTCGATTTGCTTTGCAAGCGTCTTGAGTTCCGCCGGATCGACGAGGACGCCGGTCCATTCCATTTTCGCAAGGATCGGAGCGAGCGGCACTTCGACGTTTTCGTACAGCGAAAGCTGCTCGCGCTTGGCCAATTCCGCGCGCAGGTTTTCCGAGAGCTGCAGTACCGCGTCCGCGTGCGCAGCAACTTCCTCACCGACCGAGGTTTGCAAGAACTCTTGCGCCGCGTCGTCGATTGCGGCGAACGTGCGCGAGGGATTGAGCAGGTTCGCGCCGATCATGGTGTCGTCGGCGAAAACGCGCGGCTCGAATCCGGCACGCCGAAGAAGGTGCAGCACGGCTTTTACGTCGTGCGCCGACAAACGCTGTCCGCCGAGCCAGACTTTTTCGAACGCGCTCTTGACCGGATCGTGCGCGAGCGCACCCGCAAGAAACGAAATCCCGAAACCGATTTCGGAACTCATACCGATTTCGCCGTCAGTGCGAACCGCAAACGCCAGCTGCGGTGCCGTCGCGAATTGCTCGATCTCGCGCGCGAGTTCGACGAACTCCGGCGGATCGGTTGCAGCGATGAAGGAGCGGTACTGTCCGCGGATGTGCTCGCGCGCCTCCAGCAGCGGCATTTCGAGCGGAACGTCGAGCTTGTTCAGCAGCGTCTTGAACTCCAGTTCGCTGTACAAGCGGTAGAGTTCGTCGCTGCTGGCCGGCGTATAGCGCGCGTCGTCCCAATCCAGCGTGACGTCCAAATCTTTGCGCGCAACGGAAACGTCGCGGCATACTTGTGCTTGACTGCCGTAGTCCTCGATGAGTTTTTGCAGTTTCGGCGACCCTGCGAGCGCGGGATTCGAAACCAGCGCATCGAGCGAACCGGCCGCTTTGATCAGTTTGATCGCGGTTTTTTCGCCGACGCCCGGAATGCCGGGAAGGTTGTCCGACGGATCGCCTTTGAGTCCGCGATAGTCCGGAAGCTGCTCGGGGCTCAGCCCTTCGTATCGCTCGCGCACCGCGTCGAGATCGTACCGGCCCAAATCCGTTATGCCGCGACGCGTCATAAGCACGCTCGTTTTTTCGTCGACGACCTGCAATAGATCCGTATCGCCGGTAACGACGACCGTGTGGCGCCCCGCGTCCTCGGCTTGCCTCGCGAGCGTCGCGATGACGTCGTCGGCTTCCTCGCCTTCGATTTCGACGATCGGAATGCGGTTCGTCTGCAGAACGCGGCGCACGAGCGCGAACTGGCTGCGCAGATCGTCCGGCATCTGGTCGCGCTGTGCTTTGTACTGTTGGTACATTGCCACGCGGTGCGCCGGCAAACCCTTGTCGAACGCCGCAATCAGATGCGTCGGCTTCTCTTCGTTCACGATCTTGTTGAGCATCATGGTGAAGCCGTACGCCGCGTTGATCGGCACGCCGCGCGTCGTCGTCAACGGTGGAAGCGCGAAAAACGCACGGTACACCAATCCGTACGTGTCGAGCAGCATGAGACTTGGCGGCAGCTCCGTCTCGCGCCGTCATTGAACGACCAAGTCAGTCGAGGCGGCAGTTACGCGACCGTCGTCGTCGATCTGCAGCAGCGAAATCACGTATTTTCCCGCGGCGGCCGGTACGGGAACGGCGAGGGAATCGCCGCTATGACGATCGACCTTCCAATACACATTCGCCGTGTCCGCCTGCGTCATCGTCAGGTCGGCGGGCGGAGCCGTGCGTCTGGCAAAGGATTGCGTCGTCGCGTGATCGCCCGTCGAATCCACCCACGGATGCCACGATGCTCCCGCCGTTGCGGTGTCTTGCGTCGCGGTCGTTCCGATCGCGAGCAAGTCGGGCGCGCTCGTAAAAAGCGCCGACCCCGTCGGCGTTCCTCGCGTGATCCTCACGAACGTCGTGCCGTTGCCCGGACGCGCGCCGCCGATTTTTACGAGCGCGGTAGAACCCGGCGCGTATGCAGACTTGTCGAGCTGCAGCGTCGTCGAAAGCGGCCGCCCGGGCGCATCGACGACGATCGGCACGCTGCCCCATTCGATCGAACCGTCGCGCACGAACGCGGCTCCCGCTGCGAAGACGCCCGACGCATCGGGAATGCGGAATACGGCACCGGCGGACTCGTTCGAAACGTTTACGACGCGCAGGTCGGTCCGTTCCGGCGTCTCGAACGTGAGCAAGGCATCGCCTTGCGCGCCCGAAAGCCGCGCGTCTATGCGCGCCTCCTCGCCGGCCGCGTAGCGTTTGCGATCGAGGCTCACGTTCACGTTCCCGCCGCCTTGCGCGTCCTGCATTTCCATCGTTTGCGGTTCGACCTGAATCTGCGCGGCATCCATTGCCTGACGGCCATCCGCCTGCGTGCTCGCCACGATGAGATTCGATCCGACTTGCGGTGAACGGAATGCTCCCTGCGCGCGTCCGCGGTCGTCGAGGGTCAGCGTTTGCTCCTGCACGGACGCGCCGTGAACGAGCTGTACGCGAACCCGAATATTCGCTGCCGCGGCCCCCGTCGCGACGCGAGTTCCGAACACTTGAAAGCTCGCGGGCGTACCGCTGCCGATGTCGTCGCGATCGACTTGCACGCGCAACACGACCGCGGCGGTCGGTACGACGACCCGTGTGTCGGCGGTCGCTCCGCCCGAACTCGCGCGCACGCCGTACGTCGATGCGAGGCCATCGGTGGGATGCGGAATCGCAATCAACGCAAGCCCGCGATCGTCCGTGCGAACCGATCCATTATACCAGTAACCGATGCCCCACGGCGTTTCCGAAAGATCCGTTGCATACGCGTGCGGCGAGCGAACGATGTCGACGTTGACGGAGATGCCCGCCGCCGGCTGCCCCGCGCGCAGCGCGCGCACGGCTACCGGAATGTCTGCATTCGCATCGCAAGCCGCGCCTTCGCACTGCGGAACGAGTTCGAGCGACATTCCACCGGCGTTCGCGTCCACGTGTATTGCGGTTCCCGCCGTTGCGCCGTTGACGCTCGCCATAACCGTATATTCCCCTGCGCGGCTGTTTTGCGGGACGTGCAGCTGCGCCGTAAACGCGCCGGCCGAATCCAATCGCACCGAGGTTTGCGCCGCCGATCCCCACGGCGATCGCAGTGCGATCGCTGCCTCGCCGGACGCTGCACGCAGACGCGCGCCGCCGCGCGTGCGCGCGAATCCCGCAACGTGCAGATCGTCGCCGGCGTGCACGACCGCAGAATCGGTTTTCACGCCGACGATCGTACCGGGCAGCGGTGCCTGCGGAAGGAATGAAACGAAAGCCTCGCTACTGCCCCACTGCGCGAGCGCGAATACCGGCCGCGGATGCGTGTGCCAAAACACCAGGCCGTTCCGGTCGGTCGAGCGATCCGTGAAGCGACCGTTCACGATAAACGACACGCGCATGTGCGCGAGGGGTTTCCCGGTACCGAGATCGGCGCCGTACAGGACGATGCCGCCCGGCGTTTCTTTCGTAAGCAGGCCGACGCGCGTGCGATTGATCCATACTTGCTCGCCGACGTTTCCGCGGCGAGCTTCGACGACGAAAAAGCCTTCGCGAGATCCGAGCGGAACCGCGACCTCGTTGCTTTGGAAACGGTAGCCTCCCGGCGGGACGTAACGCCAGCGCGCCACGGGCACGCGGCGGCGCGTGTCGATCGCGCGCGGGAGCGTATTGGATCCCGCAACGATAACGTCGGCCGGGTCCACTTGGTACACGGCGAGATCGACCGGCGCGCTCGTATAGGTATCCAACCGGACCGTAGCCGGCTTCCACGGCACGTTCGTATCGTGTGCGAAGAGCGTGAAGTACGCGTCGAGCCGGTGATAATCCAGCAGCGCGCGCGCGGCCGAGGCAGGGAGGCAGGCGACGAGCAGTGCGGCGATGAGCCCGTACGTGAAGAGCGGGAAGCGGCGATCCATGAGCTGGTGCGCTTTTCGACGGTAACAGGCGGCAGCCCCGGCGGGGTAAAGCGGGCCCGTACCAAACTATGGCCGCAATGATGAATCCGACCCTGCGCGCATGTACGCTGACCGCCGCCCTGCTTGCCGGACCGCTGTCTGCAGCCGCCGCGAATCAGCCCAAGCCGATGCCGTTCCCGACTCCGAATCTTCCCAGCCGCGTACTTCATTCCACGATAGACGTCGAGGTGAACAAACGCGGACAGGTGGTACGGATTAAGGGCGGCGATCTCTCGCACGATTCCGTCTTCGACACGA
Source organism: Vulcanimicrobiota bacterium (assembly GCA_963830545.1). Classification (GTDB taxonomy): domain Bacteria; phylum Vulcanimicrobiota; class Vulcanimicrobiia; order Vulcanimicrobiales; family Vulcanimicrobiaceae; genus DATGJX01. The sequence continues at coordinate 1,528,263 of CAWHMK010000001.1, read as the reverse complement.
TGACCATCGGCAATGCGCTGCAGATGTGGATCCGGCGCCCGGACGGAAGCGCGGTTGCCGGCGTCTTCCGCGTAAAGTACGACTACGACCCGCATACGCACAACGTCGCGCGGAACGTCTCGCTCCTCTCCACCGGCGGCACCTGGGCGAACGATTCCGGCGCGGCAACGAAGATGGTCGACGTCGCCAAACGCGAGACGCAACAAGCGTACGCGCGATTACAGGCGGCGGAAAAACAGCGCCGGGCGGAAAGCGCCAAACATCTCCCCGACATCAACGCCGCCGTGAAACGCGCGCTTGCCTCGCCGAAAAGTTCCCCGCGTCCCTAAGCCGCGCATCGCGCTGTTCGGCGATCCGGGCGCGAACGTCGAACGCAGTCTGCACGTCGAAAAACGCATACGAGTCCGAGGCGCACGCACACGCAGCGGCGTTGGCGAACGGCCTCCGCGAAGCGCTCACCTCGTACGAGTGCAGGCATTGCGGCGCGTGGCACCTAACGCGACGACGCTAAACCGCTATGAAATACGTTAGCTTTTACGACGGCGACCGCGTTCGTCCCGGATTGCTCGATGGGGATCGCGTCACTGCAATCGCGTGTGAATCGCTGGTAGAGTACATCGCGCTGCCGCGCGACCGGCGCGCGCTGCATCACGAGGCCGAACGCTTTCCGCTGGCCGATCTTCGCCTTGCCGCGCCGGTCCGGCCGCCGAAGAATATCTTTTGCGTGGGGCGCAATTATCTCGAGCATGCGAAAGAAGGCGCGCGCGCTCTGGGACGCGAGCTGAAGCTGCCCGACGTTCCGACGTTCTTTTCGAAGGCGCCGACGGCGATCGCCGATCCCGAAGCGAATTTGCATTTCGACGCGACGCTTTCACAGCAATACGACTGGGAAGCCGAGCTCGCGGTCGTCATCGGCAAACGCGTCAAGAATGCCACCGAAGCCGGCGCGTTGGATGCGGTCTTCGGATACACGTGCCTGAACGACATCACCGCGCGCGACCTTCAGCGCGCGCATTCGCAGTGGCTCAAAGGGAAGAGTTTGGACGACTGCTGTCCGATCGGGCCATGGATCGTGGACGCCGAAGAAGTGGGCGATCCGCAGCGGCTGCAGATTTCGCTGCGAGTGAACGGTCAGAAAAAACAGGAAGCGAATACGGGCCAAATGATTTTCCGCATAGCGCGCATCATCGCCGATCTGAGCCGCGGACTCACGCTCGAACCCGGAGACGTCATCGCAACGGGCACGCCGGACGGCGTCGGGTTCGCACGCACGCCGCCCGAGTTCTTTCAAAACGGTGACGTGGTGGAGATCGCGATTCAAAAAATCGGCACGCTTCGCAACGCAATTTTCATCACGTGATCGATCCGGGTTCGCTTCCCGCTATTCTCTCCGATGCGGCCGGCGCGGGGATGCTCGCAATCGGAGCGCTCGGCGTCGCATTTCCTGCGCCGCTCGCGCACAGCTTCGGCACGCCGCTGAGCGATGAGAGCGCCGTAGTGTTCGTGCGCGCAACCGGCGTACGCGACATAGCGCTGGGCGCTGTTCTCCTCGCCGCGGCGCTTCGCGGCGACGGAGACGTGCTGTTGATTGCGGTCATTGCCTGCCTGATGATTTCGCTCGCCGATTTTCTGAACGCGTTCTTCGGCGGCGACCGCATACTGCATCGTCAGCATGCCGTGCATGTCGGCGGAGCGGTGCTCTTTGCCGCGATCTTGGCGCTGCTGTTGCCGCTCGTCTATTAGCCGCTCCAAGCGAAGGGTTAGGCATCCTGGCGCGGAACTGCGCCCGCATGAACGTTTCGGTCCCTCGTGAAGCGGCGCCGAACGAAGCGCGAGTTGCGCTCGTACCGGAAACGGTCGCTAAACTCGTAAAGGCGGGCGCCACCGTCAAGGTCGCTCGCGGCGCGGGAGAACGCGCTGCATTTCCCGACGAATTCTACAAGCAGGCCGGAGCATCGATCGCAGATGATCCGGCCGCACTTCTTTCGGATGCGGATTTGGTCGTGTGCGTCGGCCGTCCATCGGAGCAGACGCTGCAGGCGATGCGCAAGAGCGCGGTGCTGCTGGCGTTGCTCGCACCGCTGGGCGATCCCGCGTACGTGAAGTCGCTTGCGGACGCGGGCATCACCGCGCTGTCCATGGACGCCATTCCGCGCATTACGCGCGCACAGAGCATGGACGCGCTGAGCTCGCAAAGCAATATCGCGGGATACAAAGCGGTGCTGCTCGCTGCGCTCGCGCTACCGAAATTCTTTCCGATGCTCACGACCGCCGCCGGAACCATTCCCCCGGCGAAAGTGCTGATTCTCGGCGCGGGTGTGGCCGGACTGCAGGCCATCGCGACCGCGCGGCGGCTCGGCGCCGTCGTGAGCGCATACGACACGCGTGCAGTCGTGAAGGAGCAAGTGCAGAGCCTCGGCGCCGCGTTCCTCGAGATCGACCTCGGCGTCGACGCCGAAGCCGCCGGCGGGTATGCGAAAGAGCTCACGCCCGAGCAACTGGACAAACAGCGGCAGTTTATGGTGGATGCCATCGGCGCGGCGGACGTCGTCATCACGACGGCGCTGGTTCCCGGACGGCGCGCACCGGTGCTCATCTCGGAAGAAGCCGTGTCCGCAATGCGTCCCGGTTCGGTCATCATCGATTTGGCCGCGGAAGCCGGCGGCAACGCCGCGCCGACCCGGCGGGACGAAACCGTCGTTTCACGCAACGGCGTGCAGATTATCGGCCAAACGAACCTTCCCTCGACGATGCCGTATCACGCATCGCAACTGTATTCGCGCAACGTCAACGCTCTGCTCGGCGTACTGGTCAAAGACAATGCACTGTCGCTCGATATGAACGACGAGATCGTGCGCGGAACGACCATCGTGCACGAGGGTCAAATCGTTCACAAACCGACGCTCGACACTCTGGCAGGAGCCGCGCCGTGATCCATCTGACCGAACTCTTCGGCTTGCTCACCGTACTCGTCTTGGCAATCTTCGTCGGTTTCGAGGTGATCTCGAAAGTGCCGACGACGCTGCATACGCCGCTGATGTCGGCGACCAACGCCATTCACGGCGTGGTGCTCGTCGGCGCAATCGTCATCGTAGCGGACGCCTTTCACGCGCACTCCGCGATACTCTTCACGATACTGGCGATCGCGGCGACGACGCTCGGCACGATCAACGTCTTCGGCGGTTTCGCGGTCACCGAGCGCATGCTGCAGATGTTCAAGAAGAAAGAGGTCGCGAAGAAATGACCGCAGCGGGTCAACTGGTCTTCGTCGACCTCGCGGACATCGTCGCCTTCGCGCTGTTCATTCTCGGCCTGCATTACCTCAGTTCGCCCGCAACGGCCCGCCACGGCAATCGCGTCGCGATGGTCGGAATGCTCTTCGCGCTCGCCGCGATACTCGTGTCGACGCATGCGGCGGGATGGTGGGCGATTCTCATCGGTATCGCAATCGGCGCCGTCATCGGCGTTTTCTCCGCGCTCAAGGTGAAGATGACGGCAATGCCGCAGATGGTCGCGCTCTTCAACGGCGCGGGCGGCGGCGCGGCGATGCTGATTTCGACAATCGAATATTTCGTGACGTGGTCGGGCGAACACGCAGCGGGCCCATCGGCGGGTCTCGGCTGGATCGTCATCGTCTCGCTCGTGCTCAGCGCGATCATCGGCTCGCTCAGCATCGCCGGATCGATCGTTGCATTCCTGAAACTGCAAGAGCTCATGACGGGACGACCCGTAACGTATCCCGGCCAGCAGATCGTCAACGCCCTCGTCGCGCTCGTCATCGCCGGTTTCGGCGTGTGGCTGATCGTCATGCAAGGCGTGCTTCCGGACTGGGTGTATCTCACGATGCTCGGCGCGGCGTTGCTGCTGGGCGTGCTGTTCGTGCTGCCCATCGGCGGCGCGGACATGCCCGTCGTGATCTCGCTGCTCAACTCGTTCACCGGCGTTGCCGTGGCGATTACCGGCTTCGAGCTGGACAACAACCTGCTGATCATTAGCGGTTCGCTCGTCGGCGCGAGCGGCACGCTGCTCACGGTGTTGATGGGCAAAGCCATGAATCGTCCGCTGACGAACGTGCTGTTCGGCGCATTCGGCGCGGCCGGCGGAACCGAACTGGCCGCAGCGAGCGGCGGCGCGCAGCAAGTGCGCAGCACTACCGTGGACGACGTCGGCGTCATGCTGGCGTACGCAAACCAAGTCGTCGTCATTCCCGGGTACGGTATGGCCGTCGCGCAAGCGCAGCACAGCGTGCGCGAGCTGGCCGACCAACTGGAAAAACGCGGCGTGACCGTGAAGTATGCGATTCATCCGGTCGCCGGGCGCATGCCGGGGCACATGAACGTCCTGCTCGCGGAAGCAAACGTACCGTACAATCAGCTGTACGACATGGACGACATCAATCCGGAATTTCCGCGCACGGACGTGGCACTGGTCATTGGCGCGAACGACGTCGTGAATCCCGCGGCGCGGAATGTTCCGTCATCGCCGATTTACGGCATGCCGATTCTGAACGCCGATCAGGCGGCGAATATCATCGTGCTCAAACGCTCGATGCGTTCCGGTTTCGCCGGAATCGAGAACCCGCTGTTCGAGAACCCCAAATGCGCGTTGCTCTTCGGCGATGCGAAAGCAACCGTGGATGCGCTCATCGCTGCAGTGAAAGCGGTATAAATGCTTCGTTCCGATTTCATGCTCATGGCCGCGAGCGCCGCAGCCGCACCCCGCTTGAGCGCGCCCGCCGGCCGCACGTTCTTGCCGACCTTCGCATCGGCACCCTACCCGCATAGGGGTAGGCCGTATCGCGACTCGACCGTCGGCATCTACGTTCCGCCGCACTTTCGCCCGGGCGATCGCACCGATTATGCGGTGCACTTTCACGGATGGCGCAACGACGTGCGCCACGTCTTGGAACGCTATCGCTTGCGCGAGCAAATCGATCTGAGCAAACGCAACGCCGTTCTCATCGTGCCGCAAGGCCCCAAGGACGCGCCGGACTCGGATTTCGGCAAACTCGAGCACGACCCGAACGCTTTCGCGCGATTAATCGCCGACGCCGGCGCGTTCTTGCGCGAACGGCACATAACCAGCGCGCAGAGCGCGGGACACATCGTTCTGAGTTCTCACAGCGGCGGATATGGCGGTGCGGGCGGCGTGCTCACGCGCGGCGGAATGAACGATTCCATCACCGACGTGCTTCTGTTCGATTCGGCCTACGGCTACTACGACGCGTTCGCGAATTGGGTCAAGGCGAACGCGGATCATCATCTGCTCAGTCTCTTCACCGCCGATACGTGCAACGGCAATGCGGCTCTGATGGGGATGGTGCAAGCGCCGCAGCCGAATATTTTCGTGCATCTCGCGCACGGCATGACGCTCGCCGAGTTGCAGACGCGCGCGCCGACGTTCATCACGACCGACGTTGCGCATGACGAGCTCGATGCAGCGCTACAACTGGTACAGCCTCTTTCTCCAAGCGACGGCACTTACGGGGTAGCCGTCATCATAAGCTGCGCTAGTAGGCGCGGCGAACGGTGCGTTCGTATGCGTCGCGTGAGGCGAGCGCAAGCGCAAGCGTGAAGATGGGAAGAGCGATGTCGCCGAACCACAGGATGGCGCCCGCGTTTCCCGGCGCGTAGTTGTGCGCCGCGAGAATTAAATGTATGTGCTGCGCCGCCGCGCCGAAAAGGAAGATGGCCGGCGCAAGCGTCGACGCCAGCCGCATATCGTATCCCCGCCAAAGCGAAAGCACGGCGACGACGCCGAAGCCCAGTTCCGCCCATGCGAGTTCCCATTCGAACGGGCTGGGGTGCCACCCGATCGTCGGCGCGATCGAGTCCGCCTGGAAAGCCTGGAAATACCACGCGTAGATCATGCCGAGGCCGAAGCAATAGAACAGCACCTCGCCCCAGAGCGTATATGCGGCACTCATGACCTCGTGGCGCGCGCTCGCGCGCCGGAGTTTGACGATGGTCACGATTACGGCGATCGCGAGAAGCGGAACCTGAACGTTGCCGAGAACGAAACCGATCGCGTCGCGGATCCACATGCGCGACGCTTCGGGATGCGCGCGCGCTTACCCCGCCGCGTGCTCCAGCGCCAATCGGCGATCGATTTGTTCGGCTTCCAGCGGCGGCGCGAAATAGAATCCTTGCAATTCGTCGCACCCGAGAACGCGCAGTAAGTCGAGCTGCGCCCGCGTTTCGACCCCTTCCGCGACCACCCGGATGCGCAGCGCTTTGCCCATAGCGGCGACCGCCGACGAAATCGCCTCGTCGAAGGCGTCTTGTCCGATCTCGGCCACGAAAGAGCGGTCGATCTTCAGCGCCGTCACCGGGAAATGTTTCAGATACGTGAGAGAATTGTACCCGGTGCCGAAATCGTCGATGGCGATGCCGACCCCCAAATTCCGAATCTGCGTGAGCACTGCGCTCGCGGATTCGAGATCGCGTACGAGCGTCGTTTCCGTCAACTCGAGATCGATGGCTTCCGGATCCACTTGCGCCGCCTGCAGTGCATTCGAGACCGCTGCGGCGAAATGATCGCGTTCGAGCTGGCTCGCCGAGACGTTGGCGCTCATACGCAATTCTTTGCCGTACCGATCGCGCCATGACGCAATCTGCTCGATCGCGGTGCGGATCACCCATTCGCCGATGGGTTTTGCGTATTCCGATTCCTCGATCGCATCCAAGAACGTTTCGGGAAGCAGCATTCCGCGCGAGGGGTGATCCCAGCGCAGCAGCGCCTCCAGCCCGACGGTTTGCAGCGAGCGCGCGTCGACCACGGGCTGGTAGTACAAACGAAACTCGTGATGGTTCAACGCGCGAGGAAGATCGACTTCGAGTTCGACCCGCCGCATCGTCGATGCGACCGAACTTCCGCTGAAGCGGCGGATGCGGTTCCGGCCGAGCTGTTTGGCGTCGTACATCGCGACGTCCGCGTCGCGCAGCAACTGCTCGTGCGTGAGCGCGTCGTCGGGATAACCGGCCACTCCGACGCTGGCCGTCACGAGATAATCCTTGCCGGCGAGATGAAAAGGCGTTTGAAACGCTCCGCGAACCTTCTTTATCGCCGCTTCGAGCTGCGGCTCTTCGTCGATGTGTGTGAATACGACGACGAATTCGTCGCCTCCGACGCGCGCGACCGTATCCGATCCGCGAGCTGTCGAGTAAAGGCGTTGTCCGACTTCTCCGAGCAAAATGTCGCCCTCCGCATGCCCGAGCGAATCGTTGATGCGTTTGAAATTGTCGAGATCGATGAAGAGCACGAAGACGTGTTTGCTTTCGCGGCGGGCGGCTGCGATCGCCTGGGCCAGACGGTCGCGCAGCAGCCAGCGATTTGCGAGCCCCGTGAGCGGATCGTGGTATGCCAGCATTTCCGCAGTGCGCTGTGCCTGCACGCGATCCGTCACGTCGAGCATCGTGCCGACGCATCGTACGGCGTTTCCGCCGGCGTCGCATTCCACGTGCCCGCGCGAGCGAACGTGGCGCAGCGCGCCGTCCGGCCTCACGATCTCGTGATCGTATTCATACGTGCCGCACGTCGAAAGAATGCGCTGCTTTTCGGTTTCGAACGAGCGCAGTTCGTTGACGCGCAGGGCTTGCCAGAGGGTTTCGACGCCGAGCGGCTCGCGCGTGAACGATATGCCGAGCAGCCGCGCCATTTGCTCGGAGATCTGAAGCGATCCGTGGCGAACGTCGAAGACCCAGCTGCCGACTCCCGCAAGCTGCTGAGCGTCGTTGAGCAGCTCGCGCTCTTTTTTGAGTTCTTCTTCCAAACGATGCCTGCGCGTGATGTCCAGGCCGACCGCGACGACGCCGATGATCGCATCGTGACCGTCGCGCAGCGGGCCAAGGTGCGCGTAGAAACGGCGATCCGCCCAATCGAATTCCAGCTTCCGGAAGTTCCGTCGAGCGCTTCGCGGGCGTGCCGGATGATCGGCTCTGCTTGAGAACCGGTGAAATACGCTTGGGCATTCGTTCCGAGCAGCTGCGCGACGGCGCGCTCGTTCAAACCGAGCGCATCCAGCCCGCTTCCGCGAATTTCCGTAAAGCGCAGTCTGCGTGTCCGCGGCAACGACAAAGGCGGGCAAACATCGCAAGATGAGCCCAAACACTTCCGACCGCTGCGCAGAGGTTGCCGCTGGCCGCATAGACTTCACCCCAGATATAAAGATTTTTCCCACTTGCCATAAGGGCTTCCCCTGGGTATTAAGGACCAAGCGCCTAGCCGCCGATGCTCCATTCGGCGGCGTTCCAGGTCGGCAGGAACGCATTGGGCGCAAATCCATGCAGTCGGCTCCGGTACGCGTAAATATAGTCCGCATTGAACAGGTACAGGATTGGCAAGTCGTTCGCAACCAACCGTTCGATGCCCGAATAGATGCGCCGGCGCTGCGCCACGGACGTGTTGCGCAATGCAAGCTTCTCCAGCGCGTCTACCTGCGCGCTGCAGTAGCGCATGTAGTTCGAAGGCGCACCGCATGCGAGCACGGACGAATCGTCCGGATCGGATCCCATCGTGAACGGCACGTACGCCATGTCGAACCGCCCGCTCGCGAGGGTTCCCGTGCCGGGCAAGAACAGCTGTGCGTTGCTAACCGACTTCACCTCGACGGCGATGCCCCGATCGCGCAGTTGCGCCTGCACGGTAGTGGCGACGCGCACGCCGGTCATGGACTCGGGGAACTGCACGTAGACGAGCGATAGCAGCTTTCCATTTTTCCGGCGCATTCCACCGGCACCGCGCCGCCAGCCGGACGCGTCCAGCAGCGCATCGGCGGCTGCGGGATCGAACGCCGGTTCCTTTACGGACGGATCGTATGCCCACGAGAATTGAGGCTGAATGACGTTCGTAACCGGATAGCGGCCCAGCGTGACCTTTCGGCTGATGCCCGCGCGGTCGATCGACATCGCGATTGCGCGCCTGACGCGCACGTCGCCGAGCGGCGCATGCGTGAGATTGAACACCAATCCCGCAACGACCGCTGTTGAAACGGATGCGTATTGCACGTCCCGCGCGCCGCGCAGCGTTTCTCGTTGCACGGGCGCAATCAAATTCCAATCCAACTGGCCCGAACGCAGCATCACCAAATTGGTTTGCGGATCGGGAATCACGCGGATGTCGAGACGCGGAGCGCGCGGCGCGCCGCGCCAATACCGCGGATTCGCGCGGTAGAGCAACGATTCACCGCGCGTCCACGAAACGAATGTGAACGGCCCGTCCCCGACGGTCGGCGCGGAATCGAACGGCGCTTGCGCGAGCGGTTCCTGCGCGCTCAGCACGTGCGCCGGGAGCACGAACTGCGGTCGAAAACCGTATGAGAAGTACGTCGTTCCAGCGGGCGCCCAAGCGCGCCTCAGATGAAAAACGACCGTGTGCGGATCCTTCGCGTAAGCGCGATCGATGAGATCGTAGCCTTCGCGAGAGGGAACCGGATTGTTGGGATTCATGATCGCGTGCAGCGTCCAAAGTACGTCCCGCGCCGTAACCTCGACGCCGTCGCTCCAACGCACGCCCGTACGAAGATGGTAGACGATGGTGCGCCCATCCGGCGAGACGTCGCCGTTTTCCACGGAGGGAACTCGCGTGACGAGTTCCGGAATGAACCGCCCCCGCCCATCGAGATCCAGGAACGGCAGAAATGCCAGGCGAGCGAGCTGCTGCTCGACCGAGGCGGCGTCCTGGTGCAGAAAGAGCGGATTCAAATTCGACGGATCCGCCGCCACGTCGAAGCGGATCGAGCCCGCCGCCCGCAGCGCACGCGAGGCGCCGCCTCCGTTGCCGTCGCAGCCCATCAGCAAAAAGAGGAACGCTAGAACCGCCGCTGACGATCGCATAGCGCCGCAGGTTCGCCCGGAAGAAGCAGCGCCCTTTGGGGAAGACCGGCTTGCCCGAACAAATTGACGGTGGTATAGTGAACTTACCAATCTTTTTTTCGGACACATGGACAAACGAGCGAATATAGCGGTCGAGTCCGGCGAACTCGACGGCCTAGACCTTCGGCTGCTCGAGGCGCTTCAGCGCAACGCGCGTTCGACCTTTGCCGAGCTCGGCGCGGTCGTCGGCCTCAAACCGCCCGCAGTTCACGACCGGGTCAAGCGACTCGAGGCGCGCGGATACGTTCGCGCCTACTCCGCGCAGCTCGACAGCAAACTGCTCGGGCTCGAGCTGGTCGCGTTCATCAGCTGCTACACGGCACCCGATTGCAGTTACGACCACTTCACGCAAACGCTCGCGCAGATGTCCGAGATCCTCGAAGTTCACAGCGTGGCCGGCGAAGAGTCGTTCGTACTGAAAGTCATGACGCGCTCTACGGCGCACCTCGATGAGTTGCTTTCGCGATTGAAATCGGTCGAAGGAATGGCGCGGACCAAAACGACGATCGTTCTTTCTACGCCGTTCGAGCGCGGGGGGATTTGCGTGCAATGACCGCTTTGCACGCGCCGCACGCGCTCGGCACGCACCGAGTCATCGATCCGCCCGGCGCAATGCCGCAAAGCGCGCGGAAGATCGACAATACGCCCGTTGCGCTCGAAAACGAAATTCTTTGCGACGTCGAAACGCTGAACATCGACTCGGCGTCGTTCAAACAAATCCGCGACCATTGCGGCGGCGACCCGGCGCTTATCGCCGAGCACATTGCGGCGACCGTGCGCGAGCGCGGAAAGCAGCACAATCCGGTTACCGGGAGCGGAGGCATGTTCATCGGCCGCGTGCTGCGCGTCGGCGAGCGTCTGCGCGAGAAGGCCGAAGTGCGCGCCGGCGATCGCATCGCTTCGCTCGTTTCGCTCACGCTCACACCGCTCTACGTCGAATCGGTTACGCGGGTCGACGTTGAAACCGGACGGGTATGGATTCGCGGTAAAGCGATCCTGTTCGAGTCCGGGTTGTGGGCCGCGCTGCCCGGCGACATCGACGACGCAGTTGCGCTCGCAGTGTTCGACGTTGCGGGCGCCCCCGCGCAAGTCCGCCGGATGACTGCGCCCGGGATGACGGTCGTCGTCATCGGCGCCGACGGCAAATCGGGAATGCTGGCGTGCGCGCAGGCGAAGGTCTGCGCGGGTGCAACCGGGTTCGTCATCGGCGTCGCTCCCGATTCCTCGACGGCGTCAGCCCAGCTGCTCAAACGTACCGGCCTCGTCGACGAATTCGTCGAAGCAGACGCGCGGGACGCGCTGGGCCTCTCTGCAGCAGTCGCAGCTGCCGTCCCCGAACTCGCCGATCTCGTCGTGAATTGCGTGAACGTTCCGGGCACGGAGATGTCGACTCGATACTTTGCACGAAACAAAACGGTACCGTCTATTTCTTTTCAATGTCCACCTCGTTCACGGCTGCCGCGCTCGGAGCGGAAGGCGTCGGCCGAGACGTGACGATGATCATCGGCAACGGCTATGCGAAAGGCCACGCCGACTGCGCGCTCCAGACGCTGCGCGACCATCCCGAGATACACCGCTATTTCCACGATAAATACGCGCAAGCCGCTGAGGATCGCTCATGAACGAGATCGCTCATAAAAAACCGCCGGTACATCCGGCCACGTTCGACTACAAGAATCTCAAGCAGGGCGAGTTCTGGCGTCACGTACCCGCTTATAAGGACGTCGGCGAAGCGCTGTTCCTGGATCATCTCTGGCAGCAGAAGAATGCGGTGAAAACGCCGGAAGAGCTGCTCGAAACGATCAAGGATCTGGCCTCGCCGCAATTCATCAAGGACGCTCGAAACGGGCTTCCGGATGGCGCCGATGGCCGTTCGCGTCTCGCCGTACGCGATGTCTTTGATCGACTGGAACGATCCGTACAACGATCCGATCCGCCGTCAGTTCATTCCCGTGGCGAGTACGCTGCTGCCGGATCATCCGCGCTTGACGCTGGACTCGCTGCACGAACAGGACGACTCGCCGGTCCCCGGCCTCGTGCACCGCTACGTCGACAAGGCGCTGTTCCTTCCGCTCAATACGTGCCCGGTGTACTGCCGCTTCTGCACGCGCAGTTATGCCATCGGTCCGGATACGGAAAACGTCGACAAAAAGGACGTCGCAAAGACGCCCAAGCAGTGGCAGGATGCCTTCAAATACATCGCGGAGCGGCCGGAGCTCGAAGACATCGTGATCTCCGGCGGCGACACGTATCAGCTGCCGCCGAAGAATATCGAACTGATCGGCAACGCTCTGCTCGACATTCCACATCTGCGGCGCATGCGCTTTGCCACCAAAGGCCCGGCGATCATGCCGATGAAGATCATTACGCACACGGAGTGGCTCGACGCGCTCACGTCAGTCGTCGAACGCGGCCGCAAGCTCGGCAAAGACGTCGTGCTGCACACGCACTACAATGCGCCCGAAGAAATTACGTGGATCACGGAGCGCGCGATGCGGATGCTTTTCGAGCGCGGCATCTTCGTCCGCAACCAGTCGGTGCTGATCCGCGGCGTCAACGATACGCCGGAGCGCATGCAAATGTTGGTGAAACGCTTGGGCCACGTCGACGTGCACCCCTATTACGTGTATATGCACGATATGGTCAAAGGCGTCGAAGAATTGCGTACGACGATCAAGGCTGCGACGGACATCGAGAAATTCGTGCGCGGAAGCACGGCGGGCTTCAACTCCCCGACGTTCGTGTGCGATGCTCCCGGAGGCGGCGGGAAACGCGACGTGCACAGCTACGAATATTACGATCGCGAAAACGGCATCGCGGTGTACGCCGCGCCGAGCGTCAAGCCGGGCAAGGCGTTTCTCTACTTCGATCCGATCGACAGACTATCGGCCGACGCGCAAGCGCGCTGGGCGGTCAAAGGGATTCAAGAGCAGATGATTCACGAGGCACTGCACCGCGCCGGCGCGGGCGACGAACAACTCGTTCTCGCGTAAGGATCCGAATAGACGACAACAGACCCGGCACATCGCCGGGTCCGCTGCATGCGCCCCTCGGAGTCTCCTTAGCCGGCGTTTCTGCCCACAGCAGCGAGGTGCGCGAAACGGCAGGCCGCCGTTGCCATCCTCCGCCGGAATGCTGCTGTCACGGGATATCCTGACATGCCTCTGAGAAGAATCTGCGAACGTCACGCACCCGCCCGCATCAGTACCGGACCGCTCGGGCGCAGCGTGATGACGGGATCCGGTTCGACGAACGCTCCGGGTTCCAAATCGAAGCGGTGCCGCAAGGCCAAAAGACCCAATTCGATGCGAGCCTCGCTCCATGCAAACTGATCGCCCAAACATTTGCGCGCACCGCCGCCGAACGGAAAGTACGCAAACTGCGGCAACGTCCGCGCCTCCATCCATCGCTCCGGGCGGAATCGTTCGGGATCGTCGAAGTACCGCGCGCTGCGATGCAGCACCAGCTGGCTCATCAAGACGGTCGCGCCTTTGTGAATGCGCCAACAGCCGATCTCGACGTCGCCGGTTGCATCGCGGCCCAAGATCCAGGCCGGCGGATAGAGCCGCAACGTTTCGTTCAAAACCGCGTCCAGGTATGGCGTCTGCGGATCTCGCGCCAGCTCCGCGCGCAGCCGTTCGCGAACAGTAGCGTTCCTCGCCAGCAAATACCACGCCCACGTGAGCGCATTCGCCGTCGTTTCGTGGCCTGCAACGAACAGCGTCATGACCTCGTCGCGCACGTGCGCGTCGCTCAAACCCTCCCCCGTATCTTCGTCGCGCGAAGCGAGAAGCATGGAAAGTGCGTCTCCGCGATCCTCGCCGCTCGACCGGCGCTGCGCGATGAGCTCGAGAACGATTGCATCGAGAACGCGGCGCGCTTTTCGAAAACGCAACGTCGGCGGCACCGGCAGGCGTCTTTTGATCGCGCCGAACGGACCCAGCACGTCCGGGAAAACGGTGACCACTTCATGCAGCGCCGCGCCCACGCGATCCGCTTGCGCGCCGGCATCCGCTCCGAACAACGTCTTGGACGCAATGCGCAGCGTGAGTTCCATCATTTCCGCGTGCATGTCGAACGCACCGGGCGGCGGTTTCCAAGCCTGCGCGTATTCACGCATAACGTCCGTGTATGCGGCGATTCGCTCGCGGTGAAAGGCCGGCTGCACGATGCGGCGCATGCGCCGGTGAAGCGGCTCCTCGCTCGTCACAAGTCCTTCGCCGAGAAGTTCGCGCATCGCGCGGGTGCCTTCCGATTTGACGAACGCGTGCTGCTGCGTCACGAGCACTTCTTTGATGGCCGCGGGATCGTTCAAGAAACAGAAGCGGCGCCAGGGCACGCGAAACGCTACGACGTCGCCGTATGCGCGCTGCAACTCTGCCAAGAACGTGGGAAACGCGCGCAGCGGCGTGCCGCGTAAACGCCGGTACGTTTGCCACATGCCCGGGCCGGGCGGTTCACGCATGCGCGAGTCTCAGCCTCCCGCTTTTTTGACGGTTCGGCCCTGCGCCTGCAGAAGTGCGACGATTTTCTCGCGATGATCGCCCTGAATTTCCACGACGCCGTTCTTTGCGGTGCCGCCGCTGCCGCACAAACGTTTGAGTGTTTTCGCCGTTTCGTCGAGTTCGCGCTGCTGCAATCCGGTGACGATCGTCACGACGCTCGCGCGCCGCCGTTCGCGCATCACGCGAACGATGCCGTCATCGGGTACGCGATTTTTCACGTTCGCGGCTTCGGCAGGCCGCGGCGAGCGCCCCGCCAAACGCGCGCGGAATGGGGCAACGCGTGGGGATCTTCTGCGGCGCGCACACCGGCAACGGTTCGCGTTACGTCGACCTTGCCGCTTGCGTCGCGCGGCGCATCGCCGGACGAAACCTCGGCATCGTGTATGGCGGCGGGCGCGTCGGGCTGATGGGCGTCATTGCGGATGCCGCACTGGCTGCCGGTGCGGAGGTTATCGGCGTTATCCCGCAGGCGCTCGCTACCGAGGAAATCGCGCATGGCGGACTGGCTCAATTGCACGTGGTTGCGAGCATGCACGAACGAAAAGCGCTGATGGCGGATCTGAGCGATGCGTTCGTCGCGCTTCCCGGCGGCTTTGGAACGATGGACGAGTTTTGTGAAATTCTGACGTGGGCGCAGCTGCGCATCCACGTCAAACCCGTCGGACTGCTCAATCCCGACGGATATTACGACGAACTGCTCGCACTCTTCGATAAGATGGTTCGCGAGGGGTTCGTAACCCCGGCGAACCGCGCGTTGGTTCGCTCGGCGGATACCGTCGAGAAATTACTGGACCTTTTACTGCTGCGAACGGAGAAAAGCACGTGAAGAATACGCTTCAGACACTCGTAACGGCAGCTCTTGCGGTTGCGATCTTGGCTGCCGCCGCGCCGTGGCCGGAGCGCGCGCAAAGAACCGTCGCGAGCGCTCCCGCCGTCGGTCCGAACGGTTCGGATCCGTTTCTGTGGCTCGAGAACAAAGACGGAGCGCGCGCGATGGCGTGGGTTCGCTCGCAAAACGCCCGCTCGCTGCCGGTTCTCGAAGGCGATCGGCACTATAGCACGCTGTACTCACAGGCGCTGAAGATCGACGAATCGGAAGCGCGCATCCCGTATCCGCGCTATCTCGACGGCGCAGTCTACAACTTCTGGCAGGATGCCGAGCACGTGCGCGGGATTTGGCGGCGCACGTCGCTGCAAAGCTATCGCAGCGCTTCGCCGTCGTGGACGACCGTGCTCGATCTGGACGCGCTCGCGAAGAGCGAACATGCGAACTGGGTGTGGAAAGGGGCCGACTGCGAGGAGCCGCAGGAACAGCGCTGCATGATTTCGCTCTCGGACGGGGGCGAAGACGCCGTCACGCTTCGCGAATTCGATCTCTCCACGCGGAAATTCGTTCCCGGCGGTTTCGTGCTTCCGCGTGAAAAGCAAGACGTCGCGTGGATCGACGAAAACACGCTGCTCGTATCGCGCGCGTGGCAGCCCGGCCAGCTCACGGCGTCCGGTTACGCGTACGTCGTCAAACGTTTGCGCCGGGGCGAGCCGCTTTCATCGGCAACCGAAGTATTTCGAGGCCGGCCGAGCGACGTGGGCGTCGGCCCGGTCACCGTTCAGGACGGTAGTGGTCACCAGGCCGTACTGATTCGGCGCAACGTCACGTTCTTCACGAACGAGTCGTACTTGGTCACGCCTTCCGGCTTCGAAAAACTCGACGTTCCGGTGAAGAGCGACGTCAGCGGAATGGTCGGCGGACGATTATTGTTTACTCTGAATCAGAATTGGACGGCGAACGGCAAGTCGTTCAAGGAAGGTTCGCTGGTTTCCGTGGATCTCGCTCAGGCGCAAACCCAGCCGGGAAATCTGCGCGCCGCGCTCGTCTACGCGCCGGGAGCGCGCGAGTTCTTGGACAGCGTCTCTGCAACCAAAGACGATCTCGTTCTCACGATCTATCAGAACGTGCGCGGTCGCGCGTTCGTTTACGCGCCGGCGGCCGGCGGCGGCTGGTCGAAACGGCGCCTCGATCTGCCCGAGGACGCGTCGATCGACATCGTCGACACGAACCTCCACGACGACCGCATTTTTCTTTCGGCCAGTGGATTTTTGCTTCCGACCACACTGTATACCGCCGATGCCGCGAGCGGTGGTCCGGAACGGCTCAAAGCCCTGCCCTCGGAGTTCGATGCATCGAAGGACGTCGTCGAGCAGCGCGAAGCGACGTCCAAGGACGGTACGAAGATTCCGTATTTCATCGTTCGTCCGAAAAACATGCGTTCGGACGGCATGAATCCGACGGTGCTCGAAGCGTACGGCGGCTTTCAAATTTCGATGACGCCGTTCTACTCCGGCACGACCGGCAAGTTATGGCTCGAACGCGGCGGCGTCTTCGTCTTGGCAAACATTCGCGGAGGCGGTGAGTTCGGGCCGGCCTGGCACGAAGCCGGACTGAAGACCCACCGCCAGCGGATCTACGACGATTTCTATGCCGTCGGCAAGGATCTGATTGCGCGCAAGATCACCGATCCGCGCCATCTGGGCATCGTCGGGGGATCGAACGGTGGATTGCTGATGGGCGTGGAGTTCACGCAGCATCCGGAGATGTGGAACGCCGTGCAAATAGAAGTGCCGCTGCTCGACATGCTTCGCTACGAAAAAATCGAGGCGGGCGCATCGTGGGTCGGCGAGTACGGCAGCGTGTCGGTTCCTGCGGAACGGGCGTTTCTGGCAAAGATTTCACCGTATCAGAATCTGCGAGCGGGCGTCGCTTATCCCGAACCGTTCATTTGGACGACGACCAAAGACGACCGCGTCGGGCCGCAGCACGCGCGCAAATTCGCGGCGAAGCTCGCGTCGATGCACGTTCCATACCTCTTCTATGAAGTCACCGAAGGCGGTCACGGCGCAGGCGCAAACCTCAAAGAGGACGCGAGAACGAGCGCGCTCGGGTGGACCTATTTTACGATGAAACTCATGGAATAGCGCCGGCACGGTACCGGATGACGGTACCCACGAGCCCTTGCAGCTCGCGCGCTTCCTCCGGTGTGGCGAGGAATACGCGCGTGCTGCCGTCGTTCAGATGCAGCACCACGCGTGTTCCGTGCACCGCGGAAACCGTTCCCGTGCGCACGACCGCAGCGGATACCGCAGCGCGCGCGGAAGGCGCGGGCGGCCGCGTATTCCATGTGACGGTCAAACCCGCGCGGGCGGTTACGGCTGCAAGCGCTATTGCGTAAAGAGCACGGCACAAGTGCGCCATGCTTTCATGTACCCGTTCTCGAAAATTACGGCCGAGCCAAGCGCTTGTCCGCTACGCGCTTGACGATGCTCATCGCGCTCAGCGCCTTCGGAAATCCCACGTACGGGATGAGGGTCATCACCGCTTCGACGATTTCCGTTTCGGTCAGACCCACGTTGAATGCGCCGTGCACGTGCGTTTCCAGCTGCGGGTCGCAGCCGCCCATCGTTGCCAGCGAAGCAATCGCGATCAATTCGCGCTGTTTGAGATCGCCTTCGCGCGCGTAGATTTCCCCGAACGCGAACTCGACGAGATACCGCGTGAAATCGGGCGCAATGCCGGAATAGCGCGCGATCAGATTGTCGGTGACCCGCTCGCCGTCGATCTGCCGCATCAATTGCTCGCCGCGCTCGAAGCGATCGCTCATCCTATTCGGTCAGCGCTTCTTTGAGCAGCCGCTCCTGCTCGACCGCGTGCGCGCCCGGATATCCTTCGGATGGCGACGCGCGGTAAGGGCGGCCGACGTAATCGATCTCAAGCGTGTCGCGCTTGCGTTCGATCAGGCGCCGGCGCACGTAGGCGCGCGCGCCCATGTTCTTCGGCTCCTCCTGCACCCACACGAGCTTCTTGAGGTTCGGATACGTCGCGATGACGTCGTTGATTTCGATGTACGGCAGGGGAGACAGCAGCTCGATCCGCACGATGGCCGTCTTCGCCAACTTCCCGTACATCTCGTGCGCGACGAGATCGTGATAGATTTTTCCTGTGCACAGCAGCAGGCGTTCGACGCTGTTCTTGTCGGTAACGTTCGGATCGTCGATGACCGGATGGAACTTGCCGTCCACCATCTCGTCGATGCGGCCGCCGGCAGATTCCGCTCGCAGCAGCGATTTGGGGGTCATGATCACCAGCGGAACCGGCTGCGGCACCGTCGCCTGCTGACGCAGCACATGATAGTAGTTCGTCGCGGTCGAGAGGTTCGCGACGCGCAAATTGCCCTCGGCGGCAAGTTGCAGGAAGCGTTCCAATCGCGCGCTGGAATGTTCGGGGCCCATGCCTTCGTACCCGTGCGGCAACAGCAGCGTCAAGCGCGCCGTTTGACCCCATTTCGCTTGGCCGGCGACTATGAATTGATCGATGATGACTTGCGCCCCGTTATTGAAGTCGCCGAACTGCGCTTCCCAAAGCACGAGCGCCTTCGGTACGGAAGCGCTGTAGCCGTACTCGAATCCGACGCACGAATATTCGGACAGCGGGCTGTTATAGATTTCGAACGACGCCTTGGCGCTGCGCAGATGCTGCAGCGGAACGTAGCGTCCTTCGTTTTGGGGATCGTGCAGCACCGCGTGCCGGTGGCTGAACGTTCCGCGTTCGGTGTCCTGGCCGGTGATGCGGACCGGCGTTCCCACGGAAAGAAGCGAGGCAAAGGCGAGCGCTTCGGCCATGCCCCAGTCCACGACGCCTTTCTCGGCGATGAGCGTCTTGCGCCGCTCGAATTGCGTAACGAGTTTTCTGTTGACGTTGAAGCCGCTCGGCACGGCGACGAGATCCTTGCTCCACTCGAGCAGTTGTTCTTTGCTCACCTTTTCCAGGTGCGCGGCGTCGATCGGCGCTTTGAGATCGATTTTCGCGAGCATGCCGGCGACGTCGTGCTTGCCTTTGACGGTCCGGTGCGCTTCCTGAAGCCGCGCCGTGGCTTCGGAAACGAGTTCGTCGACCTGCTCTTTGCCGAGCACGCCCTGCGCGACGAGCTTGTTTGCAAACAGCTCGCGCGCGCTGGGATGATTCTTGATGCGATCGTACATGCCCGGTTGCGTGTAGGCCGGCTCGTCCTGCTCGTTGTGGCCGAAGCGGCGGTAGCCGATGATTTCGATCAGTACGTCACGCGCAAACTGCTTGCGGAATTCGATTGCGAGATTCGCCGCCCAGATGCACGCGTCGACGTCGTCGGCGTTGACATGGACGATCGGAACGTCGAAACCCTTTGCCAGATCGGACGCGTACCGCGTCGAACGCGAGTCGCGGGGATCGGTGGTAAAGCCCACCTGATTGTTCGCGATGATGTGCACCGTGCCGCCGGTTTGATAGCCCGGCAGAGACTGCAGGTTGAAGACCTCGGCGACGATGCCTTGTCCCATGAACGCTGCGTCACCGTGAATCAATATCGGCGCGGCCTTGCGGGCGTCTTGCAAAGCGATTGCATGAGAATGATCCGTCTGCAGCGCGCGCGTGCTGCCTTCCACCACCGGGTCGACGGCTTCCAAGTGACTCGGATTATTCGCAAGCGTTACCGCTATTACTTTGCCGTCGCTGCAGCGGTACGTGCCCATTGCGCCGTGATGATACTTCACGTCGCCGGTAATGTCGTCCGCGCCGACTTCGCCGCGTTCGTGCGCTGCCTCGAATTCCGCGAGGATTTCCTCGTACGGCATGTTGACGACGTGTGCGATCGTGGCGAGACGGCCGCGATGCGCCATGCCGAGAACCGCATGCGAGGTGCCTTCGCAAGCCAGCAGTTCGAGCATCTCCTCGAGCATGGGGATCATCACGTCGAGACCCTCGCCCGAGAACGTCTTCTGTCCGAGGAACGTCTTGCGGAGATAGCGTTCGAACACGTCGACGCGCGTAAGCCGTTTGAGCAGCTCGATCTTGCGATCGTTCGAGATCGCGATCCGATGCTTCCCCGACTCGATGACGTCGCGCAGCCACTCCCGCTGCTCCGTGTTCGAGATGTGCTCGACTTCGTACGCGATCGTCGAACTGTACGTTTCGCGCAGACGCGGCAACACCTCGGCAAGCGTATTGCCCGGCACTTTCACGCGCAGCACCGAGGCCGGAATCGCGGATTGCAGCGCGGGCGTCAGCCCCCAGTTCGCGGGCTCGAGCGACGGATCGCCGATCGGCGGCATGCCGAGCGGATCCAATGTCGCCGCCAGATGTCCGTGCGTTCGATATGCCGCGACGATCGCCATGCCGGCAGCCACGGCGCGCAGCATCTCGTCGGATGGCGCGGCGGCATGTGCTTGCGTTTCCGCTTGCGCCGTGACGAGCGCAGGCATCGCACTGGTTTGCAGTTGCGGCGCAGGGCCGGCTTGCAGTCCGAGCGATGCGAACAGCGCTTCATAAAAACCATTCTTGCCCTGCAGCAGATCGTCGACTCCGCGCAAATACTCGCCGGACTGCGCGCCCTGAATGACGCGATGATCGTACGTCGAGGTCATCTGCATGATTTTACTCGCGCCGAGCGCCTTGAGCGCCGCTTCGTTCGCGTTCGCAAATCCGGGCGGATAGCCGATGGCGCCCGCTGCGATGATTGCCCCTTGCCCCGCCATGAGCCGCGGAACCGACGCGGAGGTGCCGATGCCGCCGGGGTTGGTCAGCGTGAACGACGCGCCTTGCAGCTCGTCGGCGGTGAGTTTGTTCTCGCGCGCCTTCGCGACGAGTTGTTCGTATTTCGCGCGGAACTGCACGAAATCGAGCGCATCGGCGTTCTTGATGACCGGCACGACGAGGAAACGCGTGCCGTCTTTGCGTTCCGCATCTACCGCGAGTCCCAGATGAATGCCGGGCTCGACGCGCACCGGTCGATCGCCGTCGCGGCGGAAATGATGCGTGATGAACGGCATGTCGTGCGCGGCGCGCACGAGTGCGTACGCGATGACGTGCGTGAACGAAATCTTCTCGGTGCGGCCCGCGTTCTTGATCGCGCCGTTGAGTTCTTTGCGTCGCGCGTCGAGTACGTCGACCGCCAGCGTGCGAAAACTCGTCGCGGTCGGGATCGTAAGACTCTGTTCCATGTAGCCGGTCAGCGCCGCAGCCGGCCCCTTGAGTGCGTGACTTTCGCTTCCACGGAAAGCGGCGGTAACTGCGGCTGCGCGGTCCGTGCGGAACCGTCGCGATCTTGCCGAAGTGCGGGTCCTTGCGAGTCGACGTCGCTGCGGAGCACCAGGCCTTGGGGGCCGCTGCCTTTCACGCGATGCAGATCGATTTGCATCTTGCGAGCGATGCGACGCGCTTGCGCCGTTGCGTTCACATCGCCGGCGGTGACGGCCGCAGCCGTTGGAGAGACGGACGCGCCGTTCGTTTTTGCGGGCTGTGGAGCACTTTTCGGAGCTGCTGCCGGTACCGAAGCGTTGGCGTCGATCTGCGCAAGCGGCGCGCCGACCGCAACTCTCGCCCCCTCCGCCGCAACGATCTTCAGGATGACGCCGGACGCGATGGCCGGAACTTCGACGTCCACTTTATCCGTCGTGACGCTGACGATGGGATCGCCTTCGTTCACGAAATCGCCGGCGTGCTTCTGCCACTCGACGATCGAGCCTTCGGTAACGGATTCGCCCATCTCGGGTAGAGTTATGGTTACGATCTTCGGCTCACGCGTCTGAACAGGCTCGGAGACCTTTGCGACCGGCGCACCGTCAGAGGTCCCCGACGTGTCGATTTCGGCGAGCACGGCGCCGACGCCGACGGTCGCCCCTTCCGAAACCAATATTTGCTTGATGACGCCGGATGCCGTAGCGGGAACCTCGACGTCCACTTTGTCCGTCGTGACTTCGACGAGCGGATCGCCCTCGGCGACGAAATCACCGACCTTCTTGCGCCACTCCACGATCGAGCCTTCCGTGACCGACTCTCCCATCTCGGGAAGCGTTATCTGAACCATCGTGTCCGGCACCGGCGCGCAACTCCTGACCTGTAAAGAACCCGGGCCGCACTGTTTTTACCAGCAGCCGCCGGTACCCTCATCTTACTCCCATCGTCCGTTCCCTCCAATGCCGGTTGCTGGCTGCATTCATGTCGCCAAAGGCATAAGGGGGCGCTGCACGAAGCGATGGTCATGGAACTCCAGCAGCTCGAATATTTTCGAGTCGTTGCCCGAACCGAGCACGTGACCCAGGCCGCGGAAGAACTCGCAATCACGCAGCCCGCCCTCAGCCGCGCGGTGGCACGCCTCGAGCGGGACCTGGGAGTGGCGCTCTTCGATCACCGCGGCCGCTCGGTGAAAATCAACCGGTACGGACGCGCTTTTTTGCGCCATGTCGAACGCGCGCTCGGCGCATTGGACGAAGGAAGGCGCGAACTTACCGACCTAGCGGACCGCGACGCCGGCGTGATCGCGTTCGGATTTGCGCATGCGCTCGGCACCTCGGTCGTTCCCGACCTCATTGCCGGTTTTCGCCGGCAGCACCCGCGCGCGCGGTTTCAGTTGCTTCAGAACGCTTCGCACATCATCGTCGACGAATTGGAAGCGGGCGAGGTCGACCTCGCGCTGGTTTCACCGATGGCGCCGGCCGGCGAGCGCATCGAGTCGCTCGAACTCGCATCGGAAGAATTGTATCTGGCCGTTCCGCACGATCACCGCTTTGCAAAACGCAAATCCGTTCGATTGTCGGAACTGCGCGACGACACCTTCGTCTGCTTGCGTCAAGGGTACGGGTTGCGCATGCTCACCGATCGCTTCTGCGCGCAAGCCGGATTTACGCCGAAGATCGCTTTCGAGGGCGAGGAAATCGCGACGCTGCGCGGATTGGTCGCCGTCGGTTTGGGTGTTGCGATTATTCCGGCAGCCGGCTCTCCCGCGGAAGGCGCGCCGCCGCAACTGCGCATCAGCGAACCGGTATGCCGCCGAAGCATCGGACTGCTTTGGGATCCCTCGCGCTACCAACCGGAACTCGCGCAAGGTTTTCGACATCACATCGTCGCAGCGTTCGCGCGCGGCTAAGCGACGTGGATGGCTCGCGCGATCGCAAGACTGCTCAGTGCGATGAGCGCCCAAAGCACGAATCCCAGGACGAGCGGACGGACACCCGCAGCGCGAATCGCTTTCGAATCCGCCGAAAGGCCGACCGCACTCAACGCGACGACAATGAGGAACAGCGCCGCATCCGCGAGCACTCCGTGCGCCCCTCTGGGCACTATCCCAATGGTGTTGACGACCGCGGCGGCGAGAAAC
The DNA here is from genome assembly GCA_963830545.1 of Vulcanimicrobiota bacterium. Lineage (GTDB taxonomy): Bacteria > Vulcanimicrobiota > Vulcanimicrobiia > Vulcanimicrobiales > Vulcanimicrobiaceae > DATGJX01. Next base: position 1,504,704 of record CAWHMK010000001.1, on the reverse strand, counting down.
CAGAGTATGAACCAGGGCACGATCTTGCGCCAGTCGACGCCTTCGTCTCCGGCGCGTGCGTGCCAGATGCGCTTGCCCGCGTAAAAGAGCACGATCGGAACGATTAGCGTCGTGCGCGTGAGTTTGACGATCACCGCCTGCGTGCCGGCGTTTTGCCCGTAGACGAAGCCCGCCGCGACGACAGAGGACGTGTCATTGATCGCGGTGCCCGCCCACAGACCGAACGCGTGCTGCGAAAGCGCCAGCAAATGCCCGATCCACGGGAACGTGAGCACAGCTGCGACGTTGAAGAGGAAGACGGTGGAAATCGCGTATGCGACGTCCGCTTCGCTAACGTCGATGACGCTGGAGACCGCAGCGATCGCCGAGCCGCCGCAGATCGCCGTGCCGACGCCGAGCAGGCGGCGCAAATCGCGATCCAAACCCAACGCCTTGCCGCCGAAATACGCTGCGGTCAGCACGATGACGAGGGTACCGAGCATCACCGGAAGCGAACGCAGGCCGCTGCCGACGACCTCCTGCAACTGAAGATTGAAACCCAGCAGCACGATCGAAATTTGGAGCAGCTGTTTGCTCGCGAATTTAACCCCTGACGAAAACGACGCGCTCGGCTTGCGCCAAAACGCGATCAGCACGCCGATGATGATGCCGAAAACCGGACCGCCGACGATTGGAACGACGCGCCCGAGCAGAACCGCTGCCACCGCAATGGAGGCGCACAGAGCGAGTCCCGGCAGCATCAAAGGTTAGAAATACGCGGCGCGCTGCGGTGGAAACGCGATCGCGCGTGCCTTGTCGAATGCCGGCCGCGAATGCGAAAGCACGTATGCGGAAACGTCGTACGCCTGCTCATCGGTCAACGTGCCCGGTGCGTTCTGCGGCATGTTGTAGCGAACGAATCCCGCCATCGTCCACAAGCGGTGCATCCCCGCGCCGGAATTGAACGACTGCGACCCCCAAAGCGGCGGAAAAACGGACGAGCCGGCGCCGCCGGAGCCATGGCATGCGGCGCATTTTTGCGCGTAAAGCTGCGCGCCGTGTTTCGGATCGGGCGCCGCCGGCGGATTGAAATGCGCGATGCGCGCGTCCGCCGAGGGCGCGCTGCCTACTTGCGCGCCGCGCGAGAGATACGTGACGTACGCGACCATCGCTTCCATTTCGCGGCTATCGTATGCGGGAGGCCGCCCGTTCATGCTGTAGAGAAAGCATTCCGCCAATCGGTCCTGCAGTGAAATGACGCGCTTTGCGCGGCTGTTCCACTGTGGAAACTGCGCAGCGATACCGACGAACGATCCACCGCGCGGTTTCGTTCCGGCACCGACGTGGCATGCGGCGCAGTCCATGTTCGCCGTGACGTACGGTTTGAGATGCGCGCGCGTGTTCACGATGAGTTCGTGGCCGTAACGTACGAGATCGCCGACGCGATCTGTAGGGACCGCTTTCGGGTCGAAGGCTCGTTGCGCCGACCGCGCCGCGGATTGGGCGCCACCCGCGCACGCGATGAGGGTCAGCAGCGCCGCCGCGGCAAACGCGCACGCCGGCACCTTCATGCGAAGGTCAGGGTCTGGAAACCGTAGTGAAAGCGCTGCTGCAGCACCATGATGGCGGCCATCATCGAGGGCACCACGTGCGTTCCGGCAATCAAGTGCGTGAGTATGTCGCTCGCAACGTCGGTCGCCGACATACCTGCGGGAGCGTTTCCCGATTTGACGAGGCCGCGCGACTGCTCTTCGACGGCGGTGTGGCAGGTGAGGAACACTACCCCGCGTTTCTGCAGGGTTTGAATCGACGTGTCCTGATACATACTCGCCGGATCGTCCGGATCCGTCGATGTGCCGAGCGCTTTCGCAGGCCTGAGAAAGCTGTTGGAGACGATCGGGTCGCCGTTGTCGGCCTTCAGTTTGAAGAAATCCCCGAGTTTGTACTTGCTCCAGAGGTAGTCGCTGTACGTAAACGCACTGGATGCACCGTGCGGCGCGAAGGCTATCGAAATGCGGTTCTGGGGAAAGCCGAATCCGAACTCCAGTCCGTTGATCGCATTCTTGACGTTGGAGAAGACGGGCGGATGAAATGCGATGGATTCGATGACGACGCGGACGTCCGCGGGCTTGCCGACGATCTGCGCAAATGCGGCTTCGTCGAAGTCCGCCTTCCGTTCCACCAAGTGCGTTCCGCCGGGAACCGATTGCTCCGCGCCGGCCGCTTGCGTACCCGCAAGCACAGCAAGCGACGCGGACGAGGTGATGAAGGATCCGCGATTCATAAGTCCTCCTAAGCCATCTGCTCCGGTACGGGCACGAGTACGCCGATCCTCTCGCTCATTCGCTTGCGCGTGAAGGGACCTCCCGACGAAACGCAACAGTTCCTCCGGCGGAGGACGGGTGATGAATGCCACCACGCTGACGCCGGTTCCGCAAGACGATCCGGCAATTGAGGTGACCTCTGTCGATTTGCGGAGGCCCGACGGCGTCTTGCCGGCGTATGCGGCACGGCCGCGCGCTGCGCGCGCGAACACGCCGGGCGTGGTCGTCGTCATGCACGTGTGGGGAGTGGACGAGCCGATTCGCGATGTGGTGCGTCGCTTTGCCAAAGCCGGATTTGCGGCGATCGCCCCCGATCTGTACGCGCGCTTCGGCGCACCGAGCGGCGACGGCGAAACCGATTACACCATGCTGCGGCCCTTCGCCGAAAAACTTTCGGACGCACAGGTTGACGGGGATCTGCGCGCCGCTGCACTTTGGCTGAAAACGGCGCATCCTCAGGGCAGAGTCGGCGTTACCGGTTTTTGCATGGGCGGCGCTATTGCGCTTCGCCAGGCGCTCGACAACGACGACGTCTTCGCTGCGGCGGCCGTGTGGTACGGCAAGGTCTCCGGCGTCGATGCGGCGTGCATCCGCATGCCGATCGCCGGCAGCTACGGCGAGAAAGACACGAGCATTCCGGCCGACACCGTTCGTGCATTCCGGAAAGTGCTGCGTGCTCCGAACGACGTCGCGATTTATCCGACTTCCGGCCATGCGTTCTTCGATCATACGCGCCCCTCGTACGTCGCTCCGGCAGCCGAAGACGCATGGCGGCGGACAACCGCGTTTTTCACGAAGTATTTGAAGACCTGAGTCGAATGATTCCGTCGTGACGCTCGCCCTTTCGATCGCTCTCGCCCTGGTTGCCGGACTCTTGATCGGGGGCGCGGCAACGTGGTTGGTGATGCGCACGCTTGGACGCGCGCACGTAGAAACGATCGCCGAGCGCCTCAAGAGCGAGTTGCACGAAACCAACGCGCGGATCGCCGAGAGCCAGCGCGACACGTTCCTCTCGCTCGCTAACGAACGGTTTACGGCCGTCGTCGCGCCGGTTCAGCAGAAGCTGACCGAATTCGACGCCATGGTCAAAGCGATCGAAAAAGATCGGATCGGCGCGTACGAAGGACTGCGCGAGCAGATTACGGGCCTCATCGAACGCAGCGGGAAAATGGAGACCGCCGCTTCGCAGTCTGACGTCCGCGCTTCGCAATCCGACGACGCGCGGAAAATGGGGCGAGATGCAGTTGCGCCGTGTGGTCGAGCTGGCCGGCATGGAAGCCTATTGCGACTACAACGAACAGCAAACGTTCGACGTCGGCGAAGATCGCGGCCGTCCCGACATGACCGTAGCGCTTCCCGCAAACGCGAAAATCTTCGTGGACGCAAAGGTTCCTTTGAGCGCGTACTTGGATGCAGTCGAATCGAGCGAAGAGCCAATGCGCCGCGAAAAGATGCGCATGCACGCCGGCGCCTTCAAGAATCACGTCGATCTGCTCGCGCGCCGCAACTACCAGCGCGCCGAGGGATCCGCGGATTTCGTCGTCATGTTCGTTCCGGGCGAGGCATTCCTGAGTTCCGCCTGCACCGAGAATCCCGATCTCATCGAATACGGCGCCGGCAAAGGCGTGTACATCGCCAGTCCACTCACGCTCATGGCGCTGCTTCGTTCGTACGCGCTGGGCTGGCAGCACCGTCAGCAGGAAGAAAACGCGAAAAAGATCGCGGAAGCGGCGCGCGTTTTGTACGACCGCATGCGAACGTTCGTCGGACACTTCGGAACGATCGGATCGAGCCTGCAGAAGGCGACCGAGGCGTACAACAAGGCGGTCGGATCGATTGAAAGCCGGGTGCTGCCGCAAGGCCGTAAGATCAAAGAGCTCGCGTCGCTTCCCGATGCGGAGCTCCCCGAACTGACCGCGATCGAAACGGCGCCGCGCGAAATCACCGCGCTCGATGCCGAGCCCGCGAAAGCGCGAGGGCGTCAGGCTCGGCTATTCACCGACGATACGGTAGCGTAACGCTATCGCTGCCCTTTTCCGCTCGCTTCGTATTGCTTCAACGCCGCGAGCGCATCGTCGACGTGCTGCTGTGGATGCGACAGGTCGGTAAGCGTCGCGATAATCTTTCCGTCCGGCGCAATAACATACGACGTGCGGTTCGCATACGTCGGCGCCTGCGGCAGCACGGCATCGTATTGCTTTGCGACCGTGAGCGTGGGATCGGCCGCAACGGGGAATTTACTGCGGCATTCGCTCACGGAAAAGCGGTTCAGCGTGTCGATGGTATCGTGCGAGACGCCGATGACCGTCGCGTGCAGAGCTTTGAATTGATCCATTGCGGCCGCGAATGCGTGCGCTTCGATCGTGCAGCCTTTCGTGAAAGCGGCAGGATAGAAGTAGAGCACCACCGGCCCATTTTTGAGCGCGCCGGCCAAATCGAACGTAAAGTCTTTTCCGCCGAGCGAGGCTTGTGCGCTGAAGGCCGGAGCGGTTGCACCCACCGCCAGACTGGCGAGAGCGGGCGCGGTTGCCGCAGCGACGAGCGCGGCGGCAGCAAGCAGGTGACGAAACATGACGAGAACTCCTTGGGTCGCGTTCCTGGCCGAAGAGCCTTCCCGCAAGCGGAGTCGCTTCCTTCGGGGAAACATCACGCATATGGCTGATTGGTCGTCCTACTTCGCCCGCATGGAGGGAGCGCCGATCTCGATCGCGGTCGACCTCGCGTTCAAGACGGAAGCGCCGCTCGAGGAGAAGCCCTCGACGTATACGGTTGCGGTAGCGCTGCGCGAACCGGACGAGCATGGTATGACGGGCGAGCACGAGTACCGCACGCTGCAGCGCATCGAAGAAGAACTCGCAGCGGCGCTCCAGATCCGCGGCATCATCGAAGTCGGCCGAGTGACCGGCCGCGGCATGCGTACCTTTCATTATTATGGCCCGCTCGTCGACGACGCCTCCGAAATCGTTGCGGAAGTTATGGGGTTTCATGCGGAATACCGGTACCGCGCGCTCTCCGCGTCCGATCCCACATGGAGCATCTACACCGCGTATCTTTATCCCGACGAACATCAGCTCGCGTTCGCGAACGATATGAAAGCCTTGCAGGCGCTGCTCGACGCGGGCGACGATTTCGAACGCTCGCGGCCCATCGAGCACACCATTCGTTTCGACGATTCCGACAAACGCGACGTCTTCGCGCGCGCGATGGCCGATCACGGTTACGAGATCGCGATCGACGAAACGGTAAACGCCGTACGGTGCAGCAAGAACGACACGATCGATCCGTTCAAGATCACGGAAATGCGCACCGCGCTCACCACGCTCGCCGAGGAATTCGGCGGATTTTACTCCGGCTGGGCTACCGTCGTGCAGAGCTGAAGCGAGTTATTATCTACAAGCCCATCATGCGAGCGATCACGAGCCGCTGCACTTCGTTGGTGCCTTCGCCTATTTCGTTGATTTTCTGATCGCGGTACATGCGCGAAACCGGATACTCGTCCATGAACCCGTATCCGCCGTGGATTTGTACGGCCTCGTTGACGACGCGATGTGAAAGTTCGGCCGCAAACAACTTCGCGTAACTCGCCGTTTGCGCGAACTCGCGTTGCTCGTCTTTCTCCCACGCCGCTTTGAGAACCATGAGCTCCGCGTGCTCGATTTGCGTGAGCATGTCGACGAGCTTGAATTGGATCGCCTGAAACTTGCTTATGGAGCGGCCGAAGGCCGTTCGCTCCTTTGCGTATTTGAGCGCTTCGTCGTATGCACCACGAGCAAGCCCAGCGGAAAGGGCGGCGACGGAAATGCGGCCGGCGTCGAGGATCGTAAGGAAGTTCTTGAGGCCCTCGCCGCGGGCGCCGAGCACGTTCTCCGCCGGCACCTTCGCATCTACAAAGGAAAGCTCGCGCGTGTCCGAGGCGCGCCAGCCCATCTTCTTGTATTTCTTGCTGCGCGCGAACCCGGGCGCGTCCTGATCGACGATGAGGTTGCTGATTTCCGGCTTGCCCCCCTCGCGCGAACCGGTGACGGCGGTTATGGTCGTTCCGCCGGTTATATCGGTGCCGCTGTTCGTAATGAACGCCTTCGTACCGTTTACAATCCAGCTGCCGTCTTTGAGCACCGCTTTGGTCTGCGTGTTGCCGGCATCGCTGCCCGCGTTCGGCTCGGTCAACCCGAAACCCCAGAGCATCGTGCCCTGCGCGAGCGGCACCAGATACTTCTGTTTTTGCGCTTCGGTGCCGAAAAGATAAAAGGGGCTCGCTCCCAACGAGACGTGCGCGGCCATCGTAATCGCGGTGGACGCATCGACGCGCGCCAGTTCCATCACGGCAAGCGCATAGCTCACCGTATCGGCGCCGGCGCCGCCGTACTCCTCGGGAAAGGGCAGGCCCATCAACCCGAGCTCCGCCATTTCCTTGACGAGATCGTACGGAAAGGCTTCTTCGCGGTCCATCTCTTCGGCGCGCGGAGCCACACGTTCGACGGCGAACTCGCGGACGGTCCGGCGGATGGCCTTTTGTTCGTCGGTAAGGTCAAAATTCATAATTGCCGGAGGTATCCATACGGACGCTTTGAAAAACCCTCTTGCAGCGATGATCTCATTACGCGGCGTTTCTCTCGTGTATCCAAACGGAGTGCGCGCCCTGGACGGTATCGATCTCGAAATCGGTAAGGGCGATTTCGTTTTCCTCGTCGGGCACTCCGGAACCGGAAAATCGAGTCTCCTGCGGCTGCTTTATCGCGAGATGTTTCCGACCAGTGGTGAAATCACCGTGGACGGCATCCGGGTAGACCGGCTGCGGCGCAACCGCGTGCCTATGCTCCGCCGGCATTTGGGCGTGGTATTCCAAGATTTCAAACTCCTCACCGACAAGACGGTGTGGGAGAATGTCGCCTTCGCACTTCAGGTAACGGGCGCGCACACCAAAGACGTCATGCGTCAGGTGCCGCGTTGCCTGGACCTTGTCGGGCTCTCGCACAAGAGCCGGATGTATCCCGGAGAACTTTCCGGCGGCGAGCAGCAGCGCACGGCCATCGCGCGCGCGCTCGTCAACAATCCGAAGCTCTTGCTCTGTGACGAACCGACCGGCAACCTCGATCCGGCCACTACGACCGAGATCATGGAGTCTGCTCGGGCGCATCAACCTCAAAGGCACGACGGTCGTCGTCGCCACGCACAATCAAGCCGTCGTCGATCGCATGCGCCGCCGTGTCGTCCGTTTGGAAAACGGCCGCGTCGTTACCGACGAAGAGCGAGGGTATTATTTCCTTGGACTGGGGCAAGATCAGATTCTTTCTGGGTGAGGTCTCCCGCAACTTCACCCGCAACGCCGGCATGCAGGCAACTGCCGTCGGCACCGTCGCCGTGACGATCGTTCTGCTCGGCGCTTTTCTCTACACGCGCGCAAGCGTCACCCATCTGGCAAACGACGTGATGAGCCAGATTACGATTTCCGTGTACGCGCAGCCCGACGCCTCCAAGTCGCAGGAAGACGCGCTGCGTACCGCCTTCGCGAAAGACGATCGCATCCTGTCCACGCAATTCGTTCCGAAGAGTCAGGGCTTGCATGAATTGCGCGAGCGGATGAAAGGCCAAATCGACACGTCCATTCTCACTGAGAATCCGCTGCCCGACAAGTTTCGCGTCCGCGTGCGGCGGCCCGAACAAGTTCCGCTGGTCGCCGCAGCCATCCGAAAACTGGCTGGAGTGCAAAGCGTGGATTACGGACAGGACGTCGTCCAGCGGCTGCTGCAGATCGGCGCCGTGGCGCGCCGAGTCGGAATCGCGCTGATCTGTCTCTTCATCGTCGTCGCGGGCATCATCATCTCGAACACGATCCGCCTGACCGTTTTTGCGCGCCGCCGCGAAATTTCCATCATGCAGCTGGTCGGCGCAACGAATATGTACATTCGCATGCCCTTCATTTGCGAGGGGCTCATCGACGGCGCACTCGGAGTGATGCTCGCCGTTGCCGTCCTCGCCGCGGCGCGCGCGACGCTCGTCCCGAAACTCGCGCTCGCGTTGCCCTGGCTGCAACTCGGCGCATCCCACGTGGACATCGCTTCGCTCGTCCTGCAGTTGTTCGTCGTCGGTGCAGCGGTTGGTGTGGTCGCGTCGTGGATAGCAGTCGGACGCTACCTGCGGACGTAAGCCGCGAACTTCTCGACGAGCTGCTCGCGGCAAAAGCGCTCGTCTCAGCCGTCACGCAGGTCGTCGGCGAAGGCCTCATTCATTTGGACGAGCACCGCCGCATCGTCCGGTTTTCGCCTGCCGCCCAACTACTGCTCGGGTTCTCGGCGGAAAGCGCCATCGGCTCCGAGATCGATTCGCTGCTGCACGAAAGCAATGCCGGCACGGTGTGTACCGCCGCCGACGGTCCGCAAACGCATTCGCTCGTCCTGCGCAATTCCGCGGGGCAACCGGCGCGCGTGCAAGCGCGATCGCTCGTGTTGAAACGCGGCGCAGACATCGAAGGCTGGCTCCTCGCGTTCGGACCCAAGCATAGCGTCGATGAGATCGAGCAACTCAAGAACGAGCTCGTCAGCACCGTTTCGCACGAGTTGAAAACGCCGCTTGCGGCAATCAAAGCCTATACCGCGACGCTTCGCAACAATCCGGCGCTTTACGAATCGCGGCGTAACGAATTTCTCGGTGTCGTCGAGCAGCAGGCGGACCGGCTCTCGCGGCTGATCGAAGATCTGCTGCTGGTTACGAGGGTCGAATCAGGACAGATGCTGCGGCGGCGCGTGAGCGTCCCGCTGGACTCGGTCGTGGAAGAAGCGTTGCGCGATCTGTACTACGATCCGGTGAAACACCCAATCGAACGCCGCTGCGCCGGCGTCGTGGTTTCCGGCGATCCCGAGCGCTTGCGCGACGTGTTTCGAAACTTGCTGGAGAACGCGTTGAAATACTCGCCGGACGGCGGCGCAATCGACGTAACGGGGGAATCGTCCGGTACGCAAACCGTGGTCACGGTACGCGATCGCGGCGCCGGAATCGACGAGGCGGATCTGCCGTACATCTTCGATCGCTTTTTCCGCGCGCGATCGCAGGCCGCTGCGTCGGCCGGCGGAAGCGGTTTGGGCCTCTACATCGTGCATGCGCTCGTGCGCGCGCACGGTGGGACGATCGACGTTCGAAGCGAGCTCGGCTGCGGCACCACGTTCACGTTGAGGCTGCCGATCCGGTGAAGCAGCTCGACGAGTCGGGGAAACGTATTCTCGTCATCGACGACGATCGCAATCTGCGCAAGATCATCCAAACGAACCTCGAGCTCGCGGGGTACGACGTCACGACGGCATCCAATGGTGAAGACGCGATGCGCGTCTTGGATTCGATGCAGCCGGATCTGGTCGTACTCGACGTCATGATGCCGATGATCGACGGCTACGAAGTGGCGCGCCGCATTCGGCGACATCCGTCGAACACGCACGTGCCGATTATCATGCTTACCGCAAAATCGGAAGTGGAAGACAAGCTCGCGGGCTTCGAGGCGGGAGCCGACGATTACATTACCAAGCCGTTCGGACCGCAGGAACTGCTCGCGCGCGTCAAAGCGAAAATACGCCGCGTCGAAGTCGATTCGTCGCTCTCGCCGCTCACGCGCCTGCCGGGGAATCTGGCTATCGAGGGAGAGCTGCGGCGCCGCATCGACGGCCACGATCCGTTCGCCGTTCTTTATCTCGATCTCGACAACTTCAAAGCGTTCAACGACGTCTACGGCTTCACGCACGGCGACGAGGCGATACAACTCGTGGCATCGACCGCGGTCGACGTCGTGCGACGCCGCGGCACGAATCTCGACTTCGTCGGTCACATCGGCGGCGACGACTTCATCATCGTCACCCTTCCCGATCGCGGCGAAGAGATCGCGCGCGAGATCATCGACACGTTCGATCGCGAGATCCGCAAACTCTACACCGCCCAGGACTTGCGCCAGGGCTACATCGAGACGCGGGACCGGCGCGGGTCGCTCAACCGCTTCCCAATCATGTCGCTCTCGGTCGCAATCATCTCCAACGAACAGCGCCCGCTCGAAAACTACGCGCAAATCGGGGAAGCCGCCGCGGAACTCAAGCGGTACGCCAAATCGATCGGCGGCTCAGTCTACGTAAAGGACAAACGCAGAAAATGAACGCGCGACTTCGCTGCGCCGTTGCGGCGCTGCTGCTGATCGGCATGTTCCCAGCTACGGCTACTCCCGCGAGCTTGAACGCGCGCATCGAGGCGCAGCGCCGGAAGACCGAAGCGCTTCAAACGCAGGCTGCATGCCAAGCGCGGCGAATTGCACGCTGCTACGATCCGAGTGGACGATCTGCAGACGCAGCTCGATTCGACGAACAACGCGATAACCGGAGTGAATGCGCGGCTGGACGACCTCGACGCCCAAGAGAGCAGCACGCAGCGCAAACTCTCGTGGAATACGATTCAGCTCGATGCCGCCGAAAAAACGCTCAAACTGCACGACGATTTGCTCAAGAAACGATTGGTCGACGTCTACGAGCACGGCGAAATGGGATACCTGAGCGTGCTGCTCGCATCGAAATCGTTCTCCGACTTCGTCGAGCGCTGGGAAGACCTGCGGTTGCTGATCGCGGCGAACCAACACGCGGTGCGCGAGCGAAAGACAGCCGAGGCGCACGTTGCGTCCGCGCAGGCGGATTTGGAATCGACGCAGGCGGCACTGCAAAGTCAGCAGCAGGCGCAGCAGCGCGCGCGCAACCAGCTGGATACGCTCGCGTCCGAACGCGCGAACTTGGTGGCAATCGCAGACTCTCAGCGCCGGCAAGTGGCCGATGAAGTCGTTCAAATGGAAGACCTCTCCGCGAGCCAGGAAGCGGCGCTGGAAGCGCTCATCGTCGAGCGCCAGCGCGAACTCGAGGCACAGCGTGAGGCGGCGCGGCGCGCGGCCGGCATCGTCGGAACGGCGAGCGCCCCGGGCGCGCTTGCCTGGCCGGTCTCGGGGACGATCACCTCACCTTTCGGCTACCGGCGCAACCCCTTCGGCGGCGGTATGGAATTCCATCCGGGCCTCGACATCGCGGCGCCGATGGGAACTACCATCACGGCGGCGGCTGCCGGTACCGTCATTTCCGCCGGCTGGTACGGCGGTTACGGCAACTACATCCTCATCGACCACGGCGGCGGCATGGCCACCGGATACGGACATTGCTCGCAGATTTTCGTTTCGGTCGGGCAGCAGGTGCAAAGGGGGCAGGCCATCGGCGCGGTTGGCTCCACAGGCGCTTCTACGGGTCCGCACGTACACTTCGAGGTACGCATCGACGGCAAGCCCGTCGACCCGGCCGCTTACCTGCACTGAGCGCTCGTCCCGTAACTTCCGGCGCGCAATCTGGGTACTAAGCGGGTACGGCGCACGCCGCTCCATTTCGAAGGATCGCTCGCTAAAGGTGTCTTCAAAAGTACGCTGGGTCTTCGCAGTCATTCTCGTCCTCGTCGCCGCCGGAGTCGGCGCCGCGTATTACCTGCGCGCGCAACACGGAGCGGTTTCGGGCATTGCCGATCAGAGCTTCACCGACGAAACGAACAAAATCGCTTCGCTCGACATCGGTGCAGTGCTCGGCCCGCAGATGATCGACCAGCAACTGCTCGGCCTTGCGTATCGCGAAGTCGAGCGCGTGTACTATAAACCCGTCGATTCCCAAACGCTCGTGCAGGGCGAGCACAGCGGCCTGCAGTCGTATCTGCGCGCGGCGCTCAAGGCCAAACATGCCTCGGTCGCGCCCGCACTGCCCGATCCGCAAAGTGCGGGCGATGCAAGCCAGGACGTGCACGTTCTCGACCGCCAGCTCGCATATGCAGAAGATCACTACGCGCGTTATCTGGGCACGAACGGACGCGATCAACTCACCGAAGCGGCTCTTTCCGGCATGCTCGATTCGCTCCACGATCCGTACACCGTGTATCTGCCGCCGGATCAGATTCGCGCGCTGAACGAACAGCTGAGCGGCGGCGACTTCGGCGGTATCGGCGTTTTCATTTATCAGCTGAAAGACGGTCAAGTGATCGTACAGCCGATCGACGGTCTGCCCGCCGCGCGCGCCGGAATGAAAGGCAACGAAGTCGTACAGTTGATCGACGGCCAGCCGGTAAAGGGCATGGCGCTCGATCGCGTCGAGCGGATGATTCGCGGGCCGGAAGGCACCGTCGTGTCCATCACGACGCATCCGTACAAGAAAACGGGCCGGCATCAATATCACATTACGCGGGAAATCATTCACGTGCCGACAGTGCACGCAAAAGTCGAGAACGGATACGATTACGTCCGTTTATCGGACTTCGGTGAAACCTCCGCGGCGGAAGTGCGAAAAGCGCTGATCGACGGCAGAGCGCACGGCGCGAAAGCGACGATTCTGGATTTGCGCGACAACGGCGGCGGTTTGCTCAACGCAGCGGTCGAGATCTCGAGCCTGTTCCTTCCCAAGGGCGTGGTCGTGACGGAAATCGACCGCTACGGCGACCGGGACGTGCAAAATGCGACCGGTAACGTACTGCACGGCGTAACGCCGCTCGTGATTCTGGTGAACGGTTACACCGCAAGCGCTTCGGAGATCACCGCCGGAGCCTTGCAAGATTACAAGATTGCGACGCTCATCGGAACCAAGACGTTCGGCAAAGGCGTCGTGCAGGGTATATTCTCCATGCCCAACGGCGGCGCGCTGAAAATCACTACGCAGCGCTACATCACGCCGAACGGACGAGACATTCAGCACAAGGGAATCCAGCCGGACATCGTGGTGCCGCAAAGCCCGGACCTGGCGTACATCGGCACGCCGAAAGACAAACAACTTCAAGCCGCCAAGGCATATTTGAAACACCTCATACGTTAGTAGGATTATGAAGCGATTCACCGCCCTCGCCGCTGCCGCCGCTCTGCTGCTGGCAGCCGCCCAGACCGCCGCCGGATCGGCAGCCGCCGCTACCGGTATTTCCCCGCTTGACGCCACGGAGATTCAGTTCAGCTACGACAAACTGCAATCGGATTTCTATCAGAAGACCGATCCGCAGGTCATCGTCGACGGAGCGCGCCAAGAAATTTCGCACGAACTGGAAACCGCCGGCGTGAAGGGTTCGCTGCCGCCGATTTTCGCGAGCGACAACGTTGCCCGCACCGCGCACGCGGTGGGGCATGAAGTCGACGTGGCCGCACGGCTGGCGCACGGAAAGATGAGTCCGCACATGCTGGCGTACGCGGCGATTTCCGGCATGCTCGATTCGGTGCACGACAAGTACACCGTCTTTCTTTCGCCAAAGGAATACGCGGCGCTGAACGAGGGACTCGACGGCGGTTCGTTCGCCGGAACGGGCATCGTGATTCAACAAGATCCCCAAACGAAGTACATCGACGTGAGCAACGTCGTGCCGGACGGGCCCGCGGATAAAGCCGGCGTTCAGCAGGATGACGCGATCACCGCGATCGACGGCGTCTCAACCAAAGGATTGACGATCCAGCAAGCGTCGACGCGGCTGCGCGGCAAGGCGGGCACGCAAGTACAGCTCACCATCGAGCGCAACGGTAAGACGCTCGCGCAGCCAATCTCGATTACACGCGCGGAAATACACCAACTTTCCGTGTACGACAAAATGCTTCCAGGAAAAATCGGCTACGTCGAGCTCACGGTTTTCGGACGCGACACCGGCGACGAGCTGACGCGGGCATTGGATCGGCTGCAGCAGCAGGGCGCGCGCGCGATCGTCATGGATCTGCGCGATAACGGCGGCGGCTATTTGGAAGCCGCGCTCGACGTCAGTTCGAAATTCATCGCCTCCGGTCCAATCGTTTCGGTCGAATCCCGAGCGTCGAACGTAACGACGTACGAAGCGGAAAACACGGCCATTCCTCCGCTGCCGCTGGCCGTGCTCGTGAACGGGCACACGGCATCGGCGTCCGAAATCACTTCCGGCGCAATTCAGGACAGCGGCGTGGGAGCGATCGTCGGCACACGTACTTTTGGTAAGGGCGTCGTCCAAGAAATTCTGCCGCTGCCCGACGGCAGCGCAATCAAGATCACGGACGCGCGGTACCTCACGCCGCACAACCGCGACATCAACCATCTCGGCATCGCCCCCGACATCACTGTCGATGAAAACAAGGGCGCGCGTTACGGAGATCCCACCCACGATTCGCAGCTGGCCCGGGCGCTGCAGTACTTGAACGACCGGATCGCCCATACCGACGCCAGCGCCCCGCCCAGCGGCGTGCAGTAGATCCGGCTCGGTCCGAAGTTGTAGAAGTTCCGCGCCGTTCGTTCCGAATACCATGGTATGGGGGAACGAACGGCCGGCGGGCGCGACAGCGACCTGGTCCGCCAAACCGCCGAATTATTTTGCGAAGCCGGGCCGCTCTCGGATATCTTCGAGCGGTTTTGCGTGCTGCTGGCGCGGTACGTCGACGCATCCGTCGTGTTCATCGCGCTCGAGTCGCGGGACGGAACGTACATCGAATTCGCTTACGATCACGGCGTGACGATCCGCGACGCGCACGTACGCATCCGCGAGGAATCGCAATCCTTCCGCGTCATGCACAGCGGTGAATCGCTCCTCATGCGCGGACCCGACGATTTGCCTGCGGAACTGGTGCCGCTCCAAATTCCCGGCGCTTCGAAAGAAGACAGCGCGAGCGCGATCTTCGTTTCTTTGCGATTCGGCTTGCGTCCGATCGGCGTGTTCTCCGTGCAAAGCGACAAACCCGATGCGTACGACCAGCACGACGTGCAACTGCTCGAAACGTGCGCTCTGTACGTAGCCGCCGGTTTGCAGCCGGCCGGCGAAACCGCTAGCCGGCGCGTGTTCGAAGAACGATTGCGCACCCAATGGAATCGCGCGCGCCGCGAGGACATCGCGATGAGCGTCATTCTGATGGATCTCGACTTTTTCAAGAGTTTCAACCAGACGTATGGCCCGCTCGCAGGCGATTCGTGCCTCGCGCAAGTGGCGCAAGCGGCGCGCGTGTGCGTCGACCACGATGCCGGGGTATTCGCGCGCTACGGGGGCGAGCAGTTCGGTGCGATCCTGCTCGGCGCGACGCCCGACGACGCTTTGCGTGCGGCGGAGAGCATGCGCGAAGCGGTTTGCGAGTCTGCATATACCGCACGCGCAAAGCCCCGAACACGTCGTGACGGCGAGCTTCGGCGTTGCGTGCGCCTTACCGTACGAACGCCAACCCCGCGCGCTGGTTCGCGACGCCGGGCGCGCACTATACGCGGCGAAAACGTCGGGACGCAACCGCGCTGTCTTCCAAAGCATTCATACCGCCGGCGGTCGTCCCGAGCAGGATGGAAATCTACCGCCCCTGACGACGCCGATGGTCGGGCGATCGCTCGAACTAGATGCGCTTGCCCGTAGTCTCGCGCTATCGCATCTGACGACCGTCGTTGGTCCGGAGGGCGTCGGCAAGACGCAGTGCGCCGTTGCTCTCGCGCAGCATCTCAGCAACGCCTACGTGCACGGCGCGTGGTTTTTCGATCTGGCGGCCGCGCGCGACGCGGGCAAAATCGACGCACTATACGAAACCATTGCCGAGCAATTTACACAGACGCAGTGCCTGATCGTTCTGGATCACTGCGAGCAAGTACACGACGAAGCGCGCAACATCTGCGTTTCGCTCGCGATGAAGGCGCCTCGCGCGACCATTTTGGCGACCAGCAGCCGCCCATTGCAGCTGGCGCAAGAACGCGTTTTCCATCTGGGGCCATTCACACGCGAGGACGCGCGCGTGTTCTTTTATGAGCGCGCGGCGGCTAGCGCTCCGGAAGTAATTTTCGATGCGAGCGATCGCGAGAAGATTACGCGAATTTGCGCCGCCCTAAATGGTTTGCCGCTTGCCATCGAGCTCCGCCGCGCCGATGGTGAAAACCCGTTCGCTGCAGGAACTGCTCGGCGAGCACGAACCGAGCCTGCGCAACGCGGTCGAGTGGAGTTACACCGATCTCGACGATTGCGCGCAGCGATTGTTCGAACGTATGAGTATCTTCAATGGAAGCTTCGACGTGGACGCCGCGCGCGAGGTGTGCGCCTTTTCGCCGCTGCGGCCTGGAGAAGCCGCGGCTGCGTTCGACGACATCATCGACAAACGCCTGGCGGACATCCTTCACGGAGACGATCGCGAGCGGCGCTTCCGGATGCGCGAAGCGACGCGGACCTACGCCCGAGAGCGACTGCGCGCGCGCGGCGAGGAAGCGCTCGTGCATGCTCGGCATGCCAAGTACTTTCCCTCGCGCGCGTAGACGCTAAGTCTTTTTCTTTCGCGCCGACGCGGCTTTCGCCGGCGTTTTCCGCACCGCTCGCGTTTTCTTCACTGCGGGTCCCGGGGTCGTGCGATCCTCGGCCGTTTTTCGCGCGCCAACCGTTCGCTTTGGAGCTGCTTTCGCTCAGCTCGCCGGCTTTCTTGCGAGTACCCTTGGCCTTGGAGTCTGCCGCTTGCGGTTCAGCCGCGGGAGAGGACGCAGTTGCCGCGCGTTGTCGCGGTACGCGTTTGGGCTTCTCCGACTTTTTCGGCGGGGGGAGTGCGGCGGTCGGGGACGAGGCCAGTTCACCGCCGCGATTTACCGGCGCTTCGACTGGTGCGGTCGTGCGCCGGCGCGCCGGCTTCGTCGGCCTGACGTCCGCCTCCGGGGCCCGCAGATGCGGCGGCGGCGGCTCGACGGCGGGCGGCTGTGCCTTGCGGTTCCACGGCGCAATCGCGCGTCCGGGCTCCCGCGGCGCGGTTTGCCCCGTGGGTTCGGCGCTGCCGTCGGCGGCTACGCGGAAGATGTGGCGGTCGGGCATCGCCGGAGGCACCGGCGGTGCAGCGCCCTCGGCTGCGCCCCCGTGTCCGCGGCGGCGGCGGCGACGGCGACGGCGGCGACGGCCGCCCTCGCCTTCCTGCCCGTGTCCGAATTGAGGCGCTTCCTCAGCGTCCGGCTCCGCTTTCACTTGAGCCTGAGCGCTTTCCGGCGAGATGCCGGCCTGCGCCGCATCGACGAATTCCTCGCCGTGCCCGCCGCGACCGCCGCGTCCGCGACGGCGCCGCCGGCGGCGATGCCGCCCTTCGCCTTCGCGCACCTCACCTTCGGCAATCACGATCGCCTCTGGTGCGCGCTCGGCTTTCACTTCGGCCGCAACGGCCTTGTCCTGGCGTTCCTCTTCCTCGGTGATCGTGGTGATGCCGATGGGCGGTCGGGCTTGACCGGATTGCGCGGCTTCTTCCGCGAGTTCGCGCAGCTGCTGCGTCTGCTCGGCGGGAGTGAGGCCGCTCTTTCCGCGGCCGCGGCCGCGCCGTTTTTTCTTTTCCGTAGTCGCAACGGCGGCGAGCTCGGCAAGTGCGGAATCGTCACCGACGTCGATGAGTTTGATGCGCGCCGTTTGTCCCGCCATGTTCGAGGCGTTTTCGACTTCGACGATACGGCCCTCGATGACCGTGGCAGCGGACGTCGCGTTCGGCAAGCGTCCCGCGAGCAGTTCCACTTCGTGTTCGTCGCCGACTCGCAATGCGCCGTCGACTTTGAATTGCGCAGCGTCGCGCACGCGAACTTTTTCCGGATGGAGCAGCGGATCGACGCGCACGTGAATCGACGCGCCGAGCTGTTCGCCGAGCTCTTTGCACTCGTCTTCGTACCAGAATTCCAGTTGCGCCGCAACCGTCGGCGCCGATTCGATTAGCACGGGGTGGCCGTTGCTGCGCTGATGCAGACGGATCCTACGAAGCGCGTCGATTGCCGTCGATTGCGCCGACATCACGGTTCCCAAGCCCGCGCATGTCGGGCACGACCCGCGCAGCTGCGAGTCGAGATCTTTACCCACCCGCTTGCGCGTGAATTCCAGCAAACCCAGATTGCTGAACGATTGAATCGTCGAGCGCGTGCGATCGCGACGCAACCCGGATTCGAGAGTCGCGATCACCTTGTTGCGCGAAACCTCGGTATTCATGTCGATGAAGTCGCAGACGATAATGCCGCCGATGTCGCGCAGCCGAACCTGCCGCGCAATTTCCGCCGCCGCTTCGACGTTGGTCTTGACGATCGTGTCTTCGAGATTCTTGCCGCCGGTGAATTTTCCGGAGTTCACGTCGATGACGGTGAGGGCCTCGGTCGTTTCGATGACGATCGATCCGCCGGACGGCAAATTGATCTTCGGTTTCATGAGCTTCTGCAGCTCGTCGTCGATGTGGTAATCCTTGAACAGCGAGCGCCCGGAGTTGTAGTATTCGACGCGATCGAGATACTGTGGGCCGAGCAGTTGTAGGAACGAACAAACCTTTTTGTACTCGTCGTCGTTGTCGATGAAGACGCGATCCACGTCCGCGGTGATGAAGTCCCTCGCGGCTTTGTACACGAGGTTCATGTCTTTGTGCAGCAGCGACGGGGAAGGTGCGCGTTTGTACGATTCCAGGATGCCGTGCCACATGCGAATGAGGACACCCAGATCCGCGATGAGTTCGGCTTCGCTCACGTTCGCCGCCGCAGTGCGCACGACCGTCGCCATGCCTTCGGGACGGATGCGTTTCATGACCGCCTTCAGGCGGTTGCGTTCGTCGGCGGACTCGATCTTGCGAGAGACGCCGCTGTACTTGCCGGTCGGCATCAAGATGAGGTAGCGGCCCGGGAGCGAGATATTCGTGCTGATGCGCGCGCCTTTGAGACCGCGCGGTTCCTTGACGATCTGCACGAGCACGTCGTCGCCGCGATTGACCTTCTCGCCGATGGTCCAGCCGCTGCGGCCTTGCGTGATTTCGACGTCGCCGATGTTCAGCGGGGTCTTGTTGATGTCGTCGACGTAAAGGAACGCGTTGCGGCCGAGGCCGATGTCGACGAAACTGGCGCCCATGCCGGGCAGAACGTTTTGAACTTTTCCTTTGTAGATCGAGCCGATGACTTTCTCTTCGCGCTCGATGTAGATTTCCGCGAGGACCTTGTCCTCAAGTATGGCGACCCGATTCTCCCACGGGTCGCTCGAGATCAATATCTCGGTCGACAATACGTACCTAGCCTTTGCAGCCCGGGCGCCGATCTCCGCCGGTGAACTCCTCCGCGAGGGCGGCGCTCGCATCCAATCGCATTCCATGCGATTTCCTGCGGCGGCCGCGCTCGAGCGGGTGCGCTAGCGAGCCCTGACGCTCCGAAAAAACTCTAACCGACCCTCGCCACAGCTCGATCAGCTCAGGCCGCGTGCGGGTCATCGCCCACGTTCCCGGCGTGCTCGAGCCGAACCTGCCCTGGGTTAATATGCGGGGGGCGAATACACGTTGAAGGTCAGCGCCGGCTGCTGCGTCCGGTTGGTAAACCGATGCGGCACCTCGCGCCGGACGATGGTCGAGTCGCCCGCGCGCAGCGTGAAGGCGCGTTCGCCGATCTCCGCGTGAAGCTCGCCTTCGACGACGTAGAGCACTTGCTCGCTTGCGGGATGTTCGTTTTGCTTGGGCCCGCTGTCTTCACCCGGACCGATGGTCATTACGGCGGTCTGCGAAAGTTCGCCGGTTTGCAGAACCGCGAACCAGGATGTGGATTCGCGGACGTTCAGGACGCTCATGTTCCCAAGTATTCCCAGGTTTTGCGCGCACGATAGACTTCTCGCTGCTTGCTCCGGCTGCCGATGTCCAATTCGGAGATGCGCAGCTCGGCACGGCGATGCAGCGCGGCGAAGTCGCACACATGTAGCTGCGGCATGTGCCGAATGCTCACTTCGCGCAACGAACCGCTACGTGCAATCGGCGCAAGATCGATAACACGGGTGAGCGCATCCAATTCCAGTTTCTGCAGGTGATGCAATTCGTGCAGATGCGGTAACTGCGTCACGTCAAGCGCGTGCAGCCGCAGCGCGCGCAGCTCGGCACAGGCATTCAGCGTTTCGAGATCGTACTCGCCGTGCGCGAGCGTCAGCGTTTGCAGGGAACCCGCACCGGTGAAAGCCGAAAAATCAAAAGGTTCCGTACCGTCGAGTACGAGATTCCTCATTCGCCGCAGCCGCTTGAGCGGTTCGAGCGGCGCGCGGGTGGATCGCAGTTCGAGCGTGTCCAACGCCGGAAGCGAATCCAGAAACTCCAGACGCGCCTGCAGAGCACCGATGCGCAGGGTCGCGAGCGCGCGCAATGTGCCGAGCGCTTGCGGATGTTCCAAAGCGGCCGCGTCAAGCGTCAAATCGCGCACGGCGGTCATTTGCGCAAGCAATGCCGCGTCGAATCCGTGCGGAAAGCCGTGTACGCGAAGCGCGACGTTGGGATGCGCGCGGATGAATGCGGCAAGGCGGTGAAGGTCGCTCGCATTCAGCGGCGTGCTGAACTGAATTCGGCCGCCCCGCTCGACCATGCGCAAACACTGTTGGTCCAGCGGCGAGCGTATCTCGCAAATACTCTGCGCGGCCGGCGGCGTAAGGCCGGCAATGCGCCCGCGCAGAATCGCCTCCACTTCTGCGGTGCCGGAAAAGCGCGCGTCAGCCATTCCCGAGGCGACCTTGGCGTCTATCGCGCTGCGCTGGACGATCTGTAGCGTGAGCGGATCGTATCTTACCTGCGTCCACGTCTCGCCGAATGCACCGCGGGATGCAAAGTCGGGAAACGGCCACGCCTGCGGATCGAAGCGCAGCGACGTCGAAATAATCGGCCACTGTGCGGCTTCGATTGCCGCTCCGCCGAACAGGAGCGCCGTGATTGCGCCGGACGGCCTGAGCGGCCGCAAATCTGCGTGCGTCGGCGCGAACGTCGCTGGTATAGCGAAGAAATATCCGAACAGACGCGAACGGCACGCGGCTGTGATCAGTGAAATCGCATCGTGCTCGCAGCCCAGCGGAATGCGCAGCCAGTCGCCTCGCTTATACCGGCGTTTCATCTGCGCCCAGGACGCTGCGGCGTCTCACCCTCATGCAGCAGTAGTCTTCGGCGAGAAATGCCGAATGCATCGGATCGCATGAAACACGCGCGCCGCTCAACTTCCGGCCGCCGGGGCGGTCAGCGCTTCGACGCGGAACATGGCGTGGTCACCGAAGCGCTGCTCTTTCTTGGCGAGCTCGACCCGGAAGCCATTGGCGAGGCAATCGATGACGCAACGCATTACGAACCGACGCCGGTTGCGGAATGTGCAGCGCTGCTCGACGCGCTTCCCGTCGCGCCCAACCGCTGCACGTTCGTCGACGTCGGCGCCGGCTTGGGACGCGTGGTCATGCTTGCGAGCCTTCGGCCTTTCAAGCAAATCGTCGGCGTCGAAGTGTCCGGCTCGCTCTGCGAAACCGCGCGTGACAATCTGGTGCGCTGGCGGCGAGTCCGGGCGCAGATCGCTTGCAAAGACGTACGCATCGTCTGCGCCGATGCTGCGGAATTCCGTTTTCCGCGCGGCGACGTCATCGCGTATCTGTACAATCCGTTCGGGGAACGCACGCTCGGGCGGGTCGTGGAAACGCTCGCTGCCCACGAAAGCGGCGAGTGCTGGATCGTCTATCACACGCCCGTTCATCGCGAAGTGCTCGAGACCCATGCGCGCTTCGAGAAAGTCGCCGATCTCGGGTACGGTGCGGTCTACGGGCGGCGCGATTAGGCGTTGCCCAACATCCCGCCGTCTTTTTGCGCGTAGATGTTGAGCAGCATGCCGATTGCTGCGAAATTTGTTAGAATCGCGGAGCCGCCGTACGACACGAACGGCAGCGGAATGCCGGTGATGGGCATGATGCCGATGGTCATGCCCACGTTCACGACGATGTGGAACGCGAACATTCCGACGATGCCGGCGGCGAGCAGAAAACCGAACTTGTCGCGCGCGGCGAGCATCACCTGAATTCCGCCGAAAAGCAGCCCCACGTACAACGTGATGAGCGTCAGCGCGCCGACGAAACCGATCTTCAGCGACGACGGTGAAGATGAAATCCCGGGAGTGCTCCGGGACGAAGTTGAGCTGGGTCTGCGTTCCGTGATGCAGTCCGCGTCCGAACCATTCACCGCTCCCGACGGCGATTTTTGACTGATTTAGATTATATCCGGCGCCTTGCGGATCGGCCTTCGGATTAAGGAACACGAGCAAGCGCGCTTTCTGGAAGGGTTTCAAGATGAAGTTCGTGCCGACCGTGAAGGCCGCAGCGCCGATTACCCCGGCTGCGTAAAGGACGAAATACTGAACTTTTTCCAAGCCGAAAAACAGCTGCGTTGAAAGAATCGCCAGCAGAACCAGCGTCGTACCGAGATCCGGCTGTTTGACAATGAGCAACGCCGGAATTCCAACAGCCACAAGGGGCCGCGCCATATCTTCGATGCGGTGGAACGGCCACTTGGTGAGGCCCCAAGCGATGAAGATTGCAAGAATGAGTTTTGCCGGTTCCGAGGGTTGAAACGTGCCGAGCGGTCCCAGCTCGATCCAGCGCTGAGCACCAAGTGCGTGATGACCGCCCTTGAGCACGAACGCGAGCAGAACCAAATTAATGCCGTAAAGCCACGGTGCCCACTGCTGGAAATTGCGGTAGTCGATGCGCGAGAACAGGTACATCACGCCGACACCCACGATCGAATAGAAAATCTGCTTCTTGTATTCGCCGGCAGCGCCGGGCGAGTGCAAGTCGGCCGACTGAATGGCAATGAAACCGAACAATGTCAGCGCACACGCCGCGGCGATCAAGTACCAATTGACGTTGCGCAGATACCGCCGTGTCTCGTAAGGGAGGGCAATGGAAGCCATTCACCCGAGTTATCGGCCGATTCGGGAGTTTGCCCCTGTCAAGCGAGCGCCGTTGTCGAGCAATCGTTGGCTCGCGCGCCTACCATGCAAGCCTTGGGCGCCGTGGCGGTGGCTGACGGCCTTAAAGGTTGGGCTACGAGTTTGACTTTCACTGGGACGGCGCTTGCGCTTCAGGACACTTTTTATCCGGCTCATATCTTCCGGTTCCGGCCAAATACGATTTCAACGCCAACCGCCGCTTGTTCACCAGCGAAGTCACGTGCCGGCTCGTGCGCGCTCCGAACTCTCGAAGCGCATTCACCTTACGAAAGCGCGCCTTCGAATGTCGCGCGAACAATTCGAGCAACTTCGAAAAATCGAAGAGTAGCGCCTCGGCTTTGCTGGGCGTCCTTCGACGAGCTCAGGATGACGAAGGTGGGCTCAGGATGACAACGATGTGCCCCGCTCCGCTACGTTGCGGGAGCGGGTGAGCCGGTTTGCGGTGCGCTGACGCTGTGCTGCGCGCCCTTCCGGCGCTTACGGCGGCGCGTGGGAGCCTCGACGTTGCTCGGACGTGCTTCGATAGGCTCAGCATGACCATGATTTGACCGTGCTTCGACAGGCTGCGCATGATGTGCGGACTCGGCCTCGGCGCTGTTCGGTGGTTCCGCGAGTTCGCCGTGCGGAGCCGCAGGCGTTTCTCCGCGTTCCGTGTGTCCGTTGCCGTTCGACCCGTTGCCATTTCCGCGATTGACACCGGTAATCGGAATGTTGGCGAGCATCGCAAGCGCCTTGTCCTGATGCTCGAAGTGCACGTCGATCTTATCGCGATCGACTTCGACGTAACGCGAAATGACGTCGACCAGATCGCGTTTCATGGCGTCGATCATCTCGGGCGCGAGCGAAAGATGGTCGGACATCAACACCAAGCGCAGCCGCTCTTTCGCCGTTGCACCGGAGTCTGGCGTCCGAACAGGCGATTCAGAAAATCAATCATCGCTACCGCCTCCCTCCGAAGAACGATCCCAGCTTGTCCATGAACGATTCTTTGTATTCGACGGTCGGCGCGGGGACGTCGTCGCCCGCAATTCGGGCGGCGATCGCGTGATATGCCGCGGACGTTGCAGAATCGTTGCGGAGCGCGAGCGGCTCGCCTTTGTTCGTCGAAACGATGACCTCGGGTTCGTCCGCGATGACGCCGAGCAGCGGCAAGCGCAGAATGGAGTTGACGTCGTCGACGGAAAGCATCTTGCCCTTCTTGACCAGCTGCGGGCGCACGCGGTTGATGATGAGCTGCGGAGCAAACGCATTGCCCAGGAGGCCGACGACGCGGTCGACGTCTCGCACGGCGGCGACTTCGGGAGTGCAGATGACGACGGCCTCCTGCGCGCCGACCACGGCGTTCCTGAAGCCTTTCTCGATGCCGGCGGGGCAGTCGATCAGAACGTACTCGAAACGCTCGCGCAGCGATTCGACCAGCTGCCGCATCTTCTCGGTGTCGACCTCGTCCTTCTCTCGGGTTTGCGCAGCCGCGAGCAGACTGAGCGACGGCGAATGCTTATCGCGTACCAGCGCTTCCTCGAGTGAAATTTTTTCTTCGAGCACATCGAGCACGTGATGTTTTACGCGGCTTTCCAATCCCATCACGATGTCCAGATTTCGAAGGCCGACGTCCGCGTCGACCAGCACGACCTTCGCACCGCGCCGCGCTAGCGCTGTGCCCAGGTTTGCCGTGGTCGTCGTCTTGCCGACTCCGCCCTTTCCGGAAGTGAACACGATAGCACGCCCCAGTTTGGCTGGAGTGGAAACGTGATTCGGCTCGTTGTCATCCTGAGCCCGACGAAGGACGTGCATGTCAGCCTGCTTTCAACGCGCCCAGAAGACGCCCGAAGAATCCGGTATTGTCCAAATTGGTAAAGGGAACCAGCTCGCCTTCCAAACGTCGCGCTATCTTCTCGTAAATCACGCGCAAGCGATTCGTCTCGCCGAGCACGACGGGTTCGCCCTTGTTCGTCGTGTCGATGATCTCTTCGTCGTCGGGCACGATGCCGAGCAATTCGGCGGAAAGAATTTCGCACACGTCGTCGACCGACAGCATGTCGCCGGAGCGCACCATGTCGGGCCGGATGCGATTGACGATGAGACGCAACGGCAACTTGCGTTCGCCGACTTTCCCGATGACGCGATCCGCGTCGCGAATTGCACTGACCTCGGGCGTGGTCACGATGATTGCCTCGCCCGCGCCGGCGAGCGCGTTACGAAAGCCCGCTTCGATCCCGGCAGGGCAATCGATGAGCACGTAATCGCACATTGCGGCCAAATCGTCCATGACGCACGCCATCTGTTCCTCAGTCACGGCGTCCTTGTCGCGCGTCTGTGCGGCGGGCAAAATCGCGAGGGATTCGAAACGTTTGTCTTTGATGAGTGCCTGCCGCAATTGACAGCGCCCTTCCACGACTTCGACGAGGTCGAACACGATACGCTTCTCGAGGCCCAGCACCAAGTCGAGATTGCGCAATCCGATGTCGGCGTCCACGAGAATGACTCGATGTCCGCGCTTGGCGAGTGCGGCGCCGACGTTGACGGTAGTCGTGGTTTTTCCGACGCCGCCTTTGCCGGACGTAAACACGATCTTTCGAGCGCTCACGGTGCCTTCTCCCTCGGAAAGATGACGATGCGATCGTTTTGGACGCACGCCGTTTCTGCATGTATCGGCGTTTGTCCGCGATCTCCCGCGTCCGCCGCAATGAACGCTGCGATGCGCAGCTGCGTCGGCGCGAGCTCGAGCGCGTGCACGCGCGCCGATGCATCGCCTTGCGCTCCGGCATGCGCGACGCCGCGCAACGCGCCGAACACCACGATGTCGCCGCTTGCAACGAGCTCTGCGCCGGGATTGACGTCGCCGACGATCACGATGTTGCCGAGGTGCTGCAGCGCTTGTCCGCCGCGCAAGGTACCGACGTGATACAAGGTGCCCGGAGCTGCCGGTTCCGGCGGCAGATGCACGACCGGCTGAGCTTGCGCGAGAACCGCGCGGCGAACGCTGGCCTCGCCGCGTTTGCGCCGGTCTGCGATGTCCGAGCGGGCGCCGGCGAAGTCGGCAACCAGCGACCGCGCTGCGTCCGAAAGTTGAACCTCGCGTTTCGGACGCAGCGCACGGCGCCGCGCAAGCTCTTCACCGCCGTCGTCGAGCGCCACGAATCGCAACCCCGCTGCTGCCGCGAGCGGTTCTAAGTCGGTACCGCCGCACAACGCTTCGAGCGCGATTCCATGGTCGTGCAAGACGCTGCGCAAGCGCCCGAGCTCCTCTTTCGAAAGACCCGTGCGACCCAGCGCGGCAGCGGCCGGCGTCCCGGTATAAAATCCGGGCCGCTCGCCGAGCTTGCTCTGCAGTTCGGTAAGGGCTTCCTCGAAATCGCGTCCTCCCAACGCGATCTCCAGGCCGAGTCCTTTACCGCGCAACACCGCCATCATGGCGCCCGGTTCGAACGGGGGCGACGGCGCCCTGCGGCGTCCACAGCGGGTTCACAATTTCTTTTGTTTATCCACATATAGTGCACAAAAAAGCCCGGCACGCGGTTCCGGCCGCTTGGTAACGCAGGACCGGCGAGCCGCGTTCTTGGAGTGCCAGTCCTGCAACATCCGCCCGCCCGTGCGGGTAGAGGAAAATGCGTTTATGCTCCGTCGCATCATACCGGTCGCCGTGATTATCTCATTGCTGGGTGCCATGTGCCCGTCACCAGCGCTTGCGCTTTCGACGCAAGCAGAGATCGAAATGGGCCGCGCGTACGATCAGCAGATCGTCGAAAGCAGTGTCGTCGAAACGGATCCGCTGCTCAACCAGTGGGTGCAAACCGTTTCACAGAAGCTGTGGGCGGAAACGGCCCGGAAGGACGTGCCGTATAACGTCAAGATTTTGAACGAGAGCGACCCGAACGCGTTCTCCACTCTCGGCGGCTACGTGTACGTCAACGAAGGCATGCTCGACTTCGTGCAGTCCGACGACGAACTCGCTGGTGTGATCGGACATGAAACGGGACACATCGAACGCCGTCACGTCGTCACGATGCAGACGAAAGCGAACATTCTGAGCCTTCTGCTCGGCATTGCATCGCTTTTCTCGCCCTTCATCTACAATTTCGGCAATTTGCTGCAAGCCGGCGCGCTTGCGAAAATGTCGCGCCTGGACGAATTGCAGGCCGACCGGTACGGACTGCTGCTCATGTCCCGCGCAGGTTACGATCCCGAAGCGATGCTCTCGTTGCAGCAGCACCTCATGGCGCTCGACGGCGACCACAACGACCTGGTCACCAAGTATTTCCAAGACCACCCCGGCGGCGCGTCGCGCGTCGCGCACCTTTTGGGGTATCCGGAACTCGATCCGACCAAGACGAATACGCAGGAGCACTTGGTTTGGGCGCTCCACGACTTGGACGAAGCGCGTTACAGCGTCGCGAGCATTGAACTGAACCAAGTGCTTAAGAGCGATCCGAATAATCAGCAAGCGCTGCTTGCGCTCGGACAGACGCAGCTCGCGCTCGGCCTGACGAGCAAGAGCGAACAAACGCTGGGCGAACTCGCGCAAAGCACCTCGCCCGACGTCAAGGCGGCCGCCCAGGAACGGATGGCTGCGCTGCGCGCGATGGAAGCGCGCCGCGTGGATCTCACGCGACCGAATCTGAGCTCGCTGCGAACGCAGCTCAAAGATGCGCAGGGCGTGCAATCGCAAGCCGCCGCGCAGATTGCGGCGCGACACGACGAAGGGCACAACCAACTCAAGTCGTTGCAGAATCGCCTGCAGACGATCGAGTACGAACTTCCCGATTTCAGCCGCATCGAGGTCAAGCACGGGTCGCGTCTCGAAGCCGTCGAGCGCAGCTTGAACGGCATGGCGCGTTCGATCAACAGCGCGCTTCAGGATTCGTCCGACGCCATCGACGACGTCGGTTCGGTGGACGCGAAAACGAACAAACCCAGCGGTCTACTCAAAGAGAACGCCGACATCCTCGGGGAGATGAATTCTCCGCTCAGCATGACGCCGATTCCGTCCGATTCCATTGCGGTCTTTCCGTCGTATCCGGAGATGCTCTCCGAGCTCACGTCGGCGGACGGCGACATGGAACGCGCCGTCGATGCGGGACGCGCGTCGGCGATGCAACTCGACGACGGCCTCGGCGATCTCGACGCGTTCATCAAAAGGCTGCAGCAAGTGAACATCAACTACTTCAACGATATCAGCCAGATGGATTATGAGGGCCTCGTTCCGTTCATGCAGAAAGCGCAGCAGTCGCTCGGCCAGGCGGCGGTGTCTGCCTCGCAGGCGTCGCAGCTCTACAACATGGCGCGTTCGCGGCAACTCGAAACGCGGATCACGATGCTCGGCCTCGGCACCTCGCCGCAGCGCTACGAAACGCTGCAGAAGGCGATCAACGTGCGCTGGAACGTCGACGACCTGAGCTACATCGACATGCTGCACGACAATGTCACGCCGGGGCAGCTGACCGCGGCGTCCATCGTCGCGGCCGACACGAAAACGACACCGCAGGCAATCGTTCGCGAAGCGCACGAATCGCACCGTAGTATCGTGGACGTCGCCAATGCGCACGGTATGCACGCCGAGGCGCTCGAAATCTTCCTCGGACTGATTTATCTCGATTACACCGACAGCCCGGAAACCGAAGCGCATCCGGGCGGCGTAACGCGCAGACAAGCGCAAGGGGGCGTGTAACGTAATGGCGGCAGCGACCGGCGATATTCTGCGGCTCGTTCGCAAAGGCATCGATGTCAGAACGGTGCACGCGAACGTGCGAAAGCCGTTCCGGTTCTATCTGTGCGGCGATCCGGAGCTGGTCGCCGCCATGCGCGTCTTTCTGCTCTCCGGACATCCGGACGACTCGATTCCGTTCGATGCGGCATCGTGTTTGGAAACCGTCATTCCGGGCATGGCGCAGGCAGCGCTCACGAACGAGGCGCGCGTCGTCCTGTTTCTGGGCCGCGGCGGGGACGTATCGGACGGGAGTATGGCGCCGTTGCGCGCGCTCAATCTCCCGATAATTGCCCTCACGATCGACGAACAAGCGCAGCCGTCGGGTCCATCCTCGGCGCCGCCCCGCGGGCAGTTCGCCGAATACACGGTACCCGCAATCTCACGCGAAGCGCTGCGCGCACGCGTCTTTCCGCACATCGTCGAATTGTGCAAAGGCGTGGAAATCGCCGTGGGCCGATGCTTGCCGCCGATGCGCGAGAGCGTCGCGGCGAAGCTCACGCGCGACGCCGCGAACAATGCTCTGAAGATTGCACTCGCGAGCGCCGTCGTCGATCACATCCCCGTCGTGGGTTTGGTCATGGGCGTCTTCGCATCAGCGGGCGACATGATGGCTATCACCGGCATTCAAATGATGCTGCTGCTCCACATCGAGGCGGCGTACGGCAAAGATCCGGACGTGCAGCGCATGTGGCAACTGCTGCCCGTCATCGGCGGTGGGTTCGGCTGGCGTTCGCTCGCGCGCGAACTTTCGGGTTTCATTCCGGTCGCCGGTATCGCTATCAAAGGCGCAATCGCCTATGCCGGTACGATCGTGGTCGGTGAGGGCGTGACGTTCTATTACGAGCACGGCCGGCAAATGAGCAGCGGTCAAGCCAAGTCGCTGTACGAAAGCACCAAGAACGAAGCGATGACGTTCGCGCGCGAACTGATTGCGCGCCTTACGAAGAAGCGCTGAGTTTCTCGAGCAGTTCCTCGGCATCGAGGCCCTGAAGGTCGCGGGAGACGCGGCCTCGGACGCGATCGGCGATTTGCTCCGCAAGAACGCGCCTGTGCTGCGGATCCATGCCGCGGCGACGCGCGATGAACCGGCCGATAACCGCGTGCTCCTCGTCCGTCAGCAGCGCCGTGCGCCGTTCCGCAGGCTCCGAGCGATCCAAAATCACGGTCAACGCTTGCACGCGAGTATCCCGAACGACGATCGTTCCCGCCGCCATGTCTCCAAGCCGTTTGTTCTCCGGTGAAAACAGCGTGCAGATCGCGCTGAGCGCGTAAAATCCGAGCCCGACTTCGCCGATCCGGATCAGGTTGCGAATGAACGAGCCGGCCAAATCGAGCGGAAAGCCGCCGTCGCGCACGACGCGAATTCCGAGCATTTTCTTTCCGGGCGTTTGACCGTTCCAGAACGCTTCGAAAGCGATGAAGTACCCGAAAAACACCACGAAGACGATGGTTACGACGAAAGCGACGGCAACCGACTGTATCGTGCTCTCGGAAACCGACGGCTTGCCGTGCACCTGCGAAGCGTGCGAACCGATCAACACGATGGCCCAGCCGATCCCGAGCAAGATCAGCAGCTGCAGCGCCATGTCGGCGGCCAGCGCCAAGAACCGGCTGCCCAGCCCTGCCAGTTCGTAGCAGAACGCAATGCTTTCCGGCGTTCTTACGCTGATGAACCGATCCATCTCCAGGGCGCCGTTTCGTCCTGGATTGCGCGCCCCCCGCTTGGCTGCGAAGCATGAGCTGCGGTGAACGGCGCCGCAAATACCGGACATGACTCAGCAGGCGTTTTTGCGCCGGCGCGGATCGGCTTGGGAGCGCCTCGAGACGCTGCTCGCGCGAGCCGGGCGCCACGGGCTGCGCGCGCTGAACGCGCAAGAATTGTTTGAACTCGGACGGCTGTACCGCTGGGCCGCCTCCGATCTGGCCTACGCGCAAGGCCACGGCTTTGACGCGCAAGTCGTGCACTATCTGAATCGCCTGACGGCTCGAGCGCACGCATTCGTATACGGCGCGACCGTCGAAACGGGCCGCGCGCGGATCGCGCGCTTTTTCATGGAAACGTTTCCATCCGAATTTCGGCGTTCGTGGGCCTACGTCGGGCTTTGCATCGCGCTGACCGTTGTATGGTCGGCCGTCGCGTACGCGATCGTCGCGCACGATCCATCTGACGCGTACGCGCTATTGCCCGACTCGCTCGTGCCGGCGCACATCACCAAGAGCTTGCACGACTCGAACTTCGCATTTACGCCGGACGCCTCGGCAATGATGTCCTCGCTGATCATCACCAATAATATTCGTGTCGCGTTTCTGACCTTCGCAGCCGGCATCGTTACGCTCGGGGCCGGCACCCTTTATCTCATCGTCTTCAACGCGCTCATGCTCGGCGCGCTGGGAGCGCTCTTCGCGCATGCCGGCTTCGGCGCCGATTTCTGGGCTACCGTCGCACCGCACGGGTTCATCGAATTGACGGCGATTCAGATCGCGGGCGGAGCGGGACTGCTTTTGGCCGCCGGCGTGGTGTTGCCCGGGCGTTTGCGCCGGCGCGACGCGATAGCGCAGAACAGCCGCCGCGCGGGCATACTCGTTGCCGGCGTCGTCGCGATGCTTTGCGTTGCAGGAGCTATCGAGGGCTTTTTTTCGCCGCTGCGTTTTCCGGCAGACGTGCGCGCAGGCGTCGGGGCGATTACGGCCGTCGCGCTCATCGTTTATTTCGCCTTTGCCGGACGGCAGAGAACGGCTCGTTACAGCGCGCCGCGCTGCTTTATCTCCAGATAGCGATCGATTAGCGCGGTCGTGAGGCGGCGTGCCGGCACGTCCACCACCTGAATGCCCAAGCGCGAAAGGATCGCCGCCGCACTCCTGCGCTCATCCTGCAATTCCAAAGCAACGGCGGTGGCGTAAACGTCTTGCACGCGTTGCGGCGCGGCATCGATCCGTCGATCGATCGCCGCATCGTTCATGAACGCGCAAACCACCAAGTGCCGGCGCGCGAGGGTTCCGATTTGCGCCAGGACCGCGCCTTGCGCGACGGGATCGACCATATCCGTGAAAAACACGATGAGGCTGCGCTTATGGACGTGAGCGCGTAGGTAGGCGAACGCGCGATCGTAATCGGATTCTTCGAACACCGGCTCCAAATCGTACAGTGCGCCGGCCACGCGGCTGCTCGAGCGCCCGGTCTGGCGCGGCGCGTACGCGCGAAGAATGTCGCCTGCAAACGCGACGACGCCCACCTTGTCGTTCGCGAGCGCGGCAACGGCCGCAACGGACAAACCCGCGGTGATTGCGTAATCGAATTTGCGCTGTTCGTCCACGCGCGGCGTCATCAGGCGCCCGGCGTCGAGCACGATCATCACGTTTTGCGTGCGTTCCACTTCGTACTGTGCGACCATCACGCGGCCGCGTCGCGCCGTAGCCTTCCAGTTGATCGCGCGAAACGGATCGCCGGGCGCCCAGTCCCGTACGCTTTCCGGCTCCGTTCCCATACCGCGCAGTTTCATCCGGCGCAAACCCGCCTCGATGATCCGGTTGCGCATGTGCAGCTTTCCGAAGCGCTCGACCGCCGAGAGATCGGGATACACGCGAAGCTGCTGCTCTTGAACCACGCGCAAGCGGCGGCGCAACAGCCCAAGGCGGTTTTCATACCAGCAATACATCGCACCCAGCGGCGTCGTGCCGCGTGCGATTGGCGTCGTCCGGCGCTCGACGGGCGATTGGCTGCGCGCAGGAACCTCTGCCGTCACTTCATCTTCGTCAAAGCGAACCAGCGACACGGGAGATTCGATTACGCCCACGCGCGTTGCGACGTGCGCGTAGTTACGAATCACGTACGAAAGCGCCGCCGGCTGCCGCAGCCAGTACGGCTGGGGAGGCGTGCGCTGCACGTCGATCTGCCCGCGCGGCGGCCCCAGCGCCGCATCGGCGGCAAATGCAGCGAGCAGCAGCGCTCCGAGCGCAGCGGCGACGAACGCTAAGGGTGAAAACGCGCCTGCCGCTGCAAACACGAGCGCCACCAGTGCGAGCGCCCAATAACCGCGCGGAGCAATCCAGATCGGAATCCGCAGCAATTCAGGGCGCTGCTTCACGCGGCACCGGAATGGCGTTCAGTACCTCTTCCAACACGCCCGCCGCGCGCACGCCGTCGATTTCGGCTTGGGGCTGCACGATGAGACGGTGCGGCAATACCAGCGGAGCGACGGTCTTGACGTCGTCGGGCGTTGCAAACGGCCGCGCGTCGATTGCCGCGGCCGCTTGAGCCGCAAGCAAAAGCGAAACGCCCGCGCGGGGACTCGCGCCGAGCGTAAGCTGCCGGTGGGCTCGCGTTGCAGCGATAATCGCATAAATGTATCGCTGCACGCCTGCGGAAACGTGCACCTCGCGCACTTGCGCTTGCGCCTGGAGAATTTCAGCGGGCTGCGCGAGCGGCGGGGTTTTTTCGGGCTCGATGCTGCGCGCGTCAAAGCCGGCTGCAACCCGGGAGAGCAACTGCAGTTCGTGGTCTTCGTGCGGATACGTCGCCTCGATCTTCACGAGAAACCGGTCGAGCCTGCGCCTCGGGGAGCGGATACGTTCCTTCGTATTCGATTGGGTTCTGCGTCGCGCAGACGAAAAACGGCTGCGGCAGCGACAGCGTCACGCCGTCAATCGTCACGCGCGCTTCCTCCATCGCTTCGAGCAACGCGGACTGCGTCTTGGGCGGCGTGCGGTTGATTTCGTCCGCAAGCAGCACGTTGGTGAAAATCGGTCCCGTTCGCGTGCTGAATTGCGCCGTCTGCGGATTGAACACCGTCGTGCCGGCAACGTCTGCGGGCAACAAATCCGGCGTGAATTGGATGCGCCGGTACTGTGCACCCAGTAGTGAGGCGAGCGCGCGAACGGCAAGCGTTTTTCCGGTGCCGGGTACGCCTTCGATGAGCGCGTGCCCGCGCGCGAACAGCGAAACCAGCAGCGCGAAGGTCGTTCGATCTCCGTCGACGATGATTCCGCGCATACCCTGCGCGATGCGCTCGGCAAGTTCGTGGGCGCCGGTGGTCAGCATCCGTACTCCTTTCGCACGCGTGCGAAAATCCGTCCCGCTTGCAAGACGTCCGAAGCGCCCGGTCGCGGTGAAGATTCTACGGTCCGCAATTCGCGCAGCAGCATGCGCGCGCGTTCGTCTCCCGGTGCGCGGGCCCCCAGCGCGCGTTCGCATCGCCGCACGATCACGGCGACCGCTTCACGCGCGGCACCGCCGCGTTCCAGCATTCGCGCCAGGGAAGTGATGTAGGCGCCGGAATCACGCTCTTCCGGTTCGCTCGCATTCAACGGCGGCGCGAACGGTAGATTCGCCCCCGCGACGGCGAGAAGGCCGGCAAGCACTCCGAGGCCGAGGGCAATCCGCATCGGCGCCGGCAACACTTCCCAAAACGTGCGTCCGGCAACATAGCCGTGCACGCGTTCGTCGAACACTATGGGTCCGCCGCCTAGCACCGCGTACGCCACGGATGCGTTCGCGCGCTGCGCGAGATGCAGGTTGTCGAATACTGTAGCCGTTCCGACGAGCGTGATGCTGCCGCGGCCGCGCCGGTAGACAATCCCCATTGCTGAGGATGCAGCTTGCAGAAGAGTCG
Source organism: Vulcanimicrobiota bacterium (assembly GCA_963830545.1). Taxonomy (GTDB): domain Bacteria; phylum Vulcanimicrobiota; class Vulcanimicrobiia; order Vulcanimicrobiales; family Vulcanimicrobiaceae; genus DATGJX01. Next base: position 1,470,398 of record CAWHMK010000001.1, on the reverse strand, counting down.
CGCGTCGTCGCGTGCACGCCGTAGGATAGGCTGCGGTGAAGTCGGCCGCAACTCGCGCGCCTCTGCGGGCGGACACGAACGCGCACGCGGTTCGAGCCAGACCGCTCTGCACGCGTCGAGCATGCGGCATGCCGAATGCCTCCGCCGCAGCGCGGCTTACCGATCCGTCGAGCACGACGAGGCGCCCGCCGCGAAGCACCCAGCCGTTCAGATCGGCTCGCACATTCACGGACGGAGCAGCTGCGTCGAGCGCACCGTCACCCGCCAGCACGAGCGTACGCGGCGATTGCCCGAGCTCGCCGATCGGCAACTCGAATCGTCCGACGCGATCGCCCTCGCGCGCGAGCAGATCGTAGACGGCCGCGTATCCGTTCACGCCGGTGTCGTATGTCGACGGCGCGCTTCGCTCAGTATCGTTCCGCCCGGCGCGCGAGATTGCCAGCACGGCAACGATCGCCAGCGAGGCCAGGACGATCGCAAGATCGGCGATGCGTTTACGCGGCATTGCGGTGCGGCGCCGCAAACGCCGCATAAGCACGATCCGCGTCTCCCCAGGCGTCTGCGGTCGCGCCCTCTTCCGCGTAAACGGCCGCTGTGAACGCGCGCGAGATAACGTCGAAGGGTTCGCTCAGCTTCGTTACATGCTCGCGCACGTCCGCGCGGCATTCGTTCACGGTTCTGGACGGATGGTCACGCAGAATGCCGCGCGCGTCGAGCTGCGCAAGGCACGCCTGGAACAAGAGCGCGATTGCCGCGGAATAGGCTTCGCGTTGCGCCGCGGCCTGCGCGCGCACATACAGGGTGCGCGGATCGCCATGAACCGGCAGCGCACTTGCGGCACGAGCGTTGGACGCGCTTTCGCGGGCCATGCCGAGCAGTAGCCGCACGCCGGCGATCACGACGACCAGCGTGACGGCGGCGATCAGTAAATCCCCAGCCGCGATGGTTGCGCGCGCGCCGAGATGCACGTGATGCGAAAATACGTCCAGCAGTTGACTCCACCGATCGGACAGCCACTGGCGAAGCCAGTCCAGCCACGTGTGCGGCGTTGCGTGTATGCGTACGCGAAAGCGCGGCTGCGAAAGAATTTCACGGGCCAAACCCGATGGATCGCGCGGCGGTATGCGGGATCCGAGCGCCGGAAACACCGTCATGAACGCGCGGCAAGGGGTTGCAGCCGCTCGACGTCCGCCTGCATGTCCAATCCTTCACGCCGGATGCGCACGTCGAAGTAATAAACGGCGAACAAGATACCGAGAAATGACGTAGCCACGAGCGAGACTAAAGCGCTCACGACGACGTACAGCAAGTGCAGCTTCAGCGTTTCGAGCACGGAAGCCATCGCCATCGAAACGACCGACAAGCCCGCGTAAATCGCGATGAGCGCGAGACACATGACCAGCGCGCGCAGCAGTTCGCTGCGGTTGAAAATTCGCGAGAAACCTCGAGCGATTGCCGAACCGGCGCTCGCCTCTTCCATTCCAATCGCGTTGTAGGCAAAGGCGAACGCCACATAGACCAGCAGCATGGCGGCGAACCAAAGGAGCACGACCACTGCGGCTGCCGCGAATGCGATGAGGCCGAGCGGCGCCGACTCACGCACGAGGAGCGCCGCAAAAAAGAACGTTGCGACGATGGCGAACGCCCCCGCGAAAATCACCAGTGCGAACACGGCACACTCGCAAAGGAGCGCGGCCGCAATCGCGCCCGCGCGGCGCAGCGCGCGAGCGTAGCAGGCGCTCCATTCCGGACGCTCGCCCCGATAGAGCGCTCCGAGCGCCGCCGAGATCACGACGAGGACGACGGCGTTCAAAACGAACGCCGTGGCGATGAATCCGAACGTCAGCGCCGTGTCGCTGCCGTTTTGTGCCGGCGGAATCGTTCCGGGATGCTGAATCGTCGCGAGCATTTGTGCGAGGGCTTCGCTATCGTGCAGGCCGGAGAAATACTGGAGAATCGCCACCGGTACGATGAGCACGAGGGCGATCAGCGTGAACAGGACGAAATTGCGCACGTACAGCGTTACGGCGCGATCGAACAATTCGCCCAGCGATAAGGGGCGCATCCAGGCCGGTTCGGTGGCCGGGTTCATGCGCGGCGCTTCTTGAGGATTTCACAGGTATCCTATGGTAGATCAGCGTCATGCAACACTTGGGCGAGATCGCGACGATTTGGCGTTACCCGATCAAGAGTTTATCCGCGGAGCCGCTGAACTGCGCGCACGTCGAGGCGCAGGGACTTTCGGGGGACCGAAGCAGCGCGCTGTTCGTCGAGAGTGGACACGCGCGCGCCGGAAAGCCCTATCGCGGCAAGGAGCACAACCTGCTGCACACAACGTCCAGACCGCAGGAGGCCGAGCGGTTTGCTGCCGCAACCGGTGTAGAAGTGCGCCTGAGAGCGGAACCCGGCAAACGGTATTTCGACGATGCGCCGATTTCGCTCGTTTTCGATTCCTGGATTTCCGAGGTGGAGAAAGCATTGGAGATGCCGCTCGATCCGCGGCGATGGCGGCCCAACTTCTACGCTCGCGCCGCGGACGATTTCGAGCTTTCGGAAGACGAATTGGTCGGAAGCGTCATCGAAGCCGGGGGAGTGGTCCTGCGAGTGTGCGACACCATAAAACGCTGCGTGACGATCACGTATGACGTCGAAACCGGCGAGCCCGACCAGGACGTATTGCTGTACGTGGCGCAGCGGCGCGCAAACGTGATGGGCGTCTACTGCGAGGTGGAGTTGGCCGGAACGGTGCGCGCCGGCGATCCTTTGCGCTTGCGCGATCGCTGAACTTCGCGCACCACCGCTTCGAGCGCGTCTATGTAGTCGAGAAAACGGTCGCGCCCTTCGCGCGTGATCCGCACGAGCGTCTGCGGGCGCCCTTTACCGGTGATGCGCCGTGTTTCCACGATTTTCAGCTCGGCAAGAGCGTGCAAATGACGGTTCAGATTACCGTCGGTTAAACTGCACGCTTCCTGCAGTTGCGTGAACGAAAGCCCTTCGGCATTGGCGACGAGCGCGCTGCAGATCGCCAGGCGTCCCCGTTCGTGAAAAACGCGATCGAGGCCGCCGAGCGCGTACGGTGCTTCGCTCATGCCGCGCGATCCCGCAGGACGATGACGCCGATAGCAAGTTGTGCCGCGCCGAAACCGGCGGACGGCACCCACCACTGCAGTGCGATCGCGGCAGGCACGAAAAGCAATGCGATGCCGGCGATCGTGAACGCGGCCGCAATCGGCACGACCGCTCGCGGCACCATCGTGCGAGACGCGAAAAGGCCGACGCCGTAGCAGCCGTACCAGACGCCTGGAAGAAACGAAAACAAATTCGCGCGAAGCAGCGAGAACGAAAGCGCCGCGCCGAGCACGAGCGCTGGAATCATCGAGAGGCCGACTGTCGCGGTTTGCCAGCGATCGCGCGCGGTCGCATCGTTGACGTACCAGTGCGCGATAGCGCCGTAGTTCACCAGTACCGACGCCGCGCAGCACGCAAACCAAAGCGCGAAGTACAGATGTCCCTGGTGAATCGTTTGCACGCGCGGAACGAGCAGCGCCTGCAGCGGACCCGCGAGGATTGCGAAAGCGCCGGAAATGACGGCAGCCAGGCCGGAATAGCCGCGAAAACGCTGCACGTGGCCGAGCCGCTCGCGCACTTCCGCGATGTCGGCCAGCGCGCGCTCCAGGTCCCTCATGTCCTACTTTGTATCACAAAGCGTCAGCGCGCTCAAGCTACAGCGCCCGGCGTCCTTCAATCGCTCTGGCGAGCGTCACTTCGTCGGCGTAATCGAGGTCGCCGCCGATCGGCAAGCCGTATGCAAGGCGCGTGACGACCACGCCGAGCGGCGTAAGCAGCCGGGAGAGATAGAGCGCCGTCGCCTCGCCCTCCGCATTCGGATTGGTCGCGATGATGATCTCCGCCGGATGGTCGAGGCCGATGCGATCGATCAGCTCTTTCACGCGCAGCTGCGCCGGTCCGATACCGTCCATCGGTGAAATCAAACCGCCGAGGACGTGATAGCGCCCCCTGTACGCCGACGTGCGCTCGAGCGCGAAGATGTCTTTGGCTTCGGCGACGACGCACACCGTCGCCGCATCGCGCCGTTCGTCGGTGCAGATCGCGCACGGATCTTCTTCAGTCACCGAAAAGCAGATCGAGCACAGGCGCACGCGATCTTTCACCGCGATGATTGCCTCCGCCAGCGCCTGCGCTTCGTGACGCGGGCGGTTGAGGAGATAAAAAACCAGCCGCGCGGCCGTCTTCGGCCCGACGGTCGGAAGTTTACTGAATTCGTTAATCAGGGCCTGAACCGGCCCGGTGAGCGATCCGGAGTTCGGCAAAGACTTACATGAGACCGGGAATGCGCATGCCTCCGGTGAGGCGGCCCATGCGGTTTTGCGTGGTCTCGTCGATCTTCTTGAGAGCGTCGTTGAGTGCGACGGCAACGAGATCCTCGAGCGTCTCGATGTCGTCGGGATCGACCGCTTCTTTGGCAATCTTCACGGCTTTTACCCGATGATCGCAGGTCATGTCGACTCGAACGTTTTCGCCGGCTGCGACGCCCGTGACGACCGTCTGCGCAAGTTCGTCCTGCGCTTTGGTCATCTCTTGCTGCATCTTTTTCATCTGCGCCATCAAGTGCGCTTGATTCATGACTACTTAATCCGTTCGTTCAGGTAAGTGAAAAGTTCGTCGGGATCGTCGGCGATTGTCTGCACATGGGATCGCGCGGCCATGACGCTGGCGGCCGTGCGCGGCGCGGTTCCACCTTTGCGCGACTGCGCCCCGTCTACTTTCAACGTGACGCGCAAATGCGTATCGAGTACGTCGCCGATCGCCTCTTCGATCAATCCGACGTGGTCCTTCAAAATGTCCGCCATCACGGCATCCGGCATGTGCAGAATAATCGCATTGCCTTCAATCGCGGAAAGCGTCGCGCGGCTGAGCGGCCCGCGCAGCGGCGGTCTCTCGCTTTCGACTTTCGTGCGCACCGAATTCCACGCCGCGCGCACCTTTTGAATGGTGACGGGATCTTGCTTGGCCTCGACACGGCTCGGCCGCGGTTCGACAGGCTCACCATGACCAGCGTGAGCGGGAGGCCGCGGTTCGACAGGCTCACCATGACCAGCGGCAGGACGTGGTTCGACGGTTTTCGCCGGCAGCGGCTGCCGTGGAGGAACCAGCGGCGAAAGGCCGCCTTCTTCGAGCGCGCTCAATCGCGCGCTGATTGCATCGAGCGATTGGTCTTCGGCGGCCAGCGTATAGCGCAGCAGCGCCGTTTCCAATTCGAGACGCGGATTGCCGGACGAGCGCGCGGTTGCGAGCGCTTCGGATAGCAGGCGCAGTGCGCGCACGATTTGCACTTGCGTCAGCCGTTTACCGCGTTCCGCCGCCAGCTCTGCGTCTTCGGGCGCGAGGTCGCGCGAGAGCAGCTGCGGATCGATTCGCCCGACGAGCAGGTTGCGGAACTCGCCGATGAGGCTGCGCAGCAGCACGTGCATGTCGGTGCCGGCATCGCTCGCACCGTCGATCGTCTGCAGGACACCGGATGCATCCTTGGCTGTCAGCTGGTCGAGCAGAGCGCCGGCGTAATTGCGCCCCGTTGCTCCGAACGCGAGGTCGATAGTTCTCGCCGTAATCGCGCCGTCCGCGAAGGCCGCGGCCTGTTCGAGCATCGTCAACGCATCGCGCAGCCCGCCGTCGGCGCGATACGCGATTGCCGACAGCGCCGTTTCGTCGATCGCGATGCCTTCGGCTGAGGCGATCTCGCGCATGCGCTCGATCATCACGGGGATCGCGATGCGCCGGAATGCGTAGCGCTGGCACCGCGAGAGAATCGTGACGGGCAGTTTCTCGGGTTCGGTCGTCGCGAGAATGAATATCGCGTGGGGCGGCGGCTCCTCCAGCGTCTTGAGAAACGCGTTCGCGCCCTCTTTGGTCAGCATGTGCGCCTCGTCGATGATGTACACTTTCATGCGCATCGCCGAAGGCGCGAACTTCACGGCGTCGCGCAGCGCGCGGATTTCATCGATGCCGCGATTGCTCGCCGCGTCGATCTCCAGCACGTCGAGCGCGGTGCCGCTCAGAATTGCCCGGCAATTTTCGCACGTATTGTCGGGCGTCGCCGTAGGCCCGTTCACGCAATCGATGCAGCGAGCCAGGATCTTGGCCGCCGACGTTTTACCCGAGCCGCGGGGGCCGGAGAACAAATACGCGTGCGCGAGTTTACCGCTTTCGAGCGCGCTGCTCAGGGTGCGGACGACTGCATCTTGGCCGACGAGATCGGCGAACGTCTTGGGGCGCCAGGTGCGATAGAGGGACACTCCGGGTAGTACTTTTCAACGTTTCGGGGCGCCTGCCAGGGGGTATACTGTTTGTGGAGCTTCTTTGGTTCGTTTACTGAAGAGGCAGGTATGCCTGTTCAGGGACACATCGCAGCGAGGTAACGTCGTGGATCTGCGGACTGCGCTTCGTGAGAAGTTCGGTTTCGAATCATTTCAACCGGGACAGGAAGAGGTCGTGGGTCGTATCGTGTCCGGGCAGGACACGCTCGCGATTCTCGCCACCGGCGCGGGGAAAAGTTTAACCTACCAGCTGTCCGCCTTTCTGCTGGACGGAACAACCGTCGTGGTAAGTCCGCTGATCGCGCTCATGAAGGATCAGATCGACATGCTGCGCGAGCTGGGCATCACCAACGTCGTAGCGCTCAACTCGACGCTTTCGGAAGATCAGGAAGCGGCCGCCCTCGAGCGCATTCGAACCGAGCAGCATAAAAATCGTCTTCGTTACGCCGGAAAAGCTGGAGGACGATACGTTCATGCAACTGCTGCAGTCCATCGAAGTACCGCTGTTCGTGGTCGACGAGGCGCATTGCATCAGTCAGTGGGGTCACGATTTCCGGCCTGCGTATTTGGCGCTCGGACACGTCATCGAACGCCTGAATCACCCGACCGTACTCGCGCTTACCGCAACCGCCACGCCCGCCGTGCGTGAAGACATCCTGCACCAGCTCGGAATTCCGAACGTCAAGCCCATCGTCAAAGGGTTCGACCGGCCGAATCTGATTTACAACGTACGACGCGCCGAAAAAGAGGCGGACAAGTTCAAGATTCTCAGGCAGCTCTTCGCGACGGAACTCGAAGGCACGGGTATCATCTACACCGCGACGATCAAGAACGCGCTCGAGGTGCAGAAGTATCTGCAGGATCCGCTCGATATTCCCGCGGCCGTCTATCATTCCAAATTGCAGAAGCAAGATCGCACCGCGGTTCACGAACTGTTCATGGACGAGCACATTCGTGCGGTGGTCGCGACGAACGCGTTCGGGCTCGGCATCGACAAGCCGAACATCCGCTTCGTCGTGCATTACGATCTCCCGGGGTCGGTTGAGGCGTACACGCAGGAAGCGGGACGCGCCGGACGCGATGGTTTACCTTCGCGCTGCGTGCTGATCTACCGCATGAGCGACACGCGCGTGCAGAACTACTTCCTGACCGGCAAATATCCCGACATCGAGGAGGTGCAGAAAGTCTTCGGCACGCTGGAAATTTTCGGCGCGCAGGAAGGCGGCGTCTCGATGACCGACCTGCGCAAGATTCTGCAGCTTCCGCTCACGAAACTCAAAGTAATTCTCGCGCTGCTCAAGAAGGGCGGCTTCATCGAGACGATCAGCCGCTCGAAATACGCGCTCACGGAAGCCGCGCGCAAGAACCGCCATCTCGTTCTCAACCTCGCGAGCTACGAAACGAAGAAGTCGTACGATCAGAGCAAACTCGCGATGATGCTGCAGTACGCCGAAACGACGTCATGCCGGCGCAAGTTCATCTTGAACTACTTCGGAGAGGACTACGAGCGCGGGGGCTGCGGAGCGTGCGATAACTGCCTGCGCGCGAAAACGGCGACCATCGTGCGGGGCGAAGCGCCCGAGCCGCGAACGGCGTCGCTCTATCGCATCGCCGACGTCGTCTTTCATCGCAAGTTCGGACAGGGCACCGTCGAGCGCGCCGAAAAAGACCTCGTCACCGTGCTGTTTCCGAGTGTTGGCTACAAGACGCTGCTCGCGTCCGCAGTGAGCCGAGACGAAGCCAAAATCGCCTAGCCGGTGACCGGGCGAGCTTCGCTGTTCGCGACGGCGATCGTTGCGGGTTGCATCCTTGCGTCCGCGGCGATTCCGCGCGCGCAAATCAATCCGGCGGCGCCGTCCGCAACCAACGCGCCGATTACACCGGTCCCATCGCCGGCGCAGTCCGGTGCTCCGCCTCGGCCCGGCTTGCCGAGCTGCGCCGCAATCGCCCTCGCCCTCGCCGACCGCGACGCCGACGCCCGTTCCCATCACGGTGCAGCCTGCAGCGGCGTCCGTTCCGGTCGGCGCAACGCAAATGCTCCATGTCTCCGCCGTGTACGGTCAGATGGCGGTGAACGTCCTAAATCCGGCGATCGTGGACGCCGCCGTCGATCAAACCGCGCAAACGATTACGCTCACCGGGAAAACGCCCGGACGCGACGGCGGTCGGCATCACCGATCAGCGCGGCATGAGCGTGGTCGTTCCGGTACGTGTCGCGTACAACGCCGGGAGCATCGCGGACTCCGCGTCGATTCGCATCACGGGCGATCCCGCCGGCGCCGCGTTCATCAAAGAGCAGGCCGTTGCGGCCGCAGTCGCGCTGGCGCAGGCGCGGTCCGGTGCGCAAATCGTTGCGTCCGCGGACGAGGTGCAGTTCTCGCGCGCGCTGCCGCAGGACGACGTCGCGACGGTGGGCGTTCCGATCCTCATTCAGGGCGAGCAGTATTTCAGCGTCGAGGGCACGACGAACGTGCGCGTCGAGAACATGGCGGCGCCGAAGATCACGCCGGACTCGCTGACCGTCAGCGATTTCCCCGAACGGCTAACCGAAAACGGCGTGCTGTTCGCAAGCGATCTCGAGCGTACTCGCCCCACGCGGTTCTTGTATTTTCACTACAATCCGCCGGGAGAGCCGGATCGCCGCATCGTCCTGCGCGCACGGAACCGTTCGTCCGAACCGGCGATCGTGCAGTTCATCAGCGGCGCGGGCGGCCCGGATCCGAACGAAATGCTCGCCGGTCATCAGGCGACGTATACGTTTCTGCGCCGGTTGGTGCAAAACGAAGGGCAGGTCATCGTCATACCGGGGAACGGCACGCTGAATTTGGTCGAGCAGCCGCTGCCCGCGAAAGATGTCGTCTGCAACTTGCTGCAGCTGCGCGTTTTGAACGGAAGCACCGTGCATCTCACGCTGTTCGCGCAAGACGCGAGCAGTTCACCCGACGAAGCGCTGGCGAGCACGGAGCTGCTGACCGGCACCCATCCGCATGCGCGCGGTCGATACAAGATTCCGGAGTTCCACTACAGCACGCTTTGGAATACCACCGATCAATTTCTCGAACTCGATGTCGGGCAGATTCCGCTGCCCAACATCATGCAAGGGCAAGCGCTTGCCGGCGACTACGGCGTGCTGCAATCGTTCGTGATCAAAATCCAGAATCCGACCGCACAGCCGCAGCCGATCGCGATCTATGAAAATCCGCGCGGCGGCCGCGCAACCGCAACGTATCTGATCGACGGCGTGCTGATCCAATCGCACCAGGTGCCGGCGTTCTCACGGTACAAAGTGCGACAATACGTCGTGCCGGCGCGCGGCTTCGTGCGCGTGACGGTCGAAACGATTCCCGACAGCGGCTCGAGTTATCCGCTGCGCCTGGTGTTCGCGCCGGATGACGGAAGCGTCGCTCCCGGCGCGCCGGGCTCACCGATCTACTGATTTTCCTGCGCGATCAATCGTCGAGCGAAACGGTCAGCGTGGGCGGCGGCACCAGCGTTCCGTCGCCTGCGTAGCCGGGACGCCGCACTATCGACGTGCCGATAGCCATGAACTCGATGACGTGGGGCTGCCAGATCCAGCTTTGCTCGGTGATGCGCATGCCGATGATGCCTTCCGCTCCGTGCGCCTCGGCTTCGGCCTGCAAACGGCTCATCGCGAGCTCCCGCGCGTCGTAAATCGCCTGCGTGTAATTGGTCAGTTCCACGTTCATGCCGAGGGTGCGCAGTCTGCTGCAGAAAGCCTTGGTGCGCGACGTGATAGACGCAGTTTCCGAGCACGAGTTCCGCCGGAACGTAGCCGGACTGAAACAGCTTGTAGAAGTCCTGTGCGCTCAGGTCGCTGGTAAAGGGACGGCCGTGCACGGTGTGATAGCGCTCGCCCTCGCGCGCTTTGATCGCGGTGCCGATGGCGGTGAATTCGAGTGCCGCTTCCGCCCACGAATACGCGTTGACGTTCAAGCGTACTCCCACGATGCCGTCGGCGCCGAGAACCGCCGCCTCCTCCTCCATCCGCGACATCGCCAGTTCGCGTGCGTGGTACATTGCCTGACTCAAATATTCGAGTTCCTGATTTTGATACCAGTTGCCATACTGAATGCCGACATGATAGATCGAACTGCCGAGCACCATGCCGAGCGGTTTGATCCCGAGTTGCTCGAGCAGAACGAATTCGCTCACGGAGAGATCGCTCGTAAAGAGCGGCTTGCCTCCTTCGCCGGACATCCTCCGCAAACGCGCGATCGCGTCCTGCGGCACGCCGCCTTGCGTGGACATTTGCGGCGCGCCGGGCACCGCCGGCGCTTGCGGCGGCCGGTTACCGGAACCAAATCCAAAGAAACTCATGGCAACCCTCGTCTTTCGGTTCTAACGAACCAGCTGTTCGAGCATCTCCTGCGCCTGCACGCTGCTGCGCGCGTAGGCGCTCAAATCCTCGTATAACGCGTGCGCCCACGGCTCGAATGCCACTTGCTCCGTGCGGATCGTGACGCCTCGAACGATCTTGGCAACCGTAGTTTCGACGTCGCCCTGCCTTCCGAGCGCCAATCCATACCGCAATCGATCGTTGCCGAGCGGGACGGTGATGGCTACGCGTTTGGCGGGCCCGGCTCCGAACACGCCGCGATCCACCTCGGTGAGCAGCGGGAATGCGTCGTACAATTTTCCAGCGACCACATTGACCAAATCGCGATTGCGCTTCACGCCGGCACCGAGCGCGTCCACGAAGCGGCGCGCGGTAACGGGCGCGCTGTGTGTCTGCACCTGCGGCGCTTCCGGCAGCGATTCGAGCGGACCAAGACGATCGACGAGAAAGCGCCCGTTCGAGGAGAGCGCCGTCCGCCCGTGTTCCGCCAACCGCATGAGCCGCTGTGCGGTTGCGCGTTCGAGAATCTCCAACTGCTCCTGCAGCTGATCGTCCGGAGTACGGCCGGTGTTCGCATCCGGCACCGCGCGCAGTGCCGCTGGAATGCGCGCGTACGCATCAAGCGTTTCGGGCAGGTACCGTTCGCGGGTCGTGCGCAGCGCGTAAGCATCTTCACCGGCCGCACCTTCGAGTCCCAGCGCACTCACTTCATCCAGCAGCGCGTGAATCCGATCGACGCACGTTTGCGCCCGAGCAGGAAGCACCATCGCTACTGCGGCAGCTGCGGCGCGCCCGAGCGCGCGAGATACGATTTCGCTTTGCCGACTTCGCTTTCGAGCGCAGCCGCCGTTTGCGCGAGACTATCGGCTGCTTGCAATTTGTACGCTTCGACCTGATCCATGGCCGAGTACACGTTTTCGAAGGCTCTGTGGAGTCTGTTCCAGCCTGCACCGTCGGTTCGGAACCTGTTTGTAGATTGCAACGCCTTGTTCGCCGAGCATCTGCGAGGTCGCTTCGATCATGTTCGAGGTCGTGGAACTCAGCGCGGAGATTTGCCCCAGCACCAAACGCTGACTGGTGAGCGCCTGCGCCACCGCGACCGCCGTCCGAAGCGCGCTGACCGTTGTCGTCGTCGCGCGGTCGACGCCCTTGACCAACTCCGCGTTATTGCGCTTGATGAGATCGAGCGCCTGATATCCCTGCACGTTGACCGCCATTTGCGTGAGCACGTCGACAGCCTTCTGGCGTACGGGGAAGAGCGCCGATTCCTTCACCACCTTTGCGCGTTCCGGATCGCTGATCTCGAGTTCGGCTATCTTCTCGCTCAGCTCGGCGTCGATCTTTTTACACAAGTACAGCATCGCTTGCGTTTTCTGCATCAGCGACCACATCTGCGCCTTCTGCTCTTCGATAGCGGCATTGTCGCGCAAGAGCTCGTCCTTACCGCGATACAGCGTTTCGATGATTGCGTTCAAATGTGTTTGCGAAGAGGCGTACTGATCGAAATACCGCCGCAGGCGATTGCCGAACGGAATGATGCCCAGCAAACGACGCGGCGAAAGCAGATCTTGTTTCGACGGATCGAGAGATTCGACCGTGGCGCGAAGATCGCTCAGACCGCGCGAAACGTCGGGCGACTGCGAATCGGGCGCGCGCAGTGCGCGAAGCGGACGGTCGAGCAAGCGGTTCGAAACGGCCGCGGATTGCGCGATCTCCGTGTTTCCGAGTTGTTCCAAAGCACCGATGCGCGACTTGAATTCATCGCCGTGGATATCGAGTGTCGCCAGATCGCCGACGTAGCCTTGAACTTGGCCGTCCAGTTTGGCTTGCTCGTCCGCGGTAAGGGGAACTTCGGCACCGCCGGGTTGCACCGGCACGGGTGAATCGGACATACGGCCTCCTACCGCGCAGTTCGCAGCGCGGTTTCATAGACCTCGCGCATGGCAAGTGCGCTCTTTCGCCAAGCGAAGCGCGCGATTGCGCTATCTCGCTCCGCTTGCGCGTGCGCGTGCGCGGCCGAGGGATCGGCAAGTATGGCCGAGATCTCGCGCGCCCATTCGATTTCGTCGTCGACGCCGGCGACAGCCGCTGCGCCCGCGGCCACTTCCGGAAGAGATGATGCATCGGCCACGACGAGCGGCGTTCCGGCGCAGAGCGCCTGCGCCGCGGCATAGCCGAACCCTTCATATCGCGAGGGAACGGCAACAAGCGCGCATCTCGCGTAGAGCCGCAGCAGCTCGGTGCGATCCACGTATCCGCGGCATTCGAAGCGCTCCGAAACGCCGGAGTCCGCGGCGAGACGTTCGCACTCCTCGCGGTAGGGCGTAAAAGGTCCGACCGAAACGACCCGTACGTCCATCGGAAGGCGTGGCAGCGCGCGTATGAGCACTTCCAGATTCTTGCGGCGTTCCACGGTTCCCGGCACGAGAATGATGGGCTCGGGCGAGGGCGCGCGCTTCAGTTCCCAGTAATCCGCCGCAACTCCGGGATAGACGACGTGAACGTGCTCGGACTGCACGTTTAGCACGTCGAGCAATTCCGTGCGGGAAAACTCGGAATCTACCACGATCGCCGCTGCATGGCGATAGCGCTGCAGTGCAAACGTGCCGAAATAATACCGCGCGTAGGGCCGCGTGTGGCGCTGCACTTTGAGCCATGCGACGTCGTGGACGGTCACGACCGTCGGCAGCGAGAGCTGCAGCGGCATCGTTCCCGACGCGCAGTGGAGCACTTGCGCATGGCTCGCGCGCACACGTTGGGGAAGCACGACTTGATCCCAGGTTACCCGCCGATCGAAGCGCCACGGATCGAGCTTCGGATCGCTCAATTCGAGCACGTCGACACCCGTGTCGGGCAGTGCACGAGCCAAGCCGGAAACGTACTCGCCGATGCCCGTGGCATTGCCCACCGCGAGCTGCATGTCGAGGGCGACGATCACGGGTTGAGCTGTGATTCGAGCGTTGAGAGCGCGTGCGAATTCGGGTTTGCGGCGCGAGCTCGCTGCGCATACCGCTGCGCGCGAGCGCGGTCCCCGTCCCGCAGCGCAGTCATGCCTGCGCCCGCATAGGCGTCGGCGCTTGCCGGATCGACGCTGATTGCACGCTGGAAATAGCGCTGCGCGCCTGTATCGTCCCGCATTTCGTAGGCGGCAAATCCGGCAGAAATCAAAAACTTTTCCGAGAGCGGCGAAAGCGCGACCGCTCGCGTGTAATTCTGCATGGCGAGGGTTCGTTTCGACCGCCGCCACGCCAGTTCTCCCAACCGCCAATATGCTTCGGCAACCGCGTCCGGGTGCGTCCCGCTCTGCGTGAGCCGCGCTTTCAGTGCGTATTCCAGTGCGTACGCCGATGCCGGATCGCGCGCGGAAAGCGATTCGACGGCGCGTCCGATGGCCTCTATGTCGCCTGCATGAACGAAATACTGCTGCGCCGCGCGCGAATCGCCGCGCGCGCTGCGCGACCTCGCCCAATACGTCGTCGCGTTTCCCCGACGGCGGCAGGCGCTGCGCGTACGCTTGCGCTTGCGCCAGGTTGCCGCGATCGAGCGCCGCGCGCGCGAGCATGCCGTCCACGTACGGCGCGTCGGCGATCCGTTCGACCGCGCGATATACCGCCACGCCGAATCTCGGGGGCAGATGCGCGGGGAATGACTGCGGTTCGCCGGCGCGCGCGAGAATTGCATCGGATGCGAGCTGGACCGTGCCCAGCGCGAGCGCGAGCAGCACGGCGACTGCGACGAGCACCGCTCGCACGCCGCGCCGACGGGAGGCGTCGGTCAGAATTTCACCGTGAAGTTGAGGTCGGCGCGCGTCTGCGTGAGATTGAAGTTCGGAGCGAAGCTGTCCTGATAATGGTATTGCCGCGCGGAGAGCGTGAGCAGGCTCGAAGAATTCGGCAGCTGATACGTGACGTTGCCCAAATACGTGTCTTTCCGCGCGTCGAGCCCCGGCGCGAGCAGGGCGCCGTAGTTGCCCTGGTAATGCGAGGTGTCGTATTGCAAGCCCAAGGTCACCGCCGGCGTCAGCGGCACGGCAACGCGCGCATCGATACCGTGGCGCACGACTTCGGTCAGGCCGGGATAATACAGCAGCGACCCGTCGTCCGGAGCGCCCGCGCGCGGCGCATCGAATTGCAGATCCGGATCGAGCGGCGAGTATTGATACATCGCGGAGTCGCGGTTCGTCACGCTTCCGACGCTGCCCGAAAACTGGAAGTTCACCTGCGTATTGCCCGCGCGGACGTCGAAGTTCGTACCGGCTGCGAGGCTTTGCGTATTCGTGTCGTGGAGATACGGGCACGCGGATGCTTCGTCGGTCGTGCCGCAGATCTGCATGGCGCGGACCGCATCGGGCTGGGTGCTTTGCGACTCGATTCCGCTGACGACGCCGGAAAAATGCACGCCTCCGATACGCACCGGCACGTTCACGTCTTCGCTAAGGGTCTGAGATGCCGGCACGTACGGCGTGTAGCTGCCGAACCGTACCGCCGGAGAAGCTGGAATCGCCGCAAGGTGCGGTTCGGCCAGACGCGCGCGCTGGATAGGTGCGGCGCGAACGACCGGCGGAAGCAGGAGCGGCTGCGACGGCAGACGCGAGGGGGGCGCATAGGGGTGCAGGTTCACCGCAACGATGCTGCTGCTGCCCGCGGCCGCGGCCGCGGGAACCGGATCGGCGATGGCGATGGTAACCGCCGCGGGTGTATGGAATAGCGCGACGCTGATCGGCGAGAGATTTTTCGGAGCGAACAGTTCTCCGAGAAGCGACTCAGACGCGGGGTCGAACATGCGGGCGGAATCGAGGTTCGCGAGCGCGGGAGTCACCGCGGCGGTCGCATGCGTACGGCAGCACAGCGCTGCTACCAGCGCTAGTAATGCGGCAACACGAGCGAACCTAGACATCATTCCTCTGATTCCCTTGAGTGGCAATTCTATTATCGGTGAAATTGCCCCTAAGTTTCATACCCCAACCGGCTGTCAGGCCCTCCGGGCGATATAGCGCCTCGCGATGAGCATTGCGGCGTAGTCGTCGATGGGTCCAGGGGGTACCTGAAGGCCCAGGGGCAGCAGGCGGCGCCAGCCCTGCGGGGGATGCTCCTCAAAGTATAACGCGCGAGCGCGGTATGTTGTATCGGTTTCATCGATGACGTGCACCGGCACCCCGAGCGTTTCGAGCATGCGCGCCACACGGACGGTGTTCGTGCCGCCGCCGAGCGCCACAGCCGAAATCGGATGCTCCGCGACGAGCGGTTCGATGCGCCGGAGCAGGGTGTCCAGCGGTTCGATTCCGCGCGCGACCGCGGGCGAGGCCGCGTCTTGCACCAGCGCAAACCCGACCTTCCGCGTTCCCGGATCGATCCCGAGGACGGCGCCGGACACTATCCCGGCGCTTTCTGCAGCGTGACCACCACCGGGACGCCGCCGGTATGCGGGTAGATGGGCGTCGCCGCGAACGCAGTCATGATGTACGTTCCCGATCCGCTCGAGAGCATCGCTTGCATCTTCGCCGGGCTCGGCAGCGTGTTCGCGACGTCGACGCGCAGAAAGTACGGCGGCATTCCGCGCTGCGCCATTTGCCGGGGGACCCAGTTGGTCAGCAGCTGGTTCATGGCAAGGGCGGCGCTGACGTTCTTCCCTGCCGGAATCTGCAGGCCGGCGATGGGATCGCCCTGCGCGGCAACGAGCTCGTCCGGAGTCGCGGTGATGTTGAAGTGGATCGGATCGTGCTCGTAGAGATTTTGTCCGGCGGTCGCGATGAGCAGCACCGGCGAACGGCTCACCCAGGCTTCCATCTTGGGTTCCTGCGCGATGGCGTCCAGCATCTTCTCGACGTTCTGCGGCGGCACGAACGGCTTGAGATTGAACGGTTCGCGCGTATAGACGCGATCCACGTACGTGACCACTTGCTGGTAAAATTCGCCGACCAGGACGCGCCGCGTTCCCACCGGCGAATTTTGCGGTATGGTGAGCGCGCCCGGGGTCATCAGCGTGTCGAGGTTCACGACGACGTGCGCTTCGTTCACCTTGCGCTCGAGTTCGCGCGCAGTCGTTTGCGCCTTCTGAATCTCGCTGTTGATCTCGCTCAAACGGAAGAACGCGGTCTTGACCTGATTCGAGGCGAAGATCGCCGCGAGCGTGATGATTAATGCGATGATCATCCCCGTTCCGACTGCGATGATCGTCGACGTGTAGCGCGGGCGAATGTTGAACAGCGTCAGACGTTTGCGGCCGACCTGATGTCCGACGCGATCGCCCAAGTACGCGATGACGCCGGCCAGCACGACGATGAAGATGACGGTGCCCGTGCCGCGCAGGATGTCGAGAAAACTCAACGTGTTACACCATCGCCGCGCGGTAGAGCCGCCGCGCCCCGATTGCCGTGAAGATGATGTTCGGCGCCCACGCCGCAAGCGCGGCCAGCGGCAGAAACGCCTCGCCGATGTACGAGAACACCGTCGAGACGATGTAATAGATGAACACGATCAGGACCGCTAGTCCAAAACCCAGACTCGTGCTGCCGCCGCCCCGAATCGAACGGATTCCGTACGGCACGGCGAGCAGCGTGAAGACGAAACATGCAAACGGCGTCGCAAGTTTTTCTTGATAGGCCATCGTGTATTTCTTGAGCTCGCTGGCCGACAGCTGTCCGCTGCGGATGAGCTGCGCGATTTCGGCGCGATTCATGTCGTCTGGATTGTTGTTCACGGCTCGCTTCACCATTTCGGTTGGATTCTCGCCAAGTTCGACCTGCATGGTGGGAAAAACGGAAGACGTCGTGCCGCCGGCGCCGGATGACACTTGAATGACGCGCGCGTTGTCGAGCGTCCACTGCTGTGCCTTGAAGACGGCGCGATCCGCGAAGACGATGCGCGCCGGATTTCCCGCTCGATCGTACTGCACGAGCGTCACGCCGAGCAGCGCTCCACAATTCTGCGCGCAGGCGCGCGCGAACGTCATCTGCGATCCGCCTCCGGGCAGCGGCGCCGAAACGTTCAAACTGCTCGCAAACGCGCTCGCCTTGTTGATGATCGTATTCTGCAGAACATTCGCCTCTTCACGCGCGAACGGCACCACGCGCTCCTGCAAGCCCAGGGTAACGAACGACATCAGAAAGCCGGCGATGAGCAGCGGAGCGACGACGCGCAGGAACGTGATGCCGCCGGCCTTCATCGCCGTGATTTCGCTTTCGCCGGACAGACGCTGAATGGCGAGCAGCGTTCCGAGCAGCAGCGCCATCGGTATCGCCAAGACGAAAATGCTGGGAAGTTGCCACAGAAACACCTCGATCGCCGCCCAGACCGGCGCGTGCGTTTCCGAGACGATGCGTCCGATCGCGATGATCTGCGTCGCCGCGAAGATCAGCGTGAACGCGGAAAGGCCGAACAGAGACGGACCGGCCAGCTCGCCGAGCATGTACCGGTCCAGAATCGTGAGCCGTACCCGGTTCACAATCGGAATCCCTCGCCGAGATAGAACTGGCGGGCTATCGGGCTTTCGAGCACGTCGCGCGCGGTTCCGGAGACCTCGATCTTCCCGTTGTTCAAAATGTAGGCGCGGTCGACGATCGCGAGCGTTTCGCGCACTTGGTGATCGGTGATGAGCACGCCCAAGCCGCGATCGCGCAATTGTCGGATCATCGTTTGGATGTCCGCGACCGCGATCGGATCGATGCCCGTGAACGGCTCGTCGAGCAGCAGAAACGCGGGTTCGGTCGCGATCGCGCGCGCGATTTCGACGCGACGCCGCTCGCCGCCGGAGAGACTGTCGCCGCGCGCGTTGATGAACTCCAGCAGCCCGAACTCCTCGAGCAGCGGTGCGAGCCGCTTTTCCTGTTCTTCGCGAGGAACGCCGTGCATCTCCCAAATCAGGCGCACGTTGTCGCCGACCGAAAGTTTGCGGAAGATCGAATTCTCTTGCGCGAGATATCCGATGCCGCGGCGCGATCGCTGATACATCGGCGCGCTGCTGAGATCGATCTCGCCTGCGTCGCCCGCGAGCAGAACGGTACCGCCGTCCGGCTTGACCAAACCCACCACCATGTAAAACGTGGTCGTCTTGCCCGCGCCGTTGGGGCCGAGCAGACCGACGATTTCACCCGTGCGAACTTCCGCGCTCACGCCGTCGACCACGGCGCGTTCGCCGTACCGCTTCATCAGGTTGCGGATCTTGATTTCGTGGGGGTGTTCCATTACCTCATCGTCATCTGCGTCAGCTTGACGTCGGACGTGAACGAGTTGCCGGTCAGCACCTGCTGCTGGCCGCCTTGAGTGCCGGCGATGCGCACGTTTCCCGTGCCGTGCAGCATTCGGGTTGCGTTGTCGTAGACGAGCCGATCGCACTGGAGTGTCAGGCCCGTGCTCGTCTTGGCATGCACTCCGCCCAGAAGAATCACCTGCTTGCGCCGGTCGTCGAGGCGAGCTTGCGGCGCATGAGCCTGCAGTGAGGTACCATCCTTGTCGTAAAACGTTACCTGCGTTTGCTGAAACGTTGCTTGGGTGACATTCTGCGCCGAGTGGCTGACATATGAGCGCGCGAGCAGCTCGTACGTCTTCCCGCCGGTTGCGCTCTGCCCCGTGACGCGGACGGGGCGCCCTGGCGTTCCATGGCCCGTGATGGTGAGGGGAGGCAGTTCGCTCGGCGTCGCGGTGGGGCTGTTTTCCGCCGTGCGGTGGGGAGGCTGCGGATTGCAGCCGGCGACCAGCAGCGCAGCGAGCACCGCAGCCGGACCGAGCTTCATCGCGTCTCCTCTCCCAATCCGTTTTCGGCCGCCGCGAGCGCAAGCGCCATCGACGGCAGCCACAAACCGAAAATCACCACGCTGACCGTGTCGATCAGGCCTTGCACCCAGGTTCCGGCAAGTCCCGCCGCGATCGCCAGCGCGAGCACCGCGTATTGCGGGCGTGCATGGCGCAGACGCTCGCGCAGCGCGACGCCGAAGCGCCACCACGCCGCGAGCACCGCGATGACTCCGACGATACCCATTTCCGCGAAAATCGTCAGCAGAAAACTATGCGCGTGAAATGCCGTGAGATCGCCGTCCGGCAAACGCACGAGCGGGTACACGCGCGCAAAGTCGAACGGCCCGACACCCGTGAGCGGAAAACGCCGAACGATCTCGACGCTCGCCTGCCATATTGACAGTCGCGTGTAATTTTCGGCCGGATCGTGATGCGCGTTGAACACGATCAGCACGGCCGCGAGACCCCCGAGCAGAATCAGCGGCGCGTAGCGCCGGCGCACGCTGCCGCCGGCAAACGCAAAAAACGCGACGGCCGCTGCCAGACCCATCCAGCCTGCGCGCGAGAACGTCAGCACCAGCGCCGCGGCGCCGAACGCGAATGCACTCCATGCAAGCGCGCGCAGCATCTTGTCCGCCGCAATGCGGCCCACCGCGAATGCGATCGGCAAGAAGACGATCAGATATCCGGCCAATTCGCCGGGAAGAATGAACGTGCCGATGGCGCGCCCGTGACCAATCGTATACTGATCCGCGGGCGTGCGAGTGAGCACCATGACGATCGCGATCAGCGAAGCCAGGCCCCCCGAGAGCAGATAGCTGCGGAAGATCGCGCGACTCACGCCAGGGTAGGTGTAAAAGCGCAGCAATGCGAGATGCCAGATGACGCCCAGGCCGAAGATACCGATGAAGAGTATGCCGCCCACGGGATTGAAACCAAGCACCGCAGAGAGCAATGCCGCGCCGAGCCATCCGAGAAGCGGCAGCATCGTGGGCGGACGCTGGATCGGGCGCTGCAGCAGGAGCACGCACGCATAAACCGCCGCGCAGGCCATCGCCGCAAGCAGCGCGATCGCAAACGCTCGCGGCACGAGAGAAACGCCGGGAATCGTCACCGCCGTCAGCGTTATGAACGGCGGAAACAGCGGCACGACGAAATAGGTGAACGCGAACACGGCGGGCAGCAGCCTTCGCGCATTCATTGCTCGCTCACCAGCTGCGCGATGCGCGCGGCAACGATCGCCGCTGCGCCGGGTGCTCCCATGCGTTCGCGTCCGATCGCGCCCATGCGTTCGCGCCGGTCTGCGTCGTGCAGCAGCGCAGAGACTTGCGACGCTGCCTGCGGCGCTTGCGCGCTCGCAACGACCATCGCACCGCCCAGCAATCCGATCTGCCGCTTGCGGTACCACGGAGTTCGCGTTTCGCCGCACCGTGCAAACGCGACCACGGGAATGCCCGTGGCTGCAGCGGCTTCGTTCGCCGTTCCGGCCTGTCCCAGCACCAAACGCGCGCGCTCCAGCATCGGTCCAAGGGACCCGCTCCAAGCGCGTATGAATTCGCGGTCGCCGTCGTAGAGCGAAAACGGCTGCAGCGGATCGTTGCGCGAAACCACGCGCCAACCGTCGGCTTCGAATCGCGCGCACATGCCTTGCACGTCGATGCCCGGCGCGATGGAAAGAATGCCCCCGCCGCGCAGATCTTTCCGCACGGCGTCGCGCAGCACGCGCGCCATGTACACCGCATCGGCGTATGCTTGTTCGCGGCTGCCCGGAAAAAGTGCGAGGACCGGATCGAAATCGACCTCGATGTGTCCGGCCTCGTCTGCATAGAGATCGACGATGGCGTTTGCGCTTTCTGCCGCTATGCCGTGCTCGCGCAGGCGCGCGGCAGTTGCCTCGTCACGCACGAAAACCGCATTCGCTTTGCGGACGATCCGTTCTTCGAAGGATCCGTACGGCGCGACATACACGCTTTTTGCGGTACCCACGAACAGCGTACGCCCCGCTCGCGCCTGCAGCGCCATCAGGAGTGCAAAGATATCCCCGACCGCAACCGCCGCCGCGTACGTGCCGCGCACGCCGCGTAAGAAGCGAATCTGGGCGAGCGTGTGCGAAAGCAGTCCCGAGCGCACGTCGCGCGCGATATTACGCACGTTTCCCATGGCGATCACGCCGCCGCTGGGCAGCGAGCGGCGCGGACCGACTTCGCGCAAGACGGATTCCGAGGGGAAATTGCCGACCAGCGCCAGATGATCGCATGGAATCGGGCGCAGTACGTGCAGCTCCGACGCAAGCCGGGAGGCGATGGCGATCTCGCCGTGACCGTTGGAGACGAAAAGAATGCGTTTCATCGAAGCAGGGGCATCAGATCGAAGGCCTGCACGCGCATGCGGCCGCCGCCATCGGGTTCGAGCAGCGTGCGGGAAACGTATTTTCCGTACGGCCCGGCGTGCACGATTGGTACGCCGGAAACGAACTCCGGGTGCCCAAGGGTGTCGTGGCTGTGTCCCCCCAAGAGCAAATCGATGCGCGGCACTGCGGCCGCGAGCTTGCGATCGAGTGAAAGCCCCAGATGCGAGAGTACGATCAGCACGTCGTCTTTACCTAAGTCTGCACTGAATTCGCTTATCACCGTTGCCGGATCCAGGAATCGCCAGCCGAAAACGCGCTCCCACGGGCTGCGTTGCGGGTACTGCATGATCAGCAGGCCGAGCAGATGCACGCGCACCCCGCCGTACTCCAACACGAGCGATCGCGAGAACGGAAGCGCTCGATCTCTCGTGTCGACCAGATTCGTGCACACCAGCGGATGATGCATTTGCGCCGCCCGCGCGCGAAAACATCGGTACAGATAATGAAACTCGCGATTGCCGATGGCTTGCGCGTCGTATCGAGCGTCGTCGATCTCTGCGATGATGGGCTCGCGGCGGTGGTACACCGTTTGGCTGCCTCGCAGCGAGTCCCCGCAGTCGAAAAGCAGGCCCGGTTCCCGCTCGCGCAGCAGTGCGAGCGGCGCCGCGATTCCGCGATGGTCGTGCAAATCGGACGTGTGATAAACTCGCAGCGTCACTGCGCTCCTCGAGCCAGATCGACGGCGTATCGCGCGCAGCGCTCCAGGGCATCGGGCGGTCCGAGCGCGGCGTGAAGCGTTTCAAGGTCCTTGTATTGCGCGTTCGGATCGCGCAGCAGCGCGTCCACCGCATCGGCCAGGTGCTGCGGCGTCGCTTCGCCCTGCAGAAATTCGGGAACGACGGCACGGTTCAGCACGAGGTTCGGCAACGTGACGAAACGCCCGGAATACACGCGGCGCGCGTGCCGCACCAAGGCGCGCGAAATGACGTAGAGGGCAACCGACGGCACACCGGAGAGGGCGCATTCCAGCACCGCAGTTCCCGAGGCAACCCATGCGGCGTCGGCGTCCGCGATCGCGCAGAGCGTTCCGCGAACGAAAGTGAAATCGCCGGCGCCGGCGACTTTCGCCGCGGCGCGTAGCTGCATTTCGGCGCACTCATCGGCGGCGCCGACGATGCCACGCAGATGCGGGCGCCGCCCGTGAAGCTGCGCAAACGCCGCGTACAGACGCGGAGCGTGTAGGCGTATTTCACCGGAACGGCTGCCGGGAAGCAGCGCGACCACTCCTGCGTCCTCGCTAGGGGCCGGCCGAGGAGCACGCAGCTCGATACTGTCCGGCGAGCGGATGGCCGAAATAGGCGATGCGCAAACCGAGCGATCGATAGAAATCACGCTGGTGTTCGAACGCCGTCAGCGGTATCGCAACCGCCGCGAGGTCGCGCGCGGTCTTTTCGCGGTCGAGCCAGGTGGCGGGAGGAAAGACGTCGAGAATCGGTCCCTGATAACCGATCGCTCGCAGCCGCTTGGCGAGCCGCACGTTGAATGCCCCGAAGTCGATCAACACGACCAGGTCCGGCTTGGTGCGCGCGATGTGGTGCGCGGCGCGCAGCATGATGAGCAAGAGTTTGGGAATGCGCGGAACTGCCGCGAGCGGCCCGATGCTGGCCCACCCGGCGTGATCTTTCCAGAGGCTGATGCCGGTATCGCGCATACGCGCCGAACCGATGCCTTCGAATTGCGCCTGCGGATCGAATTCGCGAATCGCCTGCGCGAGCAGCGTCGCGGCGAGTTCGCCCGATGCTTCACCGCTCGATAAGAAATAGCGCATCGGCTACTTCAACAATATGCCGCGCTGCGATTCGCCTTCGAGAAACTCCAGAATGTGACGGCCCGATTCCGTCGTCGCCTCGGCTTTCATCGTTTCCATCGCTTCGGACAGGCTTCAACTTCGAACCATACAGCATCTTGTAGAATTTCTTTATCTCGGCGCGTTCTCCGTCGCTGAAATTGGCGCGGCGCAAGCCGACGCTGTTCAAACCGTACGGTGCGGCGGGATTTCCTTCGACGAGAAAAAACGGCGGTACGTCGCGCGTGACTTTGCTGTCGCCGCCGATGAACGCGTAGCGGCCGACGCGCACGAATTGATGCAGCCCCGCCATGCCGGCGATGACGACGTTGTCGTCGATGATGCAGTGACCGGCGAGCTGCGCGAGATTGCTCATCGTCACGCCGTTTCCCAGAATGCAGTTGTGCGCCACGTGAGTGTAGGCCAGCAGCAGGCAGTCGTCGCCGATTGCGGTGACCTGATCTTCTCCGGTCGCGCGCTGCACGCTGACGTATTCACGTACGATCGTCCGGCTGCCGATGCGCGTGTAGGCGCGCTCTCCGGTATATTTCTTGTCCTGCGAAGAGGCGCCGATCGTGGCGAACGGAAAAATGCGGCAATCTTCACCGATGCTCGTCCAGCCGTTGAGCACGACGTGGGCCTGCAGTACGCTTCCACGGCCAATCGAAACGTTTTCTCCGACGATGCAATACGGGCCGATTTCCACGCCGCGATCCAAGTTCGCGCTCGGATGAACGATGGCGGTGGGATGTATCAAGCGTGCAGAACCGTCGCGTCGTATCCGAAAAGGCGTGGATCCGACGCGATGGAAAACATCAGCTCCGCGGAGACGACGAATTGCCCGTCGACGCTGCCTTCGGCATGAACCCAGCCGATGTTGCGCTTGTGTTTCGTCAAGCGCACGTCCATCATGAACCGATCGCCGGGGACGACCGGCCGCCGGAATTTCGCGCCGTCGATGCCCGCCAGATACGGCGTCTTACGCGAAAATTCACCCGGCTCGAGCACCACGCAGCCGCCGAGCTGCGCGAGCGCCTCGATCATGTAGACGCCGGGAAGCAGCGGATTGCCGGGAAAGTGCCCGTTGAAGACGGGTTCGGTTGCAGTGACGTTTTTGTAGCCGACGGCGCGCACGCCCGGTTCGAGTTCGGTGATGCGATCGACCAGCAGAATCGGATAGCGGTGAGGCAGAATCTGCATGATCTGCCGAATGTCCAGTTCAGCCACCCGGCAGCATGCTCGCCGGCTGAAGTTTCGCGCGCATCTGGCGCCGCAGCTCGGTAGTTGCAATGCAGTGCAGCTTGTGCCCGCTCTTGATCGCGACGATCTCGCATTGCGGCCACGCGCCCAGTAAGGCGAGATCGCCGACGCAGATCGAGTACTTTGTGCCGCACCGGTTCGTTCTCCCAGCGCATCTCCTGCATGGGTCCGTCCGGTGCGAACACGAGCGCGTTCTCCAGCGTTCCGCCCTTTGCCAGGCCGCGATCCAGCAACGCCTGCACCTCGTGCAGATATCCAAAGGTTCGCGCGGCCGCGATTTCGCTCGCGAAGAACTCCGCAGTCAGCTCGCCGTCGAAATATTGCGCGCCGATCGGCGGCGCGAAGTCCGCCAGAAACCGGATGCGCAATTGCGCTGCCGGCAGAACGATGATCGCGCGATCGCCGTCGCGCATGAAACTCGGTGCTGCGGGCACGTAGCGCTCGCGCACTTCGCGCTGAGGCGCGACACCGGCCTGCGCAATAAGATCGACCCACGTTTTCGCGCTGCCGTCGGCGACCGGAATCTCCGGACCCTCGACGTGAATGCGCGCGTTCGCGATTCCCATTGCGAACAGTGCCGCGAGCAAATGCTCGACGGTCGAAATCGTGACGCCGTCTTTGCCGACGACGGTCGCGCGGGCGGTCTCGACGACGTACTCGGCGAGCGCCGGGATCGGCGTTCCGGAAGCAACGAATTGCAGGCCTGCGTCCGCGGGCGCCGGACGCAGCTCGACGCGGCATGGAACGCCGGTATGCAAGCCCACGCCTTCATACGAAAACGGTTCGCGCAGCGTGGTTTGGTATTGCACGCTCACGCCCGCCTACGGTTCTCGGAATTTCTTTTCGAGGGCGTCGACACGGGCAACCAGCTTAGGCAGGCCTCGAAGCATGACCTCTCGGCGCAAATCCTCCTGGTGCGGACGCGCAGGCGTGCCGCTCACGAATGCGTCGTCTGCGAGGTCGCCCCACACTTTCGCGCCCGCGGCGATCTTGACGCGCGAACCGATCGTGATGTGGCCTTTGAACCCCGCTTGACCGCCGATGAGCGCGTAGTCGCCGATGATCGTACTTCCAGCCAAACCCGTTTGCGCGGCCATTCCCGTATGGCTTCCGATGCGGCAATTGTGTCCGATTTGACACAGATTGTCGATTTTCGTGCCCGCGCCGATCTGCGTGCTTCCGGTCTGCGCGCGATCGATGCACGTATTCGCGCCGATTTCCACGTCGTCGCCCAGCACGACGTTGCCGGCTTGCGGAATGCGCTCGAAACGGCCGTCGAGGAAGACGTAACCGAAGCCCTCGCTGCCGACGACCGCGCCGGGATGAACGATGACCCGTTCTCCGGCGACGCAGCCGTCCATGAGGGCGGATCGCGGATACAGCTGCGCGTCGTCGCCGAGGCGTACGTCTTCACCGACGTACGCGCACGCATCGATGACACTGCGAGCGCCGATGCGGCTTCGCGCGCCCACCACCGCGTTCGCGCCGACGTACACGCCCTTGCCCAGATGCGCGCTCGCGTCGACGACGGCCGTTGGATGGACGAACGGTCCGGTTTTGCGCGGACGGTCGAACCCCCGCAGCAACTGCATCAACGCGACGCGCGCGTTTTCGACGACGATCAGCGCCTTGCCGTCTTCATGCGGTTCAGACTGCGATGCTCGCATCGACGAGCACGGCGGCCGCATGGGAACGCAGCGCGGTTTGAAAATACGAAGGCGTCGTCGCGAAGGTCAACGCGTCGGCGCCTGCCTCGTCGATTGCCGCGATGCGCGCGATCGCCAGCGAACCGTCGCCTTCGACGCGTCCGCCGACGCGCTCAGCGAGTCTGCGCGAGCGTTCCGAGCACGCGCGAGCCTACGGACTCGGACTAGGCGATGCGCTTTCGGTTATGCCCATCTGTTTCTCGACATCGCCGGTGATGTCGGTGCCGCCGTAACCGATGAACTCGCGCGTAACGACCAGTTTCAGATTCTTCTGCTGCGCGACTTTCGCCGCGGCGTCTTTGATCTGTTTGACCAGCTGCGCGGACAGCCCGGAGTATTTCGCCTGCAGCTGCGCCGCCTGCCGCTGCTTTTGCGCCGCCGAGCCCCTTCCGGTCTCGATTGCGCGCTCGTCGGCAAGCAGTTGGTTCTGCACGTTGTTATACTGCGGCCAGTTCGCGGTGAGCCGCTGCACGTCGAGCAAGCCTACCGGGCTGGATTGACCGCAGGCGGTAAGCGTGAGCGCCGCCAGTGCGGCGATGATGACGATTCGTTTTTTCACTGATGTAAGCTCTCGATGTCCTTTTCCACGTCGCCCGTCAGATCGATGCCGCCGGGAGCCGCAACGACGCTGATGAAGACTACTTGCAATCCTCGCTTTGCCGCAACAGACTCCGGCATCGCGTTTTACCTGATCGACCATTTTGTTGTAGAGATCGTCGCGCTGGCGCTGCAGCTGCGCGAGCTGTGTGCCGGCCGCGCCGGTTGCCGCACCGTTGGCGCCTTGCAGCGTCGCGTACTGTGAATCCAAGTTCGCCTTGGTCGTCTGATACTGCTGAATCGTTTTCTGCGCGTCGGCCTGAAATTGCGATTTGTATTGCCGATCGATCTGCGCGAGCCGCTCGCGCGTGGACGCAGGCAGATTCGAGGGTATCGCCGCCGGCTGCAAGCCTTGCAACTGCGAGCTCACTTGGCGGCTCACTTCATTATGGCGCTGCTGCAGTTTGGCCTGCGTTTCGCCGCGAATCTTTCCCACCTGCGCTGCAATTTGCTGTGAGGTCTGCGCGCGCAGCTCGTTTCTGATAATCGGCGAGCTGCTGCTGGTCGCGTTTGCGCTGCGCGTCCACCCCCGCCGTTTCGCTCGCGTCGAGCGCGGCCAGCTGATCGCGGTACTGTTTGCGCTGCGCGTCGGAAAGCGCGAGGTTTCCCAACCGCATGCGCAAATCCAGGCGCTTTGCGGCGTCCTGCTGCGAGAGCTCCAAACTCAGTTGCGATTCCTTTTCCTGCAGTTGAATGGCTCGCTGCCGGTAAGCGCTGTCTGCGCGCGCACTCAACTGCCGGCTGATTTGCTGCTCCGCCGCATTGTCTTGCGATATGACGCCCTGCTGGTAGGCTTGAAAATCCGCATTCGCCTGCGCCGCGACTTGCTGCGCCTGCTGCGCCGAAACGTTCTGCATCGCCGACACGGACTCGTTGCCGTTGGTTCCCGCTCCCGCGGCGCTCAGCGCGGCCCGGATTGCCGCCTGTTCGCGCTGCTCGTAGTCGGACTGCTTTTGACGCAGAATCGCGTTCGCGCGATCTTGCGCCGAATGCAGCTCGCGATTGAGTTCCTGCGTTTCCTGCGCGATCTGCGCTGCCGTCCGCGGCACTGCTGCCGCGCCCAGGGCCTTCAAGTTGAGCGCGTCGATGGAATCCTGCAGCTGCGACAACTGCGGATAGAGCGGATGCACTTTGATGGCGTCCTCGATGCGCACGTACCCGATACCGCGAACGTTCGGATCGTCGGGTTTGGGCTGATGCGCGCACGCCCCGAGCGCAAGCGCCGTCAGCACTGCTGCCGCGAGGATCTTACTTGAGCGCATTTTGGACATCGGTCGTGATGTCCGTACCCCCGTAGATTACGTCCGATCGATCGACGACCAGTATCAAGTGCTTCTGCGCGGCAACTTTGCCCATTGCGTCGCGCGTCTGATCGACGAGCGGTTTGAGCACCTTTTGCTGCTGGTCGGTGAGCGTCTTCTGGTAATTTTGGAAGATCTGCTGCTCTTTTTTCGGATCGTTCTTGGCCGTCTGCATCTGCTTGAGCGCCTGCGCGCGCTGGCTGCTCGCCCATTTGCTGAAGTCGTCGTTGGCGGTCTTGATCTTCGGAACTTGATCGATCTGGTTTTGATCGACGAAGCCGATGGACGAACTCGACGGCGGCGCGGCAGGCGGTACGACCGCCCCGGGGCCGTCGACCAGATCGATCACGTCTTTGGTGATGTCTTGCCCGCCGAATACGACGATGCGTTTGTCGACGATCACCGAAAGCCGGCGGTTGGAGCTGACCTGCGCGATCGCGGCTTGCGCGCGCCCGAACAGCGGTCCGAGCACTTGCCGCTGCTCGTTGACGAAACGCTGTTGGAAGTCTGCCTGAACGCGCTGCTGGTCGGCAGCGGACTTGGCACGCTTCATCGCGGCTGCGAACTGCGGATCGAGCTGCGCCTTGTATTGCGCGACCTGAGCGTTGGCTTTTTGAAATTGCGGAAGTGATCCGACTGCGGCCTGGTCGATGAATCCGACGTCGCTCAGGTCCGCGGCAATGGCGGCCGGCGCCGCGATAAACGTCAAGACCGCGGCGGCAGCCAGCAAACGAATGAGTTTTCGATTATCCATGGTCCTCGAGGAGTTAGAAGCTTTGGCCGATGCCGAAGCTGGTATGCGTGCCCTGTGAGCCTTTGGCAAAGTCGATTCGAATCGTATGCAAGCCGAGCTGCGGTACGTCGAATCGCAAGCCGATTCCGTAGTCGCCGCGCCAGTCCCATTCATTGGGATAGCCGATGATGCGGTTGGTATACGGATCGAGAAGCGGTTGCGCGCCGCGCACCCGGAACCCGCCTTCGTCAACGAAAAGCGCGATGCCGAACTTACGATCCGGGGTGAGCGGCTTACGCAACTCGATCTGACCGAGCATCGTGTCGGTGCCGTAGAAAACGCTGTTATAGCCTCGCAGCTGTTGATCGGAGAACGTGTACAGATTGCTCGGCGGAATCGCGCCGGTCGAGGTGCGCCCTTGACCGTGCAGCGCCAGCGTCGAGTCCTTGAGTATCGGAAGGAACTTCGCCAGGTCCAGTCCGGTTTGCGTGAAGCTGAAGTTGGAGCCGAGCGAGGGGGTCGAAACCGTTTCCGTCAGCGAGAACGTCGAGCCGTGCCGCGGATTGAAGATGTCGTCGAGCATCGTCGCAGGATTGGTTGCCAACCCGAACGTCACCTGATTGAGGCGGTACGGCTGCCCCGTGTTGATGTTCGCAATCGAGGTGGCGTTGATGCCGAAGCTTCCCGTATTGCTGCTCAGGTTGGTCAGCGGTCCGGGCGTCGGACCCACGACGATGTTCGGCTGCGCGCCCTGGAAGAAATACGGCGAAGGCACGGTCGTGCTGTTCGTGACGTTCTCGACGGCGGTCAATACGCTCGCGGTGATGTAATCGGACAGCCGGCGGCCGACGCTGAAGTTGACGCCTGCGGATTTCGCGGTACTGGTCGAAACGATGCCGTTGATGATCTGGGCGTTGCCGCTCGGCAGCAGCGTCACCGGGACCGGAACCGGCGATGCGCCCGGCGCGGGCTGCGCGATTGCCGCAGCGCCGATCGCCGTCGTGTACACGGGATAGAAGTACGTGTACCCGTTGGCGAAAATCGAACCGCCCACGCTCCACTTCTGCGATTGCAGGGTGTTGCCCAGATAAGGGATCGAGATTTGCGCCTGCGTGACGTAGCTGCGCGCGCCGCGTTCGAACTGCACCGAAACCGCGTTGCCCGTGCCGTGCAGGTTGTTGTCCTGATAGCCGATCGTTCCGTACAGCCCCTGGCCCGTCAAGCCGCCTGAATATCCGGCACCGACCGAAGCGGAAGCCGTCTTCTGCTCGGTGACGATCCATTGCAGCGTAACGCAGCCCGGATCTTTCTTCGACATCTCTTCGGGACATGGTTTGGGATTGACGTCGACCTTGGCGAAAAAGCCCGTGTTGTTGAGGCGTTCGAGATCGCGCTGCACGCCGTTCTTCGTGAGAATCATTCCCGGACGCAAGCCGAGCTCGCGGCGGATCACTTGGTCCTTCGTCTTCGTGTTGCCGGTAATTTGCACCAAGCCCACGCGCGCGATATAGACGTCCGCCTTGACTCGAGCGGTTCCGGCTTTCTGATCGATCGACGTCGGGTCGATGCCTTCGTCGAAGCTCGCCACGATCAAGTTGTACTTGTCGTACAGTTTTTGCACTGCGGCGTAGTCCTGCTGCTGCATCTGCTCGGAAAACTCTTGTCCGGGTTTCGCGCTGAGCACCGGAAGAATGAGCGGTGGGGGAAGCAGCGGATCGCCGGCAATCGCGACGTCCGTGATCGTCAGGCCTTCCTGGATGTCGACGGTGAGTGCGTCGGACTTCGGATCGATGTTCAGATTCTTGACGTGGGTCGCGAGCTGGCCGCCGTAGCCGATGCGATCGTAATACGAATTGATCTTCAGGAAGTCGTTGCGCAAGGTGTTCATGTTGAGCACCTGCCCGATCGACGTGTCCATGAGCGCGAGCAGCGTATCCGCCGGCACGTGCTGGTTGCCGCTGAACAAGATCTTCGTGATGACGGGGTTCTCGATGACGCGATAGGTGATCGCAATACCGCCCGGACGCTGGCGAATCAGCGGCGCCGCCTGATCGGCGAAATAGCCCAACCCGAAGATGCGCTGAAGATCGGCCTGCACGACCTGCGGATTATACGGCTGACCCGGACGAGCTTGCACGACCGCCATGATCGTCTGCGTCGGGACGTGCACGTTTCCGGAAACGTCGACCGAAACGATTTTGGGAGCGGAAGCCGAGCGTGCCGGCACCGGCGAGATTGCCATGAGGATGGATGCAAGTGCCAGGATCAGTCCCGCACACCGGTGGAGCGCGCCGCGCGCACGCCAGAGGCTTGAGGTCATCAAAAAATCTTTCCCTTGAGAGTTCGATCGCTCCAACGCTGGTGGCGTTAGGACTGTAACGCGCCGCATGAGCGCCGTGTTTCGTTTCGACCCGCACCGCTGTTCGCGAACGCGCTATCGTGTCCTTGCCCAACGAGCCTCGCGTTCGCGCCTCTAAAACAGCCGTTGAAAGAGGAAGGTGAAGCCGCTTTCGCCCTGGATCGCCTGGCCGGCGGTCGCGCGCGGGTTCGTTGAGAGCACCGCTCCTGGGCTTAGGAACAGCGGCGTCGGTCCCTGCTGGAAAAACATCGTGAATTGCGCCGACGTGAAGGCGTTCGGCTGGTACGCGAAGCCGTACGTCTGCCGGACCGGCACACCGAACGTCGTGCCGTACACTGCGTAGACGTTGGGACCGAGCGGACGGCGCAAGCTGATACCCAGGTTTCCGCCGTAGTCGACGGTCAGATTCACGTCCGAAAGACCGAGCGTGCTGCCCAGTGCGGTTTCGAGCGGCGCGAGCAGCCCCGTCGCGAACTGGGCGTTGAGGATGCTGAACGCCTCCTGACCGATCGTCACCGTTCCGTTTTGCCGAACCTCGAACAAGTTGGGCAACGCCGCACCGCTGCCGGGCGCGGGCGCGCCCGCGAGCTGCCCTTGCGGCAGAACGACCCCCGTGTCCGTGAACTGGATGGGGCCCGCCAACGAGTTCAGCGGCAGCAGCAGCGCCAATATCTGTTCCTTCGTGTAGCCGCCGGGACTCGACGTGAAGTCGATGTTCACGTTCGGCACCGTGCCGTTGACCCGCGCCGTAATCTCCGTGCTGCCGGTGGGATTGCGCTGAGTGTTCGGGTCCGGGTTGGTGACGGTGGTCGTCGCAACGGCGTAGATGTCCGGCAGCGCGCCGTTGGCGGGATTGAACGTGACGCGGCCCTGCTGGACTTTGAAGGCGCGGTCGATGAGCGTGAGCGTTCCGCCGGCAGAGTTGAACTGGCCGGACATGAGCGGGTGGCGGAGCGTTCCGGTCAGCAGCGCGTCGCCTTGGCCCGAAATGTCGAGTCCGAAGACGCCTGGGCCGCCGCTGCGTACGCGCACGCCGCGCCCGGCAGTGATTCCGACGTCGAAGCCCAGGTTGAAGGGCAGGCCCGCTGACGGTGCTCCCGGCGAGCCGCCGCTCAGCGCGAGCAGCGAGTTAAAGGAAATGACCGTGTCGGTCAGCGCCGCTTTGCCTTTGAGCAGCGCCAGCGTCCCCGGCGTGCGCTGCAGCGTGAGCGACGAATCGAAGGTTCCCGATCCGAACTGCGGCATCGAAATCTGCGCGCGATGCGCCTGCAGCGTGATTGCGTAGCCCAGCGGTCCGCCGCCGAGGCCGCCGCCGAAGTTGAGGGAGCCGCTCGCCTGCAGCGTGCCGCCGCCGAGCTGTGCGTTCGCGCGATCGAGCGTCGCACGCGTTCCTTCGAACGTGAGTTGCGCGACGGTGTGCGTGATCGGCGTGACCTCGAGTGTGCTGACGTAGCTGGCGTCCGTCGCGGAGAGCTGGCCGAAGACGCGCGGATTACCGGCCGTGCCGGAAATACCCAGATGACCGTTGAGCCGTCCGCCCAGTTTCGTGCCGTTCCCCATCAGCGCGCCGAACGGCGAGAGGTCGACGTCCGTGCCGCTCAGATCCATGGCTACCGACGAATCCGCCGGGCCGAATGAAAACGGTTGGAGCTGAAGCGGCAGCGATCCCGCAATCGCAATGCGTCCGCGCGCTAGCGACAGCTCCGCGTTTCGCACGACCACATGGCGCCGGTGCAGATCCACCTCACCGACGAACGAGGGAATCGCCAATCCGTAGACGTTCAGATTGGACGCATCGACGCCGGCCGAAAAATGCGGCGCGCCGAAGGTGCCGCCGATCGAAAGCGTCGACTCGATGTGCCCCCGCACGTCCAAGCGCTTTTTCGAAACTTGCGCAACGAGCCGCGGAAGATCGTCGGTGACGGCGTGGACTTGGAAATCGAGCGGCGCGTTACGCACGAGTCCGAAGCTGCCGCTGCCGGTGGCTTGCAGCGCGGCCAGCGTGAAGAGCATGTGCGTTACGTCGATGCGATCCTTCGGCGCGGTGCGCGCCGCAATTTCGGCGCGTTCGATCGACACCGGACCGATCGTACCATTGTCGAGCGATGCGTTGCCCGTGACGCCCAAGTGCGGATACGATCCGCGCACCTGCGCGGTACCGTCGATGCGTCCGGTGACCGGAATCTGCGGAAAACCGAGCGCCGGCAGCCACGTCGTCAAGTCGAAATCGCTCAGCGTACCGTTGATGTCGTAGCGGGAATGCGCAATCAGTTGCGCGAGCTGCACGCCCGGCGCGAACGCGATCGTGCCGGAAGCGTGAAGGCGGCCATGATCGCCGCCGACCATCACCTTGCCTTGCGCGACGTTTCGCAGGCTGCGCCAGTTCGCGTCCGTGTTGCCGATCGGAAAGCGGCGATAGCGCAGCCCGGCGATGTGGATGTCGCCCGAGGTGTACGTCAACTCATCGAAGTGCGAGAACGCCAGGTCGAGCGATCCGGTTCCCGCGAGCGTGTCGCCCGTGTCGAAGTAATCGTTGAAGTCGCTCAGATCGGCGTGCTGCGACTGCATCGAAAATGCAATCTCGCTCTTTCCGACGGCTGCGGAAAAATGCGCCTTCGTCGATCCGACTTGCACGGAGCCGTGCTGAACAGAGATGCCGCTGCGGGTTGCGGCGATGGCCGCGATCGCGTCGCTAAAGCCCATGCCGTTGATCTCGCCGACGGGAATGCCGACCTCGCCGCGCACGATGGGGTGCGTTCCGAAGCCGTTGATGCGCACCTGGCCGTCGAAACTTCCGTCCGCATTGTACGCCGGCACGCGCGCAAGTTGCGCCATCGCCGCGATTTGCCCGGCGGGTACGCTTGCGGTGATGTCGTAGGCCGGCGCCTCGCCCGCCAGATTGCCCATGGTGCCGCTCAGATGTGCATACGTTCGCCCGAAGCCTGCGATCGTGTCGCGCACGTGCAGCGTGTTGCTCGCGATAGCGACCTCCGCGCTTGCCGAAAATGGTCCGTACCCGACGGCGCGCCCGTTGCGAAGGACGACGCCGGCATCGAGATCCGGCACCGCGGCTCCCGGCGCGATTGCGCCGACTGCTCGCAGCGTTCCGCCGGAAATCGGAATGCCGAAGCCGCGCATCGCGCTGGCCGCATCGAGCTGCGTCGTCGCGAGCGTCAGTCTCGTGGAGCGGGAGCCCGGCTGCGTTGCAAAGTCGCCCGCCGCAACGACCGTGCCGCCTGCTGCGTGCGCTTGCGCCGAATAGACACGCAGCACGCCGTTGTCGTACGCCATCGTTCCCGACATGCTGCTGATCGGAATACCGTGCATGTTCGCGCCGCGCAGCTGCGCGTTTTGAGCCTGCACGAAAATTTTGCCCTGCGCGATCGCAATGCCCATCGGGCCGCTGATCGCACCGGTCACGGGGAAACCTCCGAGGAACATGCGCAAACCGTGGAACGTTCCGGAATAGTTTCCGCGTGCCACGATGAGATTGGGCGCGAACGTGCCGTTGCCGTCGAAACTTCCCCAGGGTCCGTCCGCGTGCACCGAACTGATGCGCGAAGCCGCAAACGGGCCTGCGAAACGCGCGGCGATCGAATCGAACGGAACGCCCGCAATGGTCGCGGGCGACATGTATACCGATCCGCCGATCACCGTATCGTGCAGCGAGCCGCTGCCGGCTACGTTCGCTTCGAGAATATGCGCGTCGATCGGCGGCAACTGCGGAATGCCGACGCCCGGCATCACGATGGGCACCGGCTGGCGCAAACGCATGTCATGAACGGACGCCCAGAACGCACTGGTTCCGTTCGGACGATCCAAACTGAAACCGGCGACGAGCGATCCACCCGTTGCAGCATGCACGCTGATCGGCCCGAACGTCCCGACGCCGCGGCGGTCGACGTCGTAGAAACCGTTCAAATCTTCGGGGTGCGTGAGCGAAACCAGATATCCCCGCGCGTCGAACCGCACGTCGGTCCCCTGCAGTAATGCTTCAGTCGCCACCGGCTGATCGGGCAGCAGCGCGCCCAAATACGGCATGCGGGCCGACGGGCCAATGGCATGCAGCGCGAGCGTGCTCTGCACCTGTTTACCCAGTTGCAGCAAACCCTGCAGGTGCAGCTTCATGCCGTCGTACGTTGCGTGAAACGGCAGCACGATGAGCCGGTTCTGATAGAGCGCGACGACGCCGCGCGGATCGTGTATCGGCACCGCGCCGTAATTGAACTGCCTGCCGCTGTAGCCGATCATCAGCACCGGCGCGCCGATGTCGCCTTCGATGAGCGCGTGAATGCGCACGCCGCCGTGAATCGGCAGGCCTTTCGCAAAATGCGCGACCTCTCCCAGATCGCGTAAATCGCCGTGTCCGTCGACGCCCAAGCGGAATTGCGGATTCGCGAAATCGAAAATGCCGCCCGCGAATACGATCGGAATATGCCCCACCATTGCGGTGGCGCGCGGGGCTGCAAAACCGCTGTCGAACACGTTGATGCGCCCGTCGATGTGGGCGATGGGCGAGTCCAAACTCCGCACGTTCATCAGACCGCCGGTCAAATAGCCGCTGCCGGAGAGGTGATACGCGGCATTCGACTCCGGGCCGATGCCGTACGCCCACGCGTGCAGGTCGAAGTCGCGAACGGTACCGCCCACTATTCTCGCGGCCGTCGAATTGATGAAGTAATTGCCGATGGCGCGAATAGGAATCGCGCGCACGTGAACGTGGTGCAGCGCGTAGCCCTCCACATAATTTATCGTGCCCGCGATCCGGAACGGCTGTGCGCCGGTGTCTTCGAGGTATCCCGTCGCGCTGTAGCGCGTTTGAATGGCCGAGTTGACGGCGATGTCGATGTTGATGCGATCCACGCGCTGCCGGCGGCTTTCCTCGTAGAACCGGTATTCGTCGACGAGCGACGCCGAAGCGTCGCGTACGCGGACCGTAAAATCGAGCGGCACGTCGTTCGGCGCCCGTCGCGTGCCGCCGCTGACCGCGCGTGGAATCGCGATGTTGTAGGTCCCGTTTTCATTGTGCACGATGGTAATCTGCGGGCGGTCGATCGTGATTGCCGTCACACCGAAGCGATGCTTGCTCCCCGGAAACAGATCGCGCAGATTGTAATAGAGGTCGATGCGTCCGGCGTCGAGGACCGTCTGTCCGCTGCGGGAAACGTGCACGCCGGTCAGCGCGCCGTGGTGCGACTCTAACCGCAGGTCACGAACGCTGATGTTGTAGCCGGTTGCGAGCGGAACGATCGCGGTGAGCGCGAAGCGCACGGCGCCGTTGTGATAGATCGCCGCCAGCGTAACCAGTACGATGAGCACCGCCGCCACTGCGGCACCGATCGGTTTGCGCAAGCCGTCCCTCCGTTGCGGGTTATACCCCCAACGAAATCAAAAGCCCCTGCGTCGCAAGGCGCTTTTCAATCAGAGGTCGAGGTTCTTCACGGATCGCGCGAAATCGAAGATATACTGCTTGCGCGGCTCGACTTTGTCGCCCATGAGATCGGTGAATATCTGCTCGGCCTCGACCGCGTCTTCGACCGTGATCTGTTTGAGCCGGCGGTTTCCGACCTCCATGGTCGTCTCGGCCAGCTGCTCGGCATCCATTTCGCCCAGACCCTTGTACTGCTGGACGACGTAGTCCTTACCGTCCTCGCCCACGATGGAACGCAGCTCGGCATCGCTGAACGCGTACCATTGCTTCTTTCCTTTGCGTACCCCGTACAGCGGCGGCTGCGCGATATAGACGTAGCCGTCTACCACCAGCGGCTTCATCTGCCGGTAGAAGAACGTGAGCAGCAGCGTGCGGATGTGCGAACCGTCGACGTCCGCGTCGGTCATGATGATGATCTTGTGGTAGCGCAGCTTCGCAGAATCGAACTCGCTGCCGAACCCGGTGCCGAACGCAGTGATCATCGTGCGGATCTCTTCGTTCGAGAGCACCTTGTCCAAACGGGCCTTCTCGACGTTGAGGATCTTGCCGCGCAGCGGCAGAATCGCCTGCGTGTTCGGATCGCGTCCGCCCTTCGCAGTTCCGCCGGCCGAATCGCCTTCCACCAGAAAGATCTCGCTCTGAGCCGGATCGGTGTTCTTGCAGTCGACGAGTTTGCCGGGCAGGCCGGACCCTTCGAGCGCGTTCTTGCGCCGCGACAGGTCGCGCGCTTTCTTCGCCGCCTCACGCGCGCGCTGCGCCTGCATACACTTCTCCACGATGGCACGCGCGTGTTTGGGATTCTCTTCGAAGAAGAATTCCAATCGTTCGTTGACCAGGCCGTACACGATGTTGCGAACGTTCGCATTGCCGAGTTTGGTTTTCGTTTGACCTTCGAACTGCGGCTCGGCGAGTTTGACCGAAACCACGGCCGTCAATCCTTCCATACAATCGTCCGTCGAAAGATTGCTCTCCGACTCCTTGAGCAGCCCGCGTTTGCGCGCGTAGCCGTTCACGGCATTGCTAATCGCCGTGCGGAATCCGGTGAGATGCATTCCGCCTTCGATCGTATTGATGTTGTTGGCGTACGAGGAAATGATCTCGCTGTACGTGTCCGTCCACTGCATCGCCACTTCCATGTCGACGCCGTCGCGCTCGTTGTGCGTGGATATGATCGGATGAATCGGATCTTTCTTCTCGTTGAGCCACTCCACGAACGACAGGATGCCGCCCTCGAATTTGAACGTGCGCTCGCGCACCGGCTCGGGACGCTCGTCGCGCAGCGTAATGGCAAGTCCGCGATTCAAGAACGCCAGTTCGCGCAGCCGCTTCGCGAGCACGTCCCAGTGAAAGTCGGTGACTTCGAACACATCCGTATCCGGCTTGAACCACTGATACGTGCCGGTGTCCTCGCCGGAGGTCTTGCCGATCTTCTTGAGCTTTTGCGTGGTCAGCCCGCGTTCGAACTTTATTTCGTAGATGTTGCCGTCGCGCTTTACGCGCGTGATCATCTCCGAAGAGAGCGCGTTGACGACCGAGATGCCGACGCCGTGCAGGCCGCCGGAAACTTTATAGCCGCCCTTGCCGAACTTGCCGCCCGCGTGCAAAATCGTCATGATCACTTCGACCGCGGGCATTCTCTCTTCGGCGTGGATGTCGACCGGAATGCCGCGTCCGTCGTCCTCGACCGAGCACGCCCCATCCTTGTAGAGAACGACGTTGATCTGATGCGCGTATTCCGCGAGCGCCTCGTCGACGGCGTTGTCGACCGCTTCGTACACCAGTTGATGGAGTCCGCGCTCGGCAGTGTTTCCGATGTACATGCCGGGGCGTTTGCGAACCGCCTCGAGGCCCTTCAGAACCTCGATTTGTTCCGCGCCGTAATTCGTTGCCATGCTTTCTTAGTTGTTCTCGTTTCCGTAAAAAATGTCGTGCAATTCGTCGCCGAGCAAATCGCGCACGACGGCGGGCGCAATCTTGTCCGGCTCCAGCTCGCTCTTGAGCAGCACGTACGAACTTGCAATCGAGCGATCGCGCATCGTCACCCGCGGCCGCGCCGAACGCCGGATTCGTTCGAGCGTGTCCTTCCAGCGGCGCAGCAGCCGAAGCCGAACCGCCTCGTATTCACGCGGTGTAAACCCCCGCACCAGCGGCGCAATGCCCGCGTAGCCCAGCCACGGCGCCTCGAACAGCAGCCGCGCGACCTGCGCGTCCCGTTCCTGTGCGTGAGCGTTGCCGCATGGCACGCAGAAGGGCCCCGGCGCCGTATGAGTCCGCGCGCCGCACCGAATGCATTCTTTCCATCCGGCGGCAGCTTTCGCCCGCTGGGCGGCGGCAACGTCGGCGCGAAAACGTTCGATCGCCGCTTCCAGGCTCGGTGCAGCATCGAACGTTCGCAATTCGCGTTTGGTGCGGCGAGTGCTGCGCCGCACCGGCGCTGCCGAAGATGCACCGAGTTCGCGGACGCGCCCGACGCGAAAACGCAGCATTCGAACGGAAAGGCCGGCACGCTCTTGCACGGCGCGCAAAATCCGTTCGCTCAAAAACGCGAGCTGCTGGCTCCAGGCACTGGAACGCGTGACGACCACGAGCGCGTCCCGCACGATCTCGGCAGGACGAGTCTGCGCAGAGACGTCGTCGCCGACGATCTCCGGCCACTCTGCTTGCAACACGGAAAGCGGGTCGCCCGGATGCAGCACTTGCGGTTTCCAGGCCGTCAGCGCGCGTGCCAGCGGCTTCATTCGGCGCCGCGAGCACTGACGCGTGCATCTTCGATCGCGTAAAGGCGCGCCTCCGGCAATCCCGCGGGTAGATGCGTTGCCGTAACGAAGGCTTGCTCGAAAGCACCGACGCCCGCCAGGAACGCTTCGGCGCGCGCGGGATCGAGTTCGGAAAGAACGTCGTCGAGCAGCAAGAGCGGCGCCTCGCCGGAGCGTTCGTGCATGACGCCGTATTCGGCAACCTTGAGCGCAAGTACCGCCGTGCGGTGCTGGCCTTGCGATCCGTATGCTGCCAGAGAGCGGCCGTCCAAGCGAAACCCGAGATCGTCGCGGTGTGGGCCCGCAAGACTCAGTTGGCGCGCGCATTCTTGTGCCGCGAGTGCGCGTATGCGCGCGGAAAATGCGCCTGCGATCGCGTCGGCCGCCGGCACTTCGAACGGCACGCTCGGCTCGTACGCGATCTCGAGCCGTTCCGTGCCGCCGGTCCACTGTGAGTGCACGCGCGCGGCCGCCGAACCGAGGACGCGAACGAACTGTTCGCGCGCCAGCATGATAGCGGTGCCGGCCTGCACGAGCGTTTCGTTGTAGATCGCGAGCAACTTCGCATCGGGTTCGTCGCCGCCGCGCAGCAGCGCCGATTTTTGCGCGAGCGCTTTTTGATAGCGGGCGAGATCGTGATAGTAAGCGGGCTGCTCTTGCGCGAGCGCAACGTTGAGAAATGCTCGCCGAAGCGACGGGGCGCCGGCGACGAGTTGCAAATCCGCCGGGACGAACGTGACCACCCGAAGGCTTCCCAAAAACTTCGCGTAACGCACACCCTGACCGTTTATCGAATAGACTTTGCGCGTGCCGCGCGGCGTGGCCGCGATCGTGCAACCCAAACGTACGCTGCCGGCACGCACTTGCGCTTGTCCGGAAATCGACGCGAGTTCGAAACCTTCGCGTATGAGATCGCGTTCACGCGACGTACGGAACGACTTTCCGGTTCCGAGCAGCGAGATCGCTTCGAGTAAATTGCTCTTGCCTTGCGCGTTGCGCCCGACGAAAACGTTCAACCCCGCTGCCGGCTGCAGTACCAACTGTGCGTAGTTTCGCACGTTTGAAAGATGTACGGTCGTCAGGAGCATGCTCGCAACAGTGGAAGTCCGCGAGTGCTCGCGCCCCTTATTGACGCAGCGGCATGAGCACGTAAAGCTGCTGCGCGCCCTCCAGCGGTTCGACCGGACGAATCGCGGCCGGCGAGAGCGGCCCGAGAAACTCCATAACGGTTTGCGCCGAGTCGATGTGGTTGAGTATCTCGACCAAATAGCGCGCGTTGAACGCGATGGTGAGATCCTCGCCCTGCTGCTCGACTTCGAGTTCTTCGTACGCGTTGCCGGAAACGTCGGAACTCGCGGTGACGATGAGCGTCTGATTCGATACCGCGAGTTTCACCATGCTCGCGCGATCGCCGGCGACCAGTTCCGCGCGCCGCAAAGCGCTGATGAGCGCGGCGGTGTTTGCCGTGACGGAACGATCGAATTTCGCCGGGATGACCTGCCCGTAATTCGGATACTGGCCGTCCACCAGGCGCACGACGATCGAGGTTTCCGCGCCGGCAAACATGA
This sequence comes from Vulcanimicrobiota bacterium, assembly GCA_963830545.1. Classification (GTDB taxonomy): domain Bacteria; phylum Vulcanimicrobiota; class Vulcanimicrobiia; order Vulcanimicrobiales; family Vulcanimicrobiaceae; genus DATGJX01. The sequence continues at coordinate 1,429,067 of CAWHMK010000001.1, read as the reverse complement.
GTTGGTTGCTTTGCGCTCCCAGCACCGTCACCTCGACGCTTTCGGTGCCGCCGAGATTGCGCGAAGCCTCGGCCAGCGCGCGCGACGGCACGATGTATTTCTCCGCGCCGGAAACGCCGCTCTCGAGCGTGGTTTGGTAGCGCGCCAAGCGATAACCGTCGGTCGCGACCATGGTAAGCGAATCACCTTCGATTTCGAGCAGCGTGCCCATCAGCACCGCGCCGCGCGCTTCTTCGCCGGAAGCCGCGAAAATCGTCGCGTTGACGCCGTCGCGGAAGCGCTTGCCTCCTATCCGGAAATTCTGGCCGCGCTGGGCGGCCGGCAGCGGCGGATACTCGTCCGCCGGGAGGGCGTGGAAATCGTAGTTGCTGCGCTCGACCTTGATGCTGGCGCGCGTGGGCGTACCGGTCAGTTCGAGGAGCCCGGCTTGCAGATTGCCCAGATAACTGCTGAACAGTTTGGCCGGAACGGTGACGCTGCCGGACTTCGCTGACTTCGGCCGGAAACGCGTGCTGGAGCGTCAACTCGAGGTCGGTGGCACGTACCGCAATCTTGCCTTCCTCGGCGCTGAGCAGCACGTTGGAGAGGATCGGCACGGTCGTGTGCGCGTTGACGACTTTGCTGGCCGCGCCAACGGCGCCGGCGATGTCTTTGGTGTTACAGGTAAACTTCACGGTTTTCCACTTCGTCTTTCGTCCGTCGGCGTTCTTTTTATATAACAAGACCTAACCGTATTAGTAGTAAGGCGGTGTATTCTGCGAAGAACCGCCGATTCTCTCGTTCTGACGCGCTTTTTCGCCCGGAATAAGTTGTGCATGACCCCGGGAGGGTCTTACACATCTGCACGCCGCGGCGCCCCGGGACAGTTATCCACGCTCGCGCACACGCCCTGTGCAGCAGAGCGTGCACAAACTTCGAGGCAAAGAAAAACGGCCCGGGTGCGGTACCGGGGCCGTTCAGGCACGCGCAAACGCTGCCGCTCAATCGCTCTGGCACAGGGCGATGAGCGAGCGGATTTTGTTGCGGTACGCTTCGTCGCGCTGCATTTGTTCCTTGACTTTGTCGCGCGCGTACATGACCGTCGTATGGTCCTTCTTGTTGAATTCGCGCGCGATGTGCGGCAGCGAACAGTCGGTCAGTTCGGTGCAGACGAACATTGCAATTTGCCGCGGCGCGGCCACGCGCTGATCGCGGCGGTGATTGTCCATCTCCTTGACGGTGAGCCCGTGCGCTTTGGCGATCTTTTCTTTGATTGAAGCGATCGTCACGCGGCGCAGCGGCGCTTGCGCCACAGCGTTCTTGAGGACTTCCGCTGCGAGATCCACGGTGATGGACGATTTGGTGAGCGAGGAGAACGCGACGACGCGAATGAGCGCGCCTTCGAGCTCGCGGATGTTGGACGGAATCACTTTTGCTATGAACGAGGTCACCTCGTCCGGCACGGGAATTTTTTCCGATTCGGCTTTCTTGCGCAGAATCGCTTCGCGCGTTTCGAGATCCGGCGGTTGTATGTCGGTGAGCAATCCCCATTCGAATCGCGAACGCAGGCGGTTTTCCAGCGTTTGAATCTCCTTGGGCGGCCGATCGCTGGAGATGACGAGTTGTCTTCCGGATTCGTGCAGCGCGTTGAAGGTATGGAAGAACTCTTCTTGCGTGCCTTCCTTGCCCTCCAGAAATTGAATGTCGTCGATGAGCAGCACGTCGACTTGCCGGTATTTGTTGCGGAACTCGACGGTCTTGTTGTTTTGCACCGCGATGATGAATTCGTTGGTGAATTTTTCGCTCGAAACGTACACGACGTTGGCGTCCGGGTTGTCCTGCAGCACGCGATGACCGATTGCATGCATCAAGTGCGTCTTCCCCAAACCTACGCCGCCGTAGAGGAACAGCGGATTATATGCGCGCGCCGGAGCCGCCGCGACCGCCTGGGCCGCAGCATGTGCGAACCGGTTGGAATTTCCGATGACGAACTCTTCGAAGGTGTAACGTGAGTTCAGATTTCCGGGGCGAAAATCGTTTTGGGGCCGTACTGCCGCGGCCGCGGCCGTCGCCGGGACAGGCGTCCCGCCGGCCGCATCCGCCGCCTCGGGCACCACGGTAAACTGCAACTGAACGCCCGTACCGAAAATCTCGGCCAGGACTTCGGAAATTTGGTTCTTCAGTCGGTTTTCGACCCAGTCGCGAGCAAAGTTGTTTTGCACCGCAAGGAGCAGCTCGTCACCGGTCAGCGAGACCAGTCGAAGCGGCTTGATCCACATCTCGAAAATGGGTTTTGAGAACTTGCGCTCGAGCGCCGTCAATGCTGATTGCCAGAGATCGTTCGAGATGTCCGGGTTGCCAACCGCAAGCGCCATCCTGAATCCGTCCTTGCTAATGAATAAGTAGCATCCCGCGTTGAAGCCGACGAAAGTCGCCGGGCGTCCACCCGAGTATGGGAGGGGCCGAATTGGCTTAATCAGGCGCCTATCCTGCGGATTTTACCGACTATTTTATCCACTTATCCACAGGTGTAAAACTCACGATTTTACGAGGAAATCCGCGCACCGCGCACGTTTCGGCCGAGCCCTTGACATGCGCAAAAACCCTTGCGAAATGGGGCGATTCCCCTAACATTAAGACGGCATGAGGAGGAAGTTTCCACAGCGTTCTCCACACGTGTGGAGAGCGAGCGCGGATGGGCCGTTTTCCAAGATCGATGGGAGGCCCGCGGGTAAGACGCTTGACGCTCCGGCGCGGGCGGTCCTATACTAGGTGGCTGTGCCCCTTGCGGCCGAGGCTGCCGCATTTTCCCCGTAGGAGAACACCAGGACCATGAAGCGGACCTTTCAGCCGCACAACCGCCGCCGCAAGCGCGTGCACGGCTTCCTCGAACGCATGGCGAGCAAAAACGGCCGGCGCGTCATCAACGCGCGCCGCAAGAAGGGCCGCAAGCGCCTGACGGTCTGATGCGCTCCTTCGCCAGCCTGCGCCGCACGGCGGATTTCAACCGCCTGCGCCAGCGCGGCCGGCGTACGGCCACGGCGAACCTCACGTTTTATCGCGCCGAGGCCGCCCCGCACGACGAGCGTCCGCTCGTCGGCATAACGGTTTCCAAAAGTGTCGGCACCGCCGTCGTTCGCAATCGGGTGCGCCGCCGTCTCGCGGCTTCACTGCACGATCTCCTCGTCCCGCAGACGCGCCTGCGACTGCTCGTCACTGCGCGACCTTCGGCCGCTGCGGTATCCTATGCCGACTTGTGTGACGAAGTGCGCCAGGCGCTCGCGTGATGCGCGCCGCAGCCCTCTTCCTGCTGCGCCTGTATAAGCGAATCGTTTCGCCGTTGTTGCCGCCGGCATGCCGGTTCTACCCGAGCTGCTCGGAGTACGCAGCGCTGGCCATCGCGAAACACGGGCTGGCGCGCGGAGGTATCCTGGCGGCAAAGCGTCTTGCCAAATGTCACCCGCTGCATCCCGGCGGCTTCGACCCCGTCCCCGAAAGGTAAACTTTGCACTTCTTGCTAGCCGCTGCGGCGGCGCATCACGCGTTCCTCGCGCCTAGTTGGATCCGCCCGCTCGTAGACGTCATCGCCACAATCATCAGCGGCATCAACAAGGTCGTCCGCAACCCCGGCTGGAGTTTGATCATCTTCGCGCTGGGCTTGAAACTGATCTTTTGGCCGCTCAACGCCAAACAGTTCTCGGCGATGGTCAAGATGCAGCACCTTGCGCCGCAACTGAAAAAACTCCAGGAAAAATACGGCAAGAGCGATCCGCAGCGCTATCAAAAAGAAACGATGGAGTCTGTACAAAAAGAACGGCGCCAACCCGCTCGCGGGCTGCTGGCCGATGCTGGTACAGTATCCGTTCATCATCAGCGTGTACTATGCGGTCGTAACCGATCCGTACCGCCCGCTCTACCAAAACCAGAAGTGGATGTGGATCGGCGCCCCATTCACGCAGCATCTGCCCAACTTACCTGTTTGGAATGCGCCGCTGCTCGCCGCGAGTCTGGGATTGCCGGACTTGGTGCTGCTGCTGATCTACATGGCCTCGATGTATTTCATCGCGCGCTACGGCACGATGCCGTCGACCGATCCGCAGCAGGCGCAAACGCAGAAACTCATGGCCTGGATCTCTCCGCTGATGTTCGCGTACATCGGTTTCCGGTACAAGTGGCCCTCCGCGATGATCCTATATTGGTTCTCGTACAACCTGTTCACGATGGGCCAGCAGTTTTATCTGCTCAAGAAATATCATCAGCCGCTTTCCGTGCTCGACAACGAACACGCCATCACCGACATTCCGCAAGACGTCAAACCGCAGAAAGCGATCGCCGGCAACGGCGCCGCAAGGCCGGCCGGCAGCACGTCCAAGCCGGCGAAGAAAAAGAAAGGCGCAAAACGATAACCGATGTTCGAAGACGATTTCGAATTGGAAGACCAACCCTCCGACATTCGCGACCGCGAGCCGGGCACGCGCGTACCGCGCGCAGGTCCCGGACGCCGGCGCGGCCCGGACGGCGGCATGCGCCGCGATAACGGAAATGGCAACGGTAACGCGCCGGCACCCCGTACGCCGCGTGTGAAAGCCGAGCTGCCGGAAGCGGGGAAGCCTGCCCATGACCTGCTCGTGGACATTCTCACGCGCATGGGCGTGCCGCACTTCGAAATCGAGTACATCCCGCGGCCCGAAGGCGAGTATTTCGAAGTGACCGGACCGGATCTCGCGATGCTCATCGGCCGCCACGGCAATACGCTCGAAGCGCTCAACCTGGTGTTCAACAACATCTTGAACGCCGGCGTGCGCAGCAACCGCCGTTATTACACGATCGACGCGGAGGGCTATCGAGCGCGCCGCGCCGATCAGCTCAAGAACCTCGCTCTGCTCACGCTCGAGCGCTGCATCCGTGAAAAAAAACCACAGCGGCTCGAGCCGATGCTGCCCTCGGAACGGAAGATCGTGCATCTCGCACTGGCTGAAAATCAGTACGTGCGCACCGAATCCGAAGGTGTCGAGCCCGAGCGAAGGGTCGTCGTCTTTCCGAAATGACGTGTGCGCCCTGAAAACGATCGCGGGCGATACGATTGCGGCGGTTGCGACGCCGCCGGGAAGGGGCGCGATCGCGATCGTGCGAGTGAGCGGGCCGCAGGCGCGAACGTTGGGTTCGCGCCTGTTTCGTTGCAAGGGCGAGTTGGAAGAACGCGTCGCCACCTATGGGACGATCGTCGATGAAAGCGGCATCTCGATCGATCGCGGTCTGGCGATCCTCTCAATCGCGCCGCGCAGTTACACCGGTGAAGACACGCTCGAATTGCACGTGCACGGTTCGCCGGTCGTTGCGCGCGAGGTCGTACGCGCTCTCATCGCCTGTGGCGCGCGTTACGCGGGCGCGGGCGAATTTACGCAGCGCGCATTTCTGAACGGCAAGCTCGACCTGCATGCGGCTGCGGCGGTTGCGGACTTGATCGATGCGGAAACGCGTTCCGCGGCGCGCGCCGCACGCGCGAATTTGGGAGGCGGCCTCACGAACGAAGTCCGAGCGCTGCGCGCTCGACTCGCCGCGCTGCTCGAAGCGCTGGCCGGCGCAGTCGATTTTCCCGACGAGGTGCCCGAACCCGATCGATCGGCGCTGGAACTGCGAGCTGCAGGCGGTCGCAATCGAGTTGCAGCGGTTGCAGCGTGAAGGCGAAGCCGGCCGGCTCGTGCGCGAGGGCCTTCCGGTTGCAATCGTCGGACCGCCCAACGCCGGAAAGTCATCGCTGCTCAATGCGCTGCTCGGCGAGGAACGCGCCCTGGTTTCCGAGATCGCCGGCACGACCCGCGACACCATCGAAGAGTCCATTACCGTGCGCGGCGTGCAGATGCGTCTGATCGATACGGCGGGTATTCGCACACACGCGGATCGGCTTGAGGCAGCGGGGATGGCGCGTACGGAGCGCGCGCTCGCGACTGCGCGCCTAGCGCTCGTGGTCATCGACGGTTCGCAACCGCTGGATGCGGAAACGCGCAATCTGCTGCAGCAAACCGAAGAGAGAGCGCGCGTCGTCTTTGCAAACAAAGCGGACCTGGGCAGCGAGGGCGCACTGCAGCTCGACGGCGTCACTCACATCCGCGGAAGCGTGCGTGATTCCGGCAGCCTGGACGCGATTCGCGACGCGCTCGCGAACGTTGCATGGGGCGGCGAACTACCCGACCTCGAGCGCCCGCACTTGGCATCACTGGTTGAGCTCGATGCTGCCGCGCAGGCGCTCGACGCATTGGAACACGCGCGCCGTACGCTCGTGCAGGAAGATCCGGTCGATCTTATCGTGGGCGAACTGCAGCGCGCGTTTGCCGCACTGGGTCACATCAGCGGAGACGCCGCGAACGAAGAACTGCTCGCCGGCATCTTTTCGAGATTCTGCATCGGCAAATAGCCGCCGCAGGGCATTAACTCCCGCCGCCGTCCGCGCAACTGTAATCGAGAGTCGTGCTGCAGGCCGTGATATTCACATTTTGGCGCGTGCCTCTTACGGTGATCGGGAAGTTCTCAGGCGGAACGTCGGCGGACCAATAGCGCAACGTCCGCGCGCCGGGGCGCACGCCCGCAAGCCGGAATTGGCCGTCGCCATTCGTGACCGCTCGCAGCATCGTTCTGCCGTTGCGGAGTTGCACGTGGACGCCGCGGAGCGGTTGCCCGGTGGTGCGATCGGTGACCTGCCCGAGCAGCAGCGTAAGCGCGAGCGCAGTAGAAAGATACGTTAAGGCGGCGTTCATGGCCATCATCTTTCGTCGCGGACCCGTTGGTCGCACCTGCTAGAATAGAACGTTGTGAATCACGCGCTTCGCCCCGATGACGCGGGCGTCATCATTGTCGGCGGCGGCCACGCCGGCCTGGAGGCCGCGCTGGCTTCAGCGCGCTTGGGCGTTCCGACGATGCTGGTCACCGGCGATCCCGAGCGCATTTGCACGCTGCCCTGCAATCCGTCCATCGGCGGCAGCGCGAAGGGGCAGCTCGTTCGCGAAATCGATGCCCTCGGCGGCGAGATGGCACGAATCATCGACCGCTGCTCGGTGCACTCACGATTCTTGAACGAATCCAAAGGGCCGGCCGTGCGCGCCCTTCGAGCGCTAGCGGATAAGCCCGCATATGCGCGCATCGCGATTGCAACGCTTCGCGCGCAAGCGAATTTGCAAATCACGCAAGGCTTGGTCGAATCGCTGATCGTCTCCGCGAACGAAGTGCGCGGCGTAGCGTGCGCCGGCGGTGCGCGTTATTATGCACGCCGGGTAGTGCTCGCAACCGGAACCTTTCTCGGAGGAAAAACATTTCGCGGTGACGTCGTGCAGGCTGAAGGCCGCTTCGGCGAAGAGCCTGCGACGGGACTTTCGCATGCGTTGCGCGCGCTCGGTTTTCCGACGCAGCGTTTGAAGACCGGTACGCCGCCGCGCATCGATCGGACCACCGTCGACGCCGATGCAATGCAAATACAGGCGCCGAGCACGGCTCCGCTGCCGTTTTCGTATACTAGCGAAAGAGTTTTCGCCGGTCGGCAGTTGGCGTGTTACGTCACCGATACGAACGCACGCACGCACGCGCTCGTGCGCGAAAATCTTCATCGTTCGCCGCTCTACGGACTCGATCTCATCGAAGGAATTGGTCCGCGTTACTGTCCGTCGATCGAGGATAAAGTCGTCAAGTTCGCGCACAATCCGTCGCATCAAATTTTCATAGAACCGGAAGGCTGGGACGAACCGACGTGGTACGTCGGCGGTTTTTCGACGTCGCTTCCCGCGGAAGTGCAAATCGACATGCTGCGCACGTTGCCGGGTTTGGAAAACGTAACGATGCTTCGTGCCGGTTACGCGGTAGAATACGACATGGTGCCGCCTACGCAACTGCGCGACACGCTCGAAACGCATCGCGTTGCTGGGCTGTATCATTGCGGGCAACTCAACGGCACGTCCGGTTACGAGGAAGCTGCTGCGCAAGGATTGATCGCGGGCGTCAACGCAGCGCGTAGCGCATTGGGACGCGAGCCGCTACGTCTGGCACGCAGCGAGGCATACATCGGCGTGCTCGTCGACGATCTGGTTGCCAAAGGTGTAGACGAACCGTACCGCATGCTGACCTCCCGCGCCGAACATCGCATGCTGCTGCGCCACGATAACGCGGATACGCGGCTCTCGCCGGTCGGACGCGCGATCGGGCTCGTTAACGATGCCGACTGGTCTGCATACGAGGCTCGCGCGAAAGTCCTCGTTCGAAGTCTACAGACCGCCAAGACCACGCGCATTGGCGTACGAGTCTTGGGTGAGGAACTCTTCGAGGGCGGTGCCACCATCGCGGATGCGCTGCGCCGTCCCAGCGTAGAGTATGCCGATGTCGCGAGGTTCATGCCGCATACCGCCTGGGACATGGGCGAGCGCGTCGCAATCGAGCTCAAGTACGAGGGATACGTTCGGCGGCAGCAGCTTGCCGTGGAAAAAGCGGCGAAGACGGAGAACGTGGCAATTCCCTACGGGCTCGATTACGGTGCGATCACTGCGCTTTCGCACGAGGCGCGTGAAAAACTCACGGGGCAGCGGCCGCGTACGCTAGGAGCCGCAGGCCGAATCCCCGGGGTCACGCCCTCGGACGTCGCCATTCTCAGCCTGTACGTGCATCGGCCGCCCGACGTCGCAGCGGGCTGATGAGCGAGCGCGAGGAACTCGCAAACCTTCTCGACAGCGCCGGTGTCGATCCGCAAATCATCGAGCCTCTCGCGCACTACGGGACGCTGCTGCTGGAAACGAACCGGCGATTCAACGTCAGCGGCGCCGCCACACCAGAAGAACTTGCACCGCACATTCTCGATAGCTTGAGCATAGGGCGTTACGTGGGCTCGCCCTTGATCGACGTCGGCTCTGGAGGCGGCCTTCCAGCCATCCCCTTAGCGATTGCCTACGGCGTCCCCGTTACGCTCGTCGAGTCAACCACGAAAAAAGCGGCATTCTTGGAAGCGGTGCTGACGACGCTGGGCCTCGCGGGGCACGTTATTCCGGAGCGCGCCGAGCAGGCGGCCCGCGAAACGGATCTGCGCGAACAATTCGGGTGCGCCACCGCGCGAGCGGTATCCAGCGCACCGACCGTCCTCGAATTGACCCTGCCGTTCCTTCGCCTGGGCGGCATGGCTGTGCTTCAGCGCGGACGGATGGATCGCCGCGAACGCAATGCGGTCGCGGATGCGGCAACGATGCTCGGCGCTCGGCTTACCCAGGAAATTCCCGTCGATGGAGATCGCCGAATTTTGCTCTTGGAGAAAACCGGATCGACGCCTCAGCGTTTTCCGCGGCGCGCCGGCATTCCGGAGAAGCGCCCGCTCTGTCTCTCTTAATGTTCCACGCGGAACTGAGCGCCGCAATGTTTCACGTGAAACATCGGGGGGCGGGCGGTCGCGCCGAATGTCATAGTCCGGTTACATGATGGGTAGTACGCTTTGGAATGAGAAGGAAGATGACCGACGCCATACGCCACTTTTTATTCTCGGCCGTGATGCTGGCCGCTTTGGTCGCCGTCGTGGCCGCCGCGCATTTTAAGTAACCATCAAATATTAGTAAGCGGTTACCTAGCGCGAACGTCCGAGGCGGTCGCCCATTTCCAGGCGAAGCGCGGCCTCGAGCCGCTATGTACGAGTTGCTTCCCGCCGATCGCGCTTTAGTCGACGTTCTGCCCGCCGGCACGCTTTTTGCCGTAGGCGGCCGCGTTCGCGACGAGCTGCGCCGTGAGATAGAGGGCGCCGCCGTTCCGCTTAAGGACTTGGACTACGTCGTTGCCGGTGTGGCGGCGGAAGATCTCCAGGAACTTTTGCGGCGCCTCGGTCGCGTCGATCTCGTAGGCGCATCGTTCGCGGTTTTCAAGGTGACCTTCGAAGGGCGAACCGTCGACGTCGCGTTGCCTCGGCGCGAACGATCCGTCGGCCAAGGGCATCGCGATTTCGCCGTCGAGAGCGGTCCGCACGTGCCGATCGGGGACGATCTGGCGCGCCGCGACTTTCGGATGAACATGATCGCGCGCGCGCTGCCGTCCGGCGAGATCCTCGACCCACATCAGGGCTCGGATGATATCCGCGCGAGGCGAATCGACATCCTCACACCGCGGACCTTCGAAGAAGACCCGCTGCGCATGCTGCGCGCAGCGCAATTCGCGGCGCGGTTCGGCTATTCGCTCAGCCCGCAAACGCGTTCCGCCATGACGAATGCGGCCTCTCTCGTGCAAAGCGTCTCTCCCGAGCGCATCGCCGAGGAATTTACGAAACTGCTCGTGCAAGCGCCCAAACCGGCCGCCGGTTTGGCATTGCTGTACGAAACGGGCATTCTCGCGTACATTTGGCCGGAATTGCTGGAAGGCGTCGGAGTCGAGCAAAATGAGTGGCACGCCTACGACGTGTACCGCCACAATCTCGAGACGCTGGATGCCGTCCCGCCGGGAGACTTGGTGCTGCGGCTTTCCGCGCTCTTGCACGACGTCGGCAAATCGCGCACGAAAGAGGGGCCGCATTTCTATCGTCACGAGCAGGTCGGAGCCGATATGGCCCGGACCATGCTCGGCAGACTGCGGTTTTCGAACGAGGTGGTGGAGACGGTCGAACGCCTCGTGCGCCAGCATATGTACGTCGCCGATCCGGATTTGAGCGATGCCGCGATACGCCGCTTCATCCGGCGGATCGGCCTCGCGCATTTGGATCGCCAATTCGCTTTGCGGGCAGCCGATATCGCCGGCAGCGGCCTGCCCAAGCGCGACGACTCAAACGAGCGCTTTCAAGCGCGCGTGTACGCCGAAGTTGCGCGCAAGCCGGCGTTCTCCGTGAAAGACTTGCGCATCGACGGCGCAGGTGTGATTGAAGCGATGGTCGCCATGGGCCTGGTCGAGCAGAACTATCGCGGCGACAAGCGCGTTGGCGATGCGCTGCAGTACTTATTCGAGCAGGTCACCGAGCAGCCGGGGCGCAATGAGCCAGCCACGCTCCGCGCGCTGCTGGAACACTTTCTCGCGCAAGAACAGCGCGGAATTTCCTAGGGGGTTCGTCCATCTCGCGGATCATCGCGCTCGTCAATCAAAAAGGCGGAGTCGGCAAAAGCACGACGACAGTCAATCTCGGCGCGGCGCTAGCTGTGCTCGGACAGCGCGTGCTCGTCGTCGATCTCGACCCGCAAGGCAATACGTCGACGGGCCTGGGCGTGAACAAATCGGAACTCAAGCGCGACGTCTACGATCTGCTGATGCATCACGCGTCTTTCGACGAAGTCCTGCGCGGTACGGAGATCGAATACCTCGACATCATCCCCGCGACGATCAATCTTGCCGGCGCGGAAATCGAACTGGTGTCGGCACTTTCGCGTGAAAACCGCTTGAAAGGCGTGCTCGGGCCCATTGCCGGCAACTACGATTTCGTGCTCGTCGATTGTCCGCCCTCACTCGGTTTGCTGACGATTAACGCGCTTACGGCGACGCAGGAAGTCATCATCCCGGTGCAAGCGGAATACTACGCGCTCGAGGGACTCTCGCAGCTCACGAACGTCGTGCGGCGCGTGCAAGACGCGCTCAATCCGAAGCTGCAAATTACCGGCGTGCTCGTGACGATGTTCGACGGGCGCACGAAACTCGCGATGGAAGTGCTCGACGAACTGAACGCGTATTTTCCGCGTCAGATGTTCAAGACGCAAATTCCGCGCAACGTGCGGCTCTCCGAGGCGCCGTCCTTCGGTAAGCCCGTGATACTTTTCGATCTCAAATCGCGCGGCGCGCAAGCGTATATCGCTCTAGCGAAAGAGATGCTCGAAACGCAGGCGCAGCAGCCGAAGGCGGCTGCCCAATGACGCAGGCAGCGGGGTGCCGTTCAACATGAGTTCTGCACCCAAACGCGGGCTCGGACGCGGACTCGGCGCACTGCTGGGCGATGTGCCGGCAGTTGCCGCGGGAACAGGCCCCGCTGGGGTCGACGCGATTCGGCAAATTCCAGTCGAGCGCATCCGGCCAAACCCCCATCAGCCCCGCAAGACCTTCGACGCACAAACGCTGGACGAACTCAAGGCCTCGATTACCGAGCACGGCGTGCTGGTTCCGATTCTCGTGCGCGAGCGGGGCGAGGGCTACGAACTGATCGCCGGCGAGCGCCGCTGGCGCGCCTGCGCGGCGCTGCAGCGCCCCACCGTTCCGGCAATCGTGCGCGCCGCGAACGACCGCGAGTCGCTCGAAGTGGCGATCATCGAGAATCTGCAGCGCGAGGACCTCAACCCGCTTGAAGAGGCAGCAGGCATTGCGGACCTGATCGACGCGCATGATTTCACGCAAGACCAGGTCGCCCAGCGGTTGGGAAAAAGCCGGCCTGCGGTTACCAACGCCCTGCGTTTGCTCGGGCTGCCGGAAAGCATCAAGACGCTTATTGCAGATGGGTCGCTCAGTGCGGGGCACGCGCGTGCAATTCTCGCCGCCCCCGAGGCGCAGCGGCTCGAACTCGCCAGACGCGCGGCGCACCTCGGCATATCCGTGCGAGCGCTCGAACGCATCGTGGCCGCTTTGAACGAGCCGCCCGCGGCATCCGCCACGCGCGCGGCCGTACAGTCTTCGCCGGACGATCGGGAATTCGAATCGCGGCTGCGCATCAGGTTCGGCGCTCCCGTGCAACTGCGTCGCACCGCCAACGGTGGCAGCATCGAGATCCGATACGCGAACGAGGACGATCTCATCCGCATCGCGGAGCTGCTGCTCGAAGGGTGAGTTTCGTACCGCTTCAACGCCTGCTCGCGCTGCTGATGGCCGCAGCGATGGTGTTCGCGTTTCTGGTTCCGCTCGCGATGCAGCGCCATGCGTACGGGCTTGCGGCAATCGTCGTCGGCATCTTCTTTTTGTATCTGGCATTCAACGCATGGTTGTTCGTGCGCACGCGCAATTCTCGCAAACCGTGACGCGCCGCGAGCGCGCGGCGCTCTTGCGCGGCATCTACGTCATCGTCAACGAAAGCAACGAGCATCCTTGCGTCGGTCTCGCCCGCGCAATTCTCGAAGGCGGCGCGCGCATCGTGCAATACCGCGCGAAAAGCGGCATCGTTGCGGCCCACGCGAAAGCGATCCGCGACCTCACGCGAGCGCAGGGCGCATTGTTCATTTTGAACGACGATTGGCGCGCCGTTCGCGCGTACGATGCCGATGGGGTGCACCTTGGGCCCGGCGACGCGCAAACCGGCGAACTTGCGGCGATTCGGGCCGCACTTCCCGATGGCATCCTGGGAATTTCGTGCGGATCGGCGCGAGAGGCGCATTCGGCGGAAGCGGCCGGCGCGGACTACGCCGGCGTGGGTTCGGTATATGCAACGGGCTCGAAGGACGACGCGGGTGACCCGATAGGCATTGCCGGCCTGAAGCGCGTAGCCGCCGCGGCATCGCTTCCCGTCGCTGCTATCGGCGGTATAACGCTCGCGCGTTTGCCCGAAGTGCGCGCAGCCGGGGTTGCGATGGCTGCGATGATCTCCGCGATTTCGGGAAGCTCCGATCCGCGTAGCGCAACGGCGGCGATGGTGCGCGTCTGGAACGCAGACTCTTGAGCCGGGCGCTGGTCGTTTCCGTCGGCATGACACATCCGAAAAATCGTGCCGGGCTCGGCGTCGACGTGCGCGTCGCCGCGGACTACGGTGTCCGCCATCATCTAGTCGCCGCCGCCGTGAGCGCGCAGGACGAGCAAGGCGTGCATAATATTTTTGCGTTACCGAGCGAGCTGCTTCTCGCGCAACTGCAAGTGGTCGATCTCGATGACGCCGCTATCGTGCGCATCGGCGCGGTCGGGAGCGCGCGGCATCTGGAATTGCTGCGGGGCCATCTCGCCGGCCGGCGAGTCGTGATCGACCCGGTCATGCGTGCGAGCGCGGGAGGATCGCTGTACTCCGACGATCCGCTTCGCGCGCTAACATCGTTCGGCGCAGGAACGGGTTCGGTCATCACGCCGAATCTCGACGAAGCCGGCGCATTGACCGGCCGCGAGATCGCAACCGTGGACGAGATGATCGCAGCCGGAAAAGCGCTTCTGCGGCGCGGTATCGATGCAGCGCTCGTCAAAGGCGGACACTTGCGCGACGATCCGGTGGACGTACTCGTGACCGAAAACGGCGTCGAAACGTACTCCGATACGCGGCTCGCGCGAGAGATGCGTGGTACCGGGTGCGCGCTCGCGATGGCGCTCTCGTGCGAGATCGCACTGGGCAAAGATCTTCATGCTGCGGTTCAGGGGGCGCGCGCATACGTGCGCGCGAATATCGCGCGGTCATGACGACGGCCCAGCCGCTTCCGACCGCCAAACGTCCGCGCGTGATGTCGGGCATGCGCCCTACCGGGCAATTGCACATCGGCCATTATTTCGGCGTGCTCACGCAGTGGGTGCGCTACTGTCAAACCGCGGACGCGTATTTCGAAATTGCCGACTTGCACGCGTACACGACGGGGTTTGCCGATCCGCAGGCAATTCGCGACGCAAGGAACGAGATGGTTTTGGATTGGCTGGCGGCGGGCGTCGATCCGAACGCCTCGACGTTTTTTCTGCAGTCGGGCATTCCGGAGATCTCCGAACTGCAAGTATTGCTCGGCATGATCGCGCCGGTATCGTGGCTGGAGCGCGTGCCCACATACAAAGGGCAAATCGAGGCGCTCGGCCAGGAGATCGCGACGTACGGTTTCTTGGGCTATCCGCTTCTGCAACTTTGCGACATCGCCGCGTTTCGCGGGGAGGAAGTTCCGGTCGGACGCGACCAAGTCGCGCATCTGGAGTTCGGGCGCGAAGTCGTTCGGCGCTTCAATTATCTCTACGGCGAGGGCGAAAGGATTCTCGTCGAGCCCAAAGCGATGCTCGTGGAAGATGCAGCGGAAGTGCCGGGCGTCGACGGGCGCAAAATGAGCAAGTCCTACGACAATTACATCCTCCTGAGCGACAGCGAAGACGAAACGGCGAAAAAGATCCGCAAGTTCATCACGGACCCCGCCAAAATACGCCGGCACGATCCAGGAAATCCGGATATTTGCGCCATTTTTGCTTTGTGGAAGCTCGTCAAACCCCAACACGTGCCGCTGGTAAATGAGGACTGCCGCTCCGGGGCGCTCGGCTGCGTTCAGGACAAAGGCGATCTGGCGCAAGCGCTCAACGACTATTTGCGTCCGTTACGCGAAAGGCGTGCACTGTATGCGAACGACATCGCACAGGTCGAGCGGATCGTCGCCGAAGGCACGCAGCGCGCACGTGAAGTGGCGCTGCAAACGATGGCGGACGTGAAGCGTGCAATGCGGCTCTCGTAACTAGCGCCGAACGATTTCACCGCATTCGACGCTCGTCGCGGTTTGCGGCTGCGGACGATCGCCTAGACTTCGCCGCTGCGCGTCGATCGTGTAACTCGGATCTTTTGCGGAAACGCATCCGGCGCGGAAGATGCCGAAGCGCTCCGCAGCGCCAGCCGCAAGCAGGAGCGTGCCGGCGATTTTCGCAGCGAAATCGTTATTCTTCGCGAAGGCCGCGGCAGCAAGTCCTGCAAAATTGAGTAGCCGCGCGGCCTTGGAGAGAAATTCCGCTTGGCCTTCTTGATAGGCTTGCTCTTGGCGCGGGCCGAGTTCCATGTGCAGGCGTTCGAGCGCGATCGGCATTGCGATGCCGCCGGCTAACGCAAGCCGTCGCGCAGGACGGGCGAAGCGCGCGGGCGTGAAGAGCATACCGGCGGCGCCCGCCGTCGCGCACGACGTAGCGGCGAATACCGCGGGCATTGCGTTGCGGCCATAGTGCCAGGCCGGTACGACCGTGTCGCCGATCAGAACCGACGTGTAGACCGACATCGCCGGACCGAGAAGCGCGGCAATACCTTCGAATATGCGCCCGATCGGACGCAGGATTCCGGTGAGTTCGCTTGCGGCCGCGATCGTCGTTGCGCCGCCGAAGGCGCTGAACAAATACACGCCCATGCTCATGGGCGAGGTCGGTTTGAACACGCGCAGCATGTTCATGAAACGTTCGGGCCGCTTGAGATCCGCAATCAAACAGAAGCCGCTCACCATGCTGCCCGCCGCGGCGGTGAAAATCATCGTGCGGGCCAGGCGATCGTTCTTGGCGATGCGTTCGGTGAAGCCGAGAACGTGCAGACGCGCCCGCGAGCCCGCCGACGAAAAAGTACGCCGGAATCAAGTCCGTCCACTCGGGCGGTTTGATCATCGGCCGTCCGTAATAGCCGCTCTGCGTCATACGCGTTTCCCCGCAACGCTCGCGAATAGCACTGCCCCGGCCAGAACCGCCATCGCAATGCCTGCGGACTTCCACATTTCCGGCAAATATTTCGTCGGAACGACCGGATCGGGCGGCAGCCCGTACACTTCCGGTTTGTCGAGCAGCAGCCACATCGAGCCGCCTCCGCCCACGCCGTCCTGCTGATTGGAAAGGTACAACTGCGAGCCTGCGAAGCGCTGCTGCACGCGGCTCAAACGGCGCTCGGCGCGTTCGCGCAATTCATCGACCGGACCGAATTGAATGGACTGCGTCGGGCAAGCTTTCGCGCAAGCGGGTTCTTCACCGGCTTTGAGCCGGTCGTAGCACAGCGTGCACTTGCCCATCGTGCCTTTTCCCGAGCCCGCTTTGTTCGCCGTGCCTTCTTGTTTTTGTTCGCTGATGACGCCGAACGGACAGGCAACCACGCAATATCCGCACCCGTTGCAGATGTCGTCTTGAATGACGACCGTACCGAATTCGGTGCGGATGATCGCGCCCGTGGGACAGACGTCCAAGCATCCGGCATGCGTGCAATGTTTGCACACGTCGGACTCCATGAGCCAGCGGCCGCTCTGCTCGGGTTGCGATTTTTCGGCAGCGCGATCGAACTGCTCCACGAACGCGACGTGACGCCAGGTCGAGCCGCTCAGCTCGCTCGTGTTGTCGTAGGACATCCCCGTGAACTCGTAACCGTCCTGCGGCAGCTCGTTCCATTCTTTGCACGCAACTTCGCATGCCTTGCAGCCGATGCATAGCGTCGTGTCGGTGAAGAAGCCCATGCGTCGTTGTTCGTCCGGCCCGTACGTCGCCGCTTCGGCCTGCGCCGACGTGAGCGACGGCAACTGCGTGAGATCGATGAAGGCCGTCATACACGCTTCTCCAAGTGCGCGCCCGCACGCACTTCGTCGAGGAACGCTTGTCGCGCTTTGCCGCGCGGCCGCCGTCCGGCCCGGATATCGCACGTCAGACCTTTGGTTTCCTGAATGTGGACGTTCGGATCGAGCGCAATGTGGAGCAAGTCGTTCACGACGTCGCCCGTAACGATTCCGCGCGAGCCCCAATGATACGGCAGGCCGACCGAATGCAGCGTCTTGCCGTTGAGGCGAATCGGCTGCACGCGATCCGTCACCATCACGCGCGCTTCTATGACGGCGCGCACGTTGTAAATCGTCGCCCAGTCTCCGTGACGCAAGCCGCGCAGTTCGGCCAATTCCGGACTAACCTCGCAGAAGAGTTCCGGCTGCAGTTCCGAGAGGTGCGGCACCGTGCGAGACATGCCGCCCGCGGTGTGATGCTCGGTGAGACGATAGGTGTAGAGTACGAGCGGAAAAACGTCGCCGTGCTGGTCGCCCGGCGAAGGATTGTATTCGTTGAACGCGCGCGGAAACGTTTGACGTGCGGGATTACTTTGCGTGCCGTAGAGCGCGTTCTTCACCGGCGATTCCTGCGGTTCGAAATACGTAGGTAACGGCCCGTCCACGATGCCGTTGGGAACGAACATCCATCCCAAACCGTCGTCCTGCATGATGAAGGGGTGCCATCCGGCGATCGCTTCTTCGCGCTGAGCGCCCGTGCGCGGCGTGTAGTCCGGTTTCTTCGTCTTCTCGAAGTCAGGCACGTCGTATCCGGTCCACTGTTCTTTGGCCGCATCCCACCACACGAGCGCTTTGCGCATGCTCCACGGCTTGCCGTCGGGATCCGCGGATGCGCGATTGTACAGAATGCGCCGGTTTGCGGGCCACGACCATCCCCACTCCGGAGCGACCCATGTCTGCTGGTCGTGCGGTTTGCGGCGCGCCGTCTGATTTTGTTCGTCCTTGTAACAACCGCAATAGATCCAGCAGCCGCACGCGGTGCTGCCGTCGGCTTTGAGCTCGGTGTACGCGGATAGCGCTTTCCCTTCGGCGTCCCAGCCGTTCACTTCACGCAGCACCATATGCGCATCGGGTTCGTCGAGCGGACCCTTCGTGGGATAATCCCACGTCAGCCGGCGGATCGCGTCGGCCCACGGCTCGTCCTGCTCTTCGATCTTTTGCTTGATCCGCTTGCCGAGATGATAATAGAACCATAACTCCGAGCGCGCATCGCCTTCCGGCTCGAGTGCCTTATGGTGCCACTGCAGCAGCCGCTGCGTGTTCGTGAACGAACCGTCTTTCTCGCTGTGCGCGGCGGCCGGCATCCAAAAGACCTCGGTTTTGATGTCCTCGGTCTTCAGTTCGCCCGAATCGATCTCGGGTGAGTCGTACCAGAACGATGCGCTTTCGATTTCGCTGAAATCACGCACCACGAGCCATTCGAGATTCGCCAGGCCCCGCCGGTGCAGGCCGGAATTTGCGTTTCCGACCGCCGGGTTTTCGCCGCAGACGAAATAGCCTTTGACCTTGCCGTCGAGCATGCCCATCGCGGTGCGATACGCAGAGTGGTCGCCGCTGATGCGCGGCAGCAGGTTGAAGCAGTACTCGTTTTCTTGCGTCGCGTATTCGCCGTACCAGGCCTTGAGCAGACTCACCATGTACTTGTCGACGTTGGCCCAGAACCCGGTTTTCGCCGCCTCCGACTCGATGTAATGATCGAGACCCTCGTGAGCTTTGGCGTGCGGCATGACCAAGTAGCCGGGTAAAATGTTGAAAAGCGTCGGGATGTCCGTCGAACCTTGTATCGATGCATGTCCGCGCAGCGCGTAAATGCCGCCGCCGGGACGCCCGATGTTTCCGAGGAGCAGCTGCACGATCGCCGCAGCGCGGATCATCTGCACGCCGAACGTGTGCTGCGTCCACGCAACGGCGTATGCAAAGCATGAGGTGCGATCGCGCCCGCTGTTCTCGCACAACGTTTCGGCGACCTGAAGGAGCTTCTCGGGCCGCACGCCGCAGATCTTTGCAACCATTTCCGGCGTGTAGCGCGCGTAATGCCGTTTGATGATCTGATAGATGCAGCGCGGGTCTTCGAGCGTTTTGTCCATGTGCGGCGGCTCGCCGTGCTTGAGCGCATCCTCGCGCTGCAAGAAGCTCTCCATACCCGCGAGCGATTCTTCGCCTTCGCGCTGTCCGGCGGCGCCGTGCAGATCCATGCCTTTGTACTGCCAACTCGAAAATACGTAGCCGCCGCGCTTCTGGTCCCAGCCGGAGAACAGGCCGTCGAGATCCTCGGTGTCCTCGAAGTCGTCTTTGAGAATAACGGGGGCGTTGGTGTAGTTGACGACGTATTCTTTGAACGCGCGATCGTTTTGAATGATGTAGTTGATGATGCCGCCCAGGAACGCAATGTCGGTTCCGGGCCGGATCGGCACGTGCAGCGTCGACATCGCGCTGGTGCGCGTAAAGCGGGGATCGACGTGAATCAAATGCGCGCCCCGTTCCCGCGCCTCCATCGCCCACTGGAACCCGACCGGATGATTCTCCGCCATGTTGGATCCCATGATGACGATGCAGTCGGAATTCTGCATGTCTTGCAAGAAATCGGTAGCGCCGCCGCGTCCGAACGAGGTTCCCAAACTGGGAACCGTCGAGCTATGTCATATTCGAGCCTGATTCTCTACCTGCACGACGCCGAGCGCAGTGTAGAGTTTTTTCATGAGGTAGTTTTCTTCGTTGTCGAGCGTGGCGCCGCCGAGGCTGCCGATGCCCTCGCAACGGTTGACGTCCTTGCCGTCTTCTTTGCTGAGCCACGTTTCGCGGCGGGTTTTGAGCACGCGATCGGCGATCATGTCCATCGCCTGCTCGAGCGGGAGCTCTTCCCATCGCGTCCCATTCGGACGGCGGTATTTCACCTTGTACTCTCGCGTCGGGCTTTGCACCATCGTGCGGGTTGCCGCACCTTTGGGGCACAAGCGTCCGCGTGAAATCGGGCTATCCGGATCGCCTTCGACTTGAATGAGCTTGCCGTCGCGAACGTAAAGCAACTGGCCGCAGCCTACCGCGCAATAGGGGCAGACCGACTTCACGACTTTCGCGTCGTTCGTTCGCGCCTGCCATTCGCGGTTGGCATCGGACTGGGCGGCTGCTCCCAATGCAAGCGGATCGCGTTCGAATTGCCGCATGACGGGCCACGCTGGACGGCTCTTTGGCATAACGAGTACGTTCCAACTTCCCGAAAACGCTAAACGAATGACTCGCGTAGGTTTTTCCGTGCCGCCGCACGCTCGCTGCAGCTGAATTTGAGTCGATTTCGTTCCGCGAGGAGTCGTTCGGCAGCAGCGAGCGTGCTTCACTACTCACGGTGCCGTACCGTCTCCAGAACGCGAGTGGCCGCAGAGCTTTGCGGTCCTCCCGAATACATTTGCCGTCCGAGCACAAACGTGACGGCGGCAGCGACTACGACGTATATCCACCCCGGACGGCGATGCAGCAGCGTCGCGTCTGCTAAGTAAAACAGTGGAAATACGATGATGCCGGCACCCGCGATCGCTTTCCAGAGTTTTGGCTGGGGCGGTTCGTAACCCAACATCTGCATCTCCTTTGCGTCATCATAGCAAAGAACGAGACCCCCACGTAATGCCGAGATTGTTGCCCGGAATGCGTTATAAGGAAGGGCGTTTATTCTTTGAACAGCGGAATGCAGCGGCGCATCTGCTCGAGTGCGTAGTCGATGTCCTCGAGCGAAGCAGCGTAGGAAAAGCGCAGATACCCATTGCCGGCGGCGCCGAACGCGGAGCCACCCAAGCAGGCGACGCCGCCTTCCTGCAGCAGGAACGTCGCGAGCGCTTTGTCGTGCGGCGTGATCTTCTTGACGTTGGGGAACGCATAGAACGCGCCTTCGGGCATCGTACAGGAAACGCCGGAAATGCCGTTGAGGCCGTTCACGAGGCGGTCGCGCCGCCGGCGGAAGATCTCGTTCATCTCGCGCACCGGTTCGTCGGGGCCGAGAAGCGCCGCGATGCCCGCTTGCTGTACGAACGTGGTGACGCACGAAAACGTGTTGTTGTTGAAGAGCGTGACGATCTTCGCGAGCTGCGCGGGCATGATTGCGTAACCTAAACGCCAGCCCGTCATCGCGTATGCTTTGGAAAATCCGTCGACGATGATCGTGCGTTCGCGCATTCCGGGAATGGTGACGATCGACGAAAACGAGGTTTCGTAGAAGTTGCGGCTGTAAATTTCGTCCGCGATCACGACGAAGTCGTGCTTTTTCGCGAGATGCGCGATGCGTTCCAGATCGCCCTTGGTCAGCACGCCGCCCGTCGGATTGTGAGGCGAATTGATCATCACGGCGCGCGTGTTCTCGCATACCCGGCGCTCGAGTTCGTCCAAGTCCATGCGCCAGTTCTTTTCCTCGTGAAGCGGAATCGGCACGACCTTGGCGCCCAAATAGTTCGCGCAGGACGCGTACGCCGGATACGCCGGATCGAAATACACGAACTCGTCGCCGGGGCTCAAAATCGCGCTCAAAATATTCCAGATGACGGGCTTGGCGCCGGGCGAGACCACGACGTTCTCCGCGCTGAACGGTTCGACGTGGCGGAACTTGGCGGCATAGTCGGCAATCACGTCGCGCAGTTGGATGATGCCGGCCGAAGGCGAGTAGTGGGTGTAGTTGTCGCGAACCGCTTGTATGCCCGCTTCCTTGATGTGCGCAGGAGTGTCGAAATCGGGCTCGCCGATCTCCATGTGCACGACCCGCTTGCCTTCCGCTTCGAGCGCTTTGGCGCGCGCGAGTACCTCAAAAGCGCTTTCGGATCCAAGGCGTGAAACGGCGTCGGCGATGCGTTCGACCTTCGTTGCGAGCATGTCGCGTAAACCTTTCGTGATGTTACGAGTTTGTCAAGGTGCCGCTAACGCGGCAGCGGAATTTAATCCGGAGTCATGCGCACCCTGACGGACGTTTTTACGCCGGGAGCTCCGACCATAACCGAGGGGCTACGAACCCTCGTCGTTTCGCCTGAGCGCGAGTTGGAACCTGGAATGACAGTGCGCGCTACGTTTACGTTCCGTAACCAGGGCGGTGCCCCGGCTACGGGCGTGCGTGTGCGCTTCAACTTACCCGACGGTTTAGTCTATCTCGTCGGAAGCGGTCAACTCGACGGCACCGAACTCGATGACGAACACGGAAACTCACCGCTGCTCGCGCGAGCGGGCGCAGACATCGGCGACGTCTCCCCCGGCGAAGAACGCCGCATCGACATCGCGTACAGTGTCGCCGGCGCGATCGAAAACGGTTCCGCGGTCGAACTGCAGGCCGCCGTTGCCGCATTCGAACTCGCACCGGTGGGCTCCAACATCGTCCGCCTGGTTGCTCGCAGCCGCCCTGCACTCGAAAATGCTTTGACCGGCGCGTCGATTGAATCGCGGCAGCACGACCCGCATCCGGGCGGCGAAGCCACGGTAACCATTCGCGTTCACAATGCGGGTGAGTCCAGCGCACACGATTTGGTCGTGGTCTCACCGGTTCCCGAGCATACGAGTTACATTCCGAATTCGGCGCGCGTCAACGGCCGCGAGCTCGAGCGCGATCTGCTCGCACCGTTCGACCGCGTGCATGCGCCGGTGATCCTGCAAACGCTGCCCGCGAGCGCGACGGTGACGTTGCAGTACCGCGTGAGGATCGACGATCCGCTTGAAGACGGGACGAGCATCGTTGCGCACGCGCACATCGCATCTCAGGAAACGACGGCGTTCGCGCTCCCGCCGGCCGCGCTGACTATTCACGCCGCGCCGGACTTTGAAAACGACCGGACGCTTTGCGTCATCGAACCGGCCGAAGCCGCTCCGGGCGCGCGCATCCTCCTGCGCCTCTACGCGTATAACGGCGGAACGACCAGCGCCGAAAACGTTACAGCGGCCTATACGCTGCCCGAAGGCCTGATTCACGTACGCGGTTCGGTGCGCGTGGAAGGCAGGCCGCTTCGCGAACGCAAGAAAGATGGATTGACGTTCGATCTCGGCGCGATCCCCGCGGGACAGGGCGTCGAGTTTCTCGCGGAAGCGACGATTGCGTCGCCGATGCCGGACATGACCGTGCTCCGCGTCGCGCCGTCGCTGCAATGGAGCACCGGCGAGCGCGCGTTCGACGCCGGCGTCACGGTCCGCTCTACGCCATACTTCGCGACGCGCCGCAACGGCATCGCACGCTCGAACGGCGTGGCCGTGCGGCCCTCCGACGAATGCGAGGCGGTCATCACGATCGCCGACGACGGCAGCGCTGCCGCAACGGATGCCGTACTTCACCTTCACGTCGATCCCGGTTTGGACGACGTGCGCGTCTTCGACAAAAACGTGCGCCTCGATCTCGAGAACGAAGGCGTCGATTTGGGAAGCATCGAGCCGTACGGTTCGCGCAGACTCACCGTGCGCGCGCGGGTGCGTACGCCATATCCGGATCGAAGCGAGCTGCGCCTCGGTGCGAGTCTGCACACGCGAGAATTGGGTGAAACGCCGCTGGGTGAAGTCAGCTGGCGCGTGGATTCGCACCCGGCGTTTTAGCGCGCAAAGTTCGGCGCTGACGCTCGTCCAGGACGACGTGTTCCGCCCGAATCAACTCGTCGACGTGTTCGTGCGGGTCCGAAACGAAGGCACGGACATCGCGCAGAACGTGCGTTTGCGCCTGTACGTCTCTCCCGAAGCGCGGCTCGAAACGGTGGAAGGCGCCACGCGCGAACGTTCCACGCTGCTCTTCGGCGAGATTGCCCCCGGCGCGAGCGCCGAAGCGCGTCTGGGCGTGCGTCTGCTGCGCAGTCTGGCCAAAGCGCATCCGGTTTCGATTGAGTCGGTGCTGAGCGCGGACGCGATGCTGCCGGTGCAGCTCGGCGCGCTGACGATCGTGACGACGGCGGAACCGAACTTCGCCATCGGAACGCTGCGCAGCGAACCCGACGAGATCGTGGACGCAGGCGCGGAGATCGAATTCATTCTGCACGTGCGCAATAGCGGCGACGGTCCGGCGCGGCGCGTCACCGTTACGATTCCGCCGATCGATTCCCTGATTTACGTACCGAACAGTACCGCTGTCAATGATTTGCCGGTGCGCGACGTCGGTGCGCTTTCGCCGCTGATGAGCGACCGCGGCATTGCGCTGAGCGACGTCGATCCCGGTATCGAGGCGACGATTCGCTGGCGGGAAGTCGTGCACAACGGTCTGCCGTCGGGCGAAGTCATCGCGCGAACCGCGCACATCGATTACGACGGCGAGAGATCCGACGAAATTTCGGCTCCCGAAGTGAAGGTCCGGTGCGCGCCCGCGTTTGCGAACACGATCTCGGGGCTACCGTTCGGTTTGGACGGAATGCTGGGCCCGTCGTTCGGCGGTTCGCAGCAGCGCGCGCTGGGCGCCGGCGACGATCGTTTCGTGGAATTGCCGCCCGCCACGCCGGTTTCGCGCCCGGAGATTCCGACCGGTTCGGTGCTTTCGCTCGCGCCCAGCGTGAACGGCAACGGCCACGGGGCGCAAGCCACCGCGGTGCTTGCGAACACCGGCCTCGACGCGGAATGCGTCCAATGTATCACGGCCTTCGACCGCGATCGGCTCACGCGAACACTGCGGTTCTTGGGCGAGGCAAGGTTCACCGGTCTCATTTCGCACCTGTTTGCAGTTCGCGCGTTCTTCCCCGATGCAATGTCCGTGCGTGACGAAACGCTGCTGCAGGGCATGCGCGAAACGTTGCGCGAAACGCTCGACCGCGTTTTCATCAAACTTCGTATGCCGACCTACGTCATCGCCGCGCGCGATCTCGAATCGACGGCTGCGCGGGACACGCTCGAAGCACTGCTCGAAGGACTCGATCCGTCCGCCGAACCGGCGGCGCATTCCGGTTCGCTCGTGCTGCGTGGCAGCACTGCGCGGCTCGAGCTGGAAACGCTGCGCGCGCGCTTGGCGGACGCACCGCTTGGGACCGCGCTGCCGTGGGCGATTCTCGCGCGTCTGATCCCCGCCGACGGCGACGGCTTGCGAAACTATCGCGATCTGCTCGTCGCCGCGCTCGACGAATTGCTGAACGCCGATGAAACGGCGTTCGTCGACGGGTTGCAGCGCAAGCCGTATCCGGTGTTGGATGCAGCGCTCGACGTTGCGCGCGCGCAGCTCGCACATCTGCCTGCATGAGCCTCATTCTCGCGGTTTTGGCGCTCGTCCTCATCGCCGGCGCCGTTCTTGGAGCCTATGCTCTGCTCGCGCCGCGCGCCGCAGTCATGAAGAACAGCGAACCGCTTCCGCCACTCGAGCCGTGGAAAGCCACCACCGAGTGGACGAGGGAAGCGGGCGATGAATTCGCCGGACTTTCCGAAGCCGCGCGCTGCGATTTGATTTTTGCGGTCGCCGATTTGAAAGACGGCCGCTCGCAGGGACTGCTCGAACACGCGCTCGACGATCCGTCCGACGCGGTGGCGCTAGCGGCCGCGCACGCGCTGATGCGGCGCGGAGACACGCGAGCCGTTGAATCCTACTCGCACGGCCACCCCGGCGACCGTTCGGAGCGTCTTGCAAGGACGCTCGAACTGCTCGACTGAACGTCGAGAGCTCGTGGCAGGTCCCGATCGCCCTCAAACCAGCGCGCTCACCGGCGTTTTCGCTCCTGGCTCTCCGCCGCTTATGGACAGTCTGCGGACGCTCGTCGTCACGCCGCGGCGCACCGTGTCTCCAGGCGAGACGATCCGTGTCGAATTCGCATTCTCGAATCTGGGCGGTGCGCCCGCGACCGGCGTGCGCGTGCGTTTCGCCGCACCGTCGGGCGTTACCGCGATCGACGGCAGCGACACGCTGGACGATGCGCCGCTGGAAAACGAGAAACTCGTCGCGACGGAAGGCGCCGCAGTCGGAGAACTCGCGCAGAACGCGCAGCGACGCGTCGCTTGCAGTTTCCGTGTCGACGAACGCATCGAGGACGGCTCCGAACTCTTCTTTCAAGCCGCGCTGAACACGGACCAAACGCCGGTCGTCGGCTCCAATCGCGAGCGCCTCGTCGTGCGCAGCGAACCGCTGCTGCAGAACAGCGCGACATTCGTCACCATCGCCGCGCCGAACGAGCCGAAACCCGGCGACGTCATCACGATTCAAGCCACGATCGCTAACGCCGGAGCGTCCAGTGCGCACGACGTCCTTGCGTTTTTGCCGTTGCCCGCGTACACGAGCTACGTGCCGCGCAGTGCGCGCATCGCCGGACGCGCACTCGTGAACGCGCCGAGCGAACCGTTCGATTATTCGAACGAAACGATCGTCGCCGAACGCCTTCCTCCCGGCCAAGCAGTCGTCGTGGAATATCAAGCGAGCATCGACGCGCCGCTGGCCGACGGCACGCGCATCAAAGCCGGCGGAGCCATTTCTTCGCGCGAAGTGGAAGAATTTACGGTCGGCTCCGCGGACATCGTCGTGCGTTCACCCGCGGATTTCGCAAACGGCGACACCGCGCTCACGATTTTTTGCGACGACGTCGTTTCTCCCGGAACGCGCGTCCCCATGACAGTGCGCGTCGTGAACGGTGGAACAGGCGAAGCGCACACCGTTTCCATCGCGTTCGAATTGCCCGAAGGGCTCGTCTACACGCCCGGTTCCGCGCACGTGGACGGACAGCCGGTCAGCGACGAAGCGTTTGCGGGATCGGCTTTTTCACTCGGAACGTTGCCGGCCGGACGCATCGCCGACGCGGGAATTGCGAGCATCGTGACGATGCAGAACGGCGGCGAGTTGCCGATCGCGGCAACGCTGCGCTGGAAAGGCGGCGAGCGCCGCTTCACGCGCACCCTGCGCGTTCGCGCACACTCGCGTTTCACACGGGCGCGCAACTACATCGAGGTGGATCGCGGCCTCGCTTCGGCGCGCGAGGACGTCACGTTCACCGCGCACGTCTTCAACGATGGAACCACGGCGGAACCGGACGTGCAGCTCCGCGTCATTCCGGGAGCGTTTTTGGAAGACGTGCGCATAGCGGAGTCGCCGGAAGAACCGGTTGCATTCGTAGAACCGTTCTCGCTCGGCATCGTTCAGGCGCACGTGGAGCGAACGTTCACCGTGCGAGCGCGTGTCGCGTCGCCCGTTCCCGATCGTTCGCAAGTTACGCTGGGTGCGGTGCTGGAGTTTGCATCGGGTACGTTCGATCTCGGGGTGGCGACGGTCGTCGTACGCTCTCGACCGCACGTTTCCGCGGTCTCGTGCACGTGGGAACGCGTGCAGCCCGAACCGCTGCGTCCGGGACACGTCCATGAAATTTCCATACGGTTCGTCAATGACGGATCCGACGTGTTGCGCGATGCGCGGCTCGATTTGGAACTCCCGCCCGAACTCGTCCTCGATCGCGCGCAAAATGCCCATCGCGAAGGTTCCGGCTCGCTGCGCTTCGGCGACGTCGCCGCGGAAACGACGCATGAAGCGCGCATTGCCGTCCGATTGATTCGCTCGCGCCGCGATCGCACGTTTGCGCTCGAGGGCACGCTTTCGGGACGCGGAATCAGTCCCGTGCATTTCGATCCGCTCGAGATCGCCACGTTTGCCGAGCCGCAGTTCGAGCAGGGCGCGCAATTGCGATCGAATCCCGCCGAAACGATCAATGCCGGCGACCGCGTCGCGTACGAAATCTCCCTGCGCAATAGCGGTGACGGACCGGCAGAGCATTTGGCAATTCGCGCAGTGCCGTCGAATTTGGCAGTCTACGTTCCGGGCAGTACGACGCTGAACGGAATGGCGCTCGGTGACGATCTCGGCACTTCGCAACTGTGGTCGCAGCGCGGCCTCCTGCTGACGGACGTCAATCCGGGCATCGAACTGCGCGTTCGATGGGAGATGCTCGTAATCGCGCCGCTCGCCGTCGGAACCGCGATCGATACGCGCGCCGTCCTCGAATGGAACGAGGATCGATCCCTGGGACTCGCCGCGACCGCGCTGCGCGTGCTTTCGACGCCCTCGCTCGAGGCGGGCACGGCCGGGACGCCTATTTCGGTCGCGTCTTTGCAGCCCGCGTTGGAGGTTCCGGCGCTCGAAACGATCGTGCCGCCGCCCGCCGAGGCGGCTCCGCAGATTGCCGCGCCCGTCACCGGAGACGAGCCGCGGACAGTGCACCCCGCAGGCGATACCATTGCTGAAGATGCGGCGGTGCTGTACGTCGACTTTTCGCAAGAGGAACTCGTCCAAGCGATCCGTACGCTGGAAAAAAGCGATGCAGGCGGGCTGATTCCACACGTATTTGCGGTGCACGCCTTCTATCCGAATGCCGTGGCGGGTGCGGACGGACGTCTCTCGCAAATCGTCGAGAACGACGCGCGAGCCATCAAAGCGCCGCTCGATCGATTCTTCGTACGGCTGCGGGTACCGCGTTTGGCAATCACGGCCAAAGATCTCGAGGATCGCGACAGCCGCTTTGCACTGCGCGGCTTGGTCGCCGCCGCAATCGAAGTACCGGCCGCCCCGCTTTCGCGCCGTCCCACCGGGTGTCGTTCGGCTGAGCGGCGCAGTCGACTCGCGCGCGCTTAGCGCGCGCGTTGCGGAATTGGAACAGGCGCCGCTCGGATCGGTCGTGCCCTGGATCGTCAACGCGCATCTCCTCGGCGAGCGCGTCGAGCACGACGGCGGCCGCAGTGACGTGCTCGCTCTCTATCGCGCTGAACTCGTCAAGGTCTTCAGCGTCCTGGAGACGCTTCCGATGGCGGAATTCCACCGCGTGCTCAGTTCGAGCGTGAATCGCACGCTCGACGACGCGCTCGGCGCGGTACTGGACGCGCTGCGGGCTGCGGCGCAGTATAGCGTCACCTAACGGCGCGCGAGGTGTCGCCGGCGACGTGGGTCCTCATCGCGGTCGTCTTCGCCGTCGGCGTGTTGCTTCTGGGAATCAGTTGGGCGATGCTGCGATCGCTGAGCGACGAACGCGCGGTGCGAAAGCCGTCGTGGCTGCAGCTCGTCGATGAATCGCTGAACGCGGCGGATGCGCAACTGCGCGCGGACATCGTCGAGCGTTTGTCGATCCTGAACACGCAGTGGAGCCGCGGTGTCCTCGAGCAGGCGAAAAGCCAAGAAGCGGACGCGAAAGTACGATCCGCGATCGATGCGGCGCTCCGGCGCTAGAGGGTCTCTAGTAGCCCGGTCCGGGATTCTTGATGTTGAAGTATTTGATCATGATTTCGCGCGCAATCGGCGCAGCGACCGAAGCACCGTATCCGCCGGAGCGGTCGACGAATACCGCCATCGCGATCTTCGGATGATTCGCGGGGGCATACGCCACGAACCACGTCGTGTTCGCTCCCGAGCCGTTTCCGGTTTCCGCGGTTCCCGTCTTTCCGCCGTACGGTAAGCCGTCGATCTTCAAACCGTACGCCGTCCCCCACGGCTCGGTGACTTGACTCATCCCTTCGCGAACCGCCTGCAGCGATTCCGGCGTGACCGGAACGTGCCGGATGATCTGCGGCGAGAAGCTCTTGATGAGGCGCCCTTGCGGATCGCGAATTTGCGAGACGATCTGCGGTTTGTACAGCGTTCCGCCGTTGACGACCGCCGACTCGACGTTCGCCATTTGCAGCGGCGTCGCTTCGAGCGCGCCTTGACCGATCGCCAAACTGCACACGTCCGAGGGTTCGAGCGGAACGCCCGCGACTTTGAGCATCCAGGCGTTGGTGGGGTAGTTTCCTTCGAACTCGCCGGGCAGATCGATGCCCGTTTTCTGCCCGATACCGTAGTATTGCGCGAACTTGCGCAGACGGTCGTTGCCGAGCAGCCAGCCCATGTGATAGAAGTAGCCGTCGGACGACGCGGCGAGCGCGTGGACGAACATCGTGTTGCCGAGACCGCCGGCCGCCAGATCCACGAACTGCGCGCCGTAGCAGTCCCAGGCGCCCGAATCGTAGATGACCTGATTGACTTTGACTAAACCCGCCGTGAGCACCGCAGAGCCCGTGATCATTTTGAACGTCGAACCGGT
This sequence comes from Vulcanimicrobiota bacterium, assembly GCA_963830545.1. Classification (GTDB taxonomy): domain Bacteria; phylum Vulcanimicrobiota; class Vulcanimicrobiia; order Vulcanimicrobiales; family Vulcanimicrobiaceae; genus DATGJX01. The sequence goes on along the minus strand of CAWHMK010000001.1, from coordinate 1,399,012 downwards.
GGGCGTCGCGGCGTCGATGGCGCGATCGATCATCGGGTCCTTCGGATCGAGGAGATACTTCGCGATCTTCTTGTAGTCGTCCGACGCGAACGCGTTGGGATCGTAACGCGGATACGTCGAGATCGCCAGCACGTGGCCGTTCCGCGGATCCAGTATTGCAACGGCGCCGCCGAGCTCGATTTTTCCGCCGGTCCATGCGTGTATTCCGTTTTCGAGCGCGTCGTCCGCAATGCGCTGCAGACGCCAGTCGACGTTGAGGATCAGACTGTCTCCGGGAACCGGCTGCTTCGGTGGAAGCTTGATGCCGGGAACGACCTGGCTTTGTGAATCGACGACGATGCGCTGCCCGCCCGGCTCGCCGCGCAAGTACTTGTCGTACTCGTATTCCAAGCCGTCTTTTCCGATGACGTCGTTCAGCGAATAGCCCTGGCTTCGCAACCGTTTGTATTCGTCGGGAGTGATCTGACCGACGTAGCCGAATATTCCCGCACCGTCCGAACCGAACGGATAGTTCCGGACGGCTTGCACTTCCACGTCGACGCCGGGCAGATCGTTCAATATTTCGGAGAGACGGCTGACCTTCGCAACGGGTATGTCGCTCGCGAGAATGACGGGCCCATACGGCTCGTAGGTTACGACCTCGCCGAAGTTCTTATAGTTGACGCCGTGATGGTGCAGCAGCTGCTGCTGCAATTGCGAAACCGGCACGCCGATCGTTTGCGCCACCGTCCGGAGTTCCGAGTCGATGTCTTTGACGAGCGACGGAATGAGCGCGACGACGAATTCGGGACGGCTCCGCACGACCACTTTGCCGTTGCGATCGTAGATCAATCCGCGGGGAGCGGCGACGGGAATGAGGCGGACCTGATTGGCTTGTGCGGCGGCGCGATAGTCTTCGCCGTGCACGAGCTGCACCTGCATCAAGCGAACGATGACCACGATCAGCGCGATCGTCGTCATTGCAACAAAAAACGCGATGCGCCACGGGGAGAACTCCCAGCGCAACGTGCGGCGCCCGTACGGCTTCACTCGCTATACGACTCCCACCGCCGCCCAGCCAGCATGAGAATGCTCACGAGCACCGCGTTGAGCAGCGCTTCCCAGAGCGCTTGGTGCAAGTGCACGCGCGCATATCCGGGGGGATATCCTTGCAGCGCCATCACCACCCAGAAGATCATACGGCGCAGCAGCGTTGCGGCGACGACGACGCCCGCGAGAATCGGAATGGAATCGGCGAAAAACCACGCGCGAGGTCCACGAGACGAAGAGCGCCGTTAGCGGCATTGCCGCCGTCCATGCAACGCCGGTCTGGGCGCTGAAGATGTCTTCGCACAAGCCCGCAATCAGACCGAACCAGGCGGCGTGCAGCATGTCCGACCGCAGCGCGTACCACACGAGTACGACGAGTACCGCGCTGGGTTCGGCGCCGCGGAACCCGATGTAGTGCATGAGTTCGATCTGCACGAACAGCGCGATTGCTAGGTACAGTGCGGCGGTCCACGTCGAGGGAGCCGCCATCGGCGCGCTCGCTGGACCCGAGCGCGTATTGACGCGAACGCCGGTAGGTTCGTTACTTCGGAACAACGACAACGCGATCGAGGGTCGAGAAATCCGCTGCCGGTTTGACGACGGCCGTTTGGTACAGGCTGGAGTCGCTGCGTTCGATCTGTACGATCGTGCCGATCAGTGCGCCGGAATGGAACGAGCGCGCTTCGCCGGTCACGACGCGGTCGCCGATGCGCAGCGGCGCATCCTGCGAGACGTAATCGAGACGCACGCTGCTCTGGTTGCCTTTAGCGACACCCCAGTAGCGGCCGCGCTGCACGATGGCCGGGATCGTGCTCGTAAAATCCGTCAACAGTGCGACCTGGCTTGTGAACGGCCCCGCTTCGACGACGCGGCCGACGACGCCGTCGGATGAAAGAACGCCGTCGTCGCGGCCGATCCCGTTACGCGTGCCTTTGTCGATGGTCACGCTCTGGATGCCGTTCTCCGGGGGGAACCCGATGACGCGCGCCTGGATTGCGCGGGGATATTCCGCAAGCCGCGGAGCCAGCGCCGTGTCCGCTTGGTACGCTGCAAGCAGTTCGTGCAGACGCGCGTTCTCGCGTTCGAGCGAGATGTTGCGCGCGCGCAAAGACCGGTCGTCGTGCGCCAAACCCGGCAGGCTTACGACCGCCTGCCCGCTGCCGCGCACGATGCTCACCGAAAAGCTTGCCGCTTCCTCGATTGCCATTCCGGCAGTCGTCAGAGCCGTGGTCAACGGGCTGGGCGACCCGGCCCGCGCAGCGCTTACTTGGATGAGCGCGACGAGAGCCGCGACGATAATCACGGAGATTACCGCGAAGAGTCTACGCTCGTCACGATATGTAAAAATGAGTCCCTACCCCGGCCGGCAACGCGCAATGCTTACGCACCTGCTTTCGTTATCGGCAATGAAATTCCCAACCGGTAGAGTGTGCGAACGAAGCGGGCGAGCGGAAAGCCCATGACCGTGTAAAAATCGCCTTCTACGCGTTCCACGAGCGTCGCGCCGTAGGCTTGAATGCCGTACGCGCCCGCTTTGTCCATCGGTTCTCTACTCGCGACATACGCATCGATCTCATCGTCGCTCAGCGGAAAAAACGTCACGAACGTGCTCTCGCACTGTTCGATCAACTCGCGTCGATCCGGCACAGCGAGCGCGAATGCCGTGTGCACGATGTGCGTGCGTCCGGACAGATCGCAAAGCATGCGCTTTGCATCGCGTTCGTCGGCCGGTTTGTTGTAGGCAATGCCGTCGACGTCGACGACCGTGTCCGCCGCAACGATGGGATCGGACGTCCGAACGCTTTTTCGGACGTCCTCGCATTTGTGCCGCGCGTGCAAGATTGCGAGATCGCGAGGGGCGAGGTCGGGATGCTCGGGCTCGTCGTAACTGCTCGGCATCACCTGCACGGCGAAGCGCAGCGATTGCAGTAATTCCAGTCTGCGGGGCGATGCGCTCGCGAGGATTATGCGCGGCGCGCTATTCATATACTCTGCCGTTGACCTTGATGTATCCGGACGCGTGACGTCCGCGTGGATCGTGATGCGTCCAGTGGATCACGTAATCGTTGCATTCCAATTGACCCAGAAGCGACACGGCATCGCCGCGTTGCAGCGGAATCGGCCCCGTAATGCCGACGTTGTCTTCGACCGTGAACGAGCGATCAGCGGTGCGTATGACGAAACCTTCGTGCCGCCCGCTTCGCGAATCGCGCGCACCGAGAACGCGATCGACCGTTGCGTCGGGGACGTACACTTCGGCGTATCCCTGCGGAGCCGACGCGCAGCTCGCAAGCGCGCTTTGCACGTTCTGCGCTCCCGAACACGCGCCAAGCGTCAGCGCCGCTGCAAGAACGGCGCCGTCACGCAGGCGCTTCAATGCCGTACACCTTGTGTGCGGTGATGTACTCCCAGACCGGCTCGGGCACGAGATAGCGAATGGATTTTCCCTGCGACAGCAGCGTGCGCACGAGCGTCGCGCTCTCCGGCATCTCCGGCAGATTCAGCGTTTTTATGCGGCTGCGTAAGGCGTTCGGCACCGCTGCGAGAACGCGCGCCATTCCTTCGCTGCTTACGCCGGCACGCGGTGCGATGACGAAACTTTCCAGCGATTCGAGCACTTCTTCGAAGCGCACCCAGGAGTTGCTGGCCAGCGAATCGGCGCCCGTGATGAACGCGAGCGTCGCATCTGCGTACTTCGCTTTGATCTTCGGCAAGAGATCCGCGGTGTAACCCGTCGCCCCGGGACGCAGGTCCGTATCGTCCAGTGAGAAATGCGGGTTGCTCTCGATCGCCCCCAGGATCATCGCGCAGCGGTGCTCCGGCGAGGCTTCGGGTTTGGTGCGGTAATGCACGCTGCTGGTCGGCACGAAGAGCACGCGATCGAGTCCCTCCGTGACGCGTGCCGATTCCGCCACGAACAGATGAATGTTGTGAATGGGATCGAACGTGCCCCCGAATATTCCTAGACGCATGGAGAACGCATTTTCATGAGTAGGTGAACTCGTACGGCCCGATGCGTACCGTATCCCCTTCGACTGCGCCCAGTTCGCGTAATTTTTTGTCTACGCCCATCTTTGCGAGGATCTGCTCGAAGCGCGCCAGACCTTCGTCGGAATCGAAGTTCGTCATCGCCGCCAGCCGTTCGACGCGCTCGCCGCTGATGACGAACGTTTCATCGTGTTTCTGGATGGTGAACGGTTCGCTGGGCCGCAGATGAATCTTCGCCGGCTCCGGCGCGACTATTTCCGGTATCGGCGCCTGCTGGATAGCAGTCCATGCAGCGTAGACGAGATCTTGCACGCCCTCACCCGTCGCGGAACTGATGCCGCGTGCGTGCGGAAACTCTGCGCGCAACTCGGCAAGGCGTTCCTGCGCGTCGGGCAAATCCAGTTTGGAAACCACCAGCAGCGCCGGTTTGTGCGGCAGCTGCGGATTCCATGCGATGCAGCTCGTCCTCGATGATCTTCTTGTCTTGCAGCATCGCTTCGAGCGGCTTCGAGCCGTCGAGCAGATGAACCAATACGCGCGTGCGTTCGACGTGGCGAAGAAATTGATCGCCGAGTCCGGCGCCCAGGTGGGCGCCTTCGATGAGCCCGGGGACGTCCACCATCACGAACGATTCCTCGTCCGAGACGCGGACGACGCCGAGCTGAGGCTCGAGCGTGGTGAACGGATAGTCGGCAATCTTGGGGCGCGCGGCCGAAACCACGGATAGCAAGGTGGATTTTCCGGCGTTCGGCAGGCCCACGATTCCGCAATCCGCGAGCAGTCGCAGCTCCAGGCGCACCGTGAAGCGCTCGCCGGGCTCGCCTTTTTCGGCGAAACGCGGCGCTTGACGCGTAGAGGTTGCGAAATGCTGGTTGCCCAAGCCGCCGCGGCCACCCTTCGCAACGAGAATGCGTTCGCCGTCCGCGTGCAGATCGGTCAGAAAAGCTTCGTCTTCGCCTTCGGGGCGGCGGTAGACGATGGTGCCCACCGGGACCCGAATCACCAAGTCCTCGCCGCTGCGTCCGGATTTGTTCGAGGTGCCGCCCGGCTTGCCGGAATCCGCCGCAAATTGCCGCTTGAACCGGAATTCCACGAGCGTCGAGAGTTCCGGCGTCGCTTCGAGGTAGACGCTGCCGCCGTGCCCGCCGTCCCCGCCGGCCGGTCCGCCCTTCGGGATGTACTTCTCGCGGCGCCACGCGACCAGTCCGTCTCCGCCGTTGCCGGCCGCAACCGTAATCGCCGCTTCATCTATGAACTGCACAGGCGTTCCACTTTAGCCGGAAAAGCAAAATCGGCCCGTTGCCGGACCGACTCTGATGGATTTTCGCGCTTGGCGTGTTATGCGGCGGCCGCACGCACGTGCACGTGCTTGCGGTTGCGATGGGTCGCAAATTCGACCACGCCGTCCGCGAGCGCGAAGAGCGTGTGGTCCTTTCCGAGGCCGACGTTCTCGCCGGGATAGAACTGCGTGCCGCGCTGGCGCACGATGATGTTGCCGGCGATGACCGCTTGGCCGCCGTACTTCTTCACGCCAAGGCGCTGTGCGTTCGAGTCGCGGCCGTTACGCGTGGAACCCGCGCCCTTCTTGGACGCGAAAAGCTGGAGATCGAAAAGGAACATAGCCGCGATACTATAGCAGAGGCGCGCCCGGGGCGTCAAATGAGACCCGGAACGATACCGACGGCGTAAAACGTGCTTCCGCTCCAGTAGCCCAGGGCAGTGATTCCGGCGCCGACTCGAAGGGCTTGGCCCATGCCTTTGTCGAGCGCGAGCTGGTCGTTGACGGTGATGCTCGGAGCACCGGTCGCGGCGAGAACGATGCAGCCCGCACGCATCGAGGCTACGATGCCGCGAACGGTCGCGGTTGCGCCGGGGGGCGGGTAACCGTTCCCGCCTCCGGACGGGTTGGGCTGCGCGATGAAGACATGTTTGCGGAAATAGCCGTGCACCGCGAAGTGGCCGCCCAGCGTGAGCGGCTGCCCTTCGGCAATGAGACTGCTTTCGTCGACGGCGACCGTCGTGCCGTCGCTCTCGCGCAGTTGCGCAATGGATCCGTCTATCGCCGTGACGATTCCGGAGATTGTCGCGTACTTGTGTGCGGGCGAGGCTGCGCCCAGAAAAATCGCCGCCAGCAAGAATATCGCCAGATTGCGCATCATCACACGATTAACGCAGCACGATGACGGCGCGTTGCTGGGCGCCGCGAAGGGCGGATGCGAAATCCTCGATGCTCCAATCGCTGCGCACGCGCACGCGGGTAAGCTCGAAACGGTTTTCCGGCAGGATGACATATTTGCGATCGGTCGTGACCGCGAGTCCGACGCCCGCGCTGCGCACCAGCTGCAGGGTCGCGCGATTGAAGCGGCCGGCCGGATAGCAATACGAAGCGATCTGAGCGTGCAGTTTGCTTCTGAGCAGATCGATCGAATCGTCGATTTGGAACGCTTGCTGCGCCGCGGACATGCGAGAGAGATCCTCGTGCTCGACGCCGTGCGCGGCGATGTCCTGGCCGAAGCCGTGCATCGCTTCGACCTGTTCCCACGTCAAATGGCGCCGTTTCCCCAGAAGGCCGGTGACGATGTAAAACGTGGCGGCGTCACCGTAACGCCGGATTGCGGGAAGCGCGTAATCGTATTGGTCGGCGTATCCATCGTCGAAGGTCAGCACGACGAGGTGATCGAGCGGCTCGCCCAATTCCAGCCGCCGCTGCAGCTGTTCCATACTGATACCGGTGACGCCGCGGCTCTTCAGGTACGCGAGCTGTGCCGCGAACTGTTGGGGCGAGATCGTGAGATCGCGGCCGACCGCATCGCGCGGGTGGTCGACGTCTATCCGGTGATACATGAGAATGGGCGGCGGAACGAAAGCCGGGGGCATGCCCGCCGGAATGCGAGCGGCTCGAGGTGCGGCACCCATCGCGAGCACCGTCGTCAGAAGTAGGACCCCCAGGCGCCGAAGCATCGGAAGGTTATTCGCAAGAGGGGACGGCCCGGACCCGCCGTATCTCACGGACGTTTTGGACAAGAGACGAGTCGTCGTCACCGGCCTTGGAGCGGTGACGCCCTTGGGGAACACCAAGGACGAATTCTGGCGCCGGCTCATCGCCGGGGAGAGCGGCGTCGGACCCATCACCGCGTTCGATGCCACCGACTTCTCCACGCGCTTTGCAGCCGAGGTCAAGGATTTCGACCCGGAAGCGCTGATCGGCAAACGCGAATCGAAACGCATGGACCGCTTTCTCGCACTTCGCGATGGTCGCGGCAAAAGAAGCGCTGGAAGATTCCGGGCTGGATCTCTCCGAACCGCAATTGCTGGACCGTTCGGGCGCAGTGGTTGCGACCGGCATCGGCGGCATTCTGACGTTTTGGCACAGCTCCGAGAAGGCCAAGAAAGACGGCACGTGGTCCAAGGTCACGCCCTTCTTCATTCCGATGCTGATGGCGAATGCGGCGTCCGCGCAAATTTCGATGGCATACGGGTTGCGCGGTCCGGTGTTCGCGGTTTCGAGCGCGTGCGCGAGCGGCAACGACGCCATCATCAGCGCTTATCAATTACGTGGCGGCCGGCGAGGCGCCGATGATGGTGACGGGCGGCAGTGAAGCGACGATTTCACCGCTTGCGGTCGGCGGTTTCTGTTCGATGAAAGCCATGTCGACGCGCAACGACGATCCGGCGCGCGCGAGCCGTCCGTTCGACACGGAGCGTGACGGATTCGTCCTCGGCGAAGGCGCCGGAATGCTCGTGCTCGAGGAGTACGAACACGCGAGGGCGCGCGGGGCGCGCATGTATTGTGAAGTGCTCGGCTACGGCCAATCCGCGGATGCGTATAACATCGTGGCGCCCGATCCGGAAAGCACGGGCGTTCAACTCGCGCTCAGTCGCGCGCTCGAAATCAGCGGCGTGCAGGCGCACGACGTCGATTACATCAATGCGCACGGCACGTCGACACCGCAAGGCGACACGGCTGAATCGCAGGCGATCGAACGCGTCTTCGGCGCGCAGGATGCGGCTCGCGTGGCGGTGAGTTCGACAAAATCGATGCACGGACACGCGCTCGGCGCGGCCGGCGGCATCGAAGGCGTCGCAACGGCGCTCGCGGTGCACGACGACGTCATGCCGCCGACGATCAACTACGACAATCCCGATCCGGAATGCACGCTCGACTACGTGCCGAACGTGGCGCGCAAAGCGCCGGTGAACGTCGCGTTCTCGAATTCGTTCGGTTTCGGCGGACACAACAGCGTCCTCGTCTTCGGCAAGGTGCGCGGTTAGCGCGCAGCCGTGGCGGGTGAACAACGGCGGCGCCGCATGCGCGCATTGCTCAAAAAGGCGCACGCCGCGCCCCTGGATTTGGACCTGTTCGAGCAGGCATTCCTCCACGAAAGCGCCGCGCGCGAACGGCATGAGATCTCCAACGAACGCCTGGAGTTCTTGGGTGATTCAGTACTGGGCTTCGTCGCCGCGACGTGGCTCTACGAGCAGTACCCGGATGAAGACGAAGGGTGGTTCACGCGCCGCAAGGCCGCGATCGTCAACGACGGCGCACTCGCGGAAACGGCGCTGCGCCTGGGATTTCCCGAAATCGATGCAGCTGGGCGAAGGCATGACGCGTGCGGGCGGCGCGCAAAACCGAACGATCCTCGCAGATGCGTTTGAAGCGTTCGTCGGTGCGCTGTATTTGCGGTACGGCGAGGCCAAAGCGCGCCGTTTTCTCGTCGAGCAGCATCTGCGTCTGGTCGACCTTTCGGAAGAGAACGTCGTCGATGCGAAGTCCCGCCTGCAGCATCTCATGCAGGAACGTTACCGCCGCGTCCCCGTATATCGCGACCGTTCGGTGGGCACGGCACAGGCGCCCGAATTCACTTCGCAGGTTATCCTCAAGGATACGGTCCTGGGTTCCGGAACCGGCAGGTCAAAGAAAATCGCCCAACTCGAGGCCGCGAGCAAGGCTTTAGAGACCTTGCTTGCTCAGTCGCGCGCGCCGAGCAAGAAGAGAACCAAACTCAACTCCTAGCATGAAACTCAAGCAGATAAAAACGTTCGGATTCAAAACGTTCGCGGAGCCGACGACGCTCGATTTCGGCGGCGGCATCACCGCCATCGTCGGACCGAACGGTTCCGGCAAATCGAATCTGATCGACGCGTTCCGCTGGGTGCTCGGCGAGCAAAGCAGCAAGAGCCTGCGTTCCGGAAAGATGGAGGACGTCATCTTCGCCGGCAACGAGAAGCGCAAACCGCTCGGGCTGGCCGAAGTCTCGATCACGTTCGACAACGGCGACCGGCGCTTGCCGATCGATTTCACCGAAGTCGAGATCACGCGCCGCGCGTATCGCGCCGGTGAGATCGAATACTACATCAACCGTAACCAGTGCCGGTTGCGCGACATTTTGGAATTGCTGATGGGCACGGGTCTTGGCCCCGGTTCGTACTCGATCGTTTCTCAGGGCCAAATCGATTCCATTCTGACCAGCAAACCCACCGACCGGCGCGCGCTCTTCGAAGAAACTGCCGGCATAAACAAATTCCTGGCGCGCAAAAACGAATCCATGCGCCGCCTCGAGCAAACGGAACAGAACGCAATCCGCATCAACGATCTCATTGCGGAACTCGAACGGCGCATTCCGGAACTCGAAACGCAGGTTCGCCGCGCCAAGCGTTATCGAAAACTGAGCGCGCGGGTTCGCGATCTGGAGATTCTCTCGTACCTTCGAGCCGGCGCGTCGCGACGTGCGGAACGCGAAACGCTCAAGGCCCAACTCGAACGCAACGAGGAAGTGCGCAGCGCCGCAGCGGCAAAGGCGGCTTCGCTGGGCGCGCAGCTGGCGCAGTCGCGTACGCGCGCGTACCGGCACGAACTCCAGCTCGAAGAACTCCGTTCGCAAAGCCAAACGATCCGCGCGCAGCTTTCGCGCCTGGAAGCCGATTACGCCGCCGCCCTGGCGCGGCGAGAGACGCTGGAAGCACAGAGCACGCAAACGTCTGAGGATGCCGCCCGTGTGCAGCACGAGCGCGAGACGCTCGAGAGTTCCATCGCCGCGCTCGAAGCACGCATCACTCCGCTGCAGCAAGATCTGGAGAACGCGCGCGAGGCGGAATTGCAGGCGCAGAGCGCGCTCTCTCAGGCTCGCGGCGAGCTCGACGCGATCTTCACGCAACTGCGGGAAGTGGAGGCTGCCGCGTCCGCGGTTGCCGCGCGCAAAGCCGAACGCCGGGTGCAGGGCGAAAACGCGCGCTCGGAAGCGGAACGGCTCGAAAACGAGGCGGGGTCCGCGCGTGCTCGCGCCGAGCAAATCGAAATTGCGTGCGGTGCCGCCACCCACAAGTTCGCCGAACGCGAGCAGCAGCTGGCGCAGCTCGAAACGCAGCTGCTCGACGCTCGCGGCGGCTTCGAAGATGCCGAACGCGCCGTGACGCAGGCGCAAGCGGACCTTTCTCACGCCATGACGGCGCATCGCGAGTACGCCAGCGAAGTCGCCGCAGCGCAGTCGCGTCTGCACACGATCGAAGAACTCGAAAACAGCATGGAAGGGCACGTACCGGGCACGCGCGCGGTAATGGAAGCCTTCCAACGCGGCGAGCTGCGCGGTTTGGAAGGCGTCGTTTCCAACCTCATCACCACCGACGAGCAGTACGCGCGCGCCATGGACGTTTCGTTCGGTGCGCGCTTGTCGAACATCGTCACGCGCACGTCCGAAGATGCCGAACGCGCGATCGACTACCTCAACATGAAGGAGCTCGGGCGGGCGACGTTTCTTCCGCTCGACACGCTGCAAAACCGGACCGGCAAAGAACTCACGAACGAATTGCGCGACGTTCGCGGCGTCATCGGCTACGCGCACACGCTCATCCGCACGCAGCCGCAGTACGAGAGCATCGTCCGTTTTCTGGTCGGAAACGTCCTCGTGGTCGACACGCTGCAGACGGGGATCTACTTGGTGCGCAGTCGCGGCCTGCGCGACACCATCGTCACGCTTTCCGGCGAACAGATTACCGGCGGCGGCGCCATCACCGGCGGCCGTTACCAGCGCGAAAAGTCCATCCTTTCACGGCGAGTGCAAGCGCAGACGTTGCGCGAACGGCTGGCAGAGATGCAGGCGCAACTCGGGCGGCTCGAGACCGCGGCGGACGAGGCGGACGAAGCGGGCCGCATAGCCGTAGCGCGGCGCGACGAAACGGCCCAAGCGTTGCGCCGTGCGGAAGTGAGGCTCACCGAAGTGCGCGGCGAAATGGCCGGCGTGAGCGCCGAGGTCGAGCGCATGCAGCGCGACCTGCAAACTGCGCGCAATCGTGTCGCCGAACTGCATTCCGGAGCAGCGCGCGCCCGCGATCGCGAACGCGAACTGGAAGGCGCGCAGCCGGAAGAAATGCGCAGCGACGAAGACCGCCTGCGTTTGGAAAACGAGTTGGCGCAGGCGCGCGAACGTATCGCTGCGGCAGAAAGGGTGCAGGGGCAAGCAGCAGCGCGGGCCGGCGAGTTGCGCGAACGGTTTGCTGCTCTGACGGCGGAGCGCGACGGCGCGAGAGCCCGACTGGGCATCATCGATCAGGACAGCGAGCGGGCGCGCGCCGCACGCGAACACATGGCTGCCGAAATCGCGGCCCTTCGCCGACAGGTCGAGAGTGCCTCGGAGCAGCTCGAATCACTTCGCGCGCAAGTAGCGCAAGCCGAGTCCGCATTCGAGGCTGCGCGCCGCGAACGCGGAGTGCTCGCCGACAACGTGACGCGCTTTGAATCGGAGATGCGCGGCGCGGAGATCGAAGAGCGCGAAGCGCAGGCCGGCGGCGAACGCCATCGCATGCGCCTCGCCGAAATCGAAGCCGAACTCGGAATGCTCGTCTCGCAGTTCGCACAGAATCCGGCGACCGAGGACGAGTGCCGCGACGTGGAAGCTCGGTATGCCGATGAGCCCGATACCGCAACGGACGATCTCCCGCGCCTGCGCGAAGATCTTGCACGGCTCTCCAACGTGAATCTCAATGCCGAGGCCGACCGCGACGAACTCGCGCAGCGCGAGCAGTTCCTGCGCGAGCAGCTCGAGGATCTTTCGAAGGCGCGCGAGACCCTGCTGCAGTCCATTCGCGAAATCGAACAGCAGACGCAAACGCGGTTCAACGAAACGTTCAATCAGGTTTCGGAAGCGTTCACCCAGATGTACGCGCGGTTGTTCCCGGGCGGCCAAGCGAAAATGTGGCAGACGAATCCGGAGAATCTTTCCGAAACGGGCATCGAGATTTCCGTGCAGCCGCCGGGCAAGAAACTCATGCCGCTGCCGGCGCTCTCGGGCGGCGAGCGCGCGATGACTGCGGCCGCGCTGATCTTTGCGCTCATCAAAGTGCGTCCGTCGCCGTTTTACCTGCTCGACGAGGTCGACGCCGCGCTGGACGACGCGAACGTCGAGCGGTTCTCGAAGATGGTGCGCGAACTCGCCCGCGGCGGATCGCAGATGATCATCGTCACGCACAACAAGCAGACGATGGAACTGGCGGATCGCATGTACGGCGTTACGATGGGCGAGGCGGGCATCAGTCAGATTATCTCGGCGGAACTCGCGCACGAACGGGAAGCGGAGCCCGCGCTTGCCTGAGGCGGCGCTCTTCTCTCTTTCCGATAAGACGGGTGCGGCCGAAGTTGCAAGAGCGTTAGCCGCGCGGGGCGCGGTCATCTACGCCACGGGCGGAACGCGCGCATTCCTTAGGGAGAACGGAATTGACGCCCGCGACGTCGAGGAATTGACCGGCTTTCCTCCGTTGTTCGATGGACGCGTGAAAACGCTGCATCCGAAAGTCTTCGGTGCGATTTTGTACGATCGCGCCAGCGCGGCGCATCAGGATCAGGCGCGGACGTATGCGATACACGACGTGCGCACCGTGGTCGTCAACCTCTATCCGTTCGAAGCGACCGTCGCGCAATCCGGAACGACGCTGCGCGAAGCTATCGAGCAGATCGACGTTGGCGGCGTCTCGCTGCTGCGCGCTGCTGCGAAGAATTTCTCGAACGTGACGATTCTGAGTCATCCGTCGCAATATCCGGCGTTCTTGGAGCTCGTTGGAGCACGGCGGCTTAGACGAAAACGCGCGCAGACGCCTGGCCGTTACGGCGTTCGAACGCACCGCCGAATACGACGCGGCGATCGCGCACTACCTTGCAACGGAGGGCGAAGTACTTCCCAGCGAGCTTCCCGGAGCCCTGACGCTGACCATGCCGCTTGCGCAGCCGCTGCGCTACGGTGAGAACCCACAACTACGCGCCGCATTTTATCTGAGCCGGCCGCAGCAATTGCCCGATCAGCTGCACGGCAAAGATCTTTCCTACAACAATTTGCTCGATCTGGACGCGACGCTAAGGCTGCTCTCGCGCGCGCCGCTCGGAGCAGATTTCGGCTCGCAGCACGAGCGCTTCGTTCGCGCGGCGATCGTCAAACACACCGTGCCCTGCGGCGTCGCGCAGCGATCCACCACGGCGAAGGCCGTGCGGGACGCGCTCGAGGCGGATCCGGTTTCCGCCTTCGGCGGCATCATCGCCGTCGATGCGAAGATCGACCTTCCGACCGCTCAAGCGCTCTCGTCGTTCTTCTTGGAGATCGTCGCGGCGCCGGAATTCGACGACGACGCGCTCGCATTGCTGAAAAAGAAAAAGAATTTGCGCATCATGCGCTACGCGCCCTCGTTGCCCCGGGAATTGCAGCGCGAAGTACAGCTGCGCAGCGCGCTCCGTGGAGTCTTGGCGGAAGAAGAAGACCCTTCGTACAAACGTGAGACGTGGAGCGTCGTGAGCAAACGCCGGCCCACGCGACAGGAGTGGCACGATCTGGCGTTGGCGTGGGACGTCGTGCGCCACGTCAAGAGTAACGGCATCGTCATCGTCAAAGGCGGCGCAACGCGCGGCATTTGTGCGGGACAAACCAATCGCGTGAGCGCGGTGAAGATTGCGGGCGTTCGCGCCGGCGAGCAGGCGCGAGGCGCGGCGTGCGCCAGCGATGGATTTTTTCCATTTGCCGACGGATTGGAAGCCGCAGCGGACTCGGGCTGCACCGCGATCATCGCGCCGCAAGGCTCGATGCGCGACGCGCTGGTTATCGAAGCGGCGGACGCGCACGGCGCCTCGCTGGTCTTTTCGACGCACCGCTATTTCCTGCACTAGCCGGGTATACATCCGGCATGCCCCGGTATTTGCACACGTCGATTTTCGTCAACGACATGCAAGAGTCGATCGACTTCTACACGCAAAAACTGGGAATGCGGCTGCTGGACGGGCCGTATCATTATCCCGGAAACGCCGACATGGCATTCGTCGGCGACAATTGGGATGCGTATGTCGAATTGGTCTACGACCTCGAAGATCATCCGCCGTACGAATTGGGCAATCGATTCGAGCATTTGGCAATCGAAGTCGAGGGTGATTTGGAACGGTACGTCGCGCGTTTGCGTGCCGAAGGGGTGAAGATTTTGAAGGATGTGAAAAAGTCGCCGGGCGGCTCCCGCGCGATCGCGTTCGTGGAGGATCCCAACGGTATTCCGGTCGAGCTCCTCGAGCCGCGTAAAACGCAAAGCCTCTCATGATCGGACTGTGCGCGTTTGCGCTCATTGGTGCAACGACGATACCGCTGCCGCAGCCGCAGAATTTCACGGATCGCGCCGCCCGTTTGGAGGCGCGCATCGCGCAGGATCAGTCGCGTAAACTTCTCGCCCCCGGACAGGACTCGCTGCTGCGCGTGCAGTTGGATGCCACGCGCCGCGCATACGAGGCGCACGATCCCGCTGCGAACGGAATGCTCGACGTTATCGACCGGCAACTCGCCGAACTGGATCACACGCTCTCGCACGCTGAGGACGGCCGCGGAATTACCGTGCACGTCGGCGATACCGTCATCGTCGCGTTACGAGACGAGTATACATGGAACGCCGAGAATTCCGATGCGACGGCTCTTGCGCCGAAAGTGGGCGTCATGTGGTCGCGCGGCGTTCAGGGCGGCTTTACGGCAAAGCAGCCCGGCACCGCAATTCTGAGCCTAACCCCGCGTGGGAACGTTCCGGCGAGCGTGAAGCAGCCGGTGTCGTTCACGATAACGATTCTGCCGCGCTAGCGGTACACGAACGGATCCGCCGGTGCGTCCACCGGCAAGAGCTCGTCCGCGCGTAAACGCAAGTCGCCGCCGCGTTCGACGAGCGCGCCGCGAGCGTGCATCCACCCGTGCAAACGCCGCGACGGGGCCTCCATCAAACGCACGACGATAGGCGAGGCGTCCGCGCGGCAGCAGGTGATTGCGTAGCGCACCAGCGTTGCGGCCCCGCCGGTTCGCGTCAGCTCGCCGGTGAAATCGACGCGTTCGCCGGAGAATGCATCCGTAAGCGTCGTTTCGGTTGCGTGATACTGCGGAAGCGGCGCTCCGAGTACCGCGCCTGCGAACATGATCGCCGGAGCGATGCGTAGGCGCGCGCAACCTTCCGCCCGGAAGCGAACCGCGCACCACGCTGCCGCGAACGCGCACGGCCAGAGCGCAAGCGCGAGTTTCGGATGGAGAACGCCGGATCCGCGATGTGCTCCGAGTATCGCGCACGCAAGTGCGAGGACGGCATAGGCGAATGCATCGTGTTCGGCGGCCTGCCTGCGCGATCCGAGCCAGCATCGAATGTCGAAGATGCCGGCGACGCAGAGAAATCCGGCTGCGGCAGCCGGGACCGTGCCGCGAAGTGCCGCGGCCAGTCCGACGCTGCCGAGGGCGCACGGCGCCATGACGAACGCTGCAACTGCGCCCGCCGCAAAGGTGGCGGCCGCCGGAGCGCGCCACGACAGCAGTGCGGGCAACAAAAGCGCCGCGCCCGCCGCAACGGCAGCGATCGGCAGTATGGCATGGAGTTCCGTGAGAAACGACGTCCGCCGGTGCGCGCATCCGTGTGCGGGCCGCATTCGCTCGACCGCAACAGCCGCCGCGAGCCGCGCGCCGGCAACGAGCGGTCCGAAAACCAAACACGTTGCGGCGGCGGCCGGAAGCGAACGCGCGGAAGGACCGGCCCCACACCCGCATCCGAGGTACGCGTCGAGCCGCGCGTTCCACCGCAACGGCGCTCGCACGAGCAACGCTGCGGCGAAAATGAACGGCGCGCTTTCGAACAACGTCGCGGCCGACGTGACGAGCAGCGCGGTGAACACGCTGCTCTATCACGACGAGGCGGCGCGCATCTAGCCGGGCGGCGGCGTCGGCGCGAACGGCCGCGGATTAAAGCCCGCCGGAGGCGCTTCGCTCATCCCTGGCGGAGGCGCCAGCGGCGTTACGCCGATGCCGCTGCACGTCAGCGGCGCGGGGATCGTACCAATCGCGCTGGACGGAATAGTTGCGCCTTGCGGCGAGAGCGGCCGCTTCTTGCCGGTGAGCCGGTCGTAGTCGAACGCGCCGCGCAGATTCGAAATCAGCGTGTTTCCGTCGCGCGGCCCGAGCGGCAGATAGCGCTTTTCGTCAGGCAATGACGCAAGTGCAGGCAACCCGAACACCGTTTCCACGAATTTGATCACCGAATCCTGATCGTTGAAGTCGTGCACGACAACGCCCGACTTGCCGTACGGCGAGATCACGATCGCGGGAACTCGCGCGCCGTCGCCGCACGGGTGCCCGTCCGGGCACATTTCGAAATTATGCGGCGTGACGTGATCCCAGAAACCGCCGAGATCGTCCCACGTGATGACGATCGCGCTATCGTGCCAATATGCGCTGTGCGCGATTGCGGAAACCAGCGAAGCGACGAACGCTTCCGATATTTGCGAATCGGTGTAACCGGGATGATCGTCGTCGCCCAAATAGTGTTTCTGTACGTACGGATCGGGATTCGCGGGCTTGAGACCGAGCGTATTGTGCGATCCGCCCTTCAGGTAGAACACCCCGCGCGCCGGCAGCCGGTTGTGAGCAAGATCGGAATAAAACGACGTGACGTCCCGCATGTTGGAAACCATGCTCGCGTTTTTCACGACGTACCCGAAATATTGCGGAGCCAGATGATGCGCGACGAGACCCGTGTGCTCGGTGCCGGCATAACCTTCTTCATACCAGCGCCATGGTATGGCCGCACCGTCCAACTTTTCGATTACGCTCTTGTCCTCGCGCACGTCTTGCGTGTCTTTCTTGACGGCGGAGACGTTCTTGCGCTGCATGGTCAGCAGCACGTTTGCGTACGTCTGATCGATTTGCTTGTGTTTCGGAGGCTGCGCGGGATTGTACGGTCCGAACGGCGGGTCGAGGTCCGCGAAGATCGGATCGCCCGGGTCGTCTGCGTCGGGCGCGCGCTCACTGCGGTTGCGCGCGTATTGCGTGAGGCCGTTCTGCGCGGCGATGATCTCGACGTTGCTCGGCGTGGACGGTGCGCGCAGCGCTTGATAAAAATTGTCGAACAGCGTGAAGCGTTTTGCGAATGCCCATAGGTAGGGGATCGTCGCGCAGTCGAGATGATACATCGATTCTGCACCGACGTCGAAGCGCTGCTCGGGCGTGGCGTTTTTCTCGTATTGGAGCACGGCGCCGGCTTGAGCCGCGACAAATTCGTCCATCTTGCCGCCGTCGAACGCCTGCAGCTGCACGCGCCGGTCGTTGCTTTCGTAATAGACGTCCGGATCGGTCAAGCGAAAAGGCGTAACTCCGCGGCGCGTTCCCGGATCGATTTGGCGCAAGCCGTGCGTTTGCGCGTCCGCGGACCAAATGCCGCTGGCGCCCGGAAACGTTCCGAATTCCGAATCGAAGGATCGGTTTTCCTGATAGATGATGAAGACGTGTTTGATGCGAGCGGCGAGCAGCCGGTCGATTTGGTCCGCGGCCGGTGCGGGTGGACCACCCGCGGCGCCGGGCACCGGTGCGGGAAGCATGGCCGCGAGCGTCACGGCTGCGGCAAGTGCGCGAAACCTCATGCAGTAGCATACCGCCCCATCGGCTAATGACCCTCGCCATGTCCTCGAAGATCGCCGCTCCGCGCGGAACGCAAGACCTGCTGCCGCCCCTTACCGGCCGCTGGCAAGAATTGGAATCGCGCATCCACGTGCTCTCGCGGCGCTACGGCTACGGCGAAATTCGCACACCGCTGTTCGAGTCGACGGATTTGTTCGTGCGCGGCGTGGGCGAAGCAACCGACATCGTCGAGAAAGAGATGTACACGTTCGAGGACAAGGGCGGTCGGTCGATCACGCTGCGTCCCGAATGGACCGCGCCCGTCATGCGCGCAGCGCTGCAAAACAATCTTTTCAACGAAGGGCCGCAGCGGTTGTATTACATCGGCCCGATATTTCGTTACGAGCGTCCGCAAGCGGGGCGCTACCGGCAATCGCATCAATTCGGCATCGAATGTACCGGTTTCAAAGGCCCGGAAGCGGACGCCGAAGTCATCTCGATGGGCATGCACCTGTTTCGATCGTACGGTCTTTCACCGCTTCTTTATGTAAATTCGATAGGCGACGAGACGTGCCGTCCCCGGTACCGAGAGGCGCTGCTCGCGCATTTCCGTCCGCACGTGCAGAGTTTGAGCGAGGATTCGCAGCGCCGGCTCGAGCGCAATCCGTTGCGCCTTCTCGACAGCAAGGCGCCGCAAGACCAAGCGCTACTCGACGCCGCCCCGAAGTTCGAAGACCATCTGTGCGAGGAGTGCCGCGAGCATTTCGATGCGGTCAAACGGTATCTCACGCAACTCGGCATTCCGTACGAAGTCAATCCGCGCATCGTTCGCGGACTCGACTACTACACTCGCACCGTGTTCGAATTCGTTTCGGATGCGCTCGGAGCGCAGAGCACGGTCTGCGCGGGCGGCCGTTACGACGATTTGATCGAATCGCTCGGCGGACCGCACGTGCCTGCGGTCGGCTTCGCGCTGGGTTTGGAGCGCCTGCTGATGACGATTCAAGCCGCGGGCGCATCCGCGGAATTCGAACGAACCGGCATTCAGGTTATTGCGCTCGGCGCCCAAGCGCGCGGGGTGCTGGTAATCTTGGCGGCGCTCCTGCGCTACGCGCTGGAGGTTCCGATTTTCATGGACTTCGAAGATCGCAAACTGCTGGCGCAATTGAAAACCGCCGACCGCAACAATGCGCGGTACGCGCTGATCGTGGGAACGGAGGAATTGCAGCAGGGCCAAGCCGTTCTGCGCCATCTGCAGGAGCGCACCGACGCACGGGTGCCGCTTGGAAAAGACCTCGTGCCGCACCTTGTGGAAATGGTGAAACCATGACCGCCAAAACGCCGAACCTCGCGGCGCCCTCGGGGGCCCCGTCTTCGACGGGAGGCGCTCTTCGACTTCGCTCGGGACAGGCTCCGCTTAGGGAGCGTCTTTAAATGGACGAGCACAAGACCCTCAAAGACCTGCTGGAGATCATGCACGAGCACGACCTGGACGCGCTCAAGGTGAAGGTGGGCGACAAAGTTTTCGAGTTGGTGCGCCGGGAAGCCGGGATTACCGTACTCCCTGCGGGTGCCGCGGCGGCGGGCACGTCCGCAGACGCTCAGCCCGCGGGCCAGAACGTTTCGCTTCCGGCCGCGTCCGCGAATGCTAAGAAGGTCACTGCGCCGCTCGTCGGCGTGTTCTACCGCTCGCCCTCGCCGGACGCCGAACCGTATGCGAAAGTCGGCGACCGCGTCGAAGCCGGTCAAGTGCTGTGTATTTTGGAAGCGATGAAGCTGTTCAACGAAATCATCAGCGACCACGCGGGCGTCGTAACGCGAATCATCCCGGAGAACGGGGAGCTGGTCTCGCTGGGTCAGGAGCTGTTTTGGATCGAACCGTAGACGTCAAGGGCAAGCGCGGGTTTGACGAGCTGCTCGCGGATCGCCGCGGCATCTATGACGCGCCGCATTACCGCACGCAATGCGAAGCCATCTCCGACGTCATGGTAAAAGCGCTGCGGCGCGGCAACAAGATTCTGTGGATGGGCAACGGCGGCAGCGCCGCAGAGGCGCAGCACATGGCTGCGGAGCTGAGCGGGCGTTTTCTGCGCGAAAGGCCGGGTTTGTACAGCGAGGCGCTTTCCGTCAATACCTCGGCTCTTACGGCCATCGGCAACGATTTCGGATACGACGAAGTATTCCGGCGGCAAATCGAAGCGTTCGTGCAGCCGGGCGACGTCGTGATCGGCCTCACAACCAGCGGCGGTTCGAAGAATATCGTGCTCGCGCTGGAAGAAGCCAAACGCCGCGAAGCCGTCAGCGTCGCATTTACGGGCAACGGAGGCGGTAAAGTGGCGCAAGTTGCCGACCTGGTGCTGATGGGACCCCACGGCTACTCCGCGATCGTGCAAGAGGTCCACCAAACGATGGCGCACATCGTTTGCGATCTCGTCGAACAGCGGCTTCTGTTCGAGACATAATACCGTGCAGACGCTGGCGCCGCCCCATGCTCGCGCGCTCTTCGAGCGCATGCGCGATCGCCGTTTGCTCGTCGTCGGCGACGTGATGATCGACGAATGGATTTGGGGATCGGTTACGCGCATTTCGCCGGAGGCGCCCGTGCCGGTCGTCCGCGTCAGCGATCATTCGTTCACGCTCGGGGGGGCCGGAAACGTTGCCAACAATCTGCGTGCTCTAGAGGCGAACGTGACGTTCGCAGCAGCGATCGGTTCGGACGCGTTCGCGCATTACGTTGCGGACATTTTGGCGACGGAGGGCATCGCGTCGGACGGGTTGATTCGCGTCGAGGACCGTCCGACCACGCGCAAGACGCGCGTCGTAGCGCACAACCAGCAGGTCGTGCGTGCGGATTGGGAGTCGACCGCGCCGCTCCCGGATGAAGAAAGTGCGCGCTTGGCGGAGGCTCGTGCGCGCATATGCGGGCCGGGCGGACGCCGTCGTGCTGAGCGACTACGCAAAGGGACTCTTTTCGCGCCGGATCGTCGAAGCCGCACTGACCTGCGCGATCGTGCTGGCGGATCCCAAGCCGCAGAACCTGCACCTCTTTCGCGGCGTGACGTGCGTGGCGCCGAACGTGCACGAAGCGGCGCAAGCCGCGGGCTTTCCGATAGACGACGATGATTCGCTCGAACGCGCCGGCGCGGCGCTGCTCAAAGCGCTCGAATGCCGCTACGTGGTGATTACGCGCGGCGAACACGGCATGTCGCTTTTCGGAAACGACGGCGAGCGGCTGCACATTCCCTCCGTGGCGCGCACCGTATTCGACGTGAGCGGTGCGGGCGACACCGTCATTGCCGTGCTCTCGCTCGCGCTCGCCGCAGGCGCACCGATCGAACTTGCGATGCAGCTCGCAAATTACGCAGCGGGTGCGGTGGTCGAAAAATTGGGAACCGCGACCGCATCGGCGGACGAAATTCTCGCACTGGTCGATCATGGAACGCGCTGAGGCGCTTTTCGGCCGATTGCTTTCGCCGGACGATGCAGCCGCATGGCGTGAAGCGCTGCGCGCGCAGAATCAGCGCGTGGTTTTCACAAACGGCTGCTTCGACGTGCTGCATGCCGGACACGTTACCTATTTGGCGTGGGCGCGCGAGCAAGGCGACGCGCTCATCGTCGGACTGAATTCCGACGCGTCGGTGAGGCGAATAAAAGGCGAAAATCGCCCAATCGTTCCGTTCGAAGAGCGCGCCCGCGTGCTGTGCGCGCTGCGCAGCGTCGACGCGGTCGTCGGTTTCGAAGAGCGCACGCCGGAGACCATTCTGGATCGGCTGCATCCGGACGTGCACGTCAAGAGCGCGCAATATCGCGAGGACGAGCTGCCCGAACGCAGCGTCGTACTGCGCAACGGCGGCGAAATACGGCTCGCGCCGCACGTGCCGGGCGCGAGTACGACCGACACGATCGCCCGCATAGTGCAGCGGTATCGCTGATGCGCCTCGCCGTCACGTGTAACGGTCCGGGCGAGACCGCCGGCTGGCTGCGCCCGTTCCTGCACGAACTCTACCGCCGGGCTCCGCAAAGCGACGTGCACGTTTTTTTCGTACCGGACGACTACGCAACCGGCCGCGAGGCCGGCGTGGTTCGCGAGTTGTTCCCGGCGGCGCACGCGTACGACCCGAAAACCTATCTCAAAGTGGCGTTCGGCGCGCGCGTCGACGGTATGCCGGAAGGCGTCGACGCCGTTCTGTATCTGGGCGGCGACTTGATGCACGCGGCGAGGCTGCACAAACGTTTCGGCGGCGCGCTCGCCGCATACAAATTCTCGCGCGCAAAGTATGCCCGCCAGACCGCCGTCGCGTTTGCGGTCGATGCTGCCAACGCGCAGCAGCTCGAGTCGTGCGGCATCTCACGCGAACGGATCGTCGTGGCCGGAAATCTCGCCATAGACGGCGCGCTTGCCCAAGCGCAAGCGGCTCCCGAAGAGGGAACGCCGCAAGGCGGTGTGCTGTTTATGCCCGGCTCGCGCCGCTACGAAGTCGAACAGCTCATTCCGTTTTTCTTTACTGCGGCGCTGCGACTGCGCGCCGACGATCCATCGCTCCCGATCGCGTTCGGCATCTCGCCTTTTACGCAGCTGCATTCCGTGCGCGCGGCGCTCGAAGCCGGCGGCGACCCGCGAGTTTTCGCGCAGCGCGGTACGGTCGTAGAGACTGGCGCAGCGGCATATCTCACGTCCTCAGACGGCCGCGCAGGTTTTCCCATCGTGCGCAACGCGCTTGCGGCCGCGCGCGCTGCTCGTATCGCGGTGACCATTCCCGGCACCAAGACGATAGAACTGGCGGCTCTGGGCACGCCGGCGATCTCGTGCAGCCCGGCAAATGCGCCCGAGCTCGTGACCATCAATGGACCGATGACCTACCTGGACCGCATTCCGCTGGTCGGCATTCCGGCAAAACGCGCGATGGTGGTAGCGTACGCGCGGCGCTTTCCTTTTCACACGCAGCCGAATATGGACGCCGGGAAAATGTTGATTTGCGAACTGCACGGCACGCTAACGCCGGGGCGCGTCGCGCGAGAGACGCAGGAACGCTTGGGCGATCCCGTGTGGCTCGAGGAGTCTTCGCAGGCTTTGGCTGCGCTGTATCGCGAACACGTCGGCGCTGCCGCGCGCATCGCGGAAAACCTGCTCGCGCTGCATCGGGGATAAACAGCGAACATGCGTCTTTCGGTCGTCATCGCCACCAAGGACCGCGCCGCGTATTTGGAACGCGCGCTCGATTCGTTCGGAAAGCAAATCGGCGCACCGTCATTCGAGGTCGTCGTCGTGGACAACGGCTCGACCGACGGAACGCCGCAGGTCGTCGACAGCGCGCGCGCGCGGCAGTCCTTTCCCGTGTCGTACGTATATGAAGAGCAGCCCAATCGGGGCGCGGCGCGCAACCGCGGCATTGCCCTCTCGCAAGGGCATCTGATTCTCTTTTGCGACGACGACGTGTTCGCGCCGCCCGGTTTCCTTGCGGCGCATGATGCCGCGCATGCGCTCAGCAACTTCGTCGTGAGCGGTCCGATCGTCAACGTGCCGGGTTATGCGGTGCGTCCCAAGCCCACGCTTCTCAATTATTCCCGCGCGTTCTTTTGCACGTGCAACGTGTCGGTTCCCAAAATTGCTATCGATGCAGTCGGCGGCTTCGACGAACAATTCGATCTCTACGGCTGGGAAGACACCGAACTGGGCGTACGCCTGCGCGAGCACGGTATGTTCGCGAAGTTCGCGTGGGACGCGTATATCTGGCACGTCAAACCGCCGCGCGACGTGACGTTGGATTCCGAGTTGCGCAAAACCGTGGAAAAGGCTCGCATGGCGGTGCGGTTCCTCGAGAAGAACGCGAGTCCGCGTGTAAAATCCGCTACCGGAGCGCATGCCGCAAATCTGCTGCGCGCCAAAGCGTTCGAACCGCTCCTGCCCTGGTTCGCGGGGACGGCAACGGACGAAACGCTGCCCGGCGCCGTGCGCACGTTCGCGCGTGGGCAACTTCTCGACGGAATGTACACGGTCGAACTCGCGCGCGCGCTTCGCGAGAGTCCCAGTGGACGGCGCCGCCGGTAACGCTCTCGTCTATTGCGCGGGCGGCGGTATCGGCGATTCGCTGATATCCTCGCTTGCGGCGCGCGCGCTGCGCCGGCGCTATGCGCGAGTCGACGCGCTCACGCTCGCGGCTCACCGCGCGACGCTGGAGCGAGTACCGGACGTAGACGACGTACTGGTTGAGGACGGTGGTGACGAGCAGCAACTCGTCGCAGAGTTACGCGCCCGCAAATACGATGCGTGCATCGTCACCTGGGCGACTTCGCGCACCGCGCGCGTTGCGCACCGGGCAGCGATTCCAATCCGCGTAGGACAGGCGCGAAGGTTGTATTCGTGGCGGTTCACGCATCAGGTGCCGGTGCGCAGCGAGCTCGGCGACGTAACGAGCCACTGGTCGGAGATCGTGCTGGATTACGCGCGTGCCGTGCAGTGCGACGTTAGCGATGCCGTACCTCGTTTCGTGCCGACCGGCAGCGATCGCGCGCAGGCGGACGAGTTGCGAGCGGTCTTCGGGCTCGACAAGGGAGCGTACGTCGTTCTCCATCCGACGAATGCGATCGCGTCGCGCCGCGGCCTTTGGCCGGCGCGCGGATGGGCCGCACTTGCGCGCGGCTTGCGCGAGCAATTCGGAATGCGCGTGGTGCTCAGCGGTTCGAAAGCCGATGCAGGTATCAACGCAGATATTTTGCGTCATGCCCGGCTGGGAGACAACCTCGTAGACGCTGCGGGCAAGACCGGCATCGGCGCATTCGGAGCGATGGCGAGCGACGCGGGTCTTTTCGTCGGTATCACGACCGGCGCGATGCACGTCGCGGCTTCGGTGGGCACACCCACAGTGGGAATCTTTCCGTTCCAAACCGATACGCCCGAACGCTGGGCGCCGCTCGGACCTCGTACCGCCGTCGTTCGCGCGACGTATCCGTGCCGGGCAGGCGAACGCAAGGAAACGTGTCCCGACTATGCGTGCATCGAACATTTGGACGTGCCGCGCATCGCCGCGGCCGCGCGGTCCCTGCTGAGCGCCCGGTAGTCACGCGCTAAACCCCCGCGTGAGGGGGGAATGACGCTTTCGTGCAGATCGATCACGTGACGCTCGTGGGCGTCAATCAGACCAACGCGCAAAAGGTCTTGTTGACGCTCGGCTTGATTGCCGTGGTCGTCGTCATCCGGTACGCTCTGCACTACTTGCTGCGCATCGTGCGATCGTTCTCTTGGGCGGAACGATTTCGCTTCTGGGGCCATCAGGCGATCAATCTGCTCACCGCCGCGTTCTTCATCGTCGCGCTCATTTCGATCTGGATTGGCCCCAACGCGCATTTGGCGACGGTAGGCGGATTAATAGGCGCGGGGATCGCGTTCGCGCTCCAGCGCTTCATAATCGCGGTTGCGGGCTACGTCGTGATTCTTCGCGGAAAAACGTTCAGCATAGGCGATCGCGTCATCATCGGCGGCGTGCGCGGTGAAGTCATCGCGCTCGATTTCTTTCAAACCACGGTACTGGAAATGGGTCAGCCGCCGTCCGTCGAGAGTGAGACCGATCCCGCAATGTGGGTCCTCGCGCGCCAGTACACCGGCCGTGTCGCGGTCGTCACCAACGGCGTCATCTTCGACGAGCCCGTCTTCAACTATTCGCGCGACTTTCCGTTCATCTGGGAAGAATTCCACATCGGCATCGGGTACAACGACAAGTACGAAGTCGCCGAGCAGATTTTACTCGATGCGGCGCACAAGCATACCGAACCCATCGCACGGATGACTGAGTCCGCGCGTGAACACCTCCATCACGTCTACGATTTGGAACCGCCGAGCGTCGAGCCGCGCGTGTACTACCGGATGACCGGCAACTGGGTGGAACTCGCGCTGCGATTCATCGTTCCGGACCGCGGCATCCGGGAAATCAAAGACGCGATGTACCGCGACATCCTCAAGCGATTTAAGGAAGAGGGCATTTCCGTCGCCTCCGGCACGTACGACATCGTCGGCTTGCCGCCCGTCCGAATCGACAGCATGCCCGTGCAGCGGCCCGAGGCACCCAAGCGCCCCTAGTCGAATCCGCGCCTGCGGATGGGCAGTTTGCAAGCCACGATTCAGCTCTGCACCTACAATCGCGCGGCACTGCTCGAGCGCGTTCTCGACGCCTGCTTCGAGCAGACGGTGGCCGACGGCACATACGAAGTCGTGCTGGTGAACGACGGCTCGACGGACGAGACGCAATCCGTGATCGAGCGAGCACGCGGGCGCGCTCGATGTGCGTTTACGGTCGTGGAACAGCAGAATTCGGGATTGGCCAAGGGCCGCAACGCCGGTATCGCGCGCGCGCGCGGCGAGCGCATCGTGTTCATCGACGACGACGTGCTTCCGCTGCCGAATTTCGTGGAGGAGCATTTGCGGTCGCATCGCGAGCACCCGCTCGCCATCGTGCGCGGCGGCGCGATCAACGTCGAGAACTTCGACGATCTGCCTGCGCCGATCTGGAACGTCACGAACTACAGCGGCAATTATTTTTGGACGACCAACGTTTCGGTGCCGCTCAAAACCATCCGTGCAATCGGCGGATTCAACGAAAGCTTTGCCGAGTACGGTTGGGAAGACATCGACGTCGGGCTGCGGCTTCGCTTCGCCGGCGTGAAGGCCGTGTTCAACAAGCGCGCCCTGGCGTACCATTACAAACCGCAGCCGAAAGCGAACGGCGTCGAGCGGATGATCCGTCAGGCAAAAGCGCAGGCGCGCACCGCGATTCAGCTCGAGCGTCTGCATCCCCACTGGCGAACAGTGCTCGCTACGGGCGACACTCCCGTGCAACGTCTCCTCCACAAATGGATGCGCGGCATCGACATGGCGAGGCGATACCGATCGGCGCTGGGTGATTTGGGCAGCGACCGCCCGTTGACCGCGCGCGAAGCCCGCGCGGCGCGCGCGCTTGCGAACGAAGCGTACTTCGAGGAATTGGAGCGCGCGCGGACGACGAGCGGGTGATGCGAATTCTGATGGTGCGCACCGATCGCATCGGTGATTTGATTCTTTCGACTCCGGCCATTTCCACGGTCCGCGCCTCGTTTCCCGAAGCGCACATTACGATGGTTTGCAGTCCGTACAATCGCGTAGTGATGGAGCGCAGCCCCGACATCGACGAACTCGTGGATTTTGCGCCGGAGATGAAGCCGCGTGCGTTCGGCGTGCGCTTCCGCGGGCGTACCGAAATCGCGATCGCGTTGGCGCCGCGCGAAATCGACCTTGCGATCGCCGGCGCAAGCCGGGCTCGCGTGCGTGTCGGCTATACGTATGTACGGCGATACGCAGCGCGCTTGACGGCGCGCTTATACGTCAACCGGCTGATGATCTCCGAAGCCGATCCCGATCTCTCGGATCGCAATCCTCATCGCCACGTGCGCCACGAGGTCAATCAACTGCTGGATTTGGTGGCGCTCGCCGGAGCGAGGCAGCGAGTCGAGCACCTCGTTCTGCCGATCACCGACGAAGATCGCGCCGCAAGCGCGTACCTGCCCGATCGGCCGCTGGTTTTTCACCTCGGGCTCCGCTGGTTTCACGACGGGAGCACGCTGGAATCCACGCTGCAGTTGATGAAGCAGCTTCGGCGCTTCGGCGTGCCGATCGTGGCAACGTACGCGCCGGAGTGCGAACGGCACGTGAAGATTATTGCCGAATCGCGTCTGGCCGACGTACTGCTGGGCGGCCTGCCGTTTTACCGATGGGCCGCGGTTCTCGAGCGCGCTTGCGTCATCGTCACCGTCGACACGGCTGCGACGCATGTCGCAAGCGCGGTTCGCAGGCCAACCGTCGTCGCTTTCGAACATCGGTATTTCCGGCTGAATTCGCAGGAGTGGGCGCCTTACGGCGTTCCTCACGTGCAAGTTCGCAAGCCGGCCGACGAATCGCCGGAATCGCTCGAACGATTGCGCGGCGAGATCGTCGGCGCCGTCGCCCAACTCATCGATCATGCTTGAACTTTCCGTCGTCATCCCGACATACAACCGGATTGACACGCTGCGCGCGGTCATTCCCTCGCTGCTGAATCAACGCACGCCTCCCGGCGCGTTCGAACTGCTGATCTGCGATTCCAATTCGACCGACGGCACCGCGGAGTATCTCGCCCAAGTCCACGACGAGTACCCGAACGTCCGCCATCTGCCCGGGCCGTATACGGGGCGTGCAATGGCGCGCAATGCCGGTATAAAGCAGGCCCAGGGCGAGGTCGTGCTGTTCAACGATTCCGACATCATCGCCGACCCGGGCTTGCTCGAGGCGCATCTGGAGCATCACAGGAGCGAACGCGCAATCGCGGTCGTCGGTTGGGAAGTGCAAGTAGCGTCGATCGCGGACTACGAATATAAACGCGGTCGTCCGCAGGAGCGCGGATCGCTGCATCCACCTTCGCGCAAACGGTTGAGCTGGCTGTATTTTCTGACGGGCAATGCGTCGGTGCGTCGCGACGACCTGTTGCGCGCCGGTTGTTTCGACGAGAGCTTCACCGGTTACGGCCACGAGGATTTGGAATTGGGTTACCGGCTGCAAAAGGCCGGTCTGCGCATTTTATACGAACCGGACGCCGTGAACTATCACTGCCAGGACGTCCCGCACGAGGATCAGGTGGGCAAGATGAAGCTCGCAGGTCGCTCGACCGTGCGCTTCTACCGCAAGCACCCCGATTTCGCGGTGATGGCGAATCTCGGCATGACGCCGCTTTCGCTTGGGCTGCACAGCGCGCTGACGAAACTGCCGTGGGTGCTGGGCTATTTCGACCGCCGCACGAAAGACTCGAAGTTTGCGCGCGACCTGATTCAACAGTATTATTACGTCTCCGGAATCAAGACCGCACTCGCAGAGAAGGAACGGCTCTAACTTGGCACTCAAACGATCCTGCGGCGCGCTGCGCGCCGATGACGTCGGCACGGCGGTGGAACTGTACGGCTGGGTGAATCGCCGGCGCGATCACGGCGGCCTCATCTTCGTGGATGTGCGCGATCGCGACGGCGTCACGCAGGTCGTATTCGATCCCGGCCAGCCCTCGTTCAAAGAGGCCGAACATCTTCGGCACGAGGACGTCGTTCGCGTTCGCGGCATCGTGCGCCGCCGCCCGGCAGGCACGGAAAATCTCAAGCTCGACACGGGTGCCGTGGAAGTCGGGGTCGACGAACTAGAAACCCTCAATCGTTCGCTCGTCCCGCCGTTTCCGATCAACAGCGACGACGACGTCGACGAGAACCTGCGCCTGGAATACCGCTATCTCGATCTGCGGCGCCCCCGCCTTCAGCGCAATATCATCCTGCGTCACAAAATCGTCAAAGCGATGCGCGATTATTTCGACGAGCGCGGCTTCCTGGAGATCGAAACGCCTATGCTCATAAAGTCTACGCCCGAAGGCGCACGCGATTACCTGGTTCCCAGCCGGCTGCAGCACGGCTCGTTCTACGCGCTGCCGCAATCGCCGCAGCTGCTCAAACAAATCCTCATGATCTCGGGCTTCGGGCGATACATGCAGATTGCACGATGCATGCGGGACGAAGATTTGCGCGCCGACCGCCAGCCGGAGTTTACGCAGGTCGACGTAGAAATGTCGTTTGCGACGCAGGACGAGGTGCTCGAACTGATGGAATCGTGCATGCGCTTCACCTGGAAGCGCGTGCTCGGCGTCGATCTTCCCGAGTTTGCGCGCTATTCCCACGCCGAGGTGATGCGGCGGTACGGCAGCGACAAGCCCGATCTCCGGTTCGGTCTCGAACTGCACGACGTCAACGACGTTTTCGCCGGAACGGAATTCGTCGTATTCAAGTCGGCGATCGAGTCGAACGGCGCCGTCGTCGCGCTCCGCTATCCCGGCGGTGCTTCATTGTCGCGGCGCGATTTCGACGCGCTCACGGAGCTGGCGAAGCAGCAGGGGGCGAAGGGTATGGTGTGGGTCGCGCTGGGAGCTGACGGCGCGAAGAGTTCCGCGGCCAAGTTCATCGACGACGCGGCGATAGCGAAACTGCGCGAACGCGCGCAAGCCGAAAACGGTGATGCCATTCTGCTGTTCGCGGACACGCGCGACGCCGCGCGTACGGTTGCCGGAAAGATGCGTCTGGAAGTCGGGGAGCGCTGCAGCCTGCGCGATCCGTCCGCGTTCGCGTTCGCATGGGTCACCGATTTTCCGCTTTTCGAAATCGACGAAGAAACGGGCGAGCCCGCTCCGGCGCATCATCCCTTTACGGCTCCCGCGCCGGGACAATGGGATCTCGTCGAGAGCAAGCCCCTCGAAATGCGCGCGCAGCATTACGACATGGTACTCAACGGATACGAACTGGGAAGCGGGTCGATACGTATTCACAAGCCGGAATTTCAGCGGCGCATTTTTACCATGCTGGGCCTGAGCGAGGAGGAGATCCAGGACCGCTTCGGCTTCTTCGTCCGTGCCCTGGACTACGGTGCGCCGCCGCACGGCGGTATGGCGCTCGGGATCGATCGCATCGTCATGCTCGCCGTCGGCGAAACCAACATTCGCGACGTCATTGCGTTTCCGAAGAATCAGCTTGCGCGCGATGTGATGATGGACGCGCCCTCGGCCGTGCCGGATCGGCTGATGCGCGATTTGGGGTTGAAAATTGCTTCTGCGTAAAGATTCCGATCCTGCGCGCGAGCGAGTGTCCAAGCGCCGATAGTACGAACAGATGCATCGATTTCGTGTGATCGCGGCCGCTGCATGCGCGCTTTTCGCAGCCGCGGCATTTCTCTTGTTCGCTCACGAGCGTGGGGCCGCGGCGCAGCCCGCCTCGTGCGGCATGACGACGTATGCCAGCGAAGGCGTCGTCTACCGCGTCTTGTTTGCGAAGAACGGCGCCGTGCAGCAATATCTGCTCGAGCGCAGTTCGCACAACACCGAGAAAGATCACGACGCGCTCAAGGCCGCTCAAGCGCGGTACGGACCCGAGGCGGTAAATGCGCCGCCGCTGCAGATCATAAGCTTCAAACCGGGGCATGGGGGCATGATGCTGCCCGGCAAAGCGGTCGACTCGTGCGGCCGCGTCACGCATTTTCACTGACGGTCGAACGCCGTACCGGCCTCTTTCAATAAGGCATTCGCTCTTTCGAAGATCGCATCGAACATCACGGCTGTGAGTTTGCCGGTGTTCGTGTTCTGGCGGCTTGGGTGGAACGAGGCGATGACGGTGATGGAACGTCCCTTCTTACGCGCCGAGATTTCGACGCGATGACCGAATTTCCAGGGCAGCGGATCGATTGCGAAGCCGAGCGCCTTGAGCGCGTCGATTGCCGCCTTCGTGCCGATGGCGCCGAGACCGACGATCACTCGAAGGTTCGAAAGCTCTTCCAATTCGCGCAGCAGATAGGGAAAACAGCGCTGCAACTCCCCCGGCGTCGGTTTGTTTTGCGGCGGTGCGCAGCGCAATGCCGCACTGATGATGCAATCGCGAAGCGTCATGCCGTCGTCGCGTGAGATTGCCGATGACTGCGAGGCAAAACCGGCGCGATGCAGCGCGGGATACAAAAAATCGCCCGACGCATCGCCGGTGAACATGCGGCCCGTCCGGTTGCTGCCGTGCGCTCCCGGCGCCAAACCTACGAGCATCACGCGCGCATTCGGATCGCCGAATGCCGGAACCGGCTTTCCCCAGTACGTCCAGTCGCGGTAGGCACGTTTCTTCTCCACCGCAACCTGCGCGCAGTACACGCGAAGTTCGCGGCATTTCGTGCAGCGCACGACTTCACGGTTGATTGCGGCGATCGCGTTCGCGCTCATCGCAGACCCGGAAAGTCCAGGCGCGCGAGCGCAGCGTATGCCGCTATGCCGACCGCGGTCGAAAGATTGATGCTGCGCACGCTGTTCGGGCGCTGCGGAATTCGCAGCGCGTGGGACGGTTCGCGGTCGAGAAGCGCCTGCGGAAGACCTTTGGTTTCCTTACCGAACACCAGCACGTCATTTTCCGAAAACGGCGCCTGGGTGTAAAGACACGCCGCGCGAGTCGAAAAATACCAGCGCTGGAGGTGCGCCGTCGCGGAAAGAAATGCGTCCAGCGAGGCGTGCACCGCAACACCCAAATGCTCCCAGTAATCGAGTCCGGCGCGTTTGAGCCGGCGGTCGTCGATGCGAAAACCGAGCGGCTCGACCAAGTGCAACTGGCAGCCCGTCGCGGCACACAAGCGCGCGACGTTGCCCGTGTTCGGCGGAATCTCCGGCTCGACCAGCGCGATGTGGAGCGGTACGTCATCGCGCACGGTGTCGATTAGCCGATGTTGCGGCTGCGCGGTCACGAGTTGACGATCGAGAAGAAATCCAGGCCGGCGGGAGCGACGGCGTACGCCGCGCCGTTGCTGCGCAGCCACACGCGTTCGAGCGCGGCTCGCGGATACACGACTCGAAGATGAGGCGCCGCCGGATCGTTGACCGCGCAGTCGCCGTTTGCGGTGAAGCCGCACAATACGGCCAAGTGGCCGTCGGAATGTTCGATCGGCGCACCGGGAAGTTCGTCGCCGCTCCAACTGTAGGAAATGGCAATCGGTATGCCCGCTTCTATTAGGCGCTGCGCGTGGTCGAGATTCCGCAAATAGACCAGCGCCGCGCGTAGTCCCAGGCTGCCGCTGAATGCGACGTTGAACGACCAGTTTCCGGTTCCGTTGTACGCGCGATCGAAGACGGCCAGCGCGGTCGACTCGACGCTGTAATCGATTCCGTGATACGCGTTGAGCATGGAAAGACTGGTCGGACTGCACCATCCTCGCTCGCCGTCGACGACGTATTGCGATCGCGCCGGAACGTCGAGGATGCGGGCTTCGCCCATATAGGGCATCGACGGGTGATTGCGCGCCGGACACGCAAACGCGATCGCCTTGAATTTGACGCCGGGGGCGCGCACTTGGATGCCGTCGAACGGCTGCGCGCTGCGAATGACGTCGACCTCGACGCGTACGTCCTCGTTCTCCGGGCTGAACGAAGTTCGTCCCTCCGGCGACCACTCCGCATGTGCGAGCCACGGCGTTGCGCCGACGTGCGCTCGCAGCAGCCGGAACTCAACCAGGCCGGATTCGGCGAACGTATTCCAACTCAAAACGCCTTCGCGCGCCGGCTCGAACTCGAGCGTCGCAAGATCTTCGACATCGGTCCCGATCGCCAGCATGGGCACGCAGGTCAGATCGACCACTGCCAAGCGTTCCACGTATCTTGGATGAACGCGGCGGGTTTGAAATTCTTCAGGTCGCTGTTCGCCGCCGTGTATTCGTCTTCCCAATAGAAGAATTGCGCGGGGACGAGCTCGTGAATGCGATCTTCTTCTTGCTGGTAATACGCTTTGCGTTTGTTCAAATCGAACGTCGAGACGGCGAGGTTGGAATATTTGTCCACGATGGGATCGCTCAGCCATGCGGTGTTGGCGCCGTTGGGCGGGATGAACGTACTATTCCACAAGCCGCGGTTGTCGGGGTCGGGGCCGTTCGTCTCGATGCTCCATTCCAAATCGTACTTGCCGCGGTAGAGCGGGCCGCCTTGCGCGAACAGCAGGCTCGTCGGATAATTCCGGATTTGCACGTCGATGCCGTATGGACGCAGCTGGCTTTGGATCTGCACCTCGGCTTGCTGGTTCTCTTGCTTTTCCGTGTTCGTCGAAATCGTAATGTGCATGGCGAGTGCGCCGTCGTGCAGCACGCCGTCGGGGCCCATGCTCCAGCCGGCTTGCGCGAGCAGTTTTTTCGCGCCCTGCGGATCGTACGGATACGGCGTGATATGCGGCGCAGCCCAAAGCGTCGGATACACATCGCTCACCGCGAGTTGGTTGTATCCGTGGTAGACCGTGTCGTTGATGCGCTTCCAGTCGATCGCCTCGATCAAAGCCAGGCGAACGCGCGGGTCGTGCAGTTGCGGGCGGCTCGTATTGATGCCCAAGTGCCGCCAATTCGCGATGAGTTTTTTCGTTACCGTGATGCCGCGAACGTTCGAAAGCTCGGGAATGTGGTTTTCGTCCACGCCGACGTATACGTCGACCTCGTGGGTCTGCAATTGTTCGAATAGCGTATTGACGTTCGGAATGACTTTCCAGATGATCTTCTGGAGTTTCGGGACGCCGCGGAAGTAATAGCGGTTCGGCGTGAAGACCAGCGACGATCCGTGGTTCCATTGCTGCAGCACGTAGGGGCCGCTCGAAATCGGATGGGCGTTGAACGCGGCCCGGTTGATATCCGGCAGGTTTGCGAGCAAATGCGCCGGGAGCGGCGGATATGCCGACCCGCCCGCGCCGCCGAAGAGGCCGAGAATGGATCCGTCGACTTTCTTGAAGTGCACGATGAGCGTGTAGTCGTCGGGCGTTTGCACCGACGCGATCTCGTCCCATCCGTACCGCATCTTCGTGTTGTTCGCCGGATTCATGACGGCGTGAAAGGTGAAAACCCAATCCTTTACCGTCAGCGGCGCGCCGTCGGACCAGCGAACGTTCCGACGAAGATGGAACGTGATGGTCTTGCCGTCTTTGCCGATACCGCCGTTCTGGTAGGTCGGCACCGCGGTCGCGAGATCCGGAATGAAATTGCCGTTGTCGTCGTAGCGCAGCAAACCAGCATAGATAAGCCCGGCGATTTGATCGGTGGAATCCGTATGCGCAAACATCGGATTGAGGCTGTCTGGTTCGTCGACGTTTCCGACGCGCAGCACGCCGTGCTCCGTCCACGGATTGCCTCCGCCGGCAGACGTGCCTGCGGTCCCGGTTCGCGAGCACGCGGTGAGCGCGAACGCGCAGGCAAGCGCAACGGCGATGAAACGCTGGAATGTCATGCGGTGACCTCGGCGGACAACTGCTTGGACTTCTTGAGTTGCGGTTCGATCGCGGCCCACAGCGCGTCCGCTCCAAAACGGACGACGTCGTCGGCCGGAAGATGCGTCTCAGAGTGCGCGCGTTCGATCTCCTCTCGCGCTCGTTCGTCGGAAAGCCCCAGCGTATTGAGCGCGATGCCCGCGATTTTCGCCGGTTTGACTGTCGCGCACAGCTCCTCGTATGTTCGGACGAGCGCAGAATACGACAGCGTCGGCGTTTCATAGGCGTCGATGTGCGTCCGCTTCGGATCGACGACCAAAACGAGCGCGTCGGGCGCGGCGCCGAACAGCAGCGAGAGCGTAACCGGCGCGTACGCCGGATGGTTGATGCCGCCTTGCCCTTCCACCAAGATGTAATCGGGATTGCGGCGCGCCGCTTCGAGAACGATCTGTTCGGCGGCGCCGGCGGCGAAATCGGAAATCACGCGATCCACGGAAATGCCCCAGCCGGCAATCATGATTCCGGTCTGCCCGGTGGCGGCGAATTCGGCTCTACGGCCTTTGCGTGCTGCTGCGCGCGCCAGTTCGAGCATCACCGTCATTTTTCCGACGGAGCAGTCATTACCGACCGCCAGCGCGATAGGAGCACGCACGTCGTACACGGCGCCGCTGAAAAGCGGCACGCTCGGCGGTTCGCGCACGTCCCAAATGCGCACGTTGTGTCGCCGTGCGGCGGCCGAAAACTCCGGATCGCTGCCGAGCATGTCGTGCAGACCGCTCACGATCTCGAGGCGCGCTTCGATTGCGGCGAGCACCTGCAGGCGCCATGCCGGCGGAAGCTGTCCGCCTTTGGGCGCAGTTCCGATGAGCAGCGCGGTGGGTTCGTAACGCAGCGCGTCGCGCACGTCGGCAACGATCGGAGCGTTGCTTTGCAAGTACGGCACCGCATCGCGAACGGTTTGCCCGGCGCACGACGGATCCACGACCGCAACGGTCTCATCGCTGCCGTAGCGTATCACGCCGTGCGCAGTCTTGGCGTTGTTCGCGAAGCACTCGGGCGCGAGCACGACATAGCGCCTTCTCGCGCTAGGCAACGCCGGCCTTTTCGCGCACGCCCAGGCCCGCGCCGTCCGGAAGCACGATCTTGCCGTCGCGGTAGATGATGCCGGAGAAGGGATCGTCTTTCGTGAGGAAGGGACCGTCGATGTCGGCCCAGTCGACCATCGGCGAAATTTGTGCAGCCGCAGTCGCGGAAATTTGGCTCTCGACCATGCAGCCCAGCATTACTTTCATACCGAGCGCGCGCGCCGTGTGAATCATCTTCACGGCAGCGCGAATTCCGCCGCACTTGACGAGTTTGACGTTGATTCCGTCGACGCAGCCGTAAAGTTTGGGGAGATCCTCCGCGGTCAGCGAGTCCTCGTCGGTGACGATCGGAATTTTCGAGCGTTCCTTGATGAATTTCAGCTGCTCCGGATGTCCAGCCGCAATCGGCTGTTCGCAGAATTCGATGCCGAAGCGCTCGAGTTCGTGCAGCACGCTCACGGCTTGTTCCGGCGTCCATCCTTCATTTGCATCGATGCGAATCGTTCCGGAGTACTTCGAGCGGATGAGTTCGATCGTTTCGACCTCTTCGCGCACGCTTCCGAGTCCGAGTTTGACTTTCATCACGGGGTGATTTCCGATTTCAGCCACTTTGCGAAGCGTCGTTTCGCGGTCGCCGATGCCGATCGTGAAGGACGTCACCGGCGTTTGTGCCGGATCGAGTCCGAGTAAACGGT
This sequence comes from Vulcanimicrobiota bacterium, assembly GCA_963830545.1. Lineage (GTDB taxonomy): Bacteria > Vulcanimicrobiota > Vulcanimicrobiia > Vulcanimicrobiales > Vulcanimicrobiaceae > DATGJX01. Next base: position 1,362,568 of record CAWHMK010000001.1, on the reverse strand, counting down.
ACAGCGGTTTGCCGCAATCCTTTCCGATGAGATCGTGCAGCGCAATGTCGAGGCCGCATCGCGCGGCCGCCGGAATATCGTTGGTCAGCAGCGTGTCGAGCAAATACGGATCGTCGCCGCGGAGTGGATGCTCGCGAAAGTAGTCGACGACGCTTTCCACGGATTCGCGGTATCGCGGGATGGGCACGGATTCGCCCAAACCTTCGAGCCCGCCCCAAGCGAGATGAAAAACCGCAGTGCGGGCTACGTCCTCGGTTCCGCGTGCAATTCTAAATGGATGAACGAGCGGAAGCTCGAGCGTGCTGAGAGAGAGCGAGAGGGACATGAGCACAGGCATTCCACCGCGCGAGCGCAGCTCCTCGACTGGAGCAGCACCGGCCTGTTCGTCTTGGCTAGCCTTTGCCGGATTTGTCGCGTTCCGGTTCGCGATCGTCGTGACTGATCGCCGAATCCGCGGTCCCGCGCTCGACGCGCGGTTCCCCGTCGGCGGTGCGCTGTTCTTCCTCCGGCAGGTGCCGGCTGCCGTAATCGCTCGGATCGCCCACCAAGTCTTTCTTTTTTCGCTTATCCATGATGTCTCCGGTCGCTGGCGGTGTACCCAATCGTTTTCAGCGAGAAACGGGCGTTGCGACGCGGTAAGCGGATCCGCGATGGTCGAAACGCACGCCTTCGCCGAGCGTGCGAGCCGCGTGCGCTTCGCTTCCACGAATGACGCGCCGCTCTTCGACGTCATCATACCGCGGCAGTGCGCGCGCCGCCAGCGAAGCTTCCCGATTCGGGGGCTCGGCCGCGTGCGCCAGTTCGTGCCCCAGGCCCAGCGCCGGAGATTGCGTTCCGCCGCGCGTCGTGCGAAGCGCGCTGTACGGATCCCACGCGATGGTGTTCGAATTCGGATCGAAATGATCGTCGTTGCGGCGATTGATCGTCAGGTGAAAGTGCCGCGCGCTGCGATCGATCCGTTCGAAGAGGTGCCGCTGGGAGGGATCGCGCGAGAGATACGCGCGTGCAAGATCGTAGTTCGAGCGAGCAGACGCAGGTATGGAGATCATGCACGCCGTTCACGACATTAAGGGTGCCTGTCAAGACTTGACCGCAATGGTACAGTGAGAGCGTCGACTGCGCATGGCGCGCACCGCACCATAGGTGCTGGACCAACGAGATAACCTAGGGAGCATCGAGCTCCGGTCACGACAGTTCGGCTCGGCCTTCGCGGCTGCCGGAACTGGCGCCCGGGCCGCACCCACCTGCGAGAACGCAGGTTCAACCTCGTGCGGAAGACGCTACGCGCGGTTGACGACGAACGCGGTTCGCCGATGGCGGAGCGCGTTCGTCATTTCCTCGGCGGTCGCATCGCCTTCAGCCGCGTCCAGTGCGATGAAGCCGCGAAACGAGGCGAGTCGTTCCGGCGTGCTTGCGCGCTGCGCACGGAAATCTTCCCAGATCAGCACGGTTTTCGGGAGCAACGCTTCCGGTTCGCTGCCGGCGTCGAGCGTTCCGAAGTCGGGCCCGTAGCGCAGCCACGCCGAATCAGCCTCTTTTGAAACACGCTTGAGATCGTGCGAACTCGCTGCAAACGTGTGCGGCGCATTACGAACCGCAATCGTCACATTGAAACGTTTTGCCAGAGACGTTGCCGCGCCGAGGCGCGTCATTACGTCGCTCCAGCTCGCGCCGGTTTCCGGCGGCAAGGGCGCGGAGAGCAGCGGCGCACCGAGCGCGAGCGCCGTTTCGAATGCGCGTTCGACATGCGCTTCGTCATCGTCGAAAAGATTGTCGTGACGCAATGCCGCAACGGTCAGCCCCAAGTCGACGGCCATCTTCTTTACTTGAGCGAGATAGTCCGTATCGCTGCGCGGGAAATGCCGCGTGTCGAAAACGATGCCATCGGCGGCAAGCTCGTGCGCGCACAGATCGATCCATTCCAGCTGCGTCAGACGTTCGCCGCGCAAGAGCTCGTCGAATGCCGTGCTCGAGCACGCCAGTTTCATGTTTTACCGGTGCTCCGCTCTGAGCTGCGCGCCCCCCGTTTCGCGGGGTCCCCGAACAGCACGGCGCCTAAATACGCTGCTGGAACGAGCTTCCCCGAGGACGCCGGCAAAAATCCCGAGGGCGCCTGGAAAGATTGCAGGGTGCTCGGAAGCGTGTCCGAGGGCATCGCCGGAAGTCACGCAGAGGGCGTTCTGCCGTGCGATAGAATCGCCTTTCGACTATGGTGATTGCAATGGGAGCCGATCACGCCGGCTTCGACGTCAAGAACCGGCTCTCGGAAGTGCTGCGCTCGCAAGGCCACACGATTCTCGACTACGGAACCTGCGATGAAACGCCGGTCGATTATCCGCAATTCGGTTATGTGGTCGGGGAAGCGGTTGCGTCGGGGCAAGCCGAGCGCGGCATCGTCGTCTGCGGTTCGAGTTTGGGGATCGCGATGGCGGCCAATAAAGTGCCGGGCGTGCGCTGCGCGGCGGTGTTCGATCCGCTCCAAGCGGAACTCTCGCGACGTCACAACGATGCAAACGTCATTGCTCTCTCGGAGCGTTTGACGGGCTGGGAAATGCTCGAACGGCTCGTCGACGTCTTTCTCACGATGGGATTCGACGGCGGCCGGCACGCATGGCGTGTCGAGCAGCTCTTCGACTATACCGACGCACAGCGGGAACGTACGCTCAAAGCGATCGAGTCCGGTGAAGTCACGGACGCGAAAACGCCCGACGCGCTCTTGCAAGCACACGCCTAGGAAAGAACCGGCATGGCCATTCTCTCGCTCAGCCACGTCCAAGCCCAAGATCCGCAAGTTTTTGCCGCAATTGAAAACGAGGACCGCCGGCAGCGCGAAAACCTCGAGCTGATCGCATCCGAAAATTACGCAAGCAAAGCCGTGCGTGAAGCCATGGGCTGCATCATGACCAACAAGTACGCGGAGGGATACCCCGGTAAGCGGTACTACGGCGGATGCGAGTACGTCGACGTCGCGGAGACCGTGGCACTAGAACGACTGAAGCAACTCTTCGGGGCCGATCACGCGAACGTGCAAACACACGCCGGCGCGCAGGCGAACATGGCCGTCTTCATGGCGGTGCTGCAGCCGGGCGACACGGTGCTCGGCATGTCGCTCGCGCACGGCGGCCATCTCACGCACGGCACGAAAGTCAGCTTCAGCGGCAAGCTCTACAATGCGCTGGCATACGGCGTGCGCAAAGATACGGAGCTCATCGATTTCGATGAGGTGCGCAACATCGCACGCGAACACAAACCCAAGATGATCATCGCCGGCGCCAGTGCGTATCCGCGGACGATGGAGTATGCGCCGTTCCGTGAAATCGCCGACGAGATCGGTGCCGTGTTCATGGTGGACATGGCGCACGTCGCGGGGCTGGTTGCGACGGGGATTCACCCCACGCCCGTTCCTCTCGCAGACTTCGTGACGTCGACGACGCACAAGACGCTGCGCGGTCCGCGCGGCGGTTTGGTGCTCTGCACTGAAAAGTGGGCTCAGCCGCTGGACAAATCGGTGTTCCCGGGCATTCAAGGCGGCCCGTTCATGCACGTCATCGCGGCGAAGGCGGTGGCATTCGGTGAAGCGCTCGGACCCGAATTCAAAACCTATCAACGGCAGGTGGTGCGCAATGCAGGGGCGATGGCCGACGAGTTCCTACGCCACGGTTTGCGCTTGGTGGGAGGCGGAACGGACACTCATCTGATGCTGGTCGACGTTTCGGTCAAAGACTTGACCGGAAAAGCGACGGAAGAATATCTGGACGCGATCGGGATCACCGTCAATAAGAACGCGATTCCGTACGACAAGCAAAAGCCGTTCGTGGCAAGCGGCATTCGTATCGGCACGCCGGCGATTACCACGCGCGGTTTCGGCGAAGACGAGTGCCGTGAAGTGGCTCGCATCATCTGCGAGGGATTGGACGACATCGCCGCGCGCGCGAAGATCGACAAACTCAAAGGGCGCGTGCGCGAGCTGACCGGGCGGTTCGACGTCCCTTAGGCAGACTGCGCATCACTTTAGAGGCCGCGCGAACTCCGAACTGAGTCCACATCCAGCGCAGCCCCGGCGCCGGATCGTCCGCCGCGAACCACTGCAATTCGCGCACGCCCCGGATCGTGCGAAGCCACTCGAAAAATCTCACACCTTGCGCGCGCGCGGCGAAGACGTCGTCTTCGAGCATCCACTTGCGGCCGGCCGATAGCGCCGAGGCTGGTACGGGCTGTCCGGTGAGGTCCAAATAACACGCGCGCACGACGTCCATTCCGTTGGTTGCGCGAAACAGGCGGAACACGCCGCTCACGCGCGGATTGACGTCCAAGACTTTGTACCGATCGTCGCGCGCGTCGTAGCGGTAGCCGATTCCGACGGCTCCCGCATATCCCACGCCTTGCATCAGTTTTCGGGTTGCTTCCGCCACGCGTTCGTTCTCTTCGCAAACCGCGAGCGACGCCACGCCGGTCTCGGAGACTTGACGCAATTTGCGGCCCGTGAAAATTGCCTTGCACTGCGAATCGGCGGAAAAATAGGCATTGCACATCCAGACGCTGCTCGCGCCGCCCGGGATGTATTCTTGCAAGATCAGATTGGGGCCGCCGCCGCGCGTGTCTGCTTCAAACTTTTCGATGAGCTCGCGCTCGGTGCGGACGATCGCTTTTTCGGGAACGTATGGTAGAAACGGATCGGCCGTTTTTGCAACGATCGGAAATGACGCCGTTGCGGCAAAGCGCAGCACGTCATCGCGCGAATGTGGAAGCACCGTTTCCGGAACGTCGACGCCGCAGGCTCGCGCGAGAGCGAACATGCTCCACTTGTCGGCGAGGCGGCCGATCACCGGCTCGCGCGCGCGTGGAAACACGAAGCGCGGCGCAAGCGCATCCGCGTGCTGTTCGATAAAGATTGCCACCCAGTCGGCGAGTGTGAGCAGCAGGGGGCGCCCGCCGATCTCGCTTCCGACGCCGAGAAGAAATTCGAGCGATTCATCGGGAGGCGCAGAGAAATCCCACCAAAACCGTTTACGCCAATAACGCGAGGACTGAACGGTCGGCGAGGCATTCTTTCGTGCTATCAAATACATCGGGACGCCCAGGCGTCCGAGCGTGCGCGCGATCGCGAGCGCGCCGTTGCCGCCGTGGTACGCAACGACGACCGGCACGGACGTGTCGATGCCGCGCAGTATCGGATCGCTCACAGGGCGAGTTCTTCGGATGCGCCTATCGTACCGATGACGGCGCGGTCGGGCGCGTACCAGTCGATCAGCGAGTCCAGCGTCGTCACGCCGGCGTTCTGCGGTATCGGCAGCGCGGCCGTCGTCTTTGCGTTCAGCTTCCCGCCGACGACGTAGCGCTCTTGCAGTTTCCGCTGCGCCCAACGAAGAACGGTGTCGAGCGCAGGCGTACCGATGTCCGCAATCTGCGCGATGGCTTTCGTGACCACCAAACCGTACGGCACGTCCTCGCTCAAATACCGGTATGCGAAGTTCGGCGTGAACACGCCGTTCGTTACCTCGGTCATCGGTGCTTTGCGCGCTTGCAGTGGGCCCGTGCGGAAACACCTGGCCACGGTGCTCAAATCTGCGGTTTGCGCCGGATACGAAAGCTTGAGCCAGTCGTGAATGGTCAGCACGCCGGACATGTTCAGTGCGCCGCCGCTCGCCGATTCGACTTTTGCCGCGACCGCGCCGATGTCGGCGGAAAGCTGTTCGATGAACGCTCCGGTGTCGTCGGAAGCATCGCGGTAAAAATAGGGCACCTCGTCTTGAGCATAGTGCGCGCCGGACCACTGCCGAAATAATCCGTACATCAGCCCGGGATGAATGATTTGTCCCGGGTTGCCCAGCGTCATGTTCAGGAAATTTTGCGTAGGAACGATGTGCGTCCCGAGAATATCCGCGAGCAACTGCGCGATGCCGGCCGCATGCCGCGAGGGCATCGAGGCCATGAGTACGCCGGCTTTTATTGCGCCGAAATTGACGTGCGTGCCGGGTTGCTGCACGCGAGTCGACCACGGGAGCGTTTGAAGGCCGAAGATGACGCGTTTCCCTTTCGGCTCGAGGCCGTCCAGCAGCGCGGTCGCGTCGAACTCGAAGCCGCCGCGCGTGGGTAAGGCGCCGATCGTGGCCGTCGGCTTCAGATGAGGCGCGATCTGACGGAGTACCGCGGCGTGCGCGAACGCGGGAACGGCGATGATGACCAGATCGGCACGCGGGATCACATCTGCGGGATCCGCCGAGATCGCGCGTACGCGATGAGCCGTTCCGATAATCGCTCCGGACGATTGCAAACCCGTTTGCGAGAAAACGCCGCGCCGAAGCACGTCCGCTTTCTCCGCCGATCCGGCGAGCCAATGGATTTCGCCCGCAATGTGTTGCGATGCTGCAACGACGAGCGCGTGTCCGGCGTTTCCGCCTCCGCAAACTGCCAGGACTCCATCGAAGGTATTCATTGCAGGCTCCCACAAGTTATGATGCGTCGAGTAATGCAGACATGAGTATTCGAAGAACCGTTTGGCTCAGACTTATCGAAGCGCTCCCGCTTCTGCCGCGCGGCAGAATGGGTAGTGCTATCAGATACACGCTGGCCGAACGCACGCGGCTCGCGCCGCTGCAACTCGGTATTGCTCGCGGCGACACGGTCGCTCAGGTCGGTGCGGTCGGGAAGGGCGAGCTCTGGGAAATGTTGCGCCTGGTCGGGCCGCGGGGCCGCGTCATCGCAGTCGAACCGGCGCCCGACAATCTGCATGCAATACGGCAGCGGATCGCCGAGCGCGGAATCGACAATTTGACGGTCATTCCTATGGGCGCCTGGAGTGAACGCAGCACGCAAATCTTGCACATGCATCCAACGCTCCCCGGCAGCCATATCATGCTCCACGCCGGCACCCAGCACGATCGCGCGATGCGCCCGGACGAGTACGCCTCCGAAGTGAACATCGCAGTCGATCGTCTCGACGACATTTTCGCTGCGCACGGCATTACGCGGTGCGATTTCATCAAGATCACCGTGATGGGCGCAGAGGCGCAGGTACTCGCGGGGATGGATCGTCTGCTGTCGGTTACGCCGAAACTCTGGGTGAAAGGGCATGCGCTCATCGACGGCGAGCCGGCAAACCGCGCCATCGCCAGGCTCCTGCGCGAGCGCGGTTACCGAACCGTGCTGACGCGCGGAAACCTCGGGCCGGACGGCCGCGAGCGCCACGGCGACGTATACGCTACTCGCTTTTGAACGGCTGCGCGGCAGCAATTTCCGTCCTTTCCGAGTCCTTCGGTTTGCGGCGAAGCCGGTCGATGCTGCGTTCCGGCATCCCGAGCCGCAGCAGCACGTTTTTTGCCGCTAGTTTAAATGCGTAGGCTGCGCCTGCAGGATCGAACGTGTAGCGCTCGACGTCGACGACGCACCACTGCCCCGCAGCGGAGATCGTGTGCAGGCCGCGCGTGTATCCGGACTTCGGCGGCCTGATCGTGCCGACGACGTGTTCTTCGAACGCTTCTTGCGTCAGCACGTCGACGCAATTGATGCGCAGGGCGCCTCCGTACGAACGCGCGCAATCCTGCGAGGGACGGTACAAGCGGCCTTCATGCGTGAAAAACGGTCCCGCAGGCCGAGCGCAGCGAGCGTCGATCTTCACGGGGTTTCCGAGGTGGGGAACCCACGTTCCGAATAAGTCTTCGGCATGCCAAATATACAGATGTGAATAGTAGCCTTTTTCCATCGCTTCGCTGCTCGTGCAGAACAGCCACCAGCGGCCTTCGTGCTGGAGGATCGTGCTGTCGGCGGCTTCGAAGCCGTCGATCAGGATGTGCACGAATTCCCATGTGCCCGGAAACTCGACGCAGCGGTACAAGCAAACTTTCTTGATCTTGCCGCTTTCCGGAATGCAGAACGTTTCGCCGCGGTGTTCGAAGACGTGCGGATAAGAAAGGTGGTGCGGTTCCCGTATTGCAGTGCGCGGAACTGCCGCGGTCCCGCCGCCGAGTTCGGTAAAAGCTACGCTGCCGGAGCCCGTGTCGCAGCGATACTCTTCACAGAAAAGATATGCGCGTGAGTCGCGCGTCAAGAGGCACGGATCGGCGAAGTAGCGGTTCTTGCTCCGCGGCAGCAAATAGGAAACGTCGGCGGCGCGGTCTGCGCCGATGAAGTCCGCCGGAGACTCCCGAACGCAGCCGACCGTCCATTCAACCTTGTAACAATGTCCGCGAATATACGCAGCCGCGCGCTTGCGCCGTTCACGTAAGCGCACCTTTGCAATCTGCAGCCGCGAAGGGCGGCCATAATGCATCGCAGGCTTGGGGATCGGCGCGGAATCGAAATAATGAGCCGCACCGTGCGCGATGTCCCAGCAGACGTGCAGCGGCCAGCGAGCGAGCGCGTCGCACGCGGTTGCGGCGTTCAGTTCGAACGATTCGTGTTTGGTGGGCATGTAGCCGAATTTCAGCGGAACGCCGGCCGTGCCGTCACCGCGCAATTGCAGCAGGAACGCGGCAGTCACGTCGTGATCGAAATACAATTCCCAGAAGCCCGGCTCGGATGTGGAGAAATTCCGCACGTCGCCGTGGGCGAAATACCAGACACCGTACGGCGCGGCACCGATGAATGGCGCGCCCGATGCCTCGTCCCCGAGGAGTAAATAAAAATCGACGGGCGCGGCGCGCGTAACGTGTTCGACGCTTTGCGCATCGGACGAGGCAAGATCGAACTGACGAAGGTCGGTTTCGAGCGCACGAATGCCGGCGAGCGATGCGGACTCGCTTCCGCCGCGCGCCGTGTCGTTGACTATGCAGCGCAGGCGCGCGAGTTTCGACTGATGCAGCCGTTCAATACAGTTCAGCTGCCAGGTGCGCAAACGCCCGCCGGTGACAATCAGGCCGTACTCCAAGGTCTGAAAATCATGACATATATTGGCTTGCCTGCCGCCGCCGCTATGGGGTAGGAGCGGTAAGGCGAGCGTCCCGGTGCTTTCGGCTCATGTCATGCATGCGGCGCTCGCGCAGGGACCCATGGCCTGCCGCGCGGGATTGGAGAGCCCACGTCGCTGCCGTGAAATCTTGGTACGATGCACGAATGGGCGAAATCGCAACGAAGAGCGTCCAGACGTTTTTTACGCGCTTAGCCGTGCAGGCGACCGGAATCGGCGGGTCGATCGTCATGGCGCGCGTCCTCGGCCCGGGGCCCAAAGGCCTGCTCACGTATGCCGTGAGCGTGCTTGCGATGGTCGTCGTGTTCAACGGGCAAGCAAACGCAATTTCGTGGCAATTCACGATACGGAAGCGATCGGGCGCCGTGCTGGTCGCAACCATGTTGCGCGTGCTGGCCGCCGCATCGCTTCCCATAGCGATCGGGCTGGCGGCCGCCGGCATCCTGATCCCTTCGCAGCGCGTTCTGCTCTTCGTTGCCGCCGCGGCGCCGTTCGCTCTTTTCACGCAGTCCGCGACCGGATTCTTCTTGGCCGACTCCGACGTGAAAAGCGTGAACAGACAGTCGATCCTATCCGGAATCGGCCCGGTCCTGCTGTACGTGCCGCTGCTGCTTTTCTTTCACGCGAACATCGGCGTGGTGCTCTTGGTGTATCTCGCGGGCTACATTGCAACCGCGATCTACACGGCCTTGCGCGTGGCGCCGTATGCGAAGCTGACCGAAGGCGACGACAGCGGGCCCATCGTTAGCGAACAGTTGCGATACGCTTTTCAGATTGGGTTGGGAAGCGCGATATTGTTCCTCAACTCGCGCATCGACGTCTTTCTGATCATGTTCATTCTCGGGCAGAGCGCGCTGGGGGTGTATTCGATCGGCATCGCCATCGGGGAAATGCTGTACCGACTCACGCGGCCGATGGTGACCGCTTCGTTCGGGCGCATCGCGCGCGGCACGCGAACGGAGGCTGCGGAAGCCACGGCGGCGTGCATGCGCCACTCCTTCGCCCTCACGATAGTCGCGGCCGCGGTCGTTAGCGCACTGACGCCGCTGTTGGTCCCCATCGTCTACGGAAAGGCGTTTGCGGGCGCAGTGCTCGTCTCGCAACTGCTGCTCCCGGGGATCGTTGCCTACAGCATGATGGGTGCGCTCGGAACCTTTTTCTCCCAGCAACTGGGCGAGCCGAAAATTCCGATGCTGCTGCGTCTCGCCTCCGCGATTATTTGCGCGATCGTGACGGTAGTCTCGCTGCCCCGCGTCGGAATCGCCGGCGGCGCAATCGCGACGAGCGTTTCCTATCTCGCAACGTTCATGCTGGCAGTTGGCGTATTTTTGCCGGCAAACGAAAATCTCGCCGCGGCGGATGTTCCTTCTCTCGAAAGCTGATTTGCAGCCGTACCGCTCCCTCGTCTCGAGCGCGCTCCGTTTCAACTCCTGAGCAGCGAGCGGCAAGAGTCTCTCCCGCCCGTCGCCAACTGATGGCCAAGCGACATGGGAAAAGTCTCGCAGGAACGGCTATTGGTCGTCGAACATCCCGCCGTGGCCGATCGCCTGGCGCGCCTGCGCGATCGGGACACGCCTACGCCGGTTTTCCGTAAACTGCTCGAAGAGACTCGGCACGTTTCTCGCGTACGAGGCCACGCGCAACTTGCCGATGCGCGGCGAGGACGTCGTTACGCCGATTACGTCCACGCTTGCAAACCGTATCGCCGTGCGCCCAGTAGTTGCGCCAATCTTGCGCGCAGGTCTCGGCTTGCTTCCGGGGTTTTTGGCCGTGATCGACGATGCGGTCGTCGCGCACCTCGGGTTCTACCGCGATCCGCAAACGCTGCAGCCGGTGCCGTATTACGCGAACGTGCCCGAAGATCTTTCGCAGCGGCACGTGTTCGTGCTCGACCCCATGCTCGCTACGGGTAATTCCGGCGCGGCGGCCATCGACGCGCTCGTTTCGCGCGGAGCGGACGAAGTGCACTTCGTCAGTTTGATTGCAGCGCCCGAGGGCGTGCGACGAATTCAGGCTGCTCATCCGCAAGTGCGCATCGTCACCGGATCGCCTCGACGAACGTTTGAACGATCACGGCTACATCGTTCCGGGTTTGGGCGACGCCGGCGATCGCATGTTCGGCAGCACGAGTTCCGTACCGGTCGCGGTTCGCCCGAGGGGAAACGCCAGGATTCATGCGCCCGGGATGGGACGAGTATTTCATGCAAATCGCGCGCACCGTCGCAACGCGCGCGACGTGCCCGCGCGCGTCGGTCGGATGCGTTCTCGTGCGCGAGCATCGCATTCTGACGACCGGCTACAACGGATCGCCGCGCGGAGTGCCGCACTGCACGGAAGTGGGCTGCATGCTCGTTAGCGATCATTGCATGCGCGCGACGCACGCCGAAGCGAATGCCGTCGTGCAGGGCGCGCTGCACGGCGTGAACCTTTCCAACTCTACGGCGTACTGCACGCATCAGCCGTGCGTGAACTGCTCGAAACTGCTCATCAGCGCCGGCGTTCGCAAGATCATCTACGAGGTTGCCTATCCGGATGCGATCGCGCAGGAACTCTTGTCGGAGGCGGGCGTCAGTCTTCAAGCATTCGGCTCGCTCGAGGGCGTGCGTTCGTGACTGCCCCGCTGTACATTTATATAGCGGCACTCGTGCTCGCCGGAGTCGCCACGTCATTGCTCACGCCGTTCATCATCCGGCTCGCGCACCACGTCGGCATGATGGACGAGGTCGGCGACCGGCGCATGCACGACGTCCCGAAGCCGCGCATCGGGGGCGTTGCGGTCTTCTTCGGTTTTGCGTTCGCGCTGTTCGCCGTGTTGGGAATCGCGCTTACGCACGTCCACGGCTTCTTTCCGGTCGATCCGCACGACACGCTTCCGGATCAGCTGCGCGATCAACTAGCGAGCGTGCACAACCTGATCGGCCTGCTTTTCGGAAGCATGCTGATTTTAGGGGTCGGCTTGTGGGACGATCTCATGGGCATGCGGCCGCGCTACAAATTCATCGCGCAACTCGTCGTGGCCGGAATTTCGATGGTATACGGTTTCACGATCTCGGACGTGCTGAATCCGGTGACGCACCAGTACGTCGATTTCCCGCTCTGGTTCGGCGTTCCAATCACGCTTCTCTGGTATTTGGGGATGATGAATGCCATCAATTTCATCGACGGATTGGACGGGCTGCTCACCGGCTTCACCGCAATTTCGTGCGTCTTCCTGTTCGCTATCGCAGTCACAAAAGGCAATCCGGCAGTGGCGCTCGTCGTCGTCGCGCTCGCGGGCGCCGCGATCGGCTTTCTACCGTTCAACTTCAACCCGGCGCGCATCATCTTAGGCGATACGGGATCGCTGTTCATCGGCTACGTTTTTGCAACGGTGTCGATCATCGGGACCAGTAAGACCGCGATCGCAGTGGGCCTCATCGCGCCGATGGTCGTGCTCGCGCTTCCGATTCTGGACACGGCTGCGGCCATCTACCGGCGAGCGCGCTCCGGAAAGAAGATCACGGAGGCCGACCGCGGGCACTTTCATCATCAATTGATTTTCCGGTACGGTCTCAACGTGCGACAGGCGGTGTTGCTGATCTACGCGATCTGCATCGTGCTCGGCGCCGTCGCGCTCTTTCTCGCCGGCGGGTTCCGTGGCGTGCGCATCGCTTCGGCGCCGTCCCAGACTCCGCACGTGAGCGTCGTCCTCGAATGAGCACGCCGCTGCGCGTCATGTCCGTGTTCGGTACGCGTCCGGATACGATCAAGATGGCACCCGTCGTACACGCGCTCTCGCGACATCCGCAAATCGAAAGCATCGTGTGCGTGACGGCGCAGCATCGGGAAATGCTTGACGATCTCTTGGACCTCTTCGAGATCCGTCCGCACTACGATCTCGACATCATGACGCCCGATCAGACGCTGACGGACATTACGACGCGAGTGCTCATCGGCATGGAGGGCGTGCTCAAGATCGCACGTCCCGACATCGTGCTCGTGCATGGAGACACGGCGACGAGCACGGCTGCGGCGCTAGCCGCATTTTATCAACAGATTCCCGCGGGCCACGTCGAAGCGGGGCTGCGCACGAGCGATCCATGGGTGCCGTTTCCCGAGGAGATGAACCGCCGTTTGACGGGAACTATCGCGTCCTATCATTTCGCGCCGACGACGCTTGCGCGCGATCACTTGCTCCGCGAAAACATCCCGGAAGAGAACGTGATCGTCACCGGCAACACCGTAATCGACGCATTCTTGCAGACGGCGCACCGCACCGATCTTCCAAAACCGCCGGGATGGGATCGGCTCGATCACTCGCGCCCGGTAATCATCGTGACTGCGCACCGCCGCGAGAATCACGCGCACATGCGGGAGATGTGCGAGGCGATGCGCGACGTCGTGCATCTGCCGATGCGTCCGCAAATTCTGTGGCCCGTGCATCCCTCGCCGCGCGTGCGTCCGGTCGCCTATGCCGTGCTCGGCGCGCAGGACGGTGTCATACTGGACGATCCGCTCGACTACGCCGAAATGGTCAGCGCAGTGCGCGAGTGCACGTTCGTCCTCACCGATTCCGGCGGCATTCAGGAAGAGGCGCCGTGCTTGGGTAAACCGGTGCTCGTCATGCGTGAGGAAACCGAGCGCCCCGAGGGCGTCGATGCCGGCACGCTGGAGCTCATCGGTCCATCTCGCGAGCGCATCGTAGAAGCAGCAACCGCACTGCTCACCGACCCCCGCCGCTACGAGCGTATGTCGCGGGCCGTCAACCCATACGGCGACGGCCAGGCCTCCGAGCGCATCGTCGAGTGGCTGCTCGCGAGGCTGCGAGGCGGCGCTTACCCGAAAGCCTTTCGCACTCCCGCAAAGTGAAGGGTCCGCTCGCGATCGTGGCGGCGGGCGGGACTTTGCCGCTACCGTAATCGTGGCGATCGTCGCAGGCATCGTCTTGGACCACCGCTTGAACCGCAGCGACCTCGTCATGTACGCGCTCTTCGGGGGCGTCGTCATCGGCGGATACGCGGCCTTTCGCCTGGTCGCGGACGCCATCCGCTCGCCATGAGCTGGGAAGACGATTGGGAGGAGAGCGCCCCGGCCCGCCGTACTTACACCCCCGCCGAAGCGGCGGCAGACGATGCGCTCTACAGCAAACTCAAGCGGAGCGCATCGATCGGTACGCTGCTCGTCGTCGCCATCTCTGCTCTCCCTCTAACCGTTTGGTACCCGTGGTTTGGCCTCGCGCTTGCCGTGGGGGGAGTTGCAGGAGTGGGAAACGCGCTGCTGTCGATGGCCGGAAACGAACGACTTCTCGAACGCCGGAACGTGCCGGTGTTCGTCTTAAGTAGTTTTCTTCGGCTGAGCCTCTTCGGTATAGTGCCCGTGGTGCTGGCTCTCCGGGTCTCTTCGTTATGGACGCTTGGGTGCTACTTCATCGGGTTCTTTACGCCGCTCGCGCTTTTCGCACTGAGTCTGCGAGGCGCACATCGACGGAAGCATAGTTCGTGCACGAGCAAATAGGCGAGCATATAACGTGGAACTGGCCGGTTATCGGTCAGGTGCACGCGGACACCGTCATGACGACGTGGCTCGTCATGGTGGTCGCGCTCGCGTTCTTTGCCTGGATCGGCGCAAGTTACCGGAGCGCGCGCGTGAGCAAGCGTCAGTTCGTCGTCGAAGGCGTGATGAACTACATCGCGGACCTCGCGTACGGCGTGCTGGGAGCCGAGGGCGAGCCCTTCGTCCCGTTCTTCGTCGCGCTGTTCATTTTCATTTTCTTGCTGAATCAGTTCGGCATGCTTCCCTTCAAGGTGGTAGGGCTGCCGTTCGGCGGCTCTCCGACGGCAGACCTCAACACCGTCGTGCCGTACGCGCTGACCGTGTTCTTCCTTATTCAGATCGTCGCGTTTCGCAAGAAGGGTCCGGGCTACCTCAAGCACCTGTTCAAACCGTTTCCGGCGCTCTTTCCGCTGAACGTCGTAGACGAGATCTTGCGGCCGACGACGCTGGCCGCTCGTCTGTTCTTCAACATCTTCGTCGGCGAACTGCTGTTCATCATCATCGCCTCGATCATCACCGCAAAGGTGATGCTCGGACCGGTGAATCTTTCGCTCGCCGTCACGGTCGTGCCGTTTTTCATCCAGTTTTTCAACTTCTTCGTCGGCACCATTCAAGCGTTCGTGTTCACCCTACTCGCAATCGTCTATCTCTCGCTGGCGATTGCGGAGGACCACTGAGAAAGGAAAGTCCTTGAATCCGCAAGCGTTTATCATCGGCATGGCGCTCCTCGCGTTCGGCGTCATCATCTCGGGGGTCGCGTTCGGTTCGGCAGTCGGAGACGGCAACGTCGCGTCGAAGGCCGTCGAGGCAATTGCGCGCCAGCCCGAGGCGCGCTCGAATATCTTCACGTTCATGTTCCTGGGCGTAGGCGTTCTGGAAGCCGTACCGTTTATCGCCATCGCGCTGGCCTTCTACATCCTGATCGTCGTCGCGAAGGTGCCCTCGCTGATCACCGCGTTCGCGAAATAAAGCGGGAGTCGAAGCCGCGCATGTTTCTCCTACCTTCAGGCGGGACTCTGCTGGTGCAGTTCGTCAATTTCGTGATTTTTTTCGCGATTTTGAATCTGGTCTTCATTCGTCCCGTCTCGAAAGCGATCGTCAAGCGCCGCGAGTACATCAACAGCGTGACCAACGATTACGATCGCTACCAGGCCGAGGCGCACCAACTGCGCGCGCAGGCGGAGAGCATTCGCGCAACCGCGCGGCGTGAGGCGGAGCATCTGCTCTCGCAAGAGCGCGCCGCGGCTTCGAACGAGGCGGGCAGCATTGCGGCGCAGGCCAACGCGAAGGCTGCGGAGATCATCGCTCGAGCGGAACGAACCGTCACTGCGGAGCTGCAAGCGGCCCGATCCGGCGAGCCGCAAACGGTACGCGAACTCGCGGGCTTGATGGTCGAGCGCGCGCTGTTGGAAAGCGCGTGATGAATTACGAAGCGGTTGCGCTGTGGAGTCAAGTGGCTTCGGCGATCCTTTTCATCCTCGTGCTCGTGTGGATGTGGTTCAAATTCATTCAGCCGATGGTGCTGCAGTCGCAGGAGAAGGCGAACGCGCAAATCGCGGAAGCCGAGCGGCATCGCGATCAAGCGAAGGCCGAACTCGAGTCGCTGCGGGGCGAAATCGACAACGCGCGGCGGGACGCAGTTGCGATCAAGCAGCGCGTCGACGCGCAGGCGAGAGCGGAATGCGAGGCGATCGTCCTCGAAGCGCAGCGCGCGGGGGAACGCAGCATTTCGAGCGCGCAGGGCGAACTGGACCGCAGCCGCGCCGCGGCGCGGGAACGCCTACGCGAGGAACTGCTCGATCAAGCGCTGACGCTCGCGCGCTCGCAAGCACGGCAGCGCGTGGATGCCGGCAAGAATGCCCAACTCGTCGGGGCGTTTCTTTCAACGCTCGAACGTGATCGCAGCCGCACCTGATGGCAAACGAGACAATTGCACGCCGCTACGCTGTCGCGGTTTTCCAACTCGCCGACGAACAGCATGCCGTCGATGCGGTCGGGGCGGATCTGCGCGCACTCGGCAGCGCAATCTATCAAGACGAGACGACCAAAGGATTTTTTCTCTCGCCGGTCGTCGATCGCAAAGAGAAAGAGCGCCTGTTGTCGTCGGTGTTTTCGGGCAAAACGCACGACGTCGCATTGCACACGCTTCTGCTCCTGATTCGCAAACGACGCGAAGCGCTTCTCGGCGAGATCGTGCAGCAATACGGCGTGCTCGAGTTGCAAGCGCGCGGCCAGGAACCGCTCACCGTAATCAGCGCGAAGGAGCTCTCTTCGGCCGAATTTCGATCGCTTGTGGAACGTCTCGAAAAACTCTACGGCAAGAAGTTCAGCGCGGCGCAGCGTGTGCAGCCCAATCTGATCGGCGGCGTGCGCATTACGATGGGCGACCGCCGTATCGACGGTTCGGTAGAGGGCCGGCTGGAAGAGCTCACGCGAACGCTATTCGCAAGAAACTGATGCATCGTAAATGGGCGCCCTCGGGGAGAGCGCAAACTGAAACCATGGTTAAGCGCCCCGCGGAATGGGGGACCCGTTTACGGGGGGCGCGCAGTCTAGGACGGAGCGCCTTTTAATATGATCAACGCAGACGAAATTGCGGGCATTCTCAAACAACAGATCGCGAGCTTCAAGGGCGGGATCCAAGAAGATCAGGTCGGCACCGTCATCGAGGTCGGTGCGAACCTGGCTCGCGTGTACGGTTTGCAGAGCGTGCGCGCATCCGAACTCGTCGAATTTCCCAACGGCATCCAGGGCGTCGCGCTCAACCTCGAAGAGGACAACGTCGGCGTCGTCATCATGGGCGACGACGAGCAGATCCAGGAGGGCGACAAAGTCCGCCGCACCGGCCGCATCGCTTCCGTCCCCGTCGGTGAAGCGCTGCTCGGACGCGTCGTCGACCCGCTCGGCAGCCCCATCGACGGCAAAGGCGCAATCGAAACGCGCAAGTATCGTACGATCGAAAACGTCGCGCCTTCGGTCGTTCAGCGCCAACCCGTCAAACAGCCGCTATTCACGGGTATCCGCGCGATCGACGCGCTCATCCCGATCGGCAAAGGCCAGCGCGAGCTGATCATCGGTGACCGCAGCACGGGCAAGACGGCTATCGCCATCGACACGATCATCAATCAAAAAGGCAAGAACGTCTTCTGCATCTACGTGGCAATCGGGCAGAAAAACTCGACCGTCGCGGCTCTGGCGCAGATTCTCGAGCAGAAGGGCGCGCTCGAGTACACGACGATCGTTTCCTGCGGCCCCGCCGACGCGGCCGCGTTACGGTGGATTGCTCCGTTTGCCGGTGCCGCAATGGGTGAAGAGCTCATGTACTCGGGCAAAGACGTGCTGATCATTTACGACGACCTCACCAAACACGCGCAGTCCTACCGCGAGATGTCGCTGCTGCTGCGCCGTCCGCCGGGCCGCGAAGCGTACCCGGGCGACGTCTTCTTTCTCCACTCGCGCTTGCTCGAGCGCGCGGCGAAGCTTTCCGACGAACTCGGCGGCGGTTCGATGACCGCGCTGCCGATCATCGAAACGCAGGCCGGCGACTTCTCCGCGTACATTCCGACCAACGTCATTTCGATCACGGACGGGCAGATATACCTTACGCCTGCGCTCTTTTTCCAGGGTATCCGTCCCGCGGTCGACGTGGGACTTTCGGTTTCGCGCGTCGGCGGTTCGGCGCAGACAAAAGCGATGAAGAGCGTCGCCGGTCCGCTCAAATTGGAACTCGCGCAGTATCGGGATCTCGCAGCGTTCGCAAAACTCGCGAGCGATCTCGACAAAGCCACGCAGAACCAATTGCGGCGCGGTGAGAAACTCACCGAACTGCTCAAGCAGCCGCAGTATCAGCCGATGGCCAACGAAGATCAAGTCGCCATTATCTATGGTGCGACCAGGGGCTTCGTCAACGACGTCGAGACGTCGCGCCTGCAAAATTGGGCGCGTGGCTTCATCGCATTTCTCCACGAGAGCCATCCTGAAGTTCCGCAGTCCATCGCGCAGAGCGCGCAGCTGACGGACGAAACGAAAAAGAGTCTGGAAGCAGCGCTGACGGAGTTCAACAAGGGTTTCTAATGCCGAGCGTACGCGACTTACGCGATCGCATTCGATCGCTCAAGAATACCCAGCAGATCACCAAGGCGATGAAGCAAGTCGCCGCGGCAAAGATCCGTCGTGCCGAGATTGCGCAAAAGCAGGCGCGTCCGTATGCGGACACGCTCGGGGAGATGCTGCGCGATCTCATGGCGAGCGTGGGAAGCGTCGATCATCCGTTCATGAAACCGGGCCGTGCGGGCGCGCCGTCCGGCATGATCCTCATGACCGCCGACAAGGGCCTGGCGGGCGCGTTCAACTCGAACGTCATTCGCGCGGGCGAACTGTACCGGCACGATCATCCCGGCTCGCGCCTGTACACGGTCGGCATCAAGGCGCGCAATGCCGCGCGCCGTTGGGGGATGACGGATCACGCGACCTGGATTCTGAATGCGCCCTCGAAGTTGCAGACCGCGCGCGACGTGGCTGCGCGAGTCACCGACGACTTCATCGCCGGCACGATCGGCGAAATGACGCTCGTCTCCGCGAAGATGATCTCGATGATGTCGCAAAAACCGCAGACGCGCCGTTTGATTCCAATCGAACGCGCCGTGCAAACGCAAACTGCGCAGGCGACCCCGAAAGGCTCCGTGGAGTTCGCGCCTTCACCGGAAGCCGTTCTCTCGCGCCTGCTGCCGAAATATCTCGAGTTCACGATCTTCTCGGCGATGCTCGAAACCGATGCCGCGTTCTACGCCGCCCAGTTGGTGGCGATGAACAATGCAACCGACAACGCCGGAAAATTGATCGACGAGCTCACGATTGCCATGAACAACGCTCGCCAAGCGGCGATCACCAAAGAGCTGCTCGAGATCGTCGGGGGCGCGGAAGCGCTCGCCGGCTGATCGTGCGCCGCTCATCCGACCATCCAGTGAACGCGAATAAGGAAACCTAATGGCTACTGCTACTGGTAAAGTCGTCCAAGTACTCGGAAACGTCGTGGACGTCGAATTCGGTGTGGACACCCTTCCGAAGATCAACGACGCGCTCACGGTGCGCGTGAATGAAGACCACGCCGGATCCAACGGGCATGCCTCGGGCGCACAATCGGGCATCGAACTGGGCGGCACGGCGATGCAGACGCGCGACCTCGTGCTCGAAGTGCAGGACCAACTCGGAAACAACCAAGTTCGCTGCCTGGCGCTGGGATCGACGGACGGTCTGCAGCGCGGTGCAGCGGTCACCGCCGGTGACGGGCCGATTCGCGTTCCCGTCGGCGAAGGCACGCTCGGACGCATCTTCAACGTGCTCGGCAAAGCCATCGATTCGAACGAGCCCGTCAAAGCTGCGGCGCACTGGCCGATTCATCGTCCCGCGCCGGAATTCAAAGCGCAGGACCCGACGCCGAAAATTTTCGAGACGGGCATCAAAGTCATCGATCTGATGGCGCCGTACACGCGCGGCGGAAAAGTCGGATTGTTCGGGGGCGCCGGCGTCGGCAAGACGGTTCTGATTCAAGAACTCATCCGCAACATCGCGTACGTGCACAAAGGGTTTTCGGTGTTCACCGGCGTCGGCGAGCGCACGCGCGAAGGCAACGATCTGTGGCTCGAAATGAAAGAGTCGGGCGTTCTCGCGAACACGACGCTCGTATTCGGTCAGATGGACGAACCGCCGGGCGTACGTTTCCGCATCGCGCAAACCGGCGTGACGATGGCGGAATACTTCCGCGACGAACTCGGCTCGGACGTGCTGCTATTCATGGACAACATCTTCCGCTATCTACAGGCAGGATCCGAAGTCTCGGCGCTGATGGGCCGCATGCCTTCGGCGGTCGGATATCAGCCCACGCTCGCCACCGACATGGGCGCGCTCGAAGAACGCATCACTTCGACGCACAAAGGTTCGATCACGTCGGTGCAGGCTGTTTACGTTCCCGCCGACGACTACACGGACCCGGCAGTCGCCGTGACGTTCGCGCATTTGGATGCTACGACCGCGCTTTCGCGTCCGATTTCGGAACTCGGCATCTATCCCGCAGTCGATCCGCTTGGCATCCAGCTCGCGCATTCTCGACCCGCAGATCATCGGCGACGAGCATTACCGCGTTGCGCGCGGGGTTCAGGAAACGCTTCAGCGGTACAAAGATCTGCAGGACATCATCGCGATTCTCGGCATCGAAGAACTTTCCGAAGACGATAAAGTCGCGGTCGGACGAGCCCGCCGCATGCAGCGCATGTTCTCGCAGCCGTTCTTCGTCGCCGAGCAATTCACGGGCACGCCGGGCAAATACGTCAAGCTGACCGACACGATTGCGGCGTTCGAAGAAATCCTCGAGGGCAAAGTCGATCATCTGCCGGAGCAGGCGTTCTTCTATGCCGGCGGCATCGACGACGTCAAAGCCGCCGCCGAAAGCCTGGGCGCTGCGGTATGAAACAAGCCTTCACGGACCCGAGGTCTTGATGGCGAGCGTTCCGTTCAAGCTCATCACGCCGACGAAGGTGATTTTCGACGGCGACGCCGAGCTCGGTGATCGCGGTGACGACCGAAGGCGAGGAAGGCATCCTCGCGCATCACGCGCCGTTCCTGAGCGCTCTCAAACCCGGCGTCTTGCGCGCCAACATTGTCGAGGGCGGAGCGGCGCGCCGTCTGGAACTGGCAACGAGCGAAGGCTTCTTGCAGGCGCTGCCGGATCGCGTCACGGTGCTGGTCGACGACGCCTTGGCGTTCGAAGAAGTCGACGTCGCCGAAGCGCGAGCGGAGCTGGCGCAGGCCGCCGACCGGCAAAAAACTGCAGCCGAACCGCACATATATGCGCGAGAACAGTCGATCATCGACTTTGCGAACGCGAAGCTCCGGCTGACCGGACACCATTAGCGGCCCGTAGAACGAAGAAGCGTGCGGCGCGCGCCAGGCTGGGCTCGATTGGCAGGCATCGCGCTGGAGCTCGCGGCTCTGGCGTTTCTTGGATATGCCGTCATGGGTGAAGACGGTCTCGCCCACAGCGCGGTCCTCTCAGCCGCCGTCGATGCCCCGCCGCGACGACCCCGCTACGGACGAGCAAGCTGCGGCCGAACCGCCGGTGCAGCCGGAACCGATGGAGTTCATCACCGAATCTGCCGACACGGGCGCGCGGTATTATCGCGCAGCAGACGACGCGGTCGAAGTCATTGCCGGTTTTTATTCCGACGGACGCGTGCGTTTGGCCGACGCGCGGAATCGCCGGTTCGCCGGGATGCTGCAAGGCGGCCGCGCGGATCTGCTCGAGACTCGCCAACAACGAATGGAGCGAAATGTTTCTGCGGGTGACGCCCGGCGGAAATATGCAACTCGAATTGCGCGGCGGCCCATATGACGCGCGCGTGCTCACCTGCGAGACAGGTGACATTGCGTGACTACTCTCGATCGGCTCGAAACGACGCTGCGCGTGCGCGGCGGTGCGCCCCTCGAGGGTTCCGTACGCACGCAAGGCGCGAAGAACGCTGCGCTTCCCATCATGGCCGCCTCGCTGCTGGCAAAGGGAAAAGTGACGCTGCACCGCGTGCCCCGCATCACCGACGTGTCGGTGATGTGGTCGTTGCTGGAAGCGCTCGGAGCGCGCCTGCGGTACGAAGGCGACGGCACCGTTACGATCGATGCGAGCAACGTCGCATCGCATCGCGCGCCGTATACGCTGGTGCGCAAATTCGACGCGAGTTTCGATTTGGTCGGACCGCTGCTCGGGCGATTCGGTCGCGCGGAAGTGCCGCTTCCCGGCGGCTGCGTTCTCGGCACGCGAGCGACCGACATGCACGAACAAGCATTCCGTTCGCTCGGATGCGAGGTCAAGAACGCGCACGGCTATCTGATCGCGACCTCGCGCAAGAAGCGTTTGCAGGGCGCGGAAGTGGAGTTTCGCATGCCCAGCGTCGGAGCGACGAAGAACGCGATGCTTGCCGCAGTCGTCGCCGACGGTACGACGACGCTGCGCAACGCGGCGATGGAACCCGAAGTTGCCGATCTCGCAGATTTTCTTGTGTGCGATGGGCGCGCGCATTCGCGGCGCCGGCTCCGACACGATCGCGATCGAGGGCGTGCCGGCATTGCACGGCGTCGAGTACACGATCATTCCGGATCGCATCGTGACGGGAACGCTTTTACTGTGCGGTGCTGCGACGCGCGGCGACGTCACGGTCACGGAATGCCGCTCGGGCGATCTGCACGCGCTCGCGCTGAAACTGCAAGAATGCGGCGCCGCCGTGACGAGCGGTGATGATTGGATTCGCGTTCAAGCCGACCGGCTGACCGGCGGTACGGATATCCTCACCGCCCCTTATCCGGGTTTTCCGACGGACTTGCAGCCGCAGATGGTTTCGTTCTTGTGCACGGCGCCGGGGAACAGCGTTGTCGAGGAGTCCATTTTCAATGCGCGGTTTTCGTACGTGAACGAACTCGCGCGCATGGGAGCCGACGTACGCGTTTCGATGGAGAGCAATACGGCCGTCGTCAAAGGCGTCGCGCCGCCTTTCCGGCGCGCCGGTGGAAGCGCCGGACATACGCGCGGGCGCGGCGCTCGTCGTTGCCGGCCTTGCGGCGCGGGCGAAACGGAAATCATCGGCCTGGAATACATCGACCGCGGCTACGAACGGTTGGAGGAAATGCTCTCCGCGCTCGGCGGTCAGGTACAGCGGGCAAGCGGCATAACTCCGCTCGTCGAGCCCAACGGACTTTTCGAAACGAGCGAGTATCCTACGACTCGCGCGAAGAGTTCGTAACGTCGCGGCGCCTGCGTACAGAGTTTACAAAGCGCACATAGTGCGGCGCCATGAACTTTCCGGGACACCCGCGAAAGTGGGGCGCCAGGCTAGGCCGTAGCGCCTTTTCAAACAGGAGCGGGAATTGGACATCGGGATCGATCTCGGCACTGCCAACGTGCTCGTGCATGTCAAAGGCAGAGGCATCGTCTTGCGCGAGCCGTCGGTGGTTGCGAAAGACATGAATAACGGCAAGACGCTTGCGGTCGGCGAGGAAGCGCGGCAGATGCTCGGCAAAACGCCCGCGCACATTCAGGCGATACGCCCGCTGCGCGACGGCGTCATCGCCGACTTCGAAGTGACCGAAGCGATGCTCAGTTATTTCATCAAAAAAGTTATGCGCGATCGCTCCTGGCTCTCCTCGCTCTTCAAGCCGAAACCCAATGTCGTGATTTGCGTGCCCGCAGAGATCACCAGCGTCGAAGAGCGCGCCGTCAAAGACGCCGCCAAACTCGCCGGCGCGAAACACGTCGAGATCATCGAGGAGCCGATGGCTGCGGCGATCGGCGCCGGCCTGCCAATCGACGGGCCGTCGGGAAGCATGGTCGTCGACATCGGCGGGGGTACGACCGACGTCGCGGTGATTTCGCTGGGCGGCATCGTCGTTTCGCAATCGCTGCGTGTTGCAGGCAATAAACTCGACGAGGCGATCATTCGCTACATTCGCCGCGTGTACAATCTGATGATCGGCGAACGCACGGCCGAAGAAATCAAAATCAAGATCGGTTCTGCGTATCGTTTGGAATCGGAACTGGCGATGGAGATCCGCGGACGCGATCTGATCAACGGTTTGCCGAAGACCGTGAAGATCACGAGCGAAGAGATTCGCGAAGCGCTTTCCGAACCGGTCGGAGCGATCGTCGAAGCCGTCAAAGTCGGTGCTCGAGAAAACGCCGCCGGAATTGGCAGCCGACATCATCGATCGGGGCGTCATTCTCGACGGGCGGCGGCGCATTGCTGCGCGGCTTGGACAAACTGCTTGCCGAAGTGTGCGGCATTCCGGTCATCATTGCCGAAGATCCGCTCTCGTGCGTGGCGCTCGGCACGGGGATGCGCGTTCGAATTTGAACTTGACGGGTATGTAACCCGTAGAGTGAAAGTTGCGAATGTCATCGACGCGCGCAAGGAATCGCATGCCCGCGTCGTTGAGGAAGTAGCCGATATTGTGCTGCACGGCGGTACGGTGATCTTTCCGACCGATACCGTATACGGCATCGGCTGCGATCCGTACGACCCCGCAGCCATAGCGCGCGTGTACGGCGCCAAGGAACGTCCGGCGAGCAAACCGCTCTCGCTGCACTTGGCCACCGTTGCAGAATTCTTGGAGTACGCGCACGAGTACCGCGATGCGCACGTCGCCGCCCGGCGGCTTTTGCCCGGACCGGTGACGATAATCGTCAGCAAACCGGCATTTATTGATCCGGACGTGACCGCTGGGCTCTCTACGGTCGGCATGCGCGTGCCGGACGATCCCCTGTGCAGCGCAATCTTGGAGCGTTGCGGCCCCCTCGCGGCAACCAGCGCGAACGTGAGCGGAAAGCAGCGCGTATTTCGGCGGGGGCGATTGGGAGGCGCTGCCGCCCGCCGATTTACTCGTGGAGAACGGGCCGAGCCGGTACGGCCGGGAGTCGACCATCATCGACATGACGGGACCGCAAACAGTCGTGCTGCGCGAAGGGGTTGTGTCCGTGGAGCGGCTAACCGAGTCTGTTGGGCCCGGTCACCCACCACCCTGTGATTCGAAAGACGCCGTGATGAACCAACGCATCCTTGCCGCACTGCTGGCGCGCTGCTCTGCTCGCAGCCGCACCGCGCACCCCGCCCTCCGGAAGCGGCGTAAGCGGCCTTGGCTTTTCAGACTGGCACATCGAGACCGGACAGCTCGACACGAACTGGCAAACCGGCGCATTCGACGCGCCGGGCCACGTCACGCTCACGCGTCCCGGCAGCGAAATCCAGGCCAACCGCGCGGCGGGAAATTTCAAGAATCATTCCGCAACGCTCACCGGCAACGTCGTGCTGCACGACAACAACGGCGTGCTCACCAATTTCGCGGGTCAAAGCGGATCGCACGCGCCCGCGACGCTGACGTGCGATACGCTGAACATCGACGGCGTCAGCAAAACGTACGTGGCCACCGGCGGCGTGCATTTCATTCAAGGCCGAAGCGACGTGCGCGCCGATCGCGCGGTCATGAACGGACTTACGCACGATCTGCACCTGTACGGTCACGTGCAGCTGCAGCAATGATGCGCGTATTGACGGCCGCGCTGCTGATCGCGACGCTCGCGGCGGCTGCTCCGGCAAGACCGAGGACGCCGGCGCCGCGCGGCGCCGCCGCAAAAGTCGGACAGTGGAAGCTCGTTACCGATCAGATGAACGCGAACATGCAGTCAGGTTCGTTTTCGGCCCCCGGCCACGTGACTATGACGCGCGCAGACGGCTCCGTGATCGCAGCGGATCGCGCATCCGGTAACTACAAACAGCACAAGGCGACGCTTTTCGGAAACGTGAGCGTCCACGATGCGAGCGGCACCTTCGGTTTGCAAAGCGCGCGTGGGACGCAGGCGCAATCGCGGGGACCGGCGACGCTCACTACCGACGAACTGCGCGTTGACGATTCGACGCATTTGTACGACGCACTGGGAAACGTCCACTACGTGCAAGGCGATACGAGCGCCGACGCGCAGAGCGCACATTTGAACGACGCGACGCACGTATTGAACATGACCGGAAAGGTACACGTCGTTCAGGGAGATCGCACGCTCGATTCCGATCGCGCGACGTACGACACGCAAACCGGATATGGCGAGGCGGACGATAACGTGACGGTGACGTTCCCCGGCGTCACGCCGACGTTCGCAACGCCGAAACCGATCTCGATCAAAGCGCCGAAGATCCCGTAACTCGGGAGAAACGCCGATGGAACCTTCGCTCTTCTCCTCGACGTCGACCGTGAGCGAGCCGCTCGCGGCGCGGATGCGTCCGCGCACGCTCGACGAATTCGTCGGCCAAGAGCACATCGTGGGTTCCGGTCACGCATTGCGCCGCGCAATCGAAAGTGACACCGTACCTTCGATGATTCTGTGGGGACCGCCCGGCACGGGCAAAACGACCCTCGCGGAGATTATCGCGCGCATGACCGGCGCCCATTTCTCTTCGCTTTCCGCGGTAAGTGCGGGCGTTGCCGATTTGCGCAAAGTCGTCGCGGAGGCACAGCATCGCCGCGCGCTCGGAAAGCGTACCGTGTTGTTCATCGACGAGATCCACCGTTTCAACAAAGCGCAGCAGGACGCGGTCCTTCCGTACGTGGAGAGCGGCGTCGTCACGCTGATCGGCGCGACCACGGAGAACCCGTCCTTCGAAGTGAATTCGGCGCTGCTCTCGCGTTCTCGCGTCTTCGTGCTCAAGGCGCTCGCCGACGAAGACGTCGGTCTGCTCATCGACCGTGCGCTGGCGGATGAAGAGCGAGGCCTGGGCAAGTTGCCCGTTCGTTTGGAGCCGGAAGCACGCGCAGCGCTCGTCACGCTTTCCAACGGCGACGCGCGCAGCGCCTTGGGTACCCTCGAGTTTGCGGCGGCTGCCGCTTCCCACGATGCCGGAGGCACGAGCGTCATCACGCCCGCCGTCGTTGCCGATGCGATGCAGCGCCGCGCGATTTCCTACGACAAAAGCGGCGATCAGCACTACGACGTCATCAGCGCGTTCATAAAAAGCATTCGCGGGAGCGATCCGGACGCCGCAATCTACTGGCTGGCGC
Organism: Vulcanimicrobiota bacterium; assembly: GCA_963830545.1. Classification (GTDB taxonomy): domain Bacteria; phylum Vulcanimicrobiota; class Vulcanimicrobiia; order Vulcanimicrobiales; family Vulcanimicrobiaceae; genus DATGJX01. Next base: position 1,335,546 of record CAWHMK010000001.1, on the reverse strand, counting down.
GCATGATCGACGCGGGCGAAGACGCGCTCTTCATCGCGCGGCGCCTAGTGATACTTTCATCCGAAGACGTGGGCCTTGCCGATTCGCGCGCAATCTCCCTCGCAATTGCCGCACAGCAGGCCGTGCACTTCGTGGGCATGCCCGAGGGTTTTTATCCGCTCGCGCACGCAACGCTCTACTTGGCGCGCGCACCGAAGAGCAACAGCGTGGGCCGTGCGTATTCCGCTGCAATGAGCGACGTCGAGGGCACTCGCAACGATCCCGTTCCGCTTCACCTGCGAAACGCTCCGACGGGACTCATGAAGCAACTCGGATACGGCAGGGACTACCATTACGCTCACGACGACTACAGCGTCAAGCAGCAGAACCTGCCCGGCAATTTGTCCGATCGAACCTACTATACACCCGGCAGCAACGACGAGACGCCCCGCAGCAATTCATGATGCAGAAGAATAGCAAGGCGAGAATGTTTGGCGGCACCGGGAAAACACGATGCCGCAAACACGTTCAAAAAAGTGGCGGCCCGGCTTTGCTGCCGGACCGCCTTTCCCGTTGCTACTTCTCGGAGTGTGCAATGGAGCTTCGCACGAGCCCAGTATAGAAATGCTCTCTGAGAATGCGCTGTGACTACTGAACGACTGTATTTCGATCATGCCGCGACGACGCCGGTGCGCGCGGAAGTAATCGAGGCGATGCTGCCATATTTTGCGCAGACCGGATACAACCCGAGTTCGCTGCATGCGGAGGGGCGTGCCGCGCGTGCGGCACTGGATGCTGCACGCGAGCGCGTGGCACGCTGCCTGGGTGCAAAAAGCAAGGAGATCGTCTTCACGGGCGGCGGCTCGGAAGCCGACAATCTCGCAGTCATCGGAGCGGCGCGCGCGCTGCGCACGCGCGGGCGTCATCTCGTTTCAACGGCGGTCGAGCACCACGCGGTCCTTCACGCGCTCGAAGCGCTGCGCGACGAGGGCTGGGAAATGACGATGCTGGCGGTCGACGCGGACGGCTACGTTTCACCGGATGCGTTCGCCGGCGCATTGCGTGCGGATACGGTGCTGGCGAGCGTCATGTACGTCAACAACGAAATCGGCACCGTGCAGCCGATCGCACAGTTGTCGCGCGTTGCGCACGAACGCGGGATCCTCTTTCATACGGACGCGGTGCAGGCGGCGGCGTATTTGCCGGTAGACGTTAAGGCGCTCGGCGCCGATCTGCTCTCGCTGGCGGCTCACAAGTTCTACGGCCCCAAGGGAACCGGCGTTCTGTACGTGCGGGAGGGCACGCCGCTTTCGCCTATTCTGCACGGCGGCAGCCAAGAGTTCGCAAAGCGCGCCGGCACCGAGAATCTCGCCGGCATCGTCGGGCTGGCGAGTGCCCTCGAACTCGCTTTGGACGAGCGAACTCAGGCGGCGGGCCGGATCGGCACGCTGCGCGATGAATTCGAAGGCCGGATACTCGAGCGCATTCCCGACGCGCGGGTGAACGGCGCCGCGGCGATGCGCGCGCCGCACATCTCGAATCTCAGCTTCCTGGACGTGGCCTCGGAGCAGCTGCTGATGCGCCTCGATCTCGACGGACTCGCCGTGTCCGCCGGCAGTGCCTGCGCGTCGGGGGCAATCGAGCCCAGCCACGTCATCGCCGCTTTGGGGCTGGCCGAGCCGTGGATGCGCGGCGTCATCCGGTTTTCGCTCGGGCGCTCGACGACTCAGGCTCAAATCCGCCGTGCCGCAGAGGTGCTCGAGCGGGCGGTCGCGGACTTGCGATCGACCGTGCGATGTTGAGCAAAACGGGGAATAGTTGGTTCACGTCCGGCTTCATCCGACGGAGGTTCAGGGTTTGTTTAATTGGGCTGCGTTTTTGGACGTTGCGGGCGGCGTCGGCGCATTCTTGGCCGGCTTGGGGATTTTTGTCGCGATGGCCTCACTGGCGCGCACGCTCCGGCGTTTGGACAAAACGCTCGACGGCGTCGACGAACAGGTTGCGGCATTGGGTAAGCCCGTGAGCGAGACCTTGGCGCACGTCGGCGGAATCGCGGATACCGCGGACCAGACCATCGCGCGTCTCTCGGGTATCGTCGGTTCGCTCGAGCAGGTCGCCGGTTCGGCTGCCCAAGGCGCCAGGCTGACGCAGGACGCACTCGCTCCTGCAATCGTCAACGTCGGTGCGACGCTCGGCGGCCTCAGCGCGGGTTTGCGGCGGCTGGTGCGCGGCGATGGTAAACAGACGGGAGACAACGCATGACCGAAGGGCAGAACGCGCCCCGCGAAAATGGAAAGGGCGGCGGATTCTTCGCAGGGTTCATCGTCGGGGCCATTGCCGGCGGCGTTCTCGCCTACCTCATGACGCAGGAAGAAGCGCGCGATCTCGTCGTCGGAAAGGCTCGCGAGGCGGGCAATTACGCGATGGACGCAACCGGAGATCTGCGCAGTAAAGCAACCGATCTCTACGAACGAGGGAGAATCGTCGTAGAAAATGCTCGTTCAAACATCAATGCCGCGGTCGATGAGGGTCAAACGAGCGCGGACCAAATACGCGACGATCTGTCGCGGCAATCTTCCGACTCGTAGGAGACAGCGTGGATATTAAAGTGAATGTTCGTGAGGCACAAGGCGACACGTACGTCGTCGATCTCAACGGAGAGATCGACGTTTACACCTCGCCCAAGGTCAAGGATGCCATCGGTGACCTCATCGACAAGGGGCACTACAATCTGGTGATCAATCTCGAAAAGGTGCGCTACATCGATTCCACCGGACTGGGCGTGCTCATCGGCGGACTCAAGCGAGTGCGGGAGCATGGAGGAACGGTGAACCTCGTCTGCACCAACCCGCAGATCAAAAAAATATTCGACATCACCGGTCTGGTGAAAATCTTCGGCATCTACGACGACGAGGATGCCGCAATGAAAGCGCTCGTGTGAACCAGCCGCTGGCTCACTCCAATCGCTCCCTTGGGATCGTCGAGCTGCGCATTCCAAGCAAGGCGGAATGGGTGGCGGTTGCGCGCTTAGCGGTGGCGGCCGTCGCCAACCGGTTGAATTTCTCCATCGAGGATATCGAAGACGTGAAGCTTGCCGTTGCCGAAGCGTGTACGAATTGCATTCAGCACGCGCACGGAAGCGATCAAATAGAAATCACGTGTGAAACCGAACCCGAGGGACTCACCGTCCGCGTACGGGACTATGGGCGTGGCACGCGTCCCGAGGCCATCTCTTCACGGCGCGTCGACGAGCCGCGCGTAGGCGGGCTCGGAGTGTTCTTGATTCGTTCGCTGATGGATTCCGTCGAATACGACGTGCATCCGGATCGCGGAACGAATTTGGTGATGACCAAAAAAGTAACGAGCTGAAGTGCACCAGTCACACACCGACGAGGAACGCTGGGACCGCCACAAGACCCGCGAAGCCTTCGCGCGTTTTGCGGAGGTCAAGAAGCGCGGCCCGCAAGACCCGGATTACGAGCGCTTGCGCAGCGAGCTCGTCGTCGCGCATTTGAATTTGGTGCGCTATCTCGCCGTAAAGTTCGCAAACCGAGGTGAATCGCTCGACGATCTCATTCAAGTGGGGACCGTTGGACTGCTCAAGGCCATCGATCGCTTCGATCTCGAACGCGGCGTCGAGTTCACGACGTATGCCACGCCCACCATCGTGGGTGAAATCAAGCGCTATTTCCGCGACAAAGGCTGGGCCGTCAAGGTCCCGCGCAGGCTGCAGGAGCTCAATCTCGCCGTCAATCGCGCAATTGAAAAGCTCTCGGTGAAGGTTGGGCGCAGTCCTACCGTGGCCGAGCTCGCGGAGCATCTGAATGCGAGCGAGGAAGACATCCTCGAAGCGCAGGAACTGGGGCAAGCGTACAACTTGCTCTCGCTCGACACGGAACTTTCAGGCGAGGGCGACAAGAAGGCGCAGACGCTCGCCGATTACATCGGCACCACCGATGCCGGCCTCGCGTTGTTGGAAGACAAGGCCAACCTGGAGCGCGCGTTCGAAGTGCTCACGGGACGCGAGCGCGTCATCCTCTATCTGCGTTTTTACGAAAGCGTTTCGCAGACCGAAATCGCCAAGCGCCTCAACGTTTCACAAATGCACGTATCGCGCTTGCAGCAGAAGGCGCTCGAAAAATTGCGTCACGTCTTGCAAGAATAGCCGCGTTCAGGTTCCGCTGTAGCGCCGCCACAGTCCCGCCAAACCAAAGACGCCGAAGAGACCGAACCAGCCCCATCTCCCGCTCTGATTTCCCATGCCCGGCGCGGTGTTCGGCTGCGTGTATGCTCCTGAGAATTGGCGCAGCGCGTTGCGGCCGGCGGCGTTCGGGCTCGCACCGGGAGCCGCTTTGCGCAGCAAGGGTGCGGCAGTTACGTGCGGGTTGGGTTGCGGCGCGGCTTTCTGCAGGAGGGGTTCCGCCGTTCCGCGGATGGGCTGGACGTTGCCTCCGCTGAACTCTCGGGACGCACGGCTATTCGCTGCACTGGGTTTGGAAGCACCGCTCACACCGGTTCCGGCCGGTGTCGCCGTCGCCACGGCTGCGGCGAGTACGAGTGCTGAAATCATATGCATGACCGTTATGCCCGTCAGGGTGAATTCGCAATCCGGGGCAAGCGGGCATCAGGCGCTGCCGCGCCAAATACTTCCCCAATTCCATGATGAGAAGCCAAGAACTCCGCTCGGCGTTCGTCGAGTTTTTTACGTCGCGTAGCCATAAGCACGTTCCATCCGCGAGCTTGATTCCGGACGCGATGTCCACGACGCTGTTCACCATCGCCGGCATGGAGCAGTTCGTTCCCGCGTTTTTGGGTGACGAGCCGGCGCCGGCAACGAACGTGGTAACGGTGCAGCCCTGCTTGCGTGTTGCCGGTGCGAAAAGCGACATCGAAAACGTCGGGCGCACCGGGCGCCACGGAACGTTCCTGGAGATGCTGGGCAACTTCAGCTTCGGCGGCTATTACAAGCGCGAAGCGATCGGCTATGCATGGGAGTTCCTTACCAAAACGCTCGCCCTGGAGGTCTCCAAACTCGCGGTGACGGTGCACGCCGGGGACGACGAAGCGGAGCGCATTTGGCGCGAAGACATCGGCCTAGAGTCCGCGCGCATAACGCGTTTCGACGAAGACAATTTTTGGACGATGGGCCCCACCGGCCCGTGCGGCCCGTGCACCGAAGTTTTCTACGACACCGGCGCGGCGAATGCGCTCGGCGCCGGCGACGACGGTCCGAACAAAGGAAACCGCTGGGTCGAAATTTGGAACGTCGTTTTCCAGCAATACAACCGCGACGCTGCCGGTAAGATGGAAGAATTGCCGCGAAAACAGATCGACACCGGCGCCGGCCTCGAGCGAATGCTCGCCGTCGTGAACGGAAAGGTCTCGATGTACGAGACGGATTTGTTCACCGATATCATCGACGCGCAGCCCCCCATTGGTCAAACGTCGCTCTCCGAAAACGCGCAAATCGAACGGCGAAACATCATCGCCGATCACGCGCGCGCGGTCACGTTCCTCATTAACGACGGCGTGTATCCGAGCAATACGGATCGAGGCTACGTATTGCGCTTTCTGATCCGGCGTGCCATCCGCAACGGAAAACTGCTCGGCTATCCGAACGGCTTTCTGACCGAACTGGTGCCTGCGGTCGCGGCGTCGCTCGAATCCGGATATCCCGAACTGCGCTCGAGTCTTTCCCGCATTCAAAATGCGCTGCGCAGTGAGGAGCAAACCTTCGACCGCACGCTGGAGCGCGGCATGTCGATGCTCGACGGTCTGCTCGAACGCGCCGCGCGAGGAAGTGCGCTCTCGGGCGAGGACGTTTTCGAACTTCACGACACGTTTGGATTTCCGGTCGAACTCACGCGTGAAATCGCGGCCGAGCGAGGTGTGAGCATCGACCATGCCGCTTTCGATCGCGCGATGAACGAACAGCGCGAACGCGCACGGCGCGACGCGGCGTCCAAACGAGCCGTCGTGACGCTTGCGGAATTGCCCGCGGTCAAGAGTGAATTTCTCGGCTACGAAGGCCTCGAGGCGGAAGGCACGATCGTCGCGATACTCAAGAATGGCGAGCTCGCGCAGGAAGTGCACGCCGGTGAAGAAGCGCAGGTCATTTTGGATCGCACGGCTTTTTACGCCGAAAAAGGCGGACAGATCGGCGACCGCGGCACACTCACGCGTGAAGGCACGCTGTTCGAGGTTGCGGACACGCAGTTTCAAGGCGAAGCAGTCGTGCACCAAGGCACAGCGCGAGAAGGAGCTCTTCGCGTCGACGATGCGGTGCGAACGCGTGTTTCGGCGGAGTGGCGCCGCGAAATTCGCAGGCACCACACGTCTGCGCACTTGCTTCAGCGCGCTCTCAAGGACGTGCTCGGCGATGAGATCACGCAAGCCGGCTCTTGGGTCGGCGTCGATCGCATGCGGTTCGACTTTCGTTTCCCGGGCGGCGCGCTCACCGCGGAGCAAAAACTCGAAGTCGCACGGCGCGTGAACGAAATGATTCGCGACGACACGCCGCTCGAAACGCGCGTGCTCGGCATGGACGAGGCGCGCGCAAGCGGTGCAATCATGATGTTCGGCGAGAAATACGGCGATCGCGTGCGCGTCGTCAAGGCGGGGCCGTCCGTGGAGTTTTGCGGTGGAACGCACGCGCATTCGACGGGCGAACTCGGTATGTTCGTGATTTTGAGCGAATTTTCGGTGGGCAGCGGCATACGGCGTATCGAGTCGTGCGTTTCACGTGCGGCGGAAGAGTACACGCAGCGCCAGCAAGAACTCGTCAGCGAGCTTGCTTCTTCGCTTGCATCCACGCCGGACGAACTGGGCGATCGCATTGCCAAACTGCAGCGTGAAGTCAAAGATCTGCAAAACGCGGTCGGCGATCTGAAGGCGCGCCTGGCTGCCGCCGACGCGCAAACGTACGTTGAACGGGCGGAGCGCACCGGTGAGAAAACGTTCGTCGGCGCCGTCGTGCACGAAGCCAATGCGGAAGCGCTCCGGCATTTGAACAGCGCAATCCGGCAGCGGCTACGCAGCGGCGTCATCGCGCTCGCGGGCGTTGACGACGGCAGCGTCAGCCTATTGGTCAGTGCAAGCGACGACCTGGTCAAGGCGGGCGTGCATGCGGGCAATTTGGTGAAACTCGCAGCCCCGCTGGTCGGCGGGCGCGGCGGCGGGCAGCCGGCGCAAGCGCAAGGCGGCGGAAAAGATCCGGGCGGAGCGGACGAAGCATTGCGTGCGATTCGCGAGGCCGTTCTCTCGTAGTGCTGCACGCACTGATTGCTGCAACTGCGCTTGCCGGTGCGCCCCTGGATTCGCAGTACGTACTCGAGCGGTATGCAACGCAACTGCTGCGCGTAGATGCGCCCAAAACGCTCGTGTTCACGTATTCGATCTCCCAAGCGGGTCCGAAACCGATCGAACAATCGCACCGGATCTACCGCAGCGGCGAACTCGTGCGGGATGAAACGCTTCAGGTCGAGGGACAGACCCTCAAAGTCAGGCCGACGCGCATCGCGCGGTATCGCAACCGGTACACGATTGAGTCGCTGGCGCCGCGCATGACGGAGTACGCATTCTTGTTCTTGCGCAGCGTTCGAAGTGCCGGTAGTTATTCGTACACGTACAAAGCGGTCGCGCTCGGAGCCACGGGGCCGTTCGTCATCGTCGGCATGACGATAGACGGCCGCACGTTCTTACCCTCGGAGATTCGCTTCAGGAGCGCTTCGCCGGTTCTGCGAGGCACCGGGTCCGTTTCGTTTGCCGAAGCCGACAAGTACTGGGTGCCGACCAGCGCCTTGGTGCAGGCGAGTATCGGCGGCAAACCGGCGCGCGAGCGCATCGAGCTTTACCTCGTATCAATTTCCGCGGAGCTTGCCGAAATCGACGTTCCAAGCACCACGTCCGCTCCCCGCGCCGGCTCTGCCGCAATTCTGAAGCGCGCTTCGCGGAGCCTGTGGCTGGCGTGGATTGCCGTCCCGTTCGTCGTGTATGCGATGACGGTTCAAGGGCATATCTCCTACTGGGACACGGCAGAAATGCAAACCGTGCCGTGGATTTTCGGCATCCCGCACCCGACGGGCTTTCCCGCTTTCGTGCTGATTGCCGGCGCGTTTGCGCACGTCTTCGCGTTCGGGACCGTTTCGTGGCGCATCTCGTTTTTCTGCGCGCTGCTCATGCTGGCGTGCGTGGCGCTGGTCTGCGCCGCCGTCGTAACCGTCACCCGCGATCGCCTATCCGGCATCTGTGCCGCACTGCTGCTCGCATTCGGTTGGTTCTTCTGGATTTACGGCGTTCGTGCGGAAATCCACACGATGGCGGCGCTCTGCGGTGCGATCGCGCTGTATTTCGCGCTGCGCGGCTATTACGACGCCGACGCCCGATCGTTTTGCGCCGCGTCCCTGGCATTCGGACTCGGGCTCGCGTCGCACCCCATCGTGCTGCTGACGTTGCCCTCGCTGCTGCTGCTTGGTTTTTCGCGCAGGCGCGTGTTTTCGCGACGCAGCGTTGCAATTGCGATTCTGCTCGCGATCGCACCGCTCGTCCTGTACGCATATCTGCCGCTGCGCAGCCACGCGATAACCGCGCGCGGGCTCGATCCCGCCGCGCAGCTGGGCAAACCGTTGGGTGCGGCAATCTGGAACAGCGACAATCCGCAAACGCCGAACGGCTTCATCCGGCTGGTCACCGGTTCGGATTTCAATGCGGCGAAGAGCGTCGCGCGTATCGCGGATTTGCCGTTTTATGCTGCAAAAAGCGCAACGTTCTTCGAGGCGATGTACCGCGAGTTCACCCCGGTAGGCGCGCTTGCGGCCTGCTTATGTTTAGGGATACTGTTTTATCGCAGGGCTGCCGTGGCATTCGCGCTGCTTTTCGCCATAATGCTTCCCGCCGCTTTCGCGCTTGCGTATCCTCCCGTCGTGCAAATCGAGCGCTATTTTTTCATTCCGATGATCGCCGTCGCAATGAGCATCGGACTCGGGATCGCCGCACTGGACGAGCGGTACCGGAATCTGCTGCGCCTTCCGCTGGCAGCCGCAGCCCTCTACTTGCTCGTAGCGAATTATTCGGACGCCCATTTGAGAGCCGTGAGCGGTGCCGAGGGGCTCATCGCGCGGGTACGTATCCTCACGCCGCCCAATGCAATCATTATTGCAGACTGGGCGCGCGGCACGGCGCTGTCCTATGAATCGTACGTGATGGGTCGATTTCGCGATCGCACGATCGATATCGCGTGGCCCTATCAGGATGCGCGATATCTGCGCGGCTGGCTCGCGGAACGTCCCGTGTATTACGTCGGCCGCCCGGTGGCCGGCTCTCGCCGGATTCTGCTGTGCGCGGTATCCGGTGAGTATCCAATCTACGCGGTGCACGCGGCGCCGGGACATTGCTGAAGGTGGAAAGAACCAGCGGCGGCATGACTGTTTCCCGCCGCGCGGTCTACGCGGGCGCCGCAGCGTTCTTCTTCACGCTGCTGCTCTCACATTTCCGTTCGACGCCGTATAACAATTACGTATTGCTGGCCGATGCGCTGCTGCACGGGCACACGTGGATAACCTGGCCCGGAGCGTACATCGACGCGCTCGCCTACCATGGGCGGCACTACGTTATCGAAGCGCCCTTGCCGGCATTGCTGCTGCTTCCGTACGTCGCCATTTCGGGAACGGCGGCAAATCAAACGCTTTTGGCGCTGATTCTTGCCGGCATCGCGGTCGGCGCGGCGTGGGCACTCGGCGAGCGTCTCGGCGTTTCGAACGGCGCGAATGCGTGGATCTGCGTTTTTCTGCTTGCGGGAACGGATCTTGCGTGGTGCGCGATGCTCGGCGACGTGTGGTTCATCGCGCACGTGAGCGCCGTCTGTTTTACGATGCTCGCGCTCGTCGAAGTGTGCGGCAAGCGGCGCGGCTGGCTCATTGCACTGTGGGCGGTGTGCGCGGCCGAGTCGCGTTTCACGCTGGCGCTGGCGATTCCGGTATATGCGGCGATGCTTGCCGCAGACGAGCGAGGGCGACGCGCGCTGCCCGCGTTTGGTACGGTGCTTTGTGCGGCGGCGGGGCTTTGGCTGTGGTACAACCTCGCGCGCTGGGGCACGCTTACCGACGTCGGCTACACGACGTGGTATCACCAAGATCAAGCGGGAATGCCGAGCGGATCGCCGTTTCGCGTGATGTATCTGCCGTACGAGCTGTGGTCTTTCTTCGTACAATATCCGCAGTTCGGCGGCGCGCCCTGGATCCGGCCGTCCTATTCGGGCATTGCGCTCACATGGACGAGTCCCGCGCTCATTTACGCGCTGTGGGCACGGCGGCCACGGGGACTGGTTTGGGCGTTCGCGTCGGCGGCGATTTTCACCGCCATTCCGAATTTCGTCTATTACGTAAACGGCTTCGCACAGTACGGCATGCGCCACGCATTGGATTTCATTCCGTTCCTGATTGCGCTGATGTTCCTCGCGGCGCGCGAACGCTTCGCTGCATGGACCAAGGTTCTGATCGCTTATTCGTGCGCGGCGAGCTTGTACGGGGTGTGGTATTGGAACGCGTTCGTACGTCCGGAAACCTAGAGCGACGCTACGTGCGGCTCGAAGTCAACCCTTCGTAGGCATCCCGCAACTCGGCGGTCGTGCGAGCCGGCGCCGCGCACACCGTGCCGCGGCAAAAGTATGCAGCGGGTGCTCCATTCCCGCGATCCACGGTGTGCACGACGATCAGCGGATCGGGAAGCGCATGCGCTGCTTCCCGTAAGTCCGCAGTCTCTGCGGCGGTTCCGTGAATGCCGACGCGTGCGGGCGGCGCGAGATAGCGGCGCACCGCGCGCGCAAATGCGGATGCAAAAATACCCGCCCGTTCGTAGGTGCGCGCGTAGATGCGCAATGTGTCTTCCGCCGTCACCCGGTATCCTTTGCTCGCATCCATCGCATCCAGACGCAGCAAACATTCGGCGATCGTCGAATTGTCAGGCAGCGGGCGATCGCGCAGGTCGAGATTTCCGAGCGGTTCCTCCATCGATGCGTGATCGTAAAATCCGCCGTCGGGCGCCGCAAAATGTTCGCGCAGCAATGGAACCAGCGCCTGCGCGCGCTCCAGGAAGCGCGCCGCGCCGCCATATTCGTGCGCGTCGAGCAGACGCCCGCAAATATGCCGCCTGATCCGTAAGCAATCCGCGTACTTTCGGGGTGCCGCCCGGCTCGAGGAAATGACGCATCAGGCCGGCCTCGTCGCGCATTCGGTCGTGCAGTGCGTCGAGGGCCGCCTCGCCATCCGCTATCAAGCGGTCGTCTTCCAGTGCGTCGCCCGCAATGACGAACGTTCCGGCCATCGCGGCGGTCCAATTCGAATACGACGTGCGATCGACGTACGGCGCGGGCATTGCGCGTCGCTCTTCGAGCGGCAGCGCGAAATATACTTCGTCGGCATCTTGACTGCCGGCGAAAAAATGCGACTGCGCATCGAGCAGCGTGCTGCGCACGTACCGCGCCGAAGAAACCAGCGTTTGACGAAAACGATCGTTGCGAGTCGTGCGAACCAGCGTTGCGAGAACGCGCATGAGGCCCGCATGGTCTTCCGTCATCTTCTCGAAATGCGGCACGCTCCAGTCGCGCGTGGTCGAATAGCGGAAGAACCCACCTTCGACGTGATCGTACATTCCGCCATCCGACATCGCCAGCAGGGACTTGGCAACCATGTTGTAGAGGCGCTGCTCGCCGGTGACGCGATACTCTTGCAGCAAAAACTCCAACGCCTCGATCATCGGGAACTTCGGGGCGTCGCCGAAGCCGCCGTAGTCCTCGTCATAGGTTTGCGCGATGCGTTCCACGACCCCGCTGAGAATCGATTCGTTCAGGTCGCTCGGCGCAGCGGCCTCATAGGAACGAGTTTGGGAGCGCAGCTGCTCGGCGCGCTCCGCAATTTGTTCGTGATTGGCGCGGTACACGTGCGCTACTCGTTCGAGTGCTTGACGCATTTGATCGGGCGGCAGATACGTCGCGCCCGCGAGCAGCGCGCCTTCCGGCGTGAGAAAGGCTGTCGTCGGCCAACCGCCCTGGTTGTAGCGCGCGTTGACGTCCGGACGCCGGTCGTTGTCCACGCGCACCGGAATGTAGCGTTCGTTGATTGCCGCGATGACGGCATCGTCCGAGTACGACGTTTCGTCCATGACGTGGCACCAGTGGCACCACACGGCGGAGATGGAAAGCAGAATCGGCTTGTCTTCGCTCTGCGCGCGCGCGAAAGCATCTTCGCTCCAGGGAAGCCAGCGAATCTCGTGTGCGCGATTCGGCCGCGGCGAAAAATGCATTCCGCTGACTTGGCTACTCCTCGTCGCTGAACCCGCGCGCAAACGAGGAGAAATAAAAGATGAAAACCAGCGCGTACGCGCCGAGCAGCGGCACGGACGGCAGCGCGCGTACGAAGAGCGCGACGCTGAAAAACGCGGCGAAAATTGCGCTTACGACTGCGTACACACGGTGCGAACGGGCCGTTAACCCGTACACCTCGGCGGCATAATAGCTGCCGCCCGCGCGCCTGCTTTTTAGCAGCGCGCAAAATCCCAACATGCAACTGAGCGCTAAGCCGATTCCCGCCCACATCGCTGCAGCTTTTCGGCCCCCGGCTTGGTGGTGCTTGCCGGTGGTGGGTATAAGTGGCGCACTGCAACGACGAAAGGAGTAAGAACCTGTATGGCTGATGGCCCGGTTGTAGTGCACGAGGACGGTGGACACGGCGGCAGCGCAGCGGCGCTCGGCATCGTGATTGTCGTTCTCATTGCGATTCTGATCGCCGTCTTCGTTTGGCATCCGTGGACGGTCTCGAGTTCTACTACTGGAACGACCAGCGGGTCCTCGTCCAATTCGACGACGACTACGCACGTTAATCCCGGCGGAGGAGGGTAGCGGTGGCAGGCCTGCTTTGGACGATTATCGTCATTCTGTTCATTTTGTGGCTTCTCGGATTCTTGGTATGGCACATCGGCGGCATCATACACATCATCATCGTGGTCGCCGTAATTCTGCTGATCATCAATCTGCTGACCGGACGAGGGGCGCGCCTCTAGTCTGACGCAGTACGACGGCAGCATGCCGGGAACACGCAAACGGAGCGAACCGGCCCGTGAGGCCGGTTCGCTTCAAAAATATCAACAGAAGCGCGACTTCCAAGCGACGCCCGAACCGCGCGGCGCGCAAAGCAAGCGTAGTCCGCGTCTGCGCTTCGTCATTCAAAAGCATCACGCCAGCCGGCTGCACTACGACTTTCGCTTGGAGGCGGACGGCGTTTTGAAGTCGTGGGCAATTCCCAAAGGTCCGTCGCTCGATCCCGCCGATCGCCGTCTGGCGATGCACGTCGAGGATCATCCGATGGACTACCGGCGTTTCGAAGGAATTATTCCGCACGGCAACTACGGCGCCGGCGAGGTAATCGTGTGGGACGAAGGCACGTATCATCTGGCGGAGGGCGACGATCCAGCCGCCGAGATCGGCAAAGGCAAGATCAAATTCGTCATGAGCGGCAAGAAGATGCGCGGCGAGTTTACGCTCGTGCGCATTCGCGGCCGCGGCGGTGAGAGCGGCGATCCGTGGCTGCTCATCAAGGATCACGACGACTTCGTCGATACCAAGTACGACGCCGGTAAGGACGGCAAGTCCGTGAAGACGGGTCGCACCGTGGAATCCTACGCCGAAGATCCGAAGGCTCCGCACTGGATCTCGAACAAAAAATCCGCGAGCGGGGAAAAGCGCGCCGCAAAAAAAGGCGCAGCCCGCGCTAGGCGGGATCCGATTCCGAAAATCACGACGCCGATGCTCGCAACGCTGGTGGACGAGGCGTTCGACGATCCGCAGTGGCTGTTCGAAATCAAATGGGACGGGTATCGAGCGATCTGCACCGTCCGCGAAGACGGCCGTATGGAATTGCTCTCGCGCAACGGTTTGGATTTGCTCGCAAAATTTCCGGAACTCGGCGAACTGGCGAACGCGTGGAAAACTCTACCCATCGTCGTCGACGGCGAAATCGTCAGTTTGGATTCGCGTGGACGCTCGTCGTTTCAGCGGCTCCAGGAATCGATGACGAGCAGCCGGTCCGGTTCCGCGGCGCGCAAACGCACTACGCTTACCTTCGCCGCATTCGACGTACTCTATGCGGATGGGAAAGACTTGCGCAAAACGCCGCTCGAAGAACGCAAAGCGCTCCTCGAGCGCGCGATCGCCGACGACGACATGGTGATGTATTCGAAGCATACCGTCGGAAACGGCTGCGCGCTGTTCGCGCAAGCCGAGAAACAAGAACTCGAAGGGATCATCGGCAAGCGGCTCGATTCGTTCTATGTCGAACGCCGCACGCGCGACTGGGTGAAGATCAAGGCGCAACTCATGCAGGAGTGCGTCATCGGCGGATTTACCGAACCGCGCGGCAGCCGGACGGGATTCGGCGCGCTGCTGCTGGGCTTGTACGACGGTAACGAATTGCATTACGTCGGTCACGTCGGCACGGGCTTCAACACGAAGCTGCTGCAGAGTCTCACCGCGGATTTGAAAAAGATCGAGCGTAAGACCTCGCCATTCGCCAACCGCGTCGATTCGAATACCAAGCCGCACTGGGTCGAGCCGAAACTGGTCGCGCAGGTTCGCTTTACGGAATGGACTCGCGACGGCTATCTGCGCCAGCCCGCGTTTCTCGGACTTCGCATCGACAAAAAGCCCAAGGAATGCATACGGGAACGTCCGGTGGACGCGGACGTCGTCGCTTGATGGCGAGCAAAAAAGAGGAAGCAAAGATTGGCGGGCGCACGCTCACACTTTCAAACCTCGACAAAATTCTTTGGCCGCGCGACGGTTACACCAAAGGCGACCTGATCGACTATTATCGAAGCGTCGCGAAATGGCTTCTGCCGCATCTCCGGGACCGGCCGCTAACGCTGCAGCGCTGGCCAGACGGAATCGACGGACAGTCGTTTTTCGAGAAGCAAGCCCCGCGCTTCACGCCCGATTGGGTTCCCCACGTTTCGCTTTCGGCAGACCAACATTCGCGCAAGATTGCGTACCTGCTGTGCAACGACGAAGCGACGCTGGCGTGGTGTGCGAACTTGGCCTCGATCGTGCTCCACGTCTGGTACTCGCACGTGCCCACGCCGGAGTCGCCCGATTACGTGCTGTTCGATCTGGACACGTGCGAAAAGACGACGCTCGGGACGCTTGCGCGGGTTTCGCTCGAATTCCGCGATCTGCTCGCGAGCATCGGTTTGCCCTCGCTGGTCAAGACGTCGGGCGGATCCGGTTTTCACGTCGTCGTGCCGCTCAAGAACGAATACGATTTCGAAACTGCGCGCCGCTTTGCCGAGATCGTGGTCGAGCACGTCGCTGCAGCTATGCCGGATGTAACGACGGTCGAGCGCAGCATTGCCAAACGTCCGAAGACGGCGGTGTACTTGGATTGGGGTCAGGTCGCGCGCGGAAAAACGGTGGTGCCGCCGTACGTCGCGCGCGCGCGTGACGGCGCGCCGGTGTCCATGCCGCTCGACTGGGCGGAGGTGGAAGACCTCGTGAAAAAGCGCGGTTCTCCCGAGCCGTTCATCGGGCAGTGGACGGTTCGCACCGCGCGACGACGTCTGGACGCCGTCGGGGATTTGTGGGCCGGACGCGCGTGGAAACCGGCGAAGCTGGAGCCCGCTCTCGCCAAAGCGCAGAAGGCGTGGTCCATCTAAAGGCTGCCGAAGACAAAAGCAGTCTTGGCTCATAGGGTATAATGAGGTGCCGCCTACTCGGACGGGCGGGAGGAGTAAAGCGAATTCATCATGGCTCACGCGATATGGTCGGGGTCGATTAATTTCGGGCTGGTGACGATCCCCGTCAAACTCTTCACTGCGGTGCGCGCGAACGAGCTCTCGTTCAACATGCTGCACGCGAAAGACGAAGGACGAATCAAGTACGAGCGCGTCTGCTCGGTCGACGGCAAGCCCGTTCCGTGGGACGAAATCGTCAAGGGATACGAATACGAGAAAGGCGAGTACGTGGTGCTCACCGACGAAGACTTCAAGAAAGTCAATCCGGAGGCCACGCAGAGCGTCGACATTTTGGAGTTCGTCGAGCTCGATAAAATCAACCCGATGTTCTTCGACAAGCCATATTTTCTCGAGCCGACGAAACAAGGCCGTCACGCATACGCGCTGCTGCGTGAAGCGCTCTCACGCGCCAATAAAGTCGCCGTCGCACGCGTTGTGATCCGTACGAAAGAAACGATTGCCGCAGTCAAGCCGGACGGACATGCGCTGATCCTCGAACTGATGCATTGGGCCGACGAACTCGTCGAGCAATCCGATCTCGACTTTCCCGCGGAAATCAAACTTCCCGAACCGGAAATGAAGATGGCGAAGATGCTGATCGATTCGATGAGCGTCGACGAATTCGAACCGGAGAAGTTCACCAACAGATATCACGACGAACTCCTGGCGATGATCGAAGCGCGCGCCGCCGGCAAAGAACTGCCGCGGCCGAAGAAGGCGCCCGCACGCGCGAAGGTCGTCAACCTCATGGACGTGCTGCAGCAAAGTTTGGAAGAAAGCAAGAAGCAGCGCGCGGGACGTGCAGCGCAGGCACCCAAACGCGCAGCGCACCGCGCTTCACCGGAGCGAAGCACGGAAAAGCGCAAGAAGAAAAGCGCTTAACGCCGCTAGGCCTTTACGGCGCAGTGTCGTCGACGCGAAGGATGGCAGAGCGGCTCGATGCCTGCTGTCCCAAGCCAAGTACGAGCGCGACGACCGCGAAGACCAGCGAGGAAAGCCCTGCGAACGGCGAGCCGAAGGCGCCGAGCATTCCAGTCGATGCGGGCGGTGCGAGAATACCCGAGAGCGAATCGAGTGAGGAAGTAACGCCCAGAACGGTGCCTTGCACGGAGTTTCCGGCTGCCGCGCTGATGAGTGCGATGAGGCCGGTGTTTCCAAACGCCATGCCGATGCTGAAGAACCCCGACATGATCGCAAGCTGCCACACCGTCGTCACGAACGGAACGCAAGCGAAGGCGCAGACCAACGAAGCAATGCCGAACGTCGACATCGTCCGATTGCCGATCCGATCGGAAACGCGCCCCAAAACGAACGCATTGACGATGACGTTCAGCACGGAAATGTAGATCATGAACAGATACGTTTCGCGCAGTCCGAAGTGCAGTTGGTGCGCGAAATATAACGCCATCACGCCGAACCAGCCGTAGAGCGCGAGAGACAGCGCGAGCTTCTGCCACAGTTTCGGAGAGAACACCGGGTCGCGGAACGTGCGCAGAATCTCTGCCGGTCCGGCGACTGCGCCTTCCACTTTTGCGCGCGATTCCGGCAGCACGACGATCGTGACGATCAGCGTAATGAATTGCAGGCCGGCTGCAGTATAGAGTGTGATCGCATACCCGTGCAGCGAGAGCACCGCTCCGAGTGCAGGCCCCAGCGCCATTCCGGCCGCGAACGTTGCACTGATGTAACCGAAGGCGCGGGCGCGGTCTTTCGGTTCGACGAGATCGGCGACGTACGCTTGCGTGACGCCGATATTTCCGCCCGAGCACCCCTCGATGACGCGTGCGATAAATACCCAGAGAATCGAAGGCGACCATCCGAGCATCGCCCAACCGATCGTCGCGCCGATCTGGCTGACGATCAATACGCCTTTGCGCCCGATGCGATCGGAAAGATTACCCCAAATCGGTCCGCTCACGAGTTGGCAGAACGAAAACAGGGCGAAGACCACGCCGACCGTCACTGCCGACGCGCCGAAATGCGTCACGTAATACGGCAGCAGCGGAATCAGCAGACTGAATCCCAGGATGTCGATGAATGTAATGCCCAGTATCGGCGAAAGGCGTCTAATCAAGGTGCATCCGAAGCGTCGATCGGCAGAACCAGCGTCGTCATGCGTTCGCGTTTGCGCAGAAACACAAGACGATAACTGCGCCGCAGATCGAGCAGCGTCAGTTTGCGATGGAGATCGTCCATGCCGCCGATGACCTCGTCTTCGAATGCCGTAATGAGGTCGCCTTCGCGCAAGCCGGCCGTCTCGGCGGGGCTCCCGGGTTCCACCGACAGAACCAGCAGGCCGAGCCCTTCGCGCAAATCCTGGCCCGCAATGCCCAGATAGCCGCGGCGAATGCGGCCGTCCCGCAACAACATACCGGCGATCAGTTTTGCGGTGTTGATCGCGATCGCAAAGCAAATACCTTGACCCGGAAAGACGGCGGTGTTCACGCCGACCACGGCGCCGTCAGCCGTCACGAGCGGGCCTCCCGAGTTCCCTGGATTGAGGGCTGCGTCCGTTTGGATGACGTTGTCGATGAGCCGCCCGGATTGCGCGCGCAGCGAGCGTCCGAGCGCGCTGACGACTCCGGCGGTGACCGTGTATTGAAGACCGTACGGATTGCCGACCGCGACCACAAGCTGGCCGGCACGCAGCGCCGCCGAATCGCCCAAACGCGCAGGCGCGAGATTCGGCGCGTCGATGCGCAGAATGGCGAGATCGGTGTGTTCGTCCTTTCCGACTAGGCGCGCCGGAAGTTCGCGTCCGTCCAGCAACGAGACGACGATCGTCTCGCCGTCGCTGACCACGTGGCAGTTCGTGAGCACAAAACCGTCGGGCGTGAAGATGAAGCCGGAGCCGTTGGCGCCGCGACGGCCGTTACGCACCTCGATGGCGACGACCGACGGACTCGCGGTTTGGGCGGCGTGCACGACCGCCTCGGAGTAGGCGTCGAGCGGCGAAACCGGCTCTTCGCCGGAAATGAAGCGTACGGGGGCAGACATAGTGCGTACGACAACCCGTGCGAGGCCCGCCGCGGTTTCACGAAAAGGGCTGGCGGCACCCTTCGCGAATCGGGCTCGGTCGCGCCGCATGCCCAGATGGCGGAATTGGTAGACGCGCTGGTTTCAGGTATCAGTGGCCGCAAGGCCGTGGGGGTTCGAGTCCCTTTCTGGGCAGTACTTAAAAGTAGATGCGTTTACGCGTAGATTTGTAGAGTAAGTAATCGAGCAGTAGAACTACCGCTAGAGGAAAAGTCTTCCTATGCCGTTCGAGAAGTCACACCCCCATGGTTAAAGATATGGCGTTCGTTGCGTATTCAGTGCGCGACGTCCCGCGGGCGCAGCAGTTCTACCAAAATGTCATTGGGCTGCGACCAGGCGACTCGTTCGGCGACCAGTTTGTCGAGTTCAACGTCGGTAATACGACCTTTGCAATCGACGGTGAGCCGCCCGGCATCGCGCCGGGATCGAGTTCCGGCGCGATGTTTGAAATCGACGACATAGCGGTGACGCGGGCGCAGTTGCTCGAACGCGGCGTACCCGTCACGGAGGTGGGCGAATCTTCCGTCTGCTTCTTCGCCTTCGTCACCGATCCCGACGGCAACCAGTTCGGAATCCATCAGCGCAAATCCGAGAAATCGCGCGCGCAACGACCGGCCTAAAGACCGCACGTGGAGCGGAATCGCTTTTTAGGAGACGACCGACAACTGTCTCAATATCAGTCGTCGCTGGCACCGGGGCTGCTGGAGCACGCCTGAAAAACCTACCAATACTTGCTGGACGAGTTAGTGCCGATCCCTCAGCCAAGGGTTTTTAGAACTCCGGGCTGCCGAAAATGGCTTTTAGAAGACGTGGCCTCCGAACCGGGTTTTTGTTACTGAGCCGTACGTAAATGTTCGATACAAAAAAAATTTGGAATTCGAACGCGCCGTTTTGAATTTTGGTAAACCGACCCACTTTCGTAGGCCGCCCTCCGGCCGAACCCGGATCGCTTTAGCCAACGTGGGGGTGTAACATTGGCAGTTGATTTTCGGGCCGCGCTCAACGCGATATCCGACGTCGTCCAAAATCGTCCCGCACCCTTGCGTGAGTTCGACCAAATCTACATGAAGGTCGGCGATATGGCCGCGATGTCGGATATGGGGATTAACTACGCTTTTTCATTACGACGAGCTTCCACAACATGTACATGATTGTCGAATGGCCTGGCAGGAAGCCACTTCAGGTAATGACTACACCAGAACAACACGCATTCTGGAAATGGTTTCTCGATGAAAAGGCGCATCGAATCGAAATTCTGAAAAAGTACACTCGGCAATCGCAGGACTGGAATGCTGACTTCACTCCAAGTTCGCTCCGTCCGCTTATGCGCTGGTTTATACGTGTGGCATCCTCGGCATACGCAGATCGCATAAAAGCCGGGCAGGCCCCCGAAGATGCCGCGAGATGGGATGGAACTTGGTTACGGAGCAACTATGATCCATCGCCGCTCACCATCTCCATCGCATTTGACATAGCGATCTATCTGGGCGAGATGATTATTCGCACCGAGCCGGGGGCGCAATGGGTTCATTGTGTACGCCCCAAGAACTCTGCGTATTATGGACAACCTTGTCTCAAAGGGGTCCGCCCATGGCTGTGGAGTCCAATGCCGTCTTGCGTCGGACTTGCGGGTCGAATCATTTCCGATCAAGTTGATGAGGGAGCGCTCGACGAAATTTATGCTAGCATGGCGAAGAACGCGCAGTGAGGGGCGCTGCCGCATCTAAGCAACAGCGACCGCCAATACCGGGGCCGCGTTGCCTTCTAAATTGCATAATGTCGCAAAGGCGGTCTTGGCTGCGTGCAAATTTCTACCAGCCGATCAAGATCAAAGAACTGGCCGCGTTGGCAAGCATGAGCACCTCCTCATTCCCCAACATTTCAAATCTGTGGCTTCGATGAGCCCCTTGCAGTACCAGAAAGCACTTCGTCTTCAAGGGGCGAGGCGTCTCACGCTGACCACGCGGGCGGACGTCGGCTCCGAAAGCGAACGCGTCGGATACTTAAGCACTTCGCAGTTCAGCCGACAGTATGCACGGTATTTGGAAATACCCCAACGCGAGACATCGCCAGACTAACCAAACACGAGCTTACTGCTTAAACTTCGCCTTCGCTGGGGAATCCACAGAACCGGTACCCCTCGAGGTGTCGGCGGTACTATTCGCCGGACGATTCAAAGTTCGCAAGAAATGACGCCGGAACGGGTCGGCGAAGGACGCTTTTGCGTGCTCCATGAAGTGCTTCGCTGTCGTGAAAACTGGCCGCCGGCGAGAAGTTGTCAATGCGTGAAACCAACCCCAAGGCCGAAGCCGCTGCTCCGATCAAATTCAAAGCCACGCTCTATCAGCCGGCGGCAGAAAGAAAGAGCGGCTCTTGGAGCTTTCTCACGCTACCGAAGAAGGCCAGTGCGAAGCTCCCATCGCGGGGCATGACGTCCGTCGAAGGCACGATCAATGACGTGCCGTTTCAAGCCACGCTCGAACCGGATGGGCAAGGCAGCCACTGGCTCAAAGTGAGCCGGAAGATGCGCAGTGCGGCGGGCGCAAAAGCGGGCGACATCGTTACGCTGCAGATCGTGCCGATGCAAAAGCAGCTGGAGCCTACGATTCCGGCAGATCTGCGAAAAGCGCTGGCGGCCGCACCGAAAGCGCACGCAGCGTGGACGGACATCACCCCGATCGGACGCAGAGATTGGATCCATTGGATCACTTCCGCGAAGCAGCCGGAGACTCGCACGCGCCGTGTCGAAAAAACCTGCTCGATGCTTGCATCCGGAAAACGGCGCGTTTGTTGCTTCGATCGGTCCGGGATGTATGGTAAGAACCTCAGCAGTCCCGCTGCAGTCGAGACGAGCGACGTTCCGCAACGCCGTCAAACTCGATCGACACGGGTGCAGTGACAGCCGCGCTTGGCGTTGTCGATGGTATCCGACGTTTCCCGAGGCTCATGGATGGCGCGCGTTCGGCGATCCGACGAGCGCTCGTTAGCCGCTCGTCAGACTCGGTTAATAACTCGCGCGTCGCGGGAACAGTGAAAAGCAGTTTTTGACGGAGGACCAGCATGAACGTTCTCGATCTTCTTAAGCAAGACCATCAGACCGTTGCGAAGCTCATCGATGAAGTGGAAAATGCGGAAGCGGGCGACAAACGCTTGGAGAGCCTGGGGCAGCAAATCGCTCAAGCGCTCACGGTGCACGCGGCGCTCGAGGAAAAGCTCTTTTACCCGGTCCTTCGCGACCGCGCAGAGGATGACGAAGAGCTCGTCGACGTGTTCGAGGCGTTCACGGAGCACGATGTGGTCAAGCACCTCATTTCGCTGCTGAAAGGCCGGCGCCGCAGCAACGCAGCGCTGTTCAAAGCCGAGCTCCAGGTCTTGGGCGAGAACGTCAAGCATCACGTGCGAGAAGAAGAGTCGACGATTTTCTCGCTCGCTCGCGAGCTGCTGGACGAGGGAGAGCTGGAAAAAATCGGTGAGCGCGCCGAAGCGCAGAAACGCCGGCTGATGGGCGCCACGAGCCCCGCGTCAAGCCGAAAGAAGAGCACGAGCGCGCGAAAAAAGGGAGCGAAAAAAACTTCGACCCGTAAGGGCGGCCGTCGCAAATCGCGTTAGGCCCCGTGCCGCAGTCGCGCGACAGCATTCAAGACGTATGGGGTGAGCGCAGCCCCTACGTCGGAACGTGGCCGGAACGCGTTGACCAGCGCGTGCTCGAAGAGCCCGATCGTTGGGTTCAATCCGCGTGCGTTCTTTGTTCTAACGGCTGCGGCATGGACATCGGCGTAAAAGACGGCCGTATCGTCGGCGTCCGCGGCAGAGCCGTGGATCGCGTCAATCGCGGGCGTTTGGGGCCCAAGGGGCTGCACGGCTGGGAGGCAAATGCGTCGCCGGATCGATTGCGCATGCCGATGATGCGCAAAGGGAAGCGCTTACGTGAAGTCTCCTGGGACGAGGCCATGGATGCGATCGTTGCGCGTTCCAAAGATCTGATCGAGGAGTGCACGAGCGGTTCGATCGCCTTCTACAGCAGCGGTCAGCTGTTTTTGGAAGAGTACTACACACTCACCCTCATCGGAAAAGCCGGCCTGGGCACAATTCACATGGACGGCAATACGCGGTTGTGCACAGCGACCGCCGCAGCCTCACTTCGAGAAAGCTTCGGTTCCGACGGGCAACCCGCATCGTACACCGACATCGACGTAACCGATGCGCTGTTTTTGGTCGGGCACAACCCGGCGTCGCAGCAGACGGTTCTGTGGATGCGTATCCTGGATCGTCTCGCGGGTCCTAACCCGCCGAAACTCGTCGTCGTGGATCCGCGCAGCACGCAAACCGCACTAAAAGCGAACGTTCACCTCACGCCTCGGCTGGGAACCAACGTGCCGTTGCTCAACGGCTTACTCCACGTCATGCTCAAACGGGGCTGGTATGACGCTCACTACGTCGAGGCGCATGCGGTCGGATTCGACGGATTGGAGCGCACGGTTGAATCGTGGACACCGCAACGCGCCGCGAACGTCTGCGAAGTGCGGGCGAGTGATTTGGAAGCGGCCGCGGAGATCATCGGCACCGCTCCTCGGCTCGTTTCGACGGTGCTGCAAGGCGTGTACCAGTCGATGCAGGCTACCGCCGCTGCATGCCAAGTCAACAACCTCCACATCATCAGAGGGATGATCGGCAAGCCTGGCTGCGGACTGTTTCAAATGAACGGCCAGCCGACGGCGCAAAATACGCGCGAAACCGGCGCGAACGGCGAATATTCGGCCTTTCGGAATCCTCAAAACGCGCAGCACATGGAAGACTTGGCGCGGGTTTGGAACGTCGAAAAGAATCGCATACCGCACTGGGCCCATCCCACGCACATCATGCAGATCCTGAAATTCGCGGAGGAGGGATCGATTCGGTTCCTTTGGATCGCCGCAACGAATCCGGCCGTTTCGCTGCCGGATCTCAATCGTATCCGCAAAGTCCTGAGCAAGCGAGAGTTGTTCGTCGTCGTTCAAGACGCATTTCCGACGGAGACCACCGAATTTGCCGACGTCGTGCTGCCCGCCGCACTGTGGGGTGAGAAGACGGGAACGTACACGAACGCCGATCGCACCGTTCACATCTCGCACGCCGCCGTCGATCCCCCGGGGCACGCGCGCTCCGACTTGCAGATATTTCTGGATTATGCAAAGCGTATGGATTTTCGAGACATGGACGGCGCCCCGCTCATCAAATGGACCGATGCGGAAGGCGCGTTCGAAGCATGGAAAAGCTGCACGAAAGGAACGTTCTGCGACTACACAGGGTTGAGTTACGCCAAACTCTCCGAGGGGTCCGGAATTCAATGGCCGTGCAACGACCACGCGCCAAACGGGACGGAACGGCTATACAGCGACGGCGTTTTTCGCACCGCCTACGAAGACGCCCAAGAATTCGGACACGATCTCGTCACGGGTGCGGTCGTGCAGCCGCAAAAGTACAAGGCGTTCGATCCGCGCGGGAAAGCGATCATCAAACCGGCCGACTACCAACCGCCGCTGGAAGAGCCGACCGGGAAATATCCACTCTGGTTGACGACCGGACGCATCGTGTACCACTTTCATACGCGAACGAAGACGGCGAGAGCGCGCGAGCTGAACGAAGCAGCGCCTGAAGTATTCGTCGAAATATCAGCGCATGATGCGCAAAGCTATGGGATTGCCGAGGGCGACATGTTGGAAATCCGCTCGCGCCGCGGGCGATGCCGTGCGCGCTCCCGCATTTCTCCAATCAAAGAGGGGACGTTGTTCATGCCGTTTCATTACGGATACTGGGACGACGAATCGCAAAGTGCCGTAGCGGCGAATGAATTGACGATTGCCGAGTGGGATGCGGTGAGTAAACAACCATATTTCAAATATTCCGCCGTCCGGATAAGGAAGTCCGGATGAACAGCGTGCATGCCGGGAATCACTTACGTTTGCTCGCTGAAAGCGAGAGCGTGCTGGCGAAATCATGCGCTTCTGTTGCGCTTCGTCACGAGGATCAGCCCGACGTGCCGGTTCTGCTCCGGGAGTTCGCACGATGGAGCATCGAACACGTCGAGAAATTGCAGCCGATTTTGGAACGTTATGCGGGAGCGCCGACGAGCAGCGCTCACGTACTCTCGGCCGTCTTATTCAAAGGGCAGCGCAAGCGTGGGATCGGTCTGCTGCGCGATCTTCAAGATTTGCATCTTCTCGCCGGTGACGTGCACGGCGGATGGTCGATCGCAGGCCAACTGGCAGTCTGCTTTGCGTGACGATGACTTGCAACGGCTGTGCGATGCGTATCCCTTTCAGACGGTTCGTCAAATGGAGTGGATCGAGACGCGAATCAAGGAACTGGCGCCGCAAGTTTTGATCGTGGGCTGAAGGCATGCCCTTCGCTTGGAACGCATCAGGTTGCCAAAAGCGAGGAAGCGCAAGCAAGAGCGCCAAAGCAGTTCGCGTTTTCGCCCGCGCTTAGCGCGATATGCGCAACAGGTCGCTTCCAAGTCGGCTGCATCACAGCGTAAGTGTTGAACCGTGCTGAGGCAACCGCACAGCAACGAGTACAATGATTACCCTAGAAGTTTTGACCGCGGATGGCATGACGGCCGATTCGCTCTCCATTAGCGAGGCGCCAATGGCATTTTCGAATTCCGCCATCGTTCCCGGTCCGACGCTGTTCAAATATCTGAGGGAGAACACGCTCGAGCAGATCGACTCGGACCCGGAAAGCAGTGTCTATAGGTTTGCGTGCGGCTGCCGCGCAGCGCGCTGGGCTCACTCCGTGAATTGCTTCGTGCAGTGGTGTCCGCAGCACGTGCCGCGCCTGCACGCTGTGAAATAGCGTTGAACGTGGCTCGTTACGCCGCGCGGCGCGTTTGCGGAACGGCTGCACTCTGCATAGCGCGCGAGCCCTGCAGCTCTCTGGCGTATTTACTCACCGTAAGGCGAGGCACGCTGGCTTTGGCAGTGTTGCGGCGCCGGCGCCGGGCCTCAACGCTCGTGGCGACAATTAATAGCGCAATCGCAATCGCGGGCAAGAACGAGACCCACAAGGCGGCTACTTGCACTATATATGGATGCGAAGCCTGAGCGTACATAGTGGACGGTCCTTCTGCCGGCAGCGCGGCGCTTTTATTCCGACTGCCTACAATATAGCAAGTCTACTTGTGTTTTACAAGTACGCGTCCCGGCTGCGATTTTGGGCAGGTCGGCCTGCTCGGTTGCCCAGGAGCATGAGGTAACGATCTCGGCGTGGGTCAAGGCGTGCGCATTCG
The DNA here is from genome assembly GCA_963830545.1 of Vulcanimicrobiota bacterium. Lineage (GTDB taxonomy): Bacteria > Vulcanimicrobiota > Vulcanimicrobiia > Vulcanimicrobiales > Vulcanimicrobiaceae > DATGJX01. Next base: position 1,309,490 of record CAWHMK010000001.1, on the reverse strand, counting down.
ATCGGCTCGAAATTTCGCAATACGTCCGATCAGCGTTCCGGGTACGGGGTCCGCCAGTGAAAAGCGGATCGTGCCCGTATCGATCTCGCAGTTTTGCAGCTCGTTCTTGAACGCAGCGACGATCGGCTTGCTGGCGACGTAAAGCGCCAAGTGTTCCTTCCATGCGGCGAATTGCAGCAGCGAAACCTTTCCGATTTTGTATGCCGGCATATTGTAGGAGATACTTTCGTCTGCCCTGGGCACTGCTTTGCGTATTGCGGCGCGAACTTGCCGGAGCGCATTGCGCGCGCTTTCCGGTTGAGCGTCGATGTACGCATCGACGGATTCGAAACTCGTCCTACTCATGGTGATTCTCTTTCGTGCTGATGACGCGCTCCATACGATCGTAACTCCCGGACATTCCGTCGGTCATTCCGGACTGCAGCGCGCGATCGCGCTCTTCCTGAGATCCGAAGCGCATCGTGGTGCTGAGCGTCGTTTGCGTACCGGACGCTTCGAATGTAGCGGTCAGAACGCTTCACCGGGTACCCATCCATCGTTTCCGTGTGGACGAGTCGTTCCGGCGCCGCGATTTCGCGGAACTCACCGCGCACGCCGAATTCCCTCCCGCCGTCGTCGCTGCGCCAAACGTAACGGTAACGGCCACCGACGTTCAGATCGATGTCGCACGTCGGCATGGTCCATCCGGGCGGCCCTAATAGCCATGTACGCACCAATTCCGGCTTCGTGTGAAAATCGAAAATGACTTGGGCGGGTGCATCGAAGACACGCCTGACCGTTATCTCGCGTTCCGATGGCGTCGTTACCTCAACAGTTCGTGTCACTGTACGCCTCCTTTTGCGTGTTCCGACAGTACGTCGTCCAGCCGCCGGTATGCATTCTCCCACGTTTCGCGGTAGCGCTCGATCCACGTGACGACCTCACTCATGGCGTCGCGCTCCAATCGCGCCGGCCGGCGTTGCGCCTCCCGTCCCCGCCGAATCAACCCGGCATTTTCCAGTACCTTCAGGTGCCGTGAAACGGCGGGCTGCGTGATCGAAAATCGCTCCGTCAATTCGTTGACCGACGCGTCGCCCCGCGACAATTGCATCAAGATCTCGCGTCGCGTGGGGTCGGAAAGAGCGAAAAAGGTGGCATCTAGACGATTTGTATTTAGCACTTGCCTATATCACGTGTAGTTTATATAACAAGCATGTTATCTACGACGTCGCGAATTGTCAAGCCCCGCTGGCGCGGGCCCGGGCTTCTTGCCGGAACGGCTTGGCGCGTAACCGCCAGGCGCCCAGTTCACGCGGTTCGCCGGTACGTTCACTCCACGCGGATGACTGCCATCATGCCGCGATCTTCGTGGAAAAGCATGTGGCAGTGGAAGAGGAACGTTCCGCGCGGGGCACGCCTGAAATCGAGCAGCACGTGCGTAACCGAAGGCTGGATCAGCGGATAGTCCGGGTCGCGCTTGTTCGGCAGCATCCTTCCGAAAGGAACCACCACCGTGTCGACCATCATGGGTTGCGGCTGTGCGTCCTCTGCAACGAATGCCATTTGGTGAATGTGAAACGTGTGCACTTCCAGCGTCGCATTGAAGAGGTACCACTCCTCGATGCTGCCGCGCTTTACGACGATCTGCGGACGTGGCGTTAGCGCATTCTTGTCGTAGACAGGCCAGTAAGGACTTTCGTGAAAATCGCGTAGGCTCGTTTGCGTGATGTAGTACTCTGCATGCACCCCATGACCGGTTGCGTTCGGTATTGCGTACTCGGTGTACGTGATGGCGCGGCGGTGAACGAGTGACGGGTGCGCGCGCGCAAAACGTATGAGTGCAAGCGCCGTAGAATCCTTTTGCCGCAGCGGCAGAGAGGTGACGGAGGCGGCCGGTGGGGCGGGTGTGCCCGCAGTGATGATCAGTAAATCACGTCTGAGGTGAAGCTCATCGGCGGGCGCTGTACAATGCCGAGCTGCGTACAGCGTCACGACCTCGTTCTGCCGCAGGGTCAGCAAAACGTCGGTGCGCCCAGTCGGAACCAGATCCGTTTCCGGCAATGGAATATATCGTGCAAGCGGGTGCGCGAAATCGCCGCCCACCGGTATGCCATCTCGCCCGACCGCGTGTAGCATGCGCAGTTTGCCGTTCGCGTCCCGGATACGCAGGTATTCGACGCTGTCGGAAGTTGCATTGAGCAATCGGAAGAGTTGTGCTTTACCGGCCGGTACGGTGAGACGCGCGGGCGCGTCCACGCCGTCGACTGTTAGGAGCGATCCACTGCGGCTGCCGCAATTCCCGACGATCGAGATGCCGGCCGCGCGAATCGGTAATGCGCTGGGCCACGGCGGCGGATTGAACGGATCGTATCGTATGACCGGCGATGGGGAGAGCGCGGCCTCGTGTGCCGAGGCTGCGCCCTCCAGCGGCGTGACGTCGCGCAAAAAATTATAGTCATTCACGAACGGCACGCGGTACTGCATGATGACCGCGTGCTGATCGCTCACCGGAATCGCAGGCGCGTCCGGATCGACGATCCACATGCCCGAGAGGCCGCCGGCGACTTCATCATCCGATACGGCGTGCGCGTGCGGATGATAGTAATAGGTTCCCGGCGGCTGCGAACGTGGAATGGTGATATCGTATTCGCACGCGTGCGCCGGCGTGCTCAGCGTAGAAAGAAAAACGTTCTCTTGCTGCGGCGGTCCCTCGAAGCCGTGCAAGTGCAGGTTTACGTCGATGTCCGGCATCGGCATTTGACGCGCGTATATCGTGTGGTCGAGGTAACCTACGAACGGGCGCGGCGGCATCGGCGCCATCGCTTTCGGCAGACAGCGCGGCAACGCGCTCGCGCTCATGGTCAGCCCGGGCGCCGGCCCTGCCAAACCGTTTACCATCCGAAGCGAAAACCGCTCGCCGCGGTGGACCCGAAGTATCGGAGAAACGTGCTGCAATTGGCCGGCGAACTCGTACCGGTAGCAAAAGCGATCGCCGGATCGCACGACCTGCATGATGAGCTCGTGCCGGCCCAAATCGTCGAGCGCAAGCGTGGATATCTCGATTTGCGGCGGCTCGACGAGCGTACCTGCGGCAATCGGGGTTCCGCATGGAGATGCGTGCGGCGGAATTGCCAGCGCACGTGTGCCGCCGGGCACCAGAATCAACACGCAAATGCATACCGCAAGTGCGACAACCCCGCGGCGCCCGTACTCCATCCTTACAGTATACGCCTCGCTGTAATGAGGCGGACAGACTAGATAGGAGCGACGTAGCCGGCTTCGGCGCCCATCATCCGGTCGATTTCTTCCGACGGCTGCGCTGCGCTGAACAAGAAGCCTTGCCATGCGTCGCAACCCAGGGCGTTGATGATCGCAAGCTCGCTTGCCGACTCAACGCCTTCTGCGGTGACGCGAAACCCGATATCGTGCGCCACGTTCACGATGGCGCGCACGATCGCCCAATTGAACGGATTGTTCGCGATGTCGGTCACGAACACGCGGTCGACTTTCACTGTGGCGATCGGCAGACGCTGCAAATATTCCAGGGACGAGTACTTCACGCCGAAATCGTCGAGCGCCAAGTGCACGCCCAGGGCGCGTATTTGATTGAGTGTGGCGAGCACGTCGCGCTCGTGATTGATGAACGAACTTTCGGTCAGCTCCAGGCCGATCAACGCGCCGTCGATGTCGTGCGCGCGGAGCAGGTCGGCAATGGCGTGCGGCAGCGACGCGTCGTGCAGTTGCGCAGGGGAGACGTTGACCCAAACGCAGACTGGCGTACCTGCGTCCAGCCAGCGTTTGGCTTGCGCGAACGCATGCTCGAAAACCCATGCGCCGATGCGCCGGATGAACCCGGTTTCTTCGGCGAGCGGAATGAACGCGCTCGGCGGAACGATCCCGGCGAGCGGATCGTGCCAGCGCAGCAATGCCTCGACCGCAATGATTTGTCCCGTTCCTGCGCTCACGACCGGTTGGTAGTCGAGCGAGAATTCACCGTTGTCCAGTGCGCGGCGCAGAGCCGCTTCCAGACGAAAACGCTCCTCGGTTCCGCGCTGCAACTCCGCGGTGTAATAATGAAACGTGCCGCCGCCGCGTCCTTTTGCGGCGTACATCGCCACGTCCGCGTTGCGCAGCAGCGCATCCGCGTCTTGCGCGTCGAGTGGAAAGACGCTCAGGCCGAGGCTCGCGGAAACCGTATGCTCGAGGCCTGCAACGGCGAAGGGTGCCGCGAATGCATCGAGTAACTGCCGCGCGCGCAGCGAAATATTCGTGCGGTCCGGCATCGGCGGAGCGACGACGGCGAACTCGTCGCCTCCCGTTCGCGCGAGCACTTCCCCGTTGCGCAGCCGCGCGCTAAGCCGTTTACCTATCTCGACGATCAACTGATCGCCGGTCGCATGCCCCAGCGTGTCGTTCAGCGTTTTGAAGCGATCGATGTCCAAGAAGAATAGCGGCGTTAGAGCGCCTGCGATTTGCTCCGTCGTGGCGCGGCCTAAGTGCGCGCGCAATCCGGAGCGGTTGAGCAAACCCGTAAGCGGGTCGTGAAACGCGAGGTGCGCGAGAGCGGTTTCCGCCGCTTTACGTTCGGAGATGTCCAAAATGGTTCCGAACATGCGAACGGGTTCGCCCGCCGCATCGTACGTCCAATAACCCCGCTCCTCGACGTGAAGCACATTTCCGTTATGCGTGATCACCCGGTGATCCGATTTGTAGCTGCGCCGCTCCTTTTTTGCCGTTTCGATTTCACGCCGGACGCGCTGGGCGTCGTCGGGATGATCGAAATCCCAAAGTGCGCCTTCGCCTATTTCATCCGCGGACACGCCGAGCATGCGGCAGAGTTCGCTCGAAGAAAAAACCTTTCGCGCGCTGCAGTCGTACACGAAGCTGCCTAAGTGCGCGACCTCTTGCGCGAGCTCCAGCGTCGCTTCGCTTTCGCGCAAACGCTGCTCGGTCTGCACTTGCGCGGAGACGTCGATGCAGTGCACCAAGCGGGCGGCGGTGCCCCGGTAACGAACGTCGTATCTCCGAATCGTCACGTAGACGATCTCGCCGCTCTTTTTCCGGTGGCGGAAAATCGTTGCAGGTTCGGCTTCAGGGTCCATTTCCAATTGCGACATCAGCCTGGGAACGTCTTCGCTCGGACGGATGTCGAGGAGCGTCATGGACGCAAACTCGCCGCGGCTGTACCCATACTGCGCGATAGCGGCCTGATTGACGCGCATGAAACGCAGCGTCTTCAAATCGAAGATCCACATCGGCGTCGGCGACTGGTCGAACAGTCCGGCGGTCAGTCCACCGCGGGGCCTGCCGCTGCGGCGAAAAACCCCGGCTATCGCTTGAAAGGCAGTCACCTTTCTCATATCGGCAACAGGGGCGTGAAGTGAAAGGCGCTCCGAACCACAAAAAACGGGCCATGCATGCGTTGCTGGTCCTGAACGAGCACTCACGCCTGGGCCGGCGTGAGGGCGAACGGGTTTGCAAAACCCTGGAAAGCCGCGGGATCGACTGCTCGAACGAGGCGGCTTCCGCCGAGGCGGTGATTGCCGCAGGAGGCGACGGCACGGTGATTGGCGCGGTTCCGCTCGCACTCGCGCGGGGGTTGCCGCTTGGGATCGTGCCGCTCGGAACATTCAACGATCTCGCGCGAACCCTCGATATTCCCCTCGGCATTGCGGAAGCATGCACGGTGATTGCCGCAGGCCGCACGCGCGAAATCGACGTCGGGGTGGTGAATGGATGCTACTTCGTGAACGAAGCGAGCGTGGGCGTCTCCGCGCGAATCGCCCGCCGGCAAACCCCGGAAGTCAAGCAGCGCTTCGGCGCGCTCGGACTGATTTCGACCACGCTGCAGACCTTACGCGACGTGCGCCCGTTCTTCGCGGAGATCGCATACGACGGGCAAGTCGAGCGCGGCCGAACAGTGCAGATAACCGTTGCGAACAATTCGCGTTTCGGCGGGGTCATCGATCGCAGCGACGCGGCGATCGACGATGGCTGGCTCGATTTGTACAGCGTCGAGCCGCGTAATTGGCTCGATGCCTTCGCGCTCGTGAGGAAGATTGCTGCTCGAGATCCCTCCTCCGGCCAAGGTTTGCGAACGCGCCGGTCGACGCGTTTCTCCGTGCGAACACACCGCCCGCATCACGTGAGCGCGGACGGCGAACCGGCGGGAACGACGCCTGCGGATTTCGCCATACTTCCGAAGGCGCTGCGCATATTGGTGCCGTAGCGCACGACATGCGCTATAGATCGCTCGGACATTCCGGAATACGGCTCTCCGTCGTCGGCTTGGGCTCGTGGTTGACGTACGGCGGAAGCGTGGCTACGCAGACCGCGCGCGCGTGTGTATTGCAAGCCTGGGAGCAAGGCATAAATTTTATCGACACGGCGAACGTCTATGCCCGTGGCGCCGCGGAAGAAGTGCTCGGGCCGATCCTCAAGGAGCTTCCGCGCGATCAGTTGGTCCTTGCTACGAAGGTCTATTTTCCGATGGGCGAGGGACCGAACGAGCGCGGGCTTTCGCGCAAGCACATCCGCGATCAAATTCATCACTCGCTGCGTCGTCTGCAAGTCGAATACGTCGATCTGTATCAATGTCATCGCTACGACTTGACCACTCCCATCGAAGAAACGTGCGAGATGATGAACGATCTGGTTCGTGCCGGCAAGACGCTCTATTGGGGCGTCTCCGAATGGAGCGCCGATCAGATCACTTCGGCGGTCACGTTGTGCCGCGCGCGCGGATGGGCGGTGCCGGTGAGCAATCAGCCGCAGTACAGCGCGTTGTGGCGCGGCATCGAAGCGCGCGTGCTGCCCGCTTGCGCTCAGTACGGACTTGGCAATGTGGTGTGGTCGCCGCTCGCGATGGGAATTTTGACCGGAAAGTATACCGACGTTTCTCACCCGCCCGCGGGAACGCGCGCCGCGGGCAAAAACGCGGACATGATGGAAGACTACTTCACGCAGCCGGTGCTGGACGCGGTACAACGTTTGCAGCCCCTCGCCGCCGCCGCGGACTGCACGCTTTCGCAACTCGCGCTTGCGTGGTGCTTGCGCCGCCCGGAAGTGACCAGCGTAATCGTCGGCGCTACGAAAGCGGACCACGTGAAAGACAATGCAGCCGCAGGCGATCTCGACGTCGATCCATCCCTATTCGTGGAAATGGATCGGATTCTCGAACCGGTGTTGCCTGCGGCAACGTGAACGGCCGCGAATGAACGCGGGCTGGCGATGGTGGAGACATCGCCAGCCCGTCTTGCTGCACTCTACGAGGTTGGAGTCGAACGGACTGCGTTGGTGGAGACAACGGGCCCGTTTTCCATCCGTATCACAATGATACGAACGAAACTTTAAATTGCGATTAATTCCAGTTTTTCAGAAGATTGCCGCCGCTCACTTTAGGACCCCATCCGCTGAATGCGGTCGTGTCGGGTCCCGTCGTGATCACTCGCGCGAGCGAGATCGTGGGGCGCGGCTGCGGGGTTTCCTGAGTTTTCGCTTGCTGTTTCGCAGCGATTTTCACGATAATTCCTTTATTGTTTAGCATGGAACGCACACCCGCGTTCCCATCCGTACTGTACACCCGCTTCTACTGCACGCCTACAACTTTTGTTTCATGCGAAGTTGCAACGATTGAATGAAAAAAATTGTATGACGTTTTCTTTTGTTTTCGTGGCGAATCGCGTCATAATGTCACGCGGATCTGCGGCCGCTCGTTGTCGGAAAGCCCGCGCACCGGCTGCGGGCAAGGCCGCGCGGCAGCGACCTGAGAAGTTCCATCGGCGGAGCAGTCGACACGAAGGGAAAGCGCTGATGACCAGGTATCGGTTCGGGCCGTTCCGGCTCGACAGAGAACAACTGATGCTTTCATTGGGTGAGGCACCGATCGCCCTCGGCCCGAAGGTAGTTGAGACGCTGCTGGCGCTGGCCGAGCACCCCGGTGAAGTGCTGAGCAAGACTGAGCTGCTCCAGCGGGTCTGGCCCGAAGGTTTCGTCGAGGAAGCCAACCTCGCGCAGAACATCTACGTCATTCGAAAGGCCCTGCGCGTACACTGGGAGTTCGACGCCATAGAAACCGTCCCGCGGCGAGGCTATCGTTTCGCGGTTCCCGTCAGCGTTGAGCGCTGCGAGCAGAGTCATGCCTCCCGCCCCCGTCCGGAGCCGAGAGTGGTGCGCCGCCTTCCCGTGCCCGCCTTCGCTGCGGCGGCGGCTGCACTCGTGATAGCCCTCGGTTTGACGTTGGGCGGCCCGGCGCATCCGCGTTCTGTGCACGAGCCCGCGCTTTCAGCAGAGGGGGCGCGTCTCTACTCGATGGGACGCTTCTATTGGAACCAGCGCACCGCCGACGGCATCGACAAGAGCCTGCGGTATTTCAAGCAAGTCACCGTCACCGATCCGCACGATCCGCGGGGGTTCGCGGGACTTGCGGTTGCGTACGCAATCGAAGGTGACTACGGCTACGGTCCGCTTTCGAAGTCCGCCGCTTTTGGCCGAGCCAAGAGATCCGCCGATCGCGCGCTTGCGCTGGACGCGAATTCCGCCGAAGCGCACGCCGCATTGGGCGTCGTCGAGATGAGACGGCATAAATCCAGCGCGGCGCAGATCGAATTCCGGCGCGCTATTGCGCTGGATCCGACCTACGCCCCGGCGCATCAATGGTATGGATCCGCGCTCCTGGAGGAAGGACGCGCGCAAGAAGCCTTCGATCAATTGCACGAAGCCGCGGTACTCGATCCGGAATCGGTGGCGGCGACGGATTGGCTTTCCGAAGCGGCGTATTTTTCGCGCCGCTACCCGCAAGCGATTCGCTACGCGCAGCAGGCGCTCGATCTGTCGGCGCAACGGGTGGACGCGTACCAGTCGATGGGCTTGGCGTATGAAGCGCTCGGCAATTACCGCGACGCGATCGACGCGTACGAGCGGTACGAGCAGCGCTGCGCGATGTGCCGTCCGGAGGCCGCGGCGCTTCTCGCGCACGCCTACGCGGCGATGCACGATTACGCAAATGCCGAGGCGCAGGCCTGCGCATCGCCCAAGCCGGCATGGGCTCGGACGGGGTCGATCCGAAAGACGTGATTACCGCGCTCGTAGCCATGGGGCGCCGGACGGATGCGCTCGACATGCTGCGCCGTGCGCAGCACATGGCGCTGGGCGGCGTGCTCGCAATCGACCCGCGAATGGATCCGGTCCGAGCCGACTCGCGCTTCCGGCCCTTTACGCAAGGCCCGGCGTAATGCCGCGGCTGCCCGCGCTCGACGCGCAGGCCGCCCGCAACGTTCCCGACGCGAACTTGTTCGCAACTATGGCCGCGCGTCCGGACGTGGCTCTCACCTGCGCCGATCATCTGCGTGCGATCATGCGCGGCGGTACGGTTTCACCGGCGACCAAAGCGCTCTGCGCCGCGATGGTCTCTGCGATTAACTTCTGCGAGCCTGCGCTGGTCGCATACCGGCGCGAAGCGCGCGCGGCGGGTGTGAGCGTGGATATGCTCAATGCACTTTGGGATTTTGCGCGAAGCGATCTTTTCGACGGCGCGCAGAAGGCGGCGCTCTCGGCAGCGGTCTCGCTCACGCGAGAAGCGCGCGCGCTTCCCGACGCGCTATGGGATGCGCTGCGCGAACACTATCATGACGGAGAAATCGTCGAAATCCTTTGCACGATCGGCATCGTCAATGCGCTCAACCGCGTGAGCAATGCCTTACAGACGCAAATCAGCCGGTAACGGTTCGCGCCAGGACGCGCTCGGTCTTGATGAGGCGTGTACCCGACCATTTGTCGTTTGCGTAGACGCGCGAAAACGCGCTGAGCGGCACGATGTACCACCATATCAGGAACAGAATGACGTATCGCCAAAACGCTTGCCCGAAGCCGACGCGTCCGAAGTCCAAACGTACGACGCGCAGACCGGCAATGAGCATACCGGGCGTTTGTCCCACCAACCCGACCAAGACCGGGCAGTACGCGAGAAATGCGAGCAGAGCAAGCCACGAGCCGTCCCACTGAACGGTCACGTGATTGAAGACGAATTGCGACTTCTTGAAAGGGCCGTACGCGTGATGCGTGATGATGTCGCTGAGCGCGCCGATGACGATGAGATCCAGAAAAAACGCCCAGGAGCGCCGCCACCAACCCGCGCAATCCTTCGGCGCCACGGCCGACTCTCCGCGCGCCACCAAATGCACCGGCTCTACGGCGCTTTGCTGCACGAAGCGTTCTTCGTGGAGCGCAAACAGATTCGTCTGCATGAAGGCGCGCATCGCATCGATGCGCGTGGTCACGTACGGCATCGATCCGAGCCATTCGCCCAAACGGAAGATGCTGTCAGTACCCATGTCGCGGTGCTGTCGCCCGAAGGCTTCGTGATCGATCTTCCGTGCGAAGTGATGAAACGACGCGACGGCGATGGCGCGTGTCGCGGAGTCGAGCGAGCCGCAGGCCAGCAGCCCCACGCGGTCGCAGGTCAGCTCGGCTTTGCGAAGCCACGCACCGAAGACCAGCGACACGATGGCGTTCTCGTTGCCGTTGATGCTGAGCAGCGAGGTGAAGCGCGTGTGCCCCGACGCGATGTGGCCGAGTTCGCGTCCCACCATGAACGTCAATTCGTCGTCCTTGAAGTGCTCGATCCAGTTGCTCGAGATGACCAGCGAATACGGCTCGCCAAGCCCCACTGCGAGTACCGGAACGTTGTAATCCTCGCGCACGAACACTACCGGCATCGGCAGGCTCAGAGCTGCCGCGCAGCGTTTCACGACCGCGAACAACTGCGGATATTGCGTTTCATGAATGCGTACGCTGCTTCCGACGAGGCGGCCGCGCCCGAGCGTGACGTACACCATTGCAACGACCAAGAACAACGCAACCTGCGACATACCGATCTCTTCGTGGATGAAAAACCCGATTGCGGCCGCGGCCGGAAGCGCGAGCAGCAACGTGAGGCAAAAGGCTAGCCGTTCCCCTGTATATGTGAGGGAGAGGGGTCCTTTGAAGAGATCGGACATGCTACCTTTATACCACGGCCGCCGTCGTGTTCGAAAACGTGCCGCTCAGACTGCGCCGCCGCAAATCCAAGTGCAGGCGTCGCAGCTGTGCGTGCGTCGAACGAGTGTGAGGATTATCCCTTCGGGAATTGCCGCAACCCCACGATCGCGCCGTTGGGATCTTTCACGGTTGCGACGTGCAGTCCGTAGCCGACGTCCGTGACGTCTTGCACGACCGTGCCACCCGCGTCCACGAGCGCTTTGAGTTTTGCTGCAATGTCGTCCACCGTCCAATAAGCGAGTCCGCCGTCGCGTTTATCTCCGCTCGGAACGAGCCCGACCTCCATAACGCCGCTCTTGTAGCCCACGTATTGGGGACTGTCGGCGTAGGGGTCGTCCCCGATGAGCTCGCGAAAAAACGGCTTGGCTGTGGTCACGTCTGCAGTAGAGTAAACGATGAGTGAAACGTCCTTCAAGATGTCATTCTCCTTCCATCCGTATGACGCATCGAGCGCGGTGAAATGTGACGGGCACTCTGGGAGATTGTTGCGTTGGAAAATGCGGAACGGCTCGCGCAGCGTTTCGAGACGGCTCGCCCCCGCTTGCTGCGCATCGCGCAGCGAATACTGGGATCCGCTGCCGAATCCGACGACGCGCTGCAGGAAAGTTGGCTGCGCATCAGCCGTGCCGACCTTGCAGGAGTTGCAAATTTCGAAGCCTGGCTCACGGCGGTGGTTGCACGCGTTTGTCTCGATACGCTCAAACGGCGCAAAAGCCGGCGCGAGGAATTGACGGCCGATGACCCGCGTCGAAACATTGCGGCAATCGCTCCCGGCGATCGACCGGAGGAAGAAGCCGTTCTCGTCGATGCCATCGGCGTTGCTCTGCTGATCGTGCTGGATGCGCTGCCGCCCGCAGAACGCGTTGCATTCGTGCTGCACGACATGTTCGATGTGCCGTTCGAAGACGTCGCCGCGTTCGGCGCGGCGCGTCCGAAGGCCGTGATGCGAAAACGTAGCGGCACGACGAACTCGTTCGCGCGTTTCTGCAAGCATCGCGTTCGGGAAATTTTGCCGCACTGCTCGCGCTGCTCGATCCGGGAGCAACGCTTCGAGCGGATGAAACGGTGATGGCGATGAGGGGTGCGGCGTATTGGCAGAGCGATCGTCTGCAGAGCGGCATCGATGGCGCGCAGGCCGTTGCACGCCGTTTTTCCGGACGTGCGCGCGCGGCGCTACCCGCACTCATCGACGGCGAACCGGGAGCGGTGTGGATGCACGAACGCGAAGTTCGCGTTGCGTTTCGCTTCACTATAGCGGGCGATCGCATCGCCGCCATCGATATCGTCGGCGATCGTGACGCACTGGCGCAATTCGCGATCGAACAGTAGGGATTTTTCATCATCGTGTTGTCATCGTGAGCGTGTCGAACGACCCCTAGCGTGTCGAGGGGCCTTCTCGCGGGGGGCTTCGACTGCGCTCAGCCGTGCTTCGACGGGCTCAGTATGACGAGAAACTATGCCCTTCTTGCGGGGTGTCGACTGCTCTCAGCCGTGCTTCGACCGGCTTACCATGACGGGAAATTGTCCCGGACGGGGGTCGCCCGCCTACGGTCATAATGACCATGACCCGTAGCAGAGCTTGACACGGCGCAGAATTATGCTATTGTACTACTGTACTAGTACAACAGCAGATTGGTACTAGTCCTGAAACTAAGGGAGTTTTATCATGACTACCAGCCAAAATCGCCAAGTACGGTCCGTCGAAGGCGAAACGCGCCGCCCCTCCTTCCCGCTCGAACAGCAGTCCGGCGGCCTCTTCCTCGGTTGGGGCCCGAAGATTTAAGCGAGCGCTTTCATGCCGGCAATCCTCACGGTCGACCCGCGAAGCGGCGTTCCGATCTACCTCCAAATCATCGAGCAGATAAAGCGCTCCGTGGCTCTGGGGGTTCTCGCCCCGGGCGAACAACTTCCGACGGTGAAGCAACTCGCGCTCGATCTCACGGTAAATCCGAACACCGTTGCCCGTGCCTATCGTGACCTGGAACGGGACAGCGTGATTGAAACTGCGCCGGGGCGCGGATCGTTCGTGCGCGCCAACGGTTCCGTCGAAAGGTCTCGCGCAGCCGCGTCCGACCTTGCGGCAGACTCGTTGCTGCAGGCGGTTCGCGAAGCCAAATCCATCGGCCTGAACGCAATACGCATTCGGGCGCTCTTTGAGGCCGCACTCGCGCGGTGGTTCCCGGAGGAACGATGAGTATTTCTATCGATCGCCTGACCAAACGCTTCGGCAAATTCCTCGCCGTCGACGACGTCAGCATTGAGATTCCGACAGGTTCCGTATTCGGCTTGCTCGGTCCCAACGGCGCCGGCAAGACCAGTACGTTCAAGTGTATGCTGGGTTTGGCGAGTCCGACCTCGGGCAGCGTACGATTCGACGGCAAACCTCTGGAGCCGCAGACGTTCGAACACCTTGCCTACGTTCCGGAGCGCATCGCGCTGTACGAGTGGATGACGGCCGCAGAGCATCTCGAGATGCAGAGGCGCGCGTACAAAAGCTACAGCGAGAAGCGCGCCGCGGAACTCATGCAACTGTTTTCGCTCGACGCACGCAAATCCGTACGCAACATGTCGAAAGGCATGCGAACCGCGCTTTCCGTCGTGCTCGCTTTCGCGATCGAACCCGAGACGATGGTGCTGGACGAGCCGACCAGCGGTTTGGATCCGGTCAATCAGCGATCGGTCTTGAAGCTGATCATCGATGCATCCGCACAGGGCGCAACGATTATTCTCTCTTCGCATCAAATCGGACAAGTTGAGCGAGCCGCGGATCACATTGCCGTGCTCAAGCAAGGGCGTGTCGCACTCGCCGGAGCCGTCGACGACCTGAAGGCCGATTCGAAAATCGTCGAAGCAATTTTTGAATCGGACGCAGCGGCGCTCAACGGGCTTGCAACCGATGCGCGCGTGACGCGCCTGGAGAAGACCGGGCGCATCTACCGTCTTACGGTGAGTGCCGGAAGCGACGAGTTTGCCGGCCGGCTTACGTCCATGGGTGCGCAGAGCGTGCGCGTCGTCGATCTCAACCTTGAAGATATTTTCCTCAATGCCGTCGACGGCGGACAGACGGCCGACGTCGTGGAGGCACTATGACCTACTATTTTGTCGAACTGGCGCGCGCCAAGCGAGCGATTCGCGTCGCGCTCATTTTGCTCGGCTTATTCCTGCTCGCTGCGATTATCTTTCGCCTTTCGGTCCATGAAACAAACTGGCAAGCCGCCATCGTGAATTCACCCACCGCTCACGTGACGAAAACGCGTCTGCCGGACGGGTCCGTTCGAAGCGTCGTCGACGATCCGGCGCGGCAAACGCGCGCGATTATCGTCGAGCATCCCGGCCACGTCATCGACATCGACGTCACCGAGCCGGTAACGGCATCGAGGCACCACGGCGGCTTTTCGATGGGCAGCATGCAGAGCCGGCAAATCGTGCAAGGCGGAAAAGCCCACAGCATCATGCACTTCGAACCCGGGGCGCCGCGAATCGACCTGACCGTGCTGGTCTTGGTGACCGTGCCGATGGGGCTCATCATGGCTTCGATACTCGGCGGGGTACTTGCCAAAGAAAACGACGGTCATTTGGAATTGGCTTGGACCAAACCCATATCACGAGAGCAGTACGCAGTATACGCCATTCTCGTCGATGCAGTTGCAATCATCATCTCGCAAGTGCTCACGATTGCGGTTGGTTTGCTTGCAATGCTGATGCTCTTCGTGCCGCGATTCTACCACAGCCCCAACCTCGGCTGGGCGATCCTCCTTTCAATCGCGGGCCCCATCGCGTGGTACGCGCTCATCACCGTGGCGAGCGCATCGCTCAAACGCGGGCCGGGAATGGTGTGCGGGCTGGCCTGGATATTGGCGATAATCATCCCGAGCGTCGGCGCAGCGCTGCACCCGGCCGCGTCATTCAATGCGGTTGCAGCGTGGTTCTTCGCCATCTTCAACGCACTGACGTACATCGATCCAATCGCATACTTGTCGATAGGCACCGGGTCTCACCCGGCGTTGTTGACGCCCGCGGGAAATGCGGGAATACTCTGCGCGCTTAGCGTCGTCTACCTTTTCTTGGCCGTTGTCCAATGGCGACGCGTGGAGGCTTGAAATGGAATTATTCGGCGCGAAGTTTTGCATTGCGCTCGGCGCATGGAAATTGCGGTTCGTGCTGATGCTCGAGGACGACGATGCGCCGCAGCCTCAGGCTGCCGCGCACCATCCGCCGCATCACGTCACAGCACAAAACTCGTTGGGTGGGACGGCGCGGCGTATTTGAACTTGCCGTCCGCAATCTGATAGAAGTAGAGATTTGGGTCCACCGGATCGCCCATCGGCGTGAACTGAAAGGATCCGACGATGGTGTTGTACGATGACGGCGACTGCAGCGCCGTCATCATCGCCAAACGGTTCGTCGCTCCCGTGCGTTTCGAAGCGGCGATCGCGATCTGCGCGGCCGCGTAACCGAATGCGGAGAGCGCCGTTACCGCAAAGCGCGCTCGAAAGTCGGTCAGGGCGTTGAGTACGTCGGGCGCCCGTTCGAGCGGCGGGAAAGACGTAGAAATGAAGCCGCCGTCGAAGTCGCCGCCGTATTTTGCCAGCGTCGTCTCATTGTAGAAACCCTCGGAGGCGCCGAGCTTGCCCGCAAATCCGGCAGATTTGAGCGCAGGGATCAACCCGCCCATGGCGTCGGTCGTACCGCAGAGCAATACGTAATCGGGTTTTTTCTCGACGATACGCTCTGCCGCTGCAGCGAAATCGGGCTTGTCGTACGGAAATTGAAAGCCGTCGGCGGAAATCCGCGAGCTTTTCGCTTGATCGACGAAACCGCGCGCGACGTTCATGCCGTAGTCTCCGTCCTGCGTTGCGGCGAGCGCACTTACCGGCTTGAGCCTGGCCGCGACGAAGCGCGCGTGCAGCTGTCCCTCCAGCGTGTCTTTCGTCGGCAAACGCCAAACGATGCGGTAACCTTGCGCCGTAATTCCGTCCGCGGTCGATCCCGGAACGAGCAGCGGCATCTGCTGATTTGCATAGGACGAGAGCGACGCCGCGACCAACGCGCCGTCCGATCCGCCGACGGTCGCGAGCACCGTCGGATCGGCAGCCGCGAACTGCACGTTGACCATCGCCTGCGCCAGCGCGTCTTGATCGTCGAACGTTCGCATCGCGTAAGCCGTGCTGTACGTACCGCCGACCTGATTCGCTTCATCGATCGCCGCCTGCACGCCGTCGGCGATTTCGCGTCCCGCGGATTGGCCCGTGCCGGAAAGCGGCACGTTCACCGCAAGCGTCAACTGCTGCGCGAACGGGCGAAGCTGCGCGCGCGCGGCTGCGGGGAGCGCCGCGCTTCCGATCGCTGCGGCCCCCGAAAGAAGGAACCCTTTGCGATGAATGCTCACACTGCTCCCAACGTGAAACCGGCTGCGGCCGTTAGCAAAAAAATCACGGAAAATCCCATGTTTGCGGCAAAAACTCGCTCGTTGAGCGCAAAGACGTTCGCGGCCGCGCCAAACAGCCGGTCCTCGTACGCGACCAGGACGATCGCCGCGGCAATCCCGACTGCGTACGGCCACGCAGCGTGCGCGAGGAAGCCCGCGGCCAGCAGCATGACGGCCATCGCAACGTGCAGCACGATGGGCAGCACGCGCGCGCTCTTTTCGCCGAAGCGCGCAGGCAGCGAACTGATGTTTTGTTCGCGATCGATCGGCAAATCCATGAGCGCATAGATGATGTCGAAGCCCGCAACCCAGACGGTGACGGCACCGAAAAGCAGGATCGCCGGCCACGTGACCTTTCCCGAAACGCCGATGAACGCGCCGAGCGGCGCGAGCGCGTCCACCGCTCCAAGCACGAAGTGCGTCAACCACGTGAACCGTTTGCACAACGGATAGACGAACACGCCTAGAGCGGCGATCGGAAGCAGTTTGACGCAGAGCGGATTGAGTTGCCAAGCCGCGGCGAGCAGTAAAGTCACGCCGGCGGCGCACGCCCAGAGCATCGTCGCAGCAGACATTTCTCCGCTCGCTACCGCGCGTCGCGCGGTTCGCGGATTGCGCGCGTCGATTTCGCGATCGAAGTAACGGTTTGCCGCCATTGCCGCGGTCCTGGCTCCGAGGACCGCTAGCGTGATCCACAGCAGCGCGTGCGGCGGCGGTACGCCGCGCGCGGCGAAGATTGCGCCGACGTAAGCGAAGGGTAGCGCGAAGAGCGTGTGCTCGATGCGTATTTCCTTGAGGAAAAGGCGCGTCCCGGCGACCATCAGCGCGCGCCTTGACCCGACCAAGCATCCGGCGTGAACGCGCGCTCGATTCGATCGAGGCCGTACTCCTTCCAGCGTTCGTTTACGAGCGCGCGCGTCCCGTCATCCATGATCATGTCGGGAGGCCATTCGCGCTGATATCCCTCGGATGCATCCTTACGCGTAGCATCGACGCCAATCTTCATACCGAGCGCGGGCGTATACGATCCGTGATCCAAATCGTCCACGGGGCCCGGCATCGTGACGACGTCATGCTCCGCATCCAAATTGTTGAGCACGAACCACGCGACCGTACGTGCGTCCTGCACGTCGACGTCGTCGTCGACGATCACGAGCAGGCGCGTGAGCATCATCATGTGTCCGAGACCCCAAAGCGCATTCATGACTTTTTTCGCGTGGCCCGGATACGATTTTTTTATGGAAACGATCGCCAAATTATGAAAACCGCCTTCGACGGGAAGATTCATGTCGACGACCTCCGGCAGCACCATCTGCAGGAGCGGCAAGAAGATTCGTTCCGTCGCCTTGCCGAGCCACGCGTCTTCCATCGGCGGTTTGCCGACCACTGTTGCCGCGTAGATGGGATCGCGCCGGTGCGTGATGCACTGCACGTGAAACGTCGGATACGTGTCCGCGAGGCTGTAAACGCCGGTGTGATCGCCGAATGGGCCTTCGTGTCGCAGATCCGTGTTGTCGACGTAACCTTCGAGGACGAATTCCGCGTCGGCGGGCGCCTTCAAATCCACGGTCCTGCACTGCACGAGTTTTACCGGCTTACCGCGCAGCAGACCCGCAAACATGAATTCGTCGACGATCGGAGGCAATGGCGCCGTTGCAGCATACGTCAGCGCGGGATCCGCGCCGATTGCAACCGCGGCGGGAATGCGATCGCCCCACGACTTCGCGTGCGCGCGTCCTTGCTTATGTCGTTGCCAGTGCATGCCCGTTTCACGCGCGCTGTAGATCTGCATGCGGTACATGCCGACGTTCGGTCGCCCCGACACGGCGTCTTTCGTGATGACGAGCGGCAGCGTGATGAACGGTGCCGCGTCCATCGGCCACGTGGTCAGCACCGGAAGCTGCGTGAGGTCGGGCTCAGTCATGACGACATCTTGACAGCTGCCGCCGGCTACGGTTTTAGGAATGGCCGCGGCGAGCGGTGCGAGCGAAAGCAGTTTGCCGATGCGTTCGACTGCGGAACCCGGGATCGAGAGGTCGAGTAACTTTCGAACGCGATCGCCCGCTTCGTCGAGATCGGAAACGCCGAGCGCCATCGCCATGCGCCTGCGCGATCCGAACTGGTTCGTCAGGACGGGAAAACGCGATTCGCGCACGTTCGTGAAGAGCAGGGCTGGGCCGCCCGCCTTCACGACGCGGTCCGTAATTTCGCTAATTTCGAGATGGCGATCGACGGCAGCGTCGATGCGGTGCAGCTCCCGGGAGCGCTCGAGCGCTTCGACGAAAGCGCGCAACGAATCGTAAGCCATTGCCCGCTGTTTTGACGGGTTTTCCCATTGTCATCCTGAGCTCGCCGAAGAGCCGCGAGCGCACTCGAGAGGAAGGCGCCGCTATGAAAGTCCTCGTGCTCGCCGCCGCGGTTGCGGCATTTGCGGGCGGATTCGCCGCAGCCCAGCAAAGCGAGCTGCTCGCCCCGCTCGATCAAGCGGTCAACGCGCTCATGAGCGCAGCCGGCGTCTCCAATCACGATGCGTCGCGCGTCGTGCCCATCGTCGTCGCCGGCGGTGCAACCGCCGGATTCGCGCAGATCGTCGGACCACAGGCGCGCGTTGCGGCGACGCGTGCCGTCGTGAAAATTTCAACGACGTCACCGAACGGCTGGACGATCGACGCGCTCGTTCCGGTTACGACGATTAGCCGTACGAGCGGTTCGATGCACCGGCAGTACGGCGTAGCGGTCGACGCGATCGTCAACGGACGGCTCTAGTCGTGCAGATTCTTGCAGTGGTTCGCCGGCGAACGGAAGGGTATTCCGAGGAGCAGTTCGCGCCTCTGCTCGAGCCTGAAGCGCAAGTCGTGCGAACGTTCTACGGCAAGGGCGTCGTGCGGAACGTTTGGAGTCGTGACGACAAGCTCGGCGCGGTGCTTTTGCTCGAAGCGGAATCGCTCGATCATGCGCGCTCGGTCGTCGAATCGTTTCCTTTGCTCGAACGGGGCATGGCCGCGATCGAGATGCTCATTCCGCTGCGGGGCTATCGAGGCTTCGGCCCGCGAGAGTGAGCGGGCGCTCCTTCACTCCACTTGTACTCAAAACGAATAGGCAAGCGGTCAGCGCGTTTACCGCCCCAAGCGAGCGCGGTAAAAAACCGGGCTACTGGAGGAGCATCCAATGACCAAACTGACCCCGATACTCGCTGCACTCTGCGTGCTGAGCTCGTCGGCGGCCGCAATTGCTCAGTCTCAGCCGCCCGCGGCAGCGCCGCCTGCTACGACAGCCACGACGCAGCCGTCGTTCGGCGAACTCCTCACGTCACTGAACGACGTGCACGGAGAGATCGTCAAGGTTCAGGCCATGAACGGCGGCTCGGCCAACAACATCCGGCCGGTCAACGTCACCCAGCTCAACGGAACCAATCCGGGCGCGCTGAATTCGGCGGAGACGCGCAATCAGGCGCAGCTCAACGCGCTGCGAAGCACGCTCGGACGAGTCACCGTCACGACGCCCAGCAACGAGCACATCACGCTCGCGCAATTCCTGGCGGACAACAAAATCAGCACCACTCAGGTCGTGGGCGCCGACGTGAGCAACGGCACGCTCATGCTGTTTTATCAGAAGCCCTGATTTTTCAACGGCGAGTAATGCTGCGCAAGATCAGCCGATCTCGCACGCGTTCCGGAAGGAGTGAAGCCAAGCGTCGCTGCCACGCCGGCGGCCCGCCGACGGGGTAGCGCGCTTTGGGCTGTGCGTCCGTGAGCGCACGAAGGACGGTGTTTGCGACCGCCTCCGGTTCGATGCCCGTGCGTTCCTCATGCTCCGTAACGCGCACCAGCGCCTCGACGGCATCCCCGTAGTATGCGATCGCTTCGGCCGGCATGCGCGAGGCGAGATCGTCTTTTGCGTCGCGTCCTTTTTGCCAAATCGGCGTGCGAACGTTTCCGGGCTGCACGACACTCACCCGTAGTCCGAACGGCGAGAGTTCCATTCGCAATGCGTCCGCCATTGCTTCCAATGCGAATTTTGACGAGGCGTACGGTCCGACGAACGGTGGAGCGATCTGTCCGGAAACCGAGCTCATGAACACGACGCGCGCATCCGTCGACCGGCGCAGCAGCGGCAGCATAGCCTGCGTTACCGCAAGGGCGCCGAAGAGATTGATTTCGAATTGGCGGCGAAAATCGTCGAGCGGAAGATATTCCAAAGGACCGCCGACGGCAACGCCCGCGTTGTTCACGATACCGCGCAACGCGACGCCGGATGCCTCAATGGCTTGCGCCGCTGCGGCGATCTGCTCGCGAACCGTCACGTCGAGCAGAATGGGGCGCACGTTCCCGTGCAGCGCGGCGAGGCGCTGCGCATCACGTTCGTTTCGCACGCCCGCGAACACGGTGAAGCCCGCATTCGCCAGCGTTTGAGCGCACGCATAGCCGATGCCGGTCGATGCCCCCGTGACCAGCGCGCCGGTATTCGCCATGAGAACGGGAATTTGACGGCGGTGTTGCGGCGGGCCTTTTCGCCATGGACTCCGGTTCCCGCGGAGTCAAAATATTGCCGATGACGGCAATTTTTTGAAGGAACGCAAGCAGCCCTTCGCGATTTGAAGTACGTGATGATTCGTTCCGTTACAGCCCTTTTGGGGGTCCTAAACCTACTGCCGGCCGCGGTTCACCCGGCCGTGGCGCCGCAACATGCCGCATCAGCGCCCACGCCCGTGCGTCCGGCTGCGCCGGCTCCCGCGCTCACCGCGCAAGACCTCGGACCATTTCTCGACGGTCTCGTCCCGTACGCGATAAAACGGGCGGACATTGCGGGCGCGGTGCTCGTCGTCGTCAAGGATGGCAAGGTCGTGCTCTCCAAGGGTTACGGATACGCCGATCTCGCGAAGCGCACGCCGGTCATTCCGGACGAGACGTTGTTCCGCCCGGGATCGGTTTCGAAAGTTTTCACCTGGACGGCGGTCATGCAACTGGTCCAGCAGGGGAAGCTGAATCTCGATGCCGACGTCAACACGTATCTCGATTTCAAGATCCCGCCGAAATACGGAAAGCCGATTACGCTGCGAAATCTCATGACGCACAGCGCCGGCTTCGCGGAGGTCGTTCGAGATCTCATCACCGATAAGAAAAGTCAGCTCTATCCGCTGCGTGAGTATCTCATCCGGCGAATGCCCGATCGGATCTTTCCGCCCGGAAAAGTCATCGCGTACTCCAACTACGGAGCGTGTTTGGCAGGTTACATCGTCCAGCGCGTTTCGGGCGAGCCGTTCGACGAGTACATCGCACGCCACATTCTCATGCCGCTGCGCATGCAAAACACGACGTTCGTGCAGCCGCTGCCCGCACGTTTCGTGCCGTTCATGGCCAGCGGTTACGTCACCGCGTCCGGCGCGAAGGCCATGCCGTTCGAATTGGTAGAGCCCGCGCCCGCAGGCGCCGCATCGGCGACGGGCGCCGACATGGCGCATTTGATGATCGCGTACTTGAACGGCGGGCGCTACGAGGGCGGAACGATCCTCGATCCCGCGACCATCCGGCAAATGTTCACGCTGCAACTCGCTCCGGCGCCCGGGATGAACGGATACGATCTCGGCTTGTATCAAGAAAATCGCAACGGGCAAACGATCGTCGGTCACGCAGGCGATACCGACGTTTTTCACAGCGATCTTCACCTGCTTCTCAAAGCGCGCGTCGGCATCTTCATGTCTTTCAACAGCGCCGGCCAAGCCGGTGCGGTACAGGGAGTGCGCACGCAAATCTTCCGAGACTTTCTCGATCGCTACTTCCCGTATACGCCGCGTGCAGAGGCTACGGTCGCAAACCCGAAGCGCGATGCCGCACGCGTTGCCGGCTGGTATGAAAGCAGCCGCCGCGAGGAGCGCGCGCTTTCACTCGTCTTTGCCCTCGGACAGACGAACATTTCTGCCCGTCCCGACGGTACGATCGAAGCGGGTATGCTCCTCGATCCGGCCGGCGCTCCGTTGCGCTGGCGTGAAGTCGGCCCGCTCTATTACCGCGAAGTCAACGGGCAGACGCATCTCAAGTTCAACGCCGCTCCGGACGGACGCATCCTCTCGTGGACGACCGACGACTTCGAACCGGTCTTCATATTCCAGCGCGTGAACGGCTTGAAATCGCTCGGATCGCTCAAGATCCTATTGCCGTGCTTCATCATCGTTCTCGTGCTCTGGCTGCTCGTCGGCCTCGGCAGATGGATCGCGCGGTGGCGTATGCACATTACGCGCACGTTCGCTCCGTACGAGGTTTGGATCCGGGTTGCGGCGCGCATCGGCGCGATTGCGTTTCTGGTCGCGTTCGCGGGTTGGATGATGCTGCTCTCGAACGAGAGCGGCCTGCTTTCCCCGTCGCTCGTTTCCGAAGTCGACGTGCTCTACGCAATCGGCGTCATCGCGATACTCGGCGGTTTGGCGATGATTGCGGAAGCGGTCTTACGCGTCGCGCGCGGACCCGGCGGATGGCTCGTCCGAGCGGGAGAAGTCATCGCCGGACTCGCCGCAATCTACGGCGTCTGGCTGTTTCTTGCATTTGGCCTGGCGAATTTCGTGACCAACTTTTAGCCGGCGCGAGATGGTGTTTGCGTCGTGAGACGATCCTTCGCGGCTCTCGCTGCAGTTTTCACGTTCCTGTGCGTTTGTGCGCCCGGTTGCAGTTCGAGGCAGGGGCGCGAACCGCTCTCGCGCCTGCTCATCGCGGTGCCGGCGGAGCCTTCCTCGTTGAATCCGCTGCTCATCGAAGGCGCTTCGACGGCAACGATCGTTCCACTCATCTATTCGTACCTGCTGACTATAGACGACCGCGGTCGCCTCGTTCCCGACGTCGCGACCGAGGTGCCTACGCAGGCGAACAAGGGAATCTCTCGCGACGGCCTCACGATAAAGTATCATCTGCGCAAGAACGTCAAATGGCAAGACGGCGCACCGCTGACGGCGCGGGACGTCGTTTTCAGCTACGATGCGGTCATGAATCCGCGCAACAACCTTCCTTCGCGCGACGGTTACGAACAAATACGCCGCGTTCGAGCTGCCGGCGCATACACGGTGATCGTCACGTTGAAGACGCCGTACGCACCGATTCTGAGTTGGTTTCTGGCACCAAATCAAAACTACGGCATCTTGCCCGAACATCTGCTCGGGCGCTATCCGGACGTGAATCACGTTCCGTACGACGCCATGCCCATCGGCTCGGGGCCCTTTCGCGTCGTGCAATGGGTTCGCGGCGATCATCTGCGGCTCGTTCGCAACCCGTCGTATTACGCGGGGGCGCCGGCGATAGGCGAAATCACGCTCAAGTTCGTGGCGGACACGAATACGATTTTGAATCAGCTGCGCACCGGCGAAGTCAATGCGTATCTCGACGCCGATCAGGACTATCTGCGCGAGTACTCGGCGATTCGCTCGGAGCAGGTCCGGCGCGCGCCGATCGCAGGAATAGGCGACCTGTTCTTCAACGCCGCAGATCCCGCGCTGTCCGACCCGCGCGTGCGAACCGCGTTGGCCGAAGCACTCGATTTGCCGCGGATCGTGCGTAACGCGACGCGCGGCGCAGAAACCACCGCGGATGCCAATCGCGGGTTGTTCAGCTGGGGCTACGATCCCTCGATAAAAATGCCCGCGTACGATCTTGCCGCCGCGAAGCGCGTGCTCGAGGCGCCCGGCGCACCGCACACGCTCGAATTCACAACGCTTAGCGGCAACGCCGTATACGCGTCCATCGCGGTGCAGGTTCAGCAGGCGCTTCGCGCGCTCGGCATCGCGGTGACGATACGGTCGTACTCGCCCACCCTTTTTCTCGCTCCCGCAGCGGACGGTGGTCCAATCTTCGCCGGAAGATTTCAGGCAGCGTTTACCGAGATTTTGACGTCGGCCGATCCAGACACGCAGTGGTATCTCGGGTGCGCGCAAGCGGCGCCGCGCGGCTTCAACGTGAGCCGTTTCTGCGACGCAATCACCGAGCGAGCGGAGGCAGCCGGCGTTGCGAACTACGATCCTGCCGTTCGCCGCAAATACGCAGCGATCGTGCAGCGGCGCGTTGCGCAACTCGTGCCGTACGTTCCGCTCTGGCAGCGGCGTTCGATCTTCGTGCTGCCGAAAAGCTTGCAAGGTTTCCGGCCGTCACCCGAGTCGCCGTACTGGAACGTCGCCCAATGGCGGCTTTGAAAACTTCGCGCGCGCCTGCTTCAGCGTTTCTTTTCAAATTCGAGCGGCATCGCATGCGGAGCCTTGATGCGCACCCGCGTCACTATTCCGCCGGTGCGGTCGAAAACCGCGATGACGGGAGAGGTCGCGAGCGTGAAGCGATCATCGCCGATGGGACGCAGCGTGGTGGTGACCGTGGCGATGTCCGGTTGCCCGGCAATTTCGCCGGGTACGCCGGCCTTTAGTTCATCGCCCAGCACTTCCACGTCGATGGTGATTGGCAACGCCGCCGATTCGAACGATCCTTCGAACGCGAGAAGCTCGTCGGCTGAAAGTTTTACGGGTTGCGCCGGCTGCGCTTTGCGCTCGAACGGCAATTGCACGCCGCCCGTGAGGTTCATGGTCACGCGCGACACCTCCCCGAAATCATCGATGGAGAAACGCAGCATCGGTTTGTGCTTGCGCAAAATCGGATTTTCGGGAACGAACGTGAAGTTGTCGAGATGCCAGTGTTCGAGCGTGCCCCGAAAACCGATGCAGTCGATCCGCAATTCGCCGTCGCTTTCCTCGATCGTAGCGCTTCCGTAGAAGGCGTCCTCATAAGAACCGGCATACGCGGACGGCGGTCTGGACGGCTTTGTTCCGGCGAGGCGGCTCTCGCCCAGCGCCTGCTCCGCGTAATCGGTCTGCGCTTTGAGCGTCTGCTGAACGCCGTAAAATTCATTCAGCCACGAATGCGCTTTCTCGCCGAAGACCTCGTCCAACAGACGATACAGTAGTGCGTTCGGCAGCAGCGTCGAATCCGAATTCGATAGAAGGACGATGCCGAGCTGCTCCTCCGGAACGACACACGCCTGCGCCGACATGCCGTCGATGTTTCCGCCATGCGAAACGATCTTGCGTCCGTGGTGCCCGCTGACGAACCAGCCCAGGCCGTACGCCAAGTACTCCGCGCCGGGAAACATGTATCGCCACGGTGCCGTCTGCGCGATCGTGGTTTGCGGCGTCTGCGTTTCGCGCAGCGAGACTGACGAAAGAATTCTGCGTCCGTCGTGCGTACCGTTGCCGAGTTGCAGGCGAAGCCACTGCGTCATGTCGGACACGCTCGAATAAATGGAGCCGGCGGGCCGCGAATTCTTGTGAGCGTAATGAGCGATTGCGGCAACCCTTCCGTCAAGCTCCGCATGCGGAGTGCTACGTTGCTTCCGTTCTCCACCTCGGAAACGTCCACGCGGCTGGCTCCCATACCGAGCGGTGCAAAGATGCGCTCTTTGACGATGCGTTCCCACGGCGCGCCTGCGACTTTTGCGATCAGTTCGCCAGCGGCTACGTACATGATGTTCTGATAGCCGAACGCGCTGCGCAGGCTCCAACTCGGCGGCAGATGCCGGACGCGCTGAAGAACCTCGGCGGAATCGTATCCGCTGTTGTACCACATCATGTCGCCGCGTGCCAAACCGCTTCTATGCGTGAGCAAGTCGCGTACGGTGAGGCTCGCGCGTGACGTACGGATCGTAGAGACGAAAGTCGGGAAGGAGATCGAGGACGCGATCGTTCCACGAAAGCAGGCCTTCGTCGACGAGCATCGCAACCGCGGCAGCCGTGAACGATTTGGTCACCGAACCGATGGCAAACAGCGTATGTTCATTTACGGTTTCGCTTCCGCCGATGGTGCGCACTCCGGCACCGCCCGCGAGGATGACTTGGCCTTTCAGAATGACCGCATAACCGAGCCCCGGAACGCCCCATCGCTCGATGGCTTCTTCGATTTCGCGCTTGAGGTGCTGCACGCAGTCCGGCTCAGTACATGCGGCCGGTCGTGAGCGAAATCGCCAGCGCCTGCTTACCGGAATCGTTTCGCAGCAGGTGAGCATATGCCGCGGAGAACACGCAGCATTCACCCATCGCCATGTGGTATTCGACGTCGTCGACCACGAGAACGATCTCGCCATCGAGCACGTACACGACGTCGATTCCCTCGTGCGTGAGCGTGTTCGTGAATTTCGCCCGGGCTTCCATGCCCACGACGATCAAATCCAGGTCCAGGCCGGGGAGATGAAGCGCTTCGTAACTGACGCCTTTTCCGCGCCGAATGCGCGCGCGGCTTTCCTTACCGACGAAATTGGGACGGGAAAGCTGCGAGGTGAATCCCAAAAACGAACCAAGATCATATTGAAAGAACTGCGCGAGGCGGGCGAGTCTTCCGAGTGAAATGTCGGAATCTCCGCGCTCCACGGCGCGAATGAACGAGGCCGACAGCCCGCTGTGTTCCGCCAGTTCCTGCACCGAAACGCTGTGCTGCGCACGCAGGCGCTTGAGGATGCGGCCGACGTCCGGCATCGACGCCGGTTGCGTCGCGGCGCCATCTGCCGCGGCTTTTTGTTTTGGAGCGCGTTTCATGACAACTAAATATAGTCGAGGCGGCGCGCCCGGCGCAAGACGAAAGTGGGGCGGCCTTTCGAGGCCGCCCCATTCGATCCGAGTGTTATTCCAGTCTGCGACGCGGTCTGCGCGGACGCCGGCTTTCGCCGCCGCCGTGGCCGCCTCCGGAATGTGCCGGTTCGTGATGTTCGCTCGCACCCGCACCGTTGCCGGACGTGCCCGCGAGCACGGCCTTGCGCGAGAGATTGATGCGGCCTTGGCCGTCGATTTCCATGACCTTGACCATGATCTCGTCGCCTACTTTGACGACGTCGTCGACCTTCTCGACGCGTGTGGGCGCCAACTGGCTGATGTGCACGAGGCCTTCTTTACCGGGGAGAATTTTCACGAAGGCACCGATGTTGATGATGCGCGTGACCTCGCCCATGTACGTTTCGCCGACCACGACGTCTTTGGTGATAGATTCGACGATCGAGCGCGCCTTCTCGGCGGATTCGCCGTCGAGCGCGGTGATGAACACCTTGCCGTCGTCTTCGATGTCGATCTTTTCGACGCCGGTGTCCTCGATGATCTTGTTGATGATCTTGCCGCCGGGACCGATGACGTCTTTGATCTTGTCGGGATTGATTTGCACGACGAGCATCCGCGGGGCGAACTTACTCAGTTCTTCGCGCGGCTTGGCGATCGTTTCGGCGAGTTTGTCGATGATGAAGAAGCGGGATTTCTTCGCTTCGACCATCGCCTCGCGCATGATGTCGATGGTGACGCCCTGGACCTTGATGTCCATCTGAATCGCGGTGATGCCCTTCTTGGTACCGGCAACTTTGAAGTCCATCTCACCGAGCGCGTCTTCGAGACCTTGAATGTCGGTGAGGACCGCGTATTTGTCACCCTTGAGAATCAGACCCATCGCGACGCCGGCGACGTGATCTTTGATCGGTACGCCCGCGTCCATGAGTGCGAGCGTGCTGCCGCAGACCGATGCCATCGACGAGGAGCCGTTCGATTCCAGCACTTCGCTCATCAGGCGCAGCGTGTACGGAAAGTCTTCCTTGGGTGGAAGCACCGGCACCAGCGCGCGTTCTGCGAGATGTCCGTGGCCGATTTCGCGGCGGCCCGGTCCGCGCATCGGGCGTGTCTCTCCGACCGAGAACGGCGGAAAGTTGTAGAAGTGCATGTAGCGCTTGTTTTCGAGCGCGACGATGCCGTCCAAACGCTGTGCGTCGCTAATCGAGCCGAGCGTCGCGGCGGTGAACACCTGCGTTTGACCGCGCGTGAAAACACCGGAACCGTGCACGCGCGGCACGTAATGCACCTTCGACCAAATCGGCCGAATCTCGTCGGGCTTGCGGCCGTCGGGACGAATATTTTCGTCGACCACCATCACGCGCAGCTCGTCCTCTTCCATGGCCTTGATGATCTTGCCGAAATCTTTGGCGAGGGCCGGATCCTCGAGCAGCGCCTTGATAGTCGTATCCCCGCCGGCTCGCACGATTGCCTCCGCGCTGCTCAATGCGTCGAACGCGGTTTCGCGTTCGTGTTTCTCGACGATGCGCATTGCCTTCGCGACGTCCTTCCGGAACGTTTTGCGAACCCATGCGTCGAGATCGCTGTTGACGCGCTGTACGGGGTATTCACGTTTGGCTTTGCCGGACTTTTTCGCGAGCTGGTCGATGGACGCGATGATTTGCTTGATGTTCTGGTGCGCGAACTCGACGGCGCCGAGGAACTCTTCCTCGCTGATTTCATTGCCGCCGCCTTCGACCATCATCACGGCATCGGCTGTGCCGGCGATGACGATGTCCATCCCGCCGCTCTCATATTGCTTGAGCGCCGGATTGCAGAGATAGTTGCCGCTCTCGTCGCGCCCGACGCGTACTGCGGCTATGGTTTTGTCGAACGGAATGTCGGATACCGCGAGCGCGGCGCCTGCGGCGCACACGCCGAGCACGTCGGCGTCGAGTTCCGGATCGATGGAAAGAACGGTCGCGACGACTTGCACGTCGTTACGAAAACCGTCGGGAAAGAGCGGGCGAATCGGCCGGTCGATTTGCCGCGAACTGAGCACGGCGTGCTCGGGCGGGCGGCCTTCGCGCTTGATGTATCCGCCCGGAATTTTGCCGGCGGCGTACATTTTTTCTTCGAAATCGCAGGTGAGAGGAAAGAAGTCGATGCCTTCACGAGGTTTCTCGGAGGCGGTGACGGCGCAGAGCACGACATTTTGATCGCCATAACGAACCAGCGCGGACCCGTTCGCTTGCTTCGCGAGTTCGCCGGTTTCGATGGTCATCGTGCGCCCGCCGATCTCGAGTGAGATGGACTCTGGCACGGTTACTCCTACTGATGTTTTTGTTGATTGCTCTTATTATTGAACCGTGGCGGGTTCGGGCACTACTACCGGCGGACCTGTCCGAGAAGGATGCTCCTCCGGCAGCGGCGAGCGGATGCTCGAAAGCGAACCGGCAAAATTTCGTCGTTATCGGCCATATTTTGATAGGAACCGAACAGGCGGCAGACTAAAATCGCCGGGAACGGATGCAAACACGAGGCGGTACCGCGGCATTTTCTTCTGCAGTGGAGCGGCTCGCGTCGCGCCCCGCCTTCGCGCATTCGCGCATCGGCGTGCAACTTCGAGACGTTCAGACCGGAACGATCCTATACGACCGGCTTGGTTCGCAGCTGTTCGCGGGCGCTTCCACCGCAAAGCTCCTCACATGCGCGAACGCGCTCGCCGCGCTCGGCCCCGACTACCGCTTCGAAACGCGGGTTTTTCGCACGGGCGAACTGGACGAGAAGGGCGTGCTGCACGGCGACCTCGTCCTCGTCGCAGCGGGCGATCCGAACCTGTCCGGACGTGTCGAAGAAGACGACACGTTGCGTTTCTGCGACGTCGATCACGCGCTGGCAGGCTATTATGACGGCATCGAAACCGTTCCGGGCGATACCAGGAAAGTTTTTCGCGGCCTTGCGAGTCAGATCGCATCGTACAACATCCGGCGCGTGCGCGGAAGCGTCCTCGTAGATGCGTCGTTGTTTCCCGAAGGCGAGGCGGAAGCCGGAACGCAGGCGGTCATCTCGCCCGTCAGCATTAACGACAATCTCATCGACATCGAGGTGCGCGGCTCGCCGGCAGCGGGCGAGCCCGCTGCGATCTCCTTTGCTCCGCCGACGCGCTCCGTACGTATCCTAAACGATGTGAAGACGGTTGGATCGCGGCAAAAGCTCCGCGGCGTCGAGGTGACGGACGAAGCGATTGCAGAGGGCGTTCGCGTTTTGACCGTGCGCGGTGAGGTCGAAGCGGGAGAACGCGTGCTCACCGCATACCGCATTCCGGAGCCGAGCGCGTTTGCGCGCGCGCTGCTGCAAGAAGCACTCGAGGAAAGCGGCATCACCTTCGGCGATGCTCCCTTTGCGCGAAACGCGCCCCGAACGCTCGTTGCAACGCATCGTTCGCCTCCGCTTCGCGAAGCGGTCAAGGTCGTGTTGAAAGTCAGTCAAAACCTTCACGCGGAGATGCTTCTGCGTCTGGTTCTCTCTCGCGGCGGTCCGCCATTTGCCTCCACGCAGGCCGCGGGCGCGTTTCTCGGCGACGGCTGCGGTGCGAAAGCACATTTCACGCCGAATTTCATGTGCGAATTCCTGACCGCGGTTTGGCGCGCGCCGTGGCGCGAGGCTTTGGTGCACGCGTTACCGGTTCTCGGGCACGACGGCACGCTGCACGACATTCAACGCGAGACGGAGGCGGCCGCGGCAAAGGCGATTCGGGCGAAGACCGGCACGTTGTCGTACACCAGCGTGTTGAGCAAAGCTGCGCTGATGGAGTCCAAAGCGCTGGCCGGGTTCGTCACTACCTCGGAGGGGCGCGTGCTGGCGTTCGCGGCGTTCTTTTCGGACGTTCCCATCGAGGACGAACGGAATCCCGGAGCGCTCGGAAACATGGTCGCTTCGCTCGCCGTTGCGGCGTACGATCACTTTTGAGAAAGGACGCATGTATGAAACCGGTCGTGGCGATGGTCGCTTTGCTAGCCCTTTGCGGCGCGCAAGCCGGCGCGGCGCAAGGCAAGATGGCCGAAAACGTCGGCGCAATTTTGAAGCGCCCGGAACTGAGCGCTTCACAGTTCGGCGCCGCCTTTTACGATCTCGACCGCCGCCGCATGGTGTTTGCGCGCGATGCCGGTAAATTTTACGTCTCCGCGTCGACTACGAAACTGCTCACCGAAGGCACTACGTTGTCGCTTCTGGGACCGGGCTATCGTTTTACCACGTCCGTCTATCGCGATGGAGTGGTCGATTCCAGCGGAACGCTGCACGGCGATCTGATTTTGCGCGCTTCGGGCGATCCCAATCTTTCGAACCGCATTCAGCCCGACGGGACGCTGGCTTTTGAGAACGAGGATCACGCGTACGGTGGGAGCGTCGACACGAAGGCCGTGCCCGGGGATCCGCTCGTCGTGCTTCGCGATTTTGCGCGGCAAATATCGGCACATGGGATTAAAGCGGTTACCGGACGCGTGCTCGTCGACGACTCGCTGTTTCCGGACAACACTCAGGAGCTCGGCACGGACACGACGGTGGCGCCGATCGTGCTAAACGACAACGTCGTCGACGTTACCGTCAGCGCGGGCGCATCGCCGGGAGATCCGGTACGAATCTCCGTTTCACCTCAAACACCGTACGCGACGTTCGTCGGCAGTGCGACCACGGGGCCGCCGCATTCGGAAAATACGACGAACATGTCGAACGACGTCCAAGACGCCGCCGGCAACCATCGCGTTACGATAACCGGGACGTTCCCGAAAGATTCGAAGCCGGTTCTCTACGATTATCCGGTACCGTCTCCGCCGCGGTTTGCGGAGGTCGCACTCGTGCAAACGCTCGCGGATGCAGGCGTTCGCGTTTCGGAAACGGACAGCGCCGTGCTGCCCGCCGCCGGCGCGCTCGCGCGCATTTACACGCCGCAGAACGAGGTCGCTCGCCACATCTCACCCCCGCTTTCGGAAGACGTGAAAGTTACGTTAAAGGTCAGCGACAATCTGCACGCCGCGATGATGCCGTATCTGTGGGGAGCGCTCGTCGCTCGCGATGCTGCCGATCCGCAAGGCGCTGGATTCGAGCTGGAGTGATCGTTTCTCACGCGCGCCGGATTCAATCCGCTCGACTTCGCGCAGAACGATGGTGAAGGTGCGAATGCATTTTTCCGGCCCGCCGAAATCGTCCGCTACCTTGAGTATTTGCGCGGCCGGCCGTACTTCGGCGCCTTCTACCGTGGCCTGCCTATTCTGGGCGTCGACGGCACGCTGTTCGACATTCAAAAAGACGCGCCGGCGGCGGGCAAAGTGCACGCGAAAACCGGAACGAACGGGAACGGCGATATGCTCAACTCGCGGTTATTTCTAACCGGCAAGGGCCTTGCCGGATACATGACCACGCGCAGCGGACACCGTCTGGCGTTTTGCTTGTACCTCAACAACCTCGCGCTGCCGGCGCAAAAGGACCCCTCGCAAGAGGCCGGGCAGATACTCGGCGAGATTGCGAACGACGGATATCTCGATCTCTAACGCGTGGGCGAAAGCGAACCGGCCGATGCGTGCGCCGTCTTGCGCACGGACGCAAGTGCAGCAGTCAGAGCGTTCCACACCTTCAACCCGCCGTGCCGAACGGGATCGTCGGCCGGCAAACCGCTTTGTTCTTCCGCTGCTGCAATCGTCTTCGCGGCCGCCGCCGGGTCGAGTGCGGAAGTGTCGAGCACGATCGCCGCGACGCGCGCCGGCTTGACGTGCCGCAGCATCGCCTCGTGCGCTTCGATCAGCGCCGGCAAACTTGGGATCTCGTTGTGAAAGCCGTCGATGTGCGTCGTATTCGGACGGTGACAGAGCAAAAGCGCGTCCGGCGCGGATCCGTAGAGCAATCCGAACGTCACTGGCGCGTACGCGGGATGAAAGATCGATCCTTGGCCTTCGACCAGTAGAACCTCGCTGTCCGGTGCGGCGCCGAGCAGCAGCTGTTCCGCTGCACCGGTGACGAAATCGGAAATGACGCGATCGACGCAGATACCCGCTCCGGCGATGACGATTCCCGTTTGTCCCGTTGCGAGAAACTGCGCGCGCGCGCCTCGATCGCGGGCTGCACGTTCGATTTCCAGCATTGCGGTCATTTTTCCGACGCAGCAGTCGCTGCCGACCGCCAGCACGATTTTTTGCGGAACGCCGTATGCCGCACCGCTAAAAATCGGAATCGTCCCGACGCGCCGCACGTCCCAAATGCGCGCTCCGCTCTTGGCCGCTCGGGCCGCGACTTGCGCGTCGTCGGTCAAAAATTCGTGGAGGCCGTTGACGATTTCCAATCCCGCGTCGACCGCCTGCAGCACGACCTCGCGCAGCGCTGCGGGCAATTTACCGCCGACCGTGGCGATACCGATGAGGAGCGACGTCGGCTGGTGCAGCAACGCTTCTTGGATTGTGCGGACGATCGGAGCATCGCACTCGAGCGACGGCACGACTTCCCGCACGCGCTTGCCTGCATAAGCGGAATCGACGACGACCGCCACCTGGTCCGGGCGAAAACGCATGACCCCGTGCGCCGTCTTGCCCGACGAAGGATCGCGCAAATACCCTTCGGTGAGAATGGCGTACTGCCGGATGGTCTTGTTCGGGCTAGACATGGTTGATGCGGCCTTCCCGTCGACTAGCGAAATTTCGTCATTAGCGCCGTTTTTTTGTCGTCGAGAGCCGCCAATCCTGCGCTGAGCGGAACGGTGAGAGCAGTGGAGGTTCGAAGTGCTGCATTTGGTCCGGCACG
The DNA here is from genome assembly GCA_963830545.1 of Vulcanimicrobiota bacterium. Classification (GTDB taxonomy): domain Bacteria; phylum Vulcanimicrobiota; class Vulcanimicrobiia; order Vulcanimicrobiales; family Vulcanimicrobiaceae; genus DATGJX01. The sequence goes on along the minus strand of CAWHMK010000001.1, from coordinate 1,275,717 downwards.
ACGTCGATTTCGCTGCCTTGGCAAATGAAGAAATACGGTAGGTCGCGTGCGATGACGCGCTGCACCGTGCGGTAGGAGCGCATTCTTTCGGCGCGATCGAACGATGCCGCCGCACGCTCGAGTTCCCGGTCCACGGCGGGATTGCAGTAACGGGCGTCGTTGAAACCGTTCGGACTGCGCTGATCGCAAGCGAGCAACCACGCCGCGTCCGGATCGTAATCCGAGTGATAATCGTAGAGTTGCAACTGAAACCGTCCCTGCATGATGGGGCCGTCGTTCGCCATGTAGACTTCGCGCGTGTAGCGCTTGAGCGAGACGTCGACGCCGATTGCATTCTCCGCTGCCGCAATTGCCGTCGCGAACTGCGCGACAACGTCGGAGCCCGCGGGAAACGAGAGTCTGAAGCTGCAGCCGTTTTCCGTGCGGCGACCAGCCGGCCGACGCCAGCAGCGCTTGCGCACCTTTGGGGTCGTACCGCAAGTCGTCCGCACCTGGAGCGAATGCCCACGTGAATAGTCCGCGCAGGCCCGTGCGCGCGTCGTAGAGCCCGTGACTGATTTTGCGCACGATCGTGTCGCGATCCACAGCCATCGCGAGCGCGCGGCGCACGTTCGGATCGTTCAGCGGCGGAACCGTCGTGTTGTACGCCATCGCGAAGAAATAGGGAATCGGCGTCACGACGATGCGATGCTGCGGAATCGCGCGCAGCTGTGCGATGCGCGAGGCGTCGAGTGAAAATGCCGCGTCCACTTCATTGGTGACGAGTTCGTCGATAATCGTCGCCTGATCGTGAACGAAGGGCAGAACCAGGCGCTCCAGTCGCGGTTTGCCGCGATAGTAGAGCGGATTGGGCGCAACCACAAGCCGGTCTCCGCGGTCCCATCGCAGCAGTTCGTACGGGCCCGATCCGACCGGCGCGCTGTTGAACGGCACGCGGTTGATGCTCGGGTAATGACCCAGCAAATGCTCCGGCATAATTGGATAATTGCTGTCGCCGCCGAAGAAATACGGGACGATCGGCGAGAGCGGACGTTTGAGCCGGATGACGACCGTATACGCGTCCGGCGCACTGGCGGCTTGAATTGCGTCGTATCCGTATCGTGTCGGAAGATCGTTTGCCGGACTCATGATGGCGCGGTAGGTGAAGATGACGTCGCGCGCGGTCAGCGGCGCGCCGTCTTGCCAGCGAATGCCGTGCCGTAAATGAAACGTGATGCGCGTGCCGCCTGCGGAAACGCCGCCGTTCGCGGGCGTCGGAACGGAAACGGCGAGATCGGGAACCACGTTTCCCGACGTGTCGTAATTGGTGAGATACGAATAGAAGAGGTCGCTTATCGCGTACGCGGTCGGGCCTTCGAGCAGGAGCGGGTCGAGCGACTCCGGCTCTTGCGCAAGCGCGACCGCGAGCGCCATGTGGCCGGAGCTCGGAGCGGACGGCTTGCTGCACCCGAAAAGAAGCGCCGTCAGTACGCCGAGCGCGAGCGCCGAGGCGCGAGCTTTGACGCTTGCCATGCGCCCAAATTTCGTCGGTATCGACGAAATCCCGCCATCGAATGCGCTGGTCCGCAGATGACGGCAAAATATCGAGTATTTCCCTAAAATTTTGTCGATTCGCAGAGGAACCGCACCGCCCGGCGGGAAGCACGAGCAAATCTCGTGGAGGGCCGAGGATGGAAATTCGTATGCGAAACGGTACGCACTGACGATGGTGCGCCGCTCACTTTTTCTACTGGCACTGTGTTTGTTCGGCGTGACCGGCGTCCAAGCGCGAGCGTTCACCATAAACGAGATTTTGAGCTATCCGTATCCGCTCGATCTCGTCTCCGGGGCCGACGGGCGCACCATCGCATGGGTTTTGGACGAACGCGGCGTGCGCAACGTTTTCGTCGCGACGGCACCCGGTTTCGCGCCTCGCATGGTGACGAACTACACCTCCGACGACGGCCAGGAGATTACGAATCTGCACGTTTCGCAAAACGGGCACTACGTGGTGTACGTGCGCGGCGGCGATCACGATTCGAACTGGCCGGCGCCGGTTCCGCCCGATCCGGATTTGAGTCCCGTGCAGCCGCAAATGGAGGTGTGGTCCGTCGCGCTTTCGGGCGGAAAACCGGTTTCGCTCGGAATCGGCGATGCGCCGGTGATTTCGCCGGACAACCGTCGTGTAGCGTTCGTTGCAGGAGATCAATCCGTGCAGTGGTCGCCGATCGACGGCTCCGCGAAAGCCGATAGGCTGTTCTTCGACGAAGGCCAAGACTCCGATCTCCAGTGGTCGCCCGACGGCAGCGCGCTCGCATTCGTTTCCTCGCGAACGGATCATAGTTTCATCGGCGTCTATCGAAACGGCGGTACGCCGCTCGAATTTCTGCAGCCGTCGACCTCGCAGGACGCGGAACCGCGATGGTCGCCGGACGGGACGCGCATCGCGTTTCTGCGCGTGCCCGGCATCGGCGGCCCGCCGGTAAACGAATTGGCATGGAACGTAACGCCGTGGTCGCTGTGGGTCGCGGATGCGCGCAGCGGCGATGCGCGGCGTGCGTGGCAAAGCGCGAACACATTGCGTGCTTCGTTCCCCGACACGTTCGATCCGACGCTGCGATGGAGCGGCGATAGCCGGCTCACGTTCGTGTCCTCGGCGGACGGCTGGCCGCACTTGTACGCGATATCCGCCGCCGGCGGAACGGCGCGCCTGCTGACGCCCGGTTCGTTCATGGTCGAAGACACGGCCATGTCGCCGGACGGGCAGACGATGATCTACTCCGCGAACACGGGCAGCACGCCGGGTGATTTCGAACGCCGGCATCTGTTCCGCGTCGACGTGGCCTCCGGACGGATCGGTGAAATTACTTCCGGCCCCTCGAGCCAGTGGGCTCCCGTCGTCACCGGCGCCGGGCAGGCGTTGGCATTCGTGCAGGCTGGATCGCAAGAACCACCGCTCGTTGCTGCCGGATCGCTAGCGGGCCGCGCATGGACGATGCTCGATCGCGATCGCCTTCCGGGAGATTTTCCAACGGCGCAGCTCGTGGTGCCGAAGAGCGTAACGTTTCGCGCGGCCGATGGTCACGTCGTTCACGGTCAGCTTTTCGAGAAGACGGGCTCTCGCGGAAAAATGCCGGGCGTGATCTTCGTGCACGGCGGTCCGCCCCGTCAGATGATGACGACGTGGCATTACATGGACTACTACACCAACGGCTATGCGGTCAACCAATATCTTGCGAATCACGGCTTCGTGGTGCTTTCCGTGAACTACCGGTTGAGCATCGGCTATGGGTACGACTATTCGCATCCCGCGAAGTGGGGCCCGGGCGGCGCGTCGGAATATCAAGACGTCGTGGCCGGAAACGCGTACTTGCAGCGCAATCCCGCGGTCGATGCACGCCGCATCGGAATTTGGGGCGGTTCGTACGGCGGCTACCTCACGGCGCTTGCGCTTGCTCGTAATTCGAATCGCTTCTGCACCGGCGTCGACTGGCATGGGGTGCACGACTGGTCTACGGCCGAAGATTTTCCCGAACCGCCTGCACGTTATCAAATGCCGAATATCGGCGAGGAACGGCGCATCGCCTGGAAGTCCTCACCCGATTCCGCGATTTCGTCCTGGAGATCGCCGGTGCTGCTGGTTCAGGGCGACGACGATCACAACGTGCGCTTCCATCAAACCGTGGATCTTGCGCGCCGCCTGGACCTCGCGCACGTGCCGTACGACGAGCTGGTCATTCCCGAACGAAATACACGGCTTCTTGCGGTACGCCACGTTTCTTCGCGCGGATCAAGCGACTGTCGATTATCTGGCGCGCCATCTGAGCGCCGCGGCATGCAGGCGGTAAGGATGATCAGCCCGCGCATCTAGCTGACGGAACCTGACCTATGGAACTCAGGAGGAGCGATACGCTCTATCCGGTTCCACGAACAGCATGGTTACTTTACCGTGCGAATCGATGCCGTAAGTGATCAGGATCGAACGCACGCCTTTTGCAAGGCGGAATTGCGACATCGTCTGTGAGGGATTCTCGGGGGAGGGAATGCGCCGGACGAGCGTCAGCGCGCCGTCCGGCCACAACGGAATAATGAGGCGCCTGGCATCGGCGCTATCGCTCGGTGCGAGCATCTGCGCGAAGCCGGGCGTTGCAAGTTTGCGCAGATCCGTGCCGCCGGCGAGTTTGTCGAGCACCGAGGAGAGAGAAGCCGCAATGCGCGGTTGCGCGTCCGCAATCGTCGTCAGCCTCTGCGGCATCAACGGCGCGTCAGCAAGACCGGCGATGACGTGCGCCATGTAACCGGGCCGTGCGTGTCCTGCGTCTAGGTTCGTGAGGACGACGACGGTGAGTGAATCGTTTGGATAGCGAGAAATCTCGCACGTGAAGCCTTGCCAGGCGCCGCCGTGCTCGAGCACCCGATGACCGTTCTGCTTGTCGATTTGCCATGCGAAGCCGTAATTCGCGGCATTGGGCTTCCCGTCGTTCAGTTTGTAGACCGTCCAGATCCTATCCAAACTGGAACGGCTGAGCAGACGTGTTGTATAAAGTGCGGCGTCCCATCTTGCGAGGTCGAGCACGTTGAAGTACAGCGAGCCGTCGCCCGTGGAATTGAAGGTCGGCGAGACCCAGTCTTGATTTTTGAGCGTCCCGTTTTCCCATTGATAACCCGCTGCACGGTTCGCAATGATGTCGGCTTCGCTGATGAGCCGCGTCGACGTCATGCCGAGCGGCTTGAAGATGCGGTCGGCCAGGTAATTCGCATAGAACATTCCGGTTACGCGATGAACCAAAATTCCGAGTAAGACGTAATTGGTATTGCGATAATTCCATTTCGCGCCGGGCGCATTCTCGATAGGCATTGCTTCGATCTTGCGCAGAAGCTGATTTTCCGTGAAATCTCGCCGGATGTCGAACGGTCCACCCGTGGCGGCCCGCTCGTTCGTGTCGTACTCGGAGAGACCGGACGTATGCGAAAGCAAATTTTCGACGCGGATGGGTTTCCAACTCGCCGGCGCATCGGGAAAGTATTTCGTGATGCTGTCGTTCAGCGAGACGCGATGCCGTTCGACGAGCATCATCACCGCGGCGGAAAGGAATTGTTTGCCGACGGATCCGGATTCGAAGATCGTCTGCGGTTTTACGGGTACGTCGAGCTCGACGTTTGCCAGCCCATAGCCCTTCGCGAGCAATATCCGCCCGCGGGAATAAATGCCGACTGCAGCGCCCGGCACGTGCGTTTGCGCCATTTCACCGGTGACGAACCGGTCGATCGACGCAATTTGTGCGGCGGTGAGCGGCGCGCGCTGGCTCGCCGGCGGCGTCAACGCCGTGCAGAACAGCAAGACCGCCGCCATCGCCGCGGCGCGGACATTCACGAGCGGTATTTCCTTTCACCCGTTTGCGGATCGTAGTCGACTTCGACCAATTTGCCCGTTTCGGGGTCGATGAATTTTTCGTCCGTTTGTTCCCAGGCCCCAGCCGTGGCTGCGCCGGAGCGATAGCGCCCTTCGAATGCCAAGCTGACGAGAATGAGCACGCCGACGATCAGCGGCGCCAGGCCGCTATGCCGCGGCAAGGCAAACAGCAGCACGCCGGCGATCACGCAAAGGCCGCCGATGACCGCCATCGCGATTCGCATTACGACGTCGCTTCGATCGTTACGGCCGTGCCGTACGCGACGATCTCGCTCATCGACTGTCCCATTTCCGAGGAATCGAACCGCATCATGATAATTGCATCGGCGCCCATCGCCTGCGCGTTTTGAACCATGCGATCGACGGCGTGCCGGCGTGCTTCCTCCAGCAGTTGCGTGTATTCGGTGATTTCACCGCCAACCAGCGAGCGCAATCCCGCCGCGATATTTCCCGCAAGGCCGCGGCTGCGAACGACGACACCGAACGTCTGTCCGAGCGTCTTGGTGATGCGGTGTCCGGCGATGTTTTCGGTAGTTGCTACAATCATGCAATCACCCTCCTACGGCAAGTCGATGCGGTAGAGTTCGAAATCGTCCTCCCACAAGCGCTGCATTTTGCCGGCCGCGGGCGTGTCGAAGCGGACGGTCGTCGAGTCGAGTTTGAACGAGCCGTCCTTCTGCGGCGCGAGCGGCGCGCCGTCCAGCATTAGATGGCCTTTCAAAAGAAAGACCCGGCTCGCTGCGGCGATGCCCCACACGCCCAAACTTTCGTACCGTCCCGTGAGCGCGTTCCAACTGTTGGGATACGCGAAATGCTTGGGCCCCTTGTAGCTGGCAGCGGCGAACCACTGCGCACCGGAAATAACCTGATCCATCGCGCCGCTCTTCGCTTCGCGCACGAACGTCAGTCCGAACACGCGAAAGCGCGAGTCGTCCACGTAAAACGTCCGTCCGCCGCGCGGATACAACGTTTTCGCACCATCCGCTTCCTGCAGCTGCAGCGCCGTACCGTCCGTCGTGATGCGCAGCGCTGCACCGTCCGGCGAGCGGTACGTTCCGGCATACTGCGCGGCATTCGTCACGGCGGTTCGCTGCAGATAATTGCCGCGCTGCGGCGGCAACGGCGGAAGAGGTTCTCCGGCACTTTGCGCGCGCAGCACCTTGATTGCGAACAAGACGATGGCACACGGATGCAGCGGCGCTTCGACCAGATTCGAGAGTGCGATTACTCCGAAGCCGCGCGTCACGTCGTTTTCCATGCACGCACTGTAGCCCGCGATGCCGCCCGTGTGCCCGACGATCTTGTCGCCGTTTTCCTGGTGCACCGCCAAACCGAAAGCATAGTGCTGATAGAGAAGCGGTGCTTCGTCCAATTCCGGTGCGACCTGACCCGCGACTTTGCCGTTCGTCGAGTCGGGCGTCGTCCACAACGCGTAACCCGATTGCGAAATCACGCGCGCGCCCGCGTCGTTCACGCCCCCGTTCAAAATCACGCGCATGTATTTGGCCATGTCGTCCGGTGTGGAAATGACCGATCCCGCAGGGTCGATATAGTCGCCGGGAACCGATGCGATCAGCTGCGGATTCGGCGGCGTGATGAGATTGCTATCTTCGAAGACGTAGCCGTCGGCCGTGCTGGCGAGTGTTTCCGGGGTAAACACTGCGCTGCTGTTCGACATGCCCAGTTTGTCGAACACGCGCCGCTGCAGCGAATCCGCCCACGGCAAGCGATCGAGCACGGATTGAATGGTGCCGACGGTTGCAAGCCCGTCGTTCGAATACGACCAACTCGTTCCGGGATCGAAAATCGTGTGCGCTTCGCGCAGCGCCGCGACCGTGTACAAGTATCCCGGCGCTATCGAAAAATCGTCCGGAAAACCCGCTGTATGCGAAAGCAGTCTGGTGCGCGTAGATCGTCTTGCCGCCGGAGTGAATCGAAAACCAGGGAAGGTACGCGGTAACGGGCTTTGCCGGATCGAATTTGCCTTCGTCGCGCAGTTCCATCAGCGAGAGCGCGGTCATGCCTTTGGTAATGGATCCGACGGGAAAGCGAGTCTGTTCCGTCACCGGTGTTTTCGCGTCGAGATTCGCATATCCGATGGTGATGACGCGCAGCGTGTGGTGCCGGTCGGTGATCGCCACCGACATTCCCGGAGCACCCTGTTCGCGTAGCGCTTGCGGAGCGTAGCTTTCGATCAGGCTGAGCGCGTCGTCCATGGTGGGCGGCTGCGCTGCAGCTGCGGGGATAACGCTGCAGCACGCGGCAGCCGCGGCCGCGAACGCTGCGAGTTTACGGCAAAGAATATTCTGCATGTTCCCCCCTGTCTGGTTGTACTTTTCTGCGCCATAGAAAATAGATTGGTACGCCGGAAAAGAAAATGGCCAACCCGATGAGCGAATCGCCGGGAAACGCGACGTACGAATTGATGACGAACGCCGCGCTCACGCCGGCGAAGAACACCGTACTCCACGGATGACCCGGGATGCGCAGGCCGGGGCGGCTCGTGCCCGCATCGCGCCGGCGGAAGATGAAGACGGCGACCGCGGCGAGCGTCATGTAGAGAAAATCCATCGGAGTAACGTAGTCCAGGATGCGCTGATAACTTCCCCAGCCGACGATCACGCTGGCTACCACGCACTGCATGGCGATGGCCGCGACGGGCGCCTTCGATTTGGGATGCAGATACGCCAGCTGTTTGAAAAACAATCCGTCGGTCGCCATCGTGTAGTACAGCCGCGGAATGGTGAGCGCCATGTTTCCCAGGAAACCGAGCGTTGAGAGCGCGATGAAGGCGGCGACGATCCCCTCGCCCGGACGTCCGATCACGATTTTCACGATATCGGTTGCAGGCGTCGACGTGTGCGCCAAACCTGCCGCGCCCAGCGTACGCAGTCCGCCGAGCGTGACGGCCAGATAGAGCACGACGACGCCGATGACGCCGAACACCAAGCCGAAAGGCATCGCGCGTCGCGATTCCTTCATCTCGCGGTCCATGTACGGCGCGGTTTGCCAGCCGTCGTACGAATAGAACACGGGAATGAGCGCGGCGCCGAGCGCTGCGAGCACGCCGAGCGTTCCGGAAGCGGCAGGCAGCGCAACCGCATGTGCCGCCGGCGTTCCGAAGAAACCCGCCGCGATGATCAGCGCGATCGCGCCGATCTTCAAAAGCATCATGACGTTCTGCGTTATGACGCCTTGGCGCACGCCGAAACAGTTGACGAGTCCCGTTGCAAAAATTGCGGCGATCGCCAGCACGCGCACGTCGATTGGAAACCACAGATGCGTATACGTGCCGAACGTCACCGACACAGCCGCAATTGCGCCGCTCTCGCTGACGAGCAGTGCGGTCCATCCCGACATGAACGCCAGTCCTGGATGATATGCGTCGCGCAGATAGCCGTACATGCCGCCGACGGCGGGGCGCCGCGCGGCGAGTTCGGCGTAAACGAACGCACCGATTAGTGCGATGACGCCGCCAAGAAGCCACGCAAAGACGATCAGGCCCGTCGTGTGCATGCGTTGCGCGACGACCGACGGGTTCATGAAAATACCGGACGCGATGATGCCGCCCATCACGATTAGCGTGGCGTCGAACGGGCCCAGGCGTTTGACCAGGTGCGGCTGACTCACTCTGCGATAGCGTTACTTGGCGCAGCGCGCCGTTCCTCGCGCGAAGGGGAAAATATCGCTCCAGAAAGCAGAATATCGGCATTCAGGCGGCGAACGGGTGGCGGCATGCATGACACGTCGAACGCGACCGCCGTTCACGCTCGCATCGAGCGCTGGCCGTACCTCTACCCGTTCCGCATCACCGGTTACGAATGGACCGACGCCGAAGTCGCGGTCGTCGAAGTGCGCCGCCGAGGCATGCTCGGGCGCGGCGAAGCTTGCGGCGTCTATTATAAAAACGACACGCCCGAACGCTGCGTCGCGCAGGTCGAAGCCATTGCGGACGAAATTGCACGCGGAGCGGGACGCCGCGAACTGCTCGCGCTTCTGCCGCCGGGCGGCGCTCGCAACGCACTGGATTGCGCGCTTTGGGAACTCGAATCCAAGGAGGCACAGTCGCCGGTGTGGAGTCTGGCCGGTCTTGCGCCGCCGCGTCCCATCACGACGACGTACACGCTCGGTGCGGACGAACCCGCGAAAATGGCCGAGCGTGCGCGCGCGTTTCAGTCCGCGCGAGCACTCAAACTGAAACTTACCGGCGACGGCAGCGATGCGGAACGCGTGCGTGCGGTTCGCGCGGCGCGTCCCGACGTGTGGATGGCCGTTGACGCGAATCAAGGTTTCACGCGCGAATCTCTCGAGCGGCTGCTGCCCGCGCTTTCAGCGGCCGCCGTTCAGCTCGTCGAACAGCCCGTTCCGATCGGACGGGACGCAGATTTGGACGGCTTGGTTTCGCCCATTGCACTCGCAGCCGACGAAAGCGCGCAAAGCATCGACGATCTTGCGAACTTGGTTGGACGCTACACCGTCGTCAACATCAAACTCGACAAGTGCGGCGGTCTTACGCATGCTCTCGAAATGGAGGCGGAGGCGCGCCGTCTGGGTTTGAAGGTCATGGTCGGAAACATGAGCGGCACCTCGCTGGCAATGGCGCCCGGATTCGTGCTCGGCCAATTGTGTGACGTCACCGACTTGGATGGCCCGCTGTTGCTGCAGCGCGATCGCGAACCCGCCGTCGTCTACGAAAACGGCTGTATCTGGTGTCCGGAAAACGTTTGGGGGTACGAACGATGAAAGCGTTTGTGCTGGCAGTCTTCTTTTTCGCCGCGGGTGCGGTCGCGCAAGCGAATTCTTTTACCGCCGCGCAGAGGGCGAGCTTCGACAAGATCGTCGCGCGTGCGATGGCCGATCAACACATCGTGGGATTGGAACTCGGCGTCGGCAGACGCGGCAGCGTGCTGCTCGCGCGGGGCTACGGCGTGCGCGATCGCGAGCGGCATTTGCCCGTCACTTCACAAACGATTTTTCCGATCGGTTCGATGACCAAAGAGTTTACTTCGACCGCTGTCCTTGCTGCTGGTCGAACGTGGGCGGCTCGATCTGGATTCGCCGGTAGCGCGCTATTTGCCGAATGCGCCGCACGCGAAGGAAGTCACCGTGCGCGAGCTGCTCGACCAGACCAGCGGCCTTCCGGATTATTTGGAAAACAAGCCGCTGCTCGCGTCGATTTTCGCGGGCCGATCGGGGCCGCATTCCGCGGCAAGCCTCGTAGCGCTGGTCGCCGGCATGCCCCTGCACTTCACGCCGGGGACCAAATACGAATACAGCAACACGAATTACGCAATCGCGGGAATGCTCGTAGCGCGCATTTCGGGTATGACGTATCCGCAATTCCTCAAGCAAAACGTTCTGATGCCGCTGGGCCTGACGTCGACGCAGTACCTGCGATCGTCGGTTCCCGCGGGTAACGACGTCGTCCGCGGCTACAACTATTCCAAAGGACATTTCGATCTCATACCGCGCCAATCGATGGATTGGGGCAACTCCGCCGGCGCGCTCGCGTCGAACGTCACGGACGTCGTTCATTGGGACGGCGCATTTTTCGGCGATCGCATCTTATCTGCGAAATGGGTGCGCGCCGCGACGACGCCGCCTCCGCACATCGTCATGCTCAAATCTACCGACAGCAAAAACAATCTCGGCGGCGGCTACGCATTCGGCTGGGTACGCGGTTCGGCAGAAGGCCGCCCGCTGATTTGGCACAACGGAGGCGTACCCGGCGGCCGCGCGATGAACTTGGTGTTTCCGCAGGCCGGCTTGGAAGTCGTCGTGCTGACGAACGTGACGGATGCATCTCCGGAGGTCATCGCACTGCGCATAGCGCGCGCAATTTTCGACACGCCTTCGCACTAGCCGCGATGCGCATCTTCACGGCTGCGCTCGTCACCGAAACGAATACCTTTTCGCCGATACCGACGGGTCGGCAGGCCTTCGACGAGAACGGAATACAGCACGGCCGCTTCGCGCCCATTCGAAAGAATTCGGAGACCGCGGCGATGGTGCGCTGGCGGGAACTCGCACAGGCACAAGGGCACACGGTCGTCGAGAGCGTCGCGGCCGTGGCGGAGCCCGCCGGAATAACACTCCGTTCGGTGTACGAATTGCTGCGTGACGAACTGCTCGAGGACTTGCAGCGTGCATTACCGGTCGAAATCGTTCTGCTGTATCTGCACGGCGCAATGGTGGCCGCCGGCTATGACGATTGCGAAGGCGACGTTCTCGCTCGCGTGCGCGAGATCGCAGGACCGCGGACTATCGTCGGCGCCGAACTCGATCTTCATTCGCATCTCACGCCGGCAATGCTCGCTTCGGCGAACCTGCTGCTCGCCTACAATGAATATCCGCATACCGACATCGTCGCGCGCGGAGAGGAACTCTATCGCCTGAGCGTAGCGGCTGCGAGCGGCGCGATCCGTCCCGTCATGGCTGCGTTCGATTGCAGAATGAGTGGACTGTTTCCGACATCGGCGCACCCGATGAAGGCGCTGCTCGCGCAAATGCGCGCAACGGAACGGGACGGCGTGCTTTCGATCAGTTTGATTCACGGTTTTCCCTGGGGAGACGTCGAGCACGGCGGCGCAAAATGCCTGGCGATCGCGGACGGCAGCGAACGTTTGGCGCATTCCGTTGCGGAGCGCTTCGGCCGCGCGTTTTGGGCAATTCGCGAACAGGCGCAGATTCGAACGTACTCTCTCGATCGTGCGTTGGACGAAAGCGACTCGTCCCCTCACGGACCCGCCGTGCTGGCCGACATGGCGGACAATGCCGGCGGCGGCGCTCCGGGAGACTGCACGCACGTCCTTCGACGAATGCTGGAACGCGGCGTTCGAGAGGCGGCGAGCGGCGTCTATTACGATCCCGGTGCGGTGCAGACGTGCTTCGAGGCGGAAGAGGGCGCCGTCATCGACCTACGCCTGGGTGGCAAACTCGGCGTCGCTTCCGGAATGCCCCTCGACCTGCGCGTCACGATTCGAAAGCTGCGCGAAGACCACGCGCAAGACTCGATGGACGACACGGGACTCGTTCCACTCGGGCGCGCGGCCTGGGTCGAAACCGCCGGAGTGCATATCGTGCTCGCTTCCGTTCGTTCGCAGGTATTCGCTCCCAACGCATTCACGGATCTCGGGATTCCACTCGATCGCATGCGCATCGTCGTGGTGAAGTCGTCGCATCATTTCTGGGGCAAGTTCGCACCGATCGCGAACGCCGTATTCCATTTGGAAACGCCCGGCGCGCTGACGCCGGACTTTGCGGCGATCGACTATAAGAAACGCGACCTGAGCTATTGGCCGCGGGTTGCCGATCCGTTCGCCTCAACCTGAGCTCGAAGAAGCTCCGATCGCGATAAGGGACGCCGCTGTGCGCAAAGGGCGAGCGCTTCCCAAAAGCACTTGGGTTGCATGACGAGGCCGCCCGGGCGGGACGGAAAGGCAAGCCGTCAGGTGGAAGGTCCGAAAATGCTGAAGCGATTCGTCGCGGCTACGCTGGCCGCGCTATTGACCGCCGTCGCGCCCGCTTCGCAGCCGTCGTGGAAAAACGCGGCGCCGGCACGCGGCGCACATGCGATGATTGCAACCGAACAGCATTACGCGACGCAAGCGGGTCTGAGTATTTTGCGGCGCGGAGGCAATGCGGTCGATGCCGCGATTGCCGTGACGTACGCGCTCGCCGTCGTCGATCCGTGCTGTGGAAACATCGGCGGCGGCGGATTCATGCTGGTGCGGACGCACGACGGGCGTGAGCGATTCATCGATTTTCGCGAAAAAGCGCCGCTGCGCGCGAGCCCGCGGATGTATCTCGATGCAAAGGGTGACGTCGAGCCGCATGCAAGCACGAAAGGGTATCTCGCCGTCGGCGTTCCCGGAACCGTGATGGGTATGGAGCATGCGCGTTCGGAATTCGCAACGCTGCCGCGCGGCGTGTTGATGGCGCCGGCGATTTCACTCGCGCAAAACGGCTTTACGCTGCAGGCAGGTGACGCGGCGATTTTCAAAGGCGCGTCGGGTGAAGGCTCCAGCGGCGCGTATACATTTGCGAACCAGCCCAACGTGCGCGCGATTTTCATGAAGAACGGTCGCTTGCCGCAAGCCGGTGAGGTCTTGCGCCAGCCCGAGCTCGCCGCAACGCTGCGCGCGATAGCAAAAAGCGGCGCGCCGGCATTTTACAGCGGCCCGGTAGCGCAAGCGATCGTGGATGCAGACTACAAAGAGGGCGGCATGCTCTCGTTGGACGATTTCGCACATTACACCGTCGACGAGCAGTCGCCCGTGCATTGCACGTATCGCGGATACCAGATCAGTTCGGCTCCGCCGCCTAGTTCCGGCGGCACGACGCTGTGCGAAATTCTGAACGTCACCTCCGCGTACCCGCTGCAAACGTGGGGCTGGCACAGTGCGCAAAGTGTGCACGACGTTATCGAGGCCGAACGGCGCGCCTACGCAGATCGCAACACGTATTTGGGCGATCCCTCCTTCGTGGAGAATCCGGTTGCCGATCTGCTTTCCGAAACCTACGCGGCGAAATTGCGTGCATCCATTTCGAGCGGCAAAGCCACGCCTTCGGTCGACGTGCAGCCCGGATTGGGACCCGTTGCACACGAGAACGACGACACGACGCATTTTTCGATCGTCGACAAGTGGGGGAACGCGGTCGCCGTAACGTACACGCTGAACGACTTGTTCGGCGCCGGCGTCATTGCCGGCGACACCGGCTTTTTTCTGAACGACGAGATGGACGACTTCACGAGCAAGCCCGGCGTTCCGAATATGTACGGTCTCGTGCAGGGCGTTCGTAACGACATTCGGCCCGGCAAACGGCCGCTCTCGTCGATGGCGCCGACGATCGTCACGAAGAACGGCAAGTTGTTCCTGGTCACGGGAAGTCCGGGGGGATCGCGCATCATCACGATCGTGCTCTCGACCATCCAAAACGTCGTCGACTACGGCATGAACGTGCAGCAAGCGGTGAATGCGCCCCGCCTGCACATGCAATGGCTCCCGGACGTCGTGGAGATGGAGCCTGGCGCACTCGACGCACCGGCGATGCAGCAGCTGCAAGCGATGGGGTACACGTTTAAGGAAATTCCGTCGTGGGGATCCGCGCAAGCAGTACTCGTCGACCCCAGAACCGGCATCCGTTACGGCGGCACGGACGGCCGGCATCCCGCAGGGTTGGCGTCAGGTTACTGATTACGGCGTTTGGGTCCGTATCCCGAAGATGAACGTACGCGTTCCCGCGATCCGCTCCGTCGATCCGTAGAGACGCAATTCGCGCGAAATCGCCGCAGAAACAGACGCGTCGAAATGCGGATCCGCGCTGTAGTTCAGTAAGTCGCGCCGGTAGAGCGCGTCGACGCGCACGTTCCCGGCGTCGTACGTCAGCCAATACGAGCCTACAGTCGCGGGCTGCGGATTGGCGCCGAAACGGTAGATGTGCTCGTACGGCTGCGTGAAATCGTTGTCCCGCAAAATCCACGCGCGCAGCGAAAGCTGCGGCGCAATCTGCCATGCGGCGGAGACGCCAAAGGAGTGCACCGTGCCGGGATCGAGTCCCGTAACGCGTTCACTCAAAGACGTGAGCGATGCGTGAAAGCGCCGAAGATCGCCGTAGGTCAGGGTTTCTGCCAGCATTGCGTTGCGGTCGAAGACGAGTGCGGACGAGTCGGCCGGCGAGACGAAGTTCTCGAGCACAGTCGGAAGCGCGAACGATTCGCCTCCTTCGAGTTGCAGCGTCCAATGCGCATCGAATTCGTACGAACCGGAGAACCCGGGTGCAATGATGCCGCCGTCGAACGTCGAGCGCGCGCCGGCTGCGCCTCCGACATAACGAAAATCGAACGCGCCGAAGCCCAGGCGCGCATCGTACCGCTCACCCGACGTTTGCGCACCGGCGTCCACGCGCGTTTGCGCCACGGTGCCCGCGGCGAGCGGGAGCATGGGGCTTGCCGTAGCGTAGTACCCGCTCGACGTTCGCGCATCCGCATCCAAAAAAAAGTGGACCGGCGTGTTCGTCACGACGCCCGCTTGCGCTTCCAGGTCGCTCCACTTGGCCGCGAACGCATTGCCTTGCGCCATTCCGCCGTAACTGCCCCCGTCCGCCACGACCGATGCGCGTATCGTATTCTCACGCGTGCGAGAATCAGCTCACGCGCATCCCGGTCGCCGAGGTGTCCAAACCATCGAGCGGGGGCGAGTAGCGGCCTTGCGATGCAACGGCAGTGATGTCGAACGCGTCGTCGCCGCGCGCGAGGTGCGCGAATGCGTCCGCGCGTTCCCGCACATCGCCCGGAACGCTCGATGCGTCCAGCGACCAAGCTGCATCGCCGCCGTTCTCAGCGGTGCGAAATGCGCTCGCGTCTCCGGCGCCGGCCAAGCCGCTCCACGGATCGGCGCTGCGCGTTTGCGCCAGCACGGTTCCGCCGCCGCCGAGATCTCCGTACGTAAACGCCTGCGCCGGAGAACTCCACGAAATTTGCTGCACCGTGTATGAAGGAAACACGTCGAACGGCGAGCGGTTCGAGACGATGTCGTACACCGGAATGCCGTCGTCGAAGACCAGCGCGCCATTCGAGGCGGCTCCGCGGTCGGACACTTGCGCTCCCGCGAGCACGCTGGAACTCCGTTCCAGCAGCGTGAAAGGTCGTAGCGCCGCAAGCGATTCCGCGTCCCCGTACGGCACCGAGGCGATGTCGCGTTGCGACGGCGCCTCTTGCGCCATCGCGTCGAAGCGATGGATCAGAACGACGAGCGGCTGCCCGGCCGTTACGCTGCGTGTGAGCGTTTGGCAGTAGGAGCACGTTATCGAAACGTTTTGCGCTCCGGTTTGCAACGCGAAGGTTCCCTGCTCGTCGGTTTGGGTGACGGCTCCTCCACCGGCCACGCGCGCCCCGGCGATCGGGGCTCCGGATTGGTCGCGAACGATGCCGACGACCAGCGGCGTCGGGGCCGTCGCCAGTAGCATGGGCGAGAGCAAAATAAGCAGGCAGCGTTTCACGGATTCTTCAGAGGTTCGGTTATACTTGAACCAATGTCAAGGTTCTGGATCCGCCTGGTTCTGTGCTGCGCACTGGGCACCGCCGTGGCCGGCGGCGCCGCCGCGGGCATTGCCGGAGCCGCCTCGTTCCAGTCCATGCTGGATTCCGCGATGCAGCCTTCCGCCGCGCCCGCAATGCTCGGGCCGATTACCGAGGCGGGCCGCAAAGGCTGGGCGTGCAAACCCGAGCAAGCCGCCTCGGCCCGACATTGGAGCGACGCCGAACTTCCGGACGCGACGGCTCCATAGGCATGTCTTTTCGAGCCTCCGCTGCGGTGTTCGTGGTCTTCACTGCAAGCTTTGCCGTTGCAGCAGCGCAGACGTACGGCACGGCAACGCCTGCGCCGCACACGACGGACGTGCAAACGCTGCGCTCGATCGCACAGGCGCGCGAAGTGCGCGAGCGCTTCGCGATCGGTCTGGATGCAGAGCGCCGCGCGCAATGGGCGAACGCCGTGCCTGAATTCGAACGCATCATTCAGATCCATCCATCCGAGCCCCAGTACTCGACGGCTTATTACGACTTAGGAATTTCATATGCGCATTTGCAGCGGCTCGACGATGCTGCGCGCGCGTTTCGGGCGGCGATTGCCGGCGATCCCGAGTTCCTCGCGGCGATGGCAAACTTGATCGCCGTCGACTTGGCTCGCGGCGATCTCTCGGATGCGCGAACCGTCGCCGATCGATTCATAGCGCTCGCTCCGGATTCAGCGCGCGCACTCTATTCGCGCGGTATCGTGGCGTTGCGTCAAGGCGACAACGCCGCCGCGCAAGCGAGTTTCGGAGAGCTGCTGAAGACGGATCCGCAGTATGCGCTCGCGCACTACAATCTTGCGATCGCGCAGGCGCGCGAAGGCCGGTATGCATCGGCCGAACAGGAATTGCGCGTCGCGCTCGATCTCGCACCGGATTACGGGCGCGCGCGTTTCGCGCTCGGCACCGTGCTCCTGCATCAGGGAAAACGTACCGAAGCGCGGGCCGCGTTCGACACGGTCGCACGCGACGCGTCGGACGACGTCGCGCTACGCAATCTCGCGGGTGCAATGCGAGACGCAATCGCAACCCCCTGATTCAAACTTTCTTCATTACTTCGGCTTACGCTCTCCCGGAACATCGCCGTTCGGGAGGATCAATGATTCGACGACTAGACGGACCGGCTGCCGGACTTGCACTGACGGCTTCACTCGCCGCTGGCTGCGGAGGCGGATACTGATGTTCGACTGCATCCGGGCAAGCGTCATCGCGATCCTGGCCGCGATGGCGTTTGCCCACCCCGTACAAGCCGCAGCAATGCCGGCGCTGATCGATCAGAACGGACGAGCGTTCACTTTTCAAACCTTGCGCGGGACGCCGCTCATCGTAACGTTCGTCGCCGCGCACTGCACGGACGCGTGCCCCTTGGTCAACGCACAGTTCGCGCAGGCGGCGCACCGGTTTTCGATCGAGCACAAACGCGTGCGGCTGCTCACGATAACGCTCGATCCGGAGCATGATTCGCTTCGAGACATGCGCGATATCGCTCGCCGCTTCGGTGCAAATGCGAAGAGATGGATCGTAGCGGGGGGTCCTCCACGGGACGTGCACGCGATTATGTCGGCATTCGGCGTCATCGCGGAGCGCGGCCGCGACGGGTATGCGGACGTGCACACGACTTTCGTGTATTTCATCGATGCGAATGGCCGGCTGCGCAAGACGATCCTTGCATCGACCGCGCTCGGCGCGCAGATCGTGGACAACGTACGATGACACGATATCTTGCAACGGCGCTTGCCGCATTGCTGTTCGCTTCGTGCACGCCCGGCGGAACGCTCGGTTCGGGAACATCGGGCACGACCGCTGGAGGGCAGGTTACGGAGATCGACGTCAACTTGACGCTGCATACGACGCACACGCAGCTGCCGCAAGGAATCTCGGCCGGATACGCACCGGCGCAAACGACCGTTGCCGTCGGAACCTTCGTGCAATTCGTCAACTCGGACGGTTTTGCCCATACCGCGACCGCGATTCCCGGGCGCGACGACATTTCCCGCGAGCTCGCCGTTCAGCGTAAGTGCGCAGACGCAGGCCGGCAGCGCCGTCTCACAAGCATGGAGCAGCGGAACGCTGCAGGCGGGCCAAGCCTCCCAGCCGATACGGATCGACGCGCCCGGCACGTATTTGTTCGGTTGTTTCTTCCACTACGGCGCGCCCATGCGGGGAGCGATCGTTGCGCAGTAAGACATTCGCATTCGTACTGTTTGCCGCGCTCGCCGCAGCTCTATTTCGTATGGCCCGCGCGCGCTTGGGCAATCCCACTTTTCGCCCAGCGATACCGTTTGCAGTGCGGAGCATGCCACACCGTCTTGCCGGAGCTCAACGCGTTCGGTCTTTCTTTCCGCGCGCACGGCTATCAATTGCCGCTTCCGAAACACGGAACGAGCGGGATCGCGCTGCGCTATCAGATGGAATATGAAGTGGATCCCGCACCGGGCAGCCGCCGTTTCTCACCGGGCGGCGTGCTGCTCTCCAACGCGGACTTCGGCAAGATCAGCGCATTCGTGCACTACAATTTGGGTGCGGGCGGAGGTCCGTCCGCGCTGTTCCTGGGGTATCTCGCGACGTACAACGCGCACACGCAGTCGCTGTATCGCGCGGGATTGTTCGAATTGCCGCTGGGTCAATCTCCGGGCCAGCGTTTGGACGACCTTCAGCAATACGGCTACTACGGCGCGCATGTCGGTTTGAACGATCTCGCGCTCTCGTCGCCGCGCTGGGGCGTGCAGTTCGAGCGCACCTTCGGCAGCATGGTCGGCGATTTGACGATCTCGACCGGAGAGTACAAAGGTTCGGCCTATGGCGGCAAACCGCTTGCGACCGGCGAGACGACGTCCGCGCACACGCCGGAGGTTGGGCTGTTCCTGCGCGCACCGCTCACGCGAGGCGTGACGCTGGGTGGTGAGTGGATGGAGGGAACGCGCATGGATCGTGCCGGTAGGAACCGGCGGATTTGCGGACGGCTACCACCGCGCCGGCGTGCTGCTGCACGCGGTTCGCAGCCGTTTCGATTTTCAGGCCGAGCAGTGGTGGGGCCGCGACGCCGATGCCGACGGCTTCGGCACCATCGTCGGAAGCAGCGGCGGGTATGCGCGCCTCAAGTACTATCCCAATCCTCACGCCTACTTGGCAATCCGGTACGACGCCTTCGCCGTGCCGTTCATCAGCCGCGACATCGTCTACTACGGCGCCTTCCTGGTAACCCCGCACGTGCGGCTGATCGTCCAGCAGGTGCAAACCATTCCGGGCCCGGGCCATTTGGGCGCCGCTTTGACGGTGGGCGCTCCCTGGCCGTCGAAACTCTAGTCATGCGCATCTTGGTAATCGAGGACAACGCTTCGGTTGCCGGCGCCGTGCAGGCAATGCTCGAACGCTCGAAATATGCGGTCGACATTGCTCCGGACGGCGAGATCGGGCTGGAGTGTCTGCTTCGCCAAACGTACGATGCGGCGATCGTGGACGTCGTGTTGCCGCATCGGGACGGATTCGCGATTGCGCGTGCGGCGCGCGCCGAAGGCGTGCAAACGCCGCTGCTCATGCTCACGGCGCGGGATGCCGTGGAAGACCGCGTTCAGGGGCTGGACAGCGGCGCAGACGATTATTTGGTGAAACCGTTCGATGAAGAGGAATTGTTTGCGCGCCTTCGCGCCTTGCTTCGGCGCGGCGATCGCCCCGTGCAAGACGGGCTGCGCGCGGGTGAGCTGGAGATCGACATGAATTCGCGCCAGGCGATCTACGGCGGAAAGCCCCTGGCGCTTGGGTTGACGGAGTTTCGCATGCTCGAATTCTTTGCGCGCAACGCCGGCCTCGTACTCAGCCGCGATCATTTGCTCCAGCGGCTGTGGGAATACGACTTCGACGGATCCAGCAACATCGTCGACGTGTACGTCAGCCAGCTGCGCCGGAAACTCAAGCGTGCGGGCGCAAGCGACGTCATTCAAACCGTCTGGGGCGTCGGGTACAAGTTCCAACCGTGATAGCGCGACTCGCGCTGCGCTACTTGGCGGTATTCGCGTTCGTGCTCGCGGCGCTCAGCGCGGGTGCGTATTTCTTCGTGGCGCGCGAATATGCGGAGCTGGTTCAGCCTGCTCTCGGGACTCCGGAAGTTTCGCGCGCCTATGCCATTGCAATGCGGCGCGTTCTGCTCACCATTGCCGCGTTCGATTTGCCGCTGCTCGCCGTCGTCGGCATTTCCGCGTGGCTGCTAGCGCGTGCTTCGCTCGCACCGCTCATCGCCGCGCAAGATCGCGAGCGTGCCTTTGCCGCGGATGCGGCCCACGCACTGCGATCGCCGCTCGCCACGATTTCCGGCGTCGCGCAAGCGCAGCGCGCCGGCGCACCGCCGCAGTTCGCGGAGGCATTCACGACCATTGCACGCGCGGCGCTCGACGCGTCCGCGGTGGTCGGAGACTTGCTCACGCTCGCGCGCAGCGCTCAAGCGCAGGCGCTCGCGACGGAGCCGATCGATTTGGGTGCGGTCGTGTCGGATACGGCGAAAGAGTTCGCGCAGATTGTGCGCGATCGTGGTCTGCAGCTGGATGTGGAAGCAACGAGCGTTATCGTCCAAGCGGACGAACGGCGCGTACGCGAACTCACGCGCAATTTGCTTTCGAACGCGATGCGGCACGCATCGCACTGCGTGCGCGTTTGCGTTCGATCGGAGGGTCAGGCGCAGCTGATCGTGACGAACGACGGCGCTCCCGTCGAAGCGCGCGACAAAGAGCGCATCTTCGATCGCTTCTTTCGCGCCGACGGCCAAACGGAAGGGAGTGGTCTGGGCCTCGCGATCGTGCGCTGGATAGCAAACGCTCACGGCGGCAGCGTGCTCGTGCGGGATTGCGAGCGGGCGGGCGGGGCGGAATTCGTCGTCAGCCTGCCGCTGCTCCACGCGCGATAGAGAAGGGCCTCCTGCGAGGGCCGAAGCCGCGTCGGCGGGTATGTACGGCGTGATATGCAACCTCTCTCCCCGCAGCGCCTGACCGAGCTGCAGGAGCAAGCGAATCTGTGCCGTCAGGGCATCATTCGGTCGCTCCTCGCCGCCGGATCCGGTCACTCGGCCGGGTCACTCGACATGGCCGACATCTTCACCGCGCTTTACCAGCACGTGCTGCACCACGATCCGAAGAACCCGGAGTGGCCGCAGCGCGATCGCCTTCTGCTTTCGTGCGGCCACATCGCGCCCGTACGCTACAGCGCGATGGCGTACGCCGGATATTTTCCGGTCGAGGAGCTGCTGACGCTGCGAAAATTCGGGACGCGCCTGCAAGGCCATCCCGAGCGCGTGCGCCTGCCGGCGCTCGAAACCACCTCGGGGCCGCTTGGCGAGGGGCTCGCACAAGGCACGGGCATGGCGCTGGGCGCGAAGATGAATAAAGCGGATTGGCGCGTCTACGTCGTCACGTCGGACGCCGAGCATCAATGCGGACTGCACTGGGAAGCCGTTTTGACGGCCGGAAAATTCCATCTCGGCAATCTGACGGCGATCGTCGACCGCAACTTCATTCAGATCGACGGCAGCACCGAAGACATCATGCCGCTCGAACCGCTCGCCGGCAAGTATCGCGCGTTCAACTGGAACGTACTCGAATGCGACGGCAACGACATCGCGCAATTCATCGCAACGGTCGAAAAAGCGCAGCAGTCGAAAGACAAACCGAGCGTCATCATCGCGCATACCGTGCCCGGCAAAGGCGTGACGTACATGGAAGGCGATTATACGTGGCACGGGAAGCCGCCGAACAAAGATCAGGCCGGCGAAGCGTTGCGCGAACTGGAAGCGGAGCGGGAAAGGATTCTCGCTCATGGCTAGCACCGGCGTAGTCGAAAACGTATCCGCAATGCATCTGGCGGCGCTCGACGATCCGAAAAGCGTCAAGCAGGTTCCAACGCGCAACGGCTTCGGCGAAGGTCTGCTCGAATCTGCAAAGGCGAACAAGAACGTCATCGGCATTTGCGCCGATCTCTCCGAGTCCACGCGCATGCTCGCGCTCAAAGAAACGCTGCCCGATCAATACGTCGAAATCGGCGTTTCGGAACAGCTCCTCGTCGCAATGGCCGGTGGTCTGGCAAGCGTCGGAAAAATCCCCTGGATTGCGAGCTACGCGATGTTCAATCCGGGACGTTCGTGGGAGCAAGTACGGACCGTCATGGCGCTCAACGAAACCAACGTGAAGATCGCGGGTGCGCACGCGGGAGTTTCGGTCGGCCCTGACGGAGCCACGCACCAAGCCATCGAGGATATCGCCATCATGCGCGTGATTCCGCACATGACGGTGGTCGTACCGTGCGACTCGGTTCAAACGAAGAAGGCGACGCTCGCGCTCACGCAAATGGACGGCCCGGTTTACCTGCGTTTCGCGCGTGAAAAATCGCCCGTCATCACGACCGATCGAACGCCCTTCGAAATCGGCACTGCTCAGGTTTTCCGCGACGGAAAGGACGTGGCTATCGTCGCGTGCGGAATTCTTGTGTACAACGCGCTCATCGCCGCGCAGGAACTCGCCGGCCAAGGCATCGAGTGCACCGTGATCAACAACCATACCGTCAAGCCCATGGACGAACCCGCGATCGTCGAAGCTGCGAAACGCTGCCGAGCGGTGGTCACGGTCGAAGAGCATCAAATCCACGCCGGCATGGGATCGCGCGTAGCGGAGATTCTCGCGCAGCACTATCCCGTGCCCATCGAGTTCGTCGGCGTGCGCGACCAGTTCGGACAATCCGGCGATCCCGCCGAGCTGATCGAGCATTACGGTATGGGCACCACCTCCATAAAAGAGGCAGTGCGCCGCGCGCACAACCGCAAAAAAATAGCCGGCTAGTGCGTTGCGGCGCTTTCGACGAGCGCCAAATCGGCGAAAGCGGCGACGAGGTGCGCGACCTCGCACGCCACCTGGTCGTAGGGTTCCCGATTGCGGTATGAGAGCGATCGCGCGATCTCGTTGCAGCTCTGCGTCCCGTCGCAGTGCTGCAGCACCGTAAGGGCGCGCTCGTCCAGAATGTGGACGTAGTCGTGCTTGCGATCGTGAACGATAATACGCGAATCATCGCGTTCGATGTCGAGATCCGTCTCGCGGCGCGGCAGAGTAATCACCATGCGGCCCTTCCTTTTCCGGTTCGCTTCGTGTATCCGAGGCTCTATTGCTAGGGTAGCGAGCAAGGCCTCTGTTCCGGTAGGGAAGCCAAGGACCAACGGCCTAGGGCGGAAGCCCTAAAGCGCGATAAGAAATCGTAAAAAGAGACGGCCTGGCGGCCGTCTCTCCTATCAAGCGAGCCGCGGATAGCGGAATTTAACGGCGCAGACCCAGGTCCGAGATGAGTTTGCGGTATCGTTCCAGGTCCTTATCCTGCAAATAATTGAGCAGGCGGCGACGCTGGCCGACTTGGAGAAGCAGGCCGCGACGGCTGTGATGGTCCTTCTTGTGGATTTTTAAATGCTCGGTGAGCTGATTGATTGACGCCGTAAGAATGGCGATTTGCACGTCGGCGGAGCCGGTGTCGTTGGAAGAGACGCCGAATTTCGCCGCGATCTCGGCTTTTTGTTCTTTGGTCAGTGGCACGAAAGAGACTCCTTGTTCAAGGATGGGCTCGCTCGGATGCAGGGGGCGATCCTCCGCTCCGGCGACCGGGGCATCATAGCAGAGGTTCCCCTCGCCGCGCAACACGGAGTAGCGCATGAACAGTCCGGGCCCGCTCGCGGCTTCGGTGCTGCGCGAATATCACGCGGAGCATGCCAGCACTGGGAAGCGCCCGCGTTTCAGCAGACTTGCCCCGGTGCGCCGTTGCGAAACTGTGGACGGAAGAAGCGCTTGTTGTGATGCCGTGCGCACGCCGGTAGCGCGGCGCGGCGGCGCACTGAGGAATCGTAGCATCGCAAACGCCGTGACGATCCGACGTTGATGCTGACGGCAACGATCCCGGCAACGCGCAAGGTCTTGCAGCCCGCAAATTAGCGGATGAGCGACATCCATTTGTTCGAAGTGAACGAAGCGTTTGCGAGCGCCGTGCCGGCGTGGATGGTGGATCTGCGCGGCGACCGCGCGGAGACGAACGTCAATGCGCGCGTGACGAGGGTTGTATTTGATCGAACTCCAGCGCCGCGGCCGCCAATACGGCCTGCAGGGGATGTGCGAAGGCGGCGGAATGGCGAACGCGACCATCGGAGAAAGGCTTCCGTAAGTGCAACTTTCCGGGAAAACGTTCTTGGTGACAGGGGGCTCGTCGGGCCTGGGCGCGGCGGTGGTGCGTGAATTCGTAGGAGCGGGTGCGAATGCCGTCATTCTCGACGTCAACGAGCCGCGCGAACCGGTTGCGTCGGCAATGGCGCCGCGCGTTCGCTTTCAGAAAGCCGACGTGACGAACGAAGAACACGTGCGAGCGGCGGTCACGCTCGCGATCGAGGAGTTCGGCGAGTTGCGCGGAGTCGTGAATTGCGCGGGCATCGCCACGGCCGAACGTGCGGTCGGACGCGAAGGACCGCAGCCGCTCGGTCATTTCGCGAAAGTGATCGGCGTGAATCTCATCGGCACGTTCAACGTCATTCGTCTCGCTGCAGCACAGATCATGAAACACGACGCGGCGCCGGGGGATGACCGCGGCGTGATCATTTGTACCGCGTCGGTTGCCGCGTTCGACGGCCAAATCGGACAGGCCGCGTATGCCGCGTCGAAAGGCGGCGTCGCCGCGCTCACGCTGCCGATCGCGCGCGAGTTCGCGCAGCAGCAGATTCGCGTCGTGAGCATTGCGCCCGGCATCTTCGATACGCCGATGATGGCGGGACTGCCGGAAGCGGCTCGCGAGTCGCTCGGCAAGCAAACGCCCTTTCCGGCGCGTTTGGGAAAGCCCGAAGAATACGCAGCGCTCGCGCGTCACATCGTCGAGAACCAAATGCTCAACGGCGAAGTCATTCGTCTCGACGGCGCGATACGTCTGGCTCCGAAATAAACGCAGTTATGCGTTAATAGGCGTGGGACGGCCTTCGCGATCGATCGCGACGAGCACGAATTTACCGACGGTGGACAAACGGCGTTCACCCGTTGCCGGAATCTCGCCCCACAATTCGACCTCGACCGTCACCGACGTGCGTCCGACCGCGACCACTCGCGCGATCGTTTCGACGAAATCCCCTTCGCGGATCGGCGCCTTGAAATCGACGCGATCGATCGAAGCGGTTACGACGGGTTTGTGCGACGCGCGCATCGCCGCGATCGACGCGACCACGTCCATCATTGCAACGGCTTTGCCGCCGAAGAGCGTTCCGTAGTGATTCACGTCGGTGGGAAAAACGATCTCCGTGCGTCGTTCGACGATCTGATCCGGCGTTTGAGTCATGCCCCCACGCTTCGAAAGGGGCGTGCGGCGTCCTCCGGAAGTGTGGCGCATGGACCTGAACATACGCGGCAAAGTCGCGCTCGTGACCGGCGCAAGCTCGGGGCTCGGCGAAGCTTGTGCGCTTGCGCTCGCATGCGAGGGCGCGCGCGTTGCGATTGCCGCGCGGCGTCACGATGCAGCTCGAGCGCGTCGCGGCGCTCGCGCGCGAGAAGGGCTCGCCGGGTGCGCGCGCATTCGAGGCTGATCTGAACGACGCTCGCAGCATCGACCGTCTGCTGCGTGACGTACGCGATGCGTTCGGCGGTGTGGACATCCTGATTGCGAACGGCGGCGGTCCGAAAGCGGGTACGTTTACGCAAACCTCGCCCGACGATTGGGATTCCGCGTATCGCGGTATTTTGCGCAGCATGCTGCAGTTGATCGAGGGCGTCGTCGCCGGCATGCGCGAACGCCGCTGGGGACGCATCGTCGCGCTGACCTCGAGTTCCGTAAAGCAACCCATTGCGACGCTCGCGCTTTCGAACATCTTTCGCACGGCGCTCGTCTCCGCACTGAAAACGCTTTCGTCGGAAGTTGCGAAAGAGGGGGTCACGGTGAACGCGATCGCGACGGGCCGGATCGAAACTGCGCGTTTGCGTTCGCTGTACGGCAACGACGACGCGGCATTGCGACGCGCAGGCGCGGAAGCGCCGATCGGGCGCATCGCGCAGCCCGAAGAGTTCGCACCGCTTGCCGCGTTCTTGTGCGGCGAGCCTGCGCGCTACATAACGGGTCAAACGATTTCGGTCGACGGAGGGCTCATCGCGGGCCTTTTCGGATGATGCGCGCGTTCGTGCGCATTGCCGGCGCCCGTGAGGTTCCGCCGGGTGCCGGGCGGAGCTTTAGCGTGGGGCGCTACGAAGTCGCGGTCTTCAACGTCGGCGGAGCGCTGCACGCCATCGAGAACAGCTGTCCGCACCAAGGCGGCCCGCTCGCTGACGGATGGCTCGAAGGATCGCTCGTGACGTGCCCGTGGCACGGGTGGTGTTTCGACGTGCGCACCGGAAGGATGACGCTCGGCGAATTTGCAATCGTCCCGCGATTCGAACTGGAAGTGCGCGGAGACGATCTCTACGTCAGTACGGAGCCGGCAGGATGAACGACCACAGCGTTTCGTGGGACGGAAACGCCGGAACGGCAGGCGGACCGGCATTCGGCAAGGCGCTGCGGGCATATGCGGCCGAGCGCGCCGTTGAGGAGCAGGCATTGGCCGCGGCTTGCATGGTGAGCACGCCCGAGCTGCGAGGAGATCTTCGCGGGGAACAAACGTGTCGGTCTGAGCGCGATGGCGCGTATGGCGCAGACCCTACGCTCGCGTCCCGTCGAGTTCATGCAGAAGACCGGACTGCTCTCGCTCGAGACGTACGCGTTCGGTTTGGATCCCCTCTATTTTCTTCCGGAGGGGCCGGCTCGCTACGAGGCACGCATTTACATGCGAGAGATCAACCCGCGGCACCCCGTCCCTGAAGGCGACATGACCAAGCGCAACGTGACGTTGAAGGCCGTCGGAGAGGATACCCTTCTCGATGCGCTGGGGAAAATCGAAATCGAATTGGCTTACTTGCTCCGCGTGGCGGTGCAGCACACGGGGGGAACGCTCTGAAAGGAACGGGGAGCGCGCGTCCACGGAGAGAATCGGTGCCGGATGCAATCAGTCGAAGGAAAACGGATCGCCGCGCTGGTCGGCGACGGATATGAAGAAACTCATCTCTCGGAGCCGCGGCGGACGCTCGAAGAAGCCGGCGCAATCGTCACGATCGTCGGAATCGACGAGAAAGCGCGCCAGAAAATTCGCGGGAAACGCGGGCTCGACGACGGTACGGCCGCAAAAGCGGAGGAGTTGGTCGCGGACTGCACGGGAGAGGATTTCGACGCGCTGCTGATTCCCGGCGGATTTTCGCCGGATCAGATACGCGCGAACAAGGAGGTGCAGCGGTTCGTTCGCGAGTTCGACTCTACGAAGAAACCCGTGTTTTCGATGGGCCACGGCGCGCAGGTTCTCATTTCGGCGCAGATCGTCCGCGGCCGTCAATTGACGGGCGCACACGCGATCGCCGACGATATTCGCAATGCCGGCGGTTTGTACCGCGATCAGCCGGTCGTGCAGGACAGTAATTGGGTGAGTTCGCGAAGCGCGGAGGACCTCGCGCAATTCAGCCGTTCCATGCTGGAAAAACTCGCCGCGGCGCAATCCGCGGCGGTCTGACCTCCGCGCTTCGCGCTCGCGTTACGTCCCGCGTGTGCGTGAGGGCATTCCGGTTTGCATGCCGATTTCGCCCGTTTCCATGCGCGCCGCGGAGGATTCTCCGGGTGTGAATCGCAGCGCGCCGCGGAATTCGCGCACCGATTCGAGCAGCATCTGCGACTGATCGGAGTCCGCGCCTTTCTCTAAATGCGGGAGCGCGGATTCCTCTTCGGCCTCGATGTGCTTGAAAACCGCGGATTGCAACTTCTCGGCTTTGTCGGCGAATTTCGCATCGTCGCCTTCTTTGAGCAGCGTGTCGATTTGGAACACCAGAATATCGGCCGACGCCGTCTCGTTGTACAATTTCAACGTTTCGAACTTGTGCCCGGCGACTTTGTCCAGCGCCGGATAGATGAGGCTTTCTTCCATGGCGTTGTGAATCGTGAGTGCGCCTTTGAGGCGCTCCAGGATCTGCACGCGCTGTTCGGTTCCTGCGGCGCGCGTCAAACTCGTGAGCAATCCTTTGATGATCTCGTGGTCGTTTTCGAGAATTTCGTGCACGCTGCTTCCGCGCAGCGGCAACAGGTTTGCATCGCTTTGCATGCCGCTGCCGTACCCGGCACCGGCCGCCGCCACACGCGGGGCACGCTTGCGACCCCGTCGAGCCGGCATGCAATGCAACGCCGCAAGGGGGCGCTCGCATTTTCAGAGCGGCACCGGATCGTAACGCGCCAGCGCCTCCCCGTACTGGCGAAGGGCAATGAAACCGGCCACCACGCACAGGACGAGCGGAAGCGCCGGCCGGCCCATCGTTGCGAGTGCAAACGCCGCTGCGGGAACGGCGCATGCCAAGCCGATGTAGAGGACGCGCGCGGCTCCGGTTCTGACGCCGGCGCATAGCGCAATGAGCGTTGCGGCGTACACGGCCAAAAGCGAAAGCGCTACCGCCGAACCCTGCGGCAATGCGAATGCGCAACTGACCAGCCAATAGGCGGCAACTGCCGCGGTAATGACGATGCAGGGCACGAGCGCGGTTGCGCGCGCGAGTTCGCGTCCGTACAGCGGAGCACTTTGTTCGCAGAGTTCGAGTTCCCGAAAGCGGCCCGCGGCGCGCTGCAGCAATGCGACGGCAACGCTTATGAGGGTTCCGAAAACCAAACATCCCGCCAAGCGCGCCGGCGCGTCGTCATAACGCTGCAAATACGCAAGGAGAGCGCATGCCGCAACCGACAACGTCAGCACGCGCCGCTCTCGTGCAAGGCGCGTGGTAACGATCGCGATCGTCGCTGCGCCGCGGTTCATACCCGCTCCGTTTGGAGCGCGAAGCGCTCGGCTTCACGCTCGGAGCGGTGCGTCGAGAAGATCGCGCAGGTGCCCGCGACGTCGCAAATTTGGTGCGCGTATGCGGCCTGTGGCCGGTCGAGCACGAGGAGCCGTGGATGCGATAGAAGCGCGCCGACGAGCGGATGCGCGAATGCTTCGTGAACGCCCTCGAGCCGAGCGAGTATCGAACGCGCGCGAACGACGCTCTGCGCCCGCGGCAATCCCCAAAGCGTTGCGCGAAACTCGATATAGCGCGTGAACGAGGGAAAATCGTGCGGCAGCGCTTCGTGAGGAACGTACGCAACGATGCGCTTGACCTGGACCGGCTGAATGCGCGGATCGAACGCGGCGATGAACACATGTCCGGTGGTCGGCTTGACCAGACCCGCGGCCATGAGCGCGATGATCGATGCGGCCGCGTCGTCGCCGCATGCGTGCGCGCGCCTTGCCTTCTCGTCGAGCGCGAGCGTGATCGGAGGGACGATGCAGTGCCCCGATCGCGCGAACGACGCAGCTCGCATGTCCAGGAGCGCCATATTACCGGACGAGTTCCAGACCGGGATTCGGACGCTCGGGCCGTCCGACTTTGTGACATTCCTTCCAAGCGCCGTTGTTCTGGATCGCGACGATGTCGGCGGTGAAATCGAATTTTCCGGTGCCGCTGAAAAACGCACTGCCCACGGCGTATGCATCGACGGGAACGCGGTCGCGCTCGAACTGGCGAATGCGCTCCGGATCGAATCCGCCGCTGACCACGATCTTCACGTGGGAGTAGCCTTCCGTGTCGAGCGCGCGGCGTACGTTGAAGACCAGCTGCGGAATGACTCCTGTGGGTCTGAACGTGCCCATCATATTCCAAACGGAACGGTCGACAAGCGTGCCGGAGGTGTCCAAGCGCACGCCCCACAACCGCTGCCCGAGCGCACGCGCGACGGCCAAACTCGTGCCCACGCAATCGTTTTCGAAATCGACGAGCGAGATGACGTTGACGTCGTAGTCCGCGTATTCGGCAAATTTCTGCGTGGCCAGCACGGTATCGCCCCCGTACGCCGCAATCAGCGCGTGCGGAACCGTTCCCATTCCACGTGCACCCCACCATTCCGCGTTCGCGTCGGTAGAAACGCCGAGCGCACCTGAAATATACGCTGCATATCCGTCGCCGGTTTGCACCAGATGATGATCGAAGCGCGCGGGAAAGAACAGCACTTGCTTTCCGCCCGCGGCTTTGACGATGTCGCGCGCGTTCGTCGCAATGCGCGTGCGGCGGGAGAGCACGCCCAAGTAACACGTTTCCAAGTGCGCAAAGAGCGCGTAGTCGCCTTCGATCGTGAGTACGGTTTCGTAAGCCTCGACGCGGTCTCCGTCGTGAAGGGCCCGCACCTGCAGGCGATCCCAGCCGTCTTCCCACGTGCCGTCGAGTAAACGCCGTCCCGAACACAGCCGCAGAATCGCGAGCGCCTCATCCATGCCGCACAGCACGGACTCTCCGCGCTGAAAGACTTGCATGCGTACGGCGGGGTGGTGTCCATCGCGCTCGAGGATTGCCCTCGCGCGGTTGAAGTAGGTATCCGAGTAGTATCCGTCCCGCATCTTTTCGACCGGAAGATTGAAGATCTCCGGCCGAAGCCTCGAACCCATTTCATAAACTCCCGTAGCCGGCGCGGCAAAACTGCCGGCATCGCTGGTTGTGGTTGTATAGGACATGGGGCAGCCCGTTCCATGCCGAAGAGCGTTCCGTGCTCTCGAATACCGAAGTTGCGCAGGCACTCACGCGGATACGTACCCTCATGGAACTGGCGGGCGAAACGTTTTACAAGTTCACCGCATACGAGCGTGCAGCGTCCGCCATCGAAAACGCACCTCCTCTGGCGGACCTTTCAGCCGCGGGTGAACTGACGACGCTTCCCGGTATCGGCAAATCGCTGGCGGCGACGATAGAAGAATTGCTGCGGACGGGAACGTGCGTCCAGCTCGAAACGCTGCAGCAGCGGTACCCGCCTACGATTTTCGAAGTGCTCGGCGTTCCGGGCGTCGGGGTGAAGACGGCGGCGCAACTCTTCGAGAATTACGGCATCGGTTCGCTCGAAGATTTGGAAAAGGCCATCGAGAGAGGCGCGCTCGACGCCGCACCGCGCATGGGACGCAAGACTCTGGAAAACATGCGCCGCGGAATTCTCGCATACCGCGGCCGGCAGCGGCGCACCCCGCTTGCGAGAGCGCTGCGCACCGCCCGCGAAATCATGGCATTCCTCGAACAAGGACCGCCGCTGCACCGCCTCACGTATGCCGGCAGCTTGCGGCGCGCGGAAGTAACGGTCGGCGATATCGACATCGTCTGCACATCCGACCATGCAGCCGAAGTGATCGAACGCTTCGTTCAGTGGCAACGCGCGCGCGCCGTGCTCGCCGAAGGCCCGACCAAGGCGAGCATCTGGCTCGAAGACGGTTTGCAAATCGATTTGCGTGTCTTGCCCCACCACGTGTACGGCAATCTTCTGCAGCATTTCACGGGCAGCCGCGAACACAACATTCAGGTACGCGAGCACGCGCTTCGCAAAGGTTTGCGCGTGAGCGAAAACGGTATTCTCAACCTTGAAACCGGCGACGTCTTCACCACGGTGGAAGAAGCCGGCGTGTACGAAAAACTCGGAATGCAGTACGTTCCGCCGGAGCTGCGCAGCGGCATGGGCGAAGTCGAGATCGCGCTTCGACGCGAAATTCCCGCGCTGGTCGAGTTGCAGGACGTGCGCGGCGATTTTCACATGCATTGCACGTTCAGCGACGGGAAGCAAACCCTCGAGGAGATGATTGCAGCGGCTGCAGGGCGAGGGTACGAGTACCACTCCATTTCCGATCATTCCGCCGGGCGTGGGCCCACGTACGGCGTGAGCGCCGCAACGCTGCGCGCGCAGCGCGAGCGCATTGCCGCGCTCGGAGATCGCTTCGGCGTGCGAACGCTCTGCAGCAGCGAGGTCGACATCCTTCCTGACGGGTCGCTCGACTACGACGAAGGCGTGCTCGCCGAACTGGACATCGTGATCGGCAGCGTGCATTCGGGGTTCGCCATCGGCCGCGACGAGATGACGCGCCGGCTCATTCGCGCGTGCGAGAATCCGTACGTCAACATCATCGGTCACCCGACGGGCCGGATGATCGAAAGTTTTCCCGGCTACGAATTCGATTACGATGCGGTCTTCGCCGCAGCCGCGCGAACCGGCACCGCGTTGGAAATCGACGGCCAAGCCGGCCGCCTCGATTTACCATGGGCGCTCGCCGCGCGCGCAAGAACGTTCGGCGTTATGTTCGCCCTCGACAGCGACGCGCACGACGTCGCACAGCTCGAAAACGTGGAGCTGGCCGTGAGCCAAGCGCGGCGAGCGGGGCTGGCGCGCGCCGACGTGCTCAACGCGCAGCCGCTCGATGCAGTCTTGGCGTTCGTACATCGCAAGCGGGATCGCGCAGCGTGACCATCGCAACGGCGCGGATGAGCGGCTCGCGCGGAGACGCGATCATCTTCGTGCACGGCGTCGGGTCGACCGCCGCTATCTGGGATTACCAACTGAATGCGTTCGCAGACGCGTATCGCTGCTTTGCGGCCGAACTTCGCGGAAACGGCATTCCCAAACCGGAACCGGAGCCTTCCGATGTAACGCGCGATGGTTTCGTGGACGACGTCCTCGCGATTGCCGATGCCGCCGGCGCCGCGCGCTTTCATTGCGTGGGCTGCAGTTTGGGCGGCGTGGTGGGATTCGAACTGTGGAAGCGCGCGCCGCACCGTGTGGCGTCGCTCACGTTCGTCGGAAGTTTCGCGCTATATCCCGATTCACCGGCGTATATCCAATCCGTCGTCGCCGCGGTTCAGAACGCAGGCAGCATGGAACGCTTCGCGCGGGAGCGGGCGAAAAAATTGGGACTGCCGCCCGGAGACCGCACGAAGGAAACACTGTGGCAGATGGCGTGTAAAACGGTGCCCTCGTACGTCGCATCGACCCGCGCGACGTGGAGCGGTGACTACCGCGAGCTGCTGAAAAGCATTGCCGTGCCGGTGCTCGTCATGTGCGGCGAACGCGACCCCGTCGCGCCGCTGTCTTTTGCGAAGGAGATCGCCGGCGGCATCGCGGGGGCGCGTTTGGAAGTCATTGCGGGCGCGGGACACGTCACCAATGCCGACGCGCCCGAGCAGTTCAATCAGGTGCTGCGATCGTTCCTCGATTCGATCCGCTCGGAGCAGCTGTAGACGTTCGCGCGCTCGCCGCGTAAGAAACCGACGAGCGTCATGCCGAAGCTCCGCGCCGTTTCGACCGCCAGGCTGCTGGGCGCAGAAACTGCGCAGAGAACGGGAATGCCGGCCATTACGCTTTTCTGCACGAGTTCGTAGCTTGCGCGGCCGCTGACCAGCAGCGTGCAGCCGCGCAGCGGTAACCGGTCGTTCAGCAACGCCCATCCCGCGATCTTGTCGAGAGCGTTGTGCCGCCCGACGTCTTCGCGCAGCGCGAGCAGCGTACCGTGTTCGTCGAACAGCGCCGCGGCGTGCAGGCCGCCGGTCGAGGCGAAGATTCGCTGTGCCTCGCGCATTTTTTCCGGCAATCCTCCGACGAACGATCGCGATACGCGAACCGGATCTTCGATGCGCGGTGCGCGCGTTTGCAGCGCTTCGATGTTCGCTTTGCCGCAGACGCCGCAGGCGCTGCTCATCGTGAAATGCCGCTCGAGGCGCTCCAATGCGGGCATCGCCGGCGCGGCGAGCTGCACGTTGACGATATTGTACCGCTGCTCGAGATCGATTTGCGGATCGATGCAGTACGAGATCCCCGCGATCTCTGCGCGCGTGCGCACGACGCCTTCCGCGAACAAGAAACCGGCCGCGAGTTCGAAATCGCTTCCGGGGGTGCGCATCGTCACCGCCAGATTGCGCATTTGCGTCCCGCTGACGAGCCGGATCTCGAGCGGCTCCTCCGTTGCGAGATCGTCGACCGCCTCGTGGGAGGAATCGCCCTCGTACGCCGTTATGCGCGCGGAAGTGGTCAGGCCGGGCCGCGCGTCGTCGAATGCCTGCATCAGTCCTCGGGACGGTTCTGCACGTACGCGTAGCCGAAGCGGCCCTTCACGCACAAATGTCCGGCAGTCACCTCGTTTTCGACGGGAGAGGTGACTTTGACGATGTCGTTCTCCTGAACGTGCAGCGTCAGCGTGCAGCCGACTCCGCAGTACGAGCAGATCGTGTCCGTATGCGTCTGCTCCGTTTCCTTCCACGTTCCCTCGCGCCGCATCTCGTATTCGCTGCTGAACATCAGCGCACCGGTTGGGCATACGCCGATGCAATTGCCGCAGTAGACGCACGCCGAGTCGGGGAGCGGCGCATCGAACTCGGTCGAGATCGTCGCGCCGAAACCGCGGCCGGCAACCGCGATGGCGAACGTATTTTGCGCCTCCGTGCCGCACGCTTCGACGCACTTGTAGCACAAGATGCACTTGGCGTAATCGCGCACGTATAATTGGTTGTCGATCTTTACGGTGCGGTCCGCAAGCGTTTCGCCGCTCCCGAATCGTTCCGGCTGCGCTCCGTACTCTTTGCTATAGCGCTGCGCGTCCGGCGCCGTCGAGAGATCGACGGACGAGCCGAGGAACTCCAGCACCATTTTGCGGCTGTGCCGCACGCGCTCGCTGTCGGTTCGTACCGCCATCCCGGTTTCCGCTTTGCGCGAGCACGATGGAACCAGCGCACGCGATCCTTCGAGCTCGACGACGCAAACGCGGCATGCGTTCACCGGCGCGAGATTCTCGAGATAGCACAACGTCGGCGTTTCCGTGCCGGACGCCTCGATCGCTTGCAAGAGCGTGGCGCCTTCCGCAACCTGTACGGTTCGTCCATCGACGGTGAGTTCGATCACGATACACCTGCGCCCAGAATGCGAAGTGAAACCGCGGATTCGACGGCGTTCGCGGCAGTTTGC
The DNA here is from genome assembly GCA_963830545.1 of Vulcanimicrobiota bacterium. Classification (GTDB taxonomy): domain Bacteria; phylum Vulcanimicrobiota; class Vulcanimicrobiia; order Vulcanimicrobiales; family Vulcanimicrobiaceae; genus DATGJX01. The sequence goes on along the minus strand of CAWHMK010000001.1, from coordinate 1,240,424 downwards.
CCCAGGCCGCAGATCGATGCGTCGCGCATCGCGCGCGCGATTTCGTTGATGAGCGCCGCATCGCCGCGCTGCAGCGCTTCATGTTGGCGTACGGTTCCGACGCGGCAGGGTACGCACTGACCGCACGACTCGTCGCGGAAAAAGGCCGCGATGCGGCTCACGATCCGGGCCATGTCCGCCCGGTCGTCGAACACCATTACGACACCCGAACCCACCGTCGTCCCGGCGCTCCGCGTCGCTTCGAACGTGAGCGGCAAATCGAGCGATTCCGGACCGACGAACGTTCCCGCGGCTCCGCCGAGCAGCACGGCCCGGAAGGCGCGGTTTTCACGAATGCCTCCGGCTAATGCCAGCAGTTCCCGAAGCGTCGTGCCGAACGGCACCTCGTAGAGTCCAGGCTGCGTGACGGCGCCGGAAAGGCAGTAGAGTTTCGTGCCGGTCGATTCCGGCGTGCCGATCGCGGCGAACGCCTGCGCTCCCTCGTTGATGATAACCGGAATGCACGCCAGCGTTTCGACGTTGTTGACGAGCGTCGGTTTGCCGAACAATCCCGCTTGCGCCGGAAACGGCGGTTTGTTGCGCGGCTCGCCGCGTTTGCCTTCGATGGAATTGAACAGCGCCGTCTCTTCACCGCAAATATACGCGCCGGCGCCGCGCCGGATTTCGAGATCGAAACGCGCGCCGCGCTCCATCACGTTTTCGCCGAGAAAACCGTGCGCGCGCGCCTCTTCAATCGCTTGGCGCAGCCGCTGTTCCGCCAGCGGATATTCGCCGCGCACGTAGACGTAACCGTATTCACAGCCCGTCGCGATACCGGCGATCGTCATCGCTTCCACGATTGCAAACGGATCGCGCTCCATGAGCACGCGATCCTTGAACGTGCCCGGCTCCGACTCGTCCGCGTTGCAGATGATGTAATGCGGTTTTGCCGGGGCGCTCGCGACTGCTTCCATCTTTCGCGCCGCCGGAAACGCGGCGCCGCCCCGGCCGACCAGTTTCGAAGCGGCGATTTCCGCGATAACGCTGCCCGGCCCCATCTTCAAAGCACGCGCAAGCGCCGCATATCCGCCTTGCGCGCGGTACTCGCTAGCAGTCGTTGCCACCCGGCCCAGCAAACGCAACTGCGTGCCTCCGACGTGAACTTCTTCCATGCGCGGCTCGAGCGGCCGGCGCTCCGGCTCGGCGCCCGCCGTAATCACGAGTGCTGCGGGCGCGCGAGCGCACATGCCCAGGCACGGACTGCGCCGCCACCCACGCTCGCCGTATCGCTCCTGCATCGCCGCGCACAAAGCGTCGGCACCGTTTGCCAAACACGCGATGTCGTCGCACACGTGAACCACCGTTGGCGGCGACGGCTCGAGCGAGAGCAAGTGGTAAAACGACGCTACGCCGTAGGCTTCCGCCGGCGGAATCGTCAAGCGCCGGCAGATGTAGTCGAGCGCTCCCGCACCTATCCATCCGACGCGATCGTTCACTGCGTGCAGCGCGGGAAGAAGCAGGTTGCGGCGATCGCGCGCTTCTTTGCCGCCGTGTACCATGCGCGTCGCGCGGGGCGACTCCGCGCCCAGCAGCGCATCGACCGCCTCGATTTCTTCCGCGCTCGCCGGAGCGTTCATCAGCCGAAGATCCATCGTTACACCGTCGCCGCTCGGGGCGCCGCTGCACGCTGCTCCATACCGGCGGCAACCTTTTCCAAGCGCACTGCGGCTGCTTTGAATTCCGCGGTTCCGGACTGCGGATCGGTTGCGTCGATCGTGAGGATGTTCGTGGCAACCTCGTCGTTGAAATGGAACGTCGTAAACACCAGGCCGGCTCGCAGCCCCGCATCGACGCGCGCCGGCATCACGACGGAGCCGCGGCGCGAGATTACGCGCACCGGATCGCCGTCCTCCAAACCGTAACGTTGCGCGTCCTCCGGCGAAACGTCCAGCGTTTCTCCCATTCGCAGCGGCGAGCGGTACGCGCCGCTTTGCACACCGGTGTTGAACGATTCCAAGCGCCGCCCTGTGGTCAAGCGAACCGGATAGTCGTCGTCGAGCGTTTCGACCGGGGGCGCATGCTCGACAACGATGAAGGGTGCCTTTGCGCCGCGGATGGGATTCTCCCAAAGGCGCGCGTGCAGAAACTTCTCGCCGGGGTGCTGCTCGTCGAAGCACGGCCATTGAATGCCGCCGAGTCTGCTCCAGCCGCTCGTAGCTCATGCCGGCGTGCCACGGTGAAAGCGAGCGGCATTCATCCCAAACGGCGCGCGCGCTCGCATCTTGCCAGTCGTGTCCCAAACGTCGCGCGAGCTCGCACAGAATTTCGATGTCGCCGCGTGCTTCGCCGGGGGGTTCGAGCGCTTTTCGCACGCGCTGAACGCGCCGTTCGCTGCTGGTGACGGTGCCTTCCGCCTCGCACCACGCGGCCGTCGCCGGAAACACCACGTTCGCGAGTTCGGCGGTTTTCGTCATGAAGATGTCCTGCACGATGAGGCCGCGCAATCCGCGCAACGCACTCATCGCGTGTTCCTGATCCGCTTCGGACTGCGCGGGGTTTTCGCCAATCACGTACAGCGTGTCGAGTTCGCGGCGATCCATCGCTTCGAACATCTCTCCCAGATGCTTGCCCCGTTTGGGAGGTATGCGCGCGCCCCATATGCGCTCGAACTTCGCGCGCAACTGCGGGTCTTCTACGCTTTGACCGCCCGGAAGCTTGTCCGGAAGCGCGCCCATGTCGCCGCCGCCCTGCACGTTGTTCTGCCCGCGCAGCGGACAAACACCCGAACCGTAACGTCCGACATGGCCGGTGACGAGCGCGAGATTGATCAGTGCGCGCACGTTGTCGACGGCGTTATGATGCTCGGTGACGCCGAGCGTCCAGCAAAGTTCCGCGCATTCTGCGCGCGCGTAGGCGTGCGCGAGTTCTTGAATTGCTTCCGCCGGAACCCCCGTGACCCGCTGCGCGTATTGCAGCGTGTACTGCTGCACGCTTTCGCGGTACGCTTCGAATCCTTCGGTGGCGCGTTCGATGAAACCGGAGTTCGCAAGTCCCGCCGCGATGATTTCCCGGCCGACCGCGTTCGCCAGTGCGATGTCGGAGCCGACGTCCAGGCCCAGCCACGAGTCCGCCCACTGCGCGCTCGATGTCCGCCGCGGATCGACGACGAAGAGTTTCGCGCCGTTGTGTATGCCGCGCAGCATATGATGGAAGATGATCGGGTGCGTTTCGCGCGCATTCGAGCCCCACAACAAAATGAGATTCGTGCGCTCGAACTCCTCGTACGAACTCGTTCCGCCTCCTGCGCCGAAAACCGCCGTCAGACCGACGACGCTCGGAGCGTGTCAGGTTCGGTTGCAGCTGTCGACGTTATTGCTGCCGATCACCGCGCGCGCGAACTTTTGCGCGACGTAATTCATCTCATTCGTGGCCTTGGAGCAGCTGAACATGCCGAAGGTACGTGTCGCATCGCGATCCCGGGCCGAAGCGAGCAGCGAAGCAGCGCGATCGAGCGCTTCGTCCCAGGTTGCACGCCGTAAAGCGCCGGCATCCCGGACGAATGGATGCGTGAGTCTGACGTATGACTTCATGGCGGACCTCCAGCCACTACATGTACGCGGAGCATGGGCCGCGCACCCGCGGCTTACTGCACCGGTTCGAGCGTTGCGGCCGCGAGCGTCGCGAGCAAAATGCCGAGATAGACGGGCGCCGACCACCATCCGAGCGCGTTCCGGAAAACGAGCGTCGCCGCCACGGCGGCGGCGACGCCCACCGGCGTCACCCGCGAGTTCCCGGCGATGAACTTGTACGCGCGTTTCACGCCCGCGCCGGCCGTTTCCACGCCGTAATCAACAGCAGCGCGCAGGCGAGATAGAAGCCGACGATCCAGATCAGCGTGCCTTCGCCCTGCCACCACTGCAATCCCAATCCTTCACCGCTCCAGAACGTGCCGAACGAAAGCAGCATGATTCCGACGATGAAGCCCATCGCGTTTTCGGGGACGCGTGAGAAGGGACGGCGCAGCAGCGCAGTTGCGCCGGCGACCAGGAGACCCGCGAGAAGCGCGCCCCCGCACGCCCATAAAAAAGTCCCCGCGCGGCCGGCTGAAAAGGTGACGACGACGACTGCGACTTCGAGCCCTTCGAGCAGCACGCCGTTGAAGGCGGTGGCGAAAGCGAATTGCCGTTCGTGCCGGCGTAAATCGGCGATCTCGGCGTTGAACGCCGCCTCCTCGTCGCGCATCGCCTTGCGTCCGCTGTACCGCCAAATCGCTTTGCGCAGCCACGTGTATCCGAAGATCGTCAGGAAAATGCCGATTCCGATCTTCAAATCGTTCAGCGGAACCCAACGCACGAGCGCGGGGCCGAGCAGCCCGGTAATGACGATCAGCACGACGATCGCCCATGCGGTCGCGCGCAACGCGACGCGCCAGCCGGCCGTGTAAGCGACGGCGAGCACGATGGTTGCGGCTTCGACGAACTCCAAGCCGGACGCCAGAAACGTCGTGCCTGCAGCAACCCAACCGTTCATTTGCGCACGGCGTGCTCGAGAATGTCGTTGAGGAGCGCAGGATCGACGGCGTCGGGATGCGTGAAATCGAGCTTCGCGCTCAGGGCCGCATCATACGCAGCCTTCGTGTTGACGGCATTCAGGTCGATGCCCGGGCGGACCGCGGTATACGGTTCGGCGTTTACGATCCGCGTCGCAAAAGCGGCGTACATCGGCTGCGCGGTGCGGTCGTAAATCGACAGCGCCGGCAGTCCGAGCAGCAACTCGATCGAGTGCACGACGCTCACGGTCGAATAGTGTTCGTGATGCACGCCACCCTTCGCGTAGGGACTTGCGAGGTAGAACGTGGACCGCTGATCGCTAACGTGATCCGGTCCGTTCTGCGCGTCGTCTTCCAGGATGAAGATGGCCGTGCTTCGCCAGTACCGCGAGTGGGAAACGGCGTCCACCAGTTTTCCGAGGGCCCAATCGTTCGTCGCGACGTACGCCTGCGGCGTGAGTTTTCCGGGCACCGTCGCGAAGGTATGGTCGTTCGGCAGATACACGATTTCGAGCTGCGGAAGCGTGCCCGCCGTGGTATACGCCGAGAATTCGCGGCTCCATTCAGCAAAACGCGCGAGATCGCTGTAGTCGAAATCCCAGCCGATGTATGCGGGATCGAAATGTCCGCGCAGGCCCGGAAAAGTATTGACTGCTGCGGGGATGCCGCGTCCGGGGAAGTCGATGTCTTCACCGTAGTCGCGGAATGTGACGTGCGCGCGCGCCGCTGCATCCCAGATATATCCGCTGTGCGGGACGTCCGGAGCAGTGCCGTCCTGCATGTCATATACTTCGCGCCGGTCGCCGTAGTTGTCGGGCCAAAAGCGCTCGACGTAATCGTTCGCAAATCCGGCATCGGTCCAGTTATGACCGTCCGCACTGACCTGCGCATCCGCGTAGGCGTTGTCGAAAACACCGAAACGCTGCGCGATCGCGTGCTGATTCGGCGTGATCGTTCGGCCGAAATACACCAGCTTCGGATCGCCGTTCGCTCCGGTTACGTCTCCGAGCACTTCATCGTACGAGCGGTTTTCCTTGATGACGTAGATGACGTGTTTTATCGGGCCGCCCGGCCGCACTACCGTTTCCGCCGGCGGCGCGGGCGTCCACCGAGGCGCTACGTTCTGCGCAACGGCCGCCGTTTGAGCGTCGGCGTTTTGCAACGACGAACTCGGAATTGCGCGGACGGATCCCACCGTGATCGATCCGACGTATCCTGGAGAGTCGTGCCGGAATGGATCGAATTGCGGATTCGCGGGGGCGCCTTCGCCCTTTCCGTTGCTGACGTAAATCGTTCCGTCGTTCGCGACGGCGACGCCGGTCGGATACCAGCCCGCCGGTATGCGCTCCGCCACCGCACCGTGCGCGATCACGGCGATCGCGTTTTCGCCGCCAAGTGAAACGTACACCCGACCGGCGCGCACCGCGAGCGCATTCGGTGAAGCGCCGTAGGCACGGCCGCCGGCGGATGGTATGCCGACGGGAATGTCGGCAATCTTTTTTCGCGTACGCGTATCGATGACGCCCACGGCATCGTCGTCGCTCTCCGCAACGTACAACGTGTTTCCGTCGAGGGCGAGCGCGCCCGGATGCTTTCCGACCGCTATCGTGCTTACTACGGTTTTCGATCGCACGTCCACGGCGAGCACGTCGTTGCCCGAACGCGTGCACGCATAGAGTGTTTTTCCGTCGCCCGAAAAGACGACGTCCGCCGGGTGTGCCGGCACCGGTATCCGGGTTCCGTTCAAGACGATGGCGCCCTCGCCGTCGTCGGCGATTGCGATATCGCCCGCGTCATCCATCGCGACCGCTGCGGGCCAGGAATCTTTTCCGCTCGGCGATTGCGTGACGGCACCGTTGGAAATGTCGACCGTGAGAACGCTATCCGTATTTGCGCCTGCGACCAGGACGTGCGTCGCATCGCGCCACACGGGCGTCCCGAAAGCGCCGCGCAGCGGTATGACGTTCAGCGAACGCAAGTCCGGGGCGCTGAGAAGCCGCAGAGCCGCCGGATTGACACCGGATTCGACTACGGCCAGCATCTTGCCGTCGGGGGAGAGCGCCAGGCCTTGCGGCATCGTCCCCGTGCGAATCACTGCCGCCGGGGGCGGCGAGAGTCGCCATCCGTTCGGAAGAACGATGAATCCGGCTGCGGCTGCTATCGCGGCGACGGCCGCGGCGAAAACGGCGAGGAGCGGCGGAAGGGCGCGTCTGAGCATGGCCGCGCCTTCGCCTTCAGTCTTCGTTGTACCGTCCCACACCCGGCAGTGCCGTTTGTTGGACGGCGGGCCGGAGGATGGGCCGGGCATCCCCGGAATGCCAGCGCCGGGAGGACGGCCAACCGTGGACCTTTCGAAGATTACCGTGTACGCGGGCGGCTCGATGCGCGCGTACGACGATGCCAAAGTCGGTTTGCTGACGCACGGATTGCAGTACGGGACCGGCTGCTTCGAAGGCATCCGCGGCTACTGGGCGGCTCAAGAACGCGAACTCTATCTCGTGCAATTGCGCGACCATTACGAACGGCTCGCAATCTCGGCGAAAATTCTCATGATGCAGCTCCCGCTGAGCATCGACCAACTCGTCGACCTTACCGCGGAACTGTGCGCGCGCAACCGCTTCGAAACCGATGTTTACGTCCGACCGTGCATCTTTAAAGCCGCGGAAGACGTCGGCGTACGCCTGCACAACGTGCCGGACGCATTCGCGATCGTTCCGATTCCGTTCACGCGGTATCTCGATGCGACCGACGGCGTCAAGGCCGGAACCAGTTCGTGGCGGCGCGCGGACGACTCGGCGGCCCCGCCGCGCGCGAAGATCACGGGCTTGTACGTGAACAGCGCGCTCGCGAAAAGCGAGGCGGTCGCAAACGGATTCGACGAAGCGATCATGCTCTCGCACGACGGCCACGTTTCCGAAGGCTCGGCCGAGAACATCTTCATGGTGAAACGCGGTGTGCTCTATACGCCGGACCCGTCACAAAATGTGCTCGAAGGCTGCACGCGCCGCTCGATCCTGGAAGTGGCGCGCAACGAATTCGACCTGCCGGTCGTCGAGCGTTCCATCGATCGCAGCGAACTGTACGGCGCGGACGAGTTGTTCTTCACGGGAACCGCCGCCGGCGTGGTGCACATCCGCTCGGTCGATCACCGGATCGTGGGCGACGGAACGATCGGGCGCGTTACGAAATTGCTCGCCGAATTCTACGACCGCGCCGTGCGCGGCAAAGAGCACGCGTACGAACGCTGGCTGACGCGAACCTACGCGGGAAGAGCGGTTAAGGCGTAGCGGCCGGCGCGGGCGAAGTTTTCGACTGCGCACCCCACATGGGCACGTCCTGCGAATCCGGCGCCGCGGGGCCGCCGTCCGCAGGTCCGGTCTGGTTGGGTTCAGTCTGGGCCGGTGCAGATTCCGCGGATGCGGCATCGAGAGGTGCCGCAGGCGTGCCGTTCTCGGCGCGCCACCGGCCGAATTGTTCCAGATCGTCGAATGCCATGCGCGAGATGCGATGGATGAATGTGCGGCCCGATGAAAGCGACGGCAGATCGGTCGTCATTACGGCGATGACGTACGGCTCTTGACCGTAGACGATGCCCACGTCGTTGAGCGTGTCGTCGAACGATCCGGTCTTGTGCGCAATTTCGATGTCCGCGGGGAGCGGCACCGGAAGCAGCGTGTTGATCTGCTGGCGTTCCAGAATGGCGATCATGTAGTTCGAGGACCATTGGTCGATGAGTTGATGCTTGGCCATGTCGGCCAGCAAGTGCACCATGTCGGCGGGCGTCGTGCGCAGCGTACTACGGACGCTCCATTCCGCGGTGCGGATGTAGTCCGTCAGATGCGTGTGGTGCAGTCCCAACGCCGTCATCGTCGCGTTGATGTTGCTGCGTCCGACCAAACGGATGAGCATGTTCGCGGCCGTGTTGTCGCTCACGGTAATCATTTGCGTGAGCAAATCCGAAACGACGAAGCCGGTTCCGACCGGCGCTTCGCAAATGTCGCCGGAACCCCAATCGCGATCGTCCGCTTCGAGGTGCACGCGGCGGTTCAAATCGAACTTGCCCGCTTCCATCTGGCGGAAGACCTCGACCATGATTGGAATTTTGATCGTCGAGGCTGCGGGCATCACGGTGTTCGCGTTTACGCCGGACGTGTAGCCCGTCGCCAAATCTTTGATTTCGAGCGCAACGTGCCCGGGGGCGAAATTGCTGACGTTTGCCAGCGCGGCATCCAATTGCGCAAGCGGGGCCGGAACGTCGATTTGCGCATCGGCGCGCGCCGAAAACGACGCACAGAGCGTAAGAATGAGAAAGACGGCTGCGATCCGAGCCATATTCTTAATTTCGGCAAATTCTGTGGGACTTTTATCTCACCTTGTCCCGTTCCGCGAGGAATGCCCGTCGACGAGCTCGGGGTGTTCGACAAGCTCACGATGACGAGTCGTTTTGTATCATCCTCAGCCTGCTGCCGAAGGCGATTGTGTCATCCTGAGCCTGTCGAAGGACGGCTGAGCCGCGGTCGAAGCCGCACGTACCGTGCCCTCGAGGAGCTCGGGGTCGTTCGACAAGCTCACGATGACGAGTCGTTTTGTGTCATCCTCGGCCTGCTGCCGAAGGCCGATTGTGTCATCCTGAGCCGGTCGAAGGACGGCTGAGCCGCGGTCGAAGCCGCACGCACCGTGCCCCTCGACGAGCTCGGGTCGTTCGACAAGCTCACGATGACAGCCCTAGTAAGGGATGCCGTCCGCCGCGGGAGCGCGCACTTTTCCGACGAGGCCGGCGATCGCGACGAGCGCGGCGACGTACGGAACCGCCTGCATCGCATCGCTGGGCAACCATCCGACGCGGCCTTGCAGTACGTATTGCAGCGCTTCGAAGAAACCGAAGAACATCGCGGCACCCGTCGCGCCCCAAGGCGTCCACCGGCCGAAGATCACGGCGGCCAGCGCGATGAAACCGCGTCCGGCGGTCATGCCGTCGGAATAGATGTTCACTTCCCCGATCGAAAGAAACGCGCCGCCGAGACCCGCGAGCGCGCCGCTGATGATGACGGCGAACAAACGCAGGCGAAGCGGATGCAATCCTGCGTCCTGGACCGCGCGCGGGTTCTCGCCGCACGCGCGCACGCGCAACCCCCACGGCGTGTAATAGAGCAGCGCGTGCAGCAGCAATGCGCAGACGAATGCGAGCGCGACGAGAATCCAATACCGGCTTCCGAGCGCGTTCACTTGCGGACTCGCCCCGGGCTGGTTGTAGAGCAGCGTGAGTGCGTATGCTGCGCCGCCGAGCGCAACCAGATTGATGCCGGTGCCGGCGACGATTTGATCGACTTTGAAAAACGTCGATGCAAAACCGAGCACGAATCCAAGCAAGGCGCCTGCCGCGATGCCGGCGATCAAGCCGGCTGCCGGACTGCCGGTCAAGCCCGAAAACACGACTGCCGTAAACGCTCCGCCGGCCATCATGCCCTCCAAGCCGATGTTCACGATGCCCGCGCGCTCGGAAATGACGCCGCCGAGCGCGGCATAGATAATCGGTGTGGCTTTGACCAGCGTCAGCGTTACGAGCGTAGCAATGAACATGCCGGCGGCGGAACTCATATCGGCGCTGCCTCCGCGCGCGTGGCGATGTACCGCCGCGCGGCCAGAACCAGAATGATCAAGCCCTCGATGACGTGGATCGCGTCTTTCGGAACGTCGGCGAGCGCCTGCATCGCCAAGCCGCCCGCTTCCAAGATGCCGAAACCGAACGCCGCGACGCAGACCCACAGCGGATTGAGATCGCCGACGAGCGCCACTGCGATCGCCGTGTAGCCGTACCCCGGTGAGAGCTGTGTGTTGAAGCGGTGCAGCACGCCCGTAACGAGCGTGGCGCCGCCCAGCCCCGCGATCGCACCGGAAAGTGTGAGTGCGAGGAACGTCATGCGCGGCATGTTGACGCCGTTTCGACGCGCAGCATCCGGCGCTTCACCGCTCGCGCGCAATTCGTAACCGAATATCGTGCGCGTAAAAACCCAGCGCAGCACGATAGCCGCAACGATTGCGACGATGAGGCCGATCGACAAGCGCGTATCCGGAATGAGCGCCGGAAGCCACGATGCGGGCGGAAGCGGCGCCGTTTCCGCACCGGTAGCCGCGGGGCTCTTGAGCGGGCCGGAAACCAGATAGTTCGCGACGCCCAGTGCGATGAAATTGAGCATCAGCGTGGAGATGATTTCGTTTGCGTTGAATTGCGCGCGAAGCCAACCCGCGATCGCTCCCCATACGCCGCCGCCGATGAAACCGCACGCGAGCAGCACGAAGACGGCAACGGGCGTCGGCGCGATGAAGTGCGCGCCGATTGCGCCGGCGGCGAGTCCGCCCACGAGCAGTTGTCCCTCCGCTCCGATGTTGAAGAGCCCCGCTCGAAATGCGAGCGAGATGCCCAGAGCCGGAAAGAGCAGCGCCGTCGTCTGCACGAGCGTTTCCGCGATCTGCTGCTTGCCGCCGAGCGAGCCGATGAACAACGCTTCGAAACCGTCAGCCGGGCTCACGCCGGCGACGAGCATCGCGCACGCTGCCAGAAAGAACGCGAGCAAAATCGCGCCCGCCGGGCCGCCGAATAAACGCGCGAAGGCCTTCATGCGGCGGAACCCGCCATCAATCGGCCGATGCGCGCGCGATCGATGTCCGCAGCCGCGAACGAACCCACTATTTCTCCGCGGTACATAACGAGCATGCGATCCGCCAGCGCTAAAATCTCGTCGAGTTCGAAGGAGACGAGCAGAATGGCCGTCCCTGCGTTGCGAGCTTCGATCAAATGCGATTGCACGAGCGCCGCGGCGCCGACGTCGATGCCGCGCGTCGGCTGATACGCGAGCACGAACTGCGGATTGCCGAGCAGCGCGCGTCCCACGACGATTTTTTGCTGATTGCCGCCGGAAAGGGTTCTCACCGGAGCGTCGAGCGAAGCCGCGCGCACGTCCAAGCTCTGCACGATCGACTGCGCGTCGCTGCGTGCCGATTGCCGATCGATCAGCACGCCGCGATGCGTGCCCGCGAGCCGCTGCCGGCCGAGCAATGCGTTGTCGACGATCGACCAGCCGAGCACGAGTCCCTCGCGATGGCGATCTTGCGGGATGATGCCCGGACGTCCGCCGGCGATATCGATCGTCCCCGTATACGGAATCATCCCCGCAATCGTGTCGGCGAGCGTCGTTTGTCCGTTGCCTTCGACGCCCGCGATGCCGACGATCTCTCCCGATCGCACTTCGAACGAAATGTCACGGATCGCCGTGCTGCCGCGCCCCGCGTTCACGTTTTCCATGGTGAAGCACGGCCGCTGTGCGACGTTTTCACGCTGCGCGATGCGAGGCAAATCGCCGCCGACCATCGCGCGCGCGATCTCGCCGACGCTGGTGGCGGCGGTATCGAAACGTCCCACGATCTTGCCGTGACGCATGACGCTCACGCGGCCGCTGTAGGCGATGACCTCCTGCAATTTGTGCGTCACGATCATGATTGCGGTTCCGCGCTGCGCGAGCATCCCGATCGTTTTGAAGAACTTGTCGATCTCGGCGGGCGCGAGCGCTGCCGTCGGCTCGTCGAGCAGCAGCACTGCCGGCTCGCGTTCCAACTCGCGAAGCAGTTCGACGCGCTGCTGCACGCCGACCGGCAACTCGTCGACGTATGCGTCCGGGTCGATTTCCAGACCGTTCCGCCCTGCGAGATCGCTCACGCGCGCCCTCGCCGCTCGCGCGTCGATACTCCAGCCGCGCCGCGGTTCCCGCCCGAGCAACACGTTTTGCCAGGCCGTCAGCCGTCCGACCAGTTGAAAGTGCTGATGAACCAGTCCGACGGTTCCGCTGCTCTGCACGGTGCCTTCGTCGGGGCGCATCGCACCGAACGCAATGTTCGCAAGCGTCGATTTGCCCGCGCCGTTTTCACCGACCAGCGCGTGTATTTCACCGGGGAACAGTTCCACGTCTACGCCGTCGACCGCACGCACCCCGGGAAACGTCTTCACGATCCCGCGCATGCGCAGCGCGGCGGTTGCGCCTACAGCGAAGCCGGTTTCCATGTCGCCAGAGCCTCACGAGTGTTCGGTACGGTGATGCGTCCGGAAACGATCGCGCGCTCGAGCACGTTCAGGCGAGCGATGTCGGAAGCAGTGACCGCATTGCGCGTGTAGCGAAAGTCCGTCAGCGATATGCCGCCGTCTTTGAGCCCGAGGACGATGTGGCCGTGCGGCGGATCGTGGTCTTGAATGCCTTTCGCGATGTCATAGACCGCGACGTCGACGTGCTTGACCATCGAGGTGAGAATTTTGCCGGGCGCGAGCGCGTCCTGGTCGTTGTCGACGCCGATGATGTAATACCCGTTCGGCCGCGTGCGCGCCGCGTCTATTGCACCCAGCCCGACTTTGCCGGCCGCGGTGTAAATGATGTCGGCGCCGCCGTTAAAAAGCAGGTTGGCCAGCTCTTTGCCCGCGGGAACGTCGTCGAACGAACCGGCGTACTTCACGTCCACGCGCACCGACGGGTCGATCTCGCGCACGCCGGCGATGAATCCGGCTTCGAATTTGCGGATGAGCGGTATGTCCTGTCCACCGATGAAGGCGACGTGATGCGTCTTGCCGACCATGGCGGCGAGTGCGCCGGCAAGAAACGATCCGTCCTCCTCTTTGAACGTCACGGAAACGACGTTCGGATTGGGCACGACCGCGTCGATGATTGCGTACTGCTGCGCCGGAAACTGGTTGGCGACTTGACCGAGATCGTCGCTCATCAGAAAGCCGATGGCGTAGATCATACCAAAGCGCGCTTCGCTGAGCACGGTGAGATTCGGCTGATAGTCGGCTGCGGATTTCGACTGCAGTACCTTCACGTACGCTCCGAGCGAGTTCTGCGAGCGGATCAGTCCGCGGTAAGCGGAATCGTTGAACGACTTGTCTCCAAGGCCGCCCACGTCCGTCACCATCGCAAGCGTGAGCTGCCCGGGCCGCGGATGAACGTGAGCGCGAATGCATCCGTTCAGCGCGATCGCGCAAACGGCGGCTGCAAGCAGTCTAATCGCTGCGCTGCGTCTCATCGGGCAAAGGTACGCACCGGCGAACGCCTTTGCCTGTCATCGCGCGGCCTTGTGGGTAAGAAGTCGACGTGTCCGAGTTGCAGATGCTCGATCTTCGTGCGGAGCCGCCGCGGCGCTGGTCGGAGGAATTGGGCGGAATCCGCTGGCTGCCGCGCATGATCGACAAGGCGCGTGCCGCTATGAGAGGAACGCTGGGAGACTATCTCTACGGCCAGAGCCCGCTGGACCGCAGTCTGCTGCGTGCTCTGGGTCTGTCCTACAAAGAGTTCACGCGGGTCGTGCGGCAGGCGGGCGACGACGACGAACGCGTGCTGCAATTGCTCTCGGAGCGCTCGTCGGACGGTTTGGAGTTGGCGCGCCGCTGGAGCCAGCGCCTTGCGCGCCGGCGCGCCTTTCTCTTCATCATCGATCTCGATGACGGCTACTACGGCGGTCCGCTGCAAGCGGTGCGCGGCGTGATCCGCATGCTCTACGGCTGGCTCGTGCACTACATCCGGTACCGGTGGCCGGCACACGGCGCGCTGCTCGGGCTCGAAGTAGAAGCGCAAGTCGAAGGCGTGAAAAACGATGCGGCGCGCGGCGCCGACGAAGAACCGTACCGCTGGCTCACGCCGCAAACGCTCGACTACAGCTGGAAGATTCTGCTTTCGATCGTGCTGATATTCCTGATGTTCGGGTACGTCATCCGGTTCGTCGAGCGCATCGGCCTTATCTTTCTGATCCTGATCGGCGCGATATTCTTTGCGTATCTCGTCTATCCGATAGTGAAGTGGCTCAATCGCAAGCTGCACCTCATCTTGGCTATACTCCTCGTGTATGCCGTAATCGCCGGCCTCATCGTGCTCGGTCTCGTCTATCTCATTCCGGCGGTTTCCGTCGAAATAACGACGCTGATTCGAGAGTGGCCGGCGCTCCAGCACAAGATGGTCGCGTGGGTCGATAGCCCGAATAATCGCATTCTCGCGCACGCACCGAAATTCGCGCGCGATCAGCTGAGCGTCGGCTCCGCAGCAGATCGTGGCGTGGCTGCAGACGCACGGCGCGGCGGCGGCCGGCAACGCGGTAACGGTTCTCGTCGGCACCGCGGCATTCATCGGTGCGTGCGTGGCTATACCGGTGCTCGGCGCGTATTTGCTCTACGACTCCGAAACGATCAAGCGGTTTTTCATGGGTTTCATTCCGGCGGCGCGGCGTGATTCGACGCTCACGCTTCTGGGCGAGATGGAAAGCGTCATCGGCGGTTTCATTCGCGGGCAACTGCTCGTCGGATTATCGGTCGGAACCCTCATCGCAATCGGGCTCACGCTGGTCGGAGAACCGTATGCGATATTGATAGGCGCCATCGCCGGTGCGCTCGATCTGATTCCGTACATCGGGCCGGTCATCGCCGCGATCCCCGCGTTCATCATCGCGTTCATTTCGGGAGGCTTTCCGCTGGCGGTCAAAGTCGCAATCGTGTTCGTCCTCGCCAATCAAGCCGAAGGACACATCATCGCGCCCAATATCGTCAGCCGCACGATCAAGCTCAGCCCGTCGGCAGTGGTCGTCGCGATCCTCATCGGCGGCGAGCTCTACGGCGTCATCGGCATGTTCATCGCCGTCCCCGTCGCAGGCATCATCCGCGTATTGCTGCTCCACGTCATCCCCGGCTCCGTCAGCCGCGACGAGGCAAAACCCGTGCTCACCAAGGACCCGCGAGACAGTAACGAAGAAGCTGCCGCTCCGTGAAGAGAGCAGCGGTACCGCGGCGCGTAGAGCGCGTAGATGTCATCGGAGTCCCGATGGATCTGGGAGCGTCGCGCCGTGGCGTGGACATGGGTCCTTACGCGATTCGTCATGCCCACCTGAACGAACGCCTCCGCGGCATGCAGATTCCGGAGATTTACGATCACGGAAATCTGCAGGTTCCGCAGCGCGAGGAGTTCGGCGAAGGCGACCGTCACGCAAAGTATTTCGACATCATCGATCAGGTCTGCGAGCGGCTGGGTGCGGAAGTGGAACACATCGTCAACAGCCGCGGCTTTCCGATCGTGCTCGGCGGAGATCATTCGATTGCGATGGGTACGCTCGCCGGTTTGAAACGCGCGCGCGGGGAACCGGCCGGCTTGGTGTGGGTCGACGCGCACAGCGACATCAACAGCCCGGAAACATCGCAATCGGGCAACGTGCACGGCATGCCGCTGTGGTTTGCGTTGCAAAAAGGATACGCAGAATCCAGCCGCACCGTGCAGATCGGTTTGCGCGACGTCGACGCGTCGGAACGTGAGACGCTGCGCGCATCGGGCGTCGCCGCGTTCACGATGAGCGACGTCGACCGCATGGGCATGACCCGCGTCATGGAAGAAGCGATCGCGATTGCGGGCGCCGGCGGCCGCGAGATTCACATGTCCTTCGACATGGACGGCATCGACCCGAGCGAAGCGCCGGGCACCGGCACGCCCGTGCGCGGCGGTCTGAGCTTTCGCGAGGCGCATCTGGCGATGGAAATGCTTGCGGAATCCGGACGGCTCGGCTCGATCGAAATGGTCGAGATCAATCCGATTCTCGACACGCGCAATCAAACCGGAGCGCTCGCCGTCGGCCTGATCTGCTCGGGCCTGGGCAAGTCGATCCTATAACGCGTCGTTTGCGTTCGCCCGCACCACCTTTGCGAAATCTCTGCCGGGAACGCGCCTACGGCGAGAGTGTGATCCGCGCCGTGCCTTCGCAACTCACGCCGCCCCCGCAAACTGCGGCGTCCCATGTCGCATCGGCGAGCACCGCTTCGATGGCGCGCTCCGTTTGCGCATCGATAGGCGGTTGAAAGCTCACGCGCTCGGTCCGGCCGTCTTCATCGACCGTTACCACCAGCGTCACGTGCACGGAGAAGCGTTTTTCCAGCTGCGTGCGCACCCCCGGATCCAGTACAGGATCTTGCGTCGCGCCGAACGGCAAGGCTCCGCCGCGGTCGTTCATGCCCGTGCCCGCGACCGGTCGATCGGCTTGGCTTGCTTCGGGCGCCGGCGAAGGCGCGGGCGGCGCTTCCTGCGTCGAGATTTCCGAATGGGCGGCAGGTCTTGCATATAGTGGCGCGTCGCGGACCGCGACGTACCTGGGCGCTCCCGCGACCGCGCCTGACGGGCCAATCTGAGCGCTGGGCCGAGCGATGGGCTTGCGGGTCGGCGCGCTCAGTTCCGCCTTTGCGCGCGCAAACGTCACGGTCGCGGCCCGGTGCCGGGTCGCCGGAAGCGCCGCGGGAAGCGACTTGGCAGAAGACCGCTGAATCTGCATGCGCATGATGTGCGCGAACGTGAGCGCTTCGATTGGCTGCAACCCTCCCGATACTTGTGTCGTCCAAACGGGAAGGAAGAGCGCGACGAGCAGATGCAGGCCGAGCGACGCCGTAATTGCCCGCCACAAGAGCCGGTTGCCGTCCCAGGTCCGCTGCACCATGTTTGCACTCCGAGTACTACAGCGAGATTACCACGGCTTGCGTGACGCGCCCCGCTAAATCCCGGTCAATCAGGAGAATGAGAACCTTGCGAGACACGAACATCGTCCTTTATCAAGCCGAGTGGTGCCCTTACTGCGCGCGGGTGCGCCAAAAACTGACCGAGCTGCTGCTCGACTACAAGGCCGTGAACGTTCCTGCGGATCACGCGGAGCGCACCGTCGTCAAAGAGGTGTCCGGGCAAACCGGCATTCCGGTCATGGTTGACGGCGACGTCACGATTGCGGATGACGACGACGCGATCGTCGCTTATCTCGACAAGACCTATGGAAAAACGACGGCGCGCTAGCCGCTAGCGCAAACCGACGGCAATCCAGCCCGCAGTAATCGCTCCGATCGCGGTCGCGCACGCGTTGACCGCGTCGTTCGACATCCACGGAATGCCGCGCGCGAGGCGCGTGCGCGATCCGCACGAGTGCGGATCGGTTTCGCAGGCACGATCGCAAACGGCGCAGTAGCGCAGTGCCTGGGCGCTCGCACCGAGCACCGAATCCGCAAGCGCGCCGGTAACTCCCCCGGCGGCGACGATCCACCACGCGCCGAAACCCAGCGCTGCCGCAACGGTTGCGACGGCGCACGCGCCGGCGACTTCGGCGAGCGTTCCGGCGATCGTCACTCCGCCGGAAAGACCCGTTGCAATCGGCTTGAGCGTAAGAATGGATCGCGGCTGCATTTTGGCCAGCGTACCGATTTCCGTCCCCCACGTGTCGGCCGATGCTGCTGCGAACGCGCCCGCAAACGCGAGCGCGATTGGATGCGCGTGGGTTGCGCCGGCGAGTACCGCGCATAGTGCAGCCGTGCCGCCGTTCGCTACGACTTGGAGGCCGTCGCGAGCGCCGTGTTTGCCGGTGTCGATGAGATTGCGTTTGCGTGCGCGTCCGGCACGCGAAAGCAGCGAAGACGGAATGAAAAATGCGAAGAGCACGGCAGCGTACGGCCACCCGCCGGAGCCGAAGACGCACGCACCGACGATCCATCCAGCGATACCCCCGCTTGCGCTGAGGGCGCGCGCCCGCCACGCGGTCAGCGCGACGAGTGCGGACAGCGCAATGCCCGCCAGCGCTTGAATCACTACGCCGGTGCGAGCGCGCGTTCGAGCGCTTCGAGCAGCCCGGCCACGGTGAACTCCGTTGCCGTTACCGCAACGTCGAGCCCGCTCTTGTGCGCTTCTTCGGCCGTAATCGGACCGATGCACGCGATCAGTTTTCCGCGAGCGGCATGTGCGGCCGCGGCGAGCCCGTGCAGATTGTGCACGAATCCGCGAACGGTACTAGCGCTCGTGAAGGTGAGAATGTCGCACGCCGCGACCTTTGCTGCGAATTCGGGATCGTTCGTGAAGATGGTTTTGTATGCGGCGATCACTTCGGCGCTGCGGCCTGCTGCGGCCAGGCGCTCGGGCAGAACGTCGCGCGCATCCTCGGCGCGATAGATCAGCATCTTGTCCCCCGGCTTGCTGCCGGCGATGAGCGCGTCCGCGAGATCTTCTGCAATGTACGAGAGCGGAACGAGGTCCGCGTACACGCGCTCCTTCAGCAGCGCCTGCGAGGTCTTTATGCCGATCGCCGCGATCCGGGTCGAGCCGAAAGCGCGCGCGTCTTCGCGCCGTGCGCGCAGCTTGTCGAAAAAGGCGCGCACGCCGTTCGCGCTCGTGAACACGATCCAAGAATAGTCGGCCGCGCGCCCTGCGGCGCGTTCCGCGGCGGCCGGATCGTCGGGAGGGACGAGTTGTATCGCCGGCGCGAGCACGGGTTCGGCTCCGGCATCGCGGAGAATCTGCGCGAATTCTGCGCTCTGGTGCGCCGGCCGCGTAACGAGAACGCGCTTGCCGGAAAGGTTGGGGTTATTCCTCGACATCCACCGGCGGAAGCGGGGGACGCACTTTTGCCAGTTCGTCGGCGACGTTCAGCTCGAAGAGTTCGTCCAGCAACCGCACGTGCGCCAGCGCCTCGGAATGGTTCGTAACGGCTTTGTCGCGGATCTTCGTAACGACGGTGTGCAGCAGTTTCGAGATGATCGTCATGGACGTGCCGGTAATCAGCATCTTCTCGCGCTCGCTGAGCGCCGGGCAGCGCAGAAAGAGCCGCTCGAGTTCCGCCGTCCGGATCGCTTCGGCTTTTTGCGTCAGCGACGCAATCACGGGAACGGCGACGCGCGAATGATACCACTGGCTGAACCGCTCGAGGTATTCGCCGATGATCTCCTCGACCTGCGGAATTGCTGCGCGCCGCCCTTCGAGCGTTTGTTCGACGCGCGACTTGAGACCGTCGATGTCGACGAGTTTCACGCCCTCAATCTTCGCCGTATCCGGATGCACGTCGCGCGGAACCGCGATGTCGACGACGAACAACGTATGGCCCGGACGGCGCGCCATTGCCGATTCGACCACGTCCGGCGTGAGAACGAAATGGGATGCGCCCGTCGACGTGACGACGACGTCTGCGCTCGTGAGCGCGTCCACCAAACCCGGAAGCTCCACCGCGTGCCCGAATCCGAGTTCCTTCACGAGTTCGTGCGCGTTTTTGGCCGTGCGGTTGGTGACGATCAGGTTGTGCGTGCCTTCGCCGCGCAGACGTTTGGCCGCCGTCCGCGCCATTCGCCCGGCCCCGACGATCACGACGTTGCGATCCTGGAGCGATCCGAACTCGCGTTTCGCCAGGTCTATCGCCGCTGTTGCAACGGACGTCGAATCGTCGCCGATGCGTGTTTGCGTGCGCGCGGCTTTGCCCGCGCTCATCGCTTCGCGGAAGAGCCGGTGCAGCGTCTTGCCGAGCGAGTGCGCCTGCTGCGCGGCCGCGAACGCATCTTTCACCTGACCCAGAATTTCCGCTTCGCCGATCAGCATGGAATCCAGGCCGGTGCTCACGCGGAAAAGATGTTCGACGGCTTGCCGGCCGAGCAGCGTGTATAAGTACGACTCGATGTCGTACGCCGTCATTCCGTGACGGAAGTTCAGGAGAAATGATTTGATCTGCCCAACGCCGGCTTCGTAATCGTTGACGTCGGCATAGATTTCGAGACGGCCGCAGGTTTGCAGCATGACCGCTTCGCGCACGGCTTCGTAGTCGCGCAGCGCGACGAGCGCAGCCTCCATACGCGCGGCGGGAAATGCGTGACGCTCGCGCACTTCAACGGGCGCCGTGTGGTGAGAAAGTCCAAGGCAGACCAGCGGCATGTTTTAGAGTGTATACCCGGGCTCTGCGGTTTCCCCGAACGAACGGCGGTGCGTGAGAATCGAAAGCTCGCCGCCGCGCACCACCGCTGCTGCCAAGCGCTCGGCAAGCGGCTGCGGAGCGTGCGCCGGCACGGCAATGACGCCGATGTTGCAGTCATGTAAAGAACGGTCGAAAATCGCAGCCACTTTGAAACGCTCCTCACGTGCGGCGACGAAGGCCGCAAACGCATGTCCGAGACAGCCGAATCGGACGATCGCGATGCGCCGGTCGCGTTCCAATCCTAGAACCAGCCCGAGCTGCTCCACAAGCGGTTTTATCGCATAGCCTTGTCCGCGCAGTCCGAGCGGGCCGAGCGCCGAGAGATCCTTACGAATTTGCGTCGATGAAATGGTGCGCCAAAGCAGCTCGGCGATTCCGTGCAAAGTGATGACGTCTTTTCCTGCGGCGAGCGCGGCGTCGAGTGCGCGATGGCACGCGAACAGCCGCGAAATCGCGATTTCGACAGGCGCAGGCATCAGCGCTGCAGCGGCTCGCTGAGCGCGCGCAGCGATTCGTCGGCAGCGGCAATCGTACGCTCGATTTCACGCGTGCCGTGTGCGGCGGAGATGAACGCCGCTTCGAATTGAGACGGCGCGAGATACACGCCTCGATCGAGCATTGCGTGAAAGAATCGTCCGTAGAGCGCGGTGTCGCTCTTCATCGCTCCTTCGAGATCGTGCACCGGCTCTTCGGTGAAGAACGTGCAGAGCATCGACCCGGCGTAGGTGCTGTAATGCGGAACGCCGTGTTTGGTGAAAACTTCGTGCAATCCGTCGCAGAGCAGTTTGGAGAGTACTTCCAAACGCCCGTACAGCGTCGCGTCCTCGGCAATGAACCGCAGCGTGGCAATGCCCGCTGCCATGGCGAGCGGATTTCCCGAAAGCGTTCCGGCTTGATAAACGGCGCCGTCCGGAGAAAGTTCCGCCATGATCTCTGCGTGGCCGCCGAACGCGCCCACGGGCAGGCCGCCGCCGATGACTTTTCCGAGCGTCGTCAGGTCGGGCAATACGTTCTCGCGTTCTTGCACGCCGCCGCGCGCAACGCGAAACCCGGTCATTACTTCGTCGAACACCAGCAGAGCGCCGTGCTGCGAACAAAGATTGCGCAGCGTTTGCAGATACGCCGGCTTTGCCGGAACGAGTCCCATGTTGCCCGCGTACGGCTCGACGATCACCGCTGCGATCTCGCGCGGATTCGCGTCGAACGCCGCGGCGACCGCGTGCGCGTCGTTGTACGGCAGAACGATCGTGTCTTGCGCGACGCCGCGCGTGACGCCCGGTGAATTCGGCACGCCGTTGGTGAGCGCACCGCTTCCCGCAGCGATCAGGAACGAATCGCCGTGCCCGTGGTAACAGCCGGCGAACTTTACGATCTTGCTGCGGCCCGTGTATCCGCGCGCCAGCCGGATGGCGCTCATCGTCGCTTCGGTGCCGCTCGAGGTGAAGCGCACGCGTTCGACGGATGGGACCAGCGCGCGAATCAGTTCTCCGAGTTCCGATTCCGCTTCGGTCGGCGCGCCGAAGGAACTGCCGCGCTGTGCGGCCTGCGTTATGGCCTTCACGACGCTCGGATGCGCGTGGCCGAGAATGAGCGGCCCCCATGAAAGGACGTAATCGATGTATTCGTGTCCGTCGATGTCGCACATGAACGGGCCTTGGCCGCCTTTCATGAAAACCGGCGAGCCGCCCACGGAGCGAAACGCGCGTACGGGCGAATTCACGCCGCCCGCAATGATGCCGCGAGCGCGCGCGAACGCGGAAATGGATCGTTCCAGACGCAAGGTGAGCCTTATACTCCTAGGAATGCGAGGCAGTCGGCTGCCGTATTAACGTTCGCTAAGACGCGTTCGTTTGAAAGGCGCACGCGCTTTGCGCTCAACCGTTCGACGGCGCAGGCCACGCCTCCCGACCCACTTTCCAAAATAGCGCCTGCCGCCTCCAGGAGCGCAGCCCGGTCGTACAGCGCGCAAAGCGGTTCCAGGCGTCCCTCACGATTCACGGGTACGACCGCTTGAATTCCCGCCTCCCAGGCGGCGGCCAGTTCCTCGGCCACGGCGCCGTCCACGAACGGGGCGTCGCCGGCCACGACGAAAACGCGCGGTTCGCGCACGTGGACGAGGGTGCTGTACAGGCCCGCCAGAGGCCCGCGGCGCGGCCAACGGTCCACGACGATCGGGCATTCGAGCTCGCGATCGATTCCCGCGGGAAAGCCTCCCGCGGCGGACACGTACACAGGGCCGACTTGCCGCACGTTGCGATACACGCGCACCAGAAGCGGCACGCCCCCCGCGTCGATCTGCAATTTGCCGGGAAGGCGTGTTGCCATCCCGCCGGCGAGAATGACGACGCCGGTGCGTTCGTCAGCGCTGCGCATGCCGAGCTGCAAAGTCCTTTGCAAAATAGGTGATGATGACGTCAGCACCCGCGCGCACGAAGCTCACGAGCAGTTCGTCGACCGCGCGTTCCTCGTCTATCCAGCCGTTCAGCGCCGCCGCTTTGAGCATGGAGTACTCGCCGCTCACGTTGTACACCGCGATCGGTACGTCGAACGCATCGCGCGCCGCGCGCACGACGTCCAAATACGGCAAACCGGGTTTGATCATGACGACGTCGGCGCCTTCTTCGACGTCGAGGGCAATCTCGCGAAGCGCTTCACGCGCGTTCGGCGGATCCATTTGGTACGAGCGGCGATCGCCGAAACGCGGCGTGGAATCGGCAGCTTCGCGGAACGGACCGTAGAATGCCGATGCGTATTTCGCGCTGTAGGCCATGATCGCGACGTGTTCGAATCCTTCGGCGTCGAGCGCGTCACGGATCGCTTTCACGCGACCGTCCATCATATCCGAGGGGGCGATGACGTCGACGCCTGCGCGCGCGTACGTGATCGCGGTGCGCACGAGAATTTCGACGCTCGCGTCGTTGTCGACCTCGCCGTGCTCGTCGATTATTCCGCAGTGGCCGTGATCGGTGTATTCGCAGTTGCACAGATCGGCGATCACGAGCACCTGGCCGTACGCGTCTTTGATCGCACTTGCCGCGCGCTGCACGACACCGTTCGGATCATAGTTGCTGCTTGCGACCGCGTCCTTCGCGTCGGGAATTCCGAATAGGAGCACGCTGCGCACGCCCAGCGCCTCGAGCACACCCGCTTCCTGCACGGCGCGTTCAACGGTATACCGGTGAATGCCCGGCATCGAACTTACCGGACCCGCCGCAGCGGCGTTTTCCACGACGAAGATCGGCTGCACCAGGTGTGCTACGTCGACGCTGTATTCGCGCATGAGCGCGCGCATCGTCTCACCGCGCCGCAAGCGGCGCGGGCGAATGAGTTGCGCGAGCCTGGTACGTATCATGAGCCGATCTGCTCCTTCGCGATGAAATGAGCGCGCAACGCGCCGACGAGCGCTTCGATCTCGGCTTCCGGCGCGACGACGTCCGGCGTGAAACCGGCAGCGTGCGCGGCAGCGGAACATGCCGGTCCCATCGCTGCAACGGCGGGGCGGCGATCGTACCGGTAAACGCGATGCAGGTACGCAGCAGCGGCATTCACGGCCGCGCTCGACGGAAAAACGATGACGTCGGGAATTCGCGCTCCGAGCTCACCCGCTTCCGCGTCGCCGGTGCGCACTTCCACGACTTCCGCCCCGCCGGCCCGCAGCGCGGCGGCGATGCGGGTCGCGCGCTCGTGCGTGCGCGGCAGGACGATGACTTTTCCGCACAGCGGCAGCGCCTGCGGACGCGGGCTCACGGCGAGAATTCGCAACGCACCTGCAGCGATCAATGCTTGTGCGAGATCCTGCCCGAGCGTTTCCGCTTGAGGCACGCCGCCCACGACGCTCTCACGGCGGTCCCGCACGACCGCTCGACCGTCGAGCGATGCAATAACGCCTTCCACGACGAGCAGTTCGCCGTTCCAACGGGCGTGAATACCGATCGGCGCTTGACAGCCGCCCTGCAGCGCCCGCAGCGCTGCGCGCTCGCACGCGACGGCGAGCTCCGCAGCTGCATCGTTTACCGCTTCATGTATGCGCCGCGCGAGATCGCGTGCGTCCGCGCGCGTTTCCACTGCCAGCGCGCCTTGTGCAACCGCCGGGACGAGTTCGGCAACGTCGAACGGCTCGGTATACGTTGCGCGCGCGCCGAGGCGGCTCAGACCGGCCAAAGCCAGAACGATCGCTTCGTACTGTCCTTCCCGCAACTTGCGCAAGCGCGTATCGACGTTTCCGCGAATGTCCACGTACTGCAAATCGGAGCGGAGCGAAGCGAGCTGTGCGCGCCGGCGCAGACTCGACGTGCCCACCCGCGCGCCCGTTGGCAGCGCCGCGAAGGAAGCATACCGTTCGCTGCAGAGCGCATCCCGCGGATCTTCGCGGGAAGAAATCGCGGCGATGCGCATATCGGCGGGAAGCGTGCTCGGAAGATCCTTGCACGAATGCACCGCGTACTGCGCGCGCCCCTCGCGCAGCGCCGACTCCAGTTCTTTCACGAAGAGACTGTCCGAACCGATTGCCGTCAGGGAGCGGTCCTGCACGCGGTCTCCGGTAGTGCTGACGTTGAGAATCGTCGTTGCGATGCCGTGCCGCGCAAGAGCCGCCGCAATTGCGCGCGTCTGCGTCATCGCGAGCGCGCTTGCGCGCGACGCACAAACCACCGTCCCGATGTCGGTAGTATCGTGCGTGCAGCCGGAGTTTGCTCGAATCACCGCTTCCGTTTCATGCTCGGCTTCGACGGGGTTCATGCTCGCGAGCCGTTCGATGGGAAGGGCCGCAAGTGTGTGAAAAACTTTGCCGCGGTCCGCGGGCGGGAGAACCGTCTTGATGTAGGTGCGCATCCGGGCCAGCGTTCGCGCCGCTGCGGCGATGAGGTCCGAACCTCGCCGGGGAGATGACATGAGCCCGCATGACTTCGCTGCACCGGCGCCCAAAACTGCTTTCCGTGTCCAAATCAGTGCGTGCGGGACTCATAGGCGCGGCGATTGCAGCGCTCGTCACCATCCCCGGTCTGGGAAGCGGTACGCTCTGGGACAATAGCGAGACCGCGTACGGCGAAGTGGCCCGCGAGATCTTGCTCACGCACGATTGGGCCGTCATGCATCTCAACGGCGTCCCGTGGTTCGTCCAGCCTCCGCTGTATTTCTGGCTCGCGGCGATTTGCGCGAAAGTGCTGGGAATGACGGCATTTGCTCTGCGGCTTCCGTCCGCTCTCGCGACGACGGCGCTTGGCGGATTCGTGACGTATGCCGCCGCGCGCGCGTTCGGAACGCGCGCAGGCATTTACACGGGCGTGGCGCTCTCGACGTGTTTGATGCAAGCGATCGTCGGCAGGCTGGCCATCATGGACGCGCTGCTGGATTTGGCGGTCGCCGTGAGCGTGCTGTCCTGGTTTCGCGCGCTTCAGACGGGTGGAGATCGGTACGTCATCTACGGAGCAGCAGCTGCAGCCGCAGGTTTTCTCGCGAAAGGTCCCGTCGCGCCCGTCGCCGCGCTGCTCGTCATCGTACCGTACGCAGTATGGGAGCGACGCTGCGACGGAATTCGGTTACCGTCGTGGCGCGGCTGGCTTGGCGCTGCGGCGCTATTTTTCGCGATCGTCGCGCCCTGGTTCGGGGTACTCGCCGCTCGCAGCGGTGCGCACGCCGTCGTCGAGCTTCTCGGGCATTACACGGTCGGCCGGTACACCGGAACGATCGAAAACCAAAGCGGTCCGGCATGGTATTACGTCCCGGTGTTCATCCTCGCATTCTTTCCGTGGATTGCATTTTTCCCGTCTTCGATCGCGTACGCGGTTACGCAACTGCGCCGCGGGAGCTCGGAGCCCAACACGAATTTGCAGCGCTGGTTGCGCCTGGGTTTCTGCTGGCTCGTCGTACCGTTCTTGTTTTTCAGTTTTGCCGAAACGAAGCTGCCCAACTACATCGCGCTCGAAATGCCGGCGCCGGCGATTCTGGCCGGCCTCTATCTCGACCAAGCCGTGCAGCGCGCGCGCAGCCGTTCGGCGCTGCTTTCCTCGGCGATCGTGCCGATTTTCATTCTGCTGCTCGCTATCGCCATCGTCGTCTTTTCCCGCGACAACCGGCTCACGAGCGCGTTTCATCATCTTGCGGTCAATCTGATCTATGTCGGCGCAGCGATTTTCGTGGGTGCGCTCGTGGCCTTTTTCCTGTTGCTCGCGCGCGAAGCGCGGACGCGCGGCATCGCTCCGTATGCGCTCGGCGTTTCGATGCTATTTGCGCTGGCATTCCTGGCGTTGCTGGCGCTGCCGCAGGCGGAAGTCTTCAAGCCGGTTCCGCATCTGGCGAAAATCATCAATACCAAGCGCCAACCGGGTGACGCGGTCGCGATTCTGCACGTTTCCGGCGGCAACGCGCTGGTCTTCTATACGCGCCCGCACGTGTACGTACTTGTCGGGCCGCACGACCCGAACCCCGGCGGACTCGGCGTCAGTCCGCGCACGGTTATTTGTTCGGCGCGGCGCACCTGGCTCATCGCGCCATCCGGAAACCATGCGCCTGCATTCGGTCACGGCCCGCGTTTGATTTCGGAATGGGGGAAAGCCGACCTCTACGTCTATGAAGGACGCCCGTGCGCGGACTCGGGCGCGAACGGTTCGGGATGACGAAAGATCGTTTGGTCGCGCTCAGCGACGGCGTGCTCGCGGTAATCATCACCATCATGGTGCTCGAGATGCGCGTTCCCAAAGGCGCGAATTTGGAAGCGCTGCGGCCGGTGCTGCCCGTGTTTTTGGTCTACGCGCTGAGCTTCGTCAACATCGGAATTTACTGGAACAATCATCACCATCTGCTCTACGCGGCGGATCGCATCGATGGGGCCGTGATGTGGAGCAATTTGCATCTGCTCTTTTGGCTCTCGCTCATTCCCTTCACGACGGCGTGGATGGGCGAGAATCATTTCGCGGCACTTCCGACCGCGATCTACGGCGGCGTGCTGATTCTCGCTGCCGCCGGTTACACGATTCTGCAGGCCTCGCTCATCCGGCTGAACGGCCGCGATTCATTGCTGGCGCGCGCGGTCGGAAGCGATTTCAAAGGACGCATTTCGATCGTGCTGTACGCGCTCGGCATCGGGCTCGCATTCGCGAACCAGTGGATCGCGGACGGCTTGTACGTAGCCGTCGCGATCTTGTGGCTCGTGCCCGACGTACGAATCGAGCGGAAGATTACCGGCTGAGCGCAGTCGAAGCCGCATACCACTTCCGCGGTATGCTCGCGGCCGTTCCGGCCTCGCGATGACAAGCCGGAATTGCGTGCCGAAGCTTTATTTTTTGAGTTTGGCGACGTCTTGTTCGGTTACCGCACTCGCGTGGTTGCTGCCTAAACCGGTCCGGATGTAGGTCACGACCTCGGCGACTTCTTTGTTGGAAAGCGTGGCTTTCCACGACGGCATTTGGCCGTTGTATCCGGACCCGTTTACGGTGATGGCTCCGCTCTTGCCGTTGAGGACGGTGGTAAGTACGGCCTTCACGTCGCCCGTCACGAACGGATTGTTCGCGAGCGGAGGAAATGCGCCGGGCGTGCCCGTGCCGGTCGATCCGTGGCAGCTCGAGCAATTTTGCGCGTAGACTTTGCTTCCAGCGGCTGCCAGCGGACTGCTTGGAGCGCCGCCGCCCGCCGACACGCCGGCATTGTTGTTCGCGCCCGGGGCGGTGGCGTTTCCGCCCGCCGCGGCGTTGGTTTCTTCCATTGCGAGAATCTGCGCTTGCGGCGCGCTTGGCGGCGCTGCAGCCTGTTTTTGCAGCACGGTGAGACTGCGCGTAAACTGTAAGCGCCCAGATCACCCCGAGCGAGCATCCCAGAATCCACAAGATGAATTTGCGATTGCCCAGCAGGCGCGTCGTACTGCGATCGATCCACGGCAGCAGAACGAGAATGAGCGTCGCGACACCGGGGATGATCAGCGCGCCGACGACCTCTAAGTCGCCGGGCACCACCTGAAGCAGACCGAACAGATCGAGAAAATACCATGCCGGATACGGGATGAACGTTGCATTCGCGGGATCGGCTTTCGCGTCGAGATAGGGCGGCGCAAACAGCGCAAGCGCGATGACGATGAGAAAGATTAGGAACGAGGCGAAGGCGTCCATGAACATCTGATCCGGCCAGAAGCGGCCCTTCGGCAGCGGACGCGGATCCTCGACCGGCGGCCCAGCCGGCCCGTTCCAACGGAAAATCGCCAGATGCGCGCCGACGAGTGCGACCAAAACTGCCGGCATGAGCCAGACGTGCAGGCCGAAGAACCGGTTGATGGTGAGCGTGCCCATCGTCGTGCCGTCCTGGGTGAATTGCTGGATGAACGATCCGATGACCGGCGCGGTCAGCGTGAGGTTGATTGCGACCTGCGATGCGAAGTACGCATCCATGTCCCAAGGCAGCAGATAGCCGGTAAGGCCGAGGACCATCGTAACGAGCAGCAAGAGCACGCCGACGATCCACTGGATTTCGCGCGGCGACTTATACGCGCCCCAAATGACGACTTGCAGCAAGTGCAGGAACACGAGCGCGATCATCGCCGACGCGCCCCAATAGTGCACGCTCAGGATGAAATGCTGGAAGGGATGCACGTACATGGAACGCGTTGATTCCCACGCCGTCATTGCGGACGGAGCGTAGAAGAACGTCAGGAAAATGCCGGTCGTGATCTGCAGAATCATTGCGAACAGCGTCGCGCTGCCGAACACGTACCAGTAACTGGCGCCGCCCGGAATGTCCTCGGTGAGGAAATTCTTGGTCATGCTGACGAAGCCGGTGCGCCGCTCGATCCAGTTGAGCATCGTAACTCCCTACTCTTGCCTTAGTTGCTGTACGAAACGACGATACGGTCGGGGATCGTCGGCTTGTAGCGGATCCATTCGATTTGCGCTTTACCGCTTTGCTCGCGCAGGGGCAGGGGATCGAGTCCGCGCGCGGCGGGCCCGGCGATATGTTTGCCTTCATTGTCGAATTGCGAACCGTGGCAGGGGCAGGCGAATTTATTTGCGTCCGAGTCGTAGTTGTACCGGCAGCCCAAATGCGGACAAATGGGACTGAAAATCACAAAGCCCATCGTGACGATTTGGTACGGAAGCGTGTCCTTGCCGCCCGGACCGAACAGATCGGCGCGGTCCGTCTGAAACTTCGAGGGGTCGGTAACTTTGATGCCCCACACCGACTCCGGCAAATTTTGCGTCGGCAGATATGCCTCTTTGGTCGTGAGATTGAAGTCGATCTTCACGGCTTTGTCCGTCGCGGTTTGCAGCTGCTTCCAGCCGGCTTCGTCGAGCGGCGTCCATGCGGCCCCGCCGGCGCCGACGTCGGGAATGAGCGATCCCACAATTGGAATGGCCAGCCCCAGGCCGATGAGGCCGCCGACCGTCAGCGTGGCGTTCGCCATGAATTTACGCCGCGAGATCTCTTCGGCGCCCACCGCGTCGTCGTAGGCGCTCGATATTCGAGAATGGCCCCCTGCTTTCGAGGGCTCCGCGTGACTGGCCAAAGCTCGTTGTCTCCGAAAAGCGTTAATTAGAAGTAGGCGTGGTTTTTCACACTCGATTCTACGCCCCTTTGCTTCGGCCGGGCGCCGACGTTCATCGGATTTCCGCACCAGGCGGCCCAGAGGTCGGCAGTCCCGACGCTGGTGGGCGCGCCCCGTTACATCTTGTAGCTGTGGAGCCCGCTAATCCACAGATTCACGCCGAAATAACAGAACATGATCGTGAGAAATCCGATCGCGCTGATCCACGCCGTACGCGCGCCGCGCCACGCGCTGCGCGTGTGCAGGTGCATGTAGATGGCATACACGATCCACGAAAACAGCGCCGCCGTCTCCTTCGGGTCCCACTGCCAGTACGCACCCCACGCTTCGTGCGCCCACATCGCGCCGGTGATGACGCCCAGAGTGAGCAGCGGAAGGCCGACTGCTACTATCCGGTAGACGAGAATGTCCAGCTGCGCGAGGCTCGGCATCGCTTCGAACCAGTGCGCGGTGGCATTGCCGGCAGCTGCGGCCGCTGCGATGTTCGGTGTATCCATTCGGACGCGGAATTCGGGACCCGCCGCTCGCGGACCCGAGGCAGGACCGCCGGCGCCCGCCATCGCGTAGTCGGCCGGCGCAGGTGCGGTGGCCAACCCGCGCTCGTAGTAATACTTGAGTAAGTACATCGCGGAGACGACGAACGCCACCATGAACGCACCGTACGAGGTGACGACGAGCGGCACGTGGATCTTCGCCCAATACGACTGCAGCGACGGAACGGCGGGCATCGCGCCCTCGTACCACGTCGTAGCGTAGGCGAGAAACAAGGCCGCCAGTCCGACGACGAATCCTCCGGCGAACCACATCTTGTACCGGAACGCGAAATAGAAGAAAATCACGACCGAAACGACGGAAAACAGGGAGAGCGATCCGTACAAGTTGAGCAGCGGCCAGATGTGCGTGATTTCCCAGCGCGCCCCGAGCTGCGCGACCTGCGCGATCGCACCGGCGATAGCGAGCGGAATGCCCAAGTGTTGCAGCCACTCTTCTCGCGTGAAGAAATATCCGAGCAGCGCCAGCGCGCTGATGACGTATGCGCCGATCGCGATCACCATGAGCACCGCGTCGAGCGGCATGTGCTGTTGCATCAGGTAGCCTCCGCGAGAGAGAGCGTTGGCGACGGCTCCGGCGGAGCCACCGCTTTGCGGAAATCCGCGAGCAGTTCGTTGAATTCCGTTTCGAAGATGTCGTAGCCCTTGACGGTCATCGCCGCAAGGCCGACGGTGCATCCGCGACTCGCGGGCTGCACGCGCACGAACAGTCGTGCCGGCAGGAAATAGAATGAAATGACCAATCCCGCGAGCAGCACGAACGCACCGATGCCCACGAGCGGCACTCCCGGATCGTAGCGATACTGCAGACCGCTGACGAGCAGATATCGCTCGGGTGTCACGCGCCAGCCGTCACCGGCGTCGATCCACGTTTTCATCGGAACCAGCGCCGCGCCCGCGGCTTGCGCGCCGTCGCTCACCGACAAGCCGACGGCCGGATCGTTGATGCGCGGATCCGCCGACGGTTGTCCGGTCTGCCGGTCGATGGTCGGAACGAATTGCATCACTTGGATCTGACGCTGGCTTCCCGGCAGCGTGATCGAATCGCCGGTGAAATACGTCTTGTCCGACAGCGCCGCGGAGCGCGTGCCGTCGTGCGTTACGAGAAACTTGAGCGCGAAGCCGTAGCTCGATTGATAAAAGAGCGTGCCGTCGACGTCGATCGGATGATTGACGCGGATCGTTTCTTTCTTCGGAGTGCCGTCTTTGCCGGCGACCGTGACGTTGGAGACGTAATCGATCGGCTGGTAGACGATACCGCTCTTCGTGACGATCGGCTGAATCTTGAAATTGAAGGTATTCAACCGCAGCGTCGCCTGCCGGTGGGGAACGTCGACCGTTTGTCCCACGACGACCGCGCTGTCTCCCGAAAATCCCTTGGCCCAGTACACGGTAGTGCCGGCAGCAATGATGACGAAGCCGACGTGCGCGACGAGCACGCCCCGGCGCGCCCAGTTGTGTTTGTCGGCAAACGTCCACTCCGCGCCGTCGAATTCGCGGTTGCGAATCTGCCAGCCGCGCTTGCGGAAGAAGCCTTCCACACGCGCGCGAACGCTCGCCTCGTCACCGGGTACGTCGACGCTAGCGCTCAGCGGGATCTTGTCGATCTTCACCGGCCGCAGCCCAGGCAATCTCGCCGGAATGACGCGTTTGAACGTGCAGACTGTGAGCGAGAGCAGAATCAGACCGATGATGCCGACGTAATACGGCGTGTGGTAGATGTTGTCGACGCCCAAACGCAGGATCATGCGCGCGAGCGGCGGCGCGTACATGCCGAAATACTCGCTGGGATCTTTGCCTTGCGCGACGATGACGCCGGCCAGCGTCATGAGCCCCCAGACGAGCAGCAGGCAAACCGCAAACAGCACGTTACCGAACGTGCGCACGAAATCTTCGTAGTAGGCGCGGGCGGCGGCGGTCATTCGAGTGCGACTTAGTACCCCACGGGCGCCGCGCGCCATGACTTCTCAAGCATAACGATGATCCACAGGCTGATTTCGTACAGCAGGTACATCGGGAGGGCCATCATTGCCATCGTGAGCGGATTCCCGTCGGGCGCGGCGATCGCGCCGAACACGAAGAAGCCGAAGAGAAAGTAGCGCCTCGAACGCTTCAGGAACGCGGAATTGATGATGCCGATGCGGGCAAGCGCAATCATGATGATCGGGGTTTGAAAGATCAGCGCGAACGCGAGAAACACGAGCATGATGAAATTCAGCGTCGACTCGATGCCGAAGGTTGCGGTCGCGACGTGGCTGGTCACGCCCAGCAGCGTCCCGACGACGCGCGGCAGCACGACGAAGTGCGCAAACGCGATGCCCAGCAACGCGAGGCCGAACGACGGAGCGACGTACGCGTAAACCATGCGGCGCGTGCGCGGATGAAACGCCGGCACGATGAACATCCACAGCTGATAGAGCAAGACGGGCAAGCCGACGACAATCGCCGCGTACACCGAGAACTTGAACTCGACCATGATGACGTCCGCCGGCCCGAACGCGTGAAGCTGCACGCCTTTGAAGTAGGCATGCGTGAGCAGCGGAATGACGTATTGCGAGGGCCAGAACAGCACGATCGCCAGTCCGAGGACGGTTCCGATCGCGATGAGGAGACGGTGACGGAGCTCCCGCAGATGCCCCGTGAAGCTCATTTCCTTTTGATCCCACCCGGCCTCTTCCGGTTGAACGGACGTATCGGCGGTGCGCGCAGGTCCCTGGGCTATCGGCAACTGCATGGAATTAGCTGCTGAGCGTCCCCTTATCCGGGGTGGGCGGCGGAACGTTTTCTCCGACGCCCGCGGCGTTGTTTTGGCTGACGTTGTTCATGATGTCGGCGTTGGCGGTTTGCGCGCGTACGCGGGCCTGCTCGCGGACTTGCTCCGCGGCGGCGTCGGCCTCAGCCTGGCCCATCATGAATTCTTTCTTGGCCTGACCGGCGCTGCGCGCGAGTTTCGGCAATTTCTCCGCGCCGAACAGCAGCACGGCGGCGATGACCACGATGCCGATGATTTCCGGGCTCAATAGCGCGAGAACGGGATGAAAAACCATAATCTACTCCTGTGTCATTCGTCGAGCAGCGCATCGGTGAGCCGCTGCAGCTCGGCTTTCGCCGGACCTGCGCCGAGCGGGGCCAGTGCAGAGCTTCGCACGCCGGGCGTACTGCGCGATTTGCTCGCGGGTTCCGTCCATTCCGCCGCAGCGCGCGATTGCGGCGATGACGGCCTCCGTCCGGCCGTCTTCCTTTCCGGCATAAAAACGTTCGACCAGCCTGCGGGTGTCACCGTCCGCTCGCGCCAGCGCCAGAATTAACGGAATCGTCATCTTGCGTTCGGCCAAGTCGTTGCCGACCGGCTTACCGAGCGACTGTGCGTCCGCCGTCATGTCCAGCAGATCGTCTTTCATTTGGAACGCTGTGCCGTAGTTCATGCCGAAATCGCGCAAGGCCCGGACGCCGCGCGCCTGCGCGCCGCCCATGATCGCACCGCACTCGGCGGAGGCCGCGAAAAGCGAAGCGGTCTTCTTCGTCACTATTTCCACATACGCCGCGAACGGCAGATCCAGATTGCCGAGAGCCCGCAATTGCAGCACCTCGCCGTCGCAGATGTCCGCCAGCGTCGCCGAGAGAATGTTCGGAACGGGGTGCGGATATTGCGCGGTGACGTTCTTGAATATCCACGCGAAGAGATAGTCGCCGGCGAGAACGCTGATGCGGTTGCCGTAGTCGACCGCCGTCGCGTTGACTCCGCGGCGCGTTTGCGCGTTGTCGACGACGTCGTCGTGAATCAACGTTGCTACGTGGATGAGTTCCATGTACGCGGCCAAGTGCAGATGATCTTCCGCGTCGGCGCCGTTCGCCTCGGCGGCAAGCAGCGTGATGCGCGGACGCAAGCGTTTGCCCCCCGCTTGCAGCATGCGTTTGATCGCCTCGGTGATCAGCGCGTTGTCGGTCGTGAACGAATTGCGGAAGAAATCTTCGACCAGCGTGTAGAGGCTTGCGTCGCTGCGCGGCTTATGCTCGATCATCATGCCGTTCCGTAGTGAATCGCGACGGCGCCGCCCATCAGGCGCACGAAGCCCGCGTCGTGAAAGCCGCACGCGGTGAACCGTTCGCGCAGCGCTTCGGCGTTCGGGTGATGCGTGAGCGATTGCGGCAAATACGTGTAAGCGGCGCGCGAACCGCCGACCGCGCCGCCGATGAGCGGAACGATGCGGTAGAAGTACAAGTCGAAGCAAGCTTTCCAAAGCCGGTTCGGCGCTTTGCTCATGTCCAGGTTCACGAATTTCGCGCCCGGACGCAGCACGCGGCGGATTTCGCGCAGCGTCGAGTCGATGTCGACGACGTTCCGCAGCGAAAACCCCATCGTCGCGCCGTCGAACGCAGCATCGGAAAAAGGGAGCGCCATGACGTCGGCTTCCAGGAATCGTACGTCCCGCTTCGTTTCTCGCGTTGCTCGCGCGCGTGCCGTTTCCAGCATCGGCTCGCAAAAATCGATGCCTGTGACGTTCAAACTGGGGTCGGTGCGCAGCAAATGGAACACCACGTCCCCCGTTCCGCAGCACAGGTCCACGACGTCACCGGCATGAGGCGCTTGCAGAATGGCAATGGCGCGCTTGCGCCACCCTTCGTCCATGCCGGCGCTGATGACACGGTTCGCGGCATCGTAGCGGGGCGCAATTTGTGCGAACATTTCGCGCACGAACGCGCCCTTGTCGTTCGGGCGAGAACCCGTGCTGTGGGTCAAGGTCATACGAACGGGTCTGCTTTCGCCTCAGGCTTAGGTTCCCTTGACGTTCATTCCCCCAGGCGTGATGACCATGCATGATCGCACCCGCGTCCGGCGCAGGCGCCGTTTCGGCCATCGCCCACGCGCGGTCCATTCTGCTGAGCGCGTACGTGTTGCGCCCGGGGAAGGTTTTGGACGCCCTGGAAGCTGCCGCCGGCCGTGGAGCTTCCGTAACGGTGCGCCTCGAGGGCCGGCCGTACGGCGGCGACGACGATGGCGTCGCGGCTCGATTGGCCGCGGAAAATCAGGCCGTGGTCGACGAACTGCGAGCCGCCGGAGCGCACGCCGCGCTCGTGGACACGGCGAAGCGCGGCAGCGCGCCCCTTCATCTGAAAGCCGCGGTCTGCGACGGCGTTGCTTACTTGGACGATCGCAATTGGCCGGACGACGGCGCCGACACGATCGTCCGCGATGATTTTCCGCGCGACGTCCGCGCAATATCCGCAGCGCTCCATGGAGGGCACGCATCCCGGACGAAATGGTTTTGGACGGATAAAGGGCAGGCGCTCGCCGCGGAAACGCGCTTGCTGTATGGAGCGCGCGGCGCGCGGCGCATCGATGTTGAAAGCGAGTCCTTTGGGTACAGCGGCGCCTATGGCGCGCTCAAGCTGCTCGCGAAAAGCGGCGTCCGCTGCCGGCTGCTCGTCGCGCGTCGAGACGTTTCGGTAAGGTCGCAAGCGCTTCTGGACGAATTGAAGAACGCCGGCGTCGACGTACGCGTGGGAGATTTCGACGAAAAAATGGCGGTCGTCGACGGAACGCGCGCTTGGACGGGCTCGGCCAATGCAACGTTCGGGAATTCGGACCAACTCGATTGGGGGCTGCGCACCGACGCGCCCGGCGTGGTGCGGAAGCTCGAAAGGCACTTCGACACGTACTGGGAGCTGTCGCAACCAATCTAACGCGAGTCCAGACCGAACAATCCGCGCGCGTTGCGCGTCGTGACGGCCGCGGTTTCTTCTCGCGTCGCGCCGAGAAGCGCGCAAACTGCATCCGCGGTCGCGCAAACGTAGGCGGGCTCGTTGCGTTCGCCGCGGTGCGGCACCGGCGCGAGATAAGGACAGTCCGTTTCCAGGACGAGCCGCTCGAGTCCGACGGCCTTCACCGCGTCGCGTACGGGCTGCGCGGATTTGAAGGTGATCACGCCGCCGATGCCCAGCAGCATGCCGAACTCCTGCGCGTACGTTTGCGCTTGAGCGGTATCGCCGGTAAAGCAGTGAATGACGCCTCGCATGTTCGCGCGCCATTCCTCGCGCAGAATCGAAACGAAATCTTCGAACGCATCGCGATGGTGGAAGATCACCGGGTACCGCCGATCGCGCGCAAGCGCGATCTGCGCGCGCAGCACGCGCTGCTGCGCATCGCGAGGACTGTGATCGTAGTAATAGTCCAGTCCCGTTTCTCCGATCGCGAGCACGCGATCGTTTGCAAAGAACGGTTCGAATGCACTTGCCAGATCCTGCGGTGCGTCTTTGGCCTCGTGCGGATGAATGCCGGCCGACGAAAAGAGACCATACCGCATCGCGATGCCGAGCGCTCGAGCGGAATCCGCCATGTCGCACCCGACGGTAACGGCAGTCGTAATGCCTGCATCGTGCATTCGCTCGACGACCGCGTCGCGATCTGCATCGAACGCTTTGTCGTGAATGTGCGCGTGGGTATCGACCAGCATGGTTACGAAACGCGCCTTTTGCGCATCATGCCGCTATGTAATCGCCGCCTCGATGCGCGGAAAAAGCGCTTCGCCGGGCGCCGTCTGCGTACCGTGCGCGATGCCGCCCCACAAGAGCGCTTTCTCCCAATCTGCGTCGATCGGCTCTTCCAAACCGAGCTGATTCCAGATGATTTCGCTGCGCTCCGGCATGAACGGATGCAGCAGCATCGCCAGCCAGCGCAGTCCTTCGCAGAGATCGTAGAGGAGCGCGTCGAGTTCCCGATGCCGGCCTTCCTTGAAAAGCACCCACGGTTTGCGTTCGTCGATCGCGCGGTTGAGTGCGCCGACGAGCTCCCAGATGGCTTCGAGCGCATCGCGGAACTGCAGATCGGCAATCAGGGATCGCACGCGCTTGGGCAGATCGGTGAACTGCTCGCCGAACGCGCCGTTGCGCGCCGCTTCGTCGTACGGCGGCTCGGGAACCAAACCGCCGCGGTACTTCTCCAGCATAGCGAGAGAACGCCGCAGCAAATTTCCGAGATCGTTGCCAAGATCGCCATTGTAGCGCTGCACGATCTTCTCTTCCGAATACGAAAAGTCGCTTCCGAACGGCGCTTCGCGCAACAAGAAATAGCGCATGGCGTCCGCGCCGAACCGCTGCGCCAGCGCGAACGGATCGACGACGTTGCCGAGGCTCTTGCCCATCTTTTGACCTTCGACGGTAATCCAGCCATGCGCGAAGACCATTGCCGGCGCTTCCTCGCCGATCGCCCAAAGAATCGCGGGCCAGATGAGCGTGTGAAATCGCGCAATTTCCTTCCCGATCAATTGTACGCTCGCGGGCCAAAACCGCTCGAACTTCTCGCCCTTAGGCCATCCGAGCGCGCTGATGTAATTCAGCAACGCGTCGAACCAGACGTATATTACGCCGCCGCCGGACGGAATCGGAATGCCCCAGGCGAGATTGGTGCGCGTTATGCTCAAGTCGTCCAAGCCGTCTTCTATCAACGCCCTCATTTCGTTGTATACGGCGCGCGGACGAACCCAGTGCGGGTTGTCGATGAAATGCCGTTTGAGCCGCTCGTTGTATTTCGAAAGCCGGAAAAACCAGTCGTCCTCGGCAAGCCACTGCACCGGACGCCCGCACGTCGGGCACTTTCCGTCGACGAGTTTGGATTCGAGCCAAAACGTCTCGTCGGGAACGCAGTACCACCCTTCATATTTTCCGAGGTACACGTCGCCGCTTTCGGTCAGTTTTTCGAATACGGTTTGCACGACGCGTTCGTGGCGGGGCTCCGTCGTTCGAATGAAGTCGTCGTAAGAAATATTGTAGCGTTCGAAGAGCGATTGCCAGCGCGGAATGAGATCGTCGCACCACTGCTGAGGCGATTTCCCGGCAGCAGCCGCTGCGTCTGCCACTTTTTGCCCGTGCTCGTCGGTGCCCGTCAAGAAATATGCAGAGCCGTGGGCACGGGCCGTGCGCGCAAGTACGTCCGCCACGATGGTCGTATATGCGTGGCCGATGTGCGGATTGCCGCTGATGTAATAGATGGGCGTGGTGACGTAGAACGGGCGCATCCTGCTCCTCTATCGCGGCGCGGGGGACGTGTCCCTCCGCAGCCGCTTGCGGTCCGCCGTTCGGGCGTAGATGTGGCGCCGTTCGCCCAAGCCGCGCTCGGAGAGCGTCTTCGCGACGGCGGAGACGCTTTGTCCCTGCTGCAGCAGCGCGTCGATTTCCGCGTCCAAATCCGGACCGCTCACAGCGGTCACGCCGGCGCTTCGTGAGGGCTGCACGACGAGTGCGATTTCGCCGCGAACGGGCTGCGTCAGCTGCGAGGCGACTTCCGCAGCGGTTCCCAGGATTTGCTGCTCGTACCGTTTGGTGTATTCGCGCACCAGAAACACGTGCGCGCCAGCGTCGACTTCGGCGATGTCGGCCAGCAACGCATGGATGCGCTGCGGCGATTCATACCATACGCCCGGAATACCGAGCGCGAAGCTCCGGGTGAGCGCAGTTCGGCGGGCGCTGCTCGTGCGCGGCGCAAATCCCTCGAATACGAAGCGCCGCAGCGGAAAGCCGGAAAGCACCGCCGCACCGATTGCAGCGCTCGCTCCTGGCAGCACGTCGACGGCGATGCCTTCGGAACGCGCTGCGGCCACCAGATCGCTTCCGGGATCCGAGATGCCCGGCGTTCCCGCATCGGTTACCACTGCGATCGTCTCCGTGCGCGCACGCTCCAGGATGCCGGCCTGCGCGGCTTGCGCGTTGTGCTCGTGGTCACTCCAAATTTCCTTGCCCGGCAGCGAGAGCGCATTCAAGAGCTTGCGTGCGACGCGCGAGTCTTCGGCGACGAGCAGCGTGCACTCGCGTAAGACTTCCAGCGCGCGCAGCGTGATGTCTCGAAGGTTGCCAAGAGGCGTCGGAACGAACACGAGCGGCATATGCGACCGGCTTCGCTGCGGCACAACGCCGTTCCGTTGCTCGTGCTGTGCGGCGTGCTGGGGCTCGCGTATTACGCGTTCTTCGGTCGTTATGCGTTCGACGATTCATTCGTCGGCTACAGCATCGCGCAATCGATTCTCGCCGGGCAGGGCTTCAGTTTCAACGGCGGCGACCGCATGCTCAGCACGTCCGCGCCGCTCGCGGTACCGCTGTACGTCGCGCTGGCTCTACTCTTTCGGGTCACGATCGTGCAGGCTGGGCAAGTGTTCAGCGCGGCGGCGCTCGCAGTCGTGGCGTTCGGTTCGTACGCCCTTGCGCGGCGCTACTGCACTGCGTTCGGAGCGCTTGCCGCAGCGATTACGCTGACCTGTTCGCCGTTCACGCTGCTGCTCTGGTCGCACGAAACGCTGCTCTACGCTGCATCGACCATTGCGGGTTTGCTGCTGTACGTCCATCGGCGGTTTGCTGCCGCCGCGCTCGTGCTCGGAGCGGCCGCACTTTTTCGCGGAGAGGCGCTCTTGCTGCTGCCGATCGTGTGGTATGCGGACGCCCGTGCGCGAGGAACGCGCGCCGCCGTTTCATTCGCGGGGCTTTCCCTTGCGCCGTACGCCGCATGGGCGCTGGGTGCAACTGCGTTCTTCGGATCCCCGTTCTCGCAAACCGTCGCCTCGAAACACGCGCAACTGCGCTATCCCGAGATCGCGCCGTATTTGTATGGCCTGCGCGATTATGCTGCCCGCATGTATGCACTAACGCCGACGCGCCTATGGATAGCGGCGCTCGAAACGTCGGTGGCGCTCGCAGGCGCCGTTGCGGTGATTTGCGGCGCCTTTCGCCGGCGGTATGCCGCCGTCGCGCTATGGGTTGCGGTGACGAGTGCGGCGTACGTCCTGTTGCAACTGCCGTTCTACTTTTGGTTTTGCGTGCAACTCGGCGCGGGCATGGCAGCATGCGTTGCGATGCTGTGGGAGCAGGCGCAGGCGCCGCGCTTTCCGCTGCTGCTGCGTTTCGGACGGCTGGCGGCGATAGCGGTCGCGGCGATCAATGCCGGGTTCCTCGCTCTGCAGATCGCCCATCCGGATCGCAAATACATCTCCTACGATTGGATTATCATGCCGTCGATTCGCGCGAACGCTTATCGTTCGCTCGGCACGTGGTTTGCCCGTCGCGAGCCGGGAGCATCGGTTGCGTATGCCGAGTTCGGGCAAGTTCATTATTATTCGCACGCGAAGATCGTCGATTATCTCGGCATCGTAACGCCGGGCGCGGCGGCGCACTTGGCTCGCGGAAATGCGATCTGGACGTTCAAGCGCTATCGCCCGCAATTTGTCGTGGGGACCACGAACTTCGCGTACTTCGTCGCACCTACCGAATACGATTGGTTCTCGCAAGCCTACGCGCAGATTGCAACGCTGCGTTTTTCCGGCGATCCGCTGCGGTCGATTTTTGCAATATACGAGCTGCGGCGCCCGTCGCACATTCCGCCGGCGGATGAACGCGACGACGGTGTACGAGTGGACGGCGTCGCTTTGCGCCTGAACCGGATAACGTTCGCGTTTACTCCGTCACGCGCGTCGGCGGTGGAAGTGGAAGCGCGCGTCGTCGTACCGGCGCGTTGTGCGGCGCTCGATGCATCGGTCATCGGACGCGGGTTCCGTGAAGCCGCCAGGCGACGGGTTCGGCCAGGCGTGATGCGGGTGACGATGCTGCTGCACCGCCCGCTCGAGCGCGACCGGTACGCGTACAGCCTCGGCGGCTGTGAGGGCTTGGCGGCTGCGCCTCCGGTATTGCTGCGGAAGGGAGTCATTTGGCTCGGAAAGCCTGCGCCCTCGCGCGGATCGGCAGCGGATGCTTTCACGCTGTACTGGAAGTCTCCGGGATCATGAGCGGAAAGATCGATGTCGAGCACCTGCCGCCGGGAGCGAAAATCGAATTATACATCAGCCCGTCCTGCCCGTACTGCCGTGCGGCAATGAAGCATTATGATGAGACAGGCAGGCTGTACGCTTCGTACGATGCCGAAAACGACGCGGCGCATCGCAGGCGCATGTTCGAATACACGAGCGGCGATCCGACGGTTCCCGCGATTGTGGTGGACGGCGCCTACGTGCAATCGGGCTGGGGTTCGCCGCCGAGAGGTTGAACGGTGTGAGGGGTGTCCGGTCGGACACCGCGGTCCTTCGTCAGATCTCGCGGAACTAGCCGTTCGCGGATGAGCCGTCGAAGCGGCGTTTCGAGATACACGAATAGGGTTAATGACAGCGCAATCGATACAGCGAGCGAGCATGCGAATGCGACATCCGGCCGCGCCGGCAGCAATGCGGTGGTCAGGCCGATGACCGGGCGGTGCAAGAGATAAAAGGCATAGCTCGCTTCGCCCAAGCGCACCGCCGTCTTAGACGCCAATGCGCGTGATATCCAACCGCATTGCAGCGCAAAGACGAAGACGACTGCTCCCGAAAACGGCATCATCGCCGCGGAGAACCGCAGGGACTGCGGCAAGTGTGCCGTCAGTGCCACAGCCAGAGTGAACGCGCAAAGCGTGCAAACCTCCGTAAACGTGGCATCTTTCCAGGGCCGCTGCGAGGGCATTCGAAGAAAGGCGCTGCCCAACAGCATGCCGACGGCAAAATCCACGAAGCGGACCGGCGGGAAGATGTAGACGGCCCAATCGTCGTACGGAGCGCCGATGCGCGCGAGGATTGCAAACAGCAGCGCCCACGTGGCTGCAGCCGCCAAGAGCAGCGTCGTCCATTCGCTTCGGCGAAAGACGCGAACGATCGCCGCAAGCGCAAACGGAAACAGCGCGTAGAAGAAGGCTTCGTCGGAAAGACTCCACGACGGCCCGTTTGCGCCGAAGTGAATGTGCGCCGAAGAAAACCAACTCTGCAGCAGCACGGACTGCAACGCGATCGCCAAAGAACGTTCGTTCCACGGCGCGTCACGCCATTCGGGGCCTCCGCCCGCGAAGACGAGCACCGCAATTGCAACGATCATCGCGAATAGATGCACCGGATAGATGCGTGCGAAGCGCGCCGTGTAAAAGCGCCGGAGCGAAAACGGTTCGGAGTAGTTGAACGTCAGGATGAAACCCGAGAGCAAGAAGAAGAACCCCACGCCCACGTATCCGCTCGAGAGGGCGACGGCCCCGGGGCGCGTCAGCGGCGCGTGAACCAGAAAAACGGCCAAAGCGGCCGGAAATCGTAACGCGGTCAGACTGCGGAGCATGCACTTAAACTATCGGCTCGCCTCGCGCTCGAACTCACGTTCGCCTTGCAAAGGAAGCGGCTAACGGGGCTTTGGTTCGGCGCCGATATTCCCTAGACAAGCCTATGATTCGTACGCGTATGCTGCCTCGAGTCGCCCCTTCCACTATCCGGCGCGCGAGGCTGGAGCGGTGGCTTGCCACGCATGCAACCGTACCGCTTCGGCTGCTCATTGCATCGGCCGGGTCGGGCAAGACCACGCTGCTGCTCAAGTACCTGCCCGCCAGCACGCTGGACGCGGGATATTGCGCGTTGCCGGTCGATTGCGCGCCTCAGCGCATGTACGAGGCGATCGCTTCGGCGTTGAATCTTCCGGCCGCGCCTGCATCCTATGATGAGTTGATCGCTGCATTGCGGTACGCCGTCGTCGTGCCCACGGAATTGGCAGTCGACGACGTGGACAACGGTCGCGCGGAGACGATTACGCAACTGCGGCGCCTGGTGGAAGAGGCGCCGGAGCAGTTGACCTTCATTTATACGGCGCGTTCGCGAGAGGCCATCGACGCGAAAAACTGGGTAGCGCGCGGCCTCGCCGTCCTCTGCGATCGCCGGCGACTGGCGTTCGATTCGGCGGAAACCGAGGTGCTTGCCGAGACGTGCGGCGTCGCGTGCACGCACTTGGAAATATCGCGCCTGCTCGAGGAGAGCGACGGTTGGCCGATGGTCCTCAGCGGCGCGGTTCGCGCGGCGGCGGAGGACAACCGCTCGCTGCACGATGCGTACGAGCACTGGCGCAGCCGCTACGGACAAGTGTTCACCGAGTTCATCGCCGCAGATTTGGATCGCGCAAGTGAAGAGGATCGCGCGCTGATTCGCAGTTTGATTGCGGGCGCGGTCGTCGACGATCAGCAGCGCTTGCAGAATCTCGAACAGCAAGGCCTGTTCATCATCGCCGAAGACAACAGTTATCGGCCATACCGCCCGCTGCGGCAACTGCGCGGACGCGTCCGCCTTTCACCGAGCGCCGGTTTCTCGCCGCTGATCGTGCGCATGTTCGGCCGTTTTCACGCGAGCATCGAAGGTCAGGAAATCAAGTGGATCCGGCGGCGCGATCAGCAGATCGTGAAGTACGTACTGCTCAAACCCAACGGCATCGTAGCGCGCTCAGAACTCGCATCGGTGTTCTGGCCCGACGTCGATCGTCAACTCGCATCGCAAAGCGTTCGCACCGCCTGCAGCAACATCCGCAAAGCACTTGCGGCCGTGGTCGGATACGCGTGCGTCGACCTGTATTTTCGCGCAGACGCCGACGTTTCGGTCGACTTAACCAATGTGGTCGCCGACGTGCGGCGCTTCACCTCGCACGTCGGAGACGGCGATGCCGCGTTCGATCGCGGCGACGTACAGGAATCCGCGGTGCACTATCGCGCGGCCGAAGAATTGTACACCTCGCGCCTGCTCGACGGTGACGTGCCGGAACCGTGGTTCACCGGCGCGGCGCAAGCGCTCGAGGACAGCTACGTCATCGTACTCGAACGTCTTGCGCAAACCGCGTTCGACGAGGGCGATATGAAGAGCGCTTCCGAGTACGCTTACCGCGTGCAGAAGCTGCGCCCCGACGCCGTCGGCCTCGTGAAGATGCTTGGCCGGATTGCGCCGCAATATCAGCTCGGCGTGCCGGCTTCTTTGGATGATCATCGCCGAAAACGCGCGGGGGCGTAACGCTCCATTCATCGTCGCGGCAGTTGCCGCGATGCTGCTCGTCACGGCTGCGCAATGCGTGCTCTTGTCGTCGCGCTCGCAGCTTTCGGCGATTTCCACGCGTTCTATTGCGGAGGCGCGGCCGTTTTGCACGGAGCCGATCCGTATCTGCAAGCCTCGATTCTGCGCTGCGAGCACGCGAGGCAGCCGTACGGATTGTACAGCGGCGCACC
Source organism: Vulcanimicrobiota bacterium (assembly GCA_963830545.1). Lineage (GTDB taxonomy): Bacteria > Vulcanimicrobiota > Vulcanimicrobiia > Vulcanimicrobiales > Vulcanimicrobiaceae > DATGJX01. The sequence continues at coordinate 1,196,031 of CAWHMK010000001.1, read as the reverse complement.
GGGCGTTACCGCACCGGTGCCGTTTCCCGGATATGCGTTCACGCTGTTCGCAGCGTTTTCGGCGCTGCCGTACGTGCCGGCCGCGCTCCTCTGGATGGTGCTGCTGCTTGCAGCAGTCGTCGGAGCATCGGTGCAGGCTTGGAAGCTCGCCGGGCGGCCGGCTTGGAGCGTGCTGGCAATGCTTGCCGTTCCGTATGCGCTCACGGTACTGGTACTGGGAGAAACGGCCTCGGTCGCGCTTTTCGCACTGTGCTCTTCGGCGCTCGCACTCCGGTTGAATCGACCGGCTGCGGCGGCCGCGTGGTTGTGCGTGTGCGCCGTACTGCCGCATGTAGCGGCGCCGGCCTTCGTTGCAATGCTCCTCTGGAACGCGCGCTCCCGCCTTGCGGCAGTGTGCGGCATGGCCGCATTGCTGGCAATCGATCTCGCCATAAGCGGTCCCGTGGGCGCGATATCCTACCTGACGCGCGTGCTTCCCGCGCACGCGCAATCCGAAGTCGGTTACGTCGCCCAGTATGGCGTGACGTGGATCTTGCACGCAGCGGGTGCAAGCGATGCGATCGCGCTTCGCACCGGCGACGTTTCGTACGCGTTGTTCGCCGCTGCAGGCATATGGACGGCCTTCGCCCTTGCGCGAAAATGCGGGGACGCCGGATTACTCGTGCTGATACCAGCGGCGTTTTCCGTCACGGGCGGCCCATTCATTCACTACTCGGAGATCACGCTCGCGCTGCCCGCGGCGCTCGTGCTTTACGCGCGTTCTTTCGGAGCGCAGCGCTCGCTGCTGGCATGCGCGGTGCTGCTGGTCGCAATACCGTGGCAATGGGTGATTCCCGACGCCGCGCTTGCGGTTCCGGCAGCGCTGGCCGCGGCGTTCGCCGTTGCGCTCTGGACGCTGCGTCTCGGTCCGGAACGCGCAGTGCGAGCCGTTGGCGCGGCGCTCATAGGGAGCGCGGTCATTCTGATGGTAGCACTGCGCGCGGGCCCGCAAGTGCAGCATCTCGTTTCGCCGCACGTCGACGCAGCGCTCGCGCAAGCGTCGTGGACCGGATACATTCGCGCACAGGGAGCCAGCGCGGGCGTCGCGTGGATTCTCGCGAAACTGCCGACGTGGGCCGGGCTTGCGCTGCTAGCGCTCTGCGGTCTGTACGGCGCTGCGCAGGAAAAGTTCGTACGTCCGGTCGCTATAGTAGAGATGCCAGTCGGACCGCACTGAGAGCGCTTGCGCGAGCGCTCGCCCGCGCCGGACGAGCACCGCGTTTGCACCGGAGCCCGTCAGGCGCTCATCCCAATCGGGGTGCACGGCCGCGATGCTGATGTAGGTTTTCCAAATGCGCGCGGGATACGGATCGCAGCGACCGTCCAAATATGCGCGCACGTTTTTCGTGGGAAGCGCAAGGCTGCACCAGGCAAAATCTTCGCAAAAGAGATTATGTTCGCCCGGAAGCGCGGCAAGCCGCGCGACCGCCGTTCGCGGAAGCGTCGGAGCGACGATCGCCGGCGTGTGCAGTAGACTCAAGGTTACGGCAATGCTCGCAATGGCTGCGCCGGCGGCGAGCAGATATTCGCTGAACCGTTCTTCGAGCACGACGTTTACTCGCGCATACTTTCCGACGATGCTGCTCAAACGCTGAGCGGCCATCGGCGCGATCGTAATCGCGCAGATCGGCAGATGGCGAACTGCCATGAACGCAAGCGGAGCCGTGATCGCGAGCAGCATGCCGTCGCGCCAGCGCTCGCGCGGCGCGGCGATGCCGAAATAACACGCAATCGCCAGCAGCGGCAAAACGCCCGCGTAGAGTGCGGTGTCCACGAGATTGCTGGGCTGCCATTCTTCGATAGCATTGCGAAACGGACTGTGGAGAAGCATTACGGCATAACCCGGCAACTCCCAGAGCAGCGGCGTCGCAAGCAGTGCGAAACCGCAGCCGAGCGCGAGCAGCGTGCTGCGCCGCACGCGCACCGTCCACGCGCGATCTTCGATCAGCGTTCCCACTGCCCACGCGCCGGCCAGCACCGGCGCAATTGCGGCGCTCGCATGCAGGTTCGCCCAAACCGCGACGATCGGAATGGCGAGAAACGACCAGCCGCTTTCGAGATCGAGCAGGAGCATGAGAAGCGAAAGGCACAGCCAGCCGAAAACCTGCGCGCGCGCGCCGAATGATTGAATCATGCTGAAGCCGACGCAAGCTGCGGCGATGCCCATCGCAATCGTCGAAGCGCCGCGGCGGAACGCGCGGTATCCTGCCACGAGAAGCGTCAGCGTTGCCGCAAAGGCGCTTGCGAGCGCGATCCACGCAAAATGTCCGTGCTCGGTCGCCCATGCAAGCGCGGTACTGAACGCCCATTCCTGCGGGACCCAATGCGATCCGGGCGCGGAGAACGTTTCACGTCCGATCGCGTTCGGCAGATGATGCGTATGCAGCACCTGCATGCCGAGCCAGTTTTGCCACACCAAATCCGCGTCGCGACCGGAGTCGAACCACGCGGCGGCAAGGAGTCGCGCGAAAAATATTACCGCGACGACGAAGACGATCTTCATTTCGTCACCAGTAGGACCCGATCCGAATCCCTGCCCCCGACTTGCCATCCGGACGAACGCAGCAGCGCGACGATGCTGTCGTCGCGTGAGGCGATCACGGCGTCGATTCCGGCACGCGTTAGGTCGCGGCGCCAAGTCCCGGAAGCAGTCGCGACGTCGTGTTCTTCATGCAGCACGCCCGTGCTTTCCGTCCCGGTCCGATCGTCCGCGATCGTCGCAATCCGCGAGAATGCGGCATGCGCGCCGTCGCACCAGCGCGGCTGCGTGCACAAGAGACGATGCGGTGCGCCGGTTGCGGCCAGCCGCTTTAGCAGCGCCCCCGGCTGTTCGAGCGCGGGCGGCCACACCGTAACCTTGGGCTCGGTGAGCGCCATGATGCTCATGAATGCGAATGCCGCGGCGAGAAACGCCGGCGCGTAGTGCAGCGTGCTCGTACGCGGAGCCGTTCGCCGATTCACGTAGTAACTTGCGAGCGCGTCCACGGCGACGGGAGCCGCCGCGATTGCAAAATACGGCAGATTGCGGGCGTCCGCGAGCGCGAGCACGAGCAGCGCGAAGAATGTGAAGGCGTCGGCGCTGCGCTCCCGGCGGCGTACGCCATACCATGCCGCAATCACGAGGATTGCCGAAAAGCCCAGCGCAGGCGCACTCGGATGGTGCGTCCAGATCGCGTCGCGCGGCGCGCCCGCGCGCAGAGCGTCGAGATACAGTGCGTGCGCGCCGTATGCGAGCCACGGTAATGCGTGCAGTTGTATTCCGCCTACAACCACGGCAATAGCCGCAAAAAGCCCGCGGCGGCGCACCGCCGGCGTGAATGCACGATCGTCAGCCAACCTTCCCGCGAAGGCGCAGATGGCAAGCACGCCGGCCAACGTCGCGCCGCCTTGCAGCAGCGACCAAATCAGCAGCACGCCGAGAAATTCAACCAGCGAGCGATCGTCGTCGCGATCGAGCAGCAAACACGCAGCGGCGCAGCAGATCCAGCCCACTGGCTGCAGGCTCACGCCCAGCCACGGCGTCAAACACGCCGCGAAGAGCGCAGAAGCGAGCGTCGCATGCCAATCGGACGCGCCGCGCAGCCGCGTTCGCCAGCCGACCAGCATGACTGCCGCCGCAGCGAGCGCGGCGCAAAAACCCAGCACGACCGCATAACCCGCGCGATGCAGCAGCACATCGAACATGCCTCCGCCGAGTATGTTCGGGTCGTGCGCTTGTACGAGAAATTCCGGAAGGAGCGCCGCGCGCGTGACGATCGCCGCGGCAACCGCGAATGCGATGACGGCAGAACCAAAACGTGCCATGGAAGCGAACGTCCTTACTGCAGGACCAATTTGTCGCCGGCGAGCAGGTCGCGGCCGTCGAGCGCGCCTGCGCCGAGTTCGACGACGCTGCGCGCGCCCATACAAGAGATGATCGGACGGTGCGGCACGGCGCGGCGAGTTCGAATGACGCAGTCCCAGCGGTCCAGGAAGATCACATCGATGTGCGAGCGCATACCGAGCGTGTGTATCGCCCAGCAGTCGCGGAACCACAAGCCTTCGTCGGGATCGACGCTTCGCCGCGGAATGAATCCCGCCAAGCGTTCCCACCACGAATCCGCGTAATGCACGTTTCCGGCGATGATCTCGCCGGTCGTCGAATTGCGAAGCAACGCCGAACTCACCGCCACATCCCAATCGGAATGGCCGCGCCGATAGCCGCTGCGAGATACGGTGCGAACGCGATCGTGCCCCTGCGGCGCCCGTGCGCGTAGTTCACGCCGACGGCGGCCAAGCACGCGACGGCGAACGCCAGCACAGCGAGTCTGCGGACCGAGTACCGCACCACCGAGCGCCACCAGTTTCACGTCACCCCAGCCCATCCCGCGCCCTTTGGAAAGAAACGCTGCGACGGCAAAGGGCACGAGCGGCACGGCCACTGAAACCATCAGCCACCATTCGTGCCGCCAGAGCGCACCGACGACGACGACGGCCAGCGGTCCAAGCGTGAATGCGTCCGGCACGATGCCGCAGCGCGAGTCCGTTATCCAGAGCGCGACGAGCGCAGCACACACGAGCGCGAGAAGCAGTACTTGCACTTGAGAGTGCGCGTGCAGCACGACGAACGCGCCGAGGACGGCACACGCGGTTATGAGTGCTGCCACTGGCGCGCGCAGCGGCGGCGGCGCATCGTCGAACCGCGAAAGGCGGTCGGCGAACATGCTGCCCAGGAGTGCTCCAAGGCACCCGGCGACGGCGAAAAACAGTGCGCCCAGCGTGAGATTCAGTATCGTAATCATGTTAATGCGGGTGTGACATGTAGTTTGCGGCGAGCGCGCCGAAGATGATGACGAAGAGCGCGGGAAGCATGAACATTGCCATCGGAAACACCATTTTCACGGGCAATTTCGCGGCGTGCTCCTCGACGACCATGATGCGGTGATTGCGCACGTCTTCCGCGAGCTCGTTGAGCACTTTGGAAATGTTCGTGCCCAGACGTTCGGCTTGGGTGATTGCAGTAACGGTGGTCGTGAATTGCTGCTGCTGCAAGCGCTCTGCCGCGGCGCGCAGCGCTTCCGATCGCGCGCGTCCCAGGCGAATCTCGGATAGCGCGGCCTTGATTTCTTCACCGAGCGCTCCCGGTGCGGCATCCACGGAATGCGCGAGCGATTGATTGATGGAAAGCCCTGCTTGGACGGTGGTGGCGACCATGTCGAGCAGATCGGGCAACGCCTTCTGCACTTGGTTCTTACGCGCTTGCGCGGCCTTGTCGAGCGAACCGAACGGCATGAATGCGCCGACGCCGCCGCACATCAGCGTGACGCCCAAAATGACCACGGTATTCGCGTGCAGCAACGTGACGATAAATCCGGCAAAAACCAAGCCGAACAACGCTCCGCCGACCATCCGCAGGCCCATCTGCGCCGGCGTTACCGTATACCAGCCTGCCTCGATCAGTTTGCGCTTGAGGCGTCCTCGCCGCTCCGGAGAGAAGACCTTTTCGAACGCGCGTACGTTTTTCGAATCGCGATGCAGCCCGCGCGTTTCCAGCTCCTCGAGCGTCTTCTTGAGCAGGCTCTTTTGCGGAATCAGCGAGAACGCGAAGAGAAAGATGGCCACGGCGCCCATAGCGACGATGCCGGCGATCATCGGCATTACACGTCCACCTTCAGCATCTTCATCAGTGTGATGACGCCGAGCGTTTCCAGCACGACGACCAGCAGCAGCGCGACGTGACCGGGCGCGGTGAAGACGAGCGATTGACCCATCGAGGGTTCGGTCAGAAAAATGAATACGCCCAAGAACGGCGGAAGTGCCGACAAGATTCCTGCGCTCGCGCGCCCTTCAGCGGTCAGCGCGCGAATCTTGCGTTGAATGCGGCGGCGTTCCTTGATCGTGTTGGCGAGATGCTCCAGGATCTTCCCGAGATCGCCGCCCGTTTGCGATTGTATGCGAATGGCCCGCGACATCATGACGGTTTCGTTGCTCGGCATGCGTTTGGCGAGGCTGTCGAGCGCGTCGTACACGCTTATGCCGATGTTTGTGTGTCCGATGACGCGCAGGAATTCGTGCCGCGCCGGATCCGGCATCTCGTCGATAACCATTGCCAGCGCTTGCCGCAAACCAAGGCCGATCCGCACGCCGCTCGAGATGAGGCGGAGCGCGACCTCGAGCTGCGTGCTGAACTGCTCGAGACGTTTGCGCACTTTCATCTTGACGAGCATTCGCAGGCCGAGCAGCGCGGCGCCGCCGCTGGCCGGCAGCAGCACGACGGCGAGCAGCAATGCGGGATGCATCACAAGCACAAGGAGCAGCCAAATCAGCGCCGCAGCGAACGCGGTGCCTGCGAACACTTGCTGCAGGGATTGGGTGATACCGGCGCGGTCGAGTTCGTCGGCAAAGTCGCGAAGCCGGTTTTCCGCTCCACCGCCTGCGTTCAGGCGGTGAAAGATGGTGGTGCTGCTCGTTACCATAAACTGGACGCCGAGGCCATCCCGGTGAGTTTGCGGACGTCGAACGTGCACGCCGTATTCGTCGAACCGCTGCAGGGCGTTCGGCTGAACGCCCGTGAATTGGAATTCGCCGGCCACCTTGTTTTCCGCGTCCATACCGTGCTGCGCGTACTTCACGACCTCTTGCATCGTGACGACCTCGCCTTCCATGCCGATGACCTCACTGATCGAGACGACTTTACGGCTTCCGTCGCGCAGGCGGGCGATCTGGATGATCATGTCGACGGCGCTGGCGATCTGTTCCCGGATCGCGCGAACCGGCAAATCGAATCCGGCCATGAGCACCATCGTTTCCAGGCGCGAAAGCGCATCGCGTGGGGTGTTCGCGTGCGCAGTCGTGAGCGATCCGTCGTGGCCGGTGTTCATGGCCTGAAGCATGTCGAGCGCTTCTCCGCCGCGGCACTCGCCGACGACGATGCGGTCGGGACGCATGCGAAGCGAGTTGCGAACGAGATCGCGAATCGTGATGGCCCCGGCACCTTCCAGGTTCGGCGGCCGCGTTTCCAGACGCACGACGTGCGGCTGCGCCAAGAAAAGTTCGGCCGCATCCTCGACCGTGATGATTCGTTCCTCGGAAGGAATGTACGACGAGAGAATGTTGAGGAACGTCGTCTTGCCCGAACCGGTACCGCCGCTGATGACGATGTTCAAACGTGCTTCGATGCACGCGCGCATGAAATCGAGCATCTCTTCGGTGGCCGATCCTTTTTCCAAAAGGTCCTGCGCCTGCATGCGTTTCTTGCCGAAGCGCCGTATCGTGAGCGTCGCACCGTCGATTGCAAGCGGCTCGATGATGGCGTTCACGCGCGAGCCATCCGGCAAGCGCGCGTCGACCATTGGGACCGATTCGTCCAAACGCCGTCCGAGCGGCGCGATGATGCGTTCGATGACCAGCCGCAGTTGCTGCGGGCTGGTGAAGCGCTTTCCGGTTACGGTGACTTTTCCGGCCCGCTCGACGTATACCGTCTTCGCGCCGTTCACCATGATTTCGGTGATGGCCGCGTCCGTGAGCAAACCTTCGAGCGGTCCCAAACCGAGCGATTCGTTGACGATCTCTTCTTTGATCTGCGCGAGGTCTTCGGCGGTGAGTTCGGCGGACGTGCGATCGCCGCTCGCCGATTTCTCGCTAAGCACCTGCTGCGAAACCTCGTCGATCTTCGCGCGCAACTCCGCGAGTTTTGCGGTGTCGCTGCTGGCGGCGCTCGCCTCGATGAGATTGATGTTCTTTGCGAGCGTCTCGTGGATGAGCAGTTTGAGTTTTTCGTGCGTGTCGTTGAACTGCGGCGCTGCCACGCCGCGCTGCGGAGCGCTCGGGCGCGGCTCTTCCTCCATCGTCATTTCGGAAGGGCGCCGCGATCCGCTCCAGCGGCGATCCTGCGCGAGGCCTTGCGCAGACGGGAAAACGCTTTCCAGTTCGGGCTCGGCGGCGATTTGCGCGAGCGTCTTTTCGAATGCGGCAAGCGTTTTGAAGAAGTTGCGGTCGTTCATCGGCGGCAGTTCCGCCGCGACTTTTACGCCGAGCACGCGCTCGATTTCGCCGCGCGCGATTTCGACGTTGCCTCCGCGAGCATTGGTGATCAGCAGAAGCCGGGTAATCGGAATGCCGAAATTCTTCATTTCGGCGATCATCGTGCCGGCGGACGCGACGCCGAGCAGCGTCGGCTCCGCGACGACGATAAATCGCGTCGCGCGCACCACGAATGCGCGGACGGGTGCCGCGAACGGAATCGGAATGTCGAGGATGACGCAGTCCGCGTCCTGCACGCACGACGCCGCCAGCGACTCGACTTCTTCTTTGCTGATGGTGAACACGGAGTCGAAGCTCGGCGCGAGTTCGACGAGCGAAAAGCCGTTCAAATCCGCGACGCCGACGCATTTGTTGCCCTCGCGTTTCGCGTCGAGCGCACGCACGCCGTCGAGCAGAATCGCGAGGTTGCGGCGGCCGGAAAGGTCACCGTCGACAGCGGCAATTTTGCGGTTGCCGCGCATTAGTTTTACCAGTTCGGCGCAGATCGTCGACGAGCCCGAGCCGCCTTTGGCGTTGACGAAGGCGAAGAAAGGCGCGTTCATTGACGAACGCCGGGGCCGCTCGCGTAACGATCGCCGTCGATGATCGTCACGGAGGAATGCGGGACATATGCGCCCTGCTGCGGTTTGGCCGCGCCGGGGGAACCGCCGCCGTTCAATTCTTTGAGCAGCGCGACGTCTTGTGCGGCTTGCGAAACCGGCGCCGGATTGCGCGGTGCGGAGGGATTCGGCGCGTCATCCCAGTGCAGCGCTTCGGTAGGCTCGGAATTCACGGGTTCCTTCGGTGAGCGCAGTGCCAAGCGCAGCACCGTGTTGATGTCGGCCATCACGAGCAGGTCCGCTTGTTTTGGCGTCACTTCGAGCGTCACCGTCGTTGCATTCTGTTCTTCCGGCGAGGGTGTCGCCGCGGAGCTTTCCAGCAGGTCGCCGATTGCGAGGACGCGCACGCCCCGTAGAATCGCGACGGCGGGCGGCGGTCCTACGTTCGTGCGTGGCGCTTGCGCGATGACGTCGACGCGATCGCCGGGCTGCACGAGGCCCGAAATGCCTTTGACTTTGTCGATCTCCACGCTGACGGCGCGCATGCCGGGCTGCAGACGCACCGTCAGTCCGACGTCGGAAGGATGCCCGATCATCGAACTGGTGATGCTCGCCCCTGCAGGAATCGTGATGAGCGAAAGAGCGCCGACGGCTTGTTTCGCATCGGTGAGCGTGTTGGGGTCGACCGCTGAAATTGGGCGCGTTACCGTACCAAGCATGGCTGCCGTGATAGGCGCGCGCGCCGGGATCTCTTGCTTTGCGACGATGACTTCCACGGGCGCGGTGTACGCATTGGTTTGACGCTGCAGATTCGAAAGGTAGGTCATCAACAGCCATCCCGCGAGCAGTGCAAGCACGAGCGCGACGATGATGGTCGTCCGGCGTTGGTTCATGGCAGCGATCATGGCAACCTCAAATGCGGAGCGAAAGCGGTGGTGGCGAAAACGAGCAATGCGCCCGAAAATACCGCGAGCGCGTACGGTATCGATGCGCCTTCACGAATTCTCGCGGGCGCAAGGCCCGCAAACATCGGAAGCGCCATCATGCGAACGTTGGCGAGCGTAACCGTAAGCCGTCCGCGCATGAGCGCGTAGCCGAACGCGAGTACGCCGCCCGACAAAAACGTGTAGAGCAGCAGCGGAATTGCCGTGGGGTAGCCGAGCACGCCGGCCGAAACGGCCAGCAGTTTCACGTCTCCGCCGCCGAGCACGCCCTGCGAGAACGCAACCGTGCCGGCCACCAGCAAAATGAGGGTGAGTGCGAGGTCGGCGGCGGCAGGCTGCCAGCCTGCAAAAGCGTTTACAATCAAACCGGCCGCGAATAACGTCGCGACCAGTACATTGGGGATGCGGCGCGTGCGTACGTCGCTCACTGCGGAAAATGCACACGCTGCGATAACGAGCATCAGTGCGAGCGTCACGTGCGTACCCTTGAACTTGAAAGTGCTAGAAGAGGGCGTTGAGTGCGGAGTATTCCGAGCTCGTCTTCACACCGAGCGTCATGACGAGCACGATGCACACCGCCGCGATAAAGCCGAGCATGATTGCGTACTCGACCATCGTCGCGCCGCGCTCGTCGCTCATCATCGAGGGTGTTCGCCGGGACTGTAGGGGAGAGCAGTCCCGGCGACATCTTGCGAGCTGCAACCGCGTTGGTTACAGGTTCCCGTTGACGTTGTTGAACGCCGACGAAACCTTGCCGCCGAGAGTGGTGATGAGCACGATGCAAACGGCGGCAATCAGCGCGACCATGATGCCGTATTCGACCATCGTGGCGCCGTCGTCGTTGCGAAGCAGTGCGAGGAACTTGTTCATTGCGAATCCTTCCGTTGGTTTGAGCTAGGGGTTCGAGTAGAGAGGCGTCGTAAGGTCCGGATTTGGCGGCCCTACGACGAGTTGGGCTTGCGCCGGCGCCAGGCCGGGCGACGAGGTTGCGATTACCCGCAAGACCGTGCCGCGTTCGTACGCCGAAGCGATCGGAATGACGGCTTTGAAACGTCCGTTGACGTCGGGAACGATGTCGTGGCGGCTGACGAGAACTGTCGGAAGATCTGGGGAGAGCAGCGCGAACAGCGATATGGAGACCGGAGCACCCGCCGGTGCGGTTCCCTCGATGTCGATCGCCTCTGCGCCGAGAAGTTGTCGAGCCTCCAGCGTTAATGAGCCTTGCATCGCGCGATCGTAGGGAGCCGAAACGGCGGCAGGCGCGTCAGCGACGTTGCTGCGCGCGAGCGCTTCCAAGTGACGGGCCAGAGAACCGTCGACGAACATCTCGCCGTCTGCCATCTTCGGCGCGATTTTCGTTACTTCGTCGTGGTCGTTCACTTGATACACGAACGCTCCGGGCCGCATCACCACATAGATCCCGGGGCGGGAAAGGACCGCGGCGGCACCTGCTGCAGACCACTCATAGCGGTAGCCGGCAACGGCGGCCACGTGCTCGAGCGGAACGTCCTGAGCGGCCGCGGCCGAGATGGCCGAGAACGCGAGAAGAGCCGCCGTTGCTAAAATCGTGGTCCGCATAAAGCCTCCGTGACCTTCGGGTGGCTGCATCATCGCATCCGGCCGGGTGGTAAGCAATATGAAATCGGCATATTTTACTGGCTATTTACGAAACGTCTATTGATTGTTGACGTGTTAACGTATCTCGCTGTGGCATAATAGCCTCACGCCAGCCCTGTAGCCCGGAGGCTCTTTATGCTGTTACGACACCCCGCACTGTTGCCGTCTCTCGCGTTCGCCGCGGTTCTCGTTGCGGCGCCCGCTGCCGCATCGCCGGCCGTGCAACTGCTATCGGTCGAGTCCGGTCAATCGGTAATCCTTCGCACGCCGGGCCTGAACCGAGTGGCGGTCGGTGACTCGCAGATAGCGGGTGTTCTTCCCATCGGTACATCGCAGCTCGTGATCAACGGCAAGGCGCCGGGACACACGACCATCTTCGTTTGGGCGGCCGGCCATCGCGATTCGTACGAAGTCACAGTCACCGAACAAGAAGCAAACGATCTCGCGCAGATGCTTCGGACCTCGATCGACGACCCGAACGTGCAGGTCCTGAGCTTCCACAAGTCCGTCGTCGTGCGCGGGACCGTCAATGACGGCGCGCAGTATACCGAACTGAGCGGACTGCTCAACAACTTCGACGTTTACGCGCGTAAAGACGGATCGACGATCGTCAACGCAGTAACCGTCGCGCATCCGCTCGGCGACTTGCAAAAAGACCTCGCGCTCATTCCCGGCGCGACCGACATCCGGGTCGATCCCGACGGCAAAGGCAACGTGATCGTCAGCGGCCGCGTGCATGACGCAACGACCGCGCAGGCGATCATGGAGCGCGCGAAGGGACTGGCAGGCCAGTATCTCGCGGCCGATGGTAAACTCATCGATCGCATCGCTACCGACTTGCAAAGCCAAATCGACATCAAGCTCTACGTGCTCGAAGTCGACCGGACGGCGCAAAAAGATCTCGGACTGCAGTTGCAGGCCGCGAGCTTCCATCCCGACGGAACCTACACGCTCAGTCCGCCGCAGTTCCCGGTCGTCGAATATCCGCCGGGGCTCGGAAAAGCACTGACGAACGGACCCTTCTTCCGCACGTTCACGCTCGCGCCGACGCTGAATCTGCTCATCCAAGAGGGACACGCGCACACGCTCTCCTCGCCCGACATCGTGACGCTGCCCGGCGACAAGGCTTCGTTCATGGTCGGCGGAGAGATTCCGATTCCGCTGGCAACTGGTCTTGGACAAGTGAGCATCGTGTACAAAGATTTCGGCGTGCAGCTCAATGTCACGCCCACGCTGCTCGGCGATGGTTCGGTCGAAGCGCAAATCGAACCGGACATCTCCGACCTGGATTTTCAGGACGGCGTGAGCGAGAACGGCTTCGTCGTACCGGCGCTCAAGGAGAGCCGGCTTTCGACCGACGTCATCACGCAGCGCGGCGAGTCGATCATCATGGGCGGCATGGTGCGGCGCATCGAGCAGCGCAACATCAACAAGATTCCGGTGCTCGGCGACATTCCGGTGCTCGGAAAACTCTTCCAATCCGTTGCGTACCAGAGCAATCAGTCCGACATCGTGTTCGTGATGACGCCCGAGGTCATCACCCGCTAACATGATGCGTGCGCTGGCTGCGCTGTGGCTCGACGAGTCCGCGAGCACGCTCGTGGAATACGGAATCGTACTCGCCGCGTTTTCCGCGGTGGCTACTGCCGTACTCGTTGCCATTTCGACCAGCGCGAACACCGCATATTCGCAAGTGTCCAATGCAATGCAAAGCTTTCAAACGGCAACGCCGCCCTAACGCCATGAGGAGCACCGCTTGCGCGCGCGGCGCCGCGCTCGTCGAGACCGCAGCCACGTTGGGCGTCACGCTCATGCTGGTGCTCGGCGCGCTGCAGATCGCCACAATCGGGTTCTTTCAAATGCAGGCTCGACGGAGCGACGTTCTTCGTCGCACATAATTCCGCCGCAGGCTCGACGAACACGTCGGCTCTCGAGACCGCGCTCAAGCCGCTCTTTCCGAACGTCTCGTTCAATTTTACGCCCGTTCCGACGACGCCGCCCCTAACGAACGTGCCGGTGAACTTCACGCAGTGGGGCAATCTGCAGAACCGCTACGGGGGCGCGTCGATTCTTCGGCCGCAGCGCCTGGCCGTCGCATCCAAAATGACGCTCAACTGGCTGTCCGTGCTGGGCAACAACCTCACGTTGAGCAGCGGCAACGTCGACGGACGCGACATGATCGGAAACCACGACGACGACGCGCAAGGCATTGCGTACGACTCGAGCACGGAGTATCAAACGCTCGTCGATCCTCTCACGCAAGACGATCAAAATACGCCCCCCTACTACTTCAATTTGGCGTTCATGTGGTGGTGCAACGATTCGGTGCCGTGGGGCCCGACGTGCAGCAATAAGGAATTGCGCTCGATCGGTTTGGCCGAGTACTTGAAAAACGACAACTATAATACGTCGGAAGATGGTACCGGTCCGGGCGGCACGTTCGAAATCATCGCGTGCCATCAGCGCATTTTTGCCGATTTGGCTGGGGCATTTCCCGCTACGATGCCGACGTACACCGCCGGCGGAGATTACGACGAAGTGAACGGTCCGACGTCGGTTTCGAGTTGGAACGACGCCTCGTTCGAACTGGTGTATAGCTGGGACTACATGCCGATTATGGGTGAGAACGGCAACGCGATGGAAGGCCGGCTCTATCCGCTGGATCCGGACGCCGGATGCGGATCGGGAGGACCCGGAGCATGAGGCATTACGAACGCGGGCAGACGCTTCCGGTTTGGGCGTTCGGATCGCTGGCGACGCTGGTGCTGCTCTTCATGGCACTGAGTTTCGGGTCGAATCTGCGCTGGCAGATGCGCGCGCAGAACGCGGCCGACGCAGCCGCGCGCGGGCTGCTCGCCGCTCAAACGACGCAATGGAATCAGACGGTCGCGACGCTGCACGCGGCAGCCATCGAGGAGTACAGGCTGCGGTACGTCATGCACGACTTACTGCTCGTCATTCAAGGCAACGGCGGCTGCGATTCGAAGAGCGGCGACAGCGGCTCGACGACGTGCGCGGCGATGTATGCAGACCTGCGCCAGCAGTATCTGGATTCGCTGCAGCGCTACACGAATGACGTCGCGCTCCTCAACCGCATCAGCACGCCGAGCCAATCGCAGCAACTCGACACGATCAAGGCCGCGCTCACGCTGTACCAAACCAATTGCGGAAAGGCCAACGGCGGCGACTGCGCCTTCAACTATACACTCGTCGGATACCAGCCGCGCCAGGATTCCTACGTCGAGGATGTCTATTCCGATTGCTGTGCGTTCGTCGTCGGCGGCAACACGTCCGTAACGCCGAAGACCGATCTCTCTCCGATGGAAATCGAAGTCGTGGCGTGCGCGAACATTCCGCCGCTCTTCAAATCGATATTCAACTTCACCGCACCGACGGTTCAGGCGATCGGACGCGCTGCCGCGACGAGCATCATGAGCACGCAAGAATTCATGTACGTCGGCTCGCAGTATAACCCCGTAACTACAAAAGTGTTCCAGCAGAGCGAATATCCCGAAAGTTCTACGGGGAGCGCGGTCTTCGATAACGACGATCCGAGCTATCGCATAGATTACGGCGGCAATCCGAACGATCCGGAAAATGCCGGCAACCCCGCGACGTCCGACGGAAAGTGGGGCTTCACGTACACGCCGAAGAACGCCGGCCTGCTGGCCGCCACCGGATTTTGGCAGGCCATGCCCATCAAGCCGTTCTCCGGCCAGCTCAGCAGCGGTACGAGTTTCACATGCAAGTAAAGCACCGAAGCGAGCGCGGCGTGGCGATGGTTGAAGCGGCAATCTTCTTGCCGTTCTTCCTGCTGTTGCTGTACGGCGTAATCTGGGCGGTGCAGTCGAGCGTGCAAAGCGAGCGCGTGCAAATCGCCGTGCGGTACAGCGGATTGATTTCCAACGAAGCCGCTCCGTACGTGGGCTACAGTCTGTACGGGCTGTACAACGCCGTCCTCTCTCCCGCGGTCACGACCGCCTGCACCGCGCCGACCGCGGACGCGCTCACGAACTCCGGAACCTTTCCCGGCCCGACGTCGGCGCCGTTTTGGTCTCCGGTCGGGACGACCACGGGTTCCTGTTCCAAGAATTCGGCGACGCTCAGCGGCGGATCGCTCGACTCTCCGTTTCTGTTCTTGCAAACCACGAGCAATATTTCCGCAAACGTCACCGTTCCGGGACCGCTCGTCGCATCGCTCGGAGCGAGCACGTCGACGCTGACCGCGACGCAGAATTTCATCGACACGCCGGATCTGCCGACGCTCATGAGCTGCTATAGCGAACTGGACACGGCGGTGGCGCAGTCGATCGAAGGCACGGCACTGGACGTCACGAGTGCGCCGACGCCCGTTCCGGATTCGCTTCCCACGAACTCGTTGAAAGAGACATGCTGAAGTACGCGCTCGCCGTCGCGCAACCTCGCCCGCAGCCGGCATTGTACGGCACGCGAGCGCAACTCGCTGTTGGAAACGGCGACGTTGAAGGCTATCTCGCGCTCGCCGGGTGCGACAAGCGCGCGGGGACCGCGAATTACGCGCTGCGGATCGTCAATCAAAGCGAACATGCGCTGCGAGCGCGGATGACGTGCGCACGCATTCGCGGGGAAGCGATCCTCGCGTATCCGCTCGACATTCACGTTGCGCCGTTTTCCATTTCGGAAACGCTGCTGCCGGTGCGCGTCGCGGACGTTGGTCCTTACGATCGCGCCATCGTGCAAGTCGCAGGGGGTGACGTCGCGTTTTCGCTCGAAGCGCCCGCACCGCCGCGCTCTGCGAGACGTTCGCGCTGGATGATCGGCACCGCCGCATCGCTCGTGCTTACGCTCGGAACTGCATTTGCCGCCGCCGCGTCGACGCCGCGTTTGGCATTGCTCGCCGCGCCCCTTCGCGCGTTCGGCGGGTCGCAGGTCGACGTTCCGTATGCGTTCGGCGGCTGGGCGTCGATGCAGTATCAACTGCAGACTCGCGATGGACGTCGAGCTCTCTGCAGGTTTGCTGAGCGCGCATCAAGGTACGCTGCATTTCAACGTTCCGGCGGCGGCCGGTTCCGACGTCGTGCTTTCGGTCGACGTCGCCGGTCCGTTCGGACGTGAGAGCAGCACCCGCCGCATCGCAATCGCCGCCGTCCGGACGCGCAAACCGGCGGCGGCGGCGATGCCCACGGCCCCCCGCATCACCGAGTTCGCCGTGGCGACGCCCGTCGTTCGCGCCGGTGCAAAGATGAACGTGACGTATGCGACCGATGCGCGCGCCGGAGAAGTCTGGCTGATCGACGACACCGGGCGTTTGTGGGCGCATGCGCCGATTACATCGTACGGCGAAACGACCCTCTTGGTTCCTCAAGCGGCTTCCGGGCGGCAAATGCGCGCGGTTCTGCACGCGCAAAATCAGCGCCGCGACGCGCTTGCCAGCGTGGGCCTCACGGTTCTTCCAGGCATCGCGCCCGCACCGCTCTCGCACACGGCCGCTCCGCCCGAACTGAGCCTCTCAACCCAAAGCCCTGAGCCGGGCGAGATCGTAACGGTGACGCTCGGCGGGGCGCACGGCGATACGCGCGTCACCATGACGGACGGTTCCGGTCAATCCGTCGACCAGGGCGACATCCCTTCGGATCAGAACGCGGTGACGCTCACGGCGCCGAACGTTACGAAACCAACGACGTACTACGTAATGGCGAGCATTCGCGAGGGCGCAGGCGACCAAACCGTCGTGCGCAAACTGCTCGTCGCTCCGCGCTGAGCCGAACGAACCCTTACGATTTGACTGCGTGCCAGATTTGGCTGAGCTTCGGCGCTCGGCCGTAAAGCAGCATTCCTACGCGGTAGATGCGGCCGCCAATGACGGCGATCGCGTAAATCGCGGCGACGTTGATCGCCAGTGAAACGGCTACCTGCCAAAGCGGCACGGTGCTGACGACGATCCGCGCAAACATCACGAACGGTGCAATCAGCGGCACGAAACTGGTGACGACGACCGCCGTGCTATCCGGTACCGCAAGAGCGGAAATGGCGATGATGAACGCCGCCACGACCGGCAAGAACAGCGGCCCGCTCAAGCTGCCCACGTCCTCGGTGCGATTGATGAGCGAACCGACCGCCGCAAAGAGCGTCGACGTTTGCAAGAATCCGACTAGGAAGAAGAGCACGAACCCGGCGATGTCCGTCGGAGAAACGCCGTTGAGCGAAAAACCGCCGGAATCGGCCGCATCGTTTGCCGGCGCGCCGGCCGGGCCGGCCTGGGCGCCGAGCGCGTACGCGATCGCGACCCAAATGATCATCTGCGCGATCGCGAGGGTTGCTGACGACGCGATTTTCCCGGCGAGCAGCGCGCTCGGCCGCACCGAGGCGACGAGCAGTTCCGCGATGCGGCTGGTCTTTTCTTCCGCAACCGAACTCATGATCAACTGGCTGTTGACCATGATGAGAATGTACAGCAAGAGCAGCAGAACGTAGGCGATGACTTTCGCGGCGTCGGCTTGCGCAGCGCTGCCGAATTTCGAGGAAACGGACTGCGTGCGCACGGGAATTCGCATCAGGGCCTGCACTTGCCCGGCGCGCAGTTTGCCCGCGAGTTGTACATTGAGCGGGATGAGATCGCGCCGCAAAGCGTCGGCCGATAAAACGCCGGGATCCTTGGCGTAGAGCGTTACGCGTATGCCTTGAGGACCGCGCGCGATCGCAACGACTGCGGAGGCGCTTTTCGCTTTGAGCTCTCGAAGCGAGGGCGCGTCGAGGGATCGACGTTCGCCGGCAATGGTAAAGTCCTTGTCCAGCAGCGGCCGCGCGGCGGCGACGATTTGCGCGTCGCCCGCGAGCAGCACACGTTTGCTTTGGACGTCATACGATTCGAAGTAGCGCGGCAATTCCATGATTGCTGCGATGCCGATGATGCCGAAGACCAATCCGATCATGAACGTGCGAGAACGAAGCCGGCGCATCGTTTCCGCGGAAAATACAGTGATGAGATCGCTCATTTATAAGGCGCTCCGCCCGAGGCTGCGCGCCCCCCGTCGAAGACGGGGCCCCCAGCTGTTCATCGCGCCTAAGAATTGTGCCGCCTCGAATTCTCCCCGAGGGCGCGGTAGAGTTGCACGCATTCTACAGGCGCTCCGCCCGAAGCTGCGCGCCCCCCGTCGAAGACGGGGCCCCCAGCTGTTCATCGCGCCTAAGAATTGTGCCGCCTCGAATTCTCCCCGAGGGCGCGGTAGAGTTGCACGCATTCTACAGGCGCTCCGCCCGAAGCTGCGCGCCCCCCGTCGAAGACGGGGCCCCCAGCTGTTCATCGCGCCTAAGAATTGTGCCGCCTCGAACTCTCCCCGAGGGCGCGGTAGAGTTGCACGCATTCTACAGGCGCTCCGCCCCAATCACGTGCGGGTCCGCTGTCCGGCCTTCAATCGCGTGCATGTAGATGTCTTGCAGCGAGGGTTCGATCGCGTCGAAGCGCGTGACCGCATCGGCGGCGACCAGTTCCCGAAGCAGCGGCGGATACGCCGTAGTCGACGGAACCTCGTACAGAAGCGCGCCGTTGCCTTCGATCGCTCGTCCCTGCGGAACGCGGTCGAGGACGCTGCGAAGCGCCGGCGTTGCCGGCTCGACTTTGATGACGCGAGTAGGCCACGCGGCGCGCAATTCTTCGAGCGAGCCGGACGCTCGATTTTCGCCGCCCGTAATGATGCAGAACTCGTCGCACAGCACTTCGAGTTGCCACATTTGATGGCTCGAAAGCACGAGCGTCGTACCGCGCTTCTTCAAGTCCGTCAAGGTTTTGAGCAGCACTTCGGCATTCACCGGATCGAGTCCGGAAAACGGCTCGTCGAGAATCAGCAGATCCGGATCGTGAACGGCCGCGCACGCGACTTGCACTTTTTGCTGATTTCCCTTGGAAAGTTCGCCGCAGGGGCGATCCGCGTATTCCGAAAGTCCGAGCTGTTCGATCCATGCATCGGTGGCCTGCGCGACGCGCGGATCGTGCAAGCCGTGCAGGCGTCCGAAATAACCGATCTGCTCGCGCACGCGCATCTTTCCGTAGAGCCCACGCTCTTCCGGCAGATATCCGAAGCGGCGGCGCATGCGGTCGTCGATGGGACGATCGTTCCAGGTAATGCTGCCGCCGTCGACGGGATAAATTCCGACGATCATACGCATCGTCGTCGTTTTTCCTGCGCCGTTGGGGCCGAGCAGTCCAAACGTCGAACCCGTCGCGATGGTGAAGGTGAGGTCGCGCACGGCCTGCACAGCACCGAAATCTTTGCGAACGTGTTCGGCTCTCAGCACGATGGCGTACTACTTGCGGCAACGCGGGAAGTTTCCCGCTTCCCCGACGCCATAATCAGCGCGGCGACGCCGAACCCCACGTAATACGAAAGATCCCCGAATTGCGGAAACGCGGCGGCAAACGGTCCGGTATACCACTGCTGATTCCAAAACGGCAGCGACGCGAGCAGTCCCGCAATCCAGGCATACGTTCCCAGGCGCACGCGCGGACCCGATTCGAACGCGTCCGCATCCGCAGTCCTGGAACGGCGCTGCAGCCAATCCACGAAGACGACCGCCGCCCACGGCGATGCCCAATACGAGAGGAGAAGCAGGAAGTTTGTATACACCTGCGCCGTTTCGTTTGGGTGACCTCCGCCCGATGCGAGCAGCGCTCCCACTATTCCGACGACGAGTGCGGCGCGCCAACGCCGCAGGCGGTACCGCGCGACGAACAGCACGAGCAGCGCGATGCCGATTGCAAAGGCGAGGATCGGCCCCGGCTGAATGTGCGCGCGTGCGAACAAAGCTGCCGTGAGCGCGCCGAAGATCGCCGCGACGAGCAGCGGCGCGCGCCAAGAATCGGCGGGAAATTTCACGACGAGCGCGGCCATCGCACCGGAATAAAGATTCATGCAATTTGCCGTAAGCGTCCCGAGCACGACGGTAAGCAGCACGATGGCGGAAATCGTGCCGGAACCGAGCAGTGACGCGATGGCCTGCGTCGGGCTGGCGGTAGCGAAATTCACACCGTGTACCGCGGTTACCGTCGCCGCACCCATGATTTCCAAAACGATGCACGGGACGACGCATCCGAAAAACGAGTACCGCCAAACGCGGCGCGGGCTCGTCGATTCGGGAAGATACCGCGAGTAGTCGGAAGCGCACGGGACCCACCCGGTGGCGTACGAAAACCCGAGCGCCGTCGCAAGAATGATGCCGCCGACCTCCCCTCCGCCTGCCGCGGGCGCGTGCGCGTTGAACGCTGCGTGCCAATCGGCGCGCGAAAACGTCACGATGCCGAGCAGCGTAAAACCCGCTGCAAGCAGCAGGGCGCTCACGCGTTCGAACCAGTGAATGAGATTGTAGCCGTAGACTGCGAGAACGATTTGCGCCAACAGCATGAGCGCCAGTGCGAGACCGTACGGAAGACGGGTAATCGTCTCCAGCGCGTACGCGCCGAAGACGGTGTTTATCGCGAACCATCCGACGCCCGCAAGAAAGCTCAGTGCAGCCGGGAGCGCGTTTCCGTACCGGCCGAATGCAAGTCGCGAAGCGACCATTTGCGGCACGCCGTACTGCGGCCCGAACGTCGCGAGCACGCCCAGCAGCGCAAACCCGAGAATGTTGCCGGCCACGAGTCCCAGTGCGGCGCCCGGCAGCGTCGTACCGTACAGTGCCACCGCGAAAACGCCGACCATCCACGTCGCGATCTCCGCGTTCGCCGAAAACCACAGTCCGAAGAGTTGCCGCGGAGTTCCGTGCCGCTGCTCCGGACGTACGAATTCGATGCCGGTCGGCTCGACTTCGAGAACTTGATCGCGATAGACGGCACCGCTTGCGCTCATACGTGCGCGGCGAGTTGGTCCGTCGTGGCGAACTGCACGCCGTGCGCGGCCATGTCACTCAGGGCGCGCGCTTCGTCGGTGCAATCCAGATTGACTGCCGCGATGGCGTCAGTGAGTACGATCGTTTCGTACCCGTGCGCTGCAGCGTCGGCGGCGGTCGCTTTTACGCAGTAGTCCGTCGCCAGTCCGCACACGAATACCCGGCGCACGTGACGGGCCTGCAGCCGCTCGTTCAAATTCGTCGCGTCGAAGGCGCTGTAACCGTCGGAGCGGGAATCGATGCCCTTGCTGAGCACTTCGTCGATTTCGTTGAGATCGAGCTTCGGGGAAAATTCCGCACCGGGAGTGTGTTGTATGCAATGGTAAGGCCACGTGCCGCCGTGCTCTTCGAAATGCGGATGCACGCGAGGATGCCAGTCGCGCGTGGCAACCACGTAGCAAAACAGCGGCGTAATGCGGTTGATCGGGGTGAAGATGCGATTCCCGTCGGCAACGGCAAGCGCGCCGCCCGGCAAGAAATCGTTTTGCGCGTCGACGACGATTAGCGCGTCTGTGTCTTTGATATCCACGCTTCCACCGCGTCCGGCGCCGATGGCAGAATGGCGGAAAGGTTGTCGTATCCCGTTTGCGTCACGACGACGTCGTCCTCGATACGCACGCCGATTCCGCGGAAGGCCGCCGGGACCGTGGCGTCGTCCGGCTGGAAATAGATGCCGGGTTCGACGGTGAGGGCCATGCCGGGCCGCAGTTTTCCGTAGCGGTAGTTTTCTTCGCGCGCCTTGGCGCAGTCGTGCACGTCGATACCGAGCATGTGGCTCACGTTGTGCAGCGAGTAACGCTTGTGGTACACCTTCTGCGGATCGAGCGCCTCGTCGAGCGAGCACTTGAGAATTCCCAAATCGATGAGCCCTTGTGCGATAACGCGCATCGCCGCTGCGTTGGGGTCGAGAAAATCGTTGCCCGGCTTGACTTGAGCGAATGCGGCCTTTTGCGATTCGTACACCAATTCGTATACCGTGCGCTGCTCCGCGCTGAACTTTCCGGAGATCGGCAGCGTGCGCGTGATGTCCGCCGTATAAAGCGTGTCCACCTCGACGCCGGCGTCCAGCAAAAGCAGATCGCCGCTTTGCATCCCGCCGCTGTTGTGATTCCAATGCAGCGTGCACGCGTGCCGCCCGGATGCGGCAATCGTCAAATAGCCCACGTCGTTGGCCTCGATGCGCGCACGGCTCCAGAACGCCGCTTCCACTTCGCGTTCGGATTTCGCGTGCGGCAGAACGCGAAGGACGTCCTCGAACGCGCGCTTGGTGATCTCGACGCATTTGCGCAGCTCGGCGATTTCGTACGCGCTCTTGATGAGACGCATCTCGCTCAGATATGTGGAAAGATCCGCATCGTCTTCGCTGCTCCGAACTTGACAGCCGCGGATGCGCAAATCGTCCAGATAGGCCGGGATGTCCTGAATTGCGCGGCAGCGGTCCACACCGAAATAGAGCTGGCTTTCGTCGACGCCCCGATGGCGGCCGACCCGAAGCTCACCCCAGACGCGATCCGTAAAATATTCGGCCTTGCCGCGGTTGTGCGGCGGAACGAACAGCAGCGCGTCGTGGCCTCCGTTTTCGCGCAGGCTCGAGCACGAGCAGTCCCCCCGGTTCGCCCGCTCCCGCCAAGTACGCGAAGTCGCTCGAGGGACGGAAGCGGAAGTTCGTGTCGTTCGCGCGCGTTTTCTCGGTGCCCGACGGAATCACCAGGAATTCGCCGGGAAATGCTTGCGAGAGCGCGCGCCGTCTCGCGCGATACTCTTCCATCTGTGGGATAGCCGCGGCGGTAACCGGCGCGTCCAGCCAGCCGGTCGCCATGAAATCCACCAGCGCTTGCGGCGTTCCGGAGTCGTACGAGGTGCTGTGGGCTTTCCGTTCGGGTTTGCGCGTCTCCATGCCCTAGAATTCTACGTCGAGGCCCAAATCCAGCGCGGGCGCGCTATGAGTGATCCAGCCGGACGAGATGAGGTCCACGCCGCTGCGTGCGACCGCGGCGATCCCGTCCGCAGTGATCGTCCCCGATGCCTCGGTCAGCACGCGGCCGTCCACCAGCGAAACCGCTTGCGCGAGCTGGTCGGGTGTCATGTTGTCCAGCAGCACTGCGTCGATAGGCGTTTGCAGCGCTTCCCGCAATTGCTCGAGCGTGTCGACTTCCACTTCGATCTTCACCATATGGCCCGTATTCGCGCGCACGGCTTCCACCGCCGCGCGAATCGATCCGGCGAGCGCGAGATGGTTGTCTTTGATCAGCACCGCGTCGTCGAGGCCGAAACGGTGGTTGCTGCCTCCGCCGCAGCGAACGGCGTACTTTTCCAACACGCGAAGTCCGGGCGTGGTCTTGCGCGTGCAAACGACGCGAGCGCGGCAGTCTGCGATCGCATCGACCAGCGCGCGCGTTGCCGTGGCGATGCCGCTCAAGCGGCAGAGTAAATTGAGCGCGGTACGTTCGCCGGTCAGCAACGCACGGGCATTGCACGATATCGCGGCCACGGGCTGCCCCTTTGCTGCGCGCTGCCCGTCGGGTATGCGAACGTCAAACTCTGCCTGCGGATCGAGCAGCTCGAACGCAAGGCGAGCGGCATCGAGACCCGCAACGATACCGGTCTTGCGCGCAACGATGTTCGCTCGCGCACGCGTTCCGGGCGTGACGATAGCATCGGTCGTCAAGTCGCCGCCGTGCCCGATGTCCTCCAGCAGCGCTGCGCGGACGATCGGCTCGATCAGCAGCCGGTGGGGCGCGCTATGCAACGTCTTGGAGCGTGATGAACGAGCGCTTTGCAAAGGCTTCGTCGGCGTTGGGGTAGTCCGTGCGGTAATGGCTGCCGCGGCTCTCTTTGCGCGCGAGTGCGGCATCGAGAACGAGCCGTGCGACGGTCAGCGCATTGCGGAATTCGCTGCTCTGCGCCGGATGTGCTGCGTGCAGTTCGGTCAAACGTGCCAGTGCTGTCCGCAAGCCGGGCTCGTCGCGAACCAGACCGGCGTTTGCGTACATGACTGCGCGCAAATCCGTCATGGCTTGCGCGCACGTTTCGTCCGGAGCAGCATGCCCGCTGTGCGGCGCAGGTGCGCCGCCGGCCGGCGCCGTCATCGCGCCGCGAATGTCTTTGCTGACCTGCGATGCGTATACGAGCGCTTCGAGCAGCGAGTTGCTGGCCAAACGGTTCGCGCCGTGCACGCCCGTCGCGCTTACTTCGCCGCAAGCCCATAAGCCCGGCAGCGACGAACGGCCCCATGCGTCGACTGCGATGCCGCCCATATGATAATGCGCTGCGGGCGTTACCGGGATCGCAACGCGGCGCGGATCGAAACCCGCCTCCATGCACGCGTTGAACGCCGTCGGAAACGCTTGCGGGAAGCGTTCGCCGACCGATTCGCGCGCGTCCAAACTCACGGTACGGCCGGCGCGCTGTTGAAAGAAGATAGCGCGTGCTACGACATCGCGCGGCGCGAGTTCGGCGTCGGGGTGCACGTCACGCATGAAGCGCTCGCCGAGATCGTTCCGCAGAATCGCGCCCTCGCCGCGAATCGCTTCGGTGACGAGCGGGAGCGGATCGCGCGAAACGGCCAACGCGGTCGGATGAAATTGCACGAACTCCATGTCGCCGAGTATTGCGCCTGCGCGAGCGGCCATTGCGATGCCGTCGCCGGTTGCCTGCGCGGGATTGGTGGTGTAGCGGAATAGCCTTCCGATACCGCCCGTCGCCAAAATCGTCGCGTTCGCCCGAAACGCATGCTGCTCGCCCGTACGTTCGTCATGCGCGTAGACGCCGCAAACGCGTCCGCCGTTCAGAATCAGGTCGCCCGCAATTGCATGCTCCACGACCGTCACCGTCGGGATCGATCGAACGGCCGCGATCAGCGTCTTCAGGATTTCATGTCCGGTCGCATCGCCGCCCGCTTTGACGATGCGGCGCCGGTTGTGTGCCGCTTCACGTCCGAGCGCGAGCGCCCCGTCCTCGCTGCGATCGAATGCGGCGCCGAGTTCGAGCAGTTCTTCGACGCGTGCGGGAGCATCACGCGTGAGAATGTCGACGATCGCTTCATCGGAAAGACCCGCGCCGGCTCGCTGCGTATCGAGCTTGTGCAGATGCGGCGAGTCGTCCGAACCGATTGCCGCGGCGATGCCGCCCTGCGCCCATTCCGTTGCCGCGCCGCTGCCGAGCGGAGTTTTCGAGAGAACGACGACGCTCGCCGGTGCGAGTTTGATTGCCGCGGTCAAGCCTGCGATGCCGGCGCCGACGATTACGACGTCGCTACGCATGCAGCATTCGCTCCACAGCCGCGCGCGCGCGCTGCGCGACATGCGGATCGATGGTCACTTCGTATTGCATCGTTTGAAGCGAATGCAGGACTTTCGGCAGCGTGTTGCGTTTCATATGGGGACACAAATTGCACGGGCGCACGAACTCGACGTCGGGGAAGTTCGCCGAGACGTTGCTCGCCATCGAGCACTCCGTGATCATCACGACGCGCGGCCGCACGTCACCGTCGCGCGCTGCATCGAGCGATCCGACGAAAGAAAGCATTCCCTGCGTGGAACCGACGAAATCGGATTCCGCGAGCACGTCGGGTGGACACTCGGGGTGTGCGAGCACGACGAGTGTAGGGTCGTCGTCGCGATACGCGCGAATTTGCGCGCCGGTGAAGCGCTCGTGCACCTCGCAATGCCCTTTCCACGCGATGATTTCTACGTCCGTTTGCGAGGCGACGTACTTCGCCAAATACTCGTCCGGCAAGAAGATGACGCGTTCGGCGTTCAAGCTATTCACGATCCTGACCGCGTTGCCGCTGGTAACGCAGATGTCGGATTCGGCTTTCACGCCGGCCGAGGTGTTCACGTACGTCACGACGGGCACGCCGGGATAGCGCTCGCGCAGCAGTCGGACATCTGCTCCGGTGATCGATTCCGCCAGCGAGCAACCCGCGCGCAAATCCGGTACCAACACGGTTTTTTCGGGATTTACCAGCTTTGCCGTTTCGGCCATGAAGTGCACGCCGCACAGCACGATGACGTCGGCGTCCGTACGTGCTGCCTCCACGGCGAGCGCAAGCGAATCGCCGACGATGTCCGCGACCGTGTGAAAAATCTCCGGCACTTGGTAATTGTGCGCGAGGATAACGGCGTTGCGTTCGCGCTTGAGGCGGTTGATCTCCGCGACGTAAGGTGCGTGAACCGGCCACTCCACCTCGGGAATCACGTGTGCGGCGCGCTCGAAAATGGGCCGGGTTTGCGCTGCAACATCCGGCGTGTATGAAAGGTCGGTAACGCTCATGGAATCGCTGGTGCTTCGCTTTCGCTGGGGGGCTGTTTGCTCTTCCTTATAGTAAGACCCGGCTTGCGGACTGCGGTTTGCGCCGGCGGCTACCCGTGCAGCCCCGTGAGGAACCGGGCGATAGCCGCATGCAGCGCTTGCGGCTGATCGTACATAATGAAGTGCCGCGACGGTGCGATAGCCTGAACGTGCGCCGTCGTGTCGCCTTTGAGCAGGGTTACGTAGTATGCCTGCTTCTGCGCCGCGTTCGCGAATTTTCCGGGGCCGTAAGGATCCAGCGTGGGATCGAACGGCATGATTTCGAGCACTGGTACCGTCACCGCGCCGAGTTGCGGGCGCAAATCCTGTGTCATGTCCTCTTCCAGCCACTGCGCAGTCGCTTTCGGATCGCTGCGCGCGGTGAGCGGCGCGACCGAGGCTATGTCGCTCTTTGACGTCAGCAGATACGGGAGCGTGTATTTTTCTTCGGCGGCCTCGAACGCCGCCGGCGTCGAAGCGGATGCAACCATCGTTGCCGTTTGCTGCGCACCTGCTTGACGCTGCGCGGGCGTCATGCGTTCCATGCCCGGCAAGATCGGCAAACCGTCGACGGCGACGATTGCGGCCAATCGATCGGAATGCTGTTCTGCCAGTAAAAACGCCAGCGTTCCGCCCAGGCTGTGTCCGATGACGATCGGTTTCTCGATCTTCTGAGCCTGCAGCATCGCCCAAAAGTCGTCGCTTACCGTTTGGAAGAGCGGCTGCGCAATTGCCGGTTGTCCGTCGAAACCCGGAAGCGTCAGCGCATAGATTCGATAATCGGGCGAAAACTGCGCGATTTCGCCGGACCATTGCCACGGACCGCATGTGAGTCCGGGAATGAAAATCATCGCCGGTTTGCTCGGGCTTCCGTACACGGAAACGTGCAGGCTGCCCTGATTGAACGAGGCGCTCGCCGGCGGCAGCGGCGGAGGGACCGCTGCGCTTGCAGGGGCGGAAAACACAATGGTGCTCGCGAGAAGCATCATTGCCGGAATGAAGCGTTTCATCGGGACTCCTCTACGGAATTCGCATCGAATATTTTCTCGACCGGGAGATCGAACAATTTCGAAATCTTGAATGCAAGCGGCAAACTCGGCGCATATTTTCCGGTTTCCAAGGCATTCACGGTCTGCCTTGCGATACCGAGGCGATCGGCGACCTCGCGCTTGCGACCATTCGTGTTCGGCGCGCAGCACGCGGATGCGGTTCTTCATCAGCCCTTGTACTTGCGCGTAACGAACGGCGTTGCAACGAGCCACCCCAACATCACGGCGCCGTACGTGAACCACGCGCTCGGGTGCGGAAAGTGCGCCACCTCCAAAAAGCCGTACGTGATCGAAAGTAACGCCGTCGCGCCGGCGGAAATGGCGAGCGCTTCGAGGTGAATCTGCCGCTCGAGTTCGTCGATGCTGCGGATCATCTGGATTGCCGAAGCAAAGAGAACGATGAGCGGTATCAGAGGCGTGAGCGCGAGCAAGATCTTCCACGTTCCGCTCGCGTGATCTGCCGCAGACGTTACGGGATAAATGATTGCGATGTAGGCGAGCATCGCGACGACGAAACGGATCCTGTACTGCTTCTTGGCAGCGTCGGTGGGATTTTTCCATTTCATCATGCCCCGCAATGCCTCAACGCTCGTAGAACGGCCTGTTGCGACGCGCTCGTGCGACTAAATGTAATCCATGCGCGACATTAAGTCAAGTATAGTGGACATTATATACTTGACGCCCCCGGAGCATTCGACTTGCAGGTACATATACTTTGTGTTACAAAGTAACCTATGTTCGAGTTGCTAAAGCAACTCAGCGCTTTTATCCCGCTTCTCATCTCTGCAGATTGCTGGCAACCTTCGCCGTTGGTATCGCGCATGGCACGCTCGTTCGCGAGCAAATGCTCATTATCGCCTTCTTCGCGATCGTGTGGATTCCGAAGGAACGAAAAGCAGCGGTTCGGATCTTGGCGTTGCAAGCGACTGCGGCTCTGGGCGTACTCGCCATCGTCGATTTCCGCCACCTGTAAGCCGCCGTTTCAAGCGACGTGCGCCCCGACTTCTTTTAGTTAATGGCCGGTATAGGAGACGTGATTTAGTCGACACCAACAGTGCAACTGCGCGGTCGCTCATCGCCGGAAATCGCTTGAGGGAACGCGATAATCGATATGGGCTAAGCAGGCTTTTTTTTTGCCTTCGGCTTGGGCTTGACTGGTTCAGGGTTTTCCGCCGCGATGTGTTCCGCCGTATCCGGTGGATCGGCAGCGCTCTTCGCTGCAGCGGCGCGCCGCTGCACGAACGACCCGAACGTGGATTGATATTTCTGTGCGCCGGGGTCGTTATTTCTCTTCATTCAGAACATTCTATCAGAAGACCGGACTGCGCGCGAAATACCGTTGATTCACCGAAAAAGACAGGCTCGAAGAGCTCGGGCGGGGCATAGGGACCGGTCCCAATTCGCTGGCGGAAGCCCTCGGCGGGCGTACCGAACGTCCCATGCGCCGGGCCGAAGTGCATGTTAATTTGTGGACACTCGCTCGCGCCGGCTGGCCCGGAACGCTGCGAGTCGTTGTCCCGGTTCGCCGAACGGATGCAGGTGAGACTGCCGCCTTCCCCCAGGTTGCGGGCTCCCTTGGACCACATCCGCTTGGAAAACGCGGCGATGACGTGCGGGCAGAGAGGCTGGCGGGCTCGTTCCGCCGGCCTGCTCGCTTTTTAGCGGCCCCGGTTGCTGAGAAGGGCGATGAGTTCGCCACGCGATCCGACGTTGAACGTGCGGAAGATTTCCGCGATGTGGTTACGCACGGTATTCGGGCTTTTCCCTAGCGCCTCGGCGATATCGGCATTGCGCCGGCCTTCCATCAGCAGCTTGAGAATGGGGCGCTGAGCCCGCGTAACCATGGCTTCGTCATCCGATGGCGAGCGGGTTTCCTCGACGCGTCGCAGTTCGCCGGCGATCCAGCTCTTCGGCCAGCGTTTGATGGCTTTGCGGGCGCGCGCGAGCCAGTGCGAGTCTTGGGTTGCGTCGTGCATTCCCATCGCCGCCAGCGCGGCGCGCCATCCATAATCGAACTTCGAGAAGATGTCATAGGCCTCGTGAAGCATCTCCCGGGCCGCTTGGCCTTCCCCCAGGCGCAGAAGGGCCGCGCCCGAGGAGTACGCTTCAAGCCCGCGCAGACGCGCATCGTTCGCGAAACCCATGCGCCGGTCCATCGTCGTACGCAAGGAGCGGAACTGCGCCAGATAACGCTGCGCGAGCGCCGCGTCGACGTCCGCAAAGAGATCCGCGAGATTGACCAGCGCAAGCCGTTCTTCTTCGATTGCATCGTTCCAAGGCAGGCGTGAGGCAAGATCGTGGGCGGCGTACAGCTGGTCCAAAGCGAAGGTGCGCTCACCGCTAGCGCGCGCGAGCATGGCGCGATCCGCGATGCACTGCACGCGCCAAAGATCGCTGGGCGCGTGATCCCGCGCTTGACGAAACCGCCGGAACGCGGCAAGTTCGTTTCCTTCGAGCGCATCGATCCACCCGAGTATGCGCGTCATTTTGAAATGCTGAATGCGCATGCCGCTGGTCGGGTGCATAGCCTCGTATGCCGTACGCACGCGCTGCGCGACGCTCTCCAAACCCAATTCGCGCGCGAGCGCGCTGAGCGTCATAAGCGTGCTCAAACGCACGCGCATGTCCGGCCGGCTCATCGAATCGAATTCATCGAGCGCGCGCAAGCATTCACGAGCTTGCCCGTGCGCATCGTCGTTTTTCCCGGCCAGCATCCAGCCGCGCAGCACGTAGCCCCTTCCGCGATATCCGGCATTCGGGGCGGCAATCAGTTCGGCCACCGCCGCTTCGAGTTCAGGCCAGCGGCGATCCATCCAGAATGCGTGCGCTTTCTGAAAAAGCGCGGCGTAATAGATCTCGTCCGGAGCGCGTACGGCGAGCAGCGCTCGATCGAATAATCGATGCGCGGACTCGGCGTCTCCGGTCACGCCGTACGCCGCACCGAGCCAAATATCGCGCTCGACACGCAGCCGCGCGTCTGCGGGACGAACGTTCGAGAGGCGCTCTACCACGTCGACCGCGCGCCCTTCACGCAAATCTACGCGACTCAAGGCGAGCGCGGATTCCTCCGTGTCGCGAGCGGCCGCAATAAGCTTGCGGCATGCCTGGTAGTCCGCGGACGAGAACGCCCGTTCGAACCGGCTGGAATCAAATCTGCCGCGTGTTGCGTTTTTCTGCTTCGCCATGGAGGCGAAGGCGTTCTAGTAGCAAAATACCACGACCTTTCCGCTTAGCGGATTTCTCAAAACAACAGGAAAAACTCCGAAAATACAATACTTTTAGGGCCAAACAGGCGCACAGAGCGCCGGGTGTTCAGCATGAGAGGAGCCCATGAATAAAGTCGATTTGGTACGCGCTGCGATGGAGCGGTTCGAGATGTCGCGCAGAGATGCGGTGGCATTGATCGATGGCGTGTTTGAAGACATTCAAGCCGCCGTATGCTCCGGCGAAGCCGTCAAGATTCCGGGTTTTGGTCAGTTCAAAGTGCGGGATCGGGCCGCGCGCATCGCACGTAACCCGGCGACCGGCGATCCCGTCAAAGTCCCGGCAAAACGCGTTTTCAAATTCTTGCCGGCGAAAGCGCTCAAAGAAATGGTCATGTCGCGCAAAGGCGGCGGTTCGCGAAAGGCCGCAAAGCCGGCTGCGCGCAAAGGCGGCGCAAAGAAAGCCGCGCCACGCAAAGCCGCTGCGCCCGCGCGCAAAGGCGCAAAGAAGTCGACTGCGCGCAAGCGCCGTTAGACCAACCGCGAAGACGCGAAAGAGGCTGGGCGAATGCCTAGCCTTTTTCTATTTCCTGGGGTAATGCGCGGCTGATCGCATCGCGAGCGCTGCGCCGCGCAGCTTGCTGCACGAGGGCTTTGGCCGAAACGGCATTTTCGATGGAAGCGACGCCGACGCCGACGACCAGGGGTAATTCGCGTGCCACACGTTCGCGCAGTTCGATGCCGATTGCATCGGCCTGCACTCGTGAAATATTCGGAACGATCGCAGCGAATGCTTCATCGCCGTACCGGGCGAAGAGGTCGACGCGGTCTCCGCAGCATGCCAAGCACAGATTCGCCACTTTCCGCAGCAGCGCGTCTCCGGCAATACGGCCGTTCTGCGTGTCGTATTCTTTGAGTCCGCCGATGGCGACGGTCACGACCGCCAAACCGCTGCGCGACTTTTGCGCGAAACGCCACGCGCCGGTGAGGCGTTCGTCGAATGCGCGGCGGCTCTTCGCACCGGTCAGCGGATCGACTTTCGCGTAACGGCTTGCGAGCGCGACCGCTAGCAGCGCGCCTTGCAGCGCTGCGCCGAATTGGAAAAAGTATTCGGCCCAATTTTCGACGTGCGCCCACTGAGCGGCACCGCTCGCAATGCCGCCGGCAAGTGCGCCTGCGAACGCCAACACGTAATAGCGCGCTTCATCGAGTCCGGTGGAAGCGCTCTCCCAGGCGGCAAATCCGCACGCGGCCAGCAGCAGCAGATAGACGAAATGATCGATCGAGCGATACGGCTGCGGTGCGGCGATGACGAATGCAAGCGCGAGGCCCAAGAGATTCAGCGCGAGCAGTGCCCACAACCCTCGCATGTATCGCGGCGATCGTGAGCCGAGCTGGAGAAACGATCGAGCGAACAGAACTTGCGAGGCAAAATATGCGGCGAATGACACGGCGCGATAGAGCAGGAGCGGTATTCCGTGTGAAATCGCCGGGATGAGGTCCGGGGAGAATACCAGTTGCGCGGCCGCCATCGAGTCCATCAGGGCCGCGTACCATAGGAACGGCCGATCGCGTGTGAGGAGAAACACGAGGGCGCTATAAAGCCCGGCCGCCGTAAAAAAGCCGACGAACAGCACTTCGGAAACGTGTGCCGTGCTCACCCGGCGGTTCTACGCCGCAAAAAGAGGGGCGCCCTGTGGCACGGTCTCTTTCTTTACATCACCTGCACGCCTCCGCCCGCCCGAGCAGCAACTTCTTGTCGCGCGTGTTTTGCGCGAGCGAAGCGGCGCGTTCGAATTCTGCCGCCGCCTCACGCGAACGGCCCAATTTCTGTAAAAGATCCGCTCGAACGCTGGGCAGCAAATGGTAATGCTCGAGCGCGGGTTCGTGCAGAAGCGTCTCGACGATCTCGAGCGCTTCCGACGGGCCGAAAGCCATGCCGACGGCTACCGCGCGATTCAACTCGATAATGGGCGAAGGGTTGAGCTGCGCGAGGCCGTCATAGAGTGCGGCGATCGCGCGCCAATCCGTCGCTTCCGGCGTCGCCGCACGGGCGTGACATGCAGCAATCGCGGCTTGCAGCGCGTACGGCCCGAGCGTTCCGCCAAGTTCCGCGGAGCGCGCAAGCGCGTCGAGACCGCGCCTGACGAGTAAGTGATTCCATTTTCCGCGATCTTGGTCGAGCAGCAGAATCGGATCGCCGTTTCGCGATACTCGCGCTCGCATGCGCGATGCTTGAAGTTCCATCATCGCGACGAGGCCGTGCACTTCCGGCTCGGTCGGCAGTAGTTCGGCGAGCACGCGGCCGACGCGCAATGCGTCTTCGACCAATTCCGGTCGAAGCACGTTCTCTCCGGCCGTTGCGGCGTAACCCTCGTTGAAAATCAGATAAATCGCTTCCAAGACGGCAGTCAGACGTTGTGCGCGCTCCGGGCCGCTCGGTACTTCGAACGGAACGCGCGCTTCCGCGAGCGTGCGCTTCGCGCGAACGATGCGCTGCGCGATCGTCGATTCGGATGTCAGGAATGCACGCGCGATTTCGGGCGTCGTCAGACCACCAATGAGTCGCAGCGTGAGCGCTACGCGTGCCTGCGGTGGAAGCACCGGATGGCAAGCGACGAACATCAAGCGCAGAACGTCGTCTTCGATTTCTACGTGCACGGCATCGAATTCCGAACCGAAATCGCGCGACTGCGCGTCGCGCCCCAGTTCGTCCGCCTTTCGTTCGAAAGTTTTCTCCCGGCGAATCTGATCGATGGCGCGCCGTTTGGCGGCGGTCATCAACCACGCGCCGGGATTGCGCGGGATGCCCTCCTGCGGCCACTGCGAGAGCGCCGCGACGAACGCATCCTGCGCGAGTTCCTCGGCACGATCCACATCGCGCACCATGCGCGCAAGGCCGGCGATGAGTTTGGGTGATTCGATGCGCCAAATCGCATCGAGCGTGCTCTTAAACGGAGCTCACTTCGTGGAGGCTCGCAGGTGGCATCGCCCACGAGATCCAGAAAACGGCGAGTGAGCTCCAACGCCTCTTCGCGTCCGGGGATCTCAAACAATGCGAAGCCCCCGACGAGTTCCTTCGACTCGGTAAACGGGCCGTCCGTAATCGTGTCCTTGCCCTTTTTCCGCGCGACCCGCATCTCGAGCGAGCCCGGAATAACGCCGCCGGTATCGACGAGTACGCCTTTGCCCTGCAACTCGGTGATGAAGGCGCCCATTTTCTGCATGTCTTCTTGGCTGGGCGGGCGCATCGCGGCGGGATCGTGCGTCAGGATCGAAAGCACTCTCATGAGCGTCCTCCGCGCAGGCGCGCTTCCTGCTCGCGCACGTTGTCGGGAAGATTTTCACCGAAATCTTCCGCTTCGAAGATCTGCCGGATTTCGAGCACGTCTCCGGGGTTCATCGGGGCGCGTGAAAAGCGCTCCACGACTTCCTCTTTCGATTTTGCCTGCACGATCCAAAAGCCGGCAATCAGTTCTTTCGTTTCGGCGAAAGGTCCGTCGGTCACCGACGGCTTCCCGCTTCCGAATTTGAGGCGGGCTGCTTTGGACGAATCTTGCAGGCCTTCACCTGCGAGCATCACGCCGGCCTTCACGAGCCTCTTCGTTGAAAGCGCCCATCTCTGTCAGCTGCTCGGCCGTGGGAAGGACGCCCGCTTCGGACTGCTCGGTTGCCTTGACCAGAACTACGAATCGCATTATTTGTCTCCTCGAGCTGGGTGTGTTCTGCCTATACGTCGAGCGGCGCGCCTCGATTTCGACACGCTCTGCG
This sequence comes from Vulcanimicrobiota bacterium, assembly GCA_963830545.1. GTDB lineage: Bacteria > Vulcanimicrobiota > Vulcanimicrobiia > Vulcanimicrobiales > Vulcanimicrobiaceae > DATGJX01. The sequence goes on along the minus strand of CAWHMK010000001.1, from coordinate 1,161,694 downwards.
GAAGTGCCCCGCCCATGGCTGCGCGACGTTCCGGCAGCGGCGCGCCACGCAACCGCGAACGAACGGGCATGATCGTTCTAGCACCACCAGCCGTAAGGGCTCCGCTTGCAGTCTCCGATCTGGCGCGCATCGTCGATCTCGAAGAGCCTGCCATCTCGCCGGACGGAAAGCGCGTTGCCGTCATTGTACTTCGCTCGGATCGAAGCTCGCTCTGGCTGATCGACGTCGCGACCAAAAAGGCCCGGCTGCTGGCTTCCGGTGGTTCAGTCTCGGTGCCGCGCTGGTCTCCCGACGGCGCAGCGCTGGCATTTCTCCAGGACGCCGGCGGTGCGCTGCAGATCCGCGTTTGGAGCGGCGGCGCAACCCGGCGAGCCGGCAATTTTCCAGGCGGCGTCGTCGATTTCGCATGGAGTCCGAACGGTTCCGAGTTTGCGGTCGGTGCTACGGACACGGCTCGACCCGAGCCGTATTTCGTTGCGGGCGACAACGATTATACCGTATCCGCTACGCCGCCCAGCGAGCATCTCTGGCTTCTTGCGCGTTCCGGCGCAGCGCGACGCCTCACACGCGGTTCTTGGAGCGTCGCGCCGACCGATGCTGGCGGCATCTTCACCTCGCAATTCGCATGGTCGAGAGACGGAACACGCCTCATTTTCACGAGGTTGCGTAATACGTTCAGCGGCGACAACGAGTACTCGAGTCTTTGGCAAGTCGACGTGCGGACCGGCGCCCTGACGAAACTTACCGCACACGACGCGTTTGATTTCAGCCCGATCCCCTCGCCCGTTGGAAAGCGCTGGATCTATTCCTATCCGCGCGGCGGCAACTACTTGGCGAACAATACGATTTTGCCGCTCTCAAACGCGGGGTCGCGCGAGATTACGTCGGGATTCGGTTTGAATGCGGGCGGCGTGCTCTGGATGCCGGACGGCAAGTCCCTCGTGGTTTGCGCGAACGACAAAACCCGAGTGGATACGTGGAAATTCGATTTGAACGGACGCTTCGCGCCGGTGCCTCTCGGCGGCCTCAACATGTCGTGCGACTCGTATCAAGACGGGGAATTCGATTCGGGAATTGCCGCCTCGGTCTCCAAAACCGGAGCGCTTGCATTCGTCGCAAGCGATTCGACGCATCCGAGAGAGTTGTATTACCTCTCGTCGCTGTTTGCCGTACCGCGGCCGCTTACGCATTTCAACGGCGCGCTGCGTCATGCCGAGCTTGGAGTACAGCGTCAAATCTCGTGGCGCAGCGCCGATGGATTCACGGAGTATGGAGTCGTGACTTTTCCTCCGGGAATGCAGGCGGGACGCAAGTACCCGATCGTCGTGAACGTCCATGGGGGGCCGGGCGAAACGAGTATCCGGGACTTTGCGCCCGCTCCGCTGTGGCCGCGTCCGCAATTGATTGCGGCGCACGGCTATATCGTTTTCGAACCGAACTACCGCGGAAGCGACGATGCGGGCAATGCATTTTTGCTGGCGATCGCCGGCGATCCGGTGCGCGGACCCGCTGCCGACATTCTCGGCGGTCTCGATGCGGTTACGCGATTGCCGCAAGCGGATCCGAAGCGAGTCGGCGTTTGCGGATGGTCGTACGGCGGTTTGATGACGAGTTGGCTCATCACGCAAGATCATCGCTGGCGCGCTGCGGTTTCGGGCGCGGCGGTCGACGACGAGATCGAAGAATACGCGTTTTCGGAGTCAAACGTCCAAGATCGCTTCTATCAGAAGACATCGCCGTTCGCACCCGGCGGGGACGCAGCGTACCGGCACAATACGCCGATTACGTTTGCGGCAGCCGTCACGACGCCGACGCTCATCTGGTCGACAACGCGAGACCCGGTCGTTCCAATCACCCAATCCTATGAATTTTATCACGCGCTCAAAGAACACCACGTCCCGGTTCGCTTCGTGGTATTTCCCGCGTCGACGCACGGACCGTCGGATGAAATACAGCGCGAAACGCTCACGCGGTTGTGGCTGGCGTGGCTCGACAAATACATGAGACGGTGAAGACATTCAAACGAACGTAGACCTGGTGCTTTGCGCCGATGCCCGCGCAATAACTCGGCGTTCCGCTCGGTTCCCTGAATTCGCGAGCGTCACGTGTTAAAACGTGACGGCGTATGGACGCGCTCCCGGCGAACGCCGACGCCCACGAGATACGCGGGAATGCGGCGGAGCAGTGGTACCGTCCCGAGCGCGCGCATGAGCGGCGGGGGCGCGATTGCGCCCTTGGTGGAGAGCACGCGGTTGACGAACAGATTCTGCACGACGACTTGCACGCGCTGTATGACGCGCGTTGGAAATTCGCGACGCCGCTGAACGCGGTGCAGGTCTTCCGTGTCGACGCGGTCTTCGAGCAACGGTTGGTAAAGCGCATTTGCCGCTGCCACGGCGTCCTGAATCGCCAAATTTATCCCGACGCCGCCGATAGGCGACATGGCGTGCGCGGCGTCACCGATGCAAAGCAGCCCGGGAGCGTACCATCGCTGCAAGCGGTCGACGGTGACGGTCAGCAGTTTCACGTCGTCCCACGTGCTCAACTCGTGCACGCGATCGTCGAGAAACGGCGCCAAATCGCGAACGCGACCGCGAAAGGCGTCGATGCCCTGCGATTGCACGGCGGCGAACCCGCCCTTGCGAATGACCATCGCGCACTGATAGTATTCGCCACGGTCGATCATGACGAACACGCAGCCCGGAACGACGGTGCCGAAGGTTTGCCCGGGGTCGTGCTCGTGGCGAGAGATGCGCATCCACAGTACGTCGATCGGCGCGCCCACGTCCAGCACTTCGAAGCCGGCACACGCGCGCATCGTGGAATGCCGTCCGTCGCACGCGACAACCAGACTGGCCTCGACTCGCAGGCTGCCTTGCGGCGTTTGGGCGAGAACTCCCGCTACTCGCTCACCGTCGCGGACGAGCTCGAATCGCATTGGCGTTCATCTCCAAATGAAACGCCGGATAGCTGCGCGCCCGGGAGGAGAGAAAGTTCAAAAAATCCCACTGCGGCATGAAGCCGACGAACTTGCAGGGTCCGGGAACGTGCCCGAAATCGGCTATCGTGAGCGTGGTTCCCCCGACTTTCGCCGTCAACTCGCGCAGCTGCGAGTGCGGGATGTTCAAAAGCCCGTCGAGCAGACCGACGTCATCCATGATCTGCAGCGTTGAGGGATGGATCGTGTCGCCGCGGAAATCTCGAAAGAAATCGGCGTGCTTTTCCAGGACCGTGACGTTGATGCCGGCGCGCGCCAGTAAGAATCCCAGTACGATTCCGGCCGGTCCGCCGCCAACGATGCAGCACCCGGTAGTCATTGTCCGCATGCGTTCGCGCGTTTATCCTAATTCTGCGATGGGCGATCGTTTCACGCCCTTAGGAAATGACGAAATCGTGGTATTCTCCGTCGCCGCGCGTCCGGCGCATCAGCGCGATGGCCGGCGCGAGAGCATCCCAGTAGTATACGATCAGTCGCGCAAACACGCTGCGATATCCCGCGTCATCCGGGCGCTGCGGCAACTCGTCCTGCGCATAGGTTAGCGCCGACTGCAACGCCGGATCGGGAGAGTGTTCCCGATGCCAGGATTGCCTGCAGCTGGTTCGCAGCACGCATGTGACGCAGCTGACGAATCGCAGCCAAGGCACTTGCAGCGATGACGATAAACGTTCCGAGCGTTCCTACTGCCGTCAGCCACTCCGCCATGCGAGAAGTATACATGCGCTGAAGCCGTTGCTAAGCAACAAGCCGCTTACTAGTACTTGTTTGCGCCGCGGTTCGAATCTTACGAATACGAAATGGGAGATCGGAGGCTCCGCGCCCTCGGCGGCCTTGCGCTCGCACGGACGAGGGGGCGGGGATTGCAGACCGATTTCCATGACGTTTGGGACGCTCCCGGGATGCCTCGCTGCTAGTCTAACTGCAGCACCACCACATTGGTGGTCCTGAGGAGGCAAGCAAGAGATGCTTCGGTTTTTGGCTTCTTTTTTGGCGGCCGTGCTGACGATGGCCGTAATCGTTCCGCCCGCTGCGGTTCAGGCGCAAAGCACCACTCGTCAAGGGTGCTTGAATCAGTGGCTCTTTAACGGCGTTTGGCGCGCCAAGGTCACGAAAGTCGAGCCCATTATGGACGGCTCCAAACAAACCGGATGGCAAGTCACGCAAGTCTGGCGGAATGGGACCTCGCGCGAGCTTTCTCCGGCAGACTCGTCGCTCAAACCGATGGACTTACACCTGTCGAACACGGTGCTCGAAGTGGAAGGGCACAACGCTCAGCAGCTCGGGTTCGACACGATGGCACCGTCTGGCGAACTCACGTACACGGCGGTGTTTTTGGGTCCCAATATGAGCGTCGATCCGAACGACAAACCCAAGGCACTCGACGTAACGTTCGACAACGCCGTGGTGTCGACGTCGAACAAACCGCACTTTTCGAGCAGGCAATACAATTTCCACTACAATCTCGGTTGCGTGGCGAGCGGCGCGGCAGCACAAGCGCAGGGCGGCTCTTCGCAGCTTACGGCGACCAACGGCTGCATGAACCAGTGGATGTCCAACGGCGTCTGGAAGATGCGCGTCCTCGCCGTGACGCCGTTTCCCGTGGGAACGACCGCGAGAAATCAATTTGGGTGGCACGTCAAACAAGAATGGGTCAACGTCACGCCCTATAAGGTATTTCCCGGCGGCTTGCCCGACATCGGCAATCGCGTGTCGCCGACCAACGTGAGCGACGAGTTCCTGGCGACGAGGAGCGGCAACAACACCTCGTCGTTCAATGTCGTCGGCGGTTTTTCGCTGGGCCAGCGAAACATTCCATTCCCGCCCGGTGTGCCGTATACGTTCGAGCAGCTCATCAGCGGCGGCGCTTTCAATGCAGCCGATCCACCGACGCGGTTGCTGGTGACCTTCGATACGGATACGCAGAAGAAAATGAAGTTGACGATACCGGTTCCGCGGTATCACATGCCGGCGAACTTTCGTATCAGCTTGTCGTGCGGCGGAACGGTGACGATGGCGCCAGGATTGGAAGACTTGCAGACCCCACCGCCTGCGCAACACGCCGACGCAGCGCAACCAGCTTCTGCGCAAACCGCAGTTCAGACACAACAGGTAGCCTCGGCGCAAGCGACTTCGAACGGCTCAAATTTGAAAGTCGATCCCTGCGCGATGCTCGGCGCGCCCGATGTTGCATCCGCACTCGGTGTTGGAGCCTCGTCGATAGGAAGGACGCAACACCCATCACCGAACGAATGCGCCTGGGCGGTCGCATCCCACTCCGGCGCACCTGCACGAACCGTGTTGCTCACGATGCAGCCGATTCAAGCGGCAACCACGTGCCATGGACTTGGCTGTCTCCACATCGTGCAGTCGGTATTGGGCATACCGGGGATTCCCAATTTACCGCCGGTGCTTTCGCAAGCGTTCACGGACGCGCAGATGCTCTCCGGCCTCGGCGATAAAGCTGCATGGAAAGACGGCAAGCTTACCGTGCTCAAGGCGGATATGGCATTCCAGCCTGCTCGTGCAGGGTTCACGCTCTCCGGCGCTTTCAGACTCCGAAGCACTCGCGCGCACCGTTCTCTATCACCTTTCGCCGTGATGCCGTGTCGCTCGCCTCTCAGCCCGCATTTGGCGATCCGGCCGACGATCTCGCAGCCGTGAAAGGACATTCTCGAACGGAAATTCCATCCGAATAAAGTGGATTTTGAAGGAACGCAATGACTAGTGCGGCCCAGTATGCCCTAGCGTATGCGTTAACAACCACTGCCGGAATTCGCGCGCTGCTTCCACTGGCTTTCGTTTCAATAGCGGCGCATCTGGGGTTCATTCACCCGGATGCGCCGTTTGCCTGGCTCGGGTCCACGCCGGTGACGCTCATTCTCATCGGCATCGCGATCGTGGAAATATGTGCCGACAAGATTCCGCTGCTCGATCACGCCTTGCACGTCGTGCAGGTTGCCACGAAACCGGCGGCAGCGGCAATCCTCGTCGGCGGAGCCACGCATCCGCAAAGCCACAGCGTTCTTATCGGCTTGATGACCGTAGGCGCTCTGAACGCTCTCGGCATTCACGCTGCGACGTCGTCCGTGCGCGTTGCATCCACGGCGACGACGGCCGGCATTGCCAATCCGTTCATCAGTCTATTTGAAGACGTTACGGCAGCCGGACTGACCGTTCTCGCGTTCGTCGCGCCGTTCGTCGCCGCGGCACTCTCGCTGCTTGCCGTGATCGTCGGGATTCGGATCGTGCGTTCCCTGGTCCACCACAGGCATGCTCGTACGGGCGCTCTACCACATACGTGAAGAGCGCCGCCGAAGGCCGCAGCTCGTTTCGTTCAATACAGCAGCTGGGCCGCGAGTCTTTCTGCAAATAGGTAGTTCGAAGCCGCACCGATCGTCATTTGGCGCTGCCCTACTGCCAGCCGTATTAGCGCCGTGCGGAACCGCTAGAGGTCATCCGCAGGGCGCTTCGTAGCGCCGCTTGTTCGCGCGACCCGGCTGAATTTGTGCTGCCACAGCGAAATATCGTGCTGCAGCGCAAAATTTCAGAGGAGAGCCTCAGGTGGGAACGAAGCCTCAAACGCATTCTCGGCGCCACCACAGGTGTTGTTTCCAAAGAGGAATGAACGATGCAGATTCGGCCGGTATCCTCACTAATCGCGGCAATTTTGTGCACTCTCCTTGCACTCGGACCGGTGGCCGCAAGGGCCGCGGCGAACACGAGCACGATCGCCGGCACGGTTCAAACCAGCGATGGAGCGCCACTCGGCGACGCACTCGTCACCATCGAAGGTCAAGTGCGAATGACGACCTCCAGCGACTCCAAAGGCGCGTTTCAATTCTTGAATGTGCCGACCGGCCTATACACCCTCGTCGTCACCAAGCCGGGATTCGAGACGTACCGCGACGACGACGTTGCAGCGTTCACCGGTAACACCGAATCGGTTAACGTCGTACTCGCGCAGTTGAGCTTCTCGTCGCTGCGCACGATTGCAAACATTTCGACGCGGGTGCCGGGACGGGCACGTATCAACGAATCGACGGCCTCGGTCAGCGTTATCGGCAATCAAGTCTTTACCGATCAAGGACAACTCCAGGTCACCAAAGTCCTCAACGAAACGCCCGGCATCATCACCTCGCCGTATAACCCGTCAAACGGCAATCCGAGCAATGGTGCTTCGCCCGCCTCGCCTCAGACTCCGCAAATTCGCGGCGCCTTGGCCTACGAAACCGAATCGCTCATCGATGGTCATCCCGTCTCGGTCGGGTCTGCCGGTTACTATTCGACAAATCTCCTCAACCCGTGGTTGCTCGAGGACGTCGAGCTCGTCAAAGGCCCCGGTTCGATGCCTGAGGAGATCAACTACGCAATCAACGGTACGGTGAACTATCGTACGCTACAACCGACCGCCCAGAATAGGCACTCCGTAATGCTCGGTTACGATAACTGGGGCGGCGTTTCGACGGGTTTCAAGGCAACGGGTTCGACGACGAACCACAAACTGGGCTATGCATTCGGCTATGTGACCGACGGCGCACCCGGACCGCTGAACAACTACCCGTACAACGCTACGCAGCTTCCGCTCGACAGCGGCCCCGTCGGCGGTCCATATTACATCAACGGCCAGCAGGTCGCGATGTCTCCCGTCGGTTTGGGCATCGGATCCCCGAGCTTTGCGCCCTACGCCGGCATGGGATTGAGCTTTGTCGACCCGGTGGTGGGATGCTGCTTCAGGAGCGACACCGGCTATCACTCGACGTCCGAACTTGCAAAGGCGCTTTTCAACTTTTCCAACAGCACGTCGCTGACGATCTCCTATCTCGGCGGCCAGAACGTGTACGGCAACGGAGATTCGAATTTCTATTCCTCCTCGCAGGTCGGGAACACCGGCTTGCCCGCCACGTACTTTGCACCGTGCGGCAGCGCGAGCGCGCCTATCACCTGCAATCCGTTTGCAACGGGAGCGTCCTACAACTGCGCGAACACGGCCGGCGGTCCCGCGTGCAATTCGGCCGTGCCCTTCGACGTGACGTCCGTTAACGGCGCCGGCCACACGTGGACGCAGCAGAACCTTTTCCAAGGCGAGTTCCGCACGACGCTCGGAAGCACGGGAACACTGCTCGCGCGCTACTACACCGGCTCGCTGAATCAGTACGCCATTCTCGGATCGGCGGGCTCGCAAGTGACGTACTCCTTGAATACGTACGGTACCATCCCGCTCTGTCCGACCGGCACGACGTTCGATAACGCCACGTTCATGTGCAACACCTTAGGCGGCGCACCGCCCGTCGCGCCGACGAACACGACATTCACGGGCCAGAAAGCCACATTCTCGACGCCCAATCAGGCGAACACGTTCACGACGAACGACTCGATGAACGGTGAGACGTTCGAACTGCAGGAACTGCTCGGCCAGAATACGGTGACGCTCGCCTACGACCGCTCCGAGCAGGCATCCGCGTCAACGGCCGATGAACCCTCCGTCGGCATTATCGTATTTAGTCCGGCCCAAGGGTCGAAGCAGACCTTCCAGACGTTCTCCCTGCGCGGCAACGTCATGCTCAACCCGAAGCTCCAGTTGAACCTCGGCGATTACCTGATCAGCTATCTCAGCCACTATTCGATCGATCAAGGCAAAACGTGGAACGACGCCTCGCATGCGTACAACGAGCCGCGTGCAGCGCTCACGTGGCATCCCAACGCCGACACGGCGTTTCGCTTCTCGACGGGCGGATCGGTTGCACCGCCGTACATCAGCCTGGTTTCGTCAGGCGGTACTTCATGGAGCGCGATCATCGGCGGCGTACCGGCGGCGGGGTGGCTAGAAAATGCAAATAACGGCCAGATCAATGCCGAGACGGCATGGGGCTACGACCTCGGTTTCGACCGCCGTGTCGAGCGCTCGACGTCGCTGTCGCTCGATCTCTACTTGACGCAACTTCGCAACCTGTTTTTGGACGAGACAAGCTCTGTGAGTCCGACGCTGGGCCCGGCTCCCGGAATGTGTCCGAACCTGCCGTGCTTGGTGTCGAAAACGGCGAACCTCGGCCAGGCTCGTTATGAGGGTGTCGAACTTGCGTTAGATCACGCGCCGCTGTTTGGTCTGGGCTGGAAGTTGCAGGGCTCACTGCAGCGCGCCTACACGTACGACCTGCCGCCGTATTTCTACTGCGCGGGGTCCGTCGATCCGGTCAGCGGTAAAACGATCCCGCCGGGACCGGGCTGCGTGTATAACACGAACCTTGCGGTCCTTCCCAATGTGAACTTCGGCGGTCAGCCCACCGCACTGGTCGGAGCACCGAATGGTATCGGCAGCGCGCGCGTACCCTATTCGACCGGCTATGGCGAGCTCAATTGGAACGGGCACTACGGCCAATATTACAACCTCGGTGTCACGTACTTCGGCCCGAACAACAGCCTCAACGTGCCGCCCTTTGCAGTCGTCTCGGGCAACGTCCGCTTCAACCTCAACGACCGCGGAACGAGGCTGCAAATCTCCGGCGATAACCTCACCAACGCGTACGCGAATCCGTTCGTCGGCTTCTTCAACGGCATTCCGCTGCAGCTCGTGAATGGGGCGACACAAACGAATCCGTTGACCGGCGCCTCCGAACCTGCGTCATTTGCCGCTACGCCGCAAGGCAACTACGGCCCGGCGACCGTCCGGGTCATCCTCACACAGGATTTCTAACCATTGACGAAGCGCTTTTTTGACCGAGGATCTTGCAAATGAAACGCCTCTGTGCAGCGATGATGCTCGCGCTCGTGCTGACGAGCATGCCGGCCGCAGCCGATACTCCGCAGAAAACCGCGTCCGGCGCAACGTTCACGCTTCCAACGCAGTGGTCGATGCAGTCGCGCGGCAGCGTGATCGTGCTGACCGCCCCGGAAGGCGATACGCACATCGCGATCGTCGACGTCGGGACCGCAGCCGACGCAGCGCAAGCAGTCGCGCAGGCGTGGCATTTGTACGACCCGTCGATGCATCGCGCCGTACAAATTTCGACGCCGGGCGCGCCGCGCGCGGGATGGGATGAAATCCGCAACTTCGCATACTTTACTTCGCCGAACGAGCATCTCACCGTCGCAGCGACCGCGTTGCGAGCGGGACAAGCGTGGACCGTCGCGATCATCGACGGCTCGGACGCGACGCTCGACAAACGCTCCGCGGCGGTCGGCTTGGTGGACGCGAGCCTTACCGCTGCCGGCTATCATCGCGAGACGTTCGCGGGACGCACGGCGAACCGTCTCACGCCGCAACGTGTCGCGGAGTTGCTCTCGTTCGTGCGCTCCGGCATGAACGAGCTGAACGTGCCGGGCGTGGGCATCGCGCTCATCGATCACGGCAAAGTCGTGTACGAAGGCGGTTTGGGCGTTCGCGAGATCGGAAAGCCGCAGCCGGTCGACAAGAACACGCTCTTCATGATCGCGTCGAATACGAAAGGTTTGACGACGCTCATGATGTCGCAGAGTCGTGGATCAAGGCAAACTGCGCTGGAACGAATTGGTCACGCAAGCGTATCCGTCATTCCGCTTGGGCAGCCCGGCAACGACCGCGAAAGTGCGCATCGAAGATCTCATTTGCGCGTGCACCGGCGTTCCGCGCAAAGACTTCGACTGGATTCTCGGCACTACGCCGCAGACGGGGCCGCAAGAAACGTTCGTTCAGCTCTTGCATACGGAGCCGACGAGTACGTTCGGCAAGATCTTCCAGTACAGCAACACGATGGCGTCGGCGGCCGGATATATCGCCGGGCACCTGGAGTATCCGAACCTGCCCCTCGGCGCGGCATACGACAAAACGATGCAAACGCTCATCTTCAACCCACTGGGCATGTCGCGCACGACGTTCGACATGCAGAAGGCGCTCTCCGAAGATCACGCGAGCCCTCATGGTCAGAACCTCGATGGCGTTACGGAAGTCGTAACTACGCCGATAAACGACATCGCGATACCATATCGTCCCGCCGGTGAAGCGTGGTCGTCGCCGCACGATATGATCAGATACGCAGAAAACGAACTCACGCAAGGCGTGCTGCCCAGCGGCAAACGGTTCATGTCCGCAAAAAACCTCCTGCAGCGACGCGTGCACACCGTGCCTGTCGGACAGGATGAATGGTACGGCATGGGCTTGATGGACGACGAGCAATATGGCGTTTCGGTCATTCATCACGGCGGCGATCTCATCGGCTTCCACAGCGACTGGTATGCGATTCCGTCGGCGGGCGTCGGCGCAGTGATCTTGACGAACTCGGATAGCGGCGTGTATCTGCGCGGCCCGTTCGAACGGCGGCTTCTCGAGGTGCTCTACGACGGAAAACCGCAAGCGGCGGCGCAGGTCACCGTGGCGGCTGCATCCCTCAAAGCCGAAACGGCAAAAACGCGCCAGTTGCTGACTTTGCCCGCCGCGCCGAGCGCAGTCGCGGGGCTTGCGAGCCACTACGATAGCCCCGATCTCGGACACATCGACGTACGCAAAGATGCGGGTGGAACGTATTTCCAGTTCGGCCTTTGGGGCAGTCACATGGCTTCACGCAAAAACAAAGACGGTACGATTTCGCTCGTGACGGTCGATCCCGGCGTGGGCGGATTCTTCGACTTCGTCGTCACGAGCAACGACGGCAAACCCGCGCTCATAACCTCGGACGGCCAGCACAAATATCTCTACACGGCCTCACCATAGCGCGCCGCCTCGTCCCATAAAATTTTTCACGCACGCGAGCGCTTCAGACGTGCCCCGCAGCGGCGGCCAAGATACGTCGTGCCCCGAACGACTTGGGTGCCGCGCAACGTCACCCATGCCAACCCTTTCGGATTACGCACGGGGTCGCGGTAGTCCAGGTCGTCGGAAAAGGTTTGGGGATCGAATGCAACGAGATCCGCGAACTTGCCCGGAGCGATTGTGCCGCGCTCCGGGATGTTGAAGACGTGGGCAGGAAGCCCGGTCATCTTGTGAACCGCGGATTCCAGCGTAACTGTCCCGAGTTCGCGAACGTGTTGAGCGATGACGCGCGGGAACGTGCCGTACGAACGCGGATGATGGCGCCCTTGCACACCGGGCGAGGCTCCATCGGAACCGATGACGGTGTGTTCGTCGCGCATCACGCGGGCAATATCATCTTCATCCATCAAAAATATCGTCATCATGGCGGCCAGCTGTTCGTTCACCAGCACGTGAATCAGTGCATCGAACCCGCAGCATTCGAGTTGCACCGCTATTTCGGCAATCGTGCGTCCCTCGAACCGATGGCTCGGCGTAAAGGCGATAAGGATTCCGTCGTATCCCGCTTCCGCGACGAAGTTTTGAAAGTCCGACGTATCGCTCTCGAGGGTCTTTCGCAATTCATTCAACTGTTCCGTATTGCGCAGGCGCTCGAGCGTTGCTTCATTCCCGCCTTCGTGAAATTTCGGCGGTAAGACCGCTTTCAAATACGTGCTGCCGGCGGTGTAGGGATAGACGTCTTGATGTACGACGACGCCGCGCGCACGTGCTTGCCGAATCAACGCGAGAGAATCGCGCGTTCTTCCCCAGTTTTTTTTGCCGCTGGCTTTGTGATGCGATATTTGTACGGGAACCTTCGCGTTTTCCCCGACCGCCAAAGCCTCCGCGACGGCATCGAGCAATGTGTCGCCCTCACCCCGGATGTGCGATGTATAGATGGTTCCGAAAGGCAGGCATTTCGCCAAATCGACGAGCTCGTCCAAATCGGAAAAGACGCCTGGCGGATAAATGAGCCCGGTGGAAAGGCCGAACGCTCCTGCTTCGATCGCTTCTTCGAGTGACGCGCGCATGAACGCGCGTTCTTGCGGCGTTGCAGCGCGGCGCTCCATACCCATTGCCGCCAAACGCAGCGTGCCGTGGCCGGCGAGCGGCGCATAATTGGTGACGTATCCGTGCGCATCCGTGGCGCGCAGTAAATCGGCGAAGGTCGCGCCGATGTCCTCGGGCACGGGCATCACCGCTTGTCGCGACGCCAGCAGCGCCGCGCGGTGCCGCGGTGACGTCGGCGCGAGGCTGATGCCGCAGTTGCCGACGACTTCAGTCGTTACTCCCTGCAGAATTTTCATCGTGTCGTCATCGGAAAGAAGCGGGGCGTTGTCGCCATGCGAGTGGACGTCGATGAAGCCCGGCGCGATTACCAGACCTGTGGCATCGACGGTATTCCAGCCGGCATGCGTGTCCGCGTGGGGCCGGACGTCTTCAATCCGCTCGCCGGCAACGAACACGTCGCACGGACTTGCCGGGCCGCCGGTGCCGTCGACGACCGTTGCGCCTACATAGACCGTTTTGCTCATGTACCGTCCTTTGGAATAATTTGCGCCGAAATACTGCTAGGCGCGCGAAAATATCGGTGGAATGCAGGGGAACGGGCCGCAAGACCGCGGAAGCCTCGGCCCATGCTTCGAAAGATCGCCGCTGTAGCGGTATTGCTTTGCACCCTTGGCGCTGCGCCTCTTTCCCTGACGCCGAAACAAATCGCCGCAATCGACGCCATCGGAAAGCGCTCGGTGGCGGGAAGGGCGACGCCCGGGCTTACGATCGCGATCTTACGCGGCGGGTCCGTCCTGTACGCAAAGGGCTTCGGATACATGAACGTCGAGGACGGGGTGCCGGCGCGCGGAGAGACGTGTTATCCTATCGGCTCGAATACCAAGCAATTCACCGCGGCGTCGATCCTGATGCTGCAGGACGAAGGCAAACTGAGCGTCGACGATCGCCTATCCAAATACTTGCCGGAAATTCCGCACGCGAACGAGGTCACGATCCGCAATTTGCTCACGCATTCCGGCGGTTATGCGGAATATACCGAGATTGGCACCTTCGATGAGATCGGCAACCGCCCAACGACGCTTGCAGCGATGGTGAATACCGTCGACCACCGGCCCCTTGCGTTTACGCCCGGAACGACTCGTGAGTACTCGAATACCGGATATAATCTGCTGACTATGGTAATCGAGCGCGTTTCCGGAATGAGTTACAGCGATTTTCTCGAGCGGCGGATCTTCAAGCCGCTCGGAATGACGTCGACGTTCGTGCGCGATTCGGATGACACCCGGCCCAATGTCGCGACGGAGTACGAGTCGTTTGCGCTCGGCCCGTGGGAGCACGCGGAGCACTTGGATTACACCTGGTTCGGGGGCGCCGGATCGATCATAAGCAATGCGGCGGACCTTGCAAAGTGGAACGCCGCACTATCCGGCGGAAAACTGCTCTCCAAGCGTTCCTTGACCGAGATGATGACGCCCCACCGCATCGGGAAAAACGATCCGTTCCCGGATTACGGATTCGGGATCGAGGTTTCGCGTTTGCCGAACGGGCACATGATGGTCTCACACGGCGGCAACACGTACGGTGCGGCCACGCAGGACGCGCGTTTTCCGAACGATCGTCTCGGTATCGTCGTTCTGGCAAACAGTGGTACGTTCACTACAACGCTACGGTTTCGGCGCTGTATCGCGTTCTCGTTCCCTCGACGGCGAAGCCGTCGCCGCGTCCGGGATCGACCCCCGGCAAGGCGGCGCCATCGCACGCAAATCCTGCGATGGCGGCATCGGCTGAGCGCTGGCTGGACGATGCAATTGCCGGGCGCATCGACATGGCGCAGCTACGTCCCGACTTCCGAGCCCATATGATTCCGGAACATCGCGCGGCGCTGCAGGCGCTTTCCGCGCTTGGGCAAGCGCACGTATACGCTCGTTTCGACGGATCGCCGGCCTCCTACGACCGCGTATCTCTTCATGGTAAAAACACCGGAGAAAACGCTGCTCTACGCGTACAGCCGTGATGACGACGGACTCGTTGCCGGCACAGCAGTTGTGGAGACTGTAACGTACTGAAGGAAAACGGTCCTTCGCCCATCCGTCGTAACCTAGCTGCGCCATTTCGGTCGTACGATAAGCTTGGATGCCTACGTATTGCAGGGCATCTATCGTTGAACGTGCTGGATGGCCGAACATGTTTTGCGGTGAGGAGGCCCGTGAACGAAATTCGAGAGCGCCATGACGACGGGAGTCGAGGCCAGGATTTCCACGTCAACGGGACGCTCCCGGGACGCTCTGCTACTACAATTTGAGCACGTAATCCGCTCGGGTCGCTCTGGGACTCGTGCTCATCGGAGGCAGCAATGATATTTACGCCATTAATTTTTGCCCTAGCAACGTCCGCGTTCGATCAGCTATGGCTTCCCTATTCTCAAACCCGGCGCTTGGCTCGTCACCACGTCGATGAGGATGCCTGAAAGGATCTCGGAGACGCACAAATACTGCGTCGGGACCTCTGATGCCACGCACAGCATGATAAAACGATTCCTGGATGCCCAGCCGGGGCAAGGCTACGATTGCAACGGCACGGCCGGCGCATCCGGCTCCGGTAGTGCGCTGTGTACCAAATTCACGCAAACGTACACAGGCATGAATTTCGTCGCGAAGGTCACGTGGAAGGCCACGATGAGCCGCTCGCAGTCGAGCTTTCAGACCAACGTCGCCGGCGAGTTGAAGTACGGCGGGGCCGACCCGCGGGTGCCCTCGGGTCAAACACCGTTTACTGAAACGATCACCGGAGCCTATCAAGGATCTTGCATCCCTACGCCGCAGCCGAGCGCGACACGTTAAACACATCACTAAATGCCGGCGGCGGCTTTGATTCGTGCGATTCCCGCGTCGGCTTGCACCTCGAGTTGCTTGGCCGCGTCTCCTTCTTGGCCGGCGCCGTTTGTACGCGGCATCGTTGTAGTTGCGCTGTTTTGGGCCATCGGAGAATGACGATGCCGCGCGCCAAGCGAGAACGCGAGCGGCGCAAATTTTGGGCTACGTCAATGCGCAATTCACCGTACGCGCGTGAACATCGGCAGAATCGCGCGCGAGCGCCGGGTCAAGACGACATCCCACAGAGGGTAGGCGATGACTAGCGCGGCAAACAGCAGCGTTTCGAGCGAAACCGAAAATCTTCCATGCCGCGCCGTCGATTCGAGGCTAATGCGTCTCTGCCCTCGCAACGCGGGCGTTGCGGCGGCGTCGTCGATGCCTTGAACGCCGCCGCCGTGCCGAGCAGCGCGCTCACTGCACGGTAACAGTGCCGATCATGCCAGTGGGGCCGTCGTGGAATAGGCAGTAATAGATGTACGTGCCCGCTTTGGTAAACGTGAGACTGTGACTTTTGCCCGGAAGAAGGACGCCCGAATTCGTGAGTGCGGTGCCGTCATACGTTGGGCCGCCGGACGCCGGAATCGTTTCCGGCGAGCCCGTCGGCGGTTGTTGTCCTGCCGGTGGGAACGTCACGGTGTGCGGCACGTTATTCGACTCGTTCGTCCACGTTATGGTTGTGCCGGCGGAGATTGTGAGGTTGCCGGATGACGCGTTCGCTGCATCGAGAAAACGCATTACCGTTGACTGCGAGGGCTTCGTGCCCGGTAAGCCCGGTGAAATGCCCGCTGCGAGATGCGTTCCTCCGGGCGCATACGGAAACAGTTGAATTGAAGAATCCCCGGCTTGCAGATCGGTGAGCTGATCGGCATTAGCGGCGGCGGTATATTGAGACGCCGACATGGGTAGCGTCGCTCCGGCTCCGAGGACAACGACCGTTCCCGTCATTTCCGGCGCGTGCACGAGACAATAGTACAGATACGTTCCGGGTTGCATGAACCGCACCGAGTAGGTGTGGTTTTTTGCGATGAAACCGGAGCTGATGTACGCGCTATTGTTAAAAACGTTGCTGCCGACCGGAGCCGGGTTCGGCGGACCGCTCGGCGGCGCATGCCCGGCTTGCGGTATGGATACCGTGTGGGGAATGCTGGTCGAGTTATTCCAAACGATGGTGTCGCCCACGCGGATGGTGATCGTGTTCGGATAGAAGTCGAGCGCCTGAACCGACTCGGCTAATTCCGAAGCGCCGGTGCCGACTTGCCAAATTTGCGGGACGCTTGCCGGCGGCGCGTCCGGAGTGCTGCCTCCACCGCCGCATGCGGTGAGCGCCAACACGAGGATGAGTCCAAGTGGCTTCATGATGGATGCCTCCAGAAATTCTGGAGCTGCGGCCGGCGTGAGCCCGAATTTTCGACGCGTGAGACTCTTGTCTCACAAAGGGATATTCGTGATACTAGAGTATCACAACGGGAATGTCAAGGACCTACGAGCAGAGCGCGCGCCTCGCGCAAAAGGAGCACACGCGCCGGGCTTTAGTGGAAGCAGCGCGCAGTTACTTCGCCGAAGGCAGTTACGCCGACGGTCGAGCAGGCGGCCGCCCGAGCGAACCTTTCGCGCCCGACTGCGTATCGCTATTTTCCGAATCAGCGCGACTTAATCGAAGCGGCCCACCCGGAACTCGCAATCGACTCGCTCCTTCCGCAGCGCGCGCCGGACGATCCCGTCGCGCGTTTGGACGTTGCATCGGCGCAATTGATGCGCTTGCTGCTGGAGCACGAAACGGCGCTGCGCGCGATGTTTCGCGTCGGGGCCGATAAGCTGCCGGAGGCGCGTCCGCCGCTCGCGCTGCGAACGGGGCGGCGTATTCGTTGGGTGGAAGATGCGCTCGAGCCCGTGCGAACAAAGCTCGGCCCCAAGCGATTCCGCCGGCTTGTCTTGCAGATAGGCGCGACGCTCGGTATCGAACCCCTGATGTGGCTCATCGACATCGCGCATTTGGAGCGCAAGGAGGCCGCGGAAATCCTTCGGGCATCGGCGTGCGAACTGCTCAAAGGGGCGTTATGAATATACCGGCTGCGGATCGCGCCGCGCTGGAGATCATCGTTGCCGATCTCGCATGCGCGTGGAACAGTGCGGATGCGGCACGTTTTGCAGAGCAGTTTGCATTCGACGGCGAGCAAGTAAATATTTTCGGTGCTCAGCTGCACGGGCGCCGCGAGATCGAAGAACGCCACGCTAAGGTGTTCCAATCGGTCTTTCGCGAGAGCATCAATACGCTGCGGATTGTCGATGCAAGCCTTGTTGCGTCCGACGTCCTTTTGGCGCGAATTTCGTCGACCGTAGATGTGCCGCATGGAACGCTCAAAGGCGAGTTGCAAACCATCGCTTCCGTCGTATTGCATCGAAGGGGCGCGCGCTGGGAAATCATCCTCTTCCACAACACGCGCGTCGCCCCCTAACCGATGGCGCGCCGTTTTATGGCGGGGGAGCTTCCACGGTCGTGGAAATGCTCGTGCATGGCCTGCGCGGCTTCTCGTCGTCCTGTGCGGTATAGCGTGCGCGGTTTTGGCGGTATACAACGTTTTTACGCCCAATCGTGCCCGAGCGGTTGGAGCGTAGCGATCGGGTCGTACTGCACTCTGTGAGCGACAATCGCGTTCTTCAGCGAAGTGCCTTCGCTAAGGCACTGGCTCATTATTCCGCTATCGGTTCCGTGGGAGATTTTGGACGCCATTGCGTACGGAATCAAACGCGATCATACGGCATATTTGCCGGATGAATCTCGCGTGTTACTGGAGGTCGCGCATCACGTCGCCACTTCGTACGCGCTGCTCATGCCGGTCTTGGCATCGGCTAACCCCCATCACCGCCTTATAGCCAATTTCGCGACGACGTACGTTACAGCATCGTTTTCATGGAGACCGACTGGCCATCCGTTATTACTGTGGTTGCGCCATTTTGATCCGTCCTGCTAACACGGGCGCCGAAACGCTGCAAAGTTTCAATCGTCGGACGGAGCGGGGTGGCCGAACATATTGTGCCGCCCGACGGCGCGCCTGAGGGCCGGGGCAACACTGCTGCTCAAAACCGCGTTGCTGATCTGCGAGATTTCCGCGCAATGCGGTTTTTTCGATCAGAGCCATTTCGACCGCAGCTTCCGTGACGCGTGGGGCGCTTCGCCGTCGGAGTACCGGTACGCCCGCTGAGACGCCCGTACTAGCGCGTTGCCTGCGGCGTTGTTACGCTCGACTGATGACACCTCGGGCCATCGCAGCGTTGTTCGTGTTCCTGTTGTTCGCGCAGCAATCCGCAGAGGGCCGCAGCGCCGGCATCCCGCTGCGAACGTATCTCCATGTCGCACGGCGGCAGTGGTGTCGATCAATTCTACACGATTCGCGATGACCGCGCGGGTTCCGAGCCGCTGCTTCCCAACGAAAAGAGCATTAGGCACGTCTTCGGTGCATTCTCGCCCGACGGCTCCAAAATAGCGTTCTCGTCGACCGCCGGAACGAACAAGTGTTCGATGTCTACGTTTCCGATCGCAAGTCGCGAACAGCGCTGCGCATCTACACCGGCCCGCACGCTGCGTTCGCAACCGCTTGGTCTCCCGACGCCGAGAAGCTGCTCGTGCAGGTCGCCTACAGCCCATACGATGCCGACCTGTACAGCGTAGATCTTCGCACAGATAATCCACGCCTGCAGACGCCCCATGTCGAACAGGCAAACTTCGACAGCTCGCAGTTCACTCCGGACATGCGCGGCGCCCCTGTTAAGCCCCTGCGCCCAAAACAACGCAGCCAGTTAATCTTCAGCGATTGTTTCTCTTATGCGCAGAGCGCATAATAGCGCAGCGGATCCTGCCGTGCTTCACCACGTTGGGCACTGCTTTGGATGCCGTTTTAAGGAGGAGTCGATGTCACGTTTTGCTGCGGTGCTTTTGGGTTTGTCGTTGATAGCCGCCGGCGGAGTTGTGATGGCCGCGAGTACCCCGTCTTACTTAACGCCGAATAGTCTCAATTGGGTAGCCGGAACGGGCCCAAGCAAAGGCAGTTCCTCGGCGGTTCTTACCGGAGATCCCAACAAATCCGGTTTCTCGATCGCTCGCGTGCGAATGCCTGACGGCTACAGCAATCCGCCGCACTACCATGCGCATGCCGAATATATAACGGTCATGCAGGGCACACTGTTATTCGGCACCGGTGACAAGATCGACAAGAGCAAAGCGCATATCTTTCCCGCCGGATCGTTCATTAGCGTGCCTGCCGGTCTGCACCATTGGTCGATGGCCAGAGGCGAAACGATAGAAGAAGTCGCCGGCGAAGGTCCCCAGACGAACATCCCCGTCAAGCCCGGTTCGATGTAGCGCGTGTGTCTCCAGCGGGGCGCATCTTATCAGTGACGCTTCCTGGCCAAAGCGCGCAATGAAACGAAGCGCCGCATTTCTGCGGCGCTTTCGTGCGCTTCAATGTTAAGGCCGCGAAGCGCCAAGGGCAGTGTAATGTTACGCGAAACTCAAGGCAACATGCTAGATAGTGTTTCTGTAAATCCATCCGTCGCAACGTTCACCGCGCCGTTTTTATCGGTACGATAAATACTGGCGTTGAAGCCGCGAAACGTTTCAATTGTTGATGGCGCAGGATGACCGAACATGTTGTGGCGGCCGACGGATATGATTGCGTACGTCGGATGAACGGCGTCGATGAACGCCGGTGAACTACTATAAGCAGATCCGTGATGACCGACCTTGAGGACTGTGGCGTGCAAGTCGATTCCTTCGTTTAAGAACCGCTGTTCGGCAGCAACGCCCGCGTCGCCGGTAAACAACATTCGGAAATGCTTGTATTGCAATATAAAGGCGATCGAGTTGTCGTTGATGGTGTTGTCGCTTTCGATGAACGGCAGCGACGGCCCGATGAACGTCAGCGTAACGCCGTCCTCTGTTCGCCACACCATGCCTGCTCGCGGATAAACGATCGGAACGCGATCCGCGCGAGCAGTCGCAATCGCGTCTCGCCAAGCGTAACCTGCATACTGCTGGCCGCTATCCGCCAGTTCGCCAACGCTGAACCCATCACGCAAAATCGGAGCCGCGGCCCCGACGTGATCTCCGTGCGGATGGGAGAGAATCAGCGCATCCACGTGATGAACGCCGGCGCGACGTAGGAATGGAATGATGATTCGCTCGCCGATCGCTTCGGCCGAAGATCCGCCGTCGGAGCCGCGTTCGAGACGCCCACCCGCGTCGACGAGAATCGTGTGGCCCAGCGGCGTTTGAATAACGATGCCGTCCGCCTGTCCTACATCCAACACCGTAATGCGTAAGTGGTGATCCGCGGCATGCGGAGGCGATGAGAACGAGCGAAACGCCGATGAAAAGCAGGGCGAGCGAAAGCGTGCGCGCGCTGCGCCGCCAGCAATAGGCAGCCCCCACCAGTGCGCCATCGTAGAAAGCGATGGTCCAAATCGGCGGCGGATTGGGAAAGAGTTCGGCATTCGGCAGCGTGCTGATCGCGTGTACCGTCGACAACGATCCATGCGAGCAGCCAGCCGTTGACGTTTGCAACCCCCTGCGCCAACGCAGGCAGCGGTGCGAGCGCGAACTGAGCGCCCGCGAGCACCATCGTCGCGCCGACGATCGGAACCACCAGAAGATTCGCTAGAACCGCATACGGCGCAAAAAGAAGAAAAGTCGAGGCGGTGAGCGGCCACGTTCCGACTGCGTCGCGAGTGCGAGCGACACCGCCTCGCGGATTTTTTGCGGCAGCGCGACATTTTCCAATGCACGGTGCAAGTCGTCGGCGCACAACAAAATCGCTCCGACGCAAGAGAATGACAGGGCAAAGGATGCGCCGGTTAGGGAGAGCGGCCAAAAAATCGCTATCGCGAGTAAAGCTGCGCCGTACGCGTTCCACGATCGCGATGCAGCGCCGGCCGCGTACGCGACGAGCGCGAACGAAACCATCGTCGCAGCGCGTATCGACGGCAAGTGCAGACCGCTGAAGAGCGCATACGCCCAAACGACGCAGACGGTTATTGCCGCAGCCGTCGTACGCGGTACCGTACAATAGCGCAGTATCGAAAGGAAGACCAGCGCTACTACACCCAGGTGCAAACCGGCCGTCACGAGTATGTGGACGGTTCCGGTTTCTTGAAATTCCGTGCGCAACTCCGGTGGCAGCGTGGCGCGTTCGCCCCACAATTCTCCGGCGAGAATCGCCGGGTACGGTTCGGAGAGGCGCATCTGGAGTTGCCGTAGCGCCCAGCCGTGCGCGCGAGCGATCGCGGTGGTTACTGTAAGCGGCGCGGCCGGCAAGATCGCGAGCACGCGCGCATTACCCATGCGTGCATCGATGCCGCGCTCGCGTTCGATTGCGCGCTCGTCCGGATCGCCGGGGTTACGCGGAGCGTCGAACGCTTCAATCCGCCCTCGCAGCACCACATGCGCACCGGCCCCCGGTAAGTTCGCCTGCTGTTCGACCGAAATCGTCGTCCCGTCGTCGCCTGCGCACGTTTGCGCGTCGAGCACGGTGCATGCCATGCGCAGTGTGTGGGTACGAACCGGCGGCCGGCTCGCAGCCAGATGAATCGACGCGCTGAGCGCGCCTGCAGCAAGGGCGACCGCCGCAACCGACCGAAAACGCTCATTTTCTGCACGCCGCGCCGGCCAAACCAGCCATGCGGCTGCGACGATCAGCAGCAGAAAACGGCTGGAAACATCCGGCTGTACGACGACAGCGCCGATTGCGGCAGCGGCGCCGAACAACAGGAGCGGGCGCGCTTCCATACGAGCGCATTCGCGACGACCGTAAGCATCGGCAAGGAGCAAACGTGCGTATTCTGCTCACCGGCGGCGCCGGATTCATCGGCTCACACATCGCGGACGCGTACGTGGCTCAGGGCCACGAAGTGCTCGTTCTTGATTCACTTTGGGAACACGGCGGCGGGCGCCGGGAAAACGTTCCGCAGCAAGCGCATTTCGTACACATGGACGTGCGCGATGCCGGCATCGATCGGATCGTTCAAGAATTCAAGCCCGACGTCGTGAATCATCACGCGGCCCAGCACAGCGTTGCGATCAGTTCGCGCGATCCGAAATTCGATGCCGACGTGAACGTGATGGGACTGCTCAACGTGCTCGATAGCAGCGTGCGCGCCGGCGCACGAAAAGTCATTTTCGCATCGAGCGGCGCCACGTTCGGTACTCCCGATGCACTGCCGATGAACGAGAGCACGCCGCAGCGCCCCGAATCCCCGTACGGAATCACGAAAATGGTCTCGGAACATTACCTTCGCTTTTACAAAGCGGAGCACGGGCTGGATTTTACGGCTTTGCGATACGGCAACGTCTATGGGCCTCGCCAGGACCCCAACGGCGAAGCCGGGGTGATCGCGATCTTCATCGGAAAATTTTTGGCAGGCCAAAGCGTGCGCATAGATTGGGACGGCGAGCAGACGCGCGATTACGTGTACGCAAAAGACGTCGCGCAAGCAAACGTCATCGCGCTCGAGCGGGGATCCGGCACCTGTTACTGCATCGGCACCGACCGGCGTACGAGCGTAAACGAGATTTATCGCATGCTGTGCGAAATCGGTGGTACGGAGCCGGCCATAACGCATGGGCCGAAGCGCCCCGGCGACGCGCGAGACGCGCAATTCGACTATTCGCTTGCAAAGCGCGAACTCGGCTGGGAGCCGCGCACCGCACTCTACGATGGCATGCGCGAAACGTACGAATATTTCAAGGGCCTCCTCGCCGTGTCATGAGCGTTCCGACGCCGCTGCTGCTGCGCGCAGTTACTCGCGTTGCCGACGTGCTGGCCAAGCTGCGGCGGCGAATCATTCCACCGTCCTACGGAGTCGTGGAATTGGGCACGATGTCGTGGGTGGCACAAAGCCTCGCGGCGTTCTGCGAATTGCGTCTCCCCGACGCGCTCGCGAAGGGACCGCTGACCCCGGAGCAGTTGGCCGAGCGCGGTTACGGCGATCGCGATCGACTCTTTCGCCTGCTGCGCTCGCTGACGGGCTATGACGTCGTGAAATGCATCGCGCCCAATCGTTTCGCGCTGGGGCGCTTGGGCCGCGCGCTCTCCGGCGAAAACTCCGCTGCCCCGATGCTTCGGTATGCGAATGCGCCGTGGCATATGCAAGCGTACGCGAATCTCGCAACCGGCATACGCGAGAATCGCCCTGGATTCGATGTCGGCGAAAACCGCTCGCTTTTCGAATATTTCGAGCAGAACGCCGCGGCGAGTGCCATGTTCGATGCGGCGATGCAGTCGCTCACGCAGCTGTTCGCAGAACCGTTTGCCGCCGCGTATGACTTCTCGCGAATGCGTCATGCCGTCGACGTGGGCGGCGGAACCGGTTCGCTACTCTCCGCGGTGCTGCGCAGCTACGAGCAATTGCATGGCACGGTATTCGAATTGCCGAGCGTCGCTGCGCGCGTGCAAACCACTGAGCGTCTTCACGCCGTTGCCGGCGACATCTTTACGGACGTGCCGCCAAGCGCGGACGGGTACGTGCTGAGCCACGTGCTGCATGACTGGGACGACGCGTCGTGCGAGCGAATCCTCGAAAACGTGCGCGCCGCAATGCCCGCTCACGCGCGAGTTTTAGTGTTCGAGATCGTGGTGCCCGCACCAAACCGCTGGTGGTCGCAAGATCGACTCACCGATCTCGAAATGCTCGCCATGCTCCCCGGCCGCGAACGCACGCGCGAAGAGTTCGCTGCACTGTTCATTAGGGCCGGCTTACGATTGGCTCGCGTCATCGCCACCGGCGCCCCTGAATCGATTATCGAGGCGACTAGTACTTAGACAACCAAGTTGAGCAGCTTGTCCGGGACGTAGATGCGCTTGCGTATCTGCTTGCCGTCGAGCTGCGCTTGCACACCGCTTTGCTCCATCGCGAGCGCGAAGGCATCGTCCTCGCTAATGCCGGGTGCGACTTGCATGCGCGCGCGAATCTTGCCGTTCACCTGCACGACCAGCGTGATCTCGTCCACCGCGAGCGCGGCGTCCGACGGCTCGAGGTACCGTTCGAAATGCACGGACTTCGCGTGGCCGAGCCGTTCCCAAAGACTCTTCGGCGATATGGGGCGCGAATGGCGCGATGACGATAGGAAGCGCGTGCACCGCGTACGCCACCGCCGGCGAATCGGGATTCGTTTGTTCGAGCGCCGTAAGCGCGTTGACGTATTCGTCCAGCCGCGCGATCGTTGCGTTATAGTGAAATCTGCGCGAGAGTGTTTCGTCGATTGCGGACTTTGCGGCGATGTGAACGGCACGCACGAGGGCCTTTTCCTCAGGCGTCCGCACTTGCGGCACGACGCGGACTTCGAGCGCGCGCGCACGCTCGACATACGGTTCGCACGCGCGCCACACGCGATTGACGAATCGCACGCGCCCATTGATGCCCTCATCCGTCCATTCGCTCGTATCTTCGGGAGGCGTGACGTACAACAAGAATAGACGCATCGCATCGACCCCGTTGCGTTCGGCGGTTTGATCGATGCCGATGACGTTGCCGCGCGATTTGCTCATTTTCTCGCTGTTGTACAGCACCATTCCCTGATGAAACAATCGCGTAAACGGCTCATCTTCACCCGACACCCAGCCGCGGTCGTGAAAGAACTTGTAGAAAAAGCGCGAGTAGAGCAAATGCAGCACCGCGTGTTCCGAGCCGCCGATGTACTGGTCGACCGGCATCCAGTACTGAGCTTTGACGGGATCCCAAGGCACTTTCCCGTTGTGCGGATCGAGATAGCGCAGATAGTACCACGACGATTCGAAAAACGTGTCCATGGTGTCGCTCTCACGTTTGCCGGGACCGCCGCACTTCGGGCAGGTCGTGTTCGTAAATGCGGGATCGCGCGCAAGCGGCGATCCCTCACCGGTGAGCGGGACGTTTTGCGGGAGCAGTATCGGCAAACGATCGTCCGGCACCGGAACCTCGCCGCAACGCTCGCAATAGACGATCGGAATCGGCGTTCCCCAGTAACGCTGGCGTGAGACGAGCCAGTCGCGGAAGCGGTAATTGACGTGCGCCTCGCCCAAACCCAGTGCCGCAAGACGATCCGTAATCGCCTTACGGGCACGCGCACTGGACATTCCGGTAAAATCGCCGCTTGCAATAAGGCGTCCGTCTTCCAGGTACGCTGATTGCAGCGGCGCCTGCACTTGCGAGCCCGGCGGCGCGATCACTTGCGCGACCGGCAAGCCGTGTCTGCGCGCGAACTCGAAGTCGCGCTCGTCGTGCGCGGGAACGCCCATGACTGCGCCGGTTCCGTATTCCGCGAGGACGTAGTTCGTCACCCAAATCGGTATGCGTTCGTGCGAGAGGGGATTGATCGCGTAGGCACCGGTGAATATGCCCTGTTTTTCCATCAGGCTCGTGCGCTCGAGTTCGGAGCGGGATTTCAAACTGTCGGCGAAATCGCGCACGGCGCTCTGCTGGCGTTTGGTGACGATGCCTTCGACCGCCGGATGCTCCGGAGCAACGGCCAAATACGTCACGCCGAAGAGCGTGTCGACGCGTGTCGTAAAGACGCTGATGCGTTCCGGCGAATTTTCGATGCCGAAGGAAAATTGCGTGCCTTCGCTGCGGCCGATCCAATTGCGCTGCATCGTGCGCGTGCGTTCGGGCCAGCCGTCGAGTTTGTCGAGGTCCGAGAGAAGCCGGTCGGCATAATCGGTTATCTTTAGAAACCACTGAGAGAGATTGCGCCGCTCGACGACTGCGGAGCACCGCCAGCAGCGTCCATCGATCACTTGTTCGTTCGCGAGCACCGTCTGGTCGTTCGGACACCAGTTTACGGGCGCTTCGCGCTTGTACGCAAGCCCGTGTTCGTACAAACGCAAGAACAGCCATTGATTCCAGCGGTAATATTCCGGATCGCACGTGGCGACTTCGCGCTTCCAGTCGTAACTCGTCCCCATCAGGCGTACCTGCCGCTGCATGTTCGCGATATTCTCACGCGTCCACACGTTCGGATCCGCGCCGCGTTGAATTGCGGCATTTTCCGCGGGAAGACCGAATGCGTCCCAACCCATCGGATGCAGCACGTTGTAACCCAGCATGCGCATCATACGCGCTACGGCATCCCCGATCGTATAGTTCTTTGCGTGACCCACGTGCAGATCGCCGGACGGATACGGCAGCATTTCCATGGCGTAATACTTTGGCCGCGGATCGTCTTCGGACGCCCGGTAGATTTGCTCTTCGTCCCAGCGGCTCTGCCACTTGCGCTCACTGGTGCGGTAGTCATAGGTCTCGGCCATAGCATGACGGTTATAGGGAAGGCCGGTGCCGCACCCCTTTCAGGCGGTGCGCCTCGGCGTGAAGGCGCCGCATGAAGCGTTTGCTTGTTCTCGGCGCCGTTGTCGGTCGCGGTGCTCGTTGCACTTCGTCATCCCGCTCCGCCGCCGGCGATTGCGTCTGCCGCGTCTCTCGCACCGCCTTCTCAGCATTTGCGGCAAGGACATTCATTGCCGCGCATCGCCGCCTCGGCGGTCGTGTACGTCGTCGGAGCCGTTGCGCATCCGGGTTTGTACCGCGTCGAATCGGGCGCCCGTGTGAACGAGGCGGTCGCGCGCGCCGGCGGATTGCGCGCCGACGCCGATCCTGCAGCGGTAAATCTCGCCGAGCGCGTGAGTGACGGCGAAGAAATTCGTGTGCTGCGCTTGGGAGAGACGGCCTCGCCCGTGCGCCGACGAAAGCGAAAAGGCGCGTCGCGCACCTCTTCAGCGCTGCCCAGCGCGGCAATCGACTTGAATGCGGCTGACGAAAACGCACTTGCAACCATACCGGGCATCGGACCCACGCTCGCGTCGCGCATCGTCGAATACCGCCGTCTGAATGGACCATTTGCGTCCGTCGACGAACTGGCCGATGTGGCGGGGATGACGCAGCGGCGCATCGATGCGATGGCTGAATACGTAAGCGTCGCGGGCTCGCCGTAGAAAGTCCGCGCGCAAAGGGACCCGGAGAAAAGCCGGGCGAATCCTCTTATGCCACATGGAAGATCAGCTGCCGGCGAAAGAGACGCTACCGGCCCTCATCCGCCGCTCGTTATCGCAGCGTCGCGACGCAGTGCTCGTCGAACGCGAGGGCGGCGAATGGAAGTCGACATCCTCCGACGATCTGCTCGCCCGAATCGCGCACTTGGCGAGCGCGATCCGCGACGCCGGCCTTTCAAAAGGCGATCGCGTCGCGCTCATCGCCGCGGATTCTGTGAATTGGGTCGTTGCCGATTTCGCGGCGTTGTTCGCCGGCTGCGTCGTCGTGCCGGTCTTTCCGACGCAGGCCCCCGATCAGGTTGCGTACATCCTGCAAAATTCGGAAGCAAATCTGATTTTCGTGGACACGCCGCTTGCCGCGGACCGGCTGCGCAAACTGGCCGTGACGGTGCCGCGGACGATCGTCTTCGAAGGAAGCGGCGATGAATCGCTCGCGGCATTCGAAGCTCGCGGCGCGCATGTGCACGCGCAGCATCCCGACTGGCCGCAGGCTTTGGAAGCCGCAATTTCGCCCGACGATCTCGCGATCTTGATTTACACGTCGGGAACGACAGGCGAGCCGAAGGGCGTGATGCTCTCCCACTACAATCTGGTCTTTACCGCGCAATCGACGATGAGTCGCGCGCTCGACGCTCTTCCTCCCGGCAGCGACGTCCTTTCCGTGCTTCCGTTCTCGCACATTTACGAGCACTGTTTCATCTACGGCTACATGCTGGCGGGGTTGCGGCACAACATCGCGCACAGCGTCGACGAGTTGCTGGAAGATCTGCGAGAGGTGCGCCCCCTTTTCATGACCGCGGTGCCGCGAATTTTCGAACGGATGATCGCCGGCATAACAGTGAAAGCGAAACTGCACGGCGGTTTGCAAAGCAAACTCGTGCCTTGGGCGTTGGCGGTCGGCCGCGACTACATGTCGGCGAAAACGCGCGGCGTTCGACCGGCACCGGCGCTTTCGCTGCAATATCGCGCCGCGCATGCACTCGTTCTCAGGAAGCTGCGCCCGCTGCTGGGACTCGACCGGCTCAAGTTTTTGGCGAGCGGATCGGCGCCGCTGCATTTCGATACGGCGATGATGCTGCTCGGCGCCGACATCGAGATTCTCGAAGGCTACGGGCCGACGGAATGTTCTCCCGTCATCACCGTAAACACGTACTCCGAAAATCATTACGGCACGGTGGGCACGCCGATTCCGGGCGTGCGCATCAAGCTCGCGCCGGACGGCGAGATTCTCGCGCGCGGTCCGAACGTCATGATGGGATACTATAAAAACCCGCAGGCGACCGCGGAGGCGATAGAAGACGGGTGGTACCACACGGGTGACATCGGCGCCGTCGACGCGGATGGATTCTTACTCATCACCGATCGCAAGAAGGAATTGTTCAAGACGTCCGGTGGAAAATTCGTCGCCCCGTCGCGAGTTGAAGCCGCAATAAAGCGATCGGTATACGTCAATCAGGTAATGCTCACCGGCGATGGGCGCCCACATCCGGCAGCGCTCGTTTCACCCAATTGGGATTTGGTTCGCGCGGAACTCGGTATCGAGCAAAACATTCCCGTGAACAGCTCGCCGCGCGTCCGGACGTCATGACCTTCCTTACCAAAGAAGTCCGCCGGAACACGGACGATCTGGCCAAGTTCGAACAAGTGCGCAAAATCGTCGTACTGCCGCATGAGATGACCGTGGAGAGCGGCGGCTTCTCCGACCCTCAAAGTCAAGCGGCGCATCGTCGAAGCGCGCTATGCAAAAGAGATCGACCGAATGTACGGCGAAGGGGCGGTTCCCTCACCGGCATGGTGACCGCGCACCATCCGCACGCCGAGGACCAGCACGCGCATCGCGTCGACGAGGTCCTGCGCGGGCCGATCAAGAGCAAGACCGTATTTCCGGTGCTCATTCTGCACCTGCTCGAGAAGAGTCCGGATCACGGATACGGGCTGATGCAGCGCATCGACGAAATCTGCGGCGGACTCATTGCAGTGAACACGAACAAAATTTACCCGCTGTTGCGGCGACTCGAGGAACGCGGCTTCCTGTCGGCAACGTGGGATCATCCGACCAAACGCTCGCGGCGCATCTATCACATCACTCCGGACGGCGAAGCGCGTTTGCGACGCATAAAGAGTGCAATGCTGCCTTACCTCGATGCGATAAGCGAAGCGGTCGAGGATCTGAAGCGCGAATTGTACCGCTGATGTTTCTGAGCCTCGTGCATTTGTCGCAAGTGCGGTGCGAGCAATGCTCGGCGCTGCTGGCGGAACCGGGGGCGCGTTCGTTCGTCGTAAATGCAGCGGCCGAGCCGATCGCATTTTCCGCAGACGACCCGCCGGCTGAAATGGTCGTTCACATGGTATGCCCGCAGGGGCACACGACCGAGCTCGATCTTCCGAACGAAATCAGCGCGGAAGAGTCGATGAGCACGCCCACCGATGCGCCAATGGGTGCCGACGCGTGCCTAATCTTCGGCACCACGGAGAGCGGCAAAGCTTTGTAGTATACACTCGCATGCAATTCGCGAGAAACATTCTGGCAATCACGATTGCCGGCGTGTTGCTGCTGGGTGCGGCTCCTGCGCCGTCGCCCACGCCGTCAGCACCGCCTTCCACCCCGTCCGCCGTCGCGTCGGACGATTTTCCCGATGCAGTAACGCACCATACCGATACCATCGGCGGTACGCAATACGCGTACACCGCGCGCGCAGGCCTCATTACGCTCAGCAACGAGCAGGGCCAGCCTACGGCGCGAATGTTCTACACCGCGTACACTCTCGATGGAGCGAGCCCGACGGCGCGTCCCGTTACATTTTTGTATAACGGCGGTCCGGGAAGTTCGACCATGTGGTTGCGCATGGGATCGTTCGGCCCCGTGCGCGTGCTGGCCGGCAACGGGCAGCCGTCCGGTCCGCCGCCATACCGCATCGCGGACAATCCGTACAGTCTGCTCGATAAAAGCGATCTCGTGTTCATCGACATGCCGGACAGCGGCTTCGGACGTTTCGTGGGCGCAGGCAAAGCGAAAGACTTTTTCGGCGTCGATCAAGACGTAGCGGCCTTCGCGCAGTTCATTCAAAATTACATCACGACGTTCGGGCGGTGGAACTCACCGAAGTTCATCTTCGGCGAAAGCTGACGGAACGACGCGTTCGGCCGCGCTCGCGGACTATTTGCTGCAGCACGGCGTTTCGCTCAACGGTGTCGTGCTGCAATCGAGCATTCTGAATTTCGGACTCGATTACGGCAACGGCGAACCGAATGCGACGGGCGATTGGCCGTACGTCCTCTATCTGCCGACCGAAGCGGCGACGGCGTGGTATCACAATAAGATTCGGAACAAACCGGCGGACTTGGCCGGATTTCTGAGCACGGTCGAGCACTTCGCCACCGGTGAATATCTGAGCGCGCTGTATGCAGGCAGCGCGCTGGGTTCCGCTCAGCGCAACGCGGTGGCGAGCCGGCTCGCGTCGTACCTCGGCGTTCCCATATCGTATGTTCTCGAATCGAATCTGCGTGTTCCGTACGATCGCTTTCAGCGCGAGCTGCTGCGTTCGCAAAACGTCGTGATAGGACGCCTCGATTCGCGCTACACCACGTATGGCTTACATCCGGCGTCGAACGAAGGACCGCCGTGGGATCCGACCGACTCGTCGATTGACGCGCCCTATACGACGGCAGTGAATCAGTACGTCCGGGAAGACTTGCAGTTCAATCCGCCGATCCCGTATCGCCCCAACATCTACGACATCATCTACGCGAACGGCAGCGAATGGGATTTCAAGCACAATCGCCGGCAGCCGACGAACGTTGCGCCCGATCTCGCCGACGCGATGACGCAAAACCCGGACCTCAAAGTCTTCTCGGCAAACGGCTACTACGATTTCGCAACGCCGTTCTTCGCGACGATGTACACGCTGCAGCACTTGGAGATCGCTCCGGCGCTGCAGGGCAACGTCACGTACGGATTCTACCAATCGGGTCACATGATCTATTTGGATGATTCCGCGCTTGCCGCTTACAAATCCGATCTCTCGCGCTGGTACGACAGTGCGATGCGCCGCTAGAGGATGCAAGGATGAATCATCTCAAGAAACTGCTGGCCATTCTCGCGAGCATCGGCATGCTTGCGGCGGCGCCTGCATCCCAACGTGAAAAGAGGCCGTACGTTCCTCCGGCTACACCGGACGCCGTAACGCATCACGTCAATCGGGTCGACGGCCAAACGATACCGTACAGCGCACGAGCGGGAACGATTACGCTGCGCAACGACAAGAACCAGATCACGGCGCGCATGTTCTACGTGGCTTACACCAAGGACGGAGCGAACCTCAGCAAACGCCCGATCACGTTCTTCTATAACGGCGGCCCTGGGAGTTCGACCGTTTGGCTGCGCATGGCATCGTACGGACCCGTTCGGGTCGACCTCACCAATGGTGCGGCGACGCCTCCCGCGCCGTACGAATTGGTCGACAATCACGACAGCTTGCTCGACAAAACGGATGAAGTTTTCGTCGACGCGCCGGACACCGGCTACAGCCGCGTTCTCGGATACGGCAACCCGAAAGACTTTTTCGGCATCGATCAGGACGGCCGCGCATTCACTCAATTCATTCAGCGCTATCTCTCGTCGTTCGACCGGTGGAACTCTCCGAAGTTTTTGTTCGGCGAAAGCTATGGAACCACGCGCGACGCGGTTCTGGTGAACATGCTGCAGGACGCCAACGTGCAGATCAACGGCGTCGTCTTTCAGTCTTCGGTGCTGAATTTCGGGCTGACGGGGCTCGGCGGCTTCGATCCTATCGGCGGCGGCGATTGGGCGTACGTGCTCTATCTGCCGAGCGAAGCGGCGGTGGCGTGGTACCATCATCGCGTTCCCGGACAGCGCGGCAGCCTGCAGTCATTCCTAAAGGCGGTCGAATCATTCGCGGGCGGCGAGTACCTGCACGCGCTGACCGAAGGCGATACGCTGGATGCGTCGACGCGCGCGGACGTCGTGCGCAAACTGCACGACTACATCGGCCTTTCCGAACAGTTCCTGCGTAACTCGCACATGCGTGTTCCGTACTACGTGTTCGAAAAGGAGCTCATGCGCGATCGGGACATCGTCGTCGGTCGCTATGACGGACGATACGCTTTATACGGCACCGACCGCCTTGGGGACTATCCCGATTACGATCCGTCGGACGTCGGCATGAACAGCGCGGTCGTTTCCGCCTGGAGCGCGTACGTGCGCGGACAGTTGCATTACGATACCAACTTGACGTACGATCCGCTTTCCTATTCGGTGAACCGGCAGTGGGATATGCATCACAACGGAGACGATCCGCCGGCAAACGTCGTTCCGGATCTCGCAAGCGCGATGTCTGAAAACCCGCATCTGCAGGTCTTTTCCGCGAACGGCTACTATGACTTCGCGACCCCGTACTTCGCGACGAAGTACACGTTCGACCACTTGGATATCGCGCCGGCGCTGCGGCCGAACATCATCTTTCGCGCGTACGAATCCGGCCACATGATCTACCTGAGCCCAACCGCGCGCGCCGCGTATAAGGCCGACTTGGACCGCTGGTACGACAAAGCGCTTTCGGGGAGATAAACCAAGGGGGCGTTAGAAGCGCGCAGAACCGCCGTGCAATGCGGCGGTTCTGCGTTTTTCTGTGCTGCGCTTCTGCTGTGCGCGTGCAGCAGTTCGCGGTTTCGCGGCTCAGGGGCGGGCGCTGGTGCGTTGCGCATCGCCGATGTCGTGGATCCGCCGTCGCTGAATCCTCTGCTGGCCCACGATCAAATGACGATCGGCTACGACCTGCTGATCTGCCAAACGCTGATCGGCGTCGACGCCTCCAACCGGTTGACGCCGGTGCTCGTCACGCGCATTCCGTCGCGCGCGAACGGCGGCATTTCGGCGGACGGCATGCGCATCACCTATCATTTGCGGCGCGGCATCCGTTTCGCAGACGGCAAGCCGCTTACGTCGGCCGACGTCGCGTTCACGTACCGCGCTCTCATGGATCCACGCAACAATGTGCTTTCCGTCGATGCGTACCAGCGCATTTCATGGCTACGTGCGCCGGATCCATATACGATCGTGATACGTTTGAAAACGCCGTGGAACGCCGCGGTGAGCCGCCTGTTCGCCGAGTCCGATTTCGCATTCGGCATTCTTCCGGCGCACGCGTTCCATGGCACGCTGCTGCAGCAGGCTGGGTGGGAACAGCGCCCGTTCGGCAGCGGTCCGTTTCGCGTCGTGCGCTGGCAGCGCGGCGATCGGATCGTGCTCGAGCCCAATCCCTATTTCCGCCCGAAGCCGTTGCTTGCGCGGTTGACGTTGCGGATCATCCCCGACGCTGATGCAGCCTTCAACGCATTGCGTGCCGGCGACGTCGACATTGCGCCCATCTATCCGGAGATGCTGGCACGTGCGCGAGCGCTGCCCGGCATAAAGGTGCTGCGCACGCCGGAGAACGCGACGTTTTGGCTGAGTCTGCAAACCGGCCGCGCGCCCACGAGCGATCTGCGAGTGCGACGAGCTATCGCTAACGCTCTCGACATGAACACGATTGCGGCCGCATACGAACACGCCTATCCGCAAGCCGCGGCGTTTCTGCCGCCGGTCCTGCGCTGGCACGACTCCGGGATTCAGGCTTACCGGCACGATCTACGCGCCGCGCGGGCATTGCTTGGCAGAAAGCATGTCGACGTTTCGATAGTCACGGCGAGCGAGGAGCAACTTTTCGGAAGAATTGCTGCGGTAGTGCAGGAGCAGCTCGCGCAGGCCGGCATTCACGCGACGATCAAACAGTTCCCGACCGCGCTGTTCAACGCGCCCGAAGGGCCGATTCGCAACGCGCGGTTCACGATTTCGATCGACGGATGGCTGGGCGGCGCGGATCCGGAACAGTCGGTCGTATTTCTCTGCGCGCAGGCAAACGCCGACGGAGACAACATCACGAGGTTCTGCGATCCGCGGTTCGAGGCATTGTATCGCGATCAGGAACGCACGAGCACCGCGGAGCGGCGCCGGCGCGACTTCATCGCGATGCAGCGTCTGATCCACGACGAGGTTCCGGTGATCCCGCTGTACTATGAAACGTATTTCGACGGGGTGAGTGCGCACGTGCGGGGATTTGCGCGCGACATGCTGCGCTATCCCGTTTCACCCGAAACGTGGCAACGCAACTGATTCGTATTGGGAGGGTATGATGAACGTCCTCGGGCTCGAGCCCACGTTGACGTATCCCGACGACCGCGGTGCAGAATACGAACTTCCCGACGGGACGACGTTCGGACTGTGGAGCGGCGGTGGTTGACGACCTCGATGCCGCGGTTTCCGCCGTGAAGGGCCTCGACGTTCCCGTCCTCATGCAGCGTGAGACGCCGAATTGTTTCCTTGCGATGATTAACGACACCGAGGGCAACGTGGTGACGCTGCATCAGCGTAAAAACCGAGGCTAGTGCACGTTCGCGACCGCGCGCATTGCAATTGACGCACTTCGACCGAGGATGGTAAACGCTGCATACTGGTCTGCCGTGGGCCGCGCGTCCGCGCTTTCCACGGCGGCCTCCAGTGCCTGTAACGCTTCGCTGACGTAGCGCAAGCTGCTGAAGTCTTGGGCCGGTTTTCCGACGGAGTCGTCAGGCGAAGTGGGCGGCGCTTGTCCGATTACGGCCCGCAGTTGCGGATGCGTCTTCACGAGCGATTCGGCGCGCGCGCGTGCGCTCTTCAACGACTGTGAAAGTGCGTCGATGCGCTCGGCAAGGTCGAATTGTGCGCGCAAATCGGCGTCCGTCGCGGGGGACGACGGATCGCGTCGCAGCGTTAGCGGCTGTGTATACGTCCGGCCGTTCACGCGCAGGCGAACGGTGTATCGTCCGGGCGGCGCGAGCGGACCGCCGTGGCCATACTGGAAGTCCCACATCCACCGGTGCGCGCCGCGCTGCGCGGAAGGCGGCAGTTGCGGATGCACCCAGTACATCGGAATGTCGAGGGATTTCGGATTGACGATTTCCGGTCTATCGTTCGAGGACCACTGCCGCACGGTGCGCCCGGACGCATCCGCGATTTGAATCGTCAGCGGCGTAGTTGCGCCGCCGACGTAGTAGTCGACAGCAGCGCCGTTTGCCGGATTGGGAAGCGCCGCCTCTTCCGGCGGTAACGGCGTGCCTTGATCCGATCCGGGCCGCGTGCGGTAGGCGACTGCAGGCGCAAAGAGGTACGCCGCACTGCCCGCGATACGCGCATCGATTTGACGCAGTGGCGAGGCGTCGTCGAGAATCCAAATTCCTCGTCCATGAGTGCCGAGGATGACGTCGTCCCCGTTGAAGGTGATGTCGCGCATCGACGCGACCGGCAAATTGAGCTGCAGCGACTGCCACTGCGCGCCGTCGTCGAACGAGACGTACACGTGACGCTCGGTTCCCGCATATAACAAACCGCGGCGCTTCGGGTCCTCGCGCACGACGTTGACGGATTCATTCTCCGGAATGCCGTTCGTAACGAGCGTCCAGTGTTTGCCGCCGTCGTGCGTCTTGTAGATGTACGGGCGGTTGTCGTCCAGCCGGTGGCGGTCTATCGCTGCGTACGCCGTTTGCGCATCGAAATGCGACGCATCGATGATGCCGACTTTGCTCCACGCCGTGAGCGCGAGAGGCGTGACGTTCTCCCAATGCACACCTTCGTCGTGCGTAATCCAGATGAATCCGTCGTCTGTGCCCGCCCAGATTTCGTGCGCGCGCACGGGCGAGGGCGCAATCCAATACACGACGCCGCGGCGCGGCAACCCCGTGCTGTCCGAAATCGTCGCCGGGTCGAGTGCGGCAGGCACCGTGTCGTGCGGCCGCGTCAAGTCCGGGCTCACGATTTGCCACGAGCGCCCGCCGTCCGCGCTTCGGAAGATCCGCTGGTGACTTGCATAGAGGACACGCGCATTCTGGGGCGAGACGGCGATCGGAAGCGTCCACGTGTTGCGCCACACGGTATTCGGGTATTTTAAGGACGGATCGATCGCCAGTTCCCAGTTCGTGTCGATATTCTCATTCGTCACCGGTGCATTCCCGTACACGTGCGCCGGATGAAGCGGATCGGCAGCAATCGTGCCGCTCTCGCCGCCTGCATCGATCGGCCGCCAATCGAATGCGGAAATGCCTGCATGGATGCTGCGGCTCGGAACGGCGACGGCGCCTGAGTCTTGCTGCGCCGCATACACCCAATACGGGAACCGGTTGTCCGTGACGACGTGATAGACTTGCGCAGTGGACTGGTTGTACCAGGAACTCCAGGTTTTCGCGCCGTCCAGCGAAACCACGACGCCTTGATCGCCGCCCAGCACCATGCGGTTCGGATCGTCCGGGTTTATCCAGAGCGCGTGATAGTCGTCCCCCCCGGGAGCGCCTTTGATTGCGGTAAATGATTTGCCGCCGTCGGTCGAACGGTACGTCGACGTATTCATGACGTACACTTCATCCGCGTTCTTCGGATCCGCGGTGATTTGACCGAAATACCAGCCGCGTTTCCAAATGCGGCCTTCGCCGTCCGTATGGATCCAGGTAACGCCGCCGTCATCCGAGCGATAGATGCCGCCGGTTCTTTCTTGGTTCGTGTCGACGATCGTGTAAATGCGGTTGGAATTCGCTGGCGAAATCGAAATGCCGATGTGTCCGAGCGTGCCGCCCGGAAAGCCGTGACCGGCGATCTGCGTCCACGTGTTACCGCCATCGGAGCTTTTGTACAGTCCGCTGCCGGGTCCGTTGCTCGGCGGATACACGTTCCACGGCGGGCGCCGCGTTTGCCAAAGCGACGCAAAGAGTATGCTGGGATTCGCCGGGTCGACCGCCAGATCGATCGCGCCGGTGTTTTCGTTTTTGTAGAGCACCTTGCGCCACGTCTGGCCGCCGTCGGTCGATTTGAAAACGCCGCGCTGCGCGTTCGGCGCGTATTGATGCCCGAGTGCCGCGACGTAGACGACGTTCGCATCTTTTGGATCCACGACGATGCGCCCGATTTGGCGCGTGTCGTCCAAACCGGCGTGCACCCACGTCTTGCCTGCGTCGGTCGATTTGTACACGCCGTCGCCGTGCTGAATGTCCGAACGCATGTCGGCTTCGCCGCTCCCGACGTAGATCACGTTCGGATCGCTCGGCGCAACGGCCACGGCGCCGATTGACGCAACCGGTTCGCGATCGAAGATCGGCGTCCACGTGCGCCCGGCGTTGTCCGTCATCCAAACGCCGCCGCCGACGGCTCCGAAATAAAATTTGTCCGGCTGTCCGGGTACGCCCGTTACGGTAATCGCGCGCCCGCCGCGCAGCGGACCGATGTTGCGCCAGTGCAATCCGCCGAACACATTGGCGTCAACTGCGGCTTGCGCCGGAGCGGCGATGAAAACTGCGGGCAGCTGGATCGCAAGTGCGGTCAATAAAGCGAGAGAGCGTCGCATGAGCGCCGTTTCCCGGCCGTGCAAGTGACGCCCTCGATGCCGAATTCGTGGCCTCGCGGGGTGCTTACGGCTACCAGCCTCCGCCGGCGTCGCCGCCGCCGAATCCGCCGCCCATGTCGCCGCCGCCCCAGTCGCCGCCGGCGCTTCCGCCCATATCGGCTTGACCGGGATCGCTTTGCCACCCGCCGGCATCCGGCACGTTCTGAGCTCCGGGATCCATTCCGCCTTGCATGCCGCCGAAATTCTGATGGCCGAACAGCTCGTTACCGAGGAACGCGCCGCCGAGGCCGCCGAGCATGCCGCTCCAGAACCCACCGCCCCAGCCGCCGCCATAGCCGTATCCGCCGTAACCCGGGCCGTATCCGGGTCCATAGCCGGGCCCTGGTCCGGCGCCCGGCGCGCCGTAGCCGCCATACCCGCCGCGCGCCCGCAGCAGCGAACGGATGATGAAGAAGACGAAGAGGCCGATGATGATCCACCAAAACACGTTGATATGTACTCCGCCCGTCGAGGTTTGTTGCGTATAAACCGGCGTTGCGGAACGCGTGGCATGCAGCGCGTTCACATGCGAGCGGTATACGTCGAAGACGGCGTTTACCGCACCGGTAATGCCTGCATCGAAATTACCGGCGCGGAATTGCGAATTCATTGCCGCGACGATCGATTGCGAGGTTTGCGAACTCCACCAGCCTGCTTGAACGGCGGCGGCGTCCGGAATGACGCGGGTTTGCTTGTCTGCCTTGTCGACGAAGATCAGCACGCCGTTGATGGACTGCTTCGCAAAAATATTTTCCGCAGCGCTACGCGCGTCGCCGTTCGGCGCCGAAGGCACCGTGAGGACGACGATTTCCTTTCCGGTCTGCCGGTTGAAGCTGGAGATGCGCGAGTCGAGTTGCGCTGCGGTTCCCGCGCTGAACAGTCCGGCGTTATCTTGTACGAATTGCGCTGCAAAGACGGGCAAAGCGCTCGCAAGAACCACTGCTGCTGCGGCCGCGAACGGAATGATGCGTTTCATAGTCCTTACCGGATGGTACCCACGGCGAAAAGTGCGCCGACGACGCTGAAAGCAAAGATCACCAAGAAAATCCAGACGCCGGCGCGCAGCAGTGTCTGCTTGCGCCGCCGCGCGGAACGGGAGGTGTGCGTCACGGGTTTGGTGCGCCGGCTCATGACGTTTGCGCTTGCTGCTCCTTGGCGAGTACGCCCCACAAGCGCTCCAAGTTGTAGAAGGCGCGCTGCTCCGGCGTGAACACGTGAACGACGGTGTTGCCCAGATCGATCAAGATCCAATTTCCGTCGGCATAGCCCTCGACACGCGAGACGGTCAAGCCGTTTTCCTTGATTTTTTCGGTGATGCTGTCGGCGATCGAACGAGTCTGGATTTTCGAGCGCCCGGTGATGACGACGAAGGTGTCGGCGATGATCGTCCGGCCGGCGACGTCGATCTCCGTTACGTCTTCCGCTTTCTTGTCGAGCGCCGCGGCGCGCACGATCTCAGTGATGCCGGGCGTCGTCATCGTGAACTTGTCGAAGTGCGCCAGTTCCAGCCTCCCGTGTGCCGGCCCGCAGGCCGAAGGTGCGCATCGCGGCCGCGGTTTGCGGCGCGATGGGCAAGTGCCTCTGTGTAAGATACCGCAGTGAGGACGCAATCGTTGCACGCATGGCTTCGTCCAAGTCGCGCTGCGCCAATGCGGCGAGTTCTGCTCGCTCTGAATAATCGCGCCCGGGCTCGAGGCCGTCCGCCAAATAGAGAACGCAGTCGAGCACCGACATGTCTCCGGCGCCGAGCGTGTGCTTGGCAATCGCCGAGAGCACCTCGCCGTCCTGAACGCCGAACGATTCACGCGCGATCGACGCCGAGAGCGGAGCGTGCAGCACGACGGGGTGCTCGCGCGCGTACGCATCGATGCAAAGCCCGCGTTCGCCGCTCTCGCGCAGCAATCGATCGGCGGGATACAGCCGCGCCAAATCGTGCAGCATTCCGGCCATGCGCGCTTTTCGCGGATCTGCGCCGTGCCGCCGCGCGAGATTTTCGGACATGCGCGCGACGCGCACGCAATGAGCGTAGCGATGATCTTGTCCCACGTGTTCCCGCACGCCTTTTGCCAGTTGCGCGAAGGTCATCCGAGCAGGGTGGAGCGCAGCGTTTGCAAGCGGTTCCGGTAGAGATCGCTCTTCAAATTTCCGGCCCACATCACCAGCGCGTTCTCGTTGTTGTCGCTGTAATAGCCTTTGCGTGTGGAGACCGTGGTGAAGCCGTATTTGCGGTAGAGCGCTTGCGCGATCGTGTTGCTTTCGCGCACTTCCAGCGTCATCCACGACGCTCCGCGCGAAATCGCCTCGTCGAGCAAACGCAAGAGCATGATCTCGCCGTACTTGCGACCGCGGCATCCCGGATGCACCGCAATCGTGGTGATGTGCGAATCTTCCAGAATAACCCAAATGCCGCCGTAGGCGACGAGCCGCTTTTCGATGCGGCCGACGAAGTAATGCGCGAGTTTGTTGTCGTGCAGCTCTTGGTAGAACGCGTTGCTGGGCCATTGCGTCGAGAACGACTGCTGTTCGATTCGCAGCACGTCTTTCACGTCCGCATCCGTCATGGCCTCGATAACGAGCCGTGCGTGATTTCCGAGATCGGGACGGGGTTCGAGCTTCACGAGCGCTTCGGCACTTTCGCGGCCGGCAATTCACCGTAATCCGCGCGCACTTCGTGGGAGCTGCGCGCCGCTTCGCGCGCGCTCGCGACGACGGCGACGGCGAGCGCGGTTGGACCAATGGCGCGGTCGATTTTCTGCACGCTCCAGCCGCGTTCGGCAAGGCCGGCAAGCACGTCCTCCGAGTCGCCGATAACGTTTACTTGGCCGCGAAGCGCATCGAGCTCGTTCAGGATCTCGTTCACGTAACCCGAGGCCCGCATCACCCGTTCCCCGCCGCGATACCGAACTGAGACGACGCCTTTACGGCCGCGCACGACCGCGAGCACCGGATGGGCGCCGAGAGCGACGCCGGCCTCGATGGCGTCGAATGAATTCACGCCCGCAAGCGGCTTGCCCCAGCCCAGCGCCAGCGACTTGGCGTAGCTGATCGCGACGCGAACGCCCGTGAAACTGCCCGGACCTATGCCGACGGCGAGGCGGTCGATCTGCGAGGGATTCCTGCCGGATTTGCGCAGCGCTTCCGCCACGGCGGAAAGCCCCTGTTCGAGCGCGACGGCGCCGGCGACTTCCTGCGCCGAAAGCGTTTCGTCATCGGAAGTGACGGCGACGGAAAAGGCTCCGAGAGCCGCGTCGATCGCGAGCACGTTCATGCGCGCGTTTGCTCCGTGGGCCGGCGGACGCTAACGCGTCGCGGTCCCTCACCCTTGCCTTCGATGTGAACCTCGAACCGCACGGGCGGAAGCAGTGCCGGCGCATTGCGCCACCATTCCACCAGAACGATAGAGCCGCCGTCGAAAGCATCCTCCAGCCCCAGTTCGGTGATTTCCGAAGGATCGTCCAGCCGGTAGAGATCGAGATGGTCGATCGGCGGCGTTCCCTCGTACCGGTGCCAAAAGGTGAACGTGGGGCTGCTGACCGGATCGCGGCGCAGGCGCTCGCGCACGACGGCTTTTACGAACGTGGTTTTTCCGGCGCCCAGCGGTCCTGAGAGACCGACGACGTCTCCCGCTTGCAGCCCTTTGGCAAACTCGGCGGCAAAGCCGGTAAAGTCTTGCTCGCTGTGAAATGTTCGATCCATCGGTTTGGCGAAGACGAGCCTCCGTGAAGGTGCGTAGGCCGCCGATGTTCTTGTGCCGGTGTCGTCTCTCCTCAAGGGATGACTGACCACCGCGCCGAGATAAGCGCGAAAGCCGAAGCGTATCTCGAACAACTGCGTGCCGCAGTGGCGGCCGCCCACGATCGATTGAAGGCCGGGGTGATGCGTTTGCGTCCGCAAGCGCGCGTGGATGACGCCGTGCCCGAACCCGAAATCGAGGACGAGCCGCTGCCGGAACGGGACCCGATATTCGCCACCCGCGAATTCGACGTGCCGCCGGAAGCGGTCGGCGGACTCGTGGATTTTGACGTAAACGAACAGTAGGTCACGTGAACAACGATATTATCTCGCAAATCAACGTCGAAGACGAAATGCGGGAGAGTTATCTCTCCTATGCGATGTCCGTCATTGCCTCGCGCGCGCTCCCGGACGTGCGCGATGGTCTCAAGCCGGTGCAGCGGCGGATTCTCTTCGCAATGCGCGAGATGGGGATGGAGCCCACCAAGCAGCACCGCAAGTGCGCCGGTATCATCGGCGAGGTTTTGAAATCGTTCCACCCGCACGGCGACGGCTCGGTGTACGACGCGCTCGTGCGCATGGCGCAGGATTTCACCCTGCGGTACACACTCGTCGACGGACACGGCAACTTCGGATCGATCGATCCCGATCCGCCGGCGGCATATCGCTACACCGAAGCGCGTCTTGCGCGGCCGTCGATCGAAGTGCTCAGCGACATCGACAAAGAGACCGTCGCGTTCATTCCCAACTTCGACAATCAAGGCAGCGAACCGTCGGTGCTGCCGGGCAAACTGCCGCAGCTGCTGCTCAACGGTTCGAGCGGGATCGCCGTCGGCATGGCGACCAACATCCCGCCGCATAATTTGAACGAGATCGCCGACGCAATCGCGGCAATCATCGACGATCCCGCCGTAACGGACGACGCGCTGTGCGACATCGTGACCGGTCCGGACTTTCCGACCGGCGGCATCATCATGGGCCAGGAAGTGATTCGCGAGGCTTACCGGACCGGGCGCGGTTCGATACCGATTCGCGGCAAGGCGGAGATCGTCGAAGAGAAGGGCCGCCACCGCATCATCATCACCGAGATCCCGTATCAGGTCTATAAGAGCCGCATCGTCGAGGCGATCGCCGAAGCGCACTCCGAAAAGCGCATCAACGGCATCTCCGCGCTGCACGACGAGTCGAACCGCAAAGGCATGCGCGTTGTCGTGGAATTGCAGAAATCGGCAACGCCGAAGGTCGTGCTCAATCAGCTCTACAAGCACACGCCGCTGCAGTCCAGCTTCGGCTTCAACATGCTCGCGCTGGTTCCGGTGGGCGAACCGCGCCCGAATGGAACCGTTGCGGTCGAGCCTCAAGTGCTTTCGCTCAAGCAGCTGCTCGAACATTACATCGCGCATCGCAAAGACGTCGTCACCAAACGTACGCAATACGATCTGCGCAAAGCCCAAGAGCGCGCGCATCTGCTCGAAGGCTATCGCATCGCCCTCGACAACATCGACGAAGTCATCGAGATCGTTCGCGGCAGTCAGACGACCGATGAAGCGAAGCAAAAACTCACGGCGCGGTTCAATTTTTCCGAAGTGCAGGCCAGCGCCATCGTCGACATGCGCCTGCGTACGCTCGTCGGCCTCGAGCGGCAGAAGATCGAGGACGAATACAACGAGCTCATCAAACTCATTTCGGAGCTCGAGGACATCCTGCGAAGCCCTCGCCGCATCGCCGGCATCGTCAAAACCGAAATTCTCGACGTCAAGAAGAAGTACGGCGACGAGCGCCGCACGGAGATCATTCCGGCGGAAGACGAGTTCTCGGTCGAAGCCCTGATTCCGAATACCGACGTCGTCGTGACGTACACGGTCGGCGGCTACATCAAGCGCGTTTCCGTGGATACGTTCAAGACGCAAAACCGAGGCGGGCGCGGCGTCATCGGCATCTCCAATCTCAAGCGCGAAGACGTCGTGACGAACTTCTTCATCACCAAGACGCACGACCACGTCCTCTTCTTTACGAACAAGGGGCGCGCGTACCGCTTGCGCGGCTTCGAAATTCCGGACACCACGCGTCAGGCGCGCGGTACGGCGCTGGTCAACTTGCTCACGCTCCCGCCGGGCGAGGAGGTCACGGCGGTCTTCCCGGTTCGAAACTTCGAGGGCGAACGCTACATGGTGATGGTTACGCAGAACGGCGTGATCAAGAAGACCAAACTCGACGAGTTTGCCAACGTACGCCGCAACGGCTTGAATGCAATCAATCTCGACGAAGGGGACAACTTGCTCGCGGTCGATCTCTCCGACGGCACGCGCGACATCATTCTCGGGACGGTGAACGGCATGGCCGTCCACTTCAACGAGAAAGACGTGCGGCCGATGGGCCGCAACGCGCGCGGCGTGAAAGCGATGACGCTGGATCGCGGCGATGCCATCGTCGCAATGGACGTGCTCGAGGACAACCGGCGCGAAGTGCTGCTCGTCACGACGAAAGCCTTCGGTAAACGCACGCCCATCGACGACTATCGCCACACGTCGCGCGGCGGCAAGGGCGTCAAGGCGTTCGCGAAGGAACGCGAAGACATCGGCAAGGTCGTCGATCAGCTCTTGGTCGCGCCCGAAGACGAAGTGCTGATGATCACCACGTCGAATCAAGTGATCCGCCTGCGCGTTTGCGACATCCGCAAGGCCGGCCGTTCCACGAAGGGGGTGCGACTGCAGCGGCTGGGCGACGGCGACGAAGTTATCGCCATCACGAACCTGGGCAAACAGGCCAAGCAA
This sequence comes from Vulcanimicrobiota bacterium, assembly GCA_963830545.1. GTDB lineage: Bacteria > Vulcanimicrobiota > Vulcanimicrobiia > Vulcanimicrobiales > Vulcanimicrobiaceae > DATGJX01. The sequence continues at coordinate 1,117,068 of CAWHMK010000001.1, read as the reverse complement.
ATTACCGAGATTACCGGCGAACCCCCGCTCCCCGAAACCTAGTCTTGAACGTTCGGTTTACAAGAAGCAAGGAGAGTAACCAACCACATGAGCGCATTAGCCGACGTTTCGCAATCGAATTTTCAGCAAGAGGTGCTGGGCGCGCCCCAGCCCGTGCTCGTCGATTTCTGGGCGCCTTGGTGCGGCCCGTGCAAGATGCTCGCGCCGGTCGTCGAGAAGGTCGCGGGTACGCATGCCGGGCGCGCGAAGTTCGTGAAACTCAACACCGACGACAATCCCAGCCTCGCCGGCGAGTATCAGGTTTCGGGCATTCCCTGCCTGATTTTGTTCAAGGGCGGAAAGCCCGTCGATCGCATCGTCGGCTACGTCTCGGAACAGACGATAACCTCGATGCTCAGCAAGCATGTAAATTAAGTCGTCGTGACGCACGGTCGCGAAACGCTGCGCGGGATACCTCCCGTGCATCGTTTTTTATCCGAGCCTCGTATCGCCGCCTATGAAGCGCTGCTCGGCAAGGACCACGTGAAACGCAGCATAGCCGGCACGCTGGAGCGGGCGCGGGCGGTCGCTCTCCAATTCGAGTTCGGCATGCTGTGCGCGCAGGTGCTGGAGCGGCTCGAAGAGAGTTCTTTCGACATGCTGGTGCCGGTCATCAACGGGACCGGCATTTTGCTGCATACCAATCTGGGCCGTGCTCCGCTCGCGACGTCAGCGCTCGAAGCGATATCGATTACCGGCGCCGGGTATTCGAACCTCGAGTACGATCTGGTGCAAGGGCACCGGGGTTCGCGTTACGCGCGCGCAACCTCGCTGCTGCAGTCGCTGACCGGCGCGGAAGACGCGCTCGTCGTCAACAACTGCGCCGCGGCGGTGTTGCTGATACTGGATACGTTCGCAAAGTCGCGCGAAGTGGTTGTTTCCCGCAATCAATTGATCGAAATCGGCGGCGGATTCCGGCTTCCCGACGTCCTGGAACGCAGCGGTGCCCGGCTCGTCGAAGTCGGCGCAACGAATAAAGTCTACCTCAAGGATTACGAACGCGCGTTGACGCCGGGCACGGCGCTGCTGCTCCGATCGCATCCGTCGAATTACCGCATTACGGGATTCACGCACGATGTCGCGGGACCCGAACTCGCGGGCCTCGGCCGGCGCGCGGGGATTCCGGTCGTCGAAGATCTCGGAAGCGGCGCGCTGGTCGATCTTGCAGAGTACGGGCTGCCTCACGAACGCACCGTGCAGGAAGCGGTTGACGAAGGCATCGATCTCGTCGCGTTTTCCGCGGACAAATTGCTCGGCGGTCCGCAGGCCGGCATCATCGCCGGCAAGCGCGCGCTCATCGCGCGTCTGCGAAGCAATCCGCTGCTGCGCGCACTGCGCGTCGATAAACTCACGCTCGCGGCGCTGGCGCAAACGCTGCGATTGTACCTTTCCCCGCAGACGCGGTCGGAAATTCCATTTTACGCGATGCTGGGGACTTCGATCGATGCGTTGCGCGCGCGAGCCGAGCGCTACGCGCAGGCGGTGCAAGGCTGCACGATCGTCGAGACTGCCGCATACGTCGGCGGCGGCTCGCTGCCCGAAAGCACGCTCGCGTCCATTGCGGTCAGTGTCGCCCCTTCAAGTGGTGCGGATGCGGCCGCAAAAGCGCTTCGGCGTGCCTCTACGCCAATCGTGGGGCGCATCGATGAAGGTCGCGTACTCATCGACTTGCGGACGGTTCTTCCGGCTGACGATCCGCGGGTGATCGACGCGCTCCAAACGCTGGCACGGTAATGCATATAATCGGTACGGCGGGTCACGTCGACCACGGAAAATCGTCGCTCGTGAGCGCACTTACGGGAACGAATCCCGATCGCTGGCTGGAAGAGCAGTCTGCGCGGCATGACGCTCGATCTCGGTTTCGCGCATTTGCGCTTCGACGACGGCGTCGAAGCGGGCATCGTCGACGTTCCGGGGCACGAACGCTTTCTGCACAACATGCTCGCGGGCGCTGCGGGCATGGAGTTGCTGCTGCTCGTCATCTCCGCGACCGAAGGCGTCATGCCGCAAACCGTCGAGCACCTGCAGATTCTGCGATTTCTGAACGTACGCGACATTCTGGTGGTGCTCTCCAAGATGGACCTGGTGCCACCGGAAGAAGGCGGTGCCGTCTGTTTGCGCGTGCACGAACAGTTGCGCGGCACGATCGCGCAGGACGCGCCGATCTTCGCCGTGTCGACCGTGACGGGATACAATATGGACGTGCTGCGCGCGGCCATTCACGATGCGCTCGCAAAACTCGCACCGCGCGCTCCCGACGCACCCGCGTATTTGCCGGTGGACCGCGTTTTTGCGCTGCCCGGGCTCGGCACGATCGTCACGGGCACGCTCATGCAGGGAAGCATCGCGCTCGGGGACACGCTCAAACTGCAGCCCTCCGGGAAATCCGTCCGGGTGCGAAGCCTGCAAAGCTTCGGGCAAAAACGCGAACGCGTCGAAGGCGGCGCGCGCGTTGCCGTCAACGTGCCCGGCGTGGACGCGCACGAGATCGCACGCGGCGAGATGCTGGTCGCATCGCAGTTTGCCGTGGCGGACGCGTTCGCGGTGCGCTTTACGCCGCTGCCGGAGTCGCTGGAGATTCTGCGGCGCCGCAATGCGGTGCGCGCGTACATCGGTTCCGCCGAGATTCTCGGAACGCTCGTCTTCGACGAAGTTCCACGCGCCGCGGTCGAATGCGCCGCCCAAGTATTCTTGCGACGCTCGACCGTTGCGTATCCCGGGTCCGCTTTCGTCGTGCGGCGTCTCTCTCCGAAAACTCTGCTCGGCGGAGGCCGCATCGAAGGTAAGGCGGGACGCGCTAACGGTGCATCGCATGACGTCGAAAGCGTGCGGGATCCGCACGAAGCGATCGTCCTTAGCCTACTGCGCAAGTCCGCGGCGCAGCCGCTGACTGTGGCGGAAGTCGCGCGCGAAGCGAACTTGCGCGAAGACTCGGCGCAGGAAACGCTGCGCTCGCTGGCAGAGCGCGGCGAAATTTTGCCGGTCGCGCGTCCGGCTGCATATGTCGACTTCCAAAGCGCTGCGGCGCTGCTCGACCGCGTGTTGGAGCGACTCGCGCAGGAGCATCGCGCCGAACCATGGGCAATGGGCTGCACGTCGCTGGCGCTTTCCCGGGCGCTCGGCGTTCCCGAGCCGTTGCTGGTCCGCGTGCTCGGCGCATACGAGGACGAGGGACGCATCGCGCACCGCGCTGGCTATTTCGCACTGCCCGAACACATACCGGCCTTGTCGGCGGAGCAGCATGCATTCTTCGAACAGCATGCCGCCGTCGATTCCGCAAATCCGTTCACGCCTTCCGCACTGCCGGCGCTCGTGCTGGCGGTCAAACAGTCGCGCGTAAAGGGTATCGGCAAAGCGTTCGACTCGCTCATTGCCAAAGGCGCGCTCGTGAAAGTCGGCGACGACGTATACCGCGGCACGCAGATCGCGCAAATTCATGCGCGAGTCGAGCAGTTCTTGCGCTCGAACAACCAAATGACGATGGCCCAGTTTCGCGACCTCATCGGCACCTCGCGCAAGTACGCGGTTCCGCTGCTGGAATGGTTCGACGCGCGCGGCATTACGGTTCGCAGCGGGGATTACCGAATGCTCCGCGCGAAACCGCCCGCCCATGATTAAGCCGGGCGACCTGCCGAAAGCGGAGCTGCACGTCCACATCGAGGGCACGTTCGAACCGGAACAGATTTTCGCATTCGCCGAACGAAACGGCGTCGCGCTCAAGTATCCCAGCGTGGAAGCGCTGCGGGCAGCGTACCGTTTCACCGACTTGCAGTCGTTTCTGGATTTGTATTACGAGGCGATGTCGGCGCTGCGAACCGAGCAGGATTTCGAGGAACTCGCGCTCGCATATTTCAAACGGGCGCAGTCGCAAAACGTCAAGCACGCGGAGATCTTTTTCGATCCGCAGGCGCACGTGCAGCGCGGTATCCGGTTCGAAACGGTGATCGACGGTTTATGGTCCGCATTGAGGCGTAGCGAACGCGATTTCGGTATTTCCGCCAAACTCATCATGTGTTTTCTGCGCGATCTCCCGCAGCGTTCGGCGATGGAAACGCTCGAATCGGCGCTGCCCTTTCAAGATCGTATCGTCGCCGTTGGGCTGGATTCGGCCGAACTCGGCAATCCGCCGTCCAAATTCGCGCTGGTCTTCGAGCGCGCGCGCGCGCACGGATTGCTCGCCGTTGCGCACGCCGGCGAAGAGGGACCGCCGGCTTACGTTTGGGACGCGCTCGACAATCTGAAAGTATCGCGGGTGGATCACGGCGTTCGCAGTATGGAGGATCCCCGGCTGGTAGAGCGACTCGTACGTACTCGCATCCCGCTGACGGTGTGTCCGCTTTCCAACGTACGGTTACGGGTCGTGCCCTCGCTTGCCGACCATCCGCTGCGCAGGATGCTTGACGCGGGATTGGTTGCCACCGTCAACTCCGACGACCCGGCGTACTTCGGCGGCTACCTGGACCAGAATTACGAGCAATCCGCACAGGCGCTCGGACTGACCGATGCGGATGTGGTGCAACTCGCCTGCAACTCGTTCGAGGCGGCATTCATGGACGACGGTACGCGACAGCGGTACTATGGTGCGGTACACGACGCGGCGAGGGAAGAGCCCGCGGCGCAACCGTAGAGGACACTCCTGCTGTCTGGGATAGTGAACCAATGAACGCAGATCGCATGACGGAGCGCGTTCAAGATGCGCTCAACGCCGCATATACGCGAGCCCTTCACGAACACAATACCCAGACGACGCCGGAGCATTTGCTCGCGGCGCTGCTCGAACAGGATCGGGGGATTGCGCCCGACATCGTCAAGGAAGCGGGCGTGACGCCGAAGATTCTCGCCGCGAAGGCCGACGAGGCGATCGGGCGTTTGCCCCGCCTCACCGGTTCCGGCGCGGACCAGGCGACCGTGACGGTGGCTCCCGAACTCACGCGCCTTTTCGGGCATGCGGAGTCGGATGCGAAGCAGCTTCAGGACGATTATGTTTCGGTCGAACATCTGCTGCTTGCGATGACGCAAAGCAGCGGCGCCGTCGGACGTATATTCCGCGAACTCGGGCTCACTCGCGACAAACTTCTGGTGGCGCTCCGCACCGTGCGCGGCAATCAGCGGGTCACGACGCAGAATCCGGAAGGCACGTACAAGAGTTTGGAGCGGTACGGCCGCGACCTGACGCTCGAAGCCGAGCGTGGAAAACTCGACCCGGTGATCGGACGCGATGACGAAATACGCCGCGTCATTCAAGTGCTCTCGCGCCGCACCAAAAACAATCCGGTGCTCATCGGCGAACCCGGCGTCGGCAAGACCGCGATCGTCGAAGGGCTTGCGCAGCGCATCGTGCGCCGCGACGTACCGGACGGTTTGAAAGATAAGCGAGTCGTGTCGCTCGACATGGGTGCCCTCGTCGCGGGCGCGAAATACCGCGGCGAATTCGAAGAGCGCCTCAAAGCCGTGCTCAAAGACGTGCAAAATTCCGAGGGACAGATCTTGCTGTTCGTCGACGAGTTGCACACAGTCGTGGGCGCAGGCAAGGCCGAGGGCGCGATGGACGCAGGCAATCTGCTCAAGCCGATGCTCGCGCGCGGCGAGCTGCACATGATCGGCGCGACGACGCTCGACGAATATCGGAAGTACATCGAAAAGGACGCGGCGCTCGAGCGGCGTTTCCAACCGGTCTTCGTCAATCAGCCGAGCGTCGAAGATACGATTTCGATCTTGCGCGGCCTGAAAGAAAAATACGAAGCCCATCACGGCGTGCGCATCAAAGATTCGGCGCTGGTCGCTGCGGCGACGCTTTCCAACCGGTACATCAGCGATCGGTTCTTACCGGACAAGGCTATCGATTTGGTCGACGAAGCAGCGGCAAAACTCCGCACCGAGATCGACTCGATGCCGCAGGAACTGGACGAACTTACGCGGCGCGTCATGCAATTGGAAATCGAGCGCGAGGCGCTGCGCAAGGAAACGGATCAAGCCAGCAAACGGCGTTTGGAGCAGCTCGAAAAAGAGCTGGCGGATTTGAAAGAAGATCAGCACGCGCTGCAGGCGCGCTGGCAAGCCGAAAAAGCGGCGGCCGTCAAACTTCGCGAATTGCGCGAGCAAATCGAGCAAACGAAAGTGCAGATCGAACAGGCCGAACGCCAGTACGATCTCAATCGCGTCGCCGAACTGCGGTACGGCAAACTCGCGGGCCTGGAGCGGCAGTTACAGGAAGAAGAGCAGCGGCTGACTTCTCGCGACGGGCACGCCCGGCTTTCCAAAGAAGAAGTCGACGAAGAGGACATTGCGGAGGTCATCAGCCGCTGGACCGGCGTGCCGGTGACCAAACTGCTCGAAGGCGAAGTGCAGAAATTGCTGCACCTCGACGAAGAGTTGCACAAACGCGTCATCGGGCAAGACGAAGCGGTTGACGCCGTCGCCGAAGCGGTCGTGCGCTCGCGGTCGGGCTTGGCCGACCCGAATCGTCCGATCGGCTCGTTCATCTTCCTCGGCCCGACGGGCGTCGGCAAGACCGAACTCGCGCGTGCACTCGCGGAGTACTTGTTCGACGACGAGCGCGCGATGGTTCGCGTCGACATGTCGGAATATCAGGAGAAACACACGGTCGCGCGCCTGCTCGGCGCACCGCCGGGATACGTCGGATTCGAAGAAGGCGGACAGCTCACGGAACTGGTGCGGCGCCGTCCGTACAGCGTCATTCTTTTCGACGAAATCGAAAAGGCGCATCCGGACGTATTCAACGTGTTCCTCCAAATCTTGGATGACGGGCGCTTGACCGACGGTCAGGGGCGCACGGTCGACTTCCGCAACACGATCGTCATCATGACCTCGAACATCGGCAGCCATCGCATTCTCGACTACAAGGGCGACATGGGCGGCGCCGAGTACGCGATCATGCGCGCAACGGTGCTGGATGAATTACGGCAGCATTTCCGTCCGGAATTCTTGAACCGCGTCGACGAAGTGATCGTATTTCACGCGCTTACCGAAGACGAACTCGGACAGATTATCGAGATCCAACTGCGGCGCGTTCGCGAGCGGCTTTCACAGCGGCGCATTCGCCTGGAGCTCACGGAAGCGGCAAAACGCCACCTCGTCAAGACTGGATACGATCCGGTATACGGCGCGCGTCCGCTCAAGCGCGCGATACAAAAAGAGCTCGAAACGCCGCTGGGGCGCAAGATCCTCGCGGGCGAGGTGCGTGAAGGTCAAAAGGTCGTCGTCGATTACGACGACATCCGCGGCGAGCTCACGTTCAGCGCAGAGATGGCGGGCGAACCGGTTCTGGTCTAGAGGCCGGCTCGTTCGCGCGAAGCAGCGGCCAAGGCATGCCGCCCGCCCTGCAGCGGGAAGAGTTCTTCGAAAGGCGGCAACGTGGCGTGAGCGATGTGCGACGGGTAGTTTCCGTTGTGGTGTTTCTTGTTCCATCGCTGTGCGGCAACGTAGAGATACTCGAAATTCTCCCATATCGCTTCTCCGGCATTGTGGCGAGCCAGCACGGTAACGGGCTCCATGAGCTCCCATGCTTGACTGATCCGGAAAGAATACACGTCTAAAAAAGCATCGACCGGAATGAGGCGGTTCTTCACCAAACTTCCTACCCAGTCGTACGAGTTTCCGAGTTGCAGCCAGGCGACGCTGCGATCGAACGTATTGTCTATCACGCTCGCGACGTAGTCCGGATCGCCGAGCAGCACCGGCATCTGGCGCTGGGTTTCCGTCAGCCACGCGTTGAAATTCGCGTCTTCGACGCGCGCCAAAACGCTGAGCAAACCTTCGAGTTGGTTGCTGGCGCGCATGTGGCGCAATTGGATGATAGCCGCCGCAGCAGTGGCGGCGATAACGAGGAACGTTCCGATTTGAGCGGCGGCTTCCAATGTCTGCGGCATCGCGGGTCCTCCCTGCGTGCGGCGATGTTCGCTAGGTCTTAGTCAGCTCCCGTTTACGGGCGCGAAGCCGGTCCGTCTCGATCAGCAGCCGTTTGCGAACGCGGATCGATTTCGGCGTAATCTCCACCAGTTCGTCGTCTTCGATGAACTCGATCGCCCGCTCGAGCGAGAGCTCTTCCGGCGGCGGCAGTTTGATGTTTTCATCGGATCCCGCAGCGCGCATATTCGTCAGCTTCTTTTCGCGAACGACGTTGAGCGCGATGTCCTTGTCGTCGTTGGCGCGGCCGACGACCATGCCTTCGTAAACGTCCGTACCGGGGCCGACGAAAAAGCGCCCGCGCTGCTCCAACCCCATGAGCGCGTAACCGGTAACGCGGCCCGTATCGCTCGCAACGAGCGCGCCGACGTTGCGGCCGGGGAGTTCGCCCTGCCACTCCTGGTGATCGTAATAGGTGTGCGACATGACGGCCATCCCGCGCGTGAGTGTGAGCAGTTCGCCGCGCAATCCGAAAATCGCGCGCGTGGGCATCGTGTATTCCAGCCGCCGCGATTCCGCGACGTTGACCATGTTCGACATGATCGCTTTACGACGGCCCAGTGCTTCGATGACGGGTCCTTCGTATTCAGAGGGAACGTCGACGACGACGTACTCGACGGGCTCCCATTTCTTCCCGTCGCGTTCGGTGACGATGACCTGCGGCTTGGAAACCTGCACTTCGTATCCTTCTCGGCGCATCGTTTCGATGAGAATCGAGAGATGCAGCTCTCCACGGCCGCGCACTTCGAACGTGTCGGCGGAGTCCGTGTCCGCAACACGCAGCGCGACGTTCGATTCGAGTTCCGCCATCAGGCGCGCGCGAATTTGGCGCGAGGTCAGGAACTTACCCTCTTTGCCCGCGAACGGCGAATTGTTCACGCTGAAGAACATCGAGACCGTCGGTTCGTCCACCGAAACCGCGTGGACGCCTTCTGGGGCGTTCACGTCCGCAATCGTGTCGCTGATGTTCAACCCTTCGATGCCGGAGACGCAGATGATGTCGCCCGCGGATGCTTCGTCGATTTCGACGCGTTCCAACCCTTGAAAGGTCAACAATTTGGTTAGGCGCAGCCCGCCCTCAACCGCGCCGTCTCGCGCAACCTTGACGATGGGCGCGTTGGTTTTTGCGCTGCCGCGAAAAACGCGTCCGATGCCGATGCGCCCCACATAGCGGTTGTGGTCGATCGCGGAAACGAGCATTTGAAACGGTCCGTCTTCCGCCGGCGCTTCGGGCACGCGATCGCAGATGACTTTGAAAAGCGGTTCGAGATCGTCGCCTGCGTCTTCGAGCGAACGTTTCGCAACGCCCGCTTTTGCGTTTGTGAAGACGACCGGAAAATCGGCCTGCTCGTCGCTCGCTCCCAGTTCGATGAATAAGTCGAAGGCTTCGTTTACCACTTCGGTCGCGCGCGCGTCCTTGCGATCGATCTTATTGACGACGACGATCGCCTTGAGATCGAGTTCGAGTGCCTTGCGCAGCACGAACCGCGTTTGCGGCATCACGCCTTCGGCTGCATCGACGAGCAGCAGAACGCCCTGCACCATTTGCAGCACGCGTTCGACCTCGCCGCCGAAGTCGGCGTGCCCCGGTGTGTCGACGATGTTGAACTTCACCTCGCCGTGCCGCACCGACGTGTTTTTCGCAAGAATCGTGATGCCGCGTTCGCGTTCGAGCGGATTCGAATCCATGACGCGCGTTTCCACGTGCTGACCTTCGCGGAAGACGCCGCTTTGCTTGAGCATGGCGTCCACGAGCGTGGTCTTGCCGTGGTCGACGTGGGCAATGATGGCGACGTTGCGGATATCGGGGCGCGTTTTCATGGTCGTCGTGTTCTTACCATACAAAGAGGGTCCGGCGCTACTGGTTAGGCTGGGGGGCGGTCAAACGGCTGCGCGCGGCAGCGTAAACCAGAAGGCCGTCACCTTGTTGGGTTCGCTCTGGTAGCCGATGGTACCGCCCATGAGGGTGACCAGTTCCGAGCAAATGTACAAGCCCAGACCGATGGAGACGTCGCCGTTGTCCGCGCCGATGCGGCCGAAGCGCGTGAAGAGCTTTTCCCGCTCGTTCTCAGGAACGCCCGGCCCTTCGTTCTTCACCGCGAACCACACGGTGTGTTCGTTCGCTTTGATATCGACGACGACCACGGAACCATCCGTAGAATATTTCGCCGCGTTAGAAAGCATGTTCCCGAGCACTTGCACGACGCGCCCTTCATCGGCGTGAACGCGCGGCAGCGGATCGAGATAGAGCGTGCGGAATTCGCGGTTGGGATGCTGGCTTTCGATGCGCGCGACCGATTCCTCCGCTACGGCGACCGGATCGACCGCTTCCAATCGCAGCGTGAGCTTTCCGGCGTCCATACGCGAGAGCAGGAGAAAATCGTCGAAGATTGCGGAAAGCCGCGCCGTCGAAGACGTGAGCACGCCGAGCAGTTCGCTGCGCCGTTCCGGTGAGAGCGAGTCGAAATGCGTGTCCAGCAGAAGGCTTGCTCCGCGAATTGCCGCGAGCGGCGAACGCACTTCATGCGACACCACGCCCAAGAAATCGCTTTGCGCGCGCGAGGCGTGCTCGAGCATCTGCCGTCTTTCAACTTCAACCGCATGGCCGCGCATATTCCCGAGCGCAAGCCCCACGAGATTCACGAAGAGTCTGCATCTGCCGCAGCGTTTCGTGCGAGGGAACTCGCCCGTCCAGCGGTCCGTCGACCGAAACGTATCCGATGATCTCGTCCTGCGGGTCTGCGAGCACGAGCGTGAGCGAATCGTGTTCGTGCCACGCGCTCGGACGCGCGCGCACGCGATCGCTCGGACCTTCACCGATGTAAATGTTGTACGCCCAGAGCTGTTCCCGTTCTGCCGGAATGTAATAGCAGTGCGGAACGACTTCGAATTCGGGCAGCAGCAGGTCGACCATCGCATCGCGCGGGATGTGCTCGCCCAGCCGCTCTTTCACCGTTTCCGGCGGAAACCCGATGATGACGCGGCGATACATTTCTCCGCCCGGGCGCTCCGACGCAACGATGGAAACGTATTTGAAGCGGTAGAGATCGCTCAGGCCGCGCGCAATGGACTCGAGCGCGGGGCCGGCGGCCTGCGCTTGCAAAATGTCCTGCGTTATCTCGAAGAGGCGCTGTAATACGCGGCTCTCGTGCGTTTCTTCTCGAGTGGTAGCCATCGCGTGTGGGAGAGTTCGGCGCCCGCGGAGTACGCTTCCCCTATGGCGGGCCAGCTGGTCAATGCGGATTGCATACGGGGCGCCCTCGCTCACCTTTCGGACGCGAGCGTCGATCTGATCATCACCGATCCTCCCTACGGGATCCAGGGCGATCGTTTGCACCGTCATTACAATCGCGACGAACGCTACGTGATTGACGGCTACGTCGAGGTAGACAAGCGGGCTTACAATGCGTTCAGCCGGGCATGGATCGTGCAGGCGGAGCGCGTGCTGCGGCCGGGCGGACAAATCTACGTCGTTTCGGGTTACACGAATTTATACGACGTGCTCGATGCGCTGCGCGCCACCAGCCTGGTCGAGATCAACCATCTTGTTTGGAAGTACAACTTCGGCGTGTACACGTCGGCGAAATTCGTCTCTTCGCATTACCACGTTTTGTATTACGCCAAGCCGGGTGGACGACGCACGTTCAATTTACAAGCACGCTTTCCGCTGGACCAAAGTGCCGACGACGGCGGTTCGGCGAACTATCGCGATCGCGAAGACGTCTGGATCATCAACCGCGAATACAAACCGGCACGCACGAAGAACAAGAACGAGCTGCCGCTAGCGCTGCTCGAGAAGATGATCGCGTACAGCAGCAACGAGGGCGATCACGTCTGCGATTTCTTCATGGGCGGCGGGTCCACCGGTGCGGCAGCAATCGGTATGAACCGCCGATTCACCGGATTCGAAATATCGAAGAAAGCGTACGACGCCAGCGTGAAACGAATCGAAGGTGTGCAGGCGGGATCGCTGGTGCAGCCCGCGCCGCGCCCGCACGTCGTGCGCAATCGCGGCAAGGCGTGGAGCGCGGCGGAGTCGCAGCGGCTGCGTTCGCGTTATCGCGATCTTCGCGCAGAGGGCATGCGCAAGGGCGCCATCGTCTCCGCGCTCAGCCATGAGTTCAAACGAGGCACGTGGGCCATTCGAAAGCGCTTGGCGCTGCTCGGCGCGTAACTCTCTCTACCGGGTAGCATGCGAGCCGTTCGGCATCGCAACTTGCAATTGTTTGAATACCGCTTCCGCAGCTTCCGGCGGCGTACCGAACCCGATGTTGAGGATGTTCCACGAATTGATCGTGGCGACCGCTAGTGAGAGCTCCGCCATTTCGCGATCGGTGAATTGCTCCTTCACGCGTTGAAAGAGCGCATCGTCCGGATGGTGGGCGGAAACACCGGTAAGAGCTTCGGTCCACTCGAGTGCGGCACGCTCGCGATCGCTATACCAGGGCGCCTCGCGCCACGCAGGAAGCCCGGAAATGCGATCGCCGCGCTCGCCCAGCGCCTCCATTTGCCGGTAGTGGAGGGCGATGCAGAATGCGCAGCGGTTTATTTGCGATGCGCGCAATTCGACGAGATGCAGAAGTCCAGCTTCGAGCGAGGATTGCGAAAGAATTTTCGTGGCCTCGTACATGGGGCGAAGGACCTGCGGGGCAGCGGATTGATAGTCAAGACGTTGTGACACGGATTTGTACCTCCGGCAGTGTGACGGCGCGGGCGGGCAAAACGTGACAAGGCTCCCTAACGGATGTAACTTCCGCCGTTTACGTCAATGGTGGCTCCGTTGGCGTAATTCGCGGCGTCGCTTGCAAAGAAGGCGATGATGGAGGCGACTTCTTCTGGCTTCCCCACGTAACCGAGCGGGACTTCGGCTGCCAGCTCGTCGCCGCGCGTTTCCAAGTCCGGCAGTGCCATGTCCGTTTCAATGAAACCGGGGGCGATGGCCACAGCGACGATTCCGTCTTTAGCGCAAGAGCGCGCAATCGATTTCGTAAGGTTCGTGAGTGCGGCTTTGCTGGCGCCGTAGTCGGCAAACGTGAGCTCGCCGCGGTGTGCTGCGCGCGAAACCACGTTGATGATCTTTCCCCGTCTTCGATCGCGCATGTGCTGCAGCGCCAGAAACGTTAGGTTCGCCGCACCAAACACATTGATGTCGAAGGTGTGCTGCCAGCCGCGGCGCCACGACGCGTAGTCCGTGCCGAAAAACGGATTCTCCGAAAAAATGGCTGCATTATTCACCAGCACGTCGATGCTCCCGAGCCGTTCGACTGCGGCTTCGACCAGATCGGGCAACGCATCGTGATCGGCGAGATCGCATTGTCGCGCCCATGCGCGGCTGCCAAGTTCTTTGCATAGCGATTGGGCTTGCTCGGTTTCACGATTATAGGTAAAAAGTACTGATGCTCCGCGTTCGTGCAGAGCGCGCACCGCAGCGCGCCCGATTCCTCGCGAACCGCCGGTCAGAAGAACGTTCATACGCAAGGGTTCTTCGGCGCCGGTTCTTGAAATCGTTCGTATGCAACTCGAACCGTATATTTTTTATTACGGCCGCTGCGAGGAGGCGCTCGAGTTCTACAAGAGCGCTATAGGCGGCACATACGAGCTCAATCGCTTCGAAGGCTCGCCGATGGCCGAGCAGCTTCCACCGAACCTACGCAACAAAATTATGCACGCGACGTTCAAGGGCGACGGATTTTCGTTCATGGCGTCGGATGGTGATTTGTCCAAAACCGTCAATCCCGATGAGGGCAACGTTTCGCTTTCGCTATTCGTAGGAACTGAGGGGCAAGGAAAGCGCGTGTTCGACGCGCTCTCGCAAGACGGAACCGTGAGCCAACCGCTCTCGGATGCGTTTTGGGGCGGCAAATTCGGAACCGTAGTCGACCGCTTCGGCGTCGAGTGGATGATTAGCAGCGAATAAGAGTACATTATCAACAGATGTGTAGGCCGCTCGGAGCGGGAAGAAGATCCGATGTCGAGGACCAAGTGTCGCCGTCGTCATGCGACACGTAAAGACGCCCTGATTGGTCGATTATCGCTACCGTTGAATCACGCGCCGCGATGCAATTGGTGTCGGCAATGCCGTCGATCCATTCCGGCATTCCTCCACTAAGGCGGTTCAACGGACCGCTACCGTCGATCGCGCGTCGATAAACCGCACCGTGCGCTGCAAACGGGTCAGTGGATGCCGCCACGAACATGTCGTTGCGTCCAAAAGCAACGGCAGAGCAATGATGGGCATGAAGTCCCCGCTGCTCGATAATCCATGTCGCTCCGGCGTCCCGACTAGTACAAAGGCCTTTTCCCGATGCCGCTATTACGATTTCCGGCCGGGTCGGATGTGCGCAGACCTGATGAACGTCGCTATCGATATCGATTGTGGGCTGCCAAGTCAATCCGGAGTCGGTCGACCGCGGGATGCCACCGACGTGAACGTTGGCTAAGAGTACGGCGTCATCGCAGGTCGCAGACATCGAACGAATTCCAAGAGGCGGTCCCATCAACTTCCCGTCGACCATCGCGCTTCCGGCGTACCACTTCTCGCGGCCGGCCACAGCGTCAAACCCTGTGAGGAATTGCGGCGTTCCGCCGGGATCGATACGCAGAATGCGTGCATCGTCGGTACCAACGAAAACAACGTTCTCGATTGGGACGCAGCAAGAAAGGTCGAAGGGGCTGTTTACTATCGTGGTCCATTCGCCGCCGGCAGAGCGCCGACTGAGAGAATGCGCCCCAACGATTGCCAGCGCTCCGCCAAGTCCGTCGCCCACGAGACTGCAAACCGATTGACCGGCGAGTTCGTGACGAACCGTTTTGCCGGCGACGCAAAAAACGCCATCGTCCCAAGTCGCTACCAGAATTGTCGGTGTTGGCACCAAAAGCGAATCCCATTTACGAAAAACGATGGAGCTATCGAAACGATTCTACAGCGCCTATCGTAGTGGCTCAATCACTCCTTGGCCCGCACGGCTCCTTGACGGGCACGAATCTACGCATCGCAGTGCGCTTCGATGACTTCACGACCGCTCCGACGTGCAATTGCGTAGAGCAGGCTTTCGCGCCTCCAATCCTAACCGATAGGCGAGGCGGCAGCGACCATCAAATATGTTAACAGCAATGACCGCGTACCAAGTTTTGGCAATCGTTGTTTTCATTTTGGTGCTTGTCGGAGCGGCTGCGGTGCTTTACGCGGCAATTAAGCGTCGCCTCCAATTAATGCTCATAGCAGTTGGATTGACTCAAATTCCATTAGGAATTGAGAACCTACGTCATGGACCTCGTTGGATTGCATACTTTGAACTAGCCGTAGGGGTGTCTATCTTACTTGTCGCGCTGATGCAGCGTTCGCGATTGCAGCGAAACCAAGAATTAATCGCTGATGGGGTCGCGAATCGCAAAAAAACGTGAAGACCGCTGGGGCTGCTTTGGCCCCTTCACGCTTACATCGACCCGAAAAGTGGTCGAGCGGTGCAAATACTGCCGCTCTTGCCGAGCCCGAGCGGTTCTCCATTAGCCGAAGGACGACGGCGCGACATGGCCAAAAAGCCCCGCGAGATATGTAAGTTGAGCGGCTTATGTCAAAGTACAAACATGGGAGAGTACGGGTCTGGTGGCCCGCACGGTCTTCAAAACCGCTGAGGCCGACGCAAGCCGGCTGGTAGGTTCGATTCCTACACTTTCCCGCCACTTCGGTGTTTTCGCTTGATTTGACGGGCATTTGTCCTGCATGGCTGCTTTCGCAATCCACTAACCATCCACTAGGCACCCGGTTTGCGCTAAACACAGCGCTGAAGTAAGCATCGAGGACAGCGGCTTTCTCCCGCTTTTGGTCCCTGAGCAAGTGCGTGTAGACATTCGCTGTAATGCCGGTGCTCGCGTGTCCAAGCGATTTACTGACGACTACGAGCCGGACGCCGCCTGCGAACGCGAGGCTCGCGAATCCGTGCCGCACGTCGTGAAAGCGAAAGCGTGGCAGGTTCGTTCGACGCACGAAGCGCGCGAATTGCTGCGAGAGCTCATTCGGGTCCAGAGGTCGCCCG
The DNA here is from genome assembly GCA_963830545.1 of Vulcanimicrobiota bacterium. Classification (GTDB taxonomy): domain Bacteria; phylum Vulcanimicrobiota; class Vulcanimicrobiia; order Vulcanimicrobiales; family Vulcanimicrobiaceae; genus DATGJX01. The sequence continues at coordinate 1,101,067 of CAWHMK010000001.1, read as the reverse complement.
TGGAAAAGGTAGCCGTCCTTTTGCCGGCGCCGCGCGCCGGTGTTCGCATAACAGTGCCAAGAGGAAGGTGGGGAGGTGGTCGGTTCGACGCGAGTTCCTCGTCTTCGTCTCACCGATAACGAGGCGCTTATCGACATTCGCTGGACGAACATCGGGGCGTGTGCGTCGGTTTCGGAGTCGGCGCCGGGCTCGCACTCGGCGACGGCGCCGCCTTGGACGGCGCGAGATAGTAATTGTTGACCGTCGTGCAGCCGCCGCACGCCCAGAGCACTAATGCAACGGAGAATAGCACCAACAGTGCTGCCACGCATGACGTTGTAGCAGGGGCACGCGCGCCTTTAAAGCAGAATTCCTTGCGGCAGAGACTTTTGCCCTAAGCAAAAACGGGATTTGATCGTTGCCGAAATGCTATCATAGGCTATGCGTACCGCTCGACGGGCAAGCGTAATCAGGACCGCAGTTGCGCTCCTTCTTCTTTTGATGCTCGCCGGATGTAGTGCGCGTTTCGGCCAGCGCGGAGCGCCGACGGAAAGCTTCAGCTTCACCGAAGGCGAGGACATCGACAACCTCAATCCGGTGCTGACTACCGAAATTTTGGTGACGGATCTCTCGGTCCTCACGCAAGGGTACCTCGTTATGATCGACGATCGCAATCGGCTGATACCGTCGTTGTGCATGCGCGTCCCGACGCAAGCCAATCATCTGATCTCAAAAGACGGACGGACGATCACTTACGAGCTGCGCCGCGGCGTGCGCTGGCAGGACGGCTTTCCGTTTACCGCCGCCGACGTTGCGTTCTCCGTGCAAACGATCACGAATCCGCGCGTGAATGCCGCATCGACGCTGGGCTTCAATCAAATCGCAAGCGTGCGAACCCCGAACGATTACACCGTCGTCGTACATTTGAAGCGGCCGTATGCGGCGTTTGTCTCGATCTTTTTGGTGCCGGGCATCGGCTCGGGCATTCTGCCCAAACATCTGCTGGAAGCCAAAGACGTTAATCACGCCGCGTACAACTCGTTGCCGGTGGGCTTGGGGCCCTTCGAATATGTGCGCTGGGCGCGTGCCAGTTCGGTGGAGTGCGTGCCTTCGACGGATGGTGGGGCGGCCGTCCGAAGCTGCGCTCGATCGTCTACAAGATCATTCCCGATGCCAGCACCGCGATCAACCAATTATATACGCACGAGCTGTCGGCGTTCGGACGCATCCCGAATGAGCAGTACTTGGCAGCGCGAGGGACGCCGCAGACGCGCACCCTGGATTTTGCCACTACCGCGTACGAGCACATCGACTTCAACATGGACAGCCCGTTGCTGCAAGACCGGCGCGTGCGTGAAGCACTCGCGCACGCCGTCGACGTACGCACGATCGTGGAAAAAGTCGATCATGGCTCGGGCGTTATCACGTGCACGCCGGTTCCGATCTCGAGTTGGGCCTATAATGCGCGGACGCCATGCCATGACTACGATTTGGCGCAGGCGCGGCGACTGCTCGAGGAGGCGGGCTGGCAACTGCGTAGCGACGGCGTGCGCTACAAAGACGGACAGCCGTTGCGACTCACGCTGGCCTCGACAGTCGGCAATCTGTCACGCGATGAAACCGCGATCATCATTCAATCGGCATTTCGCCGCATCGGCGTGACGCTGCAGTACATCCGCTATCAAGCCAATCAGCTGTTCGGGAACGGCACCGGCATCTTGTATACAGGCAAGTACGATCTCGGTATGTACGCGTGGTTTTGGGGCCAGGATCCGGATTTGAGCAATCTGTACAGCTGCGCCACACGCCCGCCCCACGGACAGAACTATTCGCGCTACTGCAATCCGCAGGTCGACGCGCTGCTGAACGATGCGCTCGCGCATTACGATCACGCGCGGAGGCGCGCCGATTACGTGCGCATCCAGCAACTCATCGCGAACGATGTGGCGGGCGTCGTGCTTTTCCAGCGTCTCGATCATCTGACGGCCGACACGCGCTTTGCGAATCTCGACCCGGGGCCGATCCAGCTCTTCACGCGTCCTGCGGCGATTTCCGGGGCATACTGATGTAACGGAGGAACATTTGCCTGACGCACGATTTCGTTCAACATCCCGGCGCAGAGGATGGGCAACGTAGACATCACGCGCAGCGCTTATGCTGATGGCAACCTCAACGGCGAACTCTGCATGAGCAATAGTTGGCCTCGATTGGAGGCCCGCAAATAAGCGCACACTCAAGAACGCGTGGGCCACGCAGGCGCGCCGAGCTAAGGCGCAATTCCGCTGCTGTCATGCAGCACCATCGTCGGAAAGCCGCCGCAGTTCAGCTGCTCGGCTATGGCACGTTTCTATGCCGCGGATAGGTTGGGCGGAAGCGTAATTGGTCGGCAACTTATTGATCGCGGTAGCCCTGATTGAATGCGTTCCTGAGGCGGCTGCTCATGGATGGAGTGATCGTGCTGTCGTTAGCCGCAATTAGAAACGTAACGCGCTGGAAAAATGGCTGCGCTCGGGAATACTGACCGACTTTAACGAGCGCGTCCTGCCATTCGACGCGTTATCGTCACGAACGAAAACGCAAAGCAACCACGTTCGGACCAAGACGCAGTAATGGTCCTCGCCGCCTCAGTAATGTAGAGCATGCCGAAGGGGTTACAGGTTGGTGCCCCGTCTGAGCGCATCCGGTTGAAATGCGATCCACTAACCGTCCACCAAAGGTGCGATATCGGTCGAATTCCGACGAGACTCCATGGCAGGAGAATGTAGGAAAAGCCATACACGACAATGCTTTCCGATACGCCATGTTACAGGACAGTATGTGTACCGGACAACCCACACTCTCGCCACAAACCCCACAAAGTACGATACAAAAACGGCTGGGTCACGGCGTTTACCTGGAATGGCCTCTGGCCGATTGCAAGGGTCTGGCGGGAAGTGTAAGCTTGGGGGGATGGGACTTGCGGCTCGCTATCGGCTGTTGGCCATCGAGATGGAGCGGCTTTTTCCGCTTTCCTGCCGCATGCGCCGGCGCTACCGCGTGCCATGCGGCGATGCCCCCGGCCCGTATTACTTGGTGTTCGAACCGGGAGGCGGCGCGTGCGGAGAGCGCTGGGTCGAATTCGACGATCGCGGCATCCTGCGCAACGGCGGTTCTTATAACCCGGTAAGCATCGCGCAATATGCACTGTACTGTTATGACTGCCTTTACGCCGGTGACGAAGGCGCGCGCGACCCGTTCATGCGGCATGTCCAGTATCTCCTGCGCGCAAGGAGCGAGGATGGTTCATATGCGTATGACGTTCCCAGCAGCTCGTACGGCATCCGCCCCGGCTGGCATTCGTGCATGGCACAGGGTGAAGCGGCATCGGTGTTTCTGCGTGCGTACACGCTAACATCGCATCGGCGGTATATCCATGCCGCGCTGCATGTGCTCGAGCCGCTGCAGCGGGACGTTTCCGAAGGCGGAACATCGCTCTTGCGAGACAGTGTCGTGTTCTTCGAAGAAATCGCGGAAGCGCCGTGCCATATTCTCAACGGACACTTGTTCGCAGCGTTCGGCGTTTGGGAAATGTGCCGCGCGGGGTTCGCTCCGCCGCGCCTGCGCGCGATACATGACGCGGCTATTCGCACGCTGCGGAGCTGGCTTCCGTGCTTCGATGCGAAGGGCTGGTCGTATTATCAACTCGCTGCGCGCGAGGGCGAACGGCATTACGCGACGCCTTTTTATCACCAAACACACATTGCGCAACTCGAGGTCTACGCGGAGATGACGGGGTGCGAAGAATTCCGCACGATGTCGCACCGCTGGTATGCCGGACTACGCGACATGCGTGTACGTACTCGCGTTTGGGCCGACATCGGTGATTGGGCGCTGCGCAGCGTGTCCAGACGCTTACGCGCGAAAGCCGTTCCGTGGCGTTCGATAATGCTCGAAGGCGCCCCAACAAAATAGGCGACGCATTCTTGCCGAGGAGTATTGACCATGCCGCTGCGAACCAAGGAAGCGATGCTAAAATCAACGCTTTGCGCCCTCGGAATTTTCGCGTTCGTCGTGGCCGGCGCCGGCGGTAGTGCAAGCGCGCAGTCACAGCGCGTTGTCGCGGATTATGCTCGTGCGCAGGGATACTTGGATCGTTCGCGACTGCCGGCCTACGTTTCGTTCGTGGAGCAGGCGACGGCACGCGGCATCGAGCGGGACTCGCAAACGCCCCAGCGCATCTTCGTGCGCATTTCCGATGGCGCGATCGTCAAAGGCGCGCCTCCGGCGAGTGGGCGCGTGATCGAGGCCAACAACGCCGACAGCGACAATCCCTTCGGCAAACGCTGGTTCTTCGATCCGCGCTGCTATGTTGCGAAGAGTGAGAATCAGACGCGATGGAACGGCGAAGCAGCAGCGCGCTTTCAACTGCAGTCCAAGTGCAGTGGCGAGAATGGCATCTCCGAACTCTACGTCGATCCGCAAACGCTGCGGCCAATTGCCGCTGACGGAAACATCACCGATACGGACAACGCGAACATGACGGTTGCGCTCGAACTTCGCTACGCGACGATAGGACAGTACACCGTACCGTCGAGTTTATCCGCGCACGCCGTCGGTCATGGCTGGCTTTTCTGGGCGCGCGAGCGCGGCGAAGTCGATTATACCGCGTACCAATTCTACCCGACGGCCGAATCCGTGCGACGCCAATCGATTAAACCGTAGCTGACAAGATTTACTTGAGAGCCTCTTGCAGTGCGCGGCGCAAGTCGCCGTTACCCGGATAGACGATGTTGTCTATTCGCCACCCGGCGGGGCCGTCCACGACAATGGCCCGGACCATGCCGGGCTGACTCAAATGCGCAAATCGCAACATCACCGGCACGGCGATTGTCGAGGCGCTCCCTGACGGCTTGCCAGTCGTGTACGACTGCGCTTCTTCTTGCGAGTTCAAGAAGGGATTGAAGTCCAGCACTGCCGCTTGTTCCTGTTGCTCTATCGCGACCATTTTTTCGAGCGAGCGGAAAAGTGAAGGCGTTAGGTATCCGCGGGCGCCGGACAAGTTCGCGGTCCAGTTGGTTTGATGTGTGAAAAACCATCCGTAAAACGAGTTGACGACTCGAGCGCCCGGCGATTCTTGAGCCGCCACGGACCGGCCGCCTGCCGCGAATAGCGCAATGAGGACGAACAACGTGAGGGGCCACAACGGGCGCATACGCATGTCTACTCCTTCCGACAACTGTATCGTCACTCAATCTTTACTACGTCGTGCTCCGCTTCTGCAAGGTGTTTTTCGCCCCGCATGATCCGCAGCGCCGCGATCGTACCATAGCCGAGCGCCGCCCCAAAACCGATCGCTGCGGCCGTAAACGCGGTGCCGACGGAATAGGCGTTTGGCGCGGAATTATAAATATCGAGACCGCCGCCGTTCCCAAATGCCGGCAGCAAGTGTGGAAACAACGTCTGCGCGGCGCTAGCCATCAGTGCGGCCAAGAACACCGACGAACCGGCGAGCGCGGTCCTTCCGTTTTTTGCGAATGCAATGCAGGTCAGCGCAATAAGTGCGACTGCCGGCGTAATCCACAGCGTAGGATGCGCCGCAATCGGGTGCGCGGCGAGCGTTGCTGCGGTTACGCCCGCAAACAACACGATAACGAAGCATAGCAGGATGCGGTTAAGACGCCGCGCGTCCGGCTGAAGCAGTTCATCTACGCGCATCCACAAGAATGCCGCGCCGTGCATTGAGAGCGCCAGCAGTGATAGCGCGCCAACCGCAAGCGCGTAGCCGTTGAGCAGAAAACCGAACGTTCCCACGAAATAGCCGTTTGCATCGAGCGGTAAACCCCGGACGACGTTTCCGATGGTGATTCCCAGGATGAACGCAAGGAGAGCGCTGGAGATCGAAAACGCAACATCCCAAAATCCGTTCCACATGTCGGAAGCAAAATGACCGCGCAATTCGATCGACATTCCGCGTACCATCAGCAACCACAGAACGACGATGAACGGAATGTAAAACCCGCTGAATGCCGCCGCGTAGGCCTTCGGGAAAAGCGCGAAAAGCGTTCCGCCGGCGGCAATTAGAAAGACTTCGTTGCCGTGCCAGAAGGGATTGATCGCGGCGAATGAAGCAGCGCGTGAGCGATCCGTACGCATGAGGAATAAGTGCACCGCTCCGACGCCCAAATCGTATCCGTCGAGCACGACGTATGCCGTGAGCATCGCGGCCAGCAGCATGAAGGCGACGACGTTCACGATTCAGGCCCCAGCGAAATTTCTCGCAGAATCAACAGTAAGAAGAGCACACCCAGCAAAAAATACATGCCGGCAAAGCCGATCGTCGTAAAGATCGTCTCACCGGAGACGACCGTCGGCGAGGCACCCTCCGCCGTACGCATCAGTCCGTAGACGATCCAGGGCTGGCGGCCGACTTCGGTCACCATCCATCCCGCCTCGTTCGCAATATACGGAAACGGCATGGCGAGCATGAGCATCCAAAGCATCCAGCGGCTTCGAAAGAGCCGCCGCAGGACGAGGAGCAATACGGCGATGCCCATCACCGCAACGAAGAGCGTGCCGAGCCCGACCATGACGTGGTAGGCGTAATACGTAAGTTCGACGGGCGGCCGGTCGGACTTCGGATAGGAAGAAAGCCCGCCGACGTTTGCGCGGAAATTTCCGTACGCGAGAAAACTCAGCAGATCCGGCACGTAAAGCGGATCGATGAGCGTTTCGTGCTGCGCATCCGGCATACCGAAGATGGCGAGCGGCGCGCCGCGCTGCGAAGTGAAGAGTCCTTCCATTGCTGCAAGCTTGGCGGGCTGGCCGTGCGTGACGTCGGAGCTGTTCCGGTCGCCCGTCGGAAAGACCGCAATGATCGAAGCGCACAAACCCGCGACGACGCCGGCTCGCACGATGCGCTGCGCAAATTCCACGTGCCGGCGTCCGAGCAAATAATACGCTCCGATGCCTGCCGCGACGAACGCTCCTGCGAGCAGCGCGCCCGTCATTACGTGCGCGTATTGCCACCATGCAAACGGCGAGAGCAGCACGGCGCCGATACTGCGCAACTGTATCGCGCCGTTTTTGGCGACGATATAGCCGACCGGGTGCTGCATCCATGCGTCCGTCGCGACGATGAAGAAGCCGGAAAGCCAGGAGCCCAGCCAGACCAAAACGGCGGAAAGTGCGTAGAACGCCGGCGATACGCGGCGCCGCCCGTACAAAAATACGCCCAGGAAAATCGACTCGAGGAAGAAGGCGTACACGCCTTCCATTGCGAGCGTTTGGCCGACGACGGACCCCGCGCGCGCTGAAAAGGCCGCCCAATTCGTACCGAATTGAAATTCCATCGGAATACCGGTGACCACACCGACCGCGAAGTTGATCGCAAAGATCTTTGCCAAGAAGCGCGCGATCGCGAGCGCGCGTTCGTCGCCGTTCCGGACGCCTGCCACGGTGTAGAATGCGATGAACGGCCCGAGCCCCATCGTGCCGATCGGGAACAAGTAATGAAACATGATCGTGAAAGCGAATTGAATGCGGTCCGCGATGAGGGCGTCTTGCATGACTACCTCTCGATGCGCCGCTGCACCAGGATGCCCGCCACGTAGCACACGGCGAAAACCAGTGCGCCGTAGCGCGGAATCGCGAAAATTCCCACCACGCCGGCAATGAGAAAGCCCGTAAACGATTCGGCGCGTAAACCCTGCGCGAAAGAAGGGCGCACGGGTTGCTTCGGGTGCCCGCGCACGAGCCGCGGAACAAAAAGCGGAACGTTTCGTCGATACGTATCGAATACCGCGCCGTGACGCCGTGAAAGTCCGGCCTCTTCGTATCGAATCAGTGCAATCGCAAAGAGCACGCTGCCGGCGACGATGAAAATCCAGCCGGCAAGCGGCGCGGCCGCGCCCAAGCCGAGTGCGAGCAGAATGTTCCCCGCGTACAACGGGTGCCGAATCACTCCAAAGGGACCGGCTTGCACGAGGTGTTCGGCATGCGCGTTCACATCCCAAACGGTTGCCGCGCTCAAGTAACTTGCACCCCAGACGCGCAGCGCCAGAGCGCCGATCGTGACGGAAAGCGCGACTGCGGCGGCTATTTCCGTTCCGCGGCCGCCCCAATGCGAACCGATATCGGCGAAAGCGGCCACATACCGCCCGTGCGCCGCAACCGAGGCGCCCCAGCCGGCAAGAAATCCGAGAGCGTAGATACCCGCAAAAACCGCCGAACGGCGGCCGTACCAGCGCGGCGCTTGCGCCCTTGTCATGCAGGCCTACTGTTCCGCGCGCAGTCTGCTCTTACTGCGCGGAAGAAACAAAAGAGAACCGCGGGGAGTCGGTTCTCTTACGGCCGGAGGCGGTCTTCGGTTGGATCGCGCGCCCCAAGCATACTCATCATATCCGGCCGGCTACGACTTAACTACGACCAAGCGTCAACTTTTTGTGCGGACGGTCAAGGGCCGAAACCGGGCGGAGTGAAACTCGGGGATTGCGATGGGAACAGGCCCCGACAGCCATGCGGTGTTTCAGACCGTGCACCAAGGCGGCAGTACCTTGCCGTACCACCGTCACGGTGTTGCTTTTGCAACTATAATTATTGAGGGGTCGTATGCGGAGGTTCGCGACGGCGTTCCCCACGCGTACGCTTCCGGAACCGTCGTGATCCACGATCGGGACGAAGAACATGCCGACCATTTCGTTCACGGCGCGAGGTGCCTGAACGTGGAGTGCGCTCCGCGGGCCCTGCGGGGGGCGCCTTCCGAATCGATGCGGACCTGCAACCGGCGGTTCAGGAATTAGCGAGAAGCTTTTATGGCGGGGCCTGCGGCCTAGCTGAGCCCGCCTGGCGAATTCGTGCCGTTCTCGAAGCGCAGATTAACGCGAGGCATGCCTCGAGGGGTGGGCCCCCCTGGTTGCGATACGTCCTCGACCGGTTTGCGTGGGCCGACTGCTCGCCGCTGCGCGTCGCCGCCGAGATGGCCGGAGTGCATCAGGCCAATTTCAGCCGCACCTTCCGCAAACACGTCGGGGTCACGCCCAACGAGTACCGCCGCCACGCCCGTATGCGTCTGGCATCGGACCTGTTGCTTTGCACCGGCGCGCCGCTCGCGGACGTTGCCATACATTGCGGGTTTAGCGATCAAAGCCACCTCACGCGAACCTTCAGCGAAACGCTCGGTCTGCCGCCGGCGCAGTACCAACGCGTCTTCGCCCGCTAAAAATCTTCAAGACCGCACGGTGCCGCCCGTTTAAAATCGTCGTGTGATGATCTCAACTCCGCCTGCTATCTGCAGCGCGCCGCAAGTCTTTCGTGCCGTCGGCGCGGCATCGGGCAACTGGAGCCCTTATGCGGAAGCGCGCGCGACCGGTTCCGTGAAGACGTCGGGGTTGCACGGCTCCGCGCAACTTGATGAAGACCCCAGGCGCGGCCGCTACGCGCTGCATTTCGACGTCGCCGTCATGGGTCGAAGCGCCGAAGTGTACGACGGAAAAACGGTTTGGGCGCAAGACATCTCGGGCGGGGTTCATCCCTATGACGCGTGGTTTCCGGTAGAACGTGCCACCACAGACGCGTATTTGCTGCGCCGCGGTTACCTGGCGCCTCATACGGGCGCAACGTTTACATGTTTGGGAACGCGTCGCCAAGACAATCGCGACGTGCTCGTGATTCGCATACGCCCGCGCGGCGGCATTTCCGCCGACGTGGCCGTCGACGCGAAATCACACCTCATCGCCAGCATAACGGAGCAGTTCCCGCTGACGACGCAAGTGACGCGGTACGCCGATTATCGGCGGGTCGGAAGCGCCGTGCTTCCATTTTCGATTGAGTCGGGAACGAAGGCAGAGCCCGCGGACGGTTACGATTTCGAAGTGCAGCGCTACCGCTTGTTCGCGCGCTGCAACGAAGCTCGATTTTCGGCGCCCCGCACCCACGGATAGCGCGGTCATGCTCGGGGGCGCCGAATCTGCGACGGCGCCCATCCTGCTCGAAGGGCGCGAGCTGATCGTCGAAGCACGTGTAAACGGTCATGCACCGATGCCGTTCATTCTCGACACGGGCGGCCACGCAATCTTGACGACGGGGGCGGCTAAAACGCTCGGACTCACCGGCAGCGGCGCAGGCGAGAGCGGCGGCTCCGGCAGCGGAACGATCGCCTTGCAATATACTCGCGTGAAGAGCATTCGCATCGGCAACGCGGAATTGCTCGATCAACCCATGCTCGTCATTCCTTACGGGTACTCGTTTTACGAGCGCGGTAAGAAAGCGCCGCTTGCGGGCATTCTCGGCTTGGAATTCTTCGAACGCTATGTAACGCGTATCGATTATGGAAACCGCGCGGTGACGTTTTCGAAGCCTGCGGCATTTGCTCACCCTGCAAACGGCGCGCGAGCGGCGATGCAATTCCAAGATGACATGCCGATGGTGTACGCCGCAGCGGACGGGCATCGGGGACTATTCGGCATCGACACCGGGAATTCGGGATCGTTGATTCTCTTCGGCGATTATTTGAAGCGCACGGGATTGCTCGAGCGCTATCGCGGCGGCTCGGTGGTCATCGGGCACGGCACGGGCGGCAGCAATACCGGAAAGCTTGGAACCCTGCACGAATTTACGATCGCTGCGAGTACCGTGCACGGCGTTCCGGCGGACTTTACGCAGATGAGCAGCGGCGCGTTTTCTTCCTGGACGGAAGCCGGAAACGCCGGCTACGAGATTCTTTCGCGCTTCATTCCCAGCTTCGACTACAACGGCGGCATTCTATACCTGGACAAATGCGTACGCGAATGCGTACCGCCGGTGAATCGTGCCGGCTTGGGCATAGTGAAAAATATACCCGGCGCGTTTGAGGTCACGTACGTCCGGAAAGGCTCTGCGGCGGAACTCGCCGGCATCCTGAGCGGCGACCGAATCATCGCGCTAAACGGCGCGCCTGCTTCGAATTTTTCGGCCGGGGATTTGCGCGACATGGAGACGCTCACAGCAACGAAATTGCGCGTTCGTATCAAACGCGGGGCGGCAGTGTTCGATCGCGTGCTGATTCTCCACTGAGTTGAGTGCGCTCTGCGAGCATTACGACTTGAGCGCGCGCTCCCGATCGATCAATGCTCGTTTCCGCGGCAAGCCCCACTTGTAGCCGCCCAGGTGGCCGCTGCCGCGAATGACCCGGTGGCATGGAATCAGCAGCGCGAGCGAGTTGCGCGCGCAGGCGTGAGCTGACGGCGCGGCCGGCCCCGGGTTTGCCGATGGCGCGCGCGACCTCCCCGTACGAACGCACTTCGCCGTAGGGAATGCTCTGCAGATAGTTCCAAACGCGAAGTTGAAACGCGGTCGCCCGGATGTCCGCCGGCAAATCCAGATGCGGCCGCTCGCCGCGCAAGTGCTTGCGCAATGCCTCCACCCACGCGGTGAATTGCGGATCGTGCGGCTCGCTCATCGGCTCGAATGCAGCGGCCGGATATTCGGCCCGCAGGGTCGCTTCCAATTGCTCGTGCGTTTCGCCGAACTGCACGAAGCACAGACCGCGATCCGTTGCGCCGGCCATCAGCAGGCCTAGGGGCGTTTCGAACGAGACGTACGTGATGCGCACCCCTTTACCGGCACGGCGGTACTGATTGGGCGTCATTCCCAACTGCGTGTCGGCGCGCTCGTAAACGCGGCTAGACGATCCATAGCCCGCGTCGTACACGGCCGACGTGACACCGGCGGACGATTTCAGGTGCGTCTTTAGCCCGCGCATGCGCTGCGCGCCGTGATACTGCTTGGGTGTTACGCCGACGAGCGCTTTGAACGTGCGCTGAAAATGAAAACGGCTCATGCCGGCGCGTTGCGCAAGCGATTCCAGCGAAAGGGGCTCGTCGCTGTGATCTTCGATGTACCGGCAAATCTGCTCGATGCGTTCCGCAGCCGCGTCGCGGTTTTTAAGCGGGCGGCAACGTTTGCAGGGACGCAACCCCGCTTTCTCCGCTTCATACGCCGATTCGAAAAACCGCACGTTGCGGCGCAGGGGCGACCGTGACGGGCAGGAGGGCCGGCAATAGACGCCGGTCGTGAGCACGCCGAAATAAAAGCGGCCATCGTGCGAGGTGTCGCGCTGTTCCACGGCTTTCCAGAGTACATCTTCGTTCAGCATGCTGCCAGCCTACGCGATACGATGCTTTTCCGCCATCGGAAAGTTGCGCTCGAATCCGCGGCGAACACGGGCGGCCATGCGTTCCATCGCTCTTCTGACCTTCATCGTGCTGCTGGCCGTCGCTCCGGCAGCATCCGTTCGCGTTCCCCAAACCCAGATCGACGCCGAAAACGCTCGCTGGAGCGCGCTCGGCGTGAAACTGCCTCCCGGCGGGATCGTGCTCCCGCATCCCTACGCGCCGCCCTATTCGGCTCGCTCGTTCGTCGTGCCGTATTCCTGGTACCGCGACTTCTACTCGCAGCTGCACGCCAAGAAGGACGTGCCGGTGGATGCGGCGGCGCTGCGGCAAGATCTGCCGACGCTGCGTTTTCTGATCGAAAAGGTCTATGCGGGGTACGAGCCGGCGCAAGCGCATGGATGGAATTGGAATGCGATGTTCCGCGACTGGGACGCGCAGTTGGCGCGCGATGGGAATGCGCGCATCTCACTGCACGCGGCATTCGCGCCATGGGGACGGCTTGAGGACGTGCAGACTCGATAATCATTCCGGCGTCGCTGACTACGAAGCGTTCACGAGCGGCTCCGCGAGCTCGGTCCTCGCGCGCAATCCGCAAGGAGTTTGCTCCGCCTTGCGTTTCTCGAACGCCTCGACGATGAAATTGGATCCGCACGATGCCGGTCAGCAGCCGCATGCGGTACAAGCATGGGACGGTTCGCGCCTGACGCCGGCATGGTACATCAGCTATCCCAAGCGACTTGGAACTGCCGCTTCGCTTCGTTGCAGCGAAAGCACGATCGCGCTTACGCCGGCGGCGCAAGTCGCGGCGCCTTCCCCAAAGCCGGTATACCGATCGCTGGGCGGCGGAATAGCGTATTTGCGCTTGCCCACGTTTACCGACGCGAATAATGAAGCCTTGCGCGCGACGCTGTCCAAAGTGTCGCAGCTCGGCAAAGAGCGCCTGGTGATCTTCGACCTGCGCGGTAACGATGGCGGAAACGCACCCTCCGATATTCTTGCGAACTGGTTTGCGGAAAGCGCCATCGAGCAGGCGGCGGCGATCGCCCAAACGGAAACGGATTCGTGTTTCACAACGGCCTTGTCGTTCAGTTTGCAGCAGCAACTGACGGCCGACTTGAAGCCGCCGGTCTCGAGCGGCTTGCAGCAAGCGTTGCAGCAGCTCGTGGATGCGTTGACGGTGCCGGGAGCGTCGGATTGCGCGGTTCACGCAGCGAACAAGACCAGCGATCGTTCGATGGCGGATCACCGGTTCAGCGTGCACGCGAGCGATCAGGGCCAAACGCGGGTCGTAGCGCTGGTGGATGGTGCATGCGCCAGTGATTGCGAGTTCATGACGTACATTCTGGGCGGTTTACCCGATACGATCATTGCAGGCACGAGTACCTACGGCGTCATCGGATACACGCAGCCGGGCTACTTCGTGCTGCCCCATTCGCGCGTTCCATTCCGCCTTGCGCTCAGCCGCAGCGATGCCTATGGCGACGGCCGGTCCGTGGACGGCTACGGACTTCCGGTTGACGTACTTCTGCCGACTGCGCAATCGCAGTCGCAGGTGTCACTGCAAGCGTTAGCTCGGCTGCTCGTGCAATAGGCACAAAAGCCCAGCGGCAACCGCGGGAGTAAGGAGTCATACCTGCCGGCGTGCCGAACGCATGTCAGCAGATGAACAAAGCCGTCGGTGCACTGCGGGAAATTCGCGGTCTACGCCGGCCGATCGTTGCCATGCTCTGCGCGGCCGTTGCGTTGCCGGTGATCAGCCTATGGGCGACGTATCAAATCCGCGAATTGAGCGATCGGGTAACGACGGTCGATGCGGCGAGATTGGATATGTCGCGGACGCTGCGTTACGCATTGGACGAAGAATCGGGTCTGCGCGGATATATGGCAACGCGCGTTCCGCTCTTTCTGCGGCCGTACTACGCTGCCGATCCGAAGCTGCAAAAACTCGTCGCGCAATTGCCCGGGCGCTTTTCCCGAGCCGGCTTATACGGCGTGCTTCCCCAGTTGAACGATTTCCGGCATTTGCATGACGCGTGGCGCGCAAACGTGGCTGCGCCGCTGTTGGCCGATCCGCGTCGCCTGGACGCGCTCGCTCTCCAGGAGGCCGGCAAAAACCAAGTCGATCGGATGCGCGTCGATGCACGGGCAATCCAGGATAAAGCTGCCGCGCACGTTGCGGACGCATCGAAGCGCATGTTCGGCGTGATGGTGGTTGCCGGCATGCTCGCTATGGCGTGGATCCTTATTGTCGGGGGCCTTACGCTGCTCAGTGAGCGCGAAGTGCTTCGCAGAGAAACGGCGCTGGTCGTTTCGTTGGTGGAGGAACGCGACGCCGTCGGGCGGTTGAGCGATTGGCGCTCGCGTCTGCTGGCGATGCTGGCTCACGATTTCAAGTCGCAACTCGCGGTGATCGTGGGAACCGCGCATCTGCTCGAAGATTTTCCGCAGCGCAGAGCGGATCCGGACGTGCTCGCTTCGCTGCGCGGAGCGGCGTATTCACTCGCGGAAATGGCCGACGATGCGATTCTTCTAGCCGGCGCGCAAGAACAGCGGCTGATGCTCCAGCAGAGCATTTTCGACGTGTGCAGGCTGGTCGATGCCGCCGTCGAGCGCTACGGAACCGAACACCGGTTTTATCTTCACACGCAATCCGGCGTTGCTTTCGTTGAAGCGGATCGCTCTTACGCCATGCGCGCGCTCGACAACGTCGTCGGCAATGCCGTGAAGTATTCGGATGGTGACATCGACGTGCACGTCGCAGAGGAGCAGCACTACGTCCGGGTGAGCGTAACCGACCGAGGAGAGGGCATTTCGCAAACGGATCTGCCGCACGTTTTCGAAGAATTCTGGCGATCTGGCGATGTCGCGAGGGACAGCGAAGGTACCGGCGTCGGACTGTTCATCGTCAAACAGATCATGGAAGCGCATGGGGGCACCGTACGCGTGGAAAGCCGGGTGAATGAAGGAACGACCGTCACGCTGCGTTTTCCGCGCGCCGATCGTATCCTCGCCGCCGGCCCGGCGGACGAACTCAAAACAGCAACGTAGCGAATTCGCCCGTTCGGCGAAAACCGACGCGATCGTAGAGCTGAAGCGCCGGCTCGTTGAATGCGTTCACGTACAAGCTCAGCGACGGCACTTCGCGCAGCAATTCCGCGCAAATCGCAGCGAGCGCCTGGGTCGCCAGGCCTCGCCCCCGCAGATGTTCCGGCGTCCAAATTCCTTGCAACTGCAGCGTGTAGCCGCTGCGCGGCCCTGCGTTGCAAAAGAAACACAATTCGCCCGCATATTCGCCCACCCACCACAGACCGCGGTCGATCGTCATCCGCACGTTTGCGTTGAATTCGGCGCTGACGCTGCGCGGATCGTATTCCAACTCGTGCTCGATCATCATCGCTGAATTCCGAGCGACGATTTCCCATTCGCTCGCATCCGCGCGGCGAACCCGTACGGCGCCGTCGTGCAAGACGAGAGAGGCGCAGTCGATCGCGAGTACCGGCTGGCTCTCCCGGGTGCGGCGCGGCGGAGTGTGCCATTTCCGAACGCACTCCCAATATCGTAGGACCGCGTCGCGCGGGCCCACGATCATCCGCTCGAACCGGTAGCCGGCCGCGACGTCCGCAAACGCCTCGAGTGCTTCGTCGGAATCGGCAGCCAGTACGACCTGACGCCCGAAAAAAGCAACGCCTCGAACGTTCTGCCGCGCGTCCATGTACGCGTAAAGCGACGCGCGCGCCGACACGGATCGGTCGCCGGCAATGAGCCACGCCAGAAAAACGTTGTCGTACGGTGCTTGCGCCAGATAGGTGAGCGCCGCGCGCTCGTGCGCGCGCACGAGGCGCTGCGCCCCGGATTGCGTCAGCCCAATTTGAGTACGAATGTCGGTGTGCTCGTCGGTTGTTTACTGCCGCCGTCGGGCTCGACGCTGACCGCGACCGCAGCCATCACCGAGGCATTTCCCGGAATCGGCACGACGGCCACGCCGTTGCCGTTTGGAACGAATGTCACGGAGGGCGACATCCGCGTCGCACCGGAATGAAGCGTCCACGCTTGATAGACCTTACCCTTCGGCGGCGGCGGTAATGCGTCCATCGCGAGATACAGACGGTTGGCGCGGCGCACGACCTCCCCGTCCGCAACGGTGTACCGCTGCGAGTCCGGCGAAACGACGTCGGCCAGTGCCGTGCGCTGCTGCGCGAGATCGCGAGCAAGCGCGGCGCTATGCGCTTGCGTTTGCGCGACCTCCGTCTTGCTCAGCCGAACCTCGTCGTTGAGCGAAATGTTCATGATACCGGTCATGAGCGCGATCGCCAAACACGCTGCGGCGACGGCATATGCGGGCCACACGATCGGGCGCACCGCCCGCATTTCCGCGACGTTCGCGCGCGATGCCGGCACTGCGGCTTCACGCCTGACTTGCTGCATGATGCGCGCTTTGAGCAGCGGGCTCGCAACCACGGCGCCTTGCTCTTCGTCCGGACACGATTCCGCAGAATACGCAAGCGCGTCGACTGCCGGTCGCAGGCGTTCGTACTCGGCGCGGCATGACGGACAGATGCGCAAATGGTCGCGCACCACTTGGGCGTCCTGCGCGGAAAGGCACCCGAGCGCGTACACAGCGACGTCCTCGATCAGCGCTTCATGCGCGGTCATACGCTTACCGTTTCCTGCAGAGCGTCGCGCAGTTTGCGCAGGCCGCCGCGGATGCGTGTTTTCACGGTGCCGAGCGGAATGCCGGTTCGGTGCGAGATCTCCTCATGGGTGATTCCCCCGAAGAATCCGAGCTCGATGCAGCTCCCTCTGCTCGGCGGGCAGTCGTTCGAGTGCAGCCCGCACCAGCGCGGCGTCGATGTTGGCAAAGGCGATTTCTTCGAGCATTTCGTCCGCCGGCTGAGCTTCCGGCAATTCCTCATGACGATACGATTTGCTTCGCAGCATGTCGAGCGCGCGGTTGCGCGTTATCCGCGCGAGCCATCCTGCGAAATTACCCGACACGAACAGTTGCGGCGCGCTCCAGAGTTTGAGAAACACCGCCTGTGTGACGTCCTCCGCGGCGGCCACGTCCGTCAGCATCCGCATCGCCAAGCCGTATACCAGGCGATGATACCGGTCGTACAGAGCCTCGAACGCCGCGGCGTCTCGAGCCCGCACGCGGGCCATGAGCCGGGATGCGTCTTCCACGTTTGGGTGCTTCGCTTCACCAGGAGCTTCCCCCGGTGTGCTAACGGGCGGCGCTCGTTGGCGGATTGCAGGCGGGCGGCTAAAAGCTCTGCGGCGCTTCGTATTCTCCGCCGAGCGGCGGGAGCTCCGGCATTGCCGGCGATGCATCGTCGACGCCGGAAAAATGCGTAGCAGCCGCAACGCGTTCGATCGGCGCCGGCATCGGCTTTGGTGGTTCGATGACGGTGTGAAGAGTGGCAATCTCCGCAGGAAGACGCAGCAATTCCTCTTCAGAACGTTTGGCCAGCCCGCGAATGATGTACGCTTTCTGCAGACGCCGCAAACCTGGGAGCGGCAGTGTATTCGCCGGTACGGCGACGAATTGATCGGAAACCGGTTCGTACGTCGCTGCAGATGAAAGAATGTAGGCGTTGATTTCCTCGGCCGCCTGCTGTAAGCGCGCCGCAACGTGCGCGGGATGGCCGACGATCGCGAACTCGCGACGCTGCGCGAATCCTACTTCGCCTGCTACGACCTGGCCCGAATTGACGCCGGCGCACACCTGAAAAGGACGGCGCCCCTGCCCTTGCCAGCGCGAATTCATCGCATTTGCAAGCCGGATGATGCGCAGCGCGGCGCGCAGCGCGCGCTCTTCCTGAAACGTGTCGGCCGTGAGCACGCCGAACACTGCCGTTATGCCGTCCGCGTGCAAGCGTTCAATGACGCCGCCGTGACGCACGATCGCCCGGCCCGCAACCGCGTAAAACTCGTTGAGATGACGCAGGGTGTCTTCGGCGCTCAGATCTTCGGAGAAGAAACCGAAATTGCGAATGCGGCAACAGAGCACGGTCGCGTAATGACGCTGGGCCCAAAGCAGGCGCAGATCGCGTCGTCCGAGGAGCTCGTCGACCACGTGCTCGGGGACATAACGCGAAAAGAGTGAACGCATGCGCTGCGAGCGTTCGCGTTCGTTCGCGTACCGGAGACCGAGATATGCCAGACCCGCGAGCCCGCAGGCTCCGAGCAGGACCACGAGCGCCGCTACCATCCGATCCGGTTTTCGGCCGGGACGCTGCCGAGGCTTACCGCAATGGCGAGGCTTCCGGTTCCGCGCCGTCGTAGCCCGCGGCAATGGATGCGCTCGAACGGATTCGCTCTCTGATCGGCGGCTTCGCCGGTTACACTGAGCCGTCGGCGCGGCGGCTTTCGGACGAGCGGATTCGCGCCTTCCTGGGTGAAGCGCTCGCGCAGCTGCCCGCTGCGGAAATTGACGCACTGAGTGCGCAGGCGCGAGCCTGCTACGATCGGATGCTGCTGCATTGCGAATTCGTCAATCAGGACGCATTCCGCCTATTCGACGGCGATCCGAACCCCGGTCGCGTGCAGGCAACGCTGGCCGCCGACGCAGAGGTCCTGGAGGCAGCTGCCGCGCTGACGGCGACAAACGGCGCCGGGCTCGGCTCGTCGCTCGCGCGCCTGAGTGACGCATTCGACAAGCGCACGGCGGCGATGCAGACCGCATGATCGAACTTGCCGTGCTGACGCTTCACCTGCTCCCACGTCCGCAACACATCTCCGCGCAGGCTTGCGGTTTTCCGATGCAACGCGTCTTGCGCGTTTCGATGAATTTCGATCCGGGCGCCATGCAAGAGATCGACGACCGCTGGCGCGCGCTCGGAATTCCCTCGCTCGTGCGATCGCGCGAGCCGGGCGACGTGCGCGTAATACGCGCGAATCTCCCGGCGCAAGCGTACCGTCTGCAGACGCAGGCCGACGGAGCAGTAACCATTTGGGCAGGCGATGCGGACGGCGCGTTCTACGGCGCGATGACGCTCGCGCAGCTTCCGCAGCGCGGCGAGCGCGGATGGTCGCTTCCCTGCGTGCAAATCAGCGACGCGCCGGCGCTGGGCTGGCGCATTCTTTCGGACGACGTCTCGCGCGGTCCGCTGCCCAACATGCGATACTTCGAAGAGCGCATTCGTACGATTGCGGCGTTCAAGTTCAACGGCTACTCGCCGTATATGGAGCACGTGTTCGTCGATCCGCACGATCCGCTGCCCGCGCCGCTCGACGGCATTACGCCCGCACAGTTGCACGAACTCGACCTCTACGCTCGCCGTTTCCACGTGAGGTTCATTCCGGAGCAGCAGACGTTCGCGCACATGCACAACACGCTGCGCTATGAAAAATACGCGAGCGCCGCGGAATTGCCGCATGCATTCCTGCTGAGCCCCGCATCCTCGCTTTCGGTTCCGTACGTGACCCGCGTGATCCAAGACGAACTGGCAGCGGTCCCGCATCCGCCGTTCTTCCACATCGGTTCCGATGAAACGTCGACGCTTGGAGCCGGACAAAGCCGTGCAATGGTCGCGCAGCAGGGTCGCGCGCAAGTGTACGCGGCGCACATCAACGCGATGAATTCTATCGTCGAACCTTCCGGCGCGCGCCTCATGCTTTGGGACGACGGCATAGAAAACGATCCCGCAATCATGCAGCTCATTCCGCGCGACGCGGTGGTCGTGAACTGGCATTACGGTGCGGAGAAAACGTTCATGCCGTACATCTCTCTGCTCGCCAAGGGCGGCTTCCAGCAGATGGTCGCGCCGGGCGACAGTAATTGGAATCAGGTTTTCCCCGACGTGAACAGGGCTCTGCGCAACGAGCGCACCTTCATTGACGAAGGCAAGACTGCGCACGTCCTGGGCCTGTTCCAAACCGTCTGGCACGATGACGGCGAATCGCTTTTCGAGGCGACGTGGTATCCCGTGATCTACGCGGGCGTAAATGCATGGGAGCATCGAAGCGTCGATCCCGCGCGTTTCCAATCAGACTTCCCGTTCGCGTTTTTCGGAAGCACCGATGCACGCTACGGTGAGGACGTCGCCAATCTCGCGGATATCGAAACCCGCATGGCGGATGGGTACGATTTTTCGAGCGATTACCTCATGTTCGCGGATCCCTTCGATCCGCGCGCGGCCGAGCACATGAGCAAAGTGGACGTGCGGCAAGTGCGGCTGGAGGCGGAAGCCGTGGAGGAACACTTGCTCGCATCCGTACCGCCGCTGCATGCCAACGCCGCGCGCGTCATGTTCCTCGCGGCGCGCAAAGACGATTTCATCGGACGCAAGTTTCAAGCGGCCAAAGAGATTGCGGATTACTACGCCGAGGCTTCGACGCGCGCGCATCAGAAAGCCAGCCCCTCAGTGCGCGATCTCGCATGGGCGAAGTATTGGTTCTGGGAGTTGCGTGACGGTTATGAAGAGCTCGAACCGCTCTACGCGTCCGCATGGCGGTACGAGGATCGCGACAGCCATCTCGCGTCTATTCTGGAAAACTATCACGTTGCGGCTCAGCGCAACATCGAGCGCGCCGGCGCCGTATATGCGGCGACTCTCGGCTATTACGACGGGCAGCCCTTGCCGCCGTTGACCGCTCTCCTCAAATGATTGCCGCCCTCCTCGTCCTCGCGGTCTTCCTGGTTTTTGCGGTGCTCATGTACACGCGGACGATGCCGGCACTGCTTGCGGTGCCGTCCATGGCAATCGTCATGGCGTTCGTCGCCGGCGTTCCAGCAGCGGGCGTCGGAGACATCATCGTGAAGGGCGCGTCCGCGCTGGCAAGTGTGTACGTGACAGTCATTCTCGGCGCAATGCTCGGGCGCGTCACGCTCGATACCGGCATCGCAAAGAGCATCGTGAACTTCGCAGCCGAGTTCGGCGGCGAACAGCCGATGGTGCTGGCATTGCTGCTGTGCGCGGTCGTCGCCGTGCTCTTCGTTTCCCTTAGCGGTTTGGGCGCGATCATCATGGTGGGTTCCATCGTACTGCCGATCATGATGACGACCGGCGTTCCCCGCAAGATCGCTGCCACGCTTTTTCTGATGGCGTTTGCGCTCGGCTTCATCTTCAACTTGGTAAACTGGAAGTTTTATATCCAGCTGTTCGGAGTGAGCCAGCAGCAGATGTACGGGTATGCGCTCGTTCTCGCCGCAATCGATCTCGTCGCCCTCGTCGTCTACGCGGCCGTGTCGTTCGGACGTACGCGAGCGTACGCAACGTGGGCGGTGCGCGTGGAGCAGACGCCGGCTGTGCGGGTGCCCTGGTTTGCGCTGATCACGCCCGTGCTTCCAATCGCTCTTTTTTACACGCTGCATTGGGATCCGGTACTCTCATTCATCGTGTCGGCGGTGTACGGAGCGGTGACCACCCGCCCCGCGCGCGCCATCCCGACCCTCATTGCGGCGGCAATCAAAGGCGTGGAGGACGTCGCGCCTGCGGTCGTGCTGTTCGTCGGCATCGGCATGCTGTTCACCGCTACGAAAGAGCCGCAATTCGTCGCGGCTATGCATCCGCTCGCGGCTTCATCTGCGCTGCATGACCCGTTCGTGTTCGTCGCGATTTTCGGCATTCTCAGTCCCCTTGCGCTCTACCGCGGCCCGCTCAATCCCTTTGGCGTCGGAATAGCGATTTTCACCGTACTGCTTGCGGCGCACGCGCTCCCTGCGGTCATTCTGGTCGCGGCGGTCATGGCGGTGGTGCAAGTGCAGAACGTCTGCGATCCGACGAACACCGCAAACGTATGGGTCGCAAATTACACCGGCGTTCACATCGAAGAGATCACCCGCCGCACGCTGCCGTATCAAGTCTGCGGTTGCCGTTGCCGGCTGCGTTGCCGTCGTCATTGCATCGCAATCGTTTTTTGGTCTGCGGCCGTTCGTCTCGCCCATCCGAATCGCGCAGGCCGCGGAACTGCCGCCTGCCGGCCTTTTCAGCCCGCAAAATGCCGCGAATCGCATTGCGGTCGGTACGGACGGCAGCGCCGATGCGCTTGCTGCAAGCTCCTCAGTCGTGGACGATTTGGATGCGAGCCCCATTCGTGCGTTCGCGCTTCAGAGCGATCCCGACGCGCAGGACTGCTCGCGCAAACCATATGCTGCTTACGTGGAGGTAACCTCGACGCGGTTTGCGCTGAGCGAAGGCAGCGACGTCGACATCGGTATTCGGCTGTTCGATTGCGGAGGTTGGGTCGTCGACGAATGGCACGATCACGCCGTATTTCCGCGACCCACGGAGCGCGACGTGCGTACGCTCGCGAGCGAAGGTACGGCGCGACTGCGAGATTGGAGCGCGAGCAACGGTGAGCGCTGGAATCACTTGCTCGATCGCGGATTGGCGTACGCCGCGGGGGATCCGCCCGCATATTATTATTCGCTGTTCAAAACGGTCGACGGCAACATGCGGGCGTACGTGCGCGCCGGCGGACCGGCATACGATGCCGGGTTGCGAACGAACGACGTCGTCGACAAACTGGACGGCGAGTTTTGGTGGGAATACGGAACGTTTCAGACGCAGGCGCGCGCGTACGACGGAAAACCGCACATTTTCGAAGTACAGCGCGCGAACGCGACTCTTGACATACACTTGGGAGAACCATTCACGTCATGACCGTTATCGACAGCGATCTTGCGGCATATTGCACGCAGCACGAAGCACAGTATCTGGACGAACTCAAGTCATGGATTGCCATTCCGTCGATATCGGCCGATCCGGAACGCCGCGACGACGTGCGGCGTTGCTGCGAGCGTCTCGTGCAGCGCATGAGCCAGATAGGCCTGCGCGGTCAGGTGCTGGAGACCGGCGGGAATCCGCTCGCGTACGGCGAGTGGCTCGAGGCGCCCGGCAAACCGACGATCGTCATTTACGGGCACTATGACGTGCAGCCGGCCGATCCGCTTGAACTTTGGAAGTCACCGCCGTTTGAGGGAACGGTCCGCGACGGCAATATCTACGGGCGCGGAGCAGTGGATGACAAAGGGCAGGTCCTCATGCATGTGGCGGCGATCGAAGCGCACTTGCGGACGCGCGGCGTGCTGCCGATCAACATCAAGGTGGTCGTCGAGGGCGAAGAGGAAATCGGCTCGCCCAATTTCGAGAATGCGCTCGCGCGGTACGAAGAAAAATTTCGCGCGAACGTCGCGGTGATTTCCGACACGGCGGTCTATGCGGAAGACCTGCCGTCGCTTTCGACGTCGATCCGCGGGCTCGTGCATTGGGATGTCGCGGTGCACGGTCCGAACGAGGACCTGCACTCCGGTTATTTCGGCGGCCTCATCGTCAATCCGATTGAGGCGCTCGCGCAAATCATCGCGAGCCTCAAAGATTCCGAGGGTCGCGTAACCGTTCCGGGTTTTTACGAGGGCGTTCGTGAACTCGACGCAGCCGCGGCCGCGGAATTGGAACGCCTGCCGTTCGATGAAATCCAAGAAGCGCGCACGCACGGCGTGTCCGAGCTCGGCGGCGAGCGCGGGCGCCCGCCGCTGGAACGGCAGTGGTTTCGACCTACGCTCGAGTGCAACGGCATTTGGGGCGGCTATCAAGGGCCCGGGAGCAAGACGATCATTCCGAGTTGGGCCAAAGCGAAGCTTTCAGCGCGCCTGGTCGGAGATCAGGATCCCCAGCGCGTCAAGACTGCGGTGCGCGATCGCATTCTGGAAAACGCCCCGCGCGGCGTTCGCGTGGAAGTGGAAGCGGCCGGCGACATTCGCGCAGTCACGACATCTCGGGATCATCCGGCGGTTGCAGCCGCGGCGCGAGCGATGCGCGCGGGGTTCGGCAAAGAACCGGTCTTCATCGGAACCGGCGGGACGATCGGCCCCGTCGCGAGCTTCGATCGCGTGTTGAAACTTCCGCAAGTGCTCATCGGCGTGGGATTGCCGGACGATCGCATTCACGCCCCGAACGAAAAGTTCTCGCTATTCCAATTTTTCGGAGGCATAAAAACCATGTGCGCTCTCTATGATGAACTTGCGCTTCTCTGACCGGGCGCACGCATACAGTCTGCACCGGCCGAGCTATCCGAAAGCCGCGATCGACGCGCTGCTTCGCGGGCTCGGGCCGGAAGATCAGCTCGTGGTAGCAGACGTCGGCGCGGGGACGGGAATTTCCGCGAATCTGCTCGCACGGCGAGTCGCGAGCGTTATTGCGGTAGAACCGAACGACGCAATGCGCGAACGCGCCGAAGCGCATCCGAACGTGCACTGGAAAAAAGCTGCGCCGAGGAGTTGCCGCTGCCGGACAAAAGCGTGGATGTGGCTGCGGCATTTCAATCTTTTCACTGGTTCGATCCGCTGCGCGCGTTCGCGGAGTTCGCGCGGGTCGCCCGGAGGCGCGTGGCGCTGCTGCAATACGAGCGCGATGAATCGCAACCGTTTTCCGCTGCCTACGCGGCGATGGTGCGCCGGTATGCAACCGACGACACCGAGGCCCTGCGCATGCGCACGCTCGACACATTCTCCACCCTTTCGGGAAAGGCGCTCCGGCGCGCAGTCGTACCGTTCAAGCAGCGGCTGACGCTGGACGGCGTCATCGGCCGGGTGGACTCGTCGTCGTATCTGCCGCGGGAAGGCGATGCTGCGCAGGCGCTTCGCACCGAAGCGCGCGCGTTGTTCGATCGTTTCGAGCGCGGCGGCTCGGTTGAGATGGCGATGAACACGTACGTGCTCTCCGCGGATGTCGCCTGAGCTCCGCCTGGGGATAGACGTAGGCGGCACGTTTACGGACGTCGTTGCCGTCGACGCGGACTCGCGCGCGGTCGTTTCCCGCGTAAAAATTCCGACTACGCACGCAGCCGCCGAGGGCGTGGCCGCGGGAATCATTGCCGGTATCGAAGCGATATTCGCGGGTGGCGGAGTAAGCGCTGCCGACGTTGCATTCATCGCGCACTCGACGACGCAGGCGACCAACGCGCTCTTGGAAGGCGACGTCGCGAACGTCGGGGTGCTCGGGCTGCTCGATGGATTGGGTTCGCTCGCGCGTATTCAAATGCGTTTTCCGCCGCTGATGCTCGCACCGGGCGTGCCGTTCGAACCGCGTTTTGCGTTCGCTCGGGGCGGCGTTGCCGCACGGGAAGCCATCGAACGGCTTCGCGCCGGCGGAGCGCAGGCGGTTGCGGTCTCGCAGGCATTTTCGGTCGATAGGCCTGAGGCCGAAACCGCTGCCGCGGCGCAAGCGCGCGCAACGGGTTTGTATTCGACCGCCGGACATGAGGTCAGCGCGATGTACGGGCTGCGCGCTCGGACGCGCACGGCTGCATTGAATGCCGCGATTTTGCCGAAAATGGTGCGCACCGCGCACATGACCGACGGCGCCGTAAAGCACGCCACGATATCGGCGCCATTGATGGTGATGCGCAGCGACGGCGGCGTGATGGATATTCGCGAAATGGAGCGCCGGCCGATTCTCACGCTGCTCTCCGGCCCGGCTGCCGGCGTGGCAGGTGCACTGCTGCACGAAAACGTGACGGACGGCATTTTCATCGAAGTGGGCGGCACGAGCGCCGATTGCTCGGCGATTCGAGCCGGCATGCCGCAAATGCGTCCGGCGCGCGTGGGCGGACATCGAACGATGCTGCGTACGCTGGACGTTCGCACCCTCGGCATCGCCGGTGGAAGTATGATTCGCGTCCGCGGCGGAAAGATCGTCGACGTCGGCCCGCGCTCCGCGCACATCGCGGGTTGTAAATATGCCAGTTTCGTCGACGCGAATCTGTTTGACGGTGCGAGCGTCGATTACGTACGGCCGACGCCGCACGATACGCCCGACTACGTCGCTATCACGGCGCGTGATGGAACGCGCATCGCACTCACGCCGACGTGCGCCTCGAATTTTCTCGGCTATATACCGGAAAACGCGTTTGCACACGGCAACGCGGAAGCGGCGCGCCGCGCTTTCGCGATCCTCGGCGAACATCTGCACGCCGACGCGCGGCAGCTCGCGCGCGACTTGCTGGAGATCGCCTCCGGCAAAGTGATCGGCGCGGTGAATGAATTGATTGCCGATTACGAGCTCGATCGCGACACGCTCGTCGTCGTCGGGGGCGGCGGAGGTGCCGCTGCCCTCGTCCCGTACGTTGCCGAACGAAGCGGTGTCGAATTTCGCCTGGCGCGCGATGCGGAGGTGATCTCGCCGATCGGCGTTGCGCTGGCGTTGGTTCGCGAAGTCGTCGAGCGAACCGTCGTCGATCCAAGTCCCGGCGACATCCTTCGAATTCGGCGCGAGGCGCAAGACGCCGTCGTTTCGGCCGGCGCATCACCGGAACGGGTCGAGGTGACGATCGAGATCGATCCGCAGCGCAATCTGGTGCGCGCCACAGCGTCAGGCGCGAGCGAGCTGGTCGAAAGTGCCGCGCGGCCGGTGGAGGACGATGAGACGTTGGCGCGCAGTGCAAGCACGCTGCTTCGGGCGCAGCCGCACGAGGTACGGCCCGTTGCTGCCACCGAGGCACTGGTGGTGTTCGAACGTACGCGCCGCTTGCGCGTGCGCTTTGGACGCACGCGCGCAGTGCGCGATCTGCGCGTATTGGATCGCACCGGCGTCGGCCGGCTCGCATTGCGCGATGCGTTCGTACGCCAAACTACTGCAGCCGCGGCACTGGGCGAACTGCGCGAAGCTGTGGAGGAAGCCACGGCGTTCGGCGACGTCGGACGCGCACTCCCGGACATCTACGTGCTGCACGGCGCGCGCATCGCGGATTTCAGCGGTCTCGGATCGGCGGAGCAGGCGGCAGCGCTCGCCGAAGAAGAACTCGCCGGCCGGAAGCACGACGCGACCGTCGTCATCTTGACGGCGTCGCGCCAAGCGTAACCTTCGGCCGCACCTGAGGTAGCCTACGGATATGGCACATATCGAAATAGAAAACGGCACTGTTCGCGTGCAGCTCTCGACGGCGGAAAAATTTTGGGCGGTGCACGGATCGCTCGCGATTCCGCTTGCCCACATAACGCGAGCGCATGTGGAAACCGAAAGTGGGTGGAACCACTTCTGGCGCAAGATCGTCGGCACCGGCGCACCCGGTTTAAAGATGGCGGGAACGTTCTGGGTCAACGGCGGCTTTGCGTTCTTGGACTACGGCAGCGGTGAGAATTGCCTGGTGCTCGACACGCAGCACGAAACGTACAAGTCCGTCATCGTTCAGATCGATCCCGATCAGGACGTGCACGCCGTTGCGGACGAAGTGAACGGCAGGATCGCCGCAAAATAAGCGTCAGTTTACGCGGGGTTGAGCCGCGGCGAGCCCTTCCATTAGCTGCAGTGCGACGGTGCTCTTCCGGCGACCGTAACTGAAATAGAAGATCAGACCGATGAGTAACCACACGATAAACGCGAACCATACCAGTGGGAAGAATCCCCACAGGACCGGATTGCCGACGCGCAAGTAGTAAATCAGTCCCGCTGCGGTCACCGCCGCCAGTATCGGGATGACGTATGGGCCGAACGGCAGCGTAAATGCGCCCTTCAGCTCCGGATGTCGTGAGCGAAGCACCGGTACCGCTATCGACACGAGAATGAACGCGAACAGCGTTCCCATGTTCACCAGCGAACCAACGATGTTGATCGGCGTCAGTGCTGCGACGATCGCGATGCACACGCCGAAGAACAGCGTCGAGTAAATCGGGGTGCGCCACGTTGGGTGCAGTGTCGTAAATGATGGTGGAATCAAGCGATCGCGCGACATCGCGAACCAGACTCGGCTTTGCCCGAACATCATCACGAGCAGAACGGTCGTCAGACCGGCGATTGCGCCTAACGAGATAATCACGGATGCCGCCGGTCCCCATGAAAGGCCCATGTGGCTCACGGCATAAGCGACCGGGAAGGCGTTGTTGAGTGTGTAGTACGGCACCACGCCGTTGAGCACGAGCACGACGACGATATACAGACCCGTGCAAATGACCAAACTTGAAAGGATGCCGAACGGGAGATCGCGCGCGGGGTTCTTTGCTTCTTCGGCCGTCGTGGAGACCGCGTCGAAGCCGATGTACGCGAAGAAGATGAACGCAGCGCCGCCAAGCATGCCGCCCCAGCCGAATGGGAAGAATCCGCCCTGATCCATTCCGCCGCCCATCGGAAGCGGGTGCGGCGGCAGATGATAGTTCGCAGGCACAATGTGGCCGACGCCGATTGCGATGAAGAACAAGACGATAACGATCTTCAGTGCCACGATAACCGCGTTCACCGTCCCGGATTCCCGCGTTCCGCGCGCAAGCAGCAGCGTGATGAGCAAAATTATTCCTGCCGCCGGAAGATTCGCGTGCCCGGCCATTCCTTGACCGGCGAGCCCCCACGTCGGCCCGTTCGCCCAATCAGATGGAATATGCAGGCCGATCGTGTTTAAGATGTTCGCGAAGTAGCCGGACCAGCCGATGCTGACCGTTGCGGCGCCCAGCGCGTATTCGAGCACCAAATCCCACCCGATTACCCACGCGAGAAACTCGCCGAGCGTCGCATACGTGTATGTGTAGGCGCTGCCGGAGATTGGAATTTTGCTGGAGACTTCGGCATAGCACAGCGCTGCGAGCGCACTCACGATACCGGCGACGACGAACGAAAGAGCAATCGACGGGCCCGCGCGGGTTGCCGAGGCAACACCGGTCAGGACGAAAATGCCGGTACCGATGATCGCGCCGATGCCCATGGCGGTGAGCGCCCAAGGCCCGAGCGATCGCTTCAGACCGTGCTCGCTGTCGGAGCCTTCCGCGAGAATCGTCGCGAGCGGCTTTACACGTGAAAGCATATTACGGCGCAAGATTACGCGTCGCCGGTCGTCTCCCTGGTTTTCATGCGGCAAAAGTCCGATCGTGCCTATGGTTCGGCACGCGAATACCCGATGTACAATCCGCGCCCGGCGAACCCGCCTTCCTCGAACTCGACGAACAGACCGGCTTTGCGGAAGGCGTTGCGGTAATCGTCCGGGTTGAAAAGCGTGAGCCGGTGGGGCTCGGTAAACGTACGGATGCCGTCGCGCGAGGCGACCATATAGTGGAAGTTCAAGACCGAAACGTTTGCGTCGCGGCGGCTCACGCTCATGCGCGCGACTTTGAGGTCGGGATCGTCCACGAAGAGTGCGTGCACCATCCCGTCCTTCCAGTCTTCAGGACGCAGCCAGGGCTCGACGATGATGACGCCGCCGGGCTTGAGGTGGCGCGCGAACGTCTGCAGCGTTTGATCGAGACGCTGCAGATTGGGAGCGTACGCAATCGCGCTGAACATGCAGATGACGACGTCGAACCGCTTGCCCAGATTGAAGCCGATCATGTCGCCGAGGTGAAACGGCACGCCCGGATTGCGTTCGGTCGCGATTTCGACCATGGATCGCGCAACGTCCAAGCCTTCACATTCAAAATGATTGCGCAGGTGTTCGACGTGCTTGCCCGTTCCGCACGCGACGTCCAGCAGCGCGTTGCCTCCGGAGCGGCAGCGTTCGGCGACGATTTGTTCGATGCGTTTCGTTTCGATGGCGTAGTCCTTGCCGAGCGAACCGTACAGCGCATCGTAATATCTGGCGGATTGGCTATACATTACCAAGAGCTCCTTTGTGCCGCAGCACCGCGGCGCCTGCGGAAGCCCCGAGCCTGTCGAAGGGCTGCCGGTCAAGCGTCTACAAAGCAACGCGCATGATCGCTCCGCATGCAGTGAGAGGCTGCGACGTACTCGTGGTCGGCGGCGGAAACGCGGGATGCGCCGCGGCAATCGCCGCAGCGCGTCACGGCGCGAAAACGCTGCTCGTCGAACGCTATGGATTTTTGGGCGGCACGGCTACCGCCGCAATGGTGGGGCCGTGGATGACGTTCCACTCGGGAAGCAAGCGCATCGTCGGCGGGATAGCCCAGGAAATCGTGGAGCGGCTCCAGCGCATGGGCGGTTCGCCGGGACACGTGCACGATTCTTCCGATTACGTTTCCACTATCACGCCGTTCGACCCCGAGATTCATAAAGCGCTGCTTTTCGAGATGATGCGAGAAGCGGGCGTCGATCTGCTTCTGCACGCTTATTTCGTTCGCGCCGTCTGCCGCGCAAATGAAGTCGAAGGTGCGGTCTTCGCGACCGTCGCGGGCGAGCGCGAGTACCGCGCAGCATTCACGATCGACTCGACGGCGGACGCCTACGTCGCCGCGTCGGCCGGCGTTGCGACGCAGCAAGGCGACGAGCGAGGCCGCGTGCAGCCCGCAAGCCTGATGTTCCGGCTGAGCCACGTCGATCTCTCGAAGACCGCCACGTACGTGCGCATGCATCCCGATCAGATGCGCACGTCGCTAAAAGCGCACGAGCGCGTTGCGCCGGCCATGACGGCCGTAGCGGGATTGTACGATCTGTGGAACGATGCGCTCGAGCACGGCGAAATAACCGTGCCGCGCGAACTTGTTTCGTTTTTCATCACGCCGTACCCGGACGAGGTGACGGTGAATATGACGCGCGTGACGAACGTCGATCCTCTCGATCCCGACGATCTGACGCGCGCCGAAGTCGAAGCGCGCGAACAGGTGATGCAGCTGTTGGAATTCTTCCGCAAACGGGTGCCCGGTTTCGAGTTCGCCCGCATCGCCGCAACCGGAACGCAAATCGGCGTGCGCGAATCCCGGCGAATTGCCGGCGAATACACGCTGACTCGGGACGACGTGCTGCAAGGACGGCATTTCCACGATGCGGTCGCGCGCAGCGCCTATCCGATCGACATTCACAATCCCTCGGGCACCGGCACCACGACGCATCGTCTTCCCGAGGGGCAGAGCTGACGAGATTCCGTACCGCTGCTTGGTGCCCGCGCAGGTAGACCGTTTGCTGGTCGCCGGACGGTGCATCTCGACGACGCACGAAGCGCTTGCGTCGACGCGGCTTACGCCCACGGTTATGACGCTCGGGCAGGCTGCCGGAACCGCCGCTGCGCTGGCGAAACAAACAGGCGTGCGGTTGCGTTCAGTCGACGTGGAACGCTTGCGCTCGACGCTCGTGAATGATGGCGTGTTGCTCTAATGCACGCCGTTTTCGAACTGGCCAAGCAGTATGGCGTGAATATCGAATACGCGGACCTGGGCGAGTGGGGCGTCGACGAGCTGCGCTCGGAGTACGATCCGGACGGACCCGTCATTCGCGTGAACAAACGCGTGATGGAGAATTTGCCCGTCGGCGAGATCGGCGACTTCATCGCATTCTGCGTTGCGCACGAACTGTACCATCATCGCGAGCATCGCGGCGAGATTCCGCACCTGCTCGACCGCGCGGCTCGTGAAACCGCCGCAAACGATTTCGCGCGCCGCCTCCTGGGTCGCCCGCCGGTAGCCTGATGAAACTTTTCGCCGGCATCGACGGCGGGCAGAGCTCGACGCTCGCCGTCATAGGCGATGAGAACGGCAACGTTCTCTCGCGCGGCGCAGCGGGTCCGGCGGACGAAGTCGCTCAAGGCGCCAACTCCACGCGCTTGCGCGACGCGCTGCGCGGCGCACTTTCCGACGCGCTCGAGAAAGCCGGTTTGCCGGAAGAGTCGCGCTTTGCCGCGATCGTCGCGGGCATCAGCGGATACGACGGCAAAATCTACGGACGGCCGCCCGACCTCGCATCGGATCGGACGATGCTCTTGCACGACACGACGATCGCGCACGCCGGTGCGCTGGGTGGGAATCCTGGCGTCGTCGTGATCGCCGGCACCGGCTCAGTCGCATATGCCCAAAACGAAGACGGCGGCCACGCGCTCATCGGCGGATGGGGCTATCTGTTCGGCGATGAAGGCAGTGCGTTTTGGATCGCGCGCGACGCCATTGCGGATGCGATGCGCGAAACCGATGCGAGCGGATCGAGCGAACTCGGCGCGACCATCCTAGGCCACTTTTCACAGGCGTCGCTGCGGGCACTGGTTCGCGCTTTTTATTCCGGTGAGATTTCGCGCAGCGAACTCGCGGCATTCGCACCGGTATTGCTGCACGAAGCCGAAAACGGCAGCGAGCGAGCGTTGCAATATGCGCGTGATGCCGCTGCCGCGTTGACCCTGCTCGCAAAACGTGCGGCGGACGCTGCGCAACTGCGCGCGCCGCAAGTAGCATTCCTGGGAGGCTTATTGCATTCGGCGCTCTTGAGCGATCACGTGGACCGGTGGATGCGCGAGTTGCTTCCGAGCGCCCGGCGCGCGAGCCCGCAGCGCGACGCGGCCGAAGGTGCTCTCCTGCTGGCATACCGAAGCGCATGACGCTGCTCGAACGCTTGCGCGGGGGACTCATCGTTTCCGTTCAAGCTCGGCCCGGCTCGGCGCTCGACGATCCGCATGTCCTTGCCGCCCTGGCTCAAGCTGCTCGAGACAACGGCGCTGCCGGCGTACGCATTCAGGGCGTTCGTAATTTGGAAGCCGTGCGCAAGCGCGTCGACATTCCGATCCTGGGCATTATCAAACGCGAATACGAAGGTTTCGAACCGTACATTACGCCGACGCTGCGGGAGGTGCGCGAGGTCCTCGACGCCGGTGCGGACATCGTTGCCTTCGATGCAACCGGACGGCCGCACCCCGGCGGTGTCGAGCCGGCGCATCTCGTCGCCGCGATCCATGCCGGCGGCGCGCTTGCGATGGCCGACTGCGCGCTGCCGGACGACGGCGTGTGCGCGAAAGGGAAAGGCGCCGATATTCTCGCCACGACGCTATGCGGGTATACAAAGGAAACGCAAGGCCACGAGCTTCCGGCACTCGACTTGGTGCGGGCATTTGCCCAGCTGGAAAGCTTCGTCATTTGCGAAGGAGGAATACACGCGCCGCAGGCGGCCGCCCAGGCTCGGGCCGCGGGGGCTGCCGCAGTCGTAGTGGGGACCGCGATCACCAACACGGAGTGGCTCGTGCGCGGCTACGTTACGGCATTGAACCGTGAGAGCGGCTAGCGCGGGCCCGTATGCCAGACAAAGGTGGTCGCAAGCGTAGGACGGGAGTGCCTATAGTCAAATAGACCATGAAAATCGGATGAGGATCCCCGCGAGTGGGATCCTCTTACATCGCTTGCGCTTGTTGGGGTTGGCAGTTGGCAGAGAATAGAGATCCGGTCGTGCACCTCGACCGCGGGTTCTGGACGGCGACGGCGGTCATCGTGCTGCTGGGGCTGATCGCGATTGCGTTCTGGGTGCTCGCTCCGATTACGAAGCTGATGCCGGAAGCGGTCGACCGCGCAAGACAGATCGACTTGCTGTACCGGTTCCTTGCCGCATCGGGCACGGCGCTGCTCGTAGCGGTGATCGGCTACATCCTCTATTTTTCGTTCCGCTTTCGCCGCCGGCCGGAGCAGGCCGCCGATGCCATCGGCTTGCAGATTCACGACAATCACAAACTCGAGTTTTGGTGGACGCTGATCCCCGCGCTGTACATCCTCGTGCTGGCGATTATCAGCGTCAATCTCTTTTTCCAAATCGAGCCGGTGAACGCACAAGGCAACACGCTCGTCGTGGAAGCGCTCGGGCATCAGTGGTACTACACGTTCCGTTATCCGGGTATTCACGGCGAGGTCAAAGACCTGCATTTGCCGCTGGGCCAGCCGGTGACGATGCACGTTTCCGCGTACGACGTGATCCATTCGTTCTGGATTCCCGACATGCGCCTGAAGGCCGATATGGTGCCTGGGCTCATCAACACGCTGGTGTTTACGCCGACGCGGCCGGGCAAGTACGAACTGCTCTGCACGGAATTCTGCGGCACGTTCCACGGCGACATGCGCAGCGGAACCTCGAACGATCATGCGTGGGTCTACATCGATTCACCCGGCAAGTACAAAGCTTGGTACGATGCAACGCAAAAAGCGCAAGCAAACGCGAGCGATGCGGTACAAGTGGCGTCGAGCGGCGCGGTCAATCTGACCGGCGGCGATCCGGCCAAAGGTCACGCGCTCTTCGAAACCAAGTGCTCCGCGTGCCACGCACTCGGGCCCTTCACGCAGAAGATCGTCGGGCCCGGCCTCAAGGGCGTGCTGCACGATCCGGCACATCCGAATTTAGTCAACGGCGAGAAAGCGACGCCGGACGATGCCGCAAAGATTCTCCAAAACGGTTTCAACGGCCCGATGGGCACGATGCCGAATCAGACGGCCAACGCACTTACCGACAAAGACATTGCCGACTTGGTCGCCTTTCTCAATTCTCTCAAGTGAAAATGCATAGGAACATATGGCTGTAGCAGCGGTACATTCGGGCGGTCTCGCCGACCACATCCATCCGGAACCGGAGGGTTTTCTCCGCAAGTACGTATTTTCGATCGATCACAAGATCATCGGAATTCAGTATATCGTCACCGCAGGCATCTTCATGATGCTGGCCGGCGCGCTCGCCGAGCTCATCCGCGTTCAATTGATGAAAGCGAACGGCGGGTTCATGACGCCGGACACGTACAATGCGGTGTTCACGATGCACGGATCGACGATGGTTTGGTTCGTAATCATTCCGCTGCTCACGGGCGGATTCGGGAATCTCGTCATGCCCGTGCAAATCGGCGCGCGCGACGTTGCGTTCCCGTGGCTCAACATGGTTGCGTACTGGATTTTCCCCGTCGCCGGCCTGATGCTGTACTCGTCGTTCCTCATGGGCGCGCCCGTCGCCGGCTGGACGGAATATCCGCCGATGTCGTTGCAGGGCGCGGCCGGCACCTCGATGTGGTGCGCCGCCGTGTTCCTCATCGGAATCGGTTCCACGATGACCGGCATAAATTTCCTCGTGACCATTTTGAAGATGCGCGCGCCGGGTATGACGTTCACGCGAATGCCCTTGTTCGTATGGGGCCAGTTCGTCACCGCGCCGCTGTTGATGATCGCAACGACCGCGCTCGGCGCCGCGCTAGCAGCCCTCTTCATTCAGCGCGAGTTCGGCGTGCCGTTCTTCGATCCGACCAAAGGCGGCAGCCCGCTGCTGTGGCAGCACATGTTCTGGTTTTACTCACATCCCGCCGTCTACATCATGATTTTGCCGGCGTTCGGCATGATCTCCGAAGTTTTCCCGACGTTCGCGCGCAAACCGATCTTCGGCTACAAGATGATCGCGTTCTCGTCGTGCGCCATCGCGATTCTCGGCTTCATGGTCTGGGCGCACCACATGTTCACGTCGGGGATGGCGCCATCGCTGCCAGCTGCCGTTCATGGTGCTGACCATGCTCATCGCCATTCCGACCGGTGTGAAAATTTTCTCCTGGACGACGACGCTCTTTGGCGGCGTGCTCGAATTCTCGACCGCGATGCTGTATTCGATCGGCTTCCTCGTGCTGTTCACGATCGGCGGCGTTACCGGCGTGTTCCTGGCCGCAGTGCCGTTCGATCTGCACGCGCACGGCACGTACTTCATCGTCGCGCACTTTCACTACGTCATCGCGGGTGGAAGTTTGATGGGCGCGCTGGCGGCGCTGTACTTCTGGTATCCGAAGATGACCGGCCGCATGATGAACGAGAAGATGGGCAAGTGGTCGTTCTGGCTTTACATGATCGGCATGAACGGTACGTTCCTGCCGATGCACTGGCTAGGACTGTGGGGCATGCCCCGCCGCTACGCAGTCTACGATCCGCAGTTCCAAACATGGAACCAAATCGAATCGTGGTTCTCGTTCGTGATGACGGCTTCGATCCTCTTGACGTTGTTCAACGCCCTCGTGAGTTTGAAGAACGGGAAGAAGTCCGGCGCGAATCCGTGGAAGGCGCGCACGCTCGAGTGGCAGATTCCTTCCCCGATGCCGTACTACAACTTCAAGCACGTCCCATCGGTGTTTTCGGCGCCGTACGACTTCGCCGAGCCGCTTCCATACCGCGGCTTAGAAGAAGAACTGACCGATTCGCCTCCGCCGGTTCCCGCGGCGCACTAGGGCAGGACATATGGCTGTAGCAAGCGTCACGCAGGCCGGAATCGTCGGCCGCCGTCACGAGGAGCCGGATCAACTGTACGTCGAGACGCGCGAACTGCGCGTTCAAGGCTTCCTGCTGTTCATGGTCAGCGACCTCGTGCTGTTCTCGTCGTTCATCTTCGCCTATTTGTATCTGCGAAACACCGGTCAGGGCTGGCCGCCCGCAGGCGCGCCGAAGCTCGACTTGGCGCTCGCGTCGATCAACTCGGTGATCCTGTTCGGATCCGGCGCAACGATGCACTTCGCGCTCGAGAACTGGAAGCACCGCAACTTCATGAAGTTCGGCAACTGGATCGTCGCGACGATCGTGCTGGGCGGGATGTTTCTGTCCGGTCAAATCGTCGAGTACGCGAAGGTCGGCGCTACGTGGGGCGGAAGCGGCATCTTCGGCGCCGGATTCTTCACGCTCACCGGCATGCACGGTCTCCACGTATTTTGCGGCATCCTGTATCTGACCGTGCTGCTGCTCCAGACGCTGCAAGGCAAATACACGTTTCAGAAATATACCGGTTTGACGCTCGGCACACTGTACTGGCATTTCGTCGACGTCATCTGGGTCGTACTTTTCTCGATCTTCTATCTCTACTAGGAGCGCAGGCAATGGAAGGAATCAGTGCAACCGTCGCCCATGTCGAACGCATTTTCGCATTCGTGTTCGGCATCGTCGTGCTGTTCGTGGCTGCCATCGCGCTCAGGAACGATTGGAAGGCCAAAGGCTTGGAAAACCAAGTCTTCAAGATGATGCTCGCGCTGCTTGCGCTGGGCGCGTTCTTGGCAATTCTGGCGAGCGTGAACGTGCTGGCCGGGAAAGGCGTGGAAATCTGATGTACGATCCTACCGACGAACGCGGAGTACCGACCAGCCGCGGCATACCGCGTGCCGTGCAGATCGCGGCGATCATCGGAATTCTCGCGATATTCGGCGTGGGCGCATACACGATTTACATGTCGGGCTACGGTCACCAGTGGCCGTATCAGCACGCACTGCGCATTCCGCTGGACGGCTCGTACAAGCCGTAGCGGTGCGGGCCGCCTCGGAGCGGCGATGATCGTCAGGCCCGCATCGCGCGACGACCTTGCCGCGATAGCGCGCATCTACAACGAAGGCATTCAGGACGGCAGCGCAACTCTGGAAACCGAGTTGAAATCGGCTGAGGACTTGGCGCAATGGTGGGGCGAGCACGATCTGCGCTACGCCGTGCTCGTTGCCGCCGAAGAGGAATGCATCCTAGGATGGGCTTCCCTCAATCGTTTCTCGGATCGCTGCGCGCACGCCGCCGTCGCCGACCTCTCGGTTTACATTGCGCGATCGCATCGGGGCCGTGGGGTTGGGATCGCTCTGCTCGCGGAGTTCGAAAGACAAGCCGCCGCGGGAAATTTCCACAAGATCGTGCTTCACGCACTCGATAGCAATCTCGCCGGCCGTGCGCTGTATCGAAAGGCTGGCTTCCGCGAGGTGGGAGTCTACGAAGAGCATGGAATGCTCGGCGGACGTTTCGTCGACGTCGTTACGATGGAAAAGCTCCTGCGATGAGGTTCGACGCAGGCTAGTGCCGCGGATTGATCCCGACGGCAAAGACCGGAATATCGTCGGGAAGCACGCCGGTCGACTTCCCGTCGATCTTGTGCACGCCGCCGTACTCCGAGAATTCCGCCATCGCGGGCAGCGTGGCGTTTGGAAGCGGTTTGGTGCCGTAAGCTTTCCCACTCGCAGCAGATCTCGCGATCCGCGAAGAGGACGGCCACATAACCGTTCGCGCCGAGATCCGAATCGTCGTCCGGCGCGCGATAGCGAATGTAACCGTCGACGAGATAGATCGGCTTGTACGTTTCCCGGTATGCGATAACCGGCGCGACCAGTAGATAGACGAAATATGCCAGAAACGCAAGCGCCGCCAAGCCAAAAATCGGCGAGAGAATCCACATGTCGTGCGGTTTTGCGACGCGTGCGCGCCAAATGATGCCGTAGGTGAGTGCGCCGAAAAACAGCGTCCCGAGCAGCGGCTCAATGGCAATGGCGAAGCGTCCGGTGAGTCCGCGCCAGACGATGAGCCGCTCGCGCGCTGTCCAGGGGCGACTCGCCAAATGCTCGCGCCGCCGGAGCGTCCGGAGTTTCATCTACAACTCAGAGTATTCCACATTTTGCGACGGCTGCGCGCGGTCGACGGCCAGCCGGTGATTGCTCGTGGCAGCAAGCGTACCGAGCGTTCGATCCCAGTTGCCGGCGATGCGCGAATCGACGAACATCTCAGTGACCGGATTGAACGGATCCCGCGCGAGCAGAGCGGCTTGCCACAGAAGGGCCATGCGCTCCACGATAGAGCGCGCGCGGATCTCGCCGTTTTGCGTGTCCTGTAACGCGTCATTCAGCTCGGCGGCGGCCCGGCGGATGCGCGCGTCGTCCAGCGCCGGCTCGATCTCGGCGCGGAATGCATCGAGAACCTGCGGCTGTTTGGCCGCGATGCGCAGCACGTCGAGCGCGTTGATGTTTCCCGATCCCTCCCAAATCGAATTGAGCGGCGCTTCGCGGTATAAGCGCGGCAGCGGCGATTCTTCGACGTAACCGTTGCCGCCCAGACATTCGAGCGCTTCACCGACGACTACCGGCGCACGTTTGCAGACGTAATATTTTCCGACCGCCGTGCCCAGGCGCTTTACCGCGGCCTCGCGCGCATCGAACGGCGCGCGATCTACCGCGCGCGCAAGCCGAAGCAGCAGCGTCATCGCCGCTTCCGACTCGACGGCCAAATCCGCGAGCACGTTCCGCATGAGCGGCTGATCGACCAGTGCCTTGCCGAACGCAAATCGATACGTCGCATGATGAATCGCCTGTGCAGTAACTTGGCGGATGAGCGCGGCGGAGCCGTTGATGCAATCCAGCCGCGTGCCGTTGACCATTTCGACGATCGTCTGCACGCCGCGGCCCGGTTCTCCGAGCAGCAATGCCCACGCGTCGTCGAGTTCGATCTCGCTCGACGCATT
This sequence comes from Vulcanimicrobiota bacterium, assembly GCA_963830545.1. Taxonomy (GTDB): domain Bacteria; phylum Vulcanimicrobiota; class Vulcanimicrobiia; order Vulcanimicrobiales; family Vulcanimicrobiaceae; genus DATGJX01. The sequence continues at coordinate 1,062,144 of CAWHMK010000001.1, read as the reverse complement.
GGAACGGTTGCCGAGTTTTTCTTTGAGCCGCTGAATGAAAATGCGATTGCGCGATCCGTCCGGCAGCACGCGCGGCATGAGAAAGCAGGTGAGTCCGGCATCGGCCTGTGCGAGGACGAGGAACATGTCGCTCATTGGCGCCGAGCAAAACCACTTGTGGCCGGTCAGCAGATACGCGTCACCGGCCGGCGTGCGCTCGGCGAACACTGCACGCGTCAGATTTGCGCGCACGTCCGAGCCGCCTTGCTTCTCGGTCATCGCCATGCCGCAAAGCGCGCTTTGCTTTTCCTCGATGGGACGCAGCGCCGGATCGTAGCCGCATTGCGTGAGCCGCGGCTCCCAGACGTGCGCGAGCGCGGGCTGCGAGCGCAGCGCCGGAATCGCCGCATACGTCATCGAGATAGGGCAGCCATGGCCCGCTTCGACTTGTCCCCAGACGTAGAATTTCGCGGCCCGCGCAGTGTGCGCTGCCGGATCGCTGCTCGCCCATGGCGCAGCGTGCAGACCGTTGCGCGTTGCGACCTGCATCAACTCGTGATATGCAGGATGAAAATCGACTTCGTCGATCCGGCGCCCGAACCGGTCGTGGGTGCGCAGTTTCGGCGGATGCTCGTTGGCTTGCCGCGCCCATTCCTGCGCCCGCTCGCTTCCCGCGAGCAAACCGATGATGTTCAGGTCGTCGAATGCATCCGAAGCGCCCTCGTGCGCGAGCGCTTCCACGAGCGCGCGATCCGTGCGAAAGACGTTGTAATCGGTAAGGGGCGGCGGCTGATTGAGCACTTCGTGCGTGCGCGGCATAGCCCTCACTCGGTTGCGGCTGCTCGAATCTCCTGTCGGCGACCTGCCAGCGTGCACGCAATCGCCAAAGCAAGCAGCGCAACCCCTGCAAACACCAAGTACGTGTCGCGATATGCCTCCGCGTCCGAAAGCGCGTGTCCCATGATTCCGCCGGCCAGCGCCGCACCGACGATTTGTCCGATGATGAGAAACTGGCTCAGCAATCCGATTGCCGTTGCTCGCGTTCGCTCCGCGCTTTCGTTCGTCACGATGTAGCGCGTCGGCGCTCCGAGCAGCGCGCCGAAACCGACGCCGGCGACGATCATTGCGAGCACGGAGAGCGCAAGCGACGTGAAGCAAAGCGCAAATATGACGAGCCCCGCTTCGGTGAGCAGCGTGCCCGCGAGCAGCACGTCGCGGCTGCCGATGCGGTCGAGCGCGCGCCCGGATCCCGGAATGACGAGAACGAACATGAACGCGCCGACTGCTGCCACTACACCAGCTGCTGCATACGAAATGTGCTGCGCTCCGACCAGAACGGCGGGAATGAAGAACAGCGAACCTTCGAGTATGCCGATAACGATCTCGAGGGCAAACGTCTTTGCGATTTGCCGATTCGCGAACAGGTCCAGCGCAACTATCGGGAAACGGCACGCGCGCTCCCAGAGTACGAACCCAGCGAGAAGCAGGAGGCCGAACACAATCGTTACGGGATGCGCGCCGCTAATGCCGTACGTCAAGAACAGCAAGCCGATGCAGAGTAAACATAAGCCCGCGACGTCGAGCGGGCCGCGCACGCGCGGAGCGTTCGACGGCACCCGGCGCAGCGCGAGCACAAGCACCGCCGCTGCAATCGGAAAATTCGGTGCGAAGATGAACCGCCACGAAACGAAGTGCGTCACCATGCCGCCGTAAATCGGTCCGAGGACTGCGGCCAAGCCCCACGTTGCGGCAACCAGCCCCAGCGCCGCACCCCGTCGCTGCTTGGGAACCGCATCGCCGATTGCGGCCGTCGCGACGGGGAAAATTCCGCCGGCTCCAAAGGCCTGCACGGCTCGTGCGATCAGAAACACGGCATAGTCGTGCGACACGACGGCGAGAGCACTCCCTGCCACGAAAATCATGACGCAAGCGATATACACGGAACGCCGCCCGTAGCGATCCGCCAGCGTGCTCATCACCGCGATTCCGACCACGTTCACGAGCAAATACAACGTGAAGACCCACGATAGATCGCCGGTTGAAACGCTGAATTCTTTGCCCAGTGCGGGTAAAGCCGGCGCGAGCACGCTCAGATCGAGCGCACCCAGGAACACGCCCAAACCCAGAGTCAGCAGCAGGGGAACGACGGAACGGTCCAACTTGTGGCCCGCAAACGTCGTAGTGGTCGCGTCCGCCACGTTAGAAGATAATCCGATCGATCACCATGCTCGCGCAAATCAGCGCGAGATACAGCAGCGAATAGAGGAACGTCGTGCGCGCGTACGCCGTCCCCGCGTCGCGCATCGTGCGCACCGCGTAATACGCGAACAGCAATCCGAGCACGGCGGCGACGGCGCCGTAAAGCGGTCCCATCACGTGCAGCGGCCAGTAGAGCGCAACCGACGCGAGCAGTAGAACGAGGGTGTAAATCAGGATGTCCCGTTTGGTGCGTTCGTCGCCGAAAACGTTGGGCAGCATCGGAACGCCGGCCTTGTCGTAATCGGTTTCAGTCATCAAGGCCAGCGCCCAAAAATGCGGCGGCGTCCAGAGAAAAACGATCGCGAAGAGGCCGATTGCCGGAGCTCCGATCGCGTGCGTGACCGCGGCCCAGCCGACGAGCGGCGGAATCGAACCCGCGGCACCGCCGATGACGATGTTTTGCGGCGTGCGGCGCTTGAGCAGCATCGTGTACAGCACGACGTAATAGACGTTGCCCGCGAGCGAGAGCCACGCGGCCAAGTGATTGACGCGGAAGTAGAAGATCGCAAATGAGAGCACGCCCATCACGCAAGCGTGCGTCGTGGCCGCGAAAATCGAGATGCGGCCCGCCGGAAGCGGGCGCATGCGCGTGCGCTTCATGACGCGGTCGATGTCGGCGTCGTACACGCAGTTCAGCGTACCGGCCGACATGGCTGCGAGCGCTCCGCCTATCATCGTCCATGCGAACACGTCGAGGGGCGGAATGCCGCGCGAGGCCATGACCATCGCCGCCGCCGTCGTGACGAGCAGCAGGTACATGATGCGCGGTTTGCCGAGGTCGTAATAATCGCTGAGGAGAGCGAGCCACCCAACCGCTCGCGCGCGCATTACGCCATCGACGCGAGCTACCGTCGGGTTCATGCGATTGCGCGCTCACTCGCGCGCACGCCTTCGAGCGCGGCGAACACCGTTGCCGTTACGAACGAAAGAAACACGAGGGCAGCGTTTGCGGCGTGCGCTTCGCGCAAATCGATCGGCAGGCGCAGCGCGACGTTGAGCAGCCCCAGCAGAACTTGCACGAATACCAGCAGCAAGCCGGCGCTCGCAGCGGCGCGCACGCGCGCAGATGCGCGCAGCACCCAAGCGAGTGCAAACGAGATGACCGCGGTCAGCAAGCAGGCCGCCGCAATGAAACGATGGAGCATCTGCACGGCTTGTCCCGGCGTATATACCACGACGTTGCCCGCGCATCCCGGAACGTCTACGCAGGCGAGTCCCGCGCCGCTCGAGCTGACGTATGCGCCGACGCACATCGTGATGAATGCCACGAGCGCGGTTCCACCGAGTATTCCGGTAAGCGCAACTTGTCCGCGCGAACCGGTGCTGCGCGTGCGCCCTTCCGCCGCGAATGCGAAGATCGTCATGCATGTCAATGCGCCGACGAACGCCATCGCGGTTCCCCAATGCCAAACGACGGAAATGGGGCTGTTCGAAAGACGCACCGTCGCAGCTCCCAGAAATACCTGGAAGGCGAAGAGCGCGGTGATGACCAGAGTCGTCGGCGCGATGAAAGCGGCGTGCGAGCGGCGCTTCCATGCAGTTGCGATGACGGCGATGACCAGCAGCGAGAGAACCGCCGCAGTAACGCGGTGCGTCCATTCCCAAACCGTGCCGCCGCCCATCGATGGGATGAATTCGCCGTGGCAGAGCGGGTAATCCGGGCAAGTCATTCCTGCGCCGTTTATGCGGGTCCAGCTGCCCAGCATGACCTCGCCGTACGCGACGGCGACCGCCGCCAGGCTCAGGCGTGCGAGAGTCTTCACTAGACTTCAAAGTCTAACGAAAAGCTCCGGGGCGAACAATGACTTTATCGGAGCAGGTGTCTCTAGCAGCCGGTGATGGCGCCGTCCACGTCGTTCGCGGCCGAATTCTCGTCTTTCAAAATGAATGGAATGCGTTTTTCGAAATCGTCGGCCGCCCACTTGGCCTGCTGCGTTGCGTTCGCTTCAGCGGGATCGTGTCCCGAAGCCGGATGAAGCGGAATATTGATGGCCGCACCGGTGCCGCGGCGCGGGCCCATGTCGACCGGCATCTCGGTGAGCGGGTCCGGCACGCCGAAGAGGGCTTGGTTCATCTCTTCGCCGCTCTCGCCCCATTTGGACATGTCGCGATAGTCCTGGTATGCGAGAAAGCCGTTGAGATCGCGCCCGATTTTCTGCTGGGTCCACAACGCCCCGCCCAAGGCGTCCGCAAAGGTTTTCAGCGCCTTCGCATTGTCGGGATCTTTGGTTTGCGCGGCGATGCGGCGCAGCCGCTTGACTTCATCGTCGCCGGAGCGTGCCTGCATCACCAACGCTTTCGCGAGGTTGCCCAGCGCTTGCAATCCGTGAGTGCGATGCAGCTCGTTTCCATCGTCCAAGTTCGTGTAGCGCAGATTCGTGATCGTCTGCCCGATAATCTGGTCGTTGCCGAGCGCGCTCGTAATCGCGCCGTTTGCATGCGTGATCACGTCGGCGCATCGCGCCGATGCACGCACTGTGGCGATCGTTTTCAGCGCCGGCGTTGCGGGCGGCCGGCTCGGCGCGGTCGTTGCGGGCGCCGGCGGAAGTACGGCGAGCGTCAACGCAGCGGCGATGATGTGATGCAGCATAGGGCTACCTCTTGTTGTAATAGTGCATCCGAAGGGCATCCCGTGACAATGGCGCGAACGCCCAAGCGCGTGAAACGCCTGTGGCCCCTCTTTGCCTTGGTTTTGCTCGTCGGATGCCGGGATGTCCGCGTGCAGACGCTCGCGCAGGGCCGCACCGGCGTTCTGGACGGCGGAAACGAGATCGTCGTAGTGCGCGACACGCCTTCGTTGGAGCGGCTGGGCATACGCGCACCGGTTCGCTTTCGCAGTGAGTTCGGCGTGGTTCTGCTGATGGGACCGCACGATCGCAGCGGCTACCGGCAGATCATCGAGTCGATTCGCGCAGATCCGGGCGGCGTGCGGGTAGTCGCGTTCGAAGAGGCTCCGGCCAGCGGCGGCGAGCCCTCTGAGAAGTACCGGACGTACACGCTCTGGATCGTGCCGAACACGGTATACCGGCGTGGAATCGGGGTCGTCGTGGTCACGCCCTCCGACGAACCCGTGGCTTCTACCGTGCTGCCCTGAATGCGGCCCGATCTTTCGCTCGACCCGGCAATAGTCGCCCAGAACGCCCGCGCGTGGCGCGATTTCACCGGCGTGCCCTTGTATGCCGTCGTCAAAGGCGACGGATACGGCTGGGGCTATGGCTCCGTGATCCGAGCGGTGGAAGGCTTGGCGCAGGCTCTGTGCGTCTCCGATGCCGAGGAGCTGAACGAGGTCCGCAAGCACACAAAGACCCCCATCATCGTCCTGGGCGCCCTGGAGCCCGACCAGCTTGCCGACGCGTACCGCGCGAACGCGCAGCCGAGCATCGCCACCGTTACGGAACTCGAGGTGGCGCGAAACGTATTCGCGGAGCTCGGCGCGCCGGTTCGCCTGCGCGTAGGGATCCGGCCGGCGGCAGCGTGGAGCGGTCTTTCCTTGGAAGACGCCCGGGCGTTCGCCCCGGCGCTCGCCCAAGCGGGCGCGCTCGTCCGGCTCTGGACGCATATCACCGACTTCGAAAACCGGCGCGTGCAGCTCGAAACGTTCCGTGAGGCCGTACGTATCATGCAGGCCGCAGGCGTGCATCTCGACGGAACGGATGTGGCGAGCACCTTTCCTGCAGCCGCCGACGGTGCACTCGGCGACGCCGTTCGCGTAGGTGTGGGACTGTTCGGCGCTACCGGCGGCTTCCGCGTGCCGGGCGTGCGCTGTGCGATCGGCGTGAGGGCGCCGATTGTTCGCGTGGAGCGACATTCGGCCGGGACGCGCCTGGGATATGGGGGTACGATGCTTGCCGATGATCAGCACATCGCGACGGCGCGCTGCGGGTACGCGGACGGACTGCCTAAGAGTCTGGCCGGCGCGGACGATATCTTATCGGTTGGCATGCAGTACGTCACCGTGCGCGCGAATCGCCTCGGCCGGGAGCGAAACGCGCTGGTCTTGCTCGATCGCCAAAGCGATCTCGACGAGTTTGCCGCGCGCAGCGGATGCTTGCCACACGAAATCGTTACAGCTTTCGGCAACTGCGCTCGTGCGAGCGGCGTTTCTGTAGAGGTTTGATGCAGGCACACGAAGCCTTTGAAGTCGACGTGCGCGTCGAACGGCTCGGACTGGTTCTTGAGCCCAGCGGCGATGAATCCGAAGCGGAAGGGACGTTGAATCCGGCGTCCGCGCGCACGCGCGACGGCGAATTGCTGTTGTATCCGCGCGACGTTTCGCGTGGAAACATTTCGCGCGTCGGTCTGGTGAAAGCGCGCAGCAACGGCGACCGTTTCAGGTTCGAACGCGACGGCTTTGCGCTCGAACCGGATGCCGCGTACGAACTTCGCCCGCACCCGGGTTACGGCTGCGAAGATCCGCGCGTCACGTTCATTCCGGTGCTCGATCAGTACGTGATGGCATACACCGCATTCGGACCGCAGGGGCCGCGCATCGCGGTTGCGGTTTCCGACGATGGATATTCGTGGAAGCGCATGGGCGTACTGCATTTCGATAAACCGGGCATGCACATCGGTGACGACAAAGACGCCGCCTTTTTCCCCGAGCCGGTTCTCTCGCCCGGCGGCGTGAAGTCGCTGGCGCTCTTTCACCGCCCCATGCTGCATCTTTCCGCCGTCGACGGGCGCGCCGCGATTCCGATGATCGAGCGCATGCCGTTCGCGGATCGTGAATCCATTCGCATGGCGTACGTGCCTCTCGAACCGGCGCTGCGCGATCGCGAAAACCTTTTGGACGTGTGCGAGAGCGTTCTGGTCATGTCGCCCAACGCGCAATGGGGTTCGCTGAAATTGGGCGCCGGTACGCCGCCCGTACGAATCGCCGAAGGGTGGATGTCGCTCTATCATGCAGTCGACGTGCTCGATCACGGTTCGAGCAAGCCGAAACTGAAGTACAGCGCGGGCATGATGATTCAAGATCTCGAGCAGCCCCACAAAGTGCTGTATCGTTCGCCCCGCCCGGTGCTTGCGCCCGAGTGCGACACGGAGTTGCGCGGCATCGTCGACAACGTCGTTTTCCCGACCGGGATCGATCCGCGTCCCGATCTCGGTTCTCGCACGTTCGACTTCTATTACGGAATGGCGGACTGGTCGATCGGAGCGGCACGCATGACGCTGAGCGACCGCATCGGCTCGCTCGAATCCGCCGAGAGCGCTGCTTAGATACTTCGCCGTTTCGACGATCGTCGTCGTAGCGGCGTTCGTCGTCGTCGGCCTGTACTGGAACCGCGAGAACTTGGCGATTCGCATCAAATCGGTGTTCGTACCGGCGCCGCCGAAAGCGGCCCGGACGGCTCCGCCGTCGAAACGCGTCGCGAGCGCATTCGTCGCCAGCGCGCCGTGGGCGCTCTCCGCATTGCCCGAATGTTTCGAGCAAACGAGCAGGTCGAGCGGTCCGCTCAAATACGTGCTTGCGAATCTACCGGCCGGCGCCACGATGCTGCCTCCCGGGGCCAAACTGGACGCAGCGGACTGTCACGTCATCGTGCAAGGCGATTCGGTGGTGGTGACGCGCGGCGCGGATCGAATGCGCGTACCCCCGATAGGCTCGATTGTACGAAACGCCCGATTCGATCGCGCTCTTACGCGGGGCAGACGATGGTTTCGAACTGCGGGTGTACAAAGTCATGGCGGCGTCTCTGAAATGAATGGGATAGAAGAAGAAGTAAACAAACGGCGCACGTTCGCCATCATCTCGCATCCGGACGCCGGAAAGACGACGCTCACCGAGAAGCTTTTGCTGTACGGCGGCGCAATTCAAACTGCCGGACAAGTCAGCGCGCGCCGCGCGCAGCGCGCCGCGACCAGCGACTGGATGGAACTCGAGAAGCAGCGCGGCATCTCGATTACATCGACGGTACTTCAATTTCCGTATGAAGGCTATACGGTCAATCTGCTCGACACGCCGGGGCATCAAGATTTCGGCGAGGACACGTATCGCACGCTGCTCGCCGCGGACAGCGCCGTGATGCTCATCGACGCGGCCAAAGGCGTTGAACCGCAGACCAAAAAGCTCTTTGCCATCTGCCGCGCGCGCCGCATCCCGCTCTTCACCTTCATCAACAAAATGGACCGCCCCAGCCGCGATCCGCTCGAACTGCTCGACGAACTCGAAAACGTGCTTGGTATCGGCGCATTTCCCATGAACTGGCCGCTCGGAAACGGACCGTCGTTCAAAGGCGTGTACGATCGCCGCACGCAGCAGGTGCATCTGTTCGAGCGCAGTGCGCACGGAGCCAAACGCGCGCACGTGCAAGTTGCCGGCATGAACGATGCGCAGATTCGCGATCTGCTCGACGAGCAATCGTATCGCGAGTTCCGCGAGGGCCTCGAGTTACTCGAAGGCGCCGGTGCCGAATTCGATGCGCAGCGAATGCTCGGCGCAGAGGTCACGCCGGTGTTTTTCGGCAGCGCCGTCACTAATTTCGGCGTGCAGCTCTTTCTGGACGATTTCGTAAAGATGGCGCCGGCCCCGACGCGGCGCCGCAACGTCATTTCCAGTTCGTCGAACGGCGGTGCCATCGCGAGCCGGTCGAACGACGGTGTCATCGTGAACCCGTCGAACGACCCCGAGCCCGTCGAGGGGTACGTCAGCCCCACGTCCGAAGCGTTCTCCGGATTCGTCTTCAAAATCCAGGCGAACATGGACCCGCGGCACCGCGATCGCGTCGCATTCGTGCGCGTGTGCTCGGGTAAATTCGAGCGCGACATGACGGTGCGCAACGCTCGCACCGGTAAGGACGTGCGGCTTTCACGCGCGATGCGTCTTTTCGCGAGCGAGCGCGAATCGCTCGACGCGGCTTATGCGGGCGACGTCGTCGGGCTCGCCAACCCGGGCGTGTTCGCAATCGGCGATACGATTAGCGATGGCGTGCCGGTGCAATTCGAGCACATTCCGGCATTCACGCCCGAACATTTCGCCTCGGTGCGCAGCCTGGACACCGGTACGTACAAGTCGTTCGGCAAGGGCATCGCGCAACTGCGCGAAGAGGGCGCAATTCAAGTGCTGTACCCCTTCGGATCGATGCGCACGGAGCCGATTCTGGCGGCGGTCGGCGCGCTGCAGTTCGACGTCGTCAAGTACCGGCTCGAATCGGAGTACGGCGTCAAAACCGTGTTCGCTTCGTTGCCGTACAGCGTGGCGCGGCATGTCGGGGGAGAAGCTGATCTCATTGCGCGAGCGCAACTGCCGTCGAACGCGAAGCTGGTCGAAGATTGGAGTGGGGACCCGGTCGCGCTCTTCGAATCCGAATGGAGTTTGCGTTTGGCGGAAGAGTGGAATCCGAAGCTTCGCTTTCTTGAAACGACGGCCCTCGCGGACGAAGCATCGTCAACGTGAGCCCGCCGAACGACCCCGAGCGTGTCGAGGGTCATTCCGACAAGCGGCTTCGACTGCGCTCAGCCATGCTTCGACACGCTCAGCATGACAAACACGATCCCGAGCTTGTCGAGGGGCAGGCCCGTCTAGCCACTGTTTCAGCACGGAAAATGACGCTCGGCAAGAAAAGCGGCACGCTTTCGCGCTGGAATGAAAAGTATTTGTCGCCGGGCAACCAAAGACGTGATGAAAGCCGTCTCCATCGCCCTGGTCGTAGTTAGTCTGTCAGCGTGCGCAGTTCCGAACGGCCGCGAGCGTTTAGCCGACGCCATCACGCGTGCAGTTGCTGCCGACGATCTCTCGCCCGTCATGAACCGGCTCGATCCCGGGATCGAAGGCGAACTGACCCGCGTGCGTGTGGCCGAGTTCTCGGACGAACTTTCCGCACAGGGCGCGTATCAAGGACTCAAGCAAACCGCCGGTTCGTGGTGCCCGCAGGATGCACTGTGCTTCGACGTGCAATTCGCCAAGGCGCCGTTTCATGAGGTGATGCGGCTGGCCAAAGACGGAAAGGTTCGGTATTGGTGGATACGCGAAGCGCAGAAGCCCTCGTAACGATTGCCGACGTGCGCGCCGCTGCGCACCGGCTGGAGGGGGTCGCGCACCGCACGCCCCTGGTTACGTCACGTACCTTGAACGAGCGTGTGGGCGGCGACGTTTTCCTGAAGTGTGAAAACTTCCAGCGAATGGGGGCGTTCAAATTTCGCGGCGCGTACAATCGCATCGTTCAGTTCGATCCGCAGCAGCGGCGGGGTGGGGTCGTCGCCTTCTCGAGCGGTAACCATGCGCAGGGTGTTGCACTCGCCGGCAAGTTGCTGAACGTTCACGCTACAATCGTCATGCCCGAAGACGCGCCCGCTTCGAAGATAGCGGCCACGCGAGAATACGGCGCAGAGGTCGTGTTTTACGACCGGCATCGCTCGCATCGCGCCGAAATCGCGCAGAAAATTTGCGGCGAGCGAGGCGCGACGATGGTTCCACCCTTCAACGATTCTGCGATAATCGCGGGCGCGGGAACGGCGGCGCTCGAGGTACTCGAAGATGTGGAAGGCGTCGATGCGATTGTTACCCCGGTGGGCGGTGGCGGTTTACTTTCCGGCAGCGCGGTTGCTGCACACTCGTTCGATTCGAACATTGCGATGTACGGTGTCGAACCCGAAGCGGGCAACGATTTCCAGCAGTCGCTGGCGCGAGGAGACATCGTGCATATAGACGTGCCGCGAACCATCGCCGACGGATTGCAGACCCAGGCTCCGGGTGATTTGACTTTCGCAATCGTGCGCGCGCACGGCGGTACTATCGTGACCGTGAGTGACGACGAGTTGCGCGATGCAATGCGCTTCGTTTTCGAACGGTTGAAGGTCGTCATCGAGCCGAGCGGCGCCGCCGGCATCGCCGCAGTACTGAACGGAAAAATCGACGCTCGCGGCAAGCGCATCGCCATAGTCATCAGCGGCGGCAACGTCGATACATTGCGGTTCGCTCAATTGACGTCCTGAGCGCACTGCAAGCCGTGTTTGCGCGACGCCATTGGATTCCACCCGCCGCCCTCATCTACGCACACGCGGCGCACGGCCTTTCGTGGCTCCTTCTTCTTTGGGCTGCGTGGTCTGCGAATGTGCACGGATACGTGGGATTCGCGTGGATCCACATGGTTGCGCTGGGTTGGGTGACGATGGCGGCACTCGCGGTCCTGATTCACGCGCTGCCGAATTTCGTCGACGTCGAATGGCGCGGTGAAACGATCGCGCGATGGTCGCTCGTCGCGTATGCCGTAGGCGTTGCACTGCTGGTTTACGGATTTTTGCGGGCTCCGAGCATGCTTGGGCCGGCCGGCGATTTGCTGCTTGCAGCGATCGTCGTATATGTTTTTACGGCGCTCTGGACGCTGTCCGGGACCTCGCACGGCGAGCGCGTGCAGCGAGCCGTAGCGCGCGCATTCGGCGCAACGTTACTGTTTTTGCTCGCGACGGCTGCTATCGGTTACGGCCTGGCGAGTTTGCTTGCGGGCCGCGGTTTCACCTGGGCCGCATCCCTACCGGCTGCGCACGCCGCTCTCGGCACGCTCGGCTGGCTTTCGCTGCTCATCTTCGGCGTTTCGATGCGCACGCTGCGGCCGATTACCGGACAAGCAACGCGTTTTCGCTGGATGCACATCTTCGTGGGAACCCTCGCGCTGATTGGCGTACCACTGCTGGCTGCAGGCGTCGCATCGCATTACGCGGCAATTGCGTGGATCGGCGGCGCGCTTTTTGCGGTTGCCGCGCTCGGCTACGCGGTTGACGTGTTCGACATTCTGCGGCGCGCAACGCGCAGACATCGCCCACCGCAAGCATTCATCGCCGTGAGCGTGCTGTGGTTCCTGACGGCGCTCGCCATCGGCGGCGGCGCGCTTGCCGGAAAACCGTGGCAGCCCGCATACATTTTCGTAGTGCTCATGGGCTGGATCGGGCAAATGGTGCTCGCGCACTTTCATCACATCGGGGTTCGGCTCATCGCGACGGTCTATCGCGGCGAAGACGATGAAACGCTTCCGGAGGAATTGCTCGAGTCGCGGCTCTCCTGGTTTACGTTCGGCTCCTTTCAAGTCGCAATTGCACTGGTCCTCACCGGGTTGCTGGACGATCGCCTCGGGCTCATCGCCCGCGGCGCAATTTTCGCGATAAGTGCTTGGATTGCAATGACCGCGAATATCTTCGCGGCTCGCGCGCGCGCTCGAGCCCTCCCCAAAGCGTTCAGTTTATTGTAGGAAGCCGGGGCCAATCTGCTCTTGCCGATAGGTACAGGCGCACGGTTGCCCGTGGCCGCCGGCCCCGGTTGGGCGTGGAATTGGGACTCTCGGACTGCACGCCTACCCTCATGCCTTCTGTGATTCAGACCGCCTGCTTCCTATAGTTAGAAAGGGAGAAGGGAGGCGCCGTATGCGGACACTGCCGGAAACGGCCTGCACGGGTATTGCACTGGCTCCAACGCTTGTCGCGACGGTCATCGAAGACGGCGCGGTCTTGCTCGATTTGGATTCAAAATATTTTTACGCGCTCAACCGCAGCGGCTGGGCGACCGTGCAAGTGTTCGAGGCCTGCGGCGCGAGCGAAGATCGCATCCTCGCGCAATGCCGCGCTTGGGGTGCGGCGGACGATGACGAAGTTCGTGCTTTCCTCGCGCAGCTCTCCCGGGAAGGCATCGTCGAACCGGCGATCGACGATGGCGGCGCAAGCTCGGAGCCGGAATTTTCCGGCCCGTGGGAAGCGCCGGTGGTAACGCGCATGGAGCAGCCGCTCCAAAGCATCGTGACCAGCGCGTTCGATCCCAGCATCCCGTTGGCCGAATAACAGCGGTGCAGGCTGCGCTCGGCCCCGTGCGCTTGCAGACCTCGTGCGGGCCTTTGAATGTTTGCATCACCGCCGACGACGAGCAGCTCGCCTGCGTCGCTCGAGCATATTTCGACATGTACGGCGATGATTGGCCGTTACGCCCGCGCGTCGTACGCATTACGCTGACGCGGATACACGTCCCCCGCCGAGCATCCGGCTCGTTTCTCACCTGCGCGCACATGTCGGTCGATTGCAACGCCGATGAATATACCGCCGATACGCAACACGGCTTTGTGGCCGCCGGACACACCGGTCCCGTTGCGGACGAATGGACGATCTGCGTTCCGCCGCAGACCTCGTTCGGCGAACCCGAAATCGGCGATATGGAAGATCTTTTTTCGCTGATTTGCACCGTCGGCTGGCGCGCGGAACGATTCATCGCCGTGCATGCGGGTGCCGTTGTGAAAAATGACGTGTGCGCCGTGTTGTGCGCGCCCTCCGGCGGCGGAAAAAGCACGCTGACGGCCGCACTGGTGCTGAACGGCTGGTCGACGCTGGGGGACGACAAATTGCTGCTGCGCGATGAGAGCGGCGTCCCCGTTCTTCGCGCGCTTCTCCACACGTTCAACCTGGATCCGGAGATTCGACGCTGGTTCGAGGTCGGCGACGTGCGCGTGCTGCCGCGCTATTCCGCGTGGACGCAGAAACGCCGCGTGCCGCTCGATCGTCTGCGTTTGCACGCTCGACGTCCAATGGCGCATCCCACGCACGTCGTCAGCATCACACGCTCGCCGCAAATGCGCGGCATTCGTGCAAGCCGGCTCGACGCGCCGCAAACGGTTGCGGCGTTGCTACGTCAAATCGTTTTACCATCTCACGTGAACGTTGGCCGGTGGATTGTAACGCAAGCCGCCCGCTGCGCCTCGAATCTGCACGGCGTACAACTGGAAATCGGCGAGGACGCTTACGCACAGCCGGACTGGCTGCGCACGATCGAGGCGGCGCTGAAATGAGCGGTGTGAGCGTCGTCATCCCCGCGCTCAACGCCGCCGGCAGCATCGCGCAAACGCTCACGGCGTTGCGCGGTCAAGCGGGCGCGCCGCCTTTCGAAACGATTGTCGTCGATAACGGATCCGCTGACGAAACGGCGTGCATTGCGGAGCACTTTGGGGTGAAAGTGGTGCACGAACCGTTGCGCGGTCCGGCGGCTGCGCGCAATCGCGGTCTGGCCGAGGCAGCCGGCGCGATCGTGCTGCACCTGGACGCCGACACGGTGCCGACACGTCGCTGGGTGGCCGAACTTGCGCAAGCGTTCGACGATCCGCGTGTGATCATTGCCGCCGGCAATACGATGTGCTATCCACCGAAGACGGCCGCCGAACGATACGCGCAGGCGGTGGGACTGTACGACGCACGTATTGCGTCGACCCGCGAAGCGTTTCCATTCGCGCCCTCGCTGAATCTGGCCGTTCGCGCAAATGCTGCTCGCGCGGCGGGCGGCTGGAACCCAAAGTTGCTCACGGGCGAGGACGTCGATTTTTCGCACCGCATCATTCGCTTATTCGGTACGTCGATACATTATTGCGCGCGAGCCGCGCTGTACCATCATGCACGTGCCGACGATATGTCGCTGCGCCGCCAAGCGCGCGGATACGGCGCCGGTGCGGCGGACTTATACCGAATGTACCCCGACGAACTGACCTGGGATGCGCGCAAGTCGCTGCACGTTCTCGGGTTGGTGGCGCGCAGAGCTGCAATCGCAATCGGCGCACAATGCGGCGCGCGTTTCGGCAAGACGGAGCGGCAGCGCGCGGAATTTCTATGCTATCAGGCGATGTGGACGCGCAATTTCTGGCTCGGCTTCGCGCTGCGGCGCTGGCAGGTTCGCGGTAACGCATGATTGCCTCCGTCGTCATTCCGGTCTATAACGGGGCGGAGACATTGGAGGGGTGCCTGCGATCGCTCGCCGCGCAATCGCTGCCGCGGCCGCAGTACGAGATCATCGTCGTGAACGACGGCTCGACGGATGAGTCGGCGCGTATCGCAACCGCGCATGGCGCACGCGTCATCTCCCAACGCAACATGGGCGCCCCCGCCGCGCGAAATGCGGGAATTGTCGCCGCGAACGGAACGTGGATTGGATTTACCGACAGCGATTGCGTCTGTTCGCGAACGTGGCTAGAGTCGCTGCTGCGCGCCGCGCAGCAAATGCCCGATGCCGTCGGAGCGGCCGGAAAAACGATCGGCTACCGTTCGGAGTCGCCCGCGGCACGATTCGTGGATTTGATGGGCGGATTGGATGCGATTCGCTCGCTGCAGCATCCGCGCTTTCCATTCGCGCCGACCGGCAACGTCCTGTACCGTCGGGAATATTTGCTTGACGTGGGCGGTTTCGACGCGCGCTATGCGACCTATGATGCCTGCGATCTGCACACGCGTCTCCTACGAGCATTTCGTGGCGGTTTCGTCTACGAACCGCGTGCGATCGTGATGCATCGTCATCGGCCCACTTGGCGCGCGTATTGGCGCCAGCAATTTTTTTACGGCGTCGGCTACGCGCAATTCATCCTGGCGCACCGCCGGGAAATCGAATGGTCGGCGCTGCGCCAGGTACGCGCGGTCGTGGACGTCCTCGCAAAAGGCGCGGCGAGCTCTGCTGCCGGGTAACGGCGATACTGCTTTGCTGCGGCGCGGCTGGTTCGTACGCACGGCAGCGCAGCAAGCCGGATTCGTGCGAACGTATTATAGTTTTCGGGAGCGGAAGCGATGGTAGAATTCGCGCCGAAATGGACCCCGTCCGGAATCGCGCAGCGGTGGCGGCTTTTCGTCGGCGGATGGGATGGCCTGCCGTTGTTCTTCGCGATAGGCTGGTTCATCTGGCGCGCTCCCCGAGCGCTCGCGCGTCAGGATCTCCGCACGTTCGTGCGCGCGCTGCGGCGCGGCCGCCGGCCCGTCGGCACGCACTCGAACATCCAGCGCATGCGGGGCTTTTGGCTGACGCGTTGTTTTCGAACGCACAACACGTGCTACGTGCGAGCGATGACGCTCTACCGCTTTCTCGACGCGCAATCCGGCGGCTTACGTTTGCATTTGGGAATCGAGAACGCAACCGCGGAACACGACCGTCTGCATGCGCACGCGTGGGTGTCGCTCGAAGGGAGTATTGTCGAGGGTCCTCCCGCGGCGTACGAGGGGCGCGTCCGCGAGATTGCGCTGGAGCGCGGTGCATGACGCCCTTTGCGGCGCTTGCGGAATCGCTGGGAGCCTACGTGTGCGCAGACCGCTCGCGCCTTCGCGCGGCCGTACTGGGAAGCGATCTTCGCAAGCTATATAGCCACGCCGTTCGGCATAAGTGCGCGGGCTTGCTGTTCGACGCACTCGCCGTGCACCGCATTCGCGATCCGGAAATCGAACCGCTGCGCGCGCTGCTTCAGCGCTATGCGGGTGCCTGCGCGCTCGAGTCGGTCGAAGCTCGCCGGCAGGTCGAGCGCATCGTGCGCGTGCTAACGGCCTCGCAAGTACCGCACGCGCTGCTCAAAAGCGCAGCAGGCTTGTACGCCGGCGACAAAGTGGTGGAGCGCACGCACATTTCCGATATAGACGTGCTCGTTCCGCGCGAGCATGCCGATCGCGCATGCAGAGCAATGCAAGCCGACGGCTATGCGTACGAACGTCCGGACCTTGCCGCAGAATACGCGCATGCGCATCACCATTTGGCTCCGCTGCGTTCGCCGTCGTTCAAGCGGCCGGTGGAGCTGCACGTTCAACTCGCGCCGCCCGGATGGTTCAGCGTTCCGAGCGATTGGAGCAGCGTGCGCGAGCATTTCGTGACGGTCGAGGGCGCGCAGGGGCCTACGTTGCGTTTGGACCCATTCGCTCTTGCGCTGCACTACTCGCTGCACGGCGCATACTTACGCCGGCTGAGCGATTGCGTGCACGTGGCAACGGTACTGCGCAACCAGCCCGCGCTCTTGAGCGAAATTCTCGCAGCAACGCAAGCGGAGTTGCTGCAGCGCACCGGCCTGCAAAGCGTGGTTTCCGTTGCGGCGCGCATGGCGGATTTCGGCGAGGTATGCGATCCCGTCGTCGCGCAGTTCGTGCGCTGGGCTCTCTATCGCGAGGACTTGCCGCCTGCGCTGCGCGATCGCGCGCAGTTGGCGGATGCTTGGTTCGCAAACGGCCGCCGGCTTCGGGGGCCGGCCACATCGTTTGCGCGTTCGGGTCGCGCCGCCACGGTTGCGGCTCGCGTGCTCGCGGGGCTGATCGTCATGCTTCGCGCGCCCGTGTTGCGGGAACGTTGAGTCCGTGCGCAGCTTCAGTGCTTCCGTCGGAAGCAGAGCGCTGCAAACCTTTGCAGCGCGCGTCGTCATCACGGTGTTGGCGGTGCTCACCGGCGTCATCATTGCACGGCTGTTGGGGCCGCAAGGAAAAGGCGTCTATAGCGGCATTCAGACGATGCTCGCCATTCCGATCGCCGTGACCGGCGGCGCGGGCGCCGGCGTCACCTATTTGATGACCAAGCGCAGGCGAAGCATTCAACAGCTTTTCCCGGCACTCGCGGCGGCGTTCGCAGCGATAACGCTCGCGATCGTAGCCGGCTGCGTAGTCTACGCGGCAGTGCGCGGGTGGTCGCTCGAGCTGGCCGTCTTCTTGTGCGCGCTTCCGCCGTCGATCGTAATCTCGTGGCAGCAGAGCTATTACGTTGCAATCGGCCGCATCGGCAGATTCAACGCACAATGCGTGGCCGTCGCGTTTTGCACGCTCGTCGGCGTCATCATATTCTGCTGGGTGCTGGGTTTCGGAACGCCGGGCGCGCTCGCCGCGTGGCTCGTCGTCTTGTACGCGTGCGCCGTGGTCGTCGTCGGCGACATGGTACGCAACGGCGCTCGTCTGCATTTGCGCAATTTGCGTTTGCACGCCACCGAGCTGGCGCGCATCGGTTCGCAGTCGGGTTTGAACGGCGGGCTGGGCCTGCTGAATTACACCGTCGACTCGCTGATGCTCATCGCGCTGCTGGGTTTGCCGCTTTTCGGCGTATATTCGATCGCAGTGAGCATCGGGGAAATGCTCTTCACCATTGCGCGATCGGTGAATACGGCGATCGGCCGCGAAATCGGAACGGCGGAGGGCCCGCGCGCCGCTGAAATGACCGCGCTCGTCGTGCGGAGCGGAGTGGCGATTTGCTTCGCGTGCGCGCTGCCGCTCGCCTTTCTCGCGCCGCTGCTGGTGCACGCTGTGTACGGGCCCCGGTTTGACGCGGCGGCGCTTCCGCTGCGCTTGCTGCTTCCGGGCATCGTCGTGTTCGCGACAACCGGAACGTTCGCCAACTACTTCATTCTGCAACTCGGACGGCCGCTGCTCGTGAGCGTTATCAACGTCGCGATGATCGCCGTGCAGGCCGGTGCGTGCTTTGCCCTCATTCCGCGCTTCGGCTTAGCGGGGGCCGCTGCCGCGTCCAGCGCGGCGTATGTCGCCGGGACGGTTGTGAACACGGTCATGTTTTGCCGGTTGAGCGGCCTGACGGCCGCGGCATTGTGGATTCCGCGGCCGTCGGATCTGCGGCGCTTTCGCGACGTCGTGCGCGAACTTGCCGGAAAGCGCGTCGTCACGAGTGGTCTTACGTGCGCAGATGCGTCTGCGTCGGCGGTTGCACCTCGTGCGTGACGTGCATGCGCTCGTATGAAAGCGAGACGAGCGCCGTCACGATCGCGAGTACGCCGAGCATGATGCTGCTCCAAACCAGCGCGACGTTTCCGCCCATGAACGTCGTGGAAATGAAGAGCCAAATGCCCGCAAGAATGTTGACCGCCGGCCAGTAGCCCATGCGGCTGATTCGGGCGTACGTCGCCATTTCGACGATTGCGACCATGCCGATGATGAAGCCCGTGATGACCAGATCCCACTTGGCACCGTAGGGATTCGGCACCGCGACGAAGGGCGAAATAATCGTCAGCACGCCGACGGCTACGTTCACCCAGGGTACGCGATTCGGAATTTCCATGTGATACCTCCGTTCTTCTCGTACCCGTAGGCGGGCCGTTACGAGCCCGGCGCTCGCTCGCGGCCTATGAAATAGAACTCTTCGTTGGGCCGCATGTCCATGAGGCCGGCCATCCGGTTGGAAAAGCCGAAGAAGCGCGGCGATTGCGGCGACGTCCCAGATGTCCTCGTCGCTCAACCCGCTCAAGTGCAGCGCGTCGATTTCGTGCTCGCTGGCGGTAAAGCCCGGCTCGTTCACATGCGATGCGAATGCAAGCACTGCGCGCAAGCGGGGCGAGATGTCGGCGGTGCGCCAATTGTTTGCGATCTGTTCCGCGATCACCGGATCTTTGCCGAGGATGCGCAGGGCGGCGCCGTGCGCCACGAGGCAATACTGACAGCGGTTCTCCGAGGACACTGCGACGACGATCGCTTCGCGTTCTGCTCGAGAAAGATTGCCGGGACCCTTCATGAGCACGTCATGGTAACCCATGAACGCGCGGAAATGCTCGGGCCGCTTGGCGTACGCGCGAAAAACGTTCGGCACGAAGCCGAGTTTTTCGCGATTCTTTTCATAAATCTCGCGAATGTCTGCGGGCAGTTGGCTCTCAGGCGGCTCGCCGAATCGGGATACCTCTGCTCGGGTTTCCATGTGCTGGCGCATGCATCGTAGTTATTTCTTCGGAGTAACGAGCCTTCCGCGCCGCTCAGTTCGTCGTGAAGTTTCCCAAGGGCGTGACAATGCATGTAGGCGGCCCGGCCGGAATTCGTGGGCCCGGCGACGGCGGCAGCCATTGGGGCCCGTGACGGCAGATTGACCGGCGCCGGAAAGCATCGGCCTGCGAACGAGGTCGACGAATTTTGCGGCTAGCCGGCCGAAACGTCGAAATTTCCGCCGGGTACCGCAGTGGAAGACGGAGCCGGCTGCCCGCGCATGCGGTGCTGTTTCACGGTTTCGTCGTTTCCTCCGGGTATGAAGCAACTCTAAGCGCGCGCAGTTTGGACTCGATGCTGCGGACCGCTTCCACTACCGAGGCGGTCGGTGCAGCGTCCGCATCTTCGGTTGCAGCGAATAATTGCGTCGAGCTGCGCGTTGTATCGGGCGAGCCGCTTATTCGCCGTCTGCGCCATCAGGCCGGCGATTTTTTGCGCCAGAGTGAATTGTTCGCGCAGTGCAGCGCCCGAAACCGGAACGCGCGGATCCATCTCGAGCTTCAACGGCTCAGAGTACGTCCGTCCGTCGGCCGTGAGTTTCACGGTGTACGATCCCGGCAGCGCCATGACACCTTCGGGCGCCGGCGGCGTGTCGTGGTAAATTGCGGAAATCGGATAGTCGTAGCCGAGTGCCTTCGGTTGGGGATAGCGATAATCCCAAAGGAAGCGGTTCAGCCCCGCTTGCGCGCCGGGAATCCGCGTGGGACGCACCCAGTACGTTGGTACCGTGATTTCCGCATTAATCGGCGCCGGTTTGTCCGCACTGCTGAAACGCCGAACCAAACTGCCGGCGCCGTCGTAAATCGAAAGCGTGACCGGACCGCGGGCGTCCTTTGGCAAGTAGTAGTCGATAACCGCGCCGTCGGGCGGATTTTCGCCGGCCGGTTCTTCGGGAGGCAGCGGAGTATCGGTCCACGTATCGCGCCGCAGCCGGTACGCAACTTCAGGCTTGAACAGAAATGCATTTTCGCGCCGCACATGCGCAGCCACACCGCTGGCGTCGAAGCGCAGATCGCGCAGCGGCGTGATGTCGTCGAGGATCCAAAACGAACGGCCGTGCGTGGCGACGACGATATCGTTGTCGTGGATCACGAGATCGCGGATCGACGTCGACGGCAAGTCGAGTTGCAGCGACCTCCAGTGATCGCCCTCGTCGAACGAGAGGTACACGGTACGTTCGGTTCCGGCAAAGAGCAGTCCGCGCCGTACCGGATCTTCGCGCACCGTGTTCACGGGAGCATCGTCCGGTAAATCGCCGGTAACGAGCTGCCAATGCTTGCCGGCATCATGCGTGCGGTAGATGTACGGACGCAAGTCGTCCAGGCGCCAACGGCTCACCGAAACGTACGCCGTGTTGCGATCGAAATGCGAGGGATCGATTTGCGTAATTTTGTTCCAGGCGCCGATGCCGGGCGGCGTGACGTCGTTCCAGTGTCTGCCGCCGTCTCGCGTGAACCACACCAGACCGTCGTCCGTGCCCGCCCAAATCACGTTGCGATCGATATACGACGGACCGATGCTGTATACGACGCCGCGTTGCTCTTTCGCGAGCGGCGAGCTTTTGAACGCACCGAGATTCGCCGGAACGCCCGGATGCTTCCGGGTGAGATCGGGGCTGATGACGCTCCAATGATTGCCGCCGTCACGCGTCGCGAAGACGACGCTCGATCCCAAATAGAGCGTGCGCTTGTCCACGCGATTGAACACGAGCGGATTCGTGCGGTTGTAACGATAGCCGCTTGCATCGAATCGTCCGCCGAAGGCCGGCGAAACCGTTTGCACTTGCTGCGTGAGCTCGTCATAACGCGTCACGTGTCCGGCACCGGCGCCATAGATGATATGCGGATGCAGCGGGTCCGGCGCGATGTACGCGTATTCTTCCGCGCCGACGGGATGCCAGTAGCGAATCCATATCTCGCCGTCTTCACTTCGACTCGAGACTTCGGCGCTGCCGCTTTCCTGCTGGCCGCCGAAAACCCAGTACGGAAAACGGTTGTCGGTGATGACGTGGTAGAACTGCGCCGTCGGCTGATTGTACCACGTGCTCCAGGTTTCGCCGTAATTTACCGAGAGGGTCGCGCCTTGATCGACGCCGAGAAGGATGACGTTGCGATTGTTCGGATCGATCCAAATCGAATGGTAATCGTCTCCGCCCGGCGCGCCTTTGATGCCGGTCCACGATTTGCCGGCATTCGTGGAACGATACGTCGTCGTATTGGCGACGTACACGATGTCGGGATTTGCCGGATCGACGGCGATGCCTGAGAAGTCGTCACCGCGGCCGCAAATGCGATCCTCGCCGTCCATCTTCGTCCAGCTCGAGCCTGCATCGCCCGATCGATAGATACCGCAATTCGTGTCGGTATTGACCCAGGCGTACATCCGGGAATCGTCGCTCGGTGCGACGGCAATTCCGACGCGGCCAAGTTTTGCGGGCAACCCGCCATGCAGCTGCGTCCACGTGGTCCCGCCGTCGGTCGACTTGTACACGCCGCCGTCTTGCCACAATTGCAGGACGTCGTCCAGACGCCACGGCGGATTACGCGATGCCCACAGGTCCGCGTACACGATATCGGGATTTCTCCGATCGATGACGACTGTCGCCGCGCCGGTGTTTCCGTCGTTCTTGCAAAGCACGCACGTCCACGTCGCGCCGCCGTCGGTGCTGCGATACAGTCCGCGCTCTTTGCTGGGACCGTATGGATGTCCCATCACGGCCGCGAAGACGCGATTCGGATCGCGCGGATCGACCGCCAATCCGTTTATTTGCTGTCCGTCGCGCAGGCCCGAATGCGTCCAGGTCTTGCCCGCATCCGTGGATTTGTAGACTCCGTCTCCGACGGAGAGATCGGGACGGCGCAGGCCTTCACCGGAACCGGCGTAGATGACGTTCGGATCGCCCGGCGCAACGGCGAGCGCACCGATCGAACCCGTGTCTTGCCCGTCGAAAATCGGCTTCCACGTGCGAGCGTAATCGGTGCTCTTCCACACGCCGCCGTCCGTCGGCGCCATGTAATATGTCCCCGGCAGCTGCGGCACGCCGCTCACGGCGACGGTCCGGCCGCCGCGGAACGGACCGATGTTGCGCCAGTGCAATGCCGTGGGCGCGTCCTGCGTCAAAAGCGCGGCAGAAAGAAGAAGTGCGAGCATCTGCTCGCACTTTGCCCATAGTTTGGCGGCTCCTGCGCCGAGCGGCGCCGCCGCTGCGCGTCAGCGCTTTCTGCGCTTTGCGTGCTTGGGTTCGAACGGCGCGCCGATTTTGATTGCTTTGTCGCGAGGCAAGTCCGTGTTGACGTCTTGACAGCCGATCGGCGTGAAATCGCGGCAATCGCCGGGACGCGCTTCGTAGATGCCGCAATAATACCGTCCCGGCCGCGACTCTTTGAGGAACACGCACTGATCGGAAACGTCATCCGTGACCTTACGGACCCAGCCGACGTAATAGCCGTCGGCCGATTTGCGCTTGACGACGTACTCGTCCATGACCTCTTTGGGCGACATGTGAAGGTGACTCGCCATGCGCTGCAGATCGTCGCGGCTCACGAACGGCTCGTAGCCGCTGCAGCACTCGGCGCATCCCGGCGGACACGCGACGTTCTCCGGTAAATCCCGGTGATGCTTGCGCGCGAGATCGATAACGCGCGCGATGGCCGCAACCATTTCGGGATCGTCGTTGTATTTGTACTCCCACTCGTGCTGAACGATTTCGTTCGCATTGTAGTAATGCGTCGTCTTTTGGTTGTACGTGACCGTGATGTGCTCTTCGTCGATTTCGATTTTCTTGACGCGTTGGATCGGAACCGCGTCGAGCAGTTCGGGATGTGTCGGCTGTCCGGTTTCCCGCGTGAAACTGCGCAGGTTGATGAGGTCGATGGTTTCCATGGCGCGTAGGGGCTTCGACGCTGGAACAGAAACAGCCCCCGGGAGGAAGAGCAAGAGTGCGTAAGGCTATCGGCGTGGACCTTGGCGGTTCGCATGTTACGGCGGGGGTCGTTCAAGAAGACGGCAAGATTCTGAGCCAGCACGAACGCGACATCGAAGATCGCAGCTTCAATGCGGTGCTTTCCGCCGTCGAAGACGTCGTCGGAGCCGCACTCAAAGAGCACAAGGATAAGGATCTCGTCGGCATCGGCTTGGGTTCGCCGGGCAACATCGATCCCGCCAGCGGGGCAGTGCTGTATTCGCCGAACTTTCTCTGGGCAAACGCGCCGCTCGGGGAAACGTTACGAAAGCGCTTCAACGGCGTGCGGGTCTTCGTTGCAAACGACGCGCGCTGCGCGACGCTCGGCGAGTACGCGTTCGGCACAGGAAAAGGCACGAACGACTTCGTGCTGCTCACGCTCGGGACCGGAATCGGGGGCGGCATCGTTTCCGGCGGACAACTTCTCATCGGCAATCGCGCAGGAGCAGGCGAAATCGGCCATCACCAAATTCGTCCGACGGACGGTTTCATTTGCGGATGCGGAAAGACGGGCTGCTTCGAAGCGCAAGCATCGGGCACGGGATTGCTTCGCCATGCGATGGCGGTAGCGCCGTCTTTTCCGCGCAGCACGCTCCTTGCGAAAAGCCCGGAAAGACTGGGATCCAAGAGCATTCGGCGAGCTGCGCAGGCGGGCGACGCTCACGCGCTCACTGCTTGGACGCGATTCGCCGCCGATCTCGCGCTCGGGCTCGCGAACGTCATTACGTTCGTCAACCCCGAGGTAATCGCGCTCGGCGGCGGGGTGAGCACTGCCGGCGATTTCATGCTCGATGCCATTCGCGACCGCGTCGACGCGCTGACGACGATGGTGCCGAAGAAAACGACGAAACTCGTCATTGCGAAGCTCGGAAACGACGCCGGGCAAGTCGGCGCGGCGACGATGGCGTTTCGCGGAGGCCTCACGACGGGCAACGTCTTGCGCTGAGCTCGCGACGCGAGCTTAGGGCTTGAACAAAATCTTACCGCTGCGCCCGGGCGCTTGTGCCGCCGTCAGCGCCGCATAAGATTCCGAGAGCGAGTACACACCGGCCGCGGAAATCGGAAGATCGCCGGCCAGCGCAAGTTCGAAGACGCGATGCATCGCGCTCGTCATGCGCGAGGCGTTTTCCGGCCGCTTCATCCACGCCGTCATCCAGAATCCGCGCACGTGCTGCTCGCGTGAAATGAGCAGGCCCGGATCCAAGCGCATCGGTTCGGCCGCAAGACCGCCGAACACGATCAGTTCGCCGCCCTTTGCCAGCAGGTGCTGCAGGTGAATCGATTGCGAGCCGGCGACCGAATCGACGACGCGAACGATGGGCGAGCCCGATACGATCTCGTTCACGCGCGCGGTCCACTCGCCCTCGGTGACGACGACGTGCGGCGCACCGAAGTCGCGGAGTTGCTGCGCAGTTTCTTCGCTTCGCACCAAACTGACGACGTTGATTCCGCGATGCGTCGCCTCGCGAACGAGAATCCGGCCGACGGTGCCGTTCGCGGCATTTTGCACGATCCAATCGCCGGATTGCACGCCCAGCTCGTCCAAAAGCACAAGCGCGGAGAGCGGCATCGCGAGCAGCTGGCACGCTTGGTCGTCGGCGATGGATTCGGGTACCGGAATCAGCGCGGACGCAGGAGCGAGCGCGTATTCCGCCCAGGCCTGCTGCGTACCGCATACGACGCGGGCGCCTTCGTTCACATTCGGCGCGTCTACGCCGACGGCATCGACAATGCCGAGCATCTCGGAGCCGCCAATCGCCGGCAGCTCCGGCTTTACGCCGTAAACGCCGCGGATGGTCGCGAGATCGTGATTGTGAATCGGCGAACGCAGCAAGCGCAGCCGCACTTGGCCCGCCCCCGGGTCGGCAGAGTCGATGTCGACCGCTGCGAGCACGTCGAGGGGATTTCCGAATTGCGAGTACTGAAGCGCGATCATTCAAGGGCCTCCCGATCCGCGAGCGCCTTGCGTTTCCCATACATGCCCAAACACCTCGGCCAGGGTGTTTGGCCGGCCTCTCTGCGTCCGATCGCCGTCGCGATCGCTGTGCTCGGTTTCGGGGTACAACGAAGCATGCGTTTCATCGTCGCGCTCTTCGCGCTTGCGCTGGCAGCGTGTGCTTCGGATCCGTACGCGAACGGACGGGCCATTTTTGAGACCGGTCGCGACGTGCGAGGGGAGCGGATTACGGCCTCTCCCCCGCCGATGCGATCGGCCTGTATTCAATGCCATCGCGGCGACGGGTCGGGCGGCTTGCATTTTGCCGGCGGTGTCGTTAGCGCGGATTTGCGCCGCAACGCACTGGTGACGCAGCAGAAGCATCCGTACACGATCGCATTACTGGAACGCGCAATTTCGACGGGCATAGACAACGAGGGGCAAACGTTGAATCCCGTGATGCCCAGATGGCGCATGTCGCAAGCGGACCTGCGCGATGTCGCAACCTACGTGTACGATCGGCTGAAATAACTCGTTCGCCCCGCGCTCAAAAAGATATGCCGGCGATTTTGTCGGCGTTTTGTTCCGCCACCCAAAGCGCCGTGCCGCTGCACTTCGAAATCTTTCGAGCGGCGATCGCGTCGGGCGCAGACTGCGCAGTCGGCATGGTGAATTCGACGATACCGCCGTGCGCGTCGATTCTTCCGATTTTGTTCGTTTGCGGTTCGGTGAACCAGACGGAACCATCGCACGCGGTCGCGATCTGCCAGAGACCGTACCATGGCTGGCCGAGCGCATTGGGCGAACGCAGCGGGTACTCGGTGACCGCACCGGTCGAGTCCATTCTGCCGATGGCGTTGGTTTGCTGATCCGTGAACCAAAGTGCTCCGTCGCCGCCATACGTCAAACTGCCGGCGGCGTCGCCCGAAGGCAGTGCGAACGTTTGTGCCGCCGACACGGTTCCACCCGAGGCGGTGAATTCTGCGATGGCATAGCTCGGATAGTTGTTTTCGATTCCCCAAACGGCGCCGCCCGGTCCGAGCACCAGTTGCGCGATTCCGCCGGCGAACTGGCCCTGCGCTTGCGTCGACGTTGCGATTACGCCGCCGCCGTTGAAACCATAACCGCCGACCCAGAACGTTCCGCTGCGATCGACGAGCATCGTCGTGGGTTCGTCCACCGTGGGCTCGCACAGCGTTGCAGCGGAGCCGGCGCCGCATTCGACTGCGACATACGGTGCTTCGCTCGGTCCTTGATACGCGCTCAGCCAAAACAGGCCTGACGAAACTGCGCTGACTCCATAGACCCCGCCGAGCGGCGAATAACCCGAGGGCGGAGGCGCGGGCTGCGTTTGTGAAAACGATCCGCCGGCGTAGCGGTACAGATTGCTGCCGCCTCCGCTCTGGCCGTTTCCGAAAAAGACGTCGCCGTCCGATGTGACGGCAAGATATTCGGGCAGCGTCGGTACGGCATGCTCGCTGATGCTCACGCGAGACGGATTGAATGTGGGCGCTTGCGTCGGCGTGGCCGTGGGAGTCGGCGTCGGCGAATCGGGTGGAGGGCCGCCGCCATTGTTCAGCGGCGGAAGCGAAGTCGGACCGCTACCGTGGGACGAGCAAGCGGCGCAGATACTGCAAAGGGCCAGAATGACGATTGCGCGACGCAAGCTCACTCCCCGGAAACCAACAAACGAGTTACTAGCTTATGCCCCTTCGCGCGGATTACGTAACACTTGCGCCAAGAATGCCAAGGTGCGATCGGGCGGCAAATCGACACCCTCTTGCCGAATGATGTGCGCGACGATCGCCTGCGCATGTCGCGTGCTCGGAACGGATTTTCGCGCGGCCAAAGCGAGCGCCATTTTGCGTATGCGTTCCCAAATGCGATCGGCGGGCGTCTCCATCCGATCCAGCATGCAGCGTCTTACTGGTAACCGTCTGTGCGCCGGCCTCTGCGAAGGGCTGCAGTCTGCCGCCTAGATGGAGACGGCCTCGCGCATCGGGATGTACTCGTCGTCGGCTGGTATCGTTCCGGTGTTGGCCATCGAGGCGATCAGCGCTGCGATTCTGCGCGAACTGCGTTTGGGTGCCACGAGTTCTTGGTTGTGCCGCATTCTGGCCATGCGCTGCGGGCTCTTCACCAATCTCTCGACCGAACGCACGACCTCAGCCATATTGTTAATCGCGACCTCGCCGATGCCGTTGTGCCGCACGAATTCCACATTGCCCCGTTCCTGACCCGGAACGTAATCGTAGACGACGACCGGCAACTGCGCCGCATTTGCCTCCGCGAGCGTTCCGGGGCCGGCTTTGGTGACCAGCAGATCGGCCGCGCGCATGAGCTCGGGAATCTTGTCGGTGAATCCTAAAACGGTCATGGGCGCCGGAAGCGAAGCGGCGGCGTCTTCGAGTTTTGCGCGCAGCGTTTCGTTGCGTCCGCAAACGACCACCAGATGCATCGGCAGCCGCGCCTTCGAGAGCACCATTGCGGTTTGCATCAATTTTCCGCCGCCTTCACCGCCGGCCATCAGTAGCGTCACGAACTGCCGTTGCGGCAAGTGGAGCTGCGCGCGCAGTTCCTCTTTCGTGCCGACGACGTCGTCGAATTTGGGATGAATCGGTTGGCCCAGCATGCGCAGACGCGAACGCTGCACCCCGCGCGAGAGCGCGCGCTCGTAGACCTCTCGCGCCGGTACGACGACGGCATCGGCTTCGGGCATCAGCCAGGACTCGTGCACTTTTCCGAGATCGGTGATGACCGTAACGATCGGGATATGCTGCATGTGCGCGTCGGCGCGCGCTCGCAATGCCGCGTGATTGAGCAGCGGATGAACGGAAACGATGACGTCCGGCCGATAACTGTTGAACAAATCGCGCAGCCGTTCGCGGTAAAGGGGCTCGCAGAACCGGACGAGCGCTTTATAGCGGCGACGGCCGTTCGTCGCGTAATAGAGTGCGCCGTAAACGGGGGGCGCGTAGCGCAGAGCCGTCGAGTATCCCCATCCGAGTTGCGTGAGCGGGAACGAGCAATGCGCCGCCACGTCGTCCACGCGGTGCTCGAACGAGTTCGGAACCTTGATTTCGTCCAGTGCCGCCGTAATGGCGTTGGCCGCGCTGCGATGACCGCCTCCGGTGTCGGAGATCAGAAAGAGCGCTCTCTTGGTCAACTGTTTTGTGTCCTCGTTTCTACGGCGGAGGTTCGGTGATGGTGGGCTCGGTCCTCGGACAGGGCGGGCGTGCGCCGGCGCATCCAGAACGTTTGCGGCGAAGCCGGCGCTATCCGCGAGGACAACCTGCTGCTGCATTCTCGAGCACTTCTTTACTCGGTTCTTTGCCTCGGCGCGGGATGCTCGCCCGGAGCGCCGTTGCGGATAAACACGACGGTATACATACCCCTCGTCGTCAGCGCCGCTCTGAGCTGGCATGCGCCCGCGTACGCGGACATGCTGTTCGGCGCAAGGCCTCTGTACGACGGCGCGCCCACCTCCAGCCGGATCCTGGCCGTGACGCGCGCAGTGCTGCACACGAATGCGCGAATCTCTCCGGTCGATGCGCTGCGGCTCTCGGGCGCGGTCGTGAGCGCTGCTCGGCGCAACGGATTGCCGCCGGAGTTTCTCGCGGCGACGCTGCTCCAAGAGTCGGCATTCGATCCGCAGGCCATATCTTCGGCGGGTGCGGTCGGTATCGCGCAGTTCATGCCGTCGACGGCGGAAGGTATCGGCATCGACCCGTTCGATCCGTTCGACGCCATTGGAGGCGCCGCGGTGCTGCTCTCGCAATACGTACGCGCGTACGACCGGTATGCCAATCCGTACGCGGTCGCGCTGGCTGCATATAACGCGGGGCCCGGCGCCGTGGACGAATACCGCGGCGTGCCGCCTTATCCCGAGACGCGCGACTACATCAACGACATCGTCGACCGCTGGGCCAAGATTGCCGGCTACGAGCGGCGAAGCAGCGGCGCATGAACGCACGATTTCGTTTATCCGTCGTTGCGCTTTGCGTTTCAGGCCTGCTGGCCGCGTGCGGAAGCGTGACGTCAGGCATCGGTTTTCAAGCGCCGGTGGGCTGGACCGGAACTCCGGCAATGTTCGGCCATCTTCAGATGTGGATCAAATCCGAGCAGAAGAACGAGAACCAGATGCTGATCCTGGTCAAAGGCGATCCAAAAAACACGCGTGCCGACTTTGCCGCGCTTCCGCCCCAGTACGGCAACGACGCCAAAGTTCTCAAGAGGCAAACCGTGACGCTCTGCGGATCGCAGTCCGCGCAGGAACTCGTCGCTCAGGGCAACGATAAGAGCGGAAAGCGCACGCAGATTGAAGTCATGTCCACGATCATCGGCGCAAATCGCTATGTCGCAATGTACATACGGCCGCTCACGCTCGCGCCCGACGCGCAGGCGGAAAGCGCGATACATTCCCTCTGCCCCGTGAAGTAGCCGGATGAAGCACCTCATGCGGCGGCTGTTCGCGCGTCAGCCGCTCGCATGGGCGTTGCCCGAAGCCGAGGGTCCGACGCTGCGCCGCGCATTAGGATGGCCGGCGCTCACGGCCATCGGGCTGGGCACGATGCTCGGCGGTATTTTTCCGACCATCGGCGCCGGCGCGCACGCGGCGGGGCCGGGAGTCGTGCTCGCCTACGCGATTTCGGGATTCGTGAGTCTCTGCGCCGCGTTGTGCTATGCGGAGTTCGCGTCGATGGTTCCGGTGGCGGGCAGCGCGTATACGTACGCGTACGCAACGCTGGGGGAACTCGTCGCCTGGATCATCGGCTGGGATTTGATTCTCGAATATGGGCTTTCCGTTGCACCTACGGCGTCGTCGTGGTCGGATTATCTCCAGCATTTACTGGGAAATTTCGGTTTCGCGCTGCCGGTCTGGATGCAAACCGGGCATGCGTTCGGGCCGCATCCGCAGATCGACGTCATCGCTGCGCTGGTAACGCTCGCGATCACCGTGCTGATCGCGATCGGGATTCGCGAATCCGCGAACGTGAACGGCGCGCTCGTCGTGTTTCAAGTAATCACGATGGTGGTTTTTCTCACCGCGCTCGCGGGAGCGGTACATCCCGGCAACTATCATCCCTTTGCGCCGCACGGGTGGCATGGAATCGTCGCCGGATCTGCGCTCGTCTTTTACGCGTACATCGGGTTCGACACCGTGACGGTCGCATCCGAAGAATCGAAGAATCCGGTGCGCGACGTGCCCATCGGCATCATGGTCTCACTGGTCATCGGCGCGTTGCTGTACATGTCGCTCGCGTACGTCACGGTAGGCGTGATGCCGTTCGGCAAGCTCAGCGACGGCGCCGCGATGCTGGATGCGGTCACGGGCGCGCACGCATCGCGCATGGTGTACTGGATCGTCGCACTCGGCGGAATCGCCGGCAACACGACCGTGATGCTGACGTCGTTGCTCGGTCAGATTCGAATCTTTTACGTGATGGCGCGCGATCGCATGCTTCCGCCTGGCGTTGCACGCGTGCACCCGCGGTTTCGCACCCCGGCGCGCATGACCTTCGTCACCGGCGCCGTCGTTTCGATATTGGCCGCAACGCTGCCGCTCGCCGATCTGCTCAATTTCGTGAACATCGGCACGTTTTCGGCGTTCGGAATCGTCTGTTTGGGCGTGCTCGTGCTGCGCGTCGTTCATCCGGATACGCAGCGCGCTTTCAGCGTACCCTTCGCGCCCGCGTTTACGGTTCTGGGCGCCGGCGGATGCTTTTACCTGATGTGCTACGGGCTGGGGCTGCCGACGTGGATTCGTTTCGTCGTGTGGTTCATGCTCGGATTGATTGTGTACGCGAGCTATGGATATCGCCGCTCTCGCTTGCGCGCGATGACGGCCGGTTGAAGACGTCGATCAAGAACGCTTTGACCAGATCCCACGAGTCCGCGACGGCTTGCGCGACCGATTCATCGGAGTAGCGCTGCAGTTCTGCGACCGCTTGCGGGCGTCCGTGCCGGAAGAACGAATGTCCCACGTTGGGATAGATCTGCAAGCGCACCTCTTTGTGCGCAGCTTTGAGCGATTGATTGATGCGGTCCATGTCGAAGCGCGAGACGTAGTAGTCTTTTTCACCGAAGATGATCAGCAGCGGCACGTTCACGTCGGACGCGCGATCGATCGGCGGTTCGCCGCCCGAAGGCATTGCCGTCGTCAGGTGCGCCGGATAGAAAAGAATCGCTCCGCTTAGATCGCGCAAATCCGACGTCACGAACGCGGCGCTCGCCCCGAACCCGAATCCCCAGGTGGCAATCTTTCCGCGCTTCACGAACGACTGGCCGCTCAGCCATTCAACGGCGGCGCGCACGTCGCTTTCGATATCGCGCTGCGACACGCGCGCGGCGGCTTCGAATGCTCGCTTGTTCCCGTCCTCGGTGTACGGCTCGTTCGTCTCTGGGTTGGACCGGTGATAGTAATTTATTGCTAGTCCCACATAGCCGATGCTCGAGAGCAGCTCGGTGACGCGCTTGGTCTCGGGCGTGAAGCCGAAGACCTCTTGCAGCACGATGACCGCGGGATGAGGGCCGGACCCGTCTTGGGGACGCGTGAGATACGCGGGCATGCCGGAACCATCGACCTGAATAGTGATGTCTTGGCTGATCATGATTCGCTTGCTCCTCCCCCGTGGTATCATTCCCACCACATGCACCTGATAACCGGCGGTTCGGGGCGCCTGGAGATTCGCTCCGCGCCCAAACCCCAGAGGACCGCTTCGTTTGCGGACGACGTGCTCGCGGGATTGTGCGCGACGCCCAAACGCCTTTTGTCGAAATATTTTTACGACGAGTTGGGATCGGCGCTGTTCGATGCTATCACGGTGCTGCCGGAGTATTATCTCACGCGCGCGGAGATGGAAATTTTGCGCGAATGGGGATGGGAGATGGTGCGCGCGCTCGGCAACCCGGTCGAGTTCGTCGAGCTAGGCAGTGGGAACGCCGTGAAGACGCGCGCGCTGATCGAAGAGGCGTTGCGCGTGCAGCGCACCCTTCGATATTCACCAATCGACATCTCCGGCCAGGCGCTGCGTGCGTCCGCTCAGGCGCTCGTCGCAGCGTATCCAATGCTCACCGTTTCCGCGTACGAAGGCGACTATTTTTCGATTCTCGGCACGCGCGAATTGCGCCGCAACGGCAAAGTGCTGGCGATGTTCATGGGCTCGAACATCGGCAATTACGAACCGGCCCAAGCCGCGGAATTGCTCGCCGCGATCGCGCAATCGCTCAAACCGGGCGATGGGCTGCTGCTCGGCACGGATCGAAAGAAAGATCCGCGGGTGCTGCAACTCGCGTACGACGATCCCGCCGGCGTCACCGCTGCGTTCAACAAGAACTTGCTGGTTCGAATCAATCGCGAACTCGGCGGTACGTTCGATCTGCGCGACTTCGAACACGTTGCCGTGTATGAAGACGAACGCGGATGCGTCGCGTCCTATTTGCAGGCGCGCCGCGCGCACGAGGTCACGATTGCGGCTCTGGACGTATGCGTCGCTTTTTCCGAAGGCGAGCGCATCAAAACGGAGTGTTCGTACAAATACTCGGGTGACGATTTGAAGGCACTCGGAGCATCAGCCGGCCTGCAGCTCGCGCGCACGTGGAGCGATTCGCAGGAGCGCTTCAGCGTCAACCTCTATACTCCGGCATGAAGCTCCTTCGCATTGCACTATGCGCCGCGGTTGCGGTGCTGATGCCGCATGCCGCCGCGGGCGCGCAGCGCCCGGTCGCAGCGGAAGATCTCTACAAACTGGTATTCGTCGGCAATCCGCAAATTGCACCCGACGGCTCGCGCGTCGTCTTCGAAGCGCGGCGCATGAACGGGCCGAAAGATCGCTACGAAACCGACTTGTATTTGGTGCGCACGGACGGCAGCGGCCTCACGCGCATTACGCACACCGGACATGATTCCGGGCCGGTGTGGTCGCCCGATAGCCGCACGATTGCGTTCGTGCGCGGGCCGCAGAAGAAGCGCGCGCATCCCCAAATCTTCACGTACGGCATTGCGACGGGCGCGTTCAAACAGACTCACTCGCCTCAAGGACGATGCAGGCGGTCCGCTCTATTCGCACGACGGCAAGCACATCGTCTTCACCGTCGTAACCACGGACGCGCCCCACCCGGCGTATGCGAATTTTGCAGCCGCCGGATTCAAACCGTCCGAAGAGCAGAAGAAGACCGACATCCGCATCATTCATCATCTGTTTTATGAGGGGAACGGCGCAGGATTTACGTACGACAAGTACGCGCATCTGTGGGTGATGAACGCGGACGGAAGCGGCGCGCATGCGCTGACGAGCGGAAACCGCTGGTCGGAAGGCAATCCGCATTGGTCGCCGGACGACAAGACGATCGCGTTCGACTCGCTGCGATACGATTCGGCCAGCGGCGGACCGAACGACGTCTACACGATTCCGGCGCGCGGTGGGGCGATGCGGAAAATTGCCTCGGCGAATGTTGCGAATGTTCTTTTGGATTACGACCGCGCCGGGCACATCTGGTACAGCAGCGGGGGCGTCGCCGATCCGGCGGAATTTCCGGCGATCATGCGTACAAGCGGCGGCGTTTCGCGGACCGTCGTTGCGAAGAACACTACTCAGTTCGGCGACAACGTCCTCGCAGACATGGGCGAACCCGGCGGCTTTTGCGGACCGGCGTTTGCTCCGCACGACGCGTTCGCCATTGCGGACGTCGACGAGCCCGGTTACAGTGCGCTGGTGAAATTCAATCCTGCAACGGGAGCCGTTACGCAACTCACGCGCTCGGGTGAAGCGGCGGAGTGCACGCTGGACGCGCGCGGCCGGTATGTCGCCTATACGCGCTCCGACTTCACGCACCCGCGCGAAGTGTACGTTTTCGATTTGCAAACCGGCAAGAGCAAACGCATCACGGGTATGAACGATGCATATCTCGCGAGCGTACAGCTTTCAAAGCCGCGGCAGTTCAGCATCAAAGACGATGCCGGCTTTACGGTGCAAGCCTGGTTCATGCCGGCGGCCCGTCCGAACTCGCAGGGCAAACGCCCGACGATTCTCGACATTCACGGCGGCCCGCAAACGCAGTTCGGCAGCACGTTCTTCCACGAATTTCAGTATCTCGCGGCGCAGGGGTACAACGTCGTGTTTTCCGACCCGCGCGGCAGCACTGGCCATGGATACGCCTACGAAGCGGCGCTGAACGCGCATTGGGGCGAAGCGATGTTCGACGACGTGCAGCGCGTCATGGACGAGGCCATCACGTTTCCGACAGTCGATCCGAATCGCTTGGCCGTCAGCGGCGGCAGCTACGGCGGTTACGCGACGCTCTGGGTGATATCGCACACAAACCGGTACAAAACGGCAATCGCGGAACGCGTCGTCAGCAACATCGCCAGCGAGGAACTCGCGGCGGATTTTGCCGGAAACAACGGCTTCGGTTTGTTCAACTCGCCCTACGGCTTCGGCAATCCGTGGGATCCCGCGAGCCGGACGTACATGGAATCGCCGCTGACGTTCGTCGAAAACGTACGCACGCCGCTGCTCATTCTCCACTCGGACGAGGACACGCGAACGCCGATCGACCAAACGCTGCAGGAGTTCACCGCGCTCAAAGTGCTCGGGCGCACGGTCGAATTCGTCGACGTGCCCGGCGAAAATCACGATCTCTCGCGCACCGGCTCGCCGCTGCACCGCGTCGAGCGCTTGCACATCGAAACCGACTGGCTCGCCCACTACTTGTCTCCGTAACGCAAGCCGGCCGAACTCATTGTCATCGTGAGCCTGTCGAACGACCCCGAGCCTTGTCGAGGGGCTCAGCGCATTATATTCCGCTACCGGTTCGGCGGCGCATCGTTCGCTCGACACCGCGAAGTGCGGCATCGGCGATGACGGCCAGCGCGGCTGCCGGAACGCTGCCTGCAAGTGTTTGCGCGAGAAATTGCCGCTGCAGTCCTAGAAAGATATCGTTGCCCAAACCGCCCGCGCCGACGTATCCGCCGAGCGTCGCGATTGCGACGAGTGCGACCGTTGCCAGGCGAATGCTGCCGATGAGAACCGGCGACGCAAGCGGCAGCCGAACGCTCCAAAATTCCTGACGCGAGGACATACCCAACCCGCGCGCCGCATCGAGTTGCGCCTCCGGCACGCCCAGCAACGCCGTTACGATGCCCCGCACGAGAATGAACTGCGCGTATGCCGCCAAGATGAATACGACCGGCCAGAAGCCGAGTCCGAAATACTTGACGGCGAGCGCCAGCAGCGCAAGCGAAGGAATCGTGTAGATCACGCCGGCGCCGGCAAACACTGCAGTTTCGACGCGTCGAAATCGCGTCACGGCATATGCTAGTCCTGCTGCGACCGCAAGGGCGAGCGTCAAGCCCGCAAACACGAGCGCTAGATGCTGCAGCGTCAATTCGCCGATCTCGGGAAGATGCGAGCCGATGTGACTCATGTGAGGTTCTTAGCCGCGTGCAGGCTGCCGCGCAATTCGTCGTAGCGACGCAGTTCCGGATCGATCGCGAACAACTCCGCAACGTACGGCGTAGCCGGCTCGCGAAGAATTTCCTCAGGCGTACCATGCTGCTCGATGCATCCCTCGCGCATCACGACGATGCAATGGGCTAAGCGCAGCGCTTCGTCGACGTCGTGCGTTACGAAAAGAATCGTCGTATGGAGCGAGGCGGCGATGTGCCGAATTTCGTCTTGAAGGGAACGGCGAACGATCGCATCGACTGCGCCAAAGGGTTCGTCCATGAGCAGGAGCGGAGGCCGCACGGCGATCGCGCGTGCCACGCCGACGCGTTGCTGTTCGCCGCCCGAAAGTTCGCGCGGATAGCGGTTGCTATACCGTTGCGGGTCCAAGCCTACCAGCTGCAGCAATTCCTCGATGCGCGAGTCGATGCGTTTGCGTTCCCAACGCAGCAGTTCCGGAACGACGGCAACGTTTTGCGCAACCGTCATATGCGCGAACAACCCTACCGCTTGAATCACGTAGCCGATGCTGCGCCGCAGTTCTACGGCATTCTGCGCAGCGACGTTTTGACCGTCGACGCGCACCTCGCCCGATTGCGGGACCACCAGGCGATTTACCGTACGCAGCAGTGTGCTCTTGCCGCAACCGGATGGACCGAGCAGCACTGTAAAGTCTCCCGGCCGGAATTTCTACGCTGACGCCGTCGACGGCATTGCGGTCGCTGCCGGGATACCGCACTGCAACGGCATCGAAAACGACCGAGCTCGCCTGCCTCAGAGTGCGTGCTCCAAAAAATCGCTCGCTGCATCGGCGGAATCCATGTGCTGCACGTTCACTTGCACATTGAGCTTTCGCACCACGGCGTCCGTGAGCAGCGGAGAAACGCGGTTGAGGACGCTCGCGATTTGCGGCTGGGCGCGAAGTGTTGCGATGCGGACCACCGGAGCGACGTTGTACGGCGGCCAAAAACCTTTGTCGTCGCGCAGCACGACGAGATCGTCCGAAGCTATCTGCGCATCGGTCGTGAATGCGGTCGCGACCTCCGCGTCGCCGTGCTGCAGCGCTGCGTATTGCAGGCCGATCTCGAACGTCCTGACGTCCTTGAAACGGAATCCGCCGTAGAATTTCTGCAGGCCGGGAAGCGCATCGGCCCGCGCGACGAACTCCGGTATCGCCGCCAGCCGAAGACGCGGCGCGGCCTTCGCGCAGTCCGAAAGCGTGGCGATCCCATACTGCTGCGCGACGGCTTGCGTAACCGCGAGCCCTTGCGAGTCGTTCGCGGGCGAGGCCTGCAGCCACGTCAACCGATACTCACGTTCGTAGTGCGATTTCACCGTGTCGAAGAGTCGTTTCGGGTCGTGCATCGGGGCCAGATGCAGCACGTCGATGAGCGCAGTGCCCGTGTATTCGGGATACAGATCGATGTCGCCGCGCTGCATGGCTGCAGTGGCGATCTGCGTGCTGCCCAGGTTCATGTGCCGTTCCACCGGTATGTGCGCTCGTTCGAGCGCGGCGGCATAAATTTCCGCGATGGTAATGTCTTCGCCGAAGTTTTTCGAACCGACGCGCACCACGCCGGAGCCGCCGCCTTTCCCGCGGCACTGCGGAAGAACCAGTGCAGCGCCCAGGAGCGCGAGTGAACGGCCGCGTGTCAGTTTCAAAATGCCTCCCCGAAACGGCGCTGCGCAAATGCGAGCACGAATTCCGCGCACAGTGCGATCGTTGCAATCGCCCCGACGCCGATCCAAAGCCGGTCCGGCTCATTCGCTTGCAAACCGGTCGTGATGAACTCGCCCAGACCGCCGGCTCCGATGAAGGCCGCGAGAACGGCGCTCGCGATAACTTCCGTCACGGCGGTGCGCACGCCGGCGAAGACTACGGGAAATGCGAGCGGCCATTCAACGCGGCGCAGAATCTGCGCGGGCGTCATTCCCGTGCCTCGCGCCGCATCGACGGCGGCCGGCGAAACGCTCCGAAACCCTACGTCGGTGGTGATTGCGACCGGTGCGCAAGCCAAAATGGCCAGCGCCGCCAGCGCGGGTGCGAATCCCAAGCCAAGGACCGGAATCATGAACGTGAGCAGCGCGAGGCTCGGAACCGCTCGTCCGATATTCGTGAGCGCCAGAACGGGCGTTCGCCAAAAACGCGTATGCGCGGCCAGGCCCCCGAGAACGATTCCCGCCGCCCGCACCCAAAACGAGGGCGCATGCGGCCAGTGTCAGGTAGGCTTCCACGTGCACGCCCAGGTCCGCCCAAGTCACGGACTAGTGTTTCCGCGCCGGCCGTCGAATCCCGGGTCGAACGTATGCTCTCACGCACTCAGTCCGCGGCTGCCCCCGAAACATTCCCACGCAACCTCGACGATCCGGCGCTGTACATCAGCCGCGAACTCTCGTGGCTCGAATTCAACGATCGCGTTCTGGAAGAAGCGCTGCACGAGCGGACGCCGCTGCTGGAACGCTTCAAGTACGTGGCAATCTACGGCACGAATCTCGACGAGTATTTCATGATTCGCGTCGCCGCAATCAAGCAGCAGATCGAGGCGCAGATTTTCCGCCGTTCGGAAGACGGACGTACGCCGTCCGAACATCTGCTCGCCATCTCGGAGCGGCTCCGCGTTTCGCTTTCGCGCCAGATGCATCTTCTCAATGAGAGTTTGTTTCCCGCGCTCGAGGCGCACGGCATAAAACTCTGGCGCGTCGCCGATCTCGGTGAAGAGCAGCGCGCGCATTTGGAACGTGCCTTCGACGATCGCGTGTTTCCGGTTCTCACTCCGCTCGCGGTCGACTCGGGACATCCGTTTCCGTACATATCGAATCTCTCGCTCTCGCTCGCGGTCGAGATGGAGGAGGTTACGTCCGAAGGGGTCGAGCTGCATTTCGCGCGCGTGAAAATTCCGCAGACGCTGCCGCGCTTCGTTCCGGTCGAGCCCGCGCCTGAAGGACAGCGCTGGTTCGTTCTGCTCGAAGACCTCATCGCGCATCACTTGAGCGCGCTCTTCCCCGGCATGGACGTGCGCGATTCCTATTTGTTCCGCGTGACGCGCGATGCCGATCTGGATTTGCAGGAAGACGAAGCGGATGACTTGCTGCGCGCGATCGAGTCGGAGTTGCAGCGCCGCCGTTTCGGCGAACCCGTGCGTCTGGAAATCGAACGCGGGATGCCGGAATACATGCGCGATTTTCTGCTCAAGGCGCTCGAACTCTCGAGGGTGGATTGCTACGAGATCGACGGCATGATGGGCTTGGCCGACTTGTGGACCGTCGCCAATCTCGACTATCCGCACCTGCAATTTCCGCCGTTCACGCCCGCGATTCCAAAACGGCTCATCGGCGTCACGGACATGCTCGCCACCATTCGAGAAGGCGACGTGGTGCTGCATCATCCGTACGAGTCGTTCGATCCGGTGCTGCAGTTCTTGCGACAGGCAGCCGAAGACGAGCAGGTGCTCGCGATCAAGGCGACGTTGTACCGCACGTCCGGAAAGAACTCGCCGATCGTGCGCGCGCTGCTCGAAGCCGCCGAAAACGAAAAACAAGTCGCGGTGCTGATCGAGCTCAAGGCGCGGTTCGACGAAGAAAACAACATCGAGTGGGCGCGGCGCCTCGAGCGCGCCGGCGTACACGTCGTCTATGGATTCGCCGGCGTGAAAACGCACGCCAAAGCGATTCTCGTCGTACGCCAGGAAGAGGACGGCATACGCCGCTACATTCACTTCGGAACCGGCAACTACAACGAAAAATCGGCTCGTCTCTACACCGATCTCAGCTTGTTCACGTGCCGCCCCGAACTGGGCGCCGACGTTTCACAATTGTTCAACTCGCTCACGGGCTTCTCGAAGATCACCGATTACGAAGACCTGCTCGTCGCTCCAGTGAATTTGCGGCGCGAACTTTCCGTGCTCATGGAGCGCGAAACCGAGCACGCGCGCGCGGGGCGCCCGAGCGGAATCCGCGCCAAGCTGAACGCGATTACGGACGGCGATTTGACGCGCGCGCTCTATCGAGCATCGCAAGCCGGGGTACCGGTCGATCTGGAAGTGCGCGGCATGTGCGTGATTCGCCCCGGCGTGCCCGGCGTGAGCGAACGCATTCGCGTGCGCAGCATCGTCGGGCGTTTTTTGGAGCATTCCCGCATCTACGTTTTCGAGAACGGCGGCGACCGCGAGGTGTACATCGGCTCGGCCGACTGGATGGGCCGGAACTTGGACCGTCGCGTCGAGATCGTCGTACCCGTGCTGGATCCGCTGGTTGCCGAAACGATCTACGGGCAGATTCTCGCGGTGCTATTTGCGGACAACGTCAAAGCGCGCGAATTGCAAAGCGACGGCACGTATCGCCGGCTGCGTCCTTCGGGCGAGATGCCGATCAACGCGCAGCAAGTGTTCCTCACGCAGTCGCAAGCGGTTTAAGCGGACTTACTCAACTCCAAAACGATCTGCCACTCGTGCGGCATCACGGGCTGAACGGAGAGGCGCTGGCCTTTTTTCAGCAGTTCCATGCCCACCAGGCGTGAATCGGCGCGCATTCGCGCGAGCGTGACCGGGCTGCTCCAGCGGCTCGACGTATTCTACGTCGACCATGTGCCAGGACGGATTCTCACGCTTGCTGCGGGGGTCGTAATACTCGCCGCCCTTCTCCCACGCGGTGAAATCCGGATAGGCCTGTTTGACGACGCGCACGATTCCTACGGCCGCGGGCTCGGCGATGCTCGAATGATAGAAGAAACCGAGGTCGCCCAGCCGCATTTCCATCATGTTGTTGCGTGCCTGATAGCCTGCGCACGCCGCTCCAGGGAGTCGTGCGGTCATTCTGCAGTTGCTCGAAACTGTAGGCGTGCGGCTCACTTTTGAACAACCAGTAGCGCATGCATCTGCTCTTCGCCGCACTGCTGCTCGGACACTGGCTCGTTGCAAGCGACCTGCACGTGGAACCGGGCGCAGGCGGTCCCGAACCGG
Source organism: Vulcanimicrobiota bacterium (assembly GCA_963830545.1). Lineage (GTDB taxonomy): Bacteria > Vulcanimicrobiota > Vulcanimicrobiia > Vulcanimicrobiales > Vulcanimicrobiaceae > DATGJX01. The sequence goes on along the minus strand of CAWHMK010000001.1, from coordinate 1,021,167 downwards.
CCGACTACGGTACCGACACGAATTGGACGCTGTTCGATTCTACGGTCGACGCGATGCGCCGGGCGGATCCGCATCCGCAGGTGATCGTCCTGTCCGGAGATTTTCTCGCCCACCATTTTCCGGACAACGTGCCCCTCGCGTTACGCACGATGGCGCGCATCGCCAAGACGTTCGACGCGGCTTTTCCGCAGGCGCAGTTCGTCATCGTGCCCGGCAACAACGACGATCCGTGCGGAGACTACCGGGCAACACCCGGAACGCGGTACTTCGCGTCGTTGGCTCGCATCTGGGAGCCGCTGGTAAATCGCAACGGCGCGGCGCCGCAGTTTCAGCGCGACTTCGCGGAGTATGGATGGTACACGGCGCGCGTGCCGGGGCGACAAGGTGCGCGTCGTCGCGCTCGATAGCGTGTACTGGGCGCTACTGTATCGCCGCTGCGCCGGCGTTCATGCGGATGCGCCGCAGCGCGAGCTTCGCTGGTTCGCCGCGTCTCTGGCGGCGTTGCCGCAATCTGCGAGCGCCATACCGGTCATGCATATTCCGCCGGGCGTGGACCCGCTGGGAACGCTCTATGCGCGGCGGCTGATCGTCATCCCGTTCTGGCGAGAGTCCTTCGCGAACGTTTTCGTGAAAACGCTGGCCGCAAATGTCTCGCGCATCCCCTTTGCGATCGCGGGCCACACGCATCGCGACGGATTCCGAAGTTTCGGCGGCATTCCGATTCTCATTTCGCCGGCGGTCTCGCCGGTGTACCGACAACAACCCGGCGTTCTTACGGCTGGACGTTTCTCCAACCGGAATACTTCTCGATTTCACGCCGTACATGTTCGACGAATGGTCGGGCAATTGGCAGCGGGGCAGCAGTTTCAACGCCACGTTCGGTGTGAGCGGATTTTCCGCGCCGGTTCTTGCCTCGATTCACAACCGCATCGCGGACGATGTGAATTTGCGCACGCGCTGGGAGAACATGATGATGGCGGGCTCTCCGAGGCGGCTCATCACCTCGGCCACCTGGCGGCTGTTTTGGTGCGCGCAGGACCAGTTCGCTCGAGGCTACGTCGGATGCGCCGGTCTTCAGCGGCGCGTCGAACTCTTGCCGATTGCCGCCGGCGCCGGCGGCGCTGCGATACTCATCGTGATCGCGCTCGTCGCGGTACGGCTTGGGCGAGCGCGCAAACGCGTGTAGTGTGGTATTCTGAAAGCCGCTCATGGAAATCACAAAACAGAATCGCGTCGTTCGCGCCAAACCGCACGGCTGGGAAGGTGTTCCGGTCGAAGGCTATCGCCCCGGAGCTGCCCTCGGGGTTGAACGCCATACAATCGTCGGCGAGCGAAAGGCCGATGCGGCCGAGCCCGGCCCCTCGAAGGAGACTTCGCTACTTCGAATTGCAGCCGGGTGCGGTCTCGCGCCTGGAAAAACACGAACACGAGCATTTCGTGATCGTCAAGCGCGGTCTAGGGTACGCGATCGTAGGCGAGACGTTCGCGGAAATCGCACCGAACGACGTCGTGTACGTTGCGCCGCTAGAGTTGCACCAGTTCGTTGCGCGCGGAGAGGAACCGTTCGGCTTTTATTGCTTCGTCGAAGCCGCGCGCGATTTCTCGCAAGAGCCCACGCCGCAAGAAGTGGAACGTCTGATGGCTTCACCTGCAGGCAAGGTCGCAAAGCCATTCGCGGTTCCGCCTCCGCAGAAGCGTTAGCGCGTCGCCATCGGGCGCGTCCGATCCGCGCACCATTCGCTCCACGAGCCGGGATACAGGCGCGCACCCGGCAAATTCGCGATCTCCATCGCGAGCAAGTTCACCGTAGCGCTTACGCCGGAACCGCATTGGTGCACGATGCGCTTGGGATCTATGCCGAGTGCTTCGAATTCGTCGCGCAGTTGGTCCGGGGTCTTGAATTGGCCGAAGGGGCCCGTGTAGTTGGACCGGAACGGCCGGTTGATCGCGCCGGGAATATGTCCGCCCACGGGATCGACCGTCTCATTTCTGCCCTCGTACCGTTCGCGACTGCGCGCATCGACCAGCGCGAACGATTTGGTATCCAGCGATTCGAAAACCGCTGCGGCATCGACTGCGCTTTCGTGCCGAGGATGCGCAACGATCGTACCGTTTCCCGGACGCGAGGGAATTGCGGTCGTAATCGGCTTGCCCATCCCGCTCCACGCCGCAAATCCGCCGTCGAGAACGGCAACCGCGTCGTGACCGATGTAGCGGCAGACGTACCAAAAGCGGGCGGCCCACATGTCGGCGCCCGCATCGTACGCCACGATTTGCGTATCGCCGTTTACGCCCAGCTCGCGCAAGAATGAAGCGAAACGCTCCGTGTCGGGAAGCGGATGGCGTCCGTTGCTTCCCGTCTTGGTCCCGGAGACGTCATCTTCGGCTGAAGCAAAAAAAGCGCCGGGAATGTGCGCTGCTTCGTACAAGCGGCGTCCTGCATCGAAGTCTTGCAGCAAATGCCGGCAATCGACGACGACCCACGCGGGATCGTGCAGATGCGCGTGGAGTTCGTCGGCGCCTGCTATCGTCGCGCGCACTAGTGCAGGTTGATGGTGGTCTTGGGCGCGCCGGCGTCGCCGAACGTTTCCTGAAGCACTTTTTGCAGCTCGCCGCTCTGCGCCATGGGCCCGAGAATGTCGGTGTCGCCGTAGAACTTGCCGTCGATGAACACTTTCGGCAGCGTCGGCCAGTTGGTCATATCCGCCAGCACTTCGCGTTTGGGCATGTTCTCGAGCACGTCGACTACTTCGAACGGATAGCCGAAATTCTCGAAGAACTGGATCGTTTCCAGCGTAAAGCCGCAGCGCGGCATCGTCTTGGTGCCTTTGCCGTACACCAGAATTTTGTTCGCCGCGACTTCGCGCTCGATTTCTTGTTTTACGTCAGTCATATCGTCATCCTGAGGTATCGAAGGACCCCGAGCTTCTCGAGGGGTTTATGGTACGAATGTTTTGAGTTCCACCGCGTGCACGCGGCCGTCTTTGAGCGCGCCCCTGAGTGCGCCGTAAACGAGTTGGTGCTGCTCGATGAGCGTCTTTCCCGCAAACGCCTGCGAGCGAACGGTAACGTTGAAGTGATCCATCGTTCCCGTGCGATCGACGATCTGCACTTGCGCATCAGGGATGTCCGCGCGAATCAGTGCGGTTAGCGATTCGTTGTCGATCATGAATCTGTTCTTAGGACGGCAATTTCGGAACTTCGGAGCGCATAGCGGTTGTCAGCGATCGCGCTTCGCGCAGCGTTTCCGGCAAACGGTCCGAACTCTGCATCAGCGCCCGCGCGACGCCGCCGGCCAGCACGACGCCCGTTACCGCAACGAGGACTGCGGGAACGCCGTGGGCCCGCAGCGGGCCGACCTCCAGCGAGAACGTTTTGGTGACGCGAGCCATCCCTCTGAAAAATTTGTTGAAGTTCACCGGGATATTGTACGCCGCCGCGGCGCTCGCGCCCGCTCCATACATCGCAGCGAACACCAGCGCCGCGAACCGTTCTTCGTTTCGTCGAGGAAATACCGGCCGCACGCACGGCTGCGGCAAACGCGAAGGCGCCGCAATTTTTCGCCGGCGGCAGCCTGGCATGCCGCGTAGGTCAGCGGGAACAGGATCGCATCGGAGCCGTCGCCCCGGAACAGCAGCGGAAGCTCGCCCGTACCCACGTCGACGGCCAAAATGAGCGCGGTCCGCAACTCACGCAGCGATCGCGCCAAGGATGCATCGAACCGCGGTTTCCCCGCGGCATAGGGCAGCGCAGGGCCCCCACGACGCAGGGCCGCCCACCAGCGAGCGGTGCCGAGTGCGCTTTCCAGCGGGTCCGGAGTCTCGGAAAGCGTATTCAGCAGAGATAGAAGCAGGCGATCCATGGCTAAACACATTTTACCATGGGTTCGCGAAAAGGCCTTTTCCTGCGGACTCGCGGGAGCCTCGAGACCGGCGCAGATACAGTGACCTCATGAAAGCCGTACGCTTACATGAAATCGGCGGCCCGGCGAACCTCGTACGTGGAGGAGGTCCGCGAGCCGCAGCCCGAGACCGGCGAAACGCTGGTACGCGTTCGCGCCGGCGCGCTGAACCACCGCGACGTCTTCATCACGCAGGGCTTGTATCCGAACGTCGCGCTGCCGTGCATGCTGGGCGCAGACGGCGCCGGCGAGGCGAACGGAACCGCAGTCGTAATCGACCCGACTATCGGCTGGGGCCCCGACGAGCGCGTCTGGACGCCGGAGGCGCGCATTCTTGGGATTCCGCGGGACGGAACGTTCGCGCAGTACGTTTGCGTGCCTCACGAAAACGTCCACGCGAAACCCGCGCATCTCTCGTTCGAAGAGGCTGCCGCGCTGCCGCTCGCCGGCGTTACCGCATATCGCGCAACGTTTACGCGCGGCGAGCTTCGGCCGCGGCGAAACGCTTCTCGTCACCGGGCATCGGCGGCGGCGTGCAGACGTTCGTGCTGCTGTATGCCAAAGCGATCGGCGCAAACGTGCTGTCACCTCGGGAAGCGATGAAAAACTGGCGCGCGCGAAATCCCTGGGCGCCGACGTCACCGTGAATTACAAAAGCGACGCCGACTGGCACAAAACGCTGCGCAAATCGGCGGGCGCGATCGATATGGCGGTAGACTCGGCCGGCGGCGACACGTTCGCAAAGGTGCTGTCGGCTCGTCCGTCCCGGCGGCCGCGTCGTAACGTACGGCGGAACGGCGGGCGATTCGAAAATTCAGCATGTTTCCGATCTTTTGGAATCAGATCGACGTTCGCGGAAGTTCGATGGGCAGCCCGGCCGATTTTCGCGCGATGCTCGAATTCGTGTCCGAGCACCGCATTCGTCCGGCGATCGATCGCGTCTACGAAATGGACGACGTCGTGGCTGCGGCAGAGCGCATGGACGAAGCGCGACATTTCGGCAAGATCGTTTTGCGGATACCGTAGTTTACGCCGAAGCGCGTACTCGCGAAGCGCATCCAGCCGCAGCATGCTCCGAGTTCCTCCTCGACGGTGCGCGCATGTTCTTCGCCCACGATCGTTTCCCACTCCGGATTGAGGATCGCGTGCTCGTCCGCGTTCATCGCGCGTGCCAGCGCGCGCGAAGCTACTGTGCCTTCTTGCTTCGAGCGCAATCAAATACGCAAGCAGTTGCCGCGCGGCCGCCGGCCAAAGAACGCGGTCGGTTCGCGGTAAATCGACCGGACCAGTTCGGGAATCGTGCTCGGCCCGCGTTTTAATGCGGCAACGAGTTCCTGCTGACGCGCGCTGCGGTGCGCGATGTACTCGCGCAGTTTGCTTTGCGGATCGCGCACCGGCTCGCCGTGGCCGCCGTATATCGTTTGCGCGCCGGCGAACTTCGTCCAGCAGCCGCTGGAGGGTTTGCTGATACGGCCGCATCGCGCCGTTCGGCGGCGCGATGACGACGTACCCTTCGCCGAGCACGATGTCGCCGGTAAAGAGCGCGCTTTCGGCGCGTTCGTAAAACACGAGATGATCGAACGTGTGGCCCGGGCGATTCGACGACTCGAGTGGCGCTGTCGCCAACGCGAACGATCTCGCCGTCGCGCAAATCGCGAGTGTGCGGAAATTCGGTTTTCGCGTGCGCGGCGATCGGCGCACCCGTTCGTTCCGCGAGCATCGGCGCGGCGGGCGCGTGGTCGGGATGCGTGTGCGTGAGCGCGATGTGCGACGATGCGGCACCGCATCCGCGCGGCGCGTTCGAGCAATGCCTGCACGTGGCGCTCGATGCGGCGGACCGGGATCGATGCAAATCGCCTCGCCGGCGCCGCAATCGATCAGATAACTATTCGTTCCGCTAAGCGTCATCGCCGATGGATTCGGCGCGCGCACGAGCGCGATGCGCGAGTCTACCACGCGTATTCGAGTTCGGGCGGCATGGAAAACTCGCGTTCGCGCGGGCATCTGCGGCATGATGCTGTAGATTGGTTTGGTGCGCGCGAAGTCCAACAGCTCGTCGTGCTCTCGAACCCCGCGAGCCGTTCGAGGTGTTTGATGGTCGGATAGACCATACGGAACGTGCCCAGCTCGCATCGTTCGAGCGCGGTCTCGCGGCTCGATCCAGACGCCGTCGTGCGTTTCCAGCGCGTCCGCGGCTGGCGGCTTGGCCGGCGCGATGCGCGCGAGAAAGAAATGCGCGTTGTAGCGGCGCGGATATGCCGGCGGCGTGATCCAATGCGAAAAAAGCGACGAGGGCATGCGCGTCCGCATACGCGCCGATTCGCTTCGAGCATCTCGTAAAACGGAATGTCGCCGCTCTGCACGCGCGTGCGCGCATCATGCAGTTCGCGGCGGTGCGGCGCGAGATCGGCATCCGAAAGAGCCGCGCCGTCGCCTCGCACGCCAGCAGCACGCCGGCCTCTTCGTAAAGTTCGCGCACGCGCGGCAATCATCAGCCCGGCCGCTTCGCGTTGTCCGGCGGATCCGAACGGCGCCGGAAATGGGGCGCGTGCCGCGCGCGAAACTCCGCTCGAGATCGCGCTCGTCTATGCCGCGAGCGCGGGCGAACGCCCGCTCGGCATAATCGTTGCGCTCGAGCGTTCCGCCCGGAAAGACGTAGACGTCGGGAACGAAGTGGCTCGCCTCGCTGCGGCGCAGCATGTAAACTTCGAACCCCTCGCGCCGGCAGGGCGGACGAGCATGACCGTGGCTGCTAAGCGAACCAATGGGAACCTCGTAGCGTCAGGGTACCGTTGAAACTGGTATGAACACGCGTTTTGTCGCCGCATTCGCCGCCGTCCTGTTTGCGCCTTTCGGGCGGTTCGTTCGCGCTCGCACAACAGCCGACCCGCCGCCGGCTCCGCCCCGACGCGCCGCGCCGAACCGCCATTCCAAGCGTTCCGCCGAACATCGGCAAGATGCCGTCAACGCGCTTGGCAACATCGTGCAAGTTCCGCATTCGGTTGGAGCGATTCCGAGTCATTGGGCACGGTGACGTATTTTCGCGGATATGACATGCAATTGCGCATGCAGCTCGATCGCTATCGGGAAATACGTTTACATCGCGGCACCGTCATCAATCCGCGCGGCTGGAACATCAAATCGGGCGATACCGTGGACGTGCGCGGCCGTCCGAACTCCGACGGTTCGCTGAACGCCGACATGATTGTGGTGAAGAACGGCCCCTAAGAATCCATGCGCATAGCGCTCGGAAGTGACGAAGCCACCGAACTGACTGCGGCACTGGAGAGCGATTTGCGGGAACGCGGCCACGAGGTCGCGCTCTTCGGCGTTCTCGGACCCGATCGCGACGATTCCTGGCCGAGCGTGGGCCGTGCCGTCGGCGAAGCGGTGGCATGCGGCGACTGCGCTTACGGCGTGGTGTGTTGCTGGACCGGAACCGGCGTCAGCATCGCGGCCAACAAAGTTCCGGGCGTGCGCGCTGCACTCTGCAACGACGCCGAAACGTCGGCCGGCGCGCGGACGTGGGGCGATGCGAACGTGCTCGCGCTCAGTCTTCGGAGCACCGCGATTCCCATCGCGAAAGCGATCCTCGACGCTTGGTTTTCCACGATGCCCACGACCGATCCGAAATATGCGGCCATGATCCAGCAAATCCAAACCGGCGACTCTGCCGTTAGCAGACCGTAATCGTTCTGCTGCTTCGGAGTTCGCTCCGGAAAGGATCGGCACAGTGTTCTCAAAACTGCTGGCGGTCGTGCTGCTGGCCGCAATGCCCGGCGTCACGATGCAGCCTTCGCGTTTCTCGGGTCCCGGCGTGTACGCCGGAAAGCCCGCACTTCAAGTCACGCTATCGATGATTATGGCCGGCGGCGGCCCTTCCGATTTCCAGACCGTCACGCTGCTCAAAACGCTCACGGGCGACAAATTCAATGCCGAAGTCGGCAAGTTGACCGCACAGTACGGTAAAGCCAAAGTTGGGAACTTTCTCACCGTTTTCGATTACGTCGTGTCGGACTCGCTGAAGATCGTGGGTGAGAAGCATGTCGCTCTTCCGAAAACGCCGAGTCCCGATCCGCACGACGGTCCTGCACTGGCTACAGCGCTCTGGAACGCCGGGCAAACCGGAAACGGATTCAACGTCGAAGTGATGCTCGATCGCGCGGTCTCGCATCCGATTCACGTGCAAGTCATGAAAGACATCGACGCAAAGTACGGTATTGCCGCGGATGCGGACTACCACGCGATTCTCACAACCGCGATGCACGATCTGGCGTCCGTTTACAATTTGAAGAGCTGAGCCCGCAATGAAAAAACGCAAAAGGCCGCGGCTGCGCGGCCTTTTGCGTTTTCATCAAGAAACACCGGCGGCAGACTCAGCTCCCGAAACTCCGGCAGCGCGTTCCCTCGGAACGTGCCTCGATGATACCCATCCGCGGCGAACTCAGACAAGAGGCGTTCGTGCGCTAGCGCAGGACCAAGAGCCACGGCACGCTGGCGAGTAAGACCCAATTCACGACGTGCGCAGTCCAGCAGAACAAGCAGCTGCGCCTCGTGACGAAGAGCAGACTGTACGCCAAGTACGCCGAGGTGGCGGCGGCGAACGCCGCCGCTGCAAGCGCAATCGCAAGCGGCGCCGTTGCGCTCACGGTCCATGAAACTGCAGCCAGCGCCGCATAGTACAGCACTCCGAACATCGCGTTCGGCATACCGAAAAACAGCGCCGCACGCTCGGTTTGGACGACGCTGCCTTCGCGCAGTTCGCCTCTGGCGGCGCGCAGGCTTTTGGCCAGCATAAAGACGGAAGCGTAAAACCCTATGGCGCATAACACGGTGATGACGGTCCGGACCAGGAGCATCCAATCCTCCTCGAAGAGCGGTTACCGGGAACTCGCTTGGGCCCGTTAGGCCGCCGGCTGGCGGGCATCGGCCTGCTGGCAGTGTCGTTTGCCCTTGCGGCATTCGTCATCCGCTATCAGCCGCACATCGAACATCTGATCCGCTCGATCGGCGCGCAGGTCGCACTTCCGCTGGCTACGGCGATCTTCGCGCTTGTGGCGGCGGCGCCGTTCTCCGTAACGGACGCGCTGGCGATCATGAACGGCGCGGTTTTCGGTCCGTTCTGGGGAAGCATCGTGAACGCCGTCGGTATCGTGTTTGCGGCTGCTATCGGATACTGGATCAACCGGCGCGCGTCCCACCTGCTCGATTTGGACGCAGCGCTCACACGCTTGCCCGCGTGGGTAAAGCGCTTCCGGGTCGGATCGCCGATGTTTTTGATTGCGGTGCGTATCATTCCCGGTTTCGGAGGAACGGTTGCGACCGCAAGCGCTGCAGCATTTCGCGTTCCGATCTGGATCCACATCGCAACGATGTCGCTCGTCGCGATCCCCCTCTGTACGGTGCTCGCGATCTTCGGCGACCGCGCGACGGCTGCAATTCACGGGTATGAAGCGCGTGCGCACATGTACATTCTGCATCACCGCCCGCACTGGCACTGGCGGCACCACCGGCCCACCCCGGCACCGATCGGTCCGCAGCCGTGAACGCGACGATTCCGATGATTACGTCCGACGCGCAACTGCGCGAATTGTGCGATCGCGTTCGAACCGCGCCGCGCGTCGGCATGGACACCGAATTTCACAACGAGCGCACGTACACCGCACGCCTGATGGTGATTCAGCTTGCGTTCGATGACGGATGCGCAATCGTCGATCCGCTCGTCATCGACGACCTGTCTCCGCTCGCCGCCGCGCTGTGCGAAACGACGGTCGTGGGACACGCGCTCACGAGCGATCTGAAAATTTTCGCCGACAGATTCGATCGCGTTCCGCCTGACGTGTTCGATTGCCAGGCAGCGGCCGCGTTTCTCGGCTACGGCATGGCCATTTCGCTGGCCGATTTGGTGCGCGACGTCTGCGGGGTGCGATTGAAGAAATCGCAAACGGTCAGCGATTGGTCGGCGCGTCCGTTTTCCGAAAAGCAACTCGAATATCTGGTCGACGACGTGGCGCATCTTCTGGCCATGCAGGACGCGCTCTCGGCGCGTTTGCACGAAAAGGGACGGTACGAGTGGGCGCTCGAGGAGTGCCGCGCGCTCTCCGAGGTGCGAACGCTACCGCAGTGAAGAGCGGCGAATGTACTCGCGCATTCCGGGTGCGAACCGCATGAACCGGCGCGAACTCGGCGTGCTTTCCGAAGTCGTGAAATTACGCGACCGCATCGCACGCGAACGCGACTTGCCCGCTAAAGTACATCATGCCGGACGACGTCGCTCGGTGGTCTCGCGACCGTGCGTCCGAAATCGCTCGACGATCTCGCGCAGTTGCGGCGCATCGACGCGGGGACGCGCCGGTCTCTTGGACCGCTCATGCTCGACGCCGTTCGGCGCGGCGAGTCTCTCGACGAAGCCGATCTGCCTCCCAGATTCGGGCGCCCGCTGGGCAATGCGCGCGAAACGCTGGTGTCGCTCATGAGCGTGGTCGTCGGCGAACTGGCGCAGGAGAACGAATTGCCGCCGAGCCTGCTCGCGCCGCGAGCGGCACTCGAGCGTATTGCCCGCGAGGTGCCGGTCACGCGCGAAGACTTCGAACGTGTGCTCGGTCTCTCGCCGTGGCGCACGCGCCTGGTGGCCGAGCCTCTTTGGCGACTTTTGTCGGGCCAAAGTACCCTGCGCATCGAAGGCTACGCGACGGGCGATCCGCGAATCTCTTTGCAATCATGAATCAGCACGTGGACAGTTTCAATGCCGTAGATTGGCTCGTCGTCGGCGATCGTTCCTATTCGTACGTTCGCCTTTCCGCGCTGGAAGAGGCGGGTCTTGCGCGTCTCGAACGTTTGCCGTATTCGCTGAAGATTTTGCTCGAGAATCTGATGCGGTTCGAAGACGGCCGTTCCGTTTCAAAAGACGACGTCGAAGCGCTCGCGCGATGGAATCCGCATCATCCGTCCCAGCGTGAAATAGCGTACCGGCCCTCGCGCGTGCTGCTTCAGGATTTTACCGGTGTTCCCGCCGTCGTCGATCTGGCGGCGATGCGCGATGCGATGGCGGCAATGGGCGGAGATCCGAAAGCAATCAATCCGCTGCAGCCGGTCGAACTGGTCATCGATCACTCCGTGCAAGTCGACGCATTCGGCGACGCCGAGGCATTCAAGAAGAACGCCGATTTGGAATTCGATCGCAATCGCGAGCGGTATGCGTTTCTGAAGTGGGGACAACACGCGCTCGATAGTTTCCGCGCGGTCCCGCCGGATACGGGCATCGTGCATCAGGTCAACATCGAGTTTCTCTCGCGCGTCGTTTTCGGCGGCGGAGGCGCGGGCATCGCGTACGATGCGCAAAATCCATGTGCGTATCCGGATACAGTCGTCGGCACCGACTCGCACACGACGATGGCCAATGGCTTGGGCGTGCTCGCGTGGGGCGTCGGCGGCATCGAAGCCGAAGCGGCGATGCTCGGCCAGCCGGTGACGATGCTCATTCCCGAAGTCGTCGGCATCAAAGTGTTGGGACAATTGCGCGAAGGCGTCACCGCGACCGATCTCGTGCTCGTCGTCACGGAAATGCTGCGCAAGAAGGGCGTCGTCGGAAAATTCGTCGAGTTCTTCGGCCCCGGGCTTTCGAATCTACCCGTTTCCGATCGCGTGACGCTGGGCAACATGTCGCCGGAATACGGGTCGACGTGCGCGATCTTTCCGATCGACGCTCAGACGCTGGAGTATCTGCGACTGACCGGCCGAAACGCCGAACACATCGCGCTCGTGGAAGCGTATGCCAAAGCGCAGGCGATGTTCCGCACGGACGCGACGCCGGATCCGCACTTTACCGACACGCTCGAGCTCGATCTTACCAGCGTCGTCCCGAGCTTGGCCGGCCCGCGCCGTCCGCAGGATCGCGTTTCGCTCGGCGACGTCAAGCCGTCGTTCAACGCGGCGCTTCAAGAGTGGGCTGCCGCCCGTGACGCCAAACCCGCGAGTTCTGCGGCGCGCATGGAAAACGAAGGTCCCGTCGCGAGCGCAGTCGCGGACAAAGCATCGGTCGGCGACGGTTCGGTGGTGATCGCGGCGATAACGAGTTGCACGAACACGAGCAATCCGTCCGTGCTCGTCGCCGCGGGGCTGCTCGCGCGCAACGCGTGCAGGCGAGGACTGCGGAGCAAGCCGTGGGTGAAAACCTCGCTGGCACCGGGATCGAAAGTCGTTACGGACTATTTGAACAAATCCGGGCTGCAGCAGTATCTGGACCGGCTCGGCTTCAATCTCGTCGGCTACGGCTGCACGACGTGCATCGGCAACAGCGGGCCGCTGCCGCCGGCAATCGCTGAAGCGGTTGCGGAACACGATTCCATCGTCGCGGCAGTGCTTTCCGGCAACCGCAACTTCGAAGGGCGCATCCATCCGCAAGTGCGCGCCAATTATCTAGCCTCGCCGCCGCTCGTCGTCGCGTACGCGCTCGCGGGGCGCATGGATATCGATCTGACGAGTGAGCCGCTCGGTGAGGACGAATCCGGCAATCCGGTGTACTTGAAAGACATCTGGCCGAGCAACGCCGAGATCTCGACCGTGATCGCCGAATCGATCAGCGACGAAATGTTCAAAGCCAACTACCGCGACGTCTTCCGCGGCGACGACAACTGGGCGAAACTCGACGTTACGCGGAGCGAGCGGTATGCGTGGGATCCGCTCTCGGAATACGTCAAGCACCCGCCGTATTTCGAGAACATGAAAGAAGAGCCGCTGCCGCTGAGCGACATTCGCGGCGCGCGCGTGCTGGCGCTGCTCGGCGACAGCATCACGACCGATCATATTTCTCCCGCCGGCAATATCGCCAAGGCCGGCGCGGCCGGCAAGTACCTTATCGGAAAAGGCATTGCGCCCGCGGACTTCAATTCGTACGGCGCGCGCCGCGGCAACCATGAGGTGATGGTGCGCGGCACGTTCGCGAACGTGCGCCTGCGCAACCAACTCGTCCCCGGAGTCGAAGGCGGCTTCACGCGCTATCTGCCGTCGAACGAACAGACGACGATCTTCGACGCCGCCATGAAATACAAGGCGGACGGCACGCCGCTCATCGTGCTCGCGGGCAAAGAATACGGCTCCGGATCTTCTCGCGACTGGGCCGCAAAAGGCCCGTATCTGCTGGGCATCAAGGCGGTCATCGCGCAGTCCTTCGAGCGCATTCACCGCAGCAATCTGATCGGCATGGGCATTCTGCCGCTCGAGTTCGAAGCCGGCGCCGATTGCACGACGTACGGGTTAAACGGTGAAGAAACGTTCGACGTGCGCGGCCTCGAAGGCGGCATCACGCCGCGCATGCACCTGCACGTGCGCGCGACGGACGAGACGGCGCGCAAGATCGACTTCAAGGCGCTGCTGCGCATCGACACGCCGGACGAAGCGGAATACTATCGCCACGGAGGCATTCTGCAGTACGTCCTGCGTCAGTTGCGGCAAGAACAGACGGCTGCGGTGTGACGACGGAACACACCGTCCGGCGCCTCGAAGCGTTCTCCGACATCATCATCGGGTTCAGCGTGGCGCAGCTCGGTGCGAGTTTGACGCTGACGCAGCACGCGGACGCTCGACATTTCGGGCGTCCTGGCTTTTTTGGGCGCCTTCGCGATCATCTGCAGCTTGTGGTATTTCCATCACTTGCTGTTCAAGAATTTCTTCGTCGCCAAAGCGTTGCCGGTCGTCTTGAATTTCGTTTGGCTGGCAGTCGTGGTGCTGCTGGTTTTCGTCGCCGTGAAATTACCCGCGACGGATTTCGGGTACCGCAATCTGGACATGCTCTACTTCGCGCTTTATGCCTTGGCATACGGCATACTCGCGCTGCAAACGCTGATTGCCGTGCGCGAGCACGCGGTATGGGAGGATGGTCAGCGGCTGCGCGCCATCCGGAATATTTCATTCATGTCGTATTGGTGCATCGTGTTCCTCACGTGCTTTCTGCTCGTCGCGCTATTGCCGCCCACCGCCGGGGCGGGGAACGCCATCCTGGCGACGTTTCTGGTCGGAATAGCCGGAAGTACGCTGATGGGCGTCTATTTCAGGCGCTATCGTTCGCGCGTTTCCCATGCCTGAGGAGTCCGAGCCCGCGGCGCGCATGCCGGTGCGGCGCAGACGGGTTAGCTCGCCTTCTGCTTGATGCAGACCAGCGTCTCCGCGTTCGTATCGCACGGACGAATCTGCAATCCGTCCACCGTCAGCGTCACGCTTTCTCCGGCGCACAAACGCGTGCGCAGCGCCGTCGCCTCGCGCACGAGCGGCTCGTTCAGCAGCGTTTCCACGAGCTCCGAGATGTCGCTGTCCGCTTCGCGGTTGCGGAAGATCGCGGTATAGTCGCCGCCGTCGAGCGCGTAGATCTCCAAGTGGCCGCTGACCGCGTCCAGCGCCGTCATGAGCGTCGCCATCTGCTCCACCGTTTGGCGACGCAGGGTGATGTCTCGCCCCACGGCAACCCAATGCTCGACCTTCGTGACTTCGTCGCGCAGCGGTTTTCCGGTGAACTCCGCCCAGAACGAAGTGCCGTCTTTACGCCGCAGCCGAAGCTCTTTTTCGTTGACTTGCGCTGCTTCCAAGTTGTGCATGATCGTTTCGAGCACCAGCGGATCGTTATTCTCGGCGATGATGCTCGCGTACGGACGCCCGGTCAACTCGTGCATCTCGTATCCGGTGACGCGCAAAAACGACTCGTTGGCATATTCGATGAACGGACCGCCCTGAGAAGGCGGCGTGAAATCCGTTACGAGCACCAAGTCTGACGCTTCGTCGACGACTCGCGAGAGCAGACGCACTCGCGTGTCCGGATCGTTAGGCCACATCTCGTTTAGTATTACACGGTGCTGCGGCGTGCAAACGGCAACGCGGTTAAGATTAGATCAATGCTCTGCGGAGATCTCTTAACACGGATGAAAGATACGCGGTAAAGCGAGCGGCCGCCGCGCCGTCGATGACGCGATGATCGTACGAAAGCGAAAGCGGCTGCACGAGGCGTGCAACGAACTGCGTGCCGTCCCAGACGGGACGCATTGCGGCGCGGCACGCCCCGAGAATGGCGACCTCCGGAGCGTTGATGATGGGCGTGAAATACGTCCCGCCGATGCTTCCCAAGCTCGAAATGGTGAACGTTCCGCCTTGCATATCCGTCAAAGCAAGCTTTCCCTCACGGGCTTTTTCCGCCAGATCGGCCGTCTCGTGCGCGAGATCCGCTAAACCTTTTCGATCCGCATTCTTAATAACGGGAACGACGAGACCGCCGGGTGTGTCGGCGGCGAACCCGATGTTGTAGTACCGTTTGTAGACCAACTCGTCACCCTCGAGCGAGCTGTTGAATTCGGGAAACGTTTTCAGCGCGGCAATCGACGCCTTCATGAGAAAGGTCAGCATCGTCACCTTGACGCCTTGCTTGGCGTATTCCGCGTTGAGTTCTTTGCGAAACGATTCCAGACTCGTGACGTCCGCGTCGTCGTTTTGCGTGACGTGCGGAATCATCACCCAGTTGCGGTGCAGATTCGGCCCCGAAATCTTCTTGATGCGCGATAGCGGCTTGCGTTCTATTTCACCGAACTGCGCAAAGTCGACTTCGGGCCACGGCGCGATCGTCAAACCGGTCTGCGAACCCGTTCGCAGCGCGTTCGGAGCGCCGTCCTGCAACGCGCCTTTGACGAAATGCCGGATGTCTTCGCGCGTGACGCGTCCATTCGGCCCGCTCGCGCGCACGTTATGCAAATCGACGCCGAGTTCACGCGCGAACCGGCGGATCGACGGACTCGCGTGCACGACTCCGTTCCCACTCTCGCCAGGTGCGGTGCGCTTGTCATCCCGAGGTGCGGTCTTGTCATCCTGAGGCATCGAAGGACCCTGAGCCTGTCGAAGGGGCGGCGCAGTCGCGGATTGCGCAGGGGCTGCGCTTCGAACCGTGGCAAGAACCGTACCTTGCGAGACTTTGTCGCCCACTTTGACGCGCACGTCCGCAATCGTGCCGCCCGAGCTCGCGGGCACTTCCATCGAGGCCTTGTCCGATTCCAGTACGGCGACGGATGCGTCTTTCGCGATTTTGTCTCCCGCTTTGACGAGTACGTCTATGACGGGAATGTCTTTGAAATCGCCGATATCCGGGACACGCAGTTCGAATACTTGCGCTTCACTTGCAGCGCGTTCGCTTGAAGTGCGCTCGTTCGCGGTACGCTGACTCGTGGTTTGTTCGCTCGCAGGCGCCGCGCCGTCCGGCTTTGCGGAGGCGTCGTTTTTCGACAAACTGAGGATGACTGAACCCTCGGAGACCTTGTCGCCGATTTTGACGCGAACGTCTTGAACCGTGCCCTCCTCGGGAGATGGAACTTCCATCGACGCCTTGTCCGATTCGAGCGTGACGATGGAGTCGTTCTTCTTGACCGAGTCGCCGCGCTTGACCAGTACCTCGATCACCGGCACGTCTTTGAAATCGCCGATGTCGGGAACGCGAACCTCGATGCTCTGCGCCACGCTACACCGTCACCGGATTGGGTTTGGCGGGATCGATCGCATACTTCTCGAGCGCTTGCGAAACGGTCTTGGCCGGAATCTCCCCGTCATCTGCGAGCGCTTTGAGTGCAGCGACGGTTACGTAATAGCGGTTTACCTCGAAGAATTCGCGCAGCTTGCTGCGAAGGTCGCTGCGTCCGAATCCGTCGGTGCCGAGTGTTACGTACCGCCGTTTCACGTATGGCCGAATCTGATCGGCGAACGTGCGGATGTAATCACTGGCCGCGATGACGGGGCCGGTGCGTCCGTTCAGGCATTGCTCGACGTACGAGATGCGCGGCTTCTCTTCCGGATGCAGCAGATTCCAGCGCTCTGCATCGATGCCGTCCGACCGCAATTGGTTGAAGCTCGTGGCGCTCCATACGTCCGCGTTCACTCCCCAAGTCGCTCGCGCAGCAGTTCGGCAGCCGCTTCCACTTCTCGAAGAATCGGATCCGCAGCCCAGCAACTGGACTCTTCGAACCTCTTCGCTCTGCCGCAGCGAATACATGCCGCGCAAAATACCTTCCTCGGCGCCGCGAGGCATATCCGGATGGCGATAATTCTCGTTGAGGAGCGTGATGTAGTAATACACGTCTTCCTGATCTGCGTACATGCGCCGCAGACCGTCTTGGACGATCACGGCGACTTCGTAGCCGTACGTGGGATCGTACGAAACGCAGTTCGGAATAAAGGACGCGAAGACTTGGCTGTGCCCGTCTTCGTGCTGCAGTCCCTCTCCGTTGAGCGTCGTGCGGCCGGACGTGCCGCCGAGCAGAAACCCGCGCGTACGCGAATCCGCTGCGGCCCACGCCAGATCGCCGACGCGCTGGAAACCGAACATCGAGTAGAAGATGTAAAAGGGAATCATCGGAACGTTGTGCGTCGAATACGACGTGCCGGCCGCAATCCACGACGAGATCGCGCCCGCCTCGTTGATGCCTTCCTGAAGGATTTGCCCTTGGCGATCCTCGCGGTACCACATCAGCTGTTCGGCATCTTGCGGATGATAGAGCTGGCCGACCGACGAGTAAATTCCGAGCTGCCGGAACAAGCCTTCCATGCCGAACGTGCGCGATTCGTCGGCAACGATCGGCACGATGCTTCGGCCCGAGTTCCTTGTCTTTGAGCAACGTCGTGAAGAAACGCACGAACGCCATCGTCGTCGAGATCTCGCGATCTCCGGTTCCTTTGAGGTGCGGTTCGAGCGCGTTCAATTGCGGCACGGTCAGCGAATCGGACTTCGTGCGGCGCGTCGGAATGTGTCCGCGCCGCTCGACAAGTTCGTTCAAATACTTCATCTCCTGGGCTGTCTTCCGAAGGGCGGATGAACTGGAGTTTCTCGACGTCCGCGTCGGGAATCGGCAGGTGAAAGCGATCGCGGAACGCGCGCATCGATTCGACTTTCATCTTCTTGGCTTGGTGCGCGATGTTCTGCGCTTCGCCCGACTCGCCCATGCCGTAGCCCTTGATCGTCTTGGCGAGGATGACCGTGGGCTGCCCTTTGTGATCGAAAGCCGCTTTATATGCCGCGTACACTTTGCGCGGATCGTGGCCGCCGCGCTGCAGCGCCCAAATGTCTTCGTCGCTCATGTGGGCGACAAGTTCGGCCGTTTCCGGATAGCGTCCGAAGAAATTGTCGCGCACGAATTTGCCGTCGCGCGACTTGAACGTCTGATAATCGCCGTCGACGCATTCATTCATCACCTGAACGAGCCGTCCGGAGGGATCGCGTTCGAGCAGCGCGTCCCAGCTCGCAACCCCAAATGACTTTGATGACGTTCCAGCCCGCGCCCGTGAAAAACGGTTTCCAACTCTTGAATGATCTTGCCGTTGCCGCGAACCGGTCCGTCCAGGCGCTGCAGATTGGCATTGATCACCCAGATGAGATTGTCGATTCGCTCGCGTCCGGCAAGCGAAATGGCGCCGAGCGATTCGGGCTCGTCCGTTTCACCGTCGCCCGAGAAACGCCCACACTTTGCGATCGCCGGCGTCGATGATGCCGCGGTCGTGCATGTAGCGCATGAAGCGCGCGTGATAAATCGACATGATCGGGCCCAGGCCCATCGAGACGGTCGGGAATTGCCAGAAGTCCGGCATCAGCCACGGATGCGGATACGACGAGATGCCGCCTGCCGTCGACCTCGCGGCGGAATTTTTCGAGCTGAGTCTTCGGTAATGCGCCCTTCGATGAACGCGCGCGCGTAAAAACCGGGCGCGGAATGGCCTTGCAAGAACACGAGGTCGCCGCCGAACGTAATCCGTCTGCGCGCGGAAGAAGTGATTGAAGCCGACGTCGTAGAGCGTTGCAGCCGACGCGAAGCTCGCGACGTGGCCGCCCAGTTCCGACGATTCTCTGTTCGCTCGCGCGACCATCGCCATCGCGTTCCAGCGAACGTAGTGGCGTATGCGGGTCTCGAGTTCGTCGTTGCCGGGCAGCGGCGGCTGTTCCGACGGAGAAATCGTGTTGATGTACGGCGTCGACAACCCCAGCGAAACGTGCGCGCCTCCGCGCTGCGCCGCATCGACGATCGTTTCGATGAGTTGCTTGCGCGCGTCCGCGTCCTTCGTGCTGGAGAACGCCTTCAATCGCCTCGACCCATTCGCGAGTTTCCTGGGGATCGGGCTCGGCCTGCGGTGCGGTACTCGCCGGCGTGGTGGGGGCATTGATCGCTGTGGTCATGACCGCGGCTTCCCGGCATGCCATCCATTCCCTTGCTAATGGACCGGTCCAATTCCGCTGGTGGAACGAGCCGTGTCCTCACGCAAGAAAAGGCCGATCGCCGACAAGATGAGCAATGCGCCCGCGAGGGCGATTCCGCCAAGCGTTTCGCCGAAGACGGCGAGCGCCAGCAGCGCCGCGCTGACCGGTTCCAGCAGCGTCGTCATAGCGACGGCGCTCGGCGAAAACCAGCGCAGTGAAGCGTTCAAAGCGGTGTGCCCCAGCAGTTGCGATACGAGCGCCATCGCCAAGATACCGCCCCACGCTTTTGCATCCGAAACCGGCGGTGGTCCCTGCCGTGCGAGAATGCACGCCGCAAGCAGCAGCAGCGCAGCCCAGGAGTACGTGCGCGTCACGATCGCGCGCGTGCCGTACGAATCGCGGACTTCGCGAACCAGGATGAAGTACGCGCCGATCGCGACCGCTCCGGCAAGCGCCAACGCGTCGCCGAGAAAGGAATGTCCGGGAACCGGCGGACGCGATGCGTTGAATCCGACAACCAGGAGCAATCCCGCTGCGCCGATCGCGAAAGCGCCCCACGCAACGAGCGAGAGATGGCGCCTGCACGCGATCGAATCGTAGAGTGCCGTCCAAATCGGTGTGGTTGCGACAAGCAGCGTCGAAACGGCAACGCTCGTGTATTCGAGCGACGCGATCCACGTCGCGAAGTGCACCGCAAGCGCAGCACCGGCCGCGATGAAAATCCACCGCTCGGCAATATGCGGGCTCCGCTCGCGAGACGTCCGTGAAAACGCCGCAATCACGAGCAGCACGGCGGACGCAATCGCCAAACGCCACGCCGCCACAGCGAGCGGCGGCGCGCCGCCCAGTGCGAAACGCGCGAAGATCGCTGCTGCCCCCACGGCAACTTGCGCGGATGCAAGCACGGCGTATGGAAGCGCTGATGAGCGAGGCGCCGGCACGCGCACCGGATTGGCGTCCGCGGCGGGGGAATCCCGGCGCATACCGGGTAGAGTATCTTCACGCGGGAGCTGATTTGCTGAGAGGGTCGTTTTCGACCGACCGCTTGTAACCTGATCCGGGTAATGCCGGCGTAGGAAGGAGCCTGTTTCATGACTGCCGTTGTTTCATCTGCCGGCGGATCGCGTAAAGCGTACGCCGCCGGTTCGCATCCGTCCATACGCGTGCCGCTGCGCGAGATATCGCTCACGAACGGCGAGATGCACGTCGTGTACGACACGAGCGGTCCGTACACGGATCCGGCCGTAAAGACCGACGTGCACGCGGGTTTGGAGCCGATCCGTCTGCAATGGATCGTCGATCGCAACGACACGGAAGACCTCGAGAAGCCGTCTTCGCTCTATAGACGCGGCCGCGATGCGATGCCGGAACTGGACGGCGTGCGATTCAAAAGCCTTCGCAATCCGCGCCGCGCCAAGTCCGGGGCGAACGTGACGCAAATGCATTACGCGCGCAAAGGCATCGTCACGCCCGAAATGGAGTTCATCGCGATTCGAGAAGGGCTGAGCGCTGAATTCGTGCGCGATGAAGTAGCGCGCGGGCGCGCGATCATTCCCTCGAACGTCAATCATCCGGAAAGCGAGCCGATGATCATCGGCCGAAACTTTCTGGTGAAGATCAATGCGAATATCGGCAATTCCGCCGTCACCTCGACGATCGAAGAAGAAGTCGAAAAGATGACGTGGGCGACGCGCTGGGGCGCCGACACGGTGATGGACCTTTCGACCGGCAAAAACATCCATGAAACGCGCGAGTGGATTTTACGAAATTCGCCGGTGCCCATAGGCACGGTGCCCATCTATCAGGCGCTCGAAAAGGTTAACGGCAAAGCCGAGGATCTCACCTGGGAGCTCTACCGCGATACGCTCGTCGAGCAGGCCGAACAAGGCGTAGATTATTTCACCATTCATGCAGGCGTGCTGCTTCGGTACGTGCCGCTCACGGCCAATCGCGTTACCGGCATCGTTTCGCGCGGCGGCTCGATTCTTGGCGAAGTGGTGCCTCGCGCATCACGAGGAGAATTTCCTCTACACGCACTTCGAGGAAATCTGCGAAATCATGAAGGCGTACGACGTGGCGTTCTCGCTGGGCGACGGCTTGCGCCCGGGCTGCCAGGCCGATGCAAATGATGCGGCGCAATTCGGAGAATTGGAGACCCTTGGCGAACTCACGCAAATTGCCTGGAAGCACGATGTGCAGGTGATGATCGAAGGCCCGGGCCACGTGCCGATGCATCTCATCAAAGAAAACATGGAAAAGCAGCTGGAGATCTGCAGCGAAGCGCCGTTCTATACGCTCGGTCCGCTCGTCACCGACATCGCACCCGGTTACGATCACATTACCAGCGCGATCGGCGCGGCGATGATCGGCTGGTTCGGGACCGCAATGCTCTGCTACGTCACGCCGAAAGAGCACCTGGGCCTTCCCAACAAAAAGGACGTGAAGGACGGCGTCATTGCGTACAAAATCGCCGCCCATGCTGCGGACGTCGCAAAAGGCCATCCCCGTGCGCGCCATTGGGACGACGTGCTCAGTAAGGCGCGCTTCGAATTCCGCTGGGAAGACCAATTCAATCTCTCGCTGGATCCCGAAACGGCGCGTGAGTTTCACGACGAAACGCTGCCCGCGCAAGGCGCAAAGGTCGCACACTTCTGCTCGATGTGCGGCCCGCATTTCTGCTCGATGAAAATTACGCAAGAGGTGCGCGAATACGCCGAGCGGGGCATGGCCGAAAAGTCGAAAGAGTTTACCGAAAAGGGCTCCGAGATTTACGTCGAGGCGTAGCGGAGGTAAGTAGCGCGCGGCATTCGCCCGGAATCGGGGTATGACGCACATGCATGCGGTCGAAAGCTCTCGAGGGGGCCGGGGTAGGGGCACCCACTAGAAGTCTCCGGCAGCGTCTGCTCACGCTCGGTCCCGGCCTCATCACCGGGGCGGCGGACGACGACCCTTCAGGCATTTCCACGTACTCGGTGGCCGGCGCTTCCGCCGGCCTTTCGATGCTGTGGCTGGCGCTGCTGACCACGCCGATGATGGCGGTCGTGCAAGGCATGTGCGCGCGCATCGGAATGGTGACCGGGGTCGGATTGGCGGCGAACATCCGCAAATCGGTGCCGGCGTGGGCCGCCTACGTGATGGCGGCGTCGGTCATCATCGCCAACACGTTCAATGTCGGCGCCGATTTCGCCGGTATGGCGGCCTCGGCGCATTTGGTCGCGCCCTTGGTCCCCGAACTCGTATGGGACGTGATCTTCGGCGTGGTGCTCATCGGCGGACTCGTCTATCTTTCGTACCGCCGCATCGCGTCGTTCCTGAAGTATCTTACGCTCACGCTTTTCGCGTACATCATCACCGCGTTCATCGTGCATCCGCACTGGGGCAACGTGCTCTCGAACTTGGTCATTCCGCACGTGCAGATCAATAAGGGTTGGATAACGACGGCAATGGGTGTGCTCGGCACGACGATTACGCCGTATCTGTTCTTCTGGCAATCCGCGCTGGAAGTCGAAGAAGAGAAAGCGCAAGGACGCACGACGGTGCGCGAGCGGCGCGGTGCAACCGATCAAGAAATTTCCGACGCCCATTTCGACGTGAACGTCGGTATGCTGTTCTCGAATTTGGTGATGTTCTTCATCATCACGACGACCGCGTTGACGTTGTTTGCGCATGGCAAAACGAACATTCAAACGGCGCAGGATGCAGCGCTGGCTCTGGAACCGCTCGCGGGTCACTTGGCCGCGCTGCTGTTCATGCTGGGAATGGTCGGAACCGGTTTGCTTGCCATTCCCGCGCTTGCCGGGTCTTCCGCATACATCGCTGCCGAAATGCTCTCGTTCCGTCGCCAAGGCTTGGATGAAACGCCGAATCGCGCGCCGCGCTTTTACGGTGTGCTTGCTGCCGGCCTCTTGCTCGGCATCGCGCTGCCGTTCACGCATTTGAATCCGATCCGCGCCTTGTACTGGTCGGCCGTGCTCAACGGTATCGTGTCCGTGCCGCTGATATTCATGATCATCCGCATCGCGAACAACGCGAAGGTCATGGGGAAATGCCGTAATTCGGTGCTCGCGAACGCGTGGTCGTGGCTCACCTTCACGCTCATGGCAGTCGCCGCCGTCGCGCTCTTCGCCGTTTAATCCACAATACGGGCGGGAAAGCGAGCGTTATATAACTGCATTGGGAGATTCGTATGGACGCGCTGACGGTTCTGCGACGGGAACACACGCGCATCGAACAGCTTTTTACCGAATTCGATGCGCTTTCTGAATGCGCGTGCGGCGGCCGTAGTGCGATCATGCGCGCGATCGACGAACTCGTGCGCCGGCACATCGAGATGGAGGAAGCGGTAATCTACCGGAGCCTGGAAAGCGATCCACGCTGGGCCGACGATCGCGCGACGCCGCTGCACAGTGAAGAGGAGCACCATTTGGTGCTGCGCCTGCTCGACGAGATCGCGCGAACCGAATGTCACGATCCCCGGTATCTCGCGCGCGCTCACGTTGCGCGGGACGTGCTGCTGCATCACATCAAAGAAGAGGAAGCGCTCATCTTTACGAGCTTCGCGGAAGTAGCGTAAGCGGCGGCGAATCCTCGCCGCGTGAAACTCTGCGGCGTAATTTTCGATCGGGACGGCACGATCGTCGAAGACGTTCCGTATAACGGCGATCCCTCGGCCGTACGGCCGGTAAACGGCATGCGCGAGGCATTGAATGCGTTGCGCGCTGCGGGGATTCCGATCGCCGTCGTTTCGAATCAGAGCGGCGTGGGACGCGGTACGCTGAGCTTCGATCAGGTCGAAGCGGTGAACCGTCGCGTGAACGAACTCTTGGGTCCGTTCGACGCGTGGCTGTATTGCCCGCACGCGCCCGCCGACGAGTGCGAGTGCCGCAAGCCCAAACCGAAGCTGATCCTCGATGCGGCTCGCGCAATGCGCGTGGACCCGGCTTGTTGTGTGGTAATCGGCGATAAACCGAGCGACGTGGAAGCGGCCGGCAACGCGGGTGCGCGCAGCGTTCTCGTCACCGCCTCGCACACCGGGGCCGACGCGGTCAACGCTCTGTTAGCGAACCTTCCCAGTAGCGAGGTCGGGAGATCCGCCCGCAACGATAAGGGCATTGCGCGAACGAACGCGCGGAATGCGCACCATTCCGCGAATCTTCTGCCACGTCGTCGTCACTCTTACGACGTAGTTCTCGGTTTCGGCGTACGGCGGAATGCCGCCGAACTCTTCGACGGCTTTGGGTCCGGCGTTGTATGCGGCGAACGCAAGTGCGTAGCGATCCGGCTTATGGCGGAAGCGTGCTAGCAAACCGTAGAGATAACGAGCCGCGCCCTGTAAGTTTTGGTACGGATCGCGCGGGTCGACGTGCAGCTTCGCGGCCGTCCCCGGCATCAACTGTCCAAGTCCGATCGCGCCGGCCCATGACAAGGCGTGCGTATGCCAGGCAGACTCGACCGTCACGAGCGCCACCAGCATGTTCGCGTCGATTTTCCAGCGGTTCGCATTGATCAGCAAATGCTTGGCGAGCGACTGACTTTGCCACGCGGGCATCTGCGGGTTAATTTTACGTAAGACGCGCGCGTACACGCGCACCGCGGCGGGGTTTCCGGGTGCCGGAACTTGCGCGGCTGAGGCCGGCAAGGCGCTCAGCGCACAAATAACGACGAAGAGACCCGCAAGAAACGGGACATAAAAACGGCGCATCGGCCTGCTGGATACGCCTTCGCCGGGAGGAGCCCTTGTGGAAAACCCCCGAACGGGGTCGGGCATGAGCCGTTTTTCCGGCATGACGCCTCGCGCGAAACGCGCGTGGGGCGCCGGTTTGATTCTCTTCTTCGTGGTGATGTGCGGAATGATCGCGTTTTCGGAGTGGTGGGCGTATCACGTAAACGTTCCGTATTACGAACGCGCGCACAACGCCGAATCCGCGCACTGAGCGTGCCGATTCTGCGGCATAAAAGGAAAAACACCACTACGAACTAATCGCGCCTTCTACTTGGAGGGCTCGAATGACGCGACATCTTTCTCTTACGGTTCTCGTTTGCGCGGTTGCATTGAGTGCAGCTCCTGCAGCGGCGCAGACGCAAGCAACGCCTGCGACACCGAATCCGGCTGCAAAGCCGGCAAGTGTGAAGAGCACCTCGCCGCCGAAACCCGCAAAACCGACGCCTACTCCAAGTCCATCGCCCACGCCGGGACCGCCGTGGTCGAACATGACGTGGCGGGAAATCGGACCGGCGCTTCCCGGCGGCCGTGTGGCCGCGGTCGCGGGTTCCGACAGCGATCCCAACCTCTATTATATCGGTGCCGCGGGCGGCGGCGTTTGGAAATCGGAAGACGGCGGCGAGACGTGGCAGGCCGTTTTCGAACACGAGAAAGTCGCGGCGATCGGCGCGGTTGCGATCGCTCCGTCGAACAACGACGTCGTGTGGGTCGGAACCGGCGAATCCAATCCGCGCAACGACGTCAGCTACGGCGACGGCGTGTATAAATCGAGCGACGGCGGCAAGACGTTCCAGAACGTCGGCTTGCAGGGCACGCGCCACATCTCGCGCATCGCGATCGATCCGAAGAATTCGAATCATGTCGTCGTCGGCGCGCTCGGAGACGTGTTCGGCCCGAGTCGCGACCGCGGCGTTTACGTGACGTGGGACGGCGGCAAGACGTGGAGCCAAACGCTTTTTGTGAGCGATCAGAGCGGCGTATCGGATCTTGCGATGGATCTGAGCGATCCGAACGTCGTCTATGCGGGAATCTGGCATTTCAAACGCGAGCCGTGGACGTTCACGAGCGGCGGTACCGATGACGGTCTCTACAAGTCTACCGACGGCGGCAGAACGTGGAACAAACTGACCGGGCACGGCTTGCCGGGCGGAATCACCGGACGCATCGGCTTGGCCATTGCGCCGAGCGATCCCAGACGCGTCTATGCGCTCATCGAATCGAGTGAGGGAATTCTCTGGCGCTCCGAGGACTCCGGTGCAACGTGGACGATGGTTTCGAACGATACGCTCGTCGATCAGCGCCCGTTTTATTTCTCGCACATCGCGGTCGATCCGAAGGACGCGAACAAAGTGTACGCAGTCTCGGAAGCGCTCGCCGAATCGACCGACGGCGGGAAGAAATTCCACGCGATTGCCGATTCGGTTCACGTCGACTACCACGCGATCTGGATTGCCGGCAACGACCCCAAACGCATAATCGTCGGTGAGGACGGCGGCATCGCCCGCACGGTCGACGGCGGAGACCAGTGGTTCTTCGGCCGCAACATTCCAATCGGCGAAGTCTATCACATCGGCTACTCAAACGAAAATCCGTATTGGGTTTGCGGCGGCTGGCAAGACAACAACGCCTGGTGCGGACCGAACAATTCGCTCGATCCGTCCGGTTTGCTCAACAAATACTGGGTGGGCGTCGCCGGCGGCGACGGTGAGTGGGCTCTTCCGGATCCGATTGACCCGAATTGGGAATGGGCGGATTCCGAGAACGGCGTCGTCACGGTGTACAACAAGCAAACGCGCGACGGCATCTTCGCGATGCCGTACATCGAGCGTTCGCTCGGAAATTACAACCTTTCACTTGCGAAGTACCGCTTCAACTGGGATTCGCCGATTGCGTTCGCGCCGTGGAACGGCCACATCGCATGGGTCGGCGGAAACGTCATCTTCCAATCGACGGACCGCGGCATTCACTGGACGGTGATCAGCCCCGATCTGACGCTCAATCTCAAAGCGCATCAGCAGCCTTCGGGCGGGCCCATTACGCACGACGTCTCCGGCGCGGAGTATTCGGACACGATCATTTACATCGAAGGCTCGACCCTTCGCAAAGGGGAGATCTGGGCCGGCACCGACGACGGTTTGGCGCAGCTCTCGCTCGACGGCGGCAAGCACTGGAGGAACGTCACGCCGCCGGGCGTGCCTCCGTACGGCCGCGTCGAAACCGTCGCGCCCTCCACGATTTCCGACGGAACGGCGTACGTCAACATCGATCGCCACCGTTCGGGCGACTTCAAACCGTATCTGTTCGTCACCCACGATTTCGGCCGTCACTGGACGTCGATCGTGAACAACCTGCCGCAAAATCAATACGTGCGTTCCGTTCGGGGCGACCAGCACGATTCACGAATCGTGTATGCCGGCACCGAAGCGGGTTTGTGGATTTCGTTCGACGGCGGCGGCACGTGGCACGACTTCCGCAACGGGATGCCGACGGTGTCGGTGCGCGAAATTCGCATACAGCCGAAGTGGGACGACTTGCTCGTCGCGACCCACGGGCGCTCGCTTTACGTTATGGACGACATTCGCGCGCTGCGCATGCTTCCGAACGGCACAGGCCGCCCCTTCGTGCTCGCTCCGCGCACTTCATACGAATACAATCTTCACTCCGACGACGAGGGGATCTACACCGACTACGCCGGTGACAATCCGCCGTACGGTGCGATCGTGACGTACTACCTGCTGCAAGAAATCAAACCCGCGCCTGAAATTCAAATTCTCGACGCGCAGCATCGCGTGATCCGCACGGTCAAGGGCACGCACAAAGTTCACGGTAAGGAAGAACCGTACGCAAGCAACAAGATCGGCATCAACCGCTACGTGTGGGACTTCCAAATCGACGGACCGGTGAAGTGGTACGGCGCCGCCAAACCCGCGTATCAGGGCCCGGACGAGGGTCCGTCCGTGCCGCCGGGCCGCTACTACGTGCGCATGGCCGTTGCAGGCAAGACGTACCTCGAACCTTTCACGGTAAAGGCCGATCCGGAAACGAAATTCACGCAGGCGGACTTCGAGCAATCGTACGCGTTCGGACGAAAATACCTGCGCCAATTCTCGATAATCGACACGATGCTGAACGGTTTGGACTCCATAAAGACCGAACTCGGTGCGGCGAAGAATAACGCAAAGACCAAGAGCAATACGGTGCTGCAGCAGCAAGTCACGTCCGCGCTCGCCGAGCGGGACACGCTCTTCCACGCGCTCACCGCCGACTATCACAACGATGAGGATTCGATCCAGCGTCCCGGTGCGCTAAGAGAAGATTACCAAGGATTGGGCTTCTTCGGACAAGGCCTGATAACGCCGGCGGTGCGCGATTACGGAAACCGGGTCGAGGCCGCATATCGTCAAGCCGTGCAGCGTTACAACGCCTACGTCCGTTCTCTCGGTGCCGTAAACAGCTCGCTCAAGAGCGCAGGACTGAAAACGCCGGCAGCTTCGGAGGTGACGCCGTAAATGATCGCCGCGCTCGTACTCGCCGCCGCAATCGACGCACCGTACGCACACCTGAAATGGCGATCTGTCGGCCCCGCAGTCGCCGGCGGCCGCGTTCCCGCGGTGGCGGGAACGGACGGCGATCCGAAACTCTACTACATCGGTGCCGCGGGCGGCGGCGTGTGGAAAACCGACAACGGCGGCGAAACGTGGACGCCGGTCTTCGAAAAGCAGGATGTTTCCGCAATCGGTGCGGTCACCATCGATCCCACCAACGAAAACGTCGTATGGGCCGGCACCGGCGAAGCGAATCCGCGTAACGACGTCAGCTACGGCGACGGGATATACAAGACGGCAGACGGCGGCAAGACCTGGGCGAACATGGGTTTGCACGACGTTTGGAGCATCTCGCGGATCCTCGTCGATCCGAAGAATCCGAATCACGTGATCGCGGGCGCATTCGGCGACCCGTTCAAAGACAGCACGGCGCGCGGCGTCTACGTTACGGACGACGGCGGTAAGACGTGGAACAAGACGCTCTACGTCGGTCCGCAAACCGGCGCGGCGGAACTGGCGATGGATCCGAACGATCCGAACGTCATCTACGCGAGCATGTGGCAATTCCGCCGTCTGCCGTGGACCTTCCACTCGGGCGGTTCCGACGACGGCATCTGGCGATCCGCGGACGGCGGAAAAACGTGGACGCGACTAAGCGGACACGGCCTGCCCACGGGTTTGATGGGGCGCAGCGCCGTCGCGATCGCGCCTAGCGATTCGAAACGCGTCTATGCGCTGATCGAAGCCAAAGGCGGCATCGTCTGGCGGAGCGACGACAGCGGAAGCACCTGGAAAATGGTTTCGGCGGACACCATCGCCGACCAGCGCCCGTTCTACTTCACGCACATCGCGGTCGATCCCAAAGACGAGAACAAGGTGTACGGTATTTCGAACGATCTCGCTTTGAGCACCGACGGCGGATACAAGTGGAAAGCAATCGCCGATGCCGTGCACGTCGACTACCATGCCATGTGGATTGCGCGCAACGATCCGAGCCGCATGATCGTCGGCGAAGACGGCGGGTACGCGCTCACGCTCGACGGCGGGCGGAACTGGTCGTTCTCGCGCAACATTCCAATCGGCGAAGTGTATCACGTCGGACTTTCGGTACACGAAAATCCGTATTGGGTCTGCGCCCCGCTGCAGGACAACAACGGTTTCTGCGGACCGAGCAATTCGAAGAATCCCGAAGGCATCCTCGACGGCTACTGGCAGAACGTCATCGGCGGCGACGGCATGTGGGCGGTGCCCGATCCCAGCGATCCCGCGCACATTCTGGCGACGCTTCAGACGGAGCGGCTCGCCGATTACGACAAGAAAACGCAGACGACGCGCTTCGTCATTCCGTACTTCGATTTCTCGCGCAACGGGTTCGATCTCTACAAGAGCAAATACCGATTCAACTGGGATTCGCCGGTCGCGTTTGCGCCCTGGAACGGGCACATTCTGTGGGCGGGCGGAAACGCGGTGTTCCAATCCTTGGATCGCGGCGTGCACTGGAGGGTCGTCAGTCCCGATTTGACGCTTCATCTGAAATCGCACGAAATGCCGTCCGGCGGCCCCATTGCGCTCGACGTGTCGTCCGCGGAAAACTCGGACACGCTGCTCGATATCGAAGGGTCTCCGGCGCGCAAAGGTGAGATTTGGACCGGCGCGGACGACGGCGTCATTTCCGTAACGACCGACGGCGGCAAGCACTGGAACACATACGAACCTGCAGGTGTACCGCCGTACGGACGCGTCGAAACGATCGCGCCCTCGCCGTTCGATGCGGCGACGGCGTATGCGTCGATCGATCGCCATCGCAGCGGCGATTACGCGCCGTATCTGCTGGTAACGCACGACTACGGCAAGACGTGGACCAAGCTCGTGGACGGTCTGCCCGCCGATCAATACGTTCGGACTGTAAGACCGGACGATCGCAACCGCGATTTGCTTTTCGCCGGAACGGAAAACGGGATGTGGATTTCCTACGACGGCGGTAAGCAGTGGTCGGACTTCAAACTGAATCTTCCGGCCGTTTCCGTTCGCGACATTCGCGAGCAGCCCGAGTTCAACGACCTCGCCATCGCAACGCATGGACGCGACGTCTGGATTCTGGACGATCTCGCTTCGGTTCAACAGATCTCGAAAGCACAGGCGCAGGCCTCAGAGTTGTTTGCGCCGCGCACGGCATACGAATACACCTATCATGCGAATGACGAAGGCACGTACACGCGGTTTGCCGGGCAAAATCCACCGAACGGAGCCATCATCGACTTCTATCAGCGTGCGCCGCAGGCCGTAGCCCCGCAAGTCGAGATCCTCGATGCGTCCGGTCGCGTCATCCGTCACATCAAGCCGCAGAAGCAGCCGGCGAAAACGCAACCGTACGACGAGTACCGCGGGCCGGGCGCGGGCGCCGGCGTGACGAATGAAGCCGGCATCAATCGCACCGTTTGGAACTTTCGCGAAGATGGCCAGCCGCTCTGCACGTCGTGCGCGAAGGAATTTCAAGGCTCTCCCGTCGGGCCGCAGGTCGTTCCGGGACGATACGGCGCTCGTATCACGCTCGACGGACGCACGTTGACGGAGTGGTTCGAAGTCAAACCCGATCCGGCGAACACCTACACGCAGGCGCAGGCTCGTGCAGGCTTACGATTTTTCCAAGAAATACGACGTCGTCAGCGGGAAGATCAACGAGGTGCTGAACGATCTCGAGGATCAGCGGAAGTCGCTGGAGGCCGCGCGCACGAAGGTTGCCGGCAATGCCGCGCTGTCCGAACGAATTGGCCGCGCCCTTGCGCAGCGTGACGCGATCTTCCACGCATTCACGGCGAACTATCAGAACGACGAAGACTCGATCCAGTTCCCGGGTCAGCTGCGCGAAGACATTCCGCGTGCGGGCTTCGGTGCCGTTACGCCGCCGACTCCTGCGCTGCTCGAATACGCGCGGCGGTTCGATGCCGAATACGCGGCGGCGATGGCGCAGTACAACGCCTACGTGCGCCGGACGCTTGCGCCGCTTTCCGGCGCCCTTCAAGCCGCGGGGGCCGGAAGCGTAAAAGGCGTAACGTTTGTGCAATAGCGCCCCGTTCACGCGAGCGTCGTTTTTAGCGGCGGCCGGCGCGGCCGCCGCTCCCGCGTACCTGCAGCCGGCACAGGCATCCGCAACGGAAATGCCGCAGGTTCCCCAAGGGCTGAGCGCCGCAAACGCGCGCGCCGCCGGCATCGCACGCAACTCGCCCTTCGTGCGCGCAAAATATGCGGCCGTGCTCGAGACTCGTTGGTTCGATAGGCGATGCGCGTTTGCGTGAGGACGCGCATGCGCTCATCGAGGATCCCGCTCCGCGTTATGCGCGCCTGTACCGCTCACGCGAGGCTCGAGAGCAACTTCGCGATGCGCTCGCGGCCGCAGGCTTCATCAAACCGGCGGATCCGGTTTCCGGCATCTTTCCGCCGCATACGGAAAACGGCGGCATCGTGCAGCCGTTTTGGAGCGCACCGGGCAGCGATCTCGACTCGCATCACAGTTACCCGGGCGGTCTGCTGGTGCACGAGTTGTTCAATGCGACGATGGCCGCCAACTTTACGCGCGCATACGATGCGGTCTATTTCGACGGCGCGGCAAGCCTGGATCGCGATCTCGTCCTCACCGCGGCGCTCTATCACGACATCATGAAGACCGTCGTGTTCCAATTCAACGGCGACGGAACGCTTCTGCCGGAGCTTTCGATCGGCGAGACGGGCGGCCATCACTGCCTTTCAGGCGCAGAAGCAATTACGCGCGGGCACGATGCGCGCTTCGTTACCGTACTGCTAAGCGCGCATGCAGCGCCTTCTCTGGGTGACGAGCAGCACGTCGTCACGTGGTGCCGCGCTGCGGCCATGATTGCCGGCGTCGATCCCGTCGAGTTCGGGCTGGTGAAGAAAACAGCGGATGGATACGCTCTCGCAACGCTGCCGCCCGCCGAGACCTTCGTGAGCCACTTGAGCGATCATGACTATGTGCTGACCATTCCGGCCGTGCGCGAAGTAGTGCCTCGCTTGCGCGCATTGAATCCATCGGCTTGGTTCCGGCACGAAATCCTGGCGAAGGCATCGGCCGTAGCTTTGTATCAAACGCTGGTCACGCGAGGCGAAGACGCATTTCTCCGCGCGGTGCGGGAGGCTTCCTGAACATTCGAAGCGCCGTGCTGCGGATCTCCGCCGGCGGATGGTTCGAACTTTACGACTTGTTCATGACGGCGTACATCTCGCTGGGCATGATCCGGGAGGGTTTGTTTGCCGCCACGGCATCGTCGGCGTTCGCCATTCACGGGTTCGCCAGTTTCGTCGCGGCGGGTTTTGCCGGAATGTTTTTCGGGACGCTGGTTTTCAGCTGGATCTCCGATCGCTTCGGGCGCAAAGCGACCTTTACGTACTCGCTCGTGTGGTATTCGATCGCAACGCTCGTCATGGCGTTCATGCACAGCGCCGAAGCGATCGACGCGTGGAGGTTCGTCGCGGGTCTGGGCATCGGCGTGCAACTCGTCACCATCGACACGTACATTTCGGAAATTTCGCCGAAAAACGAACGCGGGTATTGGATCGCGTTCTCCCAGTTCATCGGCTACCTCGCGATTCCGGTTGCTGCACTGCTCGCCTATCTGCTCGTGCCACACGCGTTCGCCGGCCTTGCGGGATGGCGCTACGTGGCGCTGTTCGGCGCGCTGGGCGGCGCATTCGTATGGTTCTTTCGCGCTGGATTGCCGGAGTCTGCTCGCTGGCAAACCGCGCGCGATCGCGGAGAATCACGCAGTCTCACGCATGCATGGACCACCATTTGGAGCAGCGCGTATCGCGCCCGCACGGCGATGATGGTCGCGTTCAACCTTGCGCAGACCGTCGGATTTTACGGGTTCACGTCATGGGTTCCCATTTTCATCGCCTCGAACGGCGTGAGTTTTACGAAATCGCTCGAATACGCGTTCGTCATGGCGCTCGTCAATCCAATCGGACCGCTCGCCGCCATGCGCGTCGCAGACCGCTGGCAGCGCAAATGGCAAATCGTTTGGCTTGCGCTGATCATCGCTGTAGCCGGCCTGCTCTTTTCGCGCGCGCGTCTTCCGTCCGCGCTCATAGCGCTCGGCATCGTCGTAACGCTTGCGAACGCATGGTTTTCCTGCGCGTTCCATGCATATCAGGCGGAGCTGTATCCCACGCGCATCCGCGCGCAGGCGGTCGGGTTCGTGTACTCCTGGAGCCGCTTCAGTTCCATCTTCGTCGGTTTCCTGATCGCGGCGGTACTGCGCGCGTATGGAACGCTCGGCGCGTTTTCGGTGATTGCCGCCGCGATGCTGGTCGTCGCGATCACGATCGGCCTATTCGGCATGCGAACCAATCGTCTGGAACTCGAAGAACTGGCGAGCGCTTAAGGGGCGAACAGCCGTTTGAGGAACGCGGCGTGATCGAACGAACCGCCGTTTCCGAAACGCACCACGACCAGATCCTCCGGCGGCAGAACGTACATCGCCTGACCGCCCGAACCGCTTGCGTAAAACAGCTGAGCGGGAGCGGCGGGCGCTGCGAGCCACCAGCATAAACCGTAGCGCGCATTCGCCTGCGATCCATGGAAGCATTCGTCGAATCGCTGCGCGTTGCGCGCGACGAACGCGCCGTAGCGCGCCCAGTTTTCCGCCGTAACGAACGCTCCGGTCGGCAACGGATGCGTCCCGTCCTTGAGCGTGCGCCAGGACGCGACGTCGACGCGCGCCGGCTCGAGCACGCGATCGCGCAGATAGTCATGCGGTGTCATGCCGAGGGGAAGCAAACGTTGCGCGAAAACGGCGCCGAAAATTTGCAGGGGAATACCGCCGTACGTGAAGCGGCTGCCGGGCGCGCTGCGCTGCTCGGAGGCAAGCGCCTTTTCGTAGGTAGGAACGGCTGAACCGAGACCGCCGAAAGGCACGCCTGCGGTGAGATTCAAGAGTTCGCGAACGGTCGCTCCGCGCCAAACGGGTTCGTCGAGCGTAAGCAAGCGTTCACGCGCGGCGAGAACCGCCGTCACGCCCCAAAAGCTTTTCGTGCCGCTGAAAAGCGGGTGCGCGTCTTGTGCGGAAAACCCGCCGTCGTAGCGTTCGAGCAGCGTCTCCTCGCGGCGGCGCACGAGCAATGCTTGCGGTTTGTGTCGCGCGTGATATGCAGCGGCTGCGTCGATGTCCATGGGTATAGTACGGGCGATGCGCTGGGTGCTTTGGTGGTTCGCGATACTTTCCGCATACGTCATCGAGTTCGTGACGCAGACGGCGAGCGAAGTGGTTGCGGGGATCATCATCGCATTCCTGTGCACGCTGGTGGTCGCCGCTGCGCTGCGCAACGCTCAGCCCGGTGTGCGCGTTTATTGGCGCTGGCTGCGGCATTTGGCCCACGTCCCCATTGCGATGCTTCGCGACGCGCTGCTCGTGAGCGCACGGATCGTTTGGGCGCTGCGCCGCGGGGAAAAACTCGTGGGTTTCGTGCGGCGCGTTCCGTACGATCCCGGCGATCGAGAGAACGCACTCGATGCCGGGCGCGAAGCGCTCGTCATCTTCGGCGTGTGCGCCGCGCCGAATACGATCGTCGCCGAGCTGGATCTGCGGGGCGAACTGCTCGTTCACCAACTCGTTGCGCGCGAGTTGCCGCATGCATCGAACCGGTGGCCGCTATGATTCCGGGTTCGTTCAACGGCATGCTTTTCGGCGCCGAACTGCTCTTCATTCCGATGGCGATAGCGCTGTACGTGATTGTGTCCGGAGATACCGTTCGCCGCCTCATCGCGCTGCAGCTCGTCGGAATGCTCGCTTCGACGCAGCTCGTCTTGCTCTCGATCGTCTTCGCGACCGAGGAGTTCGCCGACCTCGGAGTCGCGCTCGCGCTGCTTTCCATCGGCGCTACCATTGCCTACGGGCATTTTCTGGAGCGCTGGCTCTGATGGCGCGCCAAGCCGCGACCCTCCTCATTCTGTTCCTCGCTATGGGCTTCGCGCTGCTCTCGGCGCTCGGCATCGTGCGAAGCAAGAACAATTTGGCTGCTATACATTGCTTGGGCGTTACGAGCGTGACGCTGCCGGTCCTGACGATGATTGCCGTGCTCGTCGACGTCGGCGCCGGCGTCTCCGCGGTGAAGACGCTGAGTTTCGTCGTTATTCTCTTGCTCGGCGGCCCCGTGAGCGGTCATGTCATCGCGCTGGCCGAGCACCGGAGAAAACCACGCCGATGAGCCTGCTCGAGATCGTACTGTACTGCTTCGTGGCGTTCTTGGGCGCAGCGGTGGTGTTCAGCAAGCGCCCCGTGAACCAGTTGTTCATCTACACCACGTTCGGGCTGATGCTGGCGGTGCTGTTCTTCGTGCTCCACGCGCCCGACGTCGCGCTCTCGGAAATCGCCGTCGGCACGCTGGCGGTGCCGATCATGGTGCTCGTGACGCTGATGAAAACCGGCGACAAAACGTGAGTCCGAAGATCCGCACGATCGTGTACGTCATCAGTGCGTTCATTGCGTTCGGAGCGCTGATGTATTCCGCGTCGGGGCTGCCGCCGTTCGGTTCGTTCTCCGGACCCTACACAGACATGCTGCTCCGCGTTGCGACGTTGGAGCGCAGCGTAGAGAACGTGCCGACGGCCGTGAATTTCGACTACCGCGGCTTCGATACGCTCGGCGAAGAATTCATTTTCTTCACCTCCGTCGCGGGTGTGCTCTTTCTGTTCAGCAGTCTGAAGAGCAGCACCAGCGAGTACGCAGAGCCGATGGAAAGCGACGATAACCGGCAGCAAACACGGATCATTCGGTGGTTCGCCATCGGTTTGATGGGTATGCTGGCTGCGCTCGGTATGGATCTCGGCGCGCACGGGCAGTTGACGCCCGGCGGAGGATTTCAGGGCGGTGCGATTTTCGGCGGCGGGTTGGCGTGCATCTATCTGGCCGCGGGCCTGGCTACATTCGTGAAAACCGCGCACAAAGAAACGTTCGACATTCTCGAAGGGCTGGGCGCATTTTCATTCGGCGCGCTCGGCGTAGCCGCACTGTTCATAACGGGCGCGTTCTTGAAAAACGTCATGCCGCTCGGGCAAACCGGCGCGACCGTATCGGGTGGAATGATCTACTTCCTGAGCTGCGCGGTGTTCGTCGAAATCGCGTGCGGCTTCGTCGTTTTGATGCTCGTTTTTTTGAAACAAACGCGGGAGACCGAGGAGGCGGAAGAATGAACGAGTGGACGCTCTATTTTCCGTACGCCGTGGCCTTTTGGCTGTTCGTCATCGGCTGCTTCGGAATAACGCAGAGCCGGAATTTGATTCACACGGTGCTTTGTTTGACGGTCGTACAGTCCTCGACGTACATGCTGCTGCTCTCCATCGACTTTCACGCGAAGGCGGGCGCGCCGATTTTCGGTTCGACCAATCCGCCGGGCAGCGCATCGGTCGACCCGATTCTGCACGCGCTCACGCTCACCGACATCGTCGTCGGCGCGACGGTGAGCGCATTACTGCTGGCCCTCACGATACAGATCCATCGCCGTCGCGGAACGATCGACCCACAGCGCCTGCGGCCGATGAGCGAATGAGCTCCGCAACCGCTAACGCGTTTGCGCCGCTGTGCCTGGCGATTCCGCTGCTCGCGGCGGCGCTGCTCGCACCGTTCACGAAGCTGATGCCGCGCGTCCTCAGTTCGATCGTCGCCTCCGCTGCCGCGCTCGCAGTTCTCGGCATGGCGCTGGCGCTGATGTTTTACACGGCGGCGCACGGTCCGGTCGTGCACTGGATGGGCGGCTGGATTCCGCGGCACGATCTCGCAGTCGGCATCAGTTTTACCGTCGACCCGATCGGCGCGGGCCTCGCGGCCTTCATCGCGCTGCTGGTGTTTGCGGCAATTCTCTATACGTGGATGAAGTTCGACCTCGTCGGCACGCTCTTCCATTCGCTGCTGCTCGCGTTTTTGGGAGCGATGTGCGGTTACGCGCTGACCGGCGATTTATTCAACATGTTCGTTTGGTTCGAATTGATGACCGCTGCGGCCATCGCTCTGACGGCGCACAAGATCGAGGAAGCAGAGTCGATCGAGGGCGCTATTAATTTGGGTGTCACGAACACGATCGCCGGGTTCGTCGTGCTGCTCGGCATCGGGCTGATTTATGCTCGCACAGACGCGCTGAATTTGGCTCAACTCGGGGAAGTGCTTGCGCAACGTCCGCCGGACGCGCTCGTGCTGGCGGCATTCGCATTGATCGCCGTAGGATATTTCGTGAAGGGCGCGGTTGCGCCGTTTCACTTCTGGCTCGACGACGCGCACGCCGTCGCACCGACTCCCATTTGCATCTTGTTTTCGGGCGTCATGGTGCAGGTGGCGCTTTACGGCGTCGCGCGGATATATTGGACCGTGTTTTCCGGCGCGCTCAGGCCGGAAGCGCATCAGATACAGGCGTTGTTCTTGGGCGTCGGCGTCGCGACTGCGCTCGTCGGCGCGATCATGGCCTACGCGCAGCGGCATCTCAAGCGCCTGCTGGCATTTTCAACCGTCAGCCACTCCGGAATGTTCGTCGCCGCCATCGGTCTTTTCGGAGCCGCCGGAGCCGCGGCGGCAGCGCTTTTCGTTCTCGCGCACGGTTTGATTAAGAGTTCGCTATTCGTCTGCGCCGGCAACTATCTCAACCGTTTCCGCTCTCTGGACGAACAGGTGCTCGGTGGAAAGGGGCGCAGCGTGCCGCTCAACAGCGCGCTGTTTCTGATTGGCGGGCTGGCGCTTGCGGGCATGCCGCCGTTCGCGATCTCCGCGGCAAAAGTGCTGTACGACGCGGCAATGAAAGATCGCGAGCTTTTCGCGCTGGCGATGGTCATGGCGTTTGCGTCGGCGATCGACGCGGGCGCGGTGCTGCGCGCAGGCTTGCACGTAACGTTCGGAATCGGCAAGGGGCAGATTACCGGGTATTCTCCGCGCGAGGAAGAGCCCGAATGCGACGGCGAGCGTCTGGACAAAACGCCGTGGACGATGCTCGCCGTACCGGTGTTGCTGCTCGCGATCGCCGTCTGGATCGGCATGAGCGGCAACGTTTGGCACGGCGTAGAACGCGCCGCACGCGCGTTCGTCGACCGGCCGTATTACGTCGCGGCCGTGCTGCACAACGCGCACGAGCCGTTGCCGTCCGCGCCGTTTCAGCCGCGAGCCGCGCAGGACGTCGCGATCAATCTAAGCGTTACCGCGGCCGCGGTCGTTGCCGCGCTTCTCGGGCTGTTCCGCGACCATATTCCGCAAAAACTCAGCCCGATATTCCGGCCCGTGCTTCGGCAGCTGCGCGGACTTCACAGCGGCATCTTTACGGATTACGTTGCGTACATGATGTTCGGCATCGCCGCGTATACCGTTTATCTCGTCGTCGCCGCCCGGTGAAGGCGCTCGTGCACCATG
Source organism: Vulcanimicrobiota bacterium (assembly GCA_963830545.1). Lineage (GTDB taxonomy): Bacteria > Vulcanimicrobiota > Vulcanimicrobiia > Vulcanimicrobiales > Vulcanimicrobiaceae > DATGJX01. The sequence goes on along the minus strand of CAWHMK010000001.1, from coordinate 982,394 downwards.
CGGGTGCGCGCGGCGAACTCGTGCTGGAAGACCGCCCGCAGCCGCAAGCCGTCGAGGGCGAGATCGTCCTGCGCGTGCTGGCGTGCGGCGTCTGCCGGACCGATCTGCACGTGGTCGATGAAGAGCTCGCGCCGCACCGTTCGAGCATCGTGCCGGGCCATCAGATCGTCGGGGAAACGTCAGCCTCGAGCGGCCTTTTGGGTGTTTCGTGGCTCGGTGGAACGGACGGGACGTGCGAGTACTGCTGCAGCCGTCGCGAGAACTTGTGCGACGACCCGGTATTCACGGGTTACGATCGCGACGGCGGATACGCCGAGTACGTCTCGGTGCGCGAGGATTTCACCGTTCCGATTCCGCCGGAGATGACGGCGGAGCAGGCGGCGCCGCTCCTGTGTGCCGGCATCATCGGTTTTCGATCGCTTCGCGTTGCCGGCGTGCGCCCCGGAGAGCGAGTCGGCCTCTACGGATTCGGCGCGTCCGCGCATTTGGCGCTGCAAGTTCTGCGCGCATGGGGCTGTGAAGTCTACGTGGCGACGCGTGGCGAGGCGCACTGCGAGCTCGCGCGAAGCCTAGGCGCGGTCTGGGTCGGCGAGGCCACCGAAACCCCTCCCCGGCGCTTGGATCGCGCGGTGACGTTCGCGCCGTCGGGAGACGTGGTGGTCGCGGCATTGCGCGCGCTCAAAAAAGGCGGCGTGGTCGCCATAAATGCCATCCACTTGGATCGCATGCCGGCGTTCGACTACGATTCACTGCTGTGGGGCGAACGCCAAATACGCAGCGTTGCAAACATGACGCGCACGGACGCGCGCGACTTCCTCGAACTTGCGGCGCAACTGCGGCTTCAGCCGCATGTGACCGCGTTTTCGTTGGACGACGGAGCGCGGGCGCTGGCGGCCGTACGCGAAGACCGGGCGGAGGGCGCCGCCGTCTTGTTTGCAGGCAAAGCGGGTATACGTTAACTTACCGTGAGCCGCGCATTTGTCAAAGAAGACGACGGAGACACCGAGGTCGTTGCGAAGCGCCCGCAGCGCCGGCATCCCTACTACGTCACCCCACAGGGGTACGCGGATTTGCAGCGGCGTCTCGCGGCGGCACAGGCCGCCGGCGACGAACGTTCGGCCGAAGTTCTCCAGGGACGGGTCGAGGACGCCGTCGTCGTTCGGCCGGAAGATCAACCCGCCGACGTTGTCCGTTTCGGCGCGGACGTCACCGTCGAAGCACCCGATCGCAAACGCAGCGTCTACCGTATCGTCGGCGAAGACGAAGCCGATCCGCTGCAAGGCCGCATCAGCTGGCTCTCGCCGCTCGCGCGAGCGCTTCTCGAACATCGCGCGGGCGACCGTGTAGTTTGGCAGCGCCCGGCGGGCAACGTACCGCTGAAAATCGTTTCCATTTCATACGCCGCATAGGGCCGCAAAACAAGCGGCGAGAAGCCGCGCGCATGGCTGATTTCGACGCCACGCGGACGATGAGCGACGTCGCCGAACGCGACGCCCAGCTCTCGCGCGGCATGAAAACCGTTCCGCTGCTGGCGGCGATCATCGCCGTTTTTGCGGCGATCGCGACGCTCTTTGCGAATCACAGTTCGATCTCGGGTCTCGCTGCGAAGAACGAAGCGATTCTCGCCATGTCCAAAGCGTCCGACCAGTACAACTATTACGAATCCAAGCGGATAAAAGTGCAGCTGAACCAGGCGTTGATCACGGCCGGCCTGGTTTCCAGTGCGGCAGGCCTGAAAACGATCCAGAGCGGAATGGCCAAGGAAGACGAGCAGGCCAAAAACGCGATTCTGCCCGAGGCGCAGCGTCTGCAGTCCGAATCGGACGATCACTACCGGCGTTCCGAGCGCTACATGCAGGCGTACGAGAAATACGAAGTGTCGGCGACGCTGTTCGAAGTCTCCATCGTGCTGGTCTCGCTCTCGGCGCTCGCGCAAAACAAGGTGTTTCTCTACACCGCGGGCGGCGCGACGCTCATCGGCATCGTCTTCTTCGCTCTCGGTTGGTTCATCCGCTGACGCGGCCGGGTATACGTGGAGTGCTATGGACTCCATGGAAATCGTCTACTACACCTGCCTGAACAATGAGTGCCCCAAGCACCGGAACGTGTTCATGGAAGGCGATCCGAAACACGACGGATGCGCGCGTGAGCGGCTGTGGCTCGAGGGCCAATCTCCGACGACGCCGGCGTGGCTGTGGTTTGCGATTCCCGCGGCGCTGCTGGCGATCGCGGGCGGCATTTTGCTGGCGCGGAGCATGCGCCCAACCGAGGGCAAGCCGCCAATCCTCGAAACGCAGACCCAAACCAAAACGTGGAGCGGCGCGCATGCGCACCGCGAGGACCGCGAGGGCAACGCGGTTCCTCCGCCTATCTCCTAAGATCGCTGCTTAGATCTTGATCCGCAGCGTGAGATACGCGCTGAACGGCATGCCCAGCGAACTGGCCTGATCGTTGTACACGCCGAAATCCGGCTCGTACGGGTACACGCTGGAACGGCTGGATGTTGTCGCCCGGGTTGTAGACGTTGCCGACCGGCGATACGAAGCTCGCGAGGTTGGTGTCAGCTGCAGACCTTGCCGTTCATCAGGTACGTAAAGCCCGTGCGCTGCCCGCCGAAGCACGTGTTGACGATGTTCGCGAGGGTGAGGGTGAGGTTCGCTTTGGGCGAGAGATCGTACGAGATGCGCAGGTGCGCGAGGAACTGCGCGGGTTGCCGGAACGCGCCGATTCCATCGAACTGAGCGGTGTACGGATCGGGAATGACGAGCGAGGTTCCGGTCACGGCTTGGCAGGTCGCGGCGTCATATCCGGTGCCTCCCGGCAGACCGTAAGGATACCGCGGATCGTTAGCGACAGGACTCGTCAGCGCGCTGCATCCGCTTGCCGGGTCGATGCCCGGCGTGGTTTCCGGCGCGCCGTAACGGTTGCCCGCGACGAACTGGAACGCCGGCGTTATCGCGAGTTTGTCGTGCTTGTAATTCAGCACCAGCGATGCGACGTACGGGAAATTGTAGGCGTTCACGCCCGTTCCCAGGCCGCCGGGATTCGTCGAATAGGGGAGATACCGCCCGTTCAAGTCGAGCAATCCTTGCGGCGGAGCGTTCCAATACGGATTCCCGATGTCGCCCGCGGTGCAGGATGAGTCCGGCGTTCCGGCCGGCGTGTAGCAAGCGGCGGCCGGCAATCCATTCGTTGTGTCCGCAACGCCGCTCGGGCCGGTGTAGCAGCGATCCGCCGCATTCGCGGACGGATGCATCTGGCAGTACTGCGTATAGGCGTTGTACTGTTGAATGTCGGCGTTGATCGGTGAAAGAATCGACTGGCCGTTGGGCAGCGGGTTGTATTGCACGTACGAATTCGTGTAGGCAAATGAGAGTTGCCCCGCTAGCCCGTTCCGCTCGAAGTCGCCGGCGGTCAGTGCGAACTCGAAACCTTCCGAGGTTTGATTGCCCGCGTTGAGGCCCGAAATGATTCCGGCTTTCGTGTTGGTGTAGAAGTTCTCGACTTCATCGTGTGTCTTTCGTAAGAACGGCGTGAACTTCACCGAAACGCTGGTGTGCGGAAATTGATGCTCTATCGAAAAATCCGTGTTGTAACTGATCGGCGGCCGCACGTCGTGTCCTGGAGCGCGGAACCCGAGACTGTAAAAGCCAGCCAGCAACTGCGGCAGGTCCGCTTGGATCGAATCGTACTGTTCGTATGCCGACGTCGGCTGCTCGTTGTAGCGGCCGAAGCTCGCGCGCAGCACGGTGTTCGGATCGAGCGGTATACGTCGCGCCCAAGCGCGGCTGCCAAACATTGTAGATGTATTCTTGACTCGGCGTGTTGAGCAGCGTGTACTGGTTTGCCGTGCCGTTCGCATTGAGCAGGTCGACGTATTGCGGTCCGGCCGTTCCGCAACGGCTCCCGAATACCCCGAGGGCGGTCTTGTCGAACGAGCTGCGAATTTTGCGTGTCGTAGCACGTGTCGTTGTTGAACGAGTCGAACCAGAACGTTCGGGCAGGGCCGGTGTCCGTGTTGTCACCTTTGAAGTCGTAGCGGTCCAGCCGGATCCCGGCATTGATGGAGAGTTTGTCGCTCGGACGGTATTGGTCGGTAACGGAAAAACCCGTGAAGTACGGCGTGACTTTGTTGTATTCGCCGTACGCGCCGGTTCCTCCGACGAAAAACGAGCATGGATTCGGACCGCACGTATACGAGCTTGCGCACGAGAGCAGATCCGTAGCCGTTGCAGGACAACTCGCGGGCAGCGTTCCTGCGCCGATGCCGCCCAACGATGCAAAGGTTGCCGTGCCCGCCGTCGAGTTGCAACTCGTCGGGGTCGCCGAACCGCTGGGCGCTCCAGTGGGTATCGCATAGCACGTGCCGCTCGCGAGATCCGACGGATTGACGAGAACGGCGAAGTTGTCTTCCGGATTCGACGAGGCCCCGAACGCTCCGAACGGCTGCTCGTTGTAAATGCGCAGTGCGTTCGCCGTAGTGTACGAGCCTTGAATCTGCACGCAGATGATGCGAACCGAATTGCTTGGCGAATTCCGCGCTCACCCCGCGCGTATGCGCGTTCAATTCGTAATCACCGGAATCGAAGCCGGTGAATTCATACGACGATACCGGCCCTGTCGAGATGTAGTCCGAATAGTACGAGTAGCCGTAGAGCCGCAGATACGAGTCGCTGCCGAAGTTCTTCTGATACTGGAGTTTCACGATGCCTTGATCGTTGTACTGGACGTCGCGCTGCGCGAGCGCAATCTGCGACCCGAATTGACGGTTCGACGGCGACGAGGGGAACAAGTACGGCTGCACGAGGGAGGCGTAATTAGCCGGCAGCAGCGTCCCGGATGCTCCCGCATAGGTGTAATAGTCGGAATAGAACGGCACCAGGAACGCGTTGTTGAACGCCGCGTACAGCGGATCGTTCGGATTCGACGGTATGCCCATGTCGAAGCCGGAATTATAGAGCGCCGTTTGCAGCGCTTCGTCTTCGTACAGCAGTTGCACGTCGTCGCGTCCCGTGTCGCCCTTGTGCGGAATGCCGAAGTGCAGATTGAGCACGTTATCGCGCGAGAAGAGATTGGTCGTGTAGTTTCCGTACGGAATCGGTCCCAGAATGTAACCCGGAACCGGACCGCCAGCGGCTTCTCCCGAAACGTTCGGTTGACCGTTCGTGTAGCACGATGCGAACACCGACGAGTCGGGCAGGCCCGCGAAACATGAGCCGAGGATCGGTCCGAATTCCGACGCATACGACTGTCCGTTCGACTGATCGACGTAGCGGAAGTCTTTGTTCGCGCCGCTCAGGCCCACGTAATAGCTGAACAAGCGGTTCGGCGATGCGCCGCCGGCTTCGACCGAAATGCTGTGATAGAACGCCGGCGAGCCCGCACTGAGTTCGACGCTCGCAAAACCGGGATACGTGCCGCTCTTGATGACTTGATTGACGAAACCGGCGAGACCCTGCGCTTCGCCGTTGGCAGGCGTTGCGCCGGTGTAGACTTGCAGTTCTTGCTGCCCGAGGGACGAGAGCGCGCCGCTGGGATAGTTGTCGAAGGCGCGGTTGACGGGGATGCCGTCGAACTCGTAGCCGACTTCATATGCATCGCCGCCGCGCACGTGCACCGCTTGCAGATATCCGGATTGATTGGATGGAACGTATGCGCCCGGAACGCTTGCGATTGCGGAAAACGCGCTGTTCAAATCCCCGCCGCCGCCCAGCGACGCTGAGGCGCGATTGCTGCGCCGCATTGACGGAATATACGTCCGCCGTCGTTCCGGGACGCACTAAATCCATTGCGCTTCGCGATGTGACGTTTGCGATGGTCTTGAGCGCACTGTGCATGCGCAGCTCGAGCGTCTGCTGATTGTCGGCGAACACAGTGACGCCGGAGACCGAAACGGACTGGTAGCCGGCTTTCTGTGCGGAAACCGTATACGTGTCGGGCGCGAGCGAAGCGAATGTGAAACGTCCGGTTGCGTCCGTGGTCGCGTTCTCGACCTGCGACGGACTCACCGCCGTCACGTGTGCGTCGGGCACGGGCGCGGACGTGCTGCTGTCCAGCACGGTGCCGCTGAGCGATCCCGTCGTGCCGGCGCGTGCTGCGCCGCCTGCGCCGAGGAAACTCCAGGTAAACGCAGCCAGCGTGAAAAGAGCGGCAACTCGTGCCTGCGATGTCATGGATTGTCCTCCCTGGTCAGCGTATAAGCCGAAAGAAAACCGTTATAGGCGCTCATCGCCGTTTCGAATTGCGCGCGAATGACGGCCGCTTCGCGCAAGTGCGGCGGCAGCGGGGGGCCTTGCGAGAGCGCGACGTCGCCCTGCAAAATCGTAAGGCGCTCGCGAAGACTGTCCGGTACCCACTGGTCGTCTTCGGAGTTGACGACGCCTGAGGTGAAACGCCCGTAGAGTTGCGCGGCACTCGCCGCGAGCCGGCCGTGTGAGTGCGCGCGTATCGCGTCGAGATGATTGAGAACCGTGTCGATCGAGGAAAGTTCGTCGTCGAGACTTTTCACGAACGTATAGCGCTGTTCGTAATCGTTCTGCGTCCACGTCGCGCGCGGATCGGGCAGGACGGAAAACGCTTCGCGCTCCGTCTGCGTTCCGGCGCGCAGCACGGCGTAATATAATCCGGGAACCACTGCAGGGCCGTCATCGGGCCCCGCGTTCCACTCGCGCGCGCTTTTCCAGCGCACCGGCGGAGCATCGGTAAGATTCCAATACACGCGATTGATTCCGGCGGCATTCGTCGCCGCGATGCGCCGCACGACGCGTTTATTCGCGTCTTCGATTTCGATCGACGGCTTCGCACGCAGCGCGCGCGGAAGATAGTACGAAACGGCCGCACCGTACTCCGGATTCGTGCCGCTGTATTCGCCTGCGGCAACACAGCATCCGCTGTCGTATGTGCCGTAGCTGCTCGTCCACCATTCATACCAGCTGTACGTCAACGGAATGGGAAACATCGTCACACCGTTGCTGCTCTGCGCGGCCGGCGCGGATGCAACCGGCGTGAGGTCGTCCAAAATCCACAGCCCCAATCCGTGCGTGCCGGCGATGAGGTCGTGCGTGCGCGGCTGCACGCGCAGATCGTAAACGGCGACGGACGGCATATTGAGATTGAAATTCTGCCAGCTTCGGCCGCGGTCGGTGCTTATCCAAATGCCTTGTTCGAGCCCTGCATAGAGCACGCCGGGATTGAGGGGATCCTCACGCACGACATGCGCGAACTGATTTTGCGGCAAGCCGCGCGCGATGTCATGCCAGGTCGCGCCGCCGTCATCGGTTTCGAGAACGTAGGGTTTGCGATCGCCCAGATAATGGCGATCCACAACGGCGAATGCGCGCTGCGCGGACGCATTCGAGGGTTCGACGCATTCGATTCTGCCCCACGACGGCACCGGAAGCTCGTAGCGGCGCCAGTGCGCTCCGCCGTCTGCCGTCATCGCGACCACGCCGTCGTCCGATCCGGTCCAGATGACGTTCGCATCGATTGGCGAGGGAGCGACGTCGAGGAGCGTATCGTAGAATTCCGCACCGGAAACATCCGTGTTGATCGGGCCGCCGGCAACCTGTTGTTTCCTCGGATCGTTGCGCGTGAGATCCGGACTGATCGCCCGCCACGTACGTCCACTATCCTGCGTGGCAAACACGACGTTTGCGCCGTAGTACGCCGTAAGCGGACCGGCGCGAGAAAATGCGAGCGGCGTATCCCAGTTGATGCGATACGGAGCGCCCGCCAGCGGGCGGCCGTTCGTGTCGAAGACGCTCGGGGTGACGTCGTAGTTCTGCCGCGAGCGCATGTCGTAAATGCCCAGCTGACCGTTGAGTTCGTTGATGCCGATGTTCCAAATCAGCGCCGGACGGCCGGGCTGAGGCCAAACGCTCACGCCGTCGGAATCGTTCGCGACGTCGCGCCATGCTGCTTCCAAAATCCCGAGCGGGTTGTGCGAATTCGAGAGGCCGCAAAAGGAATCGTTGTCCTGAAAGCCGCCGCACACGCGGTACGGATTTTCATCGTCGTACCCCACGTGGTAGGTTTGCGCGAGCACGACGTTGTAGCGCCAATCCCACGTCGTGCCTGCGTCCATGGAGATGGGCGCGCCGCCGTCATCCGCTTCTATGATGCGCTTTCCGTCGCTCGAGATCCAAAACCCGTGATGATCTTGATGCACCGCTTGCGTTATATCGTGAAAGGACTTGCCGCCGTCGCGCGTTTCGATGAGATTTTCGGAAGCGAAAAAGACGTGATTTTCGTTCGACGGATCGACGGCGAGCCGGCTCATGTAAAACGGCCGCTGATCGATCAGCGTGTCTTTCGACATGAGGCGCCAATGCGCGCCCGCGTCATCCGAGCGCCACAGCAATCCGGCTTTGGATTGAATGAGCGCGTAGACGCGGCGCGGATCGCTCGGCGCAACGGCGATGCCGATGCGGCCCATGATCCCCGAGGGCAATCCGCCGCCGTGCAATTCGCGCCACGTTACGCCGCCGTCGGCCGATTTGTAAATGCCGTCTACGGGGCCGCCGCTGCTGAACGTCCACGGCTTTCGGCGCAGCTGCCACACGCCCGCGTACACGATGCGTGGATCGCGCGCATCGTACGCCATGTCGCTGACGCCGCTTTGCGGGCCGGCATACAGTGTATGCCGCCACGTGCGTCCGCCGTCGGTCGTGCGATAGACGCCGCGATCCGCACTGTCCGAAAAAGGATTGCCGAGGACTCCGGCGAGTGCGCGCAGCGGATCGCGCGGATCCACCAGGATGCTCGAGATCGTGTACGAATCGCGCAACCCCACGTTGTGCCAACGCTTTCCGCCGTCACGCGTGACCCAGACGCCGTCGCCGTACGACGCATCGTTGCGTACAGCGGATTCGCCCGTTCCCGCCCAGACGGTTTGCGGATCGCTGGGTGCGATAGCCAGCGAACCAAGCGCTCCCGGCGCATTCTTCGGCCAGGTGCGTTGCCAGGTCAGCCCGCCGTTTTCCGTTTTGAAAACGCCGCCGTCCGCGGCGCCGAAATAATAGAGATTCGGATTACGATTCGTCCCGGCAACCGCTGCGACACGTCCGCCGGCTGCGGCTGGGCCAATCTGCCGCCACGCGAGCCTTCCGAACGCAATTGCAGCGATCGCCGAAACGATCACGCGTCCGCCATGATGCCCAGGTAATAGTCGTCAAAGGCGCTGAGCAGCCCTTCGGCGTTGGCGTACGGACCGGGAACGTAGGCACGAGAACTCATTCCGAGTTGCGTTCGTTCGTTGACGTGCCAGTCTTGGCGGTTGGTGAGATCCCAAAATTCGACCGCGTCCGACGGATCGAAGTCCGGCGCGGAGATGGTTTTCGGATCGAAGAGCCACGAGCAGACGACGTGCGTCCGATCGGGCGCGATCGGCTGGACGTAATGCACCATGATGTAGTCGGGATGCAGGCTGAGCAGCATCGACGGAAAGATCGTGTAGTAATACACGCGGCTCAGGTTCTCGCCGCCTACGTTGCCCAGCGGCGGACGCGCGCTATGACCGGACGTCGTCAAACTGCCGCCGGGGTGACGCAGCTCCGAGTAACCGCCGAGGAAGGGCCCGTGTATGAGATCGTTGCGTCCGCTGTCCGACGCCGAGAGCTTTTCGAGCTGCGGATGAACGAGCGGGCAGTGATAGCACTCCGAATAGTTCAGGAAAACCAATTTCCAATTGCAGGCGAGATCGTACGAAATCGTTCGCGCCTCGCGAACCGCGTCGATGCGCCAGTCTGAGAAGCGCCCGATGAGCGGCGCGTACGCCCGCTCGAACGGCACCGGCCCGGGCGAAAGATTCACGAACACGAAACCTTCGAACTCCTCGACCGCCGCTTCCCGCAGCGGATACTCTGCCCGATCGAATTCGGGAACGCTGTCCATGTTGCGCGCGACCGTCAAACTCCCGTCCAAGCCGTACGTCCACGCATGGTACGGGCATTGAATCGATCCGCTGAAGTGGCCGCTCTGCGCATCGCAGATACGCGTTCCGCGGTGTCTGCAGACGTTGAAAAACGCGTGCAGCTGGGATCGCGCATCGCGCGTGACGATCAAACTTTCTTCCGCGATCGCGCACGTGAAGAAATCGCCGGGGCGCTCGAGCCGATCGGAGCGTCCCGCGCAGATCCATTCGCGCGCAAATATCTGCTCGCGTTCTGCAGAAAAAACGTCCGGACTGATATACCAGCGAGCCGGAAGCGTTTTAGCCCCGGCGCCCACCCTGGGTTTGGCGAATGTCGTCACGGCGCATCCCTCGGTGTCGTACGGACTTTAGTCGGAGAATGCGAGGATTCGCCTGCCGATGTACTGAACCCCTCGGCCCTTTGAACCTCGAGCGTTCTCTTCCCAGGGACGCCTATACGGCACCGGAATTTTTCGCCCGCGAGCAGCACGCGATCTTCTGGGACCAATGGTTTTACGTAGGGCGCGCCGAGCAATTGGCCGCGGAAAACTTCCGCGTGCTCGACGTCGCGGGCGAGAGCATCATTCTGCTGCGTGATGACGCCGGTACGCTTTACGCGCACGTCAATCTTTGCCGCCATCGCGGCAGTAGGCTGCTGACCGGTCAAGGCGGCCACCACGGTTCGATCCGCTGCCCATATCATTCCTGGACGTATCGCGCGGACGGCGAACTTGCGGCGGCGCCGTTCGTGCAACTCGACGAGATTCCAGCAGAATCGCGCTGTTTGCATCGCGTCGCCGTCGACGTGTGGGCCGGCTTTGCATTCGTGCATCTCACGCCCTCGCACGCGGCGCTGCCCGGTGAAACGCTTGCCGATCAATTGGGTCGCGCTCCGCAGCGGCTCGCGCGCTATCCGCTCGCGGAGCTGCGTACGGCGCGGACGATCGAATACGACGTCGCCGCGAACTGGAAAGTGCTGCTCGAAAACTACAACGAGTGCTATCATTGCGCGGGCGTACATCCGGAGTTGTGCCGGGTGGTTCCGGCTTTTCGCCGCAGCGGCGGCGCCGAATTGGATTGGGAGCACGGCATTCCGCATCGCGAAGGTGCGTTCACCTTCACCTTCAGCGGCACGACGAGCCGTCAGCCCTTCCCCGATCTCAATGAGAACGAACGCGTGCGTCACAATGGGGAACTGATCTATCCCAATTTCATGCTCAGCCTTTCGGCGGAGCACGTCGCCGCGTTTTCCCTTTGGCCGCAAGGCCCGGCGCGCACGCGCATCGTCTGCGATTTTCTCTTTCATCCGGAAGAGATGGAAAAGATTGATTTCGATCCGTCCGACGCCGTCGATTTTTGGGACCTCATCAATCGTCAGGATTGGCACATTTGCGAGAGCGTGCAATCCGGAATGAGCAGCCGGCTCTTCGAGTTCGGCTACTACGCGCCCATGGAGGATGCGAGTCTGGACATTCGCCGCTACATCGCGCGCCGGCTCGGTGCGCCGGAATGAAGGCGTACGATGCAATCGTTCTCGGCCTGGGCGGCATCGGCAGCGGCGCGGCGTACTGGCTTGCCAAGCGCGGTGCGAGCGTACTCGGTTTGGAACAATTCGAATTCGGCCATGCGCGCGGCGAGTCGCACGATCACACGCGCATCATCCGGCTCTCGTATCACGCGCCGCATTACGTGCGCCTTGCGCGCGAAGCGTACGCCGCGTGGGATGCGGTGGAAGAAGATTCGGGCGTGCGAGTCGTTTACAAGACGGGCGGATTGGACCTTGGACCGCGTAACGGGGCGATCCCGCTTTCCGGGTATGCGGATGCGATGCGCGCTTGCGACGTGCCGTTCGAAGAACTCGACGCGCAGCAGATTCGCCGCCGCTATCCGCAATTTACCGTAGAAGACGACGTGCACGGGTTGTTTCAAGCCGACGGCGGCTTCGTCGCGGCAGAGCGCGCGACCGCGACGCATCAATCGCTTTCGCAAGCCTACGGCGCGGTGCTTCGCGAACGTACGGCCGTGCGCGCAATCCGTTCGCGTGCAGGTGAAATCGAAGTTGAAACGGACGATGAGACGTATTCCTGCGGTTCGCTCGTCGTTGCCGCCGGCCCGTGGAGCGCGCAGGCGCTGCGGTGGTTCGACGTCGCGTTGCCGCTGGAAGTTACCAAGGAGCAGCCGATGTATTTCCGGGCCTGCGATCTCGCGCAGTTCGCGATGGAACGTTTTCCGGTGTGGATTTGGATGGACGACCCGTCATTTTACGGTTTCCCCGTATTCGGGGAGCCGGCCGTCAAGGTTGCGCAAGACGCGGGCGGTAAACCGGTCGACGCGGATACACGGACGTTCGATCCGGATCCGGACATCACGCAGCGCGTGCGCGCATTTCTCTCGCGCGTGATTCCGTCGGCACTCGGACCGGAACATGTGTTCAAAACGTGCTTGTATACGCTCACGCCGGACCGGGATTTCGTCATCGACACGTTGCCGGAGCATCCGAACGTGCACGTCGCAATCGGAGCCGGCCACGCATTCAAGTTTGCATCGGTGATCGGCCGCATCCTGGCGGATTTGACGCTCGACGGCACGACCGGGAGCGGCATCGATGCGTTTTCGATAGAGCGCGACATCCTGCGCATGCAGTCGCCTCCGAAAACCTACATGGTGTAACGGATGAAATTACGCCGAAGCCTCGGACCGTTCGACGTAACGTTGTTCTTCGTGGTCGCGTGCACCAACTTGCAATGGGTTGCTGCAGCGGCGGCTGCGGGCGCAAGTTCGATCACCGTGTGGCTCATCGCGTGCGCCGGCATGTTCGTTCCGTTGTCGATTTGCGTGATGCGGCTTTCGGCGCGCTATCCGGACGAAGGCGGCATGTACGTCTGGAGCAAGCGCGCGTTCGGGCCGTTTGCCGGATTCATCACCGGATGGACGTATTGGTGCAGTAATCTGCCGTATTTTCCGGCGCTGCTGTATTTCACGGCGGGAAATTTGCTTTTCGCCGGTGGTCCCCGGGCCCAGCATCTTTCCGCATCGCCGGCCTATTTCATCATCGCGTCGCTCGTATTTTTCGCAATCGCTACGATTCTCAACGTCGCCGGCCTGGACGTGGGAAAGTGGTTGAACAATGCCGGCGCGATCAGCCGATGGTCGGTAACGCTCGTGCTGATCGGATTGGGTGTGTTCGCGTGGTGGAAGTTTGGAGGCGCGACGCCGATGACGGCTGCAGCGCTTCGCCCGAGCGTGCAATTGAAAGACGTCATCTTCTGGTCCGTGATCGCGTTTGCGTGGACGGGACCGGAGTCGTTGCCGCTGCTCGCCGGCGAGGTGAAAAATCCGAGCCGCACGATTCCGCGCGGACTCGCGCTCGCCGCACCGGCAATCCTCCTCATTTACATCGCCGGAACCGCGAGCGTTCTCGCGGTGCTCGCGCCCGCGCACGTCAGTGGTCTGTTCGGCGTGATGCAGGCGATCGGAAGTGTAAGCGCGCGCATCGGCTGGAGCGTCTTGACGCCGATTGCGGCCGTGCTCGTCACGATTAGTTGCTTGGGCAGCGTCGGCGCGTGGCTTGGCGCGGTCGCGCGCATTCCGTTCGTCGCCGGCATCGATCGCTATTTGCCGCCGGTGTTCGGTCGAACGAATCCTCGCACGGGAGCGCCGGTCGTCGCCGTTTTGACGCAGGCCGGCATCTCCACGATTTTCATTTTGCTCGGGCAGGGAGGGACGAGCGTGAGCGGCGCATATGACGTTCTCGTGAGCGCGACGGTGCTGATAACGATGATGCCGTTTCTCTATCTTTTTGGCTCGGCGATAAAACTGAACTCCGAGAAGCCGTTGATTGTGCTCGCCGGAATCGTGGGGCTGTTCACGACGGCGTGCGCGATGGTCCTCGCGGTATTTCCGTCGGCGGACGAGTCGAACAAGACGCTGGCCGTCGTCAAAATCGTCGGACTTTCCGTCGGCGTCGTCGCAGCCGGCTCCATTGTCTATTTCTTGGGGAGCCGCCGGAACCTAACGGCCGGGGTCCCTCGTATATAAGAGCATGAAGAAATCGCTTGCCGGCACGCTTGCTTTATCCGCCGTCGCCCTTTGCTGCGCGATTGGCCTCGCGCAGGACGCTTCACCGTACGCGGATTCGTCGCCGGTGTTCGCACAGTTACAGCAAGATCGCAGCGGAACCACTTCGCAGATGATCATGCACGCGCCGGCCGGAGACGTTCTAGCAACGTATATCGGTCACGCGCCGCATCAGGTGTACTCCAAGCAGGACGAGTTACTGATCGTGGTGAGCGGGCACGGCACAGCGAACGTCGGCTATCCGTCGTTCGACGTCAAGCCGGGATCCGTGCTGTCGATTCCGCGCAACACGGCATTCGAAATCTCGGCGACGGGCAGCGCCCCGATCAAAGCATACGTCATCGCGACTCCGTACGACGATCCGAACAACAAACGTATTTTAGAGCAGTAGCTCCGCGCTGGGGTGCATGCCCGGCCGATACCCCGCAGCGATAATGGCGACGATCGACGGCGGCGTCAGCACGTCGACTTCATGCGCAGGCCGCGCACGCCGCTGCGTGTAGCCGGAATCGGACCACGCCAGAAGCGCATCTTTGTAAACGAGCCATGCGTTTCCATCGAGCGCGATAAAGACTCCGTCGGGTATCTCGCGCGAATCGGCGCGATAGGTGCGCTTGTTGCGCCCTCCGCGCTCGAGCTGCAGTTGCGCATCCATGACGTCAGCGCCCGCAGGTCCGCCGTAACACGCTTCCCACAGCGATCGAAAATGCCGGTAATCCTCGCGGCGGCACTCGGCGCAGGGGCGATGCCCGGCGCTAAATGCCGTGGCTTCATCCAAAAAGAACAACTCCGTCCAGGAGTGCGGGCCCATTATCCGGCGGCGAATACCGCGATAGTGCAGGCGGCACGCGATCCATCGGCGGCTTTGCGAACGGCGCACGATCCGGCGATGGTCGTCGTGTAAAATGCCGCGGTTGCCGATCACCAAGCCGCGTCCGGGCAGGGCGACGATATCTCCGAACGGCGTAACGCGATTTTGCAGCGCTAGACCACCGCCTCCAGAGATCGCATGTCGTCGGGATGCCCGGCGACCACAATCTCGTCCCCGCTGTCCAGACGGATGTCGCGAGGCGGGCGAAGCGTCATATGACCGTCGCGCTTGATCGCGAGCACGATCATCGAACTCGAATCCGGAATGAGTTCGTCGATCCTTTTGCCGAGCGATTGCGAGTTTTTCGCAATGACGAAGTCTTCGAGCAGCAACTCCGAATTACGCGCCGAAAGCACGGTGTCGACGAATTCGATTGCCGTCGGGCGCACAGCCAGACTTGCCATACGGCGTCCGCCGATGGTGTACGGCGAAATAATGCGGTTCGCGCCGGCGAGGCGCAATTTTTCCTCGGCATGTTCCCAATTGGCGCGCGCAATGATGAACAGGCGGGGATTGACGACGCGAGCGGAGAGCGTGACGTAAATGTTCTTCTCGTCGCTGTCGATCGCAGCCACGAGTCCTCGCGCGCGCTCGACGGCGGCTTCGCGCAGCGTGTGCGATTCGGCTGCGTCGCCATGCACCACGACGCAGCCTTCGGCTGCGGCGCGCTGAAGCGACTGTTCGTTGATGTCGATGACGACGAAATCGGTTTTGCCCTCCTTGAAGGCATTGGCAATTTCGCGTCCGACGCGGCCGTAGCCGCATAAAATAAAATGATTTTCCATCTGGGCAATCCTACGGCGTGTGCGCCGTTCTTCCATCAGCAATTCGAAGCGGCCCTCGACCATATACGCCATGAGCTGCAGCACGGTGTACGTGAGCGCACCGAAGCCGACGACCACCACGCCGATCGTCAGCCACTTTCCGGCGAGATCGGGCGGGCGTGGTTCGCCGCCGCCCACCGTAGTGATCGTCATGATCGTCATGTAAAACGCATCGAACAACGACCAGCGCTCTAGTGCAGCGTAGCCGAGCGTGCCGAGCAGCACGACGGACGCCAGCAGGAGTGCGGCTCTGAAGAGACCACTCGTGGTGCGAAAAGGCACGAACGCAAGTTCGCCGCGAACGGCATGTCATCCGTGTTTCCAGGGCGGCGGAGCGATCCGCCCGCGCATGAGGCGCGCGGCAAAGGGTAACAGAGTGGCCTGGAGGAGTGCCATGGCCGATCGCACCTATCTCACCGCGCTGTTCGACGATGCACATGCTGCCTCAGGAGCGATACCGGCACTCGCCGGTTGCGGCATATTGCCGGATGACATGTGCCTTGCAGCAGACGACCCGGCGGTGCTTAGCGCGCTCTGCACGCAGACCGGCGCAATTCCGATGGACTGCGCCATTGCGCAGCAACTCCAGGAGGCCGGTATTTCGATCGAGCGAGCGGCGCACTGCGAGGAGGCCGTCAATGCGGGAAGCGTCTTACTGCTGCTTCCGCGCATTGCGGATGCTCGGGAGATTATTGCCCGGTTGAACCTTTCCCGCGCCGACGTGGGCGAAGAAACCGAAGACGACACGGTTCGGATGCCGCTGCACGAAGAAAAGCTGGAGGTGCACAAACGAATGGCGCCTGACGGCGAAGTCCGCGTTCGCAAAGTGGTCACACGAGCAACGCAGCACTTGGAAGTTCCCGTCATGCGCGAGGATCTGCTCATCGTGCGCGTGCCGGCGTCAGGACCGGAGGAAACGCTGCGCATACCGTTGCGACACGAAGAGATCGCGCTGCGCAAGGTCGTGGTTCAGACGAACGAAGTAACCATCCGCCGGGAATCCGCCCAGTGGATCGCGCACGTTCGCGAGCCCGTGCTCAGCGAAAAGCTCGAGGTACATCGAATCGGCTACTCGCCCGCCCCTCAATCTAGTGTGTTTGGTGGTAACACCGCCGGGAATAACTCGGGTTCCATCAGCAAACTAACGACGGAAAAGGAGATGGACGTGCAAGACACGAGTAGCCAAATTCGCTCTTTCTTTCCGGACCGCATCGCGGCCGAGTCCGCAGCAGATGATTTGCGAAGCCAAGGTGTGCCGGAAGAAGATATCGAGCTGCAGACCTCCGAAGGCGCCGGTTTTTTGGACGGCATCAAGCGCTTTTTCAGCGGCTCCGACGACCGGGGCTCGTACGAGCGCGGCGTGATTCTGACAGTTCGAAGCGAGCGCGATTCGGCGCTCCCGATCATCGAACGCTACGGTGGCCGCATCGCCGAGTCGCGCGAGGCTGAGTCCGGCACGATGAAGCTGCATGAAGAGCGTCTGGACGTGCACAAGGAGGCGGAAAAGCAAGGCGAAGTGCGCTTGACCAAAGAGGTCGTCACCTCGCAAAAAGAGTTCGACGTCCCGGTTAATCGCGAAGAAATCGTCTTGAACCGGCGGCGGGTGGACGAACCCGACGAGGATGCCAAGATTGGCGAAGGCGAGGAAGTGCGCATTCCCGTGATGCGCGAAGAAGTCTCCGTCGAGAAGCATCCGGTCATTACCGAAGAGGTTGCCGTAGAAAAGCGCGATGTCCAAACGACCGAACACGTTTCCGCCTCGGTTCAAAAAGAACGGGCTCGTTTGGAAACCGATGGCCGCGTCGGTACAAGTTTCAACGACGTCGAGTGACCCTGACCTACACTGAGGAAGGCGCGCAGGCAGCGAGCCTTCCCGGTGTTTTCGCGCTCCTTCGCATCAGCGGACACCACGCTGTCGTCGTCGTTTCGAACGACGGTGCGCTGCAGGGGCGGCGTATACCGTGGCCCGGAAGAGCCGATGCGATTGCGCCGGGCGCGTTGCAGGCATTGCAGCTCAGCGTGGGCACGCATCGCACCCTGGAGAGTGCAGGGACGCGCTGGATGTTGATTTGCGGCGCGCGCGGTGATGGCAAGATTGCGCTGCCGCACATGCTGGACGAGTGGGGACTCGATCTCGTTCGCCGGCTCCTGGCTCGCGATCGCAGTGCCGATCCATTCGTCTTACGGTTACAGCCGATTTTCGAAATCACGTCGGGCCGGGCGACGCGCGCTGAAGCATTCTTGCGTTCCGAGCCGGATGTTGCTGCGCGTGCCGCAGCGGATCGGTGGGTGCTTTCCACGGTGCTCGAACGTGCCGCCGAGTGGAATCATGAATACGGCATACGCGCGGTTCACGTCAACGTCACGGTACAAAGCCGCACCGATGCTGAACCCGTGCTGGAAATCCTGCGGTCCGCGAGTCCTTCCGCGCGTGCTGCCGTCGCGGTAGAGATAGTGGGTGCGCGCGACTTCTCTTCGCCCGATTTTCTCGCGACGATCGATGCGTTTGCGCAAGCAGGCACGGCCTGCGGCGTGGATCTGCCGGAATGCTCGCTTTCGCAGCTGCTGGAACTCATGGCCGTACCGGTGAATTTCGTGAAGATTCCCGCGCGTGACGCGGCCCCACTCGCCGAGGGCTACCCGTGGAACGTCTTCATCACGCAACTGGAGACGAAACCGGCGTGGGAAGAACTTCGCCACGGCGGCGCGCAATACGTTCAGGGTTTTGCGCTGCAGCCGCCGATCGAACTCGAGGATTTCAAGCAGTGGCTGCAGATGTCCAGCGCGTCGTCATCTCTCGCTCAGCGGACGTGAAATGTTCGCCGTTCCTCGCGCTCACCGCGGCTTTACTCTTGGCGGCATGTGCCCAGTCCTCGCATCGCGTAGCGCAGACGCCCTCGCCTACGCCGAGCGCGAGCGCCTTTCCGTCTATCATTTTTCCGGGGCATCGCGTCGTGGCGTATTACGGAGAGGCGGATGTGCCGGCGATGGGGATTTTAGGAACCGCATCGCCGCAGCGAATTCTGCCGAAGCTGCTGAGTCAAGCGCAAGCGTATGCACGCTATGGCGAACCGGTCATTCCGGCCTTCGAACTGATCGCGGTCGTTGCGCAGCGAGCGCCGGGCGCCGCCGGCGAATATAGTGCGCCGATCGATAGCGATACGGTGCAGCGCTATCTCGACGAAATTCGCAAAGCGCACGGACTGCTGATTCTCGACATACAGCCCGGACGCGCGCCGTTCTTGCCCTACGTCAAACGTTACGAGACATTCTTGCGAGAACCCGACGTTTCGCTCGCGATGGACTCGGAGTGGAGCATGGGTGCGGATCAAGTGCCCGGCGACGTGATCGGCAACACGAATGCGGCGACGGTCAATGCCGTATCCGCGTACCTGTCGGGATTGGTTGCGCGGTACCACTTGCCTCAGAAACTGCTCATCGTTCACCAGTTTACGAGCGACATGATCGAAGAGCGCGACGACGTGCGCGTGCGCCCCAGCCTCGCGATCGTGTTTCACGTCGACGGCTTCGGCTCGCGCGCAGGCAAGTTGAGCAAGTACCGATTGCTCAGCAGCGGTCGCCACGGCGCGTTCATCGGATTAAAACTGTTCTACCAGCAGGACGTCGATATGTTTTCCGCTTCCGAGGTCATGCACTTTTCGCCTCGACCCGATTTGATTACGTATCAGTAGCCCCGCGGCGAAGGTTTGGAAGTCGAGCTTGCCGATCCGGTTGAAGCGGTGAGGTAGAAGAGAATGACCGCGGTCAACATTGTGCGCACAAGTTCACGCGACGTCGTATCGTTCGCGCAACCGGTCACGCGCATTATCGCGTTTGCGAAGCTGGATAGCGCGCGCTGCACGGTCGCGCAACTGTCGCCAAGTAACCGGGTGGCTCAGAACGCATACCCCGGACGACCTTCATTCTAGGCGCGAATTGATGTACTTTGGTCGGGCAATCGCCTTTGAGGTGCTCGACGTGAACGGTCCAACGATTTCGAAGTTTGCGCTCGTCGTAATTGCGAGTGCGATGTTATCTTCGTGCGGCGGCGGGTCATCGGGGCTGACTACCGTTCCGCCGGTGTCACCCGGAAATCCGAATGGTGACCAAAATATCGCGGCAACGATGCTCCCGCCGCATTTCACCGTAGTCGACCTTGGGGTGAACGTCTCGCCTGCCGCTATCAATGACAAAAATCAGGTTGTGGGCTCCGCGACGAGGCAAGCGTTTCTCTATTCCAACGGCTCCCTGACCATGCTGGGAACGCTTCCCGGCGATACGACCTCCGCAGCAAGGGACATCAATGATGCCGGCACGATCGTAGGTGTTTCTTCCACCCTTCAAACATTTCGGCCCGTCATCTTCGCTCCCGGCGGCGCACATGCGCTGCAAATTCCGTCCAGTTCACTGTTAACAGGTAACGGCATCGCCGTCGGTGTTAACGCCGAAAGCAATATAGTCGTCGCGACAGAGGCGGCGTTCCCCGCTTGTGGCCTGCGTGGCTTTATCATATATGACGCTGCGGGGAATATTGTTACGCCCTTGCAAACCGTGGGGGGCGCGGTCGCAATCAATAACGCCGGAGAGGTTCTTTACACGCAGTTCTTGACCGAATCGGGTGGGTGTGCGCAAGGCACTTTTCTGCCGGCGATCTATCCAAGCAATGCGGTCGTGCCGTGGCCGGTCAACGCGGCAATAGGTTCGTCGGAGCTCGTGGGTGAAAACTACCCGACAGATCTCAACAACGCCGGTGACGTCGTTGGACCGTACGCAGCAAGCACGTGTAGCCCGCCTACAACTTTGCCGTGTCCGACGGGCCTTTCTTATGAGGGGTTTCTCTACCACGGTGGCGTCTCGCAGGAGATTTCTGGTCCTAGCGGCTTTTCTGTACAACCGGCTGCGCTCAACGACCAGGATTGGGTTGTCGGCTCGTTCTCCTCGCCCCACAATAGTGCACTAGGAGGAGGGTTTATTTGGAGCTCCGGCCGTTTCATCGACCTAAACACCTTACTGCCCGCGAGTTGCGCAAACTGGCACATAACCGCCGCGTCTGACATTAATAACGAGGGGTATATCGTGGGCTCCGCCACGTTTAACGGTCAGGAACACGGCGTGCTTTTGAAGCCGACGAATTGAGCGCAAAGCCGACGGCGCGCAAATGAAGAAGTCCGCATTCGCGACTATGCGGACTTCGCGGAAGTTCGAGAAGGACGGGTC
Source organism: Vulcanimicrobiota bacterium (assembly GCA_963830545.1). Lineage (GTDB taxonomy): Bacteria > Vulcanimicrobiota > Vulcanimicrobiia > Vulcanimicrobiales > Vulcanimicrobiaceae > DATGJX01. Next base: position 961,495 of record CAWHMK010000001.1, on the reverse strand, counting down.
GCAGCACCCTCAAGCCCAATTACCGTCACTGCGTTTCCATCTACCATCAATGAAAGCGCGATGCCAGTATTTTCCCTAAGCGCCGCACGGCAGACACGGCGCTGCCGGGGGGATCCATCGCGGCGACGGAGACTTGATAGCGTGCCGTTGCGAAAATAATTGCCGCACCACCGCGCCCGGATCCTGGAATGCCCGCTATCACCGCTCCGAATCGGCCGTAGCCGGACGTTGGGGTGCACGTGCCGCCGGGGGGCGCCTGCGCGCGTGCTGAATCGCAGACGTTCGCGTGCAGCACGTCGCTGCTATGGAGGGTTGCCAGTGGACGCACCGTGACGGTCATGTTGTGTTGCGCGGTTTGCCATATGAATTGACAGCCCATCGCGCCGCCCATGACCAGTTGCGGCTGCGGAAGCCCGGACACCACGAAATCATGCGCGCTCAATACGCGGCATGCGCTCACCGGCAACGTCCGTATGGTTTGCGCGTTTGCCCGCTCGAACGCCGGAAGCGACGCGAGTACGAATGCAAATAGCATCGTTAAGAGGATCTTCATCTGTTCTATCCTTTGTGAAACGCCTGATCGTGCGGATTCTCGCTTTCGAGCCGCAGCATTATGAAAGCCATGACATCGCCAAGATTGGCAAAATAGACTTTCTCGTCCGTGTTGACGTGTGTAATCGATCCTCGCCAGTGACTTCCCGATTGAGGCGAGGACTCGGCCCAAAGACGCGTGACGAAGAGATGTTCTTTCATGGCTGTACTGGTATCGTAGGGGCAGGGCGTCCGCCCAGCGTCGAGACCGCGATTCGACGGCGCCTAGACGCTCCGGCGTTAGGATCGGCTAACAGAGGAGGGTCAACATGACTAGACCGGTCTTAATTGCTGCGTCCGTAGTGGTACTCGCATTACACGGCTTCGCTGCGGCGGCCGCTGCCAAACCGAAAGCACCCATTGCCGGCGGGGCAAATCAGCGCGCGTCGGTCGAAGGATGCATCGGCCAAACGCTTTTCGATGGCTTTTGGCGTTTCAAAGTGACGGGGATAACATCGGCGGACGAGCCTTTTGCGGGGCTGACGATCCCGGCCTGGGCCGTCACGATGGAGATGCGCAACGCGCGTTCGCAACCGTCTACGCCGGCGTTATTCGGCGTGGAAAATCCGCAGTTGATCCTTGAAGACGGGACGGTCCTCGATCTGTCAGGGGGATCTCGCCTGGCATACGGCGAGCAGATGCAGGGCAAAGAATTGCCGCCGGGCGGGTCCGCGCATTTAAAAGCGTATTACCGCATCGAAAACAACACCTCGAAACCGGCCAAACTGCTGCTTGGGGTCAATTCAGCGACCGACGGTCCCAGGGGCAAGGGCTATCCGATGGCCGATCCGAGCTTCCGCGTTCGTTTGAATTGCACCAAGTAAATCTCACGCCGCAGATCAGTCCGGCGTCTGGCTTCCGGACTGATCTTGCGGTTTTTAAATATCGTAAGCGATAAGGGGCGCCGCCGAAGCACCGGGGGTCGAATCGCTGCCGATCAGGTCAAATGAGTACGTGGACCACTGATAGAGACAGTGCGTCAACGAACACCGCAACGGCAACCAACGAACTATCCTAGCGCGATGCCGGAAGGAGCCTATTGCAGTGCGGTCTAGGAAACGTCGGGGTGCGTTCGCGCAGGCGCGCGCAGCTCGCGGTTGAACGCGATGTTTTCGTAGATGGCGCGCCCTTCGGCGTCGGGAAGCCCCGCAATCCGTTGACCGAATAACGTTCGGGCCAGGTCCATCGCCTTTTTCGCCTCAGCGCGTTTACGCGCTGCGCGATACGCCTGGGCTGCAGCAATCGGCACCGTCTGAGGAGCCCAGGTCATTGCATACTGGGCGGGATCCAATTCCATCAGTTCGTCGGCAAGACGGAGGGCCTCGCCCGTGTTACCCAACCGCGTGTGGGTGATGACCAGCTCTGCAACATCGAGCGTGGCATCGGCAATTCCCGTTTTCCGCCGCAGGGCGATCGCAGTTCCTAAATGTTCGCAAGATGCGCGAAAGTCGCCGAGTTCACGTTCCGCAGCACCCAAATTACCGAGGGCTGCGGCTTGCAGCGGTTCGCTTCCGAGTTTGCGCGCGAGCGTCAAGGCCTGTGCTGCATTCTGGCGAGCCTCCTCATACCTGCCCTGGTGATAATGGATCATCCCTAGATTGATTGCACTGACCGTTAAGCCGCGTACGTCGCCAAGATCGGAAAAAATACCCACGGCGGTATAGAATTGCTCGCAGGCGCAATCGACGCGGCCGACCGAAAATTCCATCATTCCGTAATTGATGGCCACGGAGCCGAGGCCTTGCCGCTTGCCCAGCGCGGTATAGAGTTCGCGCGCGTGACCGAACCACTCGCGCGAAGCGTTAATGTCGAACGCGCGGCCGGCCGCTATACCCAGTCGTGCGCTTGAATCCGCCTCGCCTTCGCGGTCGCCGATTGTTACGTATAAATCGAAAGCCCGCTTCGCGAACGGTTTGACCTGTTGGTAGTCCATGACGATGTTTGCCGCGGTCGAAGCCATTAGGTACGTCTGCGCAAGAAGCGACTGGTTACCGCTGCTTCTCGCGACGTCTTGCGCTCGCGCAAACGCCGCTTCCGATTGTTGCGACTTGGACTGAAAGACATCGATATAGGCGAGCAAGCATAGACATTCAACCTCACCCCGCGCGTTGGCAGCCTTCTCGAAGCCGCTGACGGCCGCCGCCAGCGACTTCCTCGCGTCCTCCAATTCGCCGGTGTTGGTTTCGTACGCGGCGCGCGCATGGAGCGTGCGGGCAGTCCAGCCGGGGTCGTTGAGGCGAGCGGAATGCGTTTCCAGTCCCTGTATTGCTGCCAATTCTTGTGCGCGCTCGCCGAGCGTCCGGTGCAGCAGCGCACGCCGCAAAAGGCATTCGCAGAATTGAGGGCCGCTCGACCCTTCACTCAAGCGCTCCATTTCATCCAAGGCCGCGGCTTGAGCAGCCCGGTCGCCTTGCAAACTGTGAACAGACTCGCATAGAGCGAACAGGTCGAAACGAACGGAGTCGGCCGGCATTAACTCCAGCGCGCGACGGGCCATGATGAGCACTTGCTCGTTCGCGAAGAGCGCAGCGGCGTTGCGAGCGGCGCGAAGGTAGTATTCCGAGGCTCGTTCGCCATCCCCGGCGCGATCGAAATGGCGTGCAACGACAGAGCAAAGTTCGTCAATGCGCGCGGCATGGATGCGTTCCAGCGCGTGAGCAGTGCGCCGGTGCCAACGCGCTCGTGTCGCGTCATCGGTGCCGCCATAGATGGCCGACTGCACGAGTTGATGCGAGAACGCATAGTCAAACGCTCTGCCCGAACCGGTTTCGCGGACGACGTGGGAGCGCACCAGATCTTCCAAGGCGTCGCCCACATCTTGCTCAGGCCAGCCGCTTACTTCGCTCACCACGTCAACGTCAAACACCGTTCCGGCAACCGAAGCGACCCGCGCGAGAAACTGTGCACGCTGCGGAAGCCTTGCAATTCGTGCTGATATTGTTGCGGCCAATCCACTTGGCACAATTGCAGCGGTGACACCGCCTGATTCGACAATATCCCGAATGATCTCGGCCAAAAAAAGCGGGTTTCCTTGAGTTCGGCTAAGCACGTCACTTACCGCATCCGGACTGAGCCGCTCGAATTGGGGAATGCCTTCCAGCATCTCGCGAATCGCGTCCTCGCGCAGCGGCCGAAGACTGACGTTGTTGACCAGACCCTCGCGCCGTAATCTGCGTCGGCTTTCTTGTAACGCCCCGAAGCCGGCTTCTTCCTCGCGAAAGGTCGCTAGAATCAGCAGATGCATCGACCCGGCATTGCGGGCGAGATATTCGAATGCCGCCATGGTCGCCGAACTTGCCCAATGCAGATCTTCGAGGATGAGCAGGACGGGCCGCGGCTTTGCAAAGCTATTCAAACAAGCGGCGATAGCCTCAAAGAGACGCGATTGCTCGCGTGCCGGATCGAGTTCGGGCAGCGGCGGAATGCCGGCGCTGCTAGCCCGCAGCTCGGGAACGATTTGCGCGATTGCTGAAAGCCTCGCTGCTTCAACGCCGACCGATGAAAGTGGGGGTGAGGCTGAGCGAAGAGCCTGCGCTATAGGTTCGTACGGCGTACTTTCCGGAAATAGCGTATTGCCGGCCAGCACGCGGCCGCCTTGGGCGGCGGCGCGCAACGCCAGTTCGGATGCGAGACGCGATTTTCCAATTCCAGCTTCACCGCCAACGAGCACGGCTGTTCCGCGCCCGCGTGCAGCGCGGCTCCACAACGAATCCAGTTGTTCGAACTCGCTGCGTCGGCCGGTGAAGGGCAGCAGGGGAGAGTGGCGCTCCGGTTCGGATGAGTCGTGGGCCGAGAGGCTGCTCTGCGCAAGCACGCCGTTGCGCAGAATGACGTTGCGCAGCGAGAGTGTCTCCGGCATTGGATCGATTCCCATTTCAGCGCGCAGCCGGCTTTGAAAATCTTCAAAGTCGCGCAGTGCACCGGCACGATCTCCAGCTTCGTAGCGAACCGATAGTAATTCGCGCAGTGTGTTTTCGCGCCACGGCTCGGCAGACATGATGCGCTGCGCGTAGCCGATAGCGCGCGTAAAGTGGCGGCGGCTGCGAGAGTCGAGCAGAAGATGATTCAAACACTCAAGGTACATTCCGCGCAACCGCTCGCGCGGCGAAAACAGCCAATCATCGTACAGCGTTTCGAGCAGATCGCCGGTATACACATCGGCCGCGCGAGCCAGATCCGGCAACCCGCCTACAGATCGCTCGAATTCATCGACGTCGAATACGTAATCTGCCTTTAAGTTCCACTGTACGGTGTCCGCGTCGGATAAAAACCACGGCTCGCCGCCGGCACCGGGGGGAAGCGCGTTTTTTAAATAGTTGAGGTGGCGGCGCAAATTGCTGCGCGCAGCGTCTTCGGTGTCATCCGGCCACAAGGCGAACGCGACGCTCTCGCGGCGCAGTAGGGAGCGGCGGTTCAAAAGCAGGTAAGCGAACAGCGGTAAGGTTTTTGGAGGCGCCGAAAATTTTAACGGCGTGCCGTTATGCTCAAAGCGCGGTTGGCCCAAAAACCTGATGTTGAGCAAGCAATTACCCTGCGTAGCCCGTTCGGCTTTCCATCGCGCGCACCTAGCATGCACGTAGACGCGGGGCCGACGCCCGATGCGTATCATGGCGAAGTATGAGCCACTGGTTTGACGATTTCGCCAAAGAGCTCGCGGGCGAAAGGTTCTCTCGCGGCACCATGGTTAAGGGCGTCGCAGCTATACTCGGCACCGCCCTTACCGGACGATCGGCGAAGGCCGCGTCATGGGTATCGAGACGCCCCGCCGCCATTGCGCGGGGAAGCGGCGCGAGAGCGGGTTTGCGGGGCCGTCCCGGCTTGGCGCTGCCGCCTCACGTCGGTCCGTGCGAATTCAGTGGAGCGGCCGGCTCCGGAATGCGTTTTAGTGCGACGACGGAGTTTGCCGGGCGGCGCTTCGAGCTCGAACACTCAAAGGTGTCCAACGGCAAGCAGACGCGGCTCATGCAGCGGTCGCTCGTGGGCGGCGAGCTGCTGTTCGAGGTTTCCGCTGTGCGTGATCGGCGTGCCGGAAATCGCGGCACCGTACGTTTTGGTCCTGCAACCGGCCTAAGAAGCGGTTCGCTTTCGACCACCGACGGCAGGCGGTTCGCGGGCGAAGTTAATGGGCGTGCGATCGTTCCATTCATAAAAGGAACGAACGCAATCCGGTTTGCCGACGGAGACCGCCGCCCGCAAAACCTGATTCGGGACGACGAGCAATACGCCACCCTTAGACGGATTCGTACCATGCGCGCAGACGGCCAAAGTTTGCGACGTATTGTCGCTTGGCTAAATGAGAACGGCGTGAAGACTCCGCGTGGTTCGTCCAAGTGGTTCGTGAATACGCTACACCAAGTTCTTACATCAAAGGCAGCGCGGGAACTAGAGGTTGCGTAGACTGCAAGGCATCCTCTGTGAACCGACTTGAAAAAGCGGCTCCCTTAGCCTTTGAATCGAAGGCCCTGAACTTCGCCGCCGCTTACGCGCTTGTAGTCGACAAGTTTCGCGGTCGTACCTAGGGATTCTACAAAGCGTATCGCCCTAGCATCCCAGTCATCGGACGCGGTATCCGCCGGATAATCCGAAACCGCATAGTGGTATAAGAGAAGTTCCGCATCGGGCATAACGCGCCACGTTGCTATGTCCGCGGCGTCGTCGTGGCCGACCGAAACGATGCCGTTTTCAACCTGTAAGAAGTTCAGCCCAAGGAAGCACCGTACGTCAAAGAACTCGCCCTGAGAGATTCTTTCGGCTTTGTCAATGATGCCAATATTGACGTGGTACAAGTCTGCGGTCTTCCACGTGTTGAGCGTCACGTAGCGGAGTGTTCCAATAGTAGTCGGGACCTCTAACAAAGCGATGTTCGAGTCAATGGGCAGTGTCTTCAAGAAATCAAACTCGTGTGCCAAACTCCGTGTGCCTCCTGCGGTTGTCTTTCCGCTTACTGGTCGCCGGTGACCTGGGCGGCGGGAGTCGCTGATAGAAGGGGGATGGATTGCAGAGGCGGGTCCCATCACCGAGCGTATCGACAGCACATCATGTCGTGGCGCATCTTCGTTTTAAAACCGCACCGATTTTCGGGTGTACACCCGTGCGACTATTTTTTGTTATTGGTCAATCTTGACCAGCGTTCCTCAATGCGTTAATATCTGCTCTTGGCTTACGCCAACACGCCCCAGCAGGCGTCATAAATACCGACCTAAGTGTAGGTCGGAATCGTTCGATGAAGTTCGTTGCGACGTGGAGATAGCACCCATGGAAAGCACGAGTGGAGAATGCACCGCTTCACCTCACGGAGGTGAACATGACTAACGAAGTGTTCCTGTCGGCACTTGATGCCGCTATTCTCGAAGGCCGGGGTTCCGGCGAAATCGGCAAACGCTCAATGTCCGTAGCGAAACGGTGCGCCGTCGTCGTTCAGTATTGGCGCGTGCCGGCTATATTATCAATCATCCTACGAATGCTCCTCGCAGTGAAGCGCGAGGCGACAATGCCAAGCGTACTTAAACGCGACTACACGAAGTCTCGGGGCGAAGCAATCCAAGCCGGTAAAAACAAAGAATGACCGCCATTTCTAGCGGTCATCCTTGTAATGGTGGAGATGAGGGGACTCGAACCCCTGACCCCTTACATGCGAAACAGACTGAGACCGTCGGACACGATCACAGAAGTTCGGAAAAAACGAGCGATAATAAGGAAATTCCGTCGTTAGTCGTCCGCGAGAGTTCACAAAAGTTCGCCAAGATTCGCCCCATAGGGAGTCAATTGGGAGTCAAATTGACGCATCGTGCGCGGTCGTGTGCGCCGTCGAATCTTGGTTTGCCGCGCACATCTGGCTCACGAAAATGCGTCGAAGATGCGCTTCACGAGTTCGTGCATTGCGGGGTCTAGCCGCTGTAACCGTTCGCGGCTCACCGCTGGCCATGCGGAGGTCGGATCATCAGCTTCAACCCAAGCGCGCGCACTCGGCAAAGTACTCATCGAGCCCAGTGCCCGCATAGGGGAGTAACGAACTGCTGCGCGGTGCTGAAGGCTTCTCGGATGTCTGGGCTGATGCTTGAGAGGTACACGCCACCACCGAGAGCGCAGTCCAACGCGTGGCCGAACTCGTGGCAGATTGTCATTGCCGAAAGGCTGCGGACATATACCGTGCGCTCTTCGACGACGAAGAGACCAGCGGGTGGAGCGGGCCAGGCATCGACGTCGATCCCGAGCCGCGTCAGCGCGGGGGAAACCTGCATGTAGCGCTCGCGGTGTGCAAGGGGCTTAACGCGAGAACCGTGCTGGGCGGCGAATCGGAGGGCGGGCTCGCCAAAGCCCGCCAGCGTCTTTGCGATCTGCACGCGACTCGCTGCATTCGCGTCGGGAATCAGCGCTGAGAAAATCTGGTTGTCCATCTCTTGCTCCCATCTGCGGCGGTGCCGCGTCGTTGTGGAAGCCGCGAATGGACATAGGAGCGTCGCTGCAAGGGCGCGACAGCGACAAAGTTTCCCTTGTAGCGATTTAGCGAGTATGTTCTAGGATTTCACCTGAAACGACGGATCCGCGAAGAGGGCGCGAGATGTAGACGCAAATACTCGCACGACAACTGACTTAACGGCCAGTTGCTAGCGCGCTTGCTGAAAAAGCCGCTCGCTGCATTTAGGCCTAGGGCCCGACTTCTTAAAGGTGTGGGCGCCGGTGTCGGAGGGGCTCTCAAGCTGCCAGACAGAACTCCGCCGCGTGGATACCCGCGCCTCGACGGGAGGCGCCTACCTCAATAATCCTGACATGTCAGAAATATTTGTCAGAAATTGAGAGGAACCCACAGAGGGACGTGGCGAAGAGTTGCTTCATGGCGGAAAACGCACAAGAAAGAACCGTTTCAATGTACCTTCGGGTACCTCGGACGGCGAACGAATCGCTGAATGAAATCGCGGAGCTGCTAGACATGAAGCTGTCCGCAGTAACGAACGCGATTTTTCGTTTCGTAATGCGTCCGGACTGGTTCAAGGCTGGCCCGCGCACGTTGACACTCTGCGCAACGTGGTCGCCCGCGAAAGACGGGATACCGCCTGCCTTGCTGATTTCTCTATCGAAGAATGGCGAGACCGCTCCGCGACTTTTAAGCGCCTAGAAGATATGGGCCTAATCGAAGGGCTCGACTTCATTAAAAGTTGAGGACTCGGGCCGAATTATCTGCAGCTTCCGTGTAACTGACGCGGGTCGGGTAATTGCCAAGCTCTTCGAAGAAACCGGGATGACCAAGGCTGTCCGCCCAGACGAGCTTCTGAAGCCCAAGTCGGAGTCGCCGATGGCTAGCTAACCATTCGGTTCGCGCAAAACGCGCGAATGCTCGGCAGCTACGCGGCTGACGATGCGCCAAATGCAAACGAGGACGGCGGCTCAACTTTCCAGGGCCGATCCGCCGCCCTCTCCCTCGGCGGCGCAAATCCGAAGGATGCAACCGCTTTTGGTTTGAGGATCATACCCTCCGACCGTCGAGCGCTCCCCCTCCGGACCGCACACAAAGTATTCGCGACGTCAACCGTCGCGAGTTATCGGTCGGAGGAAAACGTTGGAAATCGATCCGCCTCAGGCAGCCCCTACATGCGCGTACGCCGCCATTCGCGTCGTCACTCGCTCTCCCTATCGCGCCACGCATCCGTTATGCGTTGATTAGACGGCGCGGGTTAGATCTCGTGGTCGTGATGGTGCCTGAACAGGTCATCGACGATCCGAAGGAGTGCGCGCACGTTGCGGCTCGCGCTTACCTTGTTTTCCACGTATCGACCGTGCTGATTAGCCAGCTACGGTATCGTCGCCACGGCAAAGCTGAAATTATCTCCGCGCTCGATGGCCTCGACATGGCGCGGCTATCATGGCGCCTATATACGCTCGCGGCGTGACGAGCGGGATATGTCGCCGGCTGGAATTCCCTGGCCCTTTCGCGGCCGACCGCACATGTCCTTCAACGTTGCTATTTCCACGTCCCCGCCTTACTTCACACCGACCTGCTTCAAGGAGATCAACATGGCCCAGCCCTCGATTGATGAACTGATGGACATCCTCAACAACGAGGAGAGCCAAGAAATCGAGATTCTTCCGAACGGTGAAATCCGCGAAAAAGGCGGATCGTCGCTGCGCGAAACTGGTGGCAAAGAACCGCTGACTATGCGCGAGGATCTGGGCGGCGAGTACGCTCAGCTGGGGCGCTGACGTGGACACGCAGACGCATCCTAGCCGAAGTCGGGCATGCTCGAAGCCAATTCACAAACGTCGATACGCATGTAGGCGATCACTGGGCTTACGGTACGAGCGGCACTGATGACGTCACTTGGCAACTCGTACGTCGCTGAACTCGAGTTCTACGACTACCCAACGCATGCCAACCGTTTTCGTCCGCGCGCCGCGACTTAAGGATAGCCCGCATCGCTACAAGCCGGGGAATATTTGCTACCTGCATCCTTCGATGTGGAATCCTGGCCGACACAATGTCACCTTTGTGCTTGCGCGCGTCGCGAAGTGGCTTAACAAATATGACATTTATCAGCAAACTGGCGAATGGATGGGAGCTGAAATTGCGCACTGACTCTTCGACTCCGGTTTATCGACGCCGACGGCGAAGTCCACCGAAGCGCGCGCCTGTTCGCCCGCATCGCACCTCTCTTTGATGTTGGCTCGCTAGGCGACGCACGCGCGCTCGTCGCCGGCTGCGGTTCAGGAGGCGGGCAGGTGGCTTTGCAGCTCGCGATGGCCGGTGTGAAGAACTTCACCCTGTATCGACAACGATACGCTCGACGCCGAGAACGTGATCCGCCACGTATGCGGCCTGCGCTACGTTGGTCAGCCCAAAGTCGAGGCGCTCGCCGACGTCCTTCTTGACCGTAATCCGAGCATCTTCGTCGAGAAATATAACATCGATTTGATGCTTAAGCGCGGATCTTGATCGGCTCGTCTGCGTGCAGCGACGTCGTTGTGATGGCGACGGACAACGAACCTTCGCGCTATAAGCTGAACGAGTCTGCGTCGCGACCAAGACGCCGTTTGTTGTCGGTCGTGTATTCACACGTGGAATCGGTGGAGAGGTCTTCCGCTTTACGGCCGGGTCAAAGCGGCTGCCTCGCATGCCTCGAAGGCCTTCTTGAAAGAACCAAATATCGCGATGGCGTGCGCGAAATCGACCTTGCCTCCGAAGAGCAGCGCGACAAAATGTATGGCCTGGAAATCGCGGAAATCAAGGACTCGCCAGGCCTCAACGTTGACATCGCGTTTATCGCCGCGTTTCATACGAGCTTCGTTCTAGACGCGATTGCGCGCGGGCTTAGCGGAACGACCTAAGTTTCTATCCGCAATTGAAAATGACTACGTCGTGTGGGGCAACCGTCCTGTTCAGCCGTTCACGAAGCATTTTGAGTTGCAGCGGATCACGTTGCACCCGCAGACCGACTGCCTCGTCTGCAGCGGAGGATCGCAGCCATGATGTTTATGGGGAATTTCTCCCGTGCCAACGATGTGCGCGTCGTCATTCCAGCTCGTGCGCTCGAGGCCGTCTTCGACGAGTGCGACCAATACAACATTGACGAGACTGGTGGCCGGCTCATTGGTACGTACTCCGAGAGTCACGGCCAGTTGACAATCGCTGTCTCGGGCGTCATCGAGCCCGGTCCAGCCGCTCAGCGCTCGAACACCAGCTTCTTCCAGGATGGCGAATTCCAGGAGAACGTGTTCCGCAACATCGAGCGCGAGCATCCGGAGATTGAGCATCTCGGAAACTGGCACACGCACCACGTCAACCGGTTTCCGCATCTCAGCAGCGGCGACGTAACAACTTATACCCGCACCGTCAATCACGGTAACCACAACACCGCCTTCTTCTACGCACTGCTCGTCACGGCGAAAGAGCCGCCCCGTTCGCGGCAGCGCTACCGCGTCAAGCACTATCTTTTGCGTCGCGGCGACGGGAAGGTCCACGAGATCGGTTCGCGTCAGGTGAGCGTGACCGACGGCCCCCTGCTGTGGCCAACGACCGGCGCCTCGTCAACCGTCACGTCCCAACACGCGGCGACGGTAACCGCGGCGCCGACTACGAGTACGCTGACGCAACGGGCACACGATGGCGTCGTACTCCACGATTTATACGGGCGGCTACGCGCGTTGACTTCGCCCAAGGTCGCCCTGTACTGGCGCGGCCCGATCGAACTCGTCGACGGAACCGACGCGGAGGTTGTCGTCATCGAGGACGCGAGCGGGGCTGAGCCTACCTACACCATCGGGATCGCCCATCCGCGCGATGACTTCAGGGCGGTCGCTGTGCAGATCGCGCAGCAGCGCTTCCCGTCAGCCCGCGCAGCCCTCATTCACGCCGAGCGCTCATGCAATCGTGCCGTATTCGCCGCCGCCCCTGGCGCGGCGAAAATCGAGGAGACCACATGGACCTCATGACGTTCTTCGCCGGCCAAGGCGACCTCGCTGCCGTGCGCGCGGGCAACGAAGCCGTGATCATTGACGCACACATGCCTGACTGCGATGAGCTCACATCGGCCGAAATCGCGGCGAGCTTGTCGAAGTTCCTGGCGGGCAAGGTCGTGCGCGGGCTCATCTTGACCGGCTTTGATCGCGACCATGCCTGCCCAAGCGGCGTCGAAGATATCCTCGAGCGCTACGAACCCGGATGGGTAATGTATCCGTCGTACTTCAAGGACACCGACACCGCCGACGAGGTGTTTACGATCATCGAGCGTGAGCGGCAACGCCGCGCAAATTCGCCGCGGCCAGCTGGAGCGCGTTTCGATCTGCCTCTCGAAGCTGGACACTCGCTTCTTCAATGGGCTCGCGTCGAACTTCTCCTTCGAAATCTTCTCGCCGTACGTGGAGTCAGATAACTCTTCGAACAACAACGGCATTGTCGTGAAAATTCGCGGTCTCGACTCCAACGGCTTCACCTATCTCGCGACTGGCGACACTGAAAGCGACCGCTGGGCGGCAATCGACCGAGTTTTCGGGACTGCTCTGAAGTGCGACGTGCTGTCCGCCGCGCATCATGGCTCGAAGAACGGCGTGCACGCCGGCGCTTTGCTGCACATGAAGCCGGACACGATTATTATCAGCTGCGGGGTCGACAACGCATACGGCCATCCCGACGCCACCGCCCTACGGGCATACGCGCGCGTCGCGAGACAGGTCTACGCGACCAACATGCAGGGCGGAGTATGTCTATTCACGCGGCGCACAGGACAGGCTTCGAGACACGATCGTTCAGCCATGGCGACAGCCAACGCGCTACCGCGTGATGGTCCGGAATTGGTGAACGAGACCAAGTATGAAGGAGATCGCGAAGAACTCTTCGATTTCCTGACCGATCGTGAGGCTCGAATGTTTCCCATGATATTGATTCTAGCGCCGGCGCTGCTTTTCGTCGTCGTAGTGTATCCCAATTCCATTCTCGGCGAGTTTCCGAAGAACGGTGTTCTTGCGTCCTTATTTGCTATCACGTACTTGCTCTCCGGAGTTGCGCGAGTCGCCGGCAAGGCCGTGCAGCAGAGGCTATTCATCGCTTGGGTGGTCCACCAACAACGAGCATGCTTCGGTACCGCGATTGGCGCTCGACGCCGTAACCGTAACAGCGCTTCCACGCTGCGCTGCAACGAATGTGCACAGGGATATCCTGGCCCACTGAGTACCGACGAAGCCGGGGATCCACCCGCTGCTGACGCGATCTACGCATCGGCCGTAGGTGTGCTTAAGGCGCGCCGCCGAGGTGAAGCTCATAGCCTGGTGCTCAAGGAGAACGCTTTGTACGGCTTTCGGCGGAATATGTATGGCTTGAAGCGGACCGCGATTGTTGTCGCGCTCTTTTCAGCGGCAGCCGCGGTAGGCTTACTTATCGCACAGCTCCATGGATTGTCGCCAGCGGTGTGGTTGGGCAGAATTGTTGCTAATCCTCGATATGTCTTGCTCGCATCAGCAAATGTCGGGATTGCACTTTGCTGGTCAACTTGGGTGCGGCTCCCAGGTGGGTTCACCAAGCGGCCCGCGATTACGCCGGAGCGCTACTAAGCACTTTAAATTTGGATATTCAGTAGAGCACTACACCCAAGGAATGTACGGTCTAGCGCATTTACTGTTCCAGTTTTTCTCTAGTAACCGTAATTTACTACCTTGGTTGTTGGGGAAGACCCGTTGCTAACATCTGCGCATCCGTCTGCGGTTAGAATAAATCCTCGAGGAACTCGGAAGCGGGCCGAACACCCTCAGTAGGAGATGATTGTCGAGCACGGGTACATGCGACGTATAACAGGTGCCGCTCGCTCGCGGTAGTCATGGCTGAAATGCTCGGGCATGAAAGCACCAGAATGACGCTCGACGTCTACGGCCAATCGGTGCGCGGTTCCCAAAGGGCTGCCGTCGAGAAGACCGACGAACTCTTCCCAATCGCCGAATTGGGGCGTCAACTCGTAGGGAGTCAGCAGGGAGTCAAAGCGGCATCGGTCGTGTCCGAACATCCAAAAAGAAAAACCCGCAATCGTAATAACGACGCGGGTTTTCAAATGGTGGAGATGGGGGGACTCGAACCCCCGACCCCTTACATGCGAAGCAAGTGCTCTACCAGCTGAGCTACATCCCCACGAGTTGTTGCGGCCCATCCCCTCGACTACGTTCGGGTCCTTCGATACCTCACGATGACGAGGCCGCGTCGCTGCTGCTCCAAGGGCAACGCGGACGATTATACGGCCGCGAGTTTGCCCCTGTCAAAAAATTCCGGCCTTGCCCAATTCGAGAATGATTCTGCAAACGGTTCGCAAATTAGGACCGGCATGCGGACCCAGTACAGCACCCGGCCCAGAGAGCATGTGGCGGAAATACTCAAGCGAGAGCAGCGCTATCTTTCTGCGGGCGAGATTCATTCGATTCTCAAAAAGGGGCGGGCTAAGGTTTCGCTCTCGACGGTCTACCGCACGCTTGACTTGCTTCAAGCAAAGGGCGAGGCCAGTTCGCGCGTAGACGAGCGGGGCGAGGCGACGTATGTAGTTTGCGCGCCGACGCACCACCATCACGCAATTTGCCGCACCTGTGGGAAAGTCGAAGAGCTCGCGTGCGAGGCGCTCGAGCGAATCGCCGGCGAATTGCGCAGTCATCACGGCTTCGAACTCGACGATCACGAAATGGAGTTTTTCGGACGGTGTGCGGTATGTCGCGAGTAGCGGCGGCGCTTGCCGCGGCGTTGCTCGTGGTTGGGTGCAGCACTAATAGCGCCCCTCGGCAGGCTCGGGGTCCTTCGATACCTCAGGATGACAAAATCAATGTCGTCACCACCTTTTCGACGTTGAACTCGTTCGTCGAAGGTGTCGGCGGCAATCGCGTGCAGGTGCAAAACCTCGTACCGATCGGCGCGTCGCCGGAGGATTACCAGCCTTCGCCGCAAGACATCGCAACGCTCAGCCGAGCGCAACTCGTCGTGGAAAACGGCGCGGGCATCGAAGCATGGCTGCAGCACACGATCGACAGCGCCGGAAATGCCGGCATGCAGCAGGTCGTGCTTTCGGACGGCCTGCCGAAAATCGATCACAATCCGCATTTGTGGATGGATCCCGTGCTCGCACGTGCATACGTCGCAAAGATTCGTGATGCTCTCGCGCGCATCGATCCGGCCCACAAAGCGGAATACACCCGCAATGCGCAGGCTTACGATGCGCAGCTCGTTGCTCTGCAGACCTGGATCGCGAAGCAGATCGCGACCATTCCTGCGCGCCAGCGCGCGATGATCGTCTTCCACAACGCTTGGGCCTATTACAACCGCCGCTTCCGCATTCAAACCATCGGCATCATCGAACTCTCTCCCGGACAGGACCCGAACCCGGCGTACATCGGGAATCTCGTGGATCTCGCGCGCGAGCATAACGTGCGCGCCGTATTTTCCGAACCCGAGTACAGTCCCAAACTCGCGCAAACGCTCGCGAAAAGTGCCGGTATTCGAATCGTCACGAATCTCTACGACGACTCGATCGGCAACGATCCGCGGGTGCACGACTACCCCAGCATGCTGCGCTACGACACCGGCGTGATCGTGAGAGCCTTGAAGTGAACGGCGCGCGCGACGCCGTCGTAGTTCGCGATTTGGTCGTTCGTTATGACGGCCGCATCGCGCTCGATGGCGCAACCGCGACCGTTCCGTACGGGGAAGCGCTGGGCATCGTCGGACCGAACGGTTCCGGGAAATCGACGCTGCTCAAAACCATTGCCGGGCTACTCGAACCCTCTTCGGGCCTCGTTAGCGTGCTCGGAGAATCGCCGCGCGCGTTGCCTGCGGGAACGGTCGCGTACGTGCCGCAAATCGAAGACGTCGATTGGTCGTTCCCGGCGTCCGTGTGGGATGTGGTGGCGATGGGCCGTTTTCCGCGGCTCGGTACGTTTCGCCGGTTCGGCACGCACGACCGCGCTGCCGTGCAGCGTGGATTGGACCTGGTCAACATGCGCGCGCTCGCGCATCGCCACATCTCCGCGCTTTCGGGCGGTCAGCAGCAGCGCGTGTTCATTGCGCGCGCGATTGCGCAGGAGCCGAAAGTGATGCTTCTCGACGAACCGACGACCGGCATCGACGCGGAAACGGAGGAAGCGTTGCGCAAGGTCATCCGCGAGCTCGTCAAAGGCGGATTGCCCGTGATCATGTCGACGCACAATCTCGAGCGCGCCTCCGATTGGTTCGACCGTTTGATCGTTCTCAATCGCCGCGTGCTCGCAACCGGCACGCCGGACGAAGTATTCGCTTCGGGCGCATATGCCGCACTGCACGGAGAGGTGCACGTTCACGGCCACGCCGCGCCTGACCGGCACCGGCACGACTGACGTGCAGCACTGGCTCGACCCGTTCCAATACCAGTTCATGCAGCGTGCGTTCGTAACGGCGCTGCTCGTGGGAGTTCTGTGTTCGGGAATGGGGACGTACGTCGTTCTTCGCAAACTGGCGTTCATCGGCGACGGCATCGCGCACGCGTCATTCGCCGGAATCGTCATCGCGTATCTGCGCGGCGCCGATTACTATCTGGGTGCAGGCATAGTCGCCGTCATAACCGCGCTCGGCATCGGCTTCGTGCACCGGCGCGGGCGGATCGCGCTCGACACGGCGATCGGCGTGCTGTTCACCGGTGCGTTCGCGCTGGGTATTTTTCTGATGAGCCGGCAGCGCACGTATTCGATCGATCTGCAAAGTTTTCTGTTCGGCGACATTCTGTCCGTCAATTACCAAGATCTGCTGATGATTGTCGCGCTCGCGATCGCCGTGGCAGTTGTGACGGTCCTGCTGTGGCGCGCGCTGCTGTACACCTCGTTCGATCCCGTCGTCGCGCAAGCGAGCGGCATGAATGCGCAGCGCATCGAGTACATTTTGCTCGTGCTGCTCGCGGTGACGATCATCATCTCGCTGCAGGCGGTCGGTATCGTGCTCGTGGCGGCGCTGCTCGTGACGCCCGCTGCTGCAGCATATCAGCTCACGACGCGTTTTTCAGGAATGATGGCGCTCTCGGCGTTTCTCGGCGCGATCAGCGGCGTCGGCGGGCTGTATCTCTCGTATTTTCTACGCAGTTCGAGCGGTGCGACGATCGTGCTGCTGGCGACGGTCGTATTCTTCGTCGCAATCGGCGGAAAGCACGTTCGCGCCGCGCTTGTGAACCAGCCTCGTTAACTCGCCGGACGCACGACGCGCCAGCCTCTCGTCGCCGGTTCTCTCCAAAAAACCGCCTGCCGCAAGCGCTTCGAGCGCATCCGCCATCGCGGCGCGTTCGTTCTTGTTCGGCATGCCCGCCCAGCGCATCGCTGCGTCGCCGAGCTGTACGTCGTCGCCCGGACGCAGTAATTCAGCGAGAAATGCAGGCGGCATTTTGACGCGTTCCATCCGCCGCGATACGGGTTCGAGCGCGCGTTCGAAGTCGGAGAGCTCGCTTTGCGGTTCGGGCGTAGGAGGCGGCGCCGGCGGCGGCCCGGGTTGCGGCGCGGGCGTTCGTGCAGGCTTCGGCGGCGGGCGTTTCGCGAGCGCGCGGTCCGTCATGTGCGGGAACCACTCGCCCAGCATCGCTGCGAACGTGTGCAGCGGAACCGCATTCAAAATGAGCGGACGCGTATGCACGGCGCGAACGATGCGCTGCGCGACGTGCGTCGCTTCCACGGACGTCCATTCCGGTCCGAACGTTTCTATGCCGGCATGCTTTGCGAAATTCGTACGGACGCTGCCCGGATCGATGTATGTGACCGCGATGCCGGTGCCGTCCAATTCGCGGCGCAGCTGCGTCGCCATCGCGCGCACTGCCGCTTTGGCCGCACAATACGCCCCGTAATACGGCGATGGGACGCGGGCGAGGCCGGATCCCACGAACATCACTTGCCCTTTCGACACTTCGAGCAGCGGCAATGCGGCGCGGGTGATGTGAAGCGGCGCGGCGACGTGCAGATGCCATTGCTCGTCGATTTGCGCAGCGCTTTGCTCGAGCAGACGGCCGCCCGTTGCTGCGCCGGCATTGTGAATGAGCACGTCCATGCGGCCGAAACACTCACGCGCGGTGTCGACGATGCGTTGCGGTGCATCTGCTGCCATAACGTCCAACGCGAGTGTGACGCAGACGCCGCCGCTTTTCGCGACCGCTGCCGCCAAGTCGTCCAGTTGTTCGTTGCTGCGGGAGACGGCGAGCACGGCGAACCCTTCGCGCGCAGCGCGCAGTGTCGTTTCGTAACCGATGCCGGCGCCGGCACCGGTTACGACGATCACTTTCGATTCAGGCATTCACGCTCGCCGGCATAGCGAGATACTCTTTGTAGCGAGCGGCCTGAAATGCCTGGTTCATGTTTGCATACCATTCGTCTTCACGAACGATTGGCGGTGGAGGCGCGACGACCGGACGGCTTTCCTGCGCAAAACGCTTCAACGTGTCCGCGACGGGTTTATATGAACCGTCGGAGCGGATGATGCCGAACGTCATCTCGTGCTGGGCGCGATCGAAGGGCGGCGTGCTGCTCAGTTCCTTGGCGTAATCGGCCCAGTTCCACCAGAACGCGCCGAGCGCGCCGCGCTGCTGCAGCCGGTCGAGCACTTCGAAACAGTACGATGCCATCTCGTCCTCCGTCAAGCACGCGTACGGCGCCGCATTGGACGGCAGCTCTTTCGACTCGGGTGCGGGGTCGCCGGGCAGCGGCACGCGATCGTACGGCGAGACGGTATTCGGAGGGCACGTCGGATTGCCGAATTCATTGAAAAGCACGGCTTTGCCCGACATCGATTGCATGACTTGGCACAAGAACGGAACGACTTCCGGATCGGTGCGGCTCCGCGCGAAGTGACTGTACACGGAATAACCGTGCATTACTGCACAGGGGAACGGCGCGCAAAAAGAAGATGGGCGAATGCCGCGGTCCTGCGTGAGGTCTTCGCTGTGATTGCCGGCAGTCGTTGCCGCACCCGAGACCTCGAACAGATCCTCGGTGAGCTGCTTGGACCACTGTGCCGATTCGACCGGTGAATTCGCGCTGCGCAGATTGCTGAACTCGTTGCCGAGATCCCACAAGTAGAGTGCTTCGTGTCCGCGAACGCGTTCGCCGATCGAGCGCACGTGCAGGCGCGACGCGTCGAGCAGCGCTCCGGAATAGAAGTCGCCTGCGCCCCACGGCAACTCGCGCAGACCACGCGTGAACGTGCGAAAGCGGCCGTTCGGGCGCGAATGGTCGAGCGCCCACTCCGGCAGATAGTTTACGCCGCTCATGTGACCGGTGAAGAACGTCGGCATGGCCTGCAGTTTCGCATCCGCCAGCGCGTTCATCACCGCGTCGAAGCGCGCGAGCATCTGCGGGTCCATGCGATCGGCCTGCGGCTGGAAGTCGTCCCACATGATGAAAAACCGGACGACCGAAAGCCCGAGCGAGCGCACGCGGGCGAAATCTTCGCGAATCTCGCCCAAATCGAAGCGTTCCCACATGTACATCGCGCTGCGCCGGGGCCAATAGTTGATGCCGAGCAGAAAAGCACTCATAAGCGTAGAATACTTACCCAATGGCAGAATCCGACACACCCCTGGTCGGGATCATCATGGGCAGCGTTTCGGACATGGAAACGATGGCCGGTGCGCGCGACATGCTCAAAGAGCTGGACATCCGCTTCGAGATGCACGTGATCTCCGCGCATCGCACGCCGCTGGAAATGTTCGAGTACGCTCACGAAGCGGCCGGACGCGGCATCAAGGTGATTATCGCGGGAGCGGGCGGCGCTGCGCATTTGCCCGGCATGACGGCCGCGCGAACGCTGCTTCCGGTTATCGGCGTACCGGTGCAATCCCAGGCGCTGAGCGGCATCGATTCGCTGCTCTCCATCGCGCAGATGCCAAAAGGCGTGCCCGTTGCGACCGTCGCGATCGGCAATGCCGCCAACGCGGCCTTACTCGCGGCACGCATTCTCGCGCTCGGCGATCCGAACGTCCTCCATCGCCTCGAGCACTACGCGAAGCGCATGCACGACGACGTGGTGTCGATTCGTCTCTAAGCCGATGATTCAGACGATCGGCGTCATCGGCGGCGGCCAGCTCGGCCGCATGTTTGCGCTCGACGCAAAACGCATGGGGTACGACGTCATCACGCTCGATCCGCAGCCGCGATCCCCGTGCGGACAAGTTGCCGACGAACAAATCGTCGCGCACTACGACGATTTCGCGGCCATCGACGAATTGGGACGCCGGACCGACGTCGTGACATACGAGTTCGAAAACATTACGATCGAATCCGTGCAGCGCTTGGAACGAGACGGCTGCGCGGTTTCGCCGGGGAGCAACGTCCTGCGCGTCACGCAAAACCGCCTGCTCGAAAAAGATTTTGCGCGGAGTTGCGGCATTCCGGTCGCGCACTATTGCGCCGTCGATCGCGAAGACGACGTGCGCCTCGCGCACGAGCGGCTCGGCTTTCCGGCAATTCTGAAAACGGTGCGCGGCGGTTACGACGGCAAGGGCCAGTGGCGGGTCGAGAACATGGAGCAAGCGCGCTCCGCCGTCGAACAAGCGAAAGGCGCGCAGCTCATCGCGGAGCAGTTCGTGCCGTTTGCCTGCGAAATCAGCGTTATTTGCGCGCGTAACGGCGCCGGAGACGTGGTTACGTATCCGCCGTCGGAAAACGTCCACGACCGCGGGATCCTGTTCATGTCGATGGCGCCTGCGCGCGTGGAAGAGCAGGTCGCGCAGCGCGCGCGCACGTACGCGGAGAAACTCGCTCACGCGCTGGAAATCGTCGGCACGTTCTGCGTGGAGTATTTCGTCACGCGCGACGGCGAGGTGCTGCTCAACGAGGTCGCGCCGCGGCCGCACAACAGCGGGCATTACACCATCGATGCCACGCCCTGTTCGCAGTACGAGGAGCACGTGCGCGCGATTTGCGGGCTGCCGCTCTCCGAACCGCAACTGCTGCGCAACGCCGTGATGGTGAACATCCTGGGCGAGGGAACGGGAAACCATCTTGCCGGCGTCGAGGAGTTGCTCGCCGATCCGAGCATCGTACTGCACATGTACGGTAAAAAACACGCCGTAAACCGCCGCAAGATGGGGCATTTCACGATGCTCGTGGATGGACCGGTGACGGAAGCCGCCCTCGATCGCGCGCGAGCGGCGCGCGCGCAGCTGCAGTGGATCGATTCGCCCGAACATGCGCCTGCTGGTCGTTGAGGACGATGCGCGTTTATGCGACGTGCTGCGCCGCGGGCTCAGCGAACAGGGACATGTCGTGGACGTTGCGCGGGACGGAGAGCAAGGGCAGTCGTGGGCGCTCGGCGCGCCGTACGACGCCGTCATCCTCGATGTGAATCTCCCCAAACGCGACGGAATGAGCGTCGTACGCGAGATGCGCGCGCGGAGCGTGCGCACGCCGGTACTGATGCTTACCTCGCGCGATACGCCCGAGGACGTGATTGCGGGCCTGGACGCCGGCGCCGACGATTACCTGCGCAAGCCGTTCGTGTTCGGCGAGTTGGAAGCGCGCCTGCGCACGATTGCGCGCCGCAGATCGGCGTTGTCGCTCGATTCGCAGCTGCGCGTCGCCGACGTGGCCTTCGATCTGCAATCGCGGCGCGTGCGGCGAGGCGAGCGCGAAATCGAACTGACTGCGCGCGAAGCGGCGTTTCTGGAATATTTCATGCGCAATGCCGGCCGGCTGATCACGCGCTCGATGATTGAAGACGCGCTGTTCGAACGCGAAAGCGAAACGACCTCGAACGTCGTCGAGGTGTACGTGAGCCGTCTGCGCGCGAAACTCACGACGAACCGTGAGCCGCAGTTGCTGCACACCGTTCGCGGCGCCGGCTACCGCTTCGGTGAGCGATGAACCGCCTGCAGCTTTCCGCTGCGTACGTGGCGATCATGTTCGTCGGATTGCTCCTGTTTGCAGCCGCCGCCGTATTCGCAATCGACCGGACGCAGCGTTCGACGCTGGACGCGCGGCTCGCGACCGCCGCCCGCGCCGCCGAAACGTTCGTCGACGTCTCGCACGGCGCGATTCACATCGACTCCGACGATCGCCGCCAATTCCTGACGGTTCTCGGCGCCGACACGCAGGGAGCGGTGTTCGGGCCGAATAATCGCGCGCTGCTTTCGAGCGCTGCACGCGTGCCCCGAACGATCGTACCGCAGCAGAGTTCAGGTCCCGTGTTTCTCACTACCGGCGCCGGTGATTCGGCCGTGCGTGCATACATTCTGCCGATGAAGGCCCGTGGAGTGCACGTAGGCGCCGTCGTCGTTTGGCGCAGCAGCGATTGGATCGACGAAACGGATCGCGGCGTGGCCATCACTCTCGCCGGGGCGGCGTTGCTCATTGCCGGGCTCGCGCTTGTGGCCGGGAATTACATCACGCGCCGCGCCCTGGAAGACGCGTTCGCGCGCCAGCGCCGGTTCACGGCGGACGCCTCGCACGAATTGCGTGCGCCGCTTGCCGTCATCCGCGCGGAAGCCGATCTGGCGCTGCGCAAAGAGCGCGCGCTTCCGCAGTACCACGCCGCGCTCGAAACGATTGCATCCGAAGCCGATCGCATGGAAGCGCTGATCGGCGATCTGCTGTCTGCGGCGCGTGCCGAAAGCGGAACGTCCACGCGCGAGCGAATCGACGCCTCGCAGCTCCTCACGCACGTTGCGGAGCGTCTGGCATCCGCCGCGGCGGCAAAAGGGGCGACGATTGCCGTCGACGGCGCGCAGAATGCGTCCATGATCGCCGATCTCCATGCGCTCGAGCGGGCACTGCTCGCTATCGGGCACAACGCGCTGCGGCATGCGCCCGAACATGACGGCGAGGTCGCACTGCGCGCGCGCCGCACCGATCACTCCGTCGAACTGACGATTCAAGACAACGGCGCCGGCTTTTCCCAGGACGCGCTCGAGCATGCGCTCGAGCGTTTTTGGCGAGAGCCCGGCTCCGCGGCGGGCACCGGCAGCGGCCTTGGCTTGGCAATCGCCCGTTCCGTCGTCGAGTCGAATCATGGAGCAATCACGCTCGAAAACTCGCCCCACGGCGGGGCGGTCGTGCGCCTGCGCTTTCCGGCAGCGTAGCGTTCAGGTTCCCGTCATGTACCGCCGGTAGCATTGCCCTATGAAACACGTCACGATTTCGACTGCGCTCGGAGCAGCGATGCTCCTGACGACGGCCGGCGGGTTTGCTTATGCCGGTTCGCAGTACGCGCCGCAAGCGAAAATCACAATGGCCCAGGCCCGCAAGATCGCCATGCACACGCTGCCCGGCGGTAAAATTACGGACGGCGAGCTCGAGCGGGAGTCCGGGGGAAGCGGTTTGCGCTACAGTTTCGACATTCGTATCAAAGGCCGCACGCATGAAATCGGCGTCGATGCCAAGACCGGGCGCGTGTTGGAAAACAGCGTCGAAGGAGCGAACGCGGACTAGCCTTGCACATCTCCAGTCTCGGATTACGCCACAGTAAAACAATCGGCTTCCTCGTGGCGGTGCTGACGGTTTTGGGGGTGTGGGCTTACGTCTCCACGCCCGCCAGCATTTTTCCGAACATGTCGTTCTCCCGCATCGACGTCGTTGCGGAGGCCGGCAACCTTCCACCGGACCAAGTGCATACGGCCGTCGCCGTGCCGCTGGAGCGCGCATTTCTCGGTTTGCCTTCGGTCATGCGCGTGCAAACGACATCGGCGCAAGGCAGTGCCGAATTCATCGTGACGTTCGATCCGAAGACCGACGTTCGCTTCGACCTGCAGTACGTCAATCAAGCGATTTCGCAGGCGCGTTCGACACTGCCGTCCGGCACGAACGTCGAAGCGATCATCATCAATCCGAATCAGGAACCGGTCATTTCGTACGCGCTGGTCGCGCCGAACATGTCGCAGACGGTTCTGCGCGAACTCGCGCAGCAGTCGCTCCAGCCGCAGTTTTACGGCGTGCCGGGGCTTGCGCGCATGCTGCTCGTCGGCGGCCCGGATCGCGAATTTCACGTCAATCTCGATCCGGGCGCGCTGAGCGCGCACGGACTGACCGCGAACGACGTCGTCACCGCGCTCTCGGACGCGAACACGGTGAGCGCGCTCGGAATCCAACAGCAATATTACCAGCGCAACGTCGTGCTGCTCAATGCGGACATTCGCAGCGCCGATGCGATCTCACGCGTAATCGTGCCCGATCCGGGCCGTGCGCCCGTCGACGTCGGCGATCTCGGAACCGTAACGCTCGGCGTTGCGCCGCTCACGCTGCAAGTGAGCTACGACGCGAAGCATGCCGTGGCAATCAATTTCTTCGGCCTACCGGGCTCCGATCAGGTACGCATGGCCGGCGACGTCAAAACCAAGATGGCCGAAATTGCAAAGCGGCTTCCGGCCGGCGTAAGCGTACACCGGTACTGGGACCAAACGGATTTGGTCGTGCAGTCGCAGAGCAGCCTGCGCGACGCGATCCTCATCGGCGCCGTGCTCGCAATCTTGGTCATCCTGCTGGTGCTGCGCAACCTGCGCGTGACGCTCGTCGCTGCGATCGTCATTCCCATCGCAATGGCAATCACGATTTTCTTCGTGCACCTCACCGGCGAGACGCTCAACCTCATGAGCGTCGGCGGCCTTGCCGTCGCGGTCGGTCTCATCATCGACGACGCGATCGTCGTCATCGAAAACATCGCCCGCAACATGCATCACTACCCGCAGATGCGCAAGTACGACGTCATCGTGCTTTCGATGGGCGAACTCGCCACGCCGATGGCGGCTTCCACGATAACCACGGTCGTCGTTTTCGTCCCGCTGCTGCTGCTCAGCGGCGTGACTGGATTTTTCTTCCGCGCACTGGCCCTCACGCTCGGATCGGCGCTGATCGTTTCGCTGCTTCTCGCGCTGCTGGTCACGCCGCTGCTGGCGGGCTCGCTCATTCGTGAGAGCGACGAACACAAGGAAGACACGGGCTTCGTCGCGGGGCTGCTGGCGCGCTACGAACCGCTCTTGCGCTGGACGCTCGGGCATCGCTCGATCGTTTACGGCGTCTCCGGCGCCGTGCTGGTGCTGACGTTTTTGTTGATGTCGCGCTTGCCCAGCGACTTTTTGCCGCATCTGGACGAGGGGCAGTTCGAAGTACAGTACACGATGCCGGTCGGCACGACTCTCGCGGCAACCGACGCGGCCGCGACGACGATGGAGCGTATTGCGATGCGCGATCCAGCCGTTATCTCGGTCGGCAGATTCACCGGGATCGACACGAACGGTTTTTCGCCCACACAAGTGCGCACCGGAACGATTCGAGTACGGCTCAAGCCTGCTGGTGAGCGCGCCTCATACGAGGACGTCAGTTCGCGCTTGCGCGACCAGTTTAGCGTTGCCGTGCCGTCCGCGCAACTGAATTTTCACCAAATTCTCGAGGACATGATCAACGACATGTCCGGATCCCGCGCGCCGATCGACATCGCGCTTGCCGGGCCCGACCAGCATACACTGGTCTCGCTCGCGACGACGATTACGAACAAGCTCTCGAGCGTGAATGGAATTGCCGACACGTTTTCGGGTGTGTCGTACGACGACCCGACGCTGCAAATCGCGCCGAACGGGCAGCGATTGGCCGCACTGAAGATGACCGCCGCGGATCTCGGAACTGCGCTCACCGCTGCCGCGCAAGGCGACGTCGCCACCAGTGTGCCGGGCACGCTCAATCAAATCCCGGTGCGCGTCGGCGTCGCCGGCGCATCGACGTATCTTGGCCTTTCGCTGCTGCCGACGCCATCCGGCGTGGTTGCGCTCGGAAGCGTTGCGAGTTTACGGCCGAACCGTTTGTCGACGGACATTACCGACGTCAACGGTCAGCGCGAGATGCTCATTACCGCTAACTATGGAGGTGCGAGTTTGTCGTCGGTGATCGATGGAGTGAAGCGCGTGCTGAGTGCGACGCCGCTTCCGCCGGGGTATACGGCGACCATCGGCGGCGCGTACGAGGCGCAGCAGCAGTCGTTTCGAGAATTTCTAAGCGTCATCGGCATCGCGATCGCTCTGGTGTACTTCGTGATGCTTACGACGTTCAAGTCGTTCCGGCTGCCGCTCGTGATTCTCACCGCGATTCCGCTTGCGTTGATCGGCGTCGCGCTCGGATTGTTCATCACGCACACGCCTTTTAACGTGTCGTCATTCATGGGGTTGCTGCTGCTCGTAGGGCTGATCGTGAAAAATGGAATCTTGCTGATCGACGTGGCGAACCGCCGCCGTGAAGAAGGCGCGAGCGTGCAAGACGCGCTGGTTGCGGCCGGACGCACGCGTTTGCGCCCGATCGTCATGACGACCCTCGCCGCAATCGGGGGACTCCTTCCGCTGGCGCTCGGCATCGGTGCGGGCTCCGCAATGGAGCAGCCCCTTGCGATTGCCGTCATCGGCGGCCTTTCGACGGCGACGCTCTTCACGCTGGTCGTCATTCCGGTGCTGTATGCCGGCATCGCCGGCGGCCGGGTAGTACGGCGCAAACACGAGGTCGCCGCGTGATCGGCGGCCTCATGCTCGCCGCCGTCGTAAGCGCGCCGCAGCAGTTCGCCGGTCTTCCGCTCTCGACGGCCGTCGCGCGCTCCGTGGAAATATCGCCGGACGTCGCGCAAGCGCGCGCACGTGTGACGGAAAACGCGGCGCTTCTCGCGGCAGCGCGCGGCGCAGCGGCTCCCGCGCTCGTCGCCGGTTATGCAGCCGCGCCGCAGGGCGGAAACGCGAACAGCACGATCATGCAAAGTCTGACGACCGTCGGCGCAGACGTGACGCTTGGAGACTATCTCGCCTTTCTTCCCGGCGTGCGGGAAGCGCAGTTTACGCTTTCGGCCGCGCAGTTCGATCTGCTCGACGCCCAGCGCACGGAGCGAATTAAAGTCGTTGGGTTGTACTACGGCGCGCTCAAAGCGGTTGCAACGGTGAAACTTCAGCGCGACGATTTGGCGGGCGCACAATCCGATGCGCGAGCCGCGCAGTTGCGATATCGCGCCGGAGACGTGCCGCGCCTGGACGTGGTCCGCGCGCAAGTTGCGCTTGCGAACGCCCGCGCGTCGTTGGATGCCGCTCAAGTCGAACTTTCGAATGCGGAGAACGCGCTCGCCGTCGAATCCGGTGTGCCCTCTGCGCAATTCGGTTCCACGCAGTCCGTATCAGCACCGCCCCCGCCGGAAACCGCTCCGCAGCAAGCCGTCGCGCGCGCCCTGGCGCAGCGAAGCGATTTGGCATCGGCGCAGCAAGCGGTTCAGGCCGAAACGGCCGCCGTCGCCGTCGCCAAACGCGGCATTCTCCCGGCCGTGACGGTAAGCGCGGGATACACGCACGGCTGGGACTCCGGCGTGCTGGTGACCGGACCGTCCGCAGCCGTGAACCTGCGACTCCCGATTTCACGTGCGAGTGCCGACCGCGTCGCGGCCGAGCGGGCTCGGCTTTCGGAAGCGCAATACAAAGCCGCGTCGCTGCGGCGCGGTATTACCGTTGCGGTCGGCGCCGCTGCGCGAACGTATGATGAAAGTATTCGTGCGCTGCAATCCGCCCGTCGCGCGCGGGATGCCGCTGCCGAAGAACTGCGCGCAACGGAAATCGGTTATCGCAGCGGCGCGAGTTCGAGTTTGGACGTGAGCGACGCGCGCAGAACCTACATACAGGCTTCGCTTGCGGAACTTTCCGCGGTTTATGCCGAAGCGCAGGCCGCCGCAACGTTGCGAGAGGAGATGGGACCGTGAGATTCGTTCGCGGCGCGCTGGTGCCGATCGCGCTCGCTTCGCTGGCTGCTTGCGGCGGGCACCCGGCTCCTACGCAAAGCGCGCAGCCTGCGGTTGCGATCGTTACGACGAGCGTCGGCTCGTACGTGGAAACGGTTTCCGCCGTCGGACGCGTCGGGGCTCCGGCTGGCGCCGAAAGCAAACTCAGTTTTGCGGAAAGCGGCATTCTGCAGAGCGTTGACGTGAGCATCGGCCAGCGCGTTTCCGCAGGGCAGCCGCTAGCACAACTCGATACGAGCGGACTTTCACTGGCAGCCGCGCAGGCGCAAGCCGATGCGCAAGCTGCGGGAGCAGCAGTACAGCAGGCGCAGATCGATCGCACCAGCACGAAGATTGCCGTCGATCGCGCAGCGGTGCGCCGCGAGCAGTCATTGTATGCCGCGGGCGTTGCGGCGCTCAAAGACGTGCAGGCGGCTCAGGCGCAACTTGCGGCGGACCAGGCGGAAGCCGCAACGTCGCACACGCAAGTCGCGTCGGCGCAGGCACAAGCGCAAAGCGCGCGCGATCGTGCGGCACTCGCCCAGCGGGATTATTCGAACGGCACGCTCCGGGCGCCGTCGGATGGTGTCGTGACCGCCATTTACAAACGTCCGGGAGAAGCGGTCGATACGACCACACCGGTGCTTGCGATAGGCCCGGGTGCTGCGGGCGAAATTACGCTCGACGTTACTTCTGCAGATGCGGCGCGCGTGCGCACCGGCGACGCCGTGCGGTTTTCCATTCCCGGAACCACGCTGCGAAGTACCGGGAGAGTCGCCGGTGTTTCGCCCGCGCTCGATCCGGGCACGCAGACGGCCATGGTCGTCGTACGCGGTGCGCCCAGCGGAGCACCGGGTGGAAGCGCGGTGCAAGCCACGATTGTGATCGCGCACGATCGCGGCCTCGTCATTCCGCAGAGCGCTATCGTCCAAGATCCGCAAACCGGAGACACGCTGGTCTTCGTCGAGAGCCGCGATCGAAGCGGTGCGGTGAAATTTCGGGAACGAACGGTGAGCGTGGCGCAGCAAAACGGCTCGCGCGCGCTCCTCGCGTCGGGGTTGCGCCCGGGCGAACGCATCGCCGCGCAAGGAGGATTTGCGTTGCTCGCTCCGGCGGGCGGAGGTGGTTAAAATCTTGGGCGGCCTCATCGCAATCGGCATTGCCGTCGCGGCGGTGTTGTTCGGCACGCAGTACTTCAGTTCGAACCACACGCGGCTGACCGATGTACCGCATCAGGTAGCGGCGGCCGTCGCTCCGAAACTGCCGCCGGCCCCCGCGCACGTCGTGGTCGTGGTCGAGGAAAACAAAGAATTTCGCGATATCGCGGGCAACACGCGTTCGGCACCGTATTTGAACGAATTGATCGCACGCGGCGCGCTCTTCACTCGCTCCTACGGCGTCGCGCATCCGAGTCAGCCGAATTATCTCGCGCTGTTCGCCGGCGTCACCGATACGAACGGCGACGGCTGCCCGCCGCGCGGTATCGACACGAATGCAGCGAATCTCGCAACGGAATTGCGCGCCGCAAACCGCAGCTTCGCGGGCTACTCCGAAGATTTACCTGCGCCGGGATCGCGCGCGTGCTGGGCTGGCAACTATGCGCGCAAACACGTGCCGTGGGCGGATTTCGACAATGTCGGCGCTGGTGAGAACGTACCGCTCAGCGCGCTTCCGTCGTCGTACGATCGGCTGCCGACTGTGTCGTTCATCATTCCGAACGCCCTCGACGACATGCACAGCGCGAGCATTGCGCGTGGCGATGCATGGCTGCGCGCACACGTTGGGCCGATCGTCGACTGGGCGATGCTGCACGACACGCTGGTGATCGTGACGTGGGACGAGAGCGACGATGCCGTCGACAATCACATTCCCACGATTTTCGTCGGTCCGATGGTGCGCCCGGGCCGCTACAGCGACCCGGTGACGCATTACAGCGTCTTGCGCACCATCGAAGACTTCTACCGGTTACCGCACGCGGGCAACTCGGCGGCCGCTGCGCCTATTACGGCCGTGTGGTGATCATGAAACGCCACGTCGACGGCCCAAGGACGTTGCCGTTGGTTGCAGCGGTTCCGCCGCTGGCTACGTCGATCGGTACGCCTGCGCCGTAAACCGGCAAGATACCCGGATACGCGTTGAAGATGTTGTCGCCGGATATCTGGAACGCCAGTTCGCGGCTTATCGGCACGCGCAGCGTGGCATACGCGATGCCGAACGGCGGTTCGTTCAGCGAGTTGTTCTTCCCATAGTACGTGTCGCCGAACGCGACGTACATTTGATTGGGGAACTGGTAGCTTATTTCGGCATTGCCTTGGGCGTACGGAATACGCATATTGCCGATGTAAGAAATGCCGTAGAAACCAACCGGGAGACCGTTCGTGTTTTGGCCGGCAATGACGTTCTTGTTTTGATCGTAGTTCGCCGGAATGCACGGCTGGGACGGCGTCGGAACGAAGCTGCAATAGAAGTTTGGAGGCAGATCGTAGTAGTAGCCGCGGCTGAGCGCACCCGAGATATTGAAGCCCAGGCCTACTGCAGGCGCCCGCTGCAAGCTCAGCTCGATGCCTTCGAACCGCGCGTTGCTGATGTTGCTGTACGTCTGGTTGTAGACGGGGACCGACGATGAAGTCGAGTTTTGGCAGGTGACTTGCGCGCACGTCAATCCCGTATTGACCGTCTGCGAGAAGAAGCGATTGTAGAGATTAGTGAGATAAACGTCGACCGAAGCGATCGTCTGCTGATCCGGGAGACGGACATCGCCTCCAAAATCGTATCCGAAACCGGTCTCCGGCCGGATGTTGCCGTTGCTTTCCGATTCGAGTGCGACGCCGGTTGTCGGGTCGTATTTCGGCGGGGTCAGAACGGTTGAAAGAAGGCCCATATATGGCGGTGCGATCGAACTGCCAAGCGCGAACCGTACCGACGTTGCCGCGTTCGGGCGAAAGACCAACCCCAAGCGCGGATCGTTGTGCGTGTTCTTCGTGGTCGCGAACGTGACGCCGGTTCCGTTCACGATTGAGTCCTGCGTGCAGTAGGGCGGCGACGGACAATTGGTCGCGTACGTGCTGCTGTACGTATTGAAGTAGTCTGCAAGCGTTGCGGAGAGTTTGGAGCCGAAGTAAAAGTGACCGCGAAGAAGATAGGTCCCGAGCTCTTGATGCGTGCCCGGCGGAAGGCTGAACGAATAATACGGGGGCGTTCCGGGCGACGACGAAACCGTATAGTCGGTACTCTGAGACGCCGTCCAGTCCGCGGAGAACGTGAGAAGGTCGTTGTTCTTGAGCGGGTGCTGGTACTCGAACGACTCGCCCTGCAGCTTGTCCAGCTCGGGCTCCGTGTAATAATCCCAGTACTGAATCAGGGCGGGCATGCCGTTGAACGTCTGGTTCACGTTTCCGCTCCCCGAAGACGTTCCGTAGAGCGTGACGTTGTTGTAGTCGTAGCCGCTCGGGTTCGTACCGCCGAATTGATAGCGGCTCACCGTAGCATTATAGTAACGCGCCACCATCGAGTCGTTCCCGATGCCCGTCGAAAGTTCGGCTTGGTAGATCGGCTCGTTGTTGAACTCGCCCTGCATCGCGCCGGGATAGATCGAAGCGTACATGATCGGTCCCGCCGGCAGCGAGCCGGTGTATCCGGCGCCCGGCGAAAACACCGCTTGGTAGAAGTTTCCGGTGTTGCCGTTCTGGTCCGACGTCGTTTGATTGCCGAGGTAGCTCAGCGTGAGGTGCGTAGCCTGCGAAAGCGCATAGCGGAATTTCACCAGTTCGGCGGTTTGGTCCATCGAACCGTCGAGCGTCCAGCAGCATGCGAGAAGCTGCGGCGTCGTCGGCAGCGTGCTGTTCGTATTGCCGACCGGATTGTATCCACCCCCGTCGCCAAGCGGAACGCCGTTCAGAAGGCCGCTGTTTTGAGCCGGACTGTAGTAGACGTTTTTAGCGAAAAGGGCCGACGGATTATTGTCCGTGGCCAAGTCCAGCACGACGCCGAGCTTCCCGATCGTATTCGAGTATTCGAAATTGCTCAGCGTGCCGCCGCGGTTGTCGACGCCGAGGAGCATTTGGCCGTAGGGCTGCAGCGTCGGATCCTTGGTGCGGAAGTTGGTCGTGCCGCCGATGGCATTGTTTACCTCGGGCGCGTCCGCGCCGGGGCCCTTTACGACCTCGATCGCGCTGAACATGAACGCGTTGAGGAACGTCGTGACGTTGTCGCCGTACTGTCCGACGGAGATCGGATGCCCGTCGATCAGCGACGCCGTTTCATACGAGGTGGCATTGCGAATGTTCGGAACGGTGATCGCGCCCGGAGCCGCGGCATTCGCGGAGTTGGAAGGAAACGAGATTTGAATGCCGGGGATTTGATTGAGCACGCGCGTGACCTGCGGCTGCGCTTGATTGATGAAGGTCGAGGTCGTTACTTCGTTCACCGAGGCGGCCGACGTGTTCAGCGCGTGTGCACCCGTGCGTACGCTCGCGATCGTTCGCAGCGAGGAGAACGTGATGGCGGACATGCGAACGGCAAGGTTTACCGTCTGGCCGCCCAGCAGGATGACGTCGTTTTGAACTGCGGCAGTGTATCCGCCCTTGGTAACGGACAATACGTAATTTCCCGCTGGAACAGCGGCGATCGAGAACTTTCCGGCAGCGTCCGAAGTGCCGTTCTTCGTAGCCGGACCTCTTAAAACGACGAAAGCGCCCGGAATGGGCGCTCCGGATTCATCGTTTACGGTGCCGGTGACCGTAGCTGTGCTCGGCGCCGTCTGCGCGCTCGATGCCAGCGGCACGGCACCTAACGCAATGAATGCGCAAGTCGCTAAGAATACGGAGAGTGCTTTTGGCATATGCCTCCTCCACGTGCGAACTATTCAGTATATCCTAGGCTGCTTTTCGCGAAAGGTCAACGTTGCGGTAGCTCTACGGCTTGTACGTAAACCCTTGCACGAAATCTCCGGTGGGCGACCCCCACACCGCCCACGTGCGGCCGGTGTTTTCGTCTATCCCGACGGTGTGGACGCCGTGGTTGATTTTACGCATGCCGATTTGCTTGGGAGCGCCGCTCTTTGGAATCGAATACAGCCAAATGCCGCCGCCCCCCGCGCACGCGAGCACTTGGCGCCGCTGGTCCAGTGTGCATTGATCGATGCGCGGAAAGGAGGTCGTGCCCAAACGCTTTCCGTTCAAAGCGTAAACGCTCAGGTGGCCGCCCCCACCCACGACGAGCGTGCGATTCGCCTCATCGAACTGCAGCGGGTGGTTGTTGGTGATTTCGGGCGTCGCTATCGTGCGCACGACCTTCATGCTTTTCGGGTCGATGACCGCTATCTCGCTATTCGTCGCGATGTTCTGATACACGACGTGCGTCCTCGGGTCGATGACGATGTATTCGGGTTTGTGCCCCGGCAGCGGAATCGTCGCGATCTGTTTGAACGTGCGCGTGTCGATGACGAAGATCTTCGTGCCGTCGTCCTCGTCGCCGTAGATGCGGTGCACTGCGCGTCGTACGCGATCGCGTCGACGTGGCCGGCGACGCTCACGCGGTGTACTCTGCTTCATCGACGACCGGGTCGACTTCCGAGATCGCTTGATCGTCGCCGTCGCCCGTGTACACGTGTCCCGTGGCGGCATTGACCGCGACGCCTGCCATCGGCCCTACGTGCACCTGGCCGAGAACTTTGCCCGTGTCTCCATTCGACGATGAGCAGCGAGGCGTTGCCGCCGTGGGCCGCATAAACGCGGCGCCGCTGCGCGTCGACGGTGACGTAATCGAAGCCGTGGCGCCCCGAGGTCGACACGGCCTGCGGAGGAACGAAGGGAAGAATCGGCATTGAGAAATCGCTCCTTAGTTTACGAGATGCCGGTGTGTTCTCCAGTGAAACGCGAAAACCTGAATCGCGGCGTTACGAAAATCTTAGTGGAAGCGGGTTTCGGCGGAATTTCCGTATAGGCCATCGGGCGATCCCACCAATCGTGTGCGCGCCAGCGCAGCTGTTCGGGCGCCGCCGGCGGCGGAAGCTGCTGCTCGACCGCTAGCGTATACGCGTCCAGGTAACGGTCGATCATGCGGTCGACGGTGAATTCCGATTGGACGCGCGCGCGGCAGGCGCGCCGATCCAGCGACGCCAGTAACGGGACCTTGGCGGCGGCGTCCTCGACCGAGTCGCATAGGAACCCGGTTTCGCCGTCGATCACGATCTCCGGAACCGATCCCATGTTCGCGCCCAACACCGGCGTACCGCACGCCATCGCCTCGATCATCGTCAAGCCGAAGCGCTCCGGGCGCGTCGTCATGTGCACGAGCGCAAGCGCGTTGCCGAGCAGCTCGTTGCGCTCGCGGCGGCGCACTTCGCCCAGAAATTGAATCTGCTCGCCGTCGATGTGCGGCTGCACGTATTTCGCGAAGTACGTCTTCGTCTTGCGGAATCGCTGCGATCTTGAGCTGCTTACCGGTGCGCTTGGCAATCTCGATCGCCAAATGGGTACCCTTCTCCGGATGGAAGCGTCCCAGAAAGACGAGATACTCGCCCGGATTCGCATTGAACGTGAATTCCTTGCGGATCGATGCCGTTGTACGTCGTGCCCAGATAGGAAAGGCCCGGATCTCGATCGGCATCGCTGATGGATGCAGTAGAAGCTGCGCCACGCGCACGCATAGTATGCAGCGAGAATCTGCGGTGAAGAAAAGCCGTGAACCGTGGTGAGCATCGGCGGCGCCTTGGCGGCCAGCGCATACGTCATCGGTTTCCAGTCGAAATTGTTGTGAATCAAATCGTAATCGTGCGCGCTCTCCATGAGGTGTCCGATGTGCAACGCGGAAAAGACGTCGGCATTAAGGGCGGGATCCTCCGCGCAGCCGACGGGCACGACCGATTCGACGCGCGAGTCGAACCCCGAATTGCCCGGGGCAAAAAGCGTGACGTCCAATCCGCGCCTGCGCATGCCGTCGGCGATGTTGAACGCAATTTGCTCCCAGGGCCCGTACCCGGGCGGAGGCGTCGGCCACGTGATCGGCGCGAGCACGGCAACGCGCAAACCTTGTAAACGATTCACTTCCGCGCTCTTACCCATACAGCGCGAGCAGATCGCGCGCGTGGTCCGCAAGTGCTTGTACGAGTTCGCGGCGGCGCCAGAGCGCGCGCGTTCGATCCCCAGCTCGAAATCTGGCGCGTCGCGGCCGGGAAGGAGGGAAAACGCATGCGCACGGTCTTCCCCGCGTCATCCTCCGACAGCACTTCGAATTCGTTGAACGACATCACCCAGTCGAGCGCTTCCGGCGTCACGCGCAGGGTTGCATCGAACCACTCCATCGGGCGCTGCATCGACGCATTCGACGTCCGCCAATGCGCTTCCAAATCGAAGCCCTCGTCGCGCGAGAAGTGCACGGACAGGTCGTCTGCGCGCGCGATCCGCTCGACGCGGAAGGTGCGGTAGTCCCCGTCATGCTGCC
Organism: Vulcanimicrobiota bacterium; assembly: GCA_963830545.1. Classification (GTDB taxonomy): domain Bacteria; phylum Vulcanimicrobiota; class Vulcanimicrobiia; order Vulcanimicrobiales; family Vulcanimicrobiaceae; genus DATGJX01. The sequence continues at coordinate 926,286 of CAWHMK010000001.1, read as the reverse complement.
GCGCGATGAGATACCACACGCCCGCTTTGGAAACGAGACCGTACGGATCGAGAGCCCGCTGCGTTGTCGTTCCCGTGCGATCGCGGTACTCGATCGAAACTTGCCGATCTTCCCACACCGCGCGCCGAAGCATTGCAAGCACGGCCGCAGGCTGTTCCAAACGATACCACCGGTTGTGATCGAGCAGGATGCGCTGACGCGCCTGCTGTGCTGCGCGGCGCTGAAGATCGGGCAGTGCGCCGGCGAGTTTGTCGAGCGCGCGCTGATGTCCGGTGACGCCGAGTTCGGCGAGCGGGTCCGCCGCCGCGATGAAGAGCGCATGCAATTCATCCGTGCTGAACTGCGTAATCGCCTTGCGATAGCCGTCGGCCAGCGCGATGCCTCCGCTGCTTCCACGCTCGGCATAGACCGGCACGCCGGAAATGGAGAGCGCCTCGACGTCGCGATAGATGGTGCGCGCCGACACCTCCAGCGCGTCCGCGAGTTCGCGCGCGCTGCGCGGACTGCGGCCCTGCAGCAGCAGAAGCAGCGAAACCAGCCGGTCCGATTTCATTTTTAGCCTGCGCGCCCGAGCATACCTGACAGCATGTGTCATATATGCCCGGTTATCCTGTGGAGCATGACGACAGAAATGAAAACTTCGGCCCCGCGCGGCATCGACGCCGTGTACTACATGGTCAAAGACGTGGCGCGCGCTCGCGCGTTTTACGAAGGGGCGCTCGGGTTCGTGCCCACTTTCGTGAGCGAGTCGGGCGAGTGGACCGGCGTCGAATACGAGTTGCCCTCGGGGCAGACGTTCGGCCTGGGAAAAAACGGCGACGCGCCGTGGCGGGAGTGCGGCGGGGTCATGCTTTCCGTGCACGACGTGGCGGACGTGACGGACCGCGTTCCCAAAGCCGGCGGCAAGATACTCGGCGGCCCGTTCGAAACCTCGGTGTGCACGATGACCTGGTGCGAGGATACCGAGGGCAATACGATTTGTTTGCATCACCGTAACGATGGGAGTGTTGGATAACATGGCAACGGCAACAGCGACCACGACCGCGACCGGCATCGACGCAGTCTATTACATGACCCAAGATTTTCAGCGCGCGAGAACCTTTTACGAACGTGTGCTCGGACTCGTGCCGACCGCCGAGATCAGCGGCGGCGGAGGCGGATCGTTCGTCGAGTACGACCTGCCGAATGGAGGCACGTTCGGGCTGGGTTACATGCCCGGCTCGCCATGGCATGAAAGCGGCGGTGTGATGTTTGCCGTTGCGGACGTCAAGGCCGCCGTGGAACGCGCAAGACAAGCCGGCGCGAACGTGCAGTTCGACTTCACCGAGCTGCCGTCGTGCGACATGGCGTGGGCCACCGACACGGAAGGCAATTCGTTTTGCCTGCACCGCCGCAAGACTACGTAACGAAGGCACCGTTCTTGACGACCGCGGCCGGGCGTGCGAGCGCGTTCAGGTCGCGGTCGATGTCCGCGTCGAGCAGCAGCAGATCCGCCGGCTCGCCCGCTTCGACTACGCCGCGATGCAAGCCCACGAGTTCGGCCGCGACGGCGGTGGCGGCGTGCAGCGCCTGCTGCGGCGTCATGCCGAGCAGGGTATGCATCAGCACGATTTCGTCCGCATACTTCTCGTGGTAGTTGAACGGCGTGCCTGCGTCCGAACCGCCGGCGATCTTTACGCCCGATTCGAATGCCTTACGCACGTTGCGAAGCATGTGCTGGTTGATTTCGCGCGCTTTGCGCACGACGTAGTCGGGCTGTCCACCGCTTTCGGCATGCTCTAAAATGCAGGACGGCGCGGCGAGCGTCGGCACGAGGTATGCCCCGCGCTCTTTGAAAAGCACGATCGCCTCGTCGTCGAGCATGTGTCCGTGTTCGATGGAATCGACTCCGCTGCGCAGTGCATTTTTGATGCCTTCCGTGCCGATCGCGTGCGCGCCCACGCGCATTGCGTGCCGGTGCGCCTCTTCGCAGGCGGCGCTCATTTCCTCGACGGTCAGCTGCGCGATTCCGGGCACGGCGCCTTTCGTCAGAACGCCGCCCGTCGCAATGAGTTTGATGCAGTCGGCGCCGGCCAAACGTTGTTCGCGCACCGCTTTGCGCGCTTCCCACGGACTGTCGATCGCGCGTCCGATCGGCCATCCGTGACCGCCGGTCATGCACAGCACGTTTCCTGCAGCGCGCATGCGCGGACCGGGTATGCGGCCCTGTTCGATCGCATCGCGAACGTCTATGGCGATCGCATTGCTCGACCCCACGTCGCGCACCGTCGTCACGCCGGCGAGCAACGTTTTGCGCGCATTTTCCACGGCATGGAGAGCGCGCTGGATCGGCGTGTATTGGTGGACGATCTCCATCGGATCGGGCTGGCCGCTCATCTCCAAGTGCACGTGCGCATTTACCATACCGGGGGTCACGCAGGCCGCCTCGCGATCGCACTCGCCGGTTGCATCCCGGATTGCGCTGACGGATCCGTTCTCGACGATGACGTCCGCGTTGCGGCGCGGCGCGTTCATCGTGCCGTCGTAGAGAACGCCCGCGCGAACGATCACGCGTTTGCCGCCGAACGTTCCAGCGCCTGAAACGCCTTGCTCGTCAGGTCGTGTCCCAGCACCCCCGCGATGAAGCGCGATGCCGCTCGCACTTTCGCGAGATCGACGCCGGTTTCGATGCCCATGCCGTGCACCATGTACAGCAAATCTTCGGTCCCCAGGTTGCCGGTCGCACCCGGCGCATAGGGACAGCCTCCCAAACCGCCGCTGCTCGAATCGAAGATCGCGACGCCATGTTCCAGCGCGGCGTGCACGTTCGCAAGCGCCGTGCCGCGCGTGTCGTGAAAGTGAAAGGCGATTTTCTCGATCGGCACGTCCCGCAGCAGCATCGGCATCAGTTCGTCCACCTGCGTCGGAACGCCGACGCCAATCGTGTCTCCGATGGAAATTTCGTCGCAGCCCAGGTCGAGCAGTCTGCGGCACACGGCGGCGACGGCCTCCGGCGTCACTTCGTCGCCGAATGGCGAACCGAAAGCGGTCGAAACGTAACCGCGAACCCACAGGTTGTTGTCTTTGGCGTTCCGCACGACGTCGCGAAACGTTTCGATCGATTCGTCGATCGTCATGTTGATGTTCCGCTTCGTGAATGCTTCGGATGCGGCCGTGAAAACCGCAATGGCATCGGCGCCGGCGGCTTTGGCGCGTTCCAGGCCCCTGACGTTCGGAGTGAGCACGGGGTATCGTACCCCCGGACGCTTGCGAATGCGCGTGAATACTTCCGCCGCGTCGGCGAGCTGCGGGATCGCTTTCGGGCTCACGAACGACGTCGCTTCGATCAGCGGCAAACCGGACTCGGAGAGCAGATCGATGTAGCGCACCTTGTCGTCCGTGGAGATCACGGCATGCTCGTTCTGCAGGCCGTCGCGGGCGCCCATTTCACAAACGGTGACGAAGTTTGGAAGGCTCACGCGCCGGAACGTTCGACGCGGGAACGGGACTCCGCTCCCAAAAAACGCGTGACGGCGCGCAGCGTCAGCGGCCACACGCGATCGTTCGCCAAAAATCCCTTGCTCAGCATGATGAGCGGATCGAAATGCCCGATGACGTTCATGTGGTTGCAGTAGGGCCCGACGATGAAATGCGCGGGAATGCGGCTTCCGAGCGTCGCGGAATCGCCCCACACCAGGCCGTCGTTGTCGCCGCCGCGCGCGGGCACCAGGCCGACGATGGACAGCATCTTCGCGCCCGGCGGCCCGACCCAAGGCTCCGCGTCGAGCACCCAGTCGCGCCAGCCGCGCGGCGTGATCTGCCAGTGTCCGTCGGTGCCGTTGAGCCAATGAATGAATTCGGCGTAGATGTCCATGTCGCCGAACGCTTTGTCGGGCGTGCGCAGCATCGCGTAAAACTGCGGCAGCGCAAACGTTTGCACGCCCCAATTCGGCGTCGCGATCATGATCGTGTGACTGATTTCGCTCGCGCGGTTCGGATACCGGCGCAAGAAGCCTCGCACGACCAGACCGCCCAGCGAGTACCCGACGAGCCCGATGGGAAACGTTCGGCCCGAATTCTGTAAGGTCGTTATGAACTGCGCGAAGCGGTCGATGCGCTCCATCAGCGTGTCGTTGAATTCCGCGAAGGTGATGGATTCGATTCCGTATGCATCCAGGCCCGCGACTTCCGGCGTTCCGAGCCGCAGCAGGTCGAAGTGTTCGGGCGGCTCGTTGTAGCCCGGCACCATGACGACCGTTCGCGGTATCACTGCAGTTCGACGAGCAGCGTGTTGCCCGGAACGATGTCGCCTTCGCGTACGTGAACTGCTCCGACGGTTCCATCCCCCGGCGCCTCGATGCGATGTTCCATCTTCATCGCCTCGAGCACGATCAGCAAATCGTGCGCGCTGACGGCATCGCCGTTTTGCACGGCGATTTTCACGATCTTGCCCGGCATCGGCGCGAGAATGCTTCCGTTCGTTGCGCCTTGTCCGTGGTGCGCGCCGGCATCGGCGGACGGCGGCTCGCTGAAACGAACGGCGGCGCCAGCTGCATGTTTGCCGCTGACGTGCAATTCGCCGGAATACGCTCCGCTTATTTTCCAGACGTTCGGATCCGCAGTGGCGGTCGCTTCCATCGACGACGTCGCAGCCGTTCACTTGTAAACGCAGCGGAATGCCGACGCCCCCGAGCCGCCACGGCGCGTTTGCGCCGCGCAGCAGGGCCGACGCAGCCGCTTCGAGCGCTTCTTTCGAAACCTGCGGAGTCGAAAAAATCGATTCGTCCAAGCGCTCGGCGAGAAATTGCGTCGTCGTATCGCCCGCGCGATACGCCTCGTCACGCGCAATCCAGAGCAGCAGCGGAACGTTCGCGCGAATTCCGCCGATCTCGAAATCTTCGAGCGCGAGCGTGAGCCGCTCGATGGCGGCGGCGCGATCCTCGCCCCACACGATCAGTTTCGCGAGCATCGGATCGTAATAAACGGAAACCTCGCTGCCGCGCTGCACGCCTGCGTCGACGCGAATGCCGGGCCCTTCCGGCGGATTCCACGCGGTAATGGTGCCGGTCGACGGCAGCATGTGGTTCGCCGGGTCTTCTGCGTACACGCGTGTTTCGATCGCCCATCCGCGCGGCTGGACGCCGTCTTGCGCGAGCGTCAAGCGCTCGCCGCTCGCGATGCGCAGTCTGCCAGTGAACGAGATCGATCCCGTACGCGAGTTCGGTAACCGGATGCTCGACCTGCAGGCGCGTGTTCATCTCGAGAAAGTAGTACTTGCCGTCTTCGTCGAGCATGAACTCGCATGTGCCGGCATTGACGTAGTCCACGGATTTGGCGGCGCGCACTGCAGCAGCTCCCATTTCCGCTCGCAATTCCGGCGAGAGGGCGACCGACGGCGCTTCCTCCACCACTTTTTGATGCCGGCGCTGAATGGAACATTCGCGCTCGCCCAGATGGATGAGATTGCCGTGGGCGTCGCCGAGCACTTGAAACTCGATGTGCCGCGGCCGGCGCAAGTAGCGTTCGAGCAGCACCGCATCGTTGCCGAAAGCGGCCAGCGCTTCACGCTTTGCAGCCTCGAGCGCTTCGTCGAATTGCTCCAGGCGATCCACGACGCGCATGCCGCGGCCGCCGCCGCCGGCGCTCGCTTTGATCAGCAGCGGAAAGCCGGCGCGTTTTGCCTCTTCGCGCAGATGCGCCGGCGACTGGCTCTCGCCGTCGTACCCCGGAACGACCGGCACGCCCGATTCGCGAACGCGCCGCTTCGCTTCGATTTTGCTGCCCATTGCGGCCATCGATTCGGGAGTAGGCCCGACGAACGTCAAACCGGCCTTGCGAACCGCCTGCGCAAACTCCGCGCGTTCGGAAAGAAAGCCGTAGCCGGGATGCACCGCGTCGGCACCCAAGGCTTTGGCCGCTGCGACGACCGCCTCGATGTTCAAATAGGATTCAGGGGCGGGCGCAGGACCGACGCACGCAGCCTCATCCATGAATTGCAGATGGTAGGCGCGTTCATCCGCTTCCGAATAGATGCCGGCGGGCGAGATGCCCAGTTCGCGCGCGCCGCGCGCAACGCGCACGGCGATCTCGCCGCGATTTGCAACGAGCAGCCGCCGGATCATTGCGCGATCCAGCCGGCTTTCCGGCGTTCCAAAAACGCGCGCAATCCTTCTTGCCCTTCCGCGGACGTGCGCACTCGCGCAATTGCTTCGGCGGTGACGTCCCGCGAAGCGTCGTACGTCGCGGCCGTCACCCGCGGAAGGAGCGCTTTTGCCGCCGCAACCGCGGCCGGCCCGGCGCTTGCGATCTCATCGGTGATGCGTTCGATGCAGACGTCGAGCGTGTCGGCTACGACGACTTCATGCACCAGGCCGATGTGCATTGCGCGCTTCGCATCGAAGCGTTCCCCGGTGAGAAACAGCGCGCGAGCGTTGCTCAGCCCGATTTTTGCAAGGACGAACGGCGAGATGACGGCGGGAATAATGCCGAGCTTCACTTCGGTGAAGCCGAAGATCGCATCTGCGCTTGCAAGGACCACGTCGCAGACCGCGGCCAATCCCGCGCCGCCGCCGAGTGCGGCGCCGTGCACTCTGCCGATGACCGGTTTGGGGCAGCGATCGATCGTCCGGAACATCTCGGACATCGCTTGCGCGCCGGACAGGTTTTGCTCGTACGAAAGGTCGAGCGAGCCGCGCATCCATGAAATGTCCGCGCCGCCGCAAAACACTTTGCCTTCGCCGGAAAGGACGACCGCGCGCACGCTGTCGTCTCGAGCGAGATCTTCGAACGCCGCCGTGAGGGCGGCGATGAGCTCTGCGTTGAAAGCATTGCGAACGTCGGGGCGATTCAGGCGCACTTCGGCAACGCAGCCCGCCGTTCGGCGCTCGAGAACAGGGTTGGCCATGGCTCGCCGGGGTTCTCGCTTTAATCTGTTCTCGCCTCGCAGGCGTTACCGGTAAAATGATGATTGAGCAGCGCAAGAAGGTTTACCGCCACTCGGTCGCTACGCGGCTGACGCACTGGCTGTTTTTCCTCGCCTTTCTCGCGCTCGTCAGCAGCGGGCTGCAAATTTTCAACGCGGCGCCCTTCCTGGATGCGTCGGACAAAACCGACGCGCAGCATCGGGTGCTCTCCATCGACGCACCGCGCGAGGGCCTCGGAACCACGACGATCGCCGGACGCACCTTCACGACCACCGGCTGGCTCGGCTGGACGGACGACGGCATGGGCGGCAAATCGCCGCGCGCCTTTCCTGGATGGATCACGATTCCTGCATACCAGGATCTCGCCGACGGCAGACGCTGGCATCTGTTCTTCGCCTGGATTATGATCGTTTGCGGGATTGCGTACCTGATTTGGGCGCTCGCGCGCGGCGATCTCACGGAACTGCTTTTGCGCCCGAGCGACGTGCCCAAACTCGTCCCCATGCAACTGTATTATTTGAAGCTGCGCGAGACGCCGCCGCCGCACGGCAAATACAACCCGCTGCAGAAATTCGCGTACACGCTCGTGTTGTTCGTCTTCGCGCCGCTCATCGTGCTCAGCGGACTCGCGCTCTCGCCGGGATTCGACGCATGGTTTCCGTGGCTCACGCAAGCCTTCGGCGGCCGCCAGTTCGCGCGCCTCTGGCATTTCGTGCTGATGCTCGCGCTGATCGGCTTCTTCGTCGCGCACGTCGCGCTCGTGCTGACCACCGGCGTCTTCAACCATCTTCGCTCGATGGTGACGGGCTGGTACACGTTGGCCTACGAATCAAAAGTGGGACCCCGCATGGCGGGCGCGGAGACTCAGCCGGAGCGCCGCTCACTATGAAGCGTACCGTCTTCATCGCGACGAGCGTTGCCGCCGCGCTTTCCGGGTGCTCGGCAATCGGCACGAAATTGAACGACAACGCGGGTTTTCACAACGTGCTGGAAAAAGCCGAAGGCTTGAACGAGAGCGCGATCGGCACGCGCGGCAGCGTTCGAGAATACGCACCTCGCGACGTCTCCGCGGATTTTCCGCTGGATTCGCTCGACACGCCCTCGGACGCGACGTACAGTGCGCTGATCGCGGGCGGCTTTCGCGGCTACGCACTCGTCGTCGACGGAAAGGTGGACTTTCCGCAGCGTCTCACGCTCGCGCAGCTCCAGCACTTGACCGACGTCACGCAGATAACGCGGCACGATTGCGTGGAAGGCTGGAGCGCGATCGCGCAGTGGCAAGGCGTGCGCCTGGCCGACGTGCTCGCAATGGCGCGTCCCGCTGCCGATGCGCGCTACGCCGTCTTTCACAGCTTCGATCGCGATGCAAACGGCATGCCGTACTACGAGAGTTTGAGCCTTGCGCAGGCCGCGCATCCGCAGACGTTGCTCGCGCTGCGGCAGAATGGTACACCGATCGTGCCGGATCGAGGAGCTCCGGTTCGCCTCACCGTTCCCACGCAGCTCGGCTACAAGAGCGCAAAATGGGTGCGGCGGATCGAGGTCGTTGCGTCCATGGATAGGCTTTACGGCGGCAAAGGCGGCTATTGGGAGGATCAGGGCTATGAATGGTATGCGGGTATTTAACGTGCTCTTCGCGCTAGCGGTCGTTGCGTTCTGCGCCGGATCTGCCGGCGCAGCGCCGAAGTTTCAGTTTGACGTCGCGCCGCCGGGCCGGATCGTCCAAGACACTCTCGCGTATTTGACCGGCGAAGGAATGAATTCGGCGTGGCACGTCGTCGCGAGCCGGACCCTTGCCGGCAGACAACTGGGCAAAGACGCGGTGTACCAATGGTATCTGTCGTTTTACGCGCCGTCGGCGAAGGGGTTGAAACTCATGTATCGGCTGCCGAACGCCCAAGGCGAGCTGCTCTCGCGCGTTACGAAGGCGCATGGCGACGACATGTATTTTCCGATGCAGGACGTGAAAATCGTCGGAACCGGTGAATTCGAACGGGCAGGCATTCAGGACGTCGTCGTTTGGGATCACCAGACCGGTGCGGATTGCGGCGAAGCCGACGTGACGGTTTTCGGCGCGAATACGAAGGGCCGAATCGAACAGCGCGTGCACGCGCAGAACGGATGCAGCCTGGACGCGAACATCGTCAGACGCGGCGCGCTTTCCGCAGTCCGGCTCACCGGGCCGTACTACGGACCGTCGGCGCCGCTTTGCTGCCCCACCAAGCCGCGCGCGAACGCACTGCTTTCCTACGGAAACGGCCGCTGGAGCATGGCGCCCGAGTATTATACGATCAGCGCGTCGCTGGCTGCTCATCGCTGACGCGCGAGAGCGCGAGCCACACGCCGGCGATCACGAGCGCCGCACCTACCAGCTCGCGCAGTCCGAAGCGCTCGCCGCCGAAAATCACGCCGACGGCGACGGCGATCACCGGAATAATCAGCGACGACATGCCGACAATCCAGGCTCTTATTCGAGCGAGCAGCCACAAATTCAAGAAAAACGCGAGCCCGCTTCCTGCGATCGCCAGATAGAGCAGCGCGGCCCATGACGGCGCGGAGAACGCGCGATGTGTGTCCGGATGCTCCGCAGCGAAGCCGATCGCGGTCACGGCGACGCCCGCGATCAGCATTGCCGGCGGAAGCGTGACGAGCGGATCGTTGTCCGCGTGCCGCTTCGCATAGACGTTGGCGAACGCTGATGAAGCTGCCGCGCCGACCGCCGCGAGCGCGTACCAGATCGATCCGTGCACGTCGGCTTCGAGCGAGATTACGGCGACGCCGGCGAAGGCCAGCAAGGCGCCCAGCCACGTAACGGGCGTCGTGCGTTCGCCGATGAGATAGTGGCCCATTCCGAACATGAAGAAGGGCAGAACGCCGAACAGCACCGCCGTGACCCCGGAGCTCACGTGTGTTTCGGCGGTGTACGTCAGGATGTAATTCATTCCGAACAAAAACGCGGCGAGCACCAGCACGAGCTTCCACGGCGTTTTTCGCGGGTGGACGGTTTTGCGCAGCGCGGCTGCGGCGGCATACATCACCAAACCCGCAATGACGAACCGCAAGCCGGCGCCGGCGATCGGCGGAGCATAGCGGAGGCTGATTTTTATGCCGAGCCACGTCGTGCCCCAGATAGCGCACATCAAGGCGTACGCGGCAAAGACAAGAGGCTTGGGTGCCGATTCAGTGGAGATTCGCCGGGTCCCTCACCGCCTCGATGAACGAGCGATCTTGCGGCATGCGTTCCAATTGCGCCGGATAGCTCGCTCCGCGATGCCGTTCCATGTAGCGCGTGGCAAGCACCGCAAGATACTCGAAGTGCTCCCATATGCTCGGTTCTTTCAGATCCTCGCGTACGTAGGTGATGACCGGCAGCAGGGCGTGCCAATTGCGCAGGATCACGTAGCACCACATGCTGAGCGCCAGCTCGCGGTCGATGATGCGGGTTCTCACGAACATGCCGAGATTTTCGAAGAAATTCGCGACGGTGTCGATTGCGATGTACTCGCCGTCGAACTGCGATTGCGGCTGCGCGATTCTCAGCCGCTCCTGCGGATCCGCAAGCCGCTTGGGAAGTTCGTACGAAACGAAGCGCTGCGCCTCCCGAAACTCGGCCCCCTCGAGCGTTTCGCGGCATTCGGTCAGCGCGACGATTTGATTGCTGCTGCGCATGTGGCGCAATTGGAAGAGCGCTGCCGCAGCGGAAGCGGCGATGACGAGAAACGTGCCGATCGTGCCGAACGCGGTGACCCACTCGGCGTTCACTGCGCGTCCTCCAGCGGCATCCGTCGCATCCCCGATGGATAAGTCGTCGGCGTGCGTTCCATGAACTCCTCGGCCAGGACCGTCAGATACTCGAAGTTCTCCCAGACTCCGGGATCGAGTTCGCGGCGTAGGCGAACGATCGGAAGCAGCGCGTTCCACGAGGAGAGGATGATCCCGCACCACAGGTCGCACGCGATGCGCCGGTCGATGATGTTGAACCGCACGAAGGCTCCCATCGACTCGAAAAAGTTTGCAACGTTGCCCGCGGGACGCAGCTCGGCCGGAAAGAACGACTGACCGAGTTTTTCGCGAATCGCCGGATCCTGCAGAAGCACCGGAAGCCTCTTCGCAACGAATTCCCGCGCGTTTTGGAAGTCGTCGGATTCAAGGGTCTCGCGGCATTCCGTGAGCGCCGTGATTTGATTGCTCCCACGAGTGTGACGGAGCTGCATGAGCGCAGCAACCGCCGACGCCGCGATGACCACAAACGTGCCGGCCGTTGCGACGGCGGCGACCCACTCCGCATTCATGCGCTCTCCTACATCCGAAAGACGCCGTAGTGGGTCGGCGCGATCGGCGCGTGCGCTGCAGCGTCCAAACCCATCGCGACAACCTTACGCGTATCCAGGGGATCGATGATACCGTCGTCCCAAATGCGAGCCGTCGAGTAGTACGGACTCCCTTCGTGCTCGTATTTTTCGAGGATGGGCCGCTCGAATTCCGCCTTTTCCTCCGGCTTCATCTCGCCTTTCACGGAGGAAAGCACGCCGGCCGCCTGCGGGCCGCCCATGACGGAGATGCGCGCGTTCGGCCACATCCACAACTGCCTGCGGAGAATACGCGCGCCCGCACATGCCGTAATTGCCGGCCCCGAAACTGCCGCCGATCACCACCGTGAACTTCGGGACTTCCGCGCACGCGACGGCGGTCACGAGTTTCGCGCCGTCTTTGGCGATGCCGCCGTTTTCGTATTGCTTGCCGACCATGAAGCCCATGATATTCTGCAAGAATAGCAGCGGCGTGCCTCGCTGCACGCACAGTTCGATGAAGTGCGCGCCTTTGAGCGAACTTTCGCTGAACAGTATGCCGTTGTTCGCGATAATGCCGATCGGATGTCCTTCGATACGCGCGAATCCGGTGACGAGCGTCGTTCCGTACCGGGTCTTGAATTCGTGGAACTCCGAGCCGTCTACCAGCCGGGCAATCACTTCGCGCACGTCGTAGCCGACACGGCTGTCCGCCGGAATGAGGCCGTAGATTTCGCGCGGATCGTATTTGGGCGCCGTCGGCTTCGCACGTATCCCACTGGCGAGGCAATTCGCGATGCAGGTTCGCGACGATTTCGCGAACGATACCCAGCGCGTGTTCGTCGTCGTTCGCGAAATGATCCGCAACGCCGGATATGCGCGTGTGAACGTCGGCGCCGCCGAGCTCTTCGGCCGTCACCTCCTCGCCGGTCGCGGCCTTCACCAGCGGCGGGCCGCCCAAAAAAATCGTGCCGTTGCCTTTGACGATTACGGTTTCGTCGGACATTGCCGGGACGTATGCGCCGCCCGCCGTGCACGAGCCCATCACCGCGGCAATCTGCGGAATCTTTTTGCCAGACATGCGCGCCTGATTGTAGAAGATGCGCCCGAAATGCTCGCGATCGGGAAACACTTCGGCCTGAAGCGGCAAAAACGCGCCGCCCGAATCGACCAGATAGATGCACGGGAGCGCGTTCTGCTCGGCGATTTCCTGCGCGCGCAGATGCTTCTTGACCGTCATCGGATAGTAGGTGCCGCCTTTGACCGTTGCATCGTTGGCGACGATGACGCAATGCTGCCCTTCCACGACGCCTATACCGGTGACCATACCGGCCGCGGGTGCTGCGCCTTTGTACATCCCGTGCGCCGCGAGCGCCGAAAACTCGAGAAAGCCGGAGCCCGGATCGACCAGTCTATCGATACGCTCGCGCGCCGTCAGTTTGTTGCGTTTACGGTGTTTCGCGACGGCCTCGGGGCCGCCGCCTGCGCGCACCGCCGCGAGATGTTCGCGAAGCTGCGCCGTCAGGCCGGCCATGCGTTCGAAGTTTTGCGAATAGGCATCGCTGCGCCGGTCCAGGCGCGTTTGCAGTACGCTCATCAAGCGCGCGTTTCTTCCAATGCCGGTTTAACCCCGTTCGCAGCGCGGTCCGCTAGACTAAACGCATGGCTACTGCGGCTTTGAGAAGCACCGTTCCGCATACGGACGTCGCCGGAATCGCTCGCCCTGCGGGGCGGCTCGACCTGCAGACGGCGCTCCAACCATACGGCGGCCCGTGGAATGCGCGGCTGGCCGCGCATCTGCTGCGCCGCGCGGGCTTCGGCGGGACGAGCACGGAGGTGGAGCGCTTGGCATCGATGCCGGTGCACGCCGCGGTCGACTCGCTCGTCAATTTTCCGGACACGCGCACCTTGCCGCAGCCGCCGGATCTGTACAGCCTCGCGCAAGCGTTGCCGCAGCTCTTCCCGGGCGGCCGTCCAAACCTCGTCGACGACATGCAGCGGCGCCAGATATTCAAGGAAATACGAAAGAACGAACGCCAGTCGATCGTCTCGCTGCAGAACTGGTGGCTCAACCGGATGCTCAATACGCCGGCGCCGCTGCAGGAGAAGATGGCGCTGTATTTCCACGGCCACTTCACGACCGCGGCGATACAAAAAGGCGTCGATCCGCTGATGGCGTTCAATCAGAATCAGCTCTTCCGCAGCAACGCGCTCGGAAACTTACGCGACCTCACTTGGCAGGTGTCGATCGACCCCGCGATGTTGATCTATCTCGACAATGCGACCAACGTGGCGTCGCATCCGAACGAGAACTACGCGCGCGAACTGATGGAGCTGTTCACGCTTGGCGTCGATCATTACACGGAAAACGACGTGCGCGAAGCGGCGCGCGCGTGGAGCGGCTGGATCGTCAATCGCCGCACGGGACAAGCGGCGTACGTAGCGAGGCGCCACGACGACGGCAGCAAGACGTTTCTTGGCCGCACCGGCAATTTCGGCGGCCGCGACGTCGTGAACGTCATCTACGACCAGCCCGCGTGTCCGGAGTTCTGGGCGAACAATCTGCTGAATTACTTTCTGTACAACGGACCCGAACCCGAACTCGTCGGTGCGGTCGCGCATTTGATTCGCAAGAACGATTACGATCTGCGGCCGGTGATCTCGACGCTTCTGCGCAGCAATGTGTTCTATTCCGATCGCTCGTATCGCGCGCTGGTCAAGAGTCCCGTCGAATTCGTCGTCGGTACGTATAAAGCGATGGGCCTTCAGGAAATCGGGTTGGAGGGTCAGCGCGCACTCGTGCAGATGGGGCAGATTCTCTTTTATCCGCCGAACGTTGCGGGATGGCCCGGCGGCGCGAACTGGCTCACGAGCCAAACCGTAATCGCGCGCGAAAACTTCGTTGCCGGATTGATGAACTCGCCGGCGATGGATCAGTCGTCGTGGATTCAGCAAATCCCCATGAACGCGAGCAGCGCTGCCGCGCAACTGGTGAGCACGATCCTCTACGGTGACGCTTCACCCAGCGGCGTCGCGCAACTCGGAGGCTATTTGAACGGCACGGGAACGTCCGCGCTGGGAATGCTTTCCGGCGAAAATTATCAAGAACGCGTCCGCGGGGCGGCGTACCTCACCATGGCAATGCCTGCCTACCAGCTGAACTGAACGCGCCGACGTTGGGGATGACGAAACGATGAAACGAACGCAATTTTTGACCGGCGCGCTGAGCGGCCTCGCGATCGTCGCGAACACGCAGCACGTCTTCGCGCAGGCGCTCTCGCAGGCGCCGCTTCCCGGGTTGCCGGGCGCCGAAAACCGCTGTCTGGTGATCGTGAACTTGCAAGGCGGAAACGACGGGCTCAACTGCGTCGTTCCGCACGGCGACGCGCAGTACTACCAGGTTCGTCCGACCATCGGCGTACCGCGCAGCGACGTGCTGGCGATAAACGATCAGGTCGGATTCAATCCGCAGATGCGCTCGTTCAAATCGCTTTACGACAAGGGCATGGTCGCGGTCGTTCAGGACGTGGGCTACCCGAATCCGGATCACTCGCACTTTCGGTCGACGGAAATTTGGCAGACGGCCGTGCCGGACAAATACGAGCACACGGGCTGGCTCGGACGCTATTTGGACGCGGCGAATTTGCCCGAAGGGGATCTCTTCAACGGCGTGGCGCTCGCGCAAGTGCTGCCGGAAGTGCTCGTCGCGGATCGCATCGACGTTCCCGCGATCGCGCAGATCCGCGGATACGGGTTGGTGAGCGATCGCAACAAGGCTGCGCGCGCCGCGTACGGCCAGATCGTGAACGACACTCGCTTGCCGTTTACTTCACCCTATCTTGCGCACGTGACGGAGATCGAAGATCACGCGCAAAAGGGTTCGGAAGAGCTGCCGAAACTCATCGCCGGATACAAGCCGGCCGGTTCGTATCCGGCGACGCCGCTCGGACGCAGCCTCTCGCTCGCGGCGCAGATCATCGGCAGCAAGACCGGAACGCGCGTCATCTACGTTCAGCACGGTTCGTTCGACACGCACGTCAGCCAGAAAGCGACGCAAGACCGGCTCCTCGGAGAATTTTCCGACGCGATGAAAGCGTTCTACGACGACTTGGCGGCGCACGGCAACGACAAGCGCGTCCTCGCGATGACGTTCTCGGAATTCGGCCGGCGAATCGAAGAGAACGCGAGCCGGGGCACGGATCACGGGGAAGCCTCGCCGCTGTTTCTCATCGGCGGCGGCGTAAAGGGGGGCATGTACGGCGCCTATCCCGACCTGGCGAACACGAGCATGGGCAACGTCCGCTTTCAGACCGATTTCCGCAGCGTGTACGCCACGGTGCTCGAACGCTGGCTCGGCCACCCCTCGCAGCAGGTCCTGCGGGGCGCTTACTCCCAAATCGGCGCCCTCGCATAAGGCGGCAAACCGCAGGGCCGCCGGTCGCCTACGACAAATGTCCCTCCTCCAAACGCTCTGGACAGGTTCCTGTCATAGGAATCATGGACCATCGCACGACCTAGGCCCGAAGGTCCGAGCGCTCGCAATCACGCTAGGGATGTGGGGGATGAAAGTCTTGGACTGGGTGGAGCGCTTGCCGCTCCGTGCAAGGAAACCGGGCTTCCCCCTAGGGGAACCCCGAAGAATTATTTGATGGCTTGGCTGCTGGTTATGCTCAAAGAGCACAATCTGCACGGCTACGAGATCATGAAAGAACTCAAGGTGAGGTTCGACGTGATCTCCGACCCCGGAACGGTGTACCGGGCCTTGCGCCAGTTGGAAAGGGACGGTCACATCTCGTCCTGGTGGGACCCCAAAGAACAGGGGCCGGCGCGCCGGATTTACACGCTGACCGAGGGGGGGCATCAGGCGCTGATTTTGTGGAGCGTCGCTCTCGAGCAATACCGCTCGAACCTCGACGCTTTTTTTCATCTCTACACCGGGCAGACTGCGCGCCGCGGGGGAGTAACACCACGCGCGCGGGTTGAACCCGCGCAACCGTGATAGACATCGTGTTCCTCGGTACCGGCGGCGCGCGCTTTGTCGTAGCGCGTCAAATTCGCGCGTCCGGCGGAATGTGGATGCGCTTCGGATCGCACGCAATTGCACGTCGATCCCGGGCCCGGCGCTCTGGTGCGCGCGCTCTCGCACGTGCCTCCGTGCAATCCGCGCGAACTGGCGGGCATCGTGCTCTCGCACAAACACCTCGACCATGCCGGGGACGTGAACGTGATGATCGAGGCGATGACGTCCGGCGGCTTCAAACGGCGCGGCGTTCTGATTGCGCCGCACGACGCGCTCGAGGGCGAGCACGTGGTTCTTCCGTACGCGCAGCGCTTCGTCGAACGCATCGACGTCGCGGCGGAGCACGGCGGCCCGTTCCGAATCGGGGAAGTCGAAATTCGCACGTCCATCAAACACATCCACGCGGTCGAAACCTACGGCATGCATTTCCGGCACGGCGAACGTACCGTTTCCTATTTGCCGTGCGGACGGTATTTCGACGGACTCGCGCAGGACTACGCAGCGCACGCTCCGGACGCGCTGGTCATCAACGTCCTACGCTACCGCGACGGCATGGACGTCGACCACCTGACGTTCGATCAAGCCCGAGAGATCATCGCGGCAGTACGCCCGCGCGTCGCCGTCATGCAGCATTTCGGCACGAAGATGCTCGAACAGAATCCTGCACGTCTGGCGCGCGAACTCGAGGACGACTTGGGAATTCGCATCATTGCCGCATACGACAACATGCATTTGGACGTCGAAACGGAGATCGGCGCGCTTGCCGGTTGAAATCGTGCACGTACAGCCGGAAGCAACGCCTCGAATTCGTGCGCCGCACCGAGCGCGAGGCGCTCAAGACGTTCTACGATTTCAGTGTCGTCTGGCACGAACAGACGCACGACTTGGCGGCAATGGAAGGCGGGGACATGGTCGGCGTCGTGCGGATCCGCATAGCCGCATCGCTGGCGAACGTCGAGCGCATCGTCGTTCTGCCCGAATGCCGGCGCGGCGGCGTCGGTCGCGCGCTGCTGCAACACGCATCGGAAGTCGCCAATTACTACAACTGCCACAAAATCACGGCGCTGGTGCCGCATCATAGCGGTGCGCAGCATTTCTTCGAGCAGTGTGACTACCGGGAAGAAGCGGTGCTTCCGCAGCACACGTTCAAACTAGACATGGCGGCGATGCGGAAGTTTTTGCTGTAGCTTCGGCAGGCGCCGCAGGATGCGGCCTACGGGTTGCCAGGCGTTCTGAAGACGGCCGTGCGAGCGAAGCGCGCCGTCGTACAAGAACACGCCGCCCCGTTCCGAGTTCGCGGTGATGACGGGGGCGCCGTTGCCGATGATTGCTTGCGCGTCCGTAGGCGATCCCGTCACCGCTCCCCCGCGCGAAAAGCCCGAAAAGATGCGCCCGCCGGAACTGTGCGCCTCGATGCGCGCGCTGCCGCCGGCGATGCCGATCGCCACGTTGCCGTTCTGCGATTCGAAGCGCGCAATACCCGGCACGAACGTGCCGTTGTCATACGCGATGCTGCCGTTGATGCTGCTCGCCTCGATTTCACGCACGTTGCAGTTTTCGAAGACGATGTTCCCTGCCGCGGTGCGGGCGCGAATGCGGTTGAATGCCGAGTTCTGCACGAGCACCGGCCCGCGCGCCACCTCGGCATAAGCATCGCCCCCGACGTTTCTCAAATGCAGCTGCCCGTTGTGCAGAATCGCAACGAACGTGCCGTTGCGATAGTCGTTCACTGTTATGCTGCCGCGGCCGACGACTGCCCACAGTAGGGCTGTCGAAGCGGGAACGGTCAGCGTAACCTCTGCGTCTTGATCGCCGCCGAGGATTGCCAGACCGTCGTGCGGCGCGTTCAAAACGCTGCCCAGCGAAAAGGTCTCCGGCGGTAAGAGTGCCGGGCCTTGCGCGGTGACGATCGTTGCCGACGGGATCATGATCTCCGGCGGCAGCGCGTTCGCAACCTCGACCGGGCTGAAATAGCGTGCGCGAATCGAGCCGCTGGACTCGATCTGCACCGCTGCGCGATTCCACGTGTGAATCGTGAGCTTCCCCGAACGCATTTGCACGCGAATTACGGGCGCGTTGGCAACGTTGATGACCTGCTGGGCCAGCGCATGCGCAGGCCAGCTGCGCGAGCAACGCCAGGAGCGGGAAGAAAAACCAGCGGGTCACGCCTTCATTGTAGGTGGCCGCGCGCTGGTGAGAATGAGAATTCAATGAATACGCGGCAAGCGGACGCGGAACAACGTACCGCCGCCCTCCGGGCGTTCGGCCTCGACGCGTCCTCGGTGCACGCGCGCGATGGAACGCACGATTGCCAGTCCCAAGCCCGTGCCCGGAACCTCACGCGTTCTCGACTTGTCCGTACGGTAAAAACGATCGAAGATGAGCGGCAGTTCTTCCGGATCGATGCCCGGTCCGGTGTCCTGCACTTCGACGAGCGCGTCGCCGTCTTGCGCGTGCACTCGAACGGTAACGCCCCCGCGTTCCGTGAATTTGATCGCGTTGTCGATGAGGTTCGTGATCATCTGGCGCAACAGCGACGCATCGCCGGCGACGATCGGCGACTCCCCGTCCGCTTCCAGGTGCAAGTCCAATCCCTTGTCGCCGGCTCGCTGCGAGGTCGCGCTCACCGCTTCGCGCGTTACCGCGGCCACCGAAAGCGGTTCCTTGGGGATCGCTTCGCCGGAATCGGCTTTCGCGAGCGTAAGCATTCCGTTGACCATCTCCGCGAGCGACGCACTCTCGGCGACGATGGTCTGAAGGCTTTCTTTGCGGATCTTTTCGTCGCGGTCGCCCCATCGCGCGAGCATCTGCGCGTTCGCATTGATCGAGGTGAGCGGTGTCTTGAGTTCGTGCGACGCGTCGGAGATGAACTGACGCTCGCGCGCGAAGGCCTCTTCGAGCCGGGCGAGCAGATCGTCAAACGTTTCGGCAAGGCGCCCCACCTCGTCGCGGCGCCCTTTCCAGAGCAGCCGCCGGTGCAGACCCTCCGAGCCGATTTCGCGCATCGCGCGCGCCAGCTCGTTGATCGGCGTCGTGATTTGTCCAGCCAAGATGTATGAGACCAGCGAAACGGCGACGACGGCGATGAGCAATATCACCGCAATCGACCATTCGGTTTGCCGGAAGGCGCGGTAGAGCTGATCCAGCGGTTCGCCGACTTGAACGACGAGGGCCTGATTTCCGCTGATGAGCGCCTGCGAACCGATGAGAAACGGCCTGCCCTGTACGGTCGCTTCACGCATCGTGCTCAGCCTGCCCGGCGTGACGCCGGGATTGCCGAATGTGGGCACGGTGCCCATGTTGAAGCTTTTCGCAATAGGGTCCCCGCGCGTGTCGTCGACTTCGATGAACGTGCTCGTCGAGGACCACCGTTCGAGATTATCCGGGTTCTCGAGCGCGAGCAGCGAATCGCCGCCCTCGGAGAACAGAAATGAATTCGGTGAGGGTGCGGCTGCCGAGCGGATGTCGGCGAGCGTCGCGAGCACGTGATCCTGCGCCTGACTTCGCAGAATGCTTTCGAACCGAAGCGTGATCGCGATTCCCAGCGCGACGGCTACGACGACGAGCAGCAGCGCATACCATGCGGTAATGCGCCGCCGTAAGGAGCTGCATTCCCTAGTCTTTGATGGTGTAACCGACGCCGCGCACGGTCGTGATCAACTTCTCGTCGAAACCGTCGTCGATCTTGCCGCGCAGGTAGCGGATGTACACGTCTATCAAATTCGAATCGCCGAGGAAATCGCTGCCCCACACGCCGTTGAATAATTCATCGCGCGTGTGTACCTTGTTGCGGTGCAGCAGCAGATATTCGAGCAGCGCGTACTCCTTTGCGGTCAGGGTGATTTCTTTGCCTGCGCGGCGCACTTCGTGCCGGTCGCGATCCATGACGAGATCGCGGTACGCGATGATGTTCTCGGTGGGCGCTTTGTCGCGCAGCCGGGCTCGCACGCGCGCCAGCAGCTCTTCGGTCGAAAAGGGTTTGGTGAGGTAGTCGTCCGCTCCGATATCCAGTCCGGCGACGCGTTCCGGAACGCGATCTTTGGCCGTCAGCATGATGATGGGCACGCGGCTTTTCGCGCGCACGCGTTTACAGACTTCCATGCCGTCCATGCGCGGAAGCATCAAGTCGAGCAGAATCAGATCCGGCTCTTTGAGTGCGAGTTCCAAGCCGGCGAGCCCGTCGCGCGCGACCGCGACGTCGTATCCCTCATGCTCCAGTTCGAGCTGCAGCACCCGGCTGATCGCCGCATCGTCCTCGATGACCAGGATGTGATGCGCGCGAGCCGTTTTCTCCATACGGTAGAGTTATCGACGCGTTGCTCGCTGATACCCCGGCAGTACGGTTAAATTCAACTGAGAAATCCACAGCGTCGCTGCGCCACCGACGGCGATCCAGAACAGCACCGCCGGTCTGGCGGCAACTGCGAGAAGTTCCCCGGCATAACTCTCGGCCGCCGAGAATTCGGACGCTCCGCCGCGGCCGACGAAGAGCAGCAGCCAAACCAGCGCGGCGCACAATCCGCCGTAAAGCCACGGCTCCCAAGGCCGCAGCGCGGCAGCCGCGGGCACGTGATACACGGTGGATGCGAGAATCGAGTCGCGCAGATTCGCGGGCGGCTCTTCGAGGTCGAGCGCGAGAAGCGCGCGTTCCAGTTCTTCGTCGTCCCAGCGTTTCATGATTGCACTCCTGCGGTTTCCTGATTCAAGATGCGCCTGAGCTGTTCTTTGGCGCGAAACAAGTGCGTCTTTACCGTACCCATCGGAACGGACAACACCTGCGCGATCTCCTCGTACTGCCGTCCCTGCAAGTGATAGAGCGTTATCACCGCCCGGTATTTCTCGGGAAGCGACGCGATCGCGCGGCGCAACCGCTGCGCTTCATCGCTCGCGATTGCTTCGCTTTCCGGCCCGGCGGCGGGATCCGCACGCTCGGGCAGCTCTTCATTCGAGTACCGTTTGCGCCGCGCGAGACGATCGCAGCAGGCATGATAGGCAATCGCGAAAATCCAGGTAGAGAATTTACCTTCCGGTCTGAACGTCCGTAGACTGCGATACGCTTTGAAGAATGCTTCCTGCGTTGCGTCGCGCGCCTCCTCACGATCGCGAAGCGTACGATACGCGAGGTGATACACGGCGCGATCGTACCGTTCGACGAGCGTGCCGAAGGCGTCGGACCGGCCGCGCAAAGCCTGCGCTACGAGCGTTTGATCGTCAATTCGAGACGACGGGTCGATGGAAGGTGCCTCCAGCAGTGCCGCACTCACGGTTGTTATACAGAGTACGGAAGCGTAGTGTTTCGGACCGGACCGGGGGAGGCCCCGCGGCATGAAACACTGCGGCGGCTGTGCCGTACATGGGGCATGCTTTACTCCCGCGCCGGCGTCGTCGCCGTGCTGCTCGCAGCCGAGGTCTTCATCGGCGGGGCGATACTCTGGGCCCTCACGGCAGGGCACGCGGCATGGCCGGCTCGTGCGGCCGGGTTTCGCGTCCTCTCCGAGCAAGGCAAGACGTACCCGTCCATCGCCGCGGGCGATTCTCCTCACGTCGTCGTCGACGACGCGGACTCGCGGGTCGTGATAAGCGCTTCGACCGACGGCCGGGTGCACGTCACCGACGACAGCGGGACGTTCGGCTGGGTTTGGGGCGGAACGCACTCTGCCCCGCTGCAAGTCGATCGGACGAATGACGGCGTGAGCATTAGCCGCGCAGGCGGCGGCCGGGCTTTGACCATCGTGGGATTGGACTATCAGCACACGGCCATTACGGTCCCGTCTGGTTCGTTTGTCGACGTACGTCACTGCGGCGGCGCCGATTTGGCCGGGCTGACCGGCCAAGTGCAGGTGAATTGTGACGACGGAAGGATTCGCGGAAGCGATTTACACGTGGCGGGAGGGTCGCTGCACACCGAAGACGGATCGGTCTATCTCGCGTTGCTGAATCCGGCCCTGGCGATACGTGCCCACACGGACGACGGAACGATTCGAATCAACGGCCGGCGCTTGGATCGCGAGGACGACTCGGACAGCGCGGACTATCAAACAGGAACGAGCGGCGGCGGGTCGCTCAAGGTCTCTACCTCGGACGGAAACATTCATATCAGTACGAACGGAGCGCTCTAATGTCCCACCAGAGCTCAGACGATTTCGTCGCCGTTATCGCGGTGCTCGTGATCTTCGGACTGCCGATGGCCTACGCCATCGCAAACCGCTGGTTCGCGCATCAGGAACGGCTCGCGATGCTGCGGCGCGGCATCGTGCCGCCGCCGGATCCCAAATGGTCGAAGCACTGGGCTAAGAGCGGCTGGGGAGATCCGGGCGCCTACAGCGTTCCGCCTTCGGCAGCGTCTGCAAACTACGAACAGTACGAAATGATGTGCGCGAGCCCGGGGCGCATGCTGCGTAAAGGCATCACCCTGGCGATGATCGGTTTTGCGCTGCTCGTCGGGCTGTCGTTCATCGACCTCGGGCGGCCGGGGCCGTGGCTGCTCGGCGGACTCATTCCGCTGTTCGTCGGCATCGCGCAGATCATCATCGCCGTCCTGTCGGGCGCACGATTCGGACCCATCGGCTTGGGCGCGCCGCAGTGGCCGGGACCCGGCATGCCCCCGCCGGGCGCGCAGGGTCAAGCCTCGGGCCAACAGCCGTTCCGCGCCGCGGGCAGTGCCGGCAGTTACGCGGGCTGGCGCCCGGGATCTACGACCGAACTCGAAAAACCGCCCGCTCCGCCCGATGTGAGATAACGCCAGTCAACAAAAAAGCCCGCCTTCCGGCGGGCCTTTTTTGTTGCATTCTATCCCTTTCGAGGAGGGTTCACTTGCAACTGACCAGGGCGATTGCCCATCCAGCCGCAGTTCTGGTGCGTACGAGATAACCGTCCGAAGTGCGGTCGTATACCTGATAGCCCGCTCTGAGCGCGTCGGCTAACGATTTGAAGACCATCAGACCTGCCATTTTTCGTGGACCCTCCTTTCCGATATTTGTCGTTCTATACCCTATAACGGCTAATGCGATGAAGAAGTTCAGTCAAAGGTCGCATCTTTTATTAAATATTTCGTGAAAGTATGTCGCCTTCGTGCCGAGAAAGCCCCGGCGATGCCAGCAGTGCACGATGTTGTCGTACTGGATACGAACACAGCTCGCGCCCGGCGTGTTCCTCCTTGGTTTTCACGCACCGGCACTGGTCAACGTGACGCGCCCCGGTCAATTTTTGATGGCGATTCCACCTGGTGGAGAGCGATGCGCGACTGCGCTCGGCATCTACGAAGCGCAAGGTGAGCGCGCGAGCATTTTGTTCTTCGTGTGCGGTGCGAGAACGCGGGAACTTGCAGAGTTGCGCGCCGGTGATCATTTTGCCGTTTCAGCTCCTCTCGGTAATGGTTTCACGATGGGCGATGCGGCGGACGTGGCTATCGTAGCAGGCGGGGTGGGTATTGCGTCCGTGCTGCTCCCGGCCCAAAACTGGTCCAATCGGGGAAGCGCGCACGGCTGTTTTACGGCGCTCGCACGGCCGAACTGCTGGTCGAAAAAGATCGCTTTGCAAGCGAAGGCTGCGAGGTCGTATGCACGACCGACGATGGGTCCTTCGGACACTGCGGATTCGTCACCGAAGCACTTACGCGCGCCGAACGAAAACCGGATTTGATTCTCGCATGCGGTCCTTCGCCGATGCTGCGCGCGACCGCTTTCGTCGCCGCCGAACTCGGCGTTCCCGCGCAGCTCTCGCTCGAAGAAACCTTCGCGTGCGGTTTGGGCGGATGCTGGGGCTGCGTCGTGCCGCTCGACCGCAGGAGCGTGCAAGCACCTGGATTCCCGGGCGCGAACGCCGGCGGCAGCGATACCGTCTACGCGCGCATCTGTAAGGAAGGCCCGGTGTTTTGGTCGCACGAGCTGCGATGGTAGATCTGCGCGTACGGATCGGCAAACTCGATCTCGCGTATCCGACGTTGATGGGGAGCGGCTGTTACGGCACCGGCGAGGAGTTCGAACCGTTCGTCGATCTCGGGCGAGTGGGCGGCGTCGTGCTCAAGAGCGTGACGCGCGCGCCGCGCCTGGGCAATGCGACGCCGCGGTTGGTGCAAACGCCGGCGGGGCTGCTCAATGCGATCGGCCTGCAAAATCCCGGGCATCGACTAGTATTTGCAGCACGACGTCGAGAAATTCGCAAAACGCCCGTGCAAAATCATCGGCAGCGTTGCCGGCTTTTCCGTCGACGATTACGCCTACGTTGCGCAGCAGCTCGCGGCGCGCAGCGAAATTCACGCGCTGGAAGTGAACATTTCCTGTCCGAACGTCGCGCACGAAGGCGAAACGTTCGCGTGCGATCCGCAACTAACCGCGCGCGTCGTAAAAGCAGTGCGTTCGACGACCGACAAGACGCTCATCGTCAAACTTTCGCCGA
Source organism: Vulcanimicrobiota bacterium (assembly GCA_963830545.1). Taxonomy (GTDB): domain Bacteria; phylum Vulcanimicrobiota; class Vulcanimicrobiia; order Vulcanimicrobiales; family Vulcanimicrobiaceae; genus DATGJX01. Next base: position 901,678 of record CAWHMK010000001.1, on the reverse strand, counting down.
ACGTCACCGACATCGCCGCGATCGCGCGCGAAGCGCAAGACGCGGGCGCAGATGCGCTGGCCGTCATCAACACGGTGCGCGGCATGGCCGATCGACGTGGACTCGTGGAAGCCGCGGCTGGGAAATGTGACCGGCGGCCTTTCCGGTCCCGCCGATTCGTCCGATTGCCGTGCTGGCCGTGTACGAAGTCTCCCGCGCGGTGACCATTCCTATCGTGGGTCAGGGCGGCATCGAAAGTACCAGCGACGCGCTGGAATTTTTCCTGGCGGGCGCTTCGGCAATCTGCATCGGAACGGCGAACTTCACCGATCCGCGGATTCCCGCGCGCATCGTCGAAGAGTTGGAGGCGTACCTGCAGCGGCGAGAAATCGGCTCGCTTCGCGAAATCGTCGGCAAAGCCAACGTGGGCTTCGCGAACGCCTTCCAATACGAAGGAGACGAAGGGTAGTGTCCCAGCTGGTCGTTGCACTCGACGTGCGCAAAGCCGACGACGCAGAGCGCCTCATCGACGAACTCTACGAGCTCGATCTGGTGTACAAGGTCGGCATGGAGCCGCTGTACGGATACGGAGAACGCATCTTTTCGTACATGGAAGCGCGCGACGTCCGCCACTTCATCGACGCGAAATTGCACGACATTCCGCGCACGGTCGCGGCCGGCGTGAAGCAGCTCGTGCGGTACGGGACGCACATCGTCAACGTGCACGCGCTCGGCGGCACCGAAATGATGCGGGCAGCGGCGCAAGCGGCGAACGAACGCGCCGACGAACTCGGCATGACGCGCGCCGCACGTGTTCGCCGTAACGATTCTCACCAGCATGAGCCAAAGCGATCTGCTCGACGTCGGGTTGGGCGGCGACGCGCAGGAAAACGCGGTTCGGCTCGCACGGCTCGCGAAGAATGCGGGATGCTCGGGCGTCGTGTGCAGCGCGCACGAATCGCGCGACGTCAAGACCGCGCTCGGCAGCGAGTTTCTCACGCTTACGCCCGGGATTCGGCCAGCTGGAGCGGCGCACGGCGATCAAAAGCGCGTCACGACGCCCGCGGATGCGGTGCGCGCGGGCGCCGATTATCTCGTCGTGGGACGCCCCATCACGCAAGCGCCGGACGCGCTCGCCGCTGCACGCGAGATTCTCGAGGAAATGCGCGGAGTCGTCGCGTGAACTTGCAGCAAGAGCTCAAAAGCCGCGGCGCTCTGCTCGATGGGCATTTCCGGCTCAGTTCCGGCCGCCACAGCGACCGGTTCATCCAAAAATTTCGAATACTCGAGGATCCCGCGATTCTCGAGCCGGTCGCGCGCGAGATTGCTGCTGCATTCGCCGCCGACAAGCCCACGGTCGTCGTCAGCGCGGCCGTCGGAGGGATTCTCTTGGGGTACGAAGTCGCGCGCGCGCTCGGAACGAAAGCGATTTTCGTCGAGAAGCACGACGGCGTACCGGTGTTGCGACGCAACTTCCGGCTGGCGCCGTCCGACCGCGTGCTGGCCGTAGAGGACGTCGTCACCACCGGCGGCTCGGTGAGGGAAGTGCTCGGTCTGGTTCGCGAGTCGGGCGCAACGCTCGTCGGCGTCGGCGTGATCGTGCGCCGCGGGCAAGCAGATCTCGGCGCGCGCACCCATGCGCTGCTGGACATGCCGATCGTTTCGTACGATGCTGCAGAATGTCCGCAATGCGCGGCGTCGGAGCCGATCACGGATCCGGGCTCGCGGCGCGCATGAGCCGTCCCGCCGTTCGCAAGCTCGCACCGTACGTGCCGGGTAAGACGATCGAAGAAGTGCAGCGGGATCTCGGGCTGGAGCGCATCATCAAACTCGCTTCGAACGAAAACCCTCTGGGAAGTTCGCCGCGCGCCATGGAAGCGCTGCGGCGCATCGACAAACTGCACCTGTACCTCGACGACACGTATCCCGCGTTGAAAGAGAAACTCGCCGCGCCGTACGGACTGCGCGGCGAAAACGTCGTGCTCGGTCACGGCAGCAACGAACTGGTGAACATCGCATGCGAAACGCTGCTGGAAAGCGGCGACGAGGCGGTGATGGCCGCTCCCAGTTTCACGCTGTACAAACTCGTTACGTCACTCGCGGGAGGCGCCGCCGTCGAGGTGCCGCTGCGGGACGGCGTTCACGATCTCGAGGCGATGCTCGACGCCGTCACCGCGCGCACCAAACTGATGTTCATCTGCGATCCGAACAATCCGACCGGAACTTCCATATCGCCGGCACGCTGGCGCCGGTTCGTCACGCGCGTGCCGGAGCGCGTCACGCTGCTGATCGATCAGGCCTACCGCGAGTACATGGGCGCGGATACGGTCGAGGCGGTGGACCTCGTGCGGGAACGCGCCAACACGATCGTGCTTCGCACGATGTCGAAAATTTACGGACTTGCATCGTTGCGTTTCGGATATGGGTTTGCCGACGCCGAGATGGCCGGCTGGCTGAACCGCGTGCGCCTGCCGTTCAATATTTCGCGTCCGGCGGCGTTGGGAGCTGCCGCCGCGCTGGACGATGAATCATTCGTCGCAAAAAGCCTTGCGTCAAATGTGGCGGGCAAAGCGTTCGTCTGCGGGCAATTCGAAACGCTCGGCCTGCACGTCTATCCAACGCAAGCGAATTTCTACGCGGTCGAGGTGCCGTCCGGCGCGACGCGCGCGTATACCGATCTGCTCCATCGCGGCATCATCGTGCGCTCGGGAGACGCGCTCGGCATGTCCGGACGCCTTCGCATCACCATCGGTTCGCCCGAAGAAAACGCGGCGCTGCTCGAGGCCTTCCAGGAATTGCTGCCGGTATGGCGCGCAGCCGCGTAGAATTCGCCATCCGCGCGGGCACTGCGGCCGATCGTCCGTTCGTCGCGGACCTCGGGAAGCGCACCATGGGCGACTCCGTCGCGCAATTCCGTTACGTCAACGAATCCATGCTGGAGAGCAGCTACGAAGGGCTGCTCGACTTCGTGTTCCGGCAGCCGCACGTTCTGATCGTGGCCGAGCGCAAAGGCGTGCGCGCGGGTTTCATCCTGATGCTCGACACGATGCCGGACGAAGTCACGCGGATGCCGCAAGGGTTCGTGGCGTACATGGCCGTGGAACCTTCGGCGCGTGGCGCAGGTATAGGAAGTCGTCTGCTGGCCGCTGCCGAAGATGAAGCTCGCCGGCGAGGGCTGCCGTATATGGGATTGATGGTCACCGAAGATAACGCCGCTGCGCGCTCGCTGTACGAACGCGCCGGGTATCTCACGGAGCGGCGTCTGCTATGCAAGCCGCTATAGAACCGAACAGCCGCCGCCGCGTCTGGATGACGGTTGCGCTGCTGGTCATCACGGTAGCCGCCCTGTGGTTCGCGACGCGCATTCCCAAGACGATTGCGATCTTTCTCATCGCGGCATTCATCGCATCCGGCGTACACCCGGTGGCGGAATGGCTCGTCAAGCGCCGGATGCCGCGCCTTTGGGCGATCGCGGCGGTCTATGCGGTGCTCATTCTGGTGACGATCGTCGTGCTCGTCATCATCGTTCCGATGACGATCGATCAGGTGCAAGCACTGCTGGTAAACACGCCGCACTACTTGCAGGGCGCGCAGTCGTGGCTCCAGAGCGCGCAAACCGGTCTGCGCGCGCATTTCCCCAAAGCCAACATTCCGCCGCAACTGCTCAACGTTCAGCAGATGGGCGCGCAGCGAATCACCGAACTCCTCACGCTCACCGTGACCTCGCTCGGAACGTTTGCGCTCAATATCGCCACGGGGCTGTTCATTGCGTTTTCCGCGATCATCCTTTCGTTTTTCTTCCTGGTCGATCCGCAGCGCCTCGCGGACGGTTTTGCCGGCTTCTTCCCGCCGAGCAAACGCGCAACGGCCCGCAAGCTTTCGAGCGAAGCGGTGGCGGTGTTCGGCGGCTATATCGCCGGACAGGTAATCGTCAGCGCCATAACGGGCGTCGTAATCGCGGGAATCACCGCGCTGCTGGGATTCAAATTCGCGCTGCTCGTCGGTATACTCAGCGCGATCGGGTATGCGATTCCGATCATCGGGATGCTCGTGGTGCAGATCCTGGCGCTGATTCTCTCGGCTCCCCAGGGACCGTTCATGCTGATTTTCGTGCAGGTCGTCATGTTCGGCGTCGCCCGCATCAGCGACAACGTGCTGGTGCCGAAAATCATGGGCGGCACGGTCGGCGTTTCCCCAATCACCGTGATGTTCGCAGTTTTTGCAGGCGGCGAGCTGTTCGGGTTGCCGGGGTTGATTTTGGGAATTCCCGCCGCGGCGATTGCGAAGCTGATCTGGAAGTATTTCTTGGGCCCATGGCTGCACGGGCAAATCGACGCGGTGGATCAAGTCGAGCCCGAACCGCTCGCCGTGATCGAGAGCACCGAGCGCGTTCTCATTTCGTAACGGTGATGCTGCCTGCCATTCCGGGATGGTACGAGCACACGTACGGATAGGTTCCCGGTTTCGAGAAAACAGAAGTCCAATGGGCGTGCGGATCGAGATTCTTCGAATCGAACGAGCCGTCTTTTGCGGTGACCGTGTGCGCGACGTCGTCGTCGTTTACGAACTCGACCGAATCGCCGGTCTTCACCGTCAAATCGGCGGGCTGGTAGGCGTAATCTTTGATGTGAACGACGATCGGCGCATTCGCCGGCGGCGACGTACTTTGCTGCGCCAGAGCGGCGGTGATTTGAAGCAGTACTGCCGCGGCGGCAAGAGCGGTGAAACGCCGGAGTGATGCCTTCATATTTTTCTCCAACAGCCTACGGCGAGACATGCCGCAAACGTTGCGGCATGTCTTGCCGTAGGAGGCAATCAGCAGTAGATCCCGGTGCAGCCGGCCGGCGGAGGCGGGGCTCCGTTTTGTCCGGCGACGAGTGCAACGGTGAAGCCTTGGAAGTTATTGCCCGTCGGCGCTTGGCCGGGCTGGTCGCTTGCAAACGTGTAGAGCGGTTTGCCGATGTACGCCCACTGGGAACCGCTGGGATTGGAGCGCGCGATGATGGTGAAGTCGCCGGTGGCCTTCGAGCCGGCGCCGCTCATCAGGGGCGGCCAAATGGCGGCGCACGATCCGGTGCAGTTCGAAACGCCGGCCGTATCGCCGTTGAATACGTACAGGGGTAAGCCGGACTGCGTCGTCCAGATCGTTTGACCGCTGATCGTCGCCTGCTTCGGCAGCGTTGAATCGCTCGTCGCAGGAGGCGCAGTCTGTTTCGGGACGGGGATGAGGGTTGTGCCCCCGCTGCTGCCGCCGCCGCCGCACGCGGCAAGCGAAACGGCGCTCAGCAAAGCCAGACCCAGGAATATTTTGTGCATATGGTTGTAGTCCTCACGCAAGTGTGTGCGTAAGAACATAGGCGCCACTCATGAAAAATGTATAAATGGGCCAATAGCCGAGCGGCTACATCGATTCCGGGGCGCTCACGCCGATGAGACCGAGAACGCGCGCCAACACGGTCTTCGTCGCAATGCACAGGGCGAGACGCGACACGCCGCTCTTCGCGATTGTCCAGCAGAATGCGGCACTCGTGATAAAACTGATGAAAATCCGAAGCGATGTCGCGCGCGTAACGCGTGAGGCGGTGTGGCGCGAGGTGATCGACGACGTTCTGCGCGACCCGCGGCAATTCGGCGAGCCGGCGCGCGAGCGCGATCTCCGCCGGATGCGTCATCCCGGCGAGCGTGGGGCGCAGCCGCGCTTCTTCGACGTCCGCAGCGTCCGCGTTCTTGAAGACCGACGCGATCCGCGCATGTCCGTATTGGACGTAGTACACCGGGTTTTCGTTCGTTTGTTCCTTTGCGAGTTCCAAGTCGAACGTCAGCGGCGACTCCGGTGCGAGCATGACGAAGAAGAAACGCGCGGCGTCGACGCCGACTTCGTCGATGATGTCGTCGAGCGTAACGATGTGTCCCGCACGCTTGCTCATGCTTACCTGTTCGGCCCCGCGCATCAGTGTAATCTGCTGTGCGATGAGCACTTCGAGCGCATCGCGGCTGAAGCCAAGCGCTTCCGCCAGACCTTTGAGCCTCCCGATGTAGCCGTGATGATCGGGGCCTAGGACGTCGATGACGCGATCCCCGCGCTGCAACTTTTCGAAGTGATACGCCACGTCCGCCGCAAGATATGTCGGACGGCCGTCACGGCGGACGAGCACGCGGTCCTTGTCGTCGCTGAATTCCGTTGCGCGAAAGTATAGAGCGCCGTCATGCTCGTACGTCACGCCTTTGTCGATCAGCCGCTGCACGCCGGCTTTGACGCGCCCGGTGTCGTGCAGTTCCTTTTCGCTTTGCCAGAGATCGTAGCGCACGCCGAAGCGCTCGACGGTCCGCATCTGCTCGGCGACGAGCGCGTCGCGGCCGGTCTGCGAAAAATACGCAAGCCATTCCGCCTCGTCCGCATCGATCCAGCGCGCCCCGTCGCGATCGGCGATCTGCTGCGCGATCGGCGCGAGGTATTCGCCCGGATATCCCTCCTGCGGAAACGGAAATGCCGAATCGAAAATCTGGCGGTATCGCGCGTAGAGCGAACGTCCGAGCGTTTCGACCTGGCCTCCGGCGTCGTTGATGATCCATTCGACGAAAACGTCGTAGCCTCAGTAGCGCATCGCATTCGCGAGCGTCGCGCCGATGCTGCACGTGCGTCCTTGCACGACCACCAGCGGCCCCGTGGGATTGGCGCTGCCGAATTCGAGCGAGATGCGCGTAGTCTTGCGCCGCGCCAGCGCCGAAGCGCTCGCCGTCGCGCAAAATACGCGCGATCGCGGCTTGCCATGCCGCGGGCGCGAGACGCAGATTGATGAATCCCGCAGTCGGCGTTACGTCGCTGAAGAAGCTCGCGTAGACGCGGCTCGCGTTCGAGCACGTCCGCCACCAGTGCCGACGCCACGTCCTGCGGAGCACGCCTTGCAGCGCGCGTCAGCGCAAAAGCCGCGTTCGTGGCAAAGTCGCCGAACTCCGGACGCCGCGGCGCTTCGAACGCGATCTCCGGACGCGGCACACCCGCATAGTTCGCGGCAATGACGGCCTGCAGTGCTGCTGCAAAAGTCGCAAGAGCATCCTCCGGCAGCACCGGCTCAGTGGTGGTAGGGCTCATTGCGCGCGATCTTCGCCGCGCGATAGAGCTGTTCCAGCACGATCATGCGCGCCCATTCGTGCAGAAACGTGAGCGCCGAAAGCGACCAAACGAAGTCCGCGCGTTCGCGAAGCGAGTCGTCCGACCCGTACGTCCCCGCGATCACGAATGTCATCCGCCGCGTTCCCGCGTTCGCGGCGCTCTCGATCCTGCGGCTGAGCTCTACGCTCGAAAGCTCGTCGCCGCCGCGGTCCAGCAGCCATACGCAATCGTCTTCGCGCAGGTGGCGGGCCACGCGCTGCGCCTCCTGGCGCAATGCAGCGGCGGGCTGCGTGCCGTCGGATGCCTTCAATTCCACCACTTCGAGCGGATAGTAGGGCGCCGAGACGCTTGGCGAACTCGGCGCAAGCCTGCGCGGCGTAGGCTCGCCTTGAGTTTTCCGACGGCGACGATGCGTAGTTGCACGCTTGCCTCGTTCGCAACGCGTTCGCGAGTATCCGGGTTTTCGAGGGTGTGGCGCAGCAAATCGGCCTATTCGGCAGCGCACCGCGAAGTGTTCGTCGACGACGCGAGCGGAAGCATCGTGTACCATCCTGCGCTGCTCGGCGCCGCCGAAAGTGCGGCGCTGTTCGAGCACCTGGAGTCGACGCTTTCTTGGGCGCAGGAAACGATGTGGATGTACGACCACACGGTTGCGGTGCCGCGCCTGATTGCGCGTTTCGGCGCGGACGAATCGTTGCCGCCCGAACTCGCGGACCTCAAGACGCGAGTGGAATCGCTCATCGGAGCAGTTTTCAATGCCGTCTCCGTGCAGTATTATCGCGACGGGGACGACAGCGTCGCATGGCACAGCGATCATACCGAGGATCTGATCGAGCGCCCGTCGTCGCGCCTCGTTAGTCTGGGCGCAATGCGACGAGATGCAGATTCGCAGCAAAGCGCGCCCGCGCCGCGCGTTTTCCATCGAGCTCGAACCGGGCAGTCTGCTCGTGATGGGCGGACTCGCGCAAGAATATTGGGAGCATCACATTCCGAAAGTCCCGCGCCCGATCGCGCCGCGCATCAGCATCGCGCTTCGTCAGCGGCGCTTGGAGTAACGTTGCCCCGGCTGCGCCTCGACGAGCCCGTTCAGTTCGAGCATCGAAAGCGCAGCCAGAAGGTTTTGCGTCGTTTCACGCCGGTTCGGCGAGCAGATCTTCGAGCGTTCGCTCTCCGCTGCGCAGCAGGCGCAGCACGTGCGCTGCAGCGGATCGTGCGCGCGCGAATCGTCTGCACGAGGCTCGCGAGCCGGCGCGGCCGTGCCGAGCCGCAGATCGTCGATGACGTCGTGCGCGCTGCGCGCCAGAATCGCTCCATCGCGAATGAGCGCGTGGCAGCCGGCAACGTGCGGGCGATCGACGTCGCCCGGAACGGCGAAGACCGGAATGCGGCCTGCGGCCCAGCCCGCAGTATTCAGCGCTCCGCTTCGCGCGGGCGCTTCGACGACGACGACTGCATCGGCGAGCGCGGCAACGATGCCGTTGCGCTGCAAGAATTGCGACGGAAACGCGGGATGATCGGGCGCGAAGGGCGAGAGCACCGCGCCGCCTGCGGAGATCATGCGCTCCGCCAGCGCCCGGTTGCGCGGAGGGAAGAAGCAATCGTGCCCGCCGCCCAGCACGCCGATCGTCGGCGCTCCGCACTGCGAGCGCGCCCTCATGCGCAGCCGCGTCGATGCCCAGGGCGAGGCCGGAAATGATGCAGCACCCCGCAGCGCCCAGATCCGCTGCGAAGCGGTGTGCGATGCTTTTGCCGTAAGGCGTTGCCGCGCGCGTTCCGACGATCGCTACCGACGGCCGCCCAAGCCCTTCCAAGCTGCCGACGCACCAGAGCGCTCCACGACTACCGAAACGCCGGTCCCCGGCCTCAGGGCCGCCACTTCGCTGAAAGGCCGGCGTACGGGGCGTTCCATCGGCCAAGCGTTCACGCACCGCCCGCTTGCCAGCAAGGGCGAGCCGCGCGGCGTGAGGGACTCCCGCGCAGGGGGAAACCGTGGTGCGCCTCGGAATAAGCGCCCTGTCCTACAGGCGCCTCGGCGAAAGCCCGAGCGCCGCCCTTTCGCCGGCCGTATTCGAAGGAGTAAACGTGGCAGCAGAAGCCTACTGTGTGAAGTGCAAGACCAAGCGTCAAATCAAAGACGCGGTCCAAATCACGATGAAGAACGGTCGCCCGGCAACCGAGGGGAAATGCCCCGAATGCGGGACCAAGATGTTCAAAATCGGAGCGGCGACCTAGCGGTCGCCGCCCCCGTTTTTGCGCCGGCACGCATAGTGGCTTATAATGGTATGACCCACAATATGTGGGGCGCGCCGTAAACAGGGGTCAATCGCTGATCTGTCCTACCTGCCGCAAGAGCGAAACGCGTGTCGTAGACTCACGCGACGACGAGAACGTCGTCCGCCGCCGGCGCGAATGCCTGGACTTGCGCTGCAAGCATCGCTTCACCACCTACGAGCGGATGGAAGCCCCGCGGCTGTTCGTCGTCAAGAAAGACGGCCGCCGGGAGCAATTCAGCCGCGAGAAGATTCTGGCCGGCCTGCGCCGCGCGTGCGAGAAGCGCCCGGTTTCCGAATGCCAGATGGAAGGCGTCGCCGCGGATCTCGAGCGCGATTTGTTTGCGCGGGGCGAAAGCGAAGTTCCGTCGACCACCATCGGCGAGAAACTGATGGAAGCGCTGCGCAATCTGGACAAAGTTGCGTACATTCGCTTCGCCAGCGTCTATCGCCAATTTCGCGACGTCGAGAGCTTCCAAGAAGAATTGGCAACGCTGCTCTCCAAGTAGCGGCAGCTGCCATGCCGGAAATAGTGACCGTCGAATCAAGCGTCTGCCTGAAGGCGAAGGCCTTCCGCTTCCCGCGTACATGAGTGCGCATGCCGCCGGTGCCGACTTGTGCGCCGCGGTACGGCACGACACGATTATCGCTCCCGGCGCGCGCGCGCTGATTCCGACGGGATTTGCGATAGCGCTGCCGGACGGATACGAAGCGCAGATTCGTCCGCGCAGCGGCCTTGCATTGAAGCACGGCGTAACGTGTCTGAATTCGCCCGGCACGATCGATGCGGATTACCGCGGTCCGATCAGCGTGATTCTGGCGAATTTGGGCACCGAGCCGTTCACGGTTCGGCGCGGCGATCGCATCGCGCAGATGATCGTCGCGCCCGTGACGCGCGCGCTGTTTTCGCCCGCGGAAGAGTTGCCGCAGACTGTGCGCGCCGCAAGCGGCTTCGGCTCCACAGGTGTCGCGTGAAGGTCTACATCGTCGGATCCGGTGCGGTGGGAACGTATCTGGGCGATTTGCTGCAGTCGATCAACGTCGAGGTGTTCTATGCGCCGCGCGATTTCGAACGCGTGACGCCCGTCGACGCGGACGTCGCCATCGTCGCGGTGAAAGCATACGACACGGACGGTGCGATTCAAACGCTCAAGCAAGGCAATTCCGTATCCTGAAAAGTGCGTTTTCCTAAGCCCGCAGAACGGCGTGGGCAACGAGGAAAAACTCGCCGCCGCGTTCGGCGAAAACAACGTCGTCGCAGCCGCGCTGACCACGCCCGTCGATCGTGCGCGCGAAAACGGCCATGGTAAAGCGGCCAAAGAAGGCGGTCTGGCGCTCGCACCCATGGGCAGCAACGCCTACAATTGGCTCATTGCGACGTTCACGAGCGCCGGAATCAAAGTGCAGGTCGTCGACGATTGGCGCGCGCTGAAATGGTCGAAACTGGTGCTGAACATCATCGCCAATGCGAGCTGCGGCATCTTGAACGTGCTGCCCAACCGCATGGTGCACTTCGAAGAAATTTTCACGCTGGAGATTCGCGCCATACGCGAAGTGCGCGCGGTGATGCAGGCGATGGATCTGAGGCCGCTCGACTTGCCGCGCTATCCGGTTCGCGCGCTGCAAGGTATTGCGACGCTGCCCAGCCCCATCGCGAAACGGCTTCTCGCGGGCCGCGTTGCCGGTGCGCGCGGAACGAAGCCGCCTTCGCTGCTGCTCGACTTGCGTGCCGGCCGCGCCCAAACCGAGGTGGATTTTCTGAACGGCGCAGTGGCGTGCGCGGGCCGCGACCATGGCGTTCCTACGCCGGTAAATGCCGTTTACGCGCGCGTGCTCGACGATATCGCGCACATGCCGCAATTGTGGGCGAAATATCGCGAGCGGCCTGATACGCTGGCTGCGGAAGTCGAAGCCGAGGTCAAGCGCGTCAAAGCGCTGGCCAAAGGCTGATCCCTTAGGAGCACCGTGCGCCACCCGGACGTAAACGAAACGATTGAAGGCTGGTGGATTCTCCACCGCATGTTCGCGTTCGATCGCAGACGCTGGGCGGCGGTGCCCGAGGGCGAGCGCGACGCCTTGCACGCGAGGCCGTCGACGCGCTCACGCCGCTTGCGCGCGCCGAGGAAACCGATGTGGGCGCGGCACAGATGCTCGGGCACAAAGCGGACGTCATGTTCACGCACTACGCGCGATCGTTCGACGGGCTGGCGTTGGCGCAAGCCGCGCTCGACCGCTGCGAGCTCGCGGAATTCCTGGAAGCCCGCGATTCCTACGTTTCGGTTCTGGAACTCGGCCTGTACGATGCAACCGGAAAAATTCACGCAGCGCTTTCGGAGCGCGCGCTCAAACCGTTTTCTCCCGAATGGAACGCCGCTTTCGACGAGTTGCTGCAAGAGCAGGCCAATCAGCCGCGCAATGCCGGCCGGCTGTGGGCGCGGATTCCGCAGCGGCGGTACGTGTGCTTCTATCCCGATGGACAAGAAGCGCGAAGGCGAGGATAATTGGTACATGCTGCCCTTTGAGGAGCGCGCCGAGCCTGATGCTCGATCACGGGAAAATCGGACGCTCGTTCCATGGCCTCGTCACGCAGGTCATCTCGGGTTCGATCGGATATGACGATTACGAGTGGGGCGTCGATCTGTATGCAGACGATCCGCTCGTTTTCAAGAAATTGATCTACGAGATGCGTTTCGACGAGGCGAGCGCGCGATATGCCGCTTTCGGGCCCTTCTTCACGGGCATTCAATTTTCGGTCGAAGAGTTGCCCGCGTTTCTGGAAGGCGAGTCGGTCCCTGCGCTGCGCACGCGCGCGATCGTGCAGGCGTAATGGCGCACGTCGATCTCATTTACTACGTGGACGTGCTCTCGTCGTGGTGTTACGTCGCGGACCGCGCCGTCGAACGCATCGAAGCCAAATATGGCGAGGACGTGCGTCTGGACTGGCGCATCGCCCAGCTGTTCGATTACGGGCCGCTGCCGTACGAGCGCGACGAACTCGTCTGGTACTACGCGCGGACCGCGAAGATGACCGGCGTGCAGCTGAACGACTCGTGGCATGATTCGCCTGAAACGACGACCGTGTACGCCAATCAGGCTGCCGAAGCGGCCCGCTCGCTCGGCGCTGCCGACTCTCGCGTACGGCGCGAACTTTCGCACGCCGCGCTCGTCGTCGGGAAACCGCTGGGCCGGCGCGATGTCGCGGTGGCCGAAGCCGCGAGGATCAGCGGGTTTCCGGCGGAGCGTATCGCGGAAGCGATGGAGTCCGCGCACGTAAGGCAGCGCATCGCGCAGACCACGCAAGAATACAAAGATCTCGCGCTGCCGCAACTGCCGTCGTTCCTGCTGCGCAACACCAGCGGCGATCTCGCCGTGTTTTCCGGATTGTACACGTTCGAATCGCTCGACGGGGCTATTAGCGAAATGCTTGCTGCCTCGCGCGTCACCGACGAAATCGGCCCGCGCTAGTGGGCCCACGCGCGCGTTCCGAAACGAACCGCGCGAGATTCATCATGGGCGCCGGCGCTTTGGCCGGTGCCGCGTTCTTCAATCCGCGTATCGCGCGCCCGCAGATCGAAATGGACGCGCACACGTACGATCTCGGCAATCAAGGAGCGCTGTATCGCGTTCCGCTCGATACGGGCCAGGGAATGCGCGTGGAGTGCACCGCGGCGGTGCTGCCGCGCCGTTCCTTCGCTGCGAGCATCGTCGAGCAGCGAACCCGCGCCGGTGCGCTGATCGCAGTGGAAAGCATTGGGAAGCGCACGCAGGCGACCGTCGCGATCAACGGCGGGCGCTTCAACGGCGTATTTGCACCCGACGGTCTGCTGATGGTCGACGGGAAGATCGTCGGACGAAAGCGCGCGGATTGGATCGGGTACCTCACCATCGATTCCGGCGGAAACGCGTCGGTGACGAAGACGCCCGAGCTGCGATTGGCCCGATATGCCGTTCAGGGGAACGTGCTGCTCGTCGAACCCGGCGGCAAGATGGGCATCCAGCGTGAAGACGACCAGGTCTTCCGGCGCACGATCGTCGCGCAGAGCGGCGATGTGATCATCGCCATGGTCACCACGCCGGTGTCGCTTTTCAGACTGGCGTATGCGCTCATCGAACGTCCCGATGCATTTTTCGTCAACCGCATCGATGCCGCACTGAATCTGAGCGGCGCAGCGACGACGAGCTTTTACGCGAAACTTGCCGACGGCAGTGAAATAACGGAACGCGCCTACTGGCCGAACCGGGACGTCATAACGTTTACGCCGCGTGCGAGCGCGATCAGTTATACGAGATGAGTTCGTCGGCGTCTTCGCATGGCCAAATTCGGCATGAATTTGGCCGGCTTCATGGCCGTCGTCAATATCACCGTCATTTATCTAGCGCTGCCGTACATCGAGCGCGCACTTCATGCGGGCATCGCGGACCAAGAGTGGATCGTCAGCATCTATCCTCTGATGGAAGGCGGCTTTACGCTGGCGGCCGGAACGCTCGGCGACCTCTACGGCCGCAAGCGCATCCTGACCATGTCGACCTGGCTTTTCGTGCTTGCGACGGTGGGATGCGCGCTCTCTCCGAGCGCGCCCGTGCTGATCGTCATGCGCGCGCTGCAAGGCCTCGGAGGCGCGGCCCTGCTCTCGCTGCCCGTTGCCATCCTGCTGCAGATGCTGCCCGAGGGCGCGGACAACGAGGACACGATCAAAGTGTTTTCAACCGTCGCCGGCTCCGGCGGAATCGCAGGACCGATAATCGGCGGTGTGCTGGTGCATCTCTGGGGATGGCCGGCGGTCTTCTACCTGTCGATTGCGATGGGCATCACTCGTGCTCGTGACGCTCTCGTACGCGACCGAAAGTGCACGCGATTCGTCGATGCGCATCGACGGCCTGGGGCAGTTCTTCAGCATTCTTTCATTGCTCGCAGTGAGCTTCGCGCTCATCGAAGGAAACGCGAGCGGCTGGAACTCGCCGGTCATCATCGGCGCGTTCATCGTCTTTGCAATCGGCACGGCCATCTTCATTGCCGTCGAGCAGCGGGTGCCCAAGCCGATGGTGCATTTGCGGTACTTCCGATCGCGCGCGTTCGTCGTGGGCTTGCTCATGGTCGGCGTCAACAACTTTTTGCTTTTACGGTATTCTGCTGCTCTGCACCGATTTTCTGCAGAATGCGCAGCATCGATCCGCCATCGCTTCGGGGTTCTATTTGATGCCGGCCAACTTGGCGTTCTTTCTGGTGAACCAGTACAGCGAGTTTTTCGAAAAATCGCTGGGCGAACGGCTGCTCGTCATAGTGACCTGGTTGTTCCTGCTCGCGGGGATCCTTTGGCTTGCGGCATTGGGCATCAGCACCGGCTCGTGGCAGGTTTCCGCGGGACTCTTCGTTCTCGGCATCGGGCTGGGCTTGATGTGGACGCCGGCGTGCGCGATCAGTATGGCGGCATGCGATGCCGTCGATCAAGGATTCGCATCCGGTGCAATTGCACTCAGCCGTTCGTTCTTCGGCGTGCTGGGCATCGCGATGCTGGGATCGTTGCTGGGCGCGAACATGGCGCGGGCCGTCAATGACGGCCTGAAGGCGATGAACGCGTCACCGGCGGCCGTACGCAGCATCACCGCAGCCGTGCATCACGGCGGTGCGTTCGCTGCCGCGCAGCATCCGCCGGCAGGCGTAAACGGCAACGCGCTGAGCGGTCTCGTCGCGCAGTCATTCGGGATGGGATGGCACGTTGCGCTCCTTTTCGCAGCGCTCCTGACGCTCGTGTTCGGCCTCGTGACTTACGTCTTCATTCCCGAACGCAAAGTCAAGACCGCCTCCGTCTGACGCGCGAGCGCGGCATGACTGAAGGGAAGCGGAACGATGCTGCCGCGGATCCACGTGCGAGCGAGATCGTCGTAGTGGGGTGAACCCGGACGTCCCGATTCACCGCTCGGAATGACGATGCCGCCGGCGTCCCAATTGCCGACCTCCCAGACGGCGCGAAATCCTTGAGCAAATCCAGGCTCTTGCAAATGTATCGTGTACTCGTCACCGTCGCCCGGAAGCGCGGTGCCGCGCAGCATGCCGTACCACATAGGCGAAAGCGGATGATCGACCTCGACGCGTCCGGCCTGGGCCCATGGAGCCTCGGCGTTTTGCGCGGGATAGCGCACCGATTGCAGATCTGCGAAAATGCCGGCGCTCGTACGCGTTTCGCGCAGCTGTGCCATCGCCGCGGGCAGCGAAAGCTGCTGCTGCTCCAAATACGCGCGAATATCGTGTTCCAGCGAAGCGGCCTTGGAGGCCGGGCGAAACCGTCCGTCCCAGCGTGCGAGGGCGCCCGTCAAACGCGTGACGTCACGCGCGATCTCCGCGTCGATCGGCGAGTACGTGTCGAGTTGCATCGCGGCGAAATATCTGCGGTCATAGCGCTTGCGTGCGTGCAGGAGCGCGGCAATCCGGTTCGCGCGGTACGGCAATTCGAAACCGGCGGACAAACGGTACGGATAATTCGCCCCGTACATTCGATTGTTCGCACTCAGCAAAACCGCGTTGCGCGAGGCGGCGCGCGCCGGAAGCTGCGCGAAAGGAATAACGCGCAGGGGCCGCGATAGATCGCGCGCCGGATGCACGTACCGCCCCCATGCCGGATCGTCCGGGATTTCACCGGCGAGATGGTAGGCAATGGCGCCGCTCGCATCCGCGACGATGAAGTTCTCGGGAGAACCGCGATAGTTCGAAAGGATGCGCATCGCGTCCGCGACGCTGCTCGCGCGATCGAGGCGAATATTGGTCGCAATCGTCGTCGCGTTTTGCCGGTACGGCGGCCAGCGCGCGAATGTAAAGCGCCCCGGATCTTCGTCGTCGCGCACCGAGAACTCGCCGCTTGTGCGGTAGTATGCCTTCCAGACCGGCCGCGAAAGACGTACGGCGAACCGTTCCAGCACGCGGGCGCGCGCCGGAAGGTTGGAAGCGCGATAGAGCACCGTCGTTGCGGCCTGCGCGTTCGTCGCCGCCCAGGCGATACGTTCGTTGTGCCCCAGCGTTACACCGGGGAGGCCTGGAATGACTGCGCCCGCTGCGTGCAGGCCGGGCGCCTGCAAATCGATCAAGTACCAAATTCCCGGAATCGTCAGATCGACGTGCGGATCGTTTGCAACGAGCGCGCGATGCACGCTCGTGCGTCGGGAGCCGGCCGCCCAAGCGTTGCTTCCGAAGCGCACGTGTGCGGGTCGCATCGCGATTGCGCCGGACGAACAGGTGGCAACGGCGCTCGAGCCGGAGATCCCGCGCAACGGATCGCCGCCGATCGAAACGTCGTACCGCGGGTCGGATAGCGGAAACGCGACGCCGTAACAGCTGCGGCGTCAGCTGATGCCACTGCGCGTCTCGCGCGAAGATATCGTGCCAGGAATCGGCGAGTTCGTACGCGGCGACGACGGAAACGGCGATCGAGTCTTGCGGCGTCCAACGCGCCGGCTGGTAGAGCAGCATTCGAAATTCCACCGGCAGCGGTTGCCGCGCCTGCGCCGCGTTCACGCCTGCGCTGAATGCCTCGAGCGCCTCTCGCGTCGAGCGATCGGCGTAGCGCCATTGGCGCGCAGCGATGCCTTTGACGTCGACGGCGCGCAAGTCTTCGTCCATGCCAAGCGCTTTGACGCCGAAAATCTCGGCGAGGGTCCCGTACGCGTACCGCCGCGTCAAATCCATTTGAAAGAGCCGGTCGGACCCTTCGACGAACCCTTGCGCGAAGAACAAATCGTGCAAAGTGCGCGCGCGAATGTGCGCAACGCCTCTGCGGTCGCGTGCGACGGCGACGTCGTGTTCAACCGCCAGGCCCGTCATCGTCCCGTTCACTTGAGAGCGCGCGCGCATACCGATTGCGATATTGGATGCGTAAAGCGCGCACGCGAGCAGCACGAGCGCGCACGCGACGCATGCATGCCGCCACAGGCGTCCGAACACGGCCGCGGGCCATGACGGGTCGGCGCTGGCCAGCAGCCGCGGATCCTTGGAGCCGAAGAGATTGGCCCTCTCCATACCGATAGCATAACGCTTTTCCAAGGCCGGGCGGTGACGCCGCGGCAGCCATTGAACAAGCAGGCATGCCCAAGCGCTCGCCGTGGCTCGTCTTTGCGATCCTCTGCACGACGTTTTTCATGCTGCTGCTGGACTTCTCGATCGTCACCGTTGCGCTGCCCGCAATCGGTCGCGCACTGCACGCGAATGCCGAGCGCGTCCAGTGGGTGATCAGCGCCTATGCGATCGTGTTTGCCGGCTTTTTGCTTTTCGCCGGACGCTGCGCCGACGCGTACGGACGCCGCCGCGCGTTCTTTACCGGCTTGGCCATCTTTACCGGCGCTTCGTTCGTTGCGGGCATCGCGCAGGATGCCTCGCTGCTCATCTTCATGCGCGCTCTGCAAGGCTTGGGCGCGGCGATCGTGAATCCGGCGGCGCTTGCCATCGCGATGGGACTCTTCGCGGAACCGGCGCAGCGCAGCCGCGCTATAGGCATGTGGGGCATTGCCGGCAGCATCGGGATCGTCGTCGGCATGTTTCTGGGAGGCGTGCTCGTCGCGTTTCTGGGCTGGCGCAGCGTATTTTTCGTCAACGTGCCGGTCGGTATCGCGATCCTAATACTCGGGGCGGTGATGCTGCCGCGCGAAACGCGAAGAGAAGAGCAACGGAGGTTGGACGGCTGGGGCGCCGTGCTTTTGACGGCCGCGCTGCTGTTGCTGACGTACACGATCGTGCGCGCGCCGGCGGATGGTTTTACATCGGACGAGACGCTGCTGCGTATCGTGCTCGACGTCGTTTTGTTCGCCGGTTACGTCATGGCGGAGCGCAGAGCTCCGGACCCGCTTATTCCGGCACGCATCTTCGGCATCGAAGATTTCACGCCGGCCATCGCGTTATCGGTCGTCCAGGCCGCCGCATACGGCAGCATATACGTGTACGCGTCGCTCTACTTCCAGGAAGCGGCGCACTTCACCGCGCTCGAGACCGGTATCGCGTTCATTCCCGCGACGCTGGTGATGGCCGGCATCTCCGGACCGCTCAGCGTACCGTTTGCCAAGCGTTTCGGTTCGAGAGCGGTTGCGATTTTCGGCTCGATGTTCATGGTTGGCGGCAGCGTAGCCCTGCTCGCGCTCAGCCGCCCGGAGATTCCGGCTGCCTACGGCGTGCTTCCCGCGACGATCGTCGCCGGATTCGGCTGCATGTTCACTTACGAAATCTCGATGATTGCCGGACTTGCCAATGTTCCCGAAGGCGACGATGCTCTCGCGTCGGCCGCGATCAGCACGGCCGCTCAAATCGGCTTGAGTCTCGGTGTTGCGCTTGCAGCGGCTTTTGCAATCGCTTTCGCCGCGGTGCATTACGCGTTCTGGTCGGCGCTGATTTTTTCGACTCTGTCGCTTTTCTCGTCGGCCGCCATTCGCGGCCGCGCTCCCGCATCGCAGCGGCATTTCCATTTCGGAAAACTCGTATGGCGCGTTCGGGTTCCCTCAGTTTTGCACGCGGTCGAAACGGCGAGATACGTTCCCGAATCGGGTTCACGTCAGGTCTAGCGCCTCAACCGAAAGGTGAACGCCAACACCTTGCGGTCAGCCCGAACCAAAACGATTTGCGATCGCTCCTCGAAGGACGATGCATCTCGGCCGAACGAGGCGAACGTACAACACGCTGGGGTGCTTAATTGCGACATCGATGCGCGTAGTTCTCGTTTCACGATGCTTGAGATTCTGGACAGTCTAGGCAGCACGCGTATCCAGCCGCTCCAAACTTCGATATTGAATCGCTTCCGCGACATGTTTGCTGCTGATCGCGTCCTGGTTGGCAAGGTCCGCGATCGTGCGCGACGCACGGGCGATTCGGTCCAAAGCCCGAGCGGAAAACTGGCGGCGCGCACTGGCCTGCGCCAGCAACTCCATCGCCTGCGAGTCCAGTTTGCAATACGTACGGACCGCGCTGCCGGGAATCTCGGCGTTGCAGCTGATAGGCGTATCGTCGAAGCGCTCGCGCTGCCGCTGCCGTGCCGCTACGACGCGATCCCGTATCGCTGACGAGCGCTCGGAATGCTCGGTGCGCACCATGTCGTCGAACGGCACGCGTGCGATTTCGATTTGCAGATCGATGCGGTCGAGAAGCGGACCGGAAAGTTTTGCAACGTATCGCGCGACGGCTGCGTCGTCGCAGCGGCATTCGGTACCGCGCGTACCGCGATAACCGCACGGACACGGATTCATCGACGCGACCAGCATGAATCGCGCGGGATACGTAAATGTGCCGGAGGCGCGCGCGATGGTCACGACTCCCTCCTCGAGCGGCTGACGCATCACTTCGATTGCGGAGCGTGTAAACTCGGGCAATTCGTCGAGGAACAGGACGCCGTGATGGGCGAGGCTGATTTCGCCGGGCTTTACGGCAATGCCGCCGCCGACCAATGCGGTTTGACTGATAGTGTGATGCGGAAAACGAAATGGGCGGGCTTGCACGATCCCCGGCTCCGTGCCGAGCAGACCGGCGACGCTGTAGATTTTCGTCACCTCGAGCGCTTCGTTCGCCGACATCGGCGGCAGAATCGACGGCAAACGCCGAGCGAGCATGCGTTTTACCGCAGCCGGGCGGCCCGACGAATAGCACGTTGTGCCCGCCCGCAGCTGCAATTTCGAGCGCGCGCTTGGCGCCGGCTTGCCCACGAACGTCGGCAAAGTCCCCGTAGAAGAAGTTTTCGCGCGCCGAAACTTCCGGAACGAGCGTACGCGTGCGCCATTTTGCGCCGTTGCCGAGCAGCACCGCAACTGCGGATTGCAATGAATCGACCGCGTAGAGCTCGATGCCTTCGACGAGCGCCGCCTCGTCCGCGTTGCTCTGCGGAACGATGAGTTTGGTGAATCCGGCATTGCGCGCGCCGAGCACCATCGGCAAGATGCCGCCGATCGGGCGAAGCGTGCCGTCGAGTGCGAGTTCTCCGAGCGCCGCGTAGTTTTGCAATGAGAGCCGATCGACTTGCTCGTCGATACCCAGCAGCGCGAGCGCGATCGGCAGATCGAACGACGGCCCTTCTTTGCGCACGTCCGCGGGAGAAAGATTCACGAGCAAACGTCCCGCGGGATATGCAAAGCCCGAGTTAAATATCGCGGCGCGCACGCGATCGCGAGCTTCTGCCAGCGCGCGGTCCGGCAGCCCGATAATCGCCAAACTCGGCGTGCCGGGCGAACTGTCGGCCTCGACGCGAACCACGTAGCCGTCGATGCCGAACATCGCCGCGGAGAACGCAAGTGAAAGCACGTCTCTCACTACCTGCCAGGTGCACGAGCGGCAAGAGGAGCGGCCACAAGGCGGCGCTGCACCGCGGGTTGAATGCGATGCGAGACTTTTCCGCGAGAGGCGCCGCATGCATTTAACCGCGCTCGATTGGGGCATCATCGTCGTTTCAGTCGGCATCATGTTCGTGCCGGCGATCGTCCTCGCGCGGCGCGCCGGCAAGAACACGGCGGAATTCTTTGCGGCAGGCCGGCAAGCGCCGTGGTGGCTGATAGGCATCTCACTGGTTGCGACGACGTTCAGCACCGACACGCCGAATCTCGTAACCGGTTTCGTTCGGCAAGGCGGCGTGGCGGCGAATTGGCAGTGGTGGGCGTTCTTGCTGAGCGGCCTCGCGACCGTATTCTTTTTCGCGCGCCTCTGGCGGCGCAGCGGCGTCCTCACCGATCTCGAATTCTACGAAGAACGATACTCCGGGAAGGCCGCGTCGTTCGTGCGCGGCTTTCGCGCGATTTACCTCGGCTTGTTTTTCAATTGCGTCATCATCGGCAGCGTGAGTCTGGCCGCGTCGAAAATCGCCGGCATTCTCTTCGGAATTCCGCAATGGGAAACGCTCGTCGTGGGCGCCATCGTTCCGGTCATCTTCGCCTCGATGTCGGGTTTGTGGGGCGTGATGGTGACGGACATGATTCAGTTCTGCATCACGATGAGCAGCGCGTTCGCGGCGGCGTATTTTGCCGTGAAGCTCCCGCAAGTCGGTGGACTGCACGGGCTATGGCATTTCGTCCAGTCGACGCATCCGCAGTATTTGAACATTCTTGCCGAATTTTACCGATTGGAAGACGAGCGCCGCAATTTTCATCATTCCGCTGACCGTCGCGTGGTGGTCGGTCTGGTATCCCGGTTCGGAACCGGGCGGCGGCAGTTACGTAGCGCAGCGCATGCTTTCCGCGCGCACCGAAAAAGATTCCGTTTTCGGCACGCTGCTTTTTCAGGCCGCGCACTACGCTCTTCGTCCCTGGCCGTGGATCGTCGTCGCGCTCGCTTCCATGATCGTGTATCCGCACGTGACGGATATCGGCCGCGCGTTTCCGCACGTGCAGCATAAATTGCTCGGCGACGACATCGCTTATCCCGCGATGCTCGTATTTTTGCCGGCCGGTTTTGCCGGCTTCATGGTTGCCGGACTTTTTGCGGCATATCGCTCGACGCTCGAAACGCAGCTCAACTGGGGCACGTCGTATCTCGTCCACGACTTCTATCAGCGTTTCATGGCGCCGGGACGCAGCGAGAAACATTACGTCATGGCCGCGCGCATCGTCACCGTGCTCATCATGGTGTTCGCGGGTTTGGTGACGACCGTCCTGGACACGGCGCAGCAAGCATTCCATTTGATGCTCTCCATCGGCGCGGGTACGGGTCTGGTGTATCTGCTGCGCTGGTTCTGGTGGCGAATCAACGCGTGGACCGAAGTCGGCGCGATGGCGTCGTCGTTTCCTGGTCGCGTTCGTGTTCTTCATGATGGACAAGAACGGACGTCCCGTCGACGATAGCGTGGCGCTGCTGGTTACCGTTGCCGTCACCACGATCGTCTGGATCGCGACGACGCTCCTCACCCCGCCCGTGGACGAGAAAACGCTCGATGCATTCTACGCGAAAGTCCGGCCCGCGGGACCCGGCTGGCATCGCGTGCGTGCGCGCACCGGCGCGCCGGCTTCTCCCGACAGCCTTCCGCAGTCGCTGCTCTGCTGGGTGCTCGGACTGGCCGGCGTGTATTCGGCCTTATTCGGAACCGGCGCATACCTGTACGGGCACTGGACGCAGGCCGCCGTGTATACGGCGATTTTCGTCGTAAGTGCCGGTTGCCTCGTACGATTTACCTCCGGGCGATGGTCGCGGAAAGCGCCCGCTGCGGAAGTTCCAGCATAAAACCGTTAAGTTTTCCACATCGCTCACAGGGTCGCGGCGCGGTGCTGTGGATAGACGCCGCACGGGCAGGCACGAAGGCGCCCGCACCACCCATAGGTAACCCCCGGAGCGAATGCTTTCGGAGGAGCGTAAAACGTTGAAAACCGCACGCCTGCTCATCGCTGCCGCAAGCGCGGCTGCTCTGCTTGCCGCTTGCTCGTCGAATTCGGGTACGAAGTCCCAAACCACCTCGGCGAACCCCGGCACCGCCGCTTCGGGCGCCAAAACCATCGGCGTTTCCATTCAAGACCTGGAGGCGCAGTTTTATCAGCAAATGGAAGCCGGCATGCAGTCGGAAGCCAAAAAATACGGGTACCGCCTCACGTTCGTCGATGCGAATCGCGACAGCGCCAAGCAGCAGTCGCAGGTCGAAGATTTCATCTCGAACAGGGTCGATGCGATCGTCCTTACGCCGTACGACTCGCAAGCGATCGGCAGCGCAATTGCCGAGGCGAACAACGCGAAGATTCCGGTATTCACGGCCGACATCGCGAACGCCAGCAAACAAGGAAAAGTCGTCGCGCACATCGCGTCCGACAACATTCAGGGCGGTGAACAAGGCCGCGAGTCTGATGTGCAAGGCGACGGGCGGTTCCGGCGAGATCGCCATCCTCGACGAACCGGAGGTGACGAGCGTGCAAGATCGCGTCAGAGGGTTCAAAATGGGCATCGCGCAGAAGTGTCCGAACGTGAAGATCGTCGCCGACGTCGACTCCGGCGGAACTCGCGACAAGGCGAACTCCGACATGAGCGACATCTTGCAGGCGCACAAGAATCTCAAAGGCGTGTTCGGTGTCAACGACGACTCGGCGCTGGGTGCGGTCACCGCCGTTCGCGCCGCGGCTGCCACGAACATTGCCGTGGTCGGATACGACGCCACCGCCGAAGCGCGCACGGCGATCAAGAACGGCAACATGTACGGCGACGCGATTCAATATCCCGACAAGATCGGCGCGCTGACGATCGATGCGATTCACGACTACTTCACCGGCAAGAACGTGCCGGCGCGGATCGACAGTTCCGGTCGGCACGTTCACCAAGGCGAACGCGTCGAAGTAATTGGACGTCCCCCATACACCGCTGCTCGAGATGCGCGACATCGGGAAGACCTTTCCCGGTGTTCGCGCGCTCGACGGCGTGACGCTCGATCTTTACGCGGGTGAAGTGCTCGCGCTCGTCGGAGAAAACGGCGCCGGCAAATCGACGCTGATGAAGATTCTCGCCGGCGCGCAGCCTGCCGACAGCGGCGAGATTCTCGTCGACGGAAACCCTGCGCCGATCGCCTCGCCGCGCGAAGCGGAAGAGCTCGGCATCGGGATGATCTATCAAGAGTTCAATCTCGTCCCCTCGTTGAATGCGATCGACAACATCGTGCTCGGGTACGAACCGGTGCGCGGGTCCATTTCTCGACGAGCGCGCCGCTCGCGAGCGCGCCACGAACGTATTCGCCGAACTGGGAATTACGTTGCCGCTCAATCGTCGAGACGTCCCGGCTTTCGGTGGCGCAGCAGCAAATGGTCGAAATCGCCAAGGTGCTTTCGCGCCACGCGCGCATCATCGTCATGGACGAACCCAGCGCCGCGCTGACCGATCGCGAAGTGGACCGCCTCTTCGACATCATCGCCACGCTCAAGGCCAAAGGCGCCGGCATCATTTACATCTCGCATCGCTTGGAAGAACTGCCCCGACATAGCGGATCGCGTCACCGTGCTTCGCGACGGGCGCGCGATCGAAACCCGAAAAATAAGCGACTTTCCGCCGGACGACATCGTGCGCGCGATGGTCGGGCGCCGTCTGGAATCTCACTTTCCCGAGTTGCCGGAGGTTGCGAGCGACGCGCCCGTCCTGCTGTCCGTTCACGCCCTCGAGTATCCGCCGATGGTCAACGGCGTTTCGTTCGAACTGCGCCGAGGCGAGATCGTCGGGCTCGCAGGCCTCGTCGGCGCGGGGCGCACGGAAATCGTGCGCGCGATCGCAGGCGCCGATATTCCGGCGTCCGGCGAGATTCGGATCGAAGGCCGCGATCTTCACGCCCGCGGCCCGCGCGACGGCATCTCCGCAGGCATCGCCTTCATCACGGAAGATCGCAAAGCGCAAGGATTGGTTTTGGGAATGACGCGTGCGCGAAAACGTGACCCTCGCACACTTGGGACAATTCGTCAAACGCGATCTGTTGGTCGACCAGAGCAAAGAAGAAGACGTCACGCAGCGCTACATCGCGGACCTGCGAATCCGTACGCCCAGTCCGGAACAAACGGTTCGCAATCTTTCGGGCGGCAATCAGCAGAAGGTCGTGCTCGCGAAATGGCTTCTGGGCAAAGCGAAAGTTTTTCTGTTCGACGAGCCGACGCGCGGCATCGATATCGGAGCGAAAGCCGAAATCTACAACCTCATGGTCCAGCTCGCGCAAGGCGGCGCGGCGATCGTCATGGTGAGCAGTGAATTGCCCGAGGTGCTGGGCATGTCGCACCGCATTCTCGTCATCCGCGGTGGACGAATCGTACGCGAATTCGCGCGCGCGCAAGCGACGCCCGACGCCGTAATTGCTGCCGCGACCGGAGCAGCCGCATAATGCAAGAAGCAAAAGTTCAAGACCGAACTGACGCAAAACCTGAAAGAGGACAAACAAAAGCAGGCGCGCGCGTATTGGATTCGCGTGGGAGCGGCGATAGCGCTGCTCGCCGCCATCGCGATATTGGTGAACCTCGCGTCGCAAGGCTCGTTCCTGGAGCCGCGAAACATCATCAACGTCCTGCGGCAAATCACCGTATGGCTGCATCCTCGCCGTCGGCGAAACGTTCGTGATCATCACCGCGGGCATCGATCTGTCCGTGGGTTCGCTCGTCTCGCTTTGCGGCGTCGTCATGGCGATGTTCGCGAACTCGCCTGAACATCGGCGGCGCACCGCTGATCGTCGCTACGCTGTGCGTCGGTTTGGCGCTCGGCGCTGCCGCCGGTTTCGTGAACGCGGTTCCGGTCGTGAAATTGAATCTTCCGCCGTTCATCACGACGCTTGCGATGATGCTCATCGCCGAAGGGCTCTCGTTCAAACTCTCGCACGGGCGCCCCGTTCCGCTCAACAGCCCGGATTTTCAGAACACCGGAATCGGCTTTTTCCTCGGGCCGCTGTTTACGAGTCTGCACCTGCCCGGCTTGCCCAATCCGGTCATTTGGATGCTGGTCGATCGTCATCGGCTGTTCCGTGCTCCTGATGCGCACGCGCTTCGGCCGCTACGTGTTCGCTCTCGGGGGCAACGAAGAAGCGGCGCGTCTGGCCGGCGTGAACGTCGGGCGCGTAAAGACGATGGTGTACGTCATCAGCGGAATGTGCGCGGCGGTAGCGGGCTTTCTTGCTGATGGCGCTGTTCTCGTCGGGTTCGCCGCAGACCGGCACCGGCGACGAGATGCTCGAGGCAATCGCCGCGGTGGTCGTGGGCGGAACGAGCCTCATGGGCGGACGCGGCACGATCGTGGGTACGTTCTTCGGCGCACTGCTGATCGGCATGCTCTACAACGTGATGAACCTCATCGGCATCGAATCGTATACGCAGAAGATCGTCCTGGGCGCCGTCATCCTGCTCGCCGTCGTCATAGACGAACTGCGCAAGCGGTACCTGCGCAAGGCGTAACGTGGCAACACACGTCGGCGACGTGCCGCTGCACGAGCCCGTACGCGCCCGCCGCCATCGCACCGAGCCGCTGAGCGCGCTTTCGCTGGCCGCGCTCGGCGTGGTCTTCGGCGACATCGGCACGAGCCCGCTGTACGCATTCGCGCAATGTTTCAGCGGCGATTTTCCGGCCGCGGTTACGCCGGCGAACGTGCTGGGAATTCTCTCGCTCATTTTCTGGGCTCTGGTCGTCGTCGTTTGCGTGAAATACATCGGCTTTCTTTTGCGCGCCGATTACGACGGCCAGGGCGGAACGCTCGCGCTGCTCGCGCAGCTGATTCCGCCGAAACGCGCCGCTACGCCGATGGGCCTGGGCGCGCTCGCTCTCATCGTGCTGTTCGGATCGTCGATGCTGTACGGCGACGGTGCGATCACACCGGCGATTTCCGTCATCTCGGCGATCGAAGGACTGGACATTTGGACGACGGCCGCGCATCCGTTCATCGTGCCGCTCTCCGTTGCGGTTCTGGTCGGATTGTTCGCTATGCAAAAGCGCGGCACCGGACGCATCGGGAACTTATTCGGTCCCGATCATGCTGCTCTGGTTTGCATCGTTGGCGGTGCTCGGAATTCTCGGCATCATGCACCATCCTCGCGTGCTGGCCGCGGTGAATCCGGCGTACGCGGTCGAGTTTTTCGTGCGCAACGGCCTGCGCAGTCTCCTCATCTTCGGCGCCGTCGTTCTGTGCGTCACGGGCGTCGAAGCGTTGTACGCGGATCTGGCGCACTTCGGACGCAGGCCGATCACGCTCGCGTGGGCCGTCGCCGTTTTTCCCGCGCTTCTGCTGAACTATTTCGGACAGGGCGGCGCTGACGCTTGCGGATCCGCACGCGATCGCATCGCCGTTTTTCACGCTCGTGCCGCGCTGGGGCCTGATTCCCATGGTCATTCTCGCGACGGTCGCCACGGTAATCGCCTCGCAGGCCCTCATTTCGGGCGTGTTCTCGCTCACGCAGCAAGCCATGCAGCTCGGCTACACGCCGCGTTTTCGCATCGTGCATACGTCGCGCCATTTTGCCGGGCAAATCTACATGCCGACGATCAACGCGATGCTCGGCATCGCGTGCATCGTGCTGATTGTGACGTTTCGCTCCTCGGAGCGCTTGGGCGGCGCCTACGGACTCGCGGTAACGATTACGATGCTCACGACGACGATTGCATTCGCGCGCGTGCTGCAGAAGAAGTGGAAATGGCCGGTTTGGCAATGGGTGCCGCTCATCGCGCTCTTTCTCGCCTGGGAGTGTCGTTTCTCATCGGCAACGCTTCGAAATTCATTTCCGGCGGCTGGGTTCCGTTTGCGATGGCGCTCGCTCTATTCACGCTCTTCACGACCTGGAATCGGGGGCGCCGCCGCATGATGGAGTCGCTCACCGAACATACGATGCCCGTCGACCAGTTCTTGGCGGAGGTGAAAGGCCCAACCGTTGTAAGCGGCACGGCGTTCTTCTTGAGTCCCGATCCGCACGGCATCCCCTTTGTGCTGCATCATCAGTGGATGCGCAGCCACATCATCTTCGACACGATCGTGCTGCTGACGATCATGCACGCCTCGCAGCCCGTTCGTCCATCCGGAAAACCGCGTGGAAATCGAAGAGATTACGCCCCGGTTACTGCGAGTCAAAGCCTGGTACGGATTCATGCAGGAGCCGCGTATCAACGACATCCTATACCATTTGCGCAAGGCCCGTCCGAACGTCGATTTCAGCCACCCGACGTACTATCTGGCAAACCCGAAGATTCGCGACGTCCGCGGCCCGGGGGCGTTACCGACCTGGCAGCGCAACCTGTTTCGATGGATGGCGCGTAATGCACGGCCGATCACCGACTCGCTCGGGTTGCCTCCGAACAACGTCATCGAGTTCGGCGTGGAGGCGAGAATTTAGTAAACGCTACAGCGTTTTCGTCCACCAGTCGAGCATGCGCGTGTCGACGTCACGCCGGTGCGCGATTTTTCGCGGGCCGTGACGCTCTCCCGGGTACACGAAGTAGTCGACGATTTTGCCGGCGCGCATGAATGCGTCGAGCAGCGAGAGCGAATTCATCAGGTGAACGTTGTCGTCCGACGTGCCTTGCAGCAGCAGCAATGCGCCTTCGAAATTCCGGGCGGCGGGCAGAACCGACGTCGCGCGATACGCGGCGCGCGCCTGCTGCGGCTCGCTCATGTATCGTTCGGTGTACGCGGTATCGTAGAAACGCCAATCCGCGGGCGGCGCGCCTGCGATACCGGATTTGAAGACGCCGGGCGCGTGCGTCATCGTGAACGCCGTGAGATATCCGCCGTAGACTCCATCCGGAAATCCCGAGACGATGGGAATCGACGTAGACTCTGGTTTTTTAGCCAAGCCGCCCCGGCGAGCTGGCCGGACATCGCGATTTGACCCATCGAATGATAGAACATGCGCTCCGAGGCCGCCGTGTCGGCGTACGATGCCGGGCCGTCTATGGTGAACACCAAGAAGCCGTGCTGCGCCAGCAAGAACGGAAATAATCCCGGCCAGCGATTCACGGTCGAATTGTTTTCGACGCCGAGCGGACCGCCGTATGGCGTGAAAACGACCGGATAGCGCATGGCCGGATTGAAGTTTGCCGGTACGACGAGCGTTGCGTCCAGCGGGCCCCAGTGCGACGGTACCACTAATGCGCGTACCGTCCCCAGATGATAAGCGGAGAGATCCGGCGTACGGAAAATCACTGACCGCTGCGTACTTCCCAGTGCGCCGCGCACGATCGTCGTCGGCGTGTCGAAAGCGGAGTAGGCGTCGATGTAGTACGGTGCATGTTCCGCGAACGTGACGGCGTGCGTGCCGCCTCCCGGCGTCAGATTTTCTACCGAGCCGTTCGAGAGGGATATGTGCAGCAGCGAGTTGTCCCGGCGCGTTGGATAATCCGCCAAGACATACGCGGCAGCGCGAGCTTCGTCTACGCGCAGAGTTTCCAAGACCGTATATCGCCCGCTCATCCGTCGCGCGGCCCCGTTCGCGACGGCTATCTTCCAAAGCGCTTGCGCGCCGCCGCGCTCGGAAAGCAGGTAGATGAACCGCGCGTCGTTCGACCATTTGGGCAGGGGTTCGACGTCGACGAATCTCGGATCGGATTCCTGCGTCACCGTGTGCGAGGATCCGTCGTTCGCGAAGGCGATCCAGCGCAAATGTTTCTGCGCGCGATCGACGATTTGATCGAGCAGCACGTCGCCGCGCGGCGACCAAGTGAACGAAAGAACGTACTCGTCGCGCCTGCCGCCGTCGTAAAGCATGCTTGACCGGCCAGTCGCGAGGTGGGCGATGTTTAGTGAGACCCGCGCGTTTTTCCCGCCGGCGAGCGGATAGCGCTGCTGCTCGATCGTGCTGATGCGCGGCACGTAGTTTTCTATGGGGAACGGGCGAACGGGCGACTCGTCGAACGAGAGATATGCAATGCGTTTTCCGTCGGGCGACCACGCATAGGCGTGTTCGACGTCCATCTCCTCGCTGTAGAGCCAGTCCGGATCGCCGTTGATGCGGGTGGCGGATCCGCTTTTCGTAACCCGAGCGACGGCGCGCGTCGCGACGTCGACTGCATAGATGTCGTTATCGTGTACGTAGGCGATGCGCCGGTCGTCGGGCGACCATTGCGGATCGTCTGCGTCTTTGGCGAGGACGCGCCCTTTTCCATCGGACGGATCGATCGCTTCCAGCGATCCGCCGTTGACCATCGCGATGCTGCGGCCGTCGTGCGACCATACGATCTCGGCGATGTCGCGCGATCGCGATCCGCGCTGCACCGAGCTGGCCGCAAGCAGCTCGCGATCGGTATCCGCCCGCATGTCATGAATCTTGACGATCGGTGGATCCCCTTCGCGCAGGCCTGCAACGCTGTACACGTACGCGCGCCCGTCCGGCGCCCACGTGAAATTTGCCGGCGGATTGCCGCTGATCGGATGCTGCGCCACGATATCGTCGACCGTGAGAAGGGCGCCGAGCGCCAACGCCGCGAGGATCAAATCCGGCTACGCACGGTCAAAAGGGAAAATCGGAGTCGACGAGCCCGACGTTGGTTTTCAGATCGAGAAACGTCTCGTCGGCGACGATTTTCTCGCCCTCCCACCGCACTTGCCGCACGGGCCAATGCGTTTGTTTGTTCAGATACAGCGCCATGCGGGTGACGCCGCCGGAAGCGGAGGGGTCGGTGACTTTCAGATCGACTTCGTCGGTGGCGGCGCCGTCGATGTCGGGGCCGCTCCGCTGCGTGAGTTCGCCCGCGGCGTTCTTGAACTTGTCGACCTCATTCTGCAGCAGGCCTTCCGGAATGGTATAGCCGCGAAGTGAGGTGGCGAGCGGATCGTGCAGGCCGACTTTCCGATGAATGAACGAAAGCATTCCGCCCTGATGCCCTGATACTTTATCGCCGCCGTTCCAAACGCCCCCGCTGCCGTTGCCGTCGCCCGAAACGATGAGCGTTTTCGCAAGATTTGGGCGCTTGAACCAATAGTGGTACGTCCGATCCTGCGAGCTGTCGCCTTTGGTTTCGTGCGCCTTCACGGTGACCGTGTAGTCGTTGATTTTGGAAAAGGTCTGATCGAACGCGGCGATCGCCGGCGTCGTCGAGGCATGCGCGGAAAGCGGGATGAGCGTAGCGGCCAACGCCAAGACCGGAATGCTGAAAAGCAATCTGCGAGCGTTCATCATGCCTCCGAGATTCAAGCTCCGGGTGATTCCATGGAAACGTTCTCCTGAGCGGCGCCGGTTCCGCTCGCAGCAGCCGCCGCGTCGACCAGCAGCGTTCCATGCTCGCCCTCGACGCCGATGAGGACGTCGCACTTTGCATCCGCCGCAACGCGCTCGATGTCGCGTCCGAGCGGGGCCCCCGTATACTTTCCTTCTCGGTAGGAACCCATGATGATGAGATTGGCGCGTTCCTGTTTTGCGACGGCAAGGACGGCCTGGCTGGTCTGGCGCGCCTTGACGATCTCGGTGCGGATGGACATCCCGTGATTCATTGCAAGCGTTTCCGCGGCGCCTAGAGCATCGAGTGCCCCTCGTTCCTCGCCGGGCATCGATGCGTCCGGCGGAAGCGTGAACGGCACTTCTATGACGTAGATGGCGAGCACGTTGGATTTTTCTCCGCGCGCGAGCTTCGTTACGAGCGCCATCATGTGCGCCGATTCGATCTCCGGAGAAAACACGACCACGATGCTTCCGACCAACCGTTCGAGTTCGGTTTCCGCGCGCTTGGCAAGTTTTTGGACGAACGAAACGGGCGGATGGAGCATCCACCACAGCGTCGCGCCGACCGCCGCAGCGAGCGCCAGCGCAATCAATGCACCCACGTACGAAATCGTGACGGTATTCATCGCCTGCGTACGCGCCGCATGCGCGCATACAGATTCAATCGGTACACGCCGAGCGCAATAAGCGCGGCGCCCACGACCAGTCCGCTCACCGTCTGCCAGTGAAAGCCGATAGAAAGCAGTCGCACCAGAATTACCGCACCCAAGATGACGTACATCACGTAAAAGCCGAGCCGGGCGCCGATCACGAGATGCCGGCTCCTTCACGCCCGGCGGTTCGCTTGCGCAGATTCTCGAGATACTCGTCCATCAACTCCAGTTCACCGGCGTTGCGCAAGATGTCCACTTGGCGGCTGGAAAAGTGATGGTTTTGCGAACCGAAGACCGGCAGTCTTTTCCGCGCGCGATAGATCAAATACAGCGCAAAACCGGTCACGAGCCAAAGCGGTCCGGCTATGCGCCCGATGTCGTGCGTAATCAGCGTGAACGCGAGAATCGCGGTAATGCCGAAGAATCCGAGCAAACCGATGATTGGGAATTCCACGCGCTCGCCGCGGAACCGCAACGGAAGGTTGAACGGCATCTTGAATTTTCGCGGGCTGAGCGGATCGGTGAACCGCAAGGCGATCAGTGCAACGAAGACGAGCGAGTAACTCGTTGCCGCACCGAAAGCATAAAGGTCGCCGAGCAGCGTGATGCCGTCCTCGCCGTGAAAGAGCCGCGCGTAGAAGGCGTGCGCGGACGGATCCAGCCCGGGGAGCGCCGCAAAGACGAGTTCGATGACGGCAAAGCCGCAAAACGTCACGATCGAAATCACCGGCGTGCGAAAGCGTCGGTGCACGCGCTGGAACACCGACGGGAGAAGCCGCGCACTGCTCATCGCGTACGCGATCCGCGAACTGCCGAAGACGCCGGAGTTGCTGGATATCAGCAACAGAATTGCGCCGAGGACCGGCACGTAGAACTGCGCCAGCAATCCCCAGTACGGAACTTGGGCCGCGAGCAGCGCAACGCCCTTGCCTTGGTTGTCGCTGTTGTTCGGAAAGATTTGCCAAAACGCGAGCGCGTGGCCGTGCGCGTCAGTAAGCGGATGCCACGGGTGCATGCCAAGCGCGAGATTCGAATACCCCAAAGCAAAAATCAGAATCGTCAAAATCAGCGCGATCGACGTTCGCGGAATGACGGAGGCCGGGCGTTGCGTTTCTTGAGCGGCCTGCGAAATCGATTCCAGGCCGACGAACGAAATGATTGCGAGCGAGACGCCCTGCATGAGCGCGAACGGCGAAGGCCAGGCCGTGCTCATCGTGTGAACCAGCAGTTGCGGATCGAATGCGAACAGAAATCCGAAGCAGAGAATGAGCGTTTCGCTCACCACGTCAATCGCGCTGACCGTGCCTTGAAAAGCAGTGCTTTCGCGTACGCCGACGACGTTGAGCATACAAAGCGCGCCGATGAGAACGAAGACGACCGAGAAGTGCACCCAGGGGTGCAGCGAGGAAACGAGAACCGGCACCAGCTGCGAGAGATAATCTACGCACGACCATGCGAAGAGCGTGACGTCAATGGTGAAGTCCAGGAGCACTGCCCAGCCCGCAATGAAGCCGAAG
The DNA here is from genome assembly GCA_963830545.1 of Vulcanimicrobiota bacterium. GTDB lineage: Bacteria > Vulcanimicrobiota > Vulcanimicrobiia > Vulcanimicrobiales > Vulcanimicrobiaceae > DATGJX01. The sequence continues at coordinate 868,569 of CAWHMK010000001.1, read as the reverse complement.
ACGTCGCCCAACCCTCGCATTACGAAATACTGCCCGCCGCCGGCTACGGGATATGCGGCCGCGAGCTCGGTGTAAGCAAGACCGATGCAGATGTACACTGCGCCGGCGAAAAGGAAAGCGACGTTCGATGCGCCGGCCGCATATGCGAGAACCAGCCCAAGCCCGACGAAGATGTCGGCTCCGACGTCCGAGTAGCCCCAGGCGAAGGAGCCCCACGGCGTGACCGCGCGGCGCAGCTGCGGTTCTGTACTTGGCATCAGCTGAGTAGCCGATCGCGGTCCGCTCCAATGCGTTGATCAGATACTCGGTTTCGCTCATTTGTTCCGCGAGGTCGTAATCGCGAAAGACCTCGAGCGCCTCGTTCAATTTGTTCACGCCGTCGCGCAGTTCTTCGCGCTCCCGCAATCCGTCGGATGCTTTCTGCAGAATCATCGTACCGTATTTGAGCGCCGTCTTGGCATATTCCAGACGATTGTCGATTGCCGAGAGTTCGTGCAGCGCCGAAAGAAAGTGCGTCTTCGCTTCGTCGTAGCGGCGCCGGCGCGTCGCGAGCATGCCTTTGAGCACGGCCTCGTACGCGTCGTTGCGGTTACGTGAAGGCGCGAGCGCGCGGTCGAGCGATTGCCGCAGGCCCGGGTCGGTGACGTCGACGCGTCCGCTTGGACGGCGGTCTGCCTGCGCCGGTTTCTTCGCGGCTGTCGGCGAGAGCAGCGTTTGCAGATCGTTGGCGAAGTCGCGCGCGTTCTGGTAGCGCTTGCCGGGTTCTTTGTCGATGGCGCGCATGATGACACGCTCGAGCGGCTCGGGAATATTGCGATTGATTTCGTGCGGCGGCGTGGGAGCGTCGTGCACGTGCGAAAAGATCGTCGCGACCAGATCGTCCTTGTCGTTCCGGAACGGCACCGTGCCGGTGAAGATTTCGTACATCACGATGCCGACGGAGTAGAGATCGCTGCGAACGTCCGCGGGTTTGCTCAAGAAGCGTTCCGGCGCGAGGTAGCCGATCGTGCCGACGATTTGTCCGGTGCGCGTGGTCTGCGTCATGTCGCTGGTGCGGCGCGCGAGGCCGAAATCCATGACCTTCACGTGCTTGGCGTCTTCGACCGTCATGATGTTGGACGGCTTGATGTCGCGATGAATCGTGCCTTGGCTGTGCGCGTACTCCAGCGCCTCGAGAATGTCGATGAGATACGTCAGTGCCTGGCGGTACGAAATCGACCCGCCTTCCAAGTCGCGTAGCGTCTTGCCGCGCACGAGCTCCATGATGATGTACGAGATGCCGCTCTCTTCGCCGACGTCGAATACCGCAACGATGCAGGGATGATTGAGTTTGGCCATCGCCTGAGCTTCGCGCAGAAAACGTTTGTTGACGTCGTCCGAGCGATCGATGAGAACCTTGATGGCCACTTCCCGCTGAAGCACGTTGTCCATCGCCCGGTAGGTGTCTGCTGTGCCGCCCCGCCCGATCAGTTCCAGCACTTCATAGCGCCCGCTCAAAGTGCGGCCGATAAACGTGTCCATCAGAAGGCGTTCCGGTGCAGGGTCATGCGGTCTCCATCGACAGCCACCACGTCGAAGCGGAAGTGGGCGTTTGGAGCGACGATTTGCACGAAATCTGCTGCGAGCCTGCGAAGGGTGTCGCGTTTGGCTCCGTTGACGGCGCCGAGAGCGCTGCCGAACCGGCCGTTCGTGCGCAGCTTGACCTCCACGAACACGATGACGTCGCGATCCCGGCAGACAAGATCGATTTCACCGCCCGGAAGGCGCAGATTGCGGCGGACGACGCGATAACCGGCCTTCTCCAGGAACGCGGCGGCCCGGTCCTCACCGTCGCGGCCCTTCGTCCCATTAGTGCTGGGCGGCATCGAACCCGAACAGGAGCTGCGCTTCCCGTACGCGCCACCAGCCCGAACGGTGATGCGGGGAGGGGCCGTGCTCTTTGAGCGCGCGCAGGTGCTCGGGCGTCGCATACCCTTTGTGGTCGGCAAACCCGTACCGGGAATCGACCGCGTGCAATTCGACCAGCAGGTTGTCGCGGTATACCTTTGCGACGATGGACGCCGCCGCGACGGTTGCACTGCGAGCGTCGCCCTTGATGAGGGGCTCCTGCGGGCCGTTGAACGAGCGGATTCGTACTGCGTCGGTGATCAGGTACTGCGGCACGACACTGAGCGCGGCGATGGCGCGCTCCATTGCCAGCACGCTGGCCCAATAGATGTTGAGACGGTCGATTTCCGCGACGCTGGCAACGCCGATGCTCCACGCACTGCACGAAGCTTTGACCTCTTGCGCTATCTGAACGCGCTGCGGCGGGAGAACCTGCTTGGAATCGTTGAGCCCTTTGATCATGAGCGGCTGCGCGGCGACGACGCACGCTGCCACGACGGGTCCGGCAAGGGGTCCGCGTCCGACTTCGTCGATGCCGCCGACGTATACGAAGCCTTTTTCGCGCGCCGCGTATTCGAATGCGTGAATGCGGTGCAAACGCCGGCGTTCGCGTTCGTACGCGTTTTTCGCCTTACGCTGTTTGAGCGTCATCATGCGGTGCGGGCTCCAAAGTGATGCGGCCAAACTTGCCGTCGTTGAAATCTCTTATGTATGACTGCGCCGCGTTGTGGTAATCCACCTCGCCGCCTCGCCGCATGAAGCCGCGTACGCGGGCGAAATTTTCCAAGTCGGGGACTTTCGTGCGGCCCTTCGTCGTCTCGGCGAGCCAGCGGTGAAAGCGAATCGAGATGTCCTCCGGATCGTAACGCTCGCGCGGGACCGCGCCGGTCAGCGCGAGTTTCCACTGCGCTTCCGGCGAGGAAATCTTCGGCACCAAGATGCCGGGAGTGTCCATCAATTCGAGGTTCGGCCCGACGCGAAACCACTGCAGCTGCCGGGTGACGCCGGCTCGATCTTCCGTGCGCGCGGCGGCGCGCCGCAGCAATCCGTTGATGACGGAAGACTTTCCCGAGTTCGGAATGCCGACGACCATCACGCGTTGCGTGCCGCGAGCGCCCGAGGCGAGTTGCCCGAGGAAGTAGCCGGCTTTGCTCACGCTCGCCTGTTCGCGTCCGTTCACGGCAACGGCTTTGCGCCGAATTTTTTCGAAATGCGCGAGCCAACGCGCGGTTTGCACCGGATCCGCCAAGTCTTCGCGATTGAGGACCAGAAGTCGCGGTCGTTTTCCCGAGATGGCCGCAAGCAGCGGGTTTGCCCCGCTCGACGGGACGCGCGCATCGACGACTTCGACGACGATGTCAATCAACTTTATATAGTCGTCGATTCGGCGCATCGCCGAGGCCATGTGTCCGGGATACCATTGAACGACCTGTTGAAAGTTGCCGTCGGCGTTCGTCGTCACAGCGCGCCTGCACGGCCCAGCGGCCAGATTCCCGCCATCGCTTTGCCAAGCACGTCACGCTCCGGCACGAAGCCCCAGAAGCGCGAGTCGTCACTGTCCGCGCGATTGTCTCCGAGCACGTACAGTCCGCCCGGCGGCACCACGACTTCCCGAAAACTGCGGCCGTCGGGATACCGAACGTAGGGCTCGTTCAGCGCCACGCCGTTCACGTCGACGACGCCGCGATCGATGCGCACGCGATCGCCGGGCAAGCCGATTACGCGCTTGATGTACGTTTCGGGCGTGGGGCCGTCGTGGTGGAATGCGATGATGTCGCCGCGTGCGGGCGGGTGCATCCGGTAGACGATCGTGTTGATGAGCACGAATTCGCCGGACGCGATGTGCGGCGCCATCGATAATCCCGACACTTGCGGGGTGCGAAGGAAAAACGCCAGTGCGAGAAAGGCGAGGACGACGAGTTGCGCGCTAGCGCTTGCGATGGTACGCCAATGCAATTGCCCGAGCACGCGGTCTTGTTCTAGACTATCGCCACAAAATCCGCGCGCGGCCGAGCGGCCAGAAAATCAAGAATGCGTGTCCTGTGAAATGCGCGGGGCGTCCTTCCTCTTGACCGCTCGCGAAACGCCCGCTCAGTTGCGCGAAGCCCCATGCATGCGAGTCCTCGGAATCGTTGCGATTGTCGCCCATCATGAAGTAACAGTTGGGCGGGATTCGATCGGGTGCGGTCCAGTCGTGACGCGGCGGAATGTTCGCCGCCGACGGATCCAGCGGCTGATACGTGCCGCCGGGCTGCTGCACGTAGATGCCGTAGTTCTTGATTTCCAAATTGTACGCGGGCGGATCGTTGATGTACGGTTCCTGCAGCGGCTTGCCGTTCAGAATCACCACGCCGCTCTGAATCTGCAGCGTGTCGCCCGGCCGGCCGATGACGCGCTTGATGAAATCGTCCGGAGTCGGAACGGGCGGCGGGAAAACGACGACGTCGCCCTCGTGCGGTTTGTGGAAGCGGTATTCGAACTTGTTCACGAGCAGCACGTCGCCGATTTGGAGCGTCGGGATCATGGAGCCGGACGGAATGTAATACGTACGCGCAACGAACGTGATGAGCAGAAACGCCGCGATACCCGCGTAGATGAACGGGTCGAGATACTCGCGTGCAAAGCTCGTCGCTTTGCCTTGGGTGTTGGTGCGCACCGCGCGGAAAGACAGCACGGCGCGAGCGACGATGAAGACGCCCACCAGGCCCAGCAGCATGCTCGGAGTCAATGCAAACGCCCCCACTAATCCAAAATCCTCAATCTATTGAACGGCCACAGCAGGAGAAACGCGCGCCCGGTGAATTGGGCGGTCGTTGCAGCTTTCGCGAGCGGGCCGCCGGCAAAATGCCCGTGCAATTGCGCAAAACCCCAGACGTGCGAGTCGTCCGAGTCGTTGCGGTTGTCGCCCATGACGAAGTAGAATCCGTTGGGGACACGATCCGGTGCCTGCCAGCGCGAGCGCGGCGGAATGTTCGCACTGGTGCGGCTGAGCGGCTCGAAGCCGTCGCCGGAGTCGACGTAGACGTCGTAATTCTTGACGATCAAATCGTATTGCGGCGGCTGAGCGATGTAGGGTTCGCGCAAGGCTTTGCCGTTCACGTACACCTTACCGTTGTGGACGCGCAACGTGTCGCCGGGAATCGCGATTACGCGTTTGATGAAGTTGTCCGTCGAAGCAATCGGCGGCCGAAAGACGACGATGTCGCCGCGATGCGGCTCGCCGAAACGGTACGCGAACTCGTTGACGAGCAGTACGTCCCGCTGCTGCAGCGTGGGGACCATCGACGCGGACGGAATGTAGAACGTTCGCAGCACGAACGTGATGAGGAAGAGCGCGACGAGTCCCGCGACGATGAACGCGTCGAGGTACTCGCGAACGACGAGCGCCGCGTGACCCGACGGGCCGGCTGCAACCGGTTTGAGGCTGAAGACGCCGCGGGCGACCGCGAACACGCCGATCAGCCCGAGCAATTCTAACGGCGAGATGGCAGGATCAGCGTGCGGATTTCTTCTCTTTGATGCGCGCCGCCTTACCGATCTTCTCGGTCAAGTAGTACAGCCGGCTGCGGCGCACGATACCCCGCTTGCTGACCTCGATGCGATCGACGCGAGGGCTGTGCACGAGAAACGTTTTCTCGACGCCGACGCCGTGTGCCACGCGCCGAACCGTGAACGATTCCTGCGCTCCGCCGCCTTTGCGAACGGTGACGACGCCTTCGAACATTTGAACGCGTTCTTTTCCGCCCTCGACGACTTTGGAGTAGACCTTGACCGTGTCGCCGGGACGAAACTCGGGCACGGACTCTTTGCGCTGCTCTTGGTTGAGGACATCGATGACGTTCATGTTACTCTCGTTCTGACGGGCGCTCCGCACCGCGTGCTGCGCGCCCCCGACGGGCAGAGCCCGCAGGGGCCCACCGCGTGTTCGGAATCGTGAAAAATCTCACCGGTGGGTGGCCCCACGGCAACTTTCGGATAATAGCACGGGCACTGTCCGAAGTCTACTCCGAATCCAGGTCGGGACGGCGCGCCCTGGTGCGCTCGCGCGACTGCTCGCGGCGCCAAGCGGCGATGGCCGCATGGTTGCCGGAGAGGAGCACCTCCGGCACGCTGACGCCCCGAAACTGCGCGGGACGTGTGTAGCTGGGATAGTCGAGCACGCCGGCGCTGAAGGACTCGTCGACGAGCGACTCGGCTCGCAAGGTTCCCTCGAGCAGCCGGACGGTTGCATCCAACATTGCCAGGGCCGGCAGCTCGCCCCCAGTCAGAACGAAATCGCCCAATGAGTATTCCTCGACGGGATAGAGCTGGCCGAGGCGATCGTCGACGCCCTCGTAATGTCCGCATACGAAAATCAGGCGATCCGCCTGCGTCGCAAAACGGCGCGCATGCGACTGCGTGAAACGTTCGCCCGCAGGGGCCGGCACTGCGATTAGGCGTCGCTCGTCCGGCGGGGCGGCGGCGATGATGCCGTCGAGGATCCGGGCGAGCGGTTCGATGCGCATCAGCATGCCGGGTCCGCCCCCGAAGGGCACGTCGTCGGCGCGTTCCGGTCCTTGCAGCGCATCCAAAACGTGGTGATAGCGAATGTCGACGATGCCGGCTTCGACTGCCCGTCCGACGATCGAAAGACCGACGAACGGCGCGAAGACCTCGGGAAAAAGCGTGAGCACGTCGATCTTGAACACACCGGACAGTGTTCACCTTCCGAAGGTTTCTGGCTCTTTTCCGTCCGCATCTGTATACGCCGTTCGAGCTGGCGCTGCGCGAGATGGCGCATCACCGGTATAGCGAGGCGCTCTCACAGCTCGACGCAATCTTTGCCGATCCGCAACTGGAGCCGGTGCAGCGCGCCGAAGTTTCGAACAAGCGCGGCGTTGCACTGGTCGAGCTGCGCCGAATAGACGAAGCACGCCAGGCGTTCGAGTGCAGCCTGCAATTCGATCCGAAGTTCGCGCCGGCGCTCGTGAACATCGGCAATATATACTTGGAAGCGGGAGAAATGCAGGAAGCGATCCGTTTCTACGAATCCGCGCTTCGAAGCGACGAACAGTACGCGCTGGCGCATCACAATCTTGGCGTTGCATACAAGCGTCTGGGGCGTACGAGCGATGCCGTTCGCTCGCTGCGCAAAGCCCACCGCCTGGAGGGGCGCGTCTCGCGAAAGCAAAGGATGTAGCATGCCGGACTTCGAGCACATGCCGCTCACGCCGGAACTTCTTGGGGTCATGCGGCGCGCTGCGCGAACGTCGATCGAGTTGAATGAGCCGTTCATCACGGCGCGCTCGATTCTGCTTGCGCTTCTCGACGAACCGGGTTTGGGGAGCGGCCTCGCGACCGTCGTCAATCGTCAAAAAGTACGGGACGCCGCCGCCGGCGAGAGCTCGGATGCGTCAAGCGAACTGAATCAACCCACCCTTGCGTTCAAAACGCCCGACGGATCGACGAGCATGTGGCTCGGCAAAGACGCCTACCGCATTTTTATCGAAGGTCTGCAGCGCGCGGACGATCGATACAAACCCAAACATTTGGCATTCGGCCTTGCCGCGCAAGCAATTCACGCACCCAGCGTGCTCGCGGCAATACGCGTCGAACCGGGCGCGCTCGCCGACGCGATTTACAAATTGTAGTTTTTTGATGTACGTCGTGCGCGCGGTTGAACGTCGCGACCTGGACGCGTGGATCGGGATGCGTCTTGCACTGTGGCCGGATCAGCAGCGCGCCGGACTGGAGTCCGATGCCAAGGCGTTACTGAACGGCGCGAGCCAATGGGTGGCCGCTGCATTCATTGCCGTCGATCGGAACGAAGCGCCGCTCGGGTTTCTCGAATTAAACTTGCGGTCCATCGCCGAAGGATGCGAATCCTCGCCCGTTCCGCATGTGGAAGCATGGTATGTCGTGCCGCGGGCTCGCCGCGCCGGCATCGGGCGCAAACTCATGACTCATGCCGAAACGTGGGCGCGGGAGCGCGGGTATCGCGAGCTGACGTCGGACACGACGGACGCCTATCCCCTCAGCATTGCCGCGCATCTCGCAAACGGTTTCGAAGAGGTCGAACGCCTCATCGCATTTCGCAAGCCGCTTATTTGACGAGATCGGCCGACGTGATCTCTTCCAAGTACTCGAACAGTTGCGGCAGCGTAATTTTTTCGAGCGCCGTCTGCTGATTGAGACCGTCGCCGTCCTCGCCTTCGTCGCGAAGATAGCAGCGCGATTCCACACCGCTCTCCGTATCGCTGATGAAGGAGACAGCGAATCCCTTTCCCGGCATCTCGTCGTAGATGCGCATCGTGGCGGGGTTCAGAATTTCTATCGAGTGGCTCTGACTGTTCGCGTCGAAAATCGTGATCGTGAGATAGTCGCGGTTCACGACCTCGATGGATCCGACGACGAACACGTTTTTCGCAGAGAAAAACTCATGCCCGCGTTTGTTGCGGCTCGAGACTTCATAGAAGACGCGGTGCGCCACGAAACGATTGAGGATCTTGCGAAGAGTAGCAAGGGAGGCGAGCGTCTCCGTTCGGTTCCCCCGCGTGTAAATGATCTTCACGAGCCGCCCAACCTTGCACGGGGGCGCAGGACGGCCCTGCCGGCCCTTGACAGGCGTCCCGGCTTGCCTGGAAAAAGGTCATCACGTGCTCTCTGTTCCGGACATGGCGATTCTCGGAGTCCTCGCGCTGCTCGTTTTCGGCGAGCAAAAATTGCCCGGAATCATGCGCCAAGCGGGCCGCGTGATGCGCGAAGTGCAGAACACCTCGCAATCGTTCATACGCGAAATGGAGCGCGCGGCCGACGTGAACGAACCTGCGCCGCCGGCGCCTGCCGCGGCGCAGCCGACCGAAGCCGCCGATGACCAGGCGCCTCCCGAAGGTTAAATGTTGAAGTTTTGCCGGATTTCCGTGATGCGCTGCTGCAGCATCGTCTTGGCTTGACTTTGCAGCTTCTCTTTTTGGTCCTCGGGCAAACGCTGGTAGACTAAGTATCCCGCGGCCGAGAGGAGCCCGCCGAGCAGGCCGACCAGCAACGCTTTTCCAGCTTCGTTATTGCCGGTATTTTCCGTATCTTCGTAACTCACGCTGGCGTTCTCCGCGTACGTGCCCTTGTAACCGTTGCTGCCGGACCATTGCTGCTCAGACGGCGTCGACCGGAACGTCTCAGACATACTGCCTCCATAATAGCGACCTGGAGAGTTATCATACCCGGTTTGCCCGCACCTGGTTACGGTTCGAGTTCTTCACGCACGCGTACGTGCTGCGGATATTGCTCGCCGATCTGCGTTACCGCGAGAAGTGCCGTCTCGAGAATGGCCGCGACGCGTTCGTCGCCGCGCGAACCGTGCGGCCAGCTCATTGCAAGCTCGCCGCGCTCCTGAGTGACCGTGAGTGGAATGCGTACGTGCGCTTGCAACCCCAGGCGAGCGGCCTGCAGTACTGCGGAAACGGCCGCGCAAACGAGCGAATATTCGTCCGCACTCGTTTCGGCGATTTCGACGTGCCCCGCCGCAAAAACAGAAGACAGCCGCTGACGGCTGTCCCTGCGAAAAATAACGTCGAGCATCAGTGAGCCCAGCCGGTTACGGAAGCTGGATCTTCGTAATCTTCACTTCCGCGAACGGTTGACGATGGCCGGTCAGTTTGCGCACGCGTTTCTTCGGCTTGTATTTGAAGACGAGAATCTTCTTGTCTTTGTCCCGGCGCAGAACCGTTCCGGTGACCGTCGCGCCGCTCACGAGAGGTGAACCAATCGTAACTGAATCCTCGCCGTTGCTTGCAAGCACGACGCGTTCGAACGTCACATCCGCTCCGACTTCACTCTCCAGAAGGTCCGTCTTGATGACGTCGCCCTCCGAGACTTTATACTGCTTGCCGCCCGTCTCGATAATCGCGTACATAACTTTGGAAGATTAGCAGAGGCCCGAGGGCCTGTCAACGACGGCTTTCGAAGCGGTTTCACGCCCGCTTGACGGTCGCAGGGCGTTCGATTATACTCCATAGAGAAATCTGTTTTATAGACTAATCTAGAAATGGAGCGCACATGGACGCCAAGGAAGCACGCGAGCACCTCGAGATGGTCGACCGGATTCTGTCCGAAGCTGAAGTTCCTCGCTGGCGGCCTTACAGCCGGTTGCTCATTGCCATGGGCGTTTCGGCCGCCATCATCGAGGCCGGAATGCAAATCGGCGCCGACGGCCACGGGTACGCTGTTGACCAAGCGGGCAGCGTGCTCATGGTGCTGAGTTACGCCTATTTGATTTGGATCGGCGTAAGTGCGCGCCGGAAAGCCGAGCGGATGGCGGCCAGCGAGGCGCGTTTCGGCAAAGCCTGCTGGGCGGTATGGATGGCAGTGTTCATCGCGGCGTTCGCACAGCCGCTGATATTTTCGAATTGGGCCGCGGGAGCGATCTGGAATCTCGGCGGCGCGATCCAAATGCTGATGATCGGGGGCTTCGGCAATCGCTGGGCGGTTGTGGGCGGTCTGATTCTGGCAGCATCGATCCCGGTGGCGAACTACATACCCGCTGCGCCGGGATTCGTTCTGGCCGGCGGATTCGTGCTCGGCTACGTCGTCCCGGCAATCGTCAATCTGCTGGACGGCGAAGACCACGACATCCGTGGATGAACTGCTGCTCTCCAAGATCCGCCTGGGCGTGATCGCGGAGTTGCTCGGTTCGGAATGGGTCGCTTTCAGCGAATTGCAGCGGGCGACGCAGACGACCAACGGCAATCTCGGTGCGCACGCCGGTAAATTGGTCGACGCCGGCTATGTAGTGGAAGAAAAAACGTTCGTCAACCGGCGCCCGCAAACTCGTTACCGCTTGACGCCGGCCGGACGTGCCGCGTTCGTGCGGCACGTGCGCGAAATGCAAGCCCTGCTCGCGCAAGAAAAAACGTAATCGAAAGGACGGCATATGCTCGCAACGTTGACTCTCGTACTCGCCGCAGCGACCGCGGCAGGTTCACCGCCGCCGTGCGCCCCAGCGAAGGCCTTCACCGGTACGATCTGCGCGCCCGCTGCTTCGGGTAAGCATCCCGCAATTTTACTCCTGGGCGGATCGGAGGGCGGCGACATCATGAAGTACACGGCGCCGCGGTTTGCAAAGCAAGGATACCTCGCGGCATCCGTTGCGTATTTCGGTCTGCCGGGTTTGCCGCAAACGCTCGAAGAGATTCCGCTCGAAACGATCGGCACGGCGCTCGCCGACATCTCCAAAAGGCCCGACGTCGATCCGAATCGCATCGCGATTATGGGGATCTCCAAAGGCGGCGAATTAGCCCTTCTCGCGGCATCGACGTATCCGCAAATCCATGCCGTCGTCGCAGGGGTGCCCAGCCCGTTCGCATGGCAAGGTATCCCGAACGGTCCGTCGGCGCCGAAGTCGTCATGGACGTTCGATGGAAAACCGCTGCCGTACGTTCCCTTCAGTGCGGAAATGGGAACCGTCGTGGGCGAAGCGTACTCGACCGGTCAGCCTCTCGATTTTCGAAAGGGATACGAGGCTTCGATGCAATCGAATGCGGCGCAGATTCCCGCTGCAATGTTCCGGCTCGAGAATATTCACGGCCCGGTTCTGCTCATCGCCGCGGACGACGATCAGGTCTGGGATTCCGTCGCGCAGTGCACGAGGGCGATGACGTATCTGCACGAGCACCATCATCCGTACGACGATCAATTTCTGCAGTACGCGCATGCCGGCCACATCTTTCTCTTCGCGTCCGCGCAGCAGCCGATGATAAGCGTGAAGACGGGGCCGACGACGATGCTGCTCGGAGGCACCGCGCAAGGCAATCTGGACGCGAAGAAACAGGCATGGCCGAAGATCGACGCGTTCCTGAGTAGCGCGCTGCCGTAGTGCACGAGCGCCGGTGGGTCTTGGGCGCGTGGAGCGCCGTCGGCGCGGTGACGGTGCTCCGTTTCGCGTTTGCGGCATCGCTGCCGCTCACCGGTGATGAAGCGTACTATTGGGAATGGAGCCGGCGTCTCGCCGCGGGGTATGTCGATCATCCGCCCGCGGTTGCATTTTGCATCGCGATGTTTTCGTGGATTGGACACTCTGCGCTCGCGGTGCGCGCGGGCTTCGTGATTTGCGGGCTGCTCACCGCGCTTTTCGCAGCGGCAACGGCGCGTGTGCTCACGCGTGACGAGCGCGCGGGTGCATTCGCGGCGCTCGCGGTAACGGTTGCGCCGATCTTGATCGTCGCATTCGGCAGTGCAAGCCCCGACGGACCATTCGCGCTGGCGTGGGCCGCATCACTCTACGCCGCGGCCCGCGCGTTTCGCGAACGGAAGGCGGCGTGGTTTGCGTGGCTCGGCCTGGCGCTGGGCTTTGCGCTGCTCTCGCGCGCGTTCGCGTGGCCTCTGGGCGGCGGCATCGTTGCCGCGTCGTTTGCGCCGCAGTACCGCCAGGTGTGGCGTAAAGGCATGTGGCTCGCGCTTCTCATTGCCGCACTCTGCTACGCTCCATATCTGTGGTGGAACTCGCAGCATCAATGGATTGCGTTCACCTTCGCATTGCTGCAGCGCCATCCGTCCGGCGAAGTCCAAGTGCTTCGGCCGTTCCAACTGTACGCACTCGACGCCCTCGCATTCTCGCCGGGATTGTGGTTCGCTGCCACCATGGCGTTGCGGCGCGAACGCGAGGCGCTGTTGCTTTGGACGGCAGTGCCCCTTGCAGCGGCGCTGCTCGTCCTTTCGTTGCACGAACGCGTGGAGGTGTATTGGTTCGAAGGACCGTTCATCTCGCTTGCAATAGCCGCCGCGTGCGCATTTTCCGAATGGCCTGCGGCTACGAAACCGCGCGCGGCGGCCTGGATCTTCGCTCCCGCCGCTGTGCTGACGGCGCTGATCTTCGTTGCAGGCCTTGCGCCCGGCGGCGTATACGCCGCACTGCGTGCGACGGGCGTGCGTCTTGCGGACGGAGGCCCGTTCGAAATGTTCACCTACCCCGCGCTTTCGCGCGACGTCTCAAAACTGATCGACGCACGCGGCGCCGTTGCAATGACCGACGGTTACGGATTTTCCTCGCTTTTGGATTTCTACGCGGGAGTGAAGCCCGTCGTGATCGGATACGATGCACAAGGCGAAGAAGCGCGGCGCTGGTTCACCGATGCGAACCGTCCGGCACGCGCACTGTTCGTGGACAAAGTTCCGCTTGCGACGCGTCCCGATTTTTCCGCGCAACTGGCGCGTGCCTGTACGAAAGTCGCTCCAGGCCCGACGCTTTCTTACCGCTTCGGCGCAGTCGATCCGCGCGTGCCGCCGCGGCGTTACTTTACCGTGTGGTGCGAGGGCATGTCGCGCGGCGCAGTTGCTACGCTGCGCTGGGAAACCCCGAAGAGTTAAGGCACAAGCGTCAAGGTTGCGCGCGCGCTTGAGCGCACCGCCGCGTCCGAGAACGGAAACGGCACCAAACGCTCGTGCATCCACGCCGCGCTCAAATCCGTGTAATGCCCGGAGCCGGGCTCGCCGGACTCACCGCTCGGAATGACCATCCCGCCGGCGTCCCAGTTTCCCACGTCCCACACCGCGCGAAAACTTTGCGAATGCGTCGGTGTCTGCACGTGAATTCCGAAGCTGTCGCCGTCGCCCGCGAAGGTCGTACCGTTCAAAAACGACATTCCGAGAGACGCGAGCGGATGGCGAACCGTGAAACGCCCGTACTCTCCCCACGTCTGCAGCATTCGCGTTCCATATGTCTTGATTGCCAGACGCAGCGAGTCGATCAGCAAAGCGTCATAATCGTCGTGCGGCCACCAGCCGCGCGGGCGTTCCCGCAGCACCCGCACGAGCAACACCACGTCGGCGTTGTTCGCACTCGATTGATAGTCTCTTGCCCGTGCTCCGGCGTTGTACTCGGCGAGATTTGCAACGGCGACTCGGCGCAATTCCCAGGCGATTGGCGCGCCGTGGGAGCCCGGATCGAACCGGCCGTTCCATTGTTCCAACGCGCGCGCATAAGGGCGTAACGCGGTGTCCGCGTCCAAATGCTTGCGGCGGATTGCCGCGAGCGTTTGACGCGCAACCTCACGTTCCGGATAGGAAAGCGTGTCGTTTTGAAAGCTTGCGAGATCGCCGGCGGTGAGTTTTGCTTTGCTGCGCAGCAATACTTGGATGCGGCGCGCGCGGTACGGCGCGGCAAAGTTCGGACTCAGGCGGTACGGGTATCCGGCGCCGTACATGCGGTTGTTGGCAGTAAACAGCAGCGCGTTTCGTGACGCAGCAACGTGGGGGAGGCGCTCGAATGCGATGGCCCGGTAGAACGGTGCGGTTGGCGCGTGCACGCCAAGGCCCCAAAGCGGATCGTTCGGAATGAGTCCCGCGAGATGATATGCGACTTCGCCGCTGCGATCCGCGATGACGAAGTTTTGAGGCGGACCCGGATAATTGCGCAGCGCGCGCAGCGCTTGCGATATGGAATGCGCGCGATCCAATTCCTCGAACGCTTGCAGCGGCGATAGCGGTGACGCGCCGCCCGGCCAGTTCACCGAGTATCCGGTTCTGCCCGAAGTTTGCGCGACGAATCCGTGACGAGTGCGGTAGTACGTGAACGAGCGATCGGCCGAGAACCGCACGTGAAATATCTCGACGCGCTCGCGTGCGCCGGCGAGCGGATCCCGGTAGAGGCTCTCCGTTGCGACGGTACCGTTGGTCGCGCCCCACGCGATATCGTCATTGTGACCGAGTACGAGGCCGGGAGTACCGGCCAGCGCGCCTCCGGCCACGTGCATACCCGGCCCGTGCAGATCCACGAGATACCAAACTCCCGGAATGCCGAGACGCAGATGCGGATCGTTTGCCAGCAGCGCTCGTCCGGTGGCGGAGTGTGCCGCACCGATTGCCCATTCGTTGCTTCCTATTGGCGGGCGATCGCGATAGCGCGGCAACTTCATCGCGGCGGTTCTGTTCGACGTTCGATTCGGGAGCGGAGGAACGCGCGCGACGCGCATTCCCGCAATCGGTGAATCGTACGCCGGGTCGGTTATGGAATACAGATCGAGCAGCGGTGCTGCGCGTGCGTCGCGGCCGATTGCGTCGCGACGGATGACGTCATCCCAGGGGTCGATCAGGTCGAGCACGGTCGCCATTCCGACGGCGAGGCAGTCTTGCGGCTTCCACGCCTGCGGTTTGTACAGCAGAACGTGAAATTCGACGGGGAGCGCCTCGCGCGCCATGGCTGCGTTTACGCCTTGCGTGAAAGCTTCGACGATTTGGCGATCGTGCGTATCGAGATTGGCCCATTGCCGCGCGACGATGCCGCGAATATCCGCAATCCGCGCGTTTTCGTCGGCGCTCAGCACTGCCGGACCCAGCACTTCGGCGAGCCGTCCATAGACGTAGCGCCGCAGCAAATCCATTTGGAAGAGGCGGTCCGAAGCTTCCGCATACCCCTGCGCGAACAGCAAATCGTGCTCGTTGCTCGCGTAGATGTGCGGAACGTCGCGATCGTCACGCACGATGCGCACGCTTGCGATCAAGCCGGGCGCGTGAACCGTGCCGGACGTCTGCGCCGAGGCGCGCATACCGATCGCAATCCACACTATCCAGACGAGCAGTGCGAAGAGAACGAGCAGCAAGAGCGCCGCGAGCGCGCGCGTTACCGCCCCTGGGAATCGCCGCCGCCTAGACGTCGACGAAGACGTCATCACCCTCGATGCGCACGGAATACGTAGGCAGCGGCATCACCGCGGGCAGTTTGAGGACGTCGCCGCTGCGAACGTCGAATTCAGCGCCGTGGCGCGGACAAACGATGCGGCACTCTTCCAGCTCTCCCTGATCGAGCGGAGCGCCGTCGTGGGTGCAAACATCTTCGATCGCGTACAGCGTGCCGTCGACGTTGCAAAGCAGAACTTCCACGCCGTCGACGACCACTCGCAGCGTGCGTCCGGGCGGAATAGCGCTTTTTTTTGCAACGGGGTAATCGGCCATCCGCGTCGCGTTCGCCTCGACGGCTTCGAGGCCCCTTCGCCCGCGCGCGCGCGGGCGGTTTTATCCGACCGAGCCTTCCATCTCCATCTTGATGAGGCGGTTGAGTTCGACCGCATATTCCATGGGCAGTTCCTTGACGAAGAAGTCGAAGAAACCGTTGACGATCAGCGCGCGCGCGTCTGCTTCGCTCAAACCGCGGCTCATTGCGTAGAACAATTGCTCTTCGCTGATTTTGCTCACGCTGGCTTCGTGCTCGACCGTCGAACGCTGTTCGTGCACTTTCATCGTCGGCTTCGTGTCGCTCGACGACTCTTCATCCATGATGATGGCATCGCATTTGACGTGCGTGCGCGCGTTGAGCGCTCCGGGCATGATTTCCACGAGGCCGCGATACGTCGTCTTGCCGCCGTGCGCGGAGAGCGATTTGTTCGTGACGACCGACGTCGTGTTCGGCGCCGCGTGAATGACCTTCGCTCCCGCGTCCTGGTGCTGTCCTTCGCCGCCGACGGCCATCGAGAGGATCGTACCGCGCGCGCCTTCACCCATGAGGTAAATTGCGGGATACTTCATCGTCAGGCGCGAGCCCAGGTTGCCGTCGACCCATTCGACCGTTGCGTTTTTGTACGCGACGGCGCGCTTGGTCACGAGATTGAAAATGTTGCGGTACCAATTTTGAATCGTCGTGTAGCGGATAGTCGAACCTTCGAGCGCGATCAATTCCACGACTGCGCTGTGAAGCGAGCTCGAGGAAAACTTCGGCGCGGTGCAGCCCTCGGTGTAATGGAACTTCGCGCCGGGCTCGGCGATGAGCAGGGTGCGCTCGAATTGTCCCATGTTCTCGCTATTGATGCGGAAATATGCCTGCAGCGGCGTCTTCACTTCGACGCCCGGCGGGTATGTACGCGAACGATCCGCCCGACCACACCGCCGAGTTCAGCGCGGCGAATTTATTGTCCGCGGGCGGAATGACGGTCGAGAAATACTTTTTGACGATTTCCGGATACTCGCGCACGGCGGTGTCCATGTCGCAGAAGATGACGCCGAGTTCCTCGAGGTCCTTGCGGATCGAATGATAGACGACTTCCGATTCGTACTGCGCGGACACGCCGGAAAGGAACTTGCGTTCCGCCTCCGGGATGCCGAGCTTGTCGAACGTCCGTTTGATGTCCTCGGGAACGTCGTCCCACTTGTTCTCGGCCTTGTCGGTCGAGCGCACGAAATAGTGGATGTTCGCAAAGTCGATTTCCGCTAGGCGCTCGGTGTCGCCCCACCACGGCATCGGCTTACTAAGGAAGATGTCGAGCGCCTTGAGGCGGAAGTCGCGCATCCACCCGGGCTCGTTCTTCATCTCGCTGATACTGGCGACGATTTCGCGCGTGAGGCCCTTTCCGGACTTGAAAACGTAGTTTTCCGGGTCGTGGAAGCCATGCTCGTATTCCCCGCTTCCCGGGGCGGACTTGAATTGCGTCGCCATTGCCTTCTCAGGCTACCCCCGCAAGGGGCGATAGTCAAGATAGTGAAGTCGTATCTTCACTATCTTGCGCTTGCTTCCGCGGGAAATCTTTTTCTTCCCCAGTTCTTTACAGGGGGGTGTCGACGGGCTATTATGGTCCCCGGTCCCTTTCCTTATGCTCTGTCCACGGGACCACGGTAAAGGGGAGGCGCGCCCGTACGCGCCATCGCGACGAGTCGCCCGCGCACCGCAAAAAGCGCCGGCAAGAGCCCGTCGATAGGTCGGGGACGTGACTGCACCGCAGGCGCCAGCCGACGAGTCCGGAGGTGGGATTTCCCCCAAGGTCGAGGAGAGAAGACGAAAATTGAAGGCACTCGGTACGCACATTGTGTGCGAATTATCGGGGTGTGACCCGGAGGCCCTCACGGACGTCGACGCCGTCCACACCATGATGATCGCCGCGGCCAGAGCGGCGCACGCGACCATCATGGAGAGCGCCTTTCACCGGTTCCAGCCGCAGGGTGTATCGGGAACCGTCATCTTGGCGGAATCCCATTTGTCCATTCACACTTGGCCCGAGAAGGGCTATGCTGCTATGGACTTTTATACGTGCGGCGACCACACCGACCCCTGGCTTGCCTGCGAGCATGCGGCAAAAGTACTGGCCGCCAAGAGCATGCTCACGACCGAATTCAAACGCGGCATCGAATCGAAGAACGGCACCTTCACGCACGTCGTGACGGCGACCGAAGCCGAGGACCGTCCGCTAACCGCCTAACATTTCGTCCTTGAGGGAAATTGCAACGGCACGCCATAGGCGTGCCGTTATTTTTTGGTAAAAGCAAGCGTCGCGATTCGGCGAGCGTTCCGATACCCCAGGTATGAGGATAAGGCTCTCGCGGTTTGTCGCCGCGCCTTTTTTGCTGTCGACGGTCGCTTTAGCCGCGTGCGGCGGCGGCGGTTCCACCGATCACGTCGCGAGTTTGCCTTTCGTGCCGCCGGCGCTCAGCACGCCGGCGCCGTCGCAAGACAGCGCCGTCACCTACCTCCAAAATTCGGGCGCATTGACGAGTACCGGAAGCATCATCGCCGGTACCCACCAAGCACTCGTCGCGGTGATGTCGGGAGCCCAGACGAACTCTTTTGCCTCGGATACGCTCAGCGTGAGCGCATCCTCCGGCGCGCAATCGGCCGTTCGCAGCTCGCAGCTCTCGCGCACGGTGATGCCGCCCGCACATGACGCCCCGGTTGAAGCATTTCCTGCGGACGACGGCGAGTCTGCTTCATCGGTTGCAGACGCTGCAGCGCACCGGAGCCGCCGATGAGGTGCGCCGCTCGCAAACCGTGCTCCCCGCTTCCCTGACGGTCGGCGCGCACGCACTGCTGTGGGTGCAAAAAGGCGCGCTCGGCGGAACGCGCGTGAACGTGCAAGTTCCCGCGACGCTTCTTCGCACAAAGCGCTCACGGCAACATTTGGATTGACGATTCGCTTCGGTTGCAGCAAAGCGGCCTGACGCAAATCGCCGCGGACTTCGAAAACGCCTATGCTTCGGACACCGCGCATTTCGCGTCACCGGATTACCCGCCTGATGCTCCCGGCATGCAAGGCCGCTATTCGGCATGCGCGACCGGCGGCGGATCTCAAGGAACGACGCAGGCGTACATCAGCGAGCCGGCGGATCGCCGCATCGACGTAATGATCGTGAACGGTTCCAATCTGGGCGGCATGGGCGGCTATTTCTCCGCCGCGAACCTCATGCAGCAGTCGGCGTTGAACTGCTTGAATGGTTCGGGCACGACGTACGAATCGAACGAAGCGCCGTTCATCTTCGTCGGTTGGTTTGCGAGCAGCGGCTCGACGTACGAACTGCAGGAAGATTTGGTTCGCAGCACCGCGCACGAACTGCAGCACCTCATCAACTTCGTAAACCACGGCATTCTCGCGCCGGGCGCATCGTCGACCTCGTTCAACGGTAACGAAACGACGTACGTGAATGAAGGCCTTTCGATGCTGGCGCAAGATCTTGCCGTCGCGAGAATGTATAGTTCGCAAGGGGTGCAGTTCGACGTGGACGACGCGCTCGGCCGCGCGAACGTCTATCTCGCCGCGCCGCAGAATTATTCGCTCAGCGCGTTCACCGGTATCGACCCGTCTTCGTGGGGAGGCAACGGCAATCCGCAATACAATTGCGGCGCCGGTTGCTATGGAGGCGCGTATCTTTTCGAGCGGTATCTGCGCGACCGCTTCGGCGGCGATTCGTATACGCACGCCATGGAAACCAGCGGCATGACCGGCACCGACAACCTGCAGAACGCGACCGGCGAAACCGCCGCATCACTCTTCGGGGATTTCGCGCTCGCCATGGCGGCCGATTCGCTGCAGGTCAGCTCGGCGGATCCGCGCTTTCGCTTCGGTTCGCTCGGTCTTTCCGGCACGTACGGCGATCAGTTCGGTGCGGTCCACACGCTGGGCGGCCTTTTCGCACAGCCGATCTCCGGAACGTCCGTAAACGTGAGCGCGCCCGTCGGCGGTTTTGCGTTCGTGAGCGTCCCCAACGTCCCGGCCTCCGGCTCGCCGGTGCAAATTTCGGATCGTGCTAGTGCACCGGGCTTCGCTTTGGAAGGCGGACTCGCGCAGCATTAGCCGGGCGTGGGGCATCCGGCGAAAGCCGGAGGGACGTCCTTGTGGGGCGAGGTTTCCGCTTTGGCGAAATTGCCCGCCCCTATGCCCAAGACCGAACATTGGCAGTGGTACGTCGAGGAGTTCTTCCCGACCGAGAAACATCAGCACGCAATCGAGCGAACGTACTACGCGGGCCGAACGCCGTTTCAGAGCGTCGGCATCATCGACACGCCGGTTTTGGGCAAGATGCTCATTCTCGACGGCGACACGCAGAGCGCGCAGTTCGACGAAAAAATCTATCACGAATCGCTCGTGCATCCCGCCATGGCGTCGGCGGCCGATCGCAGCGAGGTGCTGATTCTCGGCGGCGGCGAGGGTGCGACGCTGCGCGAGGTGCTGCGTCATCCGGGCGTGCGTCGCTGCACGATGGTCGACATCGACGGCAGAAGTCGTCGAGCTTTCGAAACAATACTTGCCGGAGTGGTCCGCGGGCGCATTCGAGGATCCGCGCGCGCGCGTCATCGTCGGCGACGCGCTGAAATTTCTGGCTGAAGATCGCGACCGGTACGGCGTCGATCATTTCGGATCTGACCGAGCCGCTCGAAGACTCCCCGAGCAACCCGCTCTTTTGCGACGACGTGTTCCGGAATATCAAAGCGCGCTTGGCCGACGGCGGCGTCTACGTGCTGCAAGCCAGCACGGCGGGTTTTCACAATATGTCGCTTCACGCGAAGATGGCGCGCACGCTTCGCGCGTACTACAAGAACGTCGTATCATTTTACACGCACGTGCCTGCATTCGATAACGATTGGGCGTTCATCGCGTGCAGCGATCGCGCCGATGCGGCCGCGCTGGATGTCGAAAGCATCGATGCGTACTGCGCGAATCTGCGAGGGGAAAACTTCTTTTACGACGGCGTCACGCACCGGCGCATCTTTTCCTTGCCGCTCTATCTGCGACGCGAACTGGCGAAAACGGGAGACACATTTTGAGCGCGGGACGGTACGCCGGTAAGACGGTGTGGATCACTGGGGCCGGATCCGGCCTGGGGCGTTCGATGGCAGTCGCGTTCGCGCATGAAGGTGCGACCGTTTGCGCCATCGGGCGCCGGCAGGAGCCGCTCGACGAAACGGCGCGGCTTATTGCCAAGGACGGCGGATCGGCGTTCGGTATCTCGTGCGACGTGCGCGATGCGGCACGCGTGGAAGAAGTGGCCGCTGCGATTCTGGAGCGCGCCGGAAGCATCGACGTCCTCGTCAACAACGCTGCAGGCAATTTCATCGCGCCGTCCGAGAAGCTCTCACCGAACGGATTCAAGTCCGTCGTCGACATCGTTTTGAACGGAACGTTTCATTGCACGCGATACGCGTTCGAAGCGCTCCGCGCCTCGCGCGGGAGCATCCTAAACATCATCGCGACATACGCATGGAGCGGGGAGCCGGGTGCGCTGCATTCGGCCTGTGCGAAGGCGGGCGTGCTCGCGATGACGCGAACTCTGGCCGCGGAATGGGGCGGATTCGGCATCCGCGTGAACGCGATCGCGCCCGGGCCGATTCACACCGAGGGAACGGACAAGAATCTTTGGAGCCCTCGCCGACGTCGAAAAACACGTGCTCGCGCAGGTTCCGCTGGGACGCTTGGGCGCCCCGGAGGACATCGCTCGGGCGGCGCTTTGGCTATGTTCCGACGATGCGGCTTGGGTCAGCGGAGCGGCGCTGCCGGTCGACGGAGCGCACTGGCTGCACGGCGGGACGCTGAACTTCCGCGCGGCGTACGATCGGCTCCGCGGCGGCCGGCCGCTGGGGGCGACGGAAAAGACGTAGCGAAACTCACGAGCCTTCGCTAGAGTTGGGGAGCCCATGTCCATCGATCAAGAACACGCGCGCCGGCAGTGGGACAAAGAGAAATCGCACTTCGTCGAACTGCTCGACCTGAAGCTCGAGAGCGTTTCGCACGGACGCGCGGTGATGCGCATGCCGTACCGCTCGCAAATTTCCAACGGCACCGGCGCCGTTCACGGCGGCGCGATCGTGAGTTTGTGCGATACGTGTTTTTACATTGCGCTTGCTTCGATTTACGGGCGCGATCAGGACACGACCACTGTCGCGCTGCAATGCAATTATTTGGCGCCTGCGCTGCCGCCGCACGATCTGATTGCCGAAGCGACCGTGCTCAAGGCTGGGCGCCGGATCGTCTACGGTGAAGTGCACGTTCGCAGCGGCGAAAAACTCGTCGCGCACGCCACGCTGAACTTTTTAAACACGCTACCCCGATGAGAAACCGCGGAAAGTGAAATGACGACGCAAACCACCGCCGCGAAGCGCACCGCGCTTTACGAGGAACACGTGCGCTCGGGCGCGCGCCTGATCCCCTTCGGCGGATTCGATATGCCCGTGCAGTACGCCGGCATCCTCAAAGAACACGAGGCGGTGCGGCACTGCGCGGGGCTGTTCGATCTCTCGCATATGGGGCAATTCATTCTCGAAGGGGAGAACGTCGCGAGCTGGGCCGACGAGCTGACGATCAACCACGTTGCGACCATGAAGCCGTGGCAGGCTCGCTATAACGTTTTCACCAACGAACGCGGCGGCGCGCACGACGACGTCATCTTCTACAAACTTCCCGACCGCTGGCTGCTCGTCGTGAACGCGGGGAACGCCGCCAAAATGTGGGCGCATTTGAATGCGAATACCGGCGGTTCCGGCGTGAAACTCTCCAGTCTGCACGGCCGCAACGCGCTCATCGCGATTCAAGGGCCGAAATCCGTGGAGATGCTCGATCCGCACGTCGACATCGATCTAAACGCGCTCAGGTATTATTTCTGCGCCGAGGCATCGGTGTACGGTAAGCGGGCAATCATTGCGCGCACGGGCTATACCGGCGAAGACGGTTTCGAGTTGTTCGTGGACGGCGCCGACGCTCCCGAGATTTGGAGAGCGCTGCTGCGGGACAACCAGGGCGGCGGTTTGATTCCCGCAGGGCTCGGTGCACGCGACGTGCTGCGGCTCGAGGCCGGCATGCCCCTCTACGGACACGAATTGACCGAAGAGATTACGCCGCTGCAGGCGGGATTGAACTGGGCAGTCAAGCTCGGCAAACCGTCCTTCAAGGGCAAGAGCGCGCTCGAAGATCAGCAATCGCAGGACGTGTATCCGCGCATCGTCGGACTCGTCATGGATGGCCGCGCGCCGGCGACGCGAAGGGTATCGCGTCTTCATGGGCGAGCGCCCCGCCGGCGAAATCCGCAGCGGTTCCGTCGCACCGTCCGTGCAGAACAAGAACATCGCGACCGCGCTGGTCGAGAAAGATGCCGCCGCTCCCGGCACGCCGCTCGTCGTACACATCCGCGGCACCGCATATGGAGCAACCGTCGTCCCGCTTCCGTTTTACAAGAGGAGTTAGCATTGGCGCAGCCCGCAGATCTGCTTTACAGCAAAGAGCACGAATGGGTGAAGGTCGAGGGTGACACTGCGACGATCGGCATCACCGACTACGCGCAAAATTCGCTCGGCGATATCGTCTACGTCGAGTTGCCGAAGATCGGAGCGAGCGTAGCGCAATTCTCCGGCGTCGGCGTCGTGGAATCGGTGAAAGCGGTTTCTGATCTGTTCACCCCAATCGGAGGTGAAGTCGTCGAAGTCAACGGCGGTCTCGAAAACGATCCGGCACTCGTGAACCGCGAGCCGTTCGCCGGGGGCTGGATGTTCAAACTCAAACTGAGCGATCCGTCACAAACCTCGGGACTGCTCTCGTCGTCCGATTACGAAAAGCTGGTTGCAGAATGACTGCCCGGCGCCACTGTACGTGCACGAGTTGTTGCGGCGCCAGCTGGCGAGCCCGGCCACGCAGGGGGCGCGCAGCCTAGGGCGGAGCGCCTTTAAAGATGTACACGCCCCATACCGGCACGGACATACGCGAGATGCTCGCAACGATCGGCGTGCCGTCGCTCGAGCGGCTCGTGCAGGTTCCGGACGAGGTCAAGCTGCGCGAGAAGCTCGACGTCGTTCCGGCTCTGTGCGAGTCCGACATCGTGCGGCGCTTCGAGCATTTTGCCCGTAAGAACACGGGTGCTTCTTGCGTGTCGTTTCTGGGTGCGGGCGCCTATCGCCACTACGTTCCGCCCGCAATCGCGGCGCTCGCGATGCGCGGCGAGTTCCTGACTGCGTATACGCCGTATCAAGCGGAAGTTTCGCAAGGCTATCTGCAAGCGATTTACGAGTGGCAGACGTACATCTGTTTGCTGACGGGCTTGGACATCGCGAACGCTTCGGTGTATGACGGCGCGACGGCACTCGCCGAAGCCGCGATAATGGCGCTCAATGCGAACGGCCGTAAGAAGATTCTCGTTTCGCGCGCCGTTCATCCGAACTACCGAGCGGTGCTCAAGACGTATTGCGACGGGCTCGACGTCGAGATTCACGAGCTGCCCGTGCGCGCCGACGGCACCACCGATCTCGCGGACGTCGCCGAACGCGTGAAGGGCAAACAATACGCTTGCGTCGCGGTGCAGTCTCCGAATTTTTTCGGCAACGTCGACGTGCCCGGCAGTACCGCTCGCGCCGCATTCAAAGAAAGCGGTACGGTGCTGATCGGGGTGGTTGCGGAAGCGCTCGCGTTGGCAGCATTGCAGACGCCGGCATCGTGGGGTGCGCAAATCGTTGCAGGCGAGGCGCAGAGTTTCGGCGTGGCGCTCGCGTACGGCGGGCCGTACGCCGGCTTCATCGCATCGAACAAGGATCACATGCGCCGCATTCCGGGCCGTCTGGCCGGCAAGACGCTGGACGTGCACGGAAACGAAGCGTTCGTCTTGACGCTGCAGGCACGCGAGCAGCACATTCGCCGCGAACGCGCTACCTCGAACATCTGCACCAATCAGGCGCACTGCGCGTTGATCGCGACGATCTATCTCGCGCTTATGGGCAAAACGGGGTTGCGAGACGTTGCTTCGGCGAATCTGGCGCGCTCGCGCGAGCTGGCGGCGCGGGTGAGTTCTCTGGGCGGCTGCACGCTGCAATTCGACGCGCCGTTCTTCAACGAAATCGTCGTCAACGTGCACCAGCCGGCGCGAGAAGTTCTGGCGAAGCTTCAGACGCGCGGCATTCTCGGCGGCGTCGATCTCGGACGCTACTACCCCGAATACTCCGACTGCATTCTGATGACCGCGACGGAACTGACGTCGTCAGCCGACATCGAATCGCTGTGCTCCGCTCTTCATGAGGTCGTGAATGTCCCGGCTCGCGTCTGATCACACCGCGTCACCGCTCATTTTCGAACTCGGGCAGGACGGCCGCGCGAACCGGTACGTCGACCCAGGCGCGCCGCTGACGGATTTCTTGCCGAAAAACGTGGTGCGCGACGATCTCCCGCTTCCCGACAACAGCGAACTCGACGTCGTGCGGCATTATACGCGGCTCTCGCAGCGGACGTTCGGCATCGACGTCGGGTTTTATCCGCTCGGCTCGTGCACGATGAAATATAACCCCCGCGTCAACGACGCGATGGCGAATCTTCAGCCGTTGCGCGATCTGCACCCGTATACGCCCGACGCCCTCGCTCAGGGCGCGCTGCAGATCATGTGGGAACTCGAGCGCACGTTCTGCTCGCTCTTCGGAATGGCCGCGTTTTCACTCAATCCGTCCGCCGGGGCGCACGCTGAGCTGGCCGCGCTCCTCATCGCCAAAGCGTATTTCAAGGACCGCCGGGAAACGCAGCGCGACAAGGTCATCGTCCCGGATACCGCGCACGGCACCAATCCCGCGTCGGCCGCAATGTGCGGATTCAAAGTGATCTCGCTCAAGAGCGACGATCGCGGGCGCGTCAGCGTCGAGGAACTCCGCAAAGTCATCGGTCCCGACACGGCCGTGTGCATGATGACCAATCCGAACACGCTCGGTTTGTTCGAAGATCACATTCATGAAATTACCAAAGCGGTGCACGACGTCGGCGGTTTGATGTACTACGACGGAGCCAACGCCAACGCGCTCATGGGGAATGCGCGTCCGGGCGACATGGGTTTCGATCTCATGCATCTCGAACACGCACAAGACGTTCACGATTCCCCACGGCGGCGGAGGCGCCGGGCACGGCCCGATCGGGGTGGCTCCGCATCTCGCCGACTTTCTTCCGACGCCATACGTGCGCTCGCGTCCGGCTGACGGCGCGACGGCGAGCTCGGGGCCTTCCGCGCCGAGCGACCGGCTCGAGTACTGGCTCGACTTCGATCGTCCGAAGTCCATCGGGCCGATGCGTTCGTTCTGGTCCAACTTCGCGCATGCAGTCCGCGCTCTCGCATACATTTATGCAAACGGCGCGGAAGGTTTGACGAAAGTTTCACAGCTCGCCGTCCTCAACGCGAATTACATTCGCGTCAAGGTGCGCGAGTTTCTCGACACGCCGTACGATGAAATCTGCCGGCACGAGTTCGTCGCGTCCGCGCAGGAACTAAAGAAAGAGACGGGCGTGCGCGCGCTCGACATCGCCAAGGCGTTGCTCGATCGCGGATTCATGGCTCCGACGATGTATTTCCCGCTCATCGTTCCGGAGTGTTTGATGATCGAGCCGACCGAGACGGAATCGAAGGAAACGCTCGATGCGTTCGTCGCGGCGTTGCGCGATATCGTCGAGTCGGCAAAGACCGAGGCGGATGCGATCATGGCAGCCCCACGCAATACCGTGGTAGGCCGCTTGGACGAAACGCGGGCGGCGCGGCAACCCGATTTGCGCTGGGGTGGGCACTAGCCTGCCGCATGCGGCAGCGCGGTTTCTCACTCGTAGAACTCGTCCTTGCAGTCGCCATCACCGTCGTAGTGGCGATTGCCTTTTCCTCATTCGAACGAGGCGGGCATATTTTCGCAATGCGCTCGGCGGCGACGCAATTCGACGCCGCGATCGCGTACGCGCAATCGCTCGCGGCGACGAGCGGAAACGGCGCGACGTTAGTCTTCGACCGTCGCACCGGTGCGGACGGCGCCGTTCTTCCGGGCTTTACGATGACCGTATATGCCGGGCGGCCGACCGCCGCCGGAGCGATACGTAACGCGCCGATGCCGCCGGTGCCGTCGAGTGCCACGATTTCGGAGGCGAAGGTGGGTTCGGTTCCATTCACGGTCTTTTTGGACGGCGCGGGGCATGCGAGCGTGACGGCCGGAGCGGCGAGTGTTCGGACGGTCCTCGATCGCGACCCGGGGTGTCCGGCAGGCGAGGACGCCGTGACGCTTACGCTGCAGGATCCGCGATCCGCCGCGGTCCGGACGCTAGCCTGCAACGCCCCGGTTGCGGGTCCGTCCTGACCGGACTTGCCGGTAGAAAAGGGCTCACCTGCTGCCAGGGTCTTCTTGGTCCGGTCCGCTATAATTGAGGTAATCAGGAGGCGCCGCTCGTGGCGCCTTTGCAGTCCTCAGGGGCTTGAAAATGCGAATCAAATACGAGGTTTCCGCCGGCGGGCTCGTCCTGCGCCGGCGCGAGTCTACGTACGATGCACTGCTCATCGGGCGCGGCACGCCGCGCGTTTGGACGTTGCCCAAAGGCCATGTCGAGCCCAAGGAATCCTACGAGCAAGCGGCGCTGCGCGAAGTGCGTGAAGAGACCGGGTGCTGGGCCGAGATCATCACCGAGCTGAACGACATCGCGTACTGGTTCTACCTGAACCGTGCAAAGCACAAGAAGTCCGTGACGTTCTACCTGATGCGCTATCTTTCGGGCGATACCGCCAACCACGACCACGAGGTGGACGAGGCGCGTTGGTTCGATATCGGTCACGCCAAGAAGGCGCTGAAGTACGTGAACGAAAAGCGCCTCATCGATTTGGGCCTGGAGTATGTCCTGGCCAATCCCATCGCATTCGGCGACGTGCCGATCGTCGCGAGGACAGCAGAGCAGAGAACTTCTTGACCACGCAGACCGACCTTACGCCTGCGGCCGAATCCGACAACGAAAACACCCTGCGCGTCAGCGTGGAAGTTTTTGACGGGCCGCTCGATTTGCTTTTGAGCTTGGTGAAAGAACGGCAACTCGACATCGCCACCGTTCCGCTGGCGGCTGTCGCCGAGCAGTATTTGGCATACGTTTCGATGATGGAATCGCTCGACGTGGAGGTCGCGGCCGAATACCTCGTGATCGCGGCGACCCTCGTGTTTCTCAAATCGAAGGCGCTGCTGCCGCCGATCCCCTCGGAGTTTCAGGACGAGGAAGCCGAGACGCCCGAACAGGTGGAAGAGCGGCTGCGGCAGCGGCTCATCGCGTACTCCAAGTACCGCGAGGTTGGCGAGGAGTTGCGCGCGCGGCAGTTGGAAGCATCTTCGTATTATTATCGCGACGCCGGAGATCCGGTCAGCGAACTGCGCCAGCACTATCGGGTCGATCCGGAAAAACTCACGCGCGCTTTCATTGCGATGCTGCGCAGCGCGCGCCCGGAAAAGCGCACGATTGCCCGCGAACGTCTTTCCCTCATGGCCTCGATGGACTACATCGCGCGCAAGGTGCGTGAAGACGGAAGCGTGCTCTTTTCGTCGCTTTGCAAAGAACTGGGAATGACGCGCGATTCGATCATCGTGACGTTTCTGGCGATTCTCGAACTGATCCGCCGCCGCCGTGTGTCGTACGATCAGCCCGAGCCGTTCGACGACATCCGCATTCTTCCGAGCCCCGCCCCCACCAACAACTAAAGTGAATACGACAGAAGAAGAACGCGTCAAAGATACGCAAGAAGCCGAAGACGTCGAAGCGGCCGTCGAGCGCCTGCGCTGCCCGGTCGAAGCGCTGCTGTTCGTCGCGAGCGAGCCGCTCACGATCAAGCACATCGCGAAGCTGACGCATGCAACCGAAATGGAAGCGGCGGCGACGCTGCAGCGCATAGAAGCGGACTATGCGGATCGCGGCATCGTGCTGCGCGAGATTGCGGGAGGCTACCGGTTCGCCAGCGCACCTGCCGCGCGCGATGTCGTAGAAGCGTATCTGCTGCCTGCGAAGACGAATCTATCAACGCCTGCGCTCGAAACACTCGCGATCGTCGCATACATGCAGCCCGCGACCAAGAGCGAGATCGAAGCGATACGCGGCGTTGCCTCCGACAGCGTGGTGTCGACGCTGCAGGATCGAAATCTCATTGCCGAAGCCGGCCGCAAAGACGTCGTCGGCCGGCCGATGCTCTATAAAACGACACCCGAATTTCTGGAGTCCTTCGGACTGCGCTCGCTCGACGACTTGCCGCCCATGGAACTGGAAGCGGGACAGCCGCTCGAACTCGATTTGCTCACGGCGAATATTACCGCCAACGTGGCGCAGGAAGAGGCGCCGCAGACGCGAGTATGACCCACGGCTACTCGAACGAGCTCTACGACGCAATCGCGAGTTTCGGATTGCGAAGAGGCGCGACGATTCTCGACGTCGGCTCCGAAACCGGAACTGCGAGCGAGCCGTTCGCCGTCAACGGATTTCCCGTTACGCACGTCGACCCCTCGCAGGCGCATGCGCTTCCCTTTCCGGACGAGCGCTTCGACGTCGTCGTCGCGGCGCAAATGTTTCACACCGTCGATCGAGCGAGCACCCTCGCGGAAACATACCGCGTTCTGCGGCCCGCCGGAATCGTCGCCGTATGGTGGAAGCATCTGATGTCTACAGACGGCGTGAAGGCGATTCGCGACCAGGTCTTTCTGGAAATGGGGAAACGGCCGGTCGATTCGGGCTTGAACGGCGGATTCAAGGAATTCTACGCATCGGCGTTCACGCAGCAGACGCTGCGCGTCATTCCATGGCGCGTTGCGGTACCGCTCGATCGGTTTTTGGAACGGGAGCGTTCCCAGACGGCCGTCCGCGAAGAACTCGGCACGAAAGCAAACGATTATTTCCGGTTGCTCGAACGACGTTTGCGCGAGCGCGCGGGCGATGGAAACCCGACGCTTTCCATCGGTTACATTCAATATCTGTACATGGCGAAAAAACCGTAGGAGCCTGCGGTGCGTTTGGGGGTCCACGTCCGCGTAAGAGCGGGGTATGCCGCGGCAATCGAATACGCCAAGCGGGTCAAGTGCTCCGCGATCCAAATATTTTCGAGCAATCCCCGAAGCCTATCGCACCAGTGCGATCGACAAGCGCGCTCTGGAAACATTCAAAAATTCTCGTTTGGAAGCGGACATCGATCCGTGCGTGATACACACGCCGTATCTGATCAATCTCGCGAGCGAGGATCCGAAAATCAGCGCCGGATCGCTCGGGCTGCTCAGCAACGACTTGGCGGCAGCGCATGCCGGCGGCATCCGCTACGTCAATACGCATCTTGGTTCGTACGGAAGACGCGATCGCAATGAAGGTTTCGTCGCCGCGTGTCATCTGCTCGAACAGGCATTGCGACGGCATCGCGCCCGGCGTCTATCTCGTGATGGAGAATTCCGCCGGCGCCGGCTCGCTGTGCGGAGGCACGCTCGAAGAACTGGGGCGTTTCGTGAAAGCGCTCGACCACCCGCAACTCGGTGTGTGTTTAGACACGGCGCACGCTTGGGCTGCAGGATACGAAATCAGCACGCAGCGCGGCGTCGACGCATTTCTGTATGAAGCGGCCGAGCAGATCGGCCTGGATCGCGTGCACGTGTTTCACTTCAACGACACGGAGGTGCCGCTCGGTGGAAACCGCGACCGGCATCATCACATCGGCGAGGGCAACATCGGATTCGAGGGGTTCCGCGCGCTCGCGGCGCGGCCGGAGCTGCGAAACAAGACCGCGATTCTCGAAACGCCCGGCGAGGAAGCCGACGATCTCCGCAACATGGAAACGATTCGCGCCATCTTCAAGGGCGCCGGCCACGAGATCGCGTGATCGCTCATTTCGACGTTGACGCATTTTACGCGAGCGTCGAAATTCGCGACGATCCGGCGCTGCGCGGAAAGCCCGTTGCAGTCGCCGGTTCGAGCCGGCGCGCGGTCGTCCTGACGGCATCCTACGAAGCGCGACCGTTCGGCGTGAAGTCCGCTGTGCCGCTTTGGAAAGCGCTCGCAGCCTGTCCGCAGCTCGTCGTCGTTCCGCCGAACATGCAGAAATACCGCGAGGTATCGCGAGCGATCTTCGGCATCTTGGAGCAGCGCGGGCATCCGGTGCAGGGCCTTTCGATGGACGAGGCGTTCGTCGACTTCGGTCCGATTTCGCTCGATGACTCGGTGCAGCTCGCGCAATCCATTCGCGACGACATCCTGCAGCGTGTGAGCCTAACCGTGAGCGCCGGCGTCGCGAGCGGCAAAATGGTCGCGAAAATTCTCAGCGACTCGTGCAAACCGAACGGACTGCAAGCGCTCGTGCCCGGCGAGGAACCGGGGTTTCTCGCGCCGCTCCCGGTCGGACGCTTGTGGGGCATCGGGCCGAAAACGCAAGCGCGCCTGGTCGAGCGTAATATTACGACCATCGGCGACGTCGCGGCGCTTTCGGACGAGCAAGCCAAAACGCTTTTCGGCTCTTGGGGCTTGGAAGTCCGCGATTTGGCGCGGGGCATTGACCGGCGCGCAGTCGAACCCGAACGCGAGACGAAGTCGATCTCGACGGAGGAAACGTTCGAGTACGACGTCCGCGACGAACGGCGTTTGCGCGAAGTGCTGAGAGAACAGGCGATCGAGCTGGCGCAAAAACTCGAGCGAGAGGGTTTGTCTGCGTGCACGATCGGCGTAAAAATCAAGCGCGCCGATTTCAAGATCGTTGCGCGCCAGACGAACTTGGCCGAGCCGACTGCGCAAGCGCGGCAAATCTTCATCGCTGCGGTGCACTGCCTGCGGCGCGCCGATCTGGGACGCAGCGCGGTGCGGTTGCTCGGCACGCGCGTCGCCTCACTGGTCGCGGGAGAAGCCAAACAGCAAACCTTATTCTAGCCGAGGACTGAAAATATGAAAAAAACCGGCGCAAACACGAGCTCATCGCCTTCCCACCTGATCACGCAGCGTATTGCGGAGCTCGGCGACTGGCGCGGCAAGACGCTTGCACGCGTCCGCAAGCTCATCAAAGAGGCGGATCCGAAAATAGTCGAGGAATGGAAATGGAGAGGCGTGCCTGTCTGGTCCGACGGCGGAATCGTTTGTACGGGCGAGTCCTACAAGGCGGCCGTAAAGCTCACGTTTGCGAAGGGCGCTTCCATCAAAGATCCGGACGGTCTCTTCAATTCCAGCCTGGACGGAAACACGAGACGCGCGATCGACATACATGAAGGCGACGAGATCGATGAAGCGGCCTTCAAGGAATTAATCCGCGCGGCGGTCAGACTGAATTCGAAAAAGAAATCGTCTCAAACGTGATCGAGCGCCCACACGCCGTCGCACGATCCGCTGCGCGCCGCGTTTTCCACGAAACGCGTCCCACCATCCGTGAGCGGGGCAGCCATCCATACGGCCTCACTGCGCTTTCGGACCGATCCGCGCGCAAGAACGTTGCGCGCAGGCGCCGGCGGAAGCCAGCCGGCGATCCGGCGCAAATCGCCGGCGGCACTGCGCAGAAGCGCGGGAACGAGCGCGCGAGAGGACTCGTCATTGTATCCGAATTCATCGATCACGTAGGAGTCATGCCGCGGTTCCCTTTGTCCCAGCACGTAGGCAGCGAGCGCGCGGCCGCTGCGCACCGCCAAGTTCACCGGCTGCGCGTGCGGGCGCTGCGATGCGTGACCGATGCGCAACCGAAGCCAGCTCCAGACCGACGGTGAGCGCAGAAGGGTGAACTCGCGCCGTTCTTCCATGGAATCGAAGCACGCGCGCACGCCGCTCCAGTCGCGTTCGCTTATCGGCTGCGCATCGACGCGTCCCGCTTGCAGCGAATCCGCGCGAAACGAAATCGAGCGGGAAGGGAGTTCCGCAAATCCAATCTGCCGGTAAAACTGCGGATGGATGTCGGAAAACAGAAATGCGAAATCGAAGCCGGCTCTGCGCGCCTCGTCGAGCGCCATCGCCAGCATCGCGCTCGCGTAACCCTGGCCGCGAAGCGATTCCGGCGTAAAGACCGCACCGATGCCGACGGCCCGCAACCGTTCGTTGCGAATGCGGGCGGCGCGCTCGTACCGCTTGAACGACGCGAGGATCGAGGAACCGTCGGAGAGCGCGATGGTCCGATACGACGTTCGGCCATAAGCCGTGTGTGCGAGCTCCGTGGTCTGCGCGCGGTACGCGTCCAGCGTCCTGCCGTGCGCCCATATGCGATGCGTGAGCGGAAGTATTTGTTCCGCGTAGACATTCGGCGAGATTTCGTGCAGACCCAGCTTCATCCCGCGAAGACTGCGCGCGTGGGACGCCAGCGGTCCGTTACGTCGATCGTTCCGGGCAAGCGAGCCGCTTGAAGCTCGGCCAAGAATTCGGGTGCGGTGATGCCCCGCGTGGCCCGTTCGCTGGCGGTCACGAGCGCACTCTTCTTTGCGCGCCGCAGCGCGTACACGAAGGCACGGCGCTCTTCGCGGTTGTACGCCTCGCGCGCTTTCGTGCGGAACATGTAATATGTGAACTTCGCAGTGCGTGCGGCGCGCGCGTCGCCGACATTCTCCTTGGCGATCATGCCCAGGCTCGGGCTATACAAGAACGCGTCTGGGGCGTACCAGCGCGGAAACGAGCCCGCTCGCGCGCGCGGTATGACGACGTGATCGAACTCGCGGCCACGCGATGCCTCGATGGACAACATGCGCACCGCTGCCGCGCGTTCTTCCGTTTCGGACGTTTCGAATTCGCTCTCCATCCGCGCCTGCGCGTATTCCAGGAATTCCGCGAGCGACGCGTCGGGGTGATCCTGCGTGAAACGTAGGATCCGCGCGTGCAGGCGCGCGAGCGTTTGCTGCTGATACGCCGCGCGCGCTGTTCCGGCAGGGGCCGAGAGCGCGAGGCCTTCGCTCCAGACCAAACGTGCAAAGTCCGCGATCTCCATGCGCGCGAGCGCCTCCCGCCAGCGCGCAATCCTATGCCGCAGAACCTGAACGCGTTCGCGCGCGGCCGGCGAGAGCCGTTCGTCTTGATCTCCGCGCAGCACGTTCCATGCCAAGCGAAGATCGCGCTTCGTGTCCCAGCGTCCCGATCGCGCACCGTCCGTTTCGGGCAAGTCCTCGAACAGCACCGTTTGGGCGTCCGGCGGTTCGGTGCAGAGCGTGTAGACGCTCGCGTCGGAAAGCGCAAGCGCTGCGCCCGACAGCACGCGGAGCAAATACTCGTGCCGGAAGGGATCGTGCACCAGCCAAAGGAGCGCGAGCGCGTCGAGCGCTTCGGGCTCGGTGAAAATGTTGAGGTCGCCGGCGAGTTGCGCGCGGACGTTGCGTTCGAGCAGCGCGTCGCGATACGGCCGGACGTCGGCGACGGAACGGAAGATGATTGCGATGTCGTCGTGAGCGGCGCCGGACGTGAGCAGATCGACGACGTGCTCGGCGATGAATTGCGCTTCCGCTCTGCGAGTACTGGCTCGAAATAACGTGAGGCCGATCTGCGGATCCATGCTCACCGGCGGCGTGCCCGGCGTTCCGAGCAGATGCCGGCACGCGACGTCTACGACGAACGGACTGCGCCGCTGTTCATCCATGGATATGCGTTCGCCCGGAAGCGCGAATACGCGGTCGGGACGGGCGCCGCGGAAAGTCGACGTGGCGGAATCCGGATCGGCCGCCAGCGTGGCCCCGGCGAGATCCGCGCCGTACACGCACTGCAACAGCTGGATGTCGCCGATCGTGAGTTCTTGCGCGTCGTCGACGAAGATTTGCGGATAGCGATCCCGTAGGTCGCGTGCCGCCTGCGGATCGCGCTGCAGCAGACTCGACGGTCTGGGCGATGACGTCGCGCGGCGTGAGGCATCCTTGCCTTACCGGATGATCGAGGTACGAGCGGTAGAGCTTCGCCAGAATCTTCGCCAAGTCGATTTCGCGCCGGTATTGACGCTGCAGCTCGGGGCCGTCCGCATAAAGGGAATCGCGGTGGGTGTCTTTCGTATAGTACAGCAAGTCCGGATGCGCGAAGTTCGGCGGTTTCCCGTAGAATTGCGCCGCGCCGCGCAGGGCGCTCTCCAGAAATTGATCGGGGCCGATCCGCGCGTCGCGTAACTTGGAAAACAAGCGAAACGCCGCGTCCAGGAACCGCTGGGGAGCGCGCAGGCCCGGCACTTCGGGATCGACTTCGGCTTCGATGATCTCCCGCCATTCGAGGGTCAACAGCGGTTCCGCAGCTTCCTCGAAGAGCATCGCGGCTCGAACGTCGTCGATTTCATCCGCGCGCGGCAAGCATTGCAGTGCAACCGCGTGCAGTTCGAGCACGTTTGCGTTCGCATGACGCACGCGGTCACGCAGTGCGGCCAGCGCGCCGCCGGCTACGGACGTAACGAGCACGGGTTTGCGTTCCGCTGCTGCGAGGGCGCGACGAATCAGCTCGGTGGTTTTGCCCGTCCCCGCCGCGCCGACGATGAACGTAGTCACCGGGCGAAGCGTTCCTCTTCCGGATACGGACGAGTCGAACAGGAGACTTTATAGACGCAGTAGGTGCACGCCGCGGGGTCTTCCGTCACGGCAAAAACGCTCGCCGTTCCCGACGTGAGCTGGGCGCATATCTGGATCATGCGCTCGCGCGCGCGCTCGAGTTCGGCAATCGGAATGACGCCGGCCGGGCTCTGCGATCGCGCCGCTTCTGCGGGAGCCGGCACGACTTCGAGCACGATCGGGCGCACTTCCAGACGGGCGTCTTTGAGTGGAACGAGCGCCAAGCGCGAAACGCGATCGCCTTGCGCGGTGCGCGCCCAGTAATAGAACGGCAACTGGAAATCCTTGAACTGCCGCACTTTGTCGCGATATTCCGCCGCGCTCATCGCTATGGAACCGGTCTTGTAGTCGATCACCGTGACTGCGCCGGTACGGTCATCGCGATCGAGCCGGTCGATGTACCCGATGAAGTCGTAGCCCTCGATCTGCAGCTCGCGCTCAGTTCGCAGCCCACGACCGTGAACGGCGCGCGCTTGCCTTCCGCAACGAGCCACTCGACGTATTTGCGCGCAGTGCGCACGGCGCGGCGGCGCTGGAGTTCGTATTCGACCGGTGTATCGAACAGGTTGCGATGCCGCGCGAACGCGGCGTTCACGTGCCCTTGCAATTTGAGATCGAGCTTCGCCGGGTCGGCACTCGCCGGTTGCGGATATTCCGCATGCAACTCTTCGAGGGCGGCATGAAATGCGGTTCCGTAATACGAAGCGGACGAACCTCGGTCTTCGACCGCCGCGCACAAGTAGCGATAGTACCATTTGCGTTCGCACTCGACGTACGTATTCAGCTGCGAGGCGCTGAAGCGCGGATTGTGCGTGCGGATTCCGGCGGTGGGCTCGGGCTTCGACGGGCTGCAGCAGGCGGAATTCCGCATCGCGTGCGTCCGCAGGCTCCAGCGGCTCGTTTTGCAGAAGAGTGAATGCATTTTCTCGCAAAGCGGCCGTGAAGGCCAGCAACGCTTCGCGCGCTTCGGCGCCCGCGGCAATCCGTTCGCGCGCGATCAGATCGAGCAGCGAACGTTCGCGCGCGGCCAGCGCAGCATAGGCTCCGGCGGTTTCGTGCGGCACACCCGATAACGGCGATCGCAGCATGCGCACGGCGTAGGTTTCGTTTCGCGAGCGGCTCCACGCCTGCGCCGCCGCGAGAAAAGCACGATGCTCCGCAGTCTGCACCAGGAATGGTTGGGAACTCGATGGAGGCGACCCTGCCGACCGTGTGTAACCGCGCAAGCATGCGACGGATCGTCGTCGGCATCAGCGGCGCGAGCGGCAGCATCTACGGCTACCGCGCGCTGCAGGCGCTGCCGGACGCGGGTATCGAGACGCATTTGGTGCTCAGCGCGCAGGCGCGGCCGCACGATTGAATTGGAGACCGACAAGAGCGTTCGCGACTTCGAGCGGCTCGCCGACGGCGTTCATCGGGACGACGATCTCGCAGCCTCGATATCGAGCGGCTCGTTTCTTACCGACGGCATGCTGGTGATTCCCTGCTCGATCCGCAGCGCCGCGGCTATCGCGTACTCGCTGAATTCGAACTTGCTGGTCCGCGCCGCCGACGTTTGCTTGAAGGAACAGCGCAAGCTCGTCTTGGTGGTTCGCGAAACGCCGCTGCATTTAGGACATCTGCGAACGCTCACGCAACTTGCGGAGATGGGCGCGGTGATTTTGCCGCCGATGCCGGCGATGTACGCCAAACCGCAGAGCGTCGACGACATCGTCGCTCACACCGTCGGCAAAGCGCTCGACCAATTCGGAATCGAGCACGCGCTGTTCAAACGCTGGGTATGACGCCGGTGCTACGAGCGTACTAACGATTCCGCGAGCGCGACGTCGGAGAGCCGGTCGACGTTTACCGCCGATCTCCGGGATACGGCGAAACGACGGCGCGCACGCGTGCGCCGATGACCTTGCGAAGCGCGCGCTTCGGCGTGCGCAATGGTCAGCCGCCGCAGCGCGAAGCGCACCAGTACGCCTACAGCCGAACAGGCGCGCCAGATGCAAGCGGATTCTTTCGCGCGCGGCCGAGTCGTTCGATGAAGCGCTCGAGCGACGGAAAGATGCGCGGGCGGATCGTAATGAACCCCGTTCCGCAATACGTGCCGTCGCGCAAGCGCGCCCACGTGTGCGGCACTTGCGGAAACTTCGCGACGTGGGCGCGCTTTTTCGACGCATCCGTAGGTGATGTCGGCGTTCGCTTCGACGCGCGCGCGAGCGATGTAGTCTTCGACCGCTTCCGCCGTCAGCACCGGCAGATCGGACGTGCTCACGAGGACGTCGTCGTCGGCGGGCAGATCGCGCAAGCCGCTGCGCAAACTCTCGCGGATGCGTTCGCCGTCCGGCCGGCACTCGTCCGCAAGCGCGAGCGCGGCGGATGCCGTGCATCTGCGGCGGCGCGACGACGATGATGCGTCCGACCGACGGCGACTGCACGCAAGCGCGCGCAGCGTGCGCTCCACGAGCGGCACGCCGCCGATCGCGACGAAAGCTTTGTTCGGCGCGCCGGGCGTTAGCGCAGCGAGTTCGTCATGCGGACCGCCGGCGAGCACGACGGCGGTCATGCCGATCATGCCGCGCTGCGCCACGCTTCGCCGTTCCAAAACGCGCAGCGTAATACGCGGTACGACTCCGGTACGGCAGTCGCACTTGCGAGCGATTGCGTCGCGCTCGTCCGCGGTCTCGAACGAGTGCGAAGACGCACGATCCCGAACCCGTCAAGCATGCGCGATGCGCGCCCGCTTCCGTCGAGCGCGCAGCGCCTGCGAGCGCTCGATATCTCCGATGTCGCAGACGCGATACGTCTTGAAAGTCGTTCTGCAGCAGCGAAAGGACCGCGTCGAAGTCGCGCGCGCTGCAGCGCCTCGCCCATGCGCAAGGCTGACGCGATCGTCTGCGCGGCCGCGACGTTCGCGCGCGCGGCGTCGATGCGCGCGTACGCCCAGCGGTGCGATACGGAAACCGGCGGTTTGACGACGACTGCATGCCATGGCGGGACGCGTCCGAGCGCCGTGACGCGTTCGCCCGTGCCTTCGACGAGCGCCGCGGTTTGCACCAAGAAAAACGGCACGTCGGATCCCAGGCGATCGCGCGGTCGCAAGTAGTCGACTTGCGGCGCAGGTCCCGAAAACGCCGCGCTGCGCAGCCAGTAGCATGGCCGCCGCGTCGCTCGAGCCGCCGCCCATGCCGGCGCCCGTCGGAATGCGCTTTGTGCAGCGCGAGCCGCGAACGCCGGCGATGCACCGGAGCGCGCGCATCGCGCGCTCCACCAAGTTGTCGGTTCGCACAACTCCGCGATCGTCGCACTCGAAGGCGATTGCGGCGATGGCTCGAACGCGAGCTCGTCGCAGAGATCGACCGGGACCATGACGCTGCGCAACGCCGTGCAGGCCGTCGTCGCGGCGCCCCAGCACTTCGAGCGTCAAATTCAGCTTCGCGGGCGCGCGCAGCGTCGCGCTTGCTTTCATGCGCTGCGCCGTTGCGTGCGCGGGCGGGACATCCCTTCGCGGGGTCGTATTGAGGCGGCATGCGACCGAGTTACGACGCACAGCACAACGAATATTGCGCGTACGTCCTACCGGAGGCGCAAACGCCGTACGGACTGCTGCTCGGAAACTTCAAATCATTCGCGCAATCCACGGCCAAAGGCGGCATTCGCGGTTTGTGGGACGCCGACACCGATCAAATCATCTTCGGAACGCATCAGATCGCGTATCGTCTGACGCGATCTTCAGCAGACCGTTTTTCCCGCATCAGATCACGCGCGAGTTCACGTTTCTGCCGTACGCGCAGATCTCCGAATTCACGCTGGTGCGACCGCGTGCACGTCACCGAAGCGTTCTACGTGCCGCACGGGCCCAGGCACGATCGCGTCGTCAGCTTCGTCGTCGACGTTACGCTGTACAATCCGGGCGCGGCGACCCGTCGAAGTCGCGGTGTTTCCGTGGGCGCTGCTCGTCGGCCAGCGGTTTTACGGCGAGCCCGAACACGAAGTGCGCGCGTTCGGTGCGAAGGCGATTACATCTGTTCGAAAAATCAGCAGACGGGCGCGGAGCGCTGGTGGGGCGGCTCGCGCGCACCGCACGCGGCAATCGTCGGTTTGCGCGAGCAGATCATGCTGCATCACATGCGCATGGGATCGCTTCGTCGAGCAAGAGCATCTCGACGAAGTGACGCCGCAACTCGCCGAGTGCGTCAGCCGGCGGATTTTCGGCGCGTTCGAGTACCGCATCAGGTCGCGCCGGGCGCGCGCGAATCGCTGCGGCTGGCCGTCGTTTTTCACAAAGACGGGCGCGAGCGAAATCGCGCCCCGTGCTCGAGCAGTTGCTGGCACGATCCGAAGGCGCTGCACGAAACGCAGCGCTACTTCGCGTCCAAACTCGCCGACGCGCGCTTCATGAGCCCCGTCGCCGGCCATCAGCCGCGGCGTCGTGTGGGCGAAAGCGAACATGCTGCGCATCATCAAAGAGTATCCCAACGGCTGGGGTTCGACGAATTCGCCGCCGTCGGATATTTTGGTCTCGCGCGACACGTCGTGGTTCGTGCACGGATTCGATTATTTCTTGCCGCAGTTCAGCCGCGATGCGATCGAAGTGTTCAACAACTTCGCCGAAGAGAGCGGCGAGATGATCGAGTACGTGCGCGGCGTCAGCGGTTTCAAGACCTCGTACGACCTGAACATCAACGACGACACGCCGCTGCACCTCATCTCGATGCTGCACCACTACAATGCCACGCTCGACGATCAAGTGGGTGCGCGAGTGGTTTCCGCTGATCTGCAAGATTGCCGACTACATGCTCGACGCAGCGCGACAAGAACGGGTTGCTGTTTTGCAAGCGCCAGCGGTGTGGACATGTTCGGCATCAGTTCCTGGCGCAACATCATTCCGTACTACACGCTCGACGGCGCCGTTACCGAAATCAACGCGGAGGGCGTCTTCGCGCTTGAATCGGCGGCGATGCTTTCGGCCGTCGTCGGCGACAACGAGCGCTGGCAGCAGCTATTCGTCCGAAGCGCAAGCGCTGCGCGCAGGCGATGATGCAGTATCTGTTCAACGACGATACCGGCGCGTTCGTGCTCAACTACGATCAGGAACAGAACTATCAGGACAACTTCACGGCCGACGAAGTCTTTCCGGTGCTCTTCAACGTCGCCGAGGCGCCGGAGCGGCGCAAGATTCTCGACCGCCTGTGCGAACCGGATTTCATCACGCCCGTCGGCTTGCGCACGATTTCGACCGCCGATTCGTGGTATTTCCCCTCGCACGGGTTCGGGCTGCTCGGCGGCGTGTGGCCCGACTTGACGCTCTGGTTCGTCATGTGTCTTGCGCGCAACGGCAATACCGATGCGGCGGTCGCATTGGCTCGAAGCGATTTACGATACGATGGAAGCCGGATGCCGTGCGCAACACCGTTCCGGGGGAATTCGCCGAATGGTTCGACGGCGGCTCGCTGACGAACCGCGGCATGTATCTCTCACCGTGGACGGGCGCGAAATATTTGTGGGCGGTCGCGGAAACCATCGGCGGACTCGACGGCTATCGCACGAGCGGCCGGCCGCATCTCGTCCCGCTGCAGCCGAACGGATGGAATTGGGTCGCCGCCGCGCGCGTGCATTGGGGCGGAAAGTCGTGCACGTACGTCATCGATTTCGAACGGCAACACGATCTACGGAAACATGCACGAGCTTTCGGCCGAAGAACCGTTCGTGTGCATGTATGCCGGGACGCGACGTGAGCGACGAAGTGACGACGTCACCGGTCGAAGTCGGCGCGGTCGCATTCGAAGACGAAGACGGGTGCGGTGCGCGTATTTCTGTGCAACTTGAACGATCACGGCGCGCAACGTTTCCGTCGAGTTTCGCGGCATCACCGAGCAGCGTCGCGCTCGAACCGCGGCGAGTTGCGCGAGATTCACTTGGTCGGCAAGCCGGCCGAGCGGCAAGCACGCGCCGCGGCGCGGGACGTCGCGCCGCGCAGGCCTCGAAACCGTCTAGTCCCGTAATCGTAGCCTCCCGTGCTCGATCCGTCGAAACGCTTCATCACGATCGTCTTTGGCCTCGGCATCGTCGTGCTCGTCGTGGGCATCGCTCTGGGCGAACGCGCCGGCGATCGCGTCATCGGCCAGGTCACCGAGAAGCGGCTGACGAGCATCGCGCCGGTCACGGTAACGCCCGCGCCGCAAAAGAACCGTCGAGCGCCTATGGGCCCGACTGGAAGCGCACCGACGTCATGGCCGCGGCCCCGGACCCCGGCTTCCCGGATCCGCGCGTGCCGCCCGTGCCTCCGCCGACGCTCCACGCCGGCGCCCAAGTTCACGCACGGCCGCGCCGACCGCGAGCCCGACCGCGACGCCCACACCGAACATGAATGTGCCGATTTGGCGGCGCGCGGCGCCCTGCCGACCGCCGACACCGCCAGTCGGCCTCGCACCGGCATCGGCCCGCCGTCACGAGCCCAGCGGCTCGCCGCAGCCGAGCGCCTTCGACTCGCATGATATTGATCGGCAATGCTTGATACCATTGGACCGGAGCCTGATCTATAGGATGAGATCAGTGACAGAGACAACCGGAACCATCACCGTAAAGCGCGGCCTCGCGCAAATGCTCAAGGGCGGCGTCATCATGGACGTCGTCACGCCCGAGCAAGCCGTCGTCGCGCAAGAAGCCGGCGCCGTCGCGGTCATGGCGCTCGAGCGCATTCCCGCCGACATCCGCGCGATGGGCGGCGTCGCGCGCATGAGCAACGTCGAACTGGTGCAGTCCATCATGGACGCCGTCACGATTCCGGTGATGGCCAAAGTGCGCATCGGGCACTTCGCCGAGGCGCAGGCGCTGCAGTCGCTCGGCGTCGACTTCATCGACGAATCGGAAGTGCTCACGCCGGCCGACGACAAGTATCACGTCAACAAACACGACTTCACGACGCCGTTCGTTTGCGGCGCGCGCGATCTGGGCGAAGCGCTGCGCCGCATTGCCGAAGGCGCCGCGATGATCCGCAGCAAGGGCGAAGCCGGCAGCGGCAACATCGTCGAAGCCGTTCGTCACATTCGCGCGATCAACGACGCCATCAAAGAACTCACGGTTGCTCCGCAGGAAGAACTCGTTGCGCGCGCGCGCGATCTGGGCGCGCCGCTCGAACTCGTGAAGGACGTGGCCGAGAACGGGAAACTTCCGGTCGTGCTGTTCTGCGCGGGCGGCGTTTCGACGCCGGCCGACGCCGCGCTCATGATGCAACTCGGCGCCGAAGGCATCTTCGTCGGCAGCGGCATCTTCAAATCGAACAACCCGAAAGCGTTCGCGAAAGCGATCGTCGATGCGACGACGCATTTCAACGATCCGAAAGTCGTCGTCGAAGCGAGCAAATCGCTGGGCAAAGATGCGCAGGCGATGGAAGGCATCGACGTGCGCAAACTTCCCGAATCGGAGCTGCTCGCGCCGCGTGGCAACTGACGCCGTCGCGCCGCTCATCGGCGTGCTCGCCCTGCAGGGCGACGTCGTAGAACACATCGCTGCACTGCAGCGCGCGGGCGCGGACGCGATTCCCGTGAAAAACCGCGCGGATCTGGCACGCGTCGAGGGACTGATCATTCCCGGCGGCGAGTCCACGACGGTGATGAAATTGCTCGATCGCTTTCGACTCGCCGCTCCGATCGTCGAGCGCGCTCGCGCCGGAATGCCGCTGTGGGGCACGTGCATGGGCATGATCGTCGTTGCGCGCGACGTCGTCGGAACTGCAGCAGCCCTCGCTGGGTCTGACTCGATATTTCCGTGCGCCGCAATGCGTTCGGACGTCAAAACGATTCTGCGGAAGTGGAACTGCCGATCGCGGCGCTCGGCGAACCGTTTCCCGGCGATCTTCATTCGCGCGCCGTGGATCGAGCGGGCCGGCCCGCAGGTCGAGAGTCTTGGCCCGAGCGCGACGGCCACGGCGTGATGGTGCGGCAAGGCAACGTGCTGGGAACCTCGTTTCATCCGGAACTGACGCAAGACCAGCGCGTGCACGCGTACTTTTTGCAGATGGTCGCGCGATTCGCGCCAAAGACCAGGGAAGGTGCGCAGCGTAGCGTAAATCCTTAGCATTATGGGTCCGCAGGCTCCCATCGGGGAAGCATCGCGAAATGCCGACGCCGACCAGATGCCGCCGGTCGAGGCTCTGCTCACGGACGTCGTCGCGCGGCTCGCGCTCGCCGCGCACGCCTATCTCTCCGAAGAAGAAGGCAAGCAGCCGGATTGGCCCGCCGCCGAAGTCGCCATCGACGTTGCGAGCGCCGCCTTCGAACGGGTCAAAGAACGGCTCAGGCCGGAAGAACGGTTGGCGATCACGCAATTGCTGACCGAAACGCGAATGACGTTTGTGAGGAAGCGAGGTTCATGATGCCTCGCTTTTGCACATTCGGGCGAGCCGGGGAGCGCAAAGTTGAGCGACGTTCTCGTCCTGAACTTCACCTACGAAGCGCTGAACATCACGAACTTCCAGCGCGCCGTCAAATTGATTTTTGCCGGCAAGGCCGAACTCGTGCACGGGCGCGAGCGGATGATCGCCTCGACGACGTTCGAGATGCGCATGCCCTCGATCATCCGCATGCTGTACTACATCAAACGCCCGATGCAAAAAGTCGCGCTGACGAAGAAAAACATTCTCATCCGCGACGATCATATGTGCCAGTACTGCGGACTGCGCGGCGACCGGCTCATGACCGTCGATCACGTCGTGCCCAGGAGCAAAGGCGGCCCTTCGACGTGGGAGAACCTCGTGTGCGCGTGCATGCGCTGCAACAACCGCAAGAACAACCGCACGCCCGAAGACTGCAACATGAAGTTGAAGCGCAAGCCGCGGCAGCCCAAGTACATTCCGTGGATTCAGATCAAGCGCAATACGCTGCCGGACGAGTGGCGCAAGTTCTTGTTCCTGTACAACGTTTCCATCGAGGAACGGGCAGAGTGAGCGAACGCTTCCCGGGCGCGCCTTGTGGCTGCCGTTCACCCAAATGGATGCCTTCGACGCGTCGCAGCGCACGTTCGTGCGCGGCGAGGGCAATTATCTCTTCGACTCACGCGGCCGCCGCAT
This sequence comes from Vulcanimicrobiota bacterium, assembly GCA_963830545.1. GTDB lineage: Bacteria > Vulcanimicrobiota > Vulcanimicrobiia > Vulcanimicrobiales > Vulcanimicrobiaceae > DATGJX01. The sequence continues at coordinate 824,170 of CAWHMK010000001.1, read as the reverse complement.
ATTCGATGCCGTCAGTTCTATCTGGACGACGGTGCATGGCCACTGCCACCCGCAATCGTCGAAGCGATCGCCCGGCAGGCCGCAACGCTCGACCACTCGACGCTGCTCGGCGCAACCAATCCGGCGGCCGAAGCGCTTGCGCGACGGCTTGCCGCCTTCTGAATCTCGATTTCGTCTTTTTTTCGGGCGACGGGGCGAGCGCGATCGAAGCGGCGCTGAAGATGGCGCTGCAGTACTGGCAATACGCCGGCGAGCCGCAGTCGCACGCGGTTCGTGCGGCTTGCAGACTCGTATCACGGCGATACCGCGGCGGCCATGAGCGTTTCCGACATCGCCGCTTTCAAGTCACGGTACGGCGCGGTGACGTTTGAAACGATCCCGTACGACGCAGCGCCGGCGTGCTCGAGGCGGACGACGTTGCGGCGGTGATCGTCGAACCGCTCGTGCAAGCCGCAGCGGGCATGCGGATCGTGCCCAGGGAGCGCTATGAGGCGCTGCAGGCGCATGAAGCCGCTACTGATCGTCGACGAAATCGCGACCGGTTTCGGACGCACCGGCACGATGTTCGCGCACGAACAGCTCGATCTGAGGCCGGATATCGTGTGCCTCGGCAAAGGGTCTCACCGGCGGAACGCTGGCGCTTTCCGCCACGGTCGTGGCAGCCGCGTTTACGATGCGTTTCGCGGGACGCACGATGAGATGAAGCAGTTTTTCCACGGCCACTCGTACGCCGGCAACCCTATCGCGTGCGCGGCGGCTCTGGCGAACCTCGAACTATTCGAGCGCGAAACGGCGCTTGCACGCGTTACCGATCTGGCGGCGGCTCTGCAGCCGCAACTCGCGCAACTGCGTTTGCTCCGTGCGGTGCGCGAGACCCGAGAGGCGGGTTTGATGATCGGCATCGAGATCGATTCGCGGCACGTGGCTTCGCGCGGTGCGATCACGGCCGCATGGCGTATCGCGAACGAATTATACGAGCGCGGGCATTTTACGCGCCCGATCGAGGACGTCATCCAACTCGTGCCGCCGCTTTCGAGCACACGCGAAGAATTGCGCGCATTTCTGGGAGATCTCGATCTGAGCTACTTGCAGCGGGTTGACGCTGCGCTTGCGGCCATTCGCGAACAGGAGCGGTACCGCGACATTCCGCCCGAACGCAGCTGCGTTGCGGACTTTTCGAGCAACGACTATCTTGCGCTCGCCACGGATTCGCGTATGGTGGAGGCCATGCGGCACGTCAAACGAGTCGGCGCGGGAGGCGCGCGCCTCCTCGGGGGCCGGCATCGCGAACACGCCTTGCTCGAAAACGATATCGCGCGCTGGATCGGACGTGAACGCGCGTTGCTTTTTTCCTCGGGATATATGGCCGCGCTCGGCGCCGTCCAAGTACTCGCGCCCTTGGTAAGCGTCATCTATTCGGATGCGCTCAACCACGCATGCCTCATCGACGGAATTCGAGCGGTCAAAACGCCGCGAGAAATCGTTTCGCACGCGCAATTGCCGCCCAAAGCGCAACGGCATGAACCGGCGCTGATCGTCACGGAATCGCTGTTCGGAATGGACGGCGACAGAGTGGATCTGCGGACGATCGTGCGAGATCTGCGAGAAGATGACATCCTGCTCGTCGACGAAGCGCACGCGCTCGGGCTTTGCGGCGAGCAAGGAGCGGGGATAGCGCACGGAATGGACGACCCGCGCATCATCGTCCTCGGAACGCTGAGCAAAGCGCTCGGCGCGGCGGGCGGCTTCATCGCTGGCCCGCACTCCCTTGTCGAGTTGCTGATCAACGCGGCGCGCACGTTCATCTTCGACAGCGCGCCTCCGCCGCCAATCGCGTTCGCGGGCCGCGTGGGCATCATGCTGGCGCGGACGGCCGACGACCGGCGCGAACGTTTGTTTTCCAAATCGGCACGCTTGCGAGCCGGTTTGCGAACGCTCGGATTTCCGGCGCTCGACGAAGAGACGCCGATCGTGCCGATCGTTCTCGGAGAAGAACGCCGCGCAATCGAGTTGATGCAGCGCTGCGCGGAGCGTGGAATCATCGCGCCCGCAATTCGTCCGCCGACGGTTCCCGCAGGCACGTCACGGCTTCGCATCTCGGTGCGATCCGATCACACCGACGAACAGATTGACTTGTTATTGGAGCAATTGGCGTGCTGCATCGCTACCTAGTTACCGGCACGGACACGGATGTGGGAAAGACGCGCGTGACCGCAACGCTGGCGACGGCACTGCGCATATCCGGGCAACCGCCGACGATCGTGAAACTGGTACAGACGGGACTCGATCCTGGCGTCCCGGGTGACGCCGCGCGGGCCGGCAAGCTCTCCGGTTGCCGGCACGTCGAGCTCGCGCGCTTTCGCAAACCCGCGGATCCGTGGTCGGCCGCGCTCGCCGAGGGCACGCCCACAGTGCACGCTGAAGACCTCGCGCGCATCATCGATGGCATTTCGGGGCCGGTCGTCGCGGAAGGTGCAGGCGGCCTTGCGGTTCCGCTGAACGGCGCGCAAAATTTTGCGACGCTCGCCGTCCTTGCCAAACTCGAGGTCGTCCTCGTGATCGGTTTACGTCTGGGCTGCATGAATCACGCGCTGCTCACGATGGCGCTGTGCGATCAGCTGCGCTTGCGCGTCGCCGGCGGCGTATTGGTCGAGCGATGGGAAGTCTCCGAGAAGGCGTACACCGCGGACGTGCGCCGCGCGTTGCAGGGAAAACTCGAGATTCTTGGCATTGTGCCGTTTGACCCTGACGAGGAGGCTTCCGTCGAGCAGGGCGCGCAGCTGTTCGTCCCGCTACTGTAGAGGAACGCCACGAGGTGACTAACCCGACCATCGATCGCGCGCGAGCGCTCGTGCTGAGCGATCGCCGACCGGCCGATCGCGAGCTGCTTGCAACCCTTGCCGAACTCCCCGCACCCGAGGTTTCCGATTTGCTCGCGCTGGCCGATGAAGTACGAGCGGCATATTGCGGCAACGGGGTCGCAGTCGAAGTGCTGTACAACGCGAAGAAAGGCGGCTGTTCCGAAGACTGCAATTTCTGCTCGCAGAGCGCGCGTTTTGCGACGGGCCTCGAACCGGAGCCGCTGAGCACGATCGAGGGATTCCTGGAAGCCGCGCGCGATGCATACGAACGCGGCGCAACCGAACTCTGCATCGTCGTTGCAGTGCGCGGGCCGTCGGCGAAGCTGCTCGAGCGCGTCTGCGCGGCCGTACCGCTCATCAAGCAGCGCTATCCCCTTACAGTCGCCGTGTCCCTCGGCATTCTTCGTGAAGATCAACTCGCCAAGCTGGCCGAGGCCGGCGTCGACAAGGTCAATCACAACCTGGAGACGTCGCGCCGCTATTTTCCCTCGGTATGCACGACGCACACGTATGAAGAGCGCCGGCGCACGTGCGAACTCGTCAAATCCTTCAATCTGCAGTTGTGCTGCGGCGGCATCATCGGCATGGGCGAAACGCTCGAAGACCGCCTCGATTTTCTCTGCGCGCTGCAGGAGCTGCAGCCCGAAGAAGTTCCGGTGAACTTTTTGAACCCGCGGCCGGGTACGCCGTTCGGAGATCGCTCGCTGGTCGACCCCACCGAAGCGCTGCGCTTCGTTGCGATGGCGCGCCTCGCGCTGCCTGCGGCCCTCATACGTTTCGCCGGAGGCCGCGAAGTGACGCTGCAGGGACTGCAGGATCTCGGCATGCGCAGCGGCGCGAGCGGCCTGGTGCTCGGAAATTACTTGACGACTCCGGGGCGAGGCGACACGGAAGATTTTGCGATGCTCGATCGTCTCGGATTCGAGGTCTTGGCTTAGTGCGCACTGCCGCACACGAGAGTTCCATCTCACAAGTCGTTGCACGCAACGCCGTAGCGTTGTAACCGGGGAGCAACGATGAAGCGGCGGAAAACGCGCCCACTATTTTGTGACGGAACTCGTGAGACGGGACGCTAGCGGCTCGTGGATCAATCGAAGGCTCCCTATTTTCAAGCGCTGCTCGAATACGTCGACTCGGGCGTTATTCCGTTTCATACGCCGGGCCACAAGCAAGGCATCGGAATGGATCGCGCGTTCCGCGAATTCGTCGGCGACAACATTTGCGCCATCGATCTGACGCCGATGCCCGGCATCGACGATTTGCTGCAGCCGGCTGAGTCGCTGCTCGAGGCGCAGCAGACTTGCAGCGCAAGCGTACGGCGCAGATCGCTCGTATTTTCTCATCAACGGTTCGACGAGCGGCAATCAGTGCATGATGATGACCGCCCTGAATCCGGGAGAGAAGATCGCAGTTCCACGCAATTCGCACAAGTCGATGCTCGGCGGTTTGGTGATGAGCGGCGCCGAGCCGGTGTACATGCAGCCCGTCGTCGACGAGGCGCTGCATATGGACCACTGCGTGACGCCGGAAACGGTTTCGCAAACCATAGCGCAACATGCGGACGTGAAAGCGGTCTATATCGTCAGCCCGACGTATTACGGCGTCGCCGCCGACCTGGAATCCATCGTCGAGATCGTTCACGCCGCCGGCAAACTGCTGCTCGTCGACGAGGCGTGGGGACCGCATTTCCACTTTCACCCGGCTCTGCCCATATCGGCCACGGCGGCCGGGGCGGATCTGTGCATCAACTCGACGCACAAGATGCTCTCGGCGTTTTCCCAGTGCGCGATACTGCACCAAATCGGCCCGCGCGTTCCGGTCGATCGCCTCGAAGCCGTGCTGAAAATGTTTCTTTCCACCTCGCCGAACTTGCCGATGGTCGCCTCGCTCGACGTTGCTCGCCGGCAGATGGCCGTGGACGGCGCGGCGCTGCTCTCGCGCACCATCTCGCTTGCGGAAGAAACGCGCCGGAGGCTCAACGCGATCGAAGGCGTCTACTGTTTCGGCGAAGAGCTGCAAGGGCGTCCGGGCATCTTCGATTTGGATCCCACGAAAGTGGCAATCACGGTCAAAGACCTCGGGTACACCGGATACGAGGCCTCGGAGGTGCTGCGCCGGCGGTACAACGTACAGGTCGAACTCGCCGATCTCTTCAACGTCGTCGCGCTTTTCACGATCGGAACGTCCGCAACGGCCGCGGAGCGTCTGGTCGAAGGCGTGATGGAACTCGCGCGCGAGGACCGTCCCATCGACATCTTTTCGCCCTCCGGGATTTTGGAGCGGCGGTTGAAAACGGGCACGTACAAGTTGCCGAAAATTCCCCCGATGCGGATGCTCCCGCGCGACGCGTTCTTGGCGCAGACGGATTTCGTCAACTTCAAGGGCAGCAAAGGCAGAATCTGCGCCGAAACGATCTCGCCGTATCCTCCCGGCATCCCGGTCATTTCACCGGGTGAAGAAATCACCGGCGAAATCATCGACTATTTGTCGCTGGAATTGAAGGCTGGTGTGCGTATGCAAGGACCGTTCGACAAAGAGCTCAAGACGATTCGCGTCGTCAAGTGACGAGCCGAGCTGCGGCATTACCCGCACGGCCCACTGCGCGAGGCGCGGATGACCCTCCATCGCCAGAATCGCGGGCAGATGAACTATTGGCGGCAGGGCGTTTGCCCGATAATGGGAAAAAGACTCAAAACGCTCTGGAAGCGAGGGTCAGTATTGGCGGTTAAAGCCGAATCGTTCGCTCCCAACCGGGAGCTCACCCAACTCCTCGACATCTTTCCGCTTCCCATCCGGCAATCGCTCGTTCGCCTTTCCAACCTCGACGCGATGATCGAGGTCGTATTGGATTTGGGACGGCCGCCCGAGGCGCGCTTCGAAAACGATTTCGTTTATCTTTCGGACACGCCGGTTTCGCAGGAAGATATCGCTCATGTCTGCTCGCGTTTGTCGTCGTTCGGGGCCGACAACCGCGCCGGTATAGAGCAAACGCTGCACCGCATCAGTGCGATTCGCAATCGCACGGGCAAGATCGTCGGTCTCACGTGCCGCGTAGGACGCGCGGTGTACGGCACGATCGACATCCTGCTCGATATTTTGCGCAGCGGTAAATCCATTTGTTTGCTAGGCCGTCCCGGCGTCGGCAAAACGACGATGCTGCGCGAGTGCGCGCGCGTGCTTTCCGAAGATCGCAAGCGCGTCGTCATCGTCGACACGTCGAACGAAATTGCGGGGGATTCCGATATTCCGCATCCGGGAATCGGAACTGCGCGCCGCATGCAGGTGGCCGACCCGGCACTCCAGCACTCGGTGATGATCGAGGCAGTCGAAAACCATATGCCGCAAGTCGTGGTCATCGACGAAATCGGCACCGAAGCGGAATCGGGCGCGGCCCGAACGATCGCCGAGCGCGGCGTTGCGCTCATCGGCACCGCGCACGGCCAGACGCTCGAGAATCTCCTGATGAATCCGACGCTGTCCGACTTGGTCGGCGGCATCAGCGCGGTGACGCTCTCCGATGAAGAAGCGCGCCGTCGGGGAACGCGAAAGACGGTTCTCGAACGCAAGGCGCCGCCGACGTTCGACATGGTCGTCGAGATCCACGATCGCGACACGATGGCCATTCACAAGAACGTCGCGGACGTCGTCGACGCGCTCCTGCGCGGGTATCAGCCGCAGCCGGAGGTGCGCAAACGCACGGCGAGCGGTCAAGTGACGATCGTGCAGGAAGCGGATATGGAGTCGATGCCGCAGTTGAGCGTGTCGTCCGCATATCACGAAGACGAAGGCGAGCGCGAGGATCGCGACAAACCGCTGCTCGTCTTCCCGTACGGGGTCTCGCGCAACAAGATCGAGCGGGCGATCCACAATCTGCGCGTCAATGCCTCGATCGCGCGCAATTGGGACGATGCGGACGTGGTTCTCACGCTCAAGACGCTCGAACGCAAGGAGCAGCCCAAACTCAAGCAGATCGCATCCGAGAACATTCCGATTTACAGCATCAAGACGAATACCACGACGCAAATCCAAAGCTGCTTGAAAGACGTCTTCAACCTTCCCTCTATCGATACGGAAGAGATCGCCCTGCGGGAAGCGGAGGAAGCCGTCTACCAGGTGCTGCTCGACAGCAAAGGCGTCGAACTGTCTCCGCAGACGTCGTACGTTCGCCGAATGCAGCATCAACTCGCCGAAAAGTATCGCTTGCAATCGCGAAGCACGGGTTTGGAGCCCAATCGGCGCGTGCGCATCTTCAAGACCGAGGTATAGGTAAGCCTCGTCATCCTCCAGGTATCGAAGGACCTCGAGCGCGTGGAGAGGCGCACGTACGGAGCCCCTTTGACAGGCTCACGATGGCGCGATGGAGCATACGTCGGCGTGTTCATTTCGTTCGAGGGTATCGAAGGCAGCGGAAAGTCGACGGTGCTCGGCGCCGTCGAGCGCGCATTGCGCGCGGAAGGGCGCGAGGTCGTCGTGGCACGCGAACCCGGCGGCACACCGGTGGGTGATGCCGTGCGCGCGATTTTTTTGCAGCCCGGCGTTGCCGTCAGTCCGCTCACCGAAATGCTGCTCATCAATTCCTCGCGCGCGCAGCTGGTCGAGGACGTCATTCGTCCCGCATTGAAACGCGGCGCCGTCGTGCTGTGCGATCGCTACGTGCACTCGACACTTGCCTACCAGGGGTATGGCCGCGGCATCCCGTTGGACTTGGTGCGCTCGGTCTGCAACGCGGCGACCGGCGGACTCATGCCCGATCTCGCGCTGCTCATCGACATCTCGTACGAGACGTCGCGATCGCGGCTTTCCGAGCGCGGCAACGGCCACGATCGCATGGAGCGCGAAGAAGAAGCATTTCATCGCCGCGTGTGCCAGGGGTATCTCGATTTGGCAAGTCACGACGAACACGTGGTGAAAATCGACGGTCAGCGCTCGCCCGAAGAGGTCGTCGACACCGCCTTGGCCGCGCTTTCCACGGTGCTTGCATGACCCTGCGATTCGACGTCGCCGGCGCGGAGGGACCCAAACACTTCTTCTCGCGGCTGACGAAGGAAACGATTGCGCACGCGTATCTCTTCACGGGCTCGAGCGGTGTGGGAAAGAAGACGTTTGCGCGCCGGCTCGCGCAATCGCTGCTGTGCGAAGCTCCGCATCCCGGCGGCGTGCTCGGATACGACGGCACGTGCGCGTCGTGCAATCTCATCGGAAAGGAAGAGACGCGTCATCCGGATCTGCTCGAGAGCATTGGGCCGCTGAGGATCGGCGAAACGGACGATGCGCTGGCTTTTCACGAAGCGGATGCGATGACGTCGCGCGATCTCGTTCGGCAACTCTCGCTGCAGTCGTACAGCGGCGGCTATCGCGTATTCATCCTCGGCGACGTTGATTTCGCCTCGCCCGCCGCGGCGAATGCCCTGCTGAAGTTCTTCGAGGAGCCGCCGCGCAACGTCGTCCTGCTCGTTACGTCTTCAACGCCGGCGCGGCTGCTTTCGACGATTCGCTCGCGACTGATCGAGATTCGTTTCCCGTCGCTCTCCGCGGCTCAGGTCGAAGCAATTCTGCGCGAGCGCGGCTTCGACGCCCCGCAGGCGAAGCTGGGCGCCGCGCTCTCCCAAGGCTCCGTGAGTCGAGCGCTTGCGGCACTCGAAGGTGACGAGGAGCAACTGCGCGCGCAGGTTGCGAACTGGTTCTTCGAAGTCGCGAACGGCGCAACTCCGGAAGACGGCTGGGCAACGCGGGAGACGCTCGACGAGGGGCTCGAGATAGTGAAAACGCTGGTCCGGGATTGGGTGGCGCTTTCAACCGCCGGCCGAGGAGCGCGGCTGCTGGCGCTCGACTATGAAAAGGAACTCCAAAACTTAGCCTCGATCGATTCGGAAACCGCCGCCGCGGCGTTCACGAAGATTACGGAAGCGCAGCGTTTGGCGCGGACCAACGTCAGCCCGGCCCTCGTCGCCGGATTCGTGCGCATGGCGCTGACGAGCGCGGCGAATTAATCTTCACCAGAAACGGAATGCGAGATCGGCGTACTGCCGCGCCACGATGAGCGCGATGTAGCCGAGCGCAATCGCGGTCAGCAGTACTTGCGCCGCGTCGAATCCCAGCCCCATGTATCCGCTGATGGCGCCGAGTGCGTACTCCGTCAGTGCGCGCCAAACGACGTACGATACGATCGCGAGAATCGCCGTGGCGAGCGGATGACGGCGGGCCGATTGCACGGACGCGGAAAATACGCCTCCCGCGGGAATCCCGCCGATTGCGGCGGCAGGTATTGCGTAAATGAACGCCCAGACTGCGAGCACGGTCAACGCGATGGCGAGATACGTACTCAAGATGCTGCCGATCAAGCCGGCGACGTAGATGAGGAAATAGAAGCCGACGATTGCCAGAAGTACGTTTCCGGCTTTCATTCGTCCCTGCTCCCACGCCGCGCGCAAGTTCCCGCGCCCGTGCCGCCACGCGCCGTCCGCGAAAATCACGGCGAGCGCAAAACCGAATCCGTAGACGAGCTTGAATGATGAATCCGATCAGCGGGTTGCCCGCGCCGCCGATCGGATTGAACAACCAGCCTTGCAAATACGTCAGTCCGAGCCCGATGGCTGCTGCGGCGAGTGGATAAAGTAGAACGCCGAGGTTGCGCGCGTAGAGCGGCAGAGCCTCGAAATAGAGTTTCCAGTCCAAACCTCTCGCCGGTCCGCGCATCTTAGCCTCGTGCCCCCGCAAGCGCGTTTTGACACGCGCATTTCGCGTTTACGTCGAGATGCTCGACGATCTTGAATATGCCGTCTTTGACGCGGGCGTTGTTCTTGTTGAATACCTCGATCACTTCGTGATGCGAGACGGGTTTGATACCCCCCACGCCTTCCAGGCCGACGTCGTAGTCGGTGATCAGTGAAATGTTGGCATAACACATCTCGAGCTCTCGCGCCAGGTACGCTTCCGGGTATTGCGTCATGTTGATCACTTCCCAGCCCATCGAGGAAAACCACCGCGATTCCGCCCGCGATGAAAAACGCGGGCCTTGAATGACGACGACCGTTCCGTGGTCGTGCGTTTCGATGCCGAGCGCGCGCAATTGCTCGATTGCAACCGGGCGCATCGTCGGGCAGTACGGATCGGCGAAGCTGACGTGCGTCGTGATGGGGCCGTCGTAGAACGTATCCTTGCGGGCGCTCGTGCGATCGACGATTTGATCCGCAACCACCATCGACCCCGGTTTGAAGTCGGGAGTAAGCGATCCGCACGCGGTCGGCGCGATAATGCGCCGCACCCCGAGCGATTTCATCGCCCAAAGATTCGCGCGGTAGTTGATGACGTGCGGCGGGTACCGGTGGTCCTTGCCGTGGCGGGGAAGAAATGCGACCCGTTTCCCGGCAATTTCGCCGAGCGCCAGTTTATCGCTGGGCGCGCCGTACGGCGTTTCGATCGTGACTTCCCGGGCGTTCTCGATCAGCGCGTAGAAGCCCGAGCCGCCGAAAACGCCGATGTCGGCACGTTCTTGTTTGTCCATAAGTGGCGCTGGATTCTGGGAAAATGCCGTCACCCCTCGAAGCAACGCTCATGCGGTTTTTGAGGCCGTCGGCGGCCGGCGCGATCGCTGCCGCCATGCTCTTGAACGGATGTACGCGTTCCGCCCCGCCCGAAACGCTGAATGGACGGCACGCGTTCACCGTGCCTCACGTGCTGCGATTTGCGGACATCTCCGATCCGGACAATCTGAACGAGTACCTCTCGACGATGGATCTCGTGTATTTTCTCTCCTCGATGATCTATTCATATCTGGTCGTTGCCGACGACCAGGGGCACATTCAGGGCGATCTGGCAACGCAGGTTCCGACCCTTGCGAATGGGGGCATTTCGCGAGACGGCAGAACCTACGTGTACCATTTGCGCCATAACGTGCGCTGGCACGACGGAGCGCCGCTCACCTCGGCAGACGTAAAATTCTCGTGGCAAGCCGTGGTGAACCCGAACAACAACACGCTTCATCGCGAAGGCTACACGGAAATCGCCTCGATCGATACACCCGATGCCTATACCGTCGTCGTTCACTTGAAGCACCGCTACCCGCCGTTCGTCACGAAGTTCTTCACGCCGCTCCAGGAAGGCGGCAAACCGATTCTTCCAGCTCACCTCTTGTCAAAATACGCCTCGATCAACCAAGTGCCGTTCAATTCCGGGCCGGTCGGCAGCGGGCCGTTCCGATTCGTGAAATGGGAGCGCGGCAGAACGATCGTGCTGGACCGGAACACCTCGTACTTCAAAGGCATTCCGAAGCTGCACCGCATCGAGTTTTCGATCATTCCCGAAGACCAGACGCTCCTGAACGAAGTGCGGCTGCACCACGTCGACTTGGTCGCATCCCCGCCGTCGACGCTCTACGCGCAGTACGCCTCACTCCCGGACGTGACGACGCGGCTGTACCCGTGGAACTCGCAGGCGCTGCTCATCATGAACGAGAGCCACGCGGGTCTCGATGACGTAAGCGTTCGGCGCGCGCTCGCCTCGTCCATCGACTACGATGCGATCATCGAAAAGCTCACGCATGGATCCGGCGAGCGCGCCTACGACATCATTCCGCCTACCGCCATCGGTTACGTGAAGAACCCGCCGTACCGGTACGATCCTGCGGCTGCAAATGCCGCGCTCGACGCGGCCGGTTACGAGCGTGGCGCGGACGGCATGCGTGCCAAGGGAAAGACGCGTCTGGATTATACGCTCGACATCATCTCGGGCTCGGACTCGCTGCGTATGATGGCAGTTCAACTGCAGCAGTATTTTCGCGCTGTCGGCGTTCGGCTTTCCGTCAAATCGTACGCGTATGACGACATCTTCACGCCGGACGGCCCCATTTACACCGGCCGTTACGATTTCGCAACCTACGGCGTGACGCTGTCGTGGGATCCGGACATGCTCTACTACATCGGATGCGATTACTTCTACCCCCGCGGCGAGAATGTGTACCGGTATTGCAATCCTCGGGTAGACGAACTGGAAAAAGCCGGTTTGAATACCGACGATCCGAAGCGGCGCGCAAAGATTTACGAGCGCGCGGAGCCGCTCATCTGGCAGACGATTCCGTATATCCCGCTGTACGAACGCCGCCGCATCGCCGTACATTCGCCCGACCTGCGGAACTTCAAAGTGAATCCCAGCAGTACGCCGTGGTACAACATGTGGCAATGGGATATCTAAGCAAGGCGGATCTCGACGTGCTCATTGCCGGCGCCGGCCCGACGGGGTTGGCCATGGCCGCTGAAGCCGCGCGTTTCGGACTACGCTATCGCATCATCGACAAAGCTTCGCACGGCGCGCAGCATTCGCAGGCACTGGTCGTGCAGGCGCGCACGCTCGAACAGTTCGAGCGCTATCATATCTCTCAGACTGCGATAGAACGGGGCCGCCGATTGCGGCGGATTCGCATGTACGGCGAGGGGACTCGCATTCTGGAAGCGTCCTTCGACGAGATCCCCAGCAACTATCCGTTCGTGCTTTTTCTGCCGCAGACCGAAACGGAACGGCTGCTCATCGAGCATATCGAGGCGCAAGGCGGAACGATCGAACGCCGGACGGAGCTGCGTTCGTTTACGCAGCGCGACGAGTTCGTCGAGTGCGTGCTGCTGCACGCGGACGGTTCGAGCGAGATCGTTTCGTGCACGTATCTGATCGGCGCCGACGGCGCGCATAGCACCGTGCGAAAGCAGCTCGGTTTGGCTTTCGACGGGCAGTCCGTGGATTTCGATTTCTTCCTGGGCGATCTGGCAGTGCAGGGAGACGTGCCGGACGACGAATTGATCGTGCATTTGCACTCGGGCAACCTCGTTTTCGTCGGGCGAATGGACGACACGCACTGCAGATTCATCGTGGCCCTTCACGACGATCCGATGAACCGCGAACCTGCGCTCGAGGATTTCCAGGCCGCAATCGACCTGTGCGGGATCCAGAATCTGCGCGTGAGCGATCCGCGTTGGATGGCGGCGTTTCACGTGAGCGAGCGCAGGACGCCCGCGTATTCTCGAGGACGCGTATTCCTGGCGGGCGATGCGACCAATATCCACTCGCCGGTGGGCGGTCAAGGAATGAATACGGGCATTCAAGACGCTGCGAATCTGATATGGAAACTTGCGCTCGTCGAATCCAAACGCGCGCATCCGGCGCTTCTGGACACGTACGACGCAGAACGGAAACCGGTCAGCGACGCACTGTTGAAAACGACCTCCGCAGCGCTCCGCGTTGCGACGACCGCGAATTGGCTGCTCCAGCACCTGCGCGACGATTTGCTCTCGCGCATCGCGTCGCTGAGTGCGGTTCAGGATCGGTTAAAAGGCGGCGTTTCGGAGATCGGCATCCATTACCGGCATAGCCGGATCGTGCGCGATGCGGGCGGTGACACGTTGCTTCGAGCCGGCGATCGCGCGCCGGACTGTGAGGTAGTCGACGAGACCGGAACGCGAATGCGCCTGTTCGACATGCTGCGCGAACCGGTGCATACGGTTATCGCCGCAATGCCGGGCACGCACGTGGATCTCCCCCGTTTGGCGAAGCTGCTCGCGCGCTACCGCGACCTCGTGCAGGGCAGCGTCCTCATCGACGGCGATGCGGAATTTTACCGGCAGTACGCCGCCGTTGACGGCGCGTTGTATGTCGTGCGGCCCGATGGGTACGTCGGCTTTCGCGGCGGCTGCTCGAACCTTGACACGCTGGAAGAGTGGATCGGCTCGCTCTTCGTCGAACCGGCAGAACGCTCGTGAAAAGCTACGTCGAATTCCATCTCGGCAGAACTATCGCGCTCTCGGCGCTCTCCGAACTGCTCAACCACGTCAGCGCCGAACGCTTTCAGGGGTTCGTTCGAGTGAATGAGGCGGGACAAGGGCGCTTCGTGCTTTCACTGCCGCGAGGGGATGGCGCGGACGTCGCGTTGTTCACCCTGATTCGAGAGGATCCGAGCCGTCTCTATGCCGAGCCGAATGTTGCGTGCTTGGGAGAATGGGCGTTGGACGTGTACACCGGCGAGATTGCAGCGCGCACCGGTGCGCTGGTTTCCACGGCGGCAAATCGCTCGCTGCATGCGGTGCGCCCGCGGCCGCTGCCGACGTTCGCTGCGTGGCTGCTCGACGACGAGCAGCGCGCATCGTCGAGCGAAGAACTGCACGCCAGATACGCTTCGGCGATACCGTTGCCGCTTCGCGGCGTCGTAAGTTTTCGTTAAACCGCTTTACCGGTTGAAATCCGACGGTTTGAGATCGTCGATGAATTTCTTGAAGCGCTCGACTTCCGCGTCTTCCGTGTTTTTGTCCGGCACCGATTCTTCGAGCACGATTTTGTCGGAAACGTAAATCGGCGCGCTCATGCGCAGCGCGAGCGCGATGCCGTCGGATGGACGCGCGTCGATTTCTTGCAGTTCGCCGTTCGTGCGAACGACGAGCTTGGCGAAGAACGTCGACTCGCGGATGTCGTGAATCACGACCTGTTCCAGATGCGCGTCCAGCGTGTCGAGGACGTTGCGCATCAGGTCATGCGTCAGCGGGCGCGGCACGGGCGCTCCTTCCAGCGCCAGCGCGATGGCGGTTGCTTCGAATGGGCCAATGAGAATCGGTAAGAAGCGCTTGCCGTCCATGTCCTTTAGGATGACGACGGGATCGTGGGTCAGCAGATCGATGCCGAGCTTGTCGACCTTCATCTGGCGCATGAACGTCCTATCCTACGCACTTCGGTCCTTATCATTCCTGGGGAAGCGGCCGGGCAACCAGGGTGCGCTGCGGGGGCGGCCGAACGGAGCGCGGTTCACATGGCTCTATCGTGCGGAATCGTCGGATTGCCGAACGTCGGCAAGTCCACTATCTTCAATGCGCTCACGCGCTCGGCGCAGGCGCTGGCTGCAAATTATCCCTTTGCGACGATCGAACCCAATGTCGGAGAGGTCCCCGTTCCCGACCATCGTTTGCAGGTGCTCGGCGATCTCGTGCGCTCCAAGCAAATCGTCCCTGCAACGATGCGTTTCGTCGACATCGCGGGGCTCGTCCGGGGCGCGAGCACCGGGCAAGGGCTGGGGAATGCATTCCTGAGCCACATCCGCGAGACGGATGCCGTCGCCATGGTGGTGCGCTGCTTCGAGGACGAAAACGTTACGCACGTCGAGGGCGGTCCCGACCCGCACCGCGACATCGAGATAGTCGGCATCGAGATGGCGCTTGCGGACCTTTCGACGCTGGAAAAGCGGCTCGACAAACTGGAACGTGAGGGGCGCGCCAACCCCAAGGTCCGCCACAAGGCGGAGGCCGCGAAGAACCTGGTGAAGGCGCTCGAGCAGAACCTTCCCGCTCGAATGTTTTCGAAGGATTCCCCCGAGGCCGAAGTGGCGCGCGAATCATTCCTGCTCACGGCCAAGCCCCTGCTGTACGTCGCCAACATCGACGAGGCGCAGATAGGCGCACCGGGGCCGCTTTTGCGTTCCGTTCGGGAGGACGCCGCCAAGGAAGGCGGCCAGGTCGTCGCCTTCTGCGGAAAGGTCGAAGCCGAGCTGGCAGGCCTGAGCGAGGACGAAGCCCGCGAATTTCGCGGCGAACTCGGGATCGAACGCGCAGGCCTCGATCAACTCATCGTGTCGGCATACGATCTGCTCGGACTGATGACGTTCCTGACCGCCGGCGAAAAAGAAGTGCGCGCATGGACCATCGAGCGCGGCACGAAGGCTCCGCAGGCGGCCGGCAAGATTCACAGCGACATCGAGCGCGGCTTCATTCGGGCGGAAATCGTCGATTACGACGACTACGTCGCGCACAAGACGATGGATGCGCTGCGCACCGCCGGCTTGGTTCGGAGCGAGGGCAAAGAATACGTCATGCGCGAAGGCGACGTGGTGAATTTCAAGTTCAACGTCTAGCCGCTGCTGCGACTTTTGAACATAGGGGAACGTCGCGCCGGACCGTAACTCTTCCACGTTTGGTTTTCGTTGGAGGCTCTAACGCTCTATGACCACCGCTGTGCGCGAAGTGTCGGTATTCGGAGACGCCATCACCTATTTCAACGAGGCTGCCGCGCTCCTGGAACTCGACTCGACCATGCGCGCCATCCTGACGCATCCCACACGTCAGATCATTTTTTCGATTCCGTTTCAGCGCGACAATGGCGAATTCGAGGTCTACACCGGCTATCGCGTACAGTACAGTTTCGCGCGCGGTCCGGCCAAGGGCGGCATCCGTTTTCATCCGGGCGTTACGCTGGACGAAGTAACGGCGCTCGCGTTTTGGATGACCTGGAAATGTGCCGTCGTCGATCTGCCGTTCGGCGGCGGCAAAGGCGGCGTCACGTGCGACCCGTCGAAGCTCTCGCAGGGTGAGCTGGAGCGCATCACGCGACGGTATGCAGCGGAATTGGTCGAGGTCGTCGGTCCCGACAAAGACGTGCCGGCGCCCGACGTCAACACGAATCCGCAAACGATGGCGTGGTTCATGGATACGTATTCCATGCACGTCCGCCAAGCAGTACCCGGCGTCGTAACGGGCAAACCGCTCGCAATCGGCGGCTCCAAGGGCCGCGTGGAAGCGACGGGACGCGGCGTGATGATCTGCGGCATGGACGAGCTCGAAAACCTCGGCATGAAACCGCAGGACGCGCGCATCGTCATCCAAGGCTTCGGCAACGTCGGCCGCTGGGCCGCGGAGCTTTTCCAGCAGCGCGGCTGCAAAGTCGTCGGAATTTCGGACGTGACCGGCGCGTACTACAACGAAAACGGCATCGACATCTCGCAAGCGGTTCTGCAAACCGGGCGTAACCACAATCTCGAAGGCTTCAAAGGCGGCGACAAGATCAGCAACGGCGAGCTGCTCGTCTCCGACTGCGACGTGCTCGTCCCGGCTGCTCTGGAAAAAGTGCTGACCGCCGAGAACGCAGCGAAGATCAAAGCCAAACTCATCGTCGAGGGCGCGAACGGCCCCACGACGCCCGATGCAGATCGGATTTTCAACGAGCGCGGCATCACCGTCATTCCGGACATCATGGCCAATGCCGGCGGCGTTACCGTTTCGTACTTCGAGTGGGTGCAAGACCGCATGGGCTACTTCTGGAAGCTCAACGAAGTGAACGAGCGGCTCGAGGACACGCTCATCACGAACTTCCACGAATTACGCGGCGTTTCCAGACGGCACGGAATCCCGTACCGCACGTCGGCCTACATGATCGCGATCGATCGCGTCGTGCAGGCTCTCAGACTTCGCGGCGTGTACGCCTAAACCGGAGCTCTCCGGAAAACCTACGCGACCGGACGGAAATAAATCCCGTTGATCTTTCCGTCTTTTAGAGAAATCTGCTCGATTACCGCGCCGTTCGCGCACGTGAATTTGTAAGCGTACACGGTTCCCTGCGGCAGCGCCGCCATCTTCAAGAACGTCACGCTTTTCACGGCTCCTGCCGAGGCGAGGCCCGCTTGAACTTGCGCGATTGCGTTTTGCGGAACGCTGATCGAATATTGCGACGCATCGACCTTCCCGGCCGCGAACGCGTCGTATTGCGCGCGAACGATTTTGGTGATCGCCGGATCCTCGCGCGTTGCCGCCGCGCTTGGCGCCGGCGCGGTCGTCGCAGCTGGTGAGGGCGTCGTCTGAAGCGCTGCGAGGAGCAGCATATGTGCGAGCATTCTTATTCTCCTAGAGTGAAGAGGTGGATGCGTGCCATGAGGCTGCCGTGCTAATGCTGCGCGTACGGATCCGGGAACGGGATTGCCCCCGTGCCGTTGTAGACGTTGGCGATGTTGACGTCGGGGATGCTCGTCTTGTATTTCGCATTGACGGCATCGATGAAGCCGTTTGCGATGAGCGCGTAGCCCGTGTTCGAGGGATGAAGTCCGTCGAAGTCTCTGCAGCCCGCCGAGAAACGCCAGCGAGCAGCACTTTCCGGGATTCACGCTCAGTGCTTGCGCCGCGTACGGATCGCCGGTATTGCCGGTCGCAATGTCGCTCGTAAACGCCTTTACGTCGACCAGCGGCACGCCGGTCGCGGTCGCGGCGGCAGCGATGCCGCTGTTGATCGCGTCGTTTTCATTTTGGATGTTCGCAGCGAACGCCGGCGTAACGTACATGCTGCCCAGGCCGTTCCCGCCGGCGAGCGCGTTGAGATCCGCGCTGAACTGCGGACTCGCTTGCAGCTCCGCCAAGAAGCCCTGCAGCGTCAAATAACCGGTCGTGCCTAAATTGTACTGCGCGGCAATACCGGAAACGATCGCCGCCGCATTTGACGGCGGTACTCCGAGCGATTCCACGTCGCATACCAAGAAGTTCTGCAGTTGACATGCCGCGAGCGCGGGCGGCGTGGCGACGCTGAAATAAAACGGCGTCTGCAGAACGTTGGGAATGTTTGCGACTACCACGGCAGATCCGGCTTGCTGCAGCGAGGTGATGATGTGCGTCAAATCCGCTTGAGCTTGCGATGCGTCGTCGGCTCCGGTGAACGCGCCTCCGGAAAATGCGTAGTGGAGCACGTCATTGGCGCCCAGCCATACCGTCGTAAGGGACGGATGAAGTGAAAGCGCGGCGTTCAGTTCGGTGGTCGGCTGCACCGAGGCGAACGTTCCGAGCACGGGGTAAAACGTTTCGCTCTCCGAGAGCAGCTGCTGCAAGCCCAGGATCGTAGCGGGAGCGCCCGCAATCGGCGTGCACGTGGGTGAAGGCGGCTGGTAGAGCGTGGCCGCTTCGTGCAGCGTGAGGCCGGGAACGGCAACGTCTTTCGGTTGCGAGGTTGCGTTCAACCGTGTCGCTGCAAACGTCGAGGGCGCATACGCGGCTTTGTTGAACGCGTCGCATCCATGTCCCGCGATCGCCTGCGAGAGCGGAAGGAACGGAAGCGCGACGTGCGTGACCGCGGAATTGTTCGGGACGAGTTGGTTGCCCAGGCCCGGCTGTTTGATGAGCGGCAACACCGACGTTGCGGGATTTGCCATGGCGAGATAGCTCGTGCCCGTTGCCTGCATGTACAGCTGAGACCAAAAGCCGCTTTCCTGTCCGGGCGGCACGTTCAGCCCCGGATAGAACGGGTCGGCCATGGAACCGTCGCCGAGAAATCCGGCCGACTGGTAACCCGCGGTTAAGCTCGTCACCGACGCCGACGATGTTCTTGAGAACGCTGCTGCCCGTCGGCGCTATAGGCACGGAAGGCGTCGACGAGGTTCCTCCGCCGTTGCACGCGGCCAGAGATGCCGCCGCTATCAGGGCCAAGGCTTTGAAAACGAACGAAAGACGTGTGCGCATGGTGACCTCTTAGAACTGGATCACGCTCGGCGAGCCGATGCCGAACTGAATTTGTAATTGAGTGGCCTTGAGGCCGCCGATGACGGGAGCGACCTGATTGGGAGCGCACGGTAACTGCTGGCAGACCAGCGCGTTTACGCCGTACGGTCCTTCGTTGGTAGGCCCGCCGCTGTTGAGCACGACCTGTACGAATCCCATCTTGCCGACGCGCTGCGCTGCCCCGAGAAAATACGCGAACAGGTGCTCCGCATACGGATCGGTGGGCAGATAGTCGCGTGAACTCTGCGGTTCGAAGAAGAACTTCGTACTGTTCGTAGGAGTGTATTCCAGATACAGAATTTGATAGAGCTGCGCGTGGTTTTCTTGATTTACCCCCGCGAGGTGCACGAGCCAGCTCGGCGCGACGGTGAACGTTCCGAACATCTTCGGCGTTTTGAGGAAGGGCAGCGTGAACGCTACCGACCAAATTTGCGCCGTGCGCGTGTGAACGTTCGTGAGCGGGAAGCCGTTGATCGCGTTCGGCTGGAACGGGACGATGTCGTCGTTGCTCGTCGAACCTGCGATTTTCGACCAGCGCGCGACGTACGAGGGCGTAATGACGATCGGAATCGTACGCCGGCGATCGCCTTGGCCGACTCTTGCCAACGTGAAAAGCTTCTCGAAGTTGAGCAGCAGGAAGCGGTCTTTGGTGGCGACGTCGAGTTGGGGCTGCTGCGTGCCGAGATCGACGGTGCCGATCGGATTGGCCAAACCTTGCAAGTACAGCGGCACGGTGCCGCTATTGAACCCGACCGGATAATGCTGCAGTTCGTAATAGTTCGCGACGATACGCGTGGTGGGATCGAAACCATATCCCGCAACGGCATCGACGCCGCCCGGAAGCCAACCCGTTTGGCTTCCGATGTTGCCGAACGGTTTGGCGATCGAAAAGTCCAGCGTGTACGTAAAACCGGTCGGCAGTCCAACCGCACCTTGTTGCGGCCCGATGCCCTTGCTTTGCGTAACCGGGGGAACCTGCGCGATCGTGCCGTCCGGCAGATGAATGACTTGTTTTGCTTGCGCATTTTCCGCATTCTTGATGGCGGCGTTCGCACCCGACACCGCGGTGCCGAATATACCGCCGGGGTCGGCGTGTGCCGGTGCGGCGGCTAGGGCGGCGGTTAAGGCAAGGACCGCGGAAGTACGAAGGAACGTACGAACCATTCTCGATCTCCAACAGCGGGGACGTATTAATTTTAATAGTCCGGGTTGAGGCTCAGAGTACCCCTCGGTTGCCCGAAAACCCTCGCTCGATGCGGGAAAAGTCAACGGAGTGCCGAGTTACCTGAGCGACACCTCGGGCTCCACGCGTGGGGCAGGCGGTGCCGCGGGAGGCACGCGCATCCGGCGGCGTTTCAGCGACCAGGATTTCACGATCACGAACAGCACCGGCGTAATCGCGAGGTTCAGAATCGTCGAGACGATCATCCCGCCGAACACCACGGTTCCCAGAGAGTTGCGAGCCGCGCTTCCCGCGCCGGTCGCGAGCACGAGCGGCGTGACCGCGACGATGAACGCAATCGACGTCATGAGGATCGGCCGCAGCCGCGTTTGCGCCGCGCGAATGGCGGCCGTAACCACGTCGGCGCCCGCTCGCAACTGCTGGTTCGCGAATTCCACGATGAGGATCGCGCTCTTGCTCGCCAGCCCGATGAGCATCACGAATCCGACTTGCGCGTACGCGTCGCTCGCCAAACCGCGCGCATTGAGAAATACGAGCGCACCCAAGATTGCGACGGGAACGGCAAGCAGCACGATCAGCGGATCGACGAAACTTTCGTACTGTGCGGCCAGAACCAAGAAGACGAAGATGATGCCGATGAAAAAAATCAGCGCCGAAAGCGAACCGCCCTCGATTTCATCGAGCGAAAGCCCCGACCATTCGTAATTGACGCCGGGCGGATCGATCTTCTGCGCGAGCGCTTCCATCGCGGCAATCGCCTGTCCGGAGCCGCGTCCCGGCGCGGCGCTGCCGTTGATTTCAATCGAGCGGAACAGATTGTAGTGCGTGATGATCGGCGCGGACTTTGCGAGCGTTGCCGTACCCAGTCCGCCGAGCGGAATCATGCCTCCGCTTTGGGACCGAACGTACAAATACTCAAGCGAATCGAGCGAATTCCGGTAGCGATCCTGCGCCTGCACGTAGACGCGATACGAGCGGTTGAGATAGTCGAAGTCGTTGACGTAGAACGACCCGAGGTCCGTTTGCATCGTGTTGAAAACGTCGCTCAGCGCAACGCCTACGCTTTTGGCTTTTTCGCGGTCGATGTGCACTTGGTATTGCGGAGCATCGATCCGGAACGTCGTGAAAACGTTGCGCAGATTGGGATCCTGATTGCCGAGCCCCATGTAGCCGTACGCGGTTTGCATGAGTGCCGGAAGGCCGACGTTGCCTCGGTCCTCCAGTTCGAACTGGAAACCGCCGAAGTTTCCGACGCCTTGAATCGCAGGCGGGTTGAAAGCGAAGACCTGCGCTTGCGGAATCCCGAAAAACTGCATTTGCACGCGCTGCAGGATGGCGTTGAGCGAATGCGCGGAGCCGCGGCGCTGCGACCACGGCGCCAATCGCGCAAACGCGATTCCGCGGTTCGGACCGCTGCCGGAGAAGCTGAAACCCGATACGTCGAAAAGCGCAACCACTTCGGGCTGAGCAAAGATGATCGACTCCACGCGCTTGGCGACGGCCTGTTCCTGGACCAGCGAGGCACCTTCGGGAAGCTGGATCGTCACGATGAAGTAGCCTTGGTCCTCGTCCGGAATGAACGCGGTCGGCGTCGTGCGGAACAAGAAGAGCGTCGATGCAAGCGCAACGAGGAACAATCCCGCAATGAGCCAGCGCCGTTTGAACAGCGTCGGAAGCAGATCTCGATACCAGGCGCGGAATTTCGTAAGGCCGCGGTTGAACCAAACGAAGAACGGGAACCGCGATTCACGCTCGCCCGTGAGCATCAGCGCCGACATGACCGGCGTGAGCGTGAGGGACGCGAACAGCGAAATGGCGATCGATGCGGCAATGGTCAGCGCGAATTGCTTGTAAAGCTGTCCGGTCGTCCCCGGAAAGAAAGCGACCGGAACGAACACCGCGAGCAGCACGAGCGACGACGCGACGACGGCCCCTTGCACCTCGCGCATCGCCGCGGCGGCACCCTCGATTCCGCCCATGTTCTTTTCTTGAATGTAGCGCGCGATGTTTTCGATGACCACGATTGCATCGTCGACGACCAATCCCGTCGCAAGCGTCAGGCCGAACAGTGTGATCGTGTTGATCGTGAAGCCGAAGAGCTTCATGACTGCGAACGTGCCGATGAGCGAAACCGGCAGCGTCACGGCGGGAATCACGGTCGAGCGCGGATTTTGAAGGAAGAGGAAGATGACCAGAACGACCAGAGCGATGGAGAAGAGCAGCGTCAGCACCACTTCCCGAATCGACTCGCGGACGAAATCGGTGGTGTCGAACGCAATTTCGTAGCTGACTCCGGCTGGGAACGTGCGTGAAAGCAGGTTCAATTCCTTGCGTACGCCGCTCGCCACCTGGAGCGCGTTGGCCGTCGGCAGCTGCTCGATACCTAATCCGACGACGTTCTGATTGCCGTTGAACGAAATCGACGAGGAGTAATCCTCCGCTCCGAGTCTCCACGCGCGCCACGTCGCCCAAGCGGGTGAACCCGCCATTCGGGTCGGCGCGCACGATGATGTTCCGGAACTGTTCGGGCGTGCTCAAGCGTCCTTCGGCATGGACGCTGATCGTAAACGGCTGATTCTTCGGTTCGGGCGCCGCACCGATGCTGCCGGCCGCGACCTCGACGTTTTGTTCTTGGAGCGCGCTCAGAACGTCGGTGATGGCCAGCCCGCGAGCTTCCAATTCATGCGGATCCACCCAAACACGCATCGCGTAACGCCGCTGCCCGAAGATGAGCACGTCGCTGACGCCCGGAACGCGTTTGATCGCGTTGACGACGTTGAGTTCCGTGTAGTTGCTCAGGAAGAGCTGGTTGAACTGCGGATTCGTCGATTTCATGGCTGCGACCATGACGAACGTCCCGGAGTTTTTCGAAACCGTTATTCCGGTCTGCTTGACTTCATTCGGGAGCTGTCCGGATGCCGACTGAATTGCGTTTTGCACGTCGGTGGCGGCAATGTCGAGGTTCGTTCCGAGGTTGAACGTACAGGTGATCGTGCTCGAGCCGTTGTTGGAACTCGTCGAACTGATGTACCGTAGTCCTTCCACGCCGTTCACCGCTTGCTCCAGCGGCGTGGTAACGGCGCTCTCGACCGCCTGTGCGTTCGCGCCGGTGTACAGCGCGTTGATCGTCACGACCGGAGGCGCGATGCGCGGGTACTGCGCGATCGGAAGCGTCGGGATTGCAATGAGTCCCGCAATCATGACGATGAGCGAGCAAACTGCCGAGAAAATCGGGCGCTTGAGGAAAAACTGCGTCACGGGGCCTCCGCAGAAACAACGAGCTTGAGTCCGTTATTTTTGGGGACACCGAATCCTCGCGGGAAGTTGCTTCCTCGCGCTGTGTCCGCTATTTGGCCTAGAGATGGGCTCTGACCTACGAGAATGCTTGCTCGGCGTGATAAGAACTGCGTGACAGCGGGCTGGACACGATTTGGTGAAAGCCCTTGGCGCGGCCCAATTCGGCGTAATGAGCGAATTTCTCCGGAGTCACGAACGAGTCGACCGGCAGATGTTTCCTGGTCGGCTGCAGGTACTGCCCGATCGTAAAGATGTCGACGCCGGCCGAGCGGGCATCGTCCATCGTTTGGGCGACCTCTTCGTCGGTCTCACCCAAGCCGACCATAATCGATGTCTTCGTATATCGCTCGGGAGCGCGTTTCTTTGCATGCTCGAGCACGCGCAGCGACTGATCGTACTTCGCTCGTTTGTCGCGAACGCGCGGCGTGAGCCGCCGCACGGTTTCCAAATTGTGCGCGAACACGTCGGGGCTCGCGTCCAGAACGATGTCGAGGGCGTCCAAGTCGCCGCGGTAGTCGCCGGTCAAAATCTCGACGCGCGAGCCGGGAACGCGTTCGTGAATCGCGCGCACCGTACCGGCAAAGATCAGCGCTCCGCCGTCGGGCAAATCGTCGCGGTCGACTGCGGTCACGACGAGATATTTCCAGCCGAGATCTCGCACCGCCTCGGCAACTCGCACCGGCTCCATCCAATCGACGGCGCCTTTGGGATTGCCCGTCTTCACGTTGCAGAAACGGCAGCCGCGCGTGCAGGTGTCGCCGAGAATCATGATCGTCGCCGTGCCTGCGCCCCAGCACTCCCCCAGGTTCGGGCAATTCGCTTCCTTGCAGACGGTATTGAGCGCAAGGCCGTCGACCTTCGCTTTCACTCGCTCGTACTTCTCGCCGTGCGGCAATTTGACTTTGAGCCAATCCGGCTTGGGAACGCGTTTGGGCTGCGGATCGAGCAGATCGATTTCGATTGCCATTATGCCGATTTCATCAGGTTTCCGAATTGCAAGTCAAATGTTTTGGACAGCGCCGACTGCACGATCGGTTTCGCTTCCGCGACGCTAACGGCGCGCCGGGCTTCGCGCGAAAGGCTGGTGATGCCGCGATCCGTCAGACCGCACGGATTGATGAGCGTGTCGTAACTCAGCTCGGTGCTCACGTTGAGCGCGATGCCGTGCAGCGAGGTCATTTTTTGCACCGCCAGACCAACGGCGCAAATCTGATTCCGCCCGGCCCACACACCCGCATGCTCGCGCCACCGCTGCGCACGCACGCCGAAGTGCGCGCAGGCGTCGATGACCGCGCCTTCCAGCGCGCGAACGAGCGGAACGACTTCGCGAAAGCGCTCGAGCCGGCGGATCGGATAGACGACGAGCTGTCCCGGACCGTGATACGTCACGTCGCCGCCTCGCTCGATGTGCACCACGTCCACCCCCCGCTCCGCCAAAACGTCGCGGGAGAGCAGCAGGTTCTCTTCCTTCGCGTTTCGCCCGAGCGTCACGACCGGCGTGTGCTCGACGAAAATCCACGTTTCGGGTTCATCGCCGTTTCGCACGCGTTCGTGCAGCTCGTGCTGCAGTTCCCAGACTTCGCGATACGATCGAAGTCCGAGATCCATCATTCTTGCTTGCGTCACTCGATAAAGCTTCCTGACGAGTGCCACGCCGGCTTGCCGGCCCGAAACCGCTCGCAATTTTTCCGTCCTTGGAAAAATTGCTGCTTCTGTGCATTTTCGCGAAAACGAAGTTTTGAAAAAACCATCCGGGTTTGCGCAAAAATGTCACAGATTTCCGGCCGGCAAGCCGGCGTGCCGCCCGTCATCGCCGTCTATCTCGCTCCTACGGGTTGCGGAGCGGCCTTCTTTGCATTGACGATGTGAATCGCTTTACCGTGCGCGGCTTCGGCTGCGTCCATGATCCCTTCGGTGAGCGTGGGATGCGGGTGAATCGAAAGGCCGATGTCTTCGAGCGTGGCGCCCATTTCGAGCGCGATCACGCCTTCGCCGATGAGCGATTCCGCCTGCGGCGAGACGATGTGCATGCCGAGAAGCGAGTCGCTCTTCGCGTCGCCCACCAGTTTGATGAGACCGTCGCTCTCGTTCATCGTGCGGGCGCGGCCGCTTGCGGCCAGCGGGAACTTGCCGATGCGTACTTCATAGCCTTTGGCTTTCGCCTCTTCCTCGGAGAGCCCGACGGTGGCGACCTCCGGATCGGTGTAGACGCAATTCGGAATCGCGACCGGATCGAAAGCGGCTGATTTGTCGCCTCCGATCACTTCGGCTGCGACGACGCCTTCTTTCATGCCTTTGTGCGCGAGCATCGGAGCGCCCGTGATGTCTCCGATTGCGAAAATGTGCGGCACGCTCGTGCGGCGCTGCGCGTCCACGTCCAGGAAACCTTTGTCGTTGGCGGACAACCCTGCCGCCTGCAGATTCAATCCGTCCGTAACCGGGCGCCGTCCGACTGCGACGAGCACGCAATCGAATTCGCGCGTTTCGTCTTTGCCGTTGGTGCCGTCGCCGTTGAATGTCGCCTTGACGCTCTTGCCCTCTTTCTTCATCTCGCCGACTTTGGTGCCGAGCATGATCTCGACGCCCTGTTTTTTCAGGATGCGTCCGAGCGTTTTGGATATTTCGAGATCGGTGCCGGTCAGGATTTGCGGAAGGGCTTCGATCACCAGCACCTTGCTGCCCATTCGCGTGTACACGGTCGCGAATTCCAGGCCGATCACGCCGCCGCCGATGACGAGCATGTTCTTCGGTATGCGCTTGAGCTGAACGGCGTCGTCGGAGTTGATGACGTACTCGCCGTCGCGAGGCCATGCTTTGACGTCGATCGGCGCCGAGCCGGTCGCGACGATCGCGTACTGCGCTTTGATCGAGTCCTCGCCGCCTTCTTTCTTCTTGACGACGATCTCGTTCGGATTTTTGAAACCGGCTTCGCCGTAGATGAACTGCACGCTGTTCGCTTTGAACAGCGTCTTCACTCCACCGACGTTGGAATTTACGACGTCCGTTTTGAACTTCGCGACGCCTTCCCGCTCGACTTCGGGTCTTGCGACCTTCAAACCGATCGCATCCGCGTGATTGATGTGCCGGATGACTTCGCCGACGTGCAGCAACGCTTTGGTCGGAATGCAGCCCCAATTGAGACAGACGCCGCCAACCTCGTCGCGGTCGACGCAGATGACCTTCTTTCCGAGTTGCCCCAGCCGGATTGCCGCGTGGTAGCCGGCCGGACCGGCGCCGATGACGACAGCGTCGACAGTATGTTCAGCCACGAAAGAAACTCCGTTCCAGTGTTGCGCGCGTTGGCTCCGCGCGATACTTCGATACCTCACTATGACAACCCGACAATTGCGCAGGACACAAGCACCAAAGTAGGGGCGATACCGTCCAATTAGCGAAATGGACCGTAAATGACCAAAATTGGATGGCTGGCAGGGCTGGCGGACCTGGATCGCGAGAGCATCGTTCCGCTCTACCGGCAAATCTACGAAGCGCTGCGCGAGTCGATCCTGGCCGGCACGCTGCCCGAGTCCACCCGCCTGCCGCCGGAACGCTCGCTCGCCGAGCGGCTGAGCGTGAACCGCAGTACGGTCGTTCATGCGTACCGGGAGCTGGTTGCGGACGGCCTGATCGAACAGAAGGTCGGCTCGGGATCACGCGTCGTTCCGCAGCTGCGCGCCGGTCAGCCCGAACGTTCGGCCGCGGTTCCTTGGTGGGTGACGCTGCCCCCGTGGCGCGTCGGCGAATTCCCGACCATCCTGGGAGAACTCGCGGCGAAACAAGAGCCGGGTCGCATCAGTTTCGTACAAGGCGTGGCCCCGGATGAGCCCTCGCCGCTGGGTGAACTCGCGAAAGCATTTTCGCGCGTTGCGTCCGATCCGCGTTTCGTCCTTTCGTATGGCGACTCCGAGGGATACGAGCCTTTACGTCACGCCATTTCGGAGCGCATGAAACTGCGCGGCGCGTTGACCCAGCCCAAAGACGTCATCGTACTCACCGGATCGACGCAGGGGATCATGGTGGTGGCACAATCGCTGGCGGAACCGGGCGACGAGATAATCGTGGAGACGCCGAGTCATCCCGGCGCGCTGCAAATATTTCAAATCTGCGGTCTTCGCGCGATACCGGTACCGGTGGACGAAGACGGCATGCGCGTCGATCATATCGAGGCGATCCTGCGTACGCGGCGCCCGCGGTTCATCTATACGATGCCGTCGTTGCACAACCCCACGAACGTGACGATGAATGCGGATCGCCGCGAGCGGCTGGTAACGCTCGCGCGCCGCCACGGCGTGCCGATCGTGGAGGACGATCCGTACGGCGAACTCGCACAGCACGGCCTAGTTCCCCTCGTCGGGCTGGCTCCGGATTACGTCGTCTACCTGAGTACGTTCAGCAAGACGATCGCACCCTCGCTTCGCGTCGGCTGGCTTGCGGCGCCGCGGACCATTTTGGAACGTCTGCTGCTGCGCAAACAGGCGCTCGACATGGCAACGAGCCTCTACGTCCAAGCCGCCATCTGTGATTATCTCGAAAGCGGATACGATGCGCACGTCGCGCAATTGCGCGAAGAATTGCTCGCGCGCCGCGGCATGGCGGACGACGCGATCGCGGAGCACTGGCCCGGCACCATGCGAACGAGCAAAGCCGTCGGCGGCTTTTACGTTTGGGTCACGACGCCGCGCGAAATGCGCGCGCGCCCGCTTCTCGACCAGGCGGAACGCCTCGGTGCCTCGTTTCTGTTCGGCGAACCGTTCTTCGCGAATTCCGGAGGCGATCATCATTTCCGGCTCGCGCTCACTCCCGTGACGCGCAAGCAAATCCCCGAAGGGATCCACCGCATCGGCAAAGCGATCGCGCAGATGCGCGCATGAGCCGCGGCCGCAGTATGGCGGACGCCGGGCTCGACGTTCGCCAGTACTTGGTGAGCGTGGCTGCCGCTCTCGGCGATGCGTTGGGCGATGCGCTTTCCGGGCTGTATCTTCGCGGTTCTCTTGCAACCGGAAGTTTTCACCGCGAACGCAGCGACATCGACGCGATCGCGGTGGTTACTCGACGGCTGGCCGCGAACGAACGAGAACGTTTGGCGCGGCTCGCCATGATGCTCGACGACGTGCGGCCGGCGGAAAATCATCTCGAACTCGGGGTGATTCAAAAACGCTTTGCGCAACATTTCGAGCACC
The DNA here is from genome assembly GCA_963830545.1 of Vulcanimicrobiota bacterium. Taxonomy (GTDB): domain Bacteria; phylum Vulcanimicrobiota; class Vulcanimicrobiia; order Vulcanimicrobiales; family Vulcanimicrobiaceae; genus DATGJX01. The sequence goes on along the minus strand of CAWHMK010000001.1, from coordinate 795,375 downwards.
CGCTGCCGGTCGAGATCTATTACACCGCATCGCTGCGCGAACGCTTCCGGCAAAGCGCGTTCGACTTCGACGCCGAGCGCACGTTCGGGCCGCTCGCTCTATTTTGTTTCGAAGCCCGCGAACGTGGCGTCACGCTCGTCGGTCCGCCCCCGAATCGGATGTTTGGGCCGGTACCGTGGCATGCGTACATCGATCAGCTTCATGCACTCTTCGACGCGGACCGCGCTCGTCTGGAAACGGACGCGCCGTCCGTCGTCCTCAATGCATGCCGCACGTTGCACGGCGCTACCGCGCAATCGATGACGGCCTTGAACAAGGACGAAGCCGCCCTCTGGGCACTCGAAACGGTCCCGCGGATGTATCACTCGATCGTCAACGACGCGCTGCAAATCTATCGCGGCACGAAAACCATCGAGGACGTCGTGCCGGCCGAGCGCGACGTCATCGCGCTTCGCGAATTCGTGCGCGAACGTTCGCAGCCGTCGTTCGACCGGGCGGCCGACACGGGGGAAGAAGAAGCGTGAAACGCGTGCGGCGCTTGCTGCTTGCGTGGTACGCGCGGTACGGGCGCGCGAATCTGCCGTGGCGCGTTAGTCGCGACGCGTACCTCATACTCGTCAGCGAGTTTATGCTGCAGCAAACGCAGGTCGAGCGCGTGCTTCCGAAATACGAAGCGTTCGTCGAGCGTTTTCCCGACGTTTGGACGCTCGCTGATGCGAGTACGGCGGACGTGCTGCGCATGTGGCGTGGCTTGGGATATAACTCGCGCGCGGTTCGGCTCAAACGTATCGCCGCAGCGATCGTGGAAGACTTCGGCGGCGTGATGCCGCGTGAAGAAGCCGTCCTGCGATCGCTGCCGGGCGTCGGACCGTACACGGCCGCCGCGATTCGCGCGTTCGCGTTCGAGAGCGACGATGCGGCGATCGACACGAACGTGCGGCGCGTCGCGCACCGCGTGCTGCACGGCCTCGAACATCCGCCGCTCGTGACGGCAGCGCAGCTGGATGCGGACGCGCAGCGGCTCGTGCCGGGCGGCCGCGGGCACGACTGGAATTCTGCGATGATGGATTTGGGCGCGACGATCTGCACGGCGCGCGCGCCCAAATGTTTGCTCTGTCCGCTGCGGCCGGCTTGCGCGTCCGCCCCGATCGACGCCGCGCATTTGGAACGCGCGCGCGCAGCGTGGCTTCGCAAGCGCTCGCCGCAAGAATCCGTTCCCTTCGAGAAGACCACACGCTACGCGCGCGGACGCATCATCGACCGGCTGCGCGAACTGCCGGCCGGGCAGCGCATCTCGCTCATGGATCTGCATCGCGACGTTACGCATGGAATGGGCCGCAGCGCGCGGGAGCTGGAACGCCTGGTCGACGTCCTTGCGCGAGAGGGCCTCGTGGACGTTCGTAATCAGCAGGTGTCGCTGCAAGAATAAACGATCATGGCATCGATGAAGATTCCGTTTCCGCTCAAGAAGATTTCGAAAGCGCTCGCCCGCGAGGAACTTCAGATTCTCGAACGCACGTATCCGCACGCGGAAACGGCGCTTCAGTTTTCCAATCCGTTCGAACTGCTCGTTGCGGTAATTCTGTCCGCGCAGTGCACCGATGCGCGCGTCAACATGACGACGCCGTTGCTCTTCAGGAAATATCCGACGCCGGAAAAACTCTCGAAAGCCGGACAAGAAGACGTCGAGCTCATCATCAAGTCGTGCGGGTTTTTTCGTATGAAGGCTCGCAACATCATCAACTGCGCGCGCGAACTGGTCGAAAAGTATGGCGGCGCGGTGCCGCGCGAGCGCGAGCAGCTCGAGGCGCTCGCAGGCGTCGGCCGCAAGACCGCCAGCGTGGTCATGGCCGTCGCGTTCGAAGAAGCGGCGATTGCGGTCGATACGCACGTGTTTCGCGTGTCGCACCGGCTCGGTCTAACGCTCGGAAAGACACCTCGCGAAGTCGAAAACGATCTCGAATCGATCGTTCCTCGCGAGCAGTGGCGTCACGCTCACCATTGGTTGATTCTGCACGGCCGCGCGATTTGCAAAGCGCCCGTTCCACTTTGCGCGCAATGTCCGGTAAACGCCCTTTGTCCGACGCCGAAAATCGTCGCTAAAAGCTTAGGGGGCCGGGGCCGTTCAAATGCGGCGGACGCGGCAGCTCGGCGTCCTGCGCGATCTGCTTCACCAAGGAAGAGGGCGTGAGCGCTACGCCATAGCCCGCCTCCGTCGAGATCTTCGAAAGATTGACGAGCGACGGAATCTGCGCGTCCGGATCGAATTGCCATTCGCCGTCCAAATCCAATCCCGCGAGGCGCACCAGTTGATGTACTTCGTCCAGGTCGAGGCTCACACGGCGCTCACCGAAGCGCAGGCGAAGGCGCGGTGGTTTTTCCAGGCGGATGAATTTCACTCCGCTTTGCCGGCCGAGGATCGCGTTCAAGCGTTTGACGCCACTTTGGAGGCGTTCACCGAACGCTGCGAACGCGCTTTCCGCATCCTCGTACGCGACGGGCTCGCCGGAGCTTGCGTCGATCGCACCCTCGATTTCTTTGCGCGCGCGAATGCGCATGGCCGCCGCGACGATGGGATTTTGGCTGGTGAATTCTTCCTCGAACGGGTCCGGCATGTACGGCAAGTATTCGAGAACCGTCGCGGTGAACTCCGCCTGCGATGGACGAAACGCATCTTCCCACCCCGGATCACAACGTCGTCGTCGACACGCCGGGGTGGCGCAAGGTCCGCCCGCGCATTCCGGATACGCCGCAGCGACGCACGCTGGAGCGCCAGCGCAGCATACGCGAGGTCGTCTTCGGCATCCAGGACGGAATCCTAACGACGCTCGGCATCGTGACCGGCGTCGGGGAGGCAGAAGGCAAGCATTGGATCGTCGTCATCAGCGGGCTTCTGGGGCTGATCTCCGGCGCGCTCTCGATGGGTGTTGGCGAATATCTGGGATCCAAGGCCGAACGCGAGGTGGTGCAGGCCGCAATCGACATGGAGCGCGCCGAAATGGAAGCGCGCCCCGAGGACGAGTTCGCCGAGCAAGTCGCATATTACAAACTCAAAGGTTTCAGTGCGGACGAAGCGCACACGATCGTCAAGCGCCTCGCGCAGAACCCCGAGATCTATTTGTACGAGATGATGCGCGACGAATTCGGCATCGATCCGCGCATCGCCGAAACGCCGAACGTGCGCGGCCCGATCGTGATGGCGCTCTCGTTCGCGGCCGGCGCACTGCTGCCGATCGTACCGTATTTCACGTCGTGGAACGGCCGAACGACGCTCGTGGCAAGCTTGCTCTTCGCCGTCGCCGGATTGTTCGGCATCGGGTATTACGCCGGAATGCTCGGAGGGCGCAATCCGTGGCGAAAAGGTTTGGAAATCGTGCTGTTCGGCGCCGCCGTGTTCGTCCTGACGTGGGTCGCGGGCCGGTATATTCCGCCGCTCCTGGGTCATCAGGCCGGAGGCCTTCTCGGCACGGGTTGAGCGCCGGCGCGGCGAAGCCCGCTGCATGAGCCAACCTGTACGGCGCATCGCGTCTGCCGTTTTGACGGCGGCTTTTCTCGCCGGCTGCAGCCGCGGGCCCGCGCAATCGCTCGAAAAGAATGCGACGATGCGGATCGCGGTGCCGCAGGATGCGAAGACGCTCGATCCGATACTAGCCTCGAACACGATTGACTTGTTCGTCGCGCGCTTCATGTTCGAGCCGCTGATTTCGGCCGATCCCCGCGGCGAACCGTTTCCGATGCTTGCGGCGCAAGTTCCCTCGCGCCGGAACGGAGGCATCAGTGCGAACGGACTGACGATCACGTATCACCTGCGCCCAAACGCGCGATGGACCGACGGCGCGCCCGTGACCTCACGCGACGTGCGTTTCTCGTGGCAGGCGATCATGAACCCGTCCAACGACGCGGTCTCGCGTCATGGCTACGACGATGTTGCGCGAATCGACGTCCCGGGCGACCGTACGGTAGTCGTGCGACTCAAAAAACCGTTCGCGCCGTTCGTCGACACGTTTTTCGCGGAGAGCGATCAGGCGTACGACGTCATCCCGGCTCACGTGCTCTCGCGATACGCGAACTTGAATCAGATCCCGTTCAATTCGAATCCGGCGGTCGGCGACGGCCCGTTCCGTTTCCTACAGTGGGCGCACGGCGATCAGATCGTGCTCGCCTCCAACGACGGCTTTTTCATGGGCCGCCCGCACCTGCGCCGGATCGTGATCCGCGTGGTGCCGGACGAGAACACGTCGGTGAACCTGCTGCGCACGCACGCGATCGATTACATGTTTCAGGCATCGATTGCGACGTATCCCGCGCTTCGAACCGTCCCGGGCATACGTTTGGTCTGGGACGACATGAACGCGTACGAAGGCATGGTCATGAACATGCGCCGCAAGCCCCTCGACGATCGGCGCGTCCGGCTCGCAATCGACTACGCAATCGACAGATCGCGATTGGTGCGCGACCTCACGTACGGACAGGAGAAGACGGCGACGGAAGACCTGCCGGAGTGGATGTGGGCGTTCAACCCGAGCGTGAGGGCACCCGTGCACGACGCCGCAAAAGCGCGAGCGCTGCTGCGCAGCGCCGGCGTGAAACTTCCGCTGAACCTCGTCATGGTTACGGATACGGCGACCGTAACGCACAAACGTGAAGCCGTGCAGATTCAGGCGATGCTGCACGAGGTGGGAATTCAGGCGGAAGTCAAAACGTATCCGGGCGACCTCTTTACGCGCCCGCGGGGGCCGGCGGCATCGTGAACGGCGGCGATTTCGATCTCGCGCTGTGGCCATGGTATGCCGGCGTCGATCCGGACGACTCTTCGCAGTTTACGTGCGCGAACGTGCCGCCCCACGGCTACGACGAAGCGCGGTATTGCAATCCGGAAATGGAGACGCTGCAGAATCAAGCGCTGACGCACTACGATCGGTCGACGCGCCAAAAAGCGTATCATGGTATCGAGGCGATTCTCGCGCGCGATAATCCGATTCTTGCGTTCTGGTGGCAGCGGCAGCAAGAAGCCGTCGTTTCCAATCTTCGCGGTTTCGACCCGAATCCCGTGACCGAATCGTGGAACGCGTGGGAGTGGAGTCTGTAGAGTACGACGCCGTCGTCGTCGGATTGGGCGCTATGGGCAGCGCCGCGCTTGCACACTGCGCGATGCGCGGAGCGCGCGCGCTGGGAATCGAGCAGTTCGAACCCGTCCACGAACTGGGGGCGTCTTCCGGCAAGACCCGGATCATCCGGCAAGCCTATTTCGAAAATGCCGCGTACGTTCCGCTGCTGATTCGTTCGTACGAACTTTGGCGCGACCTGGAGCGCAGCACGGGCGAAGATTTGATGCGCCTGACCGGATTGCTGATGGTCGGAACGCCGGAAGGCGAGATCGTGGCGGGTGCCCTTCACGCAGCGCGCGCATACGGGCTTTCGATCGAACATCTCAATGCGAGGGAGATCCGCTCGCGATATCCGCAAGTTCTCGTGCACGACGGCGAGGCGGGTGTTTTCGAAGCGCGCGGCGGCGTCGTCTTCCCCGAGCGCGCGATACGCGCGCACCTCGATCTTGCGCGCGCTCGCGGAGCGCATGCGCGCTTTCACACCGCGATGCAGACCTGGACCGAAGAGGCGGACTTCGTGAGCGTTCGGTTTTCGGACGGTACGCAGGTAAAAACGCGATCTCTCGTGCTCACGCTCGGACCGTGGTTTACGGATGCGCTGCGCGAGGCGGGCATAGCACTTGAAATTCAGCGCAACGTGCAAGTCTGGTTCACGCCCGCGGAGCCGTCGTATCGAGCGGGCGCATTTCCGGCGTTTTTGATCGAGCGCGAAGGTTTGCCGGCGCCGCTCTACGGATTTCCCGATTTCGGCGACGGTGTGAAGGCAGCGTTCCACGGCTGCGGCGAGAGGACCACCCCTCAGATGCTGCGTCGCGAGCTCGATCCCGCAAGCGACGTCGAGCCCGTTGCGCGCGCGCTGGAGTCGTGGATGCCCGGTGCTGCGCGCCGGTACCGCGAGGCCAAAGTCTGCATGTATGCGCTTACGCCGGATCGTCATTTCGTCGTGGATCGTCATCCGCGCAGCGCGCGCGTGGTTCTTTGCGGCGGCTTTTCGGGGCACGGCTTCAAGTTCGCGCCGGTCGTCGGCGAGATTGCGGCGCAACTTGCGCTGGACGGGGAAACGCCGCGTGCGATCGGCTTTCTTTCCGCGCGCCGTTTCACACAATAATAAAAAAAAAGCGCGGTCGACGACCGCGCTTCGATATGAATAAAGACGGGATTTACTTGATTGTCTTTACCGGTTTCTTGGTCGATTTGGCTTTCGTGGTCTTGGCTTTCGCCGTCTTGGCGGGCTTCTTCGAAGCCTTCACCTTGTCGCCCGTCTTTTGAACGGGTTTCTTGGTCGACTTGGGCGCCGGTTTGGCGGCCTTCATCATCTTCGACGACTTCTTGGACTTCGTCCACTTGGACGTCTTGGTGCTCTTCGTGGCCTTCTTGGCCGTCTTCGTCACCTTGTCAGCCGTCTTTTGAACGGGCTTCTTGACCGTCTTAGCCGCTTTTGCTGCCTTGGCCGCCTTCGCGGTCTTGATCGACTTCGCAGCCGGTTTTGCCTTGGACGCAGCGGCCTTGGTCGTGGTCTTGGCTGCGGTCGTCTTGGTGGCGGCCATGGCCGTGCCCGTCAAGAGGAACGCCGCCGCAATCATCGATGCGAGCAACTTCTTCAACGTGTTTTCCCCCTTTCATAAGGAGTTTCCGAACGCGCGCAAATGCGAGCGTCGCACCGGCATAACGCCGGATGACGCTCGTGTGTTTCGCTTGCCTGGGTGGCAGCCCTTTCAGATTCCGTTAAGGGCGTGGGGTTTTCCCGACGAGATTGCGGGAAATGACGAGCCGCTGAATCTGCTGAGTTCCTTCGTAAATCTGGGTGATTTTCGCGTCGCGCATCATACGCTCGACCGGGTAATCGACCGAGTAGCCGTAGCCGCCCAGCACCTGTACGGCGTCCGTGGTCACGCTCATCGCGACGTCGCCGCATTTCAGCTTGCACATCGCCGCCCAAAGGGTGACGTCTGCCGCGCCCTCATCGCATTTGCGCGCCGCCTCGTACAACAGCAAGCGCGCCGCTTCCACCTCCGTCTTCATGTCCGCCAGCATGAAGCCGACCCCTTGCTGCTGTCCGATTGGTTTGCCGAACGCAACGCGTTCGCGCGCGTAATTCGTCGCATACTCGAGCGCGCCGGCGGCAATGCCCAGCGCTTGCGCGGCGATGCCCGGACGCGATTTGTCGAGCACCTTCATCGCGATCTTGAAGCCTTCGCCGTCGTTTCCAAGCAGGTTTTTGACCGGAACCTCGCAGTTGTCGAAAACGAGTTCGACCGTCGGGGATCCGCGAATGCCCATTTTTTTCTCGAGCTTGCCGACGCTGAATCCGGGAAAGCCTTTCTCGACGATGAACGCGCTGATGCCGTTCGCGCCTTTTTCCGGATCGGTGACGGCGAAGACGCACACGACGTCCGCAACGCTGCCGTTGGTAATCCAAATCTTCTGACCGTTGAGAATGTACTTCTCGCCGCGTTTCTGCGCGCGGGTCCGCATCGAGCCCGCGGCATCGGAACCGCTGCCCGCCTCGGTGAGCGCGTATGCGGCAATCCATTCGCCGCTCGCGAGTTTCGGTAAATACGTTTTCTTTTGTTCTTCGTTTCCGCCGATGAGTATCGGCAGCATGCCCAGTTCCTGGACGGCGACGATCAGCGAACTGGAAGCGCAGACTTTCGCGATTTCCTCCACGACCTTGACGTAGGTGAGAAACGTGCCGCCCAGACCGCCGTACTCGGCGGGAATAGGAATCCCGAGCAGATCGTTCTCCGCAAAAAGTTTGCGGATGTCTTGCGGATACTCGCCTCGTTCGTCGATGTCGGCGGCGCGAGGTGCGACTTTTTCCGCAACGAGCTCGCGTACGGCGTCGAGGATCATCGCCTCCTCGTCGGACGACGCGTGATGCGGGGCGGCGGCGGCCATCTCTTCGGATCTCCTGTGGGCTGGGTGCACACCGAACTTCGCGGGGCGGGACCCCGCGTCCCCGCTATCGCATAGTCGGCTCGTATGGACAAAGTGGTTTCTTCGTGCGCCGAGGCGGTCGCGGACATCCCGAACGGCGCATCCATCGCCGTGGGCGGTTTCGGCTTGAACGGCATCCCGCACAATCTCATACAAGCGCTGCTCGAACAGGGCGCGACTGACCTCGTAACCGTTTCCAACAATTGCGGCGTCGACGGTTGGGGACTCGGCGTGCTGCTCGACGCGAAGCGCATCAAGCGGACCACCGGTTCGTACGTCGGCGAAAACCGCGAATTCGAACGTCAGTATCTGCAAGGCGAGCTCGAAGTCGAACTCGTTCCCCAAGGAACGCTCGCCGAACGTTTGCGTGCGGGCGGATGCGGCATTCCTGCGTTCTACACCCCTGCCGGCGTCGGCACGCAAGTCGCCGAAGGCGGATTACCCTGGAAACACGAGGCGGACGGCAGCATTGCCAAACCTTCGCCGGAAAAGGAAACGCGAACGTTCGAGGGTCGCGACTACGTGCTCGAGCGCGGCATCGTTTGCGACTTCGCACTCGTGCGCGCAAGCATCGGCGACCGGCACGGCAATTTGATCTTTCACAAGGCGACGCGCAATTTCAATCCGCTCTGCGCGATGGCGGGAAAAATCACGGTCGCTGAAGTGGAAGAACTGGTCGAACCCGGCGAGATCGATCCCGAGCAAGTGCACCTTCCGGGCATCTTCGTGCAGCGTGTCGTGCGCGCCGGCGCCGAAGGCAAACGCATCGAACGCGTCACGGTCAGGAAGAAGGACGGCAAATAGGCATGGCGATCACACGCACCGAGCTCGCGTCGCGCGTCGCGCAGGAACTGCGCAACGGGCAATACGTCAATCTCGGCATCGGTTTGCCGACGCTCATTCCGAATTATCTGCCGTCCGGCGTCACCGTCGTACTTCAGAGCGAGAACGGCATTTTGGGAATGGGGCCGTATCCGTTCGAAGGCGAGGAAGACGCCGACCTGATCAACGCCGGCAAGGAAACCGTTACGGTGCTTCCGGGCGCGTCGTTTTTCGATTCGTCGCTGTCCTTCGGGATGATTCGCGGCGGACACATCGACGTCGCGGTTTTGGGCGCAATGCAGGTTTCGGAAAAGGGCGATCTTTCGAATTGGATGATCCCCGGCAAGATGGTCAAAGGCATGGGCGGCGCAATGGACCTGGTGCATGGCGCGAAATACCTCATCGTCATGATGGAACACGTCGCCAAAGGCGGCGTCCACAAGATCGTGACCGAATGCGATCTTCCGTACACGGGCCGAGGCGTCGTGAACCGCATCATCACCGACATGGCGACGATCGACGTCATGCCCGAGGGACTCGTGCTGCGCGAGCTTGCTCCCGGAGTTACGCTCGACGAAGTCCGAGCAGCGACCGGAGCGCCGCTGCACGTGCCGCAAGAACCCGGCGTCATGCGTTTGCCGGCGTGACTCGCGCGCGCTAACTTGCCATCGTTTCGGCGGCGCGCAAATCGACGCCGAAAACGCGCGCGAGCAGCTCGCGCCCATCCGCGGTGAGATCCAATATTCGCGGCTCGGAGCGCCGCCGGACTGCGCCTGATGAAAGCAGCGCTTGCAGCAGCGCGATGCCCAGCGGCCCGGAAACGTGGTGCCGGCGCTCAGTCCAATCGATGCACGCAGTCACATGTACGTTGCTGCTACGGAATATCTTTTGCGGATCGATGCCCACCGGCAGCAGAACCTCTCTCGCGCGATCGCGTAGACGGAACCCGTCTTCGTCGGGTTCGATCCCGCCGAGCCTCACGAGCGCTTGCGCGATGGCAAGCGCAACCTCACCCGCGAGATGGTTATAGCAGGAACGCGCAAAGCGAAGACGCTGCATGCGCAGCGACGCGCTCAGCGAACGCACGGGCGCCGGCGGCCCAATCGAACCCAGCGCTTCGAGCGTGTGCGCAATTTCCGCGCGCGCCAGTTCGTAGTAACGATGGCGACCCTGCGAGCGCACGCGCACGAGGCCTCCCTCGAGCAGTTTATTCAAGTGCGAGCTGGCCGTCGCCGCCGAAATTCGCGCGGCGCGCGCAAGTTCGCCCGCGGGCATCGCGCGGCCGTCGAACAGCATCGAAAGCATTGCGGCGCGCGCGGGTTCTCCGACCAGCGCCGCGACCGATGCAAAATCCGGCTCGTTCACCATGTCATCCTAACGGCAGAACGTTTCGGTGTACGCCGAAACGCCGGCGAATCTCAGCGGTGGTCCGCCGCCGGGTCCGGGTCTTCCCAGTCGAGGACCTTCGCGATCATTTCCGAGCGGCTGCGAGCCTCGGTCTTTCGCAGCAGGTCTTTGAAATAGCCGCTTACGGTCGCGCGCGAAATACCCAGATTCTCGGCGATGTCCGACGCGTGGAGTCCCCTCAGCATCAGGCGCAATACCTCTCGTTCTCGGCGCGTCAGGGAGAAGCGGCGGCTCGCCGAGTCCACCGGAGCTCGGCGCGATTCGCGCTCGAGCAGGAGCGCATAGAACGAGCGGCCCCCGCCGAACACGTGGCTCACGTGAACGACGAGCGAAGGAACCGGCATGATGCTGGACTGCGGCTCCGTGCCGCGGTCTGCCGACACGACGTCGTGGACGGCGCGCTGAATCGCTGCGGGCAACGAGCCGGGCGATTCTGAGGGGCAGATTTCTTCCAATAACTTGAGGGCGGCGGGCTCGTAGTGAACGACCCGAAGATGGGAATCGACCAGGATCAAGTATGGTCTGGCCCGCTGGCGCACGCGAGCCGGCATACGGCTGTCTTCCGCTTCACCCTTCAGCGACATGGCACAAGCTTACCCGCCTCTATTGATCGCTTCCCCCTTTGCCCGTTTAGGCGCTCCGTCCTCTACGGTGCCGCGGTGAGCGCGCGTCCGGATGCGCACCTCTTCGAAAACGAGAGCGCGCAGAGGCTCCCGGGACCCGGTTATGGGGATGACGTGAAGCAAAAAACCGTCGGCGAGCACGTGGACGCGCTCGCTGGTTCGCGCGCCCCTGACGAGGGCGACGACTTCGTCGGGCAACTTGTCGACGCGGAAATCCGCGAACGACAAAGTAGTGCTTTGCTCTCGCGCAACCACGCGGCATTCGCTATCGACGATGACGACGTAGCGATCCAGATTTCTCCGTTGATATCGCTGCTTCAAGTGGTGCATCCCCGTCCGTGGTTCGTTCCGCCCACATAGGCGCTTAGTCTAGGGTATACGCGAGCGAGCGCGCTACGCAATGGCCATTTCGAAGCAGAATTGCGCGCTCCACTCGTACCGACGGACTAGAGACTCAGTGCATCGGGAGGAAAAGCACGCCGGCGATCTTTCCCTGTTTGTCCACCGACATGAATTCTTGGATCGCACCCACCGAGAAAACGACGACGTAGCGGTACACGTAGTTTCCTTTCACCATACGCGCCCCGCCATATCCGATTCCGGTTGCCGGACCCAGCGGCGCGAGTTGGCGTTTCATGCCGGCGATCACGGCCGGAGTGAGCTTCGCATCGATGTCGGAGTCGAGCTGCGCGCGATCGATGTCGCTGCTTTGAAAGCGATTGAACCATTCCATCGCGCGGCGCGTTACTGTCGGGTTCTCCGGCATCATCGGCTGCGCTGCGGGTGCTGCTTGCACCGCAGCGACGGGCCGGGCGCCCGAGGTTTGCGCGGAAACTGCTTGGAGGGAAGATGCCAGAACGATAACCGCCAATGCGGCCGTGAATAACGTGCGTTTCATGATGTACCCTGCTTTTTCAAGCGTTAGTGTCAGACGATGCCGTTTCGGATTGCGTACACCGCGATTTGCGTTCGCGCGCACACGTCGAGTTTCGAGAAGATGTTTGCGATGTGGTTTTTCACCGTCTTGTCGGAGAGCAGTAGACGGTCCGCGATCTGCTTATTGGAAAGACCCTCGGCGATGAGACGCACGACGTCGAGTTCGCGCCGGGAGAGATGGGCGGCGGTTTCCGTTGCGCGGCTGCGCAGCAGAATCCCCGTAAGCCGCGGATCGGCGTAAAATCCATTGGTCGCCAAGGTGCGAATGCAGTTGACGAGCTCCGCGGGCGTAATGTCCTTGAGGACGTATCCGTCCGCGCCCGCCGATATCGCGCGCATCATAACCGTTGGGCTGTGGCAGGTGCTCAAGATGCAAATGCGGACATTCCGCACGGCGTTGCGCCATCCGCGGACCGCTTCGTGAACGTCGCTCGGGCTCGCGTCCCAGTCGACGAGGACGACGTTAGCCCCAGACTTGATAATCGCTTCCGGGTCGAACGTCCTACCCTCACCCGCAACCGAGACGTTTTCTTCGTCGGACAATATCCGGAAGAGGGCCTTTGCAAAAAGCGGCTGTGGTTCGACAAGATAAACTCGCAGCAAGCGAGACGATGGTGCAATCGCTGCCATTTTTTCTAATGCCCTTGCACACCCTGAATAAAAGGGTGAGTAAAACTCGTTGTGTACGAAGTAAAGCAGAGAATGGTCGCCTTTTACTACCCTCTGTTCGGGGTATCTTTTGCGGAAATGGGAACTTTGAACTAGCGCCGGCGACGCATTTGCGCGTTAATTGGCAATCTCCGCGCATGTACTAGGTTTTCTAGTGCTCATTGGCCTGTCGCCGGAACGCTCCCGCGTCGTACGCTGAATGAACGCTAGAGAAGGGAGTTCAGGCGTGCTTCTCATGATGCGCAAATCGTTCGTTTGTACGATTGCAATCGTTATCGTTGCGGTCTCAACCGCATGGGCCGATCAGCCCCCCGCGGAGACCACGACGATTACGGGCAACGTACTGACGAACGTCACCGGCGTGTTTGCCGTGAACCAGACTGCCGGAAACGGAAACGTTCAAAGCAACGTCGCGGTGATCGGCAAAGGCGGCGCGCCGTCCGTGCATCAGTCGGCGGTGCTCGCACCGTCCGAAACGGGACACGTCTCCATAGGCGACTTTGCGTTCTCGTCGGTATCCGGCATTCTGCAAGTCAATCAGTCCGCCGGGACCGGAAATGCTCAAGCCAATGTCGTGTACGTCAGCGACAATGCGCTTTCGGCAGCGGTTCCACAGCAGAGCACACCTACGGGTGCGCCTGCTTCAAACGGCGCGAATCTCATCACCGTCGCAAAGACGGCGTTCGTCGGCGCCAGGGGAATCGTTCAGGTCAGCCAGGTCGCCGGCACGTCGAATTGCACGGCCAATACCTTCGCTCTACAACTTCCAGGCGTCGCCGGACATTAGTACGCCGGCGTTTGTATATCCGAAAGGAGTATCTAGGGGATGTCAATCATCAAGAAATCCCTAGCGTCGGTGGCAGCATTCGCCTTGTCGATGGCGATGGTGGCAACGGCGCTGGCGGACGTAAACGTCAACCTCGCCGGCTCGCAGAAGATCAGCGGCGCGAACGGCACCAGCATCAATAACACCGCCGACGTTCAGGACTTTGCGTTCCAGAACGCCTCCGGCAACATCGGTGCCAACGTGGCCGCCGGAAACGGCAACCAGCAGCAGAACAACGCGTTCATCGATTATGAAGATCCGACCTTCGCGTTTTCCGGTAATTACACGCAGGACACGCATAACACCGACTACTCCGGTTCCACGGGGCAGTATGCGAGCATAACGGCGCACGCGTTCGAATACGCAACCGGAAACGTCAACACGAACGTCGCCGCGGGCAATGGCAACCAGCAGTCAAACTCCTCGTTCCTCGTTGCGGACGATTCGCTCTCCTCCGAGATCATCAGCGGCGAGCAGACGTCCGGCGACAACACCTGCGATAACTGCGACGGCCAGCAAGCCTACATCAACGGCCACGCGTTCGATCACTCGAGCGGCGACGTCGGCGCGAACGTTGCGTCCGGAAACGCCAACCAGCAGCTCAATTCGATGACGATCGCCTCGACCAACGCCGCTCAGAACAACAGCTTCGAGCAGTCGACCGGCGAGACGAACGAAAATGCGAACGGCAACGAGTGGGACAACTCGGGCGGTCAGCTCTGCGCTGATCAACGACAACGCGTTCAATCACGCGACCGGTAATCTCGGCGTCAACGTGGCGGCCGGAAACGGCAACCAGCAGCTCAACCGCATGGAAGTTCTGACCACGGACTTCAACGGCGCGAACAGCAGCTCGCTCGAGCAGGAGCAAGACGGCTCCACGAGCTTCAACAACTCGGACGACAACGTCGCCAATATCGCACAGAACGCGTTCTCGAACGCGAGCGGCAACATCGGCGTCAACGTGGCGGCCGGCAATGGCAATCAGCAGGCAAACCTGCTGACGGTCCTGCCGTAGGAAATGAGGAATATGAACATGACACGCATCAAGAACATCCTCGCCGCGGCAGCGGCCTTCGGGCTTCTTTCCGCAGTCGCCGCCCCTGCGTTCGCACAAACGGCGCAAGTCAACCAGACGATCGACCAGGAGCAGAACCAGAACGGCGACTTCTTCGGTGTGAACCTGCAATTCGATCAAGACCAAAACCAGGCGAACATCCAGGACAACGCCTTCACGAACGCGAGCGGCAACGTCGGCGCGAACGTGACCTCCGGCAACGGCAACCAACAGGCGAATATCGCGCTGATCGACAAGGCGTCGCCCACGTACAACTTCTCCGGCAGCTACTCGCAAGAGACTTCCGGTGAAGGCCTCGTGCTCAGCGGCGTAGACCATGCTTCCGTCACCGCGGCTGCTTTCGAGTACGCATCGGGCGACGTGAATGCAAACGTCGCGGCAGGCGTTTGGAACCAGCAGGGCAACGCGATGTTCGTTGCGGGGGACGATACGCTCAAGGGCCAGACCATCAACATGTCGCAGGGCGACTACGTGACGGGCTGCGCAGTGTGCGGACTCAACACCGCGAACATCAACGCCCACGCATTCGATCACGCTTCGGGCAGCGTGAACGTCAACGTGGCCTCCGGCGACATCAACAAGCAGTTGAATTCGATGGCCATCTCGGCCGACGGCGGCAACCAGAACATCACCATGGATCAGGACGAGCTTCGCTCACCTGTACTTGGTTGATGGCCTGAACACGGCGCTGATCAACGACAACGCGTTCAACCACGCTACCGGAAACATCAATGCCAACGTGGCTTCGGGCACGGGCAACGAGCAGATGAACCGTTCGAACGTCACCGTCTGCGAATGCGGCGGCGATACGACGACCATCGATCAGAGCTTGGGCTTCACGTTCGACGACATCAGCGGCGGCAACGTCGCCAATATCGCCGGCAACGCATTCCAGAATGCTTCCGGCCAAATCGGCGTCAACAACGCAGCCGGTTACGAAAACCAGCAGGCCAACGGACTGTCGGTAAGTCACTAAACGGCGCAAATCGGGGAGGAGCAATCCTCCCCGAGGACTTCGCCTTTTTCGGGAGACCTTGGGTGAAACGGATAGCCAACACAATCGCAGCCGTGTTCCTCGCGTTCGGTACCTTTACGATACCGGCGCGCGCGGATATCGGCGGGTTTGTGCCCGGTGCGGGACTGGTTCACATTCCGGTCGTCAGTCTTCGCGATCAACTGTTCGCCGGCATCGTACACCAGCGGACGGATTACAGCTGCGGCGCAGCTGCGCTCGCGACGATTCTCGACAACGCCTACGGCATGAGGCTCAGCGAGCGCAGCGCAATCGTTGGCATGCTGCGCGTCAGCGATTACGAAACGGTGAAGTATCGCGGCTTTTCGATGCTGGACATGAAGCACTTCGTCGAATCGCTGGGGATGCAGGGCATCGGGTACAGGATGAACATCGACGCGCTCTACAACGTCAGAGTCCCGTCGATCGTGCTCATGTCCATCGAGGGATACGAGCATTTCGTGGTGCTGAAAAAGGCCACGCCCGAATACGTGTACGTCGCCGATCCCATGCTTGGAAACCGCTCGATTCCGACCTCGGATTTCATCTCGAGTTGGAACGACATCATTTTCGTCGTTGCGGCGCCCGGATATAACCCGGACAGCCGCCTGGCAAACATTCCCCTCTACGTCGGAAGCACGCACTTGAGTTCGGACATGCCGTCCAATAGTACGCTCTCGCGAACGCGGTGCTGATGAACGTGTACATTCCGGCGGCGACGAGGCTCTAAATGTCCGGAAAGAAATCCGCCATGAGAATCGCTTATTTTTCAGCCGTCGCGGCCGCAGCGCTCTGCGCTGCGCCGGTGCTCGCCGATACACTTCCCGTTCTGCCGTCGGCGCCGATCGTTTCGGACGCCGCGCTCTCGCAGATACGTGGGATGTACGTTCCTCCCGCGCGTCAAGCGCCGGTCCCCGTGGCGACGATCACGAGCGCAATGGGCTCCCCCGTGCTCGCAAACGCGCAAAGCGCCGCGTTCGCTCGAACGGCCGCGGTGAACCCGCTTTCAGGGCTGGGTAGCGGAGCCGGCACGGTCACGTACTTCGGCGTTGAAATGGTCAGCACGTGGACGCAGACGAGCACGACCGGTACGCAAGGCGTTTCGGCCGGCGTGGATCTCGGCTTCAACTTGGCGCAAGGGGGCGTCTCCATCGCAAAATGGACCTCGTCCACCAATGGGGGCTTGCCGACGACGGCGCCTGCGGGCAGCATCGACGGCTCCGAGACCGGAAGCGTTTCCAACGGCGTGGGCCAAAACATTCAGGTCGCCGGCAACGGCAACACCATATCGAATACCGCCGCCGTCATCGTAAACGGCAGCGATTCGGGCTTCGTCGTTCCGACGACCAACACGTGCGGAGTGCAATGTTCGATAAGCATCGGCTCGAACGCCGCGACCGTCGAAATCTCCACGCCGCAAGGCAACGTGCTGCAGACAATCGGCCCGAACGGCATCCTGCAGAGCGCGCAGGTGGCCTCGGACATGAACACCGTTACGAATCAGCTCGGCGTCCACGTTCAAACGTCCGGCTCGCCGAGCTTCAACGCCGGTTCTTTACTGCCAATCATTCAGTCACTTAACGGATTACCGTAGGGGGTGGACATCATGCGGCCCATTAGATCCTTCATCGCAGTGCTCGTCGCGGTCGCGCTTTTTGCGCCGAACGTCGCGCTCGCGGGCACGTCGAACTCGTATCTCGAACAGCAGATTCTCGCGCTCAAGCGGCAGATGGATTCGCTCGCCCATCAGAACGCCGTGCAGCAGCACAAGATCGAACGGCTCGAACACCGATTGGCCGTCACACCGGTCAAGCACGCGAAGATAGCGGGCGCGGTTGCAACTGCGCATACGCATTACAGAGCAATGACTGCGACGTCCACGGGTTACGGGTCCGCCCCTGTCGCGCAGTTTGCAAACGACACCAGCGGAGCTCCGCCCGCGCAATACGCTCCGGCGAACACCCCGCCTGAACAGCAAAGCCCGACGCAGTCTTTGGGCAAGCAGGGACCGACGCAAGGCAGCGTTCAGACGGTGTACGAACAGCAGAACGCGCTCTTCACGAAAGGGCTGACGATCACGCCTGGGGCGACGTATTCGTACGGCAGCAACCGGTTCTTCACCCTCAACGGCTTCATGGCGCTCGGCGCGATTTTTTTGGGCAACATCGACGTCAGCCGCCAGCAGAACACGTTGTTCTCGCCCAACGTGAACCTGGCATATGCGACGAACAAGCACATGGAATTCGACGTGACGGTTCCCTTCGTGTGGCGCAGTTCCACGTATAGCTCGGCCGGCGCTCAGAACTCCTCGCAGCAAGTCAGCGAGAAAACTATCGCGAACGCGGGCATAGGCGATATCAACGCGGGAATGTACTATCAGCTGCCGCAGAAGCGGTTGGACGGTCCAATCGTCGTTTTGAACGCCCACGTCACGGCGCCGACGGGTTCGCAGCCGTACGGCGTCAAGATCGTGCAGGACAGCAGCAATGGAAACATGTCGTACGTGAAATCGCTGCCGATGGGCGGCGGCGTCTGGGGCATGTCCGCCGGCGCGTCGGTCATTAAGACCGTGGATCCGGCGATTCTCTTCGCGGGCGCGACGGTGTTCTACAACTTCCAGAAACACTTCAACGACATAAGCCCGTACGAGACCACGATACAGCCTGGGCAGATTGCGCCGGCGAGCGCGCTCAGTTTGAACTTCGGTACCGCTTTCTCGCTCAACGATCGCATGAGTGCGACGTTCTCGTTCCAGGACACGATCGTCGGTTCGGAGCGCATCCATCCTGACGGCGCGCCTTGGCAGACCGTCGGCGGAAGCAGTCAGAACGCGGCAGTCTTCAACATCGGAACGACGTACGCGATCAATCACCGGACGTCGTGGCAAGCGATGCTGGGGATCGGCGTCACACCCGACGCACCAAGCTCCAGCTCAGTATGCGGTTCCCTCACGGGCCCGGTGAGTAGGCGTACGCGAGCGGCGCAAGTGTAGGAATACCCACGGCACCGCCACGAGCGGCGCGAGAGCGCAGGACGAAATGGCGAGCGTGTAGGTAAAGCCGAAACGCGCGAGCAGCGCGGCGAGGAGTGCACCGGCAGAAGTGCCGATCGCGAAAGCGAGATTGTATGCACCCATCGCCGCGCCGCGCGTTCCCGGCGTGCTCCGCCCGAAAAAAAGTCCGACGCCCACCGGAACCACGGCGGACCATGCGAGTCCGAGCAGCGCTCCCGCGGCGAGCACCATTCCCGCGGTGTGCGCCGATGCCGCCAGAAGACAGCCGCCGATCTGCGCCGCGGCAACCAATAGCATCATCTTGCGCGGACCGTACTTTTCGACGAACCGCCCCGCAGGATAGCGCAGCGCCGCGGTGACGATTGCCATCGAGGTGAAGATCAGCGCGCCGTTGGCAATGCCGCGCTGTGTGAACGTCACGACCGCAAGCGCCGCGTTCACGCCGCTTTGCATGGCCGCGGCGCTCAGAAACGCGACGGCGGGCAGCCATGCGGATCGCATCAGGATGAGCCGCGAGCGGCGGCGCGGACGCTCTTGCGCAGCCTGGGGCAAAAACCAGAGCACGCATCCGCCGGCGACTGTGAGCGCCGCCCCGTACGCGAATTGCTCGCGCAGCACGCCGGTGTTCCACAACCAGACCCCGACCGCAGGGGCACACGCGAACATGAGATTGGCAATGGTCCCGAGCGTCGAAACTGCGGAAACGGAACGATTCGCGGGCACGATTTCGGCAACGTACGCGAATTCGGACGTCACGTAACTCATCATCGAAAAGCCACGCAGGCCCATCAAAATGCCGCCCCACACCGGCCCGTGCAAGAAGGTCATTCCGAGTATCGAGGCCGCCATGAGAGCGACCGATGCGCGGATCGTCTTCAAGCGTCCGACGCGATCGACGATGGCGCCGACCGGAACGCTGCCGAAAAGTTGCGCGAACAAACCCCCGCCCATCGCGAACGCGACTTCGCTGTCAGCTCGCGCCGTCATGCAGCAGAGCGAGCGGCAGCGCGCCCGTTGGCAAGTTGCATGCGAATTCGGTCAGCAGTGTCGAAAAGATGAGAAAGTAAAAGGGGCGCTGACGCATTTAGGAACCTCTGTTTAAGCCTTCGTAATTCAGCGTCGGGTCGATTTTTGGTCAGGGCGAGGCGCGAGGACGGACGCAATGCCATACCATTGTGGCCGCCGGAGCAACGAAGCTCTGGGCGAAAAGCGGCCGGCGATGGATTACGGGGGCTTAATCAGAGGTTCCTTAGGACGTGGCGGTGCTTCGCGATTCGTCCCGGAATTGCTTGCGGTACAAGCGCGCGTATTCTCCCCCGCGTGCCAGCAGAACGGCGTGCGTTCCACGCTCGATTATACGGCCGCGATCGACGACGAAGATGACGTCGGCGGCCAAGATGGTCGAGAGGCGATGCGCGATCACCAGACTCGTTCGCCCGCGCATCAGCGGAACGAGCGCTGCTTGGATGGCCGCTTCGTTGTGTGAGTCGAGCGCGCTGGTTGCTTCGTCGAGGATAAGGATCTTCGGATTTTTCAGAAGCACGCGCGCAATAGCGAGCCGCTGGCGCTCGCCGCCGGAAAGCTTGTGCCCTCGCTCGCCGACGGTCGTTTCGTATCCCGCCGGCAGCGAGATGATGAAGTCGTGAATGTTGGCGGCTTGCGCGGCGGCCTTAAGCTCGGCCTCGCTCGCTCCCGGTTTGGCGTAGCGCAGATTCGCGGCGACCGTGTCGTGAAACAGATACGTTTCCTGCGTGACGATGCCGATGTCGCGCCGCAGCGATTCCAGCGTAAGCGTTCGCACGTCGTGCCCGTCGATCAGCACGCGTCCTTCGGTGGGATCGTAAAAACGCGGAACCAGCTGCGTGATCGTCGTTTTGCCGCCGCCGGAGGGACCGACGAATGCGCCGACCTGGCCGGGCTCTACGTGCAGGTCGACGCCGTTCAGGACGACGCGTTCGCTCGAGTAGCCGAACGAAACGCTTTCGAATCGGATCTCGCCGCGTACCTCGCCGAGCGTAACGGCTTGCGGCGGCCGGTATTCTTCCGGCACCATGTCGAGATAGTCGAATATCCGTTCGAACACCGCGAGCGCGCTGACGATTTGCACCTGGATGCCCGCCAGCGATGCCGCGGGGCCGTACAAACGTTGTTGAATGTACGACACAAACGCGACCACGACGCCGACCGCGAGCGAGTGACGCAGCGCGAGCCAGCCGCCGCCGAGCCAGACGATGGCCGGCCCGATGATCACCATTGCAGTTATCGCGGCGATGAACCAGCGCCCCACCATAGCCAGACGCACTTCCAAGTCCATGAGCTGCGTGCCGGCTTGATAGAACCGTGCCTTCTCGTACGCCTCGCGCGCGAACGATTTGATGAGCGTGATGCCGGAGATCGAGAGCGTTTCCTGCGTGATCGATTCGATCTGATCGCGCTGCTCGCGCGTTTCGCGGCGTATCTCGTACATGCGCCGTCCGACGGGCGAGAGCGGCAGCACCATGAGCGGCACGATGGCGATCGAGAGCAGGGCGAGCCGCCAGTTCCACACGAACATCCAGGCGACGGTCGTGAGAATCGTGACAATGTTTGTGAGGAGCGTCGTGAGCGTTCCCGTGACGACGTTGTCGATGTTGTCGACGTCGCTCGAAACGCGGTTCATGATCTCGCCCGTCTTGGTGCCGGTGAAGAAACCCAGCGGCATGCGGTGAAGATGCGAAACCAGGCTGGTCCGCATGTCCCGCATGATGCCTTCGCCGACGATCGAATTGAGATAACCCTGGACGACGGTAAGCAGCATCGTAATGAGCGCCGCCGCGAGCATCCCGCCGACGTCGAGCGCGAGCTCACGGAAACTGCCGTGTACGATTGCCTTGTCGATGATGTCCGCGATGAAATATGCCGGCGCCAGTCCGATGAGCGACGACACGACGATAAAAATCAGTACCAGACTTTCCTGCCGCCAGTATGGAGCGAACAAGCGCGCCGATGCGCCGCCAGTCGACGCGCTTGCGCACGTGCGGTTTGTCGGGCCGGTACATGTTCGACCACATCAAGTGGCCGCCGCTCATCATGGCTTAGTGCGGGACCGTCGTCTGGTGCAGGGTCACCTTGTTGCCTTCGGGATCGGTGAACGACGTAATTCTGCAGACCGGCGTGTCGTAGATGTTTTCGATCTCGACGTTTTTTGCGCGCAAGTCCGCAGCGGTGCGCTCGATGTCGTCCACCTCGAATGCTACTCCCGCGCACGGCGTGACTTCGAGCCAGTCGGTCGTCATCACGGCGAACCACCCGCTGCCGATGTGCGCTTCGTCGTACTTGAGCACGCCTTCTTCGCTGAACGGTCCGCTGAACTCGAAGCCTAGCGCTTCGGAATAAAAGTCTGCGCAGGCGTTCCACGTCTTTGGCGGGATATGCCGTAAACGCGACGTCTTTGACCATGAGTTTTCCCCTTTCAAAAGCGAAGCGGTTCTTCTACGAGAAGAACCGCCGTTCGAAACGGGAGTTGCGGATTCAGCCGGTTAGGATTTTTTGCCGTTGCGCAGCGCGGAGAGCTCCTTGAAGAGTTTCTTTTCCTTGTCGCTCAAATCGGTCGGCAGCTGCCCGATGAGCCGCACGTAGAGATCGCCGGTTCCGCCGTTGCGGACCTTCGGCATGCCTTTGCCCGAAAGCCGCAGGAGCCGGTTGTTTTGGGTTCCCGCGGGCACGGTCATCGTCACTTGGCCGCCCATCGTCGGAACCTTCACCTCGCCGCCGAGCACGAGATCGAAGATGCTGACGGGGAGGTCGACGTAGAGATCGTCGCCTTTGCGCTTGTATGCCGGATCCTCCACCAATTTCACCACCAAAAAAAGATCGCCGTTCGGGCCGCCTGCGATGCCGGCGCCGCCTTGGCCCGCCAAGCGGATGCGCTGGCCTTCGCCGATACCTTTGGGAATCGTGACTTCGAACTTCTTTGTGCCCAGGAGCCTTCCGGTGCCATGACAGTGAGCGCACAGCCCGCCCCGGTCGGTTCCGGTACCGCGACAGCGCGGGCAGACGTCTTCGACTTGCAATGAAACGGACTTCTTGCCGCCGTCGTAGACGTCGCGGAGCGAAAGCTCGATCGTCGTCTCGAGATCTTGTCCGCGCTGCGCGAAACCGGTGCTTTGCGCCGTGTTGCGCTTGCCGATCCCCGAAAAGAACATGTCGAAGAAATCCGAAAAGCCGCTGGGCCCGCCGCCGGCCGTGCCTGCGCCCGCTCCGAAATCGCCGAAGCCGAAATTGAACGTCTCGCTTTGCGAGTTGCGATAGCGACGCTGCTGCTCGGCTTGCTGCGCGGCCTGCTGCCAATTGCTGCCGAGAACGTCGTATTTACGGCGCTTCTCCGGATCGCCCGAGGACTTCGTAGGCTTCTTGAATCTCTTTGAATTTTTCCTCGGCGTCTTTTTGGTTGTTGGGATTGGCGTCAGGATGCCATTTCCTCGCGAGCTTGCGGTACGCCGATTTGATGTCTTTTTCCGGCGCGCTTTTCGGGATGCCGAGTACCTGGTAGTAGTCTTTGTAGTTCATTCGCCCTAAGCGTTCGAATCATTCTTAGAAACGATCACCTTGGCGGGGCGCAGCAGTTCGTCGCCGATCATGTACGCTTTCTGTGCTTCTTCGAGAACTGTGTCGTCTTCGACGCCCGTCGCTTGCTGCGTTCCGATCGCCTCCGCGAGTTTCGGATCGAATTTTTGTCCCTTGAGTCGAAATGGGCTTGACCCCTTCAATCCCGAGAACCGATTTCGAACCCTTTGAGCGTTTGCTGTATGCCGTTGCGCAGCGCGTCCAGCGAGGTTTCCTCGACGGAAAGCGCGCGTTCGAGATTGTCGATGACCGGAAGAAAGTTCTTGAGCAGATCTCTGCGGCCGGAATCCGCGATCTCGCGGAATTGGCGTTCGATCCGCTTCTTGTAGTTCTCGAAATCCGCCATCGCGAGCAGGAACTTGTTGTAATTGTCTTCCGCGCGCGCATTCGCGGCATCGAGTTGCGACCGCACCTCCGCTGGCGAGGCGAAACTCTCGCCGTTCTCGCAGGCTGATGGGACGTCGGCTTCCGTTACGTATTCGTCTTGCATAGTTTCATTCAAATAAGACGCCGCTCGGCGCGCTCGCGACCCTTCGACAAGCTCGTGTGAACCTGCCGGGACCGGGAGCGCGCCGAATGCCGCGCGTTACTTCGCTTCCTTGAACTCCGCGTCGATGACGTCTTCGGCAGGCTCTTCCGGCGTTTCCGCGTTGGCCTCGCCTTGGGCTGCGCCCGCGGCTTGACCGTCTTGTGCGGCGCCGTTCGCACCGGCCGTGGTCTTCTGGTAGAGCAGTTCGGCCATCTTGTAACTGGCTTGCTGCAGACGCTCGATCGCGGGTTTCAGTTCCGCAACCGTGGCGTTCTCGTGCAGTCGCCTCAGCTCCGCGAGCGCGCTTTCGACTTCGCCGCGCGCGCCGGCATCGAGCTTCTCGCCGACTTCCTTGAGCGACTTTTCAGTCGAGTATACCAGACTCGAAGCCTGGTTGCGCACTTCCGCCTCTTCGCGCTTCGTTTTGTCGGCCGCCGCTTGCATCTCAGCGTCCTTGACCATGCGCTCGACTTCGTCTTTGGAGAGATTCGTCGAAGCGGTAATCGTGATCTGCTGCTCCTTGCCCGTTCCGAGATCTTTCGCGCTCACGTTCACGATGCCGTTGGCATCGATGTTGAACGTGACTTCGATCTGCGGCACGCCGCGCGGTGCGGCCGGAATGCCCTCAAGCCGGAAACGTCCCAGCGTCTTGTTGTCCACGGCCATCGGGCGTTCGCCTTGCAGAACGTGGATGTCCACCGACGTTTGACCGTCTTCCGCCGTGGTGAAGACCTGCGACTTCTTGGTCGGAATCGTCGTGTTGCGTTCGATGAGCGCCGTCATCACGCCGCCGAGCGTTTCGAGACCCAGCGAGAGCGGCGTCACGTCGAGCAGAACGACGTCCCGCACTTCGCCGGCGAGCACGCCGGCCTGAATCGCCGCGCCGACCGCGACGACTTCGTCCGGATTCACACTCAGGTTCGGCTCTTTACCGGTGAGCTTCTTGACGAGTTCCTGGATGACCGGCATGCGCGTCGATCCCCCGACCATGACGACTTCGTCGATCTGCGAGATGTCGATCTTCGCATCCGCTAGCGCGTTCTTGAACGGCTGAATGCAACGATCGGTGAGATCGCTCGTCAGTTCTTCGAACTTCGCGCGCGTGAGCGTGACGTCCAGGTGTTTGGGACCATTCTGATCGGCCGTGATGAACGGCAGATTGATGGTCGTCTGCACGACGGACGAAAGTTCGATCTTCGCTTTTTCCGCCGCTTCCGTGAGACGCTGCATGGCCTGCTTGTCGCTGCTCAGGTCGATGCCTTGCTCTTTGCGGAATTCGGAGACGAGCCACTCGACGACGCGGTGATCGTAATCGTCTCCGCCGAGGTGCGTGTCGCCGTTGGTCGCCTTCACCTCGAAGACGCCGTCGCCGACTTCGAGAATGGAAACGTCGAACGTGCCGCCGCCGAGGTCCCACACGAGAATCGTCTCGCTGCCCTTCTTGTCCAATCCGTACGCGAGCGCCGCCGCCGTCGGTTCGTTGATGATGCGCAGCACGTCGAGACCCGCGATCTTGCCGGCGTCCTTGGTCGCCTGGCGCTGCGAGTCGTTGAAATACGCCGGAACGGTAATTACTGCTTTGGTGACGCGCTCGCCGAGATAATTGCTGGCGTCGTTGACGAGCTTTTGCAGAATCATCGCCGAAATCTCTTGCGGCGAGTAGTCTTTACCGTCGATCTTGACGTGGAAATCCGTGCCCATGTGCCGCTTGATGGAAGCGATGGTCCGATCCGGATTGGTGATGGCTTGCCGCTTCGCGAGTTGTCCCACGAGGCGCTCGCCGGTTTTCGTGAATGCCACGACCGACGGAGTCGTGCGCGACCCCTCGGCGTTGGCGATAACGGTGGGCGTGGTGCCCTCCATTACGGCGACGACGGAGTTCGTCGTGCCAAGGTCGATGCCGACCACTTTTGCCATTGGTTATTCTCTCTTTCCGAGTTCATGGACCAGCCGTTCCGGCCACCCGTATTGCTGAGGTATCGAAGGACCCCGAGCGAAGACGAGGGGCTGTACTGGGCCTTGCCGCTTACTGAACTGCAAGGACGATTACGGTTCAATCATAGTACGCGATTGGACCGTTCGTGTTCCACCTTTTTAGACAGCTTTGCCGCGCCGAAAGATGCAGGGGAGCCCTGCGCGGACAGGGCTCCCCTCGAGTCTTACGGGTTTTGGTCCGGTGGGACGCCCTGCTGGTCGGGCGGACCCTGCTCGTAGCCCGATTGAGCCGGACGCGAACCCAGGGTTATGGTTACCAAACGCTTGGCGCCCGTAGCCCCGGACCACACTTCCAACGTGACCTTGTCGCCCGCCTTGAGCTTCCCGATGTCGGCGGCCAAGCTCTGATGCCTCGTATAGGTCTTGCCGTTCAATTTGAGGATTACGTCGCCGGGATTGATGCCGGCTTGATCGGCAGGCGAGCCGCTCGCGACCTGATACACCGCGACGCCGGCCGGACCGTGGTAGCCGGTCTGGCTGCGGAAACCGTTCGTTACTTGGCCGAGCACGACGCCCAGGAAGGCCTCGGCGGGCGGCGAGGTGATTCCGGGATGCGCGATCATCTGCGACACGACGCGCTTCACGGTGCTCGACGGAATCGCGAAGCCGATTCCTTCGGCGCCGCCGCGCAGCGTCGATTGATTCACGCCGATGACGTCGCCGTTCATGTCGATGAGCGGACCGCCGGAGTTCCCGGGATTGATCGGAGCAGACGTTTGCAGCAACCCGTTGAAGGTCATCGTTTGACCGGTTTCGGTTTGAATGGGTTCCTTGCGGTCGAATGCCGAGACGACGCCGACCGTTACGCTCTGCTGCAGTTCGTACGGCTCGCCGATTGCAATCGCCCACTGACCTTGCTGCAGTCTATCGGAATCCGCCAAATTGAGCGGCGGCGGCATATTCTTGCTCTCGACTCGAACGATCGCGAGATCCGCGCCGATGTTTGCCGCAATCAGACGGGCCTTTGCGCGCGTGCGGTTCGGAAAAACGACCGTGATATCGGTGACTTGCGCGTTCGGCAGCGGAGGGCGCACGACGTGCGCATTGGTGACGATGTCGCCGCTGCCGTCGTAGACGAAACCGGAACCGGAACCGCGTTCGCTGTACGGCTGCGCGACGTAGGGGCCTTGCTGTCCGTAGAATTGCTGAAACGGATCGACCGGAACGTACTGCTTGCCGTTCACCGAAACGTCGATGGCGACGACGGACGGTTTCACGCGCTTGACCGCATTGACGATGCGATCTTGGTCGCTTCCACCGCCGGTCAGCGGCGCCGCGCTCACTGCGGGCGGCGTTCCATTCGGTCCCGCGACGTTCGAAAAGTGCGTGCTCGCATAGAGCATCATGATGAATGCGCCGACGATTGCGCCCACGAGAGCAACAATCGCCGTCGGCATCAGGCGATTTTTCACGTATAAAGTTCCTCCGGCGTTTTCTACCCGATACGAATACCAAAAGTAGCGGGCCGCTCGCTTAAGATTTGATGAGAGAACCGTCCGCGTCATCCTGTGCGCCGACGCCCCAAACCTCTCGGCGGGCTTGAGGCGGCCCGTCGGAGACGATGCGCCCGTCGAGCATCCGCAAAACGCGCTTGGCATGCGATGCTACGTTTTCGTCATGGGTGACCATGATGATCGTGCGTCCCGCCGCATTGAGCCGGCCGAACAGCGTGAGGATCTCGACGCTGGTCTTGGAATCGAGATTTCCCGTAGGCTCGTCTGCGAGCAGTACGGCCGGATCGTTGACCAAAGCTCGCGCAATTGCGACGCGCTGCTGCTGGCCTCCGGAGAGTTCGTTGGGCTTGTGCTTGCCGCGGTCCGCCAAACCCACTTCCGCCAGCTGCCGGGCGGCTGCGGCCATGCGCTCGCGGGACGGCACACCCGCATAAAACAGGGGCAATGCGACGTTCTTCATCGCGTCGGTGCGCGCCAGCAAGTTGAACCCTTGAAAAACGAAGCCCAATTTCTTCAGGCGTATCTGCGCGAGCGCGTTGTCGTCGAGTCCCGAAACGTCGACGCCGTCGAGCAGATACGTACCGGTGGTCGCGCGATCCAAACAGCCGAGCACATTCATCAGCGTCGATTTGCCGGAACCGGACGGGCCCATGATGGCGACGTATTCTCCGCGGCGGATCGTGAACGAGACGCCGCTGAGCGCTTCGACTTCGAGCGAGCCCGACTTGTACACTTTCGTGACGTCGCGCACGTCGATGGCGCGTGGAAACTCATTCATATCGTAATGCTTCAATCGGATCCAATGCGGCGGCGCGATATGCGGGGTACGTTCCGAACGCGAGCGTAACGACCGCGGCAAAGGCACCCGCAATGATAAGCGACTGCACCCACGGCAGCGGTGCCACGTAGCCCGTCAGTTTGATGATTGCCATCGAGTTCACGGCGCCGCCGATGAGCAGGCCGATGACGCATCCGATGCCGCAGCCAATCCCGCATAGCAGCAACGCTTCGATGAAGAACTGAACCAGAATCTGTGCGCGATTGGCTCCGATGGCCTTGCGTACGCCGATTTCTCGCGTGCGCTCCGTAACGGAAACGAGCATGATGTTCATGATGCCGATGCCCGCCACGAGCAGCGAGATGGCCCCGATGACTCCTACGACGATCGTCATGACGCCGAATACACTGCTGATGCTGCGGGTAATCTGCGATTTATCCGTAGAATCATATTCCAGATTCGGATCGCCGTGGAGGTCGCGCAGTTTCTTGATGACGGCGACCTCGGTTTGTCCAATCTGCGAAGTGTCGTCGACGACGATTCGGGCCGCCTGCACCTTACTGCCCCGCATGTATTGCTGGATCACGGTCGTGTACGGTGCCGAGACGTCGCCGCCGAATTGGGCATTCAGCAGCCCGGTTTTCGGCGGCGTCAAAACGCCGACGACCTCATATCGCTGCGGGCCGACATAGATTGCCTCGCCGACCGCATTGGCGCCCGGCGCGAAGAGGCGCTGATATGCGCGGTCACTGATAACCGCTACGTTTGCACGTTCGTCGACGTCGCCTTGCGAGATGCGGCGCCCCGCTTTCAGCGGCGTGGTATTGAATGGCTCCGCCGCATCGCCGCTGATGAAGAGCCGCGCTTGCCGGTGCGCGTGCTTCACCAAATCGCTTGCGCCCGTCAGCGGATAGGCAACGCGAACGTTCGGCAGCGTCGCGAGGGCGTTGATATCGGACTGGCTTATCAACGCTTTCTGGTAATCGTTTTGCGTACTGTTCGCAAAAACGAAAAATGTGTCGTCGGATAGCGGGGCAAGTGTGCCGTTTATCGCCCCCGCCATGCTGCTGCCCAGGGTTTGAATCGCGACTACGGCGCCGACGCCGATGATCAGCCCCAGCATGGTGAGCAGCGAACGCACTTTGTTCGCAAACAGCACGCTGAGCGCTTCCTGCAGATATATCATCCGCGTAGCGCCTGTATCGGATCCATCGCGGCGGCGCGAAATGCCGGATAAAGGCCGAAAATGATGCCGACCGTTCCCGAAAAACCCAGGGCGATCGAGACGATTAAAACGTACGGAATGATAACGGCCCCGAGCTGTTTGCTGATCGAGCTCCGCGCCGCCGACGGTAACCGCTAAGCCCAGCAGCATTCCGGTAACCCCGCCTGCGAGCGCGAGCAGAATGGCTTCCATCAAGAATTGCGTGGCAATGTCCGCGCGGCTGGCGCCGATGGAGCGGCGGATGCCAATCTCACGCGTGCGCTCGGTAACGGAGACGAGCATGATGTTCATGATTCCGATACCGGCGACCAGCAGCGCAACGCCTCCGATGGCGGAGAGTCCGACCGCAACGATGTTCAGCACATTTTCGAACCCGTTGACAAACGCTTCGCCGTCCTGAACGTTGTACTGCGCGCGCGAACCGTGGATGTGCTGCAGCGCCTTCTTGGTGAGATCGCCGACTTCGGCCGCATTGTCTTCGTTGGCAGGATAGACCTGAAGCCCGTCCGGAGAACCGGGGAAGAAGCGATAAAACGTCGTGTAGGGCAGAAAAATCGTATTCGCTATGGTTCCTGAGAAGAGGCTGCCTTTCATCGCCGGATAGACGCCTATTACGGTGACATGGTTACCGCCAACCGTAATGTCTTTGCCCAGGGCATCCGTGTCGCCGAAGAAGCGCTGCGCAACGTCGCTCGAAATGTCGGCGACGCGTGCAGCCTCCGTAAGGTCTTCGGCGCTGATTTTGCGGCCCTGCGCCATGACGAGCTGGTCCGGGTGATACGATCCGTCGTCGGTAATCTGATAGTAGTGCGTGATCGAACCGTGTCGCACGGGCATGGTCGATTGATATATCGGCTCGACGGCCGCTGCTTGCGGGCCGAGTTCTTCCTGAACCCGGCGCAAATCCTCGTACCGGATCTGCGCGAGATCGGGATAGTCTTGGGTGCTGTCGACGAAAACGAAGATCGGAGTAGGTCCGAACGAGTTGAACATCGCCTGGATTCCGCCGGCGGCGCCCTTGCTGATTCCGAACACCGCGATAATCGACGACGAGCCGATGATCATGCCGAGGATCGTCAGCATCGAGCGCGTTCTGTTGCGCCACAGCGCGGTGACAGCTTCGCCCGCGTAGGCGAAGAAGCGTGTCATGACGCCGGCGCCGGCGAAGCCGAAGGTGCAATGGTAACGTGCGAACCGTCGCGCAGGCGCGGCACGTTATTCGTGACGACGGTGCTGCCCGGCGTGAGGCCGGAAACGACGACCGTATCCGTATCATTGGAGGCGCCGGTGCGGATCGGCGTCTTGTGAACGACGCCTTTGCGTACGACGTAAACGTAGTCTGGCCCTTATCGGTTACGATGGCATCGCTAGGAAGCAGCAATGCATGCGCGATGTTCGTCGTTACCATATCTACGTCAACGGTCATTCCGTCTTTCAAATAAAACGGCGAAGCGTCCAAATGGATCGTCGTTAGAACTTGCTTGGCCGTGCTCGATGCGTCCGTCGATTTAGTGGCCACCGGCGCAATCGCGGCAACGTGCCCCACGATGTGCTTCCCGGGAAAGTCTTGACCCGAAATGATGGCTTCCTGCCCGACGCGGACGTTCATGATGTCCTGTTCGTCCACTTGCGCTTTGACGATGTAATTGTTGCTTTCTGCGATTGTGAAGAGCATCTGACCTGCCGTAACGGCGTCGCCTTCGCGCAGCGGCGTTAGGGGATCATTGGGCTGCGTCGCGATAGTTTGAATGACCCCGGAGAATGGTGCGGCGATGCGCGTGAACGAGAGCTGCTGCTGATCGGCTTCGTTCGTAATTGCCGCCTTCTCCGCAGCGGCCTGCGCATATTGAACGCTATCTTCGCCGTACCCGGTGACCGCACCGAGCCGCAGTTGCCGAACTGCCTGGTCGTAGGCAACCTGCGTCTTGTCGAGCGACGCGCGGTCGGTGTCCAGCTGGTTCCTTGGAATCGCCTGCTCCTTGTACAGCGCTACGTCGGCTTCGTAGACACGCTTCGCCTCGTCGAGGTTGGACTTGGCGGTTTCGACCTGGCCTTGGTACGTGACGCGTGCGTTTTGTTCGTCGACACGTGCCGTGCGAACGTTGGCCACAGCCGATGTGTAGTCGGCTTTGGATCCGGCCGCTGCGGAGTCGAGCGATGGGTTCTCGACGGTGGCGAGGACCTCACCGGCGACGACCTCGTCGCCCGGCTTTGCGTAAATCGCACTTATGTTGCCTGCGACAAGCGTCGGAATCGTGGCCGTGCGCGGATGCTGCACGACCCCGTTTTCCGGAAGCTTCACCTGAAACGTGCCCAGGCGCGCGCGAACCGCGCTGACCGCTACGGTGGGGTCGCTGCCGCGGCGATTGGCCAGTCGCGTGGCCACCAGGATGAGGATGATGCCGGCGATGATTGCTCCAAGCGCAACAAGTCGTTTCACGTTAGGTCCTCCCCTGGAGATCTGCGACGGCCGCTTCGGGCGTGTACACGCCGAGTGCGTCGCGAAGTTTGACGACTGCGTCGACATACGCAACGCGCGCGTTGAATTCGTCGGTCTGCGCCGAAAGCGAGGACTGCTGAGCTGCAAGCACGTCCGTCAAAGTCTTGATGCCGTGTTCGTACTGCAGCCTGCGCCACTCTCGCGGCCTCTCCGGCGTACCGGCTCTCTTCGCGAGCGGAGGTGAGCTGAGCGAGTGCGGTTTGCGCACCCCGGTATGCTTGCCGGACGTCGAGTTCGGCCTGCGTCTGAGCCGCCAGCAGATTCGTTTGCGCGGCGGATATTTGTTCGTTCAAGTTGACGTGATTCGCGTGTCGTGCGCCCCAGTCCAGCAGCGGAAGCGTAAAAGTACTGGTTACGCCCAGTTGCCAGAAGCCGGGAGTTCCGCGGCTGACTGCGGCACCGGGAATCAGTGCGCCATTGAACGTCGGCGCAAACTGATTACCGAAGGACGCAAACGTTTGGATCTGGGGTATGAGATCCGTGTCCGCCGTACGCCGGTTGGTGCGCGCAACCTGTACGGCGTCGCTTGCAGAGGCGACGTCCGGGCGATTGGCGATGGCCAAAGCGATCAGCTTGTCGATCGATTGGGCTGGCAGCGGGGGCTGCGCTACCTGAACCGGGACGGCGAACGGCGTTTCGAGCGGCGCGCCGATGAGCTGCGCGAGCGACTCGCGGGTGTTTTCGAAATCTGCGTTGGCCGCCGCCAGCGTGTACCGGCTTTTTTCTTGCTGCGCCTGTGCGCTGAGCACGTCGACGCCGGCGGCTACGCCCGCGTCCACTTTCGCTTTGGCAATTCGGACGAGGACGCCTTGATATTGAAGATCGCTCTGATCGAGCCGCACGGTGTCGCCTTTTGAGGCGAGATTGTAGAAAGACGACGTGACGTTGTCGGTAATCGTTTCTTGCGTGCGGCGCAAGTCCGCCTGCGCCTGCTCGAAAGATTGCTTGGCGGAAAGCGATTGGAGGAACGCCAGTCCTCCATTGAAGGTGTATTGCGTGCCGATCTGTGCGGTATTTTGCGAGTATACGTTTGCCTGAGGGACGCCGATGATCGCGTAGCCTGAATAATTCTGCGACTTCTGCATCGTGTTTTGCAGCGTGCCGTTGACTCCGGGAAGCGTTGCCGCTCGTCGCTGGAGGTAGCCGCCGCGAGCTTGAGCGACGATTGCGCGCTGCTTTGCAACGGTAGGGCTATGCTCGATTGCATAATTCACCGCTTGCGCCAGAGACAGCGCCGATAGAAGAAGATGAAGCATTCAGTGACTTAGCGGGCGGTTAGACCGAAGTACAAACCCGCGAGGGTCGTTGTGGTAATCGCGCAAGCGACGGCATTGGCCCGTGAAACTCGCGCGACGTTCATCATTGCGATCGCCAACACTACTGCACCCCAGATACTGATCACGTTGAAGGCAGCCAAGAACGCCACGACTTTTAAGGACGCTCCCGGCGCAATCCATGCGAGTGAGGGAATGGCCCGCATCGTGTCGCCGGCCGAACTATACGCGGAGGCACCGCGCACGACGGCGATAAGACCGTTGACCAGGCTGTACATGCCGACGCCGATGACCAGACAGTTCATTGCGGCGCACCAAAGCTGCTTGAAACCGGCATCGCCCTTTCCTGCTGCCTTGAATATCAGCATGATGACGGATTGGAGCAGAGCACCGATCAATACGGCGATCGGCATGAACAACCAGAAGTACCGAACGAACGTCATTCCGAACGCCAGACCGCGCTGTTGCTGCGCGGGGGTCATCGCGGCTAGTTGCGGGTTCGATGCGACCTGCGCCGGCCAAGAGGCCTGCAAAGCGTGGACGGCGGCGGGCGTCGCTATGTATTGGCCGATCATCGCGAGCACGCAGGCTACGATGAACGCCCAGCCCCACGTTGGAATTACGCGCAGCGTTTCGAACGCTTCTTTTGGTGCAACGAGAACGTTGACAACAGTCGATAAACCGTTTGCCTTACCGGCAGCCGGCGCAGAGACAGCCATGGCGACCTCCTGGAAACAAAGGCGTGCGCCGCCTCATACGGCCGCGCGAAGGATTTTGTTTCAAGCACGCATGGGGCGTCGCCTCCAAAGCAAGCAGCGTTGCGCCGGTGCGGATCCTCGCACTCCTGACGCCTCATCGCGCCGATGCTTGTGCTTGCGTATCCGGCGCCGTTCTCCGATTTGCGATTTTGATTTTTGCGCGTGCGTGCGCGACCACCCGCCGGCAAATAAGAAAACTTTTATTTAGTAATAAAGATGACAGTAACGTCGCGCAACAACGTTACGCTAAAAGCGAAGTGTGTGTAGCTGCATTTTGCACTTACTAGACAAAAATAGTTTCAATATGTTACTTTCCGGGAGCATGGCTGCTTGTAAAATTGTTTTACTGCATTTATGCCGACAAGTGCGAGGAAAAATGGATATGAGAAAATCGGGCACGGGTAAGCTCTACATCACATTCCTTTTTGTCACTGTGCTTGCAATGCCCTTAGTATCTGCGCTCAGGGGCCGGGTCTCTGCAGACACGACGCACTACTTGTACGGGATTCTTATTGGACTCGCGATAGTGTTTCTCGCGGCAGCCACTCGTAATAGCAGAAAGCCTATATCTGTAGTCAGATCTAACCTCGTCGGCGCAAGCAGCCGATAACGAGCCGTCTTGCATTTGAAGCCGGCTCTATCACGTCAGGCTGTCAGCGCTTCTTATTCACTGCTATCTCTATGGGAGGATCCGCCTAATCATGATTTTCGAAGAAATCAATGCAGTTGAGGCGCCGAGTTGGGCTACTCTCGGTGCGGGAGTTGCCACGGGGCTTCTCGTCGGCGCTATCGTTGTAGCGTGCTCCTCATAAAGGAGAGTCAAATGATTTTTCAAGAGATGAACACGATCGATGCACCGGACGATGTCGGCGATTTTGCGAGCGGCGTTCTGATTGGACTCGCAATCGTCGCCCTAGCGTGCGGCGGCTGCTAATCTAGGGCTTCAAGGAGAGTCACATGATTTTTCAAGAAATGAACACGATCGATGCTCCGGACGATGTCGGCGATTTTGCGGCCGGCGTTGCGATTGACTGGCAATCGTCGCCTTAGCGTGCGGCGGCTGCTGATTTAGCGGCTCAATGGCGGGGGCTGGGTGAAAGCCGAGTGCCCGCCATTTCCATTTTCATTTCCGTTTCGCGAGGCTAACTTGGACAATCCGAAAATCAGAAGAGGCTCGAGGTATTCCCTTTTGGAGGGGACCTTTATCACGTTCATGATCCGGCGAATTCGCGCCACTTCAAACTGGGTGCGGAGGAAGTCGCATGGCTAAGGTTGGTCGACGGAACGCGCACTGTGGAAGATTTACGGCTTCTCATTCCCCGCGAGCACTTTGACGATTTCTTCGGGTTGTTGAATCGGCTCGCGCTTCTCGAGGGGCGGCCCCTCCAAGACGATTCGACCCGGTGAAGATCAAATGTAAAACGTTTCGCCCGAACCAATGGCTCGAGCGCAATAAACCGGCCACGGTCCTCTACCGGCAACTCATTTCGATCTTCACGCTGCCGCTCTTGGCGATCAACGTCTTGCTGCTGTTGATTGAGTGGCGTCAGCTTCAGCAGGGGTTTACGAATCTCCATCTGAGCTGGGTCACGGTCCTAGTTTATGCCGCATCGGTTCTCTTACTCGGTTTTGCCCATGAATTTTCTCATGCCCTCGTTGCAAAATCGCGAGGCGCGAACGTTCCCGCCATTGGGATCATGCTCTTCTACTTTCAACCTGCGTTTTATGCCGACGTCAGTGGAATCGCGCTTCTCAATAACCGGGCTCACCGGATCGAAACGTTGCTCGCCGGAATCCAGGCCAACAATGCGCTGGTGACGTTTTTCTTCTTGTTGTTTTTCTTAGCGCATGGGACCGCCCTTGCGCCGCTTCTGACGTTGCCGATTGCCCTAAACGCTTTCGTCATCATCTGGAACCTGGTACCGTTCGTCGAGTTCGATGGATACTACATCTTGACCGAATGGTTTGGCGAGTTGAATTTGGGTGTGAATTCAAAGCGCTTCCTTTTGGAAAGAGCATACCGCCGCCCTGAATACATCTTCTATTTTATCCTGTCGCAGGTTTTTGCCGTGAGCATTGCCTTGGGTGCCGTTCAGCCTCTGCGAGGGCTCGTGGAGCGTTTCGTCAAGTGGCCGGCGATCGATTACGCCACTTTAGTCCTGATGGTCATTGCATGCGTTATTTTGAATATGCGCAACGCGAGGCATTGGCCGGCCCCTGCAGCGGTGGCGGCATGAATTACACACTGAACCCTTTTGCCGTGGTCAGCGAGTTCCCGGACGGCTTCATGATCTGCGGCAGCAACCGCCATCGGGTGATATTGCCGGTGCAGCACAGGGAGTTCGTCGGCGAACTTACTCGCGGTGTTCCAATGACGCCCGATATCTTAGATCGTTATATTTCGAAGCGGCGCCTCAATCGATCTGCTTGCAAAGAATATATTGCTTAACGGCAACGCGCCGCCTGTCGAGGGGCGCTATTCTCGGCGCACTGGGCTTTTTCTCGTTAACCACATCGGACTGTCGATTGCACCAAACTGCACTTGCGGCAGCACACGTCGTGATTCTGGGAGCGGGGGGCGTCGGAAGTCACGTCGCCTGGAATCTCGCCGCTATGGGCGTAGGGCGTATCACCATCGTCAATTTTGATAAGATGAGGAGTCGAATTTCAATCGGCAGTTGACATACACGCCTGCCGATATCGGGTTGCCCAAAGTCGAAATATTGTGCCAGCGGCTTGCCGCATTCAATCCGCATATCGAATTGCGGCCGGTGCAGATGAAGAATTGCATCGGCCGCTGACATTGCGGAGTTGATCGGCGATGCGACTGCCCTGGTGAAGGCCATCGATACGCCTCTCGAGTCAACGAGTTGGGCAAACGAGGCTTGCGTAGAATGCCGAGAGTGCCGTTCATAGCCGGCGGTTTCGTGGACGAGGTCGGCATTATCGGCCCATCATACGTCCCGGGCCGATCCCTTTGCGCCGCCTGCGTGGACCCTCCGGAGACGAAACGGGTTCATGGGACCGGCCCACGTTCGCGCCGCTTGTTACCTTTGTTGGCGCGATGTTTTCCATGTGCGTCTTCAGAATGATTGTAGGCGACACGGAAGAACTCGTTGATAAGATCTTCAGTTTCGATACTCGGACCGGAACGCTGGATTCTTTGAGCCTCCAGTCAGTGCAAACGTGCAGACTTATGTTCGCATGCGCCAACGCGTGTCGAGGCACCGCGAGCAACACTGGATTCAAAGCCTGTGGTTCTATCGAGGGTCTATTCTGGCGCTCATGCTGATTGGCTCGGCCATTTTTGGGCTCGGTCACGATCGCTTCACGGGCCTGTTAATGCTCGCTGCATTTTTCGCTTCGATGCCGGCGTTGGATCTCATTTTGTCGAAGGAAATTCGCGTAAGTTCCGGCGTGAAGCATTCGTCATAACGTGCATCTACGCCATTACAAACATGGCTATCTTTGGAATATCGAGACTAACGGGAGCTCGCTTTGCTTCCATATTACCATCGATGGCATCCTCTCTTTCATGCAAAACGCCGTGGGCTTTATCGGCGCAACGGCGATGATGATTACCTTCCTGTTCGCGATCGCCGTATTGTACGTCGCTTCTATCAAGAAGTTGAGTAATAATACCGAGTCGTGGTTTGCTTAAGGGGAAACTCATGGATTTCGCCGCGCAGTCTATATCTCAAAGACCTCTGTCTCAAATCGAGCGAGTGCTGTACACCCTTATATCGCCCTCGCAGGCGTTCCAGGATGTTTTACGTAACCGGTCGTGGTGGCTCGCGCTGGCACTTACCGTGCTCACGAGTTTCTTTTATAGTTACACCGTAATTCAAAAAGTCGGCGTGGATCAGACCGTACAGAATATGGTCCAGCGTAACGCGACTCTCGAGCATGCATTGGAAAGCGATACGCCGAAGCAGCGCGCGGCAACGCTAGCCGGCGCGCAGACATCCTTGCGCCTGAGCATGGCCCTGAGCCGCGATCGTGGTGCTGTTCAATCTCTTCCTGGCCGGTATCTTTCTGGCAAGTTTCAATGTCGTATTTGGAACAAAACTGAAGTATGGTTTGGCCTTTTCCATTTTACTGTGGGCCGACCTGATCAACGCCGTCAAGCCGATGTGCAGTGCAATCAGTTTGTGGCTGGGATACCCGGCGGTGCAATTCAATTTTCAAAATCCGATAGGCACCGACTTGGGGATACTTACCGAACTGGGGCAATCCGGCAATGAAGAGCTTACTCTTTTCGCTCGACATCAACATGATCTGGTACTTGGTCGTGTTGGCAATTGGTTTTTCGGTGGCTGGGAAGCTGAAATTCGCGACAATGTCCGCTGGTCGTTTTTGGTTGGTGGAGCGTGCTGGTCTTCGCCCGCCTTGCATTAGCGTCAATCGGCGGCGCCTAATACGGCTCTTTAAGGATCTCGTCAATCGGTAGGCGACGCTCAATGGCTTTGCGGACGCGTTCCAAATGTTCGCTCCGCAGTTCCAACAGCTTGAGCTGAAGGATGATCCTTGCGCGTCGCAGGGCGCGGCGCGAATAGAGGTCTTCGGCGCTCAGGGATAGCGGTGCGCCGGCGCGGCGGCGATGGGAATGCCCGTGGCGCGGCACGCGGGCGGCGGCCGGAAGCGAAACGGCCAAAGCCAAGGTCAGCGCCAAGGCGGCGCGGTAACGAGAGCGCATGGTCTTCCATCACGCCAACCCGGCGTTCGTCTAGGCGATGAATCCCGGCGTCAGCTCCCTCGTCGTACCCGGTCCCCCCGAAGAACCGTACGTCCGCATTACTCCGCTCGGCGGATGCGGCGAAATCGGCCGCAACATGACGCTGATAGAGACGCACGACGACATGGTCGCGGTCGATTGCGGTCTCATGTTCCCCGACGAGGAGATGTACGGCGTAGACATCGTCATCAACGACTTCACGTACATCCGGGAACGCCGTGAGAAGTTCCGCGCCGTGCTGGTGACGCACGGCCACGAAGATCACATCGGCGGAATTCCGTATCTGCTTCGCGAGTTCAACGTGCCGGTCGTGGGAACGCCGCTCACGAACGCGCTGATCAAAGCAAAAGCGCGCGACCACAAGATGATGGGCGAAGCGCAGTTCGTGACGGTACAGCCCGGAGACCGCGTGCGCTACGGTGAAATCGAAGCGGAGTTCGTGCACATCAATCACTCGGTTTCCGGCGCCTGTTCGCTCGCGCTGCGCACGCCGGTGGGCACGATTTTCCATACGGGCGATTTCAAATTCGATCAAACGCCGATCGACGGCAAACCCGCAGACTTTGCCGCCATAGCGCGCATCGGCGATGAAGGCGTCCTGTGCATGCTCTCGGACAGCACGAATGCCGAGCGGCCGGGTCATACGCAGTCGGAGCGCATCGTCGGCGAAGCGTTTCAGCACGGTCTTCTCGCAGGCGAAAGGCCGTATCATCGTTGCTTCCTTCGCTTCGAACGTCCCGCGCATTCAGCAAGTCATCGATCAAGCGATCCGGTACGATCGCAAAATCGCATTTCTCGGGCGATCGCTGATGAACGTCGTGCACTTCGCCTCGGAATTGAAGTATCTTCGCGTTCCCGCCGACCGCACGATTCGCATCGAAGAGGTAGATGAACACCCGCCCGAGCGCGTCGTGGTGATGACGACGGGTTCGCAAGGCGAACCGATGAGTGCGCTCACGCGGATGTCCGTGCGCGATCACGCGAAATTCAAAATCGTTCCCGGCGACACGGTCGTAATCAGCGCGACTCCCATTCCCGGTAACGAAAAAGGCGTGTATAAGACGATCAACAACCTGTGCCGCCTGGGCGCCATCGTCGTGCACGGTACCGACGGACGTTCGCACGTTTCGGGCCATGCATCGCAAGAAGAATTGCTGCTCATGCTCAACTTGGTGCGGCCGGAGTTCTTCGTGCCGGTGCACGGCGAGTACCGCATGCTGGTTCAGCACGGTAAACTCGCCGCGCGCACGGGCGTCGATCCCCAGAACGTATTCGTCGTCGAAAACGGCGACGTACTCGAGTTCACGCACGGCTACGGCGACAAGATCGGCAAGACGTACGGCGGACATGTGCTCGTGGACGGATCGAGCGTCGGCGACGTAGGCGAGGCGGTCTTGCGCGACCGGCGCCTGCTGGCGGCGGATGGATTCATGATGGTCGTCGTGACGATCGACAGCGAGGAAGCGCGCGTTATCGCGGGACCCGATCTCATTTCGCGCGGCGTGTTCTATCTGCCGGAGTCGGACGGCGTGCTCGGCGAACTGCGCGCAGAACTCGTGACGCTCATCGAAGAAGTTTCGGTCGAGGGAATCCGCGACGTCAACACCGTCAAAGAGCACATCCGCAGCGGACTGGCGAAAGCGATTCATTCGCGTTATAAACGCCGTCCCGTGATCGTGCCCGTCGTCATGGAGGTGTGACCGTGAGCACGCGCAAGGATTTTCTGGCCGCGGCTGCATCGGTTCCGCTGACGGCGGCGTCCCCAAAACCGGTGCCGGCGCCTCCGCCGAAAAAAGCGCGAATATCCGAAGCCGCGCACGCCCTTGCCGCGCGCATGCGCGAGTTCGATCCCGCGCTGACGGACAAGGAACTGGACGAGATTGCTGCGGGCATCGACGATAACCTGAAAGGCGGCTCGCGGTTGAATCCGCATGGAACCGCGCTCCAGAACTGGGACGAGCCTGCCTCGGATTTCGAGGTGGACGGATGACGCCGGAGGAGATTGCCTTTTCCGACGCAGTGACGCTCGGGAAGCTGATCGCAAAACGCACCATTTCTTCGGAAGAACTCACGAAAGCGTATCTTTCGCGGCTCGAAATCTACGGGGCAAGCTATGGCGCGGTCGTGACGATCATGCACGAACGCGCACTGCACGAAGCGCGCGCCGCAGACAAGGATCTCGCCGGAGGACATGTGCGCAGCGCGCTGCACGGCGTTCCGTACGGCGTAAAGGACCTGCTCGCTGCCGTCGGCGCGCCGACGACGTGGGGTGCCGCGCCGTACCGCAATCAGGTCTTTCACTACGACGGCACCGTCGTTCGAAAGTTGAAAGAGGCCGGCGCCGTGCTGTGCGCAAAACTCGCGATGGTCGAACTCGCCGGCGGGTTCGGCTATAACGACGCCGACGCGTCGTTCACCGGTCCCGGCCGCACGCCGTGGAACCGCGCGTACTGGAGCGGCGGCTCATCGAGCGGACCAGGCGCGGCGGTGGCTGCAGGCCTCGTCGGTTTTGCGATCGGTTCGGAGACGAACGGCTCCATCATGGTGCCTGCGGCGTTTTGCGGCGTGAGCGGGCTTCGACCGACGTACGGCCGCGTGAGCCGCCACGGGGCGATGGCATTGATGTGGACGTCGGACAAACTCGGACCGCTGTGCCGCTCCGCGCGCGATGCCGAAGTGATCTTGAAGATCGTCGCCGGTCGCGACCCCAATGACAAGACGTCGCGCGACGAGGCGTTTCGCACGGTGCGCGGGCGCAAACCACGTGTCGCCATCGTGAAAAATTCGACGGCCAAAACCATGCCCGCGGTCGAGAAGAATTTTCTGGCATCGCTCGCGGTGCTTCGCGAGTTTTGCGACGTCGTACCTGACGTCGCTTTACCGGAGGGGCCGTACGGCGCGGTCTTCGGTGCGATCTTCAACGGGGAATGCGCCGCCGCGTTTCGGGGGCTCATCGAGAGCGGACGTTCGCGCGAGTTGCAATCTGCCGACGATCGCATCGGCGGCTATCAAGCGTACGGGTCGCTGGCCGTCGATTACGTCGACGGCATGCGCAGACGCGCCCTCTTGAACGAGGAGCTGACGCGCGCGATCGAGCCGTACGACGCGATCGTTCATCCCACCCTCCCGACTTTGGCGTATCCCGTGGGCATACCGTTCGACAAAGCGTACCCCGACAAGTATTCCGGCGAAGTCGACTTGGGCAGTCCCGGAAACCTCGCCGGTCTGCCGGCGATCAGCGTACCGAACGGGTTCGGCGAACATTCGTTGCCCACCGGCCTCGGACTGATGGGCCGCGCATGGTCCGAGTCGCAGTCTGACGCAAATAGCGAAAGCGTATCAAACGCGCACGCAATTCCACTTGCAGCATCCGGTCCTGCACGCGCACTAAAGCAGTACGTGGCGATCCTTCTCGGCTTGTGCGCTGCGGCTTTCTACGGTGCGGCGGATTTCTGCGGCGGCCTTGCGACGCGCCGCAGTTCGATGTTCGCCGTGGCGATAGTTTCGCAGGCCGCGGGGTTGATTCTGCTGGTCGCGCTCATGCCGCTGCTGCCCGGGCGCTTTACGCAAGCCGCGCTCGCGTACGGCGCACTCGGCGGAGCGTGCGGCGGCATCGGCATCGTGCTGCTGTACCACGCGCTTTCGATTGGGAAAATGGGCGTCGTCTCACCGATTACGGCGGTGCTCGCCGCTGCATTGCCGGTGGTCGTTGGCGTCGTGCGTGGCGATCGTCTTAGCGCGTGGCAGATGACGGGTATCGTCGTCGCGCTCGCTGCGGTCGTTCTAATTTCGCTTTCCACCGAACCGGACGGGCGTTTCGAGTTCTCGACGGCGGGCGTAAGAGAGGCCGTCGCTTCCGGAGTCGTGCTGGGAGGCTTTTACATCTTTCTCGCACTCGCAGGAAAAGGCGCCGGCGTGTATCCGGTCTTGTTCGCTCGCATGTGTTCCGTTGCGTTGTTGCTCGCGATCGCGCTCGTACTGCGTCGCGAGGTCCTGCCGGGCGCGCCGGCGCTCGCGCTCGTACTCGTCGGGGGATTGCTCGACATGAGTGCAAACGTTTGTTACGTCCTGGCGGCGGGCGCCGGATATCTGTCTATCGCCGCGGTGCTCACCTCGCTCTACCCGGGAAGCACCGTGTTTCTGGCGCGGTTCGTCCTGAAAGAGCGTTTGGCGAAGGTGCAAAAAGCGGGCGTCGCGCTCGCGCTCGCGGGGGTCGCGCTGATCGCGAGTTAACGTTTCAGGTTCGCGCAGCTGCGAGGCGTGAATGTATCGCGCGAGCTCTTCTCGCGCCATGCCGTCCACTTCGAGAAATTGCATTTCGTACGAACTGCGCCGCTGAGAATCTTTCGCCGGACCCACGACGCGCGCTTTCACTTTCAATTCCGCGAACGGCCGCCGCAAGTATTTGCGCGGCACGCGACGGTAGCCGAACGGGCCGACGATCAGTTCGTCGTCCTTGCCTTTGTGTACGCGCAGCACGTGCTCGGGCAGCGAGAATTGGAGGTGCACGATCTGTCCGGGATGCAACGTCTCCTCGCAGCGCATCCGCAATCCGTTGCCGGTAACGTCGCAGGCCTGCGCGCGCTTTTGCATCGCACGCAGATCGTCTGCACGGTAGGCCAAGGTAAACTCGTCTGCTACGCGATAGCCGGTGAATTGCGAGATGTCGACCAGCGACGTGTCGTAACTGCGCGCGGACGCCGTGCGCCGCGTCAGCATTGCGGCCTCGCGCGAGAGCGCGTCGGCGTCGGCTTCCGGGAGGTTTTCGAGTGCCACGGCGTACTCAAATCCGACGCCGCCGTTGCGCGGCGCGTATCTCGCCGCAACGACGCCGGTGAGCAGGAGCAGTTTCCCGTCGCTCAAGCGCCATTCGAACGAAATGCCTGCGCCGCGCTCCACGTGCATCCACGAGCGCAGGCGGCAGCCCGAAACGGCAATATGCAGCAACGTCGCCTGCACGGGTTCGGCCATCCCGCGAAGCCGAAGCTTCACGGGGACGTCGAACGCGAGTCGGCGTCCGCGCTCGAAGCCGGCTGCTTTTCAGCGTACGGCTTCTTGTTCAGCCAAGACATTAGGATAAGCGTACTATGGCCGGCTCGGCGGAGCCAGGGCCATCAGAACGCCCGAGCGTCAATATTGCGTTAGCTCCTAGAGCGTCGACCAGACGTCGAGTTTGCGTTTGACGCGCTCGATGACGCCGTCAGTGACGTCGGTGGTCGAGGCGTGTCCTCCCAGATCGCTGGTTTTCAGGCCTTCGTGGACGGCTTCGAGGGTCGATTCGTAGATGGCGCGCGACGCGTTCTGCGCGCGCTTGTCCTCCATGTATGACAGCAGCGCCGCGCTCGCGAGAATCATGGCCATCGGATTGGCGACATTCTTCCCGAAGAGCCGCGGCGCGGTTCCGTGCGGGGCTTCGGCCATCACGACCGACGGCCGAAGCTTGCCGTCGAACGAGAGCAGCACCGACTCTGCGCCCGCGATCGAGCCGAACAGCTGCATCACCAAGTCCGACAAGCAGTCTCCGTCGCGATTGAGGGTAGGGATCACGAGCGGATCCTCGCCGTCGGTACTGAGAAGCAGCGCATAGGTTGCGTCGATCAGCTGCGGTTTGTACGCGACGCCCGGGTGGCGCTTTGCGGCCGCGTCCATCTCTTCTTTGAGCATCCCTTCGTATACCGGGCTGACGGTGTATTTCGGGCCGCCGAAGACTTTTGCGCGAACGCGCTCCGCGTGCTGGAATGCGTATTCCGACGACGAACCGGCACACGCTGCGCTCGATGGTTTCGGTGCGGTACGCGACTTCGGCCGCACCTTCGCCTTCGCGCCATTCCTTTGCTCCATATGCGTCGCCGACCGCCATCCGCACGACCGAAATCGGCGCGTGGATGCCGGCCACGGGACGTATTCCCGGAAGCCGGCGGCCCGTGCGCACGATGACTTTACCATCGATCGCGCGGCGCAGAATTGCGTTGGGCGAACCCACGTCGCCTTTGGTTTCCGGCGTGATGGTCGCGGCCTTGAGGCCGTAGTGCGCGCGTTTCATCGCAGCGGCAGCTTCCTCCACGACGCCGTTTTGCGTCTTGCGCCGGTTTTCGAGCGAAAGATCGTAGCTGCTCGAAATGCAGCTCGACGTCGATCACGCCGCGATCGAGCACGCGCAGGGCTTCGAGCAGCAATTCTTGTCCGGTTTCGTCGCCTTCGAGTACGACGATCGTTGGCGGGGTCAAATGAACTCCTATGCTGATGACGAAAGATTCTATTCCATGGCACGCGTACGCCGCAAGGCGACCGCGAAGACGCGACTG
Organism: Vulcanimicrobiota bacterium; assembly: GCA_963830545.1. Taxonomy (GTDB): domain Bacteria; phylum Vulcanimicrobiota; class Vulcanimicrobiia; order Vulcanimicrobiales; family Vulcanimicrobiaceae; genus DATGJX01. The sequence goes on along the minus strand of CAWHMK010000001.1, from coordinate 750,786 downwards.
AACTTCGAGATCGCCGGCATTGCCGCGATCGGTTTGGCCGTTCTCCTGGGAATCGCGCTGACGCTGCCGGCGGGCCGCGCCGGAATCGCCGGCGCCGCGACCGCGCTGCGGGCCTGAGCGCCCTGTTTGGAGGCGCCGCCGCGCTTTTCCCGGTCCTCGCCGCTTTGTTCGGCGCGATCGTCTTCCTGGAGATCAACGTTCCGCGCATGATGGCCACGCTCGGAACGGCCGCTCTCGGCTACTTCTTGCTCATCGACGCCGCCCTCGGGCGGCGCGGCGGCTGGATAGGCGGCACGATTTGGGATGGATTGCAGGCGTTGTTCGGCGTGCTGGGAGCACGCATCGTGATCGGGCTCGCCGCGCTGCTGCTGGCCGTGTGGATTACCAACGTTTCCGTCAAGAAGCTCATCGGGTGGCTCATACTCGCGTCCTCGAACGTCCGCATGCCGCGGTTGCCACGCCTGGCGCTTGCCCGAAACGTCGTCCGGGGACGGCCGCTCGAACGATAAGAAGAAATCCGACGGTCTGGCTCTGATTCCGGTCGAGGCGTTCGTGCCGCCGCCGTCTGCGCCGACTCTCGTCCAAAACGAACGCGACGAGCTCGAAGAAGGCGAACCCCACTACGAACCGCCGGCGCCCCTGGAGCACGGCGAAATCGTCTACCATCTGCCCGATCTCGCCCTCTTCGATCCGCCTCAAGCGCAGATCGCGGACGACTCCACGCGCTCGCACGTTTTGGAAGACACGCTGGCCTCCTTCGGCGTCGGCGCCAAAGTCGTGCATACGGAGCGGGGGCCGTCGATCACACGTTACGAACTGCGCCCTGAGCGCGGCGTGAAGATTTCGCGCATCGCCTCGCTCGCGGACGACATCGCGCTCGCCCTCGCTGCAACGAGCGTGCGCATCGAGGCGCCGATCCCGGGCAAATCCGCAGTCGGGATCGAGGTGCCGAACAAGACGATTTCCGTCGTTTCGATTCGCGAAATTCTCGAATCTCTTCCGCAGCGAGGACAAGTGCCGCCGCTCTGGATGGCGCTCGGCAAAGACATCACGGGGCGCCCCGTTTTCGGCGACCTCGGAAAGATGCCGCATCTGCTTGTCGCCGGCGCGACCGGTTCCGGTAAATCGGTCTGTTTGAATACGATCATTGCCTCGCTGCTCGTGAGCGCGACCCCCGATCAGGTGCAGATGCTCATGATCGATCCGAAACGCGTCGAACTGACGGTTTACAACGGCATTCCGCATCTCGTCAAAGATGTTATAACCGATGCAAGAATGGCCGCGGGCGCGCTCTTCGAGATGACGAAGGAAATGGACGCGCGTTACGAGCGGTTCGCAAAAGCGGGCGTTCGCAAAATCGAGGAATACAACGCAAGGTTTCCTGACGAGAAATTACCGTACGTCGTCATCGTCATAGACGAACTCGCGGACCTCATGCTCGTGGCGCCGGCGAAGGTCGAGACCACGATCATGCGCCTCGCGCAGCTCGCGCGCGCGACCGGCATCCACCTGATCGTCGCGACGCAGCGTCCGTCGGTAGACGTCATCACCGGCCTCATCAAAGCGAACATTCCCTCGCGCATTGCGTTCGCCGTGAGCTCCCAAGTCGACTCGCGAACGATTCTCGACATGGCCGGCGCCGAACGGCTGCTGGGCCGAGGCGACATGCTGTACTTGCCGATCGACGCGCCGAAACCCGTGCGTTTGCAGGGTGCGCTGATCACCGGCTCCGAGGTACACCGGCTCGTCGCTTTCTGGGCCAAGCAGGGGCGGCCGGAAAATCTGCTCGATGTCGAGGTCGTGCCGATTTCCGACGACGACGGCAACAAGAAAGACGCCGATCCCCTCTGTTACGACGCGGCGAAGTTCATCATCGAGAGCAGCTACGCATCGACCGCTTCGCTGCAATCGCAGTTTTCAATCGGACACCCGCGCGCCGTTCGCATCATGAAGCAGTTGGAAGATTTCAAAGTCGTCGGCCCGCACGAAGGGACCAAACCGCGACGCATTCTCATCGGCCTGGGAGAGCTCGAACAACTCGCTCCGCGCCTCGGGCGTGACGACGGAGGACAGCCGGATCTCTTCGCAACCGGAAGCTTGACGTTCGCACCCGCAACGTCGATTCGGCCGGCGTACTCGCGCTCGTCATTCCCGCGCTGATTCTGTTCGCCGGTTTCATGTGGCTGGGCTATCACGTCGTACTTCACGGCGAGCCGCGTGCGCTGTGGGCGTTCGCGCAGGCAGTTCGGGGCCGAGGGATCGGCGCTGCCTGGGTGCTCACGAATATCGGGTACGCGCAGGTGCTCGCGCCGCTGTATGGGGCGTGCCTGGTGCTTGCCGCCGTTAGCCCGCGCTGGCGTCTGCCCGCGTTGTTCGCCGTTGCAGTGGGGCTGATCTGTTGGGGCGCAGCCGATGGTTTCCAGCACGCTTTTGCGCGCCCGCGGCGCGACGACTGGCTGATCCGCCACGAGCACGCGTTTTCGTATCCGAGTTCGCACGCGGCGATTTGCACGGGATTCTACTTTTTGTGGGGCGTAATGCTGCTTCGGTCCCGGCTGTCTGCTTGGCTGCGCCGCTCGGCTTTCTTACTGCTCGCGGCATTGACGCTCGCGATCATTTGGTCGCGCCTCGCCCTCGGCGCGCACTACCCAACCGACGTGATCGGCGGCGCGGCGCTCGGTGCAGTCGTCATTCTGCTGGCGTCGGCGCTCGTGCGAACGGCCGGCGCACGCCTGTTCGAACGGTAAAAGTCGCACCTAGGCTCTCCCGGGGCCGACGCCGTACAGTACGAACCGTGGTTAGTGCAATGGATTCGGCGCTGGCGGTTGTCGAACGTAAACTCGAGGAAGGCATTCCTCTTTCGCTCGAGGACGGCCTCACGCTCTTTAGAACGAGCGACATCCACAATCTCGGGCGCATGGCCCGCGCCGCAAAAGAGCGCAAGAGCGGGAAGAAAGTCTTCTACGTGCTCAACCGGTACATTAATTCGACCAACGTCTGTTATGCCGGCTGCAAATTTTGCTCGTTTGCGGTCGACGAATTCAAGGAACGCGATCGCGTCGTTCGCATGCCTGCCGACGAGGTATTCGCAAAAGCGTTGGAAACCGGCGAGAACTTCAACCAGATACACATCGTCGGCGGTCACGATCCGCGTCAGCTCTCGCTCGACTACTGGCTGCCGCTCATGCGCAGGTTCAAAGAACATCTGCCGCACGTCCAGCTCTCGCTGTTCACGGCGGCCGAGATCGATTACATGGCCAAGCGGCACCGCATGAGCTATCCGGAGATCGTTTCGGAGCTCAGATCCGCCGGCCTCGACAACGTCAACGGCGGCGGCGCGGAAATTTTTGCGGAAGAAACGCGCAAAAAGATCTGCGCGAACAAAGTGAACGCAGACAACTGGCTGGCGATTCACGAAGAACTCCACCGCCAAGGCGTCGCTTCCAATGCAACGATGCTTTACGGTCACATCGAATCGCTGGAGGACCGGGTGGACCACTTGATACGGCTGCGGGAATCGCAGCAGCGGTCGCCTGGCTTTAATGCGTTCATCCCGCTCGCGTTTCACCCGGACGGCAACGAACTGAACGACTGCGGCTGGACGACGGGTTTGGACGATGTGCGCATGTTCGCCGTCGCCCGCTTGATGCTGCACAATTTCGACCACGTCAAGGCGTATTGGATGATTCAGGGGCTCAAGGTCTGCCAGGTTGCGCTGCAGTTCGGCGCCGACGACATGGACGGCACGCACGGCAGCACGGACGAAGAGATGATCTATCACAGTGCCGGCACGCGCTCCGGCCAATACGTCGACGATCGCGAGTTCCGCCGCCTCATCGAGGAAGCCGGCTACGAGCCCGTGCGCCGCAACACGACGTACGATGAATTCCCGTGGGATTGGGCGCCGCCGAAGGAACCGGCCCTCGCGTAATGCTGCGCAGCAGCCGCATGCGCTACGTCAACGATTTGCCGATTTACGCGGCATTCGACGAAGGCGTGATCGATTATCCCGGAACGCTGGTGGCCGATGTCCCCGCACGACTGAATGCGCTGATGCGCGAGGGAGAACTCGATATGGGGCCGGTGAGCGCGTACGAATACGCGCTCGACGCGCAGCGGTACGCGCTGCTTCCCGATCTCTGCATCGGCGCTCGCGACGAGATCGTTTCGGTGCTGCTGATATCGCACATGCCGCCGGCGCTTCTGGACGGCGTAAAGATCGCGACGACGAAAGAGTCCGCGAGCGGACGTAATCTGCTGCGGGTCCTCCTCGAGCGCCGCTATGAAGTGCGCGCGCAATTCGTCGAAGTCGAAGATCCGCTTGCGTACGCGCGGGCCGGTGAACCGGCAATGGTGATCGGGGACGCGGCCATCGACGCCGCGTTCGAGTTTCCGAGCGAGCAGGTTTACGATTTGGGCCTGCTGTGGCGCGACTGGACCGGCGAACAATCCGTAACCGCGGTGTGGGTTGCGCGGCGTGAAATCTTCGAGCGCCGTTTGGACGAAGTGCGCGAATGCCTGCACGCGCTCACGGATGCGTATTCCTGGGGACGGGCGCATCGCGCACGGGTCATCGCGCTCGCCCAGTCCCTGAAACCGCGGCCCGCGGGATTCTACGAAATCTATTACGGAAAACTCAATTTCACGTTCCACTCGGCGGCGCAGCGCGGCCTTGCGGCGTACTGCCGCGAACTGCAAGCCGTCGGGGCAATCGCAAAGGTTCCGCCGTTCGTTCCGGAGGTCATCGGTGTCGCTCAATAGCCTGCTCGACAAGGCCGCGTGCGGCGGACGCTTGTCATTCGAAGAGGGCGTGCGGTTGTACCGGGAAGCGGATCTCCACGATCTCGGCGGTGCGGCGCACGCGCGGCGCATGCAATTGTATCCGACGGATGTCGTCACCTACGTGATAGACACGACGATCAACTATACGAACGTGTGCAACGTGCACTGTACCTTCTGTGCGTTTTTCCGGCCTGAAAAGCACAAGGAAGGGTACACCATGTCGCACGATCAGGTGCTCGCCCGAGTGAAGCACGCTGCCGACCAGGGCGCAACGCAGATCATGATTCAGGGCGGCGTCAATCCGGAACTGCGCCTGGAATGGTTCGAATCGCTTTTCCGCCGCGTTGCCTGCGAGTATCCGAACGTCGACATCCACTCGCTTTCCGTTTCGGAGGTGACGGGTCTCGCGCACGTCGAGAACCTTCCCGTTCGCGAGGTACTGGTTCGCCTCAAAGGCGCGGGTATGAAATCGCTGCCCGGAGCCGGCGCGGAAATCTTGGTAGAACGCGTGCGAATGCGCATCAGCGCTCGTAAAGTGAAGCCCGACGAATGGATCGGCGTGATGCGCGAAGCGCAGCTGCTCGGTATGCCGACGACGGCAACGATGATGTTCGGTTCGATTGAAACGCTCGAAGAGCGCATCGAACATTTGGACGTGATTCGCAGGCTGCAGGATGAAACCGGCGGCTTCACCGCGTTCATTCCATGGTATTACGTGCCGTGGAAAACGCCGTTGCGCGGTAAAGAAGCAACCGGGTTGGATTACCTGCGGGTCCTTGCGATCTCGCAGGCTGTACTTGGACAACGTGCGCACACTTGCAGGCTTCTTGGTTGACCCCCGGACTGAAGATGGGCCAGCTTGCGCTCTTCTACGGATGCGACGACATGGGCGGAACGATCATCGAAGAGCAGGTCGTGCACGATGCCGGCTCCGCCAATGAAGCGACTCGGCGCGATTTGGAGCGCATTGTCGTGCAAGCCGGCTTTTCACCCGTCATCCGTGACACGTACTGGAATCTTCGCTCGGACGTGGCGCTCGCCGGAGTGTAAGGCCCCGAACCGGCCGTAGTCCAAAATATTGTATGGTATGTCAGACAGGCTACCATCCGATGCCCGTGAATACGCACGACTGTTCATAACTGCGCTTTTTCTATTGCGAGGTTTTCTTCATTGGATGATGCGCACGTCGTCCAAGACGTCGCTTGCCAGGAGAGCGGCAACCCGTCGCAATGTGAGCCGCTGGCCCACATTCCGGCTTGGTGGAGCGGCTTTCTGTTTCACGTGCTCAATCCCAGGCAGATCAGCATGTACGTCTATCTCATCATGCTTTCCGACGATAGCGGCGTCTGCCACCCGACCATCGAGCAGATTCGAAAGGACTTAGGCTTGCTCAGCACCACGATGGTGTTCGAGTCTATTGCAGTGCTCGAGGAATACGGGTTTTTCGTGCGCTCGCGCGAGAGTCTGCCCGAATCCCGGTCGCGCAGAAACGTTTACCGGCGCACGGCGTGCGAATACACGATTTTGCGCCTGCTCGAAACCAACAAGATCGACGGCGACCTCTCGCCCACGGGCAGCGGAGATCCCGCTTCGCCGGAATCGCGGCAGCTCATTGAAACGGGACTGCGGGATCTTCTCGTCGAGCAGTACGGCAGCTACGCGGCGGCAAGCACGCGCGAGAAGTGCGAGGTCTTGACGGGGATTCTGAACGAACTGCTGCGCAAGCGCGACGCGGGGATCTACGCGTTCAATCCGCCGACGTGATCGTCGCGGCGCCGAGCACTTCCTCATCCGCGCAATCGAAGAGCGCGACGAGTTGTCCCGGCGAAACGGCGCGAAGCGGCTGTTCGAATCGCAATTCGAGCGTGTCGTCTCGAAGGTTCGCTAGCGCGCGAGCGGGGGTTGCGCGATACCGTACCATCGCAAGCACCGGCGCCGGACCGTTGCTGAATCGCTCCGGCCGAATCAGGTTGACTTCGCTCGCCAGAAGTGCGCGCGCTTCGAGTTCTTCCTCGCGGCCGATTACGATCGTGTTCGTCGACGCATCGATGCGGGTGACGTAGCGCGGACCGTCCGCGGCGGGCAATCCATGCCGCTGCCCGACGGTGAAATTCGCAATGCCGGAGTGTTTGCCGGCGACGGCACCGCCGGCTGTGACGACGTCGCCTTCACGTTCGAGATCGGGACGGACGCCCGCGAGCACGTCGCGGTAGTCGCCGCCTTCGACGAAACAGATGTCCTGCGATTCCGGCTTGTCGTGCACGGGCAGACCGAGCCGGCGGGCGTGCTCGCGTGTCGCGGCCTTGTCCAATTCCCCCAGCGGTAACAATAGGCGGTCCAGTTGCTGCGGCGTCAGCTGCGCAAGCGCGTAGGCCTGATCCTTCGCGTGCGTTCCGCGGAAGAGATGCGGCCCATCGGTCCGATGTTCGATGCGAGCGTAGTGACCCGTAGCGATGTGCGTCGCGCCCACGGAATCGGCATACTTTCGCAGCGTGCCGAGTTTCACGAAATTATTGCAAGAAACGCACGGGTTTGGCGTGCGCCCGCGCGCGTACTCTTCCACGAAGCGATCGATGACGCTGCGGCGGAACGTTTCTTCGAAGTTCAAAACGTAATGAGGAATGCCGAGTATCGCGGCGCTGCGCCGCGCATCGTCGAAATCGTCGATGCCGCAGCAGCTCTTTGCATGCGGCGCTTTCGTCGGCGAATACATCTTCATCGTCACGCCGATGACGTCGTAACCGGCCTGCGCGAGCAGGCCCGCCGCGACTGCGGAGTCGACGCCGCCGCTCATTGCGGCGATTATGCGAGTCTTTGCCATGGTTTAGCAGGGACAGGATAACAGGACGGCGGCGCTAACTCCAAGCTCCAATGTCGCTGGGAGAACGCTTTCGAGCCGTGCGCGAGCAGCGCGGCCTGACGCTTTCTGACGTCGCCGAGCACGTGCGAATTCGCTCGGTGTATCTGGCGGCCATAGAAGAGGAAAACTGGAAGGCGATTGGCGCTCCGGTGTACATCCGGGGTTTTCTGCGCACGTATGCTCGCTTTTTGGGACTGGATTCCGAGGAAGCGGTCGCAGAGTTCAATGCCGGCGAGGGCGCAGCGCCCGCGGTCGCGCCGGCTGCACCGTCCGCCCGATTCGAGTCGCGCCCTCAAGGCGGAAGTCTTACGCCGCTCATTTGGCTCGGGGCCGCTGTGGCGCTCGCGCTCATCGGATTCGTCGTATACCTCGCGGTGACGCCTTCAAGAGGTTCCCAGCGGCAATTGGCTGCCACCGCTGGACAGCCCACCGCGCCCTCCCTGGGCAACCCCGCCGCGACTGCAATTCCCGCCACGGCAATGCCCTCGGGTAGCGCCTCGAGCTCCCCCACGCCGTCGGCGCTCCCGCAAACGAACACGCTGGCAATACATTTGACCGCCCCATCTTGGCTGCGCGTTACCGTTGACGGCAATGTTAGTATTGAGGGTACGTTTCCGGCGGGCACGACCAAGACGTTTCACGGAAAAACCGCGCTCGTTCGGGTGGGCAATGCAGGCGGCGTAGAGATCACGGTCGACGGCAAAGCAGTGGGTGCGCTCGGCGGTGCGGGTGACGTGGCCGAAAAAAGTTTCGCACTCTAGGAGTCCCTTTGGCTACAGATTCGTCCTTTGACGTTGTGTCGAAAATCGACCAGCAAGAACTCGACAACGCGCTCAATCAAGCGCGCAAAGAAATCGGCGGGCGATTCGATTTCAAGAACAGCAAAACCGAGATCGCCTACGACGGCAAGAAACTGATCGCCGTCGTTTCGGACGACGAATTGAAGATGAAGAACGTCATGGACATCATCCAGTCCAAGGCGGTCAAGCGCGGAATCGACATCAAGGCCTTCGAGTTCGGGAGGGTTGAACCCGCCGCACAAAATACCGTGCGTCAGACGATTACGCTGCACAGCGGCATCCCCAAAGACAAGAGCAAAACGCTGATGGAGGCGATCAAGTCGCTGAAAGTCAAGGTCAGCGCGCAATACCAGGACGAGCAGATCCGCGTGACGGGCAAGAGCCGCGACGATCTGCAAAAAGTGATCTCGCACCTCAAAACCATGGATTACGAGTTGCCGCTGCAATTCGTGAACTACAGATAGCCGTGCCGAAGGTCTCGTTCGTCTCGCTCGGTTGCGCGAAAAATTTGGTCGACACCGAGGTGATGATCGCGAAACTCGGCGCTGCCGGCTGGGAACTCAGCGGAGATTCCGCGCAAGCCGACACGGTCGTGGTGAACACGTGCGCGTTCATCGATCCCGCCAAGTCGGAATCGACCAACGCGATCATGGATCAGGCACAGCGCAAAGCGCCTGGACAGCAACTCATCGTCGCAGGTTGTCTGGCGCAGCGATACGGAGAGCAGCTGCAGTCGCTCGTTCCCGAAATAGACGGCGTCGTAGGGACCGGTGCGTACGCCGGCATAGTCGAATTATTGGAAGACGCGCGAGCGGGTCATCATCCGGTTCGCCTGCAGTTCGACGCGGAGCCGGAACACGATTTCTTACCGCGGCTCGTAACCACCGCGCGCGGCGACGGCGTATCTGAAGATCGCCGAGGGCTGCGATCATCCGTGCACTTTCTGCATCATTCCGCAACTGCGCGGGAAATTCCGCAGCCGCAGTGAGGAATCGATACTCAAAGAAGCGCGCGCACTCGCTCGAGCCGGCACGAAAGAACTGATTCTCATCGCGCAGGATACCTCGATGTGGGGCCGCGACCGCGGGTTTCGGCGCGGCGGGCTCGCGCATTTGCTGGAGCGCCTTCACGACGTCGACGGCATCGAATGGATTCGCTTGCTCTATCTCTATCCGGCTACTGTCGACGGCGATCTCATCGATGCGATGGCGCGCTTACCGAAGGTGTGCAAATACATGGACATGCCGCTTCAGCACGCGCACCCCGGCGTGCTGCGCGCAATGCTGCGGCCGAGCAACGGCGAGCGATACCTCGAAATCATCGAGGAATTCCGCGAGCGCGTGCCCGGTATCACGATGCGCTCTACGTTCATCGTAGGCTTTCCGGGTGAAACGGAAGAGCACGTTGCCTATCTCGAGGACTGGGTTGGACGGGCCGGCTTGGACCGCGTCGGATTTTTCGAATACAGCCGCGAGGAAGGGACCCCGAGCGCGGAGTCTCCCGGTGCAAATTCCCGCCGCTGAAAAACGCCGCCGCCTCGTGCGTCTGCGCGAAGCGCAGCGTGTGGCATCCGAACGCGCGCGTTCGCAAAGATTAGGCAGAGTCGAGCGAGTTTTAGTGGAAGAACGGCGCTCTCTGCGGAAGACCGATGCGGCGCGGACGGCTCTCGGTACGGCGTCGGCTTGGTTCGGCCGGTCCATGGGTGAGGCGCCGGGCGTGGACGGCGGGATATATTTTACCGGCGATGCGCAGCCGGGAGAGTTCGTGCGGGTCAGGCTCGACGGCAACGGCCCGTTCGATTTCTTCGGACGCATCACTGCAGAGGATTTGGCAAGCGTTGGATAAGCATTTGGCACCCGAGGAAACACGCGAGAGCCGCCGGCTGCCGGTGAGCCGCATCGTCATCACGGCAGCGGTGATTTTGCTGCTCGGCTTCGTCGCCGTGGTCGCAGGCTTTTCGGTCGCGTTTCACCGCACCCCCATGGAAGTGATCACGGGGCAGCTCACGCCTTCGCCGCAGGAGCTGTTCGGCAAAGATCACATCCTCGTGCTGGTCGAAGGCCTGGACTACGACTACAACGACAAAGACGAAGAATATTCGGCGCACTCGCGCAGCGACGTGATCAAGGCGGCCGACCTGGACTTCCGCACGCACAAGATTTACGTGCTGGACGTTCCGCGGGATATGGAAGCGACGATGGCCAGCGGCGAGATCGCGAAGATCAATCAGGCGCAGTCCGACGGCGGCGTCCCTGAAGCGCAAGCGGTGATTTCGAAGTGGCTCGGTATTCCAGGTTTCGACCGCTACGTCGTGCTGCGCATCAACACGACGAAGGACCTCATCAATGCCATCGGCGGCATCGACGTCTACGTCAAAGATTCCGATTGCTTGCGGTTTCATACCGATTGCACCGGCGGCCGCATCGACTACGACGACACGTGGGGACATCTCCATATTCACTTCACGGAAGGCATGCAGCATCTGAACGGCGCGCAGGCCGTCGCGTACGGCCGCTTTCGCCACGACTGGTGCAGCGATCCCTGCCGCATCATGCGGCAGGATCAGGTCATTCAGGCCGCGCTTGCCAAGATGAAGAGCGATAAGTTCAACACACTCATGCATTTGGGCGATCTCGTGAACGTCTTCCATAACGACGTGCAGACGAACCTCACGCAGACGGAACTCCTCGCGCTCGCCAACTCCTTCGTCGACATGCCGAAGGACGGGCTCATCGCAAAACAAGTGCCCTACGTTACCGATGAAAACCTCGGTGGAGACGCGGGCGACGTGCTGATTCCCGACGACAACGTCAAAATGCAATACGTCGAGAGCATGCTGCTGAATCCGCCGGTTCCGACGCCTTCACCCGATCCTGCGGCGGTTGCAGCCATACGTCCCGCAGACGTGCGCGTAGACGTCGAAAACGGAACGGGAATCCCCGGTGCGGCCGGACGCGTCGCGACGCTGCTCAAGCAAAAGGGCTTTGCAATCGGCGAAATCGGGAACGCGGATCGCGCCGACGTCGAAACGACCGAGCTGCGCGAACATTCGCGCATCGCCTTCGCCGGCATCAAAGTTCGCAACGCGCTGGGCAAGAGTGCGGCAGCCGCGCAGGTCGTACCCGTTTCCGACACGCCGCCGCCTGGGACGGCGACGCCGAGCGACGTGACGATCATCGTCGGCCAAGATCTCGCCGCGGCAGTAACGCAGCAGGCCTCGACCCAGCCGTGAAGATCGGCAGATCGCTCGCCGCTGCGATCGTTGCGATCGCGGCGCTTTCGTACGTCGCGTACCGTTTCTATACACACGTGCGCTCGGTACAGCCGGCGATCGTCACTCCACGGATGAATGCCCGGCAAGCGATTGCACCATCGTTCGGCGAGCACCTCAAACGCTTGATCGGCGAGCGGATCGACTATGGCGATCGCTCGCACCGGCCCAAGCTCATCGCGCTGACCTTCGATGACGGCCCCTACCCGATTTTCACGCCGCTCCTGCTCGAACAGTTGCGGCGCCTGCACGTGCACGCCACATTCTTTTTGATCGGACGCGATTCCGAGCAATGGCCGGAACTGGCGGACCGGGTCGAGCGCGACGGCAACGAAATCGCCGATCACACGTACTCGCATCCGAATTTGGATCAGGAGAGCGAAGCCCAAGTTCGCCGGGAGATCATCGAAGGCCGCGATGTGCTCTACGCGCTCGTCCACGACCCGTCCGTGCGCACGTATTTCCGCCCGCCCCACGGCCGCTATACGGTGCAGACGATCGAGGTCGCCCAGCGGCTCGGTTACAAGACTATTCTGTGGACCGACGACTCGGGCGACTGGCGAAACGTTTCCGCCGAGCGTCTGCGGGAACATGTGGAGCGCTTCGCGACCGCGCCGGAGATCGTGCTGCTCCACAGCGGGCGCCTGTCGACGATTCAGATGCTTCCCGCGGTGGTGGCCCGCTTCCAGTCGGAAGGCTACCGGTTCGTAACGGTCGAGCAGCTCCTGGCAAAGGTCTCGCCGTTCGAGCTGAACCATCCCGCCAAACATTCCGTTTAAGGTAAGGAGCGCCATGCCCAGACAGATCATCGATACGGAGTCGAGCCGTCCGCGCTATGTCCGCCGGCTGCTCGTCACCTGGGTGGTGCTGGCCCTGGTCGTGGCGATACTCGTTTTTGCTGCAATTGCCGTGTATGGGCGCTTCGCGCAGCCGGCCCATCCGAACGCAGTCCCAACCGCCGCCGTTCAGCCCATGCTTTCCACGCCCGTCCCTCAAGGAAAGTAGATCACCGTGCGTGTATCCTGGGAACCGTCACTTAAGGAGAATCCATGCTGCGTCGCCTGACCATCGGACTTTTTACGCTTGCTTGCGCTGCGGCGGTCGCGGCATGCAGCTCCGGAAACACCACCGTACCCAGCAGCGGCGGACAGCCGGGCATCGGCCCGAACCCGCCCACCAACACGGTCTACGTCAGCAACACTTCGCAGAACGCGATCGAACTCTTCGCACCTTCGCCCGGCCCGAACGCGACGCCGCAGTACGTCATCGGAGGCGGCAGCACTTCGATGAACGGTCCGTTCTACATGGCATTCGATTCGACGAAGCACTTGTACGTCGGAAACTACGGCGCGGCCACCAAACAAGGTTCGGTGCTGCTCTTTCAGACGTACGCAACCGGAAACGTGCTGCCGTTCGGAACGGTAGCGCTTGCAACGGGTCAACAACCGCACGGAATCGCCATGCTGCTGAACAACGCGGGTTTTGCCGTCGCTTCGACCGAGCCGGGCGCATTCTTCACGAGCGCAATTTCGCTCTACGCGCCGTTTACCAGCGGATCGACGTTCGTGACGAATACGATTGCCGGTTCGAACACGAATCTGAACAACCCCATCGGGATCGCAGTCGACGCGAAGAATCGCATTTACGCGGCGAACAGCGGCGGCGCGAACGTTACGGTCTATCCCCTGCCCACCCCGGTACCTTCAGGTGCCCCGACGCCGACGCCGAGTCCGACACCCACGCCGACGACCTCGCCCACCACGTCTCCCAGCGGTTCACCCAGCCCGACGCCGACGCCATCTTCGCTGAATATCGCACCGGCGGAAACGATTACGTGCGTACCCGGCGCGGGAATGCCCTCGCCGTGCATGGTGCGTCCGGCGGGCCTCACGCTCGACGGTTCGGGTAATCTCTACGTAACGGATCCCGACAGCGCCGTTGCACCGGCGATCTACATATTCGCGGCGGCGCAAGTTGCATGCGGCGCTCCGCCGTGCACGCTCGGACTGACGCCCGCGCGGTTCATTTCCGGAAGCAACACAAAACTCGTCGATCCGACCGACGTCGCCGTCGACAGCTCGGGAACGACGTACGTGATCGATGCCGGAAACGGTCCGAACGCCGGTAAGCTGCTGATCTTCTCCGCGACGGCGAACGGAAACGTGGCGCCCAGCACCACAATCTCGCTGCCGGCGGGCAGCGCGACCGGCTTGGCGTTATCTCCGTAAGTCACGTGCGATCGCACGCGTCGGCGGATCGGTTCGCGCTGCTGGCCCGCCTTCCGTCGCTGGCTTCGCTCGACGAAAAAAGCCGGGCTCTCGCGGAAGCGGCACATGCAACGACGGCGTGCACCCGCACGACCGTCGTCGTGTTTACCGAGGATCGTTCGCACTACGCATCGGTCCCTGACGCCGGCGGCTTTTCATTGCGCGAAGCCACGCGTGGTTTACGTGGGCTGTTCCTGCCCTCACTGGGAAAATTTGCGTTTGCCGGCGGCTTTCACGTGCCCCACGACGACGCGGGATCGCTCGCGGCGATCACCGAGTACCGTCCGCAGGCGGATCTTCTCGTGGTTCCGCTGGAAACGGCCGACACGCTCGTCGGCGCGATCGTATTCGACGTTTCCGAGCGTCCGCAAGAGCGGGCGATTCGGGACTTGCGCGTTTTCGCCGACATCGCCGCTTGGATGATAGCGCACGAACGCGAAGTATCGGCGGCGGAACGCGAAGCCAAGCAAAGCGCGCTGCTGGCGGTAATCAACGAGCGCGCGCGCAAGTCGCTCGACCGGCAAAGCATTCTGCAATACGTCGCCGAAGACGTGCGCGAGGCGTTTCGCGCCGTGCGTTGCGCGGTATTCGGCCGGGACGAGGTTTCCTCCGATCTCGTTCGCGTTATTGCGAGCGCCGAGACGTCGGGAGTAAAGATTCCGGGGCCTCGTACCGTAAAGCTGGCGGACACGTGGCTGGAACGGGCATTTGCGGGTTCGATGGTCGGGCGCGACGAGATCACCGCCGATAATCCGCGCGATAGGTTCTTGCGCACCCTGGACGTCGGTTCGTCGCTCATGGTTCCTCTGGTCATCGACGGAAAAGTCGAGAACGCTATTGCGCTGCACTTCGAGAAGCCGCACGCTTTCGACGAGATCGACATGGTGATGCTGCGCTCGGTCGCGTCGCACGTCGGGCTCGCGCTCGCCAACGTGCAGCTTTACGACCTCGAACGATTGCGGCGGGCGCGCGCGGAGTCGCTCGAGCGCGTGGTGCGGATGCTTCGCGACACGCAAACGATGGAAGAAGTGCTGCTGGTCTTCGCCGTGACGGTTTCGCACGAGGTCAAACTCACGTGCGCGGTCTATGAAGTGGAGGGCGCCAGCGCGGTGCGTCGCGCCGTGCGCGCGGTTGAATCGGCACGCGACGGATTGCCCGAACGAGTCGACATCACGCATGCGTTACCGATGCTCGAGCGCGAGGACGTCCTGCACAGCTCGGCGGTCGCTTCAAAACTGCGCCATCAACTATTCGCCGCCAGCGAAGGTCTCGTCGCAACGCTGCGAATCGACGGGAACCTTTGGGGCGTCGTGGTCTTCGCTGCCGCGCCCGGAGTTTACGATTGGACGGATGCCGAGCGCCGGCTGTACTTTCACATGCTGGCCTCGCATCTCGAACTCGCGCTTTCCGCCGCGCTCGGCTTCGAGCGGATTCAGCAACTCGCGCGCGCCCTTTCTGAAAGCAACGAGTTCAAGGACGACTTGCTGGCGATGCTGGCACACGATTTCAAGGGCCCGCTGACCGTCATTCTGGGGTACTGCGAATTGCTGCTGGAAAACCCTCCGCCGCAACTCGTCGACGAACTGCAAACGATCTACTTGCAGACCAAACGGCTCGTGCGATTGGCGGATGACGCAGTCGCGCTCGCACAAACGCAGGCCGGAGGCTTCTCCCTCGATCGCGCAAATTTGGATTTGCGTCAGCTCGTGGCCGAAAGCGTGAAAGCGCACAACCGCGGCGAGGACCGGATCAAATTCGAAGCTACCGGCGAACCCCGTCGTAGTTTCGCTCGATCCGGTGCGCTTCAATCATGTGCTCGAC
Source organism: Vulcanimicrobiota bacterium (assembly GCA_963830545.1). Taxonomy (GTDB): domain Bacteria; phylum Vulcanimicrobiota; class Vulcanimicrobiia; order Vulcanimicrobiales; family Vulcanimicrobiaceae; genus DATGJX01. The sequence goes on along the minus strand of CAWHMK010000001.1, from coordinate 734,985 downwards.
AATCTATTGATGAACGCGCTGAAATATTCGCATGACGAGATTCGAATCACGGTGACGTGCGGCGATGCCAATGCGACGATCGCCATCATGGACCAGGGGATCGGCATTCCGGCTTCCGAACTGGGCACCGTATTTTCGCGCTTCGGCCGGGCGAGCAACGCGCGCCGCAAAGGCATCTCGGGGTCCGGCGTCGGCTTGTACGTCAGCCGTAAAATCGTCGAAACGCACGGCGGCAGCATTGCAGTCCAGTCGAACGAGGGTGAAGGAAGCACCTTCACGGTGACGCTGCCTGCCGCGCAACGGACTGCGGCGGAGCAACCTTCACAGTGAGCGAACGGTACTAAAAGAAGATATGGCATTCCTCAAAACGCTGTTTGACGGCAACGAGCGGGAAGTCGCCCGCCTGCGGCGGACGGCCGAAAAAGTCAACGCGCTTGAATCGCAAACGGAAGCGCTCTCCACCGGCGAAATTCGTTCGAAGACGGCGGAGTTTCGCGATCGCCTGGAAAAAGGCGAAACCCTCGAAGCGCTGTTGCCCGAGGTGTTCGCGGTCGTGCGTGAAGCGGGCAAACGCGCTTTGGGCATGCGTCATTTCGACGTTCAGATCATGGGCGGCCAAGTGCTCTACGAAGGCCGCATCGCCGAGATGAAAACCGGCGAAGGCAAGACGCTCGTTGCGACGCTGCCGGTCTACGCGCGCGCTCTCGAAGGGCGCGGTGTGCACGTCGTTACGGTCAACGATTACCTGGCGCGGCGCGATGCCGAGTGGATGGGTCCGATTTACGAGATGCTCGGCCTGAGCGTCGGCATCATACAACACGATTTGGATCCCGCTCAGCGCCGCGCTGCATACAGTTGCGACGTCACGTACGTGACGAACAACGAAGTCGGTTTCGATTATCTGCGCGACAACATGGCGTGGCAAGTCGAAGACATGGTGCAGCGTGAACTGTACTTCGCGCTGGTCGATGAAGTCGATTCCATTCTGGTCGACGAAGCGCGCACGCCGCTCATCATCAGCGGGCAAGGTACCGAACCGACGGAACTCTACGAAAAATTTGCGCAGATCATGCCTCGCCTGAAAAAGGAAGAGGACTACACCGTCGATGAGAAAGCGCACGCCGTTCCGATTACGGAAGCCGGCGTCGCCAAAGTCGAAAAGATGCTCGGCATCCAGAATCTGTACGAACAGCGCAATATCGAGCTCGCGCACCAGCTGAATGCGGCGCTCAAGGCGTGGAATCTGTTCCACCGCGACCAGCAGTACATCATCAAGGAAGGCGAAATCGTCATCGTCGACGAGTTCACCGGCCGCCTGATGTACGGCCGCCGGTATTCGGACGGGATCCACCAAGCGATCGAAGCAAAGGAAGGCATCAAGGTTCGCAGCGAGGATCAAACGCTCGCAACGATCACCTTCCAAAACTATTTCCGCCTGTACGATTTCCTCGCAGGCATGACCGGTACGGCGAAAACCGAAGAGCGCGAATTCCGCGACATCTACGGCTTGGACGTGGTCGTCATACCCACCAACATGCCGATGGTGCGCAAAGATCAGTCGGACATCGTCTACAAGAGCGAAAAGGCCAAGTTCGTCGCCGTCGTCGACGAGATCATCGCCGAACATTCGAAAGGCCGGCCCGTCCTCGTCGGAACGCGCTCCATCGAGCGCTCGGAAATGCTCGCGGCGATGCTGCGGCGCAAGGGCGTGGAGTGCAACGTCCTCAACGCCAAGTATCACGAGCAGGAAGCAGAGATCGTCAAGGACGCCGGACAGCGAGCGCAAGTGACGATCGCGACGAACATGGCGGGGCGCGGCACGGACATCAAACTCGGCGAGGGTGTAACGGACCTGGGCGGCCTGGCGATCATCGGAACCGAACGCCACGAGTCCCGGCGCATCGACAACCAGCTTCGCGGTCGTGCCGGCCGCCAAGGCGATCCGGGAAGCACGCGCTTTTACGTGTCGCTCGAAGACGAGGTCATGCGGCTGTTCGGCGGCGAGCGCATGAACAACATCATGGAGCGCGTCGGCTTCAGCGACGAAGCCCCCATCGAATCACCGCTCGTCACCAAATCGCTGGAACGCGCTCAGAGCAAGGTCGAAGCGCACAATTACGAGATCCGCAAGCACGTACTCGAATACGACGACGTGATGAACAAACAGCGCGAGGTGATCTACGGGGATCGGCGCGCGATCTTGCGCGGCGAATTCGATTCGCGCGAGTTCATGCTGCAAACGCTCCAGGCCAAAGTCGACGGCGCCGTTCAGGAGAATGCCCCCGAGAACGCGCATCCGAGCGACTGGGATCTCGACGAGATGCTCAACGAGCTCGAGTTGATTTTTCCCGTTCGCCAGTCGATTAACGTCGAGGATCTCGAAAAGAAAGACCGTGAAGAGATCCGGCGCTTGCTGCAGCAGACCGCACTCGAGGCGTACGAAGCGAAAGAAAGCGAGGTCACGCCGGAGATTCTGCGCATCGTCGAACAGCGTTATCTGCTTCTTCCGATCATCGATCGCATGTGGGTGGACCATCTGTACATCATGGACCACCTCAAGACCGGCATCGGGCTGCGCGGTTACGGGCAGATCGATCCGCGCGTCGAGTACGAAAAAGAAGCCTACGAAATCTTCGAGGACTTAAAGAACAATATCGCCGACGAAGCGATCAAAGGCGTCTTCCGCGTGGTCATCGAGCATGGCGCGCCGCCGGGAGACGGACCCGCCGGCGTTGGCGCGCCGATGCCGATTCCGGTAACGGCGGGACCGCCCGCCTTCGAGCCGATTCCCAGCGGTCAGACTATTGCCGCAGGCGGCACCGTCGCGTCCGCGACAGCTGCATACCAACCGCGAGGACGGCGAACCGGCCAAACCCGTGCATCGCGATCAGCCGAAAGTGGGACGAAACGACTTGTGCCCGTGCGGCTCGGGTAAAAAATACAAGAAGTGCCACGGCGCAGCAGCTGTGTAGGATCTACGCAACCGGTATCGGCCGTTCCACGGGCGCGTTGGTGATCGGCGCGGGCGAAGACGGCTGCGGCTGATTCCCGCCGAGCAGGTCGCCGCCCAAATCCACGTCGTTCGCCTGCGCGTTCACGTTGACGCCTTGCCCGCTTTCGCTGAGCGTAGTGGTGATCGTTCCTCCGAAACCGTTGTCGTCGCTAACCGCGACGGAACCGTCCGCGGCCCGCGTCACCGCTTCACCCTGACCCAGGTCGACGCTCTCGCCGTCGGCTAGAGCCGTCGTTTGCCCGTTCTGCACGATCGTTGCGTTGCCCGCATTGTCGAGTGAGACTTGCGTTTGACCGAAACCAGTGGAAATCGTCGCCTGTTGATTATAGGTCACGCCGTTGGCGGCGGGTTGCGTCACGCTCGTGGAAATTTGATAGCCGCCTGCGAAAGAATCCGAGTCGAGCAGATCGCTGTGTCCGATCATGCTGTCGAACCGCGCCTGCTCGTTCGCTCCGCTCACGTTCGTGCCGTCGAAACTCAAATGCGGATCGCCGGTCGAAGCACCGTTTGCATTCTTGAAATAGGCTTGCGTCGAGGTGCCGCCGAGGCCGAACATCGAGAGCAGTTGCGCGACGACGCCGAGTAATTCGGAGATGATGCCGAACGGCGTCCCTGCTCCCATGCTTCCAAATGCGCAGCCGGTGCTGCTCGTCGGAGTCGAAAATTGCGGCGCGATCCGGCGAATCGTATCCCCTCGCGAGAGTATCGAGGATCGCCCCGCAGCGATAGGCACCTGCGAACCGCTCGAATCCACTGCGTTTGCCGGCATACCGATCGGCGCGGAGAAACGCTCTTGTACGTTCGTCATTCGAACCTCCATCGTGTCGCGCGTCACTCACGCGGAAGCGGCCTCCTGGAAAGGGCGTCCCCGGCCCTTCCCGAATTTGTGCGGCGCAATGAGCGACTCGCAACTGACCAGCCTGGCACGCCTTTCCGACCGTTTGGTCACGCTCAAGGAGCGTCTTTGACTATGCGGGCAAGACCCGGCTGATCAGCGAGCTCGACCTGCGCTCGCGAACCGGCAGTTTTTGGAACGACGCTGAAGCAGCGCAGCGCGTAATGAAACAGCTTTCCGAGCTGCGCGGCGACGTCGATTCGATGGATGCCATCTCTCGCGCGCTCAACGACGCGCGTGAACTCCTTACGCTCTTTCCCGACGACGCCGCCGCATCGAGCGAAGTCGACGCGAACGTCGTACAAGCGGAGACGCAGCTGGAACAGTTGGAGATGGCGGCCACGTTCGACGGCGAGTTCGACGCGCACAATGCCATCGTCAGTATCTATGCCGGTGCAGGCGGCGTAGATGCCGCCGACTGGACGCAGATGCTCACGCGCATGTTTCTGCGCTGGGCCGACGGCAAAGGCTACGTCACGCAAGTCGTCGACGAGTCGCCCGCGGAAGAAGCCGGGCTCAAATCCGTCACGTTCTTCGTGCGCGGGCGTAACGCATACGGCATGCTCGAAAGCGAGCGCGGCGTGCACCGCCTCGTGCGCATTTCGCCGTTCGACGCGGCGCACCGGCGGCATACTTCGTTCGCAGCGGTCGACATCATCCCGGAAATCGAAGCCGGCGAAAACGTCCAGGTCGAGATCAAAGCTGAGGATCTGCGGATCGAGACGTTCAAGTCGGGGGGCGCCGGCGGCCAGTACGTCAACAAGACCGAATCCGCCGTGCGGATCATTCACGCTCCGTCGGGTTTGATCGTAGCCTCACAGCAGGAACGCTCGCAAGCCCAGAACCGCGACGTGGCGATGAGCATTCTTCGCGCCAGGCTCGTGCAGCGCGAGCTCGAGATGCGCGGACAGCGGCTTGCGGAACTTCGCGGCGAGCGCAGCGCGAACGAGTGGGGGTCGCAGATCCGTTCGTACGTTCTCAATCCGTATCAGCTCGTGAAAGACCATCGCACCAGCGTCGAGTCCGGCAACATCGACGGCGTACTCGACGGCGACATCGACGCGTTCATTTGGGCGTATCTGCAGCAGCGGCGCGCACAGGCATAGCGCGGCCTCTAGCCGATGCGTGGCCGTGGGCGGGTGCCGCGGTCTACGCCGCCGTGTATTTCATTCTCGGCGTCATTCGCTACGACGCGCACCGGAATTTCGTCGATCTCGGCATCTTCGCGCAAACCGCGGCCGGCGCGTTCGGATGCTTTTGCAACACCGTCGAAGGTTCGCACTGGGCGTTTCATTTTTCGCCGGTTCTGTACGTTGCCGGGGCGCTGATTCGGATATGGCCTTCCGCGCTCTCGCTCGTCGCATTGCAGGCCCTTGCCGGCGCGCTGACCGTTCCGCCCGTCTACGCCATGGTTCGCGCCCATTGCGATATGCGCACTGCGCGCTTGGCTGCGCTCGTCGTCCTGCTGTACCCGCCGCTCGCAGGCGTAATCTTCAATGATTTCCACGAGAACGGTGTGGCTCCGGCCGCCATCGCGTGGCTGCTCTGGGCGTTCGACGGCGCGCGCGCAGGCTGGACGATTGCATTCATGCTCCTCGCGCTCGGCGTGAAAGAAGATCAAGCGCTCTTCCTCGCAATTGCCGGCGTCATCGGCGCTTGCGTATATCGCAACGATCGCGCGCATCGGCAGCTCGCGGTGTTTGCGGCCATTGCCGGCGCCGCCGTATTCGTAGGATACTTTGCAATCGCGCACCCGCATGCCGCAGGACGTTTTTACGCATGGACAGCCGAGGACATGGGGGCGCTCTTCCCGCGCGGTATCGTCGAGCGCATCGGTTTCGTGCTGCTCGCGTTCGTGCCGCTGCTGTTCGTGCCGTTTCGAACCCCGGCTATTCTCGCAGCTATGCCTGCGCTCGCCGAAGTGCTGCTGTCGCGAATGTCGACGACGTACACCATCGGCTCGCATTATGCCGGCGCGTGGATGGGCTGGGTGCTTTACGCGTTTGCGATGGGCATCGCTCGGATCTGGAAGCGCGATCCGCATCGCGCGCACCGCGCGCTGTATTGGTGCATCGGTTTGTGTATTGCGGAATTCGCCGCGGCGGACCCGCTGCATCCGGGGTATTTCCTTCACCCGCGCGCGCGCGCGCGACGTGATGCTCGACCGCGTGCTTCGCACACTGCCGCAAGATGCATCGGTGGCTACGCAGGAAGAGGCGTATACGCATCTGGCGGCGACTGATCCAAACGCCGGCGTGCTGCCGGAGACACCCGGCGGGCGCGTCACCGCGTGTTTGATTTTGACAGACGAGGATTTTCCGGAATCGGCGCGGCTTCAGGAATCGCGCGCTCTCGTTGCAAGCCTTGCCGCTGCCGGCGTTTATCGAGTGACGTTGCGCAAGGGCGGAATTATCCTGTATAGGAAAACGGCGGGCTGCCGCTGAGCAGATCGTCCAGCGCATCGGCTGCGACGAGCGGCCAGGCGAATTCCATGCGCACCAGGCGATGCGGCGCCGCCCATGGGGCCCAGCGCCGCGACTGCAGCGCAAACGCCTCGCGGGAAAAGCATGAAACGACCGGCGTGCCGACCATGCCGGCAACGTTGGTTGCGCCCGAGTCCGGCGCGACGATTGCGCGCGCGGCAGCGATCGATTCTTTCCACGGCGTCAGCGAGTCGAATGACTCGACCGCAAAACCCGTCGACGCAGTGAATGCATTCGCGAATGCCGCTTCGCTTCGGGCGGCGATAAAACGAACCGCGTGCCGCGACGTTACCCTGCGCGATAATTCGCGAACCTCATCGTCCGATGCGCCCAAGCGCCGCCATTTATCCGTGACCTGAAATGCGACGCGGTCGTCCGGCGGCGGCTCCGCATCGATGACGTAGCGCCGAAGCGCTCGCGGGTCGCGCGGCGGCTCGAGTATTGGAAAAACCGCGCGCGCCAACGAGAAAACGACTTCGCACTCGTGCGGAGCGCGTGCGTCCAGTCCGGCCGTTCGGAAAAGCGTGCGCGTGCACATTCCCCGGATCCACAGAGCCTTGAGCGGCTTTCCCCAACCGTTTTCGAACCCGACCCGCGTTCGAATGCGCGCGCGTTTCGGCAAAACGTATCCACGCGGTTTTTCCGTCGGAATGAGAGCGACGTCGTACGCCTCGCGCCCGAATCTGCGCCACGAGCTGCCTTTCCGCCTGCGCGCCTTCCACGTGCACGCGGTCCAGGGCAGCTTCCGAAAAGACCTGCGCGTTCGCCGGACGAAGCACTGCACCGATGCGCACGTCATGGCGGCGTAGTGCCGCGATGACGGGCACGAGTGTGAGAGCGTCGCCGACGGCATCCAAACGGACGAGGAGCACCGACGGCGAATTTGGGTCTGCGCCTGACACGAAGACGGTGATTGCGAAAGAGAATCTCGTAACCCTCGATGTGCCCGAAGGATTTCGGGTGCTGCGCCATTTCGGCCGCGTGACGGGTTCGGCCACGCGGCCCCACAACATGCTGCGCGCGACGTTCCGCTCTATCGGCGCGTTCATCGGCCTCGCGCCCATCGAATACCTGACCGACGCCGAACGCGCGCGGGAAGAAGCGCTCGAGGACCTGCGTAATAAAGCGGGCGCGCTCGGTGCCGACGCGGTGATCAAGATTCGCTTCGAGGCGGTCGAGCAGCCCGATGGCTCGACCATCGTAATGGCGTCGGGCGAAGCGGTGCGTCTGCAGCCGCCGGACTACGCCGCATGAGCCTCACCGAGCGCGCGAGCCGCGAGCGGATTCTCAAAAAGGCGGCGTCGGTCGCCGCGGCATGCCGCAAATGCCAAATCGGCTACGAGCGCCGCAACAGCGTATTCGGCGAAGGCGATCCGTGCGCGCGGCTCATGGTGGTCGGCGAAGGCCCGGGGGAAACGGAAGATTTGCTTGGCCGCCCGTTCGTGGGGCGCGCGGGCGAGTTGCTCGACAAGATGCTCGCCGCCATCGGCTTGCCGCGCGAAGACGTGTACATCTGCAACACGGTAAAATGCCGCCCGACGCTGCACGAGGGCGATAAGTTACGTAACCGCCCACCTACGCCGCAAGAGATGGCGAACTGCCGGCCGTACTTGGACGAGCAGACTCGAGATCATCACGCCGTCGATTGTTTTGGCGCTCGGCGCTCCGGCGGCGAAGTCGTTCCTCGGCAATGCGTTCGGCATTACCAGGGGACGCGGCCAATGGTATGAAGGGCCGAACGGCATTCCGCTCATGGTGACGTTTCATCCCGCGTACGTGCTGCGCCAAGGAGGAACCGCACTGACGGAGACCAAGCGCCTGGTCTGGTCCGACCTCAAAAAAGTGCGCGCAAAATTGGATGAGGCTCCCGCTGCGCACGAACACGCTCAGCCGCTCCTAAACCTCTAGCCCGCCCCGCGGGTTCTGTGATATCGTGCACCCCGTGGTACGCAATGCCCAAGCGATATGGTTTGCCGACAACGCGCGGCGCGCGGGATTCTCCGGCGTGCAGGATTTTGCCGAGCATTTCGATTTGAAACCGTACCGTCTCAAGCAAATGTATCGCGCCGCGGCCAAAGAACTCGCCGCGGGCGTTTCGGACGTCACGACTCTGCCCAAGGATCTGCGGGCGGCGTTGAGCGCCACCGGGTTTGCGTTCGATTCGATTGAACCGGTCACGGTGCAGCGCTCGAACGACAAGCAAACCAGCAAAGGACTCTTCCGCCTAGCCGATGGTTCCGAAGTCGAGGCGGTACTGATGGAGCATTTCGGCGATCGCAACACCGTGTGCATCAGTTCGCAAGCCGGTTGCGCGTTCGCATGCGCGTTTTGTTCTACCGGGCAAGCGGGTTTTACGCGGCAACTCGAAGCGACCGAAATCTTCGACCAAGCGAGATACTTCGCGCGCGAACTCGCTGCCAAAGGAAAACGCATCACGAATATCGTGTTCATGGGTATGGGCGAGCCATTTCACAACTACGACGCCGTGATGGATGCCGTCGCGCTGCTGCACGATGCGCAAGGTTTCGGCCTCGGCCACCGTCACATAACGATCTCGACCGTCGGCCTCGTCGATAAGATCGACCGCTTTACGGACGAGGGCGTTCAGGTGAATCTCGCAATCTCTCTGCATGCGCCGAACGACGAAGTGCGCAGCGCGATCATGCCGGTGAACCGGAAATTTCCGATGGACGAGCTTTTGGCTGCCTGCGATCGGTACATCGAGAAGACGAACCGCAAAGTGTTTTTCGAATACGTGATGCTGCGCGGTGTCAACGACTCGCTGCAGCACGCCGCGGAACTGGCGCGGCGTATGCGGGGCCATCTCTATCACGTCAATCTCATTCCGTACAATACGACCCCCGATGGTCCGTTTGCGGGAACCGAGAGCGATGCGATTTGGGCATTTGCGGCAATTCTCGATCAAGCCGGCATTCCGGCCACGGTACGTCAAAATATGGGCCGCGATATTGCCGCGGCGTGCGGGCAGTTACGCGCCGAAACGCAGCCGAAGTCGCACGCCTTGTCATCCTGATCTTGTCGAAGGACCGCGAGAGGCAGTCGAGCGGATAAAGTGGCCATGGCTAAGTTCGCCGCCGAATACGTCTTTTCGGGCGTTGCCGTTACAAACTACGCAAGCGCTGTCACATGGTACGCAACGCTATTCGGCCGGATGCCCGACGTGATCGTCCGTGACGATGTCGAATGCATGTGGGAAATCAGAGCAGGCGCGTGGATCTACATCGTCTCGGACTCCGAGAGAGCCGGTAAGTCCCTGATCACGGTGCTTGTGAAAGATTTGGAACGCACGTTGGTGGAACTCTCCGGCCGCGGGGTCGTCGATTGGAAAACGGAGATTCTACCCGATGTCTACCGAAAGGCGATATTTACCGACGCGGATGGCAACAAGATTACGTTCGCCGTGACTCTGCAACAGGCGGAAGGATAGCTCAATTCGACCCGTAGCGCGCTATTAACGTGTGTGATTCGGGTGCAACGCTACGGCTTTTCAACGAGCCGGCGCCTCAGGCAAGCTCCGTAGAAGGTACCGCCGGCGGGACGCTCCTCTGAGCGAAGGTAGAAACGCAGCCGAGTTACTGCTGCGCCGTTGTTTTGTTGCTCCGTGCAGTTTCGGGCCACGGCGGGGGTAGCGGCAATGCGCGTACACCTTTCGGGTACGTTCCTAGTGGATACCGCCTGCGAAAGTCCTTACAAAGCAGCGACAGATATTCGAAATCCTCCCACATCCGGTACCCTGCCATGGCTCGCCGCGAGGCAATGAAGGACGCGAGATTGTCCCAGCACATAACGGTAGGATAGTAAAGAAGATCGCAGGCGAGGTTTCGATCGACGAATCCATGCTTCACGAGCGGCGCTACCGCAAAATCGAGAAAGTTGCCAATCTCGGTCACGGATTTGGCTTCGCTCGCGTCCGGATCCAACATGCGCGCCCGGAATGCGACGTCGTCGATCCTCGCAGGCACTTCATAGCGAATGAATCGTAGCGCGTCGCGAAACTCGGTGGATTCCAATGTGTGCCGAATTTCGTTGAAAACCACGATTTGGTTGCTGTTGCGCATATGGCGCAACTGGATCAGGGCGGCAATCGCACTGGCTGCAATTACGAGGAAAGTCGCCACCGAAGCCGCGGCAGCGACCGAGTCTGCGCTCATGCTGATTCCCATTTCCAGGCGGTCTGGCGCCCACCTCGCTTCGACTGTTTTGCCCGCCGCGGTATTGCGCGGGCAACGGTGCAGGCTCTGCTGCCCGCGCGGGCTGCGCCGCCGATGACGGTATCGCGACGGTCCTCTGGCAGAAGTATAGGCAATCTTCTGCAGGCGGCCGCGCACTTGCCGCGTGAAGGCTGCGCGACTCGAGGCGCGTCGAAGCGTGAGGTATGGCTTCGTGGAACGACGTGCGGCGCCTGGCGCTAGCTCTGCCCGGTACGCATGAGGAATCTTCGTCCAGCGGAAACCCGGCATGGATAGTTAACAACAAATTTTTCGTTTGGGACCGGCCGCTGCGCCGCGCCGACGTCGAAGCGCTTGGCGATCGCGGGCCGTCGGGGCCGATTTTCGGCGTGCGCACCACCGATCTGGAGATGAAAGCAGTGCTGCTCGCGAGCGATCCGAGCATATATTTTACCACGCCGCACTTCGATGGGTATCCTGCGGTGCTCGTACAGCTCGAAAAGATACGCGCGAAAGATCTCAGGGATTTGATCGTCGAGTCGTGGCTTTCACGCGCTCCGAAGCGAGTGGTCACCGCGTTTTTGCAAGAGCGCAAGAACCGAAAGAAATGAAGGGGAGCGCGACTACCGCGGCGGCGGCGATAGCCTCGGCCGCCTTCACTGCTCGTTCACTTGCAGTCCGGTGTGGTTCGAACGATCGTTTGCGCGGCGTAGGTCCGCATGCCGGATTGCCGATGCTTTCGATAATCGTGCCTGCGCGCAATGAGGAACGGCAAATTGCGACATGCATCGAGTCGCTACTCGCACAGAGTTACCCGCATTTCGAAGTGATCGCCGTCGACGATCGATCGACCGACGGCACCGCGCGGATTCTCGAAGGAATCGCCGAGAAAAACTTGCGGTTGCGCGTCGTGCGCGGCGCGGTGCTTCCTGGGGGATGGGTAGGAAAGCCGTGGGCGTTGTCTCAAGGCATGCGACAAGCGCGCGGAGCGTGGCTGCTCTTCACCGATGCGGATACGCACCACGAGTCACTCGCGTGCTCGTCCGCAATGCAGTATGCGCTCGCGCAGGATCTTTCGTTCTTGAGCCTGCTGACGACGCAGCGGTTCCAGACACTCGGTGAACGTGCCGTTCTGCCGACAATTCTTTGGATGATCGCCGTCGGCATCGGGTCGCTGGACGCGATAAACGATCCGGGAGCGGCGTGATACTGCGATTTTCAACGGTCAATACTTGCTTTGCGAGCGCACTGCATTCGAAACGCTCGGAGGTCATGACCGCGTGCGCGCAAGCATTGCTGAAGATTACGACCTCGCGCGCATCGTGAAGCGTGACGCCCGGTTTCGCTCGATGCTCGTAGATGCAAACGATTTGGTGTACACGCGCATGTACCGGTCGCTTCGTGAAATTTGGGCCGGATTCAGCAAGAATTTGTACTTGGGCGTGCGCGAGCATCCGCTGCAGCCGCTTTTTGCGATGGGCATGCTGGCGGCCGTGTCGCCGCTGCCGGAGATTCTGCTGGTTTGCGCGCTCGGCAAGCGGCAGTACATGCGTGCGGCGCTGATGGCCGCATGCATCGGCGTAACAGCCGGCGCCGCGGAGTTCGGCATGCGCGGATCGCGTTTTCCGCGTGGTTCCGGCGCGTTTTTCCCGCTCGGCGCGTCGGTTATGCTTGCGATTCTCGTAAATTCGGCCGTGCAGCATCGCACCGGGCGCGTCCGTTGGCGCGGGAGGCGCTACGGCGGCGCGCGCCAAACCCCAGGACCCTTATGGAATCGACCCGCGAGCAGGTAAGTATGGACGAAATTACGGCGCTGGCGAAGCGACGCGGGTTCATCTTTCAATCCAGCGAAATTTACGGCGGAATAGGCGGCTTCTACGATTACGGCCCGCTCGGTGCGATTCTCAAGCGGAACGTGAAGAATGCCTGGTGGCGCGATACGGTCGAACTTCGCGACGACGTCGTCGGATTCGACTCCTCCATCATCATGCATCCGCTCACATGGAAGGCATCGGGACACGTCGACGTCTTCCACGATCGCATGGTGGATTGCACGGTCTGCAAGCACCGCTTTCGTGCCGATCACCTCAAGTCGCTCGATCAATGCCCGGACTGCGGAAGCAAAAGCTCGTTTACCGAGCCGCGCAACTTCAATCTGATGATGAAAACGTTTGTCGGACCGATGGAAGATACGGCATCCGAGGCCTACTTGCGCCCTGAAACGGCTCAGGGCATCTTCGTTAACTTCAAGAACATTTACCAAACCGCTCGAAAGCGGCCGCCGTTCGGCATCGCGCAGATCGGAAAGTCGTTTCGCAATGAGATCACGCCGGGAAATTTTACGTTTCGCGTGCGCGAATTCGAGCAGGCGGAACTCGAGTATTTCGTGCCGGACGACGGCAACGATCTCGAGGCGTTCAAGGATTGGGTCGAGCGCCGTAAGGCCTGGTATTCCAATTATGGCGTGAAGCCTGAGAAGTTGCGCTTTTACGAATTAACGCCGGAAGAACGGCCGCACTACGCCAAGGCGGGCATCGATGTGGAGTATCTTTTTCCTTGGGGCTGGGGTGAACTGGAATCGATCGCGCACCGCGGTACGTACGACCTCGACGCGCACATGCGACTTTCCGGAAAAGATCTGCAATTTTTCGATGAGGCGAGCAAGTCGAAGTATACGCCGCTGCTCGTCGAGTCGTCCGCCGGCATGGATCGCACTACTCTGACGTTTCTCGTGGATGCGTATGAGAAAGAACGCAGCACCGATCCGAACGGCAAAGACACCGAACGGGTCGTGTTGCATTTCCACCCGCATATCGCCCCGGTCCAAGCCGCGGTTTTTTCGCTCGCGCGCAACAAGCCGGAACTGGTCGAACAGGCGCGCACGATCGAGGAGCGCCTTCGTACGCATTATCGTACGCAATACGACGAAGGCAACATCGGACAGCTGTACCGCCGTCAGGACGAAATCGGCACGCCGTTTTGCCTTACCGTAGACTATGAGACCCTTCAGGACCGCGCCGTGACGGTGCGGGAGCGCGACTCCATGCGCCAGGACCGGATCGCCGTCGACGCGCTTGGGGGCTTTCTGCGGGAGAAAATCGGCTAGAGCGCTCGCGGTACGGACGCACTAGACGGCGCACTCTTGCTTGGCTTGGGGGTATGGGTACAAGCCTATCACCTTGTTGCTATCAAGGGGGGAGATATGTCGGAGATGCTCGCGTCGCCCGAGCCTGCCGCTTCCCTGGAGAAGGCGGTCTGGTTTTTCGAAGAGGGAACCGGCGAAATGAAGGATCTGCTGGGCGGCAAAGGCGCCGGCCTGGCGGAGATGACGCGCGCAGGACTGCCGGTACCTCCAGGGTTCACGATTACCACGGAAACTTGCCTGAAATACTACGCGCTGGGGCGCCGCAACCCGCCCGGCCTGGAGCGCGACGTGCAATCGGCAATGGTCGAACTCGAACGGCGTACCGGCAAGAAGTTCGGCGAGGCCGCTAATCCGCTGCTCGTTTCCGTGCGTAGCGGCGCGCGAGTATCCATGCCGGGCATGATGGATACCGTTCTCAATCTCGGGCTGAACGACCTGACCGTGGCGGGTCTAGCGGACTCACCGGCAACGGCCGGTTCGCTTGGGATGCGTATCGCCGATTCATCATGATGTTCGCCTGCGTCGTGATGGGCGTGGAGAAAGATCTTTTCGAAGAGCGCATAGAGGAACTGAAAACGCGGCTGGGCGTCAAAACCGATCCGGAGATCGATGCGCCCGCATGGCGCGCCTTGGCTGGCCGACTTCAAGAAGCTCGTGGCGGAGCGAACCGGGCGCGAGTTTCCGCAGAACGTGCACGACCAGCTCGACTTGGCGATTCGCGCCGTTTTCGATTCGTGGAACTCCAAACGCGCGATCGATTACCGCCGGTACAACAAGATCCCGGATGATTGGGGAACCGCGGTCAGCGTCGTTTCCATGGTGTTCGGCAACATGGGCGACGATTCGGGGACGGGAGTAGCGTTTACGCGCAATCCCAATACGGGCGAGAAGCATCTCTTCGGCGAGTATTTGCGCAACGCGCAAGGCGAGGACGTCGTCGCGGGAATTCGCACGCCCGAACGCATCACGGATCTGCAGCGCACACAGCCCGAGGTTTACACGCAGTTCGTCGAGATTGCCGGTAAACTCGAACGGCACTATCGCGACATGCAGGATCTCGAATTCACGGTCGAGCGCGGAAAGCTGTATATGCTGCAAACGCGCACGGGAAAGCGAAGTGCGGAAGCCGCCGTGCGGATTGCGCTCGATCTGGTGCGCGAAGGGGCGATCGAGCGGCGTGAGGCGCTGGCGCGCGTAAATGCGGCATCGCTCGATCAGATATTTCACGCGCGAATCGATCCGGCGGAGAAATACGACATTGCGTGCAAAGGTTTGAGCGCGTCGCCCGGAGCCGCCAGCGGTCAAGCCGTCTTCGACGCCGACACCGCCGAGGAGTGGTGCAAGGCCGGTAAGGCCGTCATTCTGGTGCGCGTCGAGACGACGCCCGACGACGTGCACGGGATGATCGCGGCGCGCGGAGTGCTTACGGCAAAGGGTGGCGCCACCTCGCATGCGGCAGTCGTTGCGCGCGGCATGGGCAAACCATGCGTGGTGGGCTGCGAAGCGCTGCACGTCGACCGCAGAAATCGCACGGGAAACATCGGCGAGGTCACATTCAAAGAGGGTGACCGGATTACCGTCGACGGAACCACGGGCAACGTCATCGTCGGTGAGTCGAAACTCATCGATCCGCCCTCAAAATTGCCCGATTGGCTCGAGGAATTTTTGCGCTGGGCCGACGAGGCGCGCGTGCTCGAGGTTTGGGCGAATGCCGATACGCCGCTGGACGCGCGCAAAGCACGGCAATTAGGGGCCACCGGCATTGGGCTGTGCCGCACGGAGCACATGTTCATGCAGCAGGACCGTTTGCCCATCGTGCAAGAGATGATTCTAGCCGATACTGCGCAAGCGCGCGCGTCGGCGCTGGCGAAACTGCTGCCGTTCCAACGCGAGGACTTTCTCGGCATTCTCGAGGCGATGCAGGGCTATCCCGTGACGATTCGGCTGCTCGACCCGCCGCTGCACGAGTTCCTGCCGTCCTTAGAAACGTTGCTGGTCGAAACGACGGAATTGCGACTGCGGGAGGGAGAGGAATCGCCGGCATACCTCCAAAAAATGCGCCTGCTCAAGCGCGTTCAGCAACTGCACGAGCAGAATCCGATGCTCGGTTTGCGCGTGTGCCGCTTGGGCATCGTGTATCCGGAGATCTACGCGATGCAGGTGCGCGCGATTTTCGAAGCGGCATGCCGGCTCAAGCGCGAAGGCGTGGACGTCAAACCGGAGGTAATGATTCCCGGCGTCGGTACGCCCGAAGAGATGCAGTTTACGCGGGATGCAGCGAAGGCAGTTGCCGACGAGGTGCTCGCGCGGCACGGTATCGCACTCCCTTATCAGATCGGCACGATGATCGAATTGCCGCGCGCGTGCGTCGCGGCGGACGACATCGCGCAAGCCGGAGCCGAATTTTTCTCGTTCGGCACGAACGATCTCACCCAAACGACGTACGGATACAGCCGCGACGACGCGGAAGGCTCGTTCATTCCAAAGTATCTGGAGCAGAAAATTCTCAAAGACGACCCGTTCCAAGTTCTCGATAGGCGAGGCGTCGGTGCGCTCATGCAAGAGGCGGTTCGCCGCGGGCGCGCGGCCCATCCCGCGCTGAAAATCGGTATTTGCGGCGAGCACGGCGGCGAGCCGTCGAGCATCGCATTTTGCCACAGTTTGAATCTCGACTACGTCTCGTGTTCGCCCTATCGCGTCCCTATAGCGCGTTTGGCGGCGGCGCAGGCCGCGATCGGTTCGCTGAAGTAAGTCGCGTTTTAAGCGCCGATTAGAAATGCGGTTTCGCGCTTGCGCAGCGGAACCGGGCTTTCTTATGATTGCGTTACCGCCTCAGCAAGTCTTATTTCGCTGCAAAAGGAGCACGCAATGATCAAGAACTGGAAAGCCGCAATTTCCACGCTCGTCTTCGCCGCCACGTCCTTCGGAGCGGGCGCAGCGTTCACCGCAGGCGCGCAGGCGCGCGGAGAATGGGGCAGCGGCGCGAACATCTACGCCGTGCGCAGCCGTCTCGGCGGCCTCATCGATCAGCTTCAGCGCGACAATCACGATTATGACGGCCACCGCGTCGCCGCCATTGGGGAAATGCAGCAGGCGCAGTCGCAGTTGACGCAAGCGCTTGCGTACGATCGCTCCCATCCGGGACACTAAGGCAAACAACGCGAAGCTCCGGCGGTATGATGCTGCCGGAGTTTCGCCTCGAGTCTTATTTCGGAATTTGGGAATTCAAAGCGCGCCATCATCTCACGGCATCCGACGCGCAAACGCTGACGCTCGATGCATTGCTGGAGATGGCTGATGCCGAGGACCTCAAACGTTGGAATGCCCTGACTCTGGGCTACATTCCGAGCGAAGGGACGGCCGAGCTGCGGCGCGCCGTCGCCGATACGTACGAAACGGTGAGCGCCGAGGAAGTCCTCTGTTTTGCCGGTGCGGAAGAAGGGCTCTACTGCGCGATGCACGCGCTGCTCGGGCCGGAAGATCACGCGGTCGTATTGGTTCCGAACTATCAGTCGATGGAGAGCGTTCCGAGTTCGATCTGCCAGGTCAGCGGAATCGCGCTGCACGCGCAAAACGGCTGGCATCTCGATCTGGACGAGCTGCACGCGGCTCTTCGACCGAACACTCGAGTCGTCGCCGTGAATTTTCCGAACAATCCGACGGGCAGAATCGTGGGCGCGGCTACCTTCGACCGCGTCGTCGAAATCTGCCGCGAGCGCGGCATCTATCTTTTCAGCGACGAAGTATATCGCGGAATCGAGCGCGACGATCGCAAACGCTTACCTCAGGCGTCGGATTTGTACGAACGCGCGTTGTCGCTCAACGTCGTCTCCAAGGCGTACGGATTGCCGGGTCTGCGCGTCGGCTGGATTGCGTGCCGCGATCGAGACGCGCGTACACGCATGGTGCAGCTCAAGCACTATCTCTCAATCTGCAATTCCGCGCCGAGCGAGATTCTGGCGTGCATCGCGCTCAAAGGCCGAAATCGGATTCTTGCCCGCAATCGCGATTTGGCCTCGAGCAACCTCGCCAAGCTCGACGCATTTTTTGCCCGTCATGAGGACCGGTTCGACTGGTATTCGCCGGATGGAGGCTGCATCGCGTATCCGCGCTACCTCGGGTCGGACGGCGTGGAACATTTCTGCGCGCAGCTCGTCGAACGTGGCGGAGTATTACTCTTACCCGCGTCGCTGTACCGCAGCAATCTGCTGCCCAGCCCGCCGGATCGCTTTCGCATCGGCTACGGCCGATACGGGATGGACGAAGCCCTCGCGGCGTTCGACTCGTTCCTGAAATCGTCGTAATCGTATTCGTCACGTTGAGCGTGTCGAAGCATGGCCGAGCAGTCGAAGCCCGCGATCCGCGTGCCCCTCGACGGGCTCGGGGTCGTTCGACACGCTCACGATGACAGCGCGTTTGCCAGCCTCACGATGACAAGGTCGCCGCCCCCGCGAGGTCGCGGCAAATACGGCGAGCTTCCGCGACGTCCACGCGGCTGCGTTCGACGAAGAGTTTGCGCCAGTGCGCCTTTCCGGAAAGTTTTGCGATGAGATCGGAAGCCTCGCGCGCATCGACGACCGAACCGGACGCCGTACCAACCCATACCGTTTTGCTTTCCGCGTCGGCTTGTAGTGGAAGCCGGTGGATCAACTGCGATTGCTCGTCGCTCCACACCGCATCGCGGCCGTAGCGCTCGCGCAGCGCAGCCTCACAGCGCTCGAATACGCGCAGATCGTGCTCGGCGTTGAATTCCGCCGCAACCGCAAAGAGCCGCAACCGTTCGCGCAAAGCGCGCGCCGCCTCGGAAGGTGCTTCGCTGAGCTCGTTCAGCACCCGGAAATCGTCCCAGCGGAGAAACTCGTCGATCGGATCGAGGCGGTGCGGATCGGGCCACAGTTCGCGCAGCACGCGCTGCAGAATGCGTTCGAACATGCGGGTCGTGTGATGGAAATAGACTGATGCGAACATCATGTAGCGCGCCAGGACGAACGACTCGAGCGCGACGACCCCTCGCCGGTCGATTCCCATGGCAAGCGCACCGTGCGCTTGTCGAGTATTGGTCGACGGGATTTCGAAAATGCGCAGTGAGGCGACCAACTGATCCGCGTCGTAGCGCCCGCTGCTCACGCCGGTGAAATACGCGTCGCGCAGCAGATAATCCATGCGATCGGCGTCCAGGTTTGGGCCACTCACCAGCTCGGCGAGCACGGGATATGGCGTTTCGCGGGAACCCAGAATGAGATCGAGCACGTGCTTCGCATCGACGTCCAGCTCGCCGAGGTGCGCGCGCACTTCCGGAAGATCGAGAATGGCTCGCGTACGCTCCTCGTGCCGGATGCCCAGAACCTCCTCGCAGGCGTGGCTGAACGGGCCGTGTCCGATGTCGTGCAGGATGAGCGCAGCCCTCACCAAGCGCCGCTGGTACGCGGCGTCGGCGTCGTTTACGAAAAATTCACGTGCGTCTCGCACGAGCTGATCGAAGGCGCGCGTGCCCATTGCGAGCGCGCCCAGCGCATGGCTGAATCGCGAGTGTTCCGCAGAAGGGAACGCCAGATACGCCAGACCCAGCTGACGCAGACGGCGCAGCCGCTGCAGGACGGCGCAGTCGAGCAGCCGCGCCTCGGCGGCCGTCAGTTCGATGAAGTGGTGGACCGGATCGTAAATCCGTTTCATCCCGGAGTTCTTCCAACCGCGGCGAAGTAGTCACCTGCCCAATGAGATTCGACCAAGGCGCCGTCCGGGAGATTCACGCTCGCATCGACATCGCGACCTTCATCGGGTCGTACGTTTCGCTGCGTAAGCGTGGAAACGATCTGGTCGGCCTGTGCCCGTTTCATACGGAGAAGACGCCGTCGTTTCACGTTCATCCCGACAAAGGGTTTTTCAAGTGTTTCGGCTGCGGCGCAGGCGGCGACGTCATCACGTTTATCTCCAAACTCGAAAACCTCTCTTTTCCCGACGCCGTGCGCATGCTCGCGCAAAAAGCGGGCATCGAACTCGAGCCGGAAAATCCCCAAATGCTTCGATCGCGCAACGAACGTGAGGCGATTTACGAAGCGAACCAAATCGCCGCAGCGTTTTTCGAACGCATGCTGCGCGATGTATCCGGCGCGTCTGCGCGCGCGTATTGCGAGGGCCGCGGCATCTCGCAGGGCGCCGTCGAGAAATTTCACATCGGTTATGCGCCCGATGCCTGGAACGCGCTTACCGGAGAGACTCCAGCGCGGCGGCGTCGATCTAGCGGTTGCCGAAAAAGCCGGCCTGGTGAAACGCGGCGAGCGCGGCGGCTATTACGATTTCTACCGCGACCGCTTGATGGTGCCGACCTACGCGACCACAGGTGAGGTGATCGCATTCGGAGGGCGCACGCTTGGGAGCGGAGAGCCGAAATATCTGAACACCTCGACGACTCCGGTCTACACGAAAGGGCGTCATCTCTTCGCGCTCAATCTCGCCCGGCGCGCCGCCTCGCAAGATCGTACGCTGATCGTCGTCGAGGGCTATCTCGATTGCATCGCGCTTCATCAGGCGGGCTTCGAAAACGCGGTCGCTTCGCTCGGAACCGCGTTCACGGAAGATCAGGCCAAAGAGCTGCGCAAATATGCCGACGGGATCTTTCTTTGTTTCGACGGCGACACGGCCGGAAACGCGGCCGCAGGGAAAGCCGTCGACATTGCCGTGCACGTCGTCGAGCACGCCGGCTCCGGCGTGCGAATCGTCACACTGCCCGCAGGCTCGGACCCGGACAGCTACGTTCGCGAGCATGGTGCGGCCGGATTTCGCGAGCTTCTTCAAGCAGCCAAGCCGGCAATCGAATTCCGATTGGAGGGAGAAGCGGATCGCCTCCAGCGCGGTTTCGATTCGCCCGGAAGTATCGCGGCGCAAGCAGAGGTGTTGATTCGTCGCATGACGCCGCAAGTTGAATGGGACCGGTGGCGTGTATGGATCGCCAAACGCCTGAAGGTCAACGAGAACGATCTCCGGAATAGCCGCTTTCTCGCAAATGGCGCGAATTTCGCGCCGCGATCGACCGGCGTGATTCCCGCGACACGTCATCTCTCGCGCAGCCTGCAGCCGTCGTCATTCGAACGTGAAGCGCTCGCAATCATGGTGGAAGAGCCGCAACTGGTGCGCGAATACAGCGACCGCATTCCGGTCGAGCGCTTCCGCAGCGAAACGTATGCTCGGATATACGCGGGGCTGGTGGAGAACGCGGAGCGCGTGAGCGATACGGCGGATGCTTTCGTACTCTTTGCGGACGATAACGAGAGCATGGAGGTGCTCAGCCTCGCTTGGGCAGCGGGACCGCAGTTCGACGGTTCGCTACCAGGACTCCGCCCAGCGCCGGGCGCATCTGGACCGGGTCGTCCAGCGCCTGCAACTCGACGAGGAGCGCCGGCGTTATCAGGAGTTGTCCCGGCAAATTGACGAATTGGTCATGGCGGGGCAAAGTGTGGACTCTGCAATGCGGGACGAATTCGACACCCTGGTTGCGAAGTTGAAGAAGTAGCCGAAAGGAGGTGAGTTAAAAAAGCATGGCACGCAAGAAAGCGGCGAGCGCAAACGGCGCAACGGCAACGGCCGAACCGGCGCCCACTACGGTGGAAGAGCTGAAGAAGCGGCTGCTCGAGCGCGGCAAAAAACGCGGCTCGATCACGCTGGACGAGATCAATTTGGAAGTCGGCCGCCTTGCGGAAACGCGTGAGGAATTGAACGAAGCCGAGATCTTCGAAGATTTGATGACCGATTTGAACGCGGCGGGCGTCGAGGTCGTCGAAGAAGCCGAGGAAGAGAAACCCGAGGAAGCCGAGGAGGCCGCCCAAGAGACATTTTCGGTCGGTTTGTCGCTGGACGATCCGGTTCGAATGTATCTCAAAGAGATCGGCCGCGTCCCGCTGCTCTCCATGGAAGACGAGAAAAATCTCGCAATGAAAATCGAGGCGGGCGAACGGGAGATTGCAAACAACGGGACGGCGAACCAAGTCGTCGTCGGCCAAGGCGAAGAAGCGAAGCGCCAGCTCACCGAGGCGAATCTTCGATTGGTCGTTTCGATCGCGAAGAAATACGTGGGCCGCGGCATGCTATTTCTCGATCTCATCCAGGAGGGGAATCTCGGCCTCATCCGCGCCGTCGAAAAATTCGACTATCGCAAAGGATACAAGTTTTCCACCTACGCAACGTGGTGGATCCGTCAGGCCATTACGCGCGCGCTCGCCGATCAGGCGCGCACGATCCGCATTCCGGTGCACATGGTCGAGACGATCAACCGCCTCATCAAAATTTCTCGCCAGCTGCTGCAGGAGCTCGGCCGCGATCCATCCGTGGAAGAAATCGCCGCGGAGATGGGACTGACGCCGGAAAAGGTCCGCGAGGTCATCAAGATCAGCCAAGAACCGATCTCTCTCGAAACGCCTATCGGCGAAGAGGAAGACTCGCATCTGGGCGACTTCATCGAAGACCAGGAAGCGGTCGCGCCGGCGGAGGCTGCCTCCGTCATGCTTCTCAAAGAAAAGATGCAAGACGTGCTGCAAAACCTCACGGAGCGCGAGCGCAAGGTACTGGTTCTGCGCTTCGGCCTGGAAGACGGTCATCAACGTACGCTGGAGGAAGTCGGGCAAGAGTTCGGCGTGACGCGCGAGCGCATTCGTCAAATCGAGGCCAAAGCGTTGCGTAAGCTTCGCCACCCCTCGCGCGGCAAAGCGCTCAAGGATTACTGGAGCAACGAGTAAGGTCTTGGCAATCGCGCTCCTGGCGGCGGTTGCGAATCCCACCCCGTCCGCGTCACCGGCGGCTTCGAGCCAGCTCGCGGACGATTGCCACGGTGCGTTCGACGCCTTTTTGCACGTCGATCGCGCAGCATTTCAACGCTGCGGTGCAGCCGATGCTCGCCAACGATCGAACGCTCGACGCGGTCGATCCGCAACTGATCGATTTGAACGACGTCTTCCATCATCCCGATTATCAGGTGCGCTACAGCGGCGTGCGGATCAAACTCATAAAGTACGTCGGCGATCTGCAATCCAGTCTGCCGTTCATGCAGCAGCAGATCAATCAGTTTCGTCAGGGCGAAACGCTGACGAAAGACCCGCAAGACTCGCATCAGATCCATCAGATCGCCGAAAAACTGCAGCTCGCGTACAACAAGCAGATGCAGCTCGCGAGCGATCTCGAGGGAGTCGTGCACGCGATGATCGATTACCGGCCGCCGTCGAATTTGGACGTGTGGCAGCAAGAGCTCTCCGAGCAGCAGCTACCCGCCGAAATGCGCGACATCAAGAGTTATCTGCGCTTCGACGGGCAGAGAGACGTGATCGACCGAGCGGAAAACGCAGCCGCGGACTCCGCGATCACGCTCGTCTCGAACCGCTGCTCGGTTCTGAAGTAGCGCCGTTCGCTACATCTCTCCCGCGCCGGCTTTCTTGCTGGGTTTGACGAGCGGATTCGTATCCGCGAACGCCCCGAGCGGATTCGGCGTCAACCAAACTTCCACGTCCCACTGTGCGGGAAACGTAAAAACTTTCGTGACCTGATCCGCGGATTTGACCTTGCCCATTTTCACGAGCGGCGCTGCCGCCGGATTCTCGAGGCTGCCGCCGTCTTTCTCAAAGGCGGTGGCGCGTACGGCGTGGCCGTATGCGGAATCGGTCGTGCCCTGCAAAATATAGTGCACGTGCGGGTGCGAAAATTTCGACCAGCGGCCCGGCGCGAGTCCCCACAGATTCGGCGGTGCGGCGTTATTCTGCGCCGTCAGCGGCACGGAAAGATCGGCGCCGAGCAGATGACCCTTCACGTCGTACCAGAGCTGGCTGGGCTGCGGATGAGCCGGATCCGCAGCGCTGTTCCACTGCAGATTGGCGTAGCTGATCGCGCCGGTGTTGTCTTCGTTGTTGTAACGGAAGTAGCCGGCTTTTTCCGCATCGGCGGGCGTGGGGAAACGCGCGTTCAGATCTTTGGTGACGGACTGCACGAACGAGACTTCGCTGGGAAGCGGTGTATTCGGGAGCTTCGGCTTTGGAGTAGCCGCCGTCGTCATGCCGCCGCCGATTGCGACGGCGCTGAACGCGAAGAGTGCGAGCGCGAACAGCGCACGTTTCATGGCAAACCTCCGGTGAATGTTAGGGTGTTTTGGTTGGATGTACGCTTGGCGACGGCTTCGGCGTCGGCATTTGGAATCCCGGAGGCGTAATCAGCGGCGCCGGAACGAACGCGGGATGCGGCGTGTCGCGAACGGTAAGGAACGGTTGAGGCGTAGCGATGACGACTACACCGCCGGCCAGCATCACCGAAGCCGCCGTGCGCGCTCGCAAGACCGTGCCGGGGTGGAGATCGACGTTGCGGCCCTTGCGCAGCAGGTGATAGAAGTAATGGCCCGGGATGAAGATGTCGCCGACGGTATCGGTAACGGCTCGCGTATTGTACGCTCCCGCGCTCACATGCGGGTCGATATGTGCGGTCGGCGTCGTAAGCGGAATGCTTTTTCCGCCGCCGAGCATCAACGGTTCGAAATAAATGTCGACGGAGCCGTCCTCATTGGCCATGTGAGCGGGCGTGGCTTCGTACACTTGAATCTGCACGGGTGATCCGGCTGCTGCAATCGTGCGGCCGCGCAGCACGAGCGGATCGCGCAGATGCGCGCGCACCGCCGAGCCGGGCTTCATCTGCGAACTGATCGTCCCGTCGAGTACGAAAAAGAGGCTTGAATCCAGCGGAAGCACCGTCAGATTCGGCGTGCGCGTGGGCGTTGCCGCCGGCACCGCGGCGTTCGGCGGAGGGGTGGGCACGACAATAGCGCGGGCGGCTTGTGGGCCCGCGCCGATTGCCGCGGCGGTGGACGCCGCCGCAATTGCGAGAATTGCTACCCGGTTCAGCTGGCTTTTTTCTGCGGTTCTTGGGCCGCTGCGGCTGCTGCACGTTTACCTTCTTCGATAAGCTGCTTGACTTTCTGGCCGCCTTTTTGCCCGATCTGCTCGTAGAAGTTCGGGCCGTAGCGGTCGCGAGTCGCTTCGCCGCCTTTCTTGCCGCCCTTCTTGCCGATCTGTTCGTAAAAGGCATGGCCATGCGCTTGCTTTGTCGCTTGGCCGCCTTTGCGCCCGATCTGCTCGTAGAATTCGGGACCGTACTTTTTCTTGACCGTCTCGCCGCCTTTTTGACCGGCTTCCCGGACCGTCATACCTCCGGCTTTCTTCGGTGCCGGGCCGTTCGGTGTGTTCATCTGAAAGTCTCTATCCTCAGTTTCTTGCGCCGCCCCAGAAGGACGGCAATCTCATGCTCCATATACTAGAACGCAAGTTCGCTCCGGAAAGTTGGTATTGATTTGATTAAGAAGGCCGTGCGGTTGGCTGCTTTGCCGTCTATTCTGGTGCTTGCGCTCGGCACTTCAGCGCCCCCGCCGCCTGCGTACATCCAAATCGAGCAGTTGGAGCAAAGTCGTTCTTTAGGGAACGGCCGCCTCGTCGAATTGCTGAATTCGAAAGACCGCCCGGTTGCGCTTCGCGCCGCGCTGGCTATCGGTCGAACGAAGCAGCCGGCAGGCATACTGCCGCTGGAACGCCGCAGCAGAGATGCCGACGCTGCCATGCGCGCGGTTGCAGTCTTCGGCCTGGGTCTTATCGGAACGAACGCTGCGAGCAGCAGCGTGCTGACTGCTTTCCATGATACCGGTGGTGCCGTGCTCGCGTCGGCATTGGACGCGACAGATCGGCTTGAAACGGCGCGAGTCTTCAGTGAGATGCAGGAGCGGAAAGCGGCACGGCTGACGATCGCTTTGTTGAGGTCGCCCGCGCCCATCATTCGCGCTCGCGCGGCGACGACGCTGGAAAGCTTCGCCGCCTCATCCCAGAGTGCACTCTCCTGGCGCGCCCTGGCAAATTCGTATGCGCGCGAACGGGACCCTTACGTACGCTGGCATATCATGTGGACGCTCTATCGCGGATACGCGAAAACGGTGCCCGAAAACGTCCTTGCTCGCGGATTGAAAGATCGCGACGAAGTCGTGCGCATCGAAGCGGTGCGCGCGTTCGGAAAACGCGGCGAAGCATCCGCGTTGTCGCTGTTGCAGCCCCTGCTTCGGGACGCTTCGTGGCGCGTGCAAGAGCAGGCGCGCGAATCGATAACGGTGCTCCAGGGCGGCAAGATGACCGAGCATCTCACCGCGATTGCGCAAGGCGTGCGCACGCCGGCGCCGCTGCCGGATCGTTTCGCATATTTGCCCGCATTGCCGCGAACGCCCGTCAGCGGTAAGGCCGCGGCACCGCAACCGGACGCAATCGTCACGCAGCCGCAGTCTCCAACCTCGCACGGCGTCGTTGTTCACCGGTCCGGCGGCCGGACCGCATCCGCGCGTGCGCATCGTCACGACGGAGGGCAATCTCTACGTCGAACTCTATCCCGAATGGGCACCCCTCACGGTCGAAAACTTCTTGAATCTCGCGAACCGCGGCTACTACGACAACAATCCATGGTTTCGCATCGTTCCCGATTTCGTCGTGCAGACCGGCGATCCGACCGGCAACGGAAACGGGGACGCCGGGTATAGGATTCCGGCGGAAGAAAATCCGATCGAACAGGACAGTCTACGTCATTTCAATGGGATTGGATTATACCGATCCGCCGAATTCGCACGCTATTCGCGACTCCGCGGGCACGCAATTCTACATCACGCTCTCGCCGCAGCTGCACCTCGATCGCGATTTCACCGTCTTCGGGAAAGTGATCGGCGGATTCGACGTTCTCGGGCGGCTGATAGAAAAAGACAAAATCGTTCGCGTCGATCGGATACCGGACAGCAGGGAATGAAGGGTGGCATTGCCGTCGCCGCACTTGTGGTGGGCATGAGCGCATGCGCTTCGAACCCGCAGCGTTTGCCCGTCGGGCTCTCGCTGTGCAACGCCGTTGCTCAGCCGCGTGGTTTTACGGTCGCCGCCACCGTGCAAAACGCGTCGGACCGGCCGATTTCGAACCTCGGGTTGGCGGTCAGTTTTTACCGTGATTTCCGGTACACGAGCTACACGGCGTCCGTGCATCTCGCAAAAGAACTCGATCCCCAAGAGAAGCGCGACGTGAGGTTCGACGGTAAGCGGGCCTTCCGCGACGCAGCAGGGTGAGGCGCTTCGCTGCATCGTCACGCACATCGGGTACCTCGACGGAACCAGCGCAGACCTTCCGCCCGCGCAATAGCATCTAGAACGTTTTCTTCGTATCGATCAGAATCGTCACCGGGCCGTCGTTGACGAGCTCCACGTCCATGTGCGCGCCGAAGACGCCGTAACCGACGGCCAAACCTTCGCGTTCCAACAGTGCGCCGACGCGCTCGTAAAGCGGCTTTGCCATGTCTTCACGGGCCGCCGTGATGAATGACGGCCGCCGCCCTTTACGCGCATCGCCGTGCAGCGTAAATTGCGAAACGAGCAGCACGCCGCCGCCGATTTCACGCACGTTGCGGTTCATCAGTCCGGCTTCGTCGGGAAAGATGCGCAGATTCGCAATCTTCTCCGCCGCACTTTCCGCATCGCGATCGATATCGTCGACGCCCACGCCGACGAGCACCATCAAGCCCCGGCCGATATCTCCAACCGTACGGTCATCGACCCGTACGGCGGCTCGGGAGACTCGCTGCACCACTAACCGCAATTATACGTCCACATACGCAGCTGGTCGCACAATCCGTCCGGCCATGCCAAGGCCCATAATGCGCACCCGTAATGCACGTTCGCCGTTACGTTGCGGCACCACATCCCCGCAGATCATTTCAGCATAAAAGCTACCGGCGGCGTTTCGGCCGGCGAACTCCGATAAATGTTTTGCGCAAACCCGGTGGTTTTTTCAAAACTTCATCTCCGCAAAAATGCAGAGGCCGAATGTCCCAAGAAGCAAATCCGCCTAACGACTAAAGATCCCTGACAGGGCGAACAGCGCATTTTCCTTTCGCTCCGCGACGCGGCGATAAAAATACCCGGCCCAGTGCGTCCCGAACGGAACGTAGACTCGTAAGCGATACCCCTCGCGCACGAGCTGCCGTTGAACGCTCGGGCGTATGCCGTAGAGCATTTGAAACTCGAACTTGTCGGGCGCAATGTCGTTGTTGTGCGTGAAGGCTTTCACGGCTTCGATCAGCTCGAGATCGTGCGTCGCGATTCCGGGATAGTTGCCGCGCGCCAGGAGTGCCTTCGCGCACTCGAGATACTGCTTGCGAATCTGCGGCATTTCTTTGAAGGCGATCTCGGGCGGTTCGCTGTACGCGCCTTTGCAGATGCGCACGCGCGCGCCCAGTTCGATCGCGCGCTGCACGTCCTGCGGCGTGCGGCGCAGATAGGCTTGCAGCACGGGTCCGACATTTTTATGCGCGGCAAACGCGCGCTCGAAGACGCGAAGCGTTGCGTCGGTGACGCTCGAACCTTCCATGTCGATGCGCACGAACGGGTCCGCGGAATTTTTCGCTTGTGCGTATTCGAGAATCGACGCCAGGTTCTTCAGCGCGAAGTCCTCGTCGACGAGCAAACCCATCGCCGTGAGTTTTACGGAAACGTTGCTCTTGACGCCGGCTTCGGCGATCGCATCGAGCATGCGATAGTATGTGTCACGCGTCTTGGTCGCGGCCTCTCGCTCGAGCACGTCCTCACCCAGAAAATCGAGCGTCGCCGTCATGCCTGCGTCGTTCAATTCACGCACGGCCGCGACGGCCGATTCGATCGTTTCGCCTGCCACGAAGCGCCTGGCCAGGAAGAAAAACCGGCGCGAGAACAGCGAATCCGGGGCGAACATGCGATCGAGTACGGCCATAACGGGCTGATTTATACGACGCGCCTGCGCAAAGCCCATTGTACGCAGACGACGACTGCTGCGAGCACGACGAAACCGTACGTCAGTGCAAGCGATGCGCCGACGCCCTGCGCGGAGAGCGCTACGTACAACTGGACGGGCAGCGAAGTCGGATGGTATGCGACGATGGACGTTGCGCCGTATTCGCCGATTGCGCGCATCCATGCCAAGAGGATGCCTGCGAGCACGTTCGGCGCAGCAAGAGGAAGCGCAATCCGGAAGAAACGCGCGTAGGCGGAGGCGCCGAGTGTTTGCGCGGATTCGTCGTAGAGCGGATCGAGCGATCCGAATGCCGCGGCAGCCGTAATGACGACGAACGATCCGGCGACGAACAACTCCGCCAGCGCGACGCCCCACAGCGAATCGACGAACACGATTCCATGTTGCGCGAGCGCTGCACCGAGCGGCGTGCGCGTGCCGATCGTCTGCAGCAGAATGATGCCGGACGCCACCGGCGGAAAAGCAAGTGGAAGAGCCAGCACCGAGAGCAGGAGTGCGCGGATTTTCCGGCCCGCATGTGCGAGCGCATATCCCGCAGGCACGCCCAGGACGGCCGCGACGGCAACGGCGATGCTCGATGCCAGCAGCGATACGCGTACGCGCATCTCGCGCGACCGGGGCCGAGAACGCGCGCATGACCTCGTCCGGCGGCACGGCGGCCAGCATGACGATTACCGGTCCGAGCATCACGAGCAGCAGCACGGCAGTCGCCGCGTGAAAAACCATACCGCTGTCAGGCCGTTTCACAGACAAAACTTTACCAAACCGGGACCGGGAGGCGAGGCGCGAAGGCGCTCGGGGCGAATGGGTCCTGCAGCATGACGCAGCGCACGTGGCGGGTACTCATTGCGGACGACGATCCGGCTATCTGCACACTTATCGAAACGGTGTTGCGAAAAGGCCCGTACGACATCGTGATTCGCAACGACGCGGAGAGCGCGCTGGTCGCTCTCGATCGCGAAGGATCGTTCGACATCATCATTTGCGATTTCATGCTTCCCGGAATCTCGGGTATCGATCTCATCGAACGGTTGCGCGCGGACGAACGAACGCGCGCCGTGCCGATCTTGATGATCTCCGGCCATACCAATTACGCGATGGACGGCCGCGCAAAAACCGCCGGCGCGAATCTCTTCTTGAACAAACCGTTCACGATCTCGCAGCTGCGCACCGCAGTCAACAGCCTGCTCGCGCAGCCGAAAGTCGATCCGCTCGAAAATCGAGAATTCCCGCTGACCCGCGCGTCGCGCCCGGTAGAGGGATGCGCCCGGCGGCCCGCATTCGACTGTTCTTGCATCTCAAAGATCTTCGTCGTCGCGGTGTCGCTTGGCCTCGACGTCTTCGCGGTCGGCGTTGGCGTCGGCATGCGGGGCGCGTCTCGCTCGGTCAAGGCGCGAATCGGTACCGCCTTCGCGAGCGCGGAAGTCGATCATGAACCTCATCGGCGTGGGGCTGGGGCAAGTCGCGGGACGGCTGCTCGGAAACGTCGCGGGGTATCTCGGTTTCGCAGCACTGATGGGCGTGGGCGCATACATGATCTTCGAGGCCGTGCGCGAGTCCGAAGAAAAGACGCCCCTGGACATGTCGCGCGGCTGGGGGCTGTTCATCGCCTCGCTTTCGATCAGCCTCGATTCTCTGGGCATCGGCTTCTCGATTCTCTACATCGGGGTGCCGCTCTGGCTCGCGCTGGCGGTGATTTTCGTCGTGTCGATTTGCTCGACGGCGCTCGGCCTGACGTTCGGGCGCGTGTTGGGACGCCGCGTGGAAGAAGGGGCCGAGCTGTGGGCCGGGATTATCCTCGATGCTGACCGGCATGGCGTTCATACTCGCAAAAGTCTTTAACATCGGATAAGCGAAGCGCCGGTTATGCGCACTGGCGATGCGACTGCTGGAGTCTGGCGCGGGCGGGCGGCCGCCGGTCGCTCTTCGTGGTCGGCACTGGAAAAAACGTCGGCAAGACCGTGGCGATGCGCGCCGTGGCGCAAGCGGCTTGGCGCGCGTGGCGTTTGCGTCGGAATGACCTCGATTGGGCGCGACGGAGAAGCGTTCGACGCCGCCGATTCGTTGGAGAAACCCCGGCTTTTTCTACAGCCCGGCACCCTCGTTGCGACGGCGCGCCGTTTGCTGCCTCCCCATCCGGCGAGTGAACTTCTCGACTTTACGCCTTGGACGACCGCAGCCGGTCCCGTGCTCTTTGCGGCGTACGGCACGCGGCGTATTACGAACTGGCCGGACCGGCGACGGCGGCCGGCGTGCGCGCTTGCGTTCAGAGATTTGCGGGCTTGGGTGCGGGCAGGTCATCGTCGACGGCGCACTGGACCGCGTCGCGGCACTCGCTGGCGGCGACGATGCGGTGATCGTCGCGGCGGGCGCTTCAGCAGCCCAAACGCTCGAAGAAGCAGTCGCCGACGCGCGCGCGCTGGCCGCACGTCTGCGCATTCCGGCGGCCGATCTTCGACGCGCCGTTCGTACGAATCGACGGTGCGCTGACGCCGGCGCGGCGCCGCGCCTGTGAGCCGGCGCGAATAGCGGCAAATCGTCGTGCGCGATCCGACGCACGATTGCCATCGGCGGTAAAGCCCTGCTCGGCGTCGTTGGCCGCCTGCACTGCGCTGCGAGCGTCCGCTGAGCGTCGTTGCAGCGACGGTCGCTTCGATCGCGCCGGATCGCTATTTCGAACCGCGCGAATTCGCGCAAGCCGTCGCCGCCGCCACGGGTCTTCCGACGTTCGACGTTTACGCCGGCACGGTGGTGCGGCCGCATGAAACTCGCCGGGATCGTCGACGCGCGTACGGCAGTCGCTTTGGACGCAGCCTGGCTGAACGCGCAACTCGAACCGGTAAGCGAACCGGGCCGCCGTGCGTTCGAAGGATTCGCGCCATGTGCGCCGGGCGATGAACGCGCGGCATCCGAAGCGCGCGAGCGCGATCGCCGATCTTGCAGCACGGATACCGCCGGAAGAAGTGGATGCAATGCGAGACGCGCTGCGCATCATGCCCGACCCCTTTCCCGCGCTGTCGCGCGCCGCAATGGGCGATACGCTCGAAGACGCGAATCTGCTGGAACTCCTGCGTTTTCTCGATGCGGCGCAGCGTTTGCAAACGTACGTTCCGCAAGGGGAAGGCGCGCGCGCCGTGCTGCGTCTCATCGAACGAGGCCGCTCCGGCAAGTTCGGATTTTATCTCGCGGAGAAATTCGAAGCATCGCTCGCCGCCGCGCGGGGGGACGCGGATCGCGCGCAAGCGGAATTCGACGCGCGCCCGAGCACGGCGTGGCAACTGCGGTTGCGGGTGCACTCCGTCGCGACGACATCTCCGGCGACGAGTTCATCGTCATGCGCGATTCCGTTTCCGTGCTGCCGCCGGGATTGCGCGTCGTGCGCGAAGCGCCGACGTATTTCTTGTGCGAACTCGAACTGGATGAAGCCGCTCTGGAAGCGCTGCGCAAGCGCGACGCCGCCGCCGTAAGCGTCGCTCGTGTCGAACGATCGGTCCGCGCGCACGTGTCGGACGCCGTACGCGCGGGTGGGCACGACCTCGAAGCGCTCGTGGAAGCGGTGGGAGAGTTCGACGTGCAGCTCGCCCAAATTAGATTCACTCAGCAAAACGCATGCATTCCCGCGCGCATAGCGTCCGATGGTGTGCTGCGCGTGCGCGATGCGCGTTATCTTCCACTGCAATCCGAACTGCGGACGCAGGGCCGCCGCTACGAACCAATTTCGGTGGACCTTTCGGACACCGCCGTGCTCACCGGCCCGAACATGGGCGGAAAGAGCGTTGCGTTGCGCACGTGCGGATTCATCGCATTGCTCGCCGCTTTCGGCATTCCCGTTCCGGCCGCAAGCGCGGAATGTGGACTTTTCGACGAAATCGCCTGGCTGGGCATCGGGGCGCAGGAAGAGCCGGGCGGATTGCTTTCCTCGTTTGCGCGCGAGGTCGTGCGATTGAGCGAGATTCTGGCGCGCCCAGCCACCCACGCGCTCATGCTCATCGACGAGTTTGCGCGCACGACCACGCCGCACGAAGGCCGCGCGCTGCTCGTCGCCCTCGTGCGCGCGCTGCGCCGCCGCGGCCGCCTCGCGTTCGTCGCGACGCACTTGGCCGGCATCGCCGCGCAAACGCAGACCCGGCATTTCGCCGTGCGAGGCCTGCGCGACGTGCCCAAAGGCGCGCCGGCGGGCGATTTGCAGGCCGCGCTGGCTTCGCTCGCCGAGTCGATGGACTACGCGGTCTACGAGGTGAGCGACGGCGCCCATCATCAGGGGGATGCCGTGGCGCTGGCGCATTTGCTGGGCTTGGACGACGACATCGTGGCGGAGGCGGCGCACGTGCTGCAAGGCGAAGCAGGTTCGGCATGGAGCCGCTGATCATCACCGTCGCGCCCGTCGGCGCCGAGCTCACGCCCGGCCAAACCCCGCATCTCGCCGTCACGCCCAAGCAACTCGGCGAGGTCGCGCGCAAAGTGCGCGAGGCCGGCGCCTCGATGCTTCACGTGCATTGCCGCAATGACGACGGCAGCAACACGCACGACGTAGCACGCTTTAAAGCGGCCTACGACGAGATTCGTTCGCACAGCGATCTCATCGTGCAATTTTCCACCGGCGGCGCGATCGGCATGTCGCCCGGCGAGCGCGCATCGGTACTGAGCCTGTGTCCGGAGATGGCGACGCTGACGTGCGGCACCGTCAACTTCGGCGACGACGTCTTCGAAAACAGTTTTCCGATCATGCGCGGCATCTTGCGGAAAATGCGGGAATACGGCGTGCGTCCTGAATTGGAGATCTTCGACAAGGGGCACCTTTCGAATGCGCGCCGGTTGGAGAAAGAGGGTCTGCTGGAATTTCCCCAGCACGTGGATTTCGTGCTCGGCGTGCCGGGCGGCCTGGATGCGACAGTTCAAAATCTGTGCGACCTCGTCGACTCGCTCCCCGAAGGCTGCACGTGGTCCGTGGCCGGCATCGGCCGCATGCAGCTGCCCATGACGATGGCCGCGTTGGCCATGGGTGGCCACGTGCGCGTCGGGCTCGAAGACAACATCTATTATTCCAAAGGGCGCCTTGCCACGAACGAAGAGCTGGTGGCGCGCGTGGTGCGCCTCGCCGGCGAGCTCGGCCGTCCGGTCGCAACGCCGGATCGAGCTGGGAGCTGCTCGGGCTGGCAAGGAGAACCCCGGCCGTTCTTTAATAGACGGCGGGTTATTTTGGAGGTGGGATCCACTGTTCAACTACGTCGTACGGCGGACGCTCCAAGCCGTTCCGCTGTTGATTCTGATCTCGTTCATTCTGTTCGTGATCTTGCACAACGCACCGGGCGGCGGTTTGGGCGCGTACCTTCAGAACCCGCACATCACGCAAGCCGACATCGCCCGGCTCAAACATAATCTCGGGCTCGACAAGCCGCTTCCGGTTCAGTACGTCGTTTGGTTGAGCCATTCGGCGACCGGAGACTTCGGCTGGTCGATGAGTAACTCCGAGCCGGTGTTCAACGCGATCGTGGAGCGTTTGCCCGCGACGTTCGAACTGATGGGCTCGTCGTTCGTCATTGCATTCATCTTCGGCGTTTCGGCAGGCCTGTTTGCGGCGGTGCGTCCGTACTCGATTTGGGACTATCTCATCACTACCTTCGCGTTCTTCGGGCAGTCTATGCCGGTGTTCTGGTTCGCACTGATGATGCAGCTCGCGTTCGCGGTGCACGGAATTCCGCTTCCGGGCGGATGGCAGATCCAATTGCCGTCGGCGGGCATCTCGAGTTCGGATACGTTCGATTTCGGCGATCGCATCTCGCATTTGATTCTGCCGGCGGTCGTTCTCGCGCTGCTGCAAGTTGCGCTCTACAGCCGGTTCATGCGAAGTTCGATGCTCGAGGTCGTCAAGACCGATTACATGAGAACGGCCTGGGCCAAAGGCTTGAATTTCCGCACCGTGCTCTTCAAGCACGGATTGAAGAACGCGCTCATTCCGCTCGTTACGGTGACCGCGCTTACGTTGCCGGGCCTTTTCGGCGGCGCGATCGTCACCGAAACGATCTTCGCATGGCCGGGGGAGGGACGGCTTTTCTACAACGCGCTCGGGCAGCAAGACATTTCGCTGATGCAGGGCTACCTGATCTTCAACGCGTTCTTGGTCGTGCTGTTCAATCTGCTCGCCGACGTGGCGTACGCGTGGCTCGATCCGCGCGTGAAATACGACTAGGGAGCGCGCATCATGGCACTTTCCGCACCCATCAATCAACCCGTCGTTTACGACGACGAAATCGAGTATACCAAGAACAGCGTTTGGAGACGCTTTCGCAAACACAAACTCGCCATGGCGGGCGCCGTCGTGCTGCTGCTCATGGTGCTCATCGGGGTTTTCGCGCACCAGTTTGCGCCGTACGATCCGAACGGTATCGACGAAGTGCATTGGCAGGGCAATCCGCTTCCGCCGTGCTTCCAGGATGCCGCGCAGTGCGGCGGACATTCTCTGGGAACCGACGAGAACGGGCGCGATTTGCTTTCGCGCCTGATGTTCGGCGCGCGCATCTCGCTCACGGTCGGCGTCGCGGCCGTGATCATGGAGTTGTGCATCGGCACGGTGCTCGGTGCCGTCGCCGGGTATTACGGCGGGTGGATCGATTATTTCATCATGCGTCTGACCGACGTGTTTTTGTCGATTCCGCTCTTGCCGCTGCTGCTCACGCTCACGGGTATCGTCGCCGCGAGCAGTAGTAAAGCCTCGCTCGGGTTCGGTGTGATCGTCGTGATCATCGGTGCGCTTTCGTGGCCCGGCGTAGCGCGTCTGGTTCGGGCCTCGTATCTTTCGCTGCGGGAACGTGAATATACCGAAGCGGCTCGCGCCCTGGGCAACGGCGACACGCGCATCATGCTGCGGCATCTGCTGCCCAACGCGATCGCGCCAATCATCGTTCAAGCCACGCTCGACGTCGCAAACGTCATCGTCTTGGAATCGACCCTTTCATTCCTGGGCTTCGGCATCCAGCCGCCGACCGCGTCCTGGGGGAACATGCTCGCCAACGCGGAGAGCAACCTCGAGATCGCTTGGTGGGCGGCCGTCTTCCCGGGCTTGTGCATCCTGCTGACCGTTCTGGCCATCAACTATATCGGCGACGGTCTGCGTGACGCGCTTGACCCGAACATGCGCTGACGCTATAGTTCTGAAGTTGTCTTTGCGCCCTCACGGCGGGCGAATTTCGACGTTGCCCCCTATGCGCGAGTGGCGGAATTGGTAGACGCACTGACTTGAGGGGCTAGCGCCCGCAAGGGCGTGCTGGTTCGAGTCCAGTCTCGCGCAAATAAAAAGAGCCCCGAGGGCCTTTTTTATTGTGCGGTCACAAGCCAATTTCGATAGCCGCTGAAACTCTACGGTGCCGCCGGCCGTAGTTGAGAGCATAACGGCCGCCAGGAGTTCTTCGTATCGTGTGGTTGACCCGATTCGCCATTAGTCGCCCCGTGATCACCGCGATGGTTTTTGCCGCGCTGGCGATCTTTGGATTGATTTCGTTCTTCCAGCTCGGGCGAAGCTCGAACCCGCCGGGAACGAACTATCC
The DNA here is from genome assembly GCA_963830545.1 of Vulcanimicrobiota bacterium. Lineage (GTDB taxonomy): Bacteria > Vulcanimicrobiota > Vulcanimicrobiia > Vulcanimicrobiales > Vulcanimicrobiaceae > DATGJX01. The sequence goes on along the minus strand of CAWHMK010000001.1, from coordinate 698,898 downwards.
CGTCGTGGTGGTCGTCGCGTCGTACCCCGGCGCGTCGCCGCAAGACATGGAGCGCATGGTCGTCAAGCCGATCGAAGATCAAATGTCGGGCATCGACAACTTCGACCACATGACGGCAACAATCCAAGAAGGAACCGCGAGCGTTGCGGTGTTCTTTCAAATCGGGAAAGCGAACATCGATTTGGCTGCCGTGGACGTGCAGCGCCGCGTAGACACTGCACGCATCTATATGCCGAGCGATCTGGATCCGCCGCAGGTGATCAAAGCGGGTGATCAAGAGCCGCCGCTGCTGGACATCGCGGTCAGCTCCAAGTCGCTTTCGCAGCCGCAGATCGCGGATCTGGTCAACAATCAAATCACTCCACTGATCGAGCAGATTCCGAACGTACAATCGGTGGACGTCTACGGGTCGGCCGATCGTGAGTTCCACGTCGAGCCCGATCCGTCGCGGCTCCTCGGGACCAACGCCACACTTTCGGACGTGTTCAGCGCCGTTGCGAACAACAACCTCAACGTTCCGGGCGGCATCATGACGCAGCCGACTCAGGAAGCGACGGTCGCGATACATTCATACGTCAACAACGTGAACGACCTGCTCGGAATCCCGCTTCCCGTGCCGGGATCCGCGGACAAGAACCTGCGCGTCGGCAGCGTCGCCAACGCGTACGACAGCCACGTCGAGATGCGGACGATATCGCACTACAACGGGCAGCCGCGCGTGTATATATCGATCAACCCGACGCTCGATGCCGATCAGATCAAAGCCACGCAGGTCGCGCGCCAACAAATGAAGCAGATTGAGGCGCGATTCCCGCAGCTGCAGTTCGTCGAGGAAGACGCTCAAGCGGATATCACGGCAAAAGAGCTCTGGGGCGTCGGCCAATCGCTGCTCGAAGGCATCATCCTGACCGCGATCGTCATGATGCTGTTTCTGCACGCCTGGCGTAACGCTGTGGTCGTGCTCGTCGCGATCCCCTCGTCGATTCTGTCCACGTTCATCCTGATGAAGCTCTTCGGTTTCCACATCGACGATCTGTCCATGATGGGGCTCTCGCTGATCATCGGTATTCTGGTCGACGATTCGATTGTGGTTTTGGAAAATATCACCCGGCATCGAGACATGGGGCAGAATCCGATCGATGCGGCGATCAACGGCCGCAACGAAATCGGCAGCGCCGCTATCGCGATTACGATGGTCGACGTGGTCGTCTTCCTGCCGATCGCGCTGCTCCCGGGCATCGTGGGCGAATATTTGAAAGAATACGGTGCGGTCGTGGTGACCGCCACGCTGTTCTCGCTGTTCGTCTCGTTTACCCTGACGCCGCTGCTTGCCGCGAAGTGGAGCATGCGCAAACGTTCCGAGGCCGAGCCGAAGTGGCTCCGCGCGCTCGACGACCGCCGGCTCGACGCGATCCTGATTGTCACTGCAGTCGGGCTGTGGTTCGGTGGCAGCGCCACAGGCTGGTTCCTGATGAACGTCATCGCCGTGTTCATCATAGCGCTGCTGATCCTCAACTTCATCGTTCATCGATACGAACTCATGACGCGGATCTATAAGGAGCGTCTGCTGCCGTTTGCGCTCGCACAGGGTGCATTCGTCGTCTTCGTTTGCGTCGTGCTCATGTTGAACGCTCTTGCGCTCGTCGGCAGCGGCCGAAACGCGTTGCCGCTGGACGCCGGCATTGTCGTCGCGACGCTGGCGTGTTATGCGATCGCGTGGATTCTACGTCGCAGGCGGGCGGCACCGCCGAAAGGGTTTGCCTCGCTCGGCACGCACCGGCCTCTTGCAGCCGCCACTATCGTTCTGCCACTGGTCACCGGGCTGATCATGTGGTCGCTTGGAGGCGTCAGCTTCGACTTCTTCCCCGCGCAGCAGACCGGCGTTATCAATATGATCGTCTCCTATCCGCCGGGCACGCCGATCGCGACGACGGATCGCTACGTAACGCAGCTCGAAGACGCGCTCATGAAAGTGAAGTTGATCAAGTCGGTCAGCTCCACCGTCGGCCGCAAGCCTTCGGGCTTCGGAGCCACCACCGGCGGCAATTTCGCGCAACTCACGGCGGAGGTCCAAGACGGTCACGTCAAGCAGACGAACGACATCGTTCGTAAGATTCGGGGCATGGCGTATTTGGTGCCGGGCGGCGATTTGCAGGTCGATCAGGACACGGGCGGCGGCGGCGGCGGAGCCTCGGCTATTTTTTACGCACTGACCGGGCCGGAAGACGAAATCGGTCCGGCCGCGGAAAAAGTTGCCAAATTCTTGCGTACGGTGCCTGGTGCCGTGAACGTGCAGACGTCTGCTGAAATCGCGGCTCCGCGTTTGAACGTCGACATCGATCAGGCCAAGGCGGAACTGCTCGGCGTCGCTCCGTCGGCTGCAGCGAACGTGGCACGCATCGCGGTGGACGGTGCCGTCGCGACGAAAGTGCGCACGCAAAACGGTTTGGTAGACGTGCGCGTGCAATTCCCGACAGCCGATCGCAACACCGTCGACGATTTACGCGACGTTCGTGTACGCGCCGGTGACGGAACGCTCGTGCCGCTTGGCGACGTCGCGACGTTCACGTGGACGAAGGCGCCGACGCGAATCGAGCGCCTCAACCGCCAGCGCGTCGTCAACGTCATGAGCGATTTGCTTCCGGGCTACTCCACGGGTCAAGTTCAAGGTCCGCTCGCGAAGAAGATGGACGAACCCGGATTTCTGCCCGCCGGCGTAACGCCGGTCGCGCAAGGCAATTCGCAATGGGTCAACGACACGCTCGTGGACATGGGAGTTGCGCTGCTCACCTCGTTCATGCTCGTCTATATGCTGATGGTGATTCTCTACGGTTCGTTCCTCGAGCCGCTGATCGTCATGTTCTCCGTGCCCCTCGCGATCATCGGTGCGCTGATCTTCCTGGCGATCATGGGTCGTCTCCAACCCGAGCAAGGACAGTCGCTCAACATCATCTCGATTCTCGGCATCATCATGCTTTTCGGCCTGGTAGCGAAGAACGGTATTTTGCTCGTCGATTATTCGAACACGCTGATCAAGCGCGGCATGCGCGTGCGCGATGCGGTGCTGCAGGCGGCGGCTACGCGATTCCGCCCGATCATTATGACGACCGCGGCGATGATCTTCGGCATGCTGCCGCTCGCTCTAGGCTATGCGGAAGGCGGCGAGTGGCGCCAAGCGATGGGAACCGTGATCATCGGCGGCCTGCTCAGCTCGTTGACGCTGACGCTGTTCCTCGTGCCGATGATTTACAACACCTGGATGGGCCACTTCGAGCGGCGCGCAGATGCGCGCGCGATGCGCGAGGAAATGCAGCCGAACGAAACCCCGGTACCGGTCTAGCACTCTGCCAAGCGTGCAATCTTAAACGGGTCACTTGGGTAAGCAGTCCCTCGGAGAACGTAAAAGTCCTATTTCTTGGAGGGACACAGAATGGAAGCACTCAAGCGACTGGCCGGAGCAGGCCTGGCCGCCTCGATGCTGTTCGGAATCGCGAGTTTAGCGCCGGCCGCGCCCAAAACGTCACGGTTACGGTGAACGGACAGGCCATGAGTTTCGATCAGCCGCCCGTGATGCGGAATAACCGCGTGTTCGTTCCGATGCGCGCGATTTTCGAACGGCTCGGGTCGTCGGTCGTATACTCGAGCGGCAACATCAATTCTCAAGGCAACGGCCGTGCCGTGCATTTGGTAATCGGTTCGACGCAAGCATCGGTGAACGGTCAGCCGCTCACCATGGACGTCGCGCCGTTTACGGTCGCGGGACGCACCGAAGTTCCGCTTCGTTTCGTTGCGCAAGCACTCGGCGCGAACGTCAGCTGGAACTCGAACTCTGAAACCGTCGCCATCACGACGTCCGGCGGTTCCGTGAGTTACACGCCGCAGCCGCAAACGAATCAATCGTTTTATTTGACGAATCAGCATCCGGCGCGCGGCGGAACGGTGAACAGCACGCATCCCAATCTGCATGCGCAGTTCAGCGAACCGGTGAACCGCGACTCCCTGCGCGTTTCCGTCGACGGGCGCGACGTCACGAGTCAGGTGTACGCGAATCCGAACGGCTTCGACGTGACGCCGAATTGGGAATTGGTTCCCGGAACGCATCACGTCGCGGTGAACGGCACGACCACTGCAGGCGCCGGCTTCAACAGCGGCTGGTCGTTCACCACCGGAGCAGGCGCGGCGCCGAACTACGTGCGCAACGTCAGTCCAGGTCCGGGTTCGAGAGTGGGCAGCTCGTTCACGCTGAACGGTACGACAGTTCCCGGCTCGACCGTGCACGTGGTTGCGAGCGGCGAAGCGACGGCGCTGGGCGGGCTGCTGCAAGTCGGAACCGGCACGTTCCAAACCGACGTCACTGCGGACGGTAACGGGAATTTCAGCGTCCCGATCTCGCTCAATGCGGTTTCGGGCGGTCAAGTGCGCGTCATCATCACGACGACCTCGCCCAGCGGCGCGTCACTCGAGCGTCAGTTAGTGTACAGCACCTAACGAGCGCGGCGGCGGGTCCCGGGAAACCGGGACCGCCGCAACGAACAGCGCTCGTTCCATGATTCTCGACGAAGCTTCGGCGCATCGTGAGTTTGCGCTGCCCGGTTCGACATTGCGTTATGGGCCCGACAAGAGCGTCGACGTCCTGCATATCGACCTGCACCTGCAGCCCGATCTCGAACGCGCCCACTTGGACGGCGTCTGCACAACCACGGTGCGCGCGCTCGACGAGCCGGTAGCGGCGCTCACGCTGGATGCCGTCGATCTTCGCATCGAAAGCGTCGAACGCGACGGACGCCTGCTGCGATTTACGTCCGACGGCAAACACTTGCGCATCGACTTCGATCCGGTCATCGCCGCGCAGGAAGAGGCGACGTTCGCGGTGCGCTACAGCGTCACGCAGCCGCGCCACGGCCTGTTCTTCATTCAACCGACGCCGGAATATCCGAATGCGGTTCGTCACGCGTGGACCCAGAGTCAAGACGAAAACGCGCGCTACTGGTTTCCTTGTCTGGACTATCCGCACGAGAAGCAAACCAGTTCATCGACGATCGTCGTGCCCAAAGGACAGTTCGCGCTTTCGAACGGCGCGCTTCTCGAATGCCGCGAAGAACGCGATCGCACGATCTTCACCTACCGTCAGGACGTTCCTCATTCGACGTACCTCGTGACGATGGTCGTCGGGCCGTTCGTGGAAGTCGATCAATCGTCGCAGCGCCCCGCCGGCGGCACACTGCCCGTATTCTATTACGTCCTGCCCGGGCGCGAGGCCGACGGCGAGCGCGCCTTCGGCAAGACGCCGCGCATGATCGAAGTATTCGAGGAAAAGCTCGGCACCGCTTATCCGTACGCGCGGTACTCACAGATCGCGGTAAGCGACTTCATCTTCGGCGGGATGGAGAACACGTCCGCGACGACGCAAACCGAACGCACGCTGCATGACGCGAAGGCGCATGCGGATTTTTCGAGCGACCCCCTGGTTTCGCACGAACTCGCACACCAGTGGTTCGGCGATTTGCTCACCTGCCGCGACTGGTCGCACGCGTGGTTGAACGAAGGCTTCGCGACGTTCTTCGAGGCGATCTTCCGAGAGGCCGACCTCGGATATGACGAGTACGTGTACGACGTGTTCGGGTGCGTCGAACGCTATCTGGAGGAAGATTCCGACCGGTATCGCCGCGCGATCGTATGCAACCGGTTCCGCGATCCCATCGAACTCTTCGACCGTCACTTGTATGAAAAGGGCGGGGCCGTGCTGCACATGCTGCGCGGCGAGCTCGGCGAAGCGCGTTTTTGGCGCGCGATGCGGCGTTACGTTTCCGACAATGCGCAGCGCAGCGTCGAGACGATCGATCTCATTCGCGCCATCGAGCAAAGCACCGGCCGGAACATGCGCGCATTCTTCGATCAGTGGGTGTTTCGCGGCGGCCATCCGAAGTTGAACGTTTCGCTCGGCTATGACGAAGATCGCAACGTACTCACGCTGACGGTCGATCAGAAACAGCCGGCCGATGCATCCAATCCCGCCTTTGCGTTCGACGTCGATCTCGGCATCGTCGAGGGCGCGACGGAACGTCCGGCCGCGAACTTCGGAAACGCGGCCTTGGCGAAAGAGCGCCGGATTCGGGTGCGTGTGGAGCGTCCGCACGAAACGATTACGATCCCGGTCGATTCGCGCCCACAACTGGTGCGCTTCGATCCAGGCGCATTCATCTTGTCGGACGTCACCTACGAATACGGTGACGCGTTCGCTGCGGCCGCACTCGCCTTCGACCCCAATATCGCCGCGCGCATTTACGCGGCTCGCGAGCTCGCAAAATCGGGGTCGGCGTCTGCGCGCAGCGCTCTTGCCCAGGCATTCGCCCACGATCCGTCATGGGGCGTGCTGGAACAGGCTGCGCGAGCGCTCGGCAAGACGCGCGCTCCCTGGGCTCAACGCCTGCTCGTGGAGCAGATTTCGCACCGGCATCCCAAAGTACGGCGCGCGATTGCGGCCGCGCTGGGAGAATTTCACAACGCGGGCGCGGCGCAAGCGCTGCTCGGACCCGCGGCCGCCGACGCGTCCTATTTCGTTCAGGCAGCCGCGCTGCACGCGCTCGGTAAAACGCGTGACGAGCGTGCGTTCGACGTTCTCTCGGCGGCTCTCGCCGGCAAATCGTGGAACGCCACGGTGGAGTCCGGTGCCGCTCGCGGGTTGGGAGATCTCGGTGACGCGCGCGCTACGCCGCTGCTCGTCGCTGCCGTGCTGCCGGGCAAAGACGAGTCGCTGCGCCGCGCAGCCCTCGGAGCGCTCGCGAGGAACGCGCAACTCCTCGAGAGCGAGCGGAATGCGGCAGTCCAGGCAATTGTCGATCGCTTGGACGATCCGATGTTCCTCGTCCAGGTTTCCGCGATCGTGGCCGCGCAGACGCTCGACGATCGCCGGTTCTTAGGCGTGCTCGATCGCCTGTCGCGCGGAGGCTTCGATGGACGCGTCCGGCGCGATGCCGCCGAGGCGGCCATCCGCATTCGTGAATCACAGAAAATTCCGGCGCAAGTAACGGGGTTACGGACCGATCTCGATGCCTTACGTGAAGAGCAGCGTAAACTACAAGAGCAGATCGCGGCGATCTCGGGGACGTAAGCGCCGCATCAGCGCCGCACTTGCGGTTCTCTTGGTCGTCGTGCTCGTGGCGTTCGCGCTGCGTCCGCGCGGTCACGCTGCGACCGTTCCGGCCGCGCACGAGCAACGCACGATAGTAGTGGCCGTTCGCCGGGTGGCGGCGCCCGCATGGGGGGCGGCATCGCGCGCGCAGTTGCAAAAGGCCGTGCGAAGTGCGCTGACGCCCGCGTTGAACGGCGGCGGAGTGTGCAGTTGCATCGTCATCGCACAGGATGGCAGCGTGCTGTACGACGATCGCTCGTCTCGTGCGCTTACACCCGCATCGGCGCAAAAACTGATCGTTGCCGACGCCGCACTCGCGGATCTCGGTCCGCAGTACCGCTTCGACACGCTGCTGGCTGCATCTCGACCACCCCAAAACGGCGTTATCGAGGGCGATCTGTGGCTCGAAGGTTCGGGCGACCCCTCGCTGCGCAGCGCCGATTTGCGCGACGCCGCGGCGACACTGCGCAAAGACCGCGTGCAGGCGATACGCGGCGGCGTGGCGGTCGACGGCAGCGCTATAGCGGGCGAGGAGATCAATTCGCTTTGGAATGCGGACGATTCGAACGAAGATTTTATGGCTGCGACCAGCGGCATATCGATCGACGAGGATACGGTCGAATTTCATGTGACCGGAACTTCGCCCGGTGAAGCGGCGCGCGTTTGGATCGAGCCGCAAAGCCGCGACGTTCACTATTACGGAAGCGTCGGCACCGGCGGAGGCGACGACACGATCGTTGCCGCAACCGAAACGCCGAACGAGTTTCATCTCGACGGCACCATTCCGCCCGGCGTGCAAGAGACGTTTTACGTGCCCGTGCACGGCATCGATGCGTACGCAGGATCCGTGCTTTCCGGCATGCTCCGGCGGGATGCCATCTCCGTCGCGCAATTGCCGCGAACCGGGACCGTACCGCTCGACGCCGCCGTCCTGTGGATGCATCGCTCCGCCCCGCTTCCCGATTTGGTCAGGCATATGCTCGTGGTCTCCGACAATCATTTCGCGGAACAATTCATGCGGACGGTCGGTGGAAACAGCGGCAACACCGCAGACGACCGCGACGGCCTGCGCGCCGAGACCAGGCTACTCGCCGAGCAAGGAGTTCCAACGCCGGGACTGCACATCGTCGACGGAAGCGGCCTGGCCCATGCCAATCGCGTCGCCGCAGTCACGCTGGCGCGGATTCTTTCGTACTATGACGCGGCGCCGGGCGGCAACGCGTTATACCCCCTGCTCGCGCGCGGTGGAGAAGACGGGACGCTCAGGATGTACGATTTTACGAGCGCGCGAGGGCGGGTGCGCGCGAAGAGCGGCCATGTGGACGGCGTATCGTCCCTGGCCGGTTATGTGGATACGCACAAGCACGGGCGGGTCGTTTTTGCGTTCATCATCAACGGTTCGCCCGGCGACCCCGATGCCGCCATCGTTTCGGCAATCGATCGCATCGCCGAGCAGTAGGAGTTCTCATAAAACATGCTCGATACGGACATCATCGAAAGACTTCTGGACGCGGCGCTGGAACGGGGCGGCGACTACGCGGACGTATTCTGCGAGCGGCGCCGGGCAGCGTCGTTTCGCTTACAGTCCGGACATATTCACGAGAGCGGATTTTCCGTCACGCAAGGTGTCGGCATTCGCGTTGTCCTCGGCGAGTCCGCGGGCTATGCTTTTTCCGACGACCTCTCGTTCGAGTCGCTGGAGCGAGCGGCACGCATAGCTTCGCTGATCGCGCGCGACGGCGGAAATGCCCCGCCGCGCAGCGTGAAGGTTTCGACCTCGGCGGTCACCCCATTTTACGAAACGGATCGCTCCACGCACGCGCCTTCGGAATATTACGTGAAACTGCTCGAGCAGGCGGACGTTGCAGCACGCGCATTCGACCCGCGCATCAGTGCGGTGAACGCGACGGTCACAGACGAGTTGCAGGACGTTTGGATTGCAACCAGTCAAGGCCGATTGGTCCACGACCACCGTCCGCTGATTTCGCTCGGCGTGCAAGCCGTTTCGACGCGCAACGGCCATCGCGCGCATGGGTTCGTGGGAGACGGGGGCCGCACGTCGATCGCGTTTTACGAAAACCGAACGCCGGAATCCATTGCGAAAGACGCCGCGCGCATTGCGATGACGAATCTCGATGCAATCCCGGCGCCCGCCGGCGAAATGGAAATGGTCGTCGGAAACGGCGGCGGCGGCGTGCTGCTCCACGAGGCGGTCGGTCACGGACTCGAGAGTGACTTCAACCGTCAGGGCGTTTCGCTGTATAGCGGACGCGTGGGCGAGCGCGTCGCGAGCGAACTCGTCACGATTTACGATGACGGCAATATGCGCGAGGAGCGCGGAAGCACCGCCGTCGACGACGAGGGTACGCCGGGCGCGCACAAAGTGCTCGTGGAGAACGGCATCTTACGCGGTTACATGCAAGATAAGCTCAACGCTGCGCTGATGGGTACGGCGTCGACGGGCAGCGGACGTCGGCAGTCGTTCCGTGTCATGCCGCAGCCGCGGATGTGCAACACGTACATGCCGAGCGGCGATTCGACGCCGGAAGAAATTATCGCGTCCACGAAACGCGGCATCTACGCAAAGGCATTCGGCGGCGGCCAAGTGGAGATCAGCCGCGGAGATTTCGTGTTCATGGTGGCTGAAGGCTACCTGATCGAGAACGGCAAGGTTACTGCGCCCGTGAAAAACGCGACGATCGTGGGCAACGGCCCGGACGTGATGACGAAGGTGACGGCGGTCGGCAACGATTGCCGGCTCGCAAACCGGCATTACACCTGCGGAAAAGGCGGCCAATACGTACCCGTAGGCGTCGGAATGCCCACCGTGAAAATCTCGCGCAATAACAGTCGGCGGATCGCGTGTCGAATAATTACCGGCGCCCACGGGGAGTGTTTATGCTTGCAGTGCGATGTAGGCGCCGCGAAATTTTTGGGGCCCCATCTTTGATGGGGGGCGCGCAGGCTAGGCCGGAGCGCCTTTTAAACAATGAATCGCGTGTCGAATAATTACCGGCGCCCACGGGGAGTGTTTATGGTTGCAGTGCGATGTAGGCGCCGCGAGATTTTGGGGGCCCATCTTTGATGGGGGGCGCGCAGGCTAGGCCGGAGCGCCTTTTAAAAACGGCGGATCGCGTGTCCAATAATTACCGGCGCCCACGGGGAGTGTTTATGCATGCAGTGCGATGTAGGCGCCGCGAAATTTTGGGGGCCCCATCTTTGATGGGGGGCGCGCAGGCTAGGCCGGAGCGCCTTTTGATCGGTGAATCGCATGTCGCGTAATGTTTCTCCCGTTCAGACGGCCCAAGCGCTGGAATACGCGCAGCACGCGGTCGAGGCAGCGTTGCGGGCGGGTGCCACTCAGGCGGAAGCCACGGTATCGATCAACGACCGCTTCAGCACCGAAGCGCGAGACCGTGCGGTTACCAAACTCGAGCAGTCCACGGGGCGATCGCTGCACGTGCGCGTTTTCGTCGACGGGCGCAAAGCGACGCTCGCGACCTCGGATTTCGAACTGGCGCATTTGGCCGAGGCAGTTCGTTCCACGGTAGCGCAAGCGCGGCACGTCGCGTCCGATCCGTACGCCGCGCTGCCCGAGGCGGCGTCCGCGGATGCAGTGCCGCACCGCGACTTGGAATTGTTCGCCCAAGACGTGGCAGAGCGCGAGGCCCAAAACAAGATCGACGAAGCGCTCGGATTAGAATCGCGCATGCGAACCGCAGATGCGCGTATCTCCAACAGCAACGGATCGCGCGTGGGCGACACGGTCGGCACGCTTGCGCTGGTCAATTCGAATGGATTTGCGGGAGCCTATCGTTCCACGCGAACGCATCGCTCGGCGAGCCCCGTTGCACTCGACGGCGGCATCAAGCGCATGGGAAGTTATGGCAGCGCCGCGCGGCGTTTGATCGACATGGAAGACGCCGAAGCCGTCGCCGCAAAAGCGGTGCGACGCACGCTCGCGATGTTCGGCGCGCGCAAACCTCAGACGATGCGCGTTCCCGTCATTTTCGAACGCGACGTTGCAGCATCGGTGCTCTCCGACCTGTTCGCAGCGCTCAGCGCCGCGAATGTCGCGATCGGCAACTCGTGGCTCGCCGAACGGGCCGGGGCGAAGATCGGCAGTGAAGCCGTGACGATCGTCGACGACGGTACGATGCCGGGGATGCTCGGGAGTTCGCCCTTCGATGGTGAAGGCGTGCCCACGCAGCGCACCGTCGTGTTCGAACGCGGAACGCTGCATACGTTCTTGTACGACACGTATTACGCACGCAAACTCGGGAGCCGCTCAACGGGAAACGGCACCGGCGGCGGTGTGGCGCCGAACAATTTTTACCTGGAGGCTGGCTCCCGGTCGCTCGAACAGCTCATCGCGGATACGCCGCGCGGCGTGCTCGTGACGGACACGATCGGTTTTGCGACGGAATATGCGAGCGGTACGTACAGCCGCGGTGCCCGGGGATTCTCCATCGAGAACGGCGAGTTGGCGCATCCGGTCGAGGAGTTCACGGTCGCCGGTTCCTTCCCGGAAATGCTCGCGGGGATCGACGCCGTGGCGAACGATCTCCGATTCGATGCCGGTGTCGTGTCACCGTCGTTCCGGGTGACGGAAATGACCGTCAGCGGCGACTAGCGAAGCGGCGAATATGCCACAAGTCGGAATAAGTTTTACGCTGATCATGCGCCTGGAAATGCCGACCAGCCCCGGCGCCTTCAATCAGCTCGCCGCCGCAATAGGCGACGCCGGCGGAGTAATCGCCGCCGTCGACATGCGTTCGGTAACCAAGACGCACGTGGTCCGTGACGTCACGGTGAACGTGAGTTCCGACGTGATCGGCAAAGCGGTTCGCGACGCGGTGGAGCGGATCGACGGGCTCACGGTGATCAGCACGTCCGACAGCACGTTTCTCGCGCACTTGGGCGGCAAAATTCAAGTCGAGCCAAAAATCCCGGTGAAAACGCGACAAGATCTTTCGACGGTGTACACGCCCGGCGTCGCGCGCGTTTCGATGGCAATCGCGGCGGATCCGTCAAAAGCGTTCAACCTCACGATCAAGCGCAACTCGGTAGCCGTCGTGTCCGACGGCACGGCGGTGCTTGGACTGGGCGACATCGGTCCGCTCGGCGCGCTCCCGGTTATGGAAGGCAAAGCGATGCTGTTCAAACAGTTCGCCGGCATCGACGCTTTTCCGATCTGCCTTGACACCAAAGACGTCGACGAGATCGTCGAAACCGTCGTGCGGATCGCGCCCGTCTTCGGCGGCGTCAATCTCGAAGACATTTCGGCGCCGCGCTGCTTCGAAGTGGAGCGGCGGCTCATCGAAACGCTCGACATCCCGGTCATGCACGATGACCAGCACGGCACGGCCGTCGTCATTCTGGCGGCGCTGATCAACGCGGCCAAGGTCGTCGGCAAAGACCTGAGCGATTTGCAAATCGTCGTTGCGGGCAGCGGCGCCGCGGGAACGGCGACGATCAAGATGCTGCTCGGCGCGGGGGTGCGCGACGTGATTCCGGTCGACCGCGCCGGCGCGCTCAACCGCACGGATCGCTATGAGAACTCGCATTGGCGCTGGCTGGCGGAAAACACGAACCGCGAGAACAAGCGCGGCACGCTGCACGAGGTGCTTCGCGGAGCGGACGTGTTCATCGGCGTATCGGCTCCCGGCATTCTTCAGGTCGAAGACATCAGCTCGATGGCACGCGATCCGATCGTCTTCGCGATGGCCAATCCGACGCCGGAAATCATGCCGGACGTCGCGGCCGGGTACGTCGGCGTCATTGCGACCGGGCGTTCCGACTTTCCCAACCAGGTGAACAACCTGCTCGCTTTCCCCGGCATCTTCCGCGGCGCGCTGGATGCGCGCGCCAGCCGCATCACCGAACGCATGAAACTGGCCGCGGCGAACGCAATCGCTTCCATCGTCGGGCAAGATGAACGCAGCGCGGAATACATCATTCCCAGCGTCTTCGACGTGCGGGTCGTCGAGGCAGTCGCCAAAGCCGTCGCGGGGGCCGCCGTGGACGAGGGAGTCGCCCGCCGGCAATTGGTATTGTCCGAGGGGGAAGACATCACCGCAGCGACCTAGTAAGGACGCGGAACGGCGTCAACGAATTGCACAGGACGAACGGGGCGTGCAGCGCGTAGCGCGGATGCGCCGGTGAGAAGGAGGCGTATGCCGCAGGCCAAGATTCTGGTCATCGAGGACGACGACGACATCGCGAAGCTCGAGCAGACGGTGCTCGAACGGGCCGACTACGAGGTCAAGGTCACGGGCAACGGGGCAGAAGGCTTGGAGCTCGCCGAGTCCTACAAGCCCGACGTCGTCATCCTGGACATCGGGCTGCCGGACATCTCCGGTCTCGACGTGTGCACGTCGCTCTCGAATTCGAACAACGCGTTCGTGCTCATGGTCAGCGGGCACTCGCGCGAGCAGGACGTGCTGCTCGGATTGGGCTTGGGCGCCGACGATTACATCACCAAACCGTTTTCCGGCAACGAACTCGTCGCGCGCGTCGCATCGTTCTTGCGGCGTCGCGAAAAATATTTGGAAAAGAAAGAAGACGCGGGCGTGCTTCAGGTCGGCACCGCGAAGCTCGTTCGGGACTTCCACACGCTCAACAACGACGGTAAGAACGTCTCGCTGACCGCGCTTGAGTTCCGGCTGCTATGGTTTCTCGCCGAAGCCGAGGGACGACTGCTCACGCGCGCGCAGATACTCGAACACGTTTGGAACGACACGTCCGGAGTTCCGACGCGCGTCGTCGACGTGCATATCGCCGCACTGCGCAAAAAACTCACCGAAGTAGTAGCGCCGGTGGAAATTGCGAGCGTTCGCGGCATTGGCTATAGGCTCGACACCAAGTAACGCTGCGCGCCTCGGCATAAGTCTAGAGCCGGGCGATCCGCGTCCGCTCTACGTCCAAATCGCCGATCGAATCGTCGAAGCGATCGAATCGGATCGCCTGCAGCCGGGCGATCGCCTTCCGGCGATGCGCGATCTCGCTCGCGAACTCGATTGCGCGCTGGTCACGGTTTCGCAAGCGTACGAATTGCTGACCGCTCGCGGCCGCACGGTATCGCGCGTGGGCAAAGGGACGTTCGTTGCGCAGGCGCGGCCCATGGGCGAGCCGTTCGCGCGCCGCTGGGAACCCGATCTCGGGCGTCTGGCGCGCGCGGAACGCATGGAAGGCGTAATCGAACAGCTCACGCGCGTCGGCGCGCCGGGTGCAATCACGCTCGCATCGGGACATCCGGCGCCGGAAACGTTTCCGCTCGCGGATTTCGCGCGCGCGTTTCATCGCACGCTGCTCGAAGATCCGCCGCAGCTCATGCAGTACCGCGATACGAGCGGCGATCCCGATCTCTGCGAAACGCTTGCGGCACTGCTGCGAACGCGCTCCTGCGCGGCGAGCGCCGGCGAGATAATCGTGTGTTCCGGCGCACAGCAAGCCGCGGACTTGGTTGCAACGGTGCTGCTCGAATCACGCAGCGTCGTTGCGGCGGAGAGTCCGACATACTCCGGCACGCTCGGCATTTTCGACGCGCGCGGCGTAACGTACGTGGAGATCGAAACCGATGCGGACGGCGTGCGCCCGGACGACGTCGAGCGAGTCTTCAGCGAGTACCGGCCGCGCCTGTTCTACATCAACCCGATCGCTCAAAATCCGACCGGGGCCGTGCTGCCGCAGCGCCGCGCGAAACAAATCGTTTCCCTCGCGCGCCGGTACGACGTCGTGGTACTCGAGGATCAAACCGGCTGGCAGCTGACCTACGACGCAGCGGCTCCGCCGCCGCTCGCCGCATTCGATACGGACGGCCGCGTCATCGTGATGGAGAGTCTCTCGAAGTCCATCTTTCCGGCGCTGCGCATCGGCTATCTCTATTGCAAAGGCGCGATCGCGGATGCGCTTGAACTGGCAAAGGCGCGCACCGACGTCTTCACCTCGACGCTCACGCAGCGCGCGCTGTGGCGTTTCATGAACGCGCCTGCGTATGCGCGTCATTTGCGGGCCGCGCGCAACATCTATCTCGAACGGCGCAATGCATTCATCGATGCGCTCGCCGAGTACTTGCCGTGGGCCGACGTGCGTCCTCCGGCCGCCGGACTCAACGTGTGGCTCCCGTTGCCGCCGCGGATCTCGACGCAAGCTGCGTTCGAGGCATGCGCGCGTCAAGGCGTCCTGGTGATGCCGTCGGAGCCGTTTTATCCGACACGTCAGGGACCTCCGGCGCTGCGTCTTTCGTTCGGGCATCTTGCCGTCCAGGATGCTGCGGAGGGCGTGCGCCGCCTGGCTGCGGCGCTTGGCAAGCTGACGGCTTAGGCGGGTATACGGCACGTATGGAATTCGTGTCGAAACAGCAGACGTACGAAGCAACGCGCAAATTACTTCTCGAGAACGCCGCGCGCTTGGGCGAGGTCCGCATTGAAGACCTCGCGCGGAACATGCAAATGGACGGCGATCATTCGCGACTGCCGGCGCTCTACCAGCGGTTCCTCGACACGATAACGGCGGATCCGCTCGAACCCCAAGATGCACTCGCAGCCGCAGCGGAATTCATGGAAAAAAACGTCGAGGCCGACGGCAAACCGGAGATCGCGGAAATGATCCGGAGCGCGAAAGTGACGGCGGACGATCCGGAAAAAGGCGATCTCGGGCTCTGGAATCACTGGATCGAACTCCTCGCTTCGGTCTAAAAGCGAGCCCCAGGCAGGGGCGGCGGGCCGCGCGTCCGTAACGCCCGGAACGTGAAGTTGCGAGGTATCACGACCGCCGTCGCGCTGATTTTTGCGCTTACCGGAGCGGCTCCGCTGCCCACTGCCTATCTAACCCCGGCGGGGTCCCGTCCGGCAGGAGCGCCGAATCCGGCGCGGCCCTACGACGTCATCCTTCCGAACGGGCGAATCATAGCTCCGACGGGGTCGAGCGTTGCGGTCGGCATGAACGCTTTGGGCGTTGCACTAACGCCGGACGGGCGCTACGCCGTCGTCAGCAACGACGACGAACGCGAGGACCTCGCGCTTAGCCGCATCGTTCCGGGCGTGCGCGGTGGATACACTCTGACCGTCGTCGACACGGCGACGATGCGCGTCACGGACGTGTACGCCGGCAAGAACGAATCGTTCTTTCTCGGTCTCGCCGCGCTGAAGGATCCGTCGAATCCGTCGCGCACGCTCGTTCTCGCCGCGGGCGGTCCCAGCAACACCCTGCACTTTCTCGAACTCGACACGCTCGGCAAACTGCACGAGAGCAGCGCTCCGCTCGCGATTCCGCTCGCGCACGATCCGCGCTTCGCGAACGAGAATCACGCTTTTCCCGGCTCGATTACGCTCGCTTCGGATCGCCGCGTCGCCTACGTGGTCAACGATCTCGCAAATACCGTGACCGCAGTCGATCTGCGTACGAGAAAAGTGATGCACAGCGCGCGCGTGGGGTATTTCCCGTGGGCGGCTGCGGTCGCAAACCGCCGTCTGTACGTTACGGATCCCGGTTTGATGATCTACGGCAACCTGCCGCAGCAAGTCCGGTACCCGCGATTTGCAAACGTGCCGTTCGCGCCCCAATACGCATCAGCGCTGACCGCGGTGCCGCTCACGCGCAGCGGGGACGTACGTTCCTCAGGCATCGCCTCGATTCGGATGGACGTCGCGCCCGACGGGGTGGGAAACGTCGGCGGAGCGCATCCGTCGGCAATTGCAGTTTCCAAGGACGGGCGTTACGCGTACGTCTGTATGACGAACGTCGACCGCGTGGCGGTCGTCGATCTGCTGGGAATACCGCGCGCCGTCGGCGGCATCCAGACTTCGCTTGTTCGACAAGGCGCCGTACGGCACGCAGCCCGACGCGATCGCGAGCAGTCCCGACGGCAAACGATTGTACGTCGCGCTCGCAGGGATGAATGCCCTCGCGGTGCTCGACTCGACCAATCCGCGCAAACTGCATCGGCTGGGCTTGATTCCGACCGGGTGGTATCCCACCGCGATCGCCGTATCGCGCACCGGGCGCTATCTGTACGTGGCGAACGCGAAAGGCATGGGGCAGGAGCCCGGCTTCCAAGGCGACGGCCGCGGTCAAGACAGCAACGTGGTTTGGGCGACGCTGCAGCGGATCGACATGCACAAACTTCCGCTCGAGAAGACGACGATATCCGCCCTGCGGTATCTGCGCGTCGCGCAGCGGCCGGCGCAGAATCCAGTCGTGCCGCCGTTGCGTTCGCTGCAGCGCAGCAGCGTCATCCAACACGTCGTGTTCATCTTGGAAGAGAACAAGACGTACGATTCGATGCTCGGCGATCTTACGGATGCACAAGGGCATTGGTACGGCTCGGGGGCCCCCTCGCTCGTGTCGTTCGGAGCATCGATCACGCCGAATCTGCACGCGCTGGCGCGGGAATTCGGGCTAGCCACGAATTTTTACGCCGACTCGGAAGAATCAGATGCGGGACATCAATTCGCGGCCGGCGGTATTGCGACGGCATACAGCGAGAAGACGCTGCTCGTGAAAAGCGGGCGCGCGCCGCTGGTCAACAAGAACGAAGATCCGGAGGATTATCCGCGTTCCGGATATATCTTCAACGCCGCGGCGCGTGCTGGGTTGACGTATCGCGATTACGGTGACTTGGTCCGATTGTCGGGATACGACGAAGGCCACGCAATCGATCCGCGTGCCGACGATCCGAATTTCGCGGACCAAGCGGATCAATCGGCGCCGACGAGCGGCCTGGGCGGACTGTACTCGCTCGACGTTCCCGCGCTCGACGCGCTCAGCGGTCACATCGATCTGAATTATCCGGGCTGGAATCTACGGATCCGCGACGTACGCCGCGCGCGGGAATTCATGCGCGATTACACCATCCTCGAACAGCAGAACGCCGTTCCCGCGCTCACGTACATCTGGCTCCCGGACGATCACGGCGGATTCGGCCCGGACATCCCGCCGCTTCCCGAAGAAGTTGCAGACGGCGATCGCGCGCTCGGAATGATCGTGGACTTTCTCACGCACCAGCCGGGGTGGAATTCGACCGCGATATTCATCACGCCCGACGACGCGCAGAGTTCGCGCGACCACGTCAACGAGCATCGCACGTACGCGGTCGTGGTTTCGCCGTATGCCAAGCGCCATTATCTCGGACAGGCGCATCTTTCCACCGTCAGCATTTTGAAAACCGAAGAAGAGTTGCTCGGTCTACCGCCGCTTTCGCTGGGCGATCTGCTCGCCACGGACATGTCCGGGTTTTTTCAACAAGCCGCCGACCTCACGCCGTTCACCGCGACACCCGCGGCAACGCAAACCGCAAGCGCCGAAGGGCGGAAGATCGCGGCTCTCCTTGGACGGACCGATCAAAGTGGTCCGGACGCAGACGTCGAACGTTCGGCCAGAATCATCGACTTGGCGCGCCGGGCGGATGCCCTTGCAGCGCGCCGCGCCTCGCTCTCGCCGCATGACTACGAAGCGCAGCAGCGCGCACTGTACCAGAAGGCGCTGCGCGCACTCGACTAAGAAGATTGGGATATGACGCAGACAGTTAGTTACGGACCGCGCCTGGTGGCGCACCCCACCGGCGCGCTTCGCGCGGCCGTCCTGGTGGCTCCCACACCGGCAATCGAGAACGCCCGTCCGCTGCCGGGAGAGACGAACGCGATTTATACGCGCGCCGTCGCGCAGCAAGAAATTCTTGCCAAGACGCTGCGGTATTTCGGGTGCGAGACGACGATACTCACGAGCGAGAGCGACGATCCGCATGCTGCAGCCGCAGTGGACGCCGCAGTTGTGTTCGAGAACGGTGCGGTGATGATGCGTCCCAGCTCCATGACGCGGCGTCCCGAAACGCCATGGCTCGAGGCGGAATTCGTCAAGCGTGACGTTCCCATCGCGGGACATATCGCTGCGCCCGGACTTCTCGACGGATCCGACGTGCTGCTCGCGGGAAACGTCGCTTTCATCGGCGTGAGCGCTCGAAGCAATGCGCTGGGACGCAGTGGGTTCGCGCGAATCGCAGAAGCGCATGGCTTCGAGGCGCGCGAAGTTCGATTGCGCGTCCCGGACGCGCAGCTTCGCGCTCTGGCGGGCGTCGTGTCGGCGGATTCGGTCGTGCTCGCTCCGGAAAGCAGCATCGATCATAGCGCCTTCGCGGAATTCACGATTTTCACCGCGCCGCTCGGTCACGAACTCGGCGCGGGCGTGCTGAATCTGGGCGAACATCACGTGCTCGCGAACGTGCGCTATCCGCGCGTGATCGACGCGCTGCGCCGGGCAGGCGTCGTCGTCGAAGCGATCGATCTGCACGACTTTGGACGCATTTCGATTTCGCCGTCCATGCTCGCCGTCGATCTGAAACGCAACTAGGAAGGGCGCGCGGCGTGCGCATCGCGATCTTCTCGGACATTCATGGAAATCTCGTCGGCCTCGACGCGTGTCTGGCCGATCTGCAGACGCAAGGAGGCGCCGACGTCGTCGTTGGTGCCGGCGATTTCTGCTTGGATGGACCCAAACCCAAAAAAGTGCTGCAGCGGCTGGAAGAAATCGGGGCGCGATGTTTGCGCGGGAACACCGATCGCTTCGTCTGCGCCTCGGAGACCGGGGAGCTCGCTTCGCTTGCGGAGTCCGAACGCAAACAAATCGCGTGGACGCGTGAAGACGTCGGAGAAAAGTGGCTCGCCTGGCTTTCGAACCTGCCCTTTTCACTGCGTTTCGGCGAGACGGACAACGAGTTGCTTATCGTCCATGCCAATCCCTCGACGGATGACGAGCACCTCTGGCCCGATGCCGACGACGCGACGCTCGAACGGTTGATTGGTGACGAAAAGGCCGCAGCCATCGCGTTCGGCCACCTCCACTTGCCGTACGCGCGCACATGGCGAGGCAAGCTGCTCGTGAACGTCGCCTCCGCAGGGCTGCCGAAGGACGGCGACCCGCGTGCCGGTTATGCGATACTCACACAGTGCGCGGGGGGATGGGCGGTCAAGCACCGGCGCGTCGCCTTCGACGTGAAGAAGGTTGCAACCCAACTGGCGGATTGCGGGATTCCGGAGAGTGCAGAATTGATTTCCACCCTTCGCCGCCACCGGTACAAACGATTAAAGACTCGCATTCCATAAGCCCGAACGGGCGCGCGCCCGCAATCGAACTCACGCACATCGTCAAGCGGTACGGCAGTTTCACCGCGGTCGATGATATTTCGCTTCGAGTCGAAGCCGGCGACTTTTTCGGTTTCCTCGGGCCGAATGGCGCCGGCAAGACGACGACCATCAACGCAATCGTGGGATTGGCGCGGCTGACGTCGGGTTCCATCAAAATCTTCGGATACGATACGGTGCTCGAGTGGCGCCAAGCGCGACGCTTGGTGGGCTTGGCCCCGCAAGAGTACAATTTCGACCGCTATCTTTCGATTCGCGACATCCTCGTCTATCAGGCGGGCTATTTCGGCCTGCGTCCTGCGCAAGTGACCGATCGCGCCGATCTTCTGCTGGAACGGTTCGGCCTGGCATCGAAGGCGAAGCAGGATTACATGAAGCTCTCCGGCGGAATGAAGCGCCGCCTCACGCTGGCGCGCGCGCTTATTCATTCGCCGAAGTTGCTGATCCTGGACGAGCCGACAGCCGGCGTCGACGTCGAGCTGCGGCTGGAGCTGTGGGATTTGCTGCGTGAACTCAACGGCGACGGCATGACGGTTTTCCTGACGACGCATTATTTGGAAGAAGCCGAAGCGCTCTGCCGCAACATCGGCATCATCCGCAACGGCTGCCTGGTGGCCATGGAGTCGACGCGCGATCTCCTGGACGACGGCGGTAAACGCCTGCAGGACGTCTTCTTGGAATTGACGCGATCGTGATCGCGACCTTCAACCGCGTGGCGATGTTCACGCTCATCCGCCGCGAAATGGTTCGCAGTTTGAAGATCATCAACCAGGTGATTTGGCCGCCGATAATCACGACGGTCCTCTACGTCACGATTTTCGGACTCGCGCTCGGGAGCCGCATCAAGAACGTGCAGGGCGTTTCCTACGCCGAATTCTTGATTCCCGGCCTCATCATGCTGCAGGTGATCGATTCGTCCTACGGCGAGTGCAGCAGTTCGGTGTTCCAGGGACGGTTCATGAATTCGATTCAAGAGATGCTCATCGCTCCGATGTCCGCCGCGGAAATGGTGTTTGGCTATATTTTCGGCAGCGTCGCGCGCGCGTTGCTGATAGCGAACATCATCATGGTGCTCGGCTTTTTCTTCGTGCATACGCTGCCTTCGAACTGGTGGCTGTATTTCGGCGCGATGATCGTCGTCTCGATCTTGTTCTCGGCGCTGGGAATCATCTTCGGCCTCTTGGCGGAAAAGTTCGACCATATCGCCGTGCTGACGACGTTCGCGATAACGCCGCTCGTCTTCGTGGGCGGCGTCTTCACCTCTGCGAGCCAGTCTGCCTGCTCAAATTCGCAATTGGGAACTCGTCAATCCGATGTTTTACACCGTCGATGCGTTCCGGCACAGTTACACTGGACAAAGTTATTTGCCGTTGTGGCTTTCGATTGCGGTGATCGTCGCGTTGGCCGTGGCGGCGGTCGTCATCGCCTTGCGGATGGCCGTCGTCGGGTATAAACTGCGGACATGACGACGCTGCTCGCGCTCATTACGCTCCTGCTGGCTCCTTGGCACGGCCCATCGCTGCCCACTGCCGGCGCGAACGCGGTAAAATATCGGTTGACCGTGCGCGGACCGGCTGAACGTGACGTGCAGTTGCGCGCGGATGGCGTTCCCAAGGGCTGGATTGCATCGTTCTGCACGAAGACACTCTGTTCGCCGTTCCGCTACACGCTCGAACTCGACGAACGCGGAAGCGGCACGGTCGAATTCCAAGCGATCCGCACCGATGATTCGGCACCCGCACACGTGCACGTGACGATTACGGCCGGAGGCGCGCGTCCTGTCGACGTCAGCATGTAGAGCCCATCCTAGGCCGGGCATGAAACGCACTAACTCAAAAGAACGGGTTATGCGCTTTTTCCCAGCCGATCTTGGAAGGCGGCCCATGGCCCGGCATCAGCACCGTGTCGTCCGGAAGCACGAATAATTTCGAGCGAACGCTGTTTAGAATGTCTGCGTAGGTGGTCGCATCGCCGTACGCGCCGCCGACGCTTCCGGCGAACAGCGTGTCTCCCGTAAAGACCGTCGATTTGAACAGATAGGACGAGGAACCGTCGGTGTGTCCCGGCGTGTGCAGCATGCGGATGCGCACGTCGCCGAAGGGCAGTTCCTCGCCGTCGTTGACGCGCAGTGCGCTCTCGGCGAGCGGGCCGATAGCCGCGACGTCCGCCGCGTGCATGACGATCTTGGCGTGAGCGAACTGCGCGGCGACGTCGGCGGTCGCGTCGCAGTGATCGCGATGCTTGTGTGTGATCAGAATGTACTCGAGATGATAGTGGCCGTCGCGCAGCACGCGCAGCAAGTTCGCTGCGATTCCCGCAGGATCGACGAGCGCCGCTCGTTTTCCGCCGTCGAGAAAGAACACGTACCCGTTGCTCGGATGCGGGTCTTGCGGATGATGCCGTACGTCCGGAAGGTCGACCGGATCGGGGTGCCAACGCTGCGCCGCCGCATCGGCGAGCTTGCCTGCATCCAGCCGGAGTGCAGCAGCAATTTCACTCGCTTCGCGCTCCCCGGGAACGCTGCGTCCCGCTGCCCAGGCACCGATGGCCTCGCCCGGCAAGCCCGTCGCCCGAGAAAGCGCAGCCACTCCCGTGCCGGTTCCGCGCATCGCCTTGGTCAGAACGTCGGCAAACTCGTCCTCGAGCGCCATGTATTCGGGATTGCGAGCAATCGTGAGGACCCCTTCCGGTCTAAAGAGCGCTTCGTCGAAGAACGCAACCGGAGGCGCGCGCCGGGCGGTCGAAGGGTCCGGACATGGAACGCGTCGTCATCATCGGATCGGGGCCGGCCGGTCTCACCGCCGCAATCTATGCTGCGCGTGCAAATCTTCGTCCGCTCGTTCTGGCCGGCGGCATGTACGGCGGTCAATTGATGCTGACGACCGAGGTCGAGAACTACCCCGGTTTTCCGGACGGCATCATGGGCCCCGACCTGATGATCAAGTTCCGCGAGCAGGCAGAGCGGTTCGGCGCGCGCGTCGAGAACGTTGACGTCACCGGCGTCGATTTCGGCAAACGGCCGCTCGTCGTGCGAACGAACCATGCCGAATACGAGGCAAGCAGCATCATCGTTGCTACCGGCGCAAGCGCCCGCTGGCTCGGCATACCCGGAGAAGAACGTTTGCGCGGGCGCGGCATTTCGACATGCGCGACCTGTGACGGCGCATTTTTCCGCGACAAGCATATCGTCGTGGTCGGCGGCGGCGATTCGGCGATGGAAGAGGCGCTGTTCCTGACGCGATTCGGCCGCAAGGTCACGGTCATTCACCGGCGTGACGGGTTGCGCGCGAGCAAGATCATGGCCGATCGCGCACTCGCCCATCGAAAAATCGACTTCATCTGGAACACCGTCGTGGAAGAAGCGATCGGCGATCCGGCGCTTCAATCTTTGCTTTTACTCAACATCGTCGACGGCAGCCGATCGGAATTTCACGCGGATGCGCTGTTCATCGCAATCGGCCACGATCCGAACACGGAGATTTTCAGAGGGCAGTTGGATCTCGACAAAGCCGGCTATATCGCCTCGCCCGACGGAACGTGCACCAACGTCGAAGGAGTGTTCGTTGCGGGCGACGTGAACGACATCCGTTACAAGCAGGCGATAACGGCGGCGGGCTCGGGATGCAAAGCCGCGATGGATGCTGAGAAGTATCTCGAAGCGCTCGACTTCCCAATCGAAGAAGTACTGGCCTAGGAGCCGAAGGAGCAGCATGCGCGCTCTGCGCCTCGCTACGTTCTCGCTGTGCGCGGTCGTATGCGTTGCCGCTGCCGCCGTTGCGGACGGCAACACCGGCTTGGTGTACGTTCACGTCACCGACGCCAAGACGGGCAAACCCATGCAGGGTTGGACGGTCCAGGTGACGGCCGTCGACGGTGACACGCAGGCCGTCACCGGCGCGACCGGACAAGCCAATTTTTTGAGCGTCATGCCCGGCATGGCGAGAATCGACGTGCTGCGTCAAGGCGAACTGGGCGCATGCCCGGCGGTCATCACGGTGTCCGCCAACGAACGGACGATCGTCAACGTCCACTTGCGGCGCACCCGTCAGCCGCAACTCGGCTGCTCCCCGCGCCGCGCCCAAACGCTGCTGCGTCCCGGCGTTACGTCGGACGTTTACGACATTTACTGAACGCGCAATTCGTACACGTACTCGGCGTCTCGAACGTCCACCCGAGTAAAGCCGAGCGATTCCGCCAAACCGCATGACGGCTTGTTCTTGGAATGGATCAGCGCAACGAAGCGATCGATACCGTACGTTTCGAGCACGTAGCCGATGACGGCGCCGGTTGCGTCGCGCGCATAGCCTTTTCTGCGGTGCTCGGGGTAGATTCCATACGCAATGTACGAAAAGCGTTCCGCAAGGTGCACCGTTGCCTGCATACTGCCGACGAGTTGACCGGAATTGCGGTCGCGGCACAGCCAATTGTTCCATGCTTCGTCCGGAGCCGGCGAACCGCGCGCCCATTTTTCGTACAGCCGGCGCAGATCGGCCATCGTCGCGGGCCGCTGATCTTCGAAGTAGCGCCACATCCGCTCGTCGTCAACATGTTTCCATGCTTCAGCGGCGAGCGCGGGTGCGACCGGCTGCAAATCGAGCCGCGCAGTGTGCAGCGGCGGCGTGGGTTTCATTGCAGCAGGTTCTCCAACGCGTGCTGAAGATCCGGAAACGCGAATGCGTACCCTTCGGTTTGCGCGCGAGCCGGGAGCACGCGTTGCCCTTCGAGTACAACCATTGCACCTTCGCCGAGCATTGCTTTAAGCATGAAGACCGGCGCAGCAAGCGCCGCCGGGCGATGCAGTGCGCGCGCTAATTCCCGCACGAATTCCTCGTTGCGCGCGGGTTGCGGCGCGGTGGCGTTGATTGCGCCTTCGATTCGATCGAGCGCCAGAAGATAGATGGCGACGGCATCGCGGATGTGAATCCACGAATACCACTGACGTCCCGTGCCGACTCGTCCGCCGGTTCCCGCTTTAAAGAGCGGCAGCAGCTTCGACATGGCTCCGCCGTCATTCGAAAGCACGAGTCCCGCGCGCACGCATGCCACGCGCATCCCGAGCCTGCCGCCTTGCTGCGCAATGCGCTCCCATTGTAGACAAACGCTCGCGAGGAAGTCGTTTCCGGGCGGATCCGATTCCGTGAACGTCGCGGTTTCGCTGGTTCCGTAATAGCCGATTGCGGATGCGGAAACGTAGATGTGCGGCTTTGCTTGGAAGGCTTCGAGCGCTTCGAAAAACTGCTGCGGTGCTGCCGTCCGGCTGCGCAGAAGTTCATCCTTTACGCGCGCGTTCCACCGCTGCGCGATCGGTTCTCCGGACAAATTGACGAATGCGTCGCAGTGTGAAGCAATTCGTGCGGCCTCGCGCGGTTCGCGCATCGAGGCGATGACGACGTCGTCGCCGCGCGCTCGAAGCGCGCCGCATAGATGGCCCCCGATGAATCCGCTCGCGCCGCTGACGCCGATCTTCACGCGGCGCTATTGCTGGTTGAGATCCCGTTCCGCCTTCTTGCTCAACGCCGTGAGCGGCGATTCGGTGATCCCCGTGGTGCTCTCCAAACCGAGCGCTTTTTGCGTTTCGATGCCGCCGTCTCGCGGCAGCAGCGCATCGGCAACAGCGAGCATGCGCAGGAGCACGCCCGGGGCAAATCCTTCCAGCATCACTAGTGCCTTCGCCTGCAACGACACCACGACTTCGGGATCGCCGCGCAACGCGCCCTCGACGATCGTTTTAGCC
Source organism: Vulcanimicrobiota bacterium (assembly GCA_963830545.1). GTDB lineage: Bacteria > Vulcanimicrobiota > Vulcanimicrobiia > Vulcanimicrobiales > Vulcanimicrobiaceae > DATGJX01. The sequence continues at coordinate 672,893 of CAWHMK010000001.1, read as the reverse complement.
GCGGACGCCGCGCTGACGGAGAACATCGGCAAGGCGTCGGAAAGTGAGAACCACGCGTATTCCTTGCGGTGCTGGCCTTTGAACCATGCATTGCGCGGGCTGCCCGTGCGCATGAGTCCGGGCACAACCGTGGTCACGGTGACGTTCTTGCGGCGCAGCGCGGAGCGCAGCCCTTCGGAGTAGCCCACGGCCGCGAATTTTCCGACGCAATACGGCAGCAAATGCGGGACGCTTACCTTGCCGCCGATTGAGGTGATGTTCACGACGCGTCCCTTTCCGCTTGGGCGAAAGAGCGGCACTGCGCTTTCGACCGCGTCGTACATCCCCCAGAAATGCGTGCGCAGCGAATCTTCGAAGTCCGCGCGCGTCATTGACTCGAAGGGGCCGACTTGAATCGTTCCTGCGTTGTTGACCAGCATGTCGAGACGTCCGAACTCGCGGTACGTCTGCGAAATTGCCTCGCTCACCGCGCCGGTTTCCCGGATGTCGCATTGCACGGCGAGCACGCGTGCGCCGCTCGCACGTAAGCGTTGAGCCGCGGATTCCAGCCTTTCGGGATCGCGTCCGCAGATCGCTACGACGGCGCCGCGCCGCGCACATTCGATTGCTAGTGCCAAACCCAGGCCGCGCGATCCGCCGGTAATGAACGCTACCTCGCCGTCCATGCGCCGCCGCGGCAGAAAACGGGATGCTGCAAGCACGCCTGTTGCTCCGGCAAGCATCACGAGCGCAATCCGCTTCAGGTTCGAACCTCGCATGCGATTCGTCTACCCATGCACCGGGAAAACTTGGCTCATGAATCAGCGAAACACTTCATTCTCGCTGTTCGCTGCCGGTTCGGCGATCGGTCTTACGCTCACTTACTTGACGCGCGGCAGGCGAGCGCGAACGCGCAAACCTATTACGCAAGCCGTCACGATTGCCGTGCCGCGCGATCGCGTGGAAACGTTCATCGAGGCGCGCGAAAGCATGCTCCTGGCTTTGGGCTCAAAGCGCCGCCTCGCTTTGATCGAACGCCTGGAGGTGCGAAACGCACCTCCGGGTCGCGGCGTCGAAGTGCATCTCGCGATGCGCGGCCTAAGAAAATACGAAGTCAAAGACGTACTGCGGCGCGCGAAAGCGCTGCTCGAAGCCGGCGAAATTCCAACCGGAAGGCGGTATGCCGCATGAAAGCAGTCGTTTGGCACGGCACGCACGACGTTCGGGTCGACCGTGTGCGCGACCCGGAAATCGTCAATCCACAAGATGCGATTTTGCGCGTAACGGCTACCGCCATTTGCGGTTCCGATTTGCATCTCTACAACGGCTACATGCCGACGATGAAGCCCGGCGACATCATGGGGCACGAATTCATGGGCGTCATCGAGCAGGTAGGCTCCGGAGTGCGCACCGTGCGTCAGGGAGATCGCGTTGCGGTTCCGTTCAACATCGCGTGCGGATCGTGCGAGCCGTGTATGCGCGAGCAGTGGGCTCTTTGCGACAATTCGAATCCGAACGCGGAGATGGCCGAGCGTCTGTACGGCTATTCGGCCGCGGGTTTGTTCGGGTATTCGCATCTGTTCGGCGGTTACTCGGGAGGCCAAGCGGAATACGTGCGCGTTCCATTCGCAGACGTCGGGTGCGTCGTCATTCCGGACGAGGTCGACGACGAACGCGCGCTTTTTTTGACCGATATTTTTCCAACCGGGTATATGGCGGCGGAAAACTGCGATATCAAACGCGGCGACGTCGTCGCCGTTTGGGGTTGCGGACCCGTCGGCCAGTTTGCGATTCGCAGCGCGTATCTGCTCGGCGCGGAAGACGTCATCGCGATCGACCGCATTCCCGAGCGGTTGGAGATGGCGCGCCAAGGCGGCGCTCGAACGATTCAGTTCGACGAGGAGAACGTCTTGGAGGCGCTTTTCCAAATGACCGGCGGACGCGGTCCGGACGCCTGCATCGACTGCGTCGGTATGGAAGCGCACGGGCGCACGCCCGACGCGGTACTCGACAAGGCGAAGCAAGCCGTGCGCTTGGAAATGGATCGCGCGCACGTGCTGCGATCGGCGATTCACGCTTGCGGAAAAGGCGGCACGCTTTCGGTTCCCGGTGTGTACGGCGGATTCATCGACAAGATTCCTTTCGGAAGCATCTTCGAGAAAGGCTTGCAACTGCGCACGGGGCAAACGCATACCCATCGCTACATGCGCCCATTGCTCGAACGCATCCGGCGCGGTGAAATCGACCCGTCGTTCATCGTCACTCACACGGGCACGCTGGACGACGCGCCAAAGTATTACCAACTCATGGCGAAGCACGAAGACAACTTCGTGAAGTCGTTTCTGCGTCCGGGCATTTTCACGCAGGGCGAAGTCTCGCGCTACGGCCGTGCGGGCCAGGAGATGCTGCAGGCGCGCCGGTAACACGGCGTATGCGCTTTTCGAAGTCCCAGCTGCGCGGACTCCTGGCAATGGGGTTCGCGCACGGGGCGAGCGATTTTTACTCGGGGATGGTGCCGCTGCTGATCTTTACGATCGTCAGCGCGCATCGTCTTTCGCCGTTGTATCAAGGCGCGATCGGCTTTCTTTGGTATCTGACCAGTTCGGTGGTTCAGCCGTTGTTCGGCGCGTATTCCGATCGCGCGGGACGCTGGTGGTTCTTGCCGGTGTCCGTCGGCGTTACGGCGTGTGCCGTCGCCCTCATTGGGCTTTCACCGGGCGTCGTCGTGCTCTGCCTGCTCGTGGTCGCCGGCGGCATCGGTTCGGCGGTGATGCACCCCGAGGCCGGGAAATACGCTGCGCTCTTGAGCGGAAGCCGCAAGTCGGGCGGGATCTCGTTCTTTCAAATCGGCGGCGCGATGGGATATGCGTTCGGGCCTGTCGTGATAGCGCGGCTGCTGCAGGCGCACGGCCCGCGGGGTTCGATTTGGATGATTCTCCCCGGAATTGCAAGCATCGTGATTTTGTTTTTGCTGATGCGCGGAATCGACGCGTACGCCCAGCGCGCGCAAGCGGAGCATCGAGCTTCGCTCGGCGGCGAATCGGCGCACGTCGATCGCACGGGCGTCGCGCTGCTCGTCGGAGGAACGGCGCTCAAATATTTGGTCGGCGCCTCGTTCATGACGTATCTTCCGAACTTGATCGTATCGCGCGGCGGATCGATCGCTCAAGCGGGCGAGATCGTCACGCTCTTTCTAGCCGTCGGCGTCGTCGGGTTGTATGCCGGCGGCTGGCTCGGCGACCGGTACGGAGCCGTGCCGATTGCCGCTACGAGTTTGCTGCTCAGCGCACCGGTGTTGTACGGATTTTTCGCATTCGGCGGTATGCTTGGCACGGCTTCGCTGCTCGTTGCGGGCGCGCTCCTGAACGTGCAAAGCGCGCCGAGCGTAGCGATCGTTCAGCGCATGCTGCCGCGCAATCTCGGGATGGCGCTGGGTTTGATGAACGGTGTGGCATTCGGCGCCGGATCGGCACTCGTTACCGCGGTTGGCTTCGGCGTTGCGCGCATCGGCGCGACGGGCGCGCTGTTCGACGTCAGTGCGTTGCCGATTGCATGTGCCGCAGCGTTCTGGCTAGCCGGACGCCGGCTCGGAAATGCGCGCTACGCCAGCGCCTCCAGCAGCGCCGTCGCTTCGTAGTCGAGATGCTGTTCGTAGACTTTCGGATGCGTTAAATAGAAGAGCGCCATGATTCTCAGCGCGAACGTGTGCGCGCGTGGCATCGACAGCCGGGAAAAGCCGGTTCGAGCGCGGCGGGCGAGTTCGCGCGCGCGGTTGCGGAATGCGGAGAAATCCCGGTAGTACGTGAACCAATTGAGCTCGCCGTGCTCGCGGTCTTCCTGCTGGTCGATGAACGAGTCGAGCAGCACGTGCAGCGCCGAAAACGCCGGAAAATACGCGTCGTGGGTGGCTGCCGCGAGGTCGAAACGGCTGCAAAACGCGGCGTACAGAGGGCCGTACACTTGAAATTGCGAGCCGGCCGCCGCGCCGAATTCCCACCAGGAAAGATCGCCGCAGCGCGCGCCTTCGCGCTCGTGCCATTCGATGCAGGCACGTTCGCGCCGATCGGGTGGTAAGTGTTTGAACGTTTGCGTATCGGCGTAAAGCGCGGCTGCTTGTGCAAAATGCGGAACCAGCCGCTCGTGATCGGCCAGGCGTGAAAGCGCGCGCCGAACGCGGCGCACGAGCGCCGTGAGATAGTCACCGTCGTCTCCGGGCGGCCCGTAGGCGTAATAGTCGCGAAGTGGCCGCGAGGGATCGAGCGCGTCGGCGAGGGCGTAATGCAGTTGCCGGAACGCCTGCGGCGTCGTGAGCGGATGTCTATCGCACAACCCATCCAAAAAGTCGTAGATTGCTTCCAGCGGCGCGACGATCTCCACATAATGCTCGCGCGCGCCGCTCGGAAGCAACGTCGAAAGGATGCACGCTCCGGCGACGTGGTACGACTTCGCGTGCAGACCGAACTGCGCTTGCGCCCGCAGTTCTCTATCCGGAATCCGCTCCGCCAAGTGTTCCAGGCGGCGTAAGGCACTGCGCGCGCGCGGCACGACGTGCACGAGAAACCGGCGCAATTCCAGAGCGTCGTCCATTCCGCCGCGCAGTAAAAAACCGAGTCTCTTTGGACTGAACAGGACGCGGTTGACGGCCCACCCTATCTCGCGCTGCAGCGGATCCAATGCGCCTAAATACCGCCAGCGAAGCGGCCGCGATTGAGCGTGCCGTTCGGATCGAACCGCGCCTTGAGCGCGCGCATCTTTGCGATTCCCGGCGGATCTGCTCCCCACGCGCTCAGCGATTCGCGAATGGAAGATTCTCCGGCCGCTATGACGCTGCGCGGGCTGAGTGCGCGAATGGCGTCGTCGCCCCGCTCGATTTTCTCCGCGAAAGCGCGGCTGTCGCGTTCGCTCATCCGCAAGAACACGTCGCCGTTCATGACGTCGATCAGGACGTCGGTAAACAGTTCGCAGCGGTGCGCGGCATCGCGCAGCGTCGTGCCGCGCTCGATCGCATCCGCGGGCAGCCCCAAGTCTCGATACGTAATCGACCTTTCGCCCAAATTCGCGACGCAGGCATCGAGAATACGTTCGAACGATTCTCCTGCGCCGGTGTCCACGATAATTGTTTCCGGAACGCCGGCGCGTCCCAGCGCCGAACGAAGGTCGCGCGTTGCGCGATCGACGAGTGAATCCGATCCCTCCAGCAGCACGATCATGCGCCCGTCGATACCATCCTCGCCCTCGATGCTCTTTCGAAATCCTTCGACGCAGAATGCAGCAGCGGGCGTTACCGGCGATGCGGAAACCTGCGCAGCGGCACGTACGCGAGTACCTTCGGGAAGTTTGGCAATGAGCAATCGCCTGCGCCCAGGCAAGGCCAGCGTTTTGAAATTCAGCTGCGTGATAACGCCGAGCGTGCCGAACGAGCCGATGTAGAGCTTGCTCATGTCGTATCCGCTGACGTTTTTGACGACCATTCCGCCCGCGTTTGCGAGCGTCCCATCGGCAAGGATAACCTGCGAGCCGATGACCAGATCGCGCGCGCGTCCGTAGAAATGGCGTCGTGGGCCGAGCCAACCCGCCGCCAGCGCGCCGCCTACGGTCGCTTTACGCCGGAGCGGAACGTCTATTGGAACGAACTGCCCTTGTTTGGCGAGCAAATCGCCGAATTCCGCGACGCGTATACCGCTCTGCGTCGAGCACGTGAGATCGTGGTATTCGTGCGCGAGCAGCGTGCGCAGCGCTGTCGTCGTTACGCTCATTCCGGGGGACGTGACGGACGCGCCGAAACCGCGAAGCGTGTCGCCGCCGCGAATTTCAACGCTTACTCCATCGCGATTGGCTCGAGCGAGCGCACTGCGAAGGTCGTCGAGGGTCATCGCACCTCGGCGCATCCGACGCCGGCGGGAAAGATCTTTTCCGGGTTGAGCACGCGGCGCGGATCGAAGACGTCACGCACTCGCGCCATCGTGGCCAAATCGTCCGTCGAAAAAATCCGCGTGAGGGTTCCGCGTTTTTCGTACCCGATGCCGTGCTCGCCGCTAATCGTGCCGCCGAGGTCGACGGCAGCTCTGCAAAATGTCGTTGCCGGCGTCGATGACCGCACCGACTTGCTTGGAGTCGCTGCGATCGTACATCAGCAGCGGATGGAGATTTCCGTCACCGGCATGAAAGACGTTTGCAACCCGGATTCCGCGGGAATCGCACGCTTTCTCCACGGCGTTCAATGCCTGCGGGAGTTTGGTGCGCGGTACGACGACGTCTTGAATATAATAATTCGGTGCAACGCGGCCGGTCGCGCCGAGCGCGCCTTTGCGGCCCGCCCACAGAGCGTCGCGTTCCGCTTGCGAGCGCGCGGATCGCCACGACGTCGCACTCGCGTCGCGCACGATGCGCTCGATTTCGCGTTCGTACGCGCGCAGGTCGTCTTCGAAGCCGGCGCTTTCTACCAGCAGCACGGCGCCCGCGTCGGTTGGATAGCCGGCGTGAAATGCAGACTCGACGATCTCGAGCGCGAGGCGATCCATCATCTCGAGCGCTGTCGGCACGATCCCTGCGCCGATGATTGCCGACACCGCCGCCGAAGCGGTTTCGACGTCTGGAAAACCGGCGAGCCAGACCCGCACGGCTTCCGGCTGACGCAACAGGCGTACCCACGCCGAACAGACGATGCCGAGCGTACCTTCGCTGCCGACCAGCGCGCCGGTCAGGTCGTAACCGGTATCTTCGACGGACGTATGAAGCACGTCCCCGTTTTCATCGACGATCTCGAGGCCGAGGACGTGATTGACGGTCGTGCCGTAGGACAAACAGTGGGGACCGCCGGCATTCGTGCCGATATTTCCGCCGATCGTCGATGCCTTCTGTGACGACGGATCGGGTGCGTAGAACAATCCAGCATGAGCGGTTTGATTGGAAAGCTGAAGATTCACCAGGCCCGGCTGTACGTGCGCGCGGCGGTTTCGCGCGTCCAATTCGAGAATGCGGTTCATTCGCGAAAAAGCGAACACGATGCCGCCCTGCGCGGGAATCGCTCCACCGCACAACCCGGTGCCCGCGCCCCGCGCGACGATCGGCTCGCCGAATTCGTTGGCGATTCTGACCGCAGCGGACACGTCGATCGTCGAGGCCGGAAGAACGACGGCCTTAGGCTCGCGTCCTTGCGAATATGCGTCGAATGCGTAGACCGAAAGATCTTCAGGCTGCGTTTTCACCGCGTCGGCGCCGAGCGCTTCGACGAGCCGCTGAACTAGCATCGTGATGTGTTTAGAAGGAACTGCCGCCCGCGCCTCTTAAGGCCTTCGCCGCGGTGTTCTTTAAGAAGAAGAAGAAATCGGAGCCCCGGCCTCGTCCGGCCGTTCCGAGCACGGCACAGAAACGCGCGGCATTTCGGATGCCGGTCGAGTTCGACGTGCAGTACACGCTGCAAGGACGTGACGGCCTGCGCAGCGCCAAAGCCAACGATCTCAGTGCGGGCGGCCTGCGTCTCTCGTGTGATGAAGATTTTCTCAAGGACTCCGTGCTGCTCTTGGAGTTTCACCTGCCGGACGAGTTCTTGGCGACTATGGTCGTCGAGAAGGAGGTCTACGAGCAAAGCCCGTTCGGGTTGCGCCCGGAGTCGGTAAAAGTGCAGCCGCCGGCCTTCGCGCCGATGAGCGTGCGCGCAAAAGTTCTTGCCAGTTTCTTCAGCGTGGAACGTCACAAGTTCGCGCACGGAGTGGCATTCGTCGACATACCGGCGCGCACCGAGGAAGAGCTGCAGCGCTTCATCCACTTGTGGCAGGTCAACTACCTGCGCACTCGCAGAGGCGATTTGGACTAGCGCATATTTCGTCATCGTGAGCGTGTCGGACGACACGCCTTCGGCGAGCTCACGATCGCAATCGTGAAACTAGTCGTACAGCAAATATTTTGCGCGCATCGCTTTGAACCGCTGCAGCGCGGGCTGCCACTGCTCTTCGATCTGATCGGCACCCATTCCGTCGCGCAGGTCTTTCCACATCGAGTCGGTGCCCCAATCGATCTCCTGTTCGCGGCCGCCGTATTGCATGATGGCCGGATCGACGTCGCGGGCGGCGGTGAGAACTTCGACGGCGGTTTGGACTGCAGGAAAGACGCGCGGGTCGAACACGTCGAGCTCGACGCCGGAGATTTGTTTTTCTTTGAGCCCACCGAAGAACGGCGACCAATAGGCCGGACGAAAGTATACGCCCGGAACGTCTCGCTCGTTAAGCACGGCAGCAAGGCGGTACGCATCCATGCCGACTGCGCCGATGTACTTGAACGGTCTTGTCGTCCCGACGCCGCCGTTGAGCCCGAAGCTGTCGATCAAACCCGTGCACGGGTAAACGACCGCGGTGCTCCACTCCGGGATATTCGGTGAGGTTTGCACCCATTGCAATCCGGTGTCCGGCCACAACATGCTCCGGTGCCAGCCCTGCATTTTGATGACGCGAAGTTTGGCTCCGATGCCGAATTGCGTGTTGAACATCTCGGCGAGTTCGCCGATCGTCATGCCGTGACGCATCGCTATCGGGTAGAGCCCGATGAATGACTTGAAACGCGGATCGAGGACCGGACCCTCGACCATTTCGCCGCCTATGGGATTTGGGCGATCGAGAATCCAGATCTCTTTGCCGTATTCTTTGGCGGCTTGCATCGCGTACGCCATCGTCGATACGAACGTGTACGGACGCGCACCGACGTCTTGAATATCGAAGAGCAGCACGTCGACCCCCTCGAGCATCTGTGCGGTCGGGTGCTTCTGCGGGCCGTAAAGGCTGTATACTGGCAATCCGGTACGCTCGTCGATATACGAAGCGACGTAAGAGCCGGCGGGCCTATCTCCGCGCAGGCCGTGCTCCGGTGAGTAAATTGCTTTCAAACAGATATGCGGATTCGCTTTTACCGCGTCGACGATGTTGACCAACCGCGAAGTAACGCCCGTTTGATTGGTGATGATGCCGACGCAGCGGCCTCCCAAATCGTGCCATGCGGAGTGCAGGAACACTTCGTCGCCGAGTACGATGTGCGCCGCCGGCAACGTTCCGGCGCGCAGCGGCGAAATGTTCGACGCGAGGTACGACGCGACCGCGAGCGCGATGAAAACTCCCTTAAACAAAATCGGGCTGGGCCGTTTCCGGAATGATGCGGGCTGCGTGGGCGCGAGTGAAGAGCTCCGTCACCGCCGCGATGCCTCCCTTGCCGACGTCCTCGCTGAATTCATTCACGTACAGTTCGATGTGTTTGCGCATGACGTCATCCTGCATTTCGGTAGCATGCTCGCGAACGTACTTCATGACTGTGGACTCGTTCTCCCGGGCAAAACGTAGGCTGCGAACGATCGCGCCGTTGAGATTGCGCGCCTGCGCGTCGTCCAGATCGCGCCGCGCTAGAATAGCGCCGAGCGGAATCGGCATGCCGGTCTGGGACTCCCACCAGTCGCCCAAATCGATCACGTTCACGAGTCCTGAATCCTCGTACGTAAAGCGCGATTCGTGAATGATGAGGCCTGCGTCGGCGGTTCCGTTCGCAACCGCTTCGACGATGCGATCGAAACGCAGCGCGAGCGTTTGCGGCCGCCTACGCATAGCCAGCCGGAGCAGCATGAACGCCGTCGTACGCTCGCCGGGGATGGCGATGAGCCGATCGGCAAAATCGTCGACGGACGTACCTTCGCCCGGCCGGGTGACCAGGAGCGGTCCGCAGCCGCGCCCGAGAGCGCCCCCTGCCCTCAAGATGCGGTAGTTCTCGGTCAACAGCGGAATCGCGCCGTCAGCTCACTTTCGTGAGTTGATAGTCCCCCTTGAGCGCCGAGTTATTGAGGTTCTCGATGTCTTCGAGCTGCGCGCGAACTGCGGGAGCGCCGTCCAGCAATCCGTTCGTCAGTGCGGAAAAGATGTACGTGTCGTTGGGACACGGCGAATACGCGAGCGTCAGCGGCCGTTCGTTCACGCCGACGTCACCAGTGAGAGCAACGCGGTCAAAATCGTTTGCACTCCTTGCGCCCCGGCAGCGAAATCCCAGCGGCTGTTCTTACGGTCGCACACGATATTGGATATTCCCCGCACTTCGATGGCCGCAACGCCCGCAATCTCCGCTGCGCGCAGTACCGCGAAACCCTCCATCGTTTCGACGCCCGCGCCGAAAGCGGCCAGTCTGGAGGCGCCTTCGTCGGTTGCGGTGACGCGCGGTACCGTGATGCCGCGAACCGCTCGAAAGCCCAGCTCCACGAGGCGATCGGCAAGCGTGAGATCCGAACTGGCATGGTTGACGATGCGCGCGCCGTCCGGCAAAGATATCGGCGTGCCCGTTTCCAAATCGAGTTCGAACATCTCGTCCAAAACGACCACGCCCTCGCCCACGTCCGCGACGCCTTCGAATGCTCCCGCGATTCCCGCGTTTACGACCAGATCGTACGTGCTTTGCGCGAGGGCACGCGACACGCTCGCCGCAGCTTCGACGGGACCGACGCCCGTGACGAGCATCTCGACGTGCGGCACGGGTTGGAAAAGCGAGAGCTCTTTACCGATCGCGCAAGTGACCAGAATCACGCGTTACGGAACTCCGATGAGTTTGTGCGTCTGCAGGGAAAGGCGCAGCCGTTGCGGATGCGCTTTGACGTACTCGAGCGCGAGCGCGATGTTCTTCGCCTTGTTCCCTTCGGGTTGAAGCAGAAGCACCTGCCGGTCGTTCGCGCGCGAAAGCCATTCTTCCGGTACGCGCTCGTCCACGATGAGTTTGAGTTCGTCCGCTCGCGCGATCATGCGCGGATCGACGCGTTCCTTCGGAGAGACGCAAAGCCACACGTCCGTCGGTAATTCTGCGTACAGCGTGCCGTTCGATTCGATGTGCACGCGCCGTCCGTCACGCCTGAGCGCAGGGATGAGATCGATCGTTTCGCGCTGCGCGAGCGGTTCGCCGCCGGTGAGGATGACTGTGGGACAATCGCCTGCGAGCTCGCGCACTCGCCTCACGACCTCGTCCACACTTGCAAAAAATTTCAGGGAGTAGTCCGTATCGCAAAAATCGCAGGAGAGATTGCAGCCGGCGAGGCGCACGAAGACGGCGGGCGTTCCGGTGAACGTTCCCTCGCCTTGAATGCTGTAAAAGATCTCAGCGAGCTGCAGCATCAGCGAAAATCGCTCTTGCCCAAGACCGCGCACGAGGTTGCCGTTTCCCAGAGCACGAGTTCGTCGAGGCCCGCGAGCGAGGGCTGCAGGCGTTCCCAGATCCAGGCAACGATACGTTCGCAAGTCGGATTTTCGATGAGGTCGTTCAGCGAGACGTGATCGACCGCGTCCAGAATCTCGCGATGGACGACTTGGCGGATCGTGTCGAAATCCTCGATCATCCCTCGCCCGGGGCCGCTGCTTTGGAGCGGTCCCCGGACGGCCACCTCCAACCGGTACGAATGGCCATGGGGCCGGGCGCATTTGCCTAGATGGTAAGGGAGAACGTGCGCCGCCTCGAACCGGAAAATCTTGCGAATCTGCACTGCTCAAAGTTCGAGGTGTGGCATAGAATGAGCCTTCGGATCAATCGCTCGGAATTGGTCATTACCGCCGTGGCGGGCGAGGCGGCGCCGCCGCTGCTCAATACCGGTCTGTACGAGGTAAGTCACGACGGGCAGCCGCGCATCTTACCCAGCGTCGGCGGCATCAATGTGAACGTCCGGGTCGGCGACGGCGCTTTCGAGTTCATGGCCGACCACGTCGAACCCGGCGTGAGCATTCGCCACACCGACGAAAAGCAGAACCTATCCCTGAACGTGCTGGCGTGTGTCGGCAACGAAGCCGTGGTCGTTTCAGGAGACGCCAAAGGCGCGCGGGGGCGCGTTACAGGCAAGCACGGCGGCATCGAGCACGTCATGGTGGATTTCTCTCCTAAGGTCATGCGCGACATGGTTCTCGGCGACAAAATTCAGATCTGGGCGTGCGGTTTGGGATTGCGCCTGCTCGATGCGCCGCACATCGGCGTGTTCAACGCCGATCCGGATTTTCTCGAACGTTGGGCGCCGGAACTCGCGAGCGACGGACGTTTGCGCGTTCGAGTTGCGAAAACGGTTCCCGCCGCGGTGATGGGTTCGGGTCTGGGACGTTCCACAGTCGTCCGCGGAGATTGCGACATCCAAACGTTCGACGACGCGATCGCGGAAAAGTACGGTCTGCGCGATCTTCGTCTTGGCGATATCGTCGCGATCGCCGATGCCGATCATTCGTACGGACGGCTTTACCGCACCGGCGCGGTCTCCGTCGGTATCGTGGTACATGGACGATCGTTCGTCGCGGGTCACGGTCCGGGGGTGACCTCGCTTCTCACGTCGGCAGAAGGACGCATCGAGGCGGTCATCGACTCGCGCGCGAATATCGCCCAGATACTCGAATTGCGCTGAAACGTCCCGCATCGTCCCAAACATAGATGACCTAGGTCTCTATTTAGACTGATGGGCAAGGCGTTTGGCCCACCCGATCTATAATTGAAATTCACTCGGTGATGCGAACCGCCCGCGTTTTTAGGGAATAAGAAGATAGTGAAGCATAACCCCGCCGTCGATCTGCTGCCTAAAGATTGGCGCCTCCGGAAGACCGCCCGCCTGCGTGAGCGCGCGGAATCCATCGTGCTGCTGCTTGCGATCGCAGCCTTCTGGGTCATCGTATTCACTCTGAATTTCTTCGTCGGGCAATCCTCGCAGCCGCTCATCCGCTAGCGGCGCCCGATTTAGAGTACGCCGGCCGGCCCCATCGCTTCGAGACGCTTTTTTAGGTCGGCAAGGAAACCGCTCGCAACGTAACCGTCCACGACGCGGTGATCCAGCGATAGACATACGTTCATCATGTGGCGGATGGCAATTGCGTCGTCTGCCGTGACGACGGGCTTTTTAACGACCGTTTCCATCGTGACGATGCCGGCTTGGCCGCCGTTGATGATGGGCGCGGAAGCGTACGATCCGTTCGCCCCGTTGTTGTTGACCGTGAAGGTGCCGCCTTGCAAATCATCGGCACTGAGTTTGCTGCGGCGCGCCCGTTCGATCAGATCTCCGCTCGCGAGCGCAATGCCTTTGATCGAAAGCTTGTCCGCGTTTTTTACCACCGGAACGACGAGATTCGCGGGCAATCCGATCGCCACGCCGATGTTCACGTCTTTTTCGACGAGGATGCCGCCGGCGGTGAACTTCGCATTCATCAGCGGGAATACCGCGAGCGACTCTACCACTGCGCGGATGAAGAAGGGCAGCAGCGTCAGCTTGTAGCCGTTCTCGCGCTCGAAGCGATCTTTTTCACGCGCACGCCATTTCCACACGTTCGTGACGTCGACTTCGACCATCGACCACGCGTGGGGAGCCGTATGTTTGCTCTCGACCATTCTTTCGGCGATGATGCGGCGCGCCGAATTGAGTGGAATGAGCGTGCCGGGAACCGGCTCGCCGTACGTGCTCGTGGTCTTTTCGCCGCCGGGTGCACGGTTCGAGGCCGGCACGGTGCGCGCCGCCGCGAGAACGTCGTCGGCCGTCACGCGTCCGTTCGCACCGCTGCCGCGCAGCGCCCGAATGTCGATGTGATGTTCGCGCGCGAGCCGGCGGACCGCAGGCGAAGCTCCGCGAAGTGCGGCTTCGGCCGCCGCGCCGTTGCCGGAGGGCACGCTCGTGTGTCCGTTGGAAACCGCGCCCGCCGGAGCTGCGTGCTTTACCGGTAATTCCGGCAGATTGAATCCGGGAACCGGCTCGGCATTTGCGCTTTGGGCCATGGCGTTTTGGGATTTCGGCGGTTCGGTCGGCGTGCTGCTCTCGGCCGCGGCACCGACCTCTTCGATGACCGCAATCGGCGTGCCGGTCGCGACCGTGGTTCCCTCTTGTACCAGAATCTCTCGAATCTTGCCGGTGACGGGAGCGGGGACTTCGGAATTCACTTTGTCCGTCGAAACTTCGACGAACGCTTCGTATTTTTCAACTGCGTCGCCGGCTTTCTTGAGCCAGCGTTCCACGGTACCTTCGGTAACCGTTTCACCCAGTTGCGGCATCGTAATGGTCGTCGCCACTTTTAGAACCTCACCAGTGCGCGCATTGCGTCAGCCATCCCGGCCGGCGAACTCATGTACTCCTCTTCGAGCGGATGCGCATAGCCCATTGCCGGAACGTCGGGCGCGCACAGACGCCGGATTGGTGCGTCGAGTTCGAACATCGCTTCCTCGGCGACCATCGCGCTGATCTCCGCGCCGACGCCGCCGAATTTGTTGTCTTCATGGATGATGAGCAGCTTGCGCGTCTTGCGCACGCTTTCCAAGATCGTCGTGCGATCCATCGGCCGGATCGATCGCAGATCGATCACTTCTACTGATATGCCGTCCTGCTCGAGCACGTTCGCGGCTTCGAGCGCCCAGTGCACGTACAAACCGTACGAAACGACCGTCAGTTGATTGCCGGCTTTCTTCACGTCGGCTTTGCCGATCGGAATCGTATAGTGACCCGTCGGCACCTCGCCCTTGATTAGCCGGTATGTTTTTTTGTGTTCGAGGAAAAGCACCGGATCCGGATCGTCGATGGCGGCGTTGAGCAAGCCCTTGACGTCCGCCGGAAACGCGGGCGCCACGATCTTCAATCCGGGGACGTGGTAGAAAAGCGCTTCGATGCACACCGAATGCGAAAGCGCGCCGCGCACGCCTCCTCCGTATGGTGTGCGAATGACGAGCGGGCACGTATATTCGCCGTTCGAACGATACCGCGTCTTGGCCGCTTCACCGACGATCTGGTTGAACGCCGGATAGATGAAGTCCGCGAACTGAATCTCCGCGATCGGACGCAGCCCCTCCATAGCCATGCCGACCGCGATCCCGACGATCGACGCTTCAGCAATTGGCGTATCGATCACGCGTTCCGGGCCGAACTCCTTGATGAAATCCTTGGTGATCAGGAAAACGTTGCCGCGCGCGCCGACGTCTTCACCGAGAATGACGGTGCGATCGTCGTTTTTCATTGCCTCGTACAACGTCTGGCGAACCGCCTCGACGTTGTTGAGAATCTCGGTCGAACCTACCGCTACTGCCACGGCTCCCAAGCCCCTTCATAAAGATGTTTGTAGAGATCGGACGCCTCGGGATACGGCATTGCTTCGGCTTTGTCCGTCGCTTCGTTCGTTTCGCGAAGCACGTCTTTTCGCATGACTTCTATCTCATCGCCGCTCATGACGCCGGCTTCGATCAGGATGTGCTCGAAGCGCGGAACCGGATCGTGTTTGCGGTGCTCGACGACCTCGTCCTTGGTGCGGTACGTCATGTCGTTGTCGTCCGTCGAATGCGCGAGGTACCGGTAGCACACGCCTTCGACGAGTGTCGGTCCGCCGCCGGTGCGCGCGCGCTCCATTGCGCGGTGCACGGCGTCGTATGTCGCGATCGGATCGAATCCGTCGAACTGCTCCCCCGGCATGCCGTAGCCTTCAGCGCGCTTGTAGATGTCGGGCTGTCCCATCTGCTGGCTGAGCGGCGTCGAGATCGCCCACTGGTTGTTTTCGACCAGCATCACGAGCGGCAGCCTGTGGACCGCGGCAAAATTCATCGACTCGTGCCACTCGCCTTCGCTCGTCGTGCCGTCGCCGCACGTTACGAGAACGGCGCGACCGGCTTCGCCGCGGTATTGGAGTGCGTACGCCGCGCCGACCGCATGCGGAATATGCGCCGCCAGGATCGACGAAAACGACATCAGTCCGGCTCTTTTCGACGAGTAGTGATTGGGGAATTGCCGGCCGCCGTTGTGGTCGTCGGCACGCGCGAAAATCGAAAGCATGATTTCGTACGGCGTGAGCCCGATGCCGATCGCAAGACCGAGATCGCGATAGTACGGCGCGAGGATGTCCTTGCCGCGTTCGAAAGCCATCGCAGCGCCGGACTGGAGCGCCTCGTGGCCCTCGCTCCCGAGCGCAAACGGCACTTTTCCTTGGCGATTGAGCTGAAAGCCGCGATTGTCGAGCTGGCGCTGCAGGAGCATGTTGCGGAACATCGCTTTGAGCTGCTCGTCGGAGAGCCCGTACCGCTCCAGCGTTTTGGTCATTTGAGTGCCGGTCTTAGCCATCGTTCTTCCTATTCGACGGGGCCGCGACTATTGCCACGGTTCCCACGGCCCTTCGTGCAGATTCGCGTAGAGGTCTTCGGCGCGTGGATACGGCACCGATTCCGCCCGGTCCGTGGCCTCGTTCGTTTCGGCAAGGACCGAGGCTTTAATCGCTTCGGCCTGCTCTGCCGTGAGGATGCCCTGGTCGAATAGCAAGCGTTCGAAGCCGGGCACCGGATCGAGTTTGCGGCGCTCGGCCACTTCTTCCCGCGTACGGTACGTCCGGTCGTCGTCGTCGGTCGTATGGGCCAGGAAGCGATAGCATTTCGCTTCGATCAGCGTCGGTCCGCCGCCGCGCCGCGCGCGTTCGAGTGCTTCCTTTGTGGCAGCGTAGCACGCGATGGGATCGAAGCCGTCGACGAGTACGCCGGGGATGCCGTATCCCGCCGCCCGCTTGCAGACGTCGGGCTGGCCCATTTGCAGCTGCAGCGGCGTGCTGATCGCCCACTCGTTGTTCTCGCAAAGGAACACGACGGGCAGTTTGTGCACGGCCGCAAAGTTGAGCGATTCGTGCCATTCGCCTTCGCTCGTACAGCCGTCGCCGAACGTCGTCAAAACTGCGCGGCCATGTTCGCCGCGGTGCTTGAGTGCGTATGCCGCGCCCACTGCGTGCGGGAGCTGCGACGCAATCACCGAGCTGATCGAGTAGATACCTAGACGTTTGCTCGCGTAATGATGCGGAAACTGCCGGCCGCCGCTGTGATCGCCGGCGCGGGCGAAGAGCGAGAGGAGAACCTCGTAGGGCGAAAGTCCGACGCCCAAGTCCAGACCCAAATCGCGATAATACGGTACGAGGATGTCTTTGCCGCGTTCGAACGCCATCGCGGCACCGGCCTGCACCGCTTCGTGGCCCTCGCCGGCGGACGCAAAGGGAATCTTGCCTTGTCGATTCGAGCTCGAAGCCGCGCGTTTCCAAGCGCCGGTGCATGAGCATCGTGCGCCACAACGCGACGAGCTGCTCGTCGGAAAGGCCGTGCCGCTCGAACGGCGTGTTCTGGGTCTTCGTCTTGGGAGCCACAGCCGAGCGTACTCGCCCGCGCGGCGGGCGAAATCCTGCGGCTGCCCGCGAGTCCTCGAGCAGCGGACCGGCACGCTGCGCCGTTGAACCGCCGCTTCGATGATTTGGGAGTTTTCCGCACCGCTCGAAGAGCTCAGCCGGCACCGGCGCCATTTTCACATGCATCCCGAGCTTTCGATGAAAGAGTTCGAGACCTCGGCATACATCGAACGCGAACTGCGCGGCGTGGAATTGGATGCGATTCGGACGGGTGTCGGCCAAACGGGCATCCTGGGAACGCTGCGCGGCGGCCGCCCCGGGCCGGTGACGCTGCTGCGCGCCGACATCGATGCGCTCCCCGTCACCGAAGTTGCGGACGTCGAATACAAATCCACCAACAACGGCGTGATGCACGCGTGCGGGCACGACGCACATATTGCGATTCTGTTGTGCGCGGCGCGAGAACTCTCGCGGCGCCGGGCGGAAATTCCGGGGACGCTCGTCTTCTGCTTTCAGCCGGGCGAAGAAGGCTACGCGGGCAACAAACTCATGATCGAGGACGGCGCTCTGGAAAATCCGCACGTCGACCGCTGCTTCGCTCTGCACGTGTTCAGCGGCTTGGAAGCCGGAAAGATCGGCTTACGGGACGGCCCGTTTTTCGCCTCTTCCGATGAATTCCACCTGACGATTCGCGGCAAAGGCGGCCACGGAGCGATGCCGGAGCGCGCCGTCGATCCTATCGTCGCCGGTGCACATTTCGTCACTATGCTGCAAACGATCGTCAGCCGCGAGATCGCGCCGAAAGATCCGGCCGTGTTCACCGTCGGAAAGTTCCACGCGGGCTCGACGTTCAACGTCATTCCGAGCGAAGCGGAGATGGAAGGCACCGTACGCAGCTTCGATCGTGAGGTGCGCGAATCGATGCCCGAACGGATGGAACGCATTCTACGCGGGTTATCGGAAGCGATGCGCGTCGAGTGCGAACTGAAGTACCGCTATGGCTACCCGCCGACGGTGAACGATCCGGCAATGAACCACATCGTGCGGAATGCCGGCGAACGGGTTTTAGGTGCGCAGAACGTGGTCTACCCGCACGACATCGTCATGTGGGCGGAAGACATGGCGTATATGCTTGAACAGCGGCCGGGCGCGTATTTCATCGTGGGTGCACGCGGACCGCAACTCGGCGTTTTTCCGCAGCACAGCGCGAACTACGACATCGACGAACGCGCTCTGGAAGTCGGCTACAAGATGATGCTGGCTCTAGGATTGCACGAATAAGCGCGGTTATGGGCGGGAGTCGATGTCCTGCCGGATCGCATCGCGCAGCTTCTGCGCGCCCGCGCGAAGAAAACCGCCGAGTTGCACGGCAGCTTCCTGCGTTTGGGCCTGCGTTTCTTTGAGCGCCTTCTGAATGCGTGCTTTGGCTTGCTCTTTCAATTCGTCGTTCATTGCTTCTCCGTCACCGTCAGAACCCAGCGGATCGCTCGCGCATATTGGTCGAGTTCCTTCACCGTGCGCTGAAGCCAGCCCACGGCGGCGTCCTGCTGCTCTTGACTACCGCCGGGCGGCGGCAACTGTTTCGCGTAGGCGCAGGCCGCTTCGAGCTGCGACTCGATGCGCGGCCACTCGACCCGCAGGCTTGCCTCGGAGGCATCCGGCAGACGATCGAGCAGTGGAGGGGCCGGCCTTTGCGGATGGTGCATCGCGAATTCCAGGCGCGCCAGCGAATACTCCGCGCCCACGCGGATGAACGACGCCAGCAGTTGCACCAGGCGAACTTCCATTACGGGAGCGATCTTCCGCAGCGGCGAAATGCGCGCCTGTTTGCTTCGCCAGTCTTTGCAGGGAGTGCAAGCGTGGATTCGAGCGTGGGAGATTTCCGGCGGTACGTGATCGTCGGCAACGGTTTCGCCGGTACCACCGCCGCGGAGCAGTTGCGAAAACACGACCCGTCATGCTCGATCGTCCTCTTCACCGACGAGCCGTATATGCTCTACAACCGCATCGCGCTGCCGCCCCTGTTGCGCAAGCAAGTCGCGAAAGAAAAAGTCATCATGCGCGACGCGGCCTGGCACGACAAGCACAATATCGAGTTGCACTTGGAGACGCGCGTCGAGCAAGTCGTTCCGCAAGAGCGCGTCGTGCTTGCCGGTGGAAAGTCATATCCGTATGATGCGGTTCTCGTTGCGACCGGAGGGCGGCCGAATCCTCATCCTGCAGGCGACACCCGCGCAGCGAACATTTACAACTTTCAGTACATGGACGACACGCTCGCGATCTCTCAGAGCTCGAAACGGCGAAGGCGGGGGTTTCCATAGGCGGGTCATTCATCGCTTACGAGCTCGCCGAAGCGTTCATATCTCGAAAGGTGGAAACGCACTGGGTGATGCGCGGACCGCGCGTGCTGCATCGCATGCTCGACGAAATCGCCGGCGGCCTTATCGACGAGGCCGCAAGGAACGACGGCGTGCACCTGCATTACGGCGCCGAGGTCGCGGAGTTCGTGCGCGACAACGGCGCGATCAAAAAAGTCCGGCTGACGAGCGGCACCGAGATCGAGGCGCAGTGCTACGGCATCGGCCTCGGGCTGGCGATGAATACCGAACTGCTGGCAGGCTCGGGCGTCGAAGTCAGCAAGAATGGGATTCTCTGCGACGACCACCTGGAAACGAACGTCAGAGGCGTTTTCGCAGCGGGAGATATCGCCGACTTCTACGACCCGATTCTCGAAATGCGGTACCGCATGGGCACGTGGAACAACGCCGGCGCGCACGGCAAGGTGGCTGCGCAGAATATGATGGGCGCGAACGTGCCGTACGACGACGTGCCCGAATATTCGAGCCTGCTCTTCAAGGGGCAGACGATCACGCAGTTCGGATTATCGCCCGAATACCGCACCGATATCGATTCCGTTTTTACGGTCGACCGCGAGAAGAAGTGGTATCGCGCGCTATATTTCTGGGATCACCGTCTCGTCGGCGGCTGCTTCATGGGTAAGGGCAACCGCAGCGGAAAGCGCAAGTACGTCGACGCGATCAAGAGCAAACGGCGCTTTCCGAAGGACGAATGGAACGCGATGCTCGCATGGACGCACGACTAGTAATTTTCCATGCTTGAGCTTGTCGAAGCACGGCTTTACGTAGTCATCCTGAGCTTCTCGAAGGACGGCTGAGCGAAGTCGAAGCCATCTCGAGACGGCCCCTCGACAAGCCCGAGGTCGTTCGACAGGCTCACGATGACAGAGTGTTCGGCAAGCTCAGGATGACGAAGTGAAAGGGCCCCTCGACAGGCTCGGGGTCGTTCGACAAGCTCACGATGACAAGATAAACGTTACTGCAAGTCGTCGATGACGTTCGCGAGTTCGCGCACGCCGCGCCGTAACTCTGCCGGTGAGACTGCTGCGAAGCCGAGTTGCAAGCCGTCGCGTTCGAGCGGGCGCCGCGCAAACGCGCTAAGTGCGGTTACGTGCAATCCTCGTTCCGCAGCGCGCCGCTGTACGCTGGGCGCATCGATGTCGCCTCGCAGCCACGCTGCAGTCTGCAGGCCGGCTTCGACTTCTGAAATCTCCAGCGCTCCGGCGAGCCGCTCGCGCACCGCTTCGAGGAGCACTCCCAGACGTTCCGCGTACACTTCTCGCATGCGGCGGATATGGCGCGCGAAGTGACCGCCGGTGATGAAATCACAAAGCACGGCCTGATCGAGTACTTGCACGTGACGAGTCGTGATGGATTTGACGGCCCGGAAGCGGGAAATGACATCGGGAGGTGCGACGACGTACCCCACGCGCAGCGACGGAAACAGTACCTTGCTGAAACTGCCCGCAAAAATGACGCGTCCGCTGCGGTCGATACCCTGCAGCGCCGGAACGGGGCGTGCGGAATAGCGATATTCGCTGTCGTAGTCGTCCTCGAGGATCAGCGCATCGCTGCGCTCGGCCCATTCGAGAAGCGCGAGCCGCCGGCGTAAACACATCGTGACGCCCAGCGGCGCCTGATGCGCGGGCGTCACGCACGCCAAGCGAGTACCCGCGCAGGCACGTTTCCGCGACGAGCATGCCTTCGCCGTCGACGGGAACGGGAAGTATTTTTGCGCCGCACGCCTCGAATACGCCCGATGCCGCGGGATATCCGGGGTCTTCGACGCAGACGCGATCGCCCGGATTCACGAACACGCGCGCCGTTAAATCGATCGCTTCCTGGACGCCGGAAACGATGAGGACCTGGTCCGGCGAACACTTCACGCCGCGCCACGAATTCAGGTAATCTGCAACGGCTTCACGCAGCGGCATGTAGCCCAGCGCATCGCATCCGAGCAGCAATTCTTGAGAAACGTTGCGAAGCCGGCGCGCGGCGATCGCGCTCCACGTCTTCATCGGAAAGAGATCGACGGCCGGCACGTTTGCACGAAACGCGCGCATGGCGTTTGGTTCGAAGTTTGGATCGTAGGCCGCTCGGCGTCCGTACGTCGTAAGGTGGCGGTGCGGCGCGCGCGTTTGCGCGCGGACGCCGTCTTTACGCTTGACGGTGAGAATGTCGTCCGGAAGGATCTCGCTCACGAACGTGCCGGAACCGGTGGCGCCTTGCAGATAGCCTTCAGCCTTCAGCAGCTCGAATGCATTAACGATCGTTCCGCGCGAGAGGCTATAGTGGCGCGCGAGTTCTCGCGTGGACGGCAGACGCGTGCCCGGCCGAAGACGCCCTTCCAGAATCTCGTTGCGCAGTGCGCGGTACAGCCACTCGTACGCCGCCGTTTCGCTCGGCTGCACGGGGAGTGCCAGTTCGAAAGCGCCGGACTGTTTGGCCATGGAAGTGGTATACCTCGCTCGACGAAAATGGCCCTGTTCAGTCGTCCACTTCCCTCCTATGCTTGGGGAATGAACACCCGAGTTGCAATTCCGGTCGCGTACGCCGTCATGTGCCTGATTTGGGGAACCACGTGGCTGGCGATTAAGGTCGGACTGCAGACGATCGGCCCGCTTACCGGAGTCGGTTTGCGTTTCTTGATTGCCGGCTTGCTGCTGTTCGGCGTTGCCGCACTGCGGCGAGAAATGCGACCGCTGCGCGAACTGCCGTGGAAACTGATTGCGGTGTTCGCCGTTTTTACGTTCGGCTGCGACTACACGCTGCTGTACGTCGCGGAAACGCATGTCGATTCGGGTTTGACTTCGGTGCTCTTTGGGACGCTGCCGTTCTTCACGTTCGGCTTTGCGCGACTGCTCGCGAACGAACGCATCACCGCGCGCGTTGCAGCGGGCTCCGCCACAGCGTTCGCGGGCGTTGCGGTGATCTCGCTAGCCGGCGGCGTACATGGGTCGCCGCTCTATGCGCTCGCGCCGCTCGGTTCCGCGGCGGCCGCCGCTTTCGCGACTGCGTATGCCAAGCGAAGCGCGACGCTCTCGCCCCTTGCGATGCTGCCGTCCGCAATGACGATTGCCGGCGTCGGAATTCTGGGGTTCGGGCTGTATTTCGAGCGTACGGATTGGCATCACGCGCTTTCGGCGCCGTCGGTGGGTGCGTTGCTGTATCTTGCGATCGCGGGAACTGCGTAGCGTTCTGCATTATGCTCTGGCTGCTCGAGCGGCTGCCTGCAGGCGTGATCGGTATGTCGTCGCTCACCTTTCCCGTGATTGCAATTACTGCAGGCGTGTTTTTCGCGGGGGAACGTTTCGGCGTCCGGGAATTCGCGGGCTCTTCGCTCGTCGTGCTGGGCATGGCGATAGCGCTCGTGCGCCTGCCGGGCCGCGCACGGAGTTCACAGGGTGACGGTGGTTCCACGCGCGGCGACGTTCGCAGCCCAGCCGTACTTTGCACGAACCAAATCGCAGAGCGCTTGCGCTGAAACCGGATCCCCGTGTACGGCGTAAAAGACCGGCTTTGTCGTGCACGTATCGAACCAGTGCTGAATCTCGTCGCGATCGGCGTGTGCGCTATACCCCGAGATTTGTCCGATCGTCGCATGCACGGGCAGCGTGTCGCCGAATATTCGTATCGTTTCCGCGCCGTGCGTAAGAAAATAGCCAAGCGTGCCGGCGGATTGATAACCGACGAATAGCAGCGTTGCGCGCGGATCCGAAACGTGGTTGTAGAGGTGGTGCAGCACGCGACCGCCCGCAGCCATGCCGCTGGCGGAAACGATGATGTGCGGTCCTTTGACGCCGTTGATTGCTTTCGACTGTTCGGTTTCGACGGCGACGGTCAAATGCTCGCAGCCGAATGGCGTCCCGGTGGCGTCGAACGGGATGGGTTTGTGCGCGTCCGGAAACCGCTCGAAGAGATCGTCCACCTGCGCGGCCATGGGACTGTCCAGGAATACCGGGACGTTCGCAAGCGCCGGATTCCGGCGCTGCAATTGCCCGATCGAAAGCAGCAGCTCCTGCGATCGTTCGACTGCAAAGGCGGGAATAACGATTGCGCCGCCGCGAGCGATTCCCTGCTCGAGCGTTTTCGAAAGCATTCCGAGTGCATCCGGCGGATGCACTCGATCGCCGTACGTCGATTCGCAGATGAGCGAGCCGGCGTTTCCGATCGGTGCGGGATCGTAGAGCAGCGTGCGATTGTAGCGTCCCACGTCGCCGGAAAAGACGATGCAGTCATCCCCGGCGTGCAGTTCGACGAACGCCGATCCGATGATGTGCGCCGCGTTTTTGTATACGGCTTTCATTCCGGCAACGTCGAATGAGGTTTCCAGCGCAACGCCCTTGGTCATTTGAATCGTTCGCTGCACGTCCGCTTCGGTGTAAAAGGGCGGCGGGGCGTAGTGCTCGTTGTGCATCCCGCGCGCGTGCAGATGCGACTGCAGATGCACGGCATCTTCTAGAACGATCGTCATGAGCGCGCGCGTGGGCGGCGTCGCGTAGATCGTTCCGCGGAACCCGTCGTGAACGAGTTTGGGCAGATACCCCACATGATCGATGTGGCCGTGCGTGATGACGACCGCATCCACGTCTTTGGGATCGACCGGCAACGGCACGCTGTTGAGCGCGGTGATGTCGGCAGTGCCTTGAAACAATCCGCAGTCAATGAAAACGTGCCGTCCGTTGTTCGTAAGCAAATGCTTGCTGCCGGTGACAGTTCCGGCGGCGCCGACGAAAGTGAGTTCAGCCACGTGTTTCCTGCAAAATGCGCGCGCGCGGGCGCCCGGGCGGCATAGGCGGTCCGCTTGGCTGACGGTCGAACGCTTTGGCGCTGGGCATCGAGCTCGCAGTATACGTTTCCAAGCAGCGATCGACGAGCGTTTCGGGATCGGGATCCGCAATGACGGTCGACCCGGTACTCTTGTGCACCAACTGCGCGATGCGCTGGAACTCGTTGGAAATTCCGCCCGAGTTGAGCAATATGCCGATGAGTTTGCCTTCGTCGTACGCAATGCAGAACTCGCCCAGCGTTCCGCTGCGTCCCCCGGCGAAGAGCACGAAGTCCGAGCTGTGGATGTTTTGCGTTTCACGTCCCATCAATCCGGAGCCGGTAAAAACCATTGTCGTGTACGGCTGCAGCGGCGAGCCGTAGACGTTCTCGTGCTCTTCGGGCGAGAGCGCGGGCGAAACACCCAGACTGACGCCGCCGATATCGTGTGCGCCGAGCACCGCCGCATGCGGTAATCCCGGACATGCACCCGTGACGATCGTGCAATTACGTTCCGCAATGCGCCGGCCGAGCCGCCGCGCAAGCGCGAGCTCCTCGTCGGTAATCGGTCCGCCTGCTGAGCCCATCACGCCAACCTGGACTTTCATGGCACAAAAACTCCTCTCCAGGCCGCAATAAAGGGCCGTCCTCGTATGCGCCGCATACGTTCGTGTGCTCAACTACGACGACCTACAGGCGCGGTGGAAAGCGCTGCGCGCGGCGCGCGCGCTCGCCGTGCGCGAGGTCGCATGCGTGGGCGCGTCCCGAACGTTGTTGTGCGTCGAATTCGGACGCGTGCAAGCGCCGGTCATTGCGCTCGCCGCGGGCGTGCACGGCGACGAACCTGCCGGGCCGTCGGCGCTGCTCGAAGCGGTCGAAGCGGACGAGTTGGATTCCCGCTTCGCGTATCGCGTATGGCCTTGCACGAATCCGAGCGGATATCGGGTTGGTACGCGCGAGAACGCCGAGGGCGCCGACGTGAATCGCAGCTTCGGACGCGGAGGGCAAACTCCCGAAGCACGCGCGATCGTAACCGCGAACCGCGATCGCAAGTTCGCGCTTTCGCTCGATTTGCACGAAGATTGCGATGCGGAGGGTTTTTACTGTTACGAGTACGGCGAAGGCGACGTAGGCCGCGCAGTCGTCGATGCGGTCGCGCAAGCCGGGCACGCAATTCAAGACCTCGCGCAGTGCGATCTCGGAGGACCTGTTGCCGCTCCGCTGCTGGACGACGGCGTCGTGCGCGTGCCTGCGGCGCGGGAAGCGGAAGCGCTCGGAGGCCTGTCCTATACGCTCGCGCTCGCGCGGCACGCGACCCGTCGCGCGCTGACCTTGGAGACCCCGCTGCGCTTGCCGTGGGAGCAGCGCATCGACATTCACAGGATTGCGGTAAAGGCGGCCATCCGCGCGTTTTCGAACGTGAACGTTCATGGCTGAACGCGATTCCCTCGAAGTAGACGTCCTGTTCGTCGGCGCCGGCCCCGCGAGTCTTGCCGGCGCGATCCGGCTGATGCAACTCACGAAAGCGGCCGGCACGCAATTGGAAGTGCTCGTCATCGAAAAGGCCGGCGAAATCGGCAATCACGCGCTCTCCGGCGCAGTGATCGATCCCAAAGCGCTCGACGAGCTGTTGCCGAACTGGCGCGACGAAGCGCCGGTCGAATCGCCCGTCACCGGCGATCAGCTTTGGCTGCTCACGGAAAACGGCCGCATTAAAGCGCCGATCGTGCCGCCGATGATGAACAATCACGGTAAATACGTCGCTTCGCTGCAAAAGATCGTGAAGTGGATGGGCGAAAAAGCCGAAGAAGCGGGCGCGCAAGTGTTCGGCGAGTTTCCGGGACAAGAACTTCTGTGGGACGGAGATCGAGTCATCGGTGTCCGCACCGGCGACAAAGGTTTGGACAAGCGCGGGAATCCGAAGCCGAATTACGAGCCCGGCGCGGATATTCTCGCGAAAATCGTCGTACTCGGCGAAGGCCCGCGCGGAACGCTTGCAAAGCAGGCGATTCCGCGTTTGAATCTGGACGAAGGACGCGAACCGCAAGTCTACGCTGCGGGGGTAAAAGAGCTTTGGCAGTGTCCGCCCGGATCGGTGCAGGCGGGCAGCGTCATCCATACGATGGGGTATCCGTTACCGAACGACACGTTCGGCGGCGGCTTCATCTACGGGATGGCGAACGACATCCTCGATTTGGGTTTCGTGACGGGACTCGACTATAAGGACCCGACTACCGATCCGCACAACGTCTTTCAACTGTTTAAAGCGCAGCCCGCCGTACGCAAACTGCTCGAGGGTGCAAAACTGCTTCGTTACGGCGCGAAAGCGATTCCGGAAGGGGGATTATACGCGATGCCCCGCGCATACGGCGACGGGCTGCTCATAGTGGGGGATTCTGCAGGATTTCTGAACGGCATGCGCCTCAAAGGCGTGCATCTCTCGATGAAATCCGGCATGCTCGCGGCGGAGGCGGCGTTCGAAGCGATGCAGGCGCAAAAGTTTGACGGCGCGCAGCTTGCCTCGTACGAAACCAAGTTCAAAGCGTCGTGGGCGCATTCCGAGCTTCATAGCGCGCGCAATTTTCATCAAGGTTTCAGGAACGGCCTCGTCAACGGCATGCTCAACACCGGGTTGGGCATGTTCACCAAAGGCCGCGGCTTCGGCATTTCGGATAGATTGCGCGGAGAACCGGGCTTCGAGCGCATGGAAAAACGCGGTTACAAACCCAAAGAGTCTCGACGCGCGGTCGTCGACAACGTCGTCACATTCGACAAACTCACCGATGTTTTCAACAGCGGCACGATGCACGAAGAAGACCAGCCGTGTCACTTGAAGGTCGCGGATACGAACATCTGCCGCGAGCGCTGCACCGTCGAATACGGCAACCCATGCCGGCATTTTTGCCCAGCGCAAGTATACGAGCCGATGTTCGAGAAGACCGGCGGCCGGACGAGCGGCGATCTCGTGATCAACTTCACGAATTGCGTGCACTGCAAGACGTGCGACATCGCGGACCCCTATCAGATCATCACGTGGGTTCCGCCGCAGGGCGGCGAGGGTCCGGTCTACACCTCGATGTAGCCGCGCATTTGCAGCAGATGACACCTTCGTTCGAGCACGGCGAGATCGCAATCGTCGGCGCGGGAATCATCGGTCTCTCCGTCGCGTTCGAGTTGGCGGGACGTGGCGCCCCCGTGCGCGTTTACGATACGCGCGAACCGGCGAAAGCCGCGTCGTGGGCGGCTGCAGGAATGCTCGCCCCGCGTACGGAGCATCTTGCCCGCGATGCGTTCGGGGAATTGTGCGAGTGGTCTCTCGCGCACTATCCGGAATTCGTTGCCGCTGTTCGCGAAGCGGGCGGGGTCGATCCGCATTTGCGGCTGGACGGGATTCTGCACACTGCGTATTCCGAAAACGATTTCTCGACGCTTTGCGCGTGGGGCGAGCGACTCCGTCGCGAGGGCTTTGGAGCGGAAGCCCTCTCGCGCGTGGACACGCTGCGCGCTGAACCCGCGCTCGGCAAGCACGTACTCGGTAGCGTACTCGTGCACGGCGAAGGGCAGATCGACAATCGCCGTCTGGGTCGCGCGCTCACCGCTGCATGCATCGCGCGCGGAGTCCGGTTGCACACCGGCGTGCAGACGCTTTCCATCGCGTGCGACTCGCGGCGCGTGCTCGGCGTTCGCACCGACCTCGGTTACGACGGCGCGGACGTTGTGGTGAACGCAGCCGGCGCGTGGGCCGCGCGCGTAGAGGGAGTTCCGGCGAATTGCATTCCCGCGGTGCATCCAATCAAGGGCGAGATGCTTTCAATCGAAATTCCGGCCGGATTCATGCGGCGCACGACCTGGGTGCCGCACGGCTACCTCGTGCCGCGCGCCGGTGGGCGGCTGCTGGTAGGCGCGACCGCCAAGGATTCCGGCTTCGACGACCGCGTCACCGCCGGCGGAATCGAGGCGCTGCTGCGAGCAGCAGTTACCGCGGTTCCCGCGCTTTCGAGCTTCACCGTAAGTGAAACGTGGGCCGGTTTGCGCCCGGCGACATCGGACGCGAAGCCTTTCCTGGGCGAAACGCCGCTGTACGGGTACTTCCTAGCGTGCGGTCATTACCGCAACGGCATTTTGCTGGCGCCGGCGACGGCGCGCCTGCTTGCCGATGCGATAACGGGGGTCCGTCCGGTTACCGCCGCGTTTTCCCTCGCGCGGATGAGCACGAATGCGGCGAGCGCGTAGCGAAGCGGAACAAACGGTGAAAGCAACGATCAACGGCGAACCCCACGAGCTTCCGGACGGAATGACAATCGCGGGCATTCTCGAGCGCGTTCGAGCGCCCGAACGCGGCATCGCCGTTGCGAAAAACGATCGCGTCGTGCGCCGCTCCGCGTTCGGAGAGGAGCCGGTCAACGACGGCGATCGTATCGAAATCATCCGCGCAGTCGCCGGCGGATAACGCGTATAGGAACGACATGAACGATCTCTTGCAAATCGGAACGTACTCACTCACTTCGCGTCTCATCGTCGGAACGGGCAAGTACCCATCCGTCGAGGTAATGCAGCAGGCGCACGAGGCCAGCGGCAGCGAGCTCGTCACGGTGGCTATTCGCCGCATCAACTTGGACGAGCGGAGCGGAAAAACGCTACTCGACTATATCGATCGCGGCAAATATTCCATATTGCCGAACACCGCCGGTTGCTATAACGCGAAGGAAGCGGTGCTCACGGCACATCTTGCGCGCGAGCTGCTGGAGACCGATTTGATCAAATTGGAAGTCATCGGCGATCCGCACACGCTGTATCCCGATACGAGTGAAACGCTCGCAGCTGCGGCGCAGCTGGTGAAAGACGGCTTTACCGTGCTGCCGTACGTCGTCGACGATCCGGTAGCGTGCAAACGCCTGGAAGAAGAAGGCTGCTCGGCCGTGATGCCGCTCGCCGCGCCGATCGGCAGCGGCCTGGGCGTCTGCAATCCGTATTCCATTCGCATCATCAAGGAGCGAGCCCGGGTACCGGTCATCGTCGATGCCGGCGTGGGAACCGCGAGCGACGCCGCGATCGTCATGGAACTCGGCGCGGATGCGGTACTCATGAATACGGGCATTGCAGCGGCAAAAGATCCGGTCCGCATGGCAAAAGCGATGAACCATGCCGTGCAGGCGGGGCGCCTTGCGTATCTTTCCGGACGCATGGAAAAGCGCTTGTACGCAAACGCATCGAGCCCCATGCAAAACCTTATCGCGGTCGAGAAAACCTAACCTTGCGGGAGATAACCGTCGAAGAGCTCGCGCAATGGCGCGCGAGCGGTAAAGCGTTTGTGCTGCTCGACGTTCGCGAGCCGTTCGAGGTGCAGGCTGCGGCGCTTCCGGAGTCGCTGCACATCCCCATGCGGCAGATTCCGGCGCGCACGGCTGATATGGATCGCGCATCCGAAATTGCGGTGCTCTGTCATCATGGCGGACGCAGCGAGCGTGTAGCGCGGTTTCTCGAAATGCAGGGGTTTCCCAACGTCCACAACGTTGCAGGCGGCATCGACGCGTACGCACAGCGCGTCGACCCATCATTACCCCGTTATTGACGATCGCGCGCGGGAGCGCCTTCACGAACCAGTGAACGCTTCCGGTGGTGCGCTGCGCGTGAGCCCACGATCCGGTCACGTCGTCGACGGGTAATTCTTCCAGCGATTCGATGATGAAGCCGCGTCCGATCATCGTTCGTAAGCGTTCCTCTCGAAAAAACGCGTGTGCGATTCCTATCTCGTCACCGGAGTCGGCCGCGAAGGTATCTTCATCCACTTTCGTTCCTTTACCGCATCGCGCATCGGCGACCGATGCGAACGTCGCATAGAGCGGCGCACCTTCCCCGAGTGCAGGCGAAATCCGATCGAGGATCGCGGCAATCGTTTGGGGCGTTCCGTGCAGCAGTGCGTGCGTGCTGAGCGCGGCGTCGTAACGTCCGTCCGGCTTAAAACTCTGCACGCGATCGTCCGAGATTGCGTGCACGAAAAATCCCGCCGAGCCGAGCACGCCGGTATTGCGTCCGCTTCCCGTACCGATTTCCAAAACGCGCGCGCCGGGCCGGCCGCCTAAACGCTCGACGAGCGCAAGCGCAAGCGGATGCGCGCGGGGAGGTTGGGTCGGCGCGGCGAAGGAGTGTCCATGCGATCGCTGCGTCTCATTATCGTGGTGAGCGCGGAAGACCTTGCGCGTCAGGTCGGCGTGCGAAGCGGCGTATATCGGGAGGATCTGAAATGCTCGAGGAAGGCGCAAAAATGCCGGCAATCGGCGTCTTGGACGACGCCGGCAGAAGCATCAGTACGGGCGACCTGATGGGAAAGCCGCTTGTGTTGTGGTTCTATCCGAAAGACGATACACCGGGTTGAACGAACGAGGCGTCGCAGTTTCGCGATGCATTCTCGCAATTCACGCGCAAGGGCGTCGAAATCGTCGGGGTGAGCCGCGACTCGATCGCGTCACATCAGAAATTCAAAGCGAAATACGGCATTCCGTTCACGCTGCTCGCGGACGTCGATTCCAAGCTGCGGGACGCATTCGGCGTGACCGGACGCTCGACGTTCCTAATCGACGGCGCCGGCACGATTCTCAAAGTGTGGCCGAAAGTGAAGGTCGACGGACACGCGGCCGAAGTCTACGCAGCGCTTCCGTGAAGCCGCTATTAGTTTTCGTTCTGCGCTTGACCGCGCGGCAGCGAGAACGCGATGAGCGAACGCACGGGAGCCAAGCCGCGGCTCACGACCGCACAGCACGTCACTTTGAGATTCAATTCTTCCAAGCGCGCTTTTGAGGCAAGCAACTCGCGACCGGTGGTTACTACGTCTTCCAGCAGCAGCACGTGCTGCCCCGGCTGATAGCCGCCTTCGACGAACTCGCCCGGAAAAGCACCATAGCCCTTCGGCTGTTTTCGCACGGCGAGCAGCGGCACGTTGCTGAGCTGAGAAACTGCTGTAGCGATGACGACGCCGCCCAGTTCCGTGCCCGCGATGAGGTCCGGATTCGTTTCAGCGATGATGGGAACGAAGAGCCTCGCAATGCGCCGCAGGATCTGCGGATCGGAGAACAGGCGGAATTTGTCGATGTAATAATCGCTGCGCACGCCGCCCGAAAGCAGGTAATCACCGCGCGTGAGCGCGCGTTCGACGATGATCTTGCGCAGCCATGTGAGATCGGGAATTCGCGATATGGGATCCTGAGGTCCTAAATACTCCATTGCCATGCATTCCAAGACTCGGTGACCGGATTGGGCGCAAAGCCCTTGAAGCCGTCGCTGATCGGTTGCATCTGGCGGGTGTACCAGAGGAAGATCTGCGGTACGTCGCGGTGCAGCAGATACTGAATCCGTGCGTAGTCGCGGCTGCGCGTCGGGCGATCGTAGCTGGTCAGCGCCGACTGCTGCACGGCATCCATTTCGGCGTTGCAGTACCGTGAATAATTGTAGCCCTTGGGCGCGACGTTCGCACAGGTGAAAAGCGTTGCATCGTCCGGATCGGTGCCTGCGTACCACCCTGCGAGCCCGAGATCGAAGTTCCCGCCCTGCAGGATGCCGCCGGCGGCGGCTTGCGCGAAAAGCACGTCTCCCGGAAAGTACTTGACCTCGACGTTGATGCCCGCCTGGCGCAGCATCTCTTGAATGACGATGCTGTTCTTGCGGCGGGTGACGTTGCTGTTGTCGGTGACGAGCACCAGCGTGAGCGGCTGTCCGCCTTTGGTCATGATGCCGCTCGGCCCGGGCGCCCATCCGGCTTGCTGCAGCAATTGTCTGGCCGTCGGAACGTCGTGAACATAGTCTTTGATGCTCGGATCGTACGACCACATGAACGGCGGTTGATCTTCGGTGGCAACCTGGTCCTGCCCGAACGTCGAGGTCTGCACGAGGCGCGCCTTGTCGAGCGCGTACGCGACGGCTTGGCGGACGCGAACGTCTTGCAGATACGAACGCTGCGTATTCAAGTAAATCGATTCGTATCCGTTTACGTTGACCCACACGATGTGCGTACCGGGAATGTTCTTGACGACGGGATAGTTGTTGATCGAGGCTTGGAACATCCAATCGACGTCGTGCGTGCGCAGCAGGTTGACCGTCGTGTTCTCGTCCGGCACTACGCGGATGAAAATACCGCGCAAGCCCGGCTTACCCAAGAAGAACCCGTCGTTCGCCGTAAGTTCGATGTGATCGCCGTGGACCCAGCGCGCGAACTTGAACGGTCCGTCGCTCACGTTCGGATTGCTGTTGAACGGAATAGTGTTGATGTTTGGGTACTTCGAGAGGACGTGCGCCGGCGCAACCGGATACGGCTGGTCGCTGTCGGCGAAAAACGTGCTTACGAACGGCGAGAACTTCTGCTTGAGATGAACGACGACCGTGTAGTCGTCGGGCGTGTCGATGCTTTTGATGTAGTCGTAGCCGTGCAGCGAAATGATGTTGTTGTTCCGGTTCATAATCGCTTGCCACGACCACTTGACGTCCTTGCTCGTGACGGGAACGCCGTCCGTCCATTTGACGTTCTTACGCAGGTGGTACGTAATCGTCAATCCGTCTTTGGCGATGCCGCCGTTGCGCAGGGTCGGCACGCTCGCGGCCAGCATCGGCACCGGGTCGCCTTTGGGATCGGCGTGAATCAGCGGTTCGAACATCAGAAATCCGATCATGCCGTCGGTCGTGTTCGAGTTGAGAAGCGGATTGAGATTCTTGACGTCTTGCTGGATCGCAACGCGAAGTACGCCGCGCTGCGTTCCGCCGGCCGCGCCGCCGCCGGTCGTGCTGCCGCCGCCACTTTGAGAGCAGCCTGCGATCAGCGCTGCCAACGCTGCAAAGGCCAAAAGCCGTCGAATCAATCCGCTATCCTCCAATGGTGAGCAAGGAACCGCGCTCTTTCGCTGCGGTTAGACCGCTGCCTTCGGCCCGGTCCATTTGCCGGGCACCGCGTCGAACCGCTCGTGCCGCCAGGTGTACGTGCCCAGGCCCTGCGTCGCCGTTCGAAGCTCGGTGATGTAGCGCGCTAGCTCCACCTGCGGAACGTCCGCTTCGACCGTGTCGTGGCCGCTCTTGCCGGCCGGATTCATTCCCAGTATTTGCCCCCGCTTGCCGGTGAGTTGCTGGATAACGGTGGAGGTGTACTGCGTCGGTACCGTGACTTGAACGCGAACGATCGGTTCGAGCACCACCGGATTGCACTTGGGCAGCGCGTCGCGCACGCCCATGCCGGCCGCCGTCTTGAACGCTTGTTCGCTGGAATCGACGTCGTGATACGCGCCATCGAAAAGAACGACGTTCAGATCCGTTACCGGATATCCGCCGACGCTGCCGTGTATGAGCGCTTCGCGCACGCCTTTTTCCACCGCGGGGATGAACTGGCGCGGAACGACGCCGCCCACGATGCGCTCCTCGAAGGTGACGCCGTTGCCGCGATCGCGCGGCTGGAAACGCAGCCACACGTCGCCGAATTGCCCGTGGCCGCCCGTCTGATGCTTGTAGCGCGAGTGCACTTCGGTTCCGGCGGTGATCGTTTCTTGGTACGGAATCGCCGGCGGCGCGGTCATCACTTCGACTTTGAACTTGCGCGTCAGCCGCTCGACGGCAATGCTCACATGCTGCTCGCCGCTGCCCAGCAGCTGCAGCTCGTTCGTGATCGGCGCGCGTTCGAGGCGCAGCGCGGGATCCTCGTCGATGACGCGCGCGAGCATCTGCGAAATCTTGGCCTCGTCCATACGCTCCTTCGGCCGGATCGCAACGCCGAAAACGGGTTCGGACGGCGTTACGCGGGGAAGCAGTACTTTGAACGCGTTTTCCGTGAGCGTGTCGCCGGTTGCAACCGTTTCAAGCCGCGCGATGGCCGCAAGACTTCCTGCGGGCGCCTCGGAGATCGCTTCCTGCTTCTTGCCCTGCAGACGGTACAGACCGGCGGAGCGCACCTTTTCCGAGTTCTTCGAAATGTTCGTCAGCGTCGAATCGGATTTCAACGTACCGGAAAGCACGCGAACGACCGAAACTTTTCCCGACTGCGGATGGATGATCGTCTTGATGACGTGCGCGATCACGGGACCGTCGGCTTTGGGTTCGATGCGACGACCCTCCGCGTCGACTTGCTCGGCATCGAGCGGCGAGGGGAACCATTTTTCCATCGCCTGCACGAGCGCACCGGCGCCCGCGCCGGACAAACCGGCGGTTGCGAGAACCGGGATGATTTGATCGTGCGAGCACTCTTCGCACAGATCTTTTTCAACCTCGTCCTGCGCAGGATCGACGCCTTCGAGCAACTCTTCCATGAGATGATCGTCGAAATCCGCCATGGCCTCGAGCAGCTGCGCGCGGGCGGTTTCAACGCGATCTCGCAGTTCCACGGGAATCTCGGTATCTTGCAATTTGCTGCCGTCGAAGAGATAGGCCTTGCGATCCGCCAAATCCACGAAACCTTTGAACGTTTCTGCCGCGCCTATGGGCAACTGTTCGGCGACGACATGGCGGCCGTAGCAGCGCTGCAGTTCTTCGACGGTTCCGGTGAAGTCCGCACCGGGACGATCCATCTTGTTCACGACGAACAGATGCGGCATCTTGCGCGACTCGAGGAATTCCAGCAGCATCTGCACTTGCGAGACGCGCGCGGGATCCGCGTCGACGACGACGACGGCGGCGTCACATCCGGAAACCGCCAGTTTCGTCTCTTCGAAAAAGTCGATGAATCCCGGGCAGTCGACGAGCGTCATGTCTATTCCGTCCGCCGTGCAATGCGCGAATCCGACGCAGGTCGATTGCGCGTGCTCGATACATTCGGGTTCGTAGTCCGTGGTGGTCGTGCCCTCGGTCACGCTTCCTCGGCGGCCGATCGCGCCGCAATGCACCAGAATCGCTTCTACCAGCGTTGTCTTTCCGGCGTGATGGGCCCCGACGATTGCGATGTTGCGCGCACGAGAACTATCGGACGCCATACGATCTCCTTGCCGTGCAAAAGGGTTGAGGCGCACTGAATGCGCGCCTCAACGACGTTTTGTGGTGCTTTTCTTTGTTGCCGCTCTCTTTGGTGTTGAAACTTTCCGCTTCGCGGGTGCTCCCGCTTTTTTCACCGCCGTTTTTTTCGCCGGCGCAGCCTTTTTCGGAGCCGCCTTTTTTGCCGCGCCGGTTTTTTTTGCAGCCGCCGATTTCTTCACGGCGCTCGTTTTCGCCGGTACTTTCTTTGCCGCCGCCTTCACGCTCTTTGCCGAAGCTTTCGCCGGTATCTTCGCAGCCGATTTCACGGCCGCTTTCGGTGCTTTGCCGGCGGACTTTGCGGCCGGTTTCGCTGCCGGTTTCGCGGCCGTTTTGGCGGCGATTTTCGCCGGCGCTTTCGCGATGGGCTTCGCAGCCGGTTTCGCGGGGGGCTTTGCCACGGGCTTCGGTGCTTTTGCGGGTTTGGCGGGAGGCTTCTGTGCGGCCGTCTTGGCGGTTTTTGGCTCAGGCTTGGGCGCTTTGACCTCGCGCTCGGAAGTTGCTTTCGCCGGTTTCTTCGTTGCGCGCGCCGGGCCGCTTGCGCGTTTGCGCGGCCCTGCGTCATGACGGGTCTTCGCTCCGGCCGCTTCGCGAAGTTCCTCGCCTTCTTCGCGTTCGGGAAGCCCGAGCTCGGCGCGTCCGAAGCCGCTGATGCTGCTGCCGGGCTGCGGCGCAGGTTCCTGCGCCTTCACTTTTTGCAGATGTTCTTTCGTGGCGCGCAGCGCAACGCGCGCCAAGCGGCCGTTCACGGGGAACACGATTTCGTTGATTCCCGCTGCGTCGAGCATCTGAAGGATTTCAGCGAATCCGTTGCCTTGATCTTTAGGGCTATGCGCATCGGAACCGATCGCGATGCCGACGTTCTTGACCTTCGCCTTGCGTATGAGCCGGTCGAGCGCCGCGCGGTACTTCTCTTTGAGCTCGGGCGGATTGTCGCGATAGAGATAGCGCGTATTGATCTCCACCGCGATGCCGCGAGCAGCGCATGCAGTCAGCAGCCGGTCTTCGTACGTTTCCAATTTCGCGGCGTCCGGCCAGTGTCCGAAATTCGCGGGCGCGTAAAAATGGCCGACGATGTGCCCCGGGAGCTTCTCGATGTCGTCGAGCAGTTTGGCCACGTACAGTTCCCAGGTGCGCTCGGTTCCGACGACGTCGTATAAATCGCGGAACTCCGGATTGTCGAAGTTCCACTGATAATCCGCACCCTTTTCCGGGTGATCGATCGTGAGGAAGTGCACCGACCTGACCATGCCGTCTGGGCGCATCGCGTCCACGATATTCTGCGCGTCCGGTCTGGCGCGGGGATCGTTGTCGACCTCCGCCCCGATCGAAAAGCGCATGCCGCGCCGCAATCCCTGCGAGACGACCGCCGCGTGCGTTACGTCGACGCCTGCGGTTTCCGCGGCGCCGTAAAGATCGCCGGCCTCGGCGAGTTTGAGCGCCCGGCGCACGGTGTGCACCGCACCCGGATCCTCGAACGTCAAATAGTTGATGTGGTCGCTCACCATCATGAAGCGCGGCGATCCGCGGCGGCATGCATGGTAGAACCACAAAAAGAGCATGCGCGGGGAATACGCAATCGGCCGTTCCTCGGCGAACGGTTTGTGTTCGCCCTTGGCGTGACCGTGGATGTCGGGGATGGCGGCCAAACGTGGATCGCTCAGCGTTCTACTTCCTTTACGCCACGCGGGATCCACAGCTGCGGTCCCTTCGCTGCAGCCGGCCGCGCAGGCCCTCGCTCCGTGCGCTGCTCGACCCAAGGTACGACGGTTTCGATGACGATTTCGATCGCCCGCTTCGTCAACTCGAAGGCCATCGACGGCGTTCCGTCGGCGCCGAGCGCCGCGGCTTGCGCCGGCAGGTAGGGCACGTGAACGAAACCTGCGACGATGGGCGGCGTGACCGTTTCCGCGATGCCGAGCGCTTCGTACAACGCCTGATTGCAGATGTACGTGCCCGCAGAGTTTGAGACGTAGCCCGGGATGCCGTTTTCGGTCCAAGCGGCGACGATTTCGGAGAACGGCATCGGCGAGAGGCGCGCGTCCGGCCCGCCCCGCGTGATGTGATCGTTCTTGCGCATCACGCCGACGTTGTCGGGCTGGATGAAATCGAGAACGTTCACGGCGACGCGCTCGAGGGCAATCGCGGTGCGCCCGGCGGCCTGCCCTATGCCGATGATGATGTCCGGAGACTCTTCGGCCACCGCTTTCTGGAGGCGCTCGCCGATGTTTCTGGTCTCGACCGGAAAAACGCGAACGGCAAGAGGGCGTCCTGCTATGATGCGCCCTTCGAGACTGCGAGCCACGAGCTCGCTCGGATTGACCTTCTCGCCGCCGAACGGCTCGAAACCGGTTATGAGGACGTGCTTGGCCACCTTCTCAAAGGTTTACCGCGGTGGCCCGTTCCCCTCTGCGGGGCAAAAAACAAAGGTGCCGCGCTAACGCGCGGCACCTCCGATCATCGAACTACTATCAGTACTAACGACGACCACCTCCTCCGTCCGGCCGTTTGCCCTCGTTTTGTCTCTCTCTGAGGGGATGCTGCGGACTTGATGTACGCTCGAAATTCAGCGCGGCGAACGATACCCCTTCACGTAACCTTCCATGCTCAGCAATCGTGCTTTCATCTCGACGCCGTAACCGTAATTGTGCAAGTCGCCGCTCGAATCGACGACACGGTGGCACGGGAAAAAGAGCGGAAGCGGATTGCGCGCCATGACTTGACCGACGGCGCGCGCCGCTTTCGGCCGCCCGATCGTTTGGGCGACCCAGGCATAACTGCGCACTTCACCCGGCGGAATTTGCGCGGCGGCTTTGAGTGCCGCTTGCTCGAACGGCGTGAGATCGCTGATGTCGACGACGCTCTCGTCGACCTGCCACGTTTTGAAAAACTCGTCGAAGAGTTTTTTCAACCATGCCGGTGCTTCTCCGGCGACCACCGGGCGGTGAAGGCGCCGCTCGATGTGCTGCCGCACCGTTTCGGGCGGCTCGCCGCGATCGAGACCGATGAACGCAATGCGCGTTTCTTTGAATCCGACGTATACGCGGCCGATTGACGTTTCCACGCTCGTCAACGATATCGGGGCCGCGCGAAAACGCAACGCGGCAATGTGTTGAACGATCTTCTTGGCGAGATCGCACGACGGTTCCGGCGGCGGTGGAAGACACGAGAGGCAGTATGCCACACCTTCATATTGTTCGTACAAGTCCTGGCACGGCGGACACTCGTGCAAATGCGCGTGGACGGCTTCGCGAAGCGTCGATCCGCAGTCGCGAATGTCATCCCAGAGCGCCTCGACTTCACGACAACGCATGAATGCTCACTCCTTCGGGTACGATTTTTCCGATCTGCGGTCCGAGAATGCGCCGCAGAATCCGCACGGCGCGGTGCACGTGCGATTTCACGGTGCCGATCGGCTGATCGAGTATCTCGGCAATTTCGGGGTGGCTGCGCCCTTCGATGAAGCGCAGCGTCGCGGCGGCCCGCAAATGCATCGGGAGTTGTAATAGCGCGCGCTCGACCAGCGCCATGTCGGCCTTCTGTTCGACGATTTTCTCGGGCTGCGGCGGAGACTCGCGTGTGGCGCTCCCACGAAGGAGCGCGTCCGCGTCCGCAAGCGCGTCCAAGGCAACGTTTGCCGGCCGCTTGCTGCGCAGGCGATTGCGCGTCACGTTGAGCGTGATGGTATAGAGCCAAGGCTGCAGCCGCAGCTCCGCCCGCTGCTCGGCGGACATCTTGGCGAGCGCCCGGTAAGCGCGTACGAAAGCGTCCTGAACGATTTCTTCAGCGTCCTCGCGGTTGCCGGTCATACGTAAAGCGAAACCGTACAGACGACGTTGATACTCGTCCACGACTTTATCGAATCGCTCGATTCCAGGCGCGCCCACCGCCGCCGCTTTGGTCTGCCCGGAGCCCGCCGAAGGGGCCTTCTTAGGTGCCGACGTTGGCACGATATACTCCCTCGTCAGGAGTGGTGCCGCAAGCACGCTCATACACGTGTCCCAACACTGCTCCCCGTTTGAAAGTTTCACACAAGTGTCTTGCCTCCCTTACCCCAGGAGCGCGCCGGGGTTTCGCGAAGGCCATGACATGACGCCTCAAGCGTTCATCGATTTCTCGAAAGCCGTTCGGCGCATGCGCGCCGAGCGGCTTTTTGTTATTGCAAATGAGGTACGCGGTATGGAACATGCTATCGAACCACGGGAAGTTTCCTTTGACGCCTACACGATGTGCAGTTTCCTTCCGAATCTGGACTCGTCAAGAGCGGTTCCGCTCCTGCTCATCGGGTATCGTCATGGAGAAGATCCGTGGTTCGTTTGGCTCGTACCGAAAGACGGGATTAGCTCACACGGCCTTACGGAGGATCCGTACTACGCGAAAGTCCTGCGCGACCCGCGCGCGTACTTCGCAAAAAAATTGAGCAAATACATCGAAGAAACCGGCAGCGTCAAGCGCGGAATCGAAATGCTGATCGACTGCCATCAGAATCATCTGGCGTTTACGCCGCTGGTCGCGCTTACGGAAACGCCTTTCACGCACCCGATGACGGTCGAACTTTTGGCTGCGGTGTAGTTCGGCGCCTTGGTCCGGACACGTGTCCGCAAAACCGCTCGAAGAACCGCCCTCCATGGCGGCTCTTCTGCTTTGATCCGCTTTTCCGCGCGGCAAGTAAGGAAACAACATCCGTGTTGGCGCGGAAAAGTCGGAAAATTTCGCGGACACGTGTCCGGACCAAAGCGCCTCACCGGTTAATGGCTCGACACGTGTCCGGACCAAAGCCGCTCACGTTAGTCTTATGAGGAGGTGGCGCTGCGCAACGCTTCTCGGCAGACCTCGATCGAGCGCGGACTAACAAACGGAGCGTGGGGATGTCCGTCTCGCAAATTTCTGACATTTTTGCGCAAGCCTGGATGGTTTATTCAGAACTTGCCTGCGCGAAAATGCAGGGAAGCAGCAATTTTCCCATGGACGGGAAAATTGCGAGCGGTTTGCGGAGGGACTATCCCCGCGCTCCGGAGTCTAGTGCGATGCCGCGGTCGTCACCGACGAGGTCCCGTCGTCGGCCCGAATGGAGCGGGCATACACGATTTTCACGCGCGAATTTTGCGAGCGGTCGTGGAGCGTACCCGAAATCGAGAGCGTTTCATTGAGCGCCAAGAGCAGCGGTTCGCCGCGAAGTGCGTAATATGCCGTGCCGCGCATGCGCATCGTGCCGGTGATCGACATTTGCGCGCGATCCGGCAAGGGGCCGGCCATCGGTCCGGTGGCGTCGAACTGAACGCTGATCACGGGACGCGAGATTATGCGCGCGATTGCGCCGCGCTCGATGTAGCCGTGCAGCGTGCCGCCGGTCATTGGAGCCGGAAAAATGAAGGGCACGCGTCCGCGCAGGTGCAGCAAATCGTTCAGCGTCGCCGCATCCAATTCGACTGCGAACGGCTGATTCAGTACGGTGAGATAGTCGGGGTCCAGGTCCATTCGGTCCTGCAGTTCGCCGGCAGCAGTCATCTCTTGAACGAACGAGGCTTGCGCGGGCACTTTACCGGCGGAGTCCGATCTGGTATAAGCCGCTTGGACTGTAAACCGTTTCTGCTGCCCCTGGTGGGTAATGGTCAAGTGCTGGGTGCCGCTGTAGGCTATGCTTGTCTGCAGATCGGATTGGCCGATTCGGTATTGGTCGTTACCGCTGACCGCGTAGGTTTGATCGGCGTTCGCGGGCAAACCCAACGTCAGCGCCGCTGCCAGGCCGAGGCCTACGATCTTGACGCGTCGAGGGATGATGCTCGCTCTCTTTCTAGGTGGTTTCTCAGTATGACGTCGTATCAGTATTATCGCCGGAAATCGATTTCTGCGAAACATCCATACGTGGATTTTCTCACTATATTCGAACCGCCGACTTGCCGATATCGTTAAAGTAAAGTATGGAGAAGCGCTGATGGGGAAAGCCGCGAGTATGAGACGCGCTCGCATCATCGCGGGAACGGCGCTTGCGATTGCCGTCGCGGCCCTCTCATTGCCCGCAGTCTGCCGCCCCGACCACCCAGATACCGAACCGGCCCGCAACCGTTGCGGTTACGCTGCAGAAGATCTATCAGCGCGCGTACGACGAGGCCTATAGCCGTCACGCCATTCTGGAGAGCGACGGCACCACGTTCGTCTCGACCGGCGACATCGACATGGAATGGCTTCGCGACTCGAGCGCGACGATGACGCCCTACATCGGGCAAGCCGTCACCGATCCCTACGTCCGCACCATGCTGCGCGGGACCGTCGCACGTCAGGCGCGCTACATTTTGATCGATCCGTACGCGAACGCGTTCACCGACGACTATCGGGTGGCCGAGCGAAAGTTCGAGATGGATTCGCTGCTGTATCCCGTTTGGTTCGCCTACCTGTACTGGAAGGGCACGGGCGACCGCAGCATCTTCACACCGCAGCTTCAACGCGCTATCGGCGCCGTGCTCGCGACGCTGCGCACGGAGCAGCACCATACGCGGCTCTCGCACTACCGTCATCCCGAACTGGCCAACGGCGGACGCGGCACTCCGACGGCGTATACCGGCCTGGTGTGGACGGGCTTCCGGCCTTCCGACGACGCGGCGCGCTATCACTTCAACATCCCGGACAATATGTTCGGCGTCGTCGTCCTGCGCGATCTCACGGAAATCGAAAAGAACGTCTATCGCGACGGCCGCACGGCCGACAACGCCTGGGGGCTGTCCATTCAGCTTCAGCGCGCGATCGAACGGTATGGTTTGGTGAATCTCCCGGGCGTGGGCCGTATCTACGCCTATGAGGTCGACGGCTACGGCCATGCAAACCTGATGGACGACGCGAACGTCCCCTCGCTGCTCTCGATACCGTATTTCGGATACGTCGGCGTGCACGACGTGGTCTACCAGGCGACGCGAAAATTCATCCTCTCACCGCGCGACCCGTACTATTTCCAAGGCAAATACGCTTCGGGCGTCGGCAGCCCGCACACGCCCCACGGCTACATCTGGCCGCTCGGGCTGGTCATGCAGGCGCTCACGTCGACCGACCAGGACGAAACAAGCCGGGTCATGGGATATCTCGCGGCATCGGACGTGGGCGATCACCGCTTGCACGAATCCTTCAACTGCGATTGGCCGGAGTCGTACACGCGCGACGATTTCGCTTGGCCGAACGCGCTGTTCGCGCAGATGATGCTCGGCCGTCAGGGACGGCTCCCGCCGATTCTGGAAGCCATGTCGATGACGCGCCCATAAAAACCGCTCGCCCTGGCGATAATCGGCTTTTTATCGGCGGGCGCTCTCTCGTTCCTGGGATAGGGTGTCTAGGTATGCGACGGCGTACAGCGCCGCGAGCGGAACGCAAAGAATCGTCCCGATGGCCATGTCCGCCCATACCGCGCTCTTGGGCGCGAACTTCATCGCGGCGGCCTGCACG
Organism: Vulcanimicrobiota bacterium; assembly: GCA_963830545.1. Lineage (GTDB taxonomy): Bacteria > Vulcanimicrobiota > Vulcanimicrobiia > Vulcanimicrobiales > Vulcanimicrobiaceae > DATGJX01. The sequence goes on along the minus strand of CAWHMK010000001.1, from coordinate 630,292 downwards.
AGCTGCGCGGCGATGATGGCGGCGATTTGCACGGCGAAGAGCGAAAATATCCTCGAGATGTTGACCCAGCCCAGCATCATGCTGCGCAGCACGGCGAAGGGCAGTACGGTCAACGGCTGCGCGTCTTTTTCGAGCGCGATGAACGGTTCGGCATACACGAGCATTGCGGAAAGGAGCAGCGTGAGCAGCCCCATGATCGCGTCTCCGGCGCCCCGTGTTCCGGTGAGCATCGTTTCCAGGCCGCTCAATTGCACGAAGGAGAGGCCGACGTCGAGGATGATGATGGCCCAGGCGCGTTCCACGATGCGTTCCCATCGCTGCGCAACGCTCAACGTTTCACTTGCGTCGGCGCCCACGAAAACCGTGACGACCACAATCACGAGCGGCGAGCCGATGAGGCTCGCGTAAAAATCCGCCATCTTCACGTGCACGGACGTGTAGAACAGCGCTTGCAGCCCGAACACGGCCGCGCAGGTGAGCAGATAGAGCGGCCAGCGCCGCGCGAGCAGCCTCGCGGTTACGAGCGCCAGCGGCCGATACGAGGGAAATTCCTCGCCGTGCGGTGCGTTGAGATTAGGCCAGTTCAGTGTGCGGCACCGGACGCCGGGCTGCGATATAGAAGCGGACGTCCGCGACTTCGCCGCAGACGACGATCGAATCGGCGTCGCTGAAGAACCGTCCGTCGATTTCGACGGTGAAACGTCCTGCGGACAAACCCAGAAGCGTAGTGCGCAGATTGCGCGTGAACTTGTCGTCGGGAGCTCTCGTGCCGATGGCTTCGCGAACCGCCAGTGAAAGCAAATCGCGCACGCGCACCGGCGTCGCGAGTGCGAATGCACCCGAGCCGCTGCAGGCCACCGCGTGTATATCCAAGGGCACGCGAACGCGAATCATACCGTAACTTTTGCCCACATTCGAGGAGCCGCCTGCCATGAGGGAGTAACGATTCGCTCAATGTCGGTTTTCGGCAATTACGCCTCCGGCGAAGTCATCGACGCCGCCGAGAAATTCATCAGCAAAATGGACGAGCATGAATTGGCATCGGCCGTCGAGCAAAGCGAGCGCAGCATGTCGGCCGACGGTCGAAGGCTGCTCGTGGAAGCGGTATTCGATGCGTTTCGTCAACGTGGCGAGTCCTCCGAAGACGTTGCCGAAGAAGCGGGAACCTCGCTCGAAGCGATCGGACGTCATGAACCCGACGCAGTGCAAGAGTTGCTCGTCTACGCTCGCGCCAACCCGGGATTGCTGAAGGAAGCGGTGATAGGACTCGTCGAGCGCGAGCCCGCAGTGCTCGCGCAGCTCTCGCCGGAAATAACCGGCGGCATCCGGCGGCGGCTCTCGGACAAATGAGCGATGACTTTCGCCGCCGCAGGCGTCTGAGCAATTCCGGATCCCCGCGCAGAAGCGGCGGCGGAAACAACGGCATGAATCCGTGGGCGATCACGATCTTTGCAGCACTCGTCGTCATTGCAGGCGGGTGGTTCTTGGGGCAAGCGCTCGCGCGCGTTTTCAACGGCCCGCGCGAAACGGAAAAAGTCGCTCAAGCGCCGACTCCCCTTCCGGTCGTCACGCCGGTTCCCTCACCCTCGCCGGCTGCAACCGTCGTCGCATCGCCGACGCCCATGCGGAGCGCAACGCCCAAGCCAAAACCAACGCCGGAACCCTCGCCCACGGCGACGCCCCAGCCAACCGCCGCGCCCACGTCAACCCCTGCGCCGACGATCGCTCCAACGACTGCGCCGACGGCGGTGCCTACGCTTGCACCCACCGTTGCACCCACCGTTGCGGCCGCCGCGGCGACGGAAAAACCCGCCGCGACTGCGCCCGCATCAACTTCCGGGGGCCCCGCTGCACGCGTCGTGCGCGAATACATCGACGCATTGCGGCGGGGCGATCCCGGCGCAGCTTCGAATTTTTTGGGCAACGGCGTTCCCGACGAGTCCTTCATCGATTCCGCAACGCGGATCACCAGCGTCACTTCGACGTCGAACGGGGACGGAAGTTACAAAGTCGAGGTGGACATGCACACCGCAAAGGGCGAGTACTACGAAACGTTTACGGTTGCTTCAGATCGGATTTTGGACAAGACCGCGATCAAACCGTAAATCGTCCATCGAAAAAAATACCGTGGCACCGGCTTGCTCCAATGCTCGCGCGTCTTCGTCCGAGGCATACCCATACGCGCGCATTCCGGCGGCGCGGGCGGCGAGAATGCCGCTCGGCGAATCTTCGATGACGATCGTGCCGTGGGGCGAAGCGCCCATGCGCCGCGCCGCGTGGAGAAACAAATCGGGCGCCGGTTTCGGATTCTGCACCATGCTTGCGGTAAAGACCGCGTTGCCGAAGTACTCCTCGAGTCGGGCCGTTCGCAGCGAAAGACGCACGCGCGGCAGCGGGGACTGCGATGCGACGCACACCGCGGCACCCAGCGATACGACGTGCTCGATCAAATCGCGCACGCCGGCAACGGGGCGCAGCTCTTCGACCAAACCGAGCGCGGTTCGCATTCCCCACTCATAGCCGAATTCGGCGGAGAGCGGCTGTCCGATGCGCGACTCGAGTGCCGCGGCAACTTGCGCGACGGTCTTGCCTTTGAAAGCGGCGCAGGCCTCGCGCTCGGTCATCGGCATTCCGACTTCGGTGAAGTAGGCAGCTTCGATGCGGTTCACCAGCGGTTCGCTGTCGACGAGAACGCCGTCGCAATCGAAGATGACTAGATTCAAGTTTCGTCGGGCCACGCAGCGAGCTCGCCAATCGCGGCGCTTTTGAGCACTTTGAGGCCGAGCATCGCGCATTTCATGCGCGTCGCGCTGATTCCGATACCGACGTTCTCGAGCACCGTTTCTTTGGGCAGCGTCGCGACGTCTTTGAGCGATTTTCCCTTGACGCTTTCCGACAGCATCGACATCGACGCTTGACTGATCGCGCAGCCTTTGCCGGAGAATCGCACGTCGCTGACGTTGCCTTTCGGGTCAACGCTCAATTCGACGCGGATTTGATCGCCGCAGAGGGGATTCATGTCTTCCGCGGCGGCGTCGGGGTTTTCCAGGTGGCCGAAGTTGCGCGGGTTGCGATAGTGATCGAGAATGAAATCGCGGTAAAAGTCGTCCATTTTTAAAAGGCGCTCCGGCCTAGCCTGCGCGCCCACCACCTTCGTTGGGGCCCCCAAACCCGCATGGCGCCTCCATCTGCTGCCTGCATGCGCTCTCCCCGAGGGCGCCCGGAAGTACTTAGAGCTTGAATACGTCCGCGGCCTTGTGCAGCGCGTTCACGAGCGCGTCCACGTCGTCTTCGGTATTGTAGATGTAGAACGAGGCGCGCGTCGTCGCGGGCCAGCCCATCTTTTCCATCAGCGGCATCGTGCAATGATGCCCGGCACGCACGCAGACCCCTTCCGTGTCCAGGAGCGATGCCACGTCGTGCGGATGGATGTCGCCAAGGTTGAACGAAATAACGTCCGCGACTTTGTCGGGGTCATGCGGTCCGTAAATTTCCAGCCCGCGCTCTTTGAGCGTATCGAGCCGATCGAAAGCGTAGCGCATGATCGCGCGTTCGTGTTCGCGCACCCATGGCATTCCGACGCCGTTCAAATAGTCGATTGCAACGCCGAACGCAATGGCGCCGGCGATGTTGCTCGTGCCGGCTTCGAACTTCCACGGGAGCTCGTTGAACGTCGATTTGGCGTATTCGACTTTGCGAATCATGTCGCCGCCCGTAAGAAACGGCGGCATCGCCTCGAGCAGTTCGCGTTTGCCATAGAGCACGCCCATGCCCGTTGGCCCGCACATCTTGTGCGCGCTGATTGCGTAGAAGTCCACGTCGAGTGCGCGCACGTCGACCGCCATGTTCGGCGCGGCCTGCGCACCGTCGACCAGAACGACGGCACCGGCTGCATGCGCTTTGCTAACGATCGTCCGCAGCGGCGCAATGGTGCCCAGCGTATTGCTCACGTGCGAGAATGCGACGAGTTTGCAATCCTGCAGCAGTTCGTCCAGATCGTCGAGCACGTGCACGCCCCGATTGTCGACGGGAATGAATCGCAGACTGCGCTCCGGTTTTCTCCGCCAGCAGTTGCCACGGAACCAGATTCGAGTGGTGTTCGATCTGCGTCGTGAGGATGGCGTCTCCGGGATGCAGGTTGGCCAGTCCCCACGAGTACGAAACGAGATTGATGGCTTCGGTCGTATTGCGCGTCCAGACGATCTCTTGCGGTTGAGCGTTCAGGAATTGGGCGACCTTACCACGGGCAGCTTCGAACGCATCCGTCGCGCGAGCGGCAATTTCGTACACGCCGCGGTGGATATTTGCATTGTAGTGGGTGTAATAGTCCACCAAAGCATCGATGACGCATTGCGGTTTTTGCGAGGTTGCCGCGGAATCGAGATACACGAGCCGCTTGCCGCGGCCGGTCTTATCGCGCAGGATCGGAAAGTCGGCGACGATGCGGTCCAGTTTTGGATCGACGGTGCGAATCACGAGTGCACTTTCTCCGCGAGCGCCGCGCGCAGGCGCTCGCGCAAGGCCTCAGTAGGAAATCTCGCAACGGCCGGCTCGAAAAATCCGAGCGCAATCATGTTTTCCGCCGCTTCGCGGTCGATGCCGCGGCTCGTCATGTAAAAGATTTGCTCTTCGTCGATCGCGCCGACGGTCGCTCCGTGATAGGCCTTCACGTCGTTTGCGGCAATTTCGAGCGCGGGAACGGAGTCGATGTGCGACGTCTTCGAAAGCAACAACGCGTCGTCACGCAGCGCGGATTCCGTGCCCTGCGCGTGCTGAGCGATCCGGATGTTCCCCAGGTAGCGTGCTTGGCCGCGGCCGATTGCGGCCGATTTCACTATAGTGTCCGAATGCGAATGACCGACGTTGTGATCGACGTTGGTGACGAGATCGACGTGCTGGTCGTCGCGCGGAAAGAAGAGCGAAGCGATCTCGACCTGAACGCCGGGTTCGTCTACCGCGACGTTTACGGATGTGACCGAAAGCGCCGATCCGAGTTCTGCGACCGCCCAGTTCACGTGCGCGTCCTTGCCGGGCTTCGCCGAACGCGTGAACAACACGCGCGCATCCGGCCCGAGCTGTTGATCGACCGCGTACGTGACGCTAGCGTTTTCAGCCGTGACGATTTCGGTGATGCCGCACGCGAACGCGTCCGCGGCACCGCAGAGACGCTCGACGATCGTGCACTGCGCGCCGCGTTCGAGGACGACGAGCGTATACGGAAAAATCGCACCGGCCGACGCGTCGTAGGCGATTTCGATTTCGCCGGCGGCTGCGACGTCCGCGGGGACGTACACGAATGCGCCCGTGTTGCGCAATGCCGCCGCGAGCGCGGCAAATTTGAGTGTGCGGGGCCGTACCGCCAAGCCGGCGGCGCGTTCGAGGATTCGACGGTGGTCGCGAATCGCGGTCTCGAGATCGCAGACGATTGCGCGAGAGCCTCTTGGAACGCTGAGTGCCACGGGTACGCGCGCGGGAACCGTCAGGCCGGCATAGTCGAGTGTCTCGAGGTCGACTTTCCAGAAGCGGCCGGGTTTTTCGCGGCCCGAATGCAGTTCGAACGAACGCGCGAGCAACTCGCGGCGCACGTCGAGGGGAAGGATTGCCGGGTCGAGATCTGCGAGAGCCGTTTCCAGGTTCGACGGAATGCCGATCGTTGCCAGGGCGCTAGGCAATTTGCCCGATCTCCTCGCGGATGACGTCGTAGCCTTCGCGTTCGATCCGCAGTGCGAGCGACGCGTCGCCTTCCTTGACGATGCGGCCGTCCATCATGACGTGAACCGCGTCCGCGGCGATGTACTGCAGGATGCGCGGATAATGGGTGATGATCAGAAAACCGGTTTCCCGGCCTTCATCGCTGTCGCGCATCGCGTTGACCGATTCACCGACCGCGCGCAACGCATCGACGTCGAGTCCGGAATCCGTTTCATCCAGAACCGCGTACTTGGGCGCGAGCAGTGCGAGCTGCAGCATTTCGAGACGCTTCTTTTCGCCGCCGGAGAAGCCGTCGTTCAGGTATCGTCCCAAAAAACTCGGATCCATGTCGAGCAATTCCATCTTTTCCATCAGCATGGCGCGGAATTGCGATGGCGTTACGCTGCCGGGACGCACTGCCTGACGTGCGGCGTACAAGAAATTGGCGACTTTTACGCCCGGAATCGCGGCCGGATATTGGAACGAGAGGAAGAGTCCGGCTTTGGCGCGCTTATCCGCTGCGAGTCCCAAAATATCTTGGCCGTCGAGCGTGACGGTTCCGGATTGAACCGAATAATTCGGATGCCCGGTCAGCGAGAAGGCGAGCGTCGATTTGCCGCTTCCGTTGGGGCCCATCAGCGCGTGGACGCTGCCAGGATCGACCGCGAGGTCGATTCCCTTGAGAATCTCGAAGCCGGCGACGTTGACGCGCAGGTCGTTGATGCGAAGGCCGCGATCGGGCACGCTTGAATGCTCCTGTGGTGGTTGGTGACGGACCCGCGGGCCCGCTAATAATGCTACGCGCCGCGACTAAGAAAGTCAAGGAAAACCTGGACTATCTTCCCATTTCGTGGTAGCATCTGCCGTAAGGACATGCAAGCCGACCGCTTTTTCCAGACCACGCGAGGCCGCATCGTCGAAGAACTTCGCCGGCGTAAGTCGGCGTCGGCTATCGATCTTGCCGGCTGTTTCAATCTATCGCCCAATGCCATCCGCCAGCAGCTGGTGGTCTTGGAGCGAGACGGTCTGGTCGTCGAAACGTCGGTCCGGCGCGGGCGCACCAAACCCACGTACGAATTTTCGCTCACGTCCGAAGGCGAGAAGCTGTTTCCGCAGCAGTACGACAAAATGCTCGGCGCGGTGCTGCGCGAAGTGCGGCAGCAATTCGGCGAAGAGGGTGTCGTAAAGGTTTTCGAAGGGATCGCGAAACGCACCGTCGCGAAGACCAAGCAGCGGGTGACCGCAAGCGACACGCAAGGCCGGATGGCCGAGCTCGCGCAGGTGCTTCGCGAAGGCGGCGTCGTTGCGGAGTACAGTCTCATCGACGGCGGGTATGCGCTGCACGAACACAACTGCCCGTACTCGGAAGTCGTGAAGGAACATCCGGAAGTCTGCTCCGTTATCCATCACGTTCTCGACGAAGCCGTCGGCGGGCGGCACGTGCAAACCGAGTCCATCGCAACCGGCGGACGCGAATGCCGGTTCGAGGTAAGAGCGAACTGATGTCTTCTAGAGCGGAGCGCCTCTAATCATGGATTTTCCGAAGTTTCAGCGGCTGGTCGAAGAGCGTGCGGGATTCCGCACGATGGACGACGCGAGCGCGAGCGGCGAGTATTTCAGCGATTCCTGCGGCGACATGTACAACTTCTTTTTGAAGATCGGACCGGGCGCCGTCATCGAGGACATCTCGTATTTCACGACCGGCTGCGGATTCGGCACGGCAACGTGCAGTTTGGTCGTCGATTTGGCAAAAGGAAAGACCATCGACGAAGCGTCCGCAATTTCGACCGACGAAATCGAACGCGAACTGGGCGGCTACCCGGAGAAGAAGAAAGATTATCCCCAGCGCGCGCTCGAAGCGCTGCACGTCGCATTGGACGACTACAAGCAGAAGGTTGCCGCGGGTTCGCTTCCCGACTTCGGCACAATGCCCGCTCCCGAACGGGCAGCCGAACCGGCTAAGCAAAACGCCGCAGCAGATGGTGCGGCGGCGCCGACGCAAGACGGCAAATTGCTGATTAAATTGCGCTAACCGTTTCGCAAAAACATCACCCGGAAGAAATACACGCTCGGCACTGCTTGGCAGTACGCCCGCGCGCCGGTGTATGTCGAAAGTCGCGCCGCCTTCATGCTTTCCTGGTCGAGCTCCGGAACGCCGGAGGGTCCCCAGACCCATTCGTCCCAAAGGGTGCCATCGGGCTTGATGGCGACCTCGACGAGCGTCACAGCGATGCTCGGTGTGGCCACAGGCGGAAAATCGGGCTGCACTTGGACCTTTACTGTGCCTTCCCGAAACGGCTCGGCACAGTCGCTGCTTTCGAGCGAGTCTTGAATTTTTCGCGCCCAGGATCGTCGAACCGGCGGACGGATCGGCGGACAAATGCACATCGTCTTTTGGATCCAGTTCGTACGGACTGCTCATCTGCCCCGAGATCGAGCATGCGCATCTGTTCCGGTGATTGTCCCGGCAGAGGCGGGCAGGTTACGCTCCCTTTCGCCTGCCATCCGAAGGGACCGTCATTTTCAGCCGCAGCGGCATACACCCACGCGTGCTCGATCGTTGCCGCTTGCGGGAATCGCACGTAGAGAATGGGCGAAATGTAATCACGGCGCGTGAATGAGACCCAAGCACTATTGTAGTGACGATCCTTTTCTGCCAGCGTCGTTGCAGGAAGGTCGAGGGTGAACCATCCTGCGCTCGTGTGGAATGCGAACTTCGCCGACGTAATCGTGCGCGGTCCGAGCGCCGAGAGATCGAAACCAAAAAGCGATGACGGCTGCGCGTCGTCACGGGCAGGTCCGACGCGCTCGTAGCTCAGAACTGCTGGGCAAGATTCTACGGCCGCCGGCGCGGAACGATGCAGCAGCAAGAATATTCCCGCACATATAACGGCAGCGAGTATCGCGCGTTTCATGCGTTCGGGTTCAGCGGCGCGCGCGCGCGAACCTCGTATTTCGTCGTGCGGCCGGCCGGCAACGATTCGAAGAGCGCGATCTCCGTCACGTGCACCGGCATAGCTTCAATCTCGAGCATCGGCAGATGTGCGCGGCCGCCCTTCACGCGAGCGATCGTGACGTGCGCGATCGCATCTTTATCGAAAGAAAATCCGAGCGGCTCGTAGGCGCTGCGCGCGGCGTGCGCCAGCATTCGATACGGCGCGCCCTGATCGCGCGACCCGATAAACACGATTTTCGGGCGCCGTTCGTGCGGAAACGCACCGATCGCATCGAGCGTCAGTGTAAACGGCTGCACCATGCTCGCGGCCGCAGCTAGCGCGTCGCATATCGGTTGTACGCGTTCGGGATCCACCCATCCGAGAAACGCGAGGGTAACGTGCAATTTTTCCGCCGGTTCGAAACGCGCGTCGAAACCTTGCGCCTCCAAGCGCGCCGCTACCATCGAGCACTGCGTTCGTACGCGCTTTTCCAATTCGATTCCGGCGAAGAGTTTCGGGCGCGACACGTTATTGCAGATAGGGATTGGCAGTGCGTTCGACGCCAATCGACGTGAAGGGGCCGTGGCCCGGAATAACCGGCGTTTCGTCGGCGTAACCGAGTAATTTCCGGCGGATGCTTTCAACGATGTCCTCCATCGATGTGCCGCCCAAGTCCCAGCGGCCGATCGAACCGGCGAAGAGCGTGTCGCCGGAAAGGATCGTTGTCGCGGCATCTTCGCGAATTGCAAAACACACGCTGCCCGGTGTATGTCCCGGCGTATGCAGCACTTCGACGCGCGCGTCTCCGAGCCGAATACTGTCTCCGTCTCGCAAGTCGGCATCGAGATCGACGATCTTGGGCGCTTCGGAGAGACCGATCCAGCGTGCCTGCAATTCGAGCGCGCGGTAGAGCGGCAAGTCCGCGGGATGCAGCATCGCGCGGCCGCCGGCGCGATCGCGAAGCGCACCCAGGTCTCCGATGTGGTCGATGTGCGCGTGCGTGTGGAGCAAATATGTGGCGCGAAGATTCCGCTTGTGCAGGTGGAGCACCACGTCTTCTACGCCGTCGCCGCCGTCTACCACGACCGCTTCAGCGCTGCGCTCGTCGGCTAGAATCGTGCAGTTGCAGCCGAGGGGGCCGACGGCAAAGGTTTCGATGATCACGCCGCTCCCTATGCTGGAAGTCGCGGCGCGGCCTGCCGATACTTGGTAGTGGTGGACATCCAACTCGACCTTGCCCAGGTTCAGGCCCGCATCGCGCAGATTACGGGCACTCCGGACTTCGCTGCTCCCCCCGTTGCGGGCGGCGCGTTCGCCTCGCTCGTGAACGCCGTATTTCAGCCGCAGGCCTCACAGTACGCTGCGGGACCGGCGATGCAGTGGCCGGTCGCCGGTGAGATAACCTCGCCGTTCGGAGAGCGCAAGAACCCGCTGGGTCCCGGTGACGATTTTCATCCCGGCTTGGACATTGCGGCCGGCGAAGGCACACCCATCGGCGCAGCCGCTGCCGGACGCGTCGTATCGGCCGGCCCGGACGGCGGGTACGGCAACCTGATCGTCGTCGACGATGGGAACGGCGTCACGACACGCTACGGCCATTGCTCGCAAATTTTCGCGCGCGTCGGCGACGCCGTCGCGGCCGGGCAAACTATCGGCGCCGTCGGTTCGACCGGACGTTCGACCGGACCGCACCTGCACTTCGAAGTGCGCGTGAACGATCGCCCCGTCGATCCAACGCAATTTCTTCCCAGATAACTTTCGCGAAGTCCGTCGCACGGACCGGGAGACCGCCGGCTAAACATGCCGTTCCGAAGACGTTCAAAAACCGCCCTCCATGGCGGTTTTTTACTTCTCCGCTTTTTTGCGAAAACGAAGTTTTGAAACAACATCCGTGTTGGCGCAAAAAAGTCGGAGACTTCCGAACGGCATGTTTAGCCGGCGGTCTCCCGGTCTGTGCGACGACGGCCTCCGTGTTTTGGTCGCCGGCAAATTCTAGTTAATGCTGAAGTACTTGCCGAAAAAGCGCTCTTGCTCGGTGCGGTGCGCCTCGTCGTCGCCTCGCTCGGTTTTGGCTTGCATTTCGGCGGCGCGGCGTTCGAGCAGTTTCCGCATTTGGGGAAGAAAGCGGCGCAGGAAGCGCAGTTCCATCGTCAGGCGCTGCTTCGTGCCGTCCTGCTCGAGCAGGCGCTGCTTCACGGCGTCCGCGACGTGCAGCGCGTCCGCGACCGCAAACGAAACGCTTTTCGGATCTGCGGGGAGATCGACGTTTGCGGGTTCGCCGGTGAACTGCGCGAGAAGTTCGGCGTATTGCAGAAATGCCGCACGCACGCGTTCTTCGAGCGCCGCCGTTTCGGCGCTTCGATCGTCTTTTTCGGGAAGCAGTTCGACCTCGACGGTCAGATACGGATCGCGGCTGATGATTTTCCGGATGCGAAAGCGTTCGCGCCCGACGGTCGAGATATGGAAACGCCCGAAGGGCAGACGGTTGACTTCGACGATGTGCGCCGTCGACCCGATTTGATGCGGCTCGACGCTGCGGTCGCCGGTCTCGGCGCCTTCCCGGATGAGGACGACGCCGAAGCCCTCCCCCTTGTCCAGACATTCACCGATCATCTGCTTGTAGCGCGGCTCGAACACGTGAAGGTCGAGCACGGCGCCCGGAAACAGCACGGCGTTGAGGGGAAACAGCCGCAGGCGCGCAGACATGGGATGCGGCCATTCCGCCGGAGGGGGAAACGCGCCTGCCGGATAAGCTAGCAAGCGGACTGTTGCCATGAAGCAGAGACTGGAATCGCCCTGGGCCGCCCTCCTGGCCGGCATCGCCTTGACGGCAGTGCTTTACGCACTCGCGTTACGGCTCATTCCGCATGGTGGGCTGTAGTTGGACTGGCCGGCGGCGCTGCTGCGCTGGTTTCACGAGTTGTCCGCAATCATGTGGCTCGGGCTGCAATACTGCACGGACCTGGTGTACGCGCGCTCGCGTTCGGCGGCGGCTGCTGCGGGAAGCGCGGCCATCCTCGACAACTACGTCGCTACGCGCCTGGGCCACGGTCTTCGCATTTCGGCTTCCGCCGCGTGGCTGCTGGGGTGCGGTGTGCTCGGAACGATTTCGATTCCGGGACACAACGCACTCGTGGAAGCGTTCTTACTGCGCGGCATGTACGCGCCCATCGGCATCGGCGCATGGATTGGAACGATCATGCTGGCGATTACGATCGGTCCGATGCGGACCGCAAACGTTTCAGCTGCGCTCCTTTGGGCGCGCGTGAATACGATTCTTTCCGTGCCGCTGCTGTTCTTCATGGCGTTCGGCTACTCGCATCAAGGAATAGTCGGCCTCTAAACAAACAAAAGCAGCGATGTACGACGACGTCCACCGCTATCTGGAGACGGCGCATCCGCAGACCCATCCGCTGCTTCTGGAACTCGAACAGTTCGGACGCAAGGAAGAGATTTCGAGGGTGTCGCGCGCGGTAGGACGGCTTCTTTCCACGCTGGTTCACGCCATGCAGGCAAATCGCATTCTCGAAATCGGCACCGCTTACGGATACGCAACGTTGTGGATGGCGCTCGCGCAGCCGCCGATGGGGAAGATCTGGACGTTCGATCCCGATGCCGAACGCACGGAAGTCGCACTCGGGTACTTTCAGCGCGCCGGTGAGGCGGACTACATCGAGATCATCAATCAGCCCGCGCTGGAAGTGCTCGGCGTATTCCCCCAGCGCAACATGGACGTCGTATTCATCGACGCGCCGAAACGGGATTACGAAGCGTATTTGAAACACTGCTTTCCGCTGCTGAAACTTTCGGGCCTCATCATCTTCAACGGCGTGCTGCTGCACGAAGAATCCGACCACTTCAATCGCGCGTTTCTCCGGCACCCGGATCTCGACGCGACGATCATTCCGCTCGGCAGCGGCCTGGGGCTGGGCGCGCGAAAGCGGTGAGCCGGCCTTCACCCGTCGAGTTCAAGGCGGTGATGCGTCACTTTCCGACCGGCGTCACCGTCGTTACGAGCGTACGCGAAGGAGAACCGCGCGGGGTTACCGTCAGCGCGTTCGCGAGCGTCTCCGTCGATCCGCCGCTCGTTTTGATTTGCATCAACCGCGAGGCCCGCAGTTACCTTTACATCTCGACATCGCGAATCTTCTGCGTCAACATCTTGTCGGGAGATCAGCGCGCCCTCGCAGAGCGGTTCGCGGGAAAACTGCGCGAGCGTCAATTCGAGGGCGTCGAATACGACGTTGAGGTAACGGGCGCGGCGGTGCTGCGCGGTACGGTCGCGCATTTGGATTGCGAAGTGGCGGAAGAGCACCACGCCGGTTCGCACAGTATTTTCATCGGCAGCGTCGTGTCCGCGAAGTCGCGCATCGGATCGCCGCTCGGATACTACAACGGATCGTTCCACGACTTCGGAATGCGAATAGAATAAGAGCGTACAGCCGTTACCGGCCCAGATTACCGGCGGCTTTGATGACGTTGCGCAGCAGCGCAACGTTCGTTACGGGACCGACGCCGCCGGGCACGGGCGTAATCGCGCCGGCAACTCGAACTGCCGATTCGAAATCGACGTCGCCTTTGAGATCGCCGTCGACGACCGTCGTGCCGACGTCGATGACGGTTGCACCCGGTGCAATGTCATCTCCGCCGACAAGGCCGGGCACGCCGGTTGCAACGACGACCACGTCCGCCATGCGAACGTACGGCTGCAAACTCGCGGACTCTTTGTGCAGTACGGTAACCGTCGCGTCTTGCGCGAGCAGCAGCATCGCGACGGGCGCTCCCACCACGATCGAACGTCCGATCATGACGGCTTGCTTGCCTGCGAGCGGCCAGTGCGGGCTGCGCTCGAGAAGAAGCATCACTGCAGCGGGAGTTGCGGGAACGAACTCCGCCCCGCTTCCGAACGCAAGATGACCTTGATTGGTCGGGTGGGTTCCGTCGACGTCCTTGTGGCGCGGAATCGCGTCGGCGATCGTGCGGATGGAGAGATGCGAAGGCAGCGGTTGTTGCAGCATCACGCCGTGCACGCTCGAATCGTCGCGCAGGCGTTCGAGCCGCTCGCGAATGAGCGAGGCGGCGGAAGATTCCGGCAGTTCGTCGACGTGCACGGCGATGCCGGCGCGCTCTCCGGCTTTCACGAGATTGCGCACGTACGCAAGCGAGGATTCGTTTTCGCCGACGAGCGTGATGACGAGCCGGGGATGAATTCCCTTCTCGCGAAGCGCAGTACTCCGAGCGAGCAGTTCGGCGCGCAATTCAGCTGCCACCGCCCGACCATCTATTATGCGTGCCGGCACGGGTTCGCGGATTCGTCCGAAGGAGGATGCTCCCCTGGAGCACGTGCGTCGAGAGGTAAGCTTGGGCCGGCACTTCAGCCTCGGCGGATTTCGAGCGCGCATTTCGCAGCTTTCAGCAGATGTACCAGGTTCAGCCCACACGGGTGCTGTGCAGCCCGGACGTGCTCGATCGCTATTGCGAAATCTACGCTCGCGCGGGCGAGGCGCACCGCCGCGAGCTGCGCTTTGAAGGCGTAAGAGTGGACGCCTCCATCATGCCGCCGGGCACGGTCGCATTCGAGGGCGACGTCGATCCGGGCAGGATGGGCGATTGGTAGTAGCGGTGCCGGCTGCGCATATGCGAAGGTAGACCCGTGAATCAACGCGGCAACTGGCTGTACTGGATCGCGGGAGCACTCATCATCGCCGTCGTTGCCGTCGTGTATTTCCACGGCGGCGTTTCTCAGGCTGCCGGCCCGCAAGCACTTGCCGGTCGAACGGCACCGAGTTTCGCCGTGCCGGATTTGAGCGGGACGACGTCTCAACTTGGCGTCTATCGCGGACGCGTCGTCGTCATGAATCTATGGGCGTCGTGGTGTCCCCCATGCAGAGCGGAGATGCCAGATCTGCAGCGCTTCTATCAATCGTACAAGTCGCGGAACGTCGTCGTGCTGGGCGTGGATCAGGGTGAATCGGCGGAGCGCACCGCTGCGTTCGCAAAATCGCTCGGGATTCACTATCCGATTCTGCTCGATCAGCAGCAGCAATACGGCCGCGTCTACGCTGCGCTCGGATTGCCGACGACGATCGTGATCGATCCGAAAGGCGTCGTCGTTCGCGGTTTCGACGGGCCGCTCACCTATCCGCAATTGGTTGCCGCGATCGCACCGCTGATCGGCAAGTAATCCGTGGTCTCGTTTTGGATTTTGCTCGCGTGCGCGATCGCGATGGTGCTCGCGCAGGACGCGTTTCCCGGTGCGCCGGTGTTTCATTACGGCTGGTACAACGCTGCGGACGTCGCATTGTTCGTCCTCGCAGCGATGCAGCTGCGCGGGCTGCGCAAGCAACGGCCTGGGGCCTTTTCCGCGCTCGCAGCTGCGGCGTTCGGCGGAGCGGTGGTGGTGTTATCGGGCGTTGCCAGCGGTTTGATGGGTCCCGACACCCATGTCGTCGTCGGCGCGCCGGGTGCGAGCGTTCGTGACGACGACGCCGGCGGATCTTTCGTGTTTCCCCTGAGCGGCAGCGTCGTCGAGCTGCAGCGCGGGAACTCGTCGGTGAGCATCGGAAGTGCGCCGCGCTATACGGGCGGATTTATTCTAAGGCAGCAACCCCGCACGGTTCTCACCGTGCAAGCCTCCGATTTGCGCGGCAACCGTTTGACGATCACGCAGCCGACGAACGCGTCGTTCCTCTCACCGGTGCTGCTCTTGCAGCAGCGCGCGACGATCGACGGCATGAACGTCAGCGTCGATTCGTTTTCCGTGCCGGCCGTTCAGCGTAACGTCAAAGCGGTGGTCTTTAACGAGCAGCAAGCCGCGCAGTCTGCGCACCGATCCGCCGATGACGGGGCCGGCCATTCTGTTCGCCGTGGCCGACAATTCGGATCGCACGGTTGCAAACGGCTTCGGAATCGCTGCGCCCGGCGTGGAAAAGATCGTGGGCGGATTGCGTTTGACCGGAACCCTCGGCACATACCCCGCGATCGTAGTTGCGTCCGCGCCTTACTTGCCGCTGCTGCTGCTGGGGCTGCTGCTTTGCGTCGTGGCCGCCGCTAGAATTCCGTTCCGCTCGAGAACCTAAAGCCTTCGATTTTTACCGCCGGAACCACGAGCGAGTATGAATATCCGCCCGTCCGGTGGAGAGCGTTTCCGAATTCGCAGCGCTGCAGCGCTTCGATGATGCTCTGATTGAATCGCATGTTGCGCACGCCGCCCGCGATGCGGCCGTCCTCAATCAGGAACGTGCCGTCCCGCGTCATCCCGGTGACGATCGCTTTTTTCTGGTCGACCGTTCTGATGTACCAGAACCGCGTGACGAGCAAGCCGCGTTTGGTTTCGGACAGGAGTTCGGCCACCGGTTTTCTTCCAGGCGAAACGACCAGATGCGATGCTTGCGGCCCGTAGGCGTTCGGCGCAGGCAGTGCGTGTCCGGTATTTTCACGTGCGAGTTTGTTCGCCCAATAGCTGTCCGTCACGACGTTCTTCGCGACTCCGTCCTCGATGAGCGCCAGCCGCTGCGTGGGTTGGCCTTCATAGTCGAACGGCATTCCCGGATTGAGCGGATGCGCGTAGTCGTCGCCGATCGTGACGTTTTCCCCGAGGTACGTTTTTCCGAGTCCGTCGCTGAGGAACGACGACCCCTCGTCGAACGACTGCGCGGAAAAGTGGTCGGCCAGATATGCGAAGAGCTCGCCGAATGCGGCCGGCTCCAAGATGACGGTCCATTCGCCGGGCTCGACGCTGCGCGGATGCGTCGAGTCGGCGGCTTTTTGCGCGGAGGCCGAACCGATGCCGCGCGCATCCAATCGCGTCACGTCCTTGTCGTAGCCTTCCGCAAAACCGGTCGAGTCCCCGGCGTTCATCTTGACGTTGACGCCGCTGTCGGTGCCGTCGAAAGACGCGCACGCGCCGCTCGAATTCACGATGCTCACGCCGGTGCTGCCCGTCGTTACGTAACCCGCGCACCAATAGTCGCGGTGTTCTGCCGATGTAAAGATTGCATCGCACATCTGCGCGCGGACCTGCGGGGTTGCTTCGGCCGTTTCGCGCACGTACGCGCCTTCTGGCGCTTGCGTTGCACCGCCGGAAGGCAAACGCGGAAGTTGCGGATCCTCGGGCGCAAGTTTCGCCATCTCGGCGGCGCGCGAAACCGTCTCGCGCAATGAAGCATCGTCGAGTGCGTTCGTGACCGCGACGCCGGTGCGTTTGCCGACGATGGCGCGCACGCGCACGGAAACGTCGGCGGCTGCGACGCTCTGATGCACGAGGTTGTGCGTGAAGCGCGTCAGTTCGTCGTCGGCGCTCCAGACCAGAGCTTCGGTTTGATCCGCTCCCGAAAAATTCAGAACTTGCCGTGCCAGCGCTTCCCGCTCGTCGCTACGCACGATAGCCGGCTCCGACTTGCACGTTGCGAAAACGCGCGGGCGAAGCGCACTGCGCGGTACGCCCGGTCTGCATGGGTTCGCCTTTGCCGCAATTCGGCGTGCCCCATGCGACCCACGAATTCGCGTCCGCGATGGCGTCGCACGAGTTCCAAAACCTCGGCGTCATGCCAGCGTACGTGGGATTCTTGAGCATGCGCCCGCGTTTCCCGTTCTTCACTTCCCATGCGATTTCGCAGCCGAACTGAAAGTTGAGCCGGTGATCGTCGATCGACCACGAGCGGTTGCTCTCCATGTAGATGCCGTCGTTCACGTCGTCGAACAGATGCTCGAACGGAACCTCGCCGGGAAGCAGATTGAGGTTGCACATCCGGATCATCGGAACGAATTCCCAGCTCTGCGCGCGCACGCATGCGTTGCTTTCGCGCCCGATTGCGCGGGCCGTGTCGTTACTCATTTCGTAGCCTTCGAGGACGCCGCGGCGGATGATGTCCGAAACGCCGCTCTTGGTTCCCTCGTCGTCGTAACCAACCGTCGCCAGGCCTTCGGGAAGGGTGTTGTCGATGACGATGTTGACGATGTCCGAGCCGTACTTGAGTTTGCCGAGTTGCGAGATCTCGAGAAAGCTCACGCCGGAGAAATTGGCTTCCCAGCCCATGACGCGATCGAGTTCCGCCGGATGTCCGCACGATTCGTGCATCTGCAGCGAGACTTGCGATCCGCCCAGGATGACGTCGAACGTTCCGCTGGGGCATTGCGGAGCGGATAGCAGCGCGACCGCTTCTTCGGCGATGCGCTGCGCGTTCTCGCGCAGTCTGCGCCTGCTCGACGACTTCCCATCCGCCGGCTTTGTAGAGCCCGACGTCGCCTGGATACGTCCGCGTCTGCACGTCGCGGTCGCCGACCGCCATCGCTTCCATTCCGCTGCCCGTCTGGCATAGCATCTGCTCGATCTTCGAACCGAGCGTGCTGTAGAAAAATTTCTCGATGCGCCACAGATCGATCCATGCGCGTCCGACGCTGATCTTGGGAGAAACGTGAAGCGCTTTTTCGGCTTCGAGCAGCAGATTCACGCGTTCTCCCAGCGGAACGTCATGCGGATCGCGCTTCACCGGCGTCGCGAAGACGTCGGTGTACGCGTGCTGCGGCGCGTATCCGATGCGGCTGCGTGCGATTGCGGCGCCTGCTTTGGCGATTTCGACCGCGCGGGCCGCGGCACGATCGACGCCCTCCTCGCTCAGGTTCGAAGCCGCCGCAAATCCCCATGCACCGTCGACGAGTGCGCGTATACCGTATCCGCGGCTGGCGGAGTCTGAAAGCGTCGCCACCACGCCGTTGCGTGCTTCGATGCGTTCGCTGCGCACATTTTCGAAACGGACGTCCGCGTACTCGGCGCCGCGCGAAGCGGCGGTCTCGAGCGCGCGCGCAGCAAGCGCGTCAAAACTCATACCGGGCGCTATTGAACAGGAGCGTTCGGCGCCCTTCCGGCGAGCAGAACTCGAAGGTTCCGGATCGCGATGGTGCCCGCCGCGGTAACCGGGGGCGTGGGGCCGACGCGATCGATGACGTATACCGACTTGAACGTTATCGGCTGCGGGAGGGCTGGCGGGAAGCGAAACTCGACGCGGCGCCAGCCGTGCCAATCGACCGTCGCAATCGTATAGAGAAACCGTTCGTTGATTGCGTTGTTGACGGCGAGGCGCAATATTTCCCCGTTGCCGTCGCCGAATACGTCCGCTTCGATGCCGAGCGCGCGTTCGGGAAGCGGAACGCTGGAGTCGATATACGCGGCTCTTTCGGTTCCCGTAAAGTCGTACTTGAGCGTCGTGCAGTCCGCACACGAAGGCGAATGTTCGATGCCGCCCGGTTCGCCGCGCGGAGCGCTCGCAGAATTTCGCATCGGCTAACGCTACCGGTTGCGAGTGTTCGCCGACGACGATCGTTTCGCGCAGCAGTGTGTCGCCGAGCCGGACCGTTACGCCGGCATCCGCATTTGAAGCGATGAGATTGCCGAAGGCGTCGATCGAGGCCCCGCGCGCGCCCCAAGGCAGCGATGCGGGCAGCGCAATGGGATAACCGGCGGAATCGAACGCGCGCGCTTGCAACTGCGCGCGTTCGTGCGGCATGAGCGCGGGATGCAGGGGCAGCAGCTCGCCGCGCGCTACGGCGTCCGTCACGTGCACGGGAACCATCGTGTGCAAAGCGCCTATCTCAACGCGGATCGTTGCATTCTGCGCGCGATCGCCGGCAATGAACGTGCCGCCGGCAATCGTGCCGGCGTTTTGCGGAAAAACGTGAAAGTGCAAACGGCAGGCGCAGACTCGAATGGGGTGGCCGGACGCGTCGGTTACCGCGATGTGCAGCGGTACGCGCGCACCGGGCAGCGCACGCACCACTTGCGGCGTCGCCGTCAAGGTTGCGGCGGGACCGTACGGCGCATCGCTGTAGACCAGGAGTGCGTCTCCTACGCGGCGTTCGACGCCATCAGAGGGCGAGTTTTGAACGACGGCGTTCGCATCACCGGGAAGGCGCGCAACCATCGTCGAGCTTCCCCCGCCGTCGAACTGCATGCCGGTGACGACGCCGAATGAAATCATCAGTGCCGCGAGCTGCGGTTGAAGAACGCCGATCGAAAGCGCGGGCTGGCGGCCGTCGATCTCGAACAGCAGGAGCGAACCCTCGCGCGTGATTCCCGCGGCGGTTGCGGGCATATGCGTCAGAAACTCTCCGCTGGTTGGGACCGTCCGGATCCGCATACCACGCACCATCTTTCACCAGCAGGGGACCTCCGCCGATCGCGGTGGCGACGTCGTCGAGGGACGGCGTCGAAGCGCCGCTTACGGCGATCGTGTCGCCGGTAGCCGGCAGCGGCACCGCACCGTATGCCTGCTGACCGATCGCCAAATAATAACCGGGCTGCTGCACCTGCGTGTTGTCGGCGATGCCCGTAACGCGGTACGTCGCGAAGGGCGGCGCTCCGTCCATCGGCTGCAGGGTCAATTCCGTAACGCCGTCCGCCGGATGAAGGGATCCGTACTCCGGCGTCATCAACACGGCGCCGCCGCCCGGCGGAGGCCAATCGTTGATCGTCTTGAGCGGTAGGACGCCGCCGGGAAGCACGGCTTGCGCAGCGACGCTGAATTCGGCAAACTGCGGCACGTCGTTCTTGTCGAACGCCGAGGGCCCAGCGCTGCATCGGCATTCGCGATCAGACGCCCGTTCTGCACCAAAATGTTGAGCGGCTGATTGGTTTGATTGATGTCGAAATAGTCGCCGTTGATGCCCGCGACCGCGCCGGTGCGAAACGCCATCGACGAAACGGTTTCGCCGGGCGACACGAGCCTGCCGCTTGAAAGCGCCGCGCCGATTCGCACCGTGGGATCGTGCAGATCGACGGCGGTTACGTGAAGCGAAAGCGGGCCGTCCTGCGTGAGCATTTGGTAATCGCCGTACGTAATGCCGGGCGCGACGTCGGAAAAGACGGGTGCGTCGGTAACGATCTTCGGAAAGGGCGCAGCAGGTTTCGGCGCGAGTGGTAAGAGGTGCGCCGCGGCAAAAAGTAAGGCGGCTAAGGCCAAACTGCCACGCTCAAGGGGAAGCCGCCGGTCTTGAACGGCGCGCCGGCGATGCGACGCAGCGAACGGAGATCGAAGACGTCGATTTCGTTGTCGTTGGCGCACGGTATGTAGAGCCGGCCGTTCGCGACGCGTGGCCGCCACGGCGTGCTGCACGTGTTTAGAGGAGCGTGTGAAGTGCGCAGCGTCCGCGTACTCAGCACGTACACCGCGTTCTTCACTTCGTCGGTAACGAATAATCGCGCGCGCTGCTCGTCGATAGCCGCGCCGATGGGAAAAACCAAACGCGCACTGCGCAGGACGATGCGCGGAACGTTCCGCCGAAGATCGATGGCGGCGACGAAGCCCGATCCCGACGGCATGGACGGGCTCGAGTTGGACACGACGAACAGCCGCTGCGTTCGGCGATCGAGCGCGATTCCAAAAGTACGTTCGACGCTGGGAATGGTGCGAACGACGCGCATGGAGTGCTCGTCGACCGCCGCTACGCTGTTGCTGTTGACGTTGCCGACGTACACGAGTCCGCGCTGCGAATCGATCGCCAAGCCTTCCGCGGTGTCGCCGGTCTTTACGCGCGTTACGGTTCCCTGGGGAGATATTCGCGTGAGCGCGCCGAACCCGCCGGCGTCGCGGTTGCTGACGAAGACGTTACCGCTG
Source organism: Vulcanimicrobiota bacterium (assembly GCA_963830545.1). Classification (GTDB taxonomy): domain Bacteria; phylum Vulcanimicrobiota; class Vulcanimicrobiia; order Vulcanimicrobiales; family Vulcanimicrobiaceae; genus DATGJX01. The sequence continues at coordinate 609,054 of CAWHMK010000001.1, read as the reverse complement.
CGCTCGTCCACCGCGATTTCATTGCCCTCCGGCACGCTGCGCGTCGCGCGAATCTGCCAGGGCGCGCGCGAGATCGACAGCAGTGTATCGCCGTCCGTGCTCGGTGCGAGAATGCTGCCCGCGGGGCCGAACGCGACGTCGCCGGGTGCTCCGCCCAGCGGCACGTAGCCAATCAGCCGGAACGTGCGCGGATCGTGGAGCGCGATACCGTCGTCGTACGATGCAACCGCCAGAAGCGGCACGTTCGCCGCCGGCGCGGGCACGATCGTGATGCTGCTCATTGCGACGGCGCCGTGCGCGCTGCCGATGATCGTGGCGCTCGCGGGTTGCGAAACGCCCGGTGCGATGAAGTCGCTCCCGTCGATATGTCCCGGCCCGAGCACGGAAAAAGAAACGGGGCCTTCCACGCCGGCGGCGCTGAGCGGAAGGCGGCTGCCCGAAACGTACGGGCCGGACCGCACGGAGACTTTGAACGAACCGGTAAGTGCCACGTGGTGCTGCGGCGCGGTGCCGAGGAAAACCGTTGCGGCTGCTGCTGCGAGCAGCGCGTTCTTAGCGCGCATTACTTTGGGCGCGCTCCAATCCGGCGAGCACGTCGGTACCGGGCGCCACGGCGGTCTGGTGCGCCTTGAGCGGGTCGAAGGTAAAACTTGCAACTTCGTAGTCGGCGAACGTGCCGCAGACAATGCTGCCGTCGGGATCGACGGCGTACGCGCGATTGCGCGCGGTGTCTATTACCACCACGTACATGCGCAATTCCAGCGCGCGCGCTCGCGCGAACGCGACCTGCCACGCCGGATCGTACGAGGTGCGCCAGACGGCGAGCGTTCCGCCGGACATGCGCAGGCGCGCCAATCCACCAGGATCGAGCACGGATTCATCATCGAGTGCCGCGTCCGTTCCGTAGATGAAGAAATCGGCTTCCAGCACGCGCAGAAGCCGATCGTCTTCGTCGCGCGCTGGTCGCGGCGTGATGGCGATGCGCGCCGGCGTTTGCGGAGCTGCGAGTGGAAGGACGGCGTCATGCGTCGATCGATACGGGTGCGCCCGGCCGATTTCGAGTGCGCAAAGACTATTTCGGCGCGATCCTCTGTCGCCTGCGCGCAGATGGTTCCGTCCGCGGAAATGATTTGGCTCTTTCCGCAGTAGGCGACGCACTGCAGTTCCACGCCGCATTTGTTGGCGGCGATGAACGGCACGCCATTTTCTTTCGCGCGCACTCGTGCCAGCAGGTCGGCTTGCGCGTTCTCGAGATGCTGCGGATCTTTTCCGCTCGTGACCCATGCGGTCGGCATGACGAGCATTTCCGCACCGCGATCCACCAACAGTCGTGCGATTGTCGGAATGCGTCCGTCGGCGCACACGAGCGCGCCAATGGATCCGAGCGACGTTCGCACCGGTACGGATGTCTTCGGCCGGAGCGAACCATTGGCGGTCGAAATGCCAAAGGAAGTGCTTGTCGGCGCAGCCTGCGATGCTGCCGTCCGTGTCTATGACGACGGCGCTGTTGAATACCGAATCACCGCTGCGGCGGACCGCGCCGGTGACGAGCACTAAGCGGTTGCGTCGCGCGAGCTCGCGGCACTGCGACATCGCCGCCTCGATTTCACGCTCTTCGAAGCGCTCGTAGCCCATTACGTATCCCGGAAGCGTCGCCTCGGGCAAGACGACGATTTTGGCGCCGGCGGCCGCGGCCGACTCCACTTGGGCCGCGATACAAGGCCACGCTCCTGCAAACGCGGCACGCGAATGCGCCGCGAGTTGAACCGCGGCGGCGAGTAGAGAGCGACCCATGGTGCACAGGTGTTCCGGCAGCGCGCGTGCATCCTTTCAGCCCTGCCTGCCGCGCGGAGCCAGAGCAAGCAGCTAAAATGGGCGAGCAACCGGGACGATGCTCAAAGGGAGGGGAGAGAAAGGGTCCGTGCGCCGTGCGCACATCAGCCATTCTCTTTTTTGTTTTCGCTGCCGCGGCTACAGCCGCGACGCTCAGCGCAGTGAGGCCCGTCGCGGCACGCACGCATCACGTCGTGCACATTGCTAGACCGGTCTTAAAGGTTGCTCCCGCGGACGAGTACTTCGGGCGCCTGAAAATGAGCATTCTCGGCATCCGCAATCAGCTGCACGACCTTGCGTTGCGCGTGCAATATACACCTGACAGCGGCGAGGCAGTGCTTGGCTCCGCCACGATGGTCGAAGACGCCGTGCGTGACTGGGAGCGAAAATATCCGGCCGATCCTTGGCTGGCAAAAAGCGTGTATGAACTCACGTCACTGTATGCGCGCGTGCACACCGATCGCGGCCGCGACGACGCACAGCGGGCCCTGCAATGGCTGCTCAATCGTTATGGCCGTACCGCGTACGCTTTGCAGGCCAAAACGTTGCTCCAGCCGCAAGTCGGATTGCGGTAAACCGGAAGTAACCGAACCCCTCGGGCGTGAAGAACGTTTTCTCTCCGTAATAGGGTTACGTTTCCGCCAGAGAAAGGGTTGTCGTTGAAACGCGCGTTCACGTCTATTTCCGCGGCTGCGGTTGCGCTCGCTTTCGCCGGTTCGGTTGCGGCTGCGCCCGCGCCGCGCCAAACGAAGAAGAGCGATCCGAAGCAGGGCAGCACGAGTAAGCAGGCTCCGAAGCTTTCCAAGTGGCAGCAGCACATACTCGAGGTGCTCAAGGAAGCCGCGCCGGGCGACGAATACTTCGGCCGCATGAAAATGAGCTATCTCGGAATCAACAACACATTTCACGACAACGCCATTCGCGCCGGCGCGTACACGACGGACCCGCATCTGATCTCCGCCGTTTCTTTCGCAGACGAAGCGCTGCAGGCGTGGGGGAAAAAATATCCCAACGATCCCCAGCTCGCGCGATCGTATTTTCTCGCGTTTCAACTGTACCGCAAAGTGTGGACGCCCGAAGGCCAGCAAAAGGCCTGGACGTACGCAAACATCGTCATCCGGAAGTGGCCGGCGAGCTATTTCGGGAAGGCGCTGAAGAAAGATATCGGTATTGGATTCACCGAGCATTATTTTGCGACGCCCGTCGCGTGCGCGTCGCTCGAACTCGCATCGTCTCCGGCAGCATCCGAATCGCCGAGTCCAATGGCTTCCGTGACGCCCGCGCCGACGCCGACCGCAACGCCGACGCCCGTGCCCGGCCAGCCGAAAGTGGACATTCTGCCGGTTCCGTGCCTGACGCCTAGCCCGTCACCTTCGCCGGTTCCGACCGGGTCGCTTTCGCCTTCGCCGTTGCCCTCGACGAGCGCATCGCCGTCCGCGTCTTCGACTCCGTCTTCCGTCACGTCGCCGTCAGCCTCGACGTCGCCAAGCGCTTCGGCCTCGCCTTCGCCCAGCCCGACACCCTCGCCGACAGCTACGCCTTCGCGCAGACCGTAACCGCTAATCCGCGGCCCCTCGACGGGCTCGGGGTCGTTCGACAAGCTCACGATGACAAAGCCCGGCTCACGATGACAAAAAAAGAAGAGCCTCGCAGTGATGCGAGGCTCTTCGCGTTCGAGACTCTTGCCGGCGTGATGCGCGGCTTGAGAGACTAGAACTTCAGGCCGAGACCGACGTACGGACCGCTGTGGGTGAAGTCGGCCGGGGCATTGGTCTTGCCCGTGCCCTTGTCACCCAAGAAGCCGAACTCGATGTAGACCGGCACGTTCGAGCCGAACGTGAAGGCGCCGCCGATGTCGTACTTCAGGACGTTGTACGACAGGGTGTTGCCCGTCGGGGTCGTGCAGCCGAGCGTGATGCAGCCCGTGTACGTACCCTTGATGTTCGGGTAGTAGTACGCGCTGCCGTACCAGTGAAGCCGTTCTGATCGAGGTCGGGCAGCTTCTCGAGGCCGAAGCCGACGTTGCTCAGACGCGGATAACCGTAGTTGCTCGAGCGCCACATGTATCCGACGCCGATGTAGATCCGCGGATCCAGAACCTTGAGGCCCAGATGCGCGTCGAGGTCGTAGTCGCGTGCGGTGAAGGCCGGAACGAACGTCTGGAACTGTCCGCCGATCGCGGTTACGCAGCCCGGGTCGCCCGGAGCGGCGTGGCCGGCAATACCGTCGCAGAGCTGCCCTTGATTGGCAGGAGTCGTCGCGACGCCTTGATTGTGCGGATAGTTGGTCTGACGGTAGTCGCCTTCGATCATCCACGGCAGGCCGATGGTGCTGAACTCCCACGCGCCGTGAATGCGATAGGAGAATCCACCGTTCGAATTCGAGCCGGTGTTGCCCGGGCTGAATTCGTTGTAGACCTTCGGTGAGATGACGTAGTCACCGGCGACGAACGCCGTGACGGAGGGTGTCGGAACCGGGGTCGGCGACGGCGTCGGCGGCGCTGCGGCCGGAGGCGCGCTGGCCGGCGGCGGAGGCGGCGTCGGCGTTACGTAGCGGACGACCACCAAACGGCGATCCGGAACCCACTGGACGTATGCGCCCATTCCTTCGGAAATGACGCGGACCGGCACGACGACGTGGCCTTGGTACATCTCCGGCGGCACGTCCAGCGGACGCGTTTCACCGTTGATGACGACCTCGGGCTTGCCGACCGTGACTTTCACGTCGGCGCCGGACTTGGTCACATCGACCGTCTTGGTGCCGGGATCGTAAGAAACCGTCGCGCCCATTTGTTCGAACATCGAGCGCAGCGGAATCAGGATCGTGCCGCCGCGGACGAGCGCCGCAAGGACGCGGCCCTGCTTGAGTTCGTCCGGCTTGGCATACACGTGATGGTCGTTGAAGAGGATCGGGATTTGTCCGGACGGCGGGGAACCGAAGTTCGCCGGCGGGACCGCAGGAGCTGCAGGTGCAGCCGGGCTGGGCGCCGCTGTTGCCGCCGGGGCAGGTGACGACATCGGCGTAGCCGCCGGCGCAGTTGATGCTGCGGGCGACGCCGGTGCGCTTGCTGCCGGAGACGGTGAAGCCGTCGCTTGTGCGATCGCGTTGGGTCCAATGTTGCCATGCGATGCACTGAGCGGAGCTGCCACCGCGCTAAGTCCGAGGCCGGCTGTCATCAGCACGGCCAGGACTCCGGTGCTCAGTCGTTTCAAGAGTTATCCTCCTCACTAGAATGAATCCTTGGCTCACCAGGGCTAAGCCTCGACAAACCAAGCGTCGATGAGCAAATACCCCTAAGCAAGCTGAGTTAATCCTTCGGGGACCGGGTTGCCCCCCCTGCAGCATAGCCCAGGCGGGCGTTGCCGCTCGACTATAAAGGTAGCGTTAAGTGAGACTCTCTTCAAGCTTTGCGAGGAATTTTGCGCGCTCCATAATGTAGCGCTCGTGCGTTCCCTCGGCGACGGCCTCTTGCTCGTCGAAGACTTGTACCGCAAAACTGATGCGCGGACCGTCTACGAGCACGACCTCAACCTCGGTGCGAACGATGAATCCGACAGGTACGGGACGATGATGTTCGAGATCGATGTGCGTCCCGAGCGTGAGCTGCCCTTCCTCTAGCACCGGTGCGATGCACGCAATCGCTGCGTCTTCGATGAGCTGAATGAGCATGGGCGTGGACAGCACGTCGACACCTTTGTTGCCGGCCTTTTCGGCGGTCATCCATTCTTCGACGCGGCTTTGTCTGCTGAAGGTACGCCCGATGTCGAGTTTCGCACGCATGCTCCGTCACAATACAACGCCGGGGCGCGCGCTCCCCCGCGCCTCGGATGAAGCCTTCGGCGGAATCGGGGTTTTTTAAGGTTGATGGAGTATAAAGGGAACCGCGTTCGCCTGATGATGAATCAAAAACAGCACGTCCGGCGTAGTAAGGGCGAAGAGCGCCTAGTTTTTTCGAGTTTGAGAAGGAGCGGAATGCAGTATCATCGCTTGGCAGTTGCGGGTATGCTCGCGGCAAGCCTAGCCCTCGGCGGATGCGCCAAGCAGGCGCAGCAGCGCGGCCCCGTAGCGTTGGATGTGGAAGCCGCGCAAGCGCAGCGGCACGACATCGCCACGTACCTGACGCTGGACGGGCAGGTCGCGCCGCTCGAAGAGTCCACGCTTTCGTTCCAGCAGTCCGGGCCGATTGCAGCGATTTACGTCAATCAAGGCGATCGCGTGAGCGCGGGCCAGCTGCTCGCGAAGATCGACGATTCGACGCTGCGCGCGCAGCTCGCTCAAACGCAAGCTCAGATCGGGCAGGCGTCCTCGCAAGCCCAATCCTCCGCTCTGAACGTTCCGATAACGCAGCAGCAGACGACGCAGGCGGTCGCCTCCGCAAAGGCGGCGCTCGCGAACGCGCAGCTCACGTACAATCAGAACCAACAGTTGTTCAAACAAGGCTACGTTTCCCAGTCGGCTCTGGAGCAGTCGCGCGCGCAATACATTGCCGCGCAGACGCAGTACAACACTGCAATCGCCAATCAAGGCAACACCGGAATTCAGAGCTCGAACGCCGCGGCTGCGCAGGGTGCGGTTCGTGTCGCGGAAGAACAGGCGAACGTGCTGCGCACGGAGATCGGGCAGACCGCCCTTTATGCTCCGTTCGACGGCGTCGTGACGGCGCGCCTGATGGACCCCGGAGCGATGGCGCAGCCCGGGAATGCCGTTTTGCGCGTAGACCGAATCAACAACGTCTGGGTGAACGTGAACGTGCCGGATACCGATCTGCAGTTCGTTCACGCCGGTACGCGCGTAACGTTCAACGCATCGCAACTCGGCGGACGCACGTTCGCAGGGACGATTTCGACGGTCAACGCGGTGCCGACGCAAGGTACGCTGTCGTATCAAGCGCGCATCCAGCAGCCGAATCCCGACGCATCGCTGCGCGGCGGCATGCTGGTCAGCGTCACAATCGAGAAGGCACGCCACGACAATGCCATCGTCGTTCCGCGTCAGGCTGTGGCGCAAACGGATCAAGGTTCGAACGTCTTCATCATCGGCCCCGATCACAAGGCTCAAGAAGTGCCCGTACAAGTCGGCTTGCAGACGGACACGCTCAGTGAAGTGAACAGTCCGCGCATCGGCCCGGGCACGCTCGTTATTACGACGCGTCCCGATGCACTTCAAAACGGAAGCCTCGTGGCCGTGGCGGGAGCGCGTGGGCGCTAGCGTGCAAAAACTTCTCGCCTCTCTGACCGGCGCGCTGATGCTCGCCGCGCTCTTTCCGCTTGCCGCGCCGGCTCAGCCGAAGCGGGCTGCGGTGCCGATCGTGACGCCGGCTCCGATTCCGACGCTTCCGCCCAGCGTGACGCAGACCCGCGCGCAGAGCGACGTGCCGCAGTCGGTTACGCTGCAGCAAGCGATTGCAATCGCTGCGGAAAAATCACCGGTGCTCGCGGCTGCGCGCGCCAACTACGAGCTGACGCAAATTCCGGTCCGGCTCGCGCGTACGGCGGTATTTCCGAATATCAGCGCGAGCGCTACCCAAACGCATTCCAATCGCGGCTCGGTCACCAGCAGCAACGGCAGCTTCGTGCAGGGCGGCTTCAGCGGCACCACTCGGGGCCTGAACGCCACGCTTCGGCAGCTGATATACGACGGCGGCAAGTTCATCGCGCAAATTCATCAGGCGAAAGCGAGCGCCGTGGCGGGAGCGGAAACGTATCAGCGCGATCTCGAGACGCTCTCGTTCAACGTTGCGCAAGCGTATTACACTGCGCTGGCGGATCGAACGGCTGCAACCCTCGCGCAGCAAGTCGTTCGGCAGAACGAGGTTCAGGAGAATCTCGTGTTGGCGCAGTTGCGGGCGGGGGTTGCATCGCGAGTGGACGTCGCAACCGCGGCCGTACCTGTGGCGCAGGCACGCGTCGCGTCGGTTCGCGCACAAGGAAACGCGGTATCCGCACTTGCTGCATTTGCCAATCAACTCGGGCTGGATGCGGACATTGCGGTCGCGCCGGTCAACGACACGCCCGCTAATCCCACGCAGTCGCTCGTCACGGCGCTGCCGTACCAGCAATCGGTCGCGCGCGCGCTCGCGTTACGTCCGGATTATCTCGCTGCGGAAGAAACCGTGATGGCGCAGCAGTACAACGTTCAAGTCCAACGCGCCGGATATTATCCCTCGCTCAGCGGCACTGCGACGTACGGAACGAATTCGACGACTCCGCAGGGCACGAATTTCGTCCCGGGAAGCTCGGTCGGATTTTCGCTCGCGATCCCGATCTTCGATCAAGGCGTGACGCGAGCTCAGATCGAGCAGGCGCAAGCGCAGCTCGATCTCGCGCAGTCGCAGTCGACTCAGACGCGCCTGGGCGTCGAACTCGCGGTGCGTCAGGCATTGGTGGGGCTCGTTTCCGCGCAGGGACAAGTCGCCGAAACGCAAGCGGAGCTGAACCAGGCGCAGACGGTGCTCAGTGCGACGCAGGCACAGTACCGCGCCGGCGTCACCACCCTTCCGCTGCTGCTCAATGCGCAAGTGCAGCTGACCACCGCGCAAAGCGACCAGTTGACCGCGGTGTACAACCTGCGACAGGCGGAGCAGACGTATATCTTCGCGCTCGGGGAAAGCTCGATAAACCCGACGCCGTAACCTTCTCGCAGGGTATGCGCCTTCGGCTGCTAATAGCGCCGGAAAAGCACCGCGAGAGGAGACCGGCACTGAATCTTTCGCAAAAATGCGGGGCGGCGATTGCGGCGGCCCTGTTCTTGGCATCGTGTACGAAGCAAGGCGCGCCGGGCGCGGCGTCCGGCGGCAACGCCTGGACCCGGCCCGGCGTTCTGCGATATGCGGAAAATCAGGACATCAAATCCCTGAATCCCGTCGTGGACGCGTCTGCGACGACCGGCGATCTTTCCATGTTCATCTATTCGTACGCGGTGCGCTACAACGCCAAGGCGCAGCCTGTGCCCGACGCCCTCATCGAAGTGCCGACGGTTGCCAACGGCGACGTCAGCAAAGACGGCTTGACTCTGAAGTACAAACTGCGCCGCGACGTCAAATGGCAGGACGGTCGGCCGCTAACGTGCGCGGACCTGAAATTCACTTGGCAAGTCGTCATGAACCCCAAGACGAACATCTCGACGACCGACGGCTACAAGGACATCAAAGACATCGACTGCAGCGATCCGTATGTCGCCGTCGTTCACATGAAGAAGCTTTACGCGCCGTATCTGCAGCAGCTTTGGGGCGTGAACGGGAACGCGCCGATTCTTCCCGAGCATCTGCTCGAAAAGTACAACGAAAGCGGTTCGGTCAACAACGCGCCGTACAACGCGATGCCCATCGGCAGCGGGCCGTTCAAAGTCATCGAGTGGCAGCGGGGCACGGAAGTGCGGATGGAAGCCAATCCGAACTACTTTCTCGGCAAGCCGAAACTCAACGAAGTCGTGTTCAAGATCATGCCGGACGAGAACACGATGGAAACGCAGTTCCAGACGCACGCAATCGACATGATCGCGCGCGGCACCGGCCTGAACTGGCCGCGGTACCAGGCACTCGCCGCAGACCCCAAAAACGGGCTAATCGCGATCCGGGTCGACTCGTATTCGTTCGACCACATCGATTTCAATTTACGCAATCCGATTCTGAGCGATCGCAACGTGCGATTGGCGTTGGCCTATGCGACGAGCCGCAGCGAGATCATCGGCAAAATTATGCACGGTTCCGCGGTACCGGCGCAAACGGATCAATCCCCGGTTCTTTCATGGGCGTACACGAATGACTTCGAAAAGCACCCGTTCGATCCGGTGAAGGCGAGACAAATTCTCGACGCGGACGGTTGGAAAACCGGTCCGGAAGGCATCCGCGTGAAGAACGGCCGGAAGCTCGAATTCGACCTGAGTACACAGACGGAGTCGACCACCGGCCGCGCGGTTCAAACGCTCGTGCAGCGTCAATGGCACGACGTCGGCGTGCAGGCGGACGTGAAAAACTTCGCAACGGCCGAGATGTTCGCCAACGGAGCGAGCGGCATTTTGGAAGGCGGTCACTACGACGCCGCGATTTACGGTTGGTCCGCTTCGGCCGATCCGGACGACAGCTCGCTGTATTCGGCGCACGACTTCGGCCCGGCCGGCCAGAACACCATGTTCTGGGACAACCGCGGCCGCGACCGCAGCGATGGACGACGCCCTGCAAACGATCGACAGAAATCGGCGCAAGGCCGATTACGCGATCGTCCAGCAGCAGATGGCCAAGGACGTTCCCACGATCATCATCGCGTTTGCCAAGACGGCGTACGTGTACAACACCGACTTGAAAGGATTCGACGCCTCCCCGGTGATTTCGCCATTCTGGGATCCCTGGGAGTATTCGATCTAAATGAAAAGAGTTTTCGCAACCGCTCTCGCGTTAGCATTCGTCCTCACGGGGTGCACCAAACAAGGCGGTCAGTCGACGACGACAACGACGACGACTACGACGAGCGTGATGGGAGCGGGCAGCGGCGCAAGCGTCGTCTCCGTTACTCCGCCCGTGATTAACACGTCGGCCGTGCGCCGCAATGACTGGTCCATTCCGCACGTGCTTCGCCTCACCGACGGCGAGGACGTGGGAAATCTCAATCCGCTGCTGACCACGGACACGCCGGTTTCGCTGATCATCGCACCGCTGACGATGGGATACTTGGTTCGCTGGGACCGGCAAGGCAAACCCATTCCCGAATTGATCGCGCAAATTCCGACGCAGCAAAACGGCGGCATCAGCAAAGACGGCTTGACGATCACCTATCATCTGCGCAAGGGCGTGAAGTGGTCCGATGGGGCGCCGTTCAGCGCGGACGACGTCGTCTTCAGCTTGCACGCCGTCTTGAATCCCGCAAACAACGTCACCAGCCGCGCCGGATTCGATCGCATCGGCACGATCGACGAGCCGGACAAGTACACCGTCGTCCTGCACATGAAAAAACCGTACTCGCCGTTCCTGGAGACGTTCTTCTCGACGGCCGGAGCGGAGCCGAGTCTGCTTCCCGCGCATTTGCTGGCGCAATACGCCAACCTCAACAACGTTTCGTACAATGCGAAGCCGGTCGGCATCGGGCCGTTCATGGTCAAGGATTGGCAACGCGGAACGCGCGTGGTGATGGTGGCCAACCCCAATTACTTTCGCGGGCTTCCTAAACTCCACGAGATCGATTTCGAGATCATTCCGAACGCGAACACCGTCTTGACCGAGATGCAGGCGAAATCGCTGGATCTGTTTTACCAAGCGCCGCAGAACATGCTGGACCAGTTCCAGGCGCTGACCACTTTCAACACGTGGGCGCAGCCGAGCTATTATTTCCGCCACATCGATTTCAATCTCGAAAGCGCGAAGATGAAAGACCCCGCCGTGCGTGAAGCGCTGCGTTACGCGACCGATCGCCCGTCGATTCTCACCAAGCTGTACCACGGCGTCGGCATTCTCCAGGAGCAGCCGGCCCCAAGAGTTTCGGTCTTCTGGGATCCGAATATCGCGATGGTTCCCTACAACGTGAACAAAGCCAACGCGATCCTCGACCAAGCGGGATGGAAACGCGGTGCCGACGGGATCCGCGCAAAAGACGGCGTGCGACTAGATCTGAACTTCGCCACGGCGACAGGCACGGTGATAAACGATCAGCTGATCGAACAGCTGCGCGAAACGTGGCGGCAGATCGGCGTAAATCTGACGGTGAGCCATTACTTGAATACGCTGCTGTTCGCGCAGTATCAGGACGGCGGCATCCTCTATCGCGGAAAGTTCGACGTCGCCTACTTCTCGTGGGGGCTCGACGCGGTCGGCGACATGTCGGCGATCTACGCGTGCGATCAAATCCCGCCGGACGGCCAGAACGACCTCCACTGGTGCAATCCGGTGGCCGACAAAGCGATGCACGACCTCTACACCCATTACGATCAGCCGCAGCGCACGGCCGACGACGCCATCGTCATGGAGCAGCTGAACAAGGACGTTCCGACGGTCGTGCTGATGGGTACGACCGCGCTCTGGGTGTACAACAAAGACGTGAAGAACTTCAACCCGGGTGCGCTCGCGCCGTTCGACAACTTCATGAACGTCGACGTCTAGTATGAACCGCATCTCGAGGGGCCTTTGTGCGCTCATGCTCTCGCTCGGCATTGCTTCGTGCACGAGCACGGGCGGCGGAACGGGCGGGGCGCCGAAGGCCGGCGGCCGCGTCAATTCGTTCACGATTCCGCACGTACTGCGCTATACGACGGCGCCGGGCGATATTTCGACGCTCAATCCGCACCTCGGTCAAGAAATCGATTTGCTGATGCTCTCGCAGCTCACGATGGCGTGGCTCATCCGCTTCGACGAGCACAATGCCGCTTATCCGGAACTCGCGACGCAGGTCCCAACGATTCACAACGGCGGCGTTGGCAAGGACGGCCTGACGATTACGTACCACTTGCGCAGAGGCGTGAAGTGGTCGGACGGAGCGCCGTTTACTGCGGACGACGTCGTGTTCTCGACGAAAGTGGTGCTCAACCCGGCGAACAACGAGATCAGCCGCGCGGGCTGGGACCGGATTGCGAAGATCGACGAGCCCGACAAGTACACCGTCGTCTATCATTTGAGCAAGCCGTATTCGCCGTTCGTCGAAACGTTTTTTGCCACGGGCGGCGCCAATCCATGCATTCTGCCCAAGCATCTGCTCTCGCAGTATCCCAACATCAACCACGTCGCGTACAACTCGCTCCCCGTCGGTATCGGTCCGTTCAAATACAAGGAATGGGACCGCTCGAGCAAGGTCGTCATGGTCGCCAATCCGCTCTACTGGCGCGGCCTTCCGAAGCTCAAAGAAATCGACTGGATGATCATTCCGAACCGGAACACGGCGCTCACGCAATTGCAAGCCAAAGCGCTGGACATGTGGTATCCGGTGGGCGGCGCGTATTTGTCGCGGGTGCAGGCAATCAAGCCGTACACGGTCGTGCGCGTCCCCGAGCTATATTTTTAATCATCTGGATTTCAACCTGAAGAGCCCGGCTCTGCGCGACGTCGCCGTGCGGCGCGCGCTGCGCTTGGCGACGGATCGCGCGACGATCATCCAAAAGATCGGCCACGGGGTGGGATACCTGAACGAGGAACCCGCTGCGAAATCGGCGCCCTACTGGGATCCGAACATCAAACTCGTTCCGTTCGACATCGCGCAGGCGAACGCGCTGCTGGACAAAGCCGGGTGGGTGCGCGGAGCGGGCGGCATCCGTTCGAAAAACGGCGTGAAGCTGCAGCTCAACTTCGTATCCACAACGGGTTCTCCGGACGTCGATCAAGAGATCGAGATGATCCGGAGTTGGTGGTCGCAAATCGGCGTTTCCATCACCGTCCTGCGCTATCCGCTGGACTTGCTCCTTGCGCCGATGCAGGAAGGCGGGATTGTGTATGCGGGAAAGTTCGACGTAGTTACGTTTGCATGGGGACTGGATCCGGTCGGCGATCTCTCTACGACATACGGGTGCGCGTCGATTCCACCCAGTGGTGAGAACGACCCGAGGTGGTGCGACCAGCGCGCCAATGCCGCGATGCTGAATCTCTACGCGCACTACGATCAAGCGCAGCGAAATGCGGATGACGCCATCGTGCAGGAGCGCATGGCCGCAGACGTCCCAATCGTCGTGCTCAACGGACGCGAGGACATTTGGGCGGTGAATCGAGATCTCAAGAACTTTCACCCCAACGCGGTTTCGTACTTCGACAATATGATGGACGTAGACATCTAGAAAATGAGGTACGCGGCTTTCGCGGCTGCCGCGTTTTTCGCATGCGCGCTGAGCGCGTGTTCGAGCGGCGGCGGCCGCCACGATGGTCTTCATTCTTGGACCGTGCCGGGAACGTTCCGCTGGGCGGACGGCGAAGACATCGACAGTCTCAATCCGCTGCTTTCCACCGAAACGCTTGTAAACGATTTGTCGTCGTTTACGATGGGCTATTTTTTCGTCTTCGACGACAAAGGCAATGCGGTGCCTTCGCTATGCCTCGAGGTGCCTACCAAGGCAAATCACCTGATTTCACCCGACGGCAAATCGATAACGTTCGAGCTGCGGCACGGCGTGGTGTGGCACGACGGCAAACCGTTCACGTCTGCGGACGTGGCATTCACGGTCAAAACCATTCTGGATCCGAAGACGAACGTGCTCACACGCGACGGATGGGATCTGATCGGTCGCGTCGACACGCCCGATCGCTATACTGCGATCTTCCGCCTGAAACGGCCGTACGCAGCGTTCATCAACCGGTACTTCACGCCCGTCGACAATCCGGCGATTTTACCCAAGCATCTCTTGGCGGGGCAAGACATCAATCACGCGGCGTACAACGGTTTGCCGGTCGGACTCGGTCCGTTCCGCTACGTGCGCTGGTCGCGCGGCAACGAAGTGGTGATGGAGGCTTTCCCGCAATGGTGGGGTGGGCGTCCGAAACTGCGACGCGTTGTTTTCAAGGTGATTCCGGATGCGAACACGATGCTGACGGCGCTTCAAACGCACGAGATCGACGCATTCGTCCGTGTGCCGACGAATATTTACCAGCAAGTCGAGAAAACGCCGGATACGCGCTCTATCGCTTTCGACACGACCGCTTACGGCCACATCGATTTCAACGTGACCGGCCCGATTCTCTCAGACCCCGAGGTGCGCCGAGCGCTAGCGCGCGCGATCGACGTCGAAATGCTGTGGAGAAAAGTGTATCATCGTAGCGGCTTCTTGGCGTGCACGCCGATTTCGCACCTCAACTGGGCGTACGATCCGAACGCGCGATGCTACCCGTTCGATCTGAAGGCGGCGGCGTACGCAGCTCCGGCGCGACGGATGGACGATGGGTCCGGATGGCCTTCGTCACAAAAACGGCCGCACGCTGCAGTTTCAATTTGCCGGAAATACCGGAAATCCGGGCCTTGATTCGGTCGTGCTGCTGATTCAGCAGTGGTACAAACAGATTGGCGCTGGGCTCGAGTACTTCCGGTATCCGACCGACAAACTGTTCGCGTCCTATGCGGGCGGTGGAATCGTTGCGACGCGCCACTATGACATCGCATCGTACGCATGGAGCCTACCGCCCGATCCGGATCTCACGAACATGATCGCGTGCAGCCGGATATCGCCCAAAGGCCAAAATTACATGGGGTACTGCAATCGCGGCGTGGATGCTGCGCTGCAGGACGCGCTCGTGAACTATGACCCGAACATGCGCAAGCGTGACTATACGCGCGTGCAGGAAGACTTGGCGCGCGACGTTCCGTTCATCGTGCTCAGCCAGCGAACGGAACACATGACGTACGATAACGATTTCCGGAACATCAAGCCGGGACCGGTGATGGACTTCTGGAATCCGCAGGACATTTCGAACTGAGAACCGCCGCTGCGGCGAGCATCGCGCAGCCCAGCAACGAACAGAGACGCAGCCCCGCCCATACGGCACCGCGGGCAAAGAGTCCGCTTGCGCGTTGCTGGGCATTCCATGCGGACGCGATGTCCATCCGCTCGATTGCGTGCGGGAGCGAACGCATTGCATCGGGCCACACCGGTGCGGCATGCGCGTGCGCCTGAACCGCCGCGACGCCGATCAGCGCGAGCGCGATCAGCGGTGCGGTGAGCATGCTCGGACGCGGGCGCTCGCGCAGCGCGACGAGCGCGGCGCCGAAAGCGCCGACCAGGAGAAGCGTTTGCAGCGTGCCGTCGGGCCGCTGCGCCAACCCCAGCCAGTCCGTTGCCGCGAGCAGCGCGCCGACTGCGGCGAGCGGCCACCAGCGCGAGTTCGCTCGTCCGCAGAAAACGATCGCTGGAGCGAAGACGACGAGCAGATCGTGTTCGTGAAAGAACGGCACGGCAAACGGCAGCAGCGCGCACGTCGCGCAGAAGCGGCCGGCCGCGTCCGGAATGATCCGCATCGCGACGAACCAGCAGCAAACGGCTGCGGCTGCAACTGCCGCACCGATTGCAAGCGCCGCCGCGGGCTTCGCACCGAAACCATACGCAATCGCCGCCGGAGTGATCTGAATTGCCGAAAATCGTTCGGCGAGCGCGTGGCGATGGAGCAGGCTCGCGTAGTGCTCGAGTCCGGGAACGCCCGCGATTGCCGCGCATGCGGCCGCAAAAATTGCTAGCGCGGCAAGAAATACAGCGGCGCTTCGGCGCTCGAACAGTTGCACGATCATCGTGAGCGCAACGTTCGGTTGAAGCCATGCGGCGACGCCGGCACGGCAGGCCGAAGCAGAGACAACAGTGCGAACGCGAAGGCGGGCAGCGCGATCTGTCCCAGCGCGAGCGCGCTCGTCAACGGACCGAAGCCCAGCGCGGCGACAGCAATCGCCAACACATTCCACGAATTCGCGGCTCGTTTCGCTAGATGAAGCGTTGCAAAAGCAATCGCGGCAAGCGCAGCGATGAGCAGTGCTCGCCATAATAGGTTGGACGCTGTGAACGGCAAGCGCGCGAACAGACCGAAGAACGGCAATGCCGCTGGTGGACTCACGAACGGCAGCGCTTCATACCGGTGGGGATCGACGCCCGCAAGTCCTCGCTCCGCTCGCCAAATCGATTGTGAATACGGGTCCGCGCCCGCGTTCCACAGCGTTCCGGCGGCGTAGTACGCCTCGAAGTCGCGCATCGGCGGACCGGGCGTCTGGTTCGGACGCGCAAAGACCAGCGCCGCGAGGACCGCGACGCTCGCAGCGATGAGCAGCCAGGTGCGCATTTACGTCGCTGTCTTCGAAATTTCGGCGTAGATCGTCAAACGCTGAACGGTCCCTTTTACGGCCATGGCGTACGAAACGCCGCCCGGAAACCGCGTCTCGAAGGCGCTGTCGTACACCACTTTGCCGGGCCCTCCGACGGCGGGCGCGAACGGCTCCGCAATCGCGGCGGCGTGCATGCCGATGCGAACGTTTCCCGGCTGCAGGCTGAATCCGCCGAAGTTTCGTGCTTCGAGATTGGGCACATGCGCGCCGCGCGGCACGTATAGTTCCGCAGCGATCAGGATTCCGTTCTTGTAAAACGTGCTCAGCAGGCAGCGCACGCCCGACTCATTCGTCGCATACGTGTGCCACCCGCGCGCCGGATAACTGAACGCGATACCAAGTTCACTTTCGACGTCGCTGCGGGTGGTTTTCGCGATTTGCAGCCGGAGCCGTTCGCTGTGCAGAAGGACGGGGCGGTCGATCGGCGCGGGCGGCGCGTTCGGTTTTTCGCGCGCGCGCTGATGCATCTGCGCGAGCACCTCTACCGCGCGAAGTGTCGCAAAATCCGGCGGCGGCTTTTCGCTCAACGGGCCGGAACCGCGACGTGCGAGATCGACATCAGGTAAAAGAGCGCGAACATCGTGAGCAAATACCAGCCGCCCACCCGGAATTTTCCCAATGCCGTCATCGTCGCGTACCGCGGATCGACGTAACCGCGCAGTGCTGCGATGACGCCAGGCAGCGCCATAATGCCGAACAAGATGATGAAGAATATCGGGATGTGCAGCGCAAGCGACGCGCCGACGAAGACGACGAAGCCGCCGATCCAGAGCGCCGGTGAGATTGCGCCGGCCACGCGGCCGCCGTCGAACGGCAACGCCGGGATCATGTTGAACAAATTGATCATCGCGCCGACGTACGCCGCCATGTACCAAAATACGTCGTGCGTTTGGAATCCGAACGCGTAACATGCTACGGACACTCCCAAGCCCGTGAGCGGGCCGGCGAGTGCGATGTATGCGTCATGCTCGAGATTTTGCGGAACGCCGCCCATCGTGTAAGCGCCGAAGAAGGGAATGAACATCGGCAGGCGCGCAGGCAAACCATAGTTGCGGATCGTCACGTAGTGTCCCATCTCGTGCGCGAGAATCATCAGCACGAAGACGAGTGCGAACTTCCAACCCCAGAACAGCGCGTAGAAGAAAAGCGAGATGAAAAACGATCCGCCGAAGGTCAGCGATTTGAGCAAAACGACTGCCCACTTCAAATTCAGCAGGATCAGCAGAAGCGATTTGAACTTCGCGAGCAGTACGGCTATGCCGACGCCCGCCGTGCCGAGGCCCTTCGCGGCTTTGCCCTTCGTCTTTTGCGCTTGGGCCTGATCGGGCGGCAGATACTCGCCCTCCTGAACGTCGTAGCGCTTGTTTTCCGGCCGCTCGGCCCAGCCGCTATTGGGATCCTTCACGCCTGCTTTTATTCCCGCTGCGCGCGTTCAAGGCATGCTAGTTCGCGCGGCGAACGGCGCGGGCGTGAAGCGCATCGTCATCCTGGGCGGCGGGTTCGCCGCCATCGCTGCGGCTCAGCGGCTGGAAAAACGCCTGCGCAGCGGCGAGGCCGAACTGGTGCTCATCAGCCGCGAAAACTTTTCGCTTTTCACGCCGATGCTTGCGGAAGTCAGCTCGGGCGCGCTGGACGTGCAGCACATCATCACGCCGATCCGGTCGCAGCTCCGGCGCACGCAATTCATTCTCGCCGACGTCACCGGACTGAACGTCGACGCGCGAAGCGTTACGTACACGCATACGCTTACCGGCGTTTCGGAAATCATTACGTACGATTACGCCGTCGTCGCGATTGGCTCTGCAACCTCGACGTTCGACTTGCCGGGTGTTGCGGAGCGCGTATTCGCGCTGAAGACGCTCGAGGATGCCGGCGTGCTGCGCAACCGCTTCATTTGGCTGCTCGAACTTGCGGATACGGTTCCCGACGAAGCGGAGCGCAAGCGGCTGCTCACGCTCGTCGTCGTCGGCGGAGGATTCACGGGCGTCGAGGCGGCGGGCGAGATGGTCGAACTCTTCCGCAGCGTTCTGCGCTTTTATCCGCACGTTAAAAAAGACGACGTGCGCATCGTCCTAGTCGAGGGGGGAGCGACGCTGCTTCCGGGTTTGCCCGCGCGCATGGGAAGCTATTCGCAGCGAGATTTGCGCCGCCGCGGCGTGCGCGTTATCACTGCCGACGGTGTGAAGTCTGCCGACGACGAGGGACTCGAGCTCGCGAGCGGCGAGCGCATCGAGACTCGCACGATCGTCTGGAGCGCGGGCGTGCGGCCGCGTCCGCTTGCCGTCAAAGGTACTCTGCCGCGCGGAAAACACGGCACGATCGCCGTCGGAGAAGATATGCGCGTTCCGGGATGCGAAGCCGTTTGGGCGCTCGGTGATTGCGCGCAAGTTCCCGACGGCGAAGGCGGGTTTTATCCGGCCACCGCGCAGCACGCGATACGCGAAGGACCGGTGCTCGCAGACAACATCGTCGCGGTGCTCCGCGGCCGGCCGACGAAACCGTTTCGCTACAAATCGCTTGGGATGATGGCGTCGCTCGGCGCGCGAAAAGCCGTTGCGCAGCTGCCCGGAAACCGCGTGCTCACAGGGTTTCCAGCATGGTTCCTCTGGCGCTCGTATTACCTTTCCCGGCTGCCGGGCTTGGATCGCAAGTTGCGCGTCGCATTCGACTGGACGCTCGAATTGGTTTTCCCTCGCGACATTTCCGAATTGCGCGTGTACACGCGCCGCGCGCAATCGAGCGCCGCTACGGACGCAGGCCTAGTGCCGCGCGACGAGGTCATGCTAAAGTAAAGCCATGGAATTCCGCGAGCCCATCGAGCGCCTGATTCGCGATCCACGCGAATTCACCAAGCATTTGAGTTTCCCCGATCCGTCGCAGATTCGCATTTACGACGAAACGCTGCGGGACGGCGAGCAAATGCCCGGGATATGCTTCACCCCGGAGCAAAAATACGAGATTGCAAAGCGCTTGGCGGACATCGGCGTGCATATCATGAGCGTCGGTTTCCCGGCGGCCAGCCCGGGGGATTGCAAGACACTGCAACTGGTCATGGACGGCAAGCGCCGCGGCGAGATCGGAGACGTCGAGATCGTCGTCATGTGCCGCTGCAATCCCAAAGACATCGACGTGACGCTGCGCGCGCTTGCGGACGTCAACGTCGACCCGTCCGAAGTCACGTTCTTCATCTTCACGAGCGGAAGCGATCTCCATCTCAAGTACAAAATCGGCAAGACGCTGCTCAAGCTCGAAGGACGTCCGGAGAGCGAGTGGTTGGATCTGCCGCTGGAATTCTACCGCAATGCGAACGTCAAACTGCAACGCGACGCCATCACGTACGCGCGCAGTAAGGGCGCTACGCGCATCGAGTTCGGCGCGGAGGACGGCAGCCGCGGCGACGTCGAGTACTTCATCGAGTACTTCAAAGCCGGCCTTGCGGCGGGCGGGACGCGTCCGGCGTGGCCCGATACGGTCGGATGCATGACGCCGGAAGCCGCGCGCTGGTATTGTACGCGCATCGTGAACGCCATGCCCAAAGGTCTGCCGATGGTATGTCATCTGCACAACGACTACGGTCTGGGCACCATCAATGCGATTACCGCTGTGGCGTGCGGCTTCAAGGTGGTGTCGGTGACGGCGAATGGGTACGGCGAGCGCGCCGGCAACGTGAAGCTGCACGAATTCGTCACCGCGCTCAACGTGCTGTACGGCATCGAAATTCCGGGATTCAAGTATCACAAGTTGCGCGAACTGGCAAGGTTCATGGAACGCATGAGCGGCGTGCCGATGCAGCAGCACGAGCCGATCGTCGGAACCAAGGTCTTCGCGCACGAATCGGGGATTCACACGCATGCGATGCTGATCGATCATCGCATGTATGAAGCGGTTCCCGCCGAACTCGTGGGCGCGGAAACATCGTGGGTGTTCGGCAAACATTCGGGCGTAGCGCTGGTCGAGGATACGCTGCGCAAACACGCGTCGCAACTCGCGGAGCACGGCGTCGAGGTATCTGCGGAGCTCGCGCACCGCGTGACCGAAGAAGTCAAGCGTATTCGCGAGGAACGCGCGGCCGCCAGCAAGAGTGAAGAAGCGATAGAACTCTACGAGCGGGCGATGCGCCGCCTGGCCATCGACGAGAACGAACTCGCGGAAATCGCAATCGCACTCGGACGTCCGGCTGCGGTAGCGGGCTAACCGCGGTTTTGAGACCTGCGCGCACGCTCCTGGCGGTGCTGCTAGGCTATGTCTGTCTGCTTGCCGTCGAAATTGCCGGCGGTTTCATCTTTCACGGCATCGTCGCCGGTGAATTCGTCACATTCGTTGCCGGAGTAATAGCCGGAGCAATAGCGGCGCGCGTGGCGGCGGCGCGGCCGCTGCTGCATGCCGGCGTGCTCGGCGTCGTCATCGTTTGCGTTACGATCTTGGGAGCGGCGTTTTCGAAACGGCCGCTCGTTGCGGGTATTCCCAATTGGTATCCGTACGCGGTCGCGCTGCTTACGGGCGCCGGCGCATTCGTCGGCGGAGCCCTTTCCATGCGCGAAAAAACCGGCTGAGCGAAGTCGAAGCCATCTCGAGACGGCCCCTCGACGGGCTCGGGGTTGTTCGACACGCTCACGATGACAATACGCGCTCACGATGACAATTAGGCCGGACGTTCGGCGACGCCGCCCAATCGAAATGCCGCGACGAAGGCGCGGAATATTGTCGGATAATCGTCGTGCGTAAAGCGCACCTGACGCGGGCCGCTGCGCTGAAAACCAGGAATGAGCGCAACAAAGTCGGCTTGCTCGATTCGCGCGAGATCGATCTCGAGCGTTATCGGCGCATCGAAACGGAACGCTTTCGCCGCTGGGGCGCTCTTGACGGCCTGCGCAGCACCGGCTCGAATTGCGTCCTGCGCGGCTTTCGGCGATATCGAATCGACGGCGTAGTTGCCGATGCTTTCCTTCACAATGACGCCTGTGACCCATGGCATCTGCGCTTTTGCGCTTTCCACGGTGACGCGATCTCCGGTGACGAGTAGAACCGGCACGCCGAAATGACCGGCGAGCGCGGCGTTGAGCGTGGCTTCGCTGCAGCGCACGCCGTTGATCCGAACGTCGTAGATTACCGAGGGCGTGTACGTATGGCAAAGCGTCGCGTTCGCCTCACCGATAGCGCCGTGATAGCCCGTGAAGAAAACGCCGCCGTATCCGCCGTCGACGCTTTGCACCATCGAAAACGGCTTGCGATTGCCGAACACGACACGCACGTCCTGCGGCAGGTCGTCGAGAATCAGGTTGCGCATCGGGCCGTGCGAATCGTTGACGAGGATTCCGGCCGCGCCGCCTTCCCGGGCACCCGCGATGGCGGCGCACACCTCGGCCGTCATGTACTTGCGGTAGATGAAATAATCGGGCGTGTAATTGCGCGCATCGACCTGCTCCCAGCTGCTCACCCCCGCGACGCCTTCCATGTCGCACGAAATATAGACGTTCATGCGGTCGCCGTTGCCGCTCCGGCGAGCCGGAACGAACAGACGAATGCGCGGAAAATCATCCGGTAGTCGTCGTGAACGAATCGCAGCGTGCGTCCGTCGACGCGCGTAAATCCCGGCATGAGTTCGATGAAATCGGCGTGCTCCACGCGCGCCGTGTCGATCTCCATCGTCATCGGCGAATCGAACGTGAACGGTTTGGCCTTCGCCGCATCGCGCACGGCGCGTGCCGCCGCATCGCACAGCGCGTCCTGCGCGGCTTTCGGCGTCATCGAATCGGCCGCATAATGGCCGATTCCTTCCTTCACCACGACGCCGTTGACCCACGGCATGTACTGCTTGACGTGCTCGACCACGACACGATCGCCGCTGAGCAGCAGCAGCGGAATGCCGAACATGCCCGCCATGGCAGCATTGAGAAGCGCTTCGCTGCAAGCGACGCCGTTGATGCGCACGTTGTAGAGGCTGTCGGCGGTGTACGTGTGCGCGAGAACCCCGTTCGCCGCACCGACGCGCGCGTGATATCCCGTAAAGAACGCGCCGTCGAATCCGGAACGCAACCCTTCGGTCATCGAAAACGGTTTCCGACCGCCCGAGATCATCCGCACGTCGTCGGGCAATTCGTCCCAGAGCACGTTGCGCATGTCCCAATGCGAATCGTTGACGACGACGTCGGTTGCGCCCGCGCTGCGCGCTCCGTCGATGGCGGCGCGAACTTCGCGAGACATGTACCGGCGGTAGATCGGATACTCGTGGCGGTTGGACGGATCGCACTGCATCCAGCTGCACACGCCCGCCGTTCCCTCCATGTCGCAGGAAACATACAATTTCACGGGCTCTTGCTCTCGCTCTCGGCTTCGCTCATGCCTTCTTTCGCCGCGACGTTGTTCGGATTGGCCGCCAGCGCGCGTTTGTAGTAGGGAATAGCCGCCTCGTATTTTCCGACGGCGAGGTACATGTCCGCGAGCTGCGTGAGCGCAACGTCGTCTTTCGGATTGCGGGCGATGCGAGCGCGCAAGTCCGCGAGCTGCGTACGCACGGCCGGAGGCGGCCCGCCGCCTTCGACGTTGACTGCGGGAGCAGCGGCGGCCGGCGCGCCACGGTTGCCTGCCCCGATTGCGGCGCCGAAGACCGAGCCGCCCGTGGAAAACGACGCGCGCACGAAATACACCAGCACGGCCAGGAAGGCCGCGGCGACCACGATCATGATGGGAACGTAAACGCGCGGCGGCAAGCCGCGCTTCTGAGCCGGAATCACAAGATTCGTTTGGACGCGCGACGAAGAAACTCTTCGTGCCGTCGGAAACCGATCTCCAGCTGCTCTTCGCGGAACTCAACAACTACCATTTCAACGGGGAAGTCCCCGTGTGCCGCATTCGCTACAACGCGCGCTTTTCGAATTCCGCGGGACGTATAACGTACAGCGAGAGACCGCTGCTCATCGAGCTCTCGCCCAAGCATTTCCGCTCCAATCCCGAAGCGCTGCGCGAAACGCTGCTGCATGAAATGATTCACGCGTGGGTGTACGATCGTACCGGCGACACGGCGCACAGCGCGGATTTCCGGCGCAAGATGCGCGAATGCGGGATGACGTCGATCTATCACGATCTCGGCAGCGCGCGTCCGTTCAACGAGAGCGTGAAACGCTACATCCTGCGATGCGAAAAATGTACGCTGGAGCTGCTGCGCAAACGCCTGCCCGCAGCCGCGATGAGCTGCGGTCGCTGCAGCCGGCGCGGCTACGACCCGCGTTTTCCGCTGACGGTATTCGAAGTGCTCGAAACGCGCGAACTGGGGATGACGACCGGGAGAGCCGCCTTCAAAGGCCGTTGAAGACTCCAAGCAGGCCCCCGCAGGGTGGTTTTTCATCCGATCTCAGACGTTTATCCGGGCAGAGATAGGGCCGGCCGGGCGAAGATAACGGGGCCATGACGACTACCAACATTCCGGCCAATGGAACGAAGACCCGGACGGAGTCCGACTCGATGGGCCAAATTCCGGTTCCCGCCGACAAATACTACGGCGCGCAGTCCGCGCGCTCGCTCATCCATTTCGACATCGGCGACGGTGAATGGCCGCGCGATGTGATGCCGCGTCAAGTCATAAAAGCAATGGCCGTTTTGAAGAAGGCCTGCGCGCTCGTGAACCAGGATCTCGGCAAACTCGACAAAGAGAAGACGGATCTCATCGTCAAGGCCGCGGACGAAGTCGTTGACGGCAAACTGAACGCGCACTTTCCGCTGCGCGTCTGGCAAACCGGATCCGGCACGCAAACGAACATGAACGTGAACGAGGTCATCTCGAACCGCGCCATCGAGATCGCCGGCGGCGAGATGGGCAGCAAGAAGCCGGTTCATCCGAACGATCACGTCAACATGTCGCAGTCTTCGAACGACACGTTTCCTACCGCGATGCACATGGCCGCCGCCGAGGCGGTCGTGGAGATGCTGCCCGCGGTGCGCAAATTGCGCGAAGCGCTGCACGCGAAAGCCCAAGCATGGCAGCACATCGTCAAGGTCGGGCGCACGCATCTGCAGGACGCGACGCCCCTGACGCTGGGTCAGGAATTTTCAGGCTACGTGACGCAGCTCGACCGCGCGATACACGCGATCGAACTCGCGCTCGAGCCGCTCTACGATCTCGCAATCGGCGGAACCGCCGTGGGAACGGGGTTGAACGCGCACCGTGAATTCGCGGATCGCGCGGCGAAGAAGATCGCCGAACTGACGGGACTGCCGTTCCGATCGCATCCGAACAAGTTCACGGCGCTGGCCTCGCACGACGACTTCGTCTTTGCCTCCGGCGCGCTCAAGACGCTTGCAGCGGGACTCATGAAAATCGCCAACGACGTCCGCTGGCTGGCTTCGGGTCCGCGCGCGGGCATCGGCGAGCTGATTCTGCCGGAGAACGAACCGGGCTCCTCGATCATGCCCGGCAAAGTGAATCCTACGCAGTCGGAAGCAATGACCATGGTCGTCGCGCAGGTCTACGGAAACGACGCCGCCATTGCGTTCGGCGCCTCCCAAGGCAACTTCGAACTCAACGTGTTCAACCCGGTCATGATCTATAACTTCCTGCACTCGTGCACGCTGCTGCGCGATACGTGCACGATGTTCCGCGAACACGCCGTCGAGGGACTGCAAGCGAACGAAGAAGTCATTGCGAAGTATCTGGGCGAGTCGCTGATGACCGTCACCGCGCTATCGCCGAAGATCGGCTATGACAAGGCGGCGGAGATTGCCAAGCACGCGCATCACCACAACACGACGCTGAAAGAAGCGGCGGTCAAACTGGGCCACGTGAGCGCCGATGAATTCGACGCCTACGTGGTGCCGAAAGAAATGACCTATCCCAAGTAGTTAGACAGAAGCAAAATAAAAACGGCCCGCCTCCCCAAGCGGGCCGCTTTTATTACCGCTTACGCGGCACATTCAATTCTCGCGAATCAGGATGCCGGCGTACGTGGGCTGCACGCCGCTCCAAATTTTGTCGTTCCAGCGGTCGGACGCGCAACGCTCGAGGCTGTACAGGTCCAGCATCCAGTCATTGAAAAACGAGTCGTCGGTGTCGAGGGCTACAAGCGTGCGTTCGTTCATGTCGCGTCCTTTGGTGGTATTCGGTTCAACGTTTCATATCGACATTCCGACGCGCGACTTGCGCACTCATTGGGTCGTTCGCCCTAAAGGTAAACGCAATCGTTACATTTCTTTTGGCCCCGCGGCCATCCGCCCGCCTGCATTGAGCCGATAGTCCTCGTCCTGCCATCGGACGTTCCTGCCGCAAAAACTCGCCAGCCAGACCGCCGCACCGAACGCGTCCCGCAGCGGTATGAGCCACGGCGCCGGGGCCGTTTGCGGCGCAAACGCGCTGCGCGCTTGAAAATGGAGTATCGTCCGCACCGTTGCTGCAACTGCGAATAGTCCACAGGCGAACGGCGTGCGCGACAAGCCCGCGAACGCAAATGCAAAAGGCAAGACGTACGTAACGATGGATCCCGCGTATCCGGCAGGGCGCTGCCCGAGAATCGCGCGCGCCCAGCGCAGTTCGTGCCGCCACAATGCCGAAAGCGTCGTATCCGAAACCGTCGTCTGCACGGCGCAGGGAATGAGTGCAACTCCATAGCCGGCTTCGCTGACGTATTTGCCGAGCAGATAGTCGTCCGCCAAATGCGGCGCGAGGCGCTGCAGACCGCCGATGCGCTCGAGCACGTCGCCGCGAACGGCCATGGTGGCGCCGAAACAATACGTCAGCGGTTCGATCGCCGCCGCGACCAACGCCGACGGCGTGAAGTGATCGTTCACGTGAAGCGCGCCAAGGCGTGCGGCGAACGTGTCTTCCGGCGCACCGCCGTACACGCAGGTGGCTGCGCCCGTTCGCGGATCGTCGAAGCTGCTCGCGACTGCCTGCAGGTACGTTCGACTCACGCGAATGTCGCTGTCCGCAATAACGATGACGGGATGACGCGCCCGGCCGATCATACCCAGCAGGTTGCCGATTTTCGGATTCCCGGCAGGCTGCGCGTTACCCGCAACGATCTCGACGTCGACGCGCGGAAAACGGCGCGCAACCGCTCGGGCCGTCTCCAGCGCGGGGTCTTGCGGATCCGCTGCGCCGAAAACGATCTGGTACTCCGGGTACTCCTGATCGCAGAACGAGCACAGGTTTTCGAACAGCCGCGGTTCATCGCCGTGCAGCGGTTTGAGTATGGTGAGCGGCGTTCGCGAACGCATCGAGGTCGCAGACACCCACTTGCGAAACCGGCGCACGCGCGAGATTGCGAATGCGGTATAGGCGATTCCCGCGAGCGTTCCCGCACCGCTCGCAAACGCGAGCGCCTTCAACATATTAACGGACACGCGCCGTCGCCAGTTCGGTGAAATTCGTCGAACGCACGGGCGATCGCCGCAGTTCATCGATCACGCCGGCGTCGACGAGCGATGCGAACTCCCCGGCGAAATCGTAGTCCGGCGGAAATGCCCCCGGCCACGCATGCGTCGCGGGATGCACGTAGAGTTCCGAGACGCCGTCCGGAAGATTGGCGAGGAATTTGCGGACCCGGTCCGGCGTCATGTGACCCGTGTCGTTCATTCCGAAGACGTAATCGTTGGTTGCGAT
This sequence comes from Vulcanimicrobiota bacterium, assembly GCA_963830545.1. Classification (GTDB taxonomy): domain Bacteria; phylum Vulcanimicrobiota; class Vulcanimicrobiia; order Vulcanimicrobiales; family Vulcanimicrobiaceae; genus DATGJX01. The sequence continues at coordinate 581,871 of CAWHMK010000001.1, read as the reverse complement.
CCCCGCGCGCCGAAGACGAATTCGCATGAGCGTCAGCCACGGCAGCAAAAACGCCGAGTTTGCGAACCGAGCTCCCATATGCGTTCGCATCGCGCGCCACGACGGCCAAAACGGCTCGCGCGGAATACGAATCGCTCGGACGCCGTAATCGCGTCCCACTTCGAGCACGAGCGAGAGAATCGTCGGATGCACGTGCAGATGATTTTGCGCGTTGACGTGATCGAGCGGTAATCCGGTCGCGGCGAACGCCTCGAATTGCGCGCGTATTTCGGCTTTCAACTGCTTGCGGATCCCGGGCACGAAAAAATAGCGCACGCCGGCTCTGAACAGATCGCTTTCGAACGATCCGCTTTCGTCCACGAGATCGGGTACGCGCTCGGGCGGCAGCACCGGGCGGCCGTTCACGAGCACCACGTGCAGTCCCACACGCAAGCGCGGCATCCGGCGCGCGCGCTCGATTGCGTCGTGCGTGGCAGGCGCTGCGACCATCAGGCTCGCCGTCGAGAGAATGCCGTCGCGGTGTCCGCGTTCGATCGCGTCGTTGACAGCGGTGTCGAGACCGAAATCGTCGGCCGTCACGATGAGCTGGCGCATGCTTCGCGTCTTATGCGCTGCGCGTATGCGGCTAGCCTCGCAGGGGGAGGCCAGAAGCGGCTGCGCGGCCAAGCGCTCCTATCAGCCGCCTTCGTGTAGCGAAGCCTTTTCAGATGAGGAGCCCTGCAATAGACTCATATTCCATCAGCCGGGCGCCGTACAGACGCGCGGCCGGCAATGCAGAAGTCGAACCGCTGCTGCTCAGCCGTCATCGTTCGCTCATTGCGGAATATATGCGCGGCCGTACGCTGCCGTTCTCCTGGCTTTCCGGCAAGATGGTCGCCTACCACATGGGCTGGGCCGACGAAGCCGGACGTCCGAACGCAGTCAAGACCGGCAAGTTGGTCCGGCCGAGCCTGTGCCTCTGGGCGTGCGGAGCGTTCGGCGGCGAGGCGGCGCAGGCGTTACCGGCGGCGGCCGCCATCGAATGGTTTCACAACTTCACGCTGGTGCACGACGACATCCAGGACGGCGACCGCAAACGGCACAGCCGCGAAACCGTGTGGTCGCTGTGGGGCGTTCCACAGGCCATCAACGCGGGCGACGCGATGCAGGCGCTGGCGTTTCTTTCCGTCGCACGCGATTGCGCGCATCCGGATCGCGGGATTCGCGCGATCGCGGCAATCGCATCCGCCGGTCTGACGGTCATCGAGGGGCAATGCATCGATCTGGAACTCGAGGGCCGGATCGACACGACGCTGCGCGCGTATCTTCGAATGGTCGCCGCGAAAACCGGTGCGCTGCTCGGTGCGAGCGTCGAGGCCGGAGCCGTCATTGCGGGCGCGCCCGAGCCGGCTGCCGCGCAATTCCGCCGCGCCGGACGGCTGCTGGGCACCGCCTTTCAAATTCGGGACGATTGGCTCGGCATGTACGGCGATCCGGCGACCACCGGAAAGTCGAGCAGCGGAGATGCAAGCCGCTACAAGATGACGTTTCCCGTCGTCGCGGGACTGGGCGTCATGTCGACGCTGCAGCGGCGCCGCCTGCGCGAAATCTTTCGCGCGCGCCAAGACGACCCGGAACCAAAACTTCGAGCGCTCCTGGACGAAGTGGGCTGCGATGCGCTCACGCGTCTCGCGGCCGAGCGTTATGCGGAAAAGGCGGTCAGCGTCGTCGCACGCGGGCGCGTCGGCGCGGAAGCGCTGGAAGCATTTGAAGAGGTGGCGTATTACGTCGCAACTCGATCGCGATAGCGGCACCGCATCGAGGAAAGCGGATCACGTCCGGATTAACCTCGAGCACGACGTCGGCGCGAAGGGCGTCACAAGCGGATTCGAGGAGTACCGGCTCGTCAATTGCGCGTTGCCCGAAATCGATCTGCAGGACGTAGATACGTCCTGCACTGTTTTTGGGCGTGCGCTGCGCGCGCCGCTGCTCGTCTCGTGCATGACCGGCGGCACGCCGGAAGCGCGCGCGATTAATGCGGTCCTCGCGCGCGTCGCACAGGAACACGGTCTAGCGATGGGGCTGGGCTCCGCGCGGGCGCTGCTCGAAAATCCCGCGCTGCTCGAGACGTTCGACGTACGCCCGCACGCGCCGGACATTCTTCTTTTCGCGAATTTGGGCGCGGTGCAGTTGAACAAAGGGTATCGCGTCGACGACTGCCGCCGTCTGCTCGACATCCTGCACGCCGATGTGCTGGTGCTTCATCTGAACGCCGTGCAGGAAGCGGTTCAGCCCGAAGGCGACGCGTGCTTTCGCGGGCTGATCGACAACATTGCGAAGGTCTGCGCGAAATTGGACGCGCCGGTCGTCGTCAAGGAAGTCGGTTGGGGAATCGCACCGGACGAAGTGCACGCCTTATTCGAAGCGGGAGTCGCGGCCGTCGATCTCGCGGGCGCAGGGGGCACGTCGTGGAGTGAAGTCGAGCGGCACCGGACGGCCGAACCGTGGCGCGCGAACGTCGCTGCGGCGTTTGCGGGTTGGGGGATTCCCACGGCAGAATGTTTGCGCGGTGCCGTGCAGATAGGGCCGTACGGACTGCTCATTGCCAGTGGAGGGATACGCAGCGGAATGGATGCCGTCAAAGCACTCGCGCTCGGCGCCGACATGGTCGGTATCGCCGGACCGTTCCTGCGCGCAGCCGTGGAAGGCTATGAGGCTGCGTCCGATCTCGCGCGCGAATTCGTCGAGGTGCTGCGCATCGCCATGTTCGCTCTCGGAGAGCAGACGATCGCGCAACTGCGCACCACGAAACGCATAACGCGCAATGAACGAGTCTGAAAGCGCCGATGCATATTGCCGCATGCTCGCAACGCGGCATTATGAGAATTTCGCCGTAGCCTCGAGGGTCGTTCCCGGCCGGGCGCGCCTGGATCTCATGCGCTTTTACGGTTTTTGCCGCACGACCGACGATCTCGGCGATGAAAGCGGGTCGCCGGAGGAAGCACTCGCGCGGCTCGCGCGCTGGCGCGGCGAGACAGAAGCCGTTTTTGACGGCGCTCCGGCCGTACATCCGGTGCTTATCGCGCTGCGCGAAACGATCGGCCATTACGCGCTCGACAAACAGCCGTTCCTGGATTTGATTTCGGCGAACGAACAAGACCAGCGCGTGCATGCTTACGAGACGTGGCCGCAGCTCGAATCGTATTGCATGCTTTCCGCCGCGCCGGTGGGGCGCGTCGTGCTGCGGTTCTTCGGCATCGCAAATGCCGCGACGGAAAAGCTTTCCGACGACGTGTGCATCGGCTTGCAACTGGCAAATCACGCGCAGGACGTCAGCCGCGACGCGAAGATCGGGCGGCGCTACTTGATCGAGGAGGATTTGCGGAGCGGCGGAACGCGCGGTGCCGTGCAGGCGCTCGTCGCCCGAGCGCGATCGCTGCTCGCCTCCGGCAAGACGCTGGAAACGATGGCTCCCGGGCCGCTGCGACTCCAGCTCGCGCTGTACCGCATGGGCGGGCTTGCCATCTGCGACGCGATCCGGCGAATCGGCTACGCAACGGAAGTGACCCGTCCCTCGGTATCGAAAGGGACGAAAGTGGCAATTCTGATGCGGGCGGTAATGGAAGCCGCTCATCGTCGCGTCGAGGTGCGCAGTGCTGAAACCGCTTGACGCCGTTCGGTATATGCGCCGTCCGCAGAGCGTCGAGCAGGAGGCCGAGCGCTTCTGCCGCGAGATGGCCCGACGCGAAGCCAAGAATTTCTATTGGGGTTTCATTTCGCTGCCGCACGATAAGCGCATGGCGATCTACGCGCTGTACGATTTTGCGCGCCAAGTCGACGACGAAGTCGACGGCGCGCCGCGCCCGGAACTGATTCCGCAGCGTCTCGCCGCGCAGCGCGAACGGGTGGCGCGCTGCATGCGCGGAGAGTTCGACGATCCGGTCATGCAAGTGCTTGCGAAAGCCGTAAGCCGCTACGCGATTCCGGAGAGCGAATTGCAGGCGCTCATCGACGGCGTCGAGCGCGACTGCACGCAAACGCGATACGAAACGTGGGAAGAGCTGCGCGAATACTGCCGGCTCGTCGCCTCGGTCGTCGGACGCATGTGCGTGCGCATCTTCGGATTCACGGACGATGCGGCGCTCTTGCGCGCGGACGATCTCGGCCTCGCGCTGCAACTCACGAACATCTTACGCGACGTGCGCGAAGACGCCGAAATGGGCCGCGTCTACCTGCCGCACGACGATCTGCGCCGCTTCGGCATTTCCGAGGAAGCGATGCTCGGCGTCGATCCGGGCGAGGGGTGGAACGCGCTCGTGAAATTCGAAACGCAGCGCGCGCGTCAGCTCTTCAAAACGGGTTACGAAGTCCTGCGGTACATTCCGCGCCGTCCCGCGGCATGCGTCCAGACGATGGCGGGGATTTACGAACGGCTGCTGCGGAAGATCGAACGCGATCCGCATCTGCCGCTGCGCGAACGCGCCGCATTATCGAAGCGCGAAAAGCTGCAAGTGGTCGTGCAATCGTGGCTGCGCCCCGTGTAGCCGTCGTCGGCGGCGGACTCGCCGGCTTGTCGGCGGCGCTCGAATTGCACGAAGCCGGCTGCAGCGTGGAAGTGTTCGAACGCAGCCGTCTGCTGGGCGGACGCGCGACGTCGTTCGAACTCGACGGACACGTGGTCGACAACGGACAGCACGTCTATCTCGCATGCTGCACCGAGTTCGCGCAATTCGTCCGTCGAGCGGGGATGGCGAGCGCGCTGCATCTGCAGGAGCGGTTCGACGTCGTCGTCTACGGACGCGGCGGACGGTGCAGCCGTTTGCGCGCTGCGGACTTGCCGGCGCCGTTTCATCTTTTGGCGTCTTTCGCAGGCTATAGTCACCTATCGCTTCGCGGCAAGATTGACATTGCGCGAGCGTTGCTTTCGCTGCGCGCAAATTCCAAGTCGGCCCGGCAAGATTTGAGTTTCGCGCAGTGGCTGCGCCTTCACGGACAGGGTGCGCAAACGATCCGCAGTTTCTGGGAACCGTTCATGGTTCCGGCGCTGAACGCGCCGCTGGATCGCATGAACGCCGCCGAAGCGGCGTTCGTGATTTCCACGGCTTTTCTGCGCGACCGGGATGCGGCGCGCTTCGGTTATACGACCGTACCGCTGGCGCAGATCATGGAGAGCGCGGCAACTCGGCTGGAACGCGTGCATCGTTCCTCCGCGGTCTTTGCCATGGAGCCGCAATCGGACGGCGTACTGCTGCGTACTGCGCAAGAAGAAGCGCGTTTCGATTCGGTCGTTCTCGCGGTGCCGCCGCGAAGCTTGGCCAAACTGCTCGGCGAACCGGCGCGTTTCGGAGTTCCGCCGCTCGACGTGTACGAACCGTTTGCAATCATGGACGTACACCTGTGGTACGAAGCGGCCGATCCGGACTTCGAGTTTGCGGCCATTCTGGATTCGACGGTGCAATGGGTGTTCAAAAAGGGACCCGGCTATTTGTGCTGCAGCATGAGTGCCGCAGACGATATCGTCGCCCGGCCGACGGCGGACGTGGTGCAGGCGGCGTGGCAAGAAGTGCAGGCCACAGTGCCGAGTTTGGCAGGCGCCCGGCTTCTGCGCGGCGCAGCGACGAGAAATCCGGAGGGTACGTATTTGGCAAAACCGGGAGCGGCGCGCCCCACGGCTTGGACCACCTCGTCCAACGTCGTCATTGCGGGCGCGTGGACGGCGACCGGCTGGCCGGACACGATGGAGTCGGCCGTGCGCAGCGGCTTGACGGCCGCGCGTGTCTTGATGGAAAACACGAGGTTTGCCGGCGCCGCGGAGGGACGCACATTAGCAGCACAACGCAGCATCTGAACCGCGCCGTCGAGTGGCTGCTGGAACATCAGCACGCCGACGGATGGTGGACGGATGAGCTCGAGACGAACGTGACGATGACGGCCGAGCACGTCCTGCTGCTGCGCTTTCTCGGCATCTCGCACGAGCCGATCCGCGAAGGCGCGATCGCGCACATACTTCACGCTCAACGCGAAGACGGATCGTGGGCGCTCTATTATGACGGCCCGGCGGATCTCAGCACGACCATCGAAGCATACGTCGCACTCAAAGTGCTCGGCGTCGACGTTTCGCGCGAGGAGATGCGCAGCGCGCTCGGCGTCATTCGCAAACTCGGCGGACTTTCCGATGCGCGCGTGTTCACGAAGATTTGGATGGCGCTTTTCGGAGCGTATCCGTGGGACGGCGTTCCGACGATGCCGCCCGAGATCGTCAATTTTCCGCCCTGGATGCCGTTCAATCTGTACGACTTCGCGTGCTGGGCGCGCGGCACGGTCGGTCCGCTTTGCGTCGTCATCGCGCGCCGGCCGGTACGCGAACTCGGTGTCGACGTGAGCGAGATCGTCAATAGCGGAACGCACGAGCGCATGCATCACGTGCCGGGTTCCGGCTGGCTCTGGTGGGTCGATCGGCGCGCTCAAATTTTACGAACGATCCCCGTTCAAACCCGGCCGCGACGCGGCGTGCCGAAAAATGATCCGCTGGATCGTGGATCGCCAGGAACCCGACGGCAGTTGGGGCGGCATCCAACCGCCGTGGGTGTATTCGCTGATCGCGCTGCATCTCGAAGGCTATTCGCTCGATCATCCCGTCATGCAAAAAGGCCTTGCCGGCATGGAACGTTTCGCGTTTTCGGACGAGACCGGATGGCGCTTTCAAGCGTGCATGTCGCCGGTTTGGGACACGGCCTGGGCGATTCGCGTGTTGTATCAAGCGGGATTGCGCGCCGATCATCCCGCGATGCGCAAAGCGGTGGACTGGATGCTGCGAGAACAGATCGCCGCGGATCAATGGGGCGACTGGCAAGTGCGCTGCAAGGGCGTTCCCAACGGCGGATGGGCGTTCGAATTCGACAACGACGTCTATCCCGACGTCGACGATACGGCGGTCATCGTGTGTTCGCTGCTGGAGGGCGGAGCGCCGCAACACGTGCGCGATGCGGTCGACCGCGCGGTGCGCTGGACGCTTGCGATGCGTTCCTCGAACGGCGGATGGGCGGCGTTCGATCGCAACAACACCAGCGAGATTCTCTACCGCATGCCGTTCTCCGATTTCGGCGCGATGATCGATCCGCCGACGGAAGACGTCACCGCGCACGTTCTCGAGATGCTTGCGCTGCTGGGCCGCGACGAGCGCGATCCCGATGCCGTCTCCGCTTTGGCGTATCTGCGCAGGACGCAGAAGCCGTCGGGTTCGTGGTTCGGCCGCTGGGGCGTCAACCACATCTACGGCACGTGGTGCGTCGTTTCGGCGCTCGCGCAGATGTGCGCGGGCCGCGACATGGTCTTGCGCGCGACCGATTGGGTCGTTTCCAAGCAAAACGCGGACGGCGGCTGGGGTGAGACGTGTCATTCGTACGCCGACGAATCGTTCGCGGGGATCGGTACGAGTACGCCTTCGCAAACCGCCTGGGCCGTGATGACGTTACAATGGGCGGGCATGGGCGGCCATCCGGGGGCACAGCGAGGCCTCGACTTCTTACGCGCGCGTCAGCGCGCGGACGGCACGTGGGACGAACCGTATTTCACGGGTACGGGCTTTCCGCGGGACTTCTATTTGAACTACCATATGTACCGGCATCTCTTTCCCGCGATGGCGCTGGCGATGGATCGCGCCATGCTCGAAAAGAGTGATTCCGGCACGCTTTCACAAAAGGTACCAGCCTGAACATGAGCACACCCTTCGCACAGAAACTGCAGATCGCCAAGTACATCTTCGGTAAGAAGCTCAAAGGCGAGAAGAAATATCCGCTCGTCATGGAGACTCGAGCCGCTGTTCCAATGCAACTTGGCCTGCGCCGGCTGCGGGAAGATTCAGTATCCGAACGACATCCTGCGCAAGCGGCTGTCGGTCGAGGATTGCATTGCCGCGATCGAGGAATGCGGCGCGCCCGTCATCTCCATCGCCGGCGGCGAGCCGCTCGTGTACGAAGAGCTGCCGCGTCTGATCGACGAGCTGATTGCGCGTAAGAAGGTCGTCATCATCTGCACCAACGCGCTGCTGCTCGAGAAGAAGATCGACAAATTCAAACCGCATCCGCTCTTCACGTGGATGATCCACCTCGACGGGCTCCAAGAGCGCCACGACCAGGTCGTCTGCCGCGACGGAACGTTCGACAAGGCCGTCAGCGCGATCAAAGTTGCCAAGTCCAAGGGCTTCCGCGTTTCGACGAACACGACGTTCTTCGATCCGGACGATGCGACGACGATTCGCGCCGTGCTCGATTATCTCAACGACGATCTGCAGGTCGACTCGATGCAGATCTCACCGGGATACGCGTATGAAAAAGCGCCCGATCAGGAACATTTCCTGGGCGTCGAGCGCACGCGCTCGATTTTCCGGGAAGCGTTCGCCGGCGGCAAGCGCAAGAAATGGCGCCTGAACCACAGCCCGCTCTTCCTCGACTTTCTCGAAGGCAAAATCGAGATGGAGTGCACGCCTTGGGGAATTCCGTCGTACTCGATCTTCGGCTGGCAGCGCCCGTGCTATCTGATGTCCGATGAGGCGTATGCAAAAACGTACAAGGAACTGATCGAAGAAACGGATTGGGAAAAATACGGGCGCGGCAAGCACGAGAAGTGCGCGAATTGCATGGCGCATTGCGGATACGAACCGACGGCCGTCGTGAAAACTACCGCTTCCGTCAAGGAAAGCATCCGCGCAGCACTAGCGCATTAATTCGTTTCGTTCTCGTTGTGGAGCGACCCAGCGGTCCTGACGCGTACGCGGTCCGCCGGGCGTCCGCCACCTGTTGAGCCGGTAGTGGCGCGTGTACCAACAATTTTGCTGCGGCCCGTCCTGGCAACGGCCAAATGCCGATGAAAGCGCTGCATCGCGTCGCCAGCGCATCGTGATCCACGGTCGAAACATTGGCGGTCACGACCTTAAAGGAATACGATAGCGCTCATGCCCGATAGGGTTTTTCTGACCGGAAGCAGCGGCTTCGTCGGCTCGCACGTTCTTCGCGAGTTGATTGCGGCGGGGTATGACGTGCGCGCGCTCGTGCGCGGCGAAGCACGGGTTGCGGCCGAGCGTGCCCATGGAAACGTCGAGTTCGTCGCCGGCGATTTGCAGAACGTTGGTACTTGGGCGCGAGCGCTCGAGGGATGCCGGTATGTCGTGCACTGCGCCGCGCTCTACTCGTTCGCGCCGGGCGATCGCTCGATGGTCCATCGCGTTAACGTCGCGGGAACGGCCGGTTTGGTCGAAGCGGCGCGCATTGCCGGCGTCGAGCGCGTCGTGCTGACGTCGAGCTCGGCGACGCTTGGCCCAGCGCAACGCGGCGGGCCGTTGCGAACCGAAGCGGACTATGCGCCCGACGGCGCGTCGGGCGGCTATCACCATTCGAAGCTGGAGCAGGAGCGCGCCGCGTTTGCGGGACGCGTGCCCGTCGTCGCGCTGCTGCCGACGGCGCCCGTCGGGCCAGGTGACTGGAAACCGACGCCGACCGGGCGGATGATTCTCGATTTTGCGCGCGGGAAGATGTTCGCGAAGCCCCCGCGCGGCGGCCTCAACTTGGTGCCGGTGGAAGACGTCGCGCGCGCGCACGTGACCGCGCTGCGCAGCGGTTCGCCGGGTGAGCGGTACATTCTGGGCGGCGAAAATCTTTTGCTGGACGAGGTGTGGCAAATGCTTTCAGAATTGACCGGCAAACCAATGCCGCGGTGGCGCGTGCCGGATGCGCTTGCACTGGCAATTGCGTATGCTGACGAAGCGCGCTGCCGTTTGCAACGCGGTTCTCAGCCGTTCGTACCGCTCGAAGGCGTGAAAATGGCGCGCGACCTGATGTTTGCGGACAGTTCGAAAGCGGCGCGTGAGTTGGATTTTCATCCGGGACCGGTGCGCGATGCGCTTGAGCGCGCCGTACGCTGGTATCGCAAGCACGGGTACGCGCCATCATAACGATCGTCGCGGCAACGAGCGTGGAAGCGCGCGCAGTCCGGCGCGCAGGCGTTCGTAACGTTCGGGTGATTGAAGCCGGTATCGCGCTGTCCAAGTACGCGACGTTCGACGATCTTGCAATCAGCTGCGGCCTGGCGGGCGGTTTGCGAACCGGCGTTCCGACCGGTACGGTGCTCCTTCCGCGGTGCATCCGCCGTCCCGACGGTAGCGAATTGCAGACCGATGCGCATGCGCTCGAGACGCTCACGCGCGCTGCGGAATCATTCGGTTACGCCGTTCTGCACGATCCGATGGTCACGAGTGCGAGCATCGTGCAGGGTCCGGAGCGCGCGACATGGGCGGCGCAGGGCTATGCCGCCGTGGACATGGAGACGGGATTGATTCAGGCGCCGCGCGTTGCGTGCGTGCGCGTCGTTCTCGACACGCCCGAACGCGAAATCTCTCCTTTGTGGATCGAGCCGCGGCGCGCAATGCTCCGGCCGGCGGCATGGCGCGATCTACCGTTTCTCATGCGCGAAGGCCCGCGCTGTTCGCAAATCGCCGCGCGTATTGCGGCTCGCGCCGCGGAACTGTTAAACCGCGTGGTTTGAATGCCGGTCGCAGCAGTGCATTTCGATAAGCGTTCCGGCGATTATTTCGCCTTCGCAGCCGCACGGCCACGACCAACGGCGCACGTAGGTGCACGTTTCGTCGATCGTCCCGCGTTCGACGGTGCTGCGCGGAACTCCGAGGCGCGTCGTGACGACGCCTGTATCCAGAACCATCGTGGGGATGCTACCCACGCAAGCAGCCGGTTACGCGGGGGCGGCCTCTGCGAGCAGGCTCGTCATCGTTTCGGCGGCCAGCGGTGCGTGGAAATGCAAGCCCTGCCCGTACTCGCAGCCGAGCGCAAGCAAGCGGTCGGCCTGTTCCGTGGTTTCGATACCTTCGGCGGTCACGCGTAGATTGCACGCGGCGCCCAAGCGAACGAGCATCTCGATGATCTGCGCGCTCTTTTCTTCGCCGATGCCCGCGATGAACGTTTGGTCGATCTTGAACCCGTCGATTGGCAACGATTGAATGTAGCGCAGGGACGAGTAGCCCGTACCGAAATCGTCGATGCACAAGTCCACGCCGATCGCTTTCAAACGCGCGAGCACGCCGGCCGCGCGCGATTCGCTTTGCAGAATCGAGGTTTCGGTGATCTCGAGCGTGAGTTGTCCCGGATCGATGGCGTGCTTTTCGAGCAGCGCGGCCAAGAACTCCGGAAGATCGGACTGCAGTACTTCCTGCACCGAGAGGTTCACGTTGAGTGCAATTTTGCGCGCCGGTGAAAGGCGCTCCCAGCGTTCGAGTTCGCGGCAAGCGCTCTCGAGCACGAATCGGCCGACGGGGACCATCAACCCCATCTCTTCGGCGAGAGGCAAGAACGCCGCCGGAGCGAGATAGCCCTGTTCGGGGTGGTTCCAACGCAGCAGCGCTTCAACGCCTTCGACGCTGCCGTTTTCGAGCGAAACGATGGGCTGGTAGAGGACGACGAATTGCTGTTCGTCGATCGCGCCGCGCAAGTGCATTCGGAGCGACAGCCGGCGCAGCGCGGTTTCGTGCATGCTCGGTGTGAAGATCGCGCTGCGGTTCCTGCCTTCGCCTTTGGCGAAATACATCGCCGTGTCCGCGTCGCGCAACACTTCCGCAATGGAACTGTATTGCCGGTCGATCGGGGCAACACCGATGCTCGCGGTCATCACGATGTTGCGCCCCGCGATGTGATACGGATGGCGCAGGGTCCGGTGCAGTAAATCGAGCGCGTTTCCGATGCGACTGGGTGTGGCGTCCGCCAGCAGCACGGCGAATTCATCGCCGGCCATTCGCGCGACGACGCAGCGATCGTCGGTCACCGCGCGAAGGCGCGCGGCCGCTTCTTTGAGCACGTCGTCGCCGGCGAGGTGCCCGAGCGTGTCGTTGATGGATTTGAACTCGTCGAGATCGAGGTAGAGCACGGCGCGCTCGAGGGCGTCGTTGCGTCCAAGCGCCTCGAGCGCGCGCGCGAGTTCCAGCGAGAAGACCGTGCGGTTCGGCAAGCCGGTGAGCGAATCGTGCGTTGCTTCGTATTGCAGCCGGCTTTGCGAGCGCGCGTTCTCGAGCGCCATGCCCATGAGGTTGACGAAGACTTGCATCGCGCGCAGCGTTTGCGCGTTCGGAATTTCGCCGTTGAGGGGGCCGTCCGGCGACATGTAGCCGATCATGACGCCTTCGCGGTCGTGCAGCGTGAGCACCAGCGCGTCGCGTTCGAGCCACTGGCTCGGAAATTTGCGGATCGGCGGGTTCGGATTGTGCCCGCTGTAGATGGAGCGCTCCCAGTGCGCTTCCTTTTCCGCCGGGAAGAAGTAGCAGTCTTCGAAGAACCGCACCGCCTGCGTGAGCATCATATCGAACGCGCCGCGTTCGATGCGCTCGTACAAGCGCCGGTTGGTGACCTCTTCCGGCCAGCCCAGCATGACGCGCCGGCGAAGTTCGCCGTTAGGCTCTTCCGCGGCCACCATCGTCACGTAGCGCCAGCCGAACAAATCTTGCACGCCGCGGGCCAGCGAGGTCAGCGCCGCATCCAAGGACGGTGCGCCGAGAACGTCGCGCGTGATTTCGAACAGCCGCTCAAGTTCCGTAACCGAAGCGGCTCCGCTCGAAAGAGCGCCCAGCGGATACATATCGGCGCTCTTTTGCTTATCGCCGGGCCTCTACCCTATGAAATGACGTAAAACTAACGCAAATGCGGCTATGACGAGCGCGGCGGCCACCAGCAGCATGAGCCGTCCGGACTGGAGATTGAGCGAGAGGCGCGCGCCAATCGGGCCCCCGACGAACCCTCCGGCCACCAGGGGCACTACGTACGCCCAGTCGATGTCGTGCTGGACGTAATGGGCCGCGAAGCCCACCGGCGAGGTGAGGATGATGCCGAAATGCGAGGTCGCGCTGATCGCGTGCGCCGGCAGATCCGAGAAGTACAGCAGCGTGGGAACAAGCGCGACGCCGCCGCCGACGCCGAACATGCTCGAAATGAAGCCGACGCCCAGGCCCGCAACAAGCGCGGCGTACCACCGCATGCCGAGGATGGCGTGGACGTCGCCTTGCTCGTTGCGGTTTTTCAGTCGCTTTTCGCGATTGAATACGATATCCGCGGCGACCGTGACGAGAAACCCCGCGAAGAGCCAGTCGAACAGATGCGGCGGAAGATGTTTGACGGCAAATGCTCCGGCGATGCTGCCGGGAAAACCGCCCGCGGCAATGAGCAAGCCGACGCGAACGTGCACGCGCCGCTGCATGAGATACGTGAATGCGCCGCTTCCGCTGTTCGCGACGACGAGCGCGAGCGAGGTTCCCGCGGCTTGTGCGGGATCGAGTCCGAAGAATAAACGCAGCACGGGCACGATGATGAAGCCGCCGCCCAGCCCCACCATCGATCCGAAGATGCTCGCTCCGAGACCGGCTGCAAAAAGCCAAGCATAGAGCCAATATGTATGCGGAATGTTCGTCGCGCGTTATGTGCCGACGCGGCCGATGTACCTGCGGTCGCGCGTGTCGATGCGGATGACGTCCCCCGGATTGACGAAGAGCGGAACCTGAACGACCGCGCCGGTTTCGAGCGTTGCGGGTTTCGTCGTGCCGGTTGCGGTGTCGCCTTTGAAACCGGGATCCGTTTGATCGATCTTCAATTCGACGTGCGCGGGAAGATCGCACCCGATGGGATTTCCGTCATGGAATTGCACGTCCACGACCATGCCGTCCCTGAGAAAGTCGGCGGGATCGCCGATGACTTCGCGCTGCAGGGTGACGTTTTCGAACGACTCCTGATCCATGAAATGATAGCCGTCGGCGTCGTTGTAGAGCATTTGCATCTGCCGGTTGTCGACGGTGGCGCGTTCCAACTTTTCACCAGCGCGAAAGGTCTTTTCAACGGTCGAGCCGGTTTTCACGTTCTTCAATCGCGTGCGGACGAACGCCGACCCCTTGCCCGGCTTGACGTGCAGAAACTCGATGACGGTCCACAGCTGGCCGTTCTCGATGATGGTGACGCCGTTGCGCAGATCGTTCGATGAAATCATGACCAGGGCCAATACGCAGCATGGACCGCTGAGCCCTGGTTCCGGTCCCCGGGCAAGCCGGCGGACGTACGTGCAGTGCTACTGCGGCCGCTGCTGCCGCCGCAGAAACGGAATGCCGCTCTCGCGGCCTGCCCGAATTCGCGCGATGTTTTCGCGATGCGTGTAAAATACGAGAATTGCCGCGAAAACACCGTAGCCGGTCAACCACGCATCGCGCGTGAAGTACCAGAGCGCGAACGGCGCGACGATGTGCGCGAGTATCGAACCCACGGAGGAATACGTCGACGACAGCGCGCCCACGAGCCATCCAAGGATCGAGGCCAGTGCCGACGGCCACGAAAGCGCAAGAAGCGCGCCGAACGAGGTGGCGACGCCCTTTCCGCCTTTGAAATGCAGCCACGGCGAGAAACAGTGTCCGAGCACCGCGCACGCCGCAACGATCGCCGCCAGATGCGTGTCGCGCAGCAGAAGCATCACGAGCAGCGCCGGAACGACGCCTTTGGCCGCGTCGAGAACGAGCACTGCGATCGCTCCGGTTTTTCCGATGGTTCGCAGCGCGTTCATCGCACCGATGTTGCCGCTGCCCGCACTGCGAATATCCGTGCGGTAGAACAAGCGCGAGACGACGACGCCGAACGGAATCGAACCGAGCAGAAACGCGCCGATTGCCGCGCCCGCGGAGAGCCCGGCGTTCATTCGCCCAGTTCCACGCGCGATCGTTCGCGAAACTCGAGCGTCAGCGGCACGCCCTCGAAATCGAAATGCTGGCGGATGACGTTTTCGAGAAACCGGCGGTACGACGTCTGCACGAGCTCGGGATCGTTGCAATGAAAAACGAAGAGCGGCGGATGCGAGGCCGGCTGCGAGCAGTAGTAAATTTTGAACGGCTTTCCGCCGGCGGCGGGTGCGGGATGCGCCAGCGTCGCATCGCGAACGACGGCATTGAGCTGCGCGGTGGGCACGTGCCGGTCCAAGTTGTCCGTCACTTTCATGACGAGAGGCATGAGGCTTCCCAGGCGCCGGCGCGTCTTTGCCGACAGGAACGTGACCGGCGCGAAGCGCGCGAACGGCACCTGTTCGTAGATGACGTTGATGAGTTCGCCTTGGCTGTATTCGCCTTGCTCGCGCGCGAGATCCCATTTGTTGCCGACGATGATGAGGCCTTTGCGTTCTTCCAGGATCATACCGGCCAGGCGGCGTTCTTGATTCTGCAGTCCTACCATCGCGTCGAAGAGCAGCAGCGCGACGTCGCAGCGGTTGATCGCCGATATCGAACGCAGGGCCGAATAATACTCGATTGCGCCGTGCTGTTGCGGCTTCTTGCGCATGCCCGCGGTATCGATCAAACGTACGCGGTGCTCGTGAAATTGAAAAATCGTGTCGACGGCGTCGCGCGTCGTGCCCGGGACGTCGGAAACGACGGCGCGCTCTTCGCCGAGGAGGGCATTGAGCAGCGAGCTCTTGCCGACGTTGGGACGACCGACGAGTGCGAGCGAGATCTCACCCTGCAGATCCGGCGGCGGCGCGTGCGCAGGCAGATGTTCGACGACGCGATCCAAGAGATCGCCGGTGCCTTCGCCGTGAATTGCGGAAACGGCGATCGGCTCGCCGAAACCGAGCGCAGAAAATTCGCCGTACACCGACACTGCCGCAGATGGCGACTCCGCCTTGTTCGCAACCAGCAACACGGGTTTGCGCGTGCGCCGCAAAATGCGAGCCACTTCTTCGTCGAGCGGATTGCGCCCGGACGCGGCGTCGACCACGAAGATGATTGCGTCGGATTCCTGCGCGGCGGCTTCCGCCTGCCGGCGCGTCGAAACCGCGATGTGATCGCCTTCCTTGTCTTGCTCGGGATCGATGCCCGCCGTGTCGACCAAACTGAACGTTCGGCTGCGCCATTCGCATAAGCCGTACAAGCGATCTCGCGTGACGCCGGGCGTGTCCTCGACGATGGCCAGGCGCTGCCCGATCAAGCGATTGAAAAGCGCGCTCTTTCCCACGTTCGGGCGTCCGACGATGGCGATGCTCGACGGACGCAGCATTGCGCCTTCTGTTTCTACGGGCCGCACGCCGTGGGAGTTTCCGGCCTCCCCGGGGTATTCCCGCATGACGCGCGGAAACAAGACGGCGTAAGCACAGCATGGCGAGCATCTACATCGAAACGTTCGGTTGTCAAATGAACGAGGCCGATTCGCAGTACATTGCGGATCGCGCCGCGTCGGCAGGCTACGCCGTCGCCGAACGCCCGGAAGACGCCAACGTCGTCGTGCTAAACACCTGCACGGTTCGCGACAATGCCGAACGGCGCGCCTACGGCCGCATGAATCATTTCAAAGTCCTCAAGCAAGCCGACCCGGCGCTGAAGCTCGTCGTGATGGGATGTCTTGCGGAACAGGATCGCGATCGCATGCAGCAGATCGTCCCGCACGTCGACGCGGTATTCGGCACGTCGGAGCTGATGCAAATGGGCGACGCCATCGCGCAGTGGCGGCCGCAATTCGAAGATACGGACCTGAGCGAAGAACGCGCTTTGCTCATGCCGTTCGGCGGTGCGGCGGATTGCGTCTCGGATGCGTTTTCGCATCTGCGCGGTTTCGTTACGGTGCAGCGCGGGTGTTCCTACTACTGCACGTTCTGCATCGTGCCGCACGTCCGCGGCCGCTTCGATCACCGGCCGGCGCGCGAAATCGTCGAGGAGGTTCGCGAACGCGTCGCGGGCGGAGCTCGGGAAGTCATGCTGGTCGGCCAAACGGTAAACGCGTATAAAGATCCAGCCGACGGGAGCGACTTCGGGGATTTGTGCAAACGCGTCGTCGCGGAGGTGCCGAATCTCGAGCGTCTGACGTTCATTTCACCGCACCCGAAGGATTTCAGCGAAAAAATCATTCGCGATCTGGCCGCCCTAACGCAACTGAATCCGCGCGTGCACCTGCCGCTGCAATCGGCGAGCGATCCGGTCTTGCGCCGCATGAACCGCAAGTACACGATCGAGCAATACCGGGAAAAGGTGGCGCTCATCCACCGCTATCTGCGCGGCTGGGCGATTACGACCGACGTCATCGTCGGGTTTCCCGGTGAAACGGAAGACGATTTCCGGGCCACGTTGGAGTACGTGAAGACCGGCCTGTTCGCGAACGCGTATATGTTCATCTATTCGAAGCGGCGCGGAACGCCGGCTGCGCGCTGGGAACAGGTCGATCCCGCCGTTGCGAGCGAACGCTTCCGTCGCTTGGCCGACGCGCAGAACCTCGCTTCGCGCGCGTATCACGAACGGAAAATCGGCACGACCGTGCGCGCACTCATCGCGGGCCCATCGAAGAAAGACGCCAGCAAACTGTCGGCCAAGACCACGGACAACGCGACGATTATCGCGCCGATGCCGCCGGACTACGATGAAAAGCAATACGCGCGCGAGCCGTGGCTCGACGTCGAATTGCACGAAGCATTCGTTTGGGGCAGCGCTGGGACGATCGCCGGCCGCGCCGCGCGCTATGACGGCGATTCCACGCCGGTGCATCGGCCGGCAATCGATCTGCTGGCCTTCTCGCTTTAAGCATGCTCGCTGCGGCCATATTTGCGCTAGCAATGCTTCTCGCGGCGGTATCGATCAAGTATTGGTCGACGATGCGGCTGTGGAATCGATATCGTCCGGAGGAATACACTGCGCTTCCGGAAGCGCGGAGGCTCTATCTCGCGGGGAAGATTACGCCGGTTTGCGCAACGGCAGCGCTCGTGATTCTTCACTACTGCACCGGCTTGCTGTGGCTGGAAATTCCCGCGTGGTGCATATTCGGCGTCATCACCGCAGGCGTATTTCGGATCGTGCGCAAGCGCTTCCAAACGTGAGGGAGCGTTCTTGGGCTGAACCGGTCAAACTAGTCGGCGGAACTTTCCAATGAGACCGCATCCTCTGCATCGAGTGCCGCTTTGGGCGATGTGGGAACGACGTCCGGTTGTCGATTGTTTTCAACCAAATGCAACTTGGCGGCCTTGGCATTCACTGGCAACACGGCGCTAACTTTGTTCCCGGTTGGTGTCGGGGTTGCCGAGACGTGTGGACACAGACACGCGGTGATATACAAGCCGCGACCCGACTCGCTCGTTTCCGGCGGAAGCGATGGCTCAATCGTGAAACTGGGGCCGGTATCGAACACATCGAGCATGACGCGACCGCTGAGGTCCGATTGGACCCTGATGTCGATTGGTCCAGGAGCGTGACGAACCGCATTGGTGACGAGCTCTCCGAATACCACCTCGGCAGCCTCGCAGTCGGAGTCAGGAGTACATGCGCAGCGTAAGAAAACCATAAATGACTGCCGGGCCGCAAGCGCATCCGGCGCATTCCGTGAATGGAACTGCCACTCCATAAGACCTTCTTAAAGCGGCTCGGGTCTCGAAAAACCGCGGTATCGTTGCGCCCACCGAATTGGCGGCTCGTTCGGGCCTTATGCCCAAATGCTCGGTTTCGTACACAAACGCGAAAAGAATTCCAGACTTAGGGGAATGCGTCAATGGATTGGGTAAAGCGATGTGTTACTCGACGCAATTCCCACATGCGCGGCAGGCCCGTACTCTCATAAGTTTGCGGCCGGCCCTTACCGAGAACGCGCAAAATTCGCCGGTCTTCTATGGGATTGGCTCAAGCGAGTTTCTCGGTGTCAAGCGCCCCTTCGGCTACTGCCTACACAGGCAACCTGTTTTTGGATCACCTGTCGCCCAATACGCGTGAGGCGCTGCTTGCCTCGCTCGTTCCCGTTTCGCTCAAACTCGGTACCGTCATGTACGACCGGAACGATCCCATCGATAAGGTGCTCTTTCCAATCGGCGGCATTCTTTCAGTCGTCCTGGAGATGTCGGACGGCGACACGGCCGAGGTCGGCATCATCGGCAAAGAGGGCATGAGCGGATTGGTTGTCGCGCTCGGCATGGCGACGTCGAACCAGCGCACGGTCGTGCAAGTTCCGGACGGCGCGCTTTGTACACCCGTCGAGGCGTTTCGCGCCGCTCTCAAAAGCGAACCCGAGTTGAAAGAGACTGCGCTTCGTTATGCGCAGGCGACGCTCATGGCCACCGCACACTCTCCGCGTGCAACAGCCTGCATCCCACCAACGAACGCTGCGCGCGCTGGCTGTTGATGGCGCACGATCGCGTGCAAGGCGATCTGCTGCTCTTGACGCAAGAATTCTTGAGTCAAATGCTGGGGGTGCGGCGAGGCGGTGTCACTCTTGCCGCCTCGTCGTTGCAAGAAGCCGGATTTATCTCGTATGCGCGCGGCCACATCAACGTTCGCAAGCGCACCGGTCTGGAATCCGCTACCTGTGAGTGTTACGAAACAATCGACGACGACTGGAAAGCGATTATGGGATACTCCACGCGTAAGACGGCGGCGCAAGCGGGGCCGGAGCCGATGCAAGTCGTCCGCACCGACGGAGCAACCGGGGCAAACGTCTCTTAACGCGCGGCGGCGGTAGGCGCTCAGCCGATTGCGGGGCCTCCGTTGCCCGCGGAATCGAAATAACAGGATCCGTAGTCCTTACCCGCCGCGTCCAGCGAAAACGGCTCGTGGATCGATTGCATGGC
Source organism: Vulcanimicrobiota bacterium (assembly GCA_963830545.1). GTDB lineage: Bacteria > Vulcanimicrobiota > Vulcanimicrobiia > Vulcanimicrobiales > Vulcanimicrobiaceae > DATGJX01. The sequence continues at coordinate 562,284 of CAWHMK010000001.1, read as the reverse complement.
GATCGCGCAATGGTTGCGCTCATCGATGCGCACAATTAGCGTGCTTGGGTACTCCCGGCAGTCAAAGGCGTCGAGCGCCTCGGTTGCCATCAGGCGAACTTTTTCTGCGGCTTCGTCCGGCGAGGCTCCCGTCGCCCTAACCAGTGGCGCGCGACTTTCCGCGAGATACCCTTCCCCGAGCGGTGTAACGCGAATGCGAAGCGGACCCATGATGAAGTAACCATCCTTCCGTAAGCGAGATTTAGTCCTCATTTTCGGACGCACCGGGCCCAGCGTCGGTTTGAAAACGACCAGACGCCCAGGCTTCGTTCTTTCAACGAATCTGCGGATGCTTGCTGGTTCGTGAACCAGCAAGCCGTTTAGAAACTGGCTGTCAAACCGCAAAAGGTTGCAGCGGGCCGGCTCTCTACAAGTTATCCACAGGCAATCCGCCGAACCGCCGCATCGTGAGTGCCGGCTACTCACCGATGCTCGAGCAGTACTTTGGAATGAAAGCACGTCATCCCGAAGCGATTCTGCTCTCGCGCGTCGGTGATTTCTACGAGGCCTATGGAGAGGACGCGGAGACGATTGCGCGCGCGCTCTCGATTGCGCTCACCTCAAAAGAAGCGGGCGCAGGCAAGCGTGTCGCCATGGCGGGCGTTCCGCATCACGCGCTCTCGCAATATCTCGCGCGCTTGGTGCAGCAGCGCTTCATCGTGGCGCTGGCGGAGCAACTGGAACTTCCGCAGGCGAATAAACTCGTGCGCCGCGACGTCGTGCGCATCGTCACGCCCGGCACGCTGATCGAAGATCAACTGCTCGACGGCAAGCAGAACAACTATCTCGCCGCGGTGACTGCGGTCGACGACACGTTTGCGCTCGCGTATGCCGACGTTTCGACGGGGCTTTGCGCCGCGACCGCGCTTACGGGTGAGGCCGCATACGACGAGCTGCTCGCGGAACTCGGCCGCATTGCGCCCGCGGAAGTGGTTGCCGATGCGCCGGCGGACTTGCGCGCGGCGCTATCGGGCGCGATGGATGCAATCGGCGCTCGCGTGACCGCACCGGCGCTGGCCGCGGTCAACGGCCGCAGCCGCGCGCCTATGAACGGCTTTTCGCTGGACGAGTCGCTGGCGATGCACCGCGCGCTCGATGCACTCGTCGGCTTCGTGAGACGAACGGGCGTGGCTGCCTCGGAGACGCCGCTTTCGGCGCCGCAATTCTACCGGCATCAAACCTTTCTCGCGCTCGATCCGAATACGCGCAAGAATCTCGAACTGACCAAAGCGCTCGGCGCGAATCCGAAAGCGACGCTGCTTGCGACGCTCGACAAATGCGCGACTTCGATGGGTTCTCGCATGCTCGCGCGCTGGATTCTCGCGCCGCTCGTGGATCCGCAAGCCATCGCGCGGCGCGCGGACGCCGTTCAAGCGCTCATGGACGAACACGTACGCCGCGAATCGATGCAGGAGCTGCTGCGCGGGTGCTTCGATCTCGAACGCATCACGCAGAAGGTGCGGTTCAAGCGCGCGTTTCCGCGCGATCTCGCATCGCTGCGACGGACGCTCGACATCGTGCGGCCGCTGCGCCAAGTTGCACCCAAGGCGCTTGCGGCGCACGTCGCGCAGATTGCCGATTTCGAGGGACTGCTCGCGGATCTGCAGGCGACGCTCGTCGACGATCCGCCGGCGCAGCTCGCGGACGGCGGTGTGATTCGCGCCGAAGCAAGCCCGGAACTCGCCGAATGCACGGCGCTGCGCACGGATGCGCGCGCGAAACTTTCCGAACTGGAAGAACGCGAGCGCGAACGAACCGGCATCAAATCGTTGAAGGTCAAGTACGCCAGCGCATTCGGCTATGCGATCGAAGTGAGCAAGGGTTTCGTTTCGCAAGTTCCTGCCGACTACGTTCGCAAACAAACGCTGACGACCGGTGAACGCTACATCACGCCGGAACTCAAAGAACTCGAGATCGCGATTTCGACCGCACAATCGCGGCAGCAGCGTTTGGAGGAACAACTCTTTGCCGCACTGGTCGAACGCGTCGGACAACGCATCGACGACCTGCTTGCGGCGGCCGCAGGCACTCGCGGAGCTCGACGTGCTCGCCTCGCTCTCGCAGTGCGCCGCCGAACGCGGTTACGTGCGTCCGCAGTTCGTTGAGGAAAGCGGCGCCGACGTCGTCGACGGGCGGCACCCGGTGATGGAAGCCGTGCTGCGCTCGCATTTCGTGCCGAACGATTTGCATCTGCGCGGCGGTGCGCATCGCTTCATCTTGCTGACCGGGCCGAACATGGGCGGCAAATCGACGTATTTACGCCAAGCGGCGCTGCTGACGATCATGGCGCAAATCGGCTCCTTCATTCCGGCAAAATCGGCGCAACTCGGCATCGTCGACCGCATGTTCACGCGCATCGGCGCGGGCGACGATCTCGCTTCAGGTCAATCGACGTTTTATTTGGAAATGGCGGAAGCGGCGAACATCCTGCGGCGCTGCACGCGCCGCAGTCTGCTGCTGGTCGACGAGGTCGGCCGCGGGACGGGAACGATCGACGGTCTTGCGATCGCGCAGGCGATCTGCGAGTTCTTGCTCGGCTTGGACGAGCACTCGCCGATGGTACTCTTCGCCACGCACTTTCACGAATTGGTTTCGCTCGCCGACCATTGGAAGCTCGTGGCCAATTATCACATTACGGCCGTCGAGAACGCCGTTCGCGACGGAGCGCCGGTGTTTTCGCATCGTGTGCTTCCCGGAAGCTCGTCGCGGTCGTTCGGCATCGAGGTCGCGCGCATGGCGGGGTTGCCGGACGCGGTCGTCGAGCGCGCGCAAGAGATCGCGGACGCGCTTTCCGGACATGCGGACTTGGAAGCGCAGGTGCCGCTCAAACGCAAACTGCCCAAAGTCGCGCCGCCTTCGCAACTGACCTTTCTCGCCGCGGAATGAGCTACCGGCACGTCGGCAGCGCGTATGGCCGCGAGATCTTCGTTACCGGCGAACCGAACGACGGCAAGGCGCGCACTCCTGAAGGGTATTCGATCGCTGCGGTCGTGCTCAAAAACGGATGGAAAAGCGACGAATTGGGCTGGCTGCTGAACCGTCTTTACGGTGCGCTCGACGATTGGACGGAATTCGTGCCGAACGCCGGCGCGCGTTCCTTCGTATTCTACGGCGAACGCGCGGAAGAGGCGAGCAATCTGTGCGACACGTTCGCGTATGCGTGGACGAGCGGTACGGAAACTCGCTACAACGACGTCGTTGCATCGTCGAACGACGCACCCGATCTCGAAGGGTTCGTCGAAGCGATGCTTTCCGGCGAGATCGCAGTCGGCGATGCGTACGAGGACAAGATGCAAAGCACGGTCTTCGCCGTACTCGTTTCGGATCCGCAGGACGCGGCGGACGCTGCTCTTTCCGCGCGCGTTGCGGGGGCCGTCCAGAATGGAGTGCGGCAGCATTAGCGCGATACATCTGCTCGATCCGCAAACGATCGGACAGATCGCAGCGGGCGAGGTGATCGAACGTCCGCTCTCGGTCGTAAAGGAACTCGTCGAAAATGCCGTCGATGCGGGGGCAACGCGAATCGCCGTGTCGTTGGAAGACGGCGGCGTTGCGCTGGCCGAAGTGGTCGACGACGGCGTCGGGATCGCGCCGGATGATTTGCCGCTCGCGGTGCGCCGTCACGCGACGAGCAAACTGGCAGCTGCAAGCGACCTCGAATCGATCGACTCGCTCGGCTTTCGCGGTGAAGGAATCGCGAGTATCGCAGCGGTCGCACAGCTGGAAATCGTCTCGAGGCAACCGCACGAGCACATCGGCGCACGGATCGTCGCGCACGCGGAACGCGCAGGCGACGTGGAACCCGCGCCCGCACCCGTCGGCACCACCGTACGCGCGCGCGATCTCTTCGCGAACGTGCCGGTGCGCCGCGAATACCTGCGATCGCCGAGTGCGGAGTTCAACCGCATTTCCGGCTGGCTCTCCACGTTCGCGCTCGCATATCCGCGCATCACGTTTTCCCTGCATCACGATGGTAAGGAAGTGTGGACGCTGCCCGCGAGCTCCGATGAAACGGCGCGCCTGAACACGGTGTTTGGAAAGCCCGCCGCGGAAACGCTCATGCCGCTGAACACCGAAGCGGCGCGCGGGCTGCAAGGCGCGCTGCGCGGCTACGTCAGCGCGCCCGGCAACGATCGCGCCGATCGGCGCATGCAGTTGTTGTTCGTCAACGGTCGCCTTCTGCGCAGTACGCTGCTGGCGGGCGCGTGGACCGCGGCATATTCTACGTTTGCGATGATCGGCCGCCAGCCGTACGGCGCGTTGTTTCTGACGCTGCCGCCCGAACACGTCGACCCCAACGTTCATCCCACGAAAAGCGACGTGCGTCTGCGGTACGGGCATCAAGTGTTCGATTCCGTAAAACGTGCGATCGCGACGACGCTGCGCGACCATGCAACCGCACGTTTTCGCGACGCGGTTACGATTTCGCCGGCTCCGCAAGCGATGGACGGCGCATTGCCGCAGCCTGCAGTCGCTCTTCACCCATGCGGGAGAAAACGGCGAAGCGCCGGGAGGCGCGGCAACTGGCTTGCGCGTGCTGGCGCAGCTCGACGCCACGTTCATTCTCGCGACTGACGGGCGCGCGCTCGTTCTGGTCGACCAGCACGCCGCGCACGAGCGGATTGCGTACGAAAAGATCGTCGCCGCGGCGCAGCAACACGTACCGGGCGAAGCGCTCCTCGTGCCCGTCACGTTCGAACTCGGCCCCGCGGAAAGCACCGCGCTGGATCGCGCGCTCGACATCGTGCGTGAGGGCGGACTCGAGGTCGAGAGTTTCGGCGAGCGCACGTACCGCATCGTTGCAACGCCGGCCGGTTACCGGTCTCGTCCGTTCGACGTCGCCGGGTTTCTCGAGGATTTGACCGAGGAGCCCAAGCAGCGCGACGTGCGCGAACGCGTATGGGCATCGCTCGCATGTCATTCCGTTACGCGCGCCGGCGAGCGGCTCGACATGCCGGAAATGACCTCGCTCGTAGAGCGGCTTCAGCGTTGCGAGAACCCGATGCACTGCCCGCACGGGCGTCCGACGATCGTCCGCATGGACGCAGAAGCGATTCAAAAACTCTTCAAGAGGATCTAAGGGATGCTGCATAACGCGCACGGCTTTACGACGACTGTGACTTGGACCGGAAATCGCGGCAGCGGCACGAGCGGCTACCGCGACTACGGGCGCGATCATCGGATCGACGCAGCCGGAAAATCGTCTTCCATTTCCGCTTCGTCCACTCCGGTATTTCGCGGTGAGCGGGATCGCTACAATCCCGAAGGAGCTGCTGATTGCATCGCTCTCGAGCTGCCACATGCTCTGGTTCTTACATCTATGCGCCGAAGCGGCCGTCGTCGTCACGGAATATGCGGACGAAGCCGAGGGAATGATGGAATTGAACGCCGACGGTTCCGGGCAGTTTCGTGAGGTCGTTCTGCACCCGCGCGTGCAGTACGTGCAAATTCCGTCGAACGGGCGAGAGCGTGAATTGCATCATCGCGCGCACGAGATGTGTTTCATCGCGCGTTCGGTGAATTTTCCGGTGCGGTGCGAACCGGCGTCTTAGTGCTCGCCGGACCGACGGCGTCCGGCAAAACGGAGCTTGCCATCGAACTCGCGCAGCGCTTCGATGCGGAGATCGTCAGCGCGGATTCGCGTCAAATCTATCGCGGTATGCCGATCGGCACCGCGGCTCCGGCACCGCAGCAGCTCTCGTCCGTACCGCATCATCTCATCGGCTTTCTCGATCCGCACGAACGATATTCGGCGGCGCGCTTTTCCGAAGATGCGACGCGCCTGGTCGGGAAGATCCAAGCGCGCGGCAAACGCGTCATCGTCGTAGGCGGAACGGGTTTCTATATTCGCACGCTCACCGGCGGCGTCGAACTCGCGCCGCAGTTTGACGAATCGCTGCGCGAACGCCTCGCCGGCGAAGCGAAACTCCACGACGCGGATTTTCTCTATGATTGGCTGGCACTGCGCGATCCGCGCCGCGCAGCTATGCTCGAGCGTAGCGATGCGTACCGCGTGCTTCGCGCACTGGAAGTGACGCTCGCTCCGAAAGAGGCGCGGCATCGCGATGCGACGCTTCGCTCGCTGGCAAGCGCAGGCATACCATTCCTCAAAGTTGCACTCGAAATCGATCGCGACGAATTGGATCGCCGCATAGAGCGGCGCACGGAAGCGATGCTTCGCGCGGGCTTGGTAGAAGAAGCGCAGCAGATTGGCGCGCAGGCCGTTGCGTCGAGTGCGGTCGGCTATACGCAAGCGCTCGCATACGCAAGGGGCTGGTGCACGATGAACGAACTGCGTACGCTGCTGGCGCGCGCGACGCGTCGCTACGCGAGGCGGCAGGCGACGTGGTTTCGCAGCGAACCGAATATACGCCCGGCGCGCGCCGGCGACGTCGAGCGGCTGGCAAGGGAAATTCTCGGCTGGGTTTGAAGCCCGCTTACATGCCGGGCAGCCTGCAAGATACATACCTGGCCGAAGTCAAGCGGCAAGGCGTACCCGTGACCGTGTACTTGGTCAATGGCTTTCAATTGCGAGGCATCGTCAAAGGCTTCGATCCGTTCACGATTCTGATCGAATACGAGCGCAAGACGCATCTGATTTACAAGCACGCCGTGTCGACGATATCGCCTCAGGGGCCGTTCGCCAATCCGGAACCGGCAGCGCCGAGCGCACCGGAGCACGCCGAGGTAACGTCCGGCTGATGTCCTCCGTCGCCGTGACGAAAATGCACGGCACGTTGAACGATTTCATCGTCGTCGATCAGCGTCCGCCGGAGATTGCGGATCTGAGCGTCTTTGCAAGAAACGCTTGCGACCGGCGCGGGGGCGTCGGCGCCGACGGCGTCATCGCGATTTTCCCCTCGAGCGTCGCTGATGTGCGCATGCGCATCATCAACGCGGACGGAAGTGAAGCGGAGATGTGCGGTAACGGCGCGCGATGCGCTGCGCGCTTTCTGAGCGAGGCCGGCGAAGGCTCACACTTTCGATTCGAAACCTTATCCGGCATCGTCGTCGCCGACGTGTTGGAGAGCGGCGATATCCGCCTAAACGTCGGTACGCCGCGCATCGAGGATCGCGCGCTTCCGTTTGCGGACGGCGACTTCGTTACGGTCGGCAATCCGCACGTCGTGATTTTTACGAGCGTGCTCGAAAACGTCGACGTCGAAGCGATCGGCACGTCGAACCCGGAGGTGAACGTGCATGCGGCCATCGTGCTCGATCGCCATCGCATGCGCGTGCGTCACTACGAACGCGGTGCGGGCCTGACGTACTCGTGCGGCACCGGCTCCGTTGCATGCGCTGCCGCCGCGATACGGCGCGGGCTGGTGGATTCGCCCGTCGACGTTAACGTTCCCGGCGGCCACCTCGTCGTCGAATGGGACGGCTGCGGCGAAGCGTATCTCACCGGACCGGCAGTTCGCGTGTTCGACGCGCGCGTGGACGCCGTACATGCAGTCTCCGTCTAGCGAACTCGGCGCCTCCGTTCGCGAAGCGTTGCTCGCGGACGCAGAGCGAATCGCCGCGCTTGCCGGACAACTCGGATACGACGTTCGCCGTAGAGCACGTCGAGCGCCAGCTGCGCGCGATAACGGATGCGCGAGCGGTCTTCGTTGCCGTCGTACCGCGCGCGGGCGTCGTCGGCTGGATCGGGGTTGCGCTGCGTGAGTCGCTCATCGACAGCGCTCGCGCCGACATCGAAGGTTTGGTGGTCGAAGACGAATATCGCGGGAACGGCATCGGCCGTTTGCTCGTGGACGCGGCGGAAAATTGGGCGCGGCGGCGGGGGTGCACGTCTCTGCGCTTGGTCTCGAACGTCGTGCGCGAGCGTGCGCATGAGTTTTACCGGCGTTTGGGGTACGACATTCTCAAGACACAGCACGCGTTCAAAAAGAATTTATGATCGGGCTTGCCTACTGCGACAAAGCGGGGCGGATCTATTTCGACGAAGCGCAAGAGCCTCTCGCGGACGGCGGTATCGTGCGCCGCGTCGAAAGCGATGAAGTAATTTCCGCGCCTGCGGGGAGCGTGCCGCTGATTCTACCGGGGCGCCGGCCGATCGCACGCAGCGGCGTTGCGCGCAGACGCTACGCACTGGCCGCGATGCTTCCCGCCGGATACACGCGTTTGCTGCTGCCCGCATACGAGCGCGAAGAGGGCGCTCCGTCACTGCCGCTTTTCGGATATACGTTCGCATGCGTCGTCGACGACGAATTGCACGTTGCGGCGATGCGAACCGACGAAAGTGAGGATTGGGAGCCGCGGCGTTTCGCGCCGGGAGAACTCGAATCGATCTTGGAGCGGCGAATTGCAATCGACCCGTCGAATCGCGTCTTGCGTCAACTTGCGCTGTGTTCGCGCGAGTACGGCTGCTTCACGGCGCAAAACGTTTTCCTGGAACGCGGTGAGGCGGCACTGCCCGTTTCACCGAAGTGCAATGCGCGGTGCGTCGGCTGCATCTCCGAACAGGAGCCGGGCGCCGGACTACCGTCACCGCAACTGCGCATCGCGTTCGAAACGTCGGCTGAAGAGCTTGCGCGCGTAGCGTTATACCATCTCGAACGCGTGCCGGACGGCATCGTCTCCTTCGGGCAAGGCTGCGAGGGAGAGCCGCTCCTGCGCTCGATAACGATTGCGCGCGCGATCGAACTCATTCGCGCCGAGCGAGCCAACGGCACGATCAATCTCAACACGAACGGCAGCATGCCTTCGGCCTTGCAGCGCTGCATCGACGCGGGACTTCAAGCCGTGCGCGTCAGCCTCAACTCGTTCAGGCCGGACGTGTACGCCGCGTATTATCGCCCGGCGGGCTACGGCTTGCACGACGTCTTCGAATCGATTCGCATCGCTTGCGATGCGGGTTTGCGCGTCTCGCTCAACCTGCTCACGCATCCTGGCGTGACGGACGACGAAAACGAGGTGTCGGCGATGGAGTCGTTCCTTGCGCAGACGCGCGTGAACATGATTCAGACACGTACGCTGAATATCGATCCGGAATGGTATTTCGCAGCCGTCGGGCGCCCGCAACAGCCGATCGGGATGCGGCGCGCGCTGCGCGCGATTCACGCTGCCGGCGTTCGCGTCGGCAACTTCACGCACACGCACTGAAGAAGATGAAGCTCTGGCATATTGCGGCGCTGCTGGTTGCCGGAATTGCGTTTGGAGTTGCATTTCCCGGGCGGCTGACCGTACTATTCGGGCAAGCGACGCTGTATGTATTCTTGCCGGCGCTCATCTTCGAGGGTGCGTGGCATTTGGATTTTCATCTGATGCGAAAGGCATTTGTGCCGATTGCGTTGCTCGCCGTTCCGGGCGTTGGTTTGACCGCGGGCGTCATCGCACTGTGCGTGCATTACATCGGCGGCTTCCAATGGGGCCCCGCACTGCTGCTCGGCGCTATATTGAGCGCGACCGACCCGGTGGCAGTCGTCGCGATCTTTCGACGGCTGCCCGTTCCACGCAGACTCGCGACGATCGTCGAGAGCGAGTCGCTGCTCAACGATGCCGTCGCCGTCGTACTGTATCGGGCGATGATTGCTGCGCTGATTGCATCTGCCGGCGCGACGGGCATACTGCGGGTGTCGGGTCAGGCGTTGGCCGGCGTGGTCCTGGGTATCGCCGTCGGCGGCGCGCTCGCTTATCTCGGCGCGTTTGCGCTTCGCAAGCAGATCGCGGCCCCGGTGCAGAGCATTGCAACGTTTGCGGGCGCGTATGGCGCATATATTGTTGCAGAGCGTGCGGGGTGGTCGGGAATTTTTGCGGTGCTCACGTTCGGGATCGTGCTGCGGGAATTGGAGCGACACCGCATCAGCGTCGCATCGGCGGAAGGCGTGGAAAAATTTTGGGATATAGTCGCGATCGTTGCGAACGTCGTGCTGTTTTTTCTCATCGGCGCGGCGCTCGATTTCACGCGGCTCGCGCACGTTCTTCCCGCCGCCGGAATAACGCTCGGCGCCGTATTCTTGGGTCGCATTCTGCTTTCTTATGGGCTGCTTTGGTTGGCTCGCGCCCGGCTTAGACCATTCTGGCGAACCGTGGTGCGCATGGCGGGAATTCGCGGCGCGCTCTCACTGGCGCTCGCGCTCGCAACTCCGGCAGCCATCGTTCAGCGCAATCTTGTGATCGATGCGACGTTCGCGGTCGTGGTCGTAACGATTCTACTTGGAACGCTTACGCTCGCGCCGCGATTGGAGCGGCTGGAGCTCGAGCCCGACTAGACCGTCGCGGTAATCTGCCGGCTGATGACGTCCAGGATAATCTCGGTCGAGGAAATTATCGAAACCGGGTTTTCGCGATCGAGCGAATCGAAGATCATCTTGTTCGCCGGATTGTTCACACGCGCAATGACCCGCGCCGTCGTACTCTTTTTCTTCGCGATGAGGCAGACGACCAAATTGTCTTCATCATCGCCCGTGTCCGCAACGACGACGTCGGCGCGATTGAGGCCGGCTTGTTCGAGAACGAGCGGGTCGCAGCCGTCCCCGGTCACTGTCACCTTTTGTTCTATTAATTGCTCGAGCATGCGTGCTTTGCGCTCTTCCTTCTCGACCATCACCACTTCGTGGCCGGCTTTGAGCAGCGCGCGGGTCAAATAGGAACCGACTTTGCCGCCGCCAACGATCAGAATGAACATCGTTATGCGCCCCCCGATCCGGCGGCCGCGACTGTGCGATCGCGATCGATTTGAAACATCTGCGCGAATTCGCTAATCGCATCTGGCGCAACGATCGCGTTGATCTCATCGCCCTCGCTCAAAATCGTGTCCTCACCGGGCACGCGAACGGTCTTGCCCGTTCGCACGGCGGCGATTCGAATGCGGCCGGGGCGCTCGAATTCGGAGACGCGTTTGCCCGAATCGGCGGCGCGAACGACGGCTCGTAGCGACGTCACCGTCCCAAAGTCAAACGATTGCAACGTGTCCCACGGCGCCTCGACGAGCATGTCGCGGATCATCTTCGCGCCAACGGTCGTCGGGCATACGGTTTCGATGCCGAGATCACGGTACATCATTCCGCGCGTAGGGTCATAAATGCGCGCCACGACTTTCTTTATGCCGAACATGCGCTGCGCGATTAGCGCGGCCATCACATTCCGATTGTCGCCGTTAGTCACAGCGATGAATCCGTCGCTGGTTTGCGCGCCGGCGCGTTTGAGCACGTCGTAGTCGATACCCGTGCCCACCACCACGTGACCTTTGAATTTTTGGCCCAGGCGCTTGAATGCCGAAGGATTCTCGTCTACGACGATGACCTCGTTGCTGTCGGCATCGAGCAGCTTAGCCAGCGTAGAGCCGACACGCCCGCAGCCAACGATGAGATATCTCATTTCTGGTTGGGTCTTCTTAGCGGCGGGGAACTTTCCCGCACAGGATCACCGTCTTTGCAGGAGGGCTTGACGACCACCCGAACCAATGGGAGTTTTTGTTGTCGGGGCGTGGCTCAGCTTGGTAGAGCGCTTCGTTCGGGACGAAGAGGTCGCTGGTTCGAATCCAGTCGCCCCGATATTTTGGCCCCCCGGTCCGCTTTCCAGCCCCTAAGACGAGGACACATTCTAAAGCAATTGTTCGCGAAGTTTAGTCCCGCCTCGGGCCGCGTGCTGCGCGCCGCCGAACAAGAATGCCGCAATCACAACCACTATTACGTCGGAGTCGAGCATCTGCTCGTGGCGCTGCTCGAAGAGCAGGATAGTGCCGTTTCCGAACGCTTGCGCGCGGAGCAAATCGACACTGGTGAAGTACATGCTGAAGCTCGGCGCGCTCTGGGAACGGGCGAAGATCGCATGTGGGAAGGCATTCTCGTCACGCCTCGCGTCCGCAAGGTAGTGAATCTCGCGGAACAGCAGGCGGGCGATCGCCCCGTAGAACCCGCCGATTTGTTCGACGCCATCATGGCGGAAGGCGGCAGTCTCGCCGCTGAAATATTGCGTCGCGCAAAGACGCGCAACACCGCGGCCGCTTCCGAGTAAGGACCCCTCGTGCACGCGTTCACGGTATTCTTTTTGAATTTAGTCGATCACGCCGGCTACGGCGGGTTGTTCGTGGCGATGACGCTCGCGAACATCGGCGCGCCGATCGGAAGCGAAATCGTACTTCCCGCGGCTGGCGCGCTTGCCGCAACGGGCCATCTTTCCAGCGTGTGGCTCGCGATCGCCGTCGCCGTCGTTGCAGAACTGCTCGGGCAAACCATCGCATATGCCGTCGGGCGTTACGGCGGACGGCCGTTCGTGAATCGCTACGGCCGGTACGTGCGCTTTCATGAAGCGGAAATGGAGAAAGTCGAGGGCTTTTTCGCGCGTTACGGACGGTTTGCGATTTTCATTTGCCGTTTCATTCCGGTCATTCGCGGCATCGTCGGCATACCGGCCGGAATTGCGGAAATGCCGCTCGCGGCCTTCTATTTATGGACGTTTTGCGGTTCGCTGATTTTTTGTGGTGGATTGATTCTCGCAGGCAATGCGCTCGGTGAGCACTCGCACGAGGTGATTGGCGCCGTGCAGAAGTATGCGCTTCTCATCATCGCGCTTGCCGTCGTTGCCGCCGTCATTTTCATCTTCGTGCGCAGCCGCGCGGCTCAGCGCAATCCATCGTAGCGGCTGCCTGAACAAAGACTCCATGGCGAGCGCCACCGTTTCGCAGCAATTCGGGTCTTCGTCTCGAAGGAAACTCGGAACTCGATGAGCACGGCCGGATCCACGCCGCTCGCTCAGACCCTCAGTCAGGTACCGGATTCGCCGGGCGTGTACATGATGGTCGATCGCAACGGCGACGTACTGTACATCGGAAAAGCGGTTTCGCTGCGCAACCGCGTGCGTTCGTATTTCCAGGACAGCGCCGCGCACCATATTCGAACGCAGGCGATGGTGGAACGCGTCGCCGACGTTCGCACGATCGTCGTCACGAATGAAGTCGAAGCGCTCATTCTTGAAGCGAATCTCATCAAGCGCTATCAGCCGCCGTACAACGTTCGCTTGCGCGATGACAAGCGCTATCCGTACCTCAAAGTCACGAATGAGCCGTTTCCGCGCGTGCTGTTCACGCGTGTCGTGAAGGACGACGGCGCGCGGTATTTCGGTCCGTACACAAACGCGCACGGCCTGCGTGAACTCGTCGATCTCGTGCGACTCGTTTTTCCGATACGCACGTGCCCCGAACCCATTGATGGCCGGCGCCGCCGCCCGTGCCTGCAATACCACATTAAGCACTGTCTCGCGCCGTGCGTCGGTTACCAAACTGAAGATGATTACAACGGCATGATCGAAGAAGTCGTGCTGTTCCTCGAAGGCAAGCAAGAATCGCTGCTCGCGCGGATGCAGAGCGAGATGGTGCATTCTGCCGAGAATTACAATTTCGAAACGGCCGCGCGCATTCGCGATCGCATCGTGCAAGTCCGACGCGTCACCGAAAGCCAGAAAGTCGTGTGGCGCTCGCGGCTCGACATGGACCTTGTCGCCGTTGCGCGCTCGCAGGGCCAAGCCTGCATGCAAGTGTTCATGGTGCGCGACGGTAAACTCATCGGACAGGAGCATTTCATTCTCGACGGCGTCCACGAACAAACCGATGCGGTGCTCTTTAGTGAATTTCTGAAGCAATTTTACACCGCGCGTACGGCAGCCGCGCCTGATGCGCCGGGCATTTCACCACTCGCGCATATTCGCGCTGCGCGCGACAACCAGGCTCCCGTGCCGCAAAAACACCGGCGCTCGCGCGGTGCTGCCGGCGCGATCCCAAAGGAAATTCTGGTGCAAGCGCTGCCCGAAGATTACAGCGTCATCGAAAGTTGGCTTACCGAAACGAAAGGCGTGCGCGTGCGTTTGCTCGTGCCGCACCGGGGCGATCGTGCCGGCTACATGCGTTTGGTGCAGAAGAACGCCGAGCAGAATTTGAAAGCGTTTCTGGCAAATCAGGAAGTGCAGGAAACGGCGCAGGCGCGCTCGCTCGCAGAACTGGCCGACGCGCTCGAACTACCCGACTTACCGCACCGGATCGAATGTTACGATATCTCGAATATTCAGGGAACGAATCCGGTGAGTTCCATGGTCGTGTTCGTCGAAGGTCGCGCGAAGAAAAGCGAGTACCGCAAATTCAAGATTCAATACGATAAGGGGCCGAACGATTTCGCGATGATGCAGGAAACGCTTCGCCGCCGTCTGCGGTATTTGCGTGCTCGCACGGACGCCGACGATCGCGATCGCGGCGGCAATCATCACGGAGATGCATCTGCCGAGGTCGTCGAAGCGCGTTTGGAAAAAGAGCTCGCAAAGAAAGAAAAGTTCAACAAGAAGCCGGATTTACTGCTGATCGACGGTGGGAAAGGCCAGCTCAATGCCGTCGTGGAGGTGCTCGAGGAACTCGATATGACCGGCATTCCCGTTGCGGGCCTGGCGAAAGAGCACGAATGGCTGTACCTGCCGGGCCAATCCGACCCCATCGTGCTGCCGCCGAATTCCGCCGCGCTGCATTTGGTGATGCGCATTCGCGACGAAGCACACCGTTTTGCAATCACGTACCATCGTCAGCGGCGCGCAAAAGCGATGACCCACTCGGCTCTGGACGCGCTTGCAGGGGTTGGCCCCGTGCGCAAGAAGCGACTGCTTACCGCGTTCGGCTCGCTGGCCGCAATCAAACGCGCCGGCGTCGACGAAATCGCGGCGGTCAAAGGGATGACACCGGCTTTGGCTGCGCAAGTCAAAGCCGCGCTAGGAGAGTGAAGTCATGAACTTTCTGCTCCGTTTGCTCATCAACGGCATCGTCTTTTATTGCATCGCGTTGTACGTTCCGGGCATTCATGCCGCCGGCTTCGGCGCCGCCGTATTCGCGGCGTTCATTTTCGGCATCGTGAACGCGATCGTTCGACCGATCGTCCTGGTACTGACGTTGCCGCTGACTATCGTCACGCTGGGGCTGTTCATCATCGTCGTGAATGCGTTGATGTTCTGGCTTGCCACGTGGATCGCGCCGGGCTTTAAAGTCGACGGATTCACGCCGGCGCTGATCGGCGGCATTATTATGATGATCGTCGGCATCGTTACGAATCACGTACTGAAGGAACGTGCCGTAAAAAGGACCGCGTAGCCTCAACTCCGCGCGCGCGGCAGCCCAGCGTATCCGCAGCGCTGTTTCCGGCTTCCGCTCCGATCGCTCGCTAGCGCGCGCCGATTAAAACCGAGTCGTTGTAATCGCCGAATTGCAAGTTCACGTTGTGCCCTTGCGTCTGCACGTCCGCGCTCAGCGGCAAATTACTCTGCTGATTGAACCACGCGGTTTCGTTGTACGACCCATCCGCGGCGGCAATGCTGTAACCGCGTGCTCGCACGCCGTCGAGCGTCTTCGTGCCAATCGATTTCACCGCGTAAGCGGTGGAGTCGCTCACGTCGGGAACCGGTTGCGTCGCGAGTTTGACGATCAGCGCCGGGTCTTGGCCGCCGGTGCTCGCGATGCGATACTGGCCCGCCGGCATGACGTCGACCGTCGCGACAGCGCCGTTTTCGAATCGCTCGACGACCCGGACGACGTGGACGCCTTGGTACGTGCTGACCATTCTGCCCAGGTCAGTGGAAGCATTGGTTGACGCAGCTCCGGCCGCCGAAGGGGCGCACAGGGCTAGCGCGATGGTCATCCCGAGGACCGTTCGCATGGCTGCTCCTTGTATTCGCTTGAGGGTAGCGAACAGTATACCCGCCCGCGGCTGCAACCAAGCGTTGCGGCGGCATGTTATACTTTTCGGACGCGGGGCTGAAATAGGTTCGACGGGAAGGTCCGCGGTCAACGTAAGCAGGCGGAGTTGCGAGCACTCCTAAAACGATCGCAAGCGTTATACACGCGAACACTGAATACGCACTGGCTGCTTAATCTAAGGTAGCCACCGGCGGTGAAGAGTCGGCCCGAACCACTTCGCCTTCCGGTCATGAACTCGGGCTGGCGCGCATGATCGACTCGGCATGCACGCAAGAAAAAGGGTCTGCTGCGAACGATAAGCCCGGCTTCGGGGCGTGCGTTCGAGTAAGTCAAATTCGAAGCTCAGCCTGGAGAAAGCGCTGGTCCGCCTTTTCGGACTCGGGGGGCAGTACCCCGACAGCTCCACCAAAAATTCAAATTGAAAGCGCGCATCAGCGCGCTTTTTTAATTGTCATCGTGAGCTCATTTTGTCATCGTGAGCGTGTCGAACGACCCCGAGCTCGTCGAGGGGTTTTCATTCTCATGTTAAGCGTTACCGCTGAATCGATCGCGATGCGAGTGCTGTCCGGCCGGCAAAAGTGAGCAAAAGCGCGGTAGCGCTAAATATAGTGTTGCCGGAGAGCGACTACTGCCGCTTGCGTGCGATCGGATGCTGCCAATTTTTCCAGTATGTCGCGAATGTGTGCCCTTGACTGTGCCGAGACCGATGTTTAGCCGATGAGCGATGTCGCTATTTCCAGCGCCGTCCGCTATGAGGCGAAGCACCTCGGTTTCGCGCGCCGTGAGCGGCGATACGGGCGAATTCGCCGGTTCACCGTGAATCTCGCTAACGCCACGTTCGCGATCCGCCGATCGAAATACGCGCCGCCTCACTTGCGATACGGACTGCGTCGACGATGCGATCCGGCTCGGCGGTTTTCAGCACGTATGCATCCGCGCCTGCAGCAAGCGCGCCAGCACCTCCTGCTCCACATCGATCATCGTAATGATCACAAAGCGCGTGCCTGGAGCCTCACGGTGTACGCGCTGCGTCAGCGCAATGCCATCGATACCGGGAAGTCCGATGTCAACGAATCGCGACATCGGGCCGCTCGCGGGCGATCACCTCCCAACCCGGCGATGCCGATCCGCCGCTTGCCCAACCACGTCGAACTCGGTAGAAAGCGCGGTACGCAATCCGATTCGCGTAAGCGCATGATCCTCGACAATGGCTATGCGGATGCGACTAGGCGTGCCCGCGTTGTGTTGCCCGTCGTGGGAAGGTGCAGCGTAAAGACGCTTCCGCTCGGCTCGCGTGGTGCGTAGGAAACACTGCCGCCGAGTTTTTCGGCAATGAGCCGTACGATGTACAAACCAAGACCCGTGCCTCCGCCGAATGCGCGTCCGTTAGAAGCGAACCGCTGGAACAATCGGTCGCGCTGCCCCGACGGCACACCGTAGCCGTTATCTTCTACGACGATCTCTACGGCGGCGTTATCGAACGCGGCGATACGCACTTTAACGTTTCCATCGTTCGGCGTCGCTTCGATCGCATTCGCGACCAAGTTCGCGATCGCGCGGCGCAGCTCCGAGGGATCGCCCTCAACCGTTCCTGATGCGGCGCGCTGTACGGCGAGATGCACGCCTTTGTCATCGGCGATCGGCCGCAGCTTCACGGGCGACGCGCTCGACTTCCAGCGCCCACGTCCATGCTCTCGCGAAGCGCCGAGCTTTCCCCGGATTCAAATCGAGCGACGAGCAACAGCGTCTCTACTAAGCGCCGCTGATCGGCGTTGCTCGCAAGCGTCGTTTTTAAGATCTGCCGATATTGCTCCGACAACTCTCCGTAAGCGCCTTGCAACGCTTGCTGCATTGTGACATTCACCGCCGATAGCGGCGTTCGCAGGTCGTGCGCGAGCGCATACACGATGTCGCGAATTACGCGGTTGCGATCCGCTAACGCATTCTTCTGTGCAGCAATTTCTTCGTTGCGATATCCCAGCTGCATTAACAGGCGCGCCTGCTCCAGCGCAACGGATACTCCTTCCGCGAACGCGCGGAGCAGCGCTTCCGTGCCTTGCGCGAACTCGTCTGCAAAAAGGAAGAGCACAACCGTATATTCGGCAGAGGATACGCGCACGCTCGCCATCGTCCGTGCATTGTAGGCATCGAGCATCATTCGAGCCACGGGGTCGTTGTCGTGCGCCATGCTGACGACTGCCTCTTCCGTCGCGCGCTGCATCCAAGACACTGTTGCAGAGTCCAGTTGGCGCCGCTCGAGAGACGGATCGCGGGATCCCCGTTCGAGCGTATACACATCGGGAATTTGAAGCTGGGATCGCCGAACGATAAGCATTACTTCGTTCGCTTTGGTTAGCCTCACCGCTTCGCTTACGGTCGCGCGCAACACCAAATCGACGTTCAAAGAGGCGCGAATGGATTCGAGCGCCTTGCGCAATGCTTTTTCGCCGGAGGCAATAAGCGCGCGCTCCGTTGCCGAGCCGGCATCTCGCGCATACTCTTTCGCCCGCACCGTTAGATAGCCGACCAGCAGAAAAGATGCAGCGGAAAGCACGCGATCGCCGATGGCAATGGTGTCCCAGTGATAATGTGCCTGTATGCCGTTGACATAGCCCGCAACGATGTTCGCGATCTCGGCGAAGACGACAAGCGCGATCGTGAGGCGTGTGCTCAGTGCCAAACCGCTCAGAGCGATGGGTCCGTTCAGCAAAATTGCGGCGACGAAGAGCTGGGGCGTGAAAAGATCGACAACCCACGCAGCTATGATGAGCGCATAACACAGTATTCCGATAGTCGGCAGGCGTTTCATCGGCAGGTTCCAAGTCTGAGTTATGGCTCGCGAGTCGCGGGACCTGGACGAAGCGCGCCGGCGCAAGGCTCGGGCCCTCATCGAAGAGACTGGGCGGTCGCGCGCGGCTGCTGGTTTATATCGCGAGCGCTCCGGGCGCCGGCAAAACGCGGCGTCTATTGGATGATGCGCGAAGATTGGCCGCGACGGGTAAGAAGGTGGCGATCGGCTGGATCGATCTGAAAGGCCGATCGGATCTGGAGCGTCTCGTTGAAGGCTTGGCGCGCATTCCGCCACGGACGGTTCAGATCGAAGGGGAGTCGTTTCAGGACTTCGCTTTCGAACGCGCCCTCGAACTACATCCGGATGCCATCCTGTTGGACGAACTCGCGCACGACAATCTTCCAGGGTCGCGGAACGCAAAGCGGTGGCAAGATGCTCTAGCGTTGCGCGATCGCGGCATCTCGGTTCTCGGTGCGTTCAACATCGCCCATCTCGAAAGCGCCGCTGCCGTGGCCCAAGCGGCGCTGGGCCATCCGGTTCGCGAGATTATACCCGTTTCGTTCTTGCACGCGGCCGATGAAGTGATCGCGCTCGATGTCTCCCCTTCGTTGCTCAAAAGCCGTTTACGGTCCGGAAAAGTGGTACGGCCGGAAGACGTCGACCGGGCGATGGACGCGGCATTCAGCGATAGAACGCTGTACGTTCTGCGGGAACTGCTGCTGCGCACGATCGATGACCTAACGATTCCGGCGGTGTCTGCGGGGAGCGTTTCGACTGCAGCCGCGTTGGTGTTGCCGGTGCGCTCCTGTCGAGTCATTTCTACGCCGCGCGGCGGCGATCGCGTACGCGCTCGATCTCGCGCTGCAAGTCTATCACACTACGTCCATCGCTGCCGAGGATATCGAGCCCATTGCGCACGATGTCGATGCGGAAGTTCTCGTGGGTGACTTCGACGAGCGGCATATCGACATTGAAGGACTGCGTGCCTCGCTCATTGCCATTCCGCTAGGACGCCTTGCGAAACATCTTGCGAATCAACCGCTGGGCCGCGACGTCTTCATCGTAGGCGTTGGCCAAACGTTTCTCTCCGTGGGCGCCGGCGGCGAAGAACGCGCCGCTCGGATACTTGGGGATCGCATGCGCGCGGGATATGGAAAGCTTACTGTGTTGTTGGGGCCGGTGGCGGGCTCGGGCAAAACCATGGCGATGCTCGATCGAGGTCATCAATTGATCAGCGAAGGCGTCGACGTCGTGGCCGGATTTATCGAGACGCACGGTCGAAAAGACACCGCATCGTTGCTCCACGGCCTTGAACTGCTGCCACGGAAGAATATCACCGTCGACGGAATTTCCTACCATGAATTGGACCGCGATGCGGTTTTGGCACGCAAACCGAAAGTCGTACTCATCGACGAACTGGCGCACACCAACGCGCCGGGATGCCAAGCTCGCAAACGGTACGAGGACGTGCTCGCGATCTTGCGTGCAGGCATTGACGTCATTACGACGCTAAATATCCAACATTTGGAAGCGCTTACCGATGCCGTGCTCCGGCTCACCGGAACGGAAGTTCGAGAGACGCTACCCGATGAAATTCTCGCCCTCGCCGATGAAGTCGTACTCATCGACGTAACGCCGCAAACGCTCCGCGAACGTCTACGCGAAGGCAAAATCTATCCGCCGGAACGCATTGATACTGCGCTGACAAACTTCTTCACCGTCGACAACCTCAAGGCGCTGCGCGAACTGGCCGTACGCGAAGCCATCGCCGCGAAAGACCGCGAACGTGTGCGCGCGCCGTTCGAACGCCTGCTGCTGTCCGTGGCACCGCGACCTAGCGACGTAACCTTCATCGAGCGAGCCGCTAAGATAACGCGTCGTCTTGGCACGGAGTTTGGCGTCGTATGTATTACGAACGCACGCAATTCGGCAGACGATACGATCCTGCAGCAACTGGAGAACGAGACGCGCCGCTGCGGCGGCGTGTGGTTTCATGAAACGGCAGCGGATGTCCCAAAGCGCGTGCTCGAAGTTGCTCGCGTGCGGGCCGAAACGACCGTTGCGGTAGGAGGCGCGGTTCGCAAACCGCGGTGGTACGAACGCGGCCCGTTTGCCGGCCGTCTTATCGAAGCCGGTGCGCGCGAACTCTTGATATTGGCACGGCGCGATCGAGATCGAGATTCAGCGCCAGAACGTTGACGCGCGTCCTCACCCAGAATCGCCCACGTGCGCTCCTTCACGTGCGCGTGCGATAAGGGCGTAGATTGTCTTCATCGGCTACATGCCGCGAGCCTTCGCGACGCGCGGAGCCTGGTAGTACGCAGCCTCCGGGCTGATGTCCGGATCGATGCCGCTCGCGCTTGACGTGACCAAGTCCATTGGTATACGACGATCCGCTGTGCCGGATTTTCCTTGCGCAGCTTCGCGATCGTCGTGCTCGTCACATCGATCAGTTTCTTCGATGTTGCGCCGAAATTCGTACCGGCCGTTGCACGTTGGATCGTAGCCGTCTTGCCCGCCGCCGATGGGCGTCCGTGAAAGTATTCCGGTTTCGTCCAGCGCTGTCCGATGATGTCGCTGCCGACGACCCGTCCATTACCGCTTACGAGCGAGCCGTTTGCCTGCCGCTGGAAAAATCGCTTGCGCTTCAACCGTCATCGCAAACGGATACGCGAAGCCGAAAATCGCGATGGAGAGTATCGTTACGCGGATGCGGTTCCGAAGTGCGCGCAGCATCATGTCAACCCGTAAAGCCCGAAGAATTAAGTCGATCAGTTTGATGCCGGCGAACGGTGCGATAATGCCGCCGACGCCGTAAATCAGGACGTTTTCGCGCAGCACGGCATTTGCGCCGCGCGGCCTGTATTTCACGCCGCGCAGCGCCAGCGGGATCAGCGCGACGATGATGAGCGCGTTGAAGATAATCGCCGAGAGTATCGCGCTCTGCGGCGTCGTCAAGCGCATGACATTCGAGCGCGTTCATTGCCGGGTAGGCTGCGGCGAACATCGCGGGTAGGATCGCGAAGTACTTTGCGACGTCGTTAGCGATCGAAAACGTCGTAAGCGCACCGCGCGTCATCAACAGTTGCTTGCCGATTTCCACAACTTCTATCAGTTTGGTCGGATCGGAATCGAGATCGATCATATTTGCAGCCTCTTTTGCCGCTTGCGTGCCGGAGTTCATCGCGACTCCGACGTCGGCTTGCGCGAGGGCAGGCGCGTCGTTCGTACCGTCTCCGGTCATCGCGACGAGGCGGCCCGCGCTCTGCTCCCGCTTGATCAGGTCCATTTTTGTTTCCGGCGTCGCCTCGGCGAGAAAGTCATCCACACCGGCCTCTTTTGCAATGGCTGCGGCCGTAAGCGGATTGTCGCCGGTGATCATGATCGTGCGAATGCCCATGGCGCGCAGCCGTCGAAACGCTCGTGCATATTGGGTTTCAGGATATCTTTGAGATGGATCGCGCCGACAATCTGTTTGTTCGCGCGCGAGCAAAAGCGGCGTGCCGCCGCTCCGCGCAATACGCTCAACCTCGGTCGCGAGTTCGCTTTCGGATTCGCCGCCCTGCTCGCGCACCCACGCGGTAACGGAATCCGGGGCGCCCTTGCGGATCATCGTGCCGTTGAAATCGATCCCGCTCATGCGTGTGTAGGCGCTGAACGGCACGAATGTCGCGCCCGGCAGCGTTGCCGGCCGCTCGGCGCCGATGCGTTCGGCGAGCGCCACGATCGATCGGCCTTCCGGCGTCTCGTCGGCCAAGTGATGAAACGTAGCGCGACGCGCTCGGCCTCACGCTTGCATCGAATCCGGCAGCCGGCATGATCTCCGACGCTTGCCGCTCTCCCAGCGTGATCGTTCCGGTTTTGTCGAGCAGTAGCGTATCGACGTCGCCGGCGGCTTCGACCGCGCGACCGCTCATTGCGAACACGTTGCGTTGCATGACGCGGTCCATGCCGGCGATGCCGATGGCCGAGAGCAAGCCGCCGATGGTCGTCGGGATCAGACACACGAGCAGCGCGATGAGGATCGTCACGCGTCTGCTTGCGCGCCGGCATAGATTGTAAACGGCAGCAAGGTCGCGACGGCGATGAGAAACACAATCGTCAGGCCGGCGAGCAAAATCGAGAGCGCGATCTCGTTGGGCGTCTTCTGACGCTGAGCGCCTTCGACGAGCGCGATCATGCGATCGAGGAACGTTTCGCCGGGATTCGCGCTTACGCGTACGACGATGCGGTCCGAGAGCACGCGCGTGCCGCCGGTTACGGCGCTGCGGTCGCCGCCCGATTCGCGAATGACGGGCGCGGATTCACCCGTTATAGCGGATTCGTCGACGGTTGCGGCGCCTTGGATTACGTCGCCGTCGGCGGGTATGACTTCGCCGGCCTCAATCCGGACGACGTCGCCCTTTCGCAGCGCTGTTGCGGGAACTGTCCGTTACCGTGTCGCCGACGATTTTGCGGGCGCGTCGTTTCGGTCTTGGTCCGCCGCAGCGTATCCGCTTGCGCTTTGCCGCGCCCTTCGGCCATCGCTTCGGCGAAGTTCGCAAAGAGCACGGTAAACCAGAGCCATGCCGCGATCGCAAAATCGAAACCGGCCGGCGCGCTGCACGATAAGTCACGTATAAAGAACACGTCGTGACCGCTGCGCCGATCTCGACCACGAACATCACGGATTGCGGGCTTGCCAGCGCGGATCCAGTTTCACGAGCGAATCGACGAGCGCGCGAGCGATGATGGCCCGGTCGAAGAGCGAGCGCGCTTTCGGGCGGCGTTCCAAACGACGTTGCGGAGAGCATTAGAACGTCTTTCCTTGGTTCATGAGCAGATGTTCGACGATCGGCCCGAGTGCATCGGCGGGTAAAAATGTCAGCGCGCCGACGATGACGATAGTGCCGATCAATAGCGACACGAAGATCGGCGAATGTGTCGTGAATGTACCCGGTCCCGGCGCGGCGGCTTTTTTGCCGGCGAGCGAGCCGGCGAGTGCGAGTGTTGGTATTGCCACTGCAAAACGGCCGAAGAACATGTTCATGCCGGTCGAGATGTTCTAAAATAAATTGGCGCCCAGCCCTGCGAACGCGCTACCGTTATTGCCGTTCGTCGATGTGAAAGCGTAGAGGATTTCGGAGAATCCGTGCGGTCCGGCATTGCCGAGCGTCGCGAGCGCATCCGGTGTAATTGCGGCGATAGCGCTTGGCAGGAGAACGAAAACCGGCGTGACGAGGATCGCCAAAAGCGCGAACTGCACCTCGCGGCGCTCGATCTTCTTTCCGAGAAACTCCGGCGTGCGGCCGACCATCAAGCCCGCGATAAACACCGTCAGCACGACGAATACGATCATGCCGTACAGTCCGCTGCCGACGCCGCCGAAAATGATTTCGCCGAGCTGCATATTGATCAGCGGCACCAGACCGCCGAGTGGCGTGAATGAATCGTGCATCGAATTGACCGCGCCGCATGACGTGTCGGTCGTGACGGTCGCCAACAGTGCGGACGCCGCCGACGCCGAAGCGGCATTCCTTGCCTTCCATGTTCGGTCCGGCTACGCCGAGGTGATGAATGAACGGATTCCCGGCGCGCCTCGGCGGCGTATGTGACTGTGAAGCCGGCGGCGAACAGGATCGCCATTGCGGCGAAAATCGCCCATCCTTGGCGCGTGTCTTTCACCATCTTTCCGTACATGTACGTCAGAGCCGGCGCCGATCGCGAAGATCAGAAGGAGTTCGAAGAAATCGGAAAACGGCGTTGGATTCTCGTTGGGTGATGCCGAGTTAGCATTGACGAAGCCGCCGCCGTTGGTGCCGAGTTCTTTGATGACTTCTTGCGACGCCATAGGGCCGCCGGTGATCGTTTGCGTAGATGCCTTCGACGGTTTTTATCGTTTGGTAGGCGTGGAAATTCTGCGGCACGCCCTGCATGACGAGCACCAGTGTGCCAACGATCGAGATCGGCAGTAAGAGGTAGAGGCAAGCACGCGTCATGTCGACCCAAAAATTGCCGAGCGTCTTCATCGTCGTGCGCGCGATGCCGCGAACCACCGCCACGGCAATCGCGATGCCGACGGCTGCGGACACGAAGTTATGCCACGCAAGCCCGGCCATTTGCGAGAGGTAACTCATTGTGCTTTCGCCCGAATAGAACTGCCAGTTCGTATTGGTGGTGAAACTTATGGCCGTGTTCCAAGCGAGGTCGGGCGCGAGGTTTGGGAAATGCTGCGGATTGAGCGGCAGCCATTGCTGCGTGCGCATCAGCAGATATAGCCAGGCAAGGCTGACTGCGGAGAATGCCAGCATGGCGATCGCATACACCTGCCACGGCATCTCCTGTTCCGGGTTCACTCCGCCCATGCCGGTACATACTGCACTCGATCGGTGCCAGCACCGGTGAGAGCCACGTGCGCTCGCCTTCGAAAACGCGCGCCATGTACACTTCCCAGCGGTTTCGTGATCGCTAAAATGACCAGGAAGAACAGCGCGAATTGCAGCCAGCCTGCAATCGTCATGGCAAATCTCTAAAACCTTTCAGGACGTAGCATAGCGTACACGAGATATCCGAACACGAGCACGGATAAGACAAAACCCAGAATGGTGTCGAAAGTCACGCTTCAGATCTCCTCGCAGCCTCGAACGTAGTAGTTCAACACTACGAACAAGAAGATAGAACCCAGAATAAGCGCAGATTCAAGCAACATCAATGCATCACTCCAATTTCGAAGCCCGCTCGATATTGGACCGGCTGCGACGAAGTCGAGACGCTTGAGAATTCCAAACGGACCATTGCGCCGTTCGTAAACCGATAAGTCGGCGTAAGTGTGATCGACTGCGCATGGCTTCCCGGTCCAAATCCGACGAGGTCCGCATTCGCGCTCGTATCGCCGCTCGAGCCGCCGTTCGCAACGTACTCGTAACGCACGGGCAGCGAGCACTGCGCTGAAAAAGTCCATGCAGTAAGCAGCACGGCGGCAGTTGCATGCTCCGCTCGCGTATAGCTCAACCTCGGCGAAGCGGGCGAATTCACGTACAGCACGTACGGCAAGAGTTGAAGCCTTCCGATCTGACGCGTGTACATCAAATCGTACTCGGCTTTGTTCGCGACTGCAGTTGTGGTATTCGGTCCGGTATTCGCGCCCGGGATGATAAATGCAAATTGTAAATTTGTATTTCCGGAGGGCCCCCAGCCGATGAGCCCTTCCACCGCACGCCCGAATCCGGAATAGTATCCGTCGTTTTCCTGCAGCGTTACGGTCCACGGGCCTGTCGTGTACGCCGCTTGCAGGCCGCGGCTAATCGTCGGCTCCATCGACCACGCGATGCCGCGCTGTACGTTGAGATTTTGGTAGGTGAACGGCGACTCTTGGCCAAGCAGTGCGGCGAACTTCCCCACTGCGACGCTTATGTGTGAATTAAAGCTGAGCTTACCGCGGCGACGGGTAATGCGCTGTAGAGTGCGTGTTCGCGCCGGGCGCATTGCTCGGCACGATCGCAAAGCCTACGGTTGGCAGTGCGTACTGACCGACCGTCGCGCTCGCGCGGAGTTTCCCGGCATCGGCATAAAGGTTGAGCAGCGCATTGGCGGTCTCGGTGTCTACGCCGGGTGAGCCGTTCGTATAAAAACCGTAACCGGTAAACTCGGGCGCCACTGCAAACGGCGCAGCCGTGGGCGCGGGCGTCGGACTAGGGACAGGCGTTGGTGTGGACGATTGAGCTAAAAGCACAAACGCGAGCGCGGCGACCATCTTTTCAGCCTATACCTCGTGCCCGCCCCTCGAAAGCCTCCGAACGGATGATCTTTTCGGCTCGGCTGATCGCCTTTTGGAACCGCCGCTTCGATGTGTTGGATTAGCCTCCCGCGTTAGCGCTAGCCTGCGGCAAAACGCAAACCCACGCGAAAGATTCGCCCGGCGGCATAGTGGTTACCCTGCGCGTTGAAATCCGTAATGCGATACCTGTCATTGAGGACATCGTAGATGCCGAGCGTCAGGGTCCGCCGTAACATTGGGGTGTTGGGCCAAAGCGCGGGAACGGGGCTCGCTCAGACGATTCGGCACTGGGCGTTAAGCGAATTCCTGTATTAACGATCAGGCTGGTTGCCGTGACGAATTGCGGCTGCTGTGTCCCGCGAACCTTACCATCATCGACGTGATTATTTCGCACGTCAGCCACGCCTAAGAGTAAGGTGACTCGAAAATAATTTTCACTGATTTACGTTAAGATGGCGCGCGCCGCGGCCTAGGCGCTTTTCGTGGAACGGGCACCAGGTCCGTGTTTAACCCTAACGCTGTTCTTCGTCACTGCCCCGCAACGGGTACAACTCAATGTTTGTTTCAGCACACCGCCGCATTCGTGCGTGAATAGGATTGGCGGACCGTCGGGTGCAGCCCACCGATCACCCCATTTACTCAGCGCAATGATGACCGGAAGCATATCTCGACCCTTAGCGGTGAGGAGATACTTCGGATAGGCATCGTCATCACCAGCAACCCTGTCCATGAGACCCGCAGATACGAGGCACTCGAGGCGCTTTGCGAGGACGTTCGTGGCAATCCCTGAGCGTACGCTGAAAGTCTGCAAACCGGGTCATGCCTCTGAAAAGTGCGTCGCGGATGATCAGAAGGCTCCATCGTTCGCCCACAACCTCAAGGGCGCGCGCCGCGGAGCAGTTTTGATGGTCATAGGTCGAGCCAAGCATGGGAGTAGCATAGCGCACCTACTTGCATGATGCAACTACTCATGGTACTATGCTTGCATGATGCAAGCACGTAGCACACCTGCCGAACTCGTATCAGCGTATCTGACGTCCTTCTACAAGGGCGACTTTGAATCTGCCGGCGCTCTCCTCTCTGACGACTTCGACTTTAGTGGCCCGTTCATCACCGTCAAAGGACGCCAGGCATTCCTGGAAAGCGCCCACGGATTAAAAGGCGAGCAGCCGTGGTCATCGGCTTCTCAAACAGTGGGTCGACAGCGATTCTGTTTGCTCGGTCTACGAACTGCAGCTGCAAGGCCCGCAGAATAGTGGGGTTGTAACGATGGCTGAGTGGCACACTGTTCGTGATCAAAAGGTACATTCAGCGCTCGTGCTGTTTGATAGCGTAGCGTTTCGGAAGATAGTCGCGCCCGCTGAACAGTACGCTATGGGCGCCCTTCAACGGTGCTTGACCGCGTTTCGCAGTTAATTCGCGTCGGGTCTCGACAATCATCATCCTGAGAGCGTGGTGTATAAAGGCATGTCCGGACCTCCGGATGGCCGAATGTATAAGTATTTCTTGCGTTTCGCGCAGTGGAACTTCGCCGCGACCTTTTCGCTGAATGCATCAGGCCGCATTCAGAGCATCGACATCTCGCCCGTGGTTGCGCCACGAGCGGCCCCCGCCGTCAAGCGGTTCATACCCTCCGCTGGGCGTCTACTATAGGTGGTGCGGACGTTGGCGGACGGCCTCGGCCCATGAGGAGCTGGCGAGCGAGCGTTCGCCAACGTTTACCACTTTGACGTGGTGCCGATACGTGTTATGTCGAGTCTCTTCTTGGAAAGACGCGCATGCGCGAACACGTGCCCTTTCCCGATTCCGCCTTTCGGGTGGATTGGGCGAATCTGAACAACGCGCTCTTCGCGCTGATCTGTGCGGACGCCGATCTGCGCGCGCGCTACGAACGCGCGGATTCGTTC
This sequence comes from Vulcanimicrobiota bacterium, assembly GCA_963830545.1. Lineage (GTDB taxonomy): Bacteria > Vulcanimicrobiota > Vulcanimicrobiia > Vulcanimicrobiales > Vulcanimicrobiaceae > DATGJX01. The sequence goes on along the minus strand of CAWHMK010000001.1, from coordinate 534,121 downwards.
AGAAGCGCAGGAAATCTGCTCCGAGCAGTTCGACCGGCTCGCGTCCGACGCCGGCCGAATTCGTCGAACGCTTCATCGTCGTGGAGCGCTGACGTGCGAACGCTGTTCTTCGTCGCAAAAACGAAGGCGTGGAAACGCCCGCGCGCATTGAGTTCCGGCAGGCGCGTTGCGAGAGCGTGCGAAGACGTGCCCGTGGTGGTGTGGGAATACGCCGCGGAGACGCCGCACAGGCGCTGGCGGCGCGCCCCGCGTTCGTGGACGCGTTGCGCGCAGCGCCGCGCGTGTGCGACGAAACTGCCGCCGAAATCGTCTTCAGCGAACTGGTTTCCAACGTCGTCAAGCACGCGCCCGGCCCGATCGCCGTCAAGTTCGAAGTCGGCACGCATCAAGCGTTTCTGCGAGTCTATGATCGCGGACCGGGCTTCTTACTGCATCTCGCCGTGCCGACCGACCTGTTCGCCGAGAGCGGCCGCGGGCTTGTTTCTCGCCAACGAATTCTGCTCCGAACTGAAGGTGGAAATCAGCAGCAGACTCGGCACCTGCGTGAGCGCCGTGTTCGCGCTCTGACGCATGCGTCGCCCTTAGGGCGTCATCTCTTCGGGCGGAATTTCGCGCCGCGAAATCGCTTCGGTGAGCGTCTCGGATTCCTCGAACGCGACCTGCAGAGACTGCGCGACTTCGAAGTCCTTCTCGCGTCTGAGCAGGCAAATCAAGCCGTCCGGCCCGTGCGTCAGTCCGGCCACTTGCCAGCCCGCGCTCGATAAGCGCGTCAGCTCGCTGCAGAAGGCCTTCGTCCGGCGCGCCGAGCACGATCTTGTGCTCGAAGACGACGTTCGCCATGTCAGTCGGCGCGCGCGAGCGAGTTGACGTTCGCATCGGACGTGTTGAGTCCGTGCACCTCGAGCGCGCACGCGCAACCCAGATCCCATCGGCTTTCGCCGCGCGGGCATGTCGTCGGTTCGGCACGCGCGATCAGGGCGCTTCGTGAGGCGCAGCGCCGCGCTCACCACGCATCCGCGCGGTTCGATGCGCCGGATGCGCACGTCGTCCGAAAGGGCGCGCACGATCGGCATGCCGCGTCCCGATTCGGCGAACGGGTCGCCGGCGGCTGCGGAGGGCTCCTCGAAGCAGGGGCCGGCATCATGCACGGAGAGCGACCGGCCGCAGATCGCTTCGCCACTCGACGTCCGCGCAAACCGATCCCCGGCGAGTGGCGCAGCGCGTTCGCGAGCAGTTCGCCGATGACGATTTCCGCTTCGAGCAGCGCCTCGCGCTCGTTGATGCGGTCCTTCAGGTATCGTGTGATCGAACGGCGGATCGTCGTTCCTTCGTTCGCTTCTGCGGATTTCGCGATCCAGCACACGATATCTCATCTACCCCGACGCCGCGCGGGCGACGCGCATTTTTCGCACATTTCCACCTAGAGGCGTTCGGTCATGTATCGGACGTAAGCGCAGCAAGGAGCGCTTCCGTTAGTCGGCGTTCGTATTTCTTCGCGCTCCATCCGCGCGAGAGAACGAGATCCTCCCATGTACGCAGTGATGTCATCGTCCAAAGTAGTTCGGCGGCGGATTCGGCGCCAAGTTCTTCGCGCAGCGTACCGTCGGTTCGCATGCGCGCGATGATATGTCGGCAACCATCGAGTCGCCTGTCGAGCCGATCCTGCCATGCGCCCTCGGCTGCTTCGTCGGTGCGGCGCACGGCATCGAGCGCGCGCGCGATTGGCCACACGCTTGGATTGAGCCGCGCCTGAATCTTCACTGCTTCGCGAAGCGCCTCAACGCCTGTAGGCGCGTCAATGACCTTTTGAATATTTTCCGTCAGTCGGCGCTTCTCGTCGACGTGCGAAACCAACGCCAGTAAGCAGATCCGCGCGATCCTGAAAATGCAGATACAGCGCCTGGCGCGATAGCTTCGCCGCTTTGGCTATTTCGGCCATTGTGACGTCGGCGCCGCCGCGCCGCGTAATCAGCGCCAGGGCAGCGTTAAGAATGCGTAGGCGACCCGTCGCCGCCGTTACTTGACACGGTGTCAAGTTCCATATACTCTAACCATACACCTCCCGCAGGTTGCGTAAATCGTTGAAAACGGAGCTCACTAATGAACCTCAGCCGCGAACGCGCAATCGGCAACCGTCGAGCGCCTCGTGAGCGCAATGGAGAGCGCATGGAACGCCGCCGACGGCGCGGGTTTTGCAGCACTCTTCTCCGATGATGCGGACTTCGTGAATGTGAATGGAATGCACGCACGCGGACGGAACGCCATCGCGGCGGGCCACAATGCTATTTTTGCAAGCGTCTACAAGGGCAGCAGCGGTCGAATTTCGCATCGTCTCGAAGAGGGAACTCGCGCCAGGAGTAATTCTGATCCACGTCGCGGCGAATTTGAACGTGCCGGCCGGCCCGATGGCAGGCACGCACGAGGCCCTTTGGAGCGGCGTCGCGATGCTCACTTCGGAGGGCTGGAAAATCGCCGCTTTTCAAAACACGTTCGTTAAACCGCCTTCAAACCAGCAAGACACGTCGAGGCCTAGCGCTCGGGAACTATTTTGATGGGAATTCGCTTCTTCAAGATCGCGCTAGTGTACTTAGTACTTGGTGTCGCGCTCGGCATCGTGCTGGGCATCACACAGAAATTCCAGTTTGCGCCGGTGCATGCGCATATCAATCTTTTGGGGTGGGCAACGTTTGCGCTCGCCGGCCTCATCTACGTGCTTTTCCCCCAGGCGGCGCAGACGCGGCTTGCGCTCTGGCAATTCTGGCTTCAGAACATCGGCGTCCCGATATTTCTTATCGGGCTGTTTTTGTTGACGAGCGGCAACGAAAAGGCGCTGCCGTTCGTGATCGTCGGATCGCTCGTAACGCTCCTCGCCGTAATACTATTTCTGGTGAACGTGTTCGCGAACGTGCGAGCGGCGCGGACCTGACGAATGCGCAAATACTTCGCCATTTCAATCGGACTGCTTCTCCTCAGTCCTTTAGGTGCGCTTGCCGCACCGCGAAGCGTTGGAGACACGATCGTCTATGATGTAATCGAGGTGGTCCATAGCACCCCGAGCGCGCCGCCCGGCATGTCATCCGAAAACCGTGTGAAAATGGAAGCGGCTCAAAATAAGCCGCAGAGCTTCGTGCTCACTTTGAAACTGGACGAGCTCTTCGCCGGAAGGTACGGCGCAGGCTCATGCCAGCCTTGTGAACGGCAGCATAGCCAACGCGCCGGCGTCTTTACGTGATCCAAGCAGCAATTTTATTGCGGCGCTCATGCCCGATGGGGAAATCCGTGCTCAATACGATCCGCAGTTGCAGCCAAGAACTGGCGCGGGCGGGGTGATCCTCAATGCAGCGGATATAAACCTCAACAATGTCGGTGGTCAGGTGATGGCCCGTCTTGTGTATTTCAACACGTTTGCCAAAGGCTGCACGATGCACCCGCTCACGGCAGTCAGTGCCCCGTGGCATGAAACGGTGATGGATGCGCTCGTCGGCCGGCGTACGTTTACATTCGCATCGACCGGCCCGGGAACCGTCGCGATGAGGAGCAACTCCAAGAATCAATACATGTCGCAAACGATTAGCGCGAGCGGGCACTGTGATCGGGATTCCCATCTCGTCTTGGATTATCATGAAGAAGTCAACAGTGTGATGACAAACGGCCCGCCGTCCTCAATTACGCGCAACCTAAAACTGCGACAATAAATCAGCCTCATTTTGTCATCCTGAGCGCATCTTGTCATCCTGAGCCTGTCGAAGGACCCCGAGCTCGTCGAGGGGCTTTCCATTTTGTCATGGTGCAACCAACGGCGTTGTAATGCACTTGGCGCTACGGATGCCCCGCGGTGAGCTCGGCCGTTCTCGCCGCGCGCGTAGAAACATCCGGTATGCCAAGGCGCTCGCAGAGCGACGCAAATTCGAGGGTCGGTCCGTGCCATTGCAACTCGTCGACACTGTCATAGAGCATCGCATCGGTTCGAAGCGTCGCCAGATTTTTGAAGAGTAACGCGAGTGCGCGGTGTTCGCCCAGGACGTCCGCTGGGAAATCCTCGATTTTGCCGTAGCGCGAAAGCAGAGACGAAGCCCCTTTTGCACCGATGCCCTTTACGCCGGGATACCCGTCCGCAGTATCGCCGACGAGGGCTAAATAATCGGGGATGAATTCCGGGTCCACTCCAAACTTCGATCGCACGCCGGCAGCATTGCGAACGGCATTGCTTCGCCGGTCTACTTGCACGATTCGATCGCCGCGAACGCACTGCGAAAGATCTTTGTCCGGAGTCCAAATGCAGATTTTGTGAACGCGAGAATCGTGCGACGCGATCTCGGCGGCGGATGCGAGCGCATCGTCGGCTTCGAGATCGACCATCGCCCATACCACGACGCCCATCGCCCGCAACGCGTCCTCCAGCGGCTCGAATTGCGCGAGGAGCGCCGGCTCGACGCCCTCGCCCGTTTTGTATCCATTCCAGAGATCGTTGCGAAAAGACTCGATAACATGATCGGTGGCAACACCGACATGCGTGGCTCCGTCGGCAATCATGTGCAACACGGTGTTCAGGACGCCGGCCACCGCGCCGAACCGGGGAACGTTACCACTCTTGGCGCGTCTCAGCCCGTAAAAGTGCCGGAATAGCTCGTACGTTCCGTCGATTAGGTGAACGATCACGGGCGTTGACTTCATCGCGCGCGCGGTGTTCGGCCAACCGGCCGGAAGTCTTTTCCGCCGTGGGTCCCCCTCGCCACCCGTGGCGGTTCGCGCGGGGTAACCGCCATCGTACCCGGCAGGCTTCCAATGGCGTGTAAGACTAAGCGATCACCCCGTCCCTAGGTGAAGTATATCAGCTGCATTTTGCCTCTAGGCGCGGCTTCCCGCCGGCTCGAACCGCCGAAAACATACTTGCTGCATTACTTGTGGAGGGTACCTATTCACATGCGAAGATTTTCGCGTGCGATAGCCTCAGCGCTTATGTTGGCGTTATCGCTCTCGGCGTGCGGTGGTCAATCGACGCCGCTTTCCTCTCTGCCGAACACTCAGTCGAACAACACGAATCCGAACAGCACAAATCCGGGCGCAGAATCGCTCACGAAAAGCAAAGGTACGCCGTTCATCTCTGTTCCTAAAACGTGGGGCAAGCTCGCGTATTCGGATATTGGACGCCGTCCTTCTAAAGATCCGGTGCGCGTAGCGATCATGCTGCGGTACAACAACCAATCGGAACTCGATCAATTCGTTACTTCACAGAGCGGCCCAGGTGGAGCGCATCATTGGCTCACGCCGCAGCAATTCGACAACGAATTCGCGCCCACGGCGCAGCAAGAGCAAGCGGTCGTAACCGCGCTGCAGCAGGCCGGTTTTACGATCGCGCAGCGGTACGCCAACCGTACCGTTATCGACGCGAGCGCGCCGAGTGCAACGGTCGAAAGATATTTTTCGACCGAGATGCACAACGTCTCGCAAAGCCAATACGGCACGCGCTATGCGAACCTCAAACCCGCGACGGTTCCGTCCTCTATTTCACAGTACGTCCTCACGGCGTCGCTGAGCAACCTCGTAATCGCGCGGCCCAGAGTTGCTGACGGCGGCCTAATCGCCAAGCCGAAGCGGCTGAACGTAACGACGCGGAAGATGCACAAGACGGGCAATGCGAACGAAGCAAAGCCGTCGATGCGTATTGCCGCCACCGGCTGCTCGGGCCAGCTTTTGCTCAACCCGGGCTTCGAGTCGGGTGACGTCGATTGGAGCGATCCGAACGGCGATATCTACGATTATTCTTCGTACGCCTATCAAGGCAACTGGTTTGCGTGGATCGACGGCTACAGCTCGCCGGTGACCGATCCCGGTGTTTCGCAAACCGTTTCGATTCCATCGGGCTGCACCGCGACGCTGACCTACTACCTCTTCGTCGGCAGCAACGAGCCGAGAACGCCGACCGATTACTTCTACGTGACGGCGAACGGCACCAGAGTGCAGACGTTCAACAACACGACGAGCACGGGCGGCGCTTACGTCAAAAAGAGCGTGAGCCTCTCATCGTATGCTGGAAAGAACGTCACGATCAAGTTCTACGCCGTACAGAACGGCTATAATACGACGAATTTCTTCGTCGATTCCAGCGCGCTGACGTTGAGCGGAGGCACTACTACGCCGACGCCGTCTCCGACTGCAACTCCCACGCACTCGCCGACACCGGCGCCGACGGCAACGCCGACCGCAACGCCGACGCACTCACCCACACCCGCGCCGACGGCAACGCCGACGAGCGGGCCGAGCGGATGCAACGGCGCTGCGCCGGATAGCGGCCCGCTCAGCAATTCTTCCGGCACCCTGGCAAGCGGTGTTGCCAAGCCGTTCGACTTCCCGGTTCAACACGGGTGCAACGGCGCCGGCTACACGGCTGCAGTAGTCATCGACGATCCGGTCAACACGAGCTACGTCAAGACGTATCTGTCGGCCGCCGGAGTGACGCAAACGGGAACAATCACGAATGAAGCCGTCGACGGCGGCGGCAGCGGTGACGATCCGGAAACCGATCTCGACGTGCAGACGATCTCCGGGCTTGCACCGGGCGCCAACATCATCGTCTACGACATCGGGTCGCTCGCCGATCAAAACATCGAAGACGCCTACAATCAGGCGCTCAGCGAAGGCAAGGCGTCGGCAGTGAACTCGTCGTTCGGCGGATGCGAATCGAGCGATCCGTCGTTCGAAAGCGCAACCAACTCCATCGCCGAACAGGGTGCATCGGAAGGTGTGGAATTCTCCGCGTCGTCCGGCGACACCGGATCCGATGAGTGCGGTAGCTCCGAAGGGGTTAGCGCACCGGCCGGCGATCCGTACTTCACGTCGGTCGGCGGCGTGAACTTTACCTACAACGAGCTCCGGCGTGCTTACGAGTGTGACCGCCGGCGATACGTCGTGCAACGGCGGCATCAACAATACGTGCTACGGCGGCGGCGGCGTTTCAACGGTCGTCGCGCTTCCGAGTTGGCAGAGTGGTGTCGCGGGCGTTATTTCGTCCGGCCGTAATCAGCCCGACATCTCACTGCCGTTCGACCCAGTCGCCGTCTATACGGGCGGCTCGTGGGCCGAATATCTAGGGACGTCGTGGTCATCGCCTGCTTCGGTGGCGCTGTTCGTTGAAGCCGACGAACTGCACGGTTCGAAGCTCGGATGGCTGAATCAATCGCTGTACAGTTTGTTCTCACAAACCGGTTACAGCAGCGACTATACGCCGTGTACGTCCGGAAATAACATCGCGTACTCGTGCAACGCCGGCGAATACAATCAAGCCGCCGGCATCGGTACGCCGAAAGGCTGGGCCTTGGCAAACGCTTTGTAAGCGCGACCACGGTTCACGGAAATGGAAGGGTAGCGCTTCGGCGCTACCCTTCCCTGTTATAGCAGCGCCTCTGTCATCGTGAGCGTGTCGAACGACCCCGAGCCGTGTCGAGGGGCGACATCGTCATCGTGCGCGCCAACTTGTCATCGTGAGCGCTTTTGTCATCGCCGACTCCAACCTCGAGCCCCGCGGCAACATCGCACGTTCAACATCAGGTAGGCGCCCGGTCGAACTAGTCCAACCGGCAGCCTTGAAAAACCGGAAGGCGGCGTGTATCGTGAGTGGCACTCCATAGGAAGGGCAACATGCCGAAATTCATCATCGAGCGCGACATCGCGGGCGCCGGAAAACTCACACCGGAAGATCTGCAAAGCATCTCGCAAAAATCGTGCGGCGTGCTCCAGCAGTTGGGGCCGGCGATTCAATGGGTCGAAAACTACGTTACGGACGACAAGATTTATTGCATTTATAATGCGCCGAGCGCCGATCTCGTCCGGAAGCATGCAGAGATGGGCGGTTTTCCCGCCGACGAAGTGAATCAAGTACGAACGCGAATCGATCCCACGACTGCGGAAGCGCTGACGACTGCCGCCGCAGTTTAAATCCGCCCGCCTGATCCCGCGTCCACTGACGACCGTCCGCGCCGTACCGCACAAGGTACGAGGCGTTTGCACTGCCGAACAAGCGCACATGTTCGGACGCAGATATAACCTAGCGCTCTTGTCGGCAACAATTTTCGCTTTTGCATTGCCCGCGTGCGCATCGGCGGCGGCATCCGCTGACCCGGTCATCCGTGCGGCGAACATCGGCAATGGCATCGTCCTGCATTATTACGGTTTTCTGACCGTCATCAACCGCAGTCTTGCGCACTTGCTGCCCGACAACCAAAGTGTCGTGATTCACGGTGCAGGGCATCAGATGTGGTATCGGCGCCCGGAACTGTGCCGCGACCTCGTCGAAACGTTCTTACGCTGGGCCTTACCGTCGCACGGCTGAGGCCTCGCAAGTAGAAAATGCATGCGCTGATTTTTCTTTTGGCGGCTATCTTCAATCCGGTAGCGCAAGTCAATCCATTCATCGGAACGACGATTACGTATGACAAGCAAGACGTCATCGACGATTTTCCGGGTGCGGACGTGCCGTTCGGCATGCTGCAATGGAGTCCCGACACGCCTTCGAAAAACGCGGGCGGCGGTTACGAGTACGCGGACAAGGCGATTACGGGCTTCGGACTCACGCATTTGGCAGGTCCCGGCTGCAGCGTGTTCGGCGATTTCGACATTCTTGCCCACAACGGGCCCGGTTGAGATCCGGCCGCGGCCAGTCAACCGTTTTCACATGTAGGAGAAGTTGCGGCACCCGGATATTACGCCGTTACGCTCGGCAATCCGGCAATACGCGCGGAACTCACGGTGACCAAACGCACGGGTCTCGGGCGCTTCACGTTTCCGCAAACGCCCCGAGCGAACGTGCTGTTCAACGCATCGTCGAATCAGTCCGGCGTAACCGATGCTTCGATTCATATCGTCGCACCCGATGAAATAGCAGGCTCCGCGACGACCGGACACTTTTGCGGAATGCCGGATCGATACAATGTGTACTTCGTGGCGCAGTTCGATCGCGCGTTCGGCAGTTACGGCATGTGGAAGAAGAAGCAGGTCATGCCTGGCGCGATGCAGTCCGACGGCGCAGGCACGGGCGGCTGGGTCACGTTCGACACGACGGCCAATGCCGTGGTTAGAATGAAAGTAGGCCTTTCATTCGTCAGCGAAGCCGGCGCGCTTGCCAATCTCCGCGCGGAAAACAGAGGGTGGAATCTCGAGGCGGTTCGCAATGGCGCGACGGCGGCGTGGCAAAAAATGCTGGGCCGCGTTTCGGTTGAAGGCGGCACTCCGGTCGAGCGTCACGTGTTTTACACCGCCCTCTATCATGCGCTGCTGCATCCCAATATCGAAAACGACGCAACGGGATTGTATCCCGGCTTCGACGGCAAGATTCACCGCGTGCGTCCCGGTCACGATGAATATGCAAATTTTTCCGGCTGGGACATCTACAGGACGCAAACGTCGCTGATGGCACTGCTCGCGCCGCACGAAGCGAGCGACGCCGGCCAGTCACTGGTCGACGCCGCCGCGCAAGGCGGATGGCTGCCGAAGTGGTCTCTGGTCAACGGCTACACCGCGGTCATGGCGGGCGATCCGGCCGATGCGATTCTGGCAACGTATTATGCTTTCGGCGCGCGCAACTTCGACCTGCATGCCGCGCTTGATGCAATGATGAAAGGCGCAGCGCTGCCGGCGAACGACGACCCGCCCGGCCAAGGGTGGTATGTAGAACGCCTCGCGAACGATGAATATCTGCACCGCGGCTACGTCGTAAATCATCACACCACAAACGTCGCGCCCGTACCGAACGGCGCCTCCGAGACGTTGGAATACGCCCTTGCGGATTTCTCGCTCGCGCAATTTGCGAAAGCGCTCGGCGACGATGCGGCATATCGTGAGGCACTGCACGCTCGCAAAACTGGGCGAACCTTTTCGACACGGCCACCGGCCTCATCGCGCCTCGCGACGAGGACGGCGCGTTCATGCAAACGCCGATCACCGTCGACGGCCAAAGCGGTTTCCAAGAAGGCAACGCCGCGCAATACACGTGGATGACGCAGCAGGATTATCGCGATCTGATCCGCGGCATGGGCGGCCCGGAAGCGGCGATCGAAAAACTCGACACATATTTCAGCCGGCTCAACGCGCAGCAAGATGAGCCGTATGCGTGGATGGGCAACGAGCCGAGCATCGGCGACCCGTTCGTGTATCTGGCAGCGGGCGAACCGTGGCGCGCACAGCAGATCATCCGCGCCGTGCAAACCACGCAGTGGTTCGACCTGCCGCAAGGCTTGTGCGGAAACGACGACCTCGGAACGATGAGCGCGTGGTACGTCTGGAACGCGATCGGAGTATATCCCGAGAACCCGTCGGTGCGTGGATTCGCGATTGGATCGCCGCTTTTCACGCACGTCGTCGTGCGATCCCCAAGCGGTGTAACCATCGACGTTCGCGCGCCGCAGGCCTCCGACACCGCACCGTACGTACAGTCGCTGCGCCGGAACGGATCGCTCACGCAACGAACGTGGATTGCTTTGCCGATGCGCGGCACGCTCCGGCTCGACTTCGTGATGGCATCCACACCGAATACGCAATGGGGTACGCAGCCGAGTGATGCGCCTCCGTCATACACGGCTGCGCCCGTCGCATTTCCGCCCGCGACGACCGCGATGCTGCAAGCGCCGAGTCCCGTGGCGATGTCTTCCGGCGGATCATCGCGTATCTCGTTCGGTATATCGAATGTGCAAGGAACAGCGCCGGTAAGGGTATCGTGGAAGGCGCAAATGCCGAGCGGTCTGCACGTGCAACCCGGCACTGGTACTGTTACCGTACCGGCCGGTCAAACGGCGAGCATCGATGCAACGCTGACTAGTGATGCCGCCGCTCCGCCCGGATATTACGACGCGCGCATTACTGCGCAAACGGCCGATGGTGCGGTACTGCAGCATGCCACGGTAATCGCACGTGTAGGCCGACCGAGTTCCCTCGCGTATGTCGAAGATCGGCGCAACGCGAGCGTTCTGCCCGTGGACTACAACACCGGTAGCGCCGGCACGCCGATCTCCGTCGGAAATGGTCCGAACGGCGAAGTGCTCACGCCCGACGGCTCCCGTTTGTTCGTACTCAATCGTGACGACGAAACCGTGACCGTCGTCGATACGGTGCGCGAAAAAGCGCTCGCGACAATCAAAGTCGGCAAAGGTCCGGACGGCATTGCGATCGCGCCCGACGGCGGCACTGTTTGGGTTTCGGAAAACGGCGCGGACCTGGTGCAGCCCATCGACGTGCGATCGTTCAAACTCGGAAAGCCCATTACGCTGCCGGATCCCGGCGCGCTCGTCGCGGCGCCCGACGGCTCGGCGCTGTACGTCCTTCAGCTCTACCCTTGGCGGAGTAGTAGCGATAAATCTGCGCACTCGCACGGCCGGAACGCCGATTGCAATCGGAGCCGACGCTTCGCGCATCGCCCTCACGCCGGACGGAAAAACATTATATGTAACGCGGCACGATGCCAATGAAGTCGTCGCGATCGACACGCAATCAGGCTCCATTCTCAAAACGATTCCCGTCGGCGTCGCGCCGCTGGGCATTGCTATTGCGCCGGGTGGTAAACGTGCATACGTCGCGGATTGGGCTGCACGCACGGTTACGCCGATCGATCTCACGACCAATACTGCAGGCGCACCGATTGAAGTCGGCGGCGGTCCGTACAGCATTGCTTTCACACCCGATGGAAAGACCGCGCTCGTGGTCACGAATGAAGACGATGCGGTCATTCCTATCGACGTCGCCTCAGGCCGCGTCGGTACCCCGATCGCGGTTGGCCGCAGCCCCGTCGACATTACCTCCCAACGCTCCCAGTGAGACTTTTCATTTCATGATGAACCCTTGAATAGCGTCACCCTTGGGCGCGGCCCAGACGGTCCATATGTGGCCCGTTTTGAGATCGTAAGCGAGCGTGTGCGCCTCACCGCCGGATTGCGGGATATTCCTCTTCGCAACGCTGCGCAGCGTGCCGCCTTTGGTGACCTGCACCACATCGATCTCTCCGCCGCCGGCGCATGCGACCTGTTGCGCGATTGGATCCAGGCTGCACTGATCGACGTCGCTGGTAAGGCGTGCCGTCGAGATCAGCCGGCCGCCGGTCGTATAACTCGCCAGTACGCCGTTCTTGCCGCCTGCGATCAGCACGCCGTACTTGTCGTCGAATTGTAGCGGATGGTTGTTGCGCAATTGCGGGGTGCGGATGGTGCGCACGACTTCGAGCGAGTGCGGATCGATTACCGCGATTTCCCAAGATTTGCGATGTTTTGGTACAGTTGGTGCGTGCGCGGATCCATCGCCAGAAATTCGGGCTTGTGGCCGGGAATCTTTATGACGGCAAACTGCTTCATAGTTCGCGAATCGACCACGAAGATGCGCGTGCCGTCGTCCTCGTCAGCGTAAATTCGATGCAGAGTTGGGTCGTAAGCAATCGCATCGACGTTGCCGTCGACATCTGCGGAACGCAAAACGTTTTGAGCGCGCGGATCGACTTCCGATACCGTGCGCGCAAGACCGTCGCCGGTGAACACGTGGCCCGATCCGGATCTACGGCGACCCCGTGCAGCGGCCCGCCCACGTCGACCTGTCCGAGGACGCGCCCGTTATCGGCATCGACGATCAGCAGTGCGTCGCTGCCCGTGTGCGCGGCGTACACGCGGCGGCGGGGCGAATCTACCGCGACATAATCGAAATCACTGAGCACCGGCACGGCTCGCGGCGGCAGATCGGCAGCAGAACCATCGCTTCCTCCCGCTTAGGGAATGTACTGTTTCGGAAGCGGCGCGAAGCCCGGCGGCGGAACTGCGCTTCCGGGAACCCGCACCGGTCGAATGTCCAAGCTCCGGCAATTCATCTTTGCGGGAAACGCGTTGACCACGGCGTCGGGAATCTCAACTGCGGACGGCGGAATCAGCGCGCGTTCGCCGCGCAGCCGCAGTTCGTCGAAAGCGCCGGACAGATCGGTTAGTCGCGAATTTGCATCGCGAGGTCCCTCGGGCATGTACGGCTTTTCATCCGGCAACGAGGCGAGCGGCCGCAGAGCGAACACCGTGTCGATGAATTTCACCACCGACGCGGTGTCACCCGGATCGTGGACGATTGCACCGGCCTTCGCGTACGGGGAGATGAGCAGAAACGGTACGCGCGGGCCGTCTCCGCACGGATGGCCATCCCAGCAGCGCTCGAAAGCTCGGCGGCGTGACGTGATCGTAGAAACCTCCCTCATCGTCCCACGTGATGATGATTGCGGAGTTTTTCCAATATTTGCTGCGCGCAATCGCGTTTACGAACGTCGCGACGAATGATTCGGCGACTTGACGATCCGAGTCGCCTGCGCCGGGATGATCGTCATCCCCCATGAACTGCTTTTGAATGAACGGCGATTTGTTCGCCGGATGCCAGCCGAAGCGATTCTGGTCGCCGCCTTTGATGTAAAAGACGCCGTTGTCGGGGAGCCCGCTGCGGCGAATCTGCGCGAGCAGCGCCTGCGGGGTGCTCACGTGATTCCAAAAGATCGCGTTGTTGCGTTCGTACGCAAAATATTGCAGCGGATTGTGGTGCGCGGAATATCCCGCAAGAGCAGGACGGCTAGGTCCGTCGTAGCCTTCTTGATACCAGCCCCATGGCACCGGCAGTTTGCCGCTCATACCGACGGCGCGAAGATCGTCGCCCACGCCTTCTGTATCGCGCGTGGCTTGGCGATCGCTGCCGCCGTTCAGGGTCAGCATCACGTTCGCATAGCGCTGCACTATCTGCCGTTTCCCTTGCGGTTTCTCGGAGTAGGGTCCGAACGGCGGATCCATGCTGTTCTCAACCGGAACTCCCGCTCCGGAACCTTCGTCTTTGACAATCTCTGCCGGATCGCGCGCGGCTTGCGTTTGTCCGCTCTGCGCGGCGATGACTTCGATGTTGCCCGGCGTCGACGGCCCGGTCATTCCTTGAAAGAGGCGATCGAACAGGGCGAACGCGCGCGCGTACTTCCAGAGAAACGGAATCGTATCGCAGTCGTAGTAGGTCATCGTCAATTGACCGAGACGGCGCTGGTCGTCGCGATCGTAACCGTCCTTTGCCGACGAGCCTGCTCTTGAACGGCGATGAACCTGTCCATGCGTCCGCCGTCCATCTTCGAAATCAGCGCGCTCCGCGAATGATCCGGACTCTCTACGTCCGGATCCGCGATCCGGAACGGCGCAATCCACGTCTTCGCGATGGGATCGTATTGGCGCAGTCCGTGCGCCTGCGCCGATGCGCTTGCCAGATTATCCGCGCCGGGATAGCTCCCGAAGTAGTGATCGAACGACTCGTTCTCCTGATAAATGATGAACACGTGCTTGATCCGCGCTCGCAGCAACGACGTAAGCGACGTGTCTTGCCGTCGCCGACACCGATGCGGCGCAGCCGGCCAAGAGCAAAGCAGCAAACGCACCCGCAACTTCGCGTATCACTGGTTAGTCGCACCCGGAGAGCCGCCGACACGCTGCGTCACCATGAACGTGAACGAACGCGGTCCCAGGCCGAAACGTTCCGTGCCCTGCTGCACGGCATTGAGATCGGTCCCGAATTGGTTCTCCACTTGGAACAGCCCTAAGCCGATTCGCCCATAGTTGTCGGCGTCCGAATCGAAGATGTTGGAAACGCCCAGATTGATCGACATTGTGTCGCTAAGTCTCTGATTGAAGAAGCCGTCAACGGTGCCGAATGCCGGTCTGTTGAAGATGTTGTAGTCGTCGAAATGCGTATAGGTGAGGTACACTTCTCCGCCGTGCGTATTGGTGAGATCGACCGAGGCTCCGTAGGTGTGCAGCGGAATGTTCGGAATCTGCGCGCCATTGATCAGCGTCGGGTTATTCATCAACAGCGTGTCGTTCATGTCGTTGACGACGACGGACTGGGTGTCCCAGTACGCGTCGAGCGTCACATGCGGCGTACGCGAAAATGCCCGGTCAGCGTCATGCCTCGGGCGCGCGAGGCCGCCAGATTCACGTTGGTCGCAACTTGGAGATTGGCAATCGTGGGCGATAAACCCGGACAGATAGTCGAAATATGGTTGTAAACGTTCGTCAGGTAGTTCGGACCCGCAAACGTATTGATTACGTTCAGGAAGCCGGCCGCCGGAAGATCGGCTTCGAAAATCGAGTTGGTTTCATTGGTGTCGTAAAGGGTGAGTTGCAGTGAATCTGTCGAGGCCGAAATGATGGGCGGCGGAGGCCTCGAGGTCCGTGGCTTTTTCCGGCAGTTCACCCGTCGACGGCACGCTGCCCAGACCGAATAGCGTGCAGTTTCCGGGATTGATGCCTCCCGCGCCGGTGAATTGTATGGCGATAGGCGCGGGGTCGGCCGACGACGCGCCGCCGGTGAGACGAAACACGTCGGACGAATCCGGCCGGTAGACGATTGAAAGCCGAGGGTCGAACGAGTTTCCGCCGACGAGCGAACGTTTGAACCACGCGTTCACGAAGTACTCGAACCGCTCTGACGGCCTGAATGCATCGCGGACGAAAAAGCTGTCGAGTTTGGTGTAAATCGGGAATCTTTGCAGGAAGGTCGAGCCGATGATCTGATCGCCGTTGACATACTGGCGCTGCGTGAAGATGCCGAAGCCGACGTCGTTTTTGTTGCCGGCGATGTCGTCGCTGAGCAGTGTGCCGAACGTGCGATAGAAAATGCTCAGAATCGAGTTCGAACCGAGCCCTCCATTGAGGAATGAATCCGGCCGCGCTCGATTGAGACTGTAGTTATCGGCGAATGAATCCAGAACGATCTGATTCTTTCCCACCGACGTCAGAAAGCGCGCGTGATAGTCCTGATTGCCGAGCGTCTGCGTCGGGCCCTGACCGCCGCCCGACGGCCCGTTGGCGTTCTGCGCGTACTGTGCGGGCGTAATGCACGCGTTGCCGCTGTCGTCGGTCACGGTGATGCCCGCCGCACCGCCGGGCGCCGTGCAGTCCGAATTGCTTGCAGTCTGATAATAGGCGAACGGATACGAAATGAAGTCGTTGTCGCCGTTACCGGTTTTGTCGTCCCACGACGTGGCCGAATAGCCGGTCAACGTCAACGACGTGCTGGGAGAAAACGACCAGCGCAATTTGCCGAGATCGTTGCGAAGCACCGTGTCACCGGTCACGAGATACGTACTTTGAGCGAGTGTCGAGGACGTAAAGTCGGTTCCGCGTGAGCCGGTTTGCGCGATGATCTGCCCTGGGAATTGCCCGTACGTTCCGTTGACGCCGTGCACGAACACGTATCCGAGTTTGTTTATCGTGCCGGTGGCCTGGACTCCGAAAGGCTGCGTGCCCTCGTCGCCGATTCCCCACTTCACCAGACCCTCGGGCTTGCTGGTGAAATCGATCGTTTGAAAGTCGATCGCACCGCCCACCGCATCGACGCCGTAGAGGCCCGTCGCGCCGGAACCGTAGGTCACCTGAGCCTCTTTGAGCGCGAAGACCGGTGAATCCGCCATGTCGAATCCGCCGTTGCCCCCGCCGATGTCCCACCCCGGATAGACGCCGAAAGGTCCAATCGGGTGTCCGTCGAGCAGAATCTGCGTTTCGCTCGGTTTCAGTCCCCGGATATCCACGCCGATGTCGTCGCCGCGCGAGGAATCAGCGTCGGAATAGTTCACTGCCGGGAACTTGTCGAGCGACTCCGCCATGCGCAGCTGATTTGTCTGCTGAACGACGTTCACGTCGACGCTGCTCTGGATAGTCGTGGTCGTTTGCAGCGTGCCGACGCCGCCTGCGCGCACGTTCGCTATCGTGCGCAAACCGCTCGCCGACGTCGCGCGGTTGAGCGCGATGTTCACCGTCGCCGCTGCGCTCAGAACGATGTCTTGCGAGCGTCCGGCCCGTAGCCCGCGGCTCGAACCAGTATGTTGTAAATTCCGAGGGGAACGGCTTTGAACGTGAATGCGCCCGCGGCGTCCGTCGTCGTGGTCGTCACGGTTTTGCCGCTTGCTGGAGTTGCAAGTACGGCGTTCGGAATCGGCAAGCCGCCGTTCTGATCGAGATCAACCCGGAGATCGATGCGGCCCGTGCTTGGGACGGTGCCACGCCGTTGTGCTAGCGCAGTCCCGTGAATAGCAACGCGTACAAGCAACAGCACCGTCAGAGTAAATGGCGATGGGCTTCGTGCGAGGAACCATGTGCAAGCCCCCTTTGGTCGCACGAGGCGATTTACAGTTTATTCACGCGTTGCAAAATTGTCAATAGCATTGCATAATGGCGGTGGAGCGTCTCCTAGTCACTCCGGAAGGTCTTTGATTATAGTGCAAAACATGTGGTGCAAATGGCGAGCCCTACGGTAATCAACTCGCTCGCGCGGGGCGTGCAGATAGTGCGGTTGCTCGGCCGAGCAGCCGCTGGGCGCCGGCGTCACGGAGGTGGCGGAACGCTTGAACGTTGATCCGAGCACCGCCTATCGGCTACTTGCCACGCTCGAGCGCCACGGCTTCGCGGCGCAGGACGTCGACACCAAAAAATACTCACTGGGCTATGGCGTCCTTGAAGTTGCATCGGGTTGCTGGGCCGGCTTAGCGTCGTCGAACTCGCGCAGCCGCATGTGCGCGCGATAGCGGCGAGCACCGGTGAAAACACGCATCTTGCCGTGCGCGATAGGCAGTTTGCAGTTTTCGTTGGCCCGGAATCGAGCACCGGCATGCTGCGTGTCGAAACGACGCTCGGGAAAGCGGAACCGCTGCATTGCACGGCCGTAGGTAAAGCGTTGCTGGTCGACTTCACGCGCGCGCAGCTGCTCGAACTTTTCGGCAACAAACCGCTTACATCGGTATACGACGCACACGCTGACGACGATCGACGAGCTCGAAACGGAACTCGGCAGGGTTCGGCGGCTAGGCTATGCGTTCGACGATGAAGAGTTGCATCCGGGCGTGCGCTGCATCTCCGCGCCGGTTCGCGATCGCGCGGGAAATGTGATCGCGGCCTTCGGCATCTCGTCCCCCACGGTTCGTCTAACGCGCGAACGCATCAGAGGATATCGCGCAGCAGATTTACTGCGCCGGCAACGCGATATCGACCCAACTCGGTTACCCGCTGCCGGCAGCCGTTCCGGTGTAAATAGGAGCACGAGTTATGCGAATGACGGGCGGGCAGATCGTCGCCGAATATTTGATTCGCGAAGGCGTGCCGATGCTGTTCGGCGTGCCGGGACACGGGATCACGGCGCTGCTCGACGCGTTCGTCGACCGGCGATCGGAGATTGCGGTGATGCAGGCGATCCACGAGCAGGGCGCAGCGCACATGGCGGACGCGTATTATCGCGTCGCGAAAAAACCGTGCGGCGTCTTCACCTCGATCGGTCCAGGCGCCGTCAACACCGCAATGGGCGTCGCCTGCGCGTACATCGATTCGATTCCGCTTCTACTGCTTACCGGATCCGTGCACACCTATATGCGCGGCCGCGGCGTACTGCAGGAACTCGAACGCACGCATTGGGCCGACTTCCCCCGCATCATGGAACCGATCGTGAAACGCTCGTGGCAGCCCAGCCGCGTCGATCAGCTTCCGAACGTCTTACATCTGGCGTTTAACGTCATGCTCGAAGGGCGCCGCGGTCCCGCGCACATCGACATTCCGATGGACGTGCAAGCCGAGTTTGCGGAGATCGACGCCTTGCCGGACCCGGTAACGCGCCGGCCGCGAGGCCGCACGCACGGCGATCCGGATATGGTCGAACAGGCCGCGAAGCTGCTGCTGCAAGCGGAGCGCCCCATGATCGTCGCGGGCGGCGGCGTCGCCGCCTCGCAAGCCGAAGCGCAATTGCGGGAACTCGCTGAATTTCTGGGCGCGCCCGTTACCGTGACGTGGATGGGCAAAGGCGCGATTCCGGAAGACCACGATCTCTACGCGTGGCCTTGCGGCGATTTGGGCTCGATCTCCGGCAACACGCTCGCGCGTGAAGCCGACGTGCTCCTTGCCGTGGGCTGCCGCTTCACGGATCGCACCGCTTCGTCGTTCCGCCGAGGAGTGACGTTTAACATTCCGCCGAGCAAGCTCATTCAGATCGATCTCGATCCCTACGAAATCGGCAAGAACTATTCGGTCGAGGTCGGCATCGTGGGCGATGCGCGCGCAACTCTGAGCGATCTGCTTGTCGCCATGCGCGAACTCTCGCAGCCGCGCGACTATCGCAGCGCACGGTACTTCGAACGTATACAACAGCTGAAAACGCAGTGGGAAGACGCCCTGCGTCCCTCGCGCGAGAACGGCAAGTCGCCGATGACGATCTCACGGGCGCTGGTCGAAACACGCAAGGTGCTGGCGCGCGACGGCATCATCGTGACCGGCGCGGGAAATCCGCAAAGCCAAGCTTTCAATGAATTTCCCGTTTACGGTCCGGCGCAGCACATCACTGCGGGCGGCTTCTCGGCGATGGGTTTTGAAATTCCCGGCGCGATCGGCGCGAAGCTGGCAGCGCCGAACCGCCAGGTGATCTCAATCGTCGGCGACGGAAGTTTCCTTCAGACCGTTCAAGAACTCGCAGTCGCTGCGCAAAACGACATCCCCGTGGTGTTTCTGGTGATGAACAATTTTGGCTGGGAATGCATCAAGAATCTCCAGATGCAGCAATTCGGCAGCGATCGTGTCATCGCGACGAATTTCGTGAAGCGCGACGGTACGCCGTTCTCCGCCGACCTCACCCGCATTGCCGAAGGCTTCGGATGCGCGGCCGAACGCGTCGAGCATCCTGCGCACCTCGCGGAAGCGCTCAAACGCGCCTTCGCCGGCGATCGGCCGGCGGTAATCGAAGCGATGTGCAGCCGGCAATTGCCTGAAAGTGGTCTGACTGCAACCGGGTGGTGGGACGTTACGGTTCCGGCCTACCATCGCGAAAAACGCGCAGAAGTACGAGGCGGCGCGATCCGAGGAGGCGCTTACGTAGTGCGCAGCGCCAAACCGGCGATCGCGGTGTTCGGAGCGGGACGCATGGGCTCGGCGCATGCTCGAACGGTTGCCGATAGCCCGCGCGCCGAGCTCGCAGGCGTTGCGGACGTGGACCGCGACGCAGCCGAGCGCACCGTGTCGTCGCTTCGTTCGGGCAGGGTAGACGGCACTGAGGGTTTTCTGAACGACCCGCAGGTCGACGCCGTCGTCATTGCGACCCCGAGCGACACGCACGCCGATCTGATTATGCATGCCGCGGCCGCGGGTAAGCAAATCTTTTGCGAGAAGCCGATCTCGCTCGACGTCGATACCACGGCGCGCGCAATTCGTGCGTGCGAAACGGCCGGAGTGGTATTGCAAATCGGCTTTCAGCGGCGGTTCGATCGTGACTTCCTGAATGCGCGCGGCGCCATCGATGCGGGCGAAGTCGGTGCTATCCGATTCGTTCGGCTGGTAAGCCGGGATCGCGCGCTGCCTCCGATGTCGTACATCCCGACGAGCGGCGGCCAATTCAAAGATCAGATGATCCACGATTTCGACGCAGCACGCTGGTTATTGGCGCCCGCGGAGGTCGAGGACGTCACCGCGGCCGGCAGCGCAGTGATTGCTCGGGAGATCGGCGAGGCGGGAGACGTAGATACGGCGGTCGCTCTGTTGCGATTCTCCGGCGGAGCAATCGCCGTGGCAGACGTCTCTCGCGAGGCGGCGTACGGCTACGACGTCCGCACGGAGATTCACGGATCGCGCGGCATGCTGCTGATGGGCGGCGACGGCATGCAGAACGGGCGCATTCTCGACGCGTCCTTTTCAAAGCCGCGGACGGATTCGTTCTTGACGCGGTTTTCGGATGCGTACCGAGCGGAGATTGAAGATTTCATCGAGGTTGTCGCGACGCGCGGGCGACCCCGGGTCGAAGGGCGCGACGCGCTGCAAGCGCTGCGAATTGCCATTGCGGCGGATCGTTCGCGTCACACCGGCCGCACCGTCAAATTGGCGGACGTGGACGAGGCATAGTGCGATGCCGAGCCCGCTGCTGGTTCGACCGCGTTCGTACGACTACGGTGAGCTGGTCGCGGTGGCGCCGGGCAGCAACGGCTGGAACTACATCGATTTCAAAGTCGTGCGAATCAGGGGCGGTGATACGTATCGCGGAAGTACCGGCGGCAGCGAAACCGTCATCGTTTTCATCGAAGGGACTGCCGGCGTCACGTGCGATGCGATGGCATGGGAAGACGTCGGCGGACGTCTTTCGCCGTTCGACGGGCCGCCGCAGGCGCTGTACGTTCCTCAAGAACGTTCCTACGCAATCAGGGCACGGGGAGACTGCGAGATCGCGGTGTGCGCCGCGCCTGCCCGCGCAATGTATCCGCCGCGCCTTCTCGCACTGCAACGACGCGATGCGCACGAACGCGGTACCGGCAACGCGCAGCGGCGCGTGTACGACATTTTGATGGATCCCGATGCGGCATCGACGCTCTTCGTTACGGAGGTAGTCACGCCCCCGGGCCACTGGTCCAGTTATCCGCCGCACAAGCACGACACGGACGATCCGCCGCGCGAATCCGCGCTGGAGGAGCTTTACTACTATCGCGCGCAGCCGCCGGCTGGCTTTGCATTTCAGCGGGTGTACACGGCTGACGCCGAACTCGATGAAACGGTGACCGCACACGATCGCGACGTCGTGCTCGTTCCGCGCGGCTATCACGTGTGCGCCGCCGCGGCAGAGTACGCGATTTATTATCTCAACGTGCTGGCGGGCCCGAGACATGTGTATCACATGAGTTTCGATCGGCAGCACGAGTGGATACGCGAGAGCTGGACGTGGTAAGCGACATGCGCGTCGGCACCGCCTCAGTCAACTGGGGCTTCGATCCGTTCTACACGTGGGTAAAAACGCCGCCCTTCGAACGGATGCTCGACGAGATGGCGCAAGCCGGATACGAAGGCACCGAGATCAGCTACAACTTTCCGAACGATTGGCATGAAATCTCCGCACAGCTGGACAGGCGAGGCTTACGCTCTGCGGGGACGTTTTATGCGGTCAACGTGCGCGATGCCGCACGGCACGACGAAGCGCTCGAGGGCGCGCTGCGCGTTGCGGATCGTCTACAAAACCTGGGCTCGGATCTGCTGGTCCTTTCGGACGAGCCTTCTCCCCAGCGCCTGCGCGTCGCGGGGCGCGTCGGCCGCGACGACGGGCTCGATACCGCGTCGTGGCGCGCGATGGCGGACGGTCTACAGCGTATCGCAGCCGCATTGCAGCGACGCGGCATGCAGGCTGCGTTTCACCCGCACGTCGGCACGTACGTCGAAACGCGTGAAGAGATCGATCGGTTGTGCGAACTGACGGATGCGGGGTTGCTTCGCCTCTGCCCCGACACCGGTCACCTGGCTTACGCGGGCGCCGTTCCGGAGGACGTTTTTGCGGACTACCGCACGCGCATCGGGTGCGTGCATCTGAAAGACGTCGACGCATCGAAACTCGAAAGCGTGCGCAGCGAGGGCGTCGACTTCGTCGAGGCCGTTCGAAGGGGGATGTTCGTCGAACTCGGCACGGGTATGGTGCCAATCGGTCGCATCGTGGACGCGCTCCGCGAGGCAGCGTACTCAGGGTGGATCATCGTCGAGCAAGACGCGCCCCGAGAACCGCTCGCGTCGGCGAAGGCGAATCGCGCGTATCTTCGCGAGCATTTCGCATTGTGAACGCGCAGGATCTCGAGCGCATTGCCAACCGCATCCGAAGCACGGTATTGAAGGCAGTGCATCACGCGGGCGCGGGGCACATCGGCGGCGCGCTGTCCGCTGCCGACATGCTTGCGGCACTCTATTTCGAAGTGCTGAACGTCGATCCGCTGCATCCGCGCGCGCCGGATCGCGATCGCTTCATCCTCTCGAAAGGGCACTGCGCGATCGGCCTGTATGCAGTGCTCGCGCTGCGCGGCTATTTTCCAATCGAAGAACTTCAAACGTTTGATGCGCTCGATTCCCGCCTGCAGGGGCATCCCGACATGACGAAACTGCCGGGCCTCGACATGTCGACGGGGTCCCTCGGGCAAGGGCTATCACCGGGAATCGGCATGGCGCTCGGCGCGCGCCGTTTGCGCGAAGGTTTTCACACCTGGGTGATGCTCGGTGACGGTGAGACGCAGGAGGGACAGATATGGGAAGCCGCGTTCACCGCCGCGCGCTACAATCTCGACAACCTGACCGCGATTCTGGATTGGAATCGTTTGCAGCAATACGGCTGGGCGACGCCTAACGGCTATGCCTCGACAGCGCGTCTCGATCCCGCTCCCAACCCGTGCGCGAAGTGGCAGGCATTCGGCTGGAACGTCATTGAGTGCGATGGTCACGACATTCCCGCATTTCTCGATTCGTGCAAAGCGGCGCGCGCGCACCGCGCTCAACCGTCGATCGTCATCGCATCGACGATCAAGGGCAAGGGCGTCTCGTTCATGGAAAACGATTTCACCTGGCACTCGCGGCCGCTCGGCGCAGAGGACGTCGAACGCGCACTGGCGGAGCTGGCATGATCGCGCCTCTCGCGCAGCGCGACGTCTTCGGAGAAACGCTGGTGGAGATCTGCCGAAATGATCCGCGCGTCGTTGTGCTCGACGGCGATCTTGCCAATTCGACGAAGGCGGACAAAGTCGCCGCATCCGTGCCCGATTCGTTTTATATGCTGGGCATCGCGGAGCAGAATCTCGTCGGCGTCGCCGCCGGCATGGCGTGCGCAGGGTTGATTCCTTGGGTCAGTTCGTTTGCCGCATTTCTCGCCACGCGCGATCTCGACCAAGTGCGCGTCGTCGTGGCACAGCCTTCGCTCAACGTAAAACTCGCGGCGCACTACAGCGGCATCCTCACGGGCTACACCGGCAAGACGCACCAGGTGGTAAACGATCTCGCGATAATGCGGAGTTTGCCGCATATGACGGTGATCGCGCCCTGCGACGCTGAAGAAGCGCGCGCGGCGATCCATGCTTCGACCGCATGGGATGGGCCCGTGTACATGCGGCTGGTCCGCGACCCCGTCCGTTCGGTCACGCCCGGCAACGAACGTTTCGAAATAGGCCGCGCGCGTCTGCTCCGGAGCGGGAGCGATGCCGGAGTCATCGCGACGGGTGCGCAAAGCGTTCGCGCGCTCGAAGCGGCGGAGCTCTTGGCGCGCGAGGGCGTCGATACGGCGGTGCTGCACGTTCCGACCATAAAACCGCTCGACGCTGACGCGATCGCCGAGTTCGCAAGATCGGTGCCGTGCCTGCTCACGTGCGAAGAGCACTCCGTCATGGGCGGTCTCGGCGGTGCGGTGGCCGAAATACTTGCGGAACGGAATCCTACGCGCGTCGAGCGGCTGGGTCTGCAGGATGTCGACGGCGAAAGTGGACCGAACGAAGCGCTGCTGCAAAAATACGGCTTGAGCGCACAGCACGTCGCGCAGCGCGTACGCCGGATGCTGGCGCCGGTATGACGGTTGCCGTTTTACCGGGCGACGGGATCGGCCCGGAAGTCATCACCCAAGCAGTCCGCGTTCTTCAGCACGTGCGCCCCGACGTCGAATGTATTGAAGCGCCGGTGGGTGCCGCCGCGCTGCGCATCGGCCAGCCCGCGTTGCCCTCTGCAACGGACGAGCTATGCAAGCGCAGCGATGCAATTCTGTTCGGATCCGTCGGCGACGCTCAGTTCGATGACTCGTTTGTGGAGCGCCCCGAAGCGGCGCTCTTCGCGCTGCGCTACAAGTACGGATTGTTTGCCAACCTTCGTCCGGTTCGCGTCTACGCGGGACTGGAAGAAGCCTCGAGCGTCCGCCGCGAACTCATCGAGGGCCTTGATTTGATCGTCGTTCGTGAATTGACCGGCGGCATCTATTTCGGTAAGCCGAAGGATCGCGGCGTCGACGCCGACGGCACGCGCTGGGCCGTCGACACCATGTCGTACGGCGAACGCGAGATCGAGCGTATCGCGCGCGTCGCCTTCGAACTCGCGGCGCACCGGCGCAAACGCGTAACGTCGGTCGATAAGCACAATATTCTGGCCACCTCTCGCCTGTGGCGCGAGATCGTGAACGAGGTGGCGCGCGACTTCCCGGATGTCGAAGTGACGCATCTGCTGGTCGATAACGCCTCGATGCAGTTGGTCCGGCGTCCGCGCGACTTCGACGTTATCGTCACGGAGAATATGTTCGGTGACATCCTATCGGACGAGGCGGCCATTCTCAGCGGTTCTATCGGAAATTTGCCCAGTGCGAGTTTGAGCGCGGCGCCGCGCGGCCGCACGTTTGGGATGTACGAGCCTATCGGAGGAACCGCGCCCGACATCGCCGGAAGGGGCATTGCAAACCCCGCCGGTGCTATGCTTTCGGCGGCTCTGCTGTTGCGTTACAGTTTGGATGACGAGGCGTCCGCGGCGCGCATAGAAGCGGCAGTCGAACGCGCCTTTGCAAGCGGCGTACGCACGCGCGATCTCGCCGGATCGCGAAATTCGTGGGTGAGCACGCGCGAGTTCGGCGATGCGGTGCTGGAACGTGTAGGAGTACCGGCATGAGACATGTGGTTGTCGTTGCGTTGTTCGTCCTGTGCGCGTGCAGCGCAACCGGCGGAGCGCATTTGCGTTCGGCGGCCGTCGCGAATATACCGCGCTTGCGGATCGCGATGATCACGCACCAAGCACCGGGCGATACGTTTTGGGACATCGTGCGACACGGTGCCGAGGCAGCAGCGGCAAACGACAACGTCGATCTCATCTACTCCAACGATCCCAGTGCGAGCGGCCAGGCCGTGCTGATACAAAACGCGATCGACCAGCGCGTCGACGGCGTTGCCGTGACGCTGCCTACCCCCGACGCGCTTGGTGCTGCGGTCAAACGCGCGCAGCTCGCCGGCATTCCGGTGATAGCCTTCAATGCCGGCTTCGATGCGTGGAAACGTTTAGGGATTTCGATGTACATCGGACAGGATGAGGAGTTGGCAGGGCGCGCGGCCGGTCAGCGGCTCGGTGCCGAGGGCGCCAAGCACGTGCTCTGCGTCGTTCAATTTCAGGGGCAAGTACAGCTCGAAGCTCGCTGCCAAGGTCTGCAAGAGGGTCTTCACGGCGTTCGGACCGAGAAAATCTACGTTAACGGTGCCGACATGCCGTCGGTTCTCTCGACGATAACGGCGAAGTTGCAAGAAGATCCGAGCATCGACTATGTCGTTACCCTCGGCGCGCCCATTGCCCTCACCGCCGCGCAAGCGGTCAAGACCGCGGGCGGCAAAGCGCATATCGTCACGTTCGATACAAACAAACAGCTCGTGCGCGCCATCCAAGACGGCAGCGTGCAGTGGGCAATCGATCAACAGCCGTACTTGCAGGGATATGAAGCGATCGATTCGCTCTGGCTGCTGATTACGAACGGCGACATACTTGGTGGAGGGCGCCCGATACTAACCGGGCCCGCATTCATCGATTCGAAGAACGTAGGCGCTATCGCGCGGTACGCGGCGAAGGGCACGCGGTGAACCCTACCGGCGGCCGCGTCGGAAACCGGTCCGCCGTGGCCACCTTGTTGAGCCGACCCGAGATCGGCTCGTTGATCGGCGCCGTCGTCGTCATTGCGTTTTTCTGGGTCATGGCGCCGACGATTCGCCACGTCGGTTCCATAAGCACCGTGCTGTATCAGAGTTCTACGCTGGGAATTATGGCGGTAGGTGTGGCGCTGCTCATGATCGGAGGCGAATTCGATCTCTCCGCCGGCGTTGCGGTAATCAGCTCGGCGCTTTGCGCTTCGATGTTCGCCTATCAATTCAGTACGAACGTGTGGGTGGGCGTCAGCTGTCGCTCTCGTCATCTCGCTCAGTATTGGAGCGTTCAACGGCTGGATGCTGGTGCGTACGGGACTGCCGAGTTTTTTGGTTACGCTCGGCACGTTTCTGATGCTGCAAGGCATCAATCTCGCAATCACGCGGCTCATTACGGGCAACGTCGCCACGAACGATATCTCGAATATGGCGGGCTTCGATTCCGCCAAAGCGATCTTTGCCTCCACGATGAACGTCTCCGGCGCCGATGTGAACGTCAGCATTCTTTGGTGGCTTGCACTCGCGGCCTCGGGTACGTGGCTGCTTTTACGCACGCGCGCCGGAAACTGGATATTTGCCGTGGGCGGAAATGCTTCGAGCGCGCGTGCCGCCGGCGTACCGGTGAAGCGTACGAAGGTCGTCCTGTTCATGGGCGTGGGCTTATGCGCTTGGATCGCCGGCATGCACCAGCTCTTTGCGTTCGACACGGTTCAATCGGGTGGCGGCGTCGGGTTGGAGCTTGAATACATCGTCGCAGCCGTCGTCGGAGGCTGCCTGCTCACCGGGGGTTACGGTTCGATAGTCGGCGCGGCTATCGGCGCGCTGATCTTCGGCGTCGTGAGCCAAGGTGTTGTCTATGCCGGCTGGAATCCCGACTGGTTCAAATTCTTTCTCGGCGCGATGCTGCTGCTTGCTACCCTCGTGAACATGTTCGTTCGCTATCAGGTCGAGCGTACATGAAGGCGCTCGATGGCGGCGGACCAATCGTTGAACTTCGCGATGTATGCAAATACTACGGCAACATCCGGGCGCTTCACGCGATTAATCTTTCGGTGCGCGCGGGCGAAGTGACGTGCATTCTCGGCGACAACGGCGCGGGAAAGTCGACGCTTATCAAAATCATCTCTGGGCTGCACCCGCACGACTCCGGCTTGTTGATGGTAGACGGCCGCGAGGTGCGCTTTGCATCCCCGCGAGAAGCGCTGCACGCGGGCATCGCAACCGTTTATCAGGATCTTGCGCTGGTTGCGTTGATGCCGGTGTGGCGAAACTTCTTTCTCGGTTCAGAGCTGCTCACCGGGGCCGGAGCCTTCCGCCGGCTCGACATCGCCAAGATGCGCCGCGTCGCCGATGAGGAGCTCGAGAAAATGGGCATCGAGCTGCCGGATATCGATGCGCCGGTCGGCAAACTCTCCGGAGGAGAGATGCAGGTCGTTGCGATCGCACGCGCCGTGTATTTCGGTGCGCGAGTGCTGATTTTAGACGAGCCGACGGCTGCGCTCGGCGTCAAACAATCGGGGATCGTGCTCAAGTACATCGCGGCGGCACGTGACGCGGGGCTGGGCGTGATCCTCATCAGCCACAATCCGCATCACGCATATTTAGTGGGCGACCATTTCATCGTCCTCAACTTAGGACGCGTCGAACTCGACGCAGCCCGTTCCGGGCTTTCGATCGACAACCTCATCCGGCAAATGGCCGGCGGGGCAGAACTCGCGACGCTGGAGCACGAGATGCATCGCGGCTAGCCGGCCCATCTGTCTCGGCTTGGGTGGGGGCACAACAACTTGGCGGGCGATGTCTGGCGGCGGCTTTATTCTTTTCGTGAGGTGCCCGTCCTAGACAGGGTAAGCACCGGGGGTGTATGATGACCTAAAATTTTAGGTGAACCACGCGGAGGGCGCCTTGCCTCGAGCCAAGTCCGAGAATCTAACTGAAGTCGAGCAGCGCGTTATGGAAGTGCTCTGGTCCAGCGGCAACGGGACCGTGGGCGAGGTGCTTGCAGCGGTGAAAAGTCCTAAACCGCTCGCCTTCAACACCGTGCAGACGATGCTGCGCATCCTCGAACAAAAGGGCTACGTGCGTCACACCGAAGAGGGACGCGCGTTTCGGTACTTTCCGGTGGTCGATAAAGCCGCCGCGTCGCGCACGGCGGTGCAGAGCGTTGTGCGGCGCTTCTACGGTTCGCCGGGAGCGCTCGCGCTGAATCTGCTGCAGAGCGAAAAACTCTCGCCCGAGGAATTGCGGCACATTCGCAAACTCATCGCCGATTCGGAGAGCCCAAAATGAACGCCGCGTTACTGCTCACGGCATTGTTCAATGGCGCATGGCAAGGTGGCGCGTTATGCTTGCTCGCGCTGCTCGCGTTCCGCATGTTCCGCCGCTTGAATGCGGCGACGATGTTTGCGGTCTGGAGCGTGTTGCTGGGAATCGCCGTGTTGTTGCCGGCTGCAAACTATGCCTTTGCAACCAAACCGTATGTGGTGGTGCAGCATGCGCCTTCGAACGTGGTGAGTGTCCCGACGGGCTCCGCCGTGGTTCGACAAGCTCACTATCACGAGGCAGTGAACCTGCGACACTTCGGGCCGGCTGCGCGTCAGCATGACGCACTGGCCTTTACTGCGATTGCGGCGAGCGTTCTTCGTTACTCGTGGGCGATTCTTGCGATGCTGGCGGTAATTGCCTTGTTTCGATTGGCGATGCTGATGCACGATGTCGTGCGGATGCTGCTCTCCCGTCGGCGCGTCAGGCCTATCGAATCGCCGGTGCGAATTCCCGGCGAGATCGGGCGCCCGTTCGGGTATGCGGCATCAGATGAGTTCAGCTCACCCTGCGTCTTAGGTTTTGCGCCGGCGCTTATCGTGATTCCCGAAGAGCTGTTGATGGCGCAAGACGGTGCGGAACTCACCAGCGTCGTGCTGCACGAACGCGAGCACGTGCGGCGCTTCGACGACGTGCAAAACGTGCTGCACCGCCTTATCGGAGCCATAGCGTTCTTCTGTCCGGGCGTTCGCGTCGCGCTTCGCGAACTTGCGCTCTATCGCGAGCAAATCTGCGACGACGCAGCCGTGAACGCCACGGGCGACCGCGTGCGCTACGCGATGATGCTGACCGGCCTTTCACAGTGGGCGCAAGGTAAGGGCGCTCCCGTGCCGAGCCTCGTTTTCAAACGCAAGCAGTTGATGCATCGCTTGGAGGTGCTGTTGGATTCCGCCGTCAGCCACTCGCTGCGGATGAATCGCCGCTTCGCGTTCGTGGCCGCCTTTGCGCTCGTGCTTGCCGCGATGATCGTTCTGCGCGTTCAAGTACCGGTCATCGCCCAAACCGTCGTTCCGGCTCCGCCCGCTTCGATAGCGCAAAAGGTGCACGTTCAGATGAAGAAGATGCGCGCGCAGGTGCGGCAGATGCACGCGCAGGTGCAGCAAGTACGCCGGCAAGTCGTGAAGATCCACTCGCAACTGAACGCCGCTCGTATGGAAATGTATCCGATTCGAACGCACAACGCGCCTACATTGACGGCGATGATTCCCGTCCCGATGGCGCCGGCGGTCATGACGGTGCCGAGGATCGGCGTGAATAGCTCCGGCGACCTGCTGGATGCGCTCGATCGGGCCGGCTTGCACAATCTCTCCGTCGACGATCTGATTGCCATTCGCGACCACGGCGTCACGCCGGAACTCGTGCGGAGCGCGACGTCGTACTTCGGCCACGTCGGCGCGAAAGATCTGGTGTATCTTGCCGACCATGGGGTCGCTCCCAACTATATTGATGCGTTGACTGCGAGCGGAGTACGCGGGATTTCACCGCACGATGCGGCCGGCCTGATGGATCACGGCGTAACTTCGTCACTCATCTCCGCCGCAACGGCGTACTTCGGTCGCGCCTCCGCCGAAGATCTGACGCGCCTGGCCGATCACGGCGTGACCGGCGTAACGCTGCAAGGTTTTAAAGCAGCCGGTTTGCCGGGCGTGTCGGTAAACGATATCGTTCGCCTCTTCGACAACGGCGTCGATGCGCCGTACGTCGCGAAGGTACGCCGCATGAATCCGCGCGCGTCGATCGACGACATCATTCGCCTGCGCAACAGCGGATTCTAGAAGATGAACGTTGCTTGTAAGCGGTTTTTCTCGGCGTTTATACCTATGTTTTTAGGTATGGCGCTGACGGCCGCCGCGGATGAATCGAACTCGTTCAGCATCAGCGCGCCGGCCGCGCAACATCCGCCGAAGATTGACGGCACGCTGAACGATCCCGCGTGGAAGACCGCGACGCACGTGCGTCTCGACTGGGATTTCACCTTCCGCCGCGCTGCGGAAGAGCCGACCGATGCCTACCTGCTGCGTCGACTCGAAGTTTTTGTACGTCGCATTTGTCGCAAAACAGCGTGAACCGATTACGGCAACGCAGCAAACCAACGATCAGGGACTCTCCAGCGACGACGCCGTCATGGTCTACCTGTGGCCGACGGGTAATACGGGCAACGAATACGGGTTCGAAGCCAATGCGATGGGCACGCGCTACGCCTTCTCGACGGAGAACACCGCATTCGCGCCCACGTGGGAGGCGGCCGCGTCGACGTCTTCCGCCGGTTACGTCGTAACCGAGCGGATTCCGCTCGACGTCATTCGCGGCGACGGGCGCTCCAATTGGCGTATCCAATTCGCACGCACGATTCGCGCGAGCAACCAAACGCTGGAGTGGGCGCACGATCCCGCTGCCGGCAGCGCGGATACGAGCATCTACGCCGGATACCTGAATGCGATGGCGATAGCGTCGCGCACCACGCGCACCAAACCACGCATCGCTCTCTACGGATTGGGCGAATACGGATCCAACGCTTCGGGTCTATCCACATCGCGTGCCGGCGCAGACGTCGCGCTGCCAATCGCACCCACAGCCTCATTCGTCGCGACGTTTCACCCCGATTACTCCAACGTCGAGCTGGATCAGCAAAGCATCTCGCCGACTGCTTTTCAGCGGCGCTATCAGGAAGTTCGCCCGTTCTTCACACAAGGCGCCAACTACTATAACGACTTTAACTGTAACGACTGCTTGAACTGGCCGCTGCTCTACACGCCCGAGATTCCTACGCCGCGCGACGGCTATGCCATCGAAGGGACGCAAGGCACCTTCGCCTTCGCCGGTTTCGATGCGGTCGGAAACCAGCGAAACGATACGGCGCAAACGTTCTATTGGAAAACGCCCAACCACCACGATGAATTCATCTACCAAGGCGTCGGTGTCGACATGCCCGGACTGCACGACCGCACCAACTACATCCAAGGCGTCGTGGGGAACGCTCACAACTTCAGCACGTACGTCACGCTCGGAAACGAATCGGGGTCGCAGGTTCCTTCGCCGAACGAAGGCCGCTACAGCGAATACGGAATAAATTTCTTCACGCCTAAATCCGGCTTCTTTGCAGCGTGGCACGACGTCGGCAGCGAGTACGCGCCGCCGGATGCGTTCAACCAAATCAACGACGTCAAAGGGCCGTCGGTGTATCTCTTCCGCGAGTTCGACAACGGGCCTCACGCTTTCATTCAGAGCATTCAGCCCTCGATCGATTATGCGCGTTACGTCGATCACACCGGAAACGAGAATTACGCGTACGATAGCCTGTACCTGAGTGTCACCACGCGCAATCAATTCTATTTGCAGGTGACGACCGGCTCCGAATATCTGCGTTTTCCGAACTCGCCGGGCGGACTGACCAATCAAAACGGTATTCAACTGGCGTACGGGCAGAATACCTCGGCGCCCTCGAGTATTACCTACAACGTCGGGCGCTTCGGCGACGGCAATTTGCGCAGCATGGATCTGCAAACTTCCGTGCACGTGCGACGCTTCGGTACCCTCTCGCTAGAGACGTATCACACGGACGACTTTCTGGATGCCGGCGGCCGGTTGCAGCAATGGCTGGAGCGCGTGAGTTTCGCTTACCAAATCGCACCGGGCCAGTCGCTTGCGCTCGGCTGGCGCAAGATCGTCGGCACCGGGCCCACATTCTTCAATACACCGCAGTTCATCGACGCGACGAACTTTTCGCTAGCCTACTACCGCCGCTTCCACGGCGCCGAGCTTTACTTCGCTTACGGTACGCCGAACCAACTGAACACCCAGCACGACGTGCTGCTCAAACTCATTCGCTACATCGGAGCCGACAAAGGAACGTGATATCGCATGGCGGATGCGGCGCTCATGCCCACTCCGCATGCCATCGGCGGTTCTCAACCAGACGCAGAATCTCGCGTACGAAGCGTTCTTCGCCTTCCAGGCGCGCGACCGCGTGTGCATTTGCAAGTTTCGCGGGACCCGAACGTGACGGGGATTCACCGAAGAGCCGCTTCAGGCGCTGCTCGTGAGCGGTAAGTTCTTTCGATCGCCGCACGAGCATGCGTATCGCTTCGGCGCGGGATAACTGTCCGAGCAGGACGAGTGCAATTTCGAGAGCAGACGCGCTCGCTTCCGTGTCTTTAATGACCGCGTTCAATACATCCTGAAAATGCTCTTCGCCTTTCGTCGTTAAATGGTAGACGACTTTCGACGGTGCGGGTCCGCGCTTGGCTTTGGCGCTGCGCCGGCCCAGATATCCCGCATCGGCAAGCCGGCCCACGAAGTCGTAAACATTTCCTTGCCCAAGCCCGCGATATAGTGCGGTATGATTGCGAACCGCACGATCGATCGCGTACGCGGAGAGCGGCTGGCGCCGAACGATGCCGAGCACCAGCAATTCTCGTCCGGAGTCGATACGCTTCAGCCCGTTGCGGCGCTTATCCATCTCTTCCTCGCTGTCTTCATGCGCTGATAGTACGCCAAGTACACGACGGGAACGACGAAAAGCGTAAGCAGCAGCGAGGTGGAAAGTCCGCCGATCACGACCGTGCCGAGCGCGCGCCGGTACTCGGCGCCGATCGTGTGCCCGAGCGCAAGCGGCAGCATCCCGGCGATCATCGCCAGCGTCGTCATGAGGATCGGCCGAAATCGCGTTTGCGCCGCTTGAAGCATCGCATCGTAGGCGGCTTCGCCCCCGCGCACGCCGCGCTCTGCGTACTCCACGAGCAAAATGCCGTTTTTTGCAACCAGGCCGACGAGCATGACGATGCCGAGCATCGAGTACAGATTGAGCGTTTGGAACTGCAGCACCGAAGCGTCGGGAAAGACGTTCTTCAGCAGGTTGAGGGCGAAGAGCATCCCCAGCGCTCCCACGGACGCGAGCGGCACCGTCAGCATGATGATGAGTGGCACCGTGTAGCTGCGGTAGAGCACGGCAAGGATTACGTAGACGCACAGCAGCGAAATGGCAAACGCTGCGAACACGCGGCTAACCGTGTCGAGAAACTGTTCCACGTCGCCGCGTGGCTCGATGCCCGCGCCTTCCGGCAGGAACCCCGGTTCGCGAAATCTACGAGACAGACTCCGACGTCAGTACGCTAATCGGCACGCCGTCAATAGGATTTGCACTGACGGTCACGATACGGCGTCCGTCTTCACGCTCGATCACGACCGGCTGTTTCATTGAACGGATCTCGGCGATATCCCCGAGCGGAATCAACCGGCCGTCGATGCTGCGGACCAGTTGCCGGCGCACGAGTTCCAGATTGCCGCGTTCGGCGCCATCCGCCTGCACGACGACGTCGACCAGTCCCGACGGCAGGCGCGCTTTCGAGGCGATCGCTCCACCGGTGGCGAGGCGTGCCGTCTGCGCAGCATCGTCGACGGAGACGTTGAGCAGCCGCGCTTTCTCCGGGTCGATCGCGATTTGCACGTACGGCGCGAGGCCGAGCGCGCTCGTGCGCACATCGGTTGCGTTCGGATTTGCACGCAGCGCATCGGCGATGCGATCGGCCGCGACGTCGACGGCGCCGGGATCGCCGCCAATGCTATCAGCTTACCGGTGCCGCTCCGCCCATGCCTTTTCCCGCTCCCGCAAGAGATGCCGCCGGAACCAAATACTGCAGCCGTTTCACCTGCTCAGCGACGCCGCCTCCCGACGCCGTGGGATCGGCAAGTACGACGGCGAGCTGCGCCGACGTTCGCGGCGAAGACGTCGGATGTGCCGTTGAACGCCCGTCCGGCAGTCGACTCGATGTGGCGAATCGCCGGGTCGTCCAAGAGCGCGTTGGTGAGTTTTCGCGCCGCTGCATCGGTAACCGCAAGCGGCGTACCGGGCGGCATGATAATATCCACGGTACTTACGCCGCGATTGATCGGCGGCGAGAACTCGGCGGGGATTGCGCCCGCGATAAGCAGCCCGAGCGGCATGGCGCAAAGAATTCCCGCGAAAATCAGCACCGGTACGCGCTTTCTCCAGGCCCATGGTAGCCATACGCGAGCATAGCGAGCGGCAACGACGGCCTCGCAGCGTCCGAACGCGTTAATTGCCGTGTGCCAAACGGCAAATGCCGTCAGTGCCGCCCGGGTGCGAAAGGTCCACGGAAACGTGCGTGCGCGCGCGCGGAGCGCCGCAAGAATTTCGGAAAAGCGTATGCCGTCGAGTCCATTCGAGTGCTGCGCGATCGCCCAGCGCGCCGTGAGCAGCGGCGTGATGGTGAACGATACGAGCAGCGAAAAGACCGTCGCGAAAACGATCACCAACCCGAATTCGCGCATGAACTCCCCGATGATGCCGCTCATCGACGCGATGGGCGCAAATACCGCCACGTCGACCAGCGTGATCGCCACCGCGGCACCGCCGATTTCGCGCCGCCCCGCCAAGGCCGCCTCATCCGGCGAACGCAGGCTTTTCGCATAACGCGCGATGGCTTCGATGATGACGATCGAATCGTCCACGAGAATGCCGATGGTCAACGAGAGTCCCATCAGCGAAAGCACGTTCAGCGTGAAGCCGAGCGCCCACATCGCCGCGAACGCTGCGCACAGGGAAGTTGGAATCGCGATGGCGGCAATGGCCGCACTTCGCCAAGCGTGGAGAAATAGCAGCATGACGAGCACCGTGAGGACGACACCCTCACCGAGCGTTTGCAGCACGCCCGCAATAGCGGCATTCGTGGCGGATTCGTCCGTACGAATTTCTTCAAAACGAATAGCCGGATACTCCGAGGCCAGCCTCCGAAATGTTTTTCGCACGTTTGCGATCGTGCGCAGCGAATCGAAACCCGGTGCGTTCGACACGGAGATGATCGCTGCAGGATCGCCGTCGATGCGCGATATCGTACTTGCCTCGGCATAGCCGTCTTGCACGTCCGCGAGATCGCCGATGCGTACGGACGGATTACCGGCAACTGCAACCGGAGCGTTTTCCAGATCGCGCGGCGACGTCGCGGCGGCGTTGATCCCAATCACCGGTTCCGCGATTGGACTACGGAGCACGCCGCCCGGAAACACGTCGTTGCTCGCGGCTGCAGCGCGGAAGAGATCCAGTGCGGTTGCGTGCAACGCATCCATGGCGCCGTTGCGCGGCCGTATCGTAAACTGACGGGTTTGCGCCCCGCTGATGAGCACGGTACCGACGCCCGCTGTGGCCCGCAGCGCCGGCTCGAGCCGGTGCGAGAGCACCTCGGAAATCGCGGCATCCGAAATCAGCGCGGAGCTGATCGCCTCTTCGAATACCGGCGCTTGCGTCGGATCGTCTTTGCCGACGACCGGGGGTACGAGATCCACGGGAAGATTGGTCCGAGCGGCATCCACGGCTTGCTGGGCATTATCGCGATCGACGTCGACGTTGCTGCCGAACCGAAACTGAACGATGAGCTCGGCCACGCCGTTTTGTGCCGACGCCGAGATGCGCGAAAGATCCGGCAAACCGTTCAGCTGATCTTCGATCGGTTCGATGACGAGCCGCTCGATTTCGCTGGCTCCGGCACCGGGATAGTTTGCCGTGATGCTCACTACCGGAAGTGAAACCGGCGGCAGGGTACTGCGCCCCATGCGCGCGAGCGCGAGCAACCCCAGCAGCGAAATAAAGGCAAAAAAGAGCGTTACGGGTATCGGGTTTTTCAGACAGTAGCGCGTAACCGGCACGCGACTTCCTTTTCCGCAAGGCGCCCGTTCGGCTGCAGCACCGGGTGATAAATTACTTCAGAATGTAGTAATTTTGCCCGGCATGGGCCTTTTTACCGGCGTAGCGGCGGCGTATTCTCACAGCATGAAGTACGCATTTCGCCTTCTTATACTTGCGAGCGCGATCGCTTTTGCCGACACGCAGTTCGCCGGCGCTCAGATGATGGCGCATAAACCGCCCGTCCCCATGTCGCCGCAGCAGTTCGCGCGAGCGGTAGCCGGACAGAGCGTACAGATAGCGGTACGCGTGACCGCGATCAAACGTAATACACTTTTTGCGCAGCTGCTCGAGCACGAAACGGACGCGCTTTCGAAAGCGACGGCGATTCGCGTTACGCTGTATTATCCCGATGGTACGCCCGTGATTATGGGAACCGCCCGGGACATCGTGCCCGGAGCGGTGCTTTTTGTGTACGGTGTAGTCACCCGGCCCGGCCACGTCGACGTGAAACAAGCCGTCGTGGATACGCGCTTCGTCAGGGTGCAGTAGTCTGGATCCGTCGGATCTCGCCGCCTGGACCGCCCTGGGGCTCGTTCCGACGAGCGCGTGCGCGGGATGGATACTGCGTCGCTGGGGCGCGGGCATCTTTTCTGTACGATTACGGCCGCATTACGTCTTGGGCTACGTCGCGCTGGGATGTGCGCTCGTGCATATGCTGCTTTCAATGCCGTCGACGTCCGGAGCGAATGCGAATGGCATCTGGTGCGCTAGCCTCGCAACGGTCGGCATTTGCTTACAAGTGTTTGTGGGTACGAATTTGCAATCGCCCGGCGTGTATCGCAGATTCCTTCGCCGATGGCACACCATGCTGTTTTGGGCGATCGCGTTTCTTACCGTGCTCCATGTGGGACTCAATGGCGCCGTGGCACTTGCGCAATAGCTGCCGCCCTAGCGGGGGACTCGTTGAGGAACGAGAACCGCCTCGGCTTCGCGCTTTCTGATGGGGATGAGCCAGCCGAACAGCACCGTTGCACTGATCGCACCGATCAGTTGCACGACGATAAACGGCGCCACGTCATTTGGCCGGATACCCGCAAATGTGTCGGAAAGTGAGCGAGCAATCGTGACGGCCGGGTTTGCAAACGACGTCGAAGACGTAAACCAATACGCTGCGACGATATAGCCGGCAACGGCGAATGGGACGACGGTACTGCGAAACCGCACACATCCCCAAATAACGGCAAGGAGGCCGAACGTCGCAACGAATTCGCTCAAGAGAAGTGCGCTGCCGCTGCGCGCATGGTGGGAAGCGAAGAACGGCGGCAAACCGAACATGGTATTCGCTGTCGCTACACCGAGAATGGCTCCGACGATTTGGGCGGCGACGTACGGCGGCACTTCGTGCCACCTTAGACCGCCTTGGACTGCGTCGGCAATCGTAACGGCCGGATTGAAATGCGCGCCCGAGATCTGCCCGAACGCCGCGATCAGGCATACCAGGACGCAGCCGGTAGCGATTGAATTCGCGAGCAGCGCTACGGCAACGTTTCCGCCGGCGAGGCGTTGTCCCATGATGCCCGAACCGACGATGCACGCTAGCAATAGCGCCGTACCGAGCGCCTCGGCGACTACGCGCTTAGCGAGCGGCATACGTCGTCACAAAACTGTGCAACGCGCTCTCTAATAGCGTCCCGTATTGGCCTTACCGCTATGAGACGCTCATTCCACGTACCGGTAAGCGCAGCCGGATCCGGAATGTCCCAATGCAGACGCTTCATCGTTCCGGGAAAAATCGGACACTGTTCGGCGTTTGCCTCATCGCAGACGCTAATCACATACCCGTAACGGCGGCTCTGTTTGTAAAAATCGAACGCGCTTTTCGTCTGGTTCCGCGATATATCGATTCCCACTTCTCGCATCGTGGCGACGGCCAGGGGGTTCAGCTCCCCCGGTTCCAAGCCCGCGCTTTCCGCCGTCAGACGCCCTGCACATTGAATGTTCAAGAACGCTTCGGCGATTTGACTGCGTGCCGTGTTGCGCACGCAAATGAACAATACGCGCGTGGCGTAGCCTCGCATGATTTCGGTCGACTGCTCATTCATGCCGAACAACAGCTGCCCTCGGTCTCCTCGTGGACCGTGTAAACCTCCCAGCGGCGCCCTTCCGGATCGCTCGCCCACACCTTGGTCTGATTTGCATAGCAACATGTTTCTTCTCGCTCGATCGAGGATGCAACGCCCGCCCGCTTGAGGCGATCGATCGCGCGCTCGACGTCGTTTGCCGTCTCCACGTTGATTCCATAATGCGCATCGAGCGTGGGCGAAACCGCCTCACGCAGGTCGAGCGCGAGTTCCAAGCCAGGCTGCTCGGTGATGAAGAGCGCGTAGTCGCCGAGAACCTTCGTCGGCTGCGCGTCGAGCAACGTAGAATAAAACGCCACACTCTTGTCCAGGTCGGTCGTGGCTAGGTTCAAATGTGTTTTCATGCTTCAACTTTCTGTTGCAATACGGAGGCCAATGCATCGTTCAGCCGAGAGCGCGCCTCATCGGCGAGTCTGTAATACACCCACGTGCCGCGACGCGCGCACGTCACCAAGCCGGCCTCGCGGAGGATCCGAAGGTGATGGGACACGGTCGGCTGGTTCAAAGGCAGCCCCTCAGTGAAGTCGCACACGCAGACCTCGCCGTCGGAGCGGGCCAGCGTGGCAAGAATCGTTAGGCGATGCGGGTCGGCCACGGCCTTGAAAAGCGCGGCCACGTCAGCGAAAAGATCGTGCGAAATATCACTGGGAGGGCAACAGGGCTGCATTGACATACTTCGATATTAGGCCTTGTATCGAAATATGTCAATGTATCTTAATTTCCGCCGGGTGCTTTCGTTGCCAAACCCGCCGCGTGGAACGCGTCCTTCGTGGCGGCGCCGTCATGTTGACATTACAGCAAGACCGGCGTACTATCCGAATTACTAGGATACTAGTAGTTCATCCGCAACGGAGGCAACGCGATGCCGCGACGGCGGTCCCTTACGCTCACAGACCACGAGCTGCGCTTGATGAATGTGCTGTGGCAGCGTAAAAGCGCTGCCATCTCCGAAGTCGTCGAGGCCCTCGAACCACCGTACCTCGCGTACACGACTGTGCTGTCAACGATGCGGACCCTCGAAGAAAAGGGGTACGTTTCGCACGAAAAGTCCGGACGCGCGTTCGTCTATCATCCTCTGGTGAAACGCGAGGAAGCCGCGAACTCGTTGCTGGACACGCTGCTCGATCGGTTCTTTGCGGATTCTCCCGGTGTACTGGCGCTTACGCTCCTCGAAGATAGGCGCTTATCAAAAAAAGATCTGGCTCGTCTCAAGCAGGCCATCGAGCAGAAGGGACCGTCTAAATGATGCTCGCAGCACGCACGTTGCTTGACGTGCTGTTCGCTTCCGTTTGGCAGGATGCGCTCATCGCAATCTGCGTTGCTGTGTCGCTGGCTATCGCCGGAAAGCGGCTAAACGCCGCGACGCGGCACGTCGTTTTACAAGCCGCGCTGCTGGTTATGGTCGCTCTGCCGTTGGCCACCACATTGTCCCACGTGCATCCTTACCGGTTGAGCGAAACAGGGCATGGAACTACGGCCGCAACTACGAGCGCTTTCGCAAATACGCCGAATGCGACGCTCGTACGGCAAATCGATGTGGTGCTTCCGGATCGGGCTGTACTGTGGCTTGTCGGCATCTGGCTTG
This sequence comes from Vulcanimicrobiota bacterium, assembly GCA_963830545.1. Taxonomy (GTDB): domain Bacteria; phylum Vulcanimicrobiota; class Vulcanimicrobiia; order Vulcanimicrobiales; family Vulcanimicrobiaceae; genus DATGJX01. Next base: position 493,997 of record CAWHMK010000001.1, on the reverse strand, counting down.
CGGGCGCTGCAGCGCTTTTGCTGCGCATCATTCTCGCAGCCGCGCAGGTGAAGGCGTATCGTGCTCCGGAGCGAAAGGATAGCTGATCGCAACGGTGCGCGGGTGTATGCTTCGCGGACTATTCGGGTGCCCGTTGCGCTAGGGCTTCTGCGGGCGGCAATCGTCGTACCATCGCATCTGATACGAGAAGGCGGCGATGAACTGGAGTGTATTCTGCTGCACGAGCTGGCGCACGTACACCGCCATGACGCGTGGTCGCATACCTTCGAGCGTCTAATACACGCGCTGCTCTATTTGAACCCCGCAATTCTTTTGCTCTTACAATCGCTCGCACTCGAGCGAGAAGCGGCGTGCGACGACTGGGCCGTTGCGCATTCGCACGACATGCTGGCGTATACGCATAGTCTAGCGGTACTCGCCGTGCGGTCCGGCATCAGCGCGGAGATACCGGCCGCCTGCGGCGCTATCGGATTCGGTCACGCGATCGTCAACCGCATTGCACGCTTGCAGGATCGTCACCGCAACGGCTCGCTTTTGCTCTCACCTTACGCCCTTGGAGGATGTACATTCGTGCTCATGAGTATCGCTCTTTCAGTGCAACTGCTCGCGCCGGCAATTGCTTTCGCGCCGCAAGCGACCATCGTGCAAACTGCTGCGTCGTCTTCGAACTGTTCTCGTTCCGCCATGGTCACGATCTCGCCGCAGCCGCCGGGACCGCTTCCCGCGGGCAAAGTAACTGTGGATGTTGCGGTATCGTCCAAGGGGACCGTGACAAGCGCGAAAATTGCGAAGTCCAGTGGAAACGCCGCGCTTGATCGTGCCGCCATGAAAATGGCTGAAGAAAGTGCGTACGAGCCCGCGATGCGCGATTGCAAGCCGGTCGCAGGTATGTATCTCTTCATGTTTAGCAGCGCAGGAGAATAATAATGAGAGCCCGCGCCTTAATCGTCACTGCAGTAGCGTTTCTCGTCTTGCGCTACAATGTAGCTGCTGCGCCGTATTCCGCCGGCATACAGCCCTTTATGAAACCTGTCAACACGGTTCTGGCGGCGATGACAAACCATGCCGAGAACGAATTCGCAGCCGCTTACACAGCGGATGCCATTATTGTCGACACTCAGGCGCCATACCGGTGGTCGGGCAGAACTGCCGCGAGCGATTGGCTTGCCTCCCTAACGACGTATGGCAAATTGCACTACGCGCGGTTCACAGCCTTCGGCGACCCAATGCAGGTGACGCACGGCGGCAATAGTGCGTATGTAACGGTGTTGGGCGCGCTACGTGGCCTCGGCGCCCGTTCGGGGTTGCGCCAAAACGTTTTACTGACGTTTACTCTTCGCGAAGTGGACGGGGCCTGGAAAATCACCAGCCAATCATGGACGGATGTTCCGCCGGTGTTTACGCTTTCTCTAAAGTAGAATCGATGCGCCAAAGCACCGATAACACGAGCGGTTGAAGTTCATTGACCAGCATCAGACGCTTCGTCGAACTCGCTTCACATGTGCTCGATCAGCCAGCGCTCCCAGCGGCGGTCCACGTCTTCTGACCGCACCGGATCGCGCGGGAAATGCCCGACGACGGGATACACGACGAATTGTACCGGCGTGCCCGTGGCGCGCACTTCGTGGTAAAACTCATAGGCAAGCGGCGTCGGGACGCGATAGTCACCGGCATCGCTCATAATCAGCGTCGGGGGCGCACGCGCGAAGCGTACGTGAGCGGAGACTCCTCTTCGTACAACGCATATTCTGCGCTGCTGCTCCACGGCGATTTGCCGATGAACTGCGGCGCGAAGTCCTTCGAATCGCTCATCGCATCGTATTGCACCCAGTCGTTCACCGCCGCACCGGAAACGGCCGCGCGCCAGCGCGTATCGTGCGTGATGAGCCACGATGTCATCAGTCCGCCTTCGCTCCACCCCGACACCGCAATGCGTTTTGCGTCTATGGGATACTCGTGCATGACTTCCGACAAGCCCGATTCGATGTCGTCGCCGGGCACGCTGGTGATGTGCGGTACGGTCGTGCGCGCAAAACGCAAGCCCAAATTGTCGCTTCCGCGATAATTCGGTTGAAAGACCATCCAGCCGTGCGCGGCCAGCACTTGCACGAATCCGGAGTAACCGACGGTCGACGATGACGTCGGGCCGCCATGGATATACAAAACGAGCGGCGTGCGTTGTCCGTGCCAGCCGGGCGGCGTCGTCACGACGCCGTCGGCAGTGAAGCCGTCCCGCGTGCGCCACGTGACGGCGTGCGACGCACCGAGTGTGTAGCGCTCGATCCAACGATTGTAATCCGTCAGTCGTGCGGGCGTCGTTGCAGCGGCGCGCAAGACATACAGTTCGGCTGGATGACTCCGCGTCGACGCGATGAACGCGACGGTTCCAGTGCGCGAAACGCTGAGATCGTACGTAGGAACGAGCGAACCGAGCGGCAGATGTGAAACCGCGCCGCTGGGCGTCACGCGGAAGATGCGCCGCCCGGTCTGGTCGTTCGCGGCAATGAGTACGGAACCGTCGGGCATGAATGCGGCGCCGTTCGCGTTGCGGTCGAGATGCTGCGTAATCGTGTTCGGATTCGTGCCGTCCGCACGCGCGATCGCAATTTCCGTTTGCATCGTACCGGTGGGATTCGCAAAGGCAAACGCGATCTGTCCGGACGGTCCACGCAGCGGATCGGTTTGCATCACGGAAAGGCGGCGCAGCGCTACGGTGCGGCCCGAGCGTACGTCGATGCGGTACGATGTCGCGCGCGAGATAACGATTCGGCGACCGGTGGTCGGTGATACGCGTGACGAAGATGCTTCGGCCGTCGCGCGCGTACGTGAAGCCGCCGCCGACGGACCAGCCGCTCCCCCCGACGCGTCGCATGCTGCCGCCGCTCGCAGCCACTTCGTACAGCGCGACGTCGCTCGGTGCTTCTTGATCTGTCCAGGCCTCGTCGTCGACCTGGAACTCGTCTTCGTGGTGCTTGATTCGCGCTTCGTTCGCGGGCTCGACGTCTGCCGCGAAGGCAACGGCATTGCCGTCCGGCCGCCAGTCGAGCGCAGCGACGGAGGTTTTTACGTGCGTGATCTGCACGGGCTCGCCGCCGTTCATCGGCAAGACGTAGACCTGCTTATCGGCAACGTATGCAATGCGGGTGCCGTCGGGCGACCATTCCACGCTGGATAGATCGCTCGCATCGTGCAACAGCGTGCGAGCGCGGCGCGTTGAAACGTCGACCAGCACGAGATCGGTGATGGTTTTGTCTTTTGCGTAATCGCCGTGACGCACGAGCACGGCGATGGATCGTCCGTCCGGCGAGATTTGGGGAGATGCAACCGAAACGGTCTTACGGAGGTCCGCAAGCGTGAGCGTAGTGGCGACATGCGCAGCCGGCGGCACTGCGAGCAGCATTACTTCGTCCACCTTTCTATCCAGCCGGCCCATGCTTTTAGCGCTTGCTCGCGTCCAATCGGGTCCGATGGCAAATGCCCGGAGCGCGGGAATGCGGTAAACTGCACCGGCACGCCGCGGTCGCGAAGCGCGTGATAGAACGTGTACGCTTGCGAGACGGGAACGCGCGGATCGCGCGTATCGCTCAGGATCAGCGTCGGCGTGCGAATGTCGTCGACGTACGTAATCGGCGATTCCGCCCGATATTTGGCGCGAGCTTCCGGCGTGTAGGGCAAAGCGCCGAAGAATGCTTCGCCGAACGGCTCGTTGATGTCGGCGAGCAGGGTTTGCTGGTACCAGTCGTTCACCGCTGCGCCGCTGACGGCTGCGCGCCAGAAGTGCGCGTGCCCGATCAGCCACGACGTCTGCAACCCTCCGCCGGACCAGCCCGAGACGAAAATGCGCGATTCGTCCACGATGCCGAGTTTGCGAACCGCATCCACGCCCGCGAGATTGTCCTTGCCGGGACCGCTCGACACGTCTCCGACGATTGCTTGCAGAAACGCATCGCCGCTGTTGTCGCTGCCGCGATAGTTGGGACGCAACACAAAGTAGCCTTTCGCGGCAAGGATTTGCGCGAGCGGCGCGCCTTCTTCAAAACCGGCAAAATCCCACGTCGATGTTTCAATCGGACCGCCGTGAATGACCAGCACGAGCGGATATTTTCGGCCGGGAACGTAGCCGACGGGATACGTCAGCACGCCGTCCGCCGTCATGCCGTTGTCGATCGTCCAGCGAATTTCGGTCGAACGCGCAACGGCGTAGTTGTCCAGCCACGTATTTTCGTTCGTGAGTGCTCCGGCTTGCTCGAACCGGACGCCAGATAGTAAATCTCCGGCACGCGATCGGTGCGCTCACCGACGAACGCGATGCCGCCGTCGCTGCTCACGCTCGCGTCAGGCGCAAAGTCGACGTTGCCCAAGTCCACTTTCTTGTATGCGCCCGCCTTCGAGACGAGCCACAGGCAGTCGCGTACGCCGTCGGCGGCAGCGAACGCAATGCTCGCGCCCGACGGCGAAAATGCATACCAATGTGCGTTGCGGTCGACCCCGCGCGTGTGAAGATTTCCGTCCGTCGCTGGTCCGGCGTACGGAAACGTCGGTCTGAAGAAAGAGACTGCCGTGCCGGGGCACGGATACAGCAATAAGGCTTCCGTCCGTTGAGAGTTTCGGCCGCGCATCAATCATGTTAAAAACTTGCTCGTCGCGTCCCGTGCGCATATCGTGGGCGTACGTCGTTTGCTCACGGTGTGCGCGAATATGGGATCGGGTTGGCGCTGGTAGTAGATGCGCGTAGCGTCCGGCGACCAGACCGGCGGCGAGGTTTTCACGACGCTCCAGGTGCCCGAATTCAGTCGTTGCCCGTGCGAACCATCAGCATCGACGAGCCAAAGGTGCGCCGACTGCGGCGCCGTTTGCGTGAGGTAGTCCTCGTCGGTGATCACCACGGCGTCCAGATGATGCTTGATTTGCTTCTCGTTCGCCGGCTCGTCTTCACTGACGTACGCAAGCGCATTGTCATCGGGGCGCCAGGCAAAACTCAGCACGCCTTGTTTGGCCTGTGTGATTTGCTGCGAATCGCCGCCGTCCATCGGCAGGACGTAAATTTGCGCCGGCTTGTGCTCCGATGCTGATGCAAGATAGGCGATGCGCGTGCCGTCGGGCGACCATCGCGGCATGCTGACGCGAAACTTGTCTCGCGTGAGCACGCGGGGCGCACCGCCAGCGACCGGCACGATCGCCAGTTCGCTGTCGTTACGGTTGTGCTTGAAGTCGTCGTGCCATCGAACGTACGCAACGCTTTTTCCGTCCGGTGAAATTTGCGGATCGCGGACGGTACTTATTGCGAAGTGAATCGAACGTAATCAACTTGGCGCCGTGCGCCGATGCCGCAAAAACGGCACCACACAAACAATATTAAGCTCGTGAAGATGGCAATCGCAGTGCATCTCATAAGGCAGCAACTACGTCCAATTGTCATCCTGAGCCTCTGAATTGTCATCCTGAGCGTGTCGAAGGACCCCGAGCTGCTCAGGGGGCACGAGTGCCCGCGCTAGGTACTATAAAGAAGGTGGCGCGGGCACCACGGCCGCGGGTTGAATAAATCACTGAGCAGAGTTTACCGTCCGGGAATACATCGTCGAAATAATGAGCGCGGCTTCGGTTATCGACGACCCAAGCCTCTGGATTCTCCCACCTATCGTTGGAGCACTTTACGGGCACCCGTCAAATGCAATAAAAAATCGTCACGCCGCGCTTCGTTTTTACAGGTCTGGTTTTTAAGGCGTGCGGTTGGTCAGAGGAATCCAGATCCGTTCCAACATCCCGGACGCGATTACTTTTCGCAGCGCCTTATCGAAACCTGAGACATCACTGCAATCTGCCATGGGAGAAGGGTTGTTTTGAGGTACTCGTGATAGGTTTACGATTCCTCGATCCTCCGGGATTAACTTTCCAAGTTGAATGTCAAAGCGTTGGATAGAGAGATATTCATACTGGTGATTGGTTGAGCCCGGAGCATAGCGGTTGTTTACGATATAAAGCCTCTGGTTGACGAACATCGCGCGCAGTTCGGCTGCACCGTCGCCTTGCGCTTTGACGCTTCCCAATGTCGTTAAAAAAAAACCGCCGGGAGCCATCGTCGTTGTGTACACTGTGGCAGCATGCGGGCCAGCAGGTTCGCCCTTGAAGTCGAGTACAACGCCGACCCAGATGCCGTGAATTCGCCCTTCGGCAAACGCTCCCGGCGGCGGGCATCCTACTGCGAACGCTGGCTCACCGCTTGTTATTACGAGACCAACCACTGCTATTAGCGACCGCATACTTTTCATTAGTACACCACGATTTATAGACCTAAATAATGATCTGAAGTCGTTTCGTGAGCGCATTGATCAATCGTGCCCGTTTCAATAATACGATACGTCTTGCTGTGCGCTGGAAAAAAGATGGCCCGCCGAAAATACGAGTTTCGGGGCGCAGAGCGCCGAAAGCGGCTTGCCATGCATTTACCATCAGTTTCAAGGCTATAGATTCTTCGAGAGTCGAAAAATCTCTTTGGTCTTGATGGGAAAGCCCTTACGCCTTTAGCGCTGCGCCCAAACTCAAGCACCGCATCGGCGTATGCATACAACCACGATCGCCCGCGCGGATCATTATGGAATTTGACGCCGGCGGAGTTCGCGCGTCGTGCACCGAAACATGCCTCATACAAGTCGAATTTTCTAGCACGCAGCGGTCTATGATCCGGTTTAGGGTCAAACAGCAACCCACCGCAGAAATCACTGGTCGCATGACGGGACCTATCCCACAAGTACAGAGGCCGGCCAAGAAAATTGCCAAGTATGTAATGAGTTTTCCTCAACTTCCGCGCCCAACTAAGACGATTGAACTGCGTACGATAAGCGGCTGTTATTAATGACTTGGCGCTGACGACTCATTGCGGCGAGGACCGCCGTAATTTTGGACCGATGGCCTTCGTAAGTAATTATAGCGCCGGAAGTCCAACAACATAGCGAAATTCTACGTGCGGCGCGCGATGATCATTCCGGCGCCCCCGCCGAGCAGGGGACAACCAATGATAAGCGCCCAGCCCAGGGGGGGTTCGTCCAATGGCATCATCCGGCTTATTAGAACGCAAATAGTTCCGCCCAACAAGGTTCCAATCAGCACCGGCGCGATGCGTCTGGTCAGGGAACTCGAGGCCATAGTATTGAGAACAATCCAAATCCCACGGGCGTACCGATGACTGCTCCGAAAATCGCCCCCATACAACCGAGCCATAGTATCTGATGAGCATCATTAGGTGGTTCAATAAGACCGCCAAGAATTGACATGAACGCGCCGGTCAGCGTTGCGATCAAAAACGATGCCAAGAAACGAGTCATCCCGCTCAATCTTCATTAGTAATTTTGGGTCGCATCACCCAGCAACAGCCTCTGACAGCACGCGCCGAACCATTGGGCTGGGATCAGCGGCGAACGTCGTCCAGTCCGCAATACCCGGATGCGTCGCGACCACAACGGCAATACCGTTGGAATTTAAGTAAGCGGAACTTGTCCAGCGCCTTTTGTTCAATTCCACAAATTGATCGATACGTTTGTGGGCATTTAATTGTTCACAAACCCAACCACCGGCATCCTTCCCGAAACAAAGCACTACACGTACGCCTAGCCGTTTGATTATGCTTTGATGAAATGGCCAGCATAGTTTGGCTAGTCCACTGAAAAGTGCGACCGATGTCCCGGGCTCGTGCAGAGCGTACGAACACAACATTACTAGCCGGTACACGTCGAGGCTGAAGATTCAGTTGGCGCAGCATATGTAGAACTCTAGGCTGCATGCCGTAGGTGCCAGGCTCACAGCCATCCCAACATTCATCGCTATAGGCGGACCACTCGGGCGCACCATTCAGCACTTTGTTTGTGTGCCAGGCGATCGTCTCACCAGATTGCTTCTGCGGAGAACCGCCCGGGTTTAGTCCGAGAATGTATAGTTTGGACCGCGCGCCAAATGCGGCCGGACCCGAGTAGAATACCTGGCCAGACTCGGTTAAGATTGCCGGAGGTATCGAGGCCACGAATTCGTTTATCATTTACCTAAATACTCGTTTTGAGGCAGACGAAGCGAGAATTCTACGACCGGACGTTTGAAGCCCCTCGTGTAGTATCCGACAGCAAATTCGCGTGAGGCCATGAGGCATTGGTGTGCGACGTAGCCGACCCTCCATCCGCCGATCATGTCAGTCGCCGCTTCAGCCCCGCCCCAAACGCTGACGCAAAAGGTCCCCGGTCCTGCGCCGCCAATCTTTCGAGCCATGGCGCTTCTTTTAGATGACGCGTTAGAATCGCGCATACTTTCGCATTATGGCCTCGTCGCTGAAACGATGGCGAAACATTTCGCGGACGAACCGATCGTCTTTGCGAATTTCCCGGCCGGTTTCGATAAACCGCCGCACTGGCATCGCACGCACGTGCCGCTATCCGCGAATAAAGTGCTTTGGCTCTGCCATCGCATGTTCGCCGTCGAGTTTTATGGCTGGGCGCCGGTGCCGGGTCAGCCCGATCGCCTGCGTTTCGCGCGCATTCTCTTGGAGAGCTCGTCGGACACCGCGCGGCGCAATCTGGCCGCTGCAGCGCTGCGCGACATGCTCGCGGAGAACCGCCTCCAGGCCGCACCGATTTTCGACGGCGACGGCGGCATCGCGCTGTGGATACCGCTTGCAGACGCGCCGGCCGCGCAAGACGTTCGCACCTGGCTGCACACATTCTGCAACGACGCCGTGCAGCGCCGGGCCGATCTCTTCACAACCGAGCCCAACACGCACGATGTCCGCCGCGTGCATCTGCACGTCTCGAGCAACGCCCCCGGGCATTTCAGCATTTTGCCCTACAGCTTGCGCGGCGCCGGCGGATTTCCGGTTGCAACGCCGTTCCGCTGGGACGAGCTCGAAACGTTAAACGGCGCGCTCAGCGCTGATGCGTTTGCAAACCGCTGGAAAACGCGCGGCGATGTGTTCGGCGACGTCCTCGCCGCTATTCCGCCGCAAGAATTCGCGCCACGAACGGCTCCGCAAGTGCTGCTGACGGAGCAGCCCCGCGGAACTGCGATCACCGCCGCTTTCGACATCCTCGAAGACGGCAAAGCGCGCAGCGCCCAGCAAATCCTCGACGAAGCGCTGGCGCGCGGGCTCGTGCAGCCCAACATGACGAAGAAGTACGTCTACACCGCCCTCATCGAGTACATCGCGCGCACGCTCGGCCACGGCCGCAAACCGCTGATCGTGCAAAATGAGGATCGGACGTTCCGCATCAATCAGCCGCCGGACGATTGGCCCGATCTTCAGCCGCTCGCGCAGCCGGCAATCGATGCAAACACGCAAGCGCTCATGGATCGCCTCGAGCGCACGTCGACTGGTACCGATCCGGCCGCATTCGAAATTGCCGTCTGCGACGCGTTCGCACATCTTGGTTTTGCCGCAACGCACCTCGGCGGGCATGGCGCGCCCGACGGCTATGCCGACGCGCAGCTCGGCGTGCTCGGTTACCGCGTCATGCTCGAATGTAAAACGGCCAAAGGCGTCGTCACGCAGCCCGATTGCGTCGAAGCCTCCAAGTTCAACCCCGCGTACAACGCGCAGTGCGCCGCACTCGTCGGCCCGGAGTTTCCGGAAGAAGAAGAGCTCGTCACCGAACTGCACACGCACGGCGTCACCGCGCTGACCGTGTCCGACCTGCGCACATTACTCTCGCTTGCCGCGAACCCGCTCGACGTGCGGCAAATTCTCAAACCGGGATTCGCCTGCGACCTGTTGAGCGATCTGCTTTGGGAACGCACGCACGGCGAGCGCAAACGGATTGCGGTCGTCGCGCACCTCATCCGACAGGAAGGCTGGAATGCGCAAGTAACGGCGGCGCAGCAGGGCGGTCCCGCAAATGCGCCGCTGCTAACGGTCGATGCGGCGATGTTGCTCGTGGATGCGGCGCTGCGCGCGGCCGGCTCCGTACAAGCATGCACGCGCGATCAAGTCGAGGCAGCGTTTTCGCATCTCACCGACCCGCTCGTCGGTCACGCCGTCTGGAGCGACGACACGCGCAGCTCGATCGTTGTGCTTAGCCAACTCGCATAGCCGCAAAGCGAACACGCTTTCTCTCCCTGACGAAGCGCTCTCAAAATGAGAATCGCTCCCAAAACGAAAGCGTAGTCTCGGTGCCACCAACGTATCTCCGGCGCTATTTTTGTAGGTTCATGGGCGCTTCAGAAATCTGAAGTACAAAGCTGCGAACACCGCGACAATTGCGATGTTCACTATCAGCCGCTCCCAGAACCGATGTCTGAGGAACAGAAAATCCACGGCAACGATAATGGCTGCCATCAGCACGATGTAAAGTATCAGCGTTCCCTGTCTTCCCATTCTTCGTCCTCAGTTTCAAAAAGATAGAGCTCGAGCCGATTCGAGAAATTCCTGTAAGCGGCGAAGCCTGCTGCGCGCATTATCTCATGCGGCCAGCGCACCTGCAAGCGCAATTGTTTTTGCGTGCGGCGATTCCTCAGCATGTTGCAGCCCGGCGTTGAATCAGTTTTGGTCGATTCGAGGCACATCATGCTGTACATGGTTATCGAACGCTTTAAAGACGGCAAGCTTGACACGGTGCGCGATCGCTTCAAGGCGCAGGGTCGACTACTCACCCGAAGGCGTGGAATATGTCGAAAGTTGGATGGATCCGAACGGGCGATTTTGCTATCAACTAATGGAAGCCGAATCCGAATCAGTGCTCGGCGTATGGATGAAGCGGTGGTCCGACCTCGTCGATTTCGAGTTTGTCGAGGTTGCCCGTTCCGCCGACTTCGGGTAGCCAATCAACACGCCGCGAGGTTCGTCCCATGGCCAGTGGTGGCCAGTTCTCCGAACAGCACAGATGCAGAGACAGATGACTCGCGCTCAGAGCCGGGCATTTCAATCAACGTCGATCCTTCCACTCGTCTCGCATGGTCTAACCATACGTCGTTACTTCAAAGTTGCAAGATTCTTGATTGCAGAGCGGGTTCTTGAACCTGCAAGCTTTCGAATTTGCCGCTGCCTAATCGTGTTGGATTCGACGAACGAATCAAGCACCACGTCGCACACCGTGTTGTCACCTTCGCGCAACAGGTACTCAATTAAGGCCATAACCCGCCGAAGGATTTCGTTAGAAGTCGTGCGCGGTTCGCCGGCGTCATCGGGCAGGTCCTGAACGAATTCAAGGAGGTGCGCCATCAGACGGTCCGCCCAGTCCGGATCTCTGCCCCGGCCATATATTTTGGCGGATGTGTCGCCCAAAAACTCAGGCACATAATTCGCGACGTGCACAGGCAAATCATCAAGCGTCAATGCACCTGCATGCGCTTCCTTCGCCCTTCTGACCGGACGCGAAAGTGCCGTAGGCGCAGCCTCGAGGATTACATTCGCGATTTCGGCTGGGGTCGCACTTCCCGGCAAAATGGCTTCCCATGAATCGCGCGTGTAACCCTCGCCACGCTGCGGCTCAGGACGGTATCTACGCACGATAGTGCGATCATTGTATACCGTGACGTTAAAGAACTTTGCCCCCCGTTCAAATGCGGCGCGCGAACGAACGCCGGTCGCTTTCAGCAGCGGATCTTGCTTTCGATTATTATCGCGCGCAAACCGAGGGTCGCCTTCATATGGTGCTGCTCTCAACGCATCACCTAGGGTACGAGGAAGCTCCCCGGCGGAAATTTGCGCCCTAAACACCGGCTCGATCTCCCAATGGTAAGCAAGGACACCCGCCTGTGGTAGAACATAGCCCATGTCGTCCTTGAGGTACACGGCGATCATCTTGTTGTTTGTCAATGTCTGCCGGGCCTCAATGAGACGTACGTTTATTAGGCTAACAGGAAATCGATTGTGCGAGGCCGCAGCATCGACGGCTTCTTGACCCCGGCGTTCGCGGCCCCGCATGTAACGCTCTTTCACGCGCCGCCACTCGACATGCGAACTCCGATCGCGGCCGGCGCCATTGCGATCCAATACACGACAAAAGCGCGATTGCGTTATTCGCACTCTCTGTCTTGCTCTTGTCGCTCGCGCTGATGAAAATGTCCGCGTTTCGCCTAGTTGCAATCGGCGGCAAGGTCACGTCCATCGTCCAGTTCGTCATCCTCGCCGTCATTGCGACGCTGACGCCGCGCAATGTGGCGTTTACGGGATCGCCGGTGCTGATCTGGCAGGCCTGGATCGGTGTCGCATGGCTTCGGGCCGACGAGTAAGCCGCCGAGACGAAGATCCATTGCGTGTTTAGTCGGCACAGGCAGCCGGCGCCTACACACGGCGCGACACCGGCGAGCTCGACGCATTTATCGACATGCGACTCGTTGGCTATCAATTCGCCCAACGTACAGGGCGCCGCATGCACCTATGATGGTTTGTACAGGGAAACGGATTCGGGGTAGCCAGAAGATCAGGCGTAGGGGTCGGCGTCGGGTGCGTTGCTGGAGTGCATTCGTTGGTCGCCTTCGACGTGCTAATTACATATCGCCAGTCGCCCAGGCTTACATACATTCCGCTCTTATCCGACGGATCAGTCGAGGCATGAATATCGATCGACGCCGTATCGTAGTTACCGGTTGTCGTGATTCTAAGCCGAACGGAAGAGTCAAACTCAAAGTCCTCACCATCCTGCAGAAGCACATTCGGATCTTTCAGGCTGACCTCCTGAATATCATCAATATTAGACGTTGCCGGCTGTACCCTTAGCAATATACGTGTTGGCGTTTCGTAATCGTATTTCACAAGCACGGTGTCTTTGCATAAGTCTGGTTCCTGCATCATGAGCGTAGGCGCGTGATCATACACGGCGGTCGGCGACGTAGAGGGATTCGGACTAGGCAATCCAGCGGGGATCCCCTCGCATCGCGACCCGATGAGTGAAATCGTAAGCGCAAGTGACGCTGCATGAATCAGAGGCTTACGCATCAATGGTTGCCGAAAACCGGGAAGCTGAACACAAGGCCCCAACCACCCTGCAGCCGCTTGTTCGTGTTCAAAGTGTAAGTGCTTGTTACGAGATCATTCAGCGCGTTACCGGGGCCAAGAACGGTCCGGTAACCAACTGTTGGTCCGATGGTCAAGAACGCGTCGCGTCCGTGGCCTGCGGAGATTCCGCCAATCAGCTGCGGATTCTGACTGCTGACTCCGAAACCCAAGTCCAGAAAGCATTCCAGCCATCCGTAGGATGGTTGCAGAAGCATGTGTGATAGAGCGCATACCCTGCCAAGCCAGCATTCTGATTGTTGGCGCTTACTGAATAAACCGGCTGGAATGTTGGGGCCGGTTTAGGCGGCACCCCTCCCGCTGTGAGGTAGTCGTGCTCGCTCTTCGTGTAGACCTGATTGCTAATGAACGCAACGCCGCCCCCGACCGCAACGTACGTGCGAGGATAACAGTTGACGGAGATTACTTCGGTTGTAACGGTTGACTTGGTTGCGTCACTTGCGAGTCTGTCGACGCCAAAGAATGCTACATTTGAGTTGTCGTTCCCGCTTTGGCAAGATTCAACCGTGCTTACTTTTTCGAAATCAGTCGTTGATCGCACAGCTCGTAGCGCAGACGCCGTCCCAACGACCGACGTCCATTGCTGACGATACAAATTATATTTCGAGCTCGCCAGGGACGTACGCAGAAACATCGATCTTCGCCATGCGCCCACGAAGGTAATCGGCCTGCTCTTTGCCGAGAAGGGCTTTCCCCTTAGTCGCAGGCGATACGAATTGCTCCTCGGCAATAACCGAATCGAGAGCGCTCAGCGTGTTTTGGATATGGACCGCATCATTGGGATTCAACACGTGGTATTCGTAGTGTGGGCAATTTGACGGTTCATCTTGATCGCGCAGCCAACGTCTAGCGTCGGGTACGGCATAAACGACGCAGTTTGCGAGGTGATACGTCACCTTCACCATGTTTACCAGATTGCTCATGTTCTGCTTGGTTGTGCTGTCGGTGTTCGATTTCGCCGCAGGCATATCGCTGATCGGAGTAGTCGCGTTCAGGTCAGATCCATCGAATCTATCAAACACTAATGCTGGATTATCGATGCTCGTAAGAGTCACTTCATCTGTATGGATCTGTTGAAGCAAATCTCCATTCATCTTTGAAAGCGTATCGAGATCCGCTGCATAGAAGCCGTCCATTTCACGCACCTCACTTATCAGTGTGTTAATTTGGTCGTTCAACTGCCCAAAAGATTCGTGGCTTGACGTCCTGAGGGTCCGGTAGCGCGTGGGCAACGGCTTGGGCGATTGCACCTCCACGGGCGGAGGCGGGGGCGGCGCACCCGTTGGACCGGGCGCAGGAGCAGCGGCGACTGGAGCTGGCGGAGCTGGTCAAGCTGCTGATTGCGTTTCCCGTGGCGCCCGCAAATGCGCTAATGAGCGGTCCAACGTTGGCTTCGCTGATTTGGTTCTGCGTTACGAGCAACTGCGCATTGAACCAGCGATACGGATCATAGTATACAACGACTTGATGGACCGGACCGGTGACTGTATCGATTCGACCAACGCCGCCCCAAAAGATAACGGGTCGTGACCCCGGTGAAGAGGTGGGAACGGGCAAGCTCGGCGCGGGAAGCTCTTCAGCCTCTGAGGTCTGACCGTTCGCCTGAGAGAGGCTCGTACTTAGTACTGCCGCGACAAACGCAATCATGCCAAAAGGAAAGCGAATCCGCACCATAACCCATCACCCTTGCGCCGGACTCAAGAACGAAATATTGACTACAGTCTAGTGCAGAACGGCGAGCGAATCAAGCCAGGCCGAATCTTGCGTCGCCTTGCCAATTTTGATAATGCGCTTAAAGATGATGCGCTTATAGACGAAGGTGCAAGCGCGCTGCGGCCGGCAACACTTTCGCCGTGCGTTACTCGCTCGTTTCGCTCGCTAGACTGGCAGCCGAACAAGCGAAGGCGGATGGCAACCGTCGCGGCGGCGCAACGGTCTTGGAGCTACGTATGGAAAGCAAACCCTGCGCCCATGTCGAGCAGATCCGCCATGTGCGTGCGTCGTCCGAAGGCTGCGAAGATTGCCTGAAAATTGGAAGTTCGTGGGTCCACTTACGCGAGTGCCTGATTTGCGGTCACGTCGGATGTTGCGACAGCTCGCCGAATCGGCACGCGACAAAACATTACCAACAGAGCGATCATCCAATCATTCGTTCGTACGAACCGGGCGAAAATTGGCGGTGGTGCTACGTCGACGAGCGCATCGTTTAACAAACGAGGTTGCCCATGTCGAAGATATTAGTCCAAACGACCATTCCATACGATCGGGACGACTGGCACGTCGGCCGCTTCTCGCTCGTCGTCAGCCTGCTAAGGGAATCGCATGAGGTGATCGCTCGCGACAGAGAAGCCTTGCCCGATCCGGTGCTCTCCGGCATCGATCGCCGCAACTTCGACGAGCTGTGGCTTATCGCTGTGGACACGGGGAACGGCCTTACAGGCGAAGAGTGCGAGGCGATTTCTAATTTCCGTCGCGCCGGCGGCGGACTGTTCGTTTTTCGCGATCATATGGATCTTGGTTCGTCGGTATGCTCGCTTGGCGGCGTAGGCGATGCGCACCACTTCCACTCGCGTAACATGGATCCCGATGAAGCAAATCGCACGCGCGATGATACGGAAACGTCGGCGATCGATTGGCCCAATTTCCATTCCGGCGCGAACGGCAACGTGCAGGACCTGGAGATCGTTGAGCCGCTTCATCCGCTGCTGCGCAGGGCGGATGGCAGCCCGATGCGTTACTTTCCGGCTCACCCGCATGAAGGCGACGTGAGTGCGCCTTTGCATGATGCCACTGCACGCGTCATCGCGCGCGGCCGCAGCAAAACCACGGGTCGACCGTTCAACCTCGCAGTTGCGTTCCAGGGAGACTCGGGAAAGGGTAATGCCGTCGCTGAGTCTACTTTTCATCACATTGCGGACTACAACTGGGACGTTTCAAGCGGCTGTCCGAGCTTCGTTACGGAGCCGCCGGGAACGCAAATCGCAAACGATCCGCACTCCTCGACGATATCAAACAATACTGCCGCAACGTTGGGGCGTGGCTTTCGTATGACGCCGTTCGCGACGAATGTGCGCGATAGGTGCCGAAAAAATCCGGCCCTGGCGGCCCCACGGCTAATTCTCAGGATTGCCGCCGATACCCCATATGGGTCTCCCAGACTTAAAGAAAGGAGGGGCTTACGATGAATCTATCTTTACAAAGCACGAACGCTTACAACCCGTTCGCGAACTTGAACCTTTCGAGCACGCAGCAAACGCAAATCCAGTCCATTCTCACCGGCGCCCAATCGCAGGGCGAATCGTTCTCGCAAGTTCAGGGTCAAGTGCAAAGCGTCCTCAATCCTACGCAGCAGCAGACGCTGCAAACGGATTTGACGCAACTCAAGGGTCATCACTCGGGACATCATCATGGCAGCCATGGTGCTGGCGGGTCTTCGGCGGCAACAGACGTCTTGTCGCCGAACTACGAGTCGAGCAGCCGACGCGTCCGACCCGAACGCAACGGTGAATGGCTTGACGGCAGCGGACCTGCAGAACCAGGTACTTGCCTCGCAAGTCATTTCGCAATCGCAGCTTCAGAACGCGCTCTTACAGTTCGGAACGGCGCAGTCCTAAAGCGAATCTCCGGTTAACGTACCGACGAAGAGGCCCGGCACTTGCCGAGCCTCTTTGGTTTTACTGTATTCGTGTTGCGAAAAACGTCCCGTTTCGCCAGCGACCGAACGCAACGATCTGCCGTCCGACGGCGACGTGTCCAGTGGTTTGTCTGCTGAGTGCTCGGGAGTCATCTATCGTAACGGTGCCGCGCGATTGCTGCACGGTAACCAAATGTCCGCTGACGGCGGTGATGGTTCCGACGACTCGAGCGCGGCCGCCGACCATGCCGCGCCGATCCGGCAATTACCGTTGGGCACCCAAACGCTATTCTGCATCGAACCGCATCTGCGGTTGTTGGTGCACATGCCGTTGCTCACCCAAACGCCGTTTTGCCAATAGCCGCAGTTCGGATACGTGCTCGGGGCCATTTGCGCCGACGCGGGAAGGGCGCCCAGTCCGAGTGATGCGGTCAATAAGACGGTAATCAAGAATTTCAAGATGAAAGGGCCTCCTTTGCTTGGTAGTGGACATGGAGAACGTACCCCGCTGCGCGCCGGGCTGTAACGCTGGGGAGCGCCCTCTCGCCGGATCATTACTGAAGGTTGGCATAGCACAAGTGTTGATTCCGCCGCCCGCGGTCGCCATCTTCCAACACGCGCAGGACGCATGGGAGGCGCGCCGTTTGCCGGCATACGTCGAGTTCGACGTAGCGATACATCATCATTATGCATCGGGTAAAGATATCACCGGCAGCGAGCACGTGCTGCTGCGCACCTTCGATCACTGGTGCCGCACGCGCGAAATAGACTCGGATTCGCCGCAAGTGATAACGAGCAATGGTCCTGCGTGCGTGGGCCCCGCGCGTTCCCCGCTGGGCTTCAACATTTCGGCGCAGTATCCGGCGAGCACGCAAATCGATCCGTTCGTTGGCCCGCTTCAGACCATCGCTGCGGTGCATGCATTGCACTATACCGTCGCGTTCGGCGGCGAGGAGATCGTGGATGGGCATCGCTGCTATCATTTGCTTCTGCAACCGATCGGCAATCCGGATTACTATCCGCTGCGGGCAGTGTGGGCCGACGAGTCAACCTATGACGTGCGCAAACTCACGTACGCCATGCACCAGGACGGCTGGTCTGCGAGCATCGACTACACATTTAAACCGTTTCCGCCGAACGCGACGTGGTGGATCGAGTCGATCGGCGCGGCCTGGACGCCTCCGCCGCACGACACGGCGGATTCGTCTTTCACCAGCATGCTCCAACTGACGAACGTCCGCTTTCCCGGGCAGGCGGGGGCTATCTCCGTTTGTGCGGCGCGCTTTGCGGAAAAGTGCACAACCCATGAAACGCGGCACCTTGCAACGCCGTCAGCGAACGGGGGAACCAAGCCGTGAAAATCAGCCGGAAACAGTTCGTAGCCGCTACGGCAGCGTCGGCTTTTGCGGTACGGGCCGACATGAGCGTTGAGGCACGCCCGCTGTCGCCGGCCGCACGAGGCCCAGGTCCCGTTCCGGTAGAGTTGACCGTAAACAACCACCGCCGGAAGCTCACCATCGAACCGCGCGTCTCGCTTCTCGATGCCCTGCGCGACCGGCTGGGGCTCACCGGAACCAAAAAGGGTTGCGATCAAGGTACGTGCGGGGCGTGCACGGTGCTGGTAAACGGCCGGCGCATCAACTCGTGTTTGACGCTGGCCATTATGCACGAGCTGGACGAGATCACGACGATCGAAGGGCTGGCTCAGGGGGACGCATTGCATCCGCTGCAGGAAGCATTTATCGAAAAAGACGCGTTCCAATGCGGGTACTGCACGCCCGGGCAGATCGTTTCGGCTGCGGGTTATTTGAACGAAGGCGGAAGCGCCGATGCCGACGTAGTCAGGCGCGGCATGAGCGGCAACATCTGCCGGTGCGGCTGCTATCCGCATATCGTCGAAGCCGTCGCGCAGGTAAAGGGCGCATCATGATGCCCTTTGCGTACGTGCGCGCGAACTCGCCGCAAGATGCGCTGCAAGCGATCCAACGCAGCGGCGCGCACTTCGTCGCCGGCGGGACCAACATTTTAGACTTCATGCGCGAAGGAGTCGAACACGCGGACACGCTCGTCGATGTGAATGGGCTCGCGTTCACGCAGATCGAGCAGCGGGGGGATTTTTTGCGAATCGGTTCCCTCGCACGCATGAGCGACGTTGCAAAGCACCCGCTCGTGCGCACGCATTTTCCTATGGTTGCCATCGCGCTCGATGAAAGCGCCTCGCCGCAACTGCGCAACATGGCCTCCATGGGCGGCAATCTGCTGCAGCGCACGCGCTGCCAATACTTTCGTGACACCGCAACGCCCTGTAACAAACGTAATCCGGGTTCGGGCTGCGGCGCGCTTCGCGGTACGAACCGCAAAGAAGCCGTGCTCGGCACGAGCGAACACTGCATCGCAACGCATCCCTCCGATCTGGCAGTTACGCTCGCGGCGCTCGACGCCGTCGTTCATGTAACCGGACCGCACGGGTCGCGCGACATCGCGCTGCACGATTTCTACAACCTTCCCGGCGACACGCCGCAGATCGAAACATCGCTCGCGAGAAACGAATTGATCGAAGCGATCTCGCTTCCGATGCTGATCTTCGCGCCGCACTCGACCTACGTGAAGGTACGCGACCGTGCGCAGTTCGAGTTTGCACTCGCGTCGGCGGCCGTTGCGCTCGACATTCGCTCCGGCGCAGTCGCGGATTCGCGAGTCGCCCTCGGTGGCATCGCCACGATTCCGTGGCGATCGCTGGCGGCGGAAGATGCGCTCCGCGGGCAGCCGGCAACGCGTGAAAATTTCACGCGTGCGGCACAGGCCGCGCTGCACGGGGCGCGCGGTTACGGTGAAAACGACTTCAAGATCGCGCTGGCGGAACGAACGCTGGTGCGAGCGCTGGAGATGGTGGCGTCATGAGTCAACCACTGGTAGGCGCGCCGCGCAACCGCGTGGACGGACGCTTGAAGGTTACCGGCACGGCCGCGTATACGGCGGATCGCGCCGTTCGCGAGATGACGCATGCCGTCGTCGTCCCGAGTACGATCGCGAAAGGGCGCATCGTTTCCATCGACGACTCGCATAGCCGCTCCGTCGAAGGCGTCCTCGAAGTGATGACGCACCGCAACGCGCCGCGCGTCGATCCCAAAAAGACGCAGCCGGAGCAGTCGCTGCTGTACCTGCTCCAAAACGACGAGATTCAGTTCGACCGCCAGCCGGTTGCCGTGGTCGTCGCGGAAACGTTCGAACAAGCGCTGCACGCCGCGCAATTGGTTCGCGTTGAGTACGAAAAGGAAGCGCCGCAAACGGATATGGCGACGGCGGAGCGCTTTCTGCCGAAAGCAATTTTCGGCGAACCGGCGACGCACCAGCGCGGTACACCCGATTCCGCTCTCGCTCAGGCCGCGGTGCGAATCGATCAGACGTATCGCACGCCCACCGAGCATCACAATTCGATGGAAACGCACGGAACGCTCGCCCATTGGGAGGGCGATCGGCTCACGCTGTACGATTCAACGCAATGGGCGTTCGGCGTGCAGAAGCGCTTGGCGACGATCTTCGGTATCGAGCCCTCGAACATTCGCGTCGTCGCGGAGTTCGTGGGCGGCGCCTTCGGCAGTAAAGGCCAGGCATGGTCGCACGTTCCGCTCGCGGCAATGGCGGCGAAACTCGTGAATCGTCCGGTGAAGTTGCTGCTCACGCGGCCGCAGATGTTTGGCTGGGTGGGTCATCGACCGCAGACCGAGCAGCATGTCGTACTCGGTGCCGATCGTGACGGAAAACTCGTTGCAGTCACGCACGCGGTTCGCGCCGAAACGAGCGTCGCCGACGAGTTCCTCGAACCGAGCGCCGTCTTCAGCCGCGATCTGTATGCCGTTCAGAACTACGGCATGTCGCACGAACTGCGCCGGCTGAATATCAGCAAGCCGACATACCAGCGCGGCCCGGGCGAATCGACCGGTTCGTTCGCGATGGAGTCTGCAATGGACGAACTGGCCTATGCGCTGAACATCGATCCGGTCGAACTGCGCCTGCGCAACTACTCGGCAGCCAATCCGGACTCCGGGAAGCCCTACAGCAGCAAGAATCTGCGCGAATGCTACGCGCGAGCCGCCGAGCAGTTCGGATGGGCTCGGCGCAATCCGCGAGTACGCTCGATGCGCAGCGGCAACATGCTCGCGGGTTACGGCATGGCGACGGCTTCGCGAAACGTCCACCGCGATGAAGCCAGCGCGCGATTCATTTTCAAGCGCGACGGCACGCTGACGATCCAATCGGGAACCATCGAACAAGGCACGGGCTCGTCGACGGTGTTCAGCCAGCTCGCGGCCGAGATATTGGATATGCCGTACGAACGCGTCCGTTTCGAATGGGGCGACACGGCGCTGCCCGATGCGCCGCTTGCAGCGGGGTCGCAAACGGCGGCGAGCATCGGTTCGGCCATCGTAAAAGGCGCAGCGCAGTTGCGTGCGCAGCTGCAGCAGGGAGGCGGATCGATTCCGGCTGAAGGCATCGATTTCGTCGTGCACGAGAAACCGGGCGAAGAGGAAGAAAAGTACGCGACGCAGACTTTCGGCGCGCATTTTGCCCAGGTCGAGGTCGACTCCGATCTCGGAATGGTGCGCGTGGTTCGCTATGTCGGGGCTTTTGACGGCGGACGCATTCTCAACGAGAAGACGGCGCGCAGTCAGTTCATCGGCGGCATCGTTTGGGGCATAAGCATGGCGCTGCACGAACAGACGCGCTACGACACGCGCACCGCGCGCATCATGAATGCGAATCTTTCCGAGTACTTAGTGCCCAGCCATGCCGACATCCCCGCAATAGAAACCATCATCATCGAAGAGGACGACCCGCACGTCAATCCCGCCGGCGTCAAAGGCATTGGTGAAGTCGGTATTACGGGCGCGGCTGCGGCGGTCGCCAATGCCGTCTACCATGCGACGGGAATTCGGGTGCGCGATCTGCCGATCGTTCCCGAGAAGCTGCTCGCATAAGGAACGACGCCGCGCCCGCGCCGTCGTCCATGGTGAGCGTGCCGAACCGGTCCTCGGGCATGTATTACCGCGTGCCGTATCGGTCGTGATGCCGCAACCAAGGCTCCGCGTCGAAGTCCTCGTTGCGGCCGCGCGGTGCGCGGTCGAGCCATTGGTACATGTTCCATAATCCGTCGACTCCGCGCGCGTACGCAGAATACGTGTGGTACACCACGCCGTTCTCCAGCACGAACGCACTCACGCCGGGCGCTTCGCGGCCATACGTCGGGCGATCGGTTCCCGCCATCGCCGCGAATCTCGTCGACCACCGGTGCTCGTTTTCCGCATCGTCCGCCGCCGGCTGCGGTTCTTCGCGCCGGAAGTTGTAGACGACGTCGCCTTCGCTCTCTTGTTCTTCGGTGTACGAAACGTTGAACTCGAAGTTGAAGTCGCTGTCCGATGACGAGGCCCACGGAAAATTCCAGCCCATTCGTTTTTTGTATGCCTGCAGTTTCGGAAGTGGCGCGCGCGACACCGCACTGAACGCGACGTCGTGATTCTCCAGATGT
This sequence comes from Vulcanimicrobiota bacterium, assembly GCA_963830545.1. Lineage (GTDB taxonomy): Bacteria > Vulcanimicrobiota > Vulcanimicrobiia > Vulcanimicrobiales > Vulcanimicrobiaceae > DATGJX01. The sequence goes on along the minus strand of CAWHMK010000001.1, from coordinate 471,848 downwards.
ACGACGATGCCGTTGAAGCCGTCCGCAATCGACGAGCAGGACGGACATCCCGCGGAATAGTCCGGGCCGAACATAAAGTGGTAAATCAGCAGCTGCGAGCGTCCTTTAAAAAGGTCCGCGAGCGAAGCCGTGCCCGTGTCGGTTTCGAACCGGTACTCCTTGTCGATACGAACCCAGGGCAGCTCGGTCCGCCGGCGCGTCAACTCGTCGCTGCGCCGCGTCAGCTCCTTCTCGGCCTTGAGCAGGTCCAGTCGAGCCGCGAGCCACTCCTCGCGCGTCGCGGTCTTGGGGTGCATCATCATGTTTCGTTCCTTTCGTATAGGGTGAAAGCAGCGCGCCGAAATACTCTTTGACGAACAGCAGCGTTGGGCGGGGCGCAATGAGGGCCTCCGCGACGAGCGGCGTGACTGCGGGGATGCATTCTAGGCACATACCTCTGGTCGATTTGGCGCCGGCAAAATCGACAATAGGGCGAGGAGAAATTACGACATGAAATATGCTTGCTTCATTTATGGTGACGACGAACCGCTGCCCGAGGGCGAGGGCAAGAAACTGTACGACGACAGCATAGCCTACCACCAGGAACTGGCGCGAAAGGGGCAACTGGTCGCCCTCGAGGCGCTGGAGGATGCGGAAACCGCGACCACGGTACGCCGGAGAGACGGCAAGCTGTCGATGACCGACGGCCCCTTTGCGGAGATCAAGGAACACTTGGGGGGCCTTTTCATCATCGAGGCGCGCGATCTGAACGAAGCGATTCGTATCGCCGGCGGCCATCCCGCCGCGCGCTGGGACGCGATCGAAATACGGCCCGTGAGAGACATTCCCAAGCCGTCATGACTTCCAGTACCTGTCATCCTGAGCCCGCATTGCGTAGGAGAAATGCGGAGTAGTCGAAGGGCGGCCGAGCTTGTCGAGGCCTGAACTCGAATCGATCTACGAGGCGGAGTCGCGGCACGTACTTGCAACGCTGATCCGCCTGCTCGGCGACTTCGATCTCGCGGAAGATGCACTGCACGAAGCCTTTCTCGCGGCTGCGGAACAATGGCCGCGTGAGGGGATTCCACGTAACCCACGAGCGTGGCTGATTTCCGCAGGGCGTTTTCAAGCGATCGACGCGGTGCGCCGGCGCGGGCGTTACGACGCGTCGTTGAAACGGCTCGCACACCAATCGCGATGGAGTGAAGAGTTGAGCGTGGATCTTGATTATATTGCGGATGACGACCTGCGGCTGCTCTTTCTGTGCTGCCACCCGGCGTTGTCTTTGGACGCACAGGTCGCGCTGACGCTGCGCGAAGCGTGCGGCTTGACGACTGAAGAGATCGCGCAAGCGTTCGTCGTCAAACCATCGGCAATCGCGCAACGCATCGTTCGCGCAAAGGCGAAAATTCGAGATGCCCGTATCGCGTACGAACTGCCATCGGAAGAAGACCTGAACCAACGTCTGCGCGGTGTGCTGCACGTGATCTATTTGCTCTTCAACGAAGGCTACGAAGCGTCGTTTGGGCCCGCATTGCTGCGCATCGATCTCTGCGGTGAAGCGATTCGGCTGGCGCGCCTGCTAAGCGACGCCATCGCAAGCCATCGAAAGGCGCAGATGAATCGAGATGATCGCGAAACCGAAATCTACGGGCTGCTCGCATTGATGATGTTCCACCACGCTCGTCGCAGCGCGCGTACCGGGCCGGGCGGCGAACTGATTCTCCTTAGCGATCAAGACCGTTCGAAATGGGACCGGCAGGAGATTTCACAGGCAGAAGCCTACCTCGAGCGCGCGCTTTCGCAGGAACCCATGGGACGTTACTCGTGCGAGGCGTCCATCGCACGAGTTCATGCCGTTGCGCGTCGAGCCGAAGACACCGATTGGGCCAGAATCGTTCAGCTGTACGATGGTCTGCTCGAAATCGATCCATCCCCAATCATCGAGATCAACCGCGCAGCGGCGATCGCAATGCGCGACGGCCCGGGCGCGGGTCTTGCGGTCATGGACGACGTCATGGGCCGCGGAGGTTTGAGCGATTATCGATTTGCACATGCGGCGCGCGCGGATATGTACCGGCGCTTGGGACGAATCGAGGAAGCCAGGTCGGCATACGCCGACGCACTAGCGCTGACGCAGCAAGAGGCAGAACGCCGATACATCGCGGGCAGAATAGCCGAGCTGGAATAGCGTGCCTCTTACCCGACGCTATACCCCTGCGCTGGAAACGTAGAACAAATAGGCCAAACAGCAGCTTGCTGTTATGGTCATGTCCGATTAGGAGTGACGTCGAAGAAATAGTGCAGCGTACGGCAATCGATGCATCGCTCTTGGTAATGAGCGAGAGTAAGAACGATGGACGCACTCGCTCTGCCGGGACGCATCGCAACGAATGCTTCTGCGCGATCGCCGGCAGCATCCATCCCCGGAACCCAATAGAATGGGAGGCGGCGCTGCATCGCGCTCAGGTCATGCTTTAGATCGCGCCGAGCGATCCTCCGAATGCCAAACCTGCGAAGCGCATCGCCTGCTTCCGAAACCTCGGCCTTGGCATCATACAGAGGTAGCAATACAACATCGCCGATGTGTAGTTTCATTGTCTGTTCCGGCACGGCGATAACTGAACCCCGGCTTACCCTCTTCCAACAATCAACGCCGAACGTCCGTTCGGATTGCGTACACCCGTACGGAACCGTACCCGGTTGTGGAACATTCTGCGCGTGAGCTGAAATGGGCCAAAGACTCGCGGCGCACACCACGCCAAGAAGAACAGCCGTATTCATCTCGCACCTCGCTGCCGTCAAGTGTAGCAAATCGGACGGCGTGACGGTAAGTCGCCGTCACGCGCCGCCCACACGGCGCCACAGCGCTCGTTTGGCGCAGGCGCAGGCGGGAAAGTTCTATCCAATCACCCTCCAGGAGAAAGCAATGCCACGTACGACGAAAAAAACGAGTACTCGGAGCAAGAAGGCGCCGACGAAAGCGAAGAAAGCCGCCGGGGGCATGAAAAAAGCGGCGAGAAAGGCGACGACGCGGGCGAAGAAAGCGGTCGCGGGCGCGAAGAAAACCGCGACGAAGGTAAAACGCTCGGTTCCCAAGGCGAAGCGCACGGTAAGGAAAGCCGCCGACAACGTCAAGACCAATGCGCAAAAAGCGCGTGAAATCGGCGAGGCGGTTGCGCGGGCGGGGCAGGTCATCGAGCAAAGCGCGGACGTCGTCGAAACATTCGCGCAACGCGTATCCGAGCGGACGAAGCCGCAGAAGAGGCGCTCCCGCACGTAACGCATGGCTTCGCAGCACCCGCTCCCGGCTCCGAATGACATCGAGCGTTTCGGCTGGGTCGAGCCGTGGCTTGCGCGCGGCGCCCAGCCGAATTCAGCCGGATACAAATGGCTCGCCGGTCACGGCGTGGGGGTCGTCGTGAACCTGCGCGAGGCCGACTGCGCGCGCGACGTCGAGCGCAGCGCACCATCGCTTCAATCGGTCCACCTACCGGTCAAGAATGACCGTCCGCCCGCTGACGATCAAGTCGCGCAGTGGTTCGACCTGTGCGATCGCATCGCGTCCGGCCGTCCGATCTTCGTGCACTGCAAGGGCGGCGAGGGACGCACTTCCGTGTTCTGCGCTTTAACGCGGCTGCGTCAAGGATGGTCGGTCGAAGACGCTATCGCGGAACAGATTCCGTACGGCTTCAATCCGGAGAAAGAACACAAGCACCAGGCGGAGTTTCTCCGGGAGTTTGCCGGTCATTTTCCGCACCACGATCACTAAACGACGCTTACGGTCCGACCACTATCACGCCAATCTGGCCGCTCCCTATGTGATATCCGCATCCGTAGAAGTAATGCCCCACGCGTTTGGCGATGAATACCGGGGATTTGCCGCCATGGGCGCGCACATTTCCCGTGCTCCACTCGCTGGCCTGGATGATCCGTCCGTGCGGCTTCGTGAAGTCGCCTTGAAACTTGTAGTTCGCCGGCACGCTCTGTCCCGTATACGACATGCCGGTGGCGGTATGCGTTTCGTCATCGGGATTGACCCATTGGATCTGGTCTCCCATGCGCACGTGCACTTCCGCAGGATCGTAACCCTGCACTTTGCCGAATGTGGATCGCTTGTGCGGCCGAAAATCTAAATCCATGCGGATGACGACGAGGCGGGATGATGCGATCGTATGCTGTTGATGCGGCTTTGCCGGGTGCGGCGTCGCGCCGACAAAGGCAGCGGCGAGCGCTGCGCAGCCGAGTGCGGCCGCAAACCGTGAGAGTGTCATATATATCTTCTCCGCTTTGCCATCGCCGCTACCTCTTGCCCGGCTTCAGTCCGTTTTGCGCCCATTCCACATCCTCTTTGACCTGTTGAATGGTTTGTTCCGGCACGAGCGGCCCGGCGTTTTGAATTCTGTTCTTGCCGCTCAGTGCGAGCACTGCGGTGACTGCTGCCCACAAGGCTGTGACGATGAGCGCCGAAAGCCACGTTGGCAGTGCAAGCGAAATCGCGATGATGAGCAGCGCGGTGAGCGAGCCCAACGTCAGCAATCCGGTAATTGCCGAAGCGCTCAGCATCCCCGCACCGACACCCGCGGTCTTGGCTTTGCTCATCATCTCCGAGCGCGCGAGTTCGAGTTCTTTGCGAATAAGAATTCCGACGTCTTCGGAAAGCTGCTTTACCGCTGCAGCGATGCCTTCGTGTTCCGGTCTGCCGTCGTTGGCCATGTGTGAAGCCCTCTGGATGCGATGTTGCGAAGAGCCTACCCACTGTGCCATAGCTGCGTAACGGACCCAGCGCTTGTCGTGCCGCCCAGGGCTGCTTCAACTAATGCATCACGCCGAATTCGTACTCGACTCGCAGCACGCCGCCGTTCCCGAAACGAAACGCAACGCTCCACTGCGGTGAAAAGTCCATGTTCTTCCGGTGATCTAGATGCCGAGCGGATATGCCTCCTCGCCGTGCAGTTCGATGTCCAATCCGCGCTCCTCGGTGTCACGGTCCACTTTGGTCAGCGTCACGCGGCTAATCAGCCACAGCATGCCGTAGGTGAAAACGAATGCCCATGCACTGCAAATAGCAGCCGCGGCGATCTGCTTGCCGAAGAACGCGGCGCCGCCGAACAGCAATCCGTTCGCGCCCGCCGGATTCCACAATTTCGTTGCGAAGATGCCGAGCAGTGTGATGCCGAGCACGCCGCCGACGCCGTGCACGCCCCACACGTCGAGCGCGTCGTCCCACCCTTGCCGGTTCTTCAACGCGACGGCGTAATAACACACCGCGCCCGCCAATAAACCGAACAGAATCGCGGCGGCCGGCGAAACGTACCCCGCCGCCGGAGTAATCGTCGCAAGTCCCGCAACCGCGCCGGTCAGCAAGCCGACGAATTTCGGCTGTCTGCCGCGCGCCCATTCGATCAGCAGCCACGCGACCGCGGCAAAGGATGCAGCGACGTCCGTATTGAGAAATGCGGATGCGGTCACGGCGTCGACGCGCAATTCGGATCCGGCGTTGAATCCGTACCATCCAAACCACAGCAGTCCGGTGCCCAAAGCGATTAGCGGAATATTATGCGGTTTGTTGTCGACGACATATCGGCGTCCGATGAACAACACCGAAGCAAGTGCGGCGAATCCGGCCGACGCATGCACGACGATGCCGCCCGCGAAATCCAGTACGCCCCATTTCGCCAGTGCTCCGTCGGGACTCCAAATCATGTGCACGAACGGAAAATAGACGAAGAGCAGCCAGCCCGTCAGGAACAGGAAGTACGCCTTGAACGTGACGCGGTTTGCGAACGCCCCGGTAATGAGCGCCGGCGTAATGATCGCGAACATCATTTGATATGCGATGTGCACGACGAGCGGAATACCCGCATCGTTGCCCATGAACATTGAGTGCAGCGTTACGCCGCGCAAAAAAAAGTATTGCGCCGGATTGCCGATGATGCCGTGCCAGTCGGCGCCGAAACACATCGAATAGCCGACGGCGACCCAGACCACCGTCGTCCAGCCGAGCGACATGAAACTCTGGATCATGATCGTCAGCACGTTCTTCCGGCTAACCAGACCACCATAGAAAAACGCGAGCCCCGGGGTCATGAGCATGACCAGACTCGCGCAGATGAGCATGAAGGCGGTGTTGCCGATGTTGACCGGGACCGGAGTACTCATACGAAGCCTCCTTCGGTGGGCGTGTTTCTCCGCCGGCGAATTCGTCTCATTTTGACGCAGTTGTTGCGCTCACAAAGTATGTGTTTGGACATGCGCCGGCACCTCCGCCGCCATTTTATCACATGCGCGCGTTTCCGCCGGCGCGTTCGCCCAGGACGAGTACGCCCAAGAGCTGTCTTCGGGCAAGATGGCAGAAGCCCGTAGCACCCTCCCGCAAGAGGATTGGCTACTCCGCCTTACGCGCCGGCCCGTTTGCTCTTGTCGCGCAATTTCTCAGGTGTAGCGTCACTTCGGCCGGTAATACCTCGATGGCGGCATGGCCAGCTGGACGTGGTCTCGGTTTGCCGGTGCTGTCCTGGTGTCGTCGGCACGCACCGCCTTCGAGGCTACGTCTCGAACGGCGCTGAACGTTACCGCTGTAATGGAGCGATGGTTTCCGATTGAAACGGAGCGTCTGCTGCTGCGCGAGTTCGCACTGCCGGACGAGCCGGATATTCATGAGTTCGCCTGCGACCCGATTGTCTCGCGCTATGATTCGTGGGGACCAAACACAAGTGCGAAAACACATGACGTTCTCATGCGGCGTATGGCGGAGCAGCAGACCTGGCCGCGCAACGACGTGACGCTAGCAGCAGTCTTGACGCGCGAACGTAGACTCATAGGCAGCGTTCACATATGGACCATGGATGAAGCAAACTGCACGGCGGAAATAGGCTACACGTTCAATCGAAGATATTGGAACAACGGCTACGCCACGGAAGCCGCGTCGGCTGTCTTGGGCCGCGCCTTTCGCGATGTGAAAATGCACCGTGTGGTCGCGAAGTGTGACGCCCGCAACGTCGGATCGTGGCGCGTCATGGAGAAACTCGGTATGCGCCGCGAAGGACATTTTCTACAGGACACCCTGCAGAAGGGGGAGTGGCGCAATACCTACCTGTATGCCATTCTCGCGGATGAATGGATGAAGGGCCACACGTAGGGTTGACAAGCCCGTAGGGTGCGATATAGTAATCGTAGATATGTCGCAAATGGACATAGTGCAACTTGCGGGGTGCGTTCGGGCGCACGATCGCGCTTTATGAACCTTGTCGACCTCGCGCTGCTGCTTTGCCCGCGCGAATTCCGCAGCGGCTATCGCCGGGATTTCGACCGGCCCACGACCGAGGATGCGTTTGACGTAGCACGGACCGGCCTCGCGCTGCGATTTGAGTCTCTCTCGAGAGACGTTGTTTTCGCACTGCGCAGTTTGCTGAAGTCGCCGTTGTTCACCGGCATCGTTTTGCTCACACTCGCGCTTGCGATCAGCGTGAATGCCGCCATTTTCAGCATCACCAACGCTCTGCTGCTCAAGCCGTTGCCGTTCGTTCATCCCGAGCGGCTGATGTTCGTCTGCGAGAACGTGGGGACGTCTTGGTGCGGTCAGATGAAAAGCGGCGAAATCGGCATGCTTCGGCGCAGCAAGTCCATTTTCGAAGGCATCGCGGCGTTCCAATATCAATCGTTCACGCTAACCGGTTTCGGCGTGCCGCAATCGATCGGCGCCGGTTACGTTTCCGCGAACTATTTCGACGTGCAGCGCATTCGTCCCGAACTGGGGCGGTTTTTCAAAGTAGGCGACGCGAGACCCGGCCTTCACGACGTCGTGATCTCTCACAAGATGTGGCAGCAACTCTTTAACGGATCGCGAAACGTGGTCGGGCGCACGATCGCGCTGGACGGCGTTTCGTGGCACGTCATCGGCGTTGCACCGGCTGGCATCGCAACACCGACTCCTTACAATGACAGTCCGAATATCGACGCCTACGATCTGTGGACGCCGATGCCGGAAACCTGGTTCGAGGTGATGCAGGGAAGTAACGACTGGGCGGTGGCGCGCCTGATGCCGGGCGTAACCGAAGTTCGAGCCAATGCGGAAATTGCGCGCATCAAAGGGCAAATGATACGCCGGTATCCGGTCCTCGAAAAAGGCCTGCAGCTCGGCGGTCATACGTTCACGTCGTGGTATTACAAGCAGGCGCGCCCGTTGCTGTACTTGACGTTCGCGGGCGTCCTTGCCGTCCTGCTCATTGCATGCGCGAACATTGCGAATCTTTTATTGGCGCGCGGCATCGCGCGGCGTGGAGAACTTGCCGTGCGCAATGCTCTCGGGGCGGCGCGGCGCAGAATTCTTCAGCAATTGATCGTGGAAATCGGACTCCTGACGCTGTCCGGAGGCGCGCTCGGATTGGCATTGGCTTGGGCCGAGCTGAAAGGCGTCGCGGCATTAGGCCCTTCGCCGATTATTCCGAACGTCGATCAAGCTGCGATAGACGCGCGCGTTGCGCTCTTCACGTTTGCCATCGCGGCGTTCGCAGCGCTTTTAGCCGGAGTAGTGCCGGCGTTTCTTGCGACCGGCCGCGCCGTCTCGCACGCTATGCGATCGACGGGTCGTAATGCGGCGTCCCAAGGAATGGCTATTCGAAGCGGCCTGAGCGCATTGCAGATTGCACTTGCCTTCGCCGTCATCATCGCATGCGGCTTGCTCTACCGGAGTTTCTTGGCGATAACGGCCACGGACGTCGGCGTCGATCCCGGCAACACGTACGTAGCGGTCGTGGATCTGTTCGCCGGACGTTGGGATGATGCAAATGTGCGCGCCCGCTTCGTCGAGCGTGCGATAGACCGAATCAGGCTGCTGCCCGGTGTCGACTCCGTTTCGATCGCGGCTCCGAGCCTTTGGTCCGGCAATGGTCCGGAGATTAGCGGGGTTCGTTTTCCCGGTCGTTCCTATCCCGCCGGAGCGGCGCTGGATGCAACCATCACGCAAACGACACCGGGTTTTCTGCAGGCATTGCATGTGCCGCTTTTGCGCGGACGATCGATTGCGCCCACCGACGGAATGCTCTCTTCGCGAGTCGCCGTACTCGACGATCATTCGGCACAAAGATATTTCGGCGGCAGCAACCCGCTCGGCAAAACGATACTGCTTCCCGAAGGCTTGCATGGAACGTTCGTTCCTGCGACCGTCGTGGGCGTCGTGGGGAATATCCTCACCCTGCAAGGCATGGACGAACCGCGCATCTACATTCCCAATGCGCAGTTTCCCGCGCGCCTGCCGGAGTTTTTCATCCGCACGCGCGTTCGCGATCCGCAGCTGCGCACGCACGTTGCGCAGGCCATCGCGGCGGTGGATCCGCAGCAATCCGTGCAGGGGTTCTACTCACTCCAGGGTTATCTCGCATCACAAAGCGGCCCGCAGCAAACCAGCGCTGCGCTCTTCGCGATTCTCGCCGCGATTTCGCTCTTGCTCGCGCTCGCCGGCATTTACGGAATCATGGCCTACTCGGTCGAGCGGCGCAGGCATGAAATCGGCGTGCGCATGGCAATCGGCGCCAAAACGACGGATATCATCTTCAACGTACTCCGGAACGCGCTGGGTATTGCCGTCCTCGGCATTGCGGCCGGCGTAGCCTTTGCCGGGTTCGGCGCGCGAATGTTATCGGGATTGCTGTTTCAGACCTCGGCCTTCGATCCGTTGACGTTCGTATCGGTCATTGCCCTGCTGCTGCTTTGCGTGACCGCCGCGTGTTCCGTGCCGGCGATGCGCGCAGCCTCCGTCAATCCCGCGGTGACGTTGCGGTATGAGTAGTCTGTACCAGGTGTTTATCATCGCAGCTTCTCCCGAAGAAAAGTCACGCTCGGGCGATGGTTCGCGTTCCTGAGGGCATGGGCCGTCACGTTTTCGGCGTTGTGGCGATTATTTATGGTCTCGTCAGCATCGCCTGGCACCAGCAGCTGCAATCGATTTGGCACCTGCCGGGTGCCGCAGCCTTCGTTTACGTAACGTCGGTCGGGCAATTGGCCGGCGGCATTGCGATTCAGTTTCGAAAAACCGCGGCACCGGGCGCGCTTGCCTTGAGCATCGTGTACCTCGCATTCGCGCTGACCTGGGTGCCGGGCATCGTTCACCAGCCGCACGTGTACAGCTCCTGGGGGAACGTCTTCGAACGGCTGGCTTTCGTCGCGGGCGCGGTGGTCGTGTATGGTGTAGCCTCGCCGTCCGCCTCGGCCGCAAAGACAATCTGCAAAGCAGGGGCGGTGCTCTTAGGCGTATGCGCGCTTTCGTTTATGACGGAACAAGCGGTACTTCTCGGCCCGACCGCCGGATTGGTTCCGAAATGGCTGCCGCCGAACGGGATGTTTTGGGCAGTCGTCACCACGATTGCGTTTGGCCTTGCAGGCGTTTCGATTATTTCCGGCTACAAATCACTCCTGGCATCGCGGCTTCTGACGTTGATGCTTCTCATTTTCGGAGTCATCGTGTGGATTCCGATCGTCATTGCCGTTCCGAGTAGCCATTCGTACTGGGGCGAAACGCTCGAAACGTTTGCGATTGCCGGCGCCGCATGGGTCGTCGCAGACTTTCTCGCTCAAACCGTTAGCGTTCGGGCGAATCGGTAGGACCGCCGATCGCGATGTACGTCACGACGTCCCACGCGTTGCGGATTCCGAGAAAAATGAGCGTGAGCACCGCGCCGCCGAGTACGAACGGAGTCTGCAACGGAACGGCTTTCAGCATCGTGCCGCCGGCTAACAACGCGCCGTACGCGACGAACGGCAGCACGTTATACCAGATCCAATCTTCGAGATCGGCGGTATATTGTTCCAGCGCTTTGGTTCGGAACGCATTGCGCAAGATGTAAGCGCCGCCGCAGAGCCCCGCCAGGCCCGTCAATATTGCCGCACCGGTAAGCGTGCGCCACGGCGCGCTGAGGATCGCTGAAACCAGAAGCGCCGCCGCGAAATGCATGACCGTTGGCGTACTGAACGTCGCGATTCCGTCGCCGTTCTTGCGCGAGAGTTCTTTTCCGGTCACGAGCGTAATGACGACGAACATCAGTCCGGTCAAAGACGCCGCCGCGGAGCCGGTGAGAATGTAGAAATTCGACCACGTGCTCAGAATCGCCGGCCTCGCTTGAACGACGCTTTGGAAGCATGCAGGCTCAGCCTTGCCTGATTTATGGCTAGATACATTGTTCTAAAGGTTGCCTTCCTCAGACTTTCTAATACGCCATTATACTGCACGGCAATTCGCGTTTACGCTGGAGGCTTGACACGTGGACCGACTTCAACTTTGTGCGTCAATCGCGCTCGCGGCCTGCGTTGCACTATCGGGCTGCAACGCGTCGACGACGCCGTCGCCCACTCCGCAAGTCGCCAACGTTTCCGGCGATTATCTCGGCACGATGACCGACACGCAGGGCGGGACCGGAGCGGTTAGCGGGACGCTGGCTCAGAACGGCAGTAACGCGGGAGGCTCGATGACCGTGAAGCAAACGGGCGGAACGATAAATGCCCAGCTTTCGCTTTCGATAACTACCTCGAACACGCTCGGCGGCGCGATGGTCATCGATTACCCGAACGGAACCACATGCACGTTCAGCACGAGCGCCGCCTACACGAACAACGGCACGAACACGGCGGTGATCGCGGGGTCGTACACGGCGGTCACCAATTGTGCCGGCGACACGGGGACGTACACGCTAAATCAGCAGTGCACCGATACCGTGACCAGCGACCGCAGAACCATGTCCTTCCCCGTCAAGTGCTGACGTAGGCGCGAGCAGACTCAACGCATCAGGTTCGGGTAATGCGGCGCCGCTCTTGAGCAGCGCTGCAAATTCGTCGCCGTCGAGACTACTCTCGATCGCGCGCTCGATATTTTGCATTGCGCGCTCGTCGTCCGCCTCGGGCTCCCATTCGAGTTCGCGCAGACGCGCGCGTGCGTAACCCAGCAGAAGCGCCGCTTCCCGCGGATTCCGTTCGGAATGCAATCCCGATGCATAGGCGATAAGCAGAGCGCGCAGCGGATGCTGACGCTCGAGCGCAAGCGCCAGGGCCTTACGCATGTGCGGCGCGGCTTCGTCGAACTGCCCGAGCGCTACCGCCCAGCCGGCGATTTGTCCCTCCAAATAGAGCTGCGAGTCGCGGTCGGCATGCTGCAATGCGTCGGTAGCGATTTCGATCGCGCGTTCGAGCGAACCGCACGCAGCCTCCCTCGCAGCCCACCAGCTCAGCACCATGGACTCTTCTTCCGGATCGCGCACCGCTCGCGCAATCTCGAGCGCCTCGGAAAGGTAGCGCCGCGCCTCTTCGATTTGCGATTGCGGAAGCGAACTGCCGCACCGGCGCAGCACGGCAATGAGCACCCGCGGCTCGCCGAGTTCGCGCGCGCGGCGTATCGATTCAATCGCCGGCGCTTTCGCGTCCTCGAACCGCTGGGAGCGAGCATACAGCTGCGCAACTTGTGAAAGCGCGCGAACCGAACCGCGCTCGTCCTGCGAGCGCTCGTAATAGAAAAGCGCGCGCTGCGCGCATTCGAGCGCGCGGCGGTTCTCGCCCAGATTGTTATGCATCATGGATGCAACGTATTCGATTCTTCCGGCAGTCGCAGGCGCGAGCGACTCGACTGCGCGCGCCCGATCGCACCAGCGTAAGCCCTCGCTCAAAAGCTCCAGCCGCAGGAAAACTGGGCCGCAATCCGCGGCGAGTTGCGCGCCGGCAGCGCGATCGCCCGCACCTTCCAGCGACCATTCGAGCGCCGCGCGAAAATTGTCGACGTCGGGTGCCAGCCGGTCGAGCCATCCGCGCGAAAGTTTCGAGTCGAATTCATGATACGCTTGCGCGGCGAGCGCGGAAAAATACGCGGCATGGTGCTCGGAGGCGTCCGGCATTTCGTGCTGCTGCGCCGCTTTCAGCCCCGCGAATTCGCGAATCATTTCCAAGAAGTGGTAACGTGTGCTGAGCGCCACGCGCGCGACGAGCAGCGACTTGTCGACGAGCGACGTCAGCACGTCGAGCACGTGAAATTCATCACACTTGCCGTCCTGCGCACACACGGCGGCAGCGGCCGGCAGCGAAAAACTGCCGCGGAAAACGGCGAGGCGGCGCACCAGCGACTGCTCTTCGTGCGTGAGGAGATCGTCACTCCATTCGATCGTCGCTGAGAGCGTTTGCTGCCGCGGTTCGGCGGTACGCGTCGTACTGCGCAGCAGCCGGAAGCGCTCGTCCAAACGTTCCAGCGTTTCCTCGACGCTAATTGCTCGCGCACGCGCGGCCGCCAGCTCGATCGCAAGCGGAATGCCGTCCAAACTCGCGCAGATGCTGCGTATGACGCCGGCGTGTTCGGCAGCGTCGAACCCCGGCGACGCCGCAGCGGCGCGCTGCGAGAACAGTGCAACGGCCTCCTCCGGCTCGAGCGGTCCGAGCCGGTAGACCTGCTCGCCTTCCAGATGCAGCGGTTCACGGCTGGTCGCGAGAAAGGTGATGTGTGGGCATGCCGCTCGAATGCGCGACACGATTGAAGCCGTTTCCGCGATCACTTGCTCGCAATTGTCGATGACGATGAGGGCGTCTCGCGAGCGCAAATGTTCGACGAGGTGCGCGAGCTCCGCGCCGTGCTCGGACGTGCCGGCATCCAATGCGGAAAGAATCGTAGCCGCAACGATCGTACCGTCGACGATCGGCGCGAGGTTCACGAACCACGCACCGTGCTCGTGCAATTCGATCTGCTGCGCCGCGCAGTGCAGCGCCAGCGCGGTTTTGCCGACGCCGCCGGGGCCGGTGATCGTAATGAGGCGCGATTGCGAAAGCGCAGCGGTAATCTCGCGTAATGCTCTTTCGCGCCCGGTAAGGGGCGTCAAATGTGCGGAAATGTTATTGGGCCGCTTGCGGATGCGCGCGCGCAGGCGAGGCTCCAACGCAACGACGGCCGCGGCGAGATCTTGCGCAAGCCCCGCGAGCATCTGCAATTCTTCCGAGTCGTAATCGCCGTATCTGGCGTGTACGGAAATGAAGCCGACCAGCTCGCCGGCGAGCGTCATTGGGAATGCATGCGTACCGCTCGCCGAGGACTGCAAAAGCGGCGGCTTTGCGGGCGCGCCGCTCGAGCGAAGCCGAACCGCCAGCGGATCGTCCAATGCGACGTCCTTAGCCGGACTTTCGAATGACGATGCTTCCGCGTGAAATACGTCGCGCCGCAGATACACGGCGCACGCGCTCGCCTCCAGATGATGGTCAACCGCTTCGATAACGCGCCGAAGCAGCTGCTCCATATCGTTGAATGAATTGAGCTCGCGGCGAAATGTGTCTAGGGCCGCCAGCGCTTGTCGCTTGCGCCGGTAAAAGGCAGCTTCGACGGCAGCCTCGATGCGCTGATGAACCGGTCGAAAAACGAGCGCGGCGATGAGAACGATGACGATCTCGATCGCCGTGCTCGCAGCCCGCGACCGATCGGAGACGTATCGCTCCGTGCCCCATTCCGCCAGGGCGAACACCAGCACGACCGCCGTCGTGACCAGCGTGTACGCGTACGCGCGCACGCGGCGCCCGGGGCCCGAACCGGCGGTGCTCATGCAAGGCCGTTAGGCGACGCGCATGGCGTTCCTGTTTGCCGGGTGCGTCAGTGTCCCATTCGCGCGGCTGCACGTGACGCACCAAACCTCTTGTCATCGTGAGCCTGTCGAACAACTTTGTCATCGTGAGCCTGTCGAACAACGTTGTCATCGTGAGCCTGTCGAATGACCCCGAGCTTGTCGAGCGGCGCTTCGCACCCGTCACGGCGAGCCTGTCGAGGGGCGCTTGAACCTCCCGCGGCGTGAGTCGGAAGTGGTGCGTGCAATTTTTGAAAAGTGGCTCTTCCCCGAGTCACTGCGGCAGGCTATGGTCAGGTCATGGAAACATCGGACCACGTGACGGCAGCGCGTGAAGAAGCGTTCGCCGTCGTCGAGCTTCGGCGGTACGCCATGCAGCCCGGCCGGCGAGACGATCTCATGACGCTGTTCGAACGCGAATTCATCGAAAGCCAAGAAGCCTGCGGCATGGTGCCCGTCGGACAGTACCGGGATCTGGACGATGCGGAGAGCTTCGTATGGTTTCGCGAATTCGCGGACATGAGCGGCCGGCGCGAAGCTTTGAGCGCGTTCTACTTGGAATCGCCCGGCATGGCGCAACAATCGCGAAGCGGCAAATGAAACGATCGCGGATTCGGACAACGTCCTGCTGCTGCGCCCGATCGCACCCGGCAGCGGCTTCGACTTGCGCGGCTTGCAGCGCCCCGCGAGCGCACAAACGGATGCCGCCGAGTCGTTCGTCGGTGCGTACGTGTTCATGCTGGACGGCCCGGCGGCTCCGCAGACGGCGAACCTTTTCGAACGCGATCTCATTGCGCGGCTGGAACGCAGGGCACGTCGCGTTGCCTGTTTCGTTACCGAGGAGCGCAAGAATGATTTTCCGCGCCTTCCGGTGCGAGAAGGCGAATGGGCGATAGTGATAACCGGAATTTGCGCGTCACTGCAAGAGCTGGACGAATTTCTGGCCGTCCTGAACGAGTCGGATCTCGCAGCGGTAACCGGCGCCGCAGTCATCACCGCGGAACGCTTGCGGCTGCAGCCTGGGAGCCGTGCGTTGTATCGCTGACAGGCTATTGCAAAATTGCGCGACTAATCCCTAACGATGCACCGCTGTTTCACGGCGCCTCGCGTTCCTGGCATAGACAACCGGAGAGCAGCCTATATTTGATATAACGTTGCGGTAAAGGCACAGGAGGGGGCGGTCGCGCCATAGCACCCCTGGGCATGGCATCGGATAAGAGCAATGCCGTGCTCTCGCAACTCTCGCTCGCGCGCCGCGCGGCGCGTTTACCGCTGCCTGCGCATGCCGAGGGCGGGAATGCGATTTCGCTCGATTCGGGATACGCGTCTCCCGATATTCTGCCGGACTTCACGCAAGCGGCACTGCGGGCTCTGAACACGTTTCGCAGCGAATCGCTGCAGTACGGTTCACCGCTCGGGCTGTATCCGCTGCGCGAATGGATCGCGGAGTACATGCGCGAGGACGGTTCGGACGTTTCCTCCGATGAGATAATGGTCGTCGGCGGCGCAAAGCAAGGCTTGGACTTGATTTGCCGTCTTCTCGTCGACGAAGGCGACGCGGTCGTCGTTACCGGCCCAACGTATTTCACGGCGATTCCCATTCTGCGCAGCTTCGGCCTCGAATTCATCGAAATTCCTCAAGACGCCGAAGGCCTCGATGTAGAAATTCTCGCAGAACGCCTCGCGCAGCGCGAGCGCCGCGGCCGTAAACCGCCGAAATTCATTTACGACGTACCCGATTTTCACAATCCCGCCGGAATAACGATGTCGAGCGAGCGCAGGGCGTCGTTGATCGCGCTGGCAAACGCAAAGAGCATTCCGGTAGTCGAGGACAGCCCGTATCGCAAATTGCGTTTCGAGGGGGTTTCGAAGCCCTCGCTCAAAGCGCTCGATCGCGACGGCATGGTGTTCGCGCTCGGGACGTTTTCGAAGTTGCTCGCGCCGGGACTCCGCATCGGATGGGTTTGCGCGGAGCGCGCTTTGCTGGGGCGCATGGCGCGGCTCAAGAGCGACGGCGGCACGTGCCCGCTCACGCAGCGCACGATCCTGGAATTTTTCAAAGACGGCGGTCTCGCGCCGCAGCTCGAGCGCGCGCGCAACGCGTATAAAACTCACCGCGATCTGATGATCGCCGCACTCCGGCGCGAGCTGCCGCAGGTGTCGTTCGCCGTTCCCGAGGGCGGCTATTATCTTTGGCTTCGCTTTCCGGAAGGGGCCGACACCGACGTGGTCGCCGAACGAGCCTATGCCGCCGGCGTTTCCGTCATTGCCGGGAACGTGTTTTTTGCCGCGGACGATCCCGAATCTGCGAAGAGCCGCGGCATCCCCAGGCGGTATATGCGGATTGCGTATAGCCGCGCGAACGCGCAAGAGATCGAGGCCGGCGTGCATCTGCTGGCAGGCGCGTACAACTCGATAGAGTAGTCCGTTCCTCGGAGGGCCGAAACGATCCGCAGCCGCCTGTTGTCGATACTGCTCGCGTTTGCCGTTGCCGCGTGCTCGCCGCGCGGCGCTGAGCGTTTGCCGGATACCTCGCTCGTCATCGGCCAGCAGCAGGAACCGATTTCGCTCAATCCCGCGCTCGAAAACGGCCAGCGCTCCACGCAGTGGGGTGAATTGCTGTTCTCGTATTTGGTCAAATATGACGACCGCGGAAAGCTGATCGGCGACGTGGCCGCGGCGGCGCCGGCACTCGAAAACGGCGGCGTCAGTAAAGATGGGCGCACGATCGTCTATCATTTGCGGCGCGGCGTACGTTTTGCGGATGGGGTTACGCTGACCGCAAGCGATTGCGTTTGGTCGATCGATGCAATAAACAATCCCGCCAACAACGTCCAATCGCGTTACGGCTACGATCGCATCGAAAGCGCGCGGGCACCTAACGCGCAGACGCTCGTGCTGCATTTGAAACGTCCGTTCGCGCCGATCGTCTCGGTCGTGCTCGCGCCGCAAGGCTTTCCGATACTTCCGCGGCACCTGCTTGCCGCATACGCCGACTTCAACCACATCGCATTCGACTCCAAACCGATCGGTTCGGGACCATACGTGGTACGGCGCTGGCTGCGCGGCGACCGCGTAGAAATGACGGCGAATCCTTATTATTTTCTTGGCGAACCGAAAATCCGGAACCTCGTCGTTCGATTCATTCCCGATCCTCAGGAAGGAACGAATCAACTGAGAACGGGCGAGATCCGAAGCGTACTTCAACGAGCAAGACTACTCGCAATATCCGCTGCTGAAATCGCTCCGCGGCTATCGTGTGCTCAGCACGCCGGTCAGTGCCGTCGACGCGCTCATTTTCAACACGCAGGGCAGCGCCACACGCAATCCGATGGTGCGTCGAGCGCTCGCGGAAGCAATCGATATTCCGGCGCTGGTGCAGAAGGCTTATCGCGGCGCGCTCGATAGCCGGCAGGCCGGGCGCGGCTTATTTTTGTGGGCCTTCGATCCGTCGTCCTACCCGGACGTTCGCCCCGATCCGCAAGGCGCGCAGCGTCTTCTCCAGCGCGCAAATGCAAACAACCTCGACCTTTCGCTCATCATCCAGGCCGGCGTTCCCGGTGAGCAAATCGCGGCAAATCTCATCGCATCGGACGAGCGCGCAATCGGCGTGCGCGTTTCAATCAAGCAATTCAACGTTACGCAATTCGGCGCGCCGGCGTCGCTCGGCGGTCCGGTTTACGGCGGAAAATTCGACATGGCGCTCTATTCGTTCGTGAACGGCGACGATCCGGATACCACGGACCAATTCGCGTGCGCAAACGTTCCGCCGAAAGGCTATAACAAATCGCGCATTTGCGATCCGCGCATCGACGCGCTTCTTGCGCAGGGACGCTCGACCTACGATTCGTCGAGGCGAAAAGCCGTTTACGCGCGCCTGCAGGCGCTGCTGTACCGCGAGCTGCCGATCGTGCTGCTCTATCAGCGGCGCGAACTCGACGTCTTTCCGGATCGGCTGCGAGGACCGGCCGGCTCCATCGACAGCGTCTTTTGGGACGTCGGCCGCTGGCGTTTTGCACCCGCCGGTGCCGCGGCGACGCGATCCTCACTCAAATCGATCGGCAGCGGAGTAGTCCCCTCTTTCACCGATTCCAACAGCACGCTGGATTGAATGCCTTTTACGCCCGACACGTTGTAGAGCACGCCGAAAAGAAATTTGGAGTATTCCGCGAGATCGCGTGCGACGATTTCGAGCAGAACGCCGGATTCGCCGGTCAAGATGTAACACGCAACGACTTCCGGCAGACGCTGTATTTCTTGCCGCAGCGATTTTGCCCGCGGCCACTCGACCTGAAGCCTGGCAAATGCCGTGACGCCCAAGCCGATTGCGCGCCGGTTCACGATCGAACGGTATCCCTCGATGTAGCCCTGTTCTTCCATTCGCCGCACGCGCCGCAGGCAGGGAGAAGGCGAGAGTCCGACCGCCTTCGCCAAATCCGCATTCGATAGGCGACTATTGCGCTGCAAGGCGATTAATATGCGGCGATCTATCGCATCCAACTCAATTCTTGGCATAGAAGGCCTCCATTCCAAGCGATTTTGATATAAAATTGCCCACGGATTGGAGGGCTTCGAATCTCCGTCGTGGCATGCCTCCAGCAGAACGCTGGAACGCTTACACGATTACGAGTGAGGTGCGATGCCGAGCATCCTGAGAAATCTGTTCTTGGCCGTAGTGATGGCCGCAGGCGTGACTATCCCGGTTGGTGCGCTGGCCGCTGCGAGCGCTACCGTGAACGGCACCGTTCGCACTGCTGAAGGAGCCCCCGTCGGATCCGCGTCCGTCGTCCTGCGCGGCGCGTCGGCATTGAGCACGACCACGGATGCGCAGGGCGCGTTTAACTTTGCCAACGTTCCGCCCGGCGACTATACCCTCGTGGTATCGAAAGCGGGTTTTCAAAATTACGAAAACGACAACGTGCTCGCCACCGTTGCCGGATCGACGACCGTAAACGTCGCGCTCGCGGCCTCTACGTTCAGTACGCTGCGGACGATCGCCAACGTGTCCACGAGCACGCCCGGACGCGCGCAAATCAATACGTCGACGGCGGCTATTACGACGATTTCCAACCAAGTGTTCGTGGACCAAGGCGTAACGCAGGTCACGAAGATCTTGAACGAAACGCCCGGCATCATCTCCGGCGCGAGCCCCGAAAACGGCAACGGCGCCTCGCAGGGCAGCTTCCAGAACATTCAGGTTCGCGGTGCATTGCCGTACGAAACCGAACAGCTCATCGACGGGCACCCGACGCCGCTCTCGCTCGGCGGCACGTACGATCCGATTTACCTTAATCCCGCGCTGTTGCAGGATATCGAGATCGTAAAAGGCCCCGGATCGATGCCGGAAGAGATCAACGACGCAATCGGCGGCACCGTCAATTACGTCACGCTGCAGCCGACGCGCACCCCCGAAGCGTCGGCGATATTCGGCGTCGACAACTGGGGCGGCACGAACGTGGCTTTGCGCGCAACCGGCTCGACGAAAACGCACCTCCTCGACTACGCGTTCGGATACGCCGGGAACGGCGCACCGGGTCCGTTGAGAAATTATCCCGTTGCGGGTTCGCAGCTCTATCTGGTAGCCGGCGCTCCTCCGTGGACGGTCAACGGACAGCAGGTTGCGCAAATTCCGCAAGTGTTCGGCCCCTATCCGCCTTCTTCGAACTACGCCGGAATCGGCGGCGCGCAATTCGCCGATCCGATGTACGTCTGCTGTTACGGCGTGAACACCGCGTTCTATTCGCGCGGCGAACTGGGCAAAATACGCCTCAACCTTTCCACCGTGAGTTCGCTGACGTTCAGTTACTTGGGCGGACAGGCGTTCAATGACGAAAGCGGCATGGATCTTACGTCGCTCGCGCCCATCGGCACGACCGGCGGAAGTTTTTCGATCTTTTCTCCGCCGCCGGGCTATACGGGCGCGATCGCGCCTGGAACGCCGATTCCCTTCGATCTCCAAGCGTTTCTGCCGCAGTTCCAATCGGTTCAGCAGGATCTCTATCAGGCAGAATTCCGCACGGCGTTTGCCGGATTCACCATGCTGGCGCGCTATTTCACGGCGGCGGACAAGGATTACGATTACATTCAAACCGCGCCTGACGGATCGTTCACGTTCGGCGGCACGGCTTATGGTGGAATTCTGCTGTGTCCGCCCGGCGCAACTGCTAATCCCGGCACGCAAACGTGCAGCTCGGGCACGCCGTCCGTGACGTTTTTCAACGGGCAGCCGGCGGTATTCAAAACGACTGCTGCAATCAACGAAGGGCTGGAAGAAGATCATCTCCGCGGCCAGTCCATCCTTTTCGAACACCCCCTCGCGAACGGCGACGACTTTGCGTTCTCGATCGACCAGGCGCATCACGATTCGACCGCGTTTTCGGAGATTCAAACGGTCGGCCCGGGATTTTACACGCTTCCGCCGGGCGCAAGTCAGAAATTCACCACCGAAATGGTGCGCGGTCATGTGTTCCTCGCACCGCGCCTATTCGCGGGAATCGCGAACTACATGACCCAGTACAGCAGCCATTTCACCGACGACGGGGGGACGACGTGGAAAGACGCGACGCGCGCATACGATGCTCCGCGTCTGGGCTTGACGTGGCGCCCCAACCCCGACGTTGCGTGGCGTTTTGGAACGGGCGCTTCGATTGCGCCGCCGCAACTCGGTTTGCTGTCCTCACAAGGTTCGCAGCCGCTGCCGAACATCAACGGCGCGCCGACGTTCTACACGCAGAATCTCAACAACGGCGCAATCGCTCCGGAGACCGCCTGGGGATACGATCTGGGTTTGGACAAGCGGATCGAACAGTCGACGCTTCTATCGGTCGACTTGTATCTCGAAACGCTGCGCGATGAGTTCCTGGGCTCGACCACGCTCATCGGAACGTACAAGGGGCTTCCGCTCTACGCCTCGCAGACGGCGAATCTCGGGCATGCGCGCTACGAGGGTGTGGAAGTCGGGGTGCTGCGCGCGCCGGCCTCCGGATGGGGATTCAAGATTCAGGGCGATCTGCAGCGGGCATACGCGTACGATCTGCCGCCGTTTTTCTACTGCTCGGTTCCCGGCCCCGGATGCACGCAGGACAGCAACCTGGGCATCATCCCGAACGTCAACTTCGGAGCGGGCGGACTCGGCTTCAACACGCTGAACGGGTCGGCGGTGCCGTACAGCATGGGCTACGGCGAGCTCAATTACCGCACGCACCACGGTACGTATTATCTCGCCGGCCTGACGTACTACGGATCGAACAACAGCTACAGCCGTCCGGCATTCTTCATCGCAAATGCTGCGGTGCGCGAGCCGATTCGCGAGGGCTCCGCGCTGCAACTCTCCGTCGACAACATCTTCAACGGGTACGGACAGAGTTGGACCAACTATTTCGGCGGCATCGCAACGCCGCTGGTCAACGGCACGCTCGGGCCGACGGTCGGCGGAAACTACGGGCCTGCGACCTGGCGTCTCCAGTTCATTGAAGACCTCGGACCAAAAACGGCGCCGTAGATCGGTGATGCGCTACTACGTGCTGGGAACGGTGCTCGTCACAGCGGCATTCCTGATCGGCGCTGTCCATGAAGCTCGGAACGCGGCATTCGACACGATCACGGTTCACCGCATCACGATCGTCGATCGCGAAGGAAAGTTGGCCTTGGTGGTCACGGATCACGACGATCCGCAGCCGTCGATTTTCGCAGGCAAGGTATACAAACGCAACGGCGGCGGCGGCAACGAAGTACTCTTTTACAACGAACTCGGCAGCGAACAGGGCGGCCTGACGTGGAGCGGGCAAAAACGCGCCGCCGGATCGTATGGTTCGTCAAACGTGCTCTCGTTCGATACGGTGACGACGGATCAGCTGCTTCAGGTGGACGACGGCAACGACAACGGAAAGCTCTACGCTTATATGATCGGTTGGAATCGCCCCGACGAAACGACGCCGCAGGCGCAGCGGATCCTGGACGAAATACTTCAGGCGAAAACCGCAGATCGGGCTCGCGCGATAGAAGCGCAGAATCCGGCGTTCTTCGCGTCATTCGTGCGCCGCTACCTATTCGGTTACGACGACACGAACACGGCCCAAGTCATGCTTGCAGACGGCGCGGGGCGTCCGCGAATCAAAATGTACGTCACCCCGGAGGGTGAGGCCGAGCTGCAGTTTTTGGACGCGCATGGCGGCGTAGTCGCGGAATATCCGCAAGCCAAATGAAATCGCTGCGTTCGGTCGTCATCGGCGCGTTCGTTCTGGCGTGCATAGCACCGGCGGGCGCCCGCGCGCGCACGTTCACGTTCGACGACTATTACGGCATGGTCGGCGTGGAAAGCGCGCAGCTCTCGCCGGATGGATCGCACATCGCCGCCATCGTTTCGCGCGCCGACGCCAAGCAGGACGAAAACGTTCACGAGCTCGTGCTCATCGACGTGAAGAACGGCGACCAGCGTACGCTCACGCACGATCGCAACGACGTCGACGCGCCGCAATGGTCGCCCGACGGTACGCGTTTGGCTTTCGTCGACGTCGCCGGAAGCGGAAAGGACGAAGCGCCGCAAGTGTTCGTCATGCCGATGGACGGCGGCGACTCGCAAGCCGTGACGACGGCGAAGGACGGCGTAGAGGCATATGCGTGGCGTCCCGACGGCAAGGCGATTGCCTATGTCACGCGCGACGATTCGCCCGATGAAGCCCGAATAAAAGCGCACGACAAACTGTTTACGGTCGGAAACAATTCGTTCCTGACGAACGCGGCGCCGATTCCTTCGCATCTGTGGCTGCAAGTGCTCGGCGCGAAAAATCCGGAACGCTTGACGGAGGGGTCGTGGAGCGTTTACCCCGATCAGCTCTCGTGGTCTGCGGACGGAAAATACATCGCCTTCAGTCGCATGCCGGACGCATACCACGACAGCCTTTTCAAAACGCGCATCGGTGTGGTCGACGTCGCGGACAAATCCGCGAGCGCAGCGGGCGACGATCGTTGGGGCTGGCTGCCCGCGTTCGCGCCGAGCGGGGACCGCCTCGCATACGCGGGCGCCTCGCACGAATCGGTCGTGCTGCAGCAAGATTTGGTCACGACGGCGCCTGGCTCGCGGGCGGTTGCCGAAGCAGCGCCCGCACTCGATCGCAACGTCCAGTTTTTTGCGTGGCTTCCGGGCGCGGATTCTTTCGTCGTTGCCGCGGACGATCGCGTTTCGGCTCCGCTATGGATCGTGCGCTCGGGTGTGCCGCATCGCGTCAATATGCTCGGCGTGCAGTTCGGTGGTGCCGGCAGTGCCGCGCGCAACGGCGCAATCGCGTTCACCGGATCGACGGAAAGCGATCCGAGCGAACTCTATTATCTCGCTCCCGGAGCGAGCAGCCCGAAGCGTATGACCGATTTCAATCGCGCGATCGCCGCACTCGATCTCGGATCGTCGCGTGAGTTGACGTGGCGCGAAGGCGGCTTCGATGAGGACGGCGTCCTTACGTATCCCGTCGGATACGATCGCTCGAAAACGTATCCGCTCGTACTCGTCATCCACGGCGGGCCGACGTTCGGCGCGTCGACGCTGGCATTCAATCCGCTCGTACAAACGCTTGCTGCACACGGATACGTGGTGCTGCAGCCGAATTATCGCGGCAGCGACAACTTCGGCTTTGCGTACGCGCACGCAATCGTCGGTGACGAACCGCCGGCCGGCGCCGGTGAGGATTGCCTGGCCGGTCTGCGCGCCGTCGAACGTGAAGTTTCAATCGATCGATCGCGCGTCGGCGTTTCGGGCTGGTCCGCCGGCGGTTGGCTGACGTCATGGCTCATCACGCATTACGACTATTGGAAAGCCGCGGTGAGTGGTGCGGCGGTCGACGATGCCGTGCTGCAATATTCGCTCAGCGAAATCGACAGTTACATGGCCGATCTCTTCGGCGGCCTGACTCCTTGGACGCCGCGCGGCATGGCCGCCTACCGCAAGAGTTCGCCGCTTACGTATGCTTCGCACGATGGTGCGGCGACGCTCATCTTGAGCGACGCCAGCGATCCGCGCGTGCCCACGCCGCAGTCGTACGAGTTCTACTCAGCCTTGCGCGACAACGGGAAGAATGTCGAGTTCGTTGCCGTGCCCGCCTACGGCCACCACCCGTCCGATCCGGTGCAGCGCATGGCTGTGGATCGCGTGTGGGCGCAATGGTTTTTCCGTCATATTCCAACACGTTGAAATGGATGAAGTGATAGGATGAAGATCAAATCGGTACGCCGCGAGATGCGGTTCCTTCGGTGCTATTCGCTGATCGCCACCGTTCTCGCCGGCGCGTTTTTACTGGGCGCCGCGCATGAAGCACGTGTGAACGCCACGTTCGACACGCTGACGGTGCATCGCATCAACATCGTCGACCGCGAAGGAAAACTGGCGCTGGTACTGACGAATCACGACGACTATCCGCCCCCGATCGTCAACGGCAAAGTCGAGAAGCGATCGAGCGGAACGGAGAACGGCCTGTTGTTCTACAACGAGCGCGGCGACGAGCAGGGCGGCCTCACGTGGACCGGCACGAAACATCCCGACGGCACGTACGAATCGGGCGACTCTTTATCGTACGATTCGGTCACCACGGATCAATTGCTGCAGGTGAACGACGGGAACGACAACGGCAAACTCTACGCGTACATGGTCGGCTGGAATCGGCCGCGGTACGACACGCCGGAGATGCAGAGTGTGCTCGATCAGCTGAAGAAGGCGAATACGCTCGACGAGCGCCGCGCGATCCTCGCGCAGCACCCGGACCTGCGGGCGGCGACGCGCTTTCTGTTCGGCTACGATCCGGACAACACGGCGCAGGTAATGCTGGCCGACGGCAAGGGACAGCCGCGGATCAAGATGTTCGTGACGGCGAGCGGAACGGCTGAGCTGCAGTTTCTCGACGCAAACGGAAAAGTCACGGCGCAATTTCCGCAGGCGGATCGGTAACTCGCGATGAGTGTGCTTGCAGCCATTCTCCTCGCCGCATCTGCCGCATTGCCCGCTCACCACGGCGTGCGCGTCGAGATGCGATTTCCCGCCTCGGTCCATTCGGGGGCGATTACCGGGCGCGTCTACGTGATTCTCACGAAACAAGCGAAACCGGAACCGCGGATACAAGTGCTCTCGCCGGAATCCTCGCCGCCGTTTTTCGCCGCAGACGTGAACGGCCTCGCGCCCGGACATGCCGCAGTGATCGACGGTTCGAGCGAGGGTTTTCCGCTGCGCAGCATCGACGATCTTCCGGCGGGCAATTATGTCGCCGAAGCGCTCGTCGAACCGTACGTCCGGTATCCGCGCGCCGACGGGCACACGATCTGGGCGCCGGCGCAATGGGGACCGCAAGTATTTTCGCTCGAGCCGGGCGATCTCTACAGCGCGACCCGAACCGTGCACGTGGATCCGAAGAGCGGCACGACGCTGACGTTCTCTTTGAACAAGGTCGTGTCGGAGAAAGATATCGCGCAGCTGCTGGGCGGCGAGGGCTATGACACGGACACGCCGTGGATCAAACACGTTCGAATACAGAGCCCGGCGTTGACGAAATTTTGGGGGCGTCCGATATACCTCGGTGCGACCGTGCTGCTGCCGAAAGGCTACGCATCGCATCCGAACTCGCGTTATCCGGTCGTGTATAACCAAGGCCACTACTATCAGCCGGTTCCGTGGGATTTCACGACGGATCGGAAAACGGAAACGCCTGCGGCCATCGCCGGGGGAAAAGTTTCGGGCATGGGTACCGGTTACGAATTCTACGAAGCGTGGAATTCGCCGCATTTTCCCCGCTTTCTAATGGTGACGTTCGAGCACCCGTGTCCGTTTTTCGACGATTCTTATGCGGTGAACACGGCAAATTGCGGTCCCTTCGGCGATGCGTTGATGAACGAACTCATCCCCTACGTCGAAACGCACTTTCGCGTCCTGCGCGAAGCGCGCGCGCGTTTTCTCGAAGGCGGGTCGACGGGCGGCTGGGAGTCGCTCGCGATGCAGGTGCAGCATCCGAAATTTTTCGGCGGAGCGTACGTGTTCGATCCGGATCCCATCGACTTCAGCGCGTTTCAAATGGTGAACCTGTATAACGACAAGAACGCATTCTGGGCGTCCGAGGCTCAGGACCCCTGGCACGCCTATCCGCGGCCGTGGGAGCGCACATCCAAAGGTCAGGCGCTCAGCACGAATCAGGATCTCAGTCAATACGAACTCGCGATGGGTTCGAATGGGCGCTCGGGCTACCAGCTCGATGGATGGTGGGCGATTTTCGATCCCGCCGGCGCCGGCGGCTACCCGAAGCCCATGTGGAATATGCGAACCGGCGTCATCGATCCGAGTGTGGCGGCGTATGCTCGCGCGAACGGATACGATCTGACCGCGTACATGAAAAGCCACTGGTCGCAAATCGGTCCCGATCTCGTAGGCAAACTCCACTTCGTCGTCGGCGACATGGACAATTACTTCTTGAACCTTGCCGTATACAAAGCGCAAGAAGCGCTGGACGGGGTGACGAATCCGCGCGCACTGGCCACTTTCACGTACGGCCGGCCGATGAAAGGACATGGATGGCATCCGATGACGTGGGCGGCTTTGCTGCAGGACATGGCGCGAGACGTTCGTCACAATACTCCGGCCGGTGTAAGCAACGCCGAGTGGAATTACTGACGCTTGTTGCAGCGGTGGTTTTGCTCGGTGCCGCACCCGCGCTGCAATTTCGCAACATCGGGCCGTTCGACGGGCGGATCGACGCCGTTGCGGGCGTAGCTGGCGACAACGCAACGTATTACGCGGGCGGACTCGGCGGGCTCTTCAAGAGCACGAACGGCGGAGAGACCTGGGCGTCGATCTTCAACGGCAAACCGGTAAGCTCGGTCAGCGCCATCGCGCCGGCGCCATCGAATCCTTCGATCGTCTACCTCGGAACGGGCGAGCAGAATCTGCGCAACGACGTTGCGTTCGGCGACGGCGTCTGGCGTTCGGCCGACGCCGGAAAGACGTGGACGCACGCCGGACTCGACGCGACCGCGCACATCTCGTCAATCGCTGTCGATTCCGCGAATCCCAATCGCGTGTTCGTGGCGGCGTTGGGCGATGTGTACAAGAGCGGCGCCGATCGCGGAATTTATCGCACGGTCGACGGCGGCAAGACGTGGCAAAAGGTTCTCTACACGGACCCGCGCACCGGTGCGTCGAGTATCGCCATCGATCCCGGCAACCCGAATGTGATCTACGCGGGCATGTGGGAAGGTTGGCGCAACGCGTATCATTTGACGAGCGGCGGGCCGAACGACGGCATCTACGAGTCGACCGATGGGGGCGATCGTTGGGCGCGCTTACAAGGCCACGGTTTGCCTTCCGGGGTCACGGGGCGCATCGCGCTCGCGTTCGCACCGAGCAATCCGCGCCGCGTCTACGCGCTCATCGAATCGGCGCAGGGCTCACTTTGGCGCAGCGAAGACGCGGGCGCGACGTGGAGTCTCGTCAATTCCTCGCATCGCATCAATCAACGGCCGTTTTACTTCACGTCCCTCGCAGTCGATCCCAAAGATGAAAACCACGTGTATTTCATGTCGGTTCAAATATGGGAAAGCAACGACGGCGGTAAAAGCACGCACATGGTCAAAAGGCCGTCCGGATTCGGGGACGATCACCAGATGTGGATCGATCCGGCGAATTCGGCGCGCCTGATCGTTGCGGGCGACGACGGCGTGGCGACGAGCCTCGACCGCGGTAAGACGCTGACGTGGAAACCGATGCCGATCGCGCAGTCCTATCACGTCGATACCGACGATCGCGTTCCGTACACGATTTGCTCGGAAGATCAGGATGCGGGCAGCGCGTGCGGGCCGAGCAACAGCCTCGAGGACGAAGGCATCGCACCCGGAAGATTCTTTTACGCGGGCGGCGGCGAGAGCGGATGGATCGTGTTCGACCGCGCCGATTCGAATGTCATCTACGGCAGCGGATACGAAGGATCGGTCACGCACTACGATCGGCGAACGAAAGAAACGCAGCAAATCAACGTGTGGCCCGAGGATGCAATGGGATGGCCTGCGGCTCCCTTGAAGTACCGCTTCCAGTGGACCGCGCCGCTTGCGACCTCGCCGCAACACCCGCATCGGTTGTACATGGGCGGCAACGAGGTTTTCCAAACAGATGACGGTGGTGCAACGTGGCGCGCAATCAGTCCCGATCTGACGCGCAACGACAAATCGCGGCAACAGCTCTCGGGCACGCCGATTACGCCGGACAATACGAGTGTCGAATATTACGGCGTCGTGTTTTGCATTGGACCCTCGACGCTGCGCGACGGTGAGCTGTGGGCAGGCACGGACGACGGTCGCGTGTGGCTCACGCAAAACGGAGGCGCGCATTGGACGAACGTCACGCCGCCGAGCATGAACACCGCGCCGCAACGGCACTGGCTGCGCGTCGACTACGTCGCGCCCTCGCCGTTCGACCCGGCGACAGCATACGTTGCCGCGGACGCGCACAAGTGGGGCGATCGCGCGCCGCACCTGTTTGCGACGCATGACTACGGGCGAACGTGGCGCGCCATCTCCGGCGGATTGCCGCAAGATAGTTACACGCGCATGATTCGCCCCGATCCCGTTCGGCGCGGCATGCTCTACGCGGGCACCGAAACGGCATTGTGGTATTCGTACGACGACGGCGCGAGCTGGACGAAATTTACCAACGGCTTGCCGGTTGCGCCATATTACGACTTTACCGTGCAGCGTCGATTCGACGATCTCGTCGCCGGAACGCACGGGCGCGGCATTTGGATTCTCGACGATCTGCATCCGCTGCAGGAATTGAACGCGGCGGTTCGCTCCCAGCCGCTGCATCTCTTCACGCTGCGCGACGCGTATCGTTATCACGTTACGTCGAGTCAGGCTCAAGCGGCAATTTGGGGAGACAATCCCGAGTACGGCGCCGACGTGAACTTCTGGCTCTCACCGGACGCCGCTCGCAGCAAAGTGAAGATAGAAGTTCTCGAAGGCAAGAGCGTTATCCGGACGATCGCGGTGAAAGATCCCGTCGCGGGCGTGAACCGTGTGTGGTGGAATCTTCGCTATGACTCGATCGAGCCTGCCGATGACTTCGTCCCATGGCATGCTACGGGATTCCATGGCCCCCTCGTGGTTCCGGGAACGTACACGATTCGCGTGGCTGCCGCAACGCGCTCCGTTCAGGGAACCGTTCGCGTCCTATCCGATCCGCGATCGCATGCATCCGCTGCGGCATTACGCGAACAGCTCGACGTGCTGCTGCGCATTCGCAGCGATCTGGCAGCGATGACTGCTGCAATCGACCGCGTCCGCCGCATTCAATCGCATGACCCCGCGAAAGCGTCGCAAGCAGATACGCTTCTGCATGAGATGTACAATCCCGAAGTCACGCAGGACGAGGACGCCCTCCGCTATCCCGAGCGAGTGTACGGAAAACTGAGTTTCCTTGCTTCGGATGTCGCATCTGCAGCCGCCGCGCCTACGCATTCGGATTATGCCGTTCTCCAAGTCCTGGAGCGGCAGGCGAAGGAGTTGATCGCGCGCGCGCACCAGTTATAGCGCGTGCTGTACACCGATCGCCTCGTGCTCGAGCCGCTTTCCTCGCGTCACGCTGCGGCCCAACTTGCGTATTTCGATCGCAACCGCGCGCATTTGCAGCCGTGGGAACCCGCACGCGATGGGTCGTTCTATACGCTTGAAGTTCAGGAGCGCCAAATCGCGGGCTTTCTCGCGCAAGCGCAAGCGGGACTAGCCGCGCGATTCGCGGTCTTCGAGCACGGAAATCCCGAGATCGCTGCAATCGTCAATCTTTCCAACATTCGGCGCGGCGTCATTCACGCCAGCGTTTTGGGATATTCGGTAGATGAATCGCGATTAGGGCGCGGTTATGCGACGGAAGCGGCCGGCGGTGTCATCCGGTACGCGTTCGAAACGCTGAATCTGCACCGCATCGAAACCAGTATCAGCCGACGAATGAGTCCAGCGGCCGCGTGCTTCGCAAACTCGGGTTCGCCGTGGAAGGCTACGCACGCGATTATCTGTTCATCAACGGTGCGTGGCGCGACGCGGTGCTGGTGGGACTCACGAACCCGTCGTGGGTTGCTCCTCCGGCATAGGCAGATCCAGCAAGGCGCGATCCCAGTGTGCCAAACTTGCCGCCGCATCATACGTCGTTTGAAAAAACGCGAGGACATCCGCGTCGGGATCGGCGGATTCGCGAACCGCATCGTACGGCAGAAGAAACTCTCGCAGCTGCGCGTTCCACATCGCTGCCGCCGGCGAAACCTTCGCGCTCGCAAAGCCCTCGGGTTCGGGATATGCGTACGCGTAAAGCGCCGCTTCCATGCCGGAGCCGCCCGGCCAAAAGCCGACGCTGTGTTCTTCGCGTGAATATGCCTCGCGCGTCGCCCAGTCGGGCATGTTCGGAAAGCCGCCCGGATGCGGCGGTGCGGTCCGCCCGGAAAAGCGCGTTAGGGCCATGTCGAAACTTCCCCAGAAAAAATGCACGGGGCTGGCCTTGCCTCCAAATCCCGCCCGGAAACGTTTCAGCAATCGATCGACTTGCAGCAGTATTCGCCAGAACCGTTCGACGGCCGCGCGGTCGTATGATTTGTGCACGTCGTCGCGGTCGAACGGAATCGCATCCGCGATCTCGTTCGGCATTTTGTGAATGTGCACGTCGATGTCGAGCGCGCGCAGTTTGCCCATCAATCGCCGATAAAATTCGGCGACGCTCATCGGTTCGAGCGAAATGCGTGCCGATTCGCCGTCACAACCGTCGATCCGCAATTCGTGCGCGATAAAGTCGAAGGCGATTTCGAAGGCGCGTCCGCTGCCGTACGGCATGAGTGAGGTGCTCAATCCGCGCGGCGTTACATACAGCGTTACGTTCCACCAATGGTTGACGAACGGCTCGAGCTTCAACCGTATCTTGCCGACGATCTGCGTCCACAGATGCAGCGTGGCCTGCGTGTCGCTCCAGGTACTGTGTTTGAGTCTCCGGCCAGCGATCCACTGATGCGTTCATGCGATGGATTTCGCCGTAAGCTTTGCCGAAGCTTCAAAACAGCCCAATTTAAAACGGTCCGTCTCCAAGAGCCAAATCGTTACACTAGAGAGCCAGGAGCGCATGGCAGGTCGCCTAAGAACGGGCTAGCCGCCTGCCTCCTTGGCATCGCGGAAGTCTTACGCGAGTGGTCGCGGGTGGGCAATGGGCTGTAGTAAGCGGCTACGGACGGTCGCCATGGCTCTGGCCGCGGTAGCACTGTTTGGTGCGCTTGCATCAAACTGCAATAACGTTGCCAGCGCGCGTCCCGCGATGCGCGCCACGCCAACGCCTACGCAAGCAGCAGTCATCACGGTGAGCATCATTCCGGCCGAGCGCGCTGCGTCCGTGTTGCGCGGACTCTTTCCGCAATATCGCATTCGCGTGGACGCGCACGCGAACGCCGTCATCGTGGTTGCGCTGCCGGATGACCTGCAGCGGATGCGCACGGTTATAGCCGGCATCGACGTGCGTAATCCGCAAACGCCGAACACCGACGTCATATCGCTGCACGTGCTCAAGCCGCGAGCCGTAGTGGGGCGGCTTCGCGCGTTGTATCCGAACGCGCACATTGAAGTCGCATCGAAAACCACGTTGCTGGTTCGCGCCGACTCGCAAGACTTGAGCGAGCTCGAAGGCGGTGATCTCCAGTCTAGACGTCGCGCAGTCCACACCCGATCCCACGATCCAGCCGGCGGACGCGATTCGGCGTGACGCAAGCGCGCCCTCGCGAGATTGCCCGCGCATTGGAGCGGCAGATTCCGCACCTGCGCGCCAGCGTTTTGGGCGGCAGCGTCATCTGGAGGTATACAGTATGTTCTGAATAATCGGTCTGCGACAGCGTTAACGAACGCCGGAATACCAACCAAGTTCTGGAATTTACAGAACGTTACTGAAGAATCCGCGGAAGAGGGCGGAGCTCGCGCGCAAATTCGCGAGAAATAAGATCAGGCGAGGACAAACCATTACAGCATCGCCGACCCAGACGAACAAGAATTGAGACTATAATAGTCGATGCCGACATTGATTGTGTTGGAGGAAGTTGAGTGAAATACTTTAGCGGAATTGACGTGGTTATTATTCCCGTCAGCAACGTAGATGCAGCGGTAGCGTGGTATGGTAAGAACCTAGGAGCACTTCCTTCAGAGTATGCATTGGATAGCCTGGTACCACTGATTTTCCAAGGCGTAAGGTCTCCCAGTATTCAATTGCTGCAAGTGCATAGCGAGACGCGGCTTCGGCTGATGACCGATGATTATCCTGTTGGGGCATTTTCTCTTGTGACACACAATGCGAAAGAATTGTATTCGACACTAAAGAGTAGGGGCGTTACTGTGTTCGCTCCATCCGAAGATGAAGACGGCAAGAGTTCCTTTGTGTTCGAAGATCTCGATGGCAACTACATCACAATCACGGATGACGCATGGGAAATCTGGTATGGCTAAAAAGTGCTCCTACCTTCTCGTCTTTACTGAAGTCGGAAACTCGATATAACCCGGGGGGACTTCGTTGGTAAGCCACACGCCGTTCGGAGCGAGGTAAAAGGCGAAGCCGTCCTCATGCATCTTGAATGCGAGGACGCGCAACACGACAGGCTTCCCGCTTCGCGCGCCGAGGACCGCTGCCGTCGCGCTATCGTACGAGAGATGCACATGCTGTCTTTCCATTGCACGTAGGCCGTGCGTCCGCTAGAGCTCGCGTTAATTATCTTTAGGAATCCCCACTCCTAGGACCGCACGAGCGATTGTACACGAACACAGTTGCACCCCGCCCCGGTAAACCGGGCCACCTGATACCGTGGGTTTCCCGGCCATGGGCCGAATTTTGTGGTACCGCCGGCCGAATTTTTTGGGAGCCCACCACGACTAGTTTCCCGAATGATACGCAGCTCTACACGACGCGCGCCTTCTCACGATGGGCTGCGGAAGTTCGTCCCGGAATGTAAAATGCCATCGCCGCTGCAGTCCATGCGAGCAGTGCGCAGATGAGCATTACATCGTGAAATCCTGCCTGATAGGAGCGATCGACGACGCGCTGCGCCTGTGAGCGTAATACGCGCGGAATGCCGCGATCCGGTGCGCGCCCGCTCAGGAGCGAGTCGCTCTCGAGCGCGCGGCGCGTATCGGCAGGAAGCGCCGAATCGTAGCGCCCCAATGCATGATGGGCCGACGTGACGATCACGATACCGAGCAGCGCGATCGCCAGCAGCCCCGCAACGCGGGAAACCGCGTTGTTGATGCCGGATGCACTTCCGGCGTGTGCGGCTGGAGCAGCGTTCATCACCGTTGTGGTGAGGGGCGCGACGAACGTCGATGCGCCGATGCCCAGAAGCAGCACGCCCGGAAAGAACGTGCCCCAATAGGTTCCGCCGACTCCTGCGAATGCAAAGACCACGAATCCCGCGCCGGCGAAAATCGCGCCGATGATAAGTGGAAGCCGCGCGCCGATTCGCGCAACCAAGCCGCCCGACCATCGCGACGACACGAACATCAGCACAATCATCGGAAGAAGTGCGGCTCCCGCGGCAAGGGGCGTATACCGCTGAACGTTGATGAGATTGAACGGAAGGAAAAACAGCGAGGCTCCGAGCGCGGCGTAGAGCGCGAGCGTGTAGACGTTTGCAATCGTAAAGGTGCGCGAGCCGAAAATCCCGAGCGGAATCATCGGCGCACGGCTGCGATGCTCCGTAAAAACGAAAAGCGCAAGCAGCACGGCGCCCGCCCCAACTTCGGCCGAACCGGAAACACGTGACTGGGCCGTTTGCAGCGTGATGAAGCCGTACGTCAGCAGCCCGAGCGCCGATGTCGCAATCGCAGCGCCGCGCCAGTCGATGCGCCCGGTGCTTTCCTCGTCGCGGCTTTCGTCGACGAAGCGCGCCGCGATGAGCAGCACGACGATACCGATTGGGATGTTGATCAGAAACACGAACCGCCAGGAAAATGACTGCACGAGCCAGCCGCCGAGAAGCGGGCCGATTGCCATCGTTGCGGCGAGAAAGCCGGACCACGTACCGATCGCGGCGCCGCGTTCACGCTCGTCGAACGACGAGGTGATGATCGCCAAGCTTTCCGGCACGAGCAGTGCGCCGCCGGCGCCTTGGATGCAGCGCGCCGCGACGAGCTCCACGATGGATTGCGATGCGGCGCACGCCGCGGAAGAAGCGGCAAAGAGTATCGTGCCCGCAAGAAACATGCGCTTGCGTCCGAGATGATCGCCCAGCGATCCGCCGACCAAGATCAGCGATGAGAGAAAGAGCGAGTATCCTTCGATCACCCACTGCATCGCAGCCGAGCCCGCGTGCAGATCGTGCTGCAGGATCGGCAGCGCGACGTTTACGGCGGTCCCGTCGATGCCCGGCATTGCCGAGCCGAGAATCGTCGCGGCAAGCACCCAAGCTCCGCACTTGGCTCGTGCGAGCGCCGGCGCCGCACTGGACGGCCGGTCTTCGCACGGCAAGCGATAGAACATGGCTTTAAAGTTCAAGGGCAGTCCGGCGTTCCCCACTGCCCGACGGGTAAGCGTTCGGCGTCGAGCAGCCGCCGCGCGGGCAAGAACCGCAGGATGAGCGCTCCGCTAAAGAATTCCTATCCGATGAACATTGCGATCGTCGTCGCAACGCTGTTCCCGCAGCTCATCAATACGGCGGCGTATCCGGTGCTTGAGAAAGCGATAGCGCGAGATTTGCACGTACCTCCGGCAAACGTGCTGCAGTATCCGCTCTTCAATGAAGCGGCGTTCGTATTCGGGATACTGATCGGCACCGCATTCATCCGGCGATACAACGTCCGCACGGTATTCTTGTGCATGCTTGCGGCCGACGTCGTTTTCGCAGTGCTGCTTGCATCGGGCGTTTCCGACTGGATGATGATCGTCGTGAACGTCGCAGCGGGGTGGGCCGGCGGCGTGTTTCTCATGGTGGCGCTTCCGCCGCTCTTCACGAATTTCGACCCGAAATATTTTCCGGGCAGCGCTGCGCTGATGGTGCCGTGCCTGTTCGGCGCCGCGACGCTTGCGCCGGTCGTTTGCGCGCCGCTTGCGCAGGCGGGTTTATGGCGTCCGCTTTTTTGGGGCGAAGCCGCGGTGCTTGCGCTCGGTTTTCTTGCCGCGCTGTTCACGATTGCGCCGAACGAACCCAAACAGGCGGGCATGCCCGTAGACTGGTTTGCAATCAGTACCGGCGCGTTCTCGATGGCGTGCGTGTTCGCGGGCGTCAGCAATGCAGCCGCGCATCCGTGGACGTACGCGCCGGCAATCGTGCCGTTTGTCGCGGGTGTCGCGGGGTTCGTCGTGCTGATTGCGATCGAATACCGGAAAGATCCCGAACGCGCATTGCTTCCGATGAGCCAAGTCATGGCCGCATTTGCAATCATCGGCTTCGCCGGCGCAGCCGCCGGCAATGCAATCTATGTCGCGGACACCGAGATTTTCAACTTGGCGTCTACGCGCGTGCTCGCGTTGGAGCCGATGCAGATTGCCGCAACCGCGTGGCCCTGGTTCGTGATGACGATTATCACCGGCGTACTGTTCGCACTCGTCTTGAAAACGAAATGGGTTCCGGTGTATACGTTGTCGGGGCTCGTCGCTATCTGCATCGGAAGCGGTTTGCTTTTTGCAAATCTGCTGCATCGCGGCCCGGCAGCGCAATGGTCCGGTCTCGCCCTTATCGGCTACGGCGCGGGCGCTACGATTACGCCGGGCCTATTCACCGTCGGTTTATCGCTGCCGCGCGACATCATCGTCCGTGCGATTGCATCGGTCGAAGTCGTGCGGTTGACGCTGGGGTTCATCAGCGGCCCGCTCACCGCGCACAGCGTGGCGATGCACACGCGCGGAACGAATCTTTTGGGCGGAATCGAGGCGACGATGCCGTACATCATTGGTTTCGCCGCCCTCGCTGCAGTTGTCGTGGGTGTGCTCTTGCTGAAGTATTATCGCAACCCGCAGGTGCCCGATATCGTACGCTACGTGAAAGAGGGCAAACCGGCGTTCCAATCGCCGCCGCTGTAGACGCTTTAGACGACACACGCCGAGCAGAGCGCCGGAATTTCCGTTTCGGCAGTCCATTGCGGCACGACGTTCGTTCCATCCCAATATTGCACGAAGAATTGCATGCCGACCGAGGTCCACACCGCCTGTTTGTTGTTGCGCACGTCCGCGTCGTGGCCAAAGAGCGTGTCGGAGGAATCGCCGGTCGGGTGTTCGTGCCACAATCCGACGATTGCGGTATGGCCGTCGGTTTGATCCGTCGGATAGGTGATTTCGGGGGCATCCGTGGCGGGGTCGATTTGTCCGTACAGTTCCGGTCCGAAGCTGTAGCGCGGTCCGGATGCCACATTGTCGACGTAGACCTTCGCGCCTACTTCGAAGAAGAGAATCGTTTTCCCATAGGTCAGCGCCGCGGCATACGCAGCCTCCGAAGCCGTCGAAAAATGTCGCGGCGGCGCAGGTGAACGCATTTCGACTTCCGTCGCCTCACGCTGCGGTTCGGTCAGATTGAACGTGGATTGCAACGCCATCGCGGATGCGAGTGCCAGTGCGAGCATGACATCTTCTACACTTTCTGTGTAGAACGATCGTGACGTGAGATTGCGTCGTTGTCATCCGTACGCGGCGCGTATTGGCACAAACGCGGCACCTTCGCGATACCGCCGTCTTCCGGTGAGTTTCGCGGCCATGGCATTCGCACGTGCGAGTTCGGATGGATAACCGCTGCGTTCGAGGCAATCGACCGCGCATTGCACTGCCTCAACAGCCTCGCTGCGCGCATTGAGTCCCATCAGACTTTCCGTCAATGCCAGTAATGCGGCGCCCTCCACGCGTTCGTTTCGTTGCGATCGCGCGGCCGACACCGCTTCCGACGCGCGCTGCTTGGCCGGCACGAACTCGCGAGCGGCGCAAAATGCGCGCGCGGAAAGCACGTTGTTGTACGTCCATGCATAATTGCGTATAGGAAAGGCGTTACGCGCATCTTCCAGCAAATCGAGCGCCCTGCGCGGATGACCCGTCGCCGTTCGCATCTCGGCGATGCGCAAACAGAGGTGCGCAAAATTCAGCTTCGATGCGGATTCCCTCGCAATGGGCAACACGTGCTCTACCGTCGACAATGCCGAATTCGAATCGCCGCGCATTTGCTCTTCAATGGACAGACCGATCGCCGCCAGGACTGCCGGCTGGCTCAGGCCGTAGCGAACCGCGAGTGTCGCCGCCTCACGAAGCTCGTGGGACGCTCCGCTTCCCGCGGTCGCGCACAGCACCCCGCGCAAAATGAACAGGTTGATGCGCGCTTCGACGGACGAATGATCCTGCAGTTCGAGAATGTCGTCTGCGGTTTCGAGCCGCACGCGCGCCTGTTCGAAACGGCCGCGTATGAATGACGTGCCGCGCCATCATTGTGAACGCGGCGGCTGAAAAGTCTTGAGCGGCGCGTCCGCCGGCGCGCGCAATTTCGAGCAGCGGTCCGTCGGCGCGATCGCCGAGCGCAGCGGCTTCCAGTTCACGGCCCGAACACCACATCGCATGACGCCGCTCGTGTTCGAGTCTGGCATGTGCGAGCGGCGCATCGGAACGATCGCGGAAATCCGTTTCCAACAGTTGTAATTCTGCATGGACCTGCTCCAGCGCACCCTCTTCGGTTGCGATGTTGAGCACCAGACAGCGCGCTTCCAAACGTAAATCTTCCGGGGCTTCGGAGCACGCAATCGATCGCAGCAGCACAAGCGCGAGATCGCGCTGTCCCGTATGGCGCATCGTCTTGGCGCGCGCCAGCTCCAAGCTGCCGACGTCCATGACGCCTGCCGGATGCGGCTCGGAAAACACGTCGGAGCGTCCGGCGAGCAGCACGGCCAAGCGCGAGATCATCGCGGAACGATCGCGGTAAAACTGACGCATCGAAAGCCCGAGTTCGTGCGCGACCTTTTT
The DNA here is from genome assembly GCA_963830545.1 of Vulcanimicrobiota bacterium. GTDB lineage: Bacteria > Vulcanimicrobiota > Vulcanimicrobiia > Vulcanimicrobiales > Vulcanimicrobiaceae > DATGJX01. The sequence continues at coordinate 433,346 of CAWHMK010000001.1, read as the reverse complement.
ATGCGGCTCGCGGCCCACGTCGCAGCGCAAAAGGATGTCGCGGTCGCGCCCGCAGAGATGCACCGTAAGGGCGCGCAGCCCGCTGCGCAGCCGCCCGGGCGCGACATGCTGGGCGGCGGGCAGCCGGACGAGCGGATTTGCGGCGAGCAAAGCGGGCTCGTCGAGGTGGCGCAAGAGGTGGCGGCACGCCCTTACGGCCTCCTGGATATCGGCAGTGCTACTCAGGGAAAGACCTCCCGTCGAATGCCCCGTGTAAATGCCCCGTGCGAATGCCCTGTGCGGATGATAACACCGGCAACTCTTAATTGTTTCGTTTTACCTAAGTATTTAATTCTAGTCTAATCAAAGCCGCCGCTATCTCGTTGTATAAGTAAACAAGCAAAACCAACCAAGCGCGGCGTGCAAACAGTCACGCGCCCCAGGTGTCGAATACCTCAATCGTGCTCGACGACTTTCACCCGCTGCTTCGCGACTGGTTCCGGGCCCGTACCTGGACGCCGACGCAGCCGCAAATCGAAGGCTGGCCGATCATCCGATCCGGTCGCGACGTGCTCATTTCCGCGCCGACCGGTTCGGGCAAAACGCTGGCGGCGTTTTCGATGTGCCTGGACGACTTGCTCGCGCGCGCGCAACGCGCAGAGTTGCCGGAGCAAACGCTCGTCGTCTACGTGTCGCCGCTCAAAGCGCTCACGAACGACGTGCAAAAGAATCTCGAAATTCCCTTGCGTGAAATCTTCGAACTCGCGCAGCTGCGCGGTACGGCGCTTGCGCCCATTCGCACCGCCGTTCGAACGGGCGACACGACGTCGACGGAACGCGCGCGCATGCTGCGCAAGCCGCCGCACGTACTCGTCACCACGCCCGAGTCGCTGTTCATCCTGCTGACCGCAGAACGATCGCGGGCGCTGTTCACGAGCGTGTCGACCGTGATTGTCGATGAGATTCACGCGATTGCCGCAGACAAGCGCGGATCGCATCTCGCCCTCACGCTCGCGCGCTTGGATGCGCTCGCGCAAGCGAACACGGGGCGCAAACCGCAGCGCATCGGCCTTTCCGCGACGGTTCGTCCGCTTCAAGACGTCGCGCGCTTCCTAAGTGCCAACGCGCACGTCGTCGATGTCGGAGCCAAACGCGACATGGATCTGGCGGTGGAGGTGCCCAGCGACGAACTCGGTCCCGTCGCGAGTACTGAGATGTGGGCGGAAATTTACGATCGCGTTGCCGACCACGTTCGCGCGCATCGCACCACGCTTATTTTCGTCGGCACCCGCCGGATGAGCGAACGCGTTGCCTTCGCGCTTACGGAACGTCTCGGCGAAGGGGTCGTGATGCCGCATCACGGCAGCCTTTCGAAAGAAAAGCGCTTCGAGGCGGAAAACCGCTTGAAGAACGGCGAGCTGCGAGCGGTGGTCGCCACCGCATCGCTCGAACTGGGCATCGACATCGGCACGATCGATCTCGTCGTACAGTCTGGGTTCCCCGCGATCGGTTGCGGTTGCCCTGCAGCGCATCGGACGCTCCGGCCACTGGGTCGGCGCGAAACCCGAAGGCCGGCTTTTTGCGACGACGCGCGACGAGTTGCTCGAATGTGCAGCGCTTGTTCGTTCGATCCGGGCGGCGAAACTGGATGCATTGCGCATTCCCGACGCGCCGCTGGACATACTCGCGCAGCAAATCGTTGCGACGGCCGCCACGGACGAGTGGGAAACGGATCGCCTGTATGCGCTGATGCGTGCTGCGTACCCATACCGGAATCTGGAACGCAAAGATTTCGACGAGGTGTTGACGATGCTCGCCGACGGCGTCGCGCATTCGCGCGGCCGCAGCGGCGCCTACCTGCATTACGATCGAGTCAACGGCATCGTGCGAGCGCGGCGCGGTGCGCGCATGGCGGCGATCACCTCGGGCGGCGCGATTCCGGAAACGGCCAACTATAACGTCGTCGCCGAGCCCGAGGGGCATGTCGTCGGAACGCTCGACGAAGATTTCGCCGTCGAAAGTTTGGCCGGCGACGTGTTCTTGCTCGGCACCAATTCGTGGCGCATTCGCCGGGTCGAACCGGGGACGGTGCGTGTCGAAGACGCGCACGGTGCCGCGCCCACGGTGCCTTTCTGGAACGGCGAAGGCCCCGGCCGCACGATCGAACTTTCACACGAGGTCGCGCAGGTGCGCGACGACATCGACCGGCGCGACGACGCCGCAGCCCAAGAGCTGCTGATGCGCGAATGTGCGTTGGATCGCGCGGGCGCCGAACAATGCATCGCCTATATCCGCGCCGGTAAAAAAGTTCTGGGCGTGGTTCCCACCGATCGCACGATTGTCGCGGAACGCTTTTTCGACGAGGGCGGCGGCATGCAGCTGATTCTGCATACACCCTTCGGCGCGCGCATCAATCGCGCTTGGGGCCTTGCGCTGCGCAAAAAGTTCTGCCGTTCGTTCAATCTCGAACTCCAAGCGGCGGCTACGGACAACGGCATCGTGCTTTCGCTCACCGATCAGCACGCGTTTCCGCTCGAAATCGTCTTCGAGTATGTGAAAACGGCGAGCGTCGAATATACGCTGACGCAGGCGCTGCTTGCGGCGCCGATGTTCGGGGCGCGATGGCGCTGGAACGCGACGCGTGCGCTTGCGATTCTGCGCATGCGCGGCGGTCGCAAAGTTCCACCCCAGCTCCAGCGCATGCGGGCGGACGATTTGCTCGCATCGTGTTTCCCCGATCAAGCCGCATGTGCGGAGAATCTTACCGGTCCGATCCGTATTCCCGATCACGTGCTCGTGCGCGAAACGATTTCGAACTGCTTGCACGAGGCGATGGACCTTGACGGGCTGCTCACCATTCTGGCCGGTGTCGAGAGCGGAAAAATCCGTACGGTTGCGGTTGACACGCCCGAGCCTTCGCCGTTTTGTCACGAGATTCTCAATGCGAATCCGTATGCGTATCTCGACGACGCTCCGCTCGAGGAGCGGCGTGCACGCGCGGTGCAATTGCGCCGGACCATCCGCGACGATCTCGACGGCGCGGGTATTCTCGACGCCGCCGTCATCGCGGAAGTTGCGGAGGAATCGTGGCCCGTCGTGCGCGATGCAGACGAATTGCACGACGCGCTGCTCACGCTCGTCGTCCTTCCCCCGGACGGGACGTGGAACGATTGGTTCGCCGAACTCTCGGCGCAGAACCGTGCGGCCGTGCTTCATGCGAACGGCCGAACGTTTTGGGTGAGCGCGGAACGCCTGAATCTCGCGCGCGTTGCGTATGCGCACGGGCGCGTCGAGCCCGAGATAGTAGCCATTGCGCAAGCGGATCTGCCGGAAACGCAGGAGCATGCATTCGCAGAAATTCTGCGCGGCTGGTTCGAATCGAGCGGACCGCTCACCGTCGAGGAACTCGTCGAGCGGTTCGGAGTCGATCGCACCGTGGTCGAGGCCGCATTGATCCGTCTCGAAACCGAAGGCCAGGTGCTGCGCGGGCGCTTCCGCAGCGACTCGGAGGAATGGTGCAACCGGCGCGTGCTCGCGCGCATTCACCGCCGCACGATCGGCCAACTGCGCCGCGAAATCGAACCCGTCACTGCGGCGGAATATCATCGCTTTTTGTATCGCTGGCAGCATGTCGCACCGCCCTCGCGCCTGCACGGCGTGGACGGAACGCTGCAAATCGTGCGCCAGCTCGAGGGGTACGAAATTCCCGCCGCCGCGTGGGAAGCGCAGATTCTTCCCTCGCGCATCGCCGGATATCGCGCCGAATACTTGGACAAACTGTGCTATTCCGGTGAAATCATGTGGGGCCGCCTCGCGCCGCATCCGGCGCTATCTGCGGATGAAGCGGAAAATACGCGTCGGATACGTCCGACCAAACTCGCGCCGATTTCGCTGTTCACGCGTGACGACGCGGAAGATCTGATCGTGCGTTCCGATCCCGGCACGACCGGGCTCTCGCACGCGGCGCGCGAGATTCTCGCGGAGATCGAGCAGCGCGGCGCTCCGTTTTTCGGCGACATCGTCCGCGGCACGAAACGCCTTCCGGCCGAGGTGGAGGAAGCGTTGTGGCAACTCGTAGCAGCCGGACTCGTGACGGCGGACGGATTCGACGCGCTGCGTTCGCTGATCGACGCAAAGCGGCGGCTCGGCGAAAAGGGATTGCGCGCGCGTCCGCGTTCGTCGAGCGGGCGCTGGACGCTGCTGACTTCGGCGACCGAAAGCATCGATCGCGAAAAATTCGCGCGCCGTTTGCTCGCGCGCTGGGGCGTCGTCTTTCGCGACGTCATTGCGCGCGAGAGTTTGGCGCCGCCGTGGCGCGAGCTGCTGCAAGTGTTGCGTCGAATGGAATCGCGCGGCGAAATCCGCGGCGGCCGTTTCGTTTCGGGATTCGTCGGCGAACAGTTCGCACTGCCCGAAGCGATCGAGGCGCTGCGAGCCTCTCGGCGCAGCGGCGACGGCGGCGACGTCGTGCAGATCGGCGCTTTCGATCCGCTGCAGCTCAACGGCATCATTTTGCCCGGCAAACGCGAACCGCTGGCCTTATCGTCCTAGTCGACCCCCGTCATGGCGAGCATGTCGAACCGTGTCACGGTGAGCTTGTCGAACCACCCCGAGCTTGTCGAGGGGCCGCAAGAATTACCCGCTGCAGGACGGTCCTTTGTGACAGGTTCCGGCGCCGCGTCTGCATAATCATCGCCGCTTCCGATGCGACCCCCAAGCCGAAAGATCGACGATCTCAAACCGGGCGATCACGTCTGCACGACGTTTGCCACGGATAGCGCGCGCTTCGCTATTTTGGCCGCGTACGTGAAAACCGGACTGGCGCAGCGCCAGCGGGTCATGTGCTTTTCGGATAGGCACGCTCCGGCGGAAATGCGCGAAAATCTCTCGCGCCGCGGAGTGGACGTCGAACGTCACGTTCGCTGCGGGCGCCTCTGGATTGCGTCGTCGCGTTCCTCGTATTTACGAACGGGGCGCTTCGATCCGGATGCCGTCATTCATCACTGGATCGAATCCGTGCATCGCGTAATGGCCGCCGGATTTACGGCCCTGCGGGTCGCCGGAGACATGACGTGGATTACGCGCGGGGTTCCAGGTGCTGCACGTATCGATGAATACGAGCGTCGCCTCGAGGGTGAGATTTTCGCAAAATACCCCGTCATCGGGTTGTGCGAATTCGACGCGCGCCGCTTCGACGGCAGCTGGCCGCAAATCATCGACGACCTGCATCCTCGCGGAATCGTCGCCGTCGCCGAGCCCGCCGGCGCCGGCCGGGAAGCAAGTTCGGCAAGCCCTCCCTTGGAGGCCCCGGAGCGACTTTAAGGGTTGCGCCTGCAGGAGAAGTGTGAGACACTCCTCCCCAGTGTTAGCAACGCGCGATCTTTCGAGTGGTCGATAAATTGCGCCGCCGAAAGATTGGTACGTATCTCTAGCTTTTCCGAATTAGCGCTTAACGCCGCGCTGCTGCGCGGCATCGAAGACCTCGATTACAAAGAAGCCACCCCTATACAGCGGATGGCTATTCCGCCGGCCCTCACGGGCCGCGACATCCTCGCCAGCGCGCCGACCGGCAGCGGTAAATCCGCGGCTTTCGGCTTGCCGCTGCTTCAAGCACTGCTCGCAGAGCGTGCGGGGCAAACGCGGGCGCTGATCCTGGCGCCGACGCGCGAACTCGCGCAGCAGATTACCGAGCAGCTCACCGAGCTTGCGAAGTACACGAAAATTCGCATCGCCGCGGTATACGGCGGCGCCGGAATGGGCCCGCAAATTCAAGCATTCCGCAACGGCACGGATGTGATCGTTGCAACGCCCGGCCGCCTCATGGATCTGATGCAGCAGGGAGAAGCGCGGCTGAACAACGTCGGCATTCTGGTTTTGGACGAAGCGGACCGGATGCTCGACATGGGCTTTCTGCCGGCCGTCAAACGCATCATCGCGAAACTGCCGAACCGCACGCAGACGCTGTTCTTCTCGGCGACGCTTGCCAGCGCGGCGGCGAACCTCGCACGCGAATTGCTGCAAGATCCGGTGCGAGTAAATCTCACGCCGACCAGCACTCCCGTCGAAACCGTCACGCAATCGGTGTACGCAGTCGAGCAGCACAAGAAAACCGAGCTGCTCGTCGATCTGCTCAAGGGCGGCGACATCTTCAGCGCGATCGTGTTCACGAGAACGAAGGCGCGCGCTGAACGTCTTGCGGGCGCGCTCTCCAAGCACGACGTGCGCGCCGCACGCATCCACGGCGACCGGTCTCAAGCGCAAAGAACGCACGCGCTCGACGCATTCAAACGCGGGCGTTACCGCGTGCTCGTCGCAACGGACGTAGCCGCGCGCGGCATCGACATCTTGGATCTCGGACACGTCATCAATTACGACGTCCCCGCCGAGCCTGCAGATTACATCCATCGCATCGGACGGACGGCTCGCGCGCAAAAGACCGGTGACGCCATTACGTTCGTTTCGCACGATGAAACCGAACTCTTCGCGCAGATCGAACGTTCCATGGGGACCCGCGTCGATCGCGCGGAACACCGGTTGGTCGACGAAGCCATCGGGAATACGCTCAAAGCCGAATCCAAACCCGTCCGGAGAACCTTCCGCGCCCGTCGCCGGCGCTGAAGGAGAAAGGAGAACCGCACTATCGCTACCCGTAATCGCCGTAACGAAAATACCCGCGTCTCGAAAGCCGCCTCGGTCGAGGATACGAAAGAAGCCTCCGCTCGAAGTCTACGGCAGCATCAAACAAGTCTTTCCGAGCACGACTTTTTCGGTCGAGCTCGACAACGGCCACGTCATTCTCGCGCACATCGCCGGACGGCTGCGCCGCCACCACATCAAGATTCTGCCGGGTGACCGCGTCGACGTCGAACTTTCGCCGTACGACTTGACGAAAGGCCGCATCGTCTACCGCTATCGCGCCGGAGAAGCGCGCCGCACCTAGTGATGAACGAACGCAGCCGCACCTGGATCAACCGCCTGGGCTTGATCGCGATACACGCGGGAGCACTCGCGGCGTTCGTCCCCAGCCTGTTCCATTGGAGCGGTCCCGTGGTCGCCGCCGCCGTGCTGTACGTAAGCGGCGGTCTGGGCATCACGCTGTGCTATCACCGCACCCTCACGCACCGCGGCCTGCGCTTGCGCAAGCCGCTCGAGTACGTTCTCGCAATCTTCGGAACGCTGGCGCTGCAAGGAGATCCGATTCGCTGGGTCGCCACCCATCGCAAACATCACGCGCATTCCGATCATGAAGGCGATCCCCACAGCCGGCAAAACGGTTTTCGCTGGGCGCATATGCGCTGGCTGTACGAACCCAACGAAGCCATGCCGACGACGGAAGAGCTTCGCCGGTTTGCGCCGGACTTATATGCGGACCCGTTCTATCGCGTGCTCCAGTATTTGCACGGCCCGCTGCAGCTCGTGCTGGCGGCCGCGTTATTCGCCGCGGGCGGATGGTGCTGGGTGATCTGGGGCGTTTTCGTTCGTTTGGTCGTCAGCTATCATGCAACGTGGCTGGTCAACAGCGCCGCGCATTCACTGGGCTACCGCACCTACCGCACCGGCGATCTCTCCACGAACTGCTGGTGGGTCGCGCTCATTTCGTGGGGCGAAGGCTGGCACAACAATCACCATGCGTTTCCCTATTCCGCCAGACACGGGTTGCGCTGGTTCGAATTCGATCCCACGTGGTGGAGCGTCAAACTACTCGCGCTCCTCCGTCTTGCGGATCGCGTGAAAATTCCTCCGCCGAAAGCACTGCAGCGAACGACGCAGTCCTAGACGCCCCGCACGCTCGATGTACGTCCCCGCGCATTTCGCAATCGAAGATCGCCGCGCGATCGTCGCCTTCATCGAGCGGGAGCCGTTCGGCGTGCTCGTCTCGGACGTGTCGGGAAAGCCGTTCGCTACGCACGTTCCTTTCGTCGTTCTCGACGACGGAGAATCGCTCACGCTGGGGGCGCACGTCGCCAGAGCAAACCCCCAATGGGAAGCGATCGACGGTCAAGACGTTCTCGCCATTTTCCAAGGACCGCACGGGATGGTTTCGGCTAGCTGGTACGCGCAGCCCGAACGGAGCGTTCCGACTTGGAATTATGCTGCGATTCATTGCAGCGGCCGCGCGCGCCTGACGGACGCCGCCGGCACCGATCGTATTCTGAGGCGCATCGTCGCGCAATTCGAACCGTCCTGGCGCATCGAAAACGCCGAACCGGATTACGTCGCGCGCATGCAGCGCGCGATTGCCGGCATCGAGATTACGGTCTCGCGGATCGACGGCGCATTCAAACACAGCCAAAACCGGACGGCCGAAGATCGCGCGCGCGTGATCGAAGAGCTCGGCGCTTCACCGAAGGCGATGGATCGCGAGCTTGCGAAAGCGATGCGCGCTACGCTGCGCTGACCGCTCCGGAAACCTTTATGCCGCCGCCCGTCACGTGCAGCAAGATCGTCGCATCGCGCTCGACGCGGCCGCATTGCAGCGCGTCGTGCAGACCCGCCAGCGCAACGCCGGAAGCCGGCACGATGCACGCGCCCTCGAGTGCTTCGAAGAGATTTACGGCCGATCGCGCGTGCTCGTTGTCGGCAGTCGTGACGTCGCCGGCGCTTTCCGTGAGCGCGTCGTACAGCCCGCCGCGCACGCCGTACGGCGGGTGCTGCGTGCCGAGCACCGGCGCCCACAGCGCGGCGATGCGTTCTTCCCGCTGCTTCGCGTCATCCGCGTAACCGACAAGCTCGCGGCTGCGCCGGCGCCACGATTCATAAACCGGAGCGCTCGGCGAGTTTTGCACGAGCAGCAGTTTTGGAAGCGTGTCGCCGAAACGGCCGTCGGCGCGCAGACGCAGGGCGGCTTCGTGCGCGGCAATCGCTCCGGAGCCGCTTCCGATTGCTTGCACGAAATAGTCCGGCAGCGCACCGAGCATTTCGACCGCGGCCAGCATCGTCGTTCCGATGCCGTCGCGTCGCGCGACGTTTGCGGCGCCGCCTTCGAATACCGACGAGCTTTCCGGCCCCGCCAGCGTTTTCGCCAAGGCGATCGCGTCGTCGTACGAAGACGGGCCGGGCGCGGCGACGATCTCGACGCAAGGATGGAACGGTCCGCGCGCCAGAAGCTTTTCCATCGCGGATTGCGGCACGACGATAATCGCCCGGACATACTGAGCCGAACAGGCGCGCGCGAGCGCGGCGGCAGTGTTCCCGGCCGAAGCCGCCACCAGCGTGCGATGACGCGGAAACCGCGCCAGCACGGCGGCCGTTTCCAGGTCTTTGAACGTTCCGGTCGGCAAGAGCGCACCGCGTGCCGGCCAGTAGCCGTTGAATGCCAGCCACAGGTTGGGCGTGCGCAGCCGCGCGTTGAGCGGCTGGCTTTGAAAAACGGCAGTCCGGGGAACGTCCAGCGGAGGTTGCCCGTAGGCCGGAAGCCAATGACGGTAACGCGCAATACCGTAGGCGCGATCGTCCGGGCTAAAACGCTTGATGCGGTACGCGGTTCGCAGCAGCGCGGGCTCGTGATCTTTAGGGCAGCGCACGATCAGGCCGTCGTCCGGGTATTCGGTTTCGCAGCCTAAACAGCGTAAGCGGTACATGCGTTTGTAGCTTCGGCCGCTCCGGCCCCGCACTTTATGCCGGGAAGCCCCTGCCCCACTACCCTACGAGGCCTGTTGGCAGTCGTTTGTAAATGGGTATTTGTCACACGCTATGGTGCGACGACTTCTGGCTCTGCTCATGTGCGTGGCTCTCCCGCTCCCGGCGGCCGCGCAGACACACGTAATCGCTCAACTCGGTACGGCTCCGCTCGTCGGGCAAGTCGAATCGACGCAACAACTTCAGAGTGACGTCGCGCAGCAACGCGCGATTTTTTCTGCTGCCGGTCAGAGTCTCGGCCTAACGCCTGCGGAATTTGCGCAGTTCCAACGCCGGATCGCAAACCGGCAACTCTCTTACGTGACGATCCCGCGGCGTTTGGACGCAATGTCCTGGCGCAGCGGCGGACGGGTGCACGTGCTGCACGACGTGCTGATTCCCGCGCACACGATGGGTTGGGAAGTCGATCTCACCGAGCACTCGCAAATCGTCGCGTTGTTCATTCCAAATAAATGCGGCAATCTCTCGCTGATCCGGCGCCCTGCGCCGCTGCTGGCGCGCACGATGCCGGCCACGACGCATGCAGTTACGTACGCGCCTCCACCCACGGCGCCGCCTGCCGCTCCGCACCGGCACCAACGCTTGCGCCGTTGGTCGCGCCCGCTGCCACTGCTGTTCCCACACCGCCGCCGTACGCGTCCGTAGCGGCTTCGACGGGGCCGGCGCATCATTTCCGCTTATGGCCGCTGCTGCTGTTGCCGCTCATCGCGATGTTTTCATCGCACAATAATTCCGGAACCCCCATCGGCATAACCTCATCGGGCCCGCCGACGATCGGTCCGCCGGGACCGCCGCCGCCGGGGCCGCCCTCGGGCGGGTCGACGCCGCCCCCGGTTTCTTGTCCGACGCCCGCGGCTTCGCACTGACTCCGGCAGGCTGAACGAATCGCATCGGGCAGCGGCGAACCGTCCGCATGCCCATGGCCAAACTCTATTTCCGGTACTCCGCGATGAACGCGGGCAAATCGACCTCGCTGCTCCAGGTCGCGCACAATTATGAAGAAAACGGGCGCCGCGTCGCGATCTTCACCGCAGCGATCGACACACGTTACGGCAACGGCGTCGTCACCTCGCGGCTGGGCCCGCAGCGCGCCGTCGATACGTTCGACGACCAAACGGATTTTTTCGCCCGCTTTTCGCGCGATCGCGATCTTTCGTGCGTGCTCTTGGACGAGGCGCAGTTTCTGCAGCCCGAACAAGTGCGGCAACTGCACCGCATAGCGCACGTCTTGAACATTCCGGTGATTTGCTACGGCATTCGCAGCGATTTCCAGGGCGAGCCTTTTCCCGGCTCGGCCTATATGCTGACGCTCGCCGACAGCATCGAGGAGGTCAAGAACATCTGCAGTTGCGGAAAGAAGGCGACGATGAACGTACGGGTTGACGCGCACGGAAACCGCATCACACGCGGCGAGCAGATCGCAATCGAAGGGCACGCGCACTACGTGCAGATGTGCGGAGCGTGTTTTTACAGCGGCGCGTAGCGCTTCACACGCTGACGCGATCGCGATAGGCGTTGAGCACGTCGCGTCGCGTGACGATCCCCAAGAGTTTTCCGGTCGAGCCGTCGACGATGGGCAGCATCGGAATTTCCGGATCGGCCATGGCGACCGCGGCTTGCTCGAGCGTGTCGCCGCGCGTGAGCGTCGCCGGAACGGTTCGCATGCAATGCGCAACCGTACTGAGCGGGTTTGACACGACTTCCGCCGCGACGTCCGAGGCGAGCAGTACGCCCAGAAAACGTCCGTCTCGGCATACGGGCACGACGAACTCCGGCACCTCGCCGAAATGCGACGCGACGTCCTTGAGCAGCTCGTCCGGAGTCGTGACCATCGGTGGCGCGTGTTCGACCATCGTCACGCGCACTTGCGTGAGTGGACGCGGGCGCCGCAACCGTGCCCAGTCGATGCCGCGCCGCACCAGTTTCATTTCGTAAACGGTGTATCCCAGAAGTCTGCGGCCCAAGAGCGTCGCGATGACCGTGCAGACCATGAGCGGAAGAATGATCGTATAGTCGTTCGACATTTCGAAGACGATCGTGATCGCGGTGATCGGCGCTTCCGCAGCCGCTGCAAAAACTGCAGCCATCCCGACCAAACCGTATGCGGGCGATGACGCGGTCCAGCTCGGAAACATTCCGTGAGCGAGGCTCCCGAATGCGTTTCCAAGCATGGCGCCGGTATAGAGCGATGGAGCAAAAACGCCGCCGCTGCCGCCCGAGCCGAGCGTAAGCGCCGTTGCAACCGGCTTGAGTACGGCCAGCACGAGCGAATGCCGTCCGGGAACGTGCGAGGCGAGCATTGCATCCACGTGGTTGTATCCGACGCCGAACACTTGCGGAAACCAGATGCCGATGACGCCCACCGCGCCAAAACCGATGGCGGCTTTGAGCATCGGATTCAGACGCGCTGCCTCAAAACGGTCTTCGAAGAAGTAGAGCAGCCGCACGAAACCCGCGGCCCATACAGCGGCGATGACGCCCAGCAGGGCGTACAGTCCAAGTTCCGCGGGCGAAACCAAATAAAAGGCCGATGCGGTGAACGAGGGATGATTTCCGAAGTGCGCGCGCCCGATGACCGCCGCGACAACGCTCGCAACGACGATAGTTGCAAACGAACGCGGCGCGAAATCGCCGAGAATCACCTCGCTCGCGAAGAAGACGCCGCCGATCGGCGCGTTGAACGTCGCGGAAATTCCTGCGGCCGCACCGCACGCAACCAGCGTTCGGATGATCGGCGCAGGCGCGCGCACGATTTGACCCAGCGCCGAGCCGATGGTGGATCCGATCTGGACGATTGGGCCCTCTCGTCCGCAGCTGCCGCCGAACCCTATGCACGTCGCGGAAGCGATGCTCTTGACCGCGATGATGCGCGGGCGCATGACGCCGCCCTCCAGCGCCACCGCGGCCATCACTTCCGGAACGCCGTGACCTTTGGCTTCGCGGGCAAAGCGATTGACGATCAACGCGGTTACGATGCCGCCCGCGATCAGTATCGGCACGACCTGCACTCGGCCGAGTGCGTGCAGCGCCGGCGCGAAGTGGCCGAACGCGAGTTCTTGCTCGCCGAGAATCAGATAGCGGAACGCAACCGCGCCGTAACCTCCTCCGATGCCGACCAGGATCGCGGACAGCAGAAGAAACGAACTTTGATTCAGCGAAAAACGCCCGACGTCCAAGCGATAGCCGCGATCGGTTTCGACGTACCTCATATAAGTCGCGCCTTTCTCGGTGGTTTGGAACGCCGCCTCGGTTGGGCCTAAAGACTCCGCCTGCTTCCCTGCTTGTGAGGTTTGCGCGAGAGGGCAATCGGTAATCCTTAGGGTTCGAGGGCACTGTTATGGGAACCGACATTCTCGAAATACGCGCGCACGTTTCGGACGTCATCGCGGCAGATCGCGCGATGCTCACGCCCGTCCTCGTGCAATTGCGCTCTGCCGATTTGCATCAGTTTCCGGACGCGCTCCGTCTCCTCGAGCGTCTCGCGCATATGCTCGACCTGCACATTCACGAGCTGAGCGAGCACTTGAAGCGTCTGGGCGGTACGGCGTCGGCCGCGCAAACGCCCGAAACGCTCGCGCTGGAGCTGATGAACGCGGCGGCGCCTTCGCTCAACGCGCAGTCTTTGGCGCGTTCGCTTCGCAACTATTACACCGCGCTGAGTCTTGCGGATGCCGGCGCGCTCATGCTCGAAACCAATGCGCGCGCGCGAAATTATTCGTCGACCGCAGCGATGGCAACGCGTCACCGCGAGGAAATTGCCATGGTGCTTGCCGAGATTCGCGACCTGCTTCCCGCAGCCATCAAGGAAGAGATCGGGCACGTCGAGATCGCCACGTAGACCTTGATCCGCATCGGCACGAGCGGCTGGGTCTACGGCGACTGGCGCGGGCGGTTTTATCCCAAAGGGTTAGGACAAAGCCGCTGGCTGGCATATTATGCCGAGCGTTTCGACACGGTCGAGCTCAACGCCACGACGTACCGCCTGCCCAAGCCCGATCAAGTCCGCCGCTGGTGCGAAACGGTCCCGCCCGGTTTTTCGTACACCGTCAAACTCAGCCGGCTCATCACCCACCGCAAAACGTTGCCGGCTCGCGTCGACGAGTTCATCGAAAACTACATGCAGCGCGCGGCCTGTTTCGAGGAAGGGAAGGTCGCGCAAATACTCGTCCAATTTCCGCCGTTTCTGGAGCGCGACGACGCGCACTTACGCGCTTTTCTCGACAAACTGCCGTCGCATCATCGCTACGTCGTGGAATTTCGTCATCCGTCCTGGCTGGACGCGCGTGTGGAAACGATCTTGCGGGAACGCGCAATCGCGTTCTGCGTGCACGATTATCCCGGTTGCCGGACGCGCGACGTCGTTACGAACAGCGAACTTGCGTACGTACGCCTGCACGGTTATACCGGCCTGTACGTGGGCAATTATCCGCCGCGTTCGCTCGCGTACTGGTCGCGCCGTATTCGCGCACTCGCGGGAGCCGCGCGCGACGTTTTCGTCTATTTCAACAACGATACGCTCGCTGCGGCACCATACGATGCCGCACGATTTCGCGCAATGCTCGCTTAAGAGCAATAGTCCGGCCGCAGACCGTTTCTGCGTCAGCCTGCGCGTTCCGGGGAACGACAACCAGCGAAATGGCGCTGACGACGCATCCCTGGTACTTCGAAACCGACAGCCCACTCGACGCGCTCGCGGGGCGACCGCTGCTCGAGCGCTATCTTTTTGACCACACGCGCGCAGGCAGCGACTTGTTCCCGGCGTCGATCGTTTACGGCGAACTCGTCTCGAACGTCATCAAACATGCGCCGGCGGGCGGCGTGCGCGTGTGGCTCGAGCCGCACGACGACAAGTTTGCCTTATGCATCAACGACGCGGGAAACGGCTTTACCGGTCCTCAGGCGTACGAGACGCCCGACGAGCATTCCGAATCCGGACGAGGCCTCTTCATAGTGCAGAACGTCTGCGAGGAAGTTTCGTACAAACGCATGCAAAACGATGGCTTCGTCATCCGCGCCGTACTGCCGCTCAGCCGCAAATAGCCGGCGAGAGCGATAGCGATGTGGTCGATTCCTTCAGATACCTGCGCGCATTGACTTGAGTTTGCGTGCGCACCGTGAATGCGCGGTGAGTTCGCCACGAAATTGAGAAGAAGCCGTGAAGACGGCGGTTCCCGGGGTTTTCCGGGACGGACCGGAAAACAATCCCGCTGTGAAGCGCATCCTCATCGTCGACGACGAACCGCAGATCGGCGAGGTCTTGAGTGCGTACTTGCGCCAGGAATCCTTCGATCCGGTGGTGCGCGGGACCGTCGGCGAGGCCGTCGCCGCGATCGAAGAACGCCGTCCGGACGTGATGATTTTGGACATAACGCTGCCGGACGGGAGCGGACTGGACATTCTCAGACGCAGCGGCGAGGGCACGCGCATTCCTACGATTTTGCTCACCGCCCGCAGTGAGGAGGTCGACCGCATCGTCGGCCTGGAGTTGGGCGCCGACGACTACATCGTCAAACCGTTTTCACCGCGAGAGGTCATCGCCCGCGTCCGAGCGGTACTGCGCCGAGTGAGCGAGCCCGGCGGAGCCCCGAGTGAAAACAGCCAGGTCGTGCGCATCCGCGATCTCGAGCTGGACGAAGCCGCCCACGAAGTGCGAATGAGCGGTCAAATCGTCCCCGTGACGCCGGCCGAGTTTCGCATTTTGAGCGTCCTCGTGCAAAACGCCGGACAAGTGCTCACGCGCTCCCGGCTGCTGGATCTCGTACATGACGACGGCAGCATCTTCGAGCGTACGCTGGACCGGCACGTCAACAATTTGCGCCGGAAGATCGAGCCGAAACCGGAAGATCCTTGGTATATCGTGACGGTGTACGGCGTGGGCTACAAGGTGCGAAAAGACTGATACGAACCTAAAACCGGGTCGCTCGAGTCGCGCGTCGAAGGCGCTGCGCATGAGCATTGCATTGGAAGTGCACTTCGGATTCGCGTTTCTCGTTTTCTTGCTGGCGTTGTTCATCGGCTGGGTGCAGATGGGACGCCGCGTCATGGTTGCCGTGATCGGCATCCAATTGCTCATCGGCATCATCATTTCAGTCTGGGCGGGTGCCGTTCACCTGCGGCTTCCCGCGACGCTCTGGGTGCATATCGTAGGGGCGCTCATTGCGATGGTCGCGTACATCGCCGGTCGCAGATTGTACGACCGGGCACCCACGCGGGCCCTCCCTGCGCTGGTGATGAGTCTTGTCGGCTTCATCTTCGTGATTCTCACGATCTGGTATGGAACGCAGCTGTATTTCGGGAGCCGGATAGTACCGCGCGGGTAAAATCCGCAGAGGTGCCGAAGCTTTGCGTCCGTGAGAACGTCACGGGCTTATTTCTGGATCGTCGTGCTCGTCATCGTCGCGGGCCTTTCATGGTATTTCGCGACGCATCAACGAAGCCCAATCGGCGATCACATCACCGTCTATTACACGAAACCCGACGGAACGAGCGAAGTGCCGTGGACGGTTTCGATGCGTCCGCAGCAATCCGGGGAAAGCGCCGCAGAACATTTGCGCAATACCGTCTTGTATGCGGCGACGCAAGCCGTGGCGGGGCCGCCGAGCACAGTTTCGGCGATTCGCTTTCCGGCGGGAACGCACGTCCTTGCCGCTGACGTTAACGATTCGACTGCAACGGTCGATCTTTCAATAGAGGTCAAAAATCAGTCGGGCGGAGTGCTCGGCGAGAGCGGAGCCTTCAAATCGCTGGTGTGGACTCTGACTGCGCTGCCGGGAATCGACCGGGTCGCCGTTCGCGTCCAGGGACAAACGCTCAGCACGCTGCCGGGGGGACACCTTGAACTCGATGAGCCGTTACGCCGTTCGGATTGGTAGCGCACTAGCGCTGCTCTCTGCGCTGGCCTTCGTGCAATCGCCGGCGCGCGCAGACGGGCGGCTCGCGCTGCATTTTGCCGGCAAGACCTTCATGCTCGCGCACCTGCGTTCCGTCGGAACGGCGCGCGCAATTGCGGCCGACGATTCCGGACTGGCGGCCTTCCTCGCGCAGATCGGCGCGACGCTCACTTGGCAACCGGGGGAGCGTTACGTGCTGTTCACGTCGGCGGAGCCGACGGTCGTCGGCTTCGCGATCGGCGATGCGCGCTACGACGTGGGCCCGGTGAAAGAAACCGCGCCGTTCGCGCCGTTCGAACTCGACGGCCATGCCTACGTTCCGCTCGACGAGCTCGTTCACGCACTCGATTTTGCGATCAAGGCGAACGGATCGCAGCTCGTGCTGCAGCCGCAACTCGCATCGCTCGACGTGGAGGCAAGCGCGCAAGGCGCAAAACTGTTCGCGCACGCGGGCATTCCAATTGATGCGCGCGTCAATGCAGACTCGGATGGAAAACTCGTCGTGACGTTCGACGGCGTCGGCAGTCTGCTGCAGCCTTCGAGCACGGTTGCGAGCGGTCCGGTTCGGCGCATAGACGTGCGAACGTCCGGAACGGTCGTGCACCCGCAAACGCAAGTGACGCTGTACCTGACGCCCGGCACGACGCACAGCGCGCCCGGCACCGACGATCAGCGCGATTTCACCATCGGGTTCGACGGCGCGCCCAGCGGACGATCCGTTGCGCAAAGCCCACCCGAGCCGGTCGAATCATCGCAGTCGGCGCCGGTATCATCGCCGGCTGCGCCCGCGCCAAGTCCGTCCGCCGCAAACGCCCTCGTGCAAGTGACCGGCGTTCAGGCGCAGCCGCAAGGCGGCGCCTTTGTCGTACGAGTCGCAGTGAACGGGAACGCGTCGTACGATTGGCATCGCTTGCGCCCGCCGGACAACCGGTTTTGGCTCGACGTGCACGGCTCGCGCCTGGCAATTCCGCCCGGAGATCAGCCCGGAAGCGATCCGGTCGCTTCGACTCGGTGGCATCAAGTCAATCCGGATACCGTGCGCATCGCGCTTTCACTCTCGAATTTCGACACCGTCGACGTCGCTCCGGACGCGACGGGCGTCACGATCACCGTCGACGGCGCGCTCGCGGATGACGGCGCGGCGCGAAGCGGATCCGGAACTATCGGCGCTGTTGCCGCCGCAGACGTTTCGCCGTCGGCATCCGCTCCGTGGAAATTCTCGCCCAGACCCTCGCAATCATCGACGCCCTACGTCGCGTCAAATCCGCGGCTCATCGTCATCGATCCCGGTCACGGCGGGAGCGATCCCGGCTCTTATCGGGGCGACCTCGTCGAAAAAGTGCTGACGCTGGATATCTCCAAGCGCCTGCGCGATATTTTGACGGCGCGCGGATGGCAGGTGATGATGACGCGCGACACCGATCGCGACGTCTACGCACCCGACGATTCGGCCTCGGACGAATTGCAGGCGCGCGACGACATCGCAAACCATAACGGCGCGCGCGTCCTGGTAAGCGTACACGTGAACGCCTTCATGAACGCCGGCCCGCACGGTGCGACGGTGTATTATTACAAACCCGGCGATCTCGCGCTCGCGCAAGCCGTCGACAAGCGCATCTCCGCGGAATTGAATTTGAAGAACGACGGCGTGGTCAAAGACAAACTCTACGTCGTTCATCATGCCGGCATGCCGGCTACGCTCGTCGAAACGGCGTTCATTTCCAACCCGGACGATCGCGCGCTCCTCGAATCGCCGCAGTGGCGCCAGCAGATGGCGCAAGCGATCGCCGACGGCATCGAAGATTATGCCGGAGCGCCGCCGCCGGCGTCCTCCACGAACGGTCAATAATGCTCGGCGTTTTCGACTCGGGGCTCGGAGGCCTGACCGTGCTTCGGCGGCTGCGGCAGCTGCTGCCGATGCACGATTTGCTGTACTTTGCGGATCAAGCGAACGTGCCGTACGGCGATCGCACGCCCGGCGAATTGCTGCGGCTCACGGAGCGAAACTTGAACCGGTTGAACGCCGCGGGTGCAAAAGCCGTGATCATGGCGTGCAACACATCCTGCGCGACGGCGTCCGAATTCGGCTGGCCGCAGTCCGATGCCCCGATTCTCGATCTCATCGAATCTGCCGCAATCGCAGTTCGCGACGGCGGCTATCGAAACGTCGGCGTCATTGCAACGGCTGCAACCGTTCGCAGCGGCGCGTACGCCGAAGCTATCGGTGAACGATCGCCCGGTACGCACGTGACGGAAATCGCCGCGCCGGCTCTGGTTCCGCTGGTCGAAGCCGGCAAACTCGAAGGGCCCGAACCGCGTGCGGCAGTTACCGAGGTTTGCGCTCAAATCCCGGCAGGCGTGGATGCCGTGGTGCTGGCGTGCACGCATTACCCGCTGCTCGAACGGCACTTTCGTGCGGCGCTCGATCCGGCGGTGGCGGTCGTCGATCCGGCGCAAATGCACGCGCAGCAGGCCGCCCGCCTGGTTGCGTCGCTCGCCATTCCCCCCGGCAGGGGCGCGACGCTCTGCGTAAGTAGCGGTAACGGCGAACGCTTCCGCGAAAGCGTTCGATCGCTCATCGGAGATTTAGGGCCGGAATTTTGCATTGCACTCGGGAGTGAAGGTGTCGGAGCTACAACTGAATTCGCTCGCGAAAGCTTTGGAGGCTGACGGAGCGGCGTTTCGAGCACTTGCCGATGCGCTTCCGAATTTCGTTTGGCTTTCGCGCGATGACGGCAGCATCGAGTTCTTGAACGAGCCGCTGCTGAAATACACGGGACTGGACGAGAACGACGCGCGCGAGCGCGGCTTGCCGTCGATGGTCTATCCGGCAGATCGGCCGCAGATGTCGGAGCGCTGGCGCGACTCGCTCGCGAGCGGACTGCCCTACGAAGCGGAATTTCGTCTCTGCCGTGCCGAGGACGAAACCTATCGCTGGTTCCTCGCGCGCGCGCTGCCGATACGTGACGCGGCAGGCGACGTCGCGTACTGGATCGGATCGGCGACGGACGTGGACGCCCAAAAACGCGCGACCGAGAACCTGCACTTCGTCATCGAATCGTCCGGCGTCTTCGCCGCTGCGGAAACCGTGCAAGAAGTATGCGACGAGTTTGCGCGTATGGCTGTGCAGCAGTTTGCCGATTGGTGTTTCGTCCTTTTAGGCGATCGCGCGGATCGGTACGAGGTTGCGGCGCGCGCGCACCGCGACCCGGAACGCGTTCGCCTCTTCGAACAGCACTTGGAAACCGTGCACCCGGGCGGATCGCTCGATCAACTGTTGAGCGGCGGCCGTACAGCCGTGTTTGCGCGCATTTCCGATGCGCAATTGCGTGAAAGCGCTCGCGATGAAAAGCACCTGGCATTGCTGCGGCAGATGGGGCTGCACTCGGGAATCGTCGCACCGGTCAGGTACGCAGGCCGGACGTTCGGCGGCGTCATCATGTATTCGGCGGAATCGCGGCGCGTATTCGACAGGGATGACGCGGACGTGCTGGATCTGCTCGCGCAACGCGCGGCCGCGCGCATTCACGCTATGCACGAGCTGCGCGAAGAGCAGACCGAGCGCCGCCGGCTGGAATTTCTCGGACGCGCCACGCAGGCGGTGTTCGAATCGTTCGATCTCACGACGGCCTTCGGCAATCTCACGCAAGTCGTCGTCTCCGAAATGGCTGACATGGCTGCGGTGTTCCGGGTTGAAGAGGCAAGCGCGGCCCGGCTGGTAGCCGCGGCGCACCGCGACGAGACGGCCGACGAGGTCGTCCGGACGCTCGTCGGTATTCGCGTGATGCACGGAGAGGCGGAGAAGCGGTTCATCCACGCGCTGCAGGCGCGCAAGCCGCTCGTGGGCACAGGACTTGCACCGGGAAAATTGTCGGGCTCCGTGTGGCCCTATCTCTCGGAAGAGATCGGTGCGCTTGCGCCACGGTCGCTCGTAACGATACCCCTGCATTCGCGGGGAAAAGTCTATGGCGCCATCGTCGCATATTATACGGACGAGGGGCGCCCGTTCAAAGCCGAAGACGTCGACGTGCTCCAGGAAATCGGGCGGCACGCATCGGTTGCGCTCGAAAACGCCGATGTTTTCCAACGCGAACGGCGCATGTCCGAAACGCTGCAGGACTCGCTGCTGCCGCCCTCGCTGCCGGAAGTTGCAGGCATGTCATTCGACGCGGTGTATTTGCCGAGCGCGACGGAAGCGCAGGTCGGCGGCGATTGGTACGACGCGTTCCAATTGGAAGACGGCGCGATGGTGGTGAGCGCCGGGGACGTTACCGGCCGCGGCGCCGACGCAGCGGTTATCATGGGAAAAGTCCGCCACTTGCTGGCGATTGCGCCTTCGTACGAACGCGATCCCGCACGCATTCTCGACACGGTGGAGTCCGTGCTCGCGCGGCGGTATCCCGACGCGATCGTAACCGCGTTTCTCGGCATCATCGATCGCGAGCACAAGACGATTTGCTATGCGAATGCCGGTCATCCGGCTCCGCTGCTGCGGCGTTCGGATAGTCTGGAAGAGCTGCACGCGGATGGTTTGCCGCTGGGTTTGCGCCGCGAAGCGGAACGCTCGGAATCGAGCACGGCGGATTTGACGGATGCTCGCATGCTGGTGCTCTACACCGACGGGCTCACCGAGTCGCGCCATGACGTCATCGGCGGATACGAACAACTTCGCAGCGTCTTGGAGCGCGATGCCCTGCTGCACACGCACCGCCCCGCGCGCTTCATCGAAGAGGCCTGTCTCGGCAGCGCGTCCCCCGACGATGTGGCAGTGCTGACGATCTCGTTCGATTCGGGAATTCGCTGGTCGTTCGACGCCGAGAACGCAAAAGCGGCCCAAGACGCGCGCGGAGAGTTCGTCGAATATTTGCGGAGGCAAACGGAGGACCACGAGTCGATTGAGACGGCCGAACTCGTATTCGGCGAACTCGTCGGAAACGTCGTCCGCCATGCGCCGGGCGCCATCGACATCGACGTCGAGTGGTCGAACGGCTCGCCGGCCCTTCACGTTTTGGATCGAGGTCCGGCATTCAAACCGCCGTCGAATTTACCGGACGATCTGCTCAGCGAGTCGGGTCGGGGGTTGTTCATCGTAAGGCAGCTGAGCAGCATGCTGCAGGTAGAACACGTGCCGGGATTCGGCAATCACGTTCGCGTGGAATTACCCCTCAGACGTAAAGTCGAATAGGTCGGCGGGGCCGCAAACTCCAGCACGCGTCTGACGATGCGCGGCGCCTGCAAGAGAATTACTCGCGCCTCGGGGCTTTGCTTGCGCAAACGCACCGACAGCGCAATCAATACGAGCTGCGCAGCCGGCGTCCATGAGCGACGTATCGCGCAAATCGAGCGTGATATCGTCCGACAGGTCGGCGTGTTCGAGCTCTGCCCGGAGCTCATCACGCCGCCATACGTCGTATTCACCCCTCAGCACAAGCCGCGTTGCCACGGGCGTGCCGCCTTTCTTCCCCCTCAAGGCTCAAGCATACGCCCAAAAAGCAGCCAGGCACAACGGCCAATTTTACCAAGCCAGCGTTCGCACGTGGAAAAGCCAAAAGAAGAAGTCGACGCTCGCGGCCGCCAGCGCCGCTCCTGCGAGCACTTGCCCCACGGTATGGGCCTTTAGGTAGACGCGGGCCCAGCAAACCATCGGGATGAGGACGACGAAAGGCAACGGCTGGCGGCCGTAGAGCAGACAGAGTGCCACGAGCGGGGCCGTGATGCCGAGCGCGTGCGTGCTGATCTTCCAGTAGCGCGTGATGTACTGCACGATTATCGTGGAGAGCGAATAGCCGGCCATCGTTGCGATGAGCAGCCGGGGCGAATGCGTCAGCCAGAGCGTCATCGTTCCGAGCAGATAGAAGATCACGAAAACGCCGAAGACCTTCTCGCGCTCCTGGCGCACGGACATGTCGAGGTCGGAGATCCGATCCGTCGCGTACAGCCAAAAGATGAACAGCATCGGTGCGATCGACGTGAAGAACGTCGAGAGGAAGAGCATCCACCAGAACTCTTCCGTCGTTCGCGCTCGAATGTGCGAGAGAATGATGAATAGCGCGAGCGCCGTCAGGAACGGATTGAAAATCGTGGAGAGTATACGGGCGAGATCGCGCCAAACGCGCCGGTTCTTGAGCGGAACGGGGGTCAGCGGCGGATACGCAGTCACGCGCGCAATTCCCGCCGCGAACGTCGTGCTGCGGATCCGTTCATGTCATTCGCAGTCTAGCACAGCGAAACGCGTTCGTGCATGAGCGCTTCGAACGGACGATCTACAGGATGCGGAAGAAGCGCGCGAACTGGTCGAGAAGCGCCGGATCGCCCGTGACGCTCACGCTCTTGCTTCGAATCGCATCTTTCGGCGAGAGTTCGCCGCTCATGACCGCCTTGAGCGCCGGCCCCGCCTCGATGACGAGGTCGGCGTCCGGCAAGGGACCGGCGCCGGCCGAGAGGTTGCCCTTCTCGATGCGCGCGTGAACCACGACGGGCCCCATCCGAAGCTCGAATGAAGCGGTCGCCCCGGCTGCGGCCTGGGGCTGAAACGTCGTACGCAGCGCCATGACCATCGAGTCGTTCGTGACGATCTCGTCCGGACGCGGCGTATCGAGCATCTTCGCGCCCCATCGCCCAATGGCCAGAACCGCCGGTTCGAGCTCGAGCCCGCGCGGCGTCAGCTCGTAAAGTACGCCCCCGCCGGGCTGCACCGACGCGCGCCGCTGCACGACGCCGGCGCCCTCGAGATCCTTCAAGCGCGCCGTCAGGATATTCGTTGGAATCTTCGGCAGGCCGCGCTGCAGTTCACCAAAGCGCTTCGGTCCGACCAGGAGATCGCGCAGCAGCAGCATCGCCCAGCGCTCGCCGATGACCTCGACCGCGCGAGCGAATCCGCAGAACTGCCCGTACGTTCGCTTACTCACCACCACCGTTGTACCACAAACTTTTTATTCTGCATAGTACTTGCGTTTTACAAGCGAACGGCGTATCATGCCGCCATGCCGCACTCGATTCATCGCGATTGCCGATTCGACGACCCGCAAGGGCAGGCGGCCGGTTTGGTCCAGAGCGCTTAATCGATATGGAGGAGCCATGCAGAAGATTTCACCGTTTTTGTGGTTCAACGGCGAGGCGGAAGAAGCCGCAAAGTTCTACGTTTCGTTATTCAAGAATTCGAAAATCGAAAACGTGAGCCGCTACGGCGAGGCCGGCCCGATGCCGGCGGGCACCGCAATGGTGGTCGAATTCGTCCTTCACGGGCAAGAGTTCATGGCGCTCAACGGCGGCCCCGGAGATGCGCCCGATGGCCCGTATCCCGGTTCGATCGCGCTGTACGTTGACTGCGAATCGCAAGACGAAGTCGACACGCTGTGGGATCGGCTCAAAGCCGGCGGCCAAACGCTGCGCTGCGGTTGGGTGAAAGATCGTTTTGGGGTCGTTTGGAACATCGTGCCTACCGGTTTGAGCGATCTGATCGGCGGAGCTGAGCCCGAACGCGCGCAGCGCGCAATGCAGGCGATGCTGCAGATGGACAAACTCGACATCAACGAGCTGCGGCGCGCTTACGAAAGCGCTTCGACGACCTGATCGGTCGACCGGATGATACCCATCCGTGGAAAGATGACCGCACAGCTGTGCTCGTGCTCCTGCACGGTCATCGCCGACATGGCGTCCTCGACGAACAGCAATTTGTAATTGCGCTCGTACGCGTCGCGCGCCGTCGACTCGACGCCGATGTGGGTTGCGATGCCGCAGATGACGATACGCGTCACGTCTCTGCGGCGCAGCTGCAGATCGAGATCCGTTCCGTAGAATGCGCCCCAGTTTCGTTTCGTAACGACGACGTCGTTCTCTCGCACGCCGAGTTTGGGATCGAGTTCGTCCCACCCGGGTTGGAGCGGCGGCATGGCCGGTGCGGTATCCACAAGGGGCCTCAGCGTCGTTTCCGGCGTGGGCGAAACGCGAACGAATGCGGCCGGCAGTTTCGCACGTCGAAATAGTTCAACCAGTCGGACGGCATTGCCGACGACGGTTGCGGCATCGTGCGGCGCAACCCGGCGCGAGGTGATGCCCCGCTGCAAGTCGATGATAACCAGCGCCGCTTTGGCGTCACGAAAAAAATCCTTCGTTTCAATCATGGCGGGGCAATTGGACCGCGAACCGCTCTCGCCTCCGCCTCGGACGACCGCTTGCTGCCGCCAAGCGGGGGACCCGCATTCTGGGTATGTCGAAAGGATGCTCACTGATATGGTGATTGAACGCATCGGCTCGCCCGCCGACGTCAAGAAGTCTCACCCGCCCCGAAATCGACAAGGCTCGCGCAAGAGATTCGAGACATGCTCATTGCGGTCTGCGCGCAGAACGGGGGCCATCTTGCTCCCAATTTGGGCGTCGTCGAGCTGACGCTCGCGCTGCACAAGGTGCTGGACCTGCCCGCCGACCGGATCGTTTGGGACGTCAGCCATCAAGGCTACGTGCATAAGATTCTGACCGGGCGGCGCGATCGCTTTCCGACGATTCGCAAGGGCGGCGGTCTGTCGGGCTTCGCGATGCGCAGCGAGTCCGAGTACGACTGCTTCGGTGCCGGTCATGCAAGCACGAGCGTTTCGGCGGCGCTGGGCATGGCGAAAGCGCGCGATCATGCGGGACGCAACGAAACGATCGTCGCCGTGCTCGGCGACGGCGCGCTTACCGGCGGCCTCGCGTACGAGGCGCTCAACAACGCCGGCCAGATGCGTACGAATTTCATCGTCATCTTGAACGACAACGAGATGTCGATCGCGCCGAACGTCGGCTCCATCGCCTCGTATCTCTCGGTGCTGCGCAGCAAACCTCTTGCGAATCTCGCGCGCTATACCGGAAAGGCGGTGCTCGATCATCTTCCGCTCGGCGGAATGGCGAAAAAAGCGATCGAGTCGGCCGAGATTGGGAGCGATGCGGTTCATCGCGCCCTCCGAAAAAGCCGCGGTCATCTTCGAAGAACTCGGCTTCCGCTATATCGGGCCGATCGACGGCCACAATTACGATGCGCTCGTCGACGCGCTGAACACCGCGAAGAACATGCCGCGCGCCGTCCTGCTGCACGTGCGCACCGTCAAGGGCAAGGGATACGAGCCGGCGGAGAAAGACGCGCGCACGTTTCACGGCCTCGGGCGATTCGACAAGTCGAACGGTACCGTCATCAAAATACCCGAACGCGCCGCCGAAATTTCAGGACGCTTTCGCCGATGCGATGGTTTCCGTCGCGCAAAGCGATCCGCGCGTGATCGGCATCACCGCCGCGATGCCGGACGGCACGGGTCTGGCGAAATTCGGAAAGGCCTTTCCGGAGCGGTATTTCGATGTCGGCATTGCGGAAGCGCATGCGGTGTGCTTCGCAGCCGGCGCAGCAACGAGCGGCCTTAGTCCGGTTTGCGCGATCTATTCGACGTTCTTGCAGCGCGCATACGATCAAATCGTGCACGACGTGTGCATTCAGAATTTGCCGGTCGTCTTTTGCATGGATCGCGCCGGCTTCGTCGGCGACGACGGCCCGACGCACATGGGTCTGTACGACATCGCTTACTTGCGCACGCTGCCGAACATGACGCTGATGGCGCCGCGCAACGAAGACGAATTGCTGCCGATGCTCGAGCATGCCCTCTCGCTGGGAGGACCGGCGGCGATCCGCTATCCTCGCGGCTCGACGAGCGGCAAGCACCGCGATCCTTTCGCGCCGATCGTGCAGGGACGCGCGGAGGTGCTGCGTCGCGGCAAGGGTGTGGCAATTCTGGCCTACGGCAACACCGTGGATGCGGCATTGGACGCATACGACCTGCTGAAGAGCGGCGAGGCGCCGAATGCCGCCGAGTTGCCGACCGTCGTCAACATGCGTTTCGTAAAACCGCTCGACGAGGCGCTTCTGATGGAACTCGCCGACCGCCATTCACACGTTCTTACCTTAGAAGAGCATTCTCTCGCAGGCGGCTTCGGCTCGGCGGTCGTAGAGTTCGTGTCGGATCACGGCCTGCGTTTGGCCGTCGAGCGAATCGGGGTGCCGAACAACGCCCTCGTGCAGCACGACTCGCAGGCTAAACAGCGCGCCCTTTTCGGGTTGGCGGGCGAGCATATTGCCGGTCGTGTAGCGAGCGTTCTTGTCGCACCCGTCCGTCCGTGATAGAATGTCGCAGTTTGGGGGCGCAGGCCCCTAAATTCGTGTAGGAGACACCGTTTTGATTTCTCTG
The DNA here is from genome assembly GCA_963830545.1 of Vulcanimicrobiota bacterium. GTDB lineage: Bacteria > Vulcanimicrobiota > Vulcanimicrobiia > Vulcanimicrobiales > Vulcanimicrobiaceae > DATGJX01. Next base: position 406,630 of record CAWHMK010000001.1, on the reverse strand, counting down.
CTCCTTGCCGCAGCGGCTCCGGCCGTCAAGGCGAGTGCCGCTGCCGCGCCGATCAAAGTCCCCCTTAGCAACGGCCCGACCCCCGGACCGCTGCAGGTCAATCCCGGGATCAATTACCAGCATCTCACGTGGTTCCAGCAGCACGCCGGCTGGCTGACGCATGGGCTCGCCGGGCTGTCCATCGTCTTGGCGCTGTGCGCTGATCGTATTGCTCGCGGTGCAGACCACCAAACAGGAAGGCCTCTCGGGAACGCTCGGCGGCCGCGTCGAGTCGGCCTACGGACGCCCCGGCGCGGAGGAACAGCTCAAGCGCATTACCGGCGTCGTCGCTGTCGGGTTCGTCGTCGTCTTCACGATACTTTCGCTGACCGGCATTTAGCTCGCCGATGCCGCTGCTCGAAGTCAAGAATCTCCGCACCACCTTTAGCACGGAAGACGGCCTCGTCACGGCGGTAAACGGACTTTCGTATTCGCTCGAGGCGGGCTCCACGCTGGGCATCGTCGGCGAGTCCGGATCCGGCAAATCCGTCAACGCGCTTTCGATCATGCGGCTCATCCAGCGTCCCGGATAGATCGATCCGGCCGAGCCGAGTCTTGTTCAACGGCGAAGATCTGCTCAAGAAAGAGCGAAGCCGAGATGCGAAAGATCCGCGGCAACAAGATCGCGATGATCTTTCAAGACCCGATGACCTCGCTCAATCCGGTGCTCACCGTGGGCGAGCAGATCGCCGAAGCGGTCGCGCTGCATCTGGGCTACAACAGGAAAGATGCGATCGAGAAAACGATCGAGATGTTCAAGAAGGTGCGCATTCCTGCGCCCGAAAAGCGCGTTCACGAATATCCGCACCAATTCTCCGGCGGCATGCGCCAGCGCGTGATGATCGCGATGGCGCTTTCGTGCGACCCGCAGCTGCTCATCGCGGACGAGCCGACCACCGCGCTCGACGTGACCATCCAGGCGCAAATTCTCGAACTGATGAACGAGATGCAGCGCGAAACCGGCGCCGCGATCATCATGATCACGCACGACTTGGGCATCGTAGCGGAAGTCTGCAAGAACGTGCTCGTGATGTACGGCGGCAACATGGTCGAGTACGGAAGCGCCGAGCAAATTTTCGACGATCCGAAAATGCCGTACACGCAAGGCCTGCTTGCATCGCTGCCGCGGCTGGACTTGACGCGAGCGTAAGCGCCTCGAACCGATTCCGGGACAACCGCCGAACTTGCTGCGTTTGCCGCCCGGCTGTGCGTTTGCCGCCGCGCTGCCGCTATCGCATGCCGATTTGCGACGAGCCGGTGCCGACGTACGATTTCGGCGGCGGTCACGTTGCACGCTGTTTTCTGTACGACGAGCGCGCCAAAGATCAGCGGCCGATCGAAGTCGAAACGGTGGCCCATTCGTGAGCGACGACGCCGGCAATCTCGTCGAAGTCAAAGATCTCTACAAGTATTTTCCGATTCACTGCCGGCCTGCTCTCACGCCATGTCGGCGACGTCAAAGCCGTCGACGGCGTCGACTTTACAATCGCTCCGGGCGAAACGCTCGGCCTCGTCGGCGAGTCCGGCTCGGGGAAGACGACGATCGGCCGCGTCATCCTGCGTCTGCTGCCGGCGACGAGCGGTGAAGTGTGGTTCCACGGCAGCAACATCCTGAATTGCTCGCGCTCGGAGTTGCGCCATTTGCGCAGAGAGATGCAAATCATCTTTCAGGATCCGTTTGCGTCGCTCAACCCGCGCATGACCGTCGGCGACATCGTCGGCGAGCCGCTCAAGATACATCACCTCGCCCGCGGCAAAGGCGTACACGATCGCGTTCAGGAACTGCTGCGTCTGGTCGGGCTGCAGCCGTATCACGCCAACCGTTATCCGCACGAGTTTTCCGGCGGCCAGCGCCAGCGCATCGGCATCGCACGCGCGCTCGCCGTTAATCCGAAATTCATCGTTTGCGACGAGCCGGTCTCGGCGCTCGACGTCTCCATTCAAGCGCAGGTCATCAATCTGCTCGAAGATCTGCAGCAGCAACTCGGCCTGACGTATCTTTTCATCGCGCACGATCTTTCCGTCGTTCGCCACATTTCTACGCGGGTTGCCGTCATGTACGTCGGCAAGATCATGGAACTCGCCGATCGCGACGATCTCTACGAAATCCGCTGCATCCGTACACGCAGTCGCTGCTTTCGGCGATTCCGATTCCGGACCCGCACGTCGAGCGCCGGCGCAAGCGCATCGTTCTCACGGGCGACATTCCTTCGCCGGTCAATCCGCCCTCCGGCTGCCGTTTTCACACGCGCTGTCCGGTTGCGTTCGATCGGTGCAAGGTGGAAATTCCGCCGTTCAACGAGTACGCGCCCGGCCATTTCGCCGCATGTCATTGGGTTGAAGAACACGGCGGCAAAGCGCCCGACATTGCGTCCGATACCGGCGTCGAAGCTGGCCCCGTCGTCGTCGAGCCGGGTTCGCAAAGCGGCGAATAGCCGCGGAATTCCTGCGCGCTTTCGGGCCGCAAGGCGTTCACTGAGAGCGTGATGATGCTGGGTGGTGTGGCCGCTTTTCTGTACATCGCGCTGCTGTGGTATATCTCCGCGGCGCTCTGTAAGAACAGCACCATTATCGCGGATCGCATGCGCGCCGCAATAATCGTCGGGGTTGCCGTTCCCGGCGTGCTGGCGCTCTTCGGTCTCCTGTACGCGCCGTTGGTGTGGCTGGCGTTACTACCCCTAGCGATCTACCGTGCGCGCATCCGCGTGCGTTCCGCTCGTGCCGGACGTCGGGCTCTACGGAACGCTCGCGGCCGCGTCGCTCGTGTGCTGGCCGCCGCTGGTGCGCCCGCTGCTCGACGGCGATACGTTGCTCTACCACCTGCCCGACGCAGTGGCGTTCGCGCAGGCGCACTCGGTGTGGACGGCCGTTGCTCCGTACTGGCCGTATCCAGCCGCATCGGAGATATTTGCGGCCGGGCTGTTCGCCGTATCGGGTCCGTGGAGTTTGCCCTTGTGCGGGATAGTGCCGGCGCTGTTGCTTACCGCGCGAATCTATCGCGTTGCCCGCACGTCAAACATGCCGTCGTATTGCGCTTCCGCCATCGCGCTGGCATTCATTTGTACGCCGGTGGCCGCATTTCAGGTCGGCACGCTTCAAAACGATCTGTGGCTCGCGGCTTTTTTCGTCGAGGTCGTAACGTTTGCGGACCGTTCTCCGCTTTCGCTCGCCGTATGCGCGATGCTCAAGCCGTTTGGCTGGCTGGAAGGAGTGATTGCCGCTTTCGCGGCGCGTTTTCAACTGCGCACCTTGCTCCTTGCATCGATACCGTTGCTCGTGTGGATCGGTCGCGACGGCATTTTGCTGCTCGAGGGCGCGAAGATTGGAGTCACGGCTCCCGCCTATTTGCCGAGCGCTATCGCCGGGAATCTCGCAATCGCTGTGCCGCAGTTGGCGCACGGCGTATCGGCCGTGACGCCTCAAGCCTTCGTCTGGCTCGCCGCGCTCGTTGCGGGCCTTGCCTTTTCCGCGAGCCGGCGCTATGCCGTCGCCGGAATCGCGACGCTCGTCGTCTACGCATTCTTGCCCGTGTCTTATCGAATCAACGATGCGAATTACACGTTGGATGCGTCCTCGTTTCGCTATGCGTTGCCGGCGCTCGCATGCGGCGCCCTTGCGGCGGCGACGTTATCCCGAAAATTCGCCCGCGAGATTTCCGTGGCCGCGTTTGCGATCTTTCTCTGGGGTTCGTGGTCCGTTCTGGCGCTGTTTTGGAACGATGCCTACACGCGTTACGCTATCCTCGCTGCAGCGCTTGCAATTGCGGCCGCAGCTGCAACCGCGCGAACGCGCGGAATAGCGCCCGCTGCTCTGCTTCTTGCAGCGATACTCGTAGGCAGGTGGGCCGCCTCATCGCGCGCCGCGGGCTTTTACGCGGATTGGATGCGCGATCCATCCGGAAATCCCACCGGGGTGTTTTCATGGATTGCGCAAGAGCGGCCGCCCGCGATCGCTGCGCAGAATGTCCGGCTCGGCGCGATTTTCATGATGTCGCCGCGGACGCGAGCGCTCGAGGTCACCGAGCCGTCCGGATGCACCCTCGCGCGTCGTGACGGCATGCTGTTTCTGGTCGGAAGAAATGAGGGGTTGGCGCCGGCACAAATGGCGAAAGCATTCGCGAATGCGCGGGCTTGCGGCGCAGTGCTCTATCAGGACGGCGCCGCGATTGTGGTAAAGCCGCGGCGTTGAGAGGCGGGCAAGTGGTGTAGGCCTCCGGCCGCGAAGAGAGCCGCATGATGTTCGCCGCCGCCGTTATTGCCGCGCTCGCGTCGCTTGCGCAACCATCGCTCTCGCCGGATGCGCACACGATTGCATTCGTTTCCGGAGGAAGTGTGTGGACGGTGCCATCCGGCGGTGGAGCGGCGCGCCTGCTGGTATCGGATGGCGCGACGGACGAACGCCCGATGTTTTCGCCGGACGGCACCAAAATGGCATACATTTCGTCCAAGACCGGCAATGGGGACATCTATGTGTTGCGGCTTGCAGACGGCACGGTGTCGCGCCTTACCTACGACGACGGTTATGACGAACTCGACGGATGGTCCCCGGACGGCCGTTACGTCTATTTCACCAATTCGAGCCGCAACATTTACGGCGCGCACGACGTCTATCGCGAGCCGGTAAGCGGCGCAACGCCGATGCGCGTGGTTACGCAGCCGTACATGAACGTCTTTCTGGCGGCGCCGTCGCCGCATGACGGTTCGCTTGCGTTCGATGCGCGCGGATTTGCGGGATCGCAATGGTGGCGGATCGGCCACAGTCATCTCGACGAGTGCCAAATCTGGCTGCGCACGTCGCAAGGCCGCTACGAACAGATCACGCCCGGCAATGCCAAAGACGAGTGGCCGATGTGGTCGCGCGACGGCGGCGCGCTCTACTTCATGTCGGATCGCAGCGGCGCGCAGAACCTGTGGGAGCAGCGGATCGGTTCGCAAGCGCAGCAGCTCACGCACTTCACGAGCGGCCGTGTCGTCTGGCCGAGCGTTGCAGCCGACGGCTCCGCAATCGTCTTCGAACGCAATTTCGGCATTTGGAGGTATGACGTCGCCTCCGGCCGCGTCGCGCAAGTGGCTGTCCGCCTCGAGGGTGCGGTCGATGCGCCGCACACGACCCATGTCGCGGCGCACGATCACTTTACGGCATACGCGCTTTCCCCGGACGGAAAGAAAGTGGCGTTCATCACGAGCGGCCGGCTATTCGCAGCCGATGCGAAGGCGGGCGGAACCGCGCAGGAAGTGCCGCTGCACGGCCGGTACGCGCTCGGCGCGCTCGCGTGGTCGCCCGACAGCAACACGGTTGCGTATGCCGCCGGACACGGGCACGACGGCATCATCGAAACCTATGATTTTCTCGACGACCGCGCAACGCAGTTGACGGCAATGCCGCAGGACGTGCGCTATCTGCAGTATCGTCCGCGTGAGGAAGCCGCCTCCGAGCAACTCGCGTTCGAAACGCCGGGCGAAGTGCATCTGTTGAACGTTGCGGATAAATCCGTGCACACGCTCGCGCGCGTCAGTCTGCCGTGGGAGCCCTTCGACCCGGACCGCCCGCTGCAGTGGTCGCCGGACGGAAGGTGGCTCGCATTCTTCGCGGCTGAAGTGCACGGCTTCACCAACGTTCACGTCGTCGACGCGGACCGGCCCGAGCCCGCAGCCGATTTCGTTTTTGGCCAACGTGTTCGACAACACCATCTCATGGGATCCGCAAGGCAAATTTCTGCTGTTCGACACTGCGCAGCGGACGGAGCCGGGGCAGGTAGCGCGCATCGATTTGATTCCGCGCACGCCCGTCTTCGAGGAAACGAAATTCAAAGAACTGTTCACGCCCACCGGACCCTCCGTGCATCAAACCAACGCATCCCAGCGCACGCCGGCGCGCAAACATCCTGAGGTTGAAATCACCTTCAGCGGAATTTCGCAGCGGCTGCAGTTGCTGCCCGTGGGCGTCGACGTGCAGTCCGAGAGCATCAGTCCCGACGGAAAGACGCTGCTGCTCAGCGCAGGTGCAGCCGGCCAAACGAACTTGTATCTCTTTCCGCTAATCGAGGGCGCTTCGCAGCCGAGCGTCGTCCAACAACTCACGCATTCCGCCGGAGGAAAAAATGTGCCGGTCTGGGCGCCCGGCGGCAAAAGCATCTATTACTTGAACGACGACGGCGTTCTCACTACCGTTGACGCCGGAAGCGGCAAGGAAAGCGAGTTGCACGTAAGCGCGGAGTTCGACGACGATTGGAACCGCGACAAAGTCGAAGCGTTTGACCAGGCCTGGAGCGCCATCCGCGATTTCTACGCCGATCCGCATACGAATGGCGTAGATTGGGACGGCGTACGCGAACGGTATGCCTCACGGATGGCGGGAGCGCAGACGCCGGACGAATTCCGCCGGCTTCTCGCGATGATGATCGGCGAATTGAACAGCTCGCACAGCGGTGTCTATCCGCCCTCGCCGGCGAAGCGCACGACCGGACGGCTGGGCCTGGATTTCGACCGCGAAACGTACGAGCGCACGGGTACGCTTCGCATCACGAACGTCCTCGCGCAGTCTCCGGCTGCAATCCGCGGCGAAATTCACAGAGGTGACGATCTCGTCGCGGTGAACGGTCAGCCGATCGACGGGCGCACGAATCTCGACGCTCTGCTCGACAACACGATCGGCAAACGCGTCGTGCTGCGGATTCGCTCGGCGAGCGGTTTGCACGATGTGGCAGTGCAACCCGTAAATTATGCGACGGCGATGCAACTGCGGTATCGGGCTTGGGTGCAGGCGAATCGCGAAGAAGTTTCGCGCGCGAGCGGCGGACGGCTGGGCTACGTGCACATGCCGGACATGTCGTCGGATTCGCTGGCAAACCTGTACACGGATCTCAACGTAACGGACTACGCAAAAGCCGGCGTCGTCGTCGATATTCGCTCGAATGAAGGCGGATTCGTCAACGCATACGCCATCGACGTCTTCGCCCGGCGCCCGTATTTGCGGATGTATCCTCGCGGAATGCCGGAAGTTTCCGCCCGAACGGAGCTCGGCGAACGCGCGCTCGAAAAGCCCGACGGTGCTCGTGGTGAATTCCGAAACGCTTTCCGACGGCGAGGATTTCACGCAAGGATACCGCGCGCTTCACTTGGGCAAGGTCGTCGGCGTGCCGACGGCCGGATGGATCATTTACACCTCGGCAATCCAATTGGTCGACGGTTCGACGTTTCGTCTGCCGTTCGAACGCGTGACGACGCTCAGCGGAGCGAACATGGAATTGCACCCTCGGCCCGTGGACGTGTACGCAACGCGTCCGGTCGGCGGCCGGTCCGACCCGCAGCTCGACACCGCGGTCCGGACGCTCATGGAGCAGATCCACGGGCGCTGACGTGGTCTGAAAGACCCATACAAGCGAGCGTGAGGCGCCCGGTATTCCCGGCGAGCGTGCCGAAGAGAAGAGGGTGCAGCTTCCCCGCGACGCCGTCTATGACGCCTGGGTGGAACGCAATACCTACGCAACGACGCTCCTATACAGCGGCTTCATCGCGGTATTGCTTCCGGCTTTTCATTATGTGCTTCAAACCGTGCGAGTTCCGCAGGATTCGTTGCCGCTGCGGCTGGTTTGTACGGCATGCGCCGCCGCCGTCGCCGCGACTTTACTCCTTTTCCCGCGCGCGCGCCGGTTTGCGGAGTGTTTTCAGTTCCTCCAAATTCTCGTCACGGTATTCGTCATCGACGTGCTCGTCGTCGATAGCAACGACCAGTATCTGTACATCGCCTCAGCACTGCTGATCATCATCGGCGTGCAGAACGCGTACTTCCGCACGAGCATTCTTGCAATTACGATGTCCGCCGGATGGGTATTTTTCATCGCCTATTCCGGCGCGCGCGGCATCCTGTTTGCTCCGTACAACCTGACGACCCTTGCGATTTTCTTCACCGGCTACGCGCTCGCATTCATACCCGCGTCGATGCACATACGCAGCCGCCAGAGCGACATCCGCAGCCGGCTGCAGGCGATGCGCGCGACCAGCGAACTCGAAGAGGCGCACGCGATCACGCACTTGGGCAAATGGTCGCAGAATCTGCAGACCGGCGAGGTGCACTGTTCCGCGGAGCTGCTGCGTATTCTCGGCCTGGCCGCCGATACGCCGCACGCCGCGCTGCCCGAGCTCTACGCGCGGTCTATTCACCCGGATGATAGAACGCTCGTTAACGACGCGCTGCGCAACTGCGATGCGGCCGGCGACTTCTCCATCGATCATCGCATACTTTCCGGAGGTTCTGCGCGCTGGGTGCAGTTGAGCGGCAAGCAAGAGTTTGACGAGGACGGAACGCCGGTGCACCGCTTGGGCACGGTGATGGACGTTACCGCGCGCAAAGAAGCGGAGGTCTCACTGGAACGGCTCGCGCGATACGATCCGCTGACCGGGTTGCCGAATCGAGCGATGCTGCATGACGAACTGCGAGACGCGTTGCGGCGTCACGACCGAAGCGGCGCGCGCTGTGCGGTGCTGTTTCTCGACCTCGATCGCTTCAAAGACATCAACGATACGCTCGGCCATTCCGTCGGCGATTTGCTGCTGAAAGAACTCGCGACACGCATAAGTTCCGTGCTCCCGGGAGCGCTGGTTGCCCGGTGGGGCGGTGACGAGTTCGTTGCCGTGCTCGGCGGAATCGAGGACGAGGCGTCCGTCGAACGGACGTGCCGGCGGGTCATTCACGGATTGTCCGCACCGTTCGTCGTCGAGTCCTACGAATTTGCGGTGATGGCGAGCATCGGGGCGGCGCTCTTTCCGAACGACGGAAGCGACCCGGAGGTGCTCATTCGCAATGCGGACACCGCGATGTACGCAGCGAAGGAAGCCCGTGGACAGCACTACGCATTCTTCGCTCCGCAGATGCACGCCGTTGCCGCGAGACGTCACCGCATTCAAAACCAATTGCAAAGCGCAGTCGCGTCCGGCAGCCTGGTGCTGCATTACCAGCCGATCGTCGAATCGCGGACCAGCCGGCTCATCGGTGCGGAGGCGCTCCTCCGCTGGTCGGACGCCGAAGGGCGCCTGCATCCGCCTGAGGACTTCATCTCCGTCGCTGAAGATACCGGCGCAATCGTCCCGATTGGGAAGTGGGTCGTAGAACGAGCCGCGGAGCAGGCATTGCGCTGGCAGCGCGCGGGCATGCCGATCTCCGTTGCAATCAATCTATCGCCTAGACAGGCTCGCGCATCCGGATTTTACCGACATGCTCTCGCGGGTCGTGCGCGAGAGCGGCGTTGACCCTTCGCTGCTGGAAGTGGAAATCACGGAATCGGTGCTCATGCCGAATGCCGCACCGATCCTTCGCGTGCTGGAGCATATTCGTGCCATGGGATTGCGCATCGCCGTCGACGACTTCGGCACCGGATACAGCGCGTTTTCGTATTTGAAGCTTCTCCCGCTGAACAGTCTGAAGATCGATCGGACGTTCGTCGACGGCATCGAACGCGAGGTCGACCGTTCGATCGCCGAATCCATTATCGCGATCGCGCACAAACTGAACCTCAGCGTTACCGCGGAAGGCGTCGAAACGCCGTTCCAGCGCAAGATCCTCTCGGATCTGGGCTGCGATCGTCTGCAGGGATTCCAGATATGCAGGCCGCTGCCGGTCGAAGCGTTCGACGATTTTGCAAGACCCCGCGTAGTCGCGAGTCAGCTTGCGTACGGCAGTTGCCGTTGCCGCATTGTCCAGGCGAGACGGTTTGCATCGACCCAGACGGGGAAAAACTCTGCCTCGAGGTGACCGCTTATGAATGATCGAGAGAACACGCGCGACCGCGACAAAATGCCGACGACGGAGCGTCCGAAAACCGAGCGTGGCGAAATAGAAAATCAGGAGATCGACGACGACGCGATGGACGAAGAAGAAACGCGTTCGGATCTCGGAGCGGGCGAATAACACGCCCGCTCTCCTTTTTTATCTGCTGTAGAGTCCGCTATCTCTCATCGTCCGGCTCCGGCGCCAGCCCCGGGGATAGATGTCTGCAGGCGAGAAACGTTCGCTGGATGGCTCCGTGCAAACGCAATCGGCGCCGTTTGAGGTCGGAGACGTGACGGCACTTGTTGCCCTACTGGGGTCCCATGCGCGTAGAGAGCTGCGCGCTACAGCAAAAGCGGCATACGCTCTAGCAATCGCAGCTGCAGCGGTAGCGGCCGCAAGCGCGGACGTGCCGGCCGCTCTTCTGGCGGCGGCTGCCGGATCGTTGCCCCTCCATGACATCGAGGAGGATTGCCCGCATGACATCTACCGCGCTCTATATGCTGCCTTTCGTCATTCTTGCGGTGCTGTTGGTAGGGCTACGCGCTGCCAGATATCAGCCACCACGGTGGGTTAAGCGAACCGAGCCGTGGATCGTCTCCGTGCTCGCGCTTGCAATTATCGCATTGGCGTTAGCGGGCCGCCTCTAAGCCGCGTACCCCGTACAACGCTGATTCGCGTTATGCGCACTAGTGCCGTTCACGCGGGATACCATCAACGCTTCGTGTCACCAGAAAACGTCGACGGCGACGATCGTCCCTCACGGGGGCGGCGCGTGCCGCATCGCGGCAGCTTTGCACCGTCGGGCTTCCATTACTGCGTTTCACTGCCTGGCGCTGCGGAATGAGTTCTACGTGTTGTGCAGCAAAGCCGAACCAGTTCGGTACCGAGGATGCGGTATTTGTAACGTGGATCCACTAAGCCGGGTCCGCAAGACAACCTAATGCGGCGGTTGAGCGACCGCGAAATAACGACGGTCGCAGTCATCGGCGCCGGAGCCGCCGGACTCGCGGCCGCGCGCCGGTTGCGGGAGAGCGGCCTCGATACGCTCGTTCTGGAGGCTCGTAACAGGGCGGGCGGACGCGCGTACACGCTTCGTACTAATGACGGTGCGTTTCCAATCGAATTAGGGGCGGAATTCATTCACGGCAAAGCAGAAACGACGATGGCGTTGCTGCGTGAGTTCGGGGAGGACACGGTACCGATCGATTCGGCTTCGCCCGATCTGTGGACGGCGACGGAGCGAGTATTGGAACGCGTTGATCTCGACGCGCCGGACCGCAGTGTGGACGAATTCTTGAACGACATCGGCGTCGAAGGCGTGAAACAAGCGCGCATGCTCATAGAAGGGTTCGACGCGGCCGTCACCGCGGATGCGAGCATCAAAGGAATTGCGCGCGAGTGGCGCAGCGCGGCTAACGAAACGGATGCGCGCCCCGCAAACGGATACGGCATACTCATGCAGCGCCTTGCGGACATGCTGACGGAACATATCCGGTTCGACACGCGCGTCGAAACGGTCGAGTGGGAGCGCGGAGGCGTTTCCATAAACGCGATGCAGAATGGCGAACCGGTTCGGGTGCAAGCTCGGTGCGCGATCGTAACGCTGCCGATCGGCGTCCTACGTAATGGGGGAGTGCAGTTTTCGCCGCAGTTGCCGCGCGAAATACGGCACGCAATTCATGCAGTGGCGATGGGTCCCGTCGTCAAAGTGGTGCTGCACTTTCTTTCGATATTTTGGGACGGCGGCTTTTACCTGACGCCGTCCGAAAGCGGTTTTCGCACCGTCTGGTCGCGTCTGCCCCAGCGCGCGCCCGTACTCGTTGCATGGGCAGGGGGTGATGCTGCGCAAGCCCTGATTGCGAGCGGCGCCGATCCCGTCGAGGCAGCGCTCACGGCGTGCGAAACGCTCTTTCCGCGCGCCCGCGTTCGAGAGACGTTGGCAGCCTCGTATTACCACGACTGGCAGCGCGATCCATACGCATGCGGCGCGTACAGTTACCTTCGCGTGAATGGCGGCGCCGCGCGCGAGCAGCTCGCAATTCCCATTGAAGACACGCTGTTTTTCGCGGGTGAGGCCGCATCGCCGGATGATTCGGGCACCGTTGCCGGCGCGCTGGCCAGCGGCTATCGCGCTGCGGCGCAGGTATCCTCCGTAATCGTCCGATAATGTAAAATGGAATGCTCACCGACCTGCTTACGTGGTTTTCGGGCAGACCGGATAACCGTCGCCGGTATCCGCGCCGCTCCGGCGGATTTCGAGTTTGGTTGGCGGCCGGTCAAGGCTGGACCGCGCTCATCCCGGTCGATATCTCGGCCGGTGGCATCGGCGTCGTTTCGACGGCGAAGTTCGAGAGTGACGAGTTGAATTTCCGGATCGTGGTCGAGGACCGAGCGATCGTGCTGCGCGCTAAACACGTATGGTGCACTCAGGGAACGCTCCATGGCAAGCCCGTATGGCGTTACGGTCTGCAACACACCGGAATCGGCGCCGACGATTGGGACGCGCTCGTGCGTTTTTGCAACAACGAGGCTGTGGCCGTTGCAAACAAGGCGCAGAAGGAGTTGGAACTCGTCCGTATGCAGGCGGACGACGTCGCGCGGCTGATTCCGCAGCGGCTGCAGGAACGGCTGCTGGAAATGATCGTGCAGCGCGGACGTTTGGCCGCGCTCGAAAAAGACAAGATCCCGCTGGTGCAGTACTTCTATGCGGGCCCGCTCAAGCGCAACGGCAAGACACTGCACCGTCTTTCGATCCATTCGCGCGTCAACGATCTCGGAACCGGAGAACAACATTCGTTCGATACGCGCTTTCTCTTTGACGAGTCCGGAAGCGACGTCGAGATGCTGGAATGAAAACTGAAGAAGAGTGGCTCGCCGAGCTGGGCCCGGAACGGTATCAGGTGCTGCGCAAAGGCGGAACGGAACGTCCGTTTACGGGCAGCCTGTTGGAGGAACGCGGTGAAGGCGTATTCGTTTGCGGCGCCTGCGGAACGGAACTCTTTGAATCGTCTTCAAAATTCGACTCGCACTGCGGCTGGCCGAGTTTCAGCCATCCCGAACAGCAGCAGAATGTGCGGCTGCTCGAGGATGACAGTCACGGCATGAACCGCGTGGAAGTGCGCTGCAAGCAATGCGATTCGCACTTGGGCCACGTGTTCGAGGACGGCCCGGAACCGCGCGGAACGCGCTACTGCATCAACTCGCTATCGCTCAAATTCGTCCCATCCAAGACATAACGGCAGCCGGCCGGCGTATAGAAGCTGCGTACGTCGAGGGTTCGAACGAACTGCCGGCGATCGTTCTACTGCACGAGGGTCTGGGTTCGGCGGCCATGTGGAAAGACGTGCCGGAGGCACTGGCGCGGCTTACCGGCTGCGCCGTCCTGGCGTATTCACGCTACGGAAGCGGTTTTTCGCAAGTGCTCGAAGAGCCCCGCGCGATTTCATATATGCACGACGAAGCGCTCGAAGCATTGCCGGACGTGCTGGCCGCATTCGACGTGCGCGATGCGGTGCTCGTCGGACACAGCGACGGTGCGTCTATCGCACTGATCTACGCCGGTGAGATTGGCGCGCACGTGCGCGGCGTCGTCGCGGAAGCGGCGCACGTTTTCGTCGAAGACGGCGGCGTGCAGAGCATCTCGCGCGCGAAAGACGCGTATGAATCGGGAGATTTGCGGCAGCGTCTGGCGCGGTATCACGACGACGTCGACCGCACGTTCTACGGCTGGAACGACGTTTGGCTGCAGGCCGCCTTCCGCGAATGGAACATCGAGGACTCCATCCGCAAGATTCGCATTCCGCTGCTGCTCGTTCAGGGTGACGCCGATGAATACGGCACCCTCGCGCAGCTCGACGCAATTGCGCGCAATGCGACGCATGCCCGAGTCGACTCGCTTTATCTCGCGCGCTGCGGACACGCACCGCACCGCGACCGTCCCGATCTGACGTTGCCGGCCATTGCCGCGTTCGTCAAGAACGTTCCACGGATCGGTTGATGCAGACACCGGGATCGACTTCGGCAATCGGCGCCTAGTGACGAAGGGTGAGGATTAGCCGCACTCCCGCGGGCTCGACGGTCAGGAGATTGGTCGGAAGCGGACCAAACTTTCCGGATGCCACGACGCCGTAATACGGTCGGCCGCCGCCGAACACTTGGAATTTTCCGGCTGCCGCATTGAATAGATTCGTGCCGGCGAGCGTGAGATCGACGTGCGTGCCCATTTGACGGCCAACGGCAGCATCGACGAATACGACCGGCGGCTGATTGAGCGGATTGTTATTCCCGCGGAAAACGCCGATCGCCGCGGCGTGCCAGCCGCGGTTCTCCCAGTCGCCTTCGAGTGATGCCTGCTGCTGCGGGATGTTCGGAAACTGCTCGTCGTTCACGATGTACGCCCCGGAGGTCGGGTTCGAAACGGTGGCCGGCATGTTCGCCGGATAAGCAACGTTCAGACCGTACATGGCGGTGATGAAAGCATGAGCTCGCGGAAAACGCTGCACGTAGTGCAACTCCGCCCCTTCGTATACGGCGTTGCCGATGTTGATCGGGTACGAATAACTGATGGTGGGACACGTTTCGCCGGGATAGTAATTTTCGATCGGGTCGCGCAGGTTCGTGCGGTAGAACGACGCATCGAGCGTAGCGTCCGCGCCGAATTGATGCGAACCGCCGAATTCGTATTCCGTTGCGTGCTCCGGCCGTTCTTGCGGATTGCCTTGTCCCGCAACGACGCAATTGTTGTCGGGAGGCGGCAATTGATCGGCCGGAAAGACATAGCGCTCGATGAGGAGCGGCGCGCGAAAGCCCGTGCCGGCCGAAAAGCGCAGCGAGGTTTGCGGATCCGTATCGTAGACGGCGCTGAAACGTCCGTCGAGGTTCGAGCCGAACGTCGAGTAGCGCGATTCGTATGCGGCTGCGGCAAGATGAAGCCTGCGGCCGGGCTGCCAAGCGCCGCGCAAAAAGTACGATGCAATGTTCTGTGAGAGCTGCGGAACGGCACCGGGTGCGATGAAGGTTTCCTGCCGCTGGTACCCGCCCACGGCGAAGCTCGATGCGGCGAACGTGCGTCCCCACTGGAAGGATTCGTTGGTGCGCAGATCGAGGTGCGAGAGGTCGTAAAGCGGATTGGAAACGCCGCCGCCCGCAACGTCGACGTTGTCGTCCGAGCGCGAAAGATCGGCAACCAGTTCACCCGACCCGAGCACCGTGCGCCCATGTACGTCGTACGCGCGGATACTTTGCGCGAACGTTTGCGGCCCGGGACCTTCGAGTATGCCGGTAACCGAATCGATGCCGGCGATTCCGGCGCTTTGGTCACGCACGTCGCCCATCGTGAAGATGCGCGCGCCGGCGTCCGCATTCTGCGAGAACGTATACGTGAGATTCGCGAGCGCAGATCGCTGCGAAGTCGCCGAGCCCAGAAATTGCGGCGCGCAGGCGGATGAATCGAACGAACAGACGACGGCAGTCTGGTTCACGTATCCGGCTTCTTGCTGATCGTCCAGGGCGAACGCATACCCCAATTTGCTCTGCGAGCCGGTCGCGTTGAACCACGCTTCGCTCTGACCGAACGAGCCGGCCGAAAGCGAGAACGCCGAATGCGGATCGCGCGTCGGATGCAGCGAGAGCAAGTTTACCGCACCGCCAATCGTACTGCTGCCCTCGAGATCTTGCGGACCGAGTCCTTCGGAAACGTCGATGGATGAAAATGCCGCAACCGGTAGCTGCGAAATGTCGACGTCTCCGGTGTTTGCGTCGTTGAGGAGTTGGCCGTCGAGGGTGAGCATCGTTTCGGACGGGTCTGGCCCGCGCAGCGAAACCGTTTGCAAACCTGCGGTGCCGCCGTTATGCGGATATTGAATGTCGAGCGACGGAATGTCGAGCAGGCCCTCACTGATGCGATCCGTGCCCGTGCGATCCAGATCGCTGCGAGTGAGCGTTACCGAAGGGATTGCGCCGCTGATGCGGGCCAAACGTCCGTTCACCGTAACGCTTCCGATGGTTCGCAGCTGCGGCGAGTCGACCGGCTGCAAAACGACGTCCAGCGTGGTGTCGCCGCTCACTTGCACGGGGGAGACCGTTACCGGGGAATACCCGCGGCGCAATGCGGTCAAGCGGTACACTCCCGCGATGGTTTGCAGAGCGAACCGTCCGCGCACGTCGCTCGTCGCCTGTTGTCTTGCGGGTCCGTCCAACACGACGTTCACGTCCGAAATCGGCGCGCCGGACGGTGTGTGAACGGTGCCGGAAACGAGGCAGCAAACGACGGCGAAAATCACGAACACGACACGATACCTTACAAAAATACGCTGAGCGAACCCTGTGGGCGCTTACAGGTCCGGATGATCCTGACAGCGCCGGCTCGTCGGCGAATCGCTCGGAAAAATGGTGAAGGCGGTACCTTTTTTCACTTCGATGTTCCGGCCGTGATGGAAGAAGTTGAAGATGCCGATCGCCGCGCCCAAACCGGGGACCGGTACGGCGCCCAAATACCCCGGCATATTTCCGCTGCTGCCGTTGCGCTGCAGATCGCTCGTATTGTGATCCAGGACGACGCCCAGATGCTCGCCGGACGGCAGAACCAAATATCTGGGCTCGAGCACGAGCGTTCCCGGGCGTCCATCGCTGCCTGCAGGCGCCGCGATGACTACCACGCCGTATCCGATCGTGCGAGCCGGAATCACGACCTTCTTGCCGGCCGTTACGGCATTGATCGTTTCATACCGGAAGAAGTCTCCGGGCCTGGCGTTGGATGAATCGACGTCGTCGATCATTTGCACCGCGACGACCGTGCATTGATTGAGCCCGGGCATTGCGTACGCTGCAGCTTTCTGCGGTAGAGCCGCACAGATCGCCCAGACGCACACCGCAGCGAGCGAGGCGCTTTTCGCGAACGTGCCCATCACCCGGTCTCTTACCATTAGGCGTTACGGCGTTCCCTCCCCTGGATGCGATTGCACTTTGCTGCGAACACGAAATCGCTTTCGGTCAGGCCTTTGATTTTGTGCGTCCAAACCTGCAGCGTGACACGGCCCCACGCAAGGAAGATGTCGGGATGATGCGCCTGCTCCTCGGCGAGTGCGCCGACGGCGTCGACGAAAGTCAGTGCCTCGCGGAAGTCTTTGAAACGATACGTCTTTTGCAGCAACGGATGGTCGTCCGTTTGTTCGATCCGCCAGTCTTCACCCAATTGCGCGAGGAGCGCCTCCGCTTGGGGCAGCTCCATCGGCGGGACGCCGCCGCGGCACGGGACGCACACGCGATCCGCGAGATGCGCCACGTTACTCGCCGGTGCTGAAGATCAGCCGGTAGCGCACGTTGTCGCGTTCGCGTTTCTGCACGCGCGCCTCGATGGCGCCGCCGAGTTCGTTCAACATGTTTTCAAGCGACTTTTCGGCGGATCCGCGCGCGAACATCCGGTCGATGAGCCCACCGAACGTGTGAAGCGGCAACTCGTACGTTCCGGCAAGCCAGATCTGCGCGTTGGATGCACCGGTCGCGTCGATGCCGAGCGCACCCTCGAATGTCGGAAATGCTTGAGGACTGCGCCGCGCGCGCATCGTGAACCGGATTTCGTGTCTGGGCTCGAGCGCTTCGGTCACGCCGGTAAGGCGGGCCGGAATCGCAACGTAACCCACGTCGGGCAGACCCAAACTCGCGAAATCGAGATAGAGTGCGAAGTCGCTCCAAGCTCCGCGTTCGGCTTCGATCTCGTGCACGATGGACGACGCGGCCGAACGCGCAGGCACGGCGGGCACGCTCAGCGGCCGTTGCAGTTCGACCTGCGGCATGCGCTCATGATACCCGCAATCTCACCTTTGCGACCTTCCGGGCGGCTACGAGTTGGGCAGCAGCCGGAGAAGTTCGTGAGCGTAGTCGAGCGTCATCCGGTATTTCGAGAGAAACCCTGCACCGAGGTGCCCGTTGGCGGTTCCTTTGAGCGTGCGCGTCGTCCCGATTTGCTGATTTTCCGCCGTGAGTGTGCCGATGCGAACGCGGGCGATTTCGCCGATGAGCTCTTCGCTCGTTCCCCCGACGCCGCTGACGTCTTCCGTCCCGGTCGCCTGGAAAAGCGTGCTGTGCTGCTGATAGTAACCGTACGCGAGATTGATATTCGACTGATCTCCGGTGTCGACGGCGAGCGCCGCGGGGAGCCCGGCGAGCGTGACGTTGACGACGGGGACGAAGTTCTGAAACGCGAGCGGCACCGTCGTCCCGTCGACGTCTGCCGAAGTCTCGCCGCCGAAAAAGAGCGCGTGACGCGCGTAGTCGATCGTAATCGGCATGCTGGCGAGCACGTCCGCACCGATGACCAGATCGTAACCGAAACGGTGGATGTCGCTCAGGACGACGTAGTTTGCATCGCCGAAGCGAACGTTCCCGAGCTGAAGCGGGCCGGCGCGCACGACTTCGGTCGCATAATCGCCCAGGCCGGCTATGTGCATCATGCCGACCGGTTCCAAATGCAGCTGCTCGGCAAGTTCCAGACTCATCGAAAGAGCGGAGTTGCCGCTGTCGATGAGGCATCGCGCGCTCACGCCGGCTACCGAACACGTGCCGACCGGAGTGGTGCTTTGCGGATCGAGGGCCATTCCGGCGGGATTGTCGGAAATCTGGGGCGTGAGGCCGTGCGGGGCGTTCAGCGGTTGGGAAACGATTTTTCTCGAGATGTATTTTTCGATCGGCGCGCCGTTGCGATCGATCTCGTAGGGCAGCACGAACGCACCTACGCGGCGGTAGTCACGCATCACGTACGTCGAATCGCCGTTCACGTCGCTCTCACCCGCGACCAAACCGCTTTGCGGATCGACGTACACGATCATCGGGGCGGCGATCGTTTCGGAAACGTAGATCCGTCGGCAACGGCGTCCCTGAAACGTGACCGTTCCGCCATCGTCGAGGCGTCCGCCGGCGGCACTAAATGAAGGCGAAAGAAAATACAGGGTACCGACGATGCGCAGCGCGCGCAGGTATCCTTCCGCTGCGGGTGAACGCGGCAGCGCCGTGCCGTTGATGTTCACCGAATAGAGCCGTTCTCCGTCGAAATACGTTCCGACGCACACCTTCGCGTCGCACTGCGAAAGGACGTAGCGCAACCCTTGAGCTTCCGTATCGAGTACTGCGGGTTCGGCGTCGGCTGCGTGCGGCGACGTGCTGCTCACGTGCGCGTCCCAAAGGCCGCCGTTGACGGCGCGCATGCGGGAAAGCAGCGGCGGCAGCGGCAGAGCTGCCGAGGCAGGCTGGGCCGATGCCAAACCGGTCGAGACGGCCAGCACGCAGAGCAGCGCAGCCGGTGCGGCGAAGTTCATACGATGGATTTCAATCTCTTGGACAGGCTATCTTCTCGATGGGGCACCCCCGAAACAACAAGTCGTGCGAGAGTTGCTGGCAAATCGCTCCGACGTTCCAGGGGCTGCGGCGTTTTACGAAGGTATGCGGATGCTCGGACCCAAGACGCCGGATCTCACCCTCATCGCGCTGCGCTTGGTTCTGGCCGGCAAGGCCGCCGACGACGTCAGCGTGGTGCGTCTTCGGCAACTGACCGATCGCGCACGCGCGAAGGGTATCGACGTGCAGTCCGCCACGGAAGCGTACTACAAGGAACTCGCGTGATGCTGGCACGCCTAAACGTTTCCGGCGCCTGGATGTGGTCTGCCTGGCAGCCCGATCGCGGCATGAATTTCAACAGTTATTTGTTTGAGAGAGAAGGGGGGTGTGTGGCCGTCGATCCGCTTGCGTTGGATCCGCCGTCCATGGAGCAAGTCGACGCGCTCGGCGGCATCAGCACGATCGTCGTCACCAACCCGGATCATGTCCGGGCGGCTGCGGCGCTGCGCGAGCGTTTCGGCGCGCGCATCGTCGATACGTTCGACGATCGCGAGGAAGTGTTCCCGGGCGCATACGCAGTCGCGATTCCGCATGGAAAAAGCGACGAAGTGGCGCTGCATTTGCCCGCCGCGAAGGCGGCGGTCGTCGGGGATGCGATCATCGGCGCTCCGGCCGGGGCGCTGAGCCTTCTGCCCGACGAAAAACTTCGCAGCCCTTCGGGATTGGCTCTTGCGCTGCGCCGCTTATGGTCACTGCAGACTGAACGCCCTGCTCCTGTGCGACGGTCAGCCCGTGTTCGGCGGCGCGGATCGCGCGATCGGCGAATTGTTGGAGCGGCGCCTCGGAGCCGAATTGCATCGGATAAACGCGGACGAGATTCGGTATGAGATCGGCGAGGATCCGCAGCCGTATGCGGTGCATGACGGCGAGGTCGGACTGCTGATCGGCGCGCGTAAAATCGGCTACCGGCTGGCTAAGATTCCACCCGGCCGGGCATTTTGTCCGCTGCATTGGCACGTGCGCGCCGAGGAATTTTTTCTCGTGCTCGAGGGCCGTCCGAGCATGCGCATGCTCAGCGGCACGGTCCAGTGCCGGCCGGGCGATTTCATTGCCTTCCCGACGGGCGAGGCGGGGGCACATCGAGCTGCGGAACGACTCGAGCGAGCCCTGCCTGGTCCTTCTGGTCGGCATGGAAGAGGAAGCGGTCGATTTGGAAGCCTGCTTTTATCCCGACTCCGACAAGGTCGGCATGTGGACGCGCGAGGGGCGGCTTCGGATGCTGCGTGCGTCGCCCGATTTGGACTATTTCGATGGAGAGTAAAGATGGGCGCCGAATGGAACGTCTGCATTGGGCACTCGCGTTGACGGTAACGAGATGGCATCGCTGCGCACACTGGCAACGGCAGCAGCCGCCGCGGCGCTTTTGGCCGCCGGCGCCGGCGCAGCGCGTGCCGACGCGCCGCCATGGTCGCACGGCCACAATCACTTGCGAGCTCAATCGCAAAATTCCGCGCCCGCTGCGGGCGCGCACGGCGTCATATCCGGAACGATTGCAGGCGTCGATTACGGAGCGGCCAGCATCCTCGTCGCAACGCCGCGCGGCTTGGTTCCCGTCGCCGTAACGCCGACGACGAGTATATTTCGTGGTTCAGGATTCGCATCGCTTGCCGATCTCGGACGAGGAGCTCGCGTCAGCATCGACTTCACCGAAATCGGCGGACGGCTCGTCGCGCAAATCATTCGAATCCGCTGACCTCGTAAAAACCTACCGCGATGCGCGCGGGCGCCGAGCCGCGCTCGACGGCGTTACGTTTTCCGTGGGCGAGCGTGAGTTGCTCGTCATCTTGGGGCCGAGTGGGGCGGGCAAGACGACGCTGCTGCGCGCGATCGCGGGGCTCGAACGTCCCGATTCCGGAACGCTGATTCTCGACGGGCGCAATCTGCTCGCCGTTCCCGCTCCGCAGCGCCGGGTCGCGCTGGTCTTCCAGGACGACGCGTTGTTTCCGCACATGACGATCTACGAAAATCTCGCGTTTGCGCTGCGCGCGCGCCGCGCGCCGTCCGCGATCGTAGAACGCCGCGTGCGCGAGGTTGCTGCCTCTCTTGCGATCGAACCGCATTTGCGAGAGCGTCCGGCACGTCTTTCCGGCGGTGAACGCCAGCGCGCGGCGCTCGGGCGAGCGGTCCTGAGCGATCCGCGCGTGCTGCTGCTTGACGAGCCGCTCGCGCACCTCGATCCGCAGTTGCGCGCGCACGTGCGCGAACAGTTCGCGCAATTCCGCGCGTCCTTTCCGGGTGCGGCCATACACGTGACACACGATCACGTCGAAGCGCTGTCGATCGCCGACACGCTCGCAATTATGATCGACGGCCGTATCGTCCAGCACGGCACGCCGCAGCGGGTATACGAGTATCCTGCGACGGTCGCTGCCGCCAGGTTTTTGGGATCGCCGCCGATGAATGTCATCGACGGCGACATGTACCTTCTCGGAATTCGTCCCGAACACGTGGAGCTCGACGATCGCGCCGCCTTGCGAGGACGGGTGACGTCCGTGCAATCGACGGGCGCCGATCGTTTCGTGCAGACGGGCACGCCTCGCGGCGCGGTCGTACTGCGCTTGCGCCCCGGGGAAGCGCAGCCGAACCAGGGAGAAGACGTGGGCATCGCGTTCGACCAGACGCGCGTTCGCCGGTACGACCGCACGACCGGGAGATTGATCGAATGACGGACACCCGTATCCTTGCCGCCGGCGCCGTCTGCGTCGGCTTCGAGGGGACCTCTCTTACCGCCGATCTGCAGGAACGTCTTCGAAAAACGCCGCTCGCGGGGCTGATCTTATTCGGACGCAACGTCGAATCGCTGCGCCAGACGCGTGCGCTCACCGACGCAATACGCGCGGTGCTGCCGCACTCCATCATCGCGATCGATCAAGAAGGCGGCCGCGTCGCGCGCCTGCGCGATAACGTCGAGGAATTGCCGTCGATGCTCGCGCTCGCCGCAACCGGCGATACGGAACTCGCGCAGCGCGCCGGCGCGCAACTCGCGTTCGACCTGCGCCGCGCGGGCGTGAACGTCGATTACGCTCCGGTTCTCGATCTCATGCTGATGCGCATGAATACGGTTATCGGCGCACGCGCGTTCGGCGACGATCCGCAGCAGGTCATTCGATTCGGCGATGCATTTGCGCGCGGTTTGGCGAGCCAAGGAATCGTCCCGACGTTCAAACACTTTCCGGGACACGGTTCCACGGAGGTGGATTCGCATCTCGCTCTGCCGGCTATCGATTTGGACGAGGCGACGCTGCGCAGCCGCGACCTGCTTCCGTTCGCGAAGCTGCTTCCGGGTGCGCAGGCGCTGATGACGGCGCACATCATCGTTCGCAGTCTCGATCCGGATCGGCCCGCGACCATTTCGCGCCGGATCCTCACCGGCGTGCTGCGCGGCGAGATCGGCTTCGACGGCGTCTGTTTCACCGATTGCATGCAGATGGACGCGATTGCCAAAGGCGTCGGAACGTCCGAAGGCGCGGTGCAGGCGCTCGCAGCAGGCGCGGATTGCGTATTGATCAGCCATAGCGTGGAGTTGGCGCTCCAGAGTATCGAGCGCATCGTGGAAGCGGTCGAGAGCGGAAAACTGCCGCTCGCGCGATTGCAGGAAGCCTATGCGCGCGTGCAGCGCCTCCGCGCCAATCTGCAGCCGCCGCTTCCGCTCGAGGCGCAGCCGCCGCATGCGGGAATCGGCCGCGAGATTGGCCGTCGCGCCGTGACCGTGGTGCGCGGCAGCGCGCATGCCGGCGCAGCGCAAAGTATCGTCGTTTCGTTCGAGGGCGCTACGGTCGAAGGCGTGCAGGGCCTGCATACGGAGCATGCCTCCGTTGCGGGAAACGTGCGCGTTCCGGAATTGCGTCTGCCGCTGGAGCCGAGCGCGGCACAGACCGATGCGCTAATCGCGGAATTGCGCGGGCGAGGAAAGCAGCCTATCGTACTGATGCGCCGAGCGCACGTTTACGGCGCCCAGGCCGATGCGGTTCGCGCGCTCGTCGCAGCTTTTCCCGACCTGCTGCTCGTAAGCACTCGCGAACCGTTCGACGCGTTTCTGTTCGATGCGCGCAACGTGCTCTGCACGTACGGAGACGACAAGCCGAGCATGGAGGGACTTGCGGACGTACTTTTCTCGGGCGCGCAAGCCCGCGGACGGTTTCCGCTGGAGGAAACCGTTGTTAGCGGTTGAGGCATCGTTCGAGCGCGTGCAGCGGGTGCTGCAGGGCGGATGCGGCAGGCAGTTTACCGCTGCAGTCGCGCGCATCGAGCACCGCGGCCGCCTCGCATTCGAATCCGCGTACGGACATACCCGCGCGGATGCACTCGCACGAGACGTGTACGTCGACACGCCGTTCGATTTGGCAAGCATTACGAAACTCTTCGTCGCGACCCTTGCATTGATTGCCGTCCAAGAACGGCGCATCGGTTTGGACGAACCGTTGGCACGCTGGTTCCCGGAATGGCGTGCGAACGCGCACGAATCGATCACGCTGCGCATGCTTCTCGCGCACGACTCGGGGATGAATTCGGGTGCCGACTACCGGCAGCTCCTGGGCGAGAACGTCACGCGGTTCACGTTGGAACGCGATCTCGTCGCCGCGCCGCGCGAGCGCGTCATCTACAGCGATCTCGGCTTCATCGCGATCGGCGAACTGCTTCAACGCATTCATCGACGATCGCTCGCAGCGTTGATGCGTGGTTTGCGCGCAACCCCCGCGTATAGGCCGAATAGCGCTGCGGATTTGAATATTCCGGCCACCGAAGACGACGGGTGGCGCGGCCGCGTACAAGGTTTCGTGCACGACGAAAAGGCGTACTTGATGGGAGGCGTCGCCGGGCACGCCGGTTTGTTCGGAAGCGCCGCCGACGTGTCGTGGCTGGCCGAGCAGTATCTTGCGCCGGCGGCTGGACGGCAGCCGGAAGTATTGGACGCGCAGCTTGCGCGCGAGGCGACGCGCGAGCAAGCCTACGATCCGGTTCTACGGCGCGGATTGGGCTGGGCGCTCAAGACGAGCGATGAGAATTCGTGCGGCCGGTATCTGTCGTCTTCTACGTTCGGGCACACGGGGTTCGTCGGTACGTGTGTATGGGCGGATCCGCAGCGGGACTTCAGCGGCGTGCTGCTCACGAACAGCGTCTACTTCGGCCGCAGCGACACGCGTGATTTACGCGCCGGGTTCTTCGAGGCGGCGATTGAGGATTTGGGACTGCTATGATCGCAATCGGGCTGATGAGCGGCACCTCCCTCGACGGAGTCGATGCTGCCCTGGTTCGCATTCGGCCGAATCGGCGGTCGTATACCATCGACTTGCTGAACTTCGTGACGACCCCGCTCGAAAAGAACCTCATGGGCGCCTTGCACGCGCTGCTTCCGCCGAACGCGGGAAGCGTACGGGAGTTGGCGCAGGCTGCACCACGATCTCGGGATGGCTTTCGCGCGAGCAGCAAGGCTTGCGGCGTCCGATACGCCGATCGATTACGTAGCCTCGCACGGACAAACGCTCTGGCACGCGGGCGATAAACACGTTACGCTGCAAATCGGCGATGCATTTCTCATTCGAGAAGCGATGTCCACGACGGTCTGTTACGATTTTCGAAGTGCGGACTGCGCTGCCGGGGGACAGGGCGCGCCGCTGGTTCCGTACGTCGACGGATTGCTTCTAGGCAGCGACGAGGAAAACCGGGTTGCGGTGAATATCGGCGGCATCGCGAATCTTACGGTCATACCGCGAGGAGCGGGCCCGTATGAAGTCGTCGCTTTCGACAGCGGTCCGGGAAACATGCTCATCGACACGTTCGTGCGCGAACGGACCAACGGCGAGATGGCGTTCGATCGCGACGGGAGGCTTGCGCGCAAAGGGCAAGTCAATGCCGAAGTGCTCGATTCGATGCTCGCGGACGCATATTTTTCGCTGCCTCCGCCGAAGAGCACCGGGCGCGAACGGTTCGGAGCGCAGTTTTTGCGAGCGCACCGTTTGGAGCGGCTTTCGCTCGAAGACGGTGCCGCAACGCTTGCAGCACTGACCGCTCAGACGCTTGCTGCCGCGATTGAGTCCGCCGCTTCGGAGGACGCGCACGTACTCGTTAGCGGCGGCGGAGCGCACAACAGTGCTCTGATGGATGCGCTGAGGGAACGGTTACCGCATTTGCGCGTCGAACGCTCGGACGTCATGGACTTTCATGGCGACTCGAAAGAAGCGATAGCGTTTGCGCTTCTCGGTTACGAAACGCTGCGCGGACGTGCCGCAAACGTGCCGCGAGCAACCGGCGCGCGCCGTCCGGTGCCGCTCGGAGCCATAGCGCCGTACGATTTGCATTCGCTGCTCGCAAAAGTCGACGCGGAATGCCGTCGATAGCAGTCGGCGTCGATGCGGGCGGCTCCAAGACGGCGGTCGTGCACGCAATCGACGGCGAACGCAGCAGCATCGAAGTGCGCGGCGGAGCGAATGCGTCCACTCGGGGGTCCGAAAATGCGGCTGCCGTCATTGCGGAAGCGGTGGAAAGAAGTTTGGACGGCGCGATGCCGCACGCCATATTCGTCGGAGCGGCGGGAGCCGCACGTGAAGAGGTTCGCGAATCGATAGAAACCGCGCTTCGCTCTCGCTACGCGTCTGCGCGCATACGCGTTCGCGACGATGCGTATATCGCGTTGCGCGCGTCCGTTCCCGAAGGCGACGGAGTCGTCGTCATCTCCGGTACCGGTTCCATTACGTACGCGCAGCGCGGCGAAGACGGGTACCGCTGCGGCGGATATGGCTATTTGCTGGGCGACGACGGTTCGGGTTTCGCGATCGGTTCCGCCGGCATTTCTCACCTGCTGCGCAGTTACGACGGCCGCGTGCCGCGCGACGAACTCGCCGCGGCGCTCGAATCGCATTTGGGAACGCGAAATCTCGAGGGCGCGCTCCAGGCTGTGTATCGTTCCAGGCATCCCGTGGCGATCGTTGCAAGGGCGGCACAGATCGTGTTGCAAGTCGCGCAAGAAGGCGACCGGAGCGCTTCGAAAATCGTGCAGAGCGCCGCCCTCGCACTCGGCGAGCTCGTGAAAAGCGTCATCAAGCTATCCGGGTTGACCGATGCGGCGGCGCCGATCGTTCTTGCCGGCGGATTGCTGCAATCGAACAGCCTGCTCACGTACCTGCTCGAAACGCGCCTGTTGAACGAACATCCCGGCATGCCCGTGTTCAAGCATGACGTCGAGCCGTGCCTCGGGGCGCTGGCGGAGGCGCAGCGGTTGTTGACGTGCTAGAAGCGTGATCGATCCGCAGCTTCCGCAAACCGAGGCGATCAATCCGCGAACGTCCGGCTTGGATGAAATGCCGACGAACGAACTGGTTCGGATTCTCGCCGCGCGAGCAGCGTGCCGCAGTCGAAGCGGTCGGCGCCGTGAGCGAACCGCTCGCGAAAGCCGTTGACGAAATCAGTTCGCGATTACGCGCCGGCGGCCGTCTGCATTACGTCGGCGCCGGAACGAGCGGCCGGCTGGGATTCCTCGACGCCTCCGAAATGCCGCCGACGTTCGGCACCGATCCCCGGCTGGTGTGCGCGCACATTGCCGGCGGAATCGGAGCGCTCACGCGCGCAATTGAAGGCGCGGAAGACGATCCCGAAGCGGGCGAGCGCGAAATGCGCGATCACGTTGCGGCCGGCGATGCAGTCGTCGGCATCAGTGCGAGCGGCGGTGCGCCGTTCGTTCTCGGTGCGGTCCGTGCGGCGCGAGCGGTGGGCGCATGGACGCTGGGTGTCGCGAATAGCGCGGATGCGCCCCTTCCTCAAAGTTGCGATTTGGGCATCGTGCTTTCGACGGGACCCGAGCCGCTGACGGGTTCGACGCGATTGAAAGCCGGCACGTCGCAGAAGATTCTGCTCAATACGCTTTCGACCGCCGTGATGGTGCGGCTGGGAAAAGTGCACGACAACCTCATGGTCGACGTCGTTGCGACCAACAAAAAACTTCGCAGGCGGGCGCTCCGGCTGGTGATGCATCTGGCTGCGGTCGACGAGCGGCATGCGGGCGATCTTTTGGAGCGCGCGGGAGGCAACGTCAAAATCGCGGTGGTCATGCAGCGTAGGTCTGTGAGTGCGGAGGGCGCGCGGCATCTGCTTCAGGCGAGCGGCGGATCGCTTCGAGCAAGCTTGAGCTGAGAGTGGGTATGGTGTTAGCAGCCGGACGAAAGTGAAACGTCAATCGCTTGAGTGCCGAGTGTTGCGCTGAAAGGAGAAACAATGGCTGCTCTCGCCGGAATCCTGTGGACCATCATCGTCATTTTGTTCGCCATCTGGATAGCGGGTCTTATCCTTCATTTTCTGGCGGGTTGGATCTGGATACTCTTCGCAATCGCAGTGGTGCTGATCTTCGTGAACCTGCTCAGAGGACGAGGCGCCACCGTCTAAAGACGCGAAAAAGCGTCGTGACGTGAAACTCGCGGCGCTTTTTTTTGCCCTGATAGCATTCGTGCCCTTGGACGATCGCCCGGTGACGCGCCAGTTGCCGCAGATGCTCGGGCAGATCGCCGGCGCCGCGATCGTCGAACCGCGCCAAGCGCTTCTTGGAAAGTATCTCGATTTCGGCCGGCCCGATGCAATCATCGCCTGGCTCAACGGGCCGCAGGCGCGGCGAGCGGACGACGTAGTCGTTTCGACCGATATGCTCGCGTATGGCGGATTGGTTGCATCGCGAGTGCCGGGTGTGACGTATGCGGACGCATATTTCCGCTTGCAAGAATTGCGCACGCTGCGGCGGCTGCATCCGCACGGCTGGATCGGCGCGTTCGGGACGGTGATGCGGCTCGCGCCGACAGGCGTTCCGGCGCTCGGGCCCGCGAAAAATTTCTTCGCGTCATATCCTGTTTGGGAGTACCTGCAGGAATACGCGAATCTGCACGACCCGCCGCTGCCGAGTGAGACCGCTCGCGCCGCGCACCTGCGCGAACTCATCGGTGATGCGACGCTGCAGGCGTATCTCGATACGCGCGCGCGAAATTTGGCTGTGGATCTCCTGGCGGTGAAACTCACGGGAGAAAACGACGCCGACGCGCTGGTGCTGGGTCAAGACGATGCCGGCGCGGTCGGGCTTCATCTAAAGGATGTTGCAGCATTGCAGGCGGCCGTTCGCGAGCAAAATCTCGGCGACCGCGTCTCGATAGAACCCGGCGCGGACGAACTCGGCATGGCGATGGTCGCGCATGCGCTGGCGCTCGGCGCGCACTGGACGCCGCGCGTCGCAGTCCGCTACTCGCGGCCGGACGGCGGTTCGTACGATGACCCGCTCGAATACGCGCCGATCGACGTCGCCATCGGCTCGCTCATCAATCTTTGCGGCGGAGTACGCGTGGAGACGCAGCCGGATATCGTGCTGTACGTGCGCGTCCCGCACTCGACGTCGGCCGAAGACTCCGCTCTGATCGCCGCGATGCAAAGTGAAGAGCAAGCCGGAACCTCCGTCGCATTTGCCGATCTGACGTTTTTGGAAAATTCGTTCGGCGACCAAGCGCGCTTCGCGGAGGATCTGCTCGGCACCGGCGTGGCGGCCAAATTGGACGCGTATTCATCGTGGAATACCAACGCCAACACGGTCGGTACGGCGGTAGCCGAAGCGGTGGCGGCCGGAGCGGGCAGACGTACGGGAACGTATGACGCTCTCGCGCACAAAGAGTTCACGTTCGACCGCATCCTGGACGATTACGCGTTTCACGACTACGTGCGCCCGCAGCTCAACGCCTTGCTGAGCGAACGAGGCGTAGAAGATCACACGTACGTGCTTCCCGAGCAGATTGCACCGGTTGCGGCGTTCAACCGCGCCGCGTTGTGGAACCGCGGCGCGCAAATTCTCGCGCAGCTCGATCCCGGCTATCACATCGCGGCGATGAACGTGACACTGCCGTGGAATCGCACGTTCGAAACGGAAATCGACGCAGCACTCGCTCCGGATCTTTAGTCCCACTTTCCCATCGTGAGCCTGCCGAACTCGGTGTCATCTGAGCGTGTCGCGCTTTGTCATCCTGAGCTCGTCGAACGACCCCGAGCTTGTCGAGGGGCCTTAGTGAACCAGACTCTCGGCTAACACGAATTGCACGCCTTCCGCCTGCATTTTCGGATACAGGTCGCGAATGGCCGCAAGCGTTGTGGGTTTGGGGTGCCCGATGGCGATGGCTGAACCATTGCGTTTTGCAATCGCGACGGCGCGCTCGAGCATGGCCTCGGTGTAGGCTACGTCGGCTTCGTCGTCGAGAAACACGTCGCGTTTTGCACTCGGTACGCCTTCGTCTTGCGCAACGCTTTGCCCGACGCTCTTTGCGTTCGTCCGCGAATCGACGAAAAACAGGTCGTGTTCCTTCATCACGGCGATGACGTCTTTCATGACGCGATCGTCGGCGCTCGCTTCGCTGCCCTCGTGGTTGTTCACGCCTTTGGCGAGCGGGACTTGCGCGACGTCGTCCTCGGTCTGTTTCGTCACCTGTTCGTCCGTCATTGCGTCCTTGATCTCGCCTGGTCCGGGATAGATGTGCGAGAGCGGTTCCATCGGCAAATGCAGCATCACACCTTTGCCTGCATCCGCAGCTTCCTGCGCGATGCGCGCGGTGTAGCGCACGTGCGGCAACACCGACATCGTGACCGGAATGGGCAGCGCGATCAGCGCGCGTTCCGTGTCGAGCCATTGTCCGCAGTCGTCGATGATGATCGCGACTTGCACTGGGCCGCCGGATGCGCTCGGCGATTGCAGCGGCCGCGCCGGAGGCGATGGGGGTAGGCTCGCCGCCGGAGACGGCGATACCGTCGCTGCCGCCGATGATGGTTCCGGTGTCCCGGTGGACAACGCTATCGTTCTATGCGGTGCCGGACGGTGCGTCCGCCGCGGATATATCGCCCAGATCACGACGGCTGCAATGAGCAGCGCAAATACCACCAGCGCTGCCGGATTACCCCGCCGCTTACGCGATCGCTTTCGACCCATGCGCAGTATTTTCGCGCACCACGGTGAACCGTGCCTTCATGAACGTGCCGGTGATCTTCGGCTCGGTACGCGTGGAACGCCAAGGCATCAAACTCGCACGCTTCGTGCAGAAGGAGCTCGCTCGCCTTGCCTGCAGCTCCACACTCGTGGATCCGCTCGAGCACAAACTTCCATTGCTCGAAATGCAGTATTCCGATTACGCTTCCGGCAAAGCGCCGCAGGTGCTCGAAGAACTGGCCGATTTGTACCGCCGCGCCGACGGCTTCGCGATCGTGAGCGGCGAATACAACCATGGCATACCGCCTGCGCTCAAAAATCTTCTCGACTATTTCTTGGAAGAGTATTTTTGGCGTCCGTCCGCCATCATCTCGTATTCCGGCGGCCGGTTCGGTGGCGTGCGCGCCGCGATGCAGCTTCGCATGACGCTCGGCGAACTCGGCATGCCGTCGATTCCGTCGACCTTGCCGGTGCCGGACATCCGCACCGCATTCACCGATGACGGCGAGCCGACGGACCCCGCTTTTCGCGATCATTCGAAGCGGTTTTTCGACGAATTTTACTGGTATATGCAAGCGTTTCAGGCGCAGCGCGCGAAAGGCGTCCCGTATTAGCCGCCGCTACGCGAGCTGACAGAGTTCGATGAGCACGCCCGCCGTGCTTTTTGGATGCAGGAATGCAATCAGATTCCCGTGTGCGCCTTTTCGCGGTCGTTCGTCGATCAGCCGCACACCGGCCGCTTTCAAGCGCGCGAGTTCCGCTTCCAAGTCCGCGACGCGATATGCCGTATGATGGAGTTTGGTATCCGCATCGCCTCGGTACTTTGCAATCGGCGATGTCTCGTCGAGCGGTCTGAGCAGTTCGACGATCGAGTCTCCGGCCTGCAGCCCGACCGCTTCGACGCCTTGATCCGCGACGGTCTCGCGGTAAACCTGCACGAAGCCCAAAGTCCGCACGTAGAGATCGATGGTGCGTTCGAGATCCTTTACGACGATGGCAACGTGATCGATGCGCACTAGGCGACGACCTCGGGCGCGCGGTATATTCCGAATACGTCGCGCAGCACGTTGCAAACTTCTCCCAGCGTCGCGCCGGCATCGACCGCATCGATGAATAGCGGCATGAGGTTCTCGCTGCCTTTGGCCGCCACGCGTACCGCTTCCAATCGCTTTTCGACCAGCACGGAATCGCGGCTCCCTCGAAACGTCTTCAACCGTGCGGCTTGGGCGTGCTCGACCGCGTCTTCGATGCGCTGTAGCGGGATCGTCGCCGCACCGCTTCCCGGCTCTGCGAATTTGTTCACCCCGACGACGGCTTGTTCGCCGCTTTCTATGGCCTGCTGCGCTCGATACGCGGAATCCGCGATGCGCGACTGCATCCAGCCGCTTTCGATCGCCGCGATGCTGCCGCCCAGATCGTCGACTTCGCGGATGAGTTCCTGCGCTCGGTCGATCAATTCGTTCGTCAGCGTTTCGACGTAATACGAGCCCGCAAGCGGATCCACTACATCCGCGACGCCGCTTTCGTAGCCGATGATCTGCTGCGTGCGCAACGCGAGTTTCGCCGCCTCCGCCGTTGGAAGCGCAAGCGCTTCGTCTTTACCGTTCGTATGCAGCGACTGCGTGCCGCCCAGCACGGCCGCCAGCGCCTGAAGGGTGACGCGCACGACGTTGTTTTCCGGCTCCTGCGCCGTGAGCGTCGAGCCGGCCGTTTGCGTGTGAAAGCGCAGCGTTTGCGAGCGCCGGTCCTTGCAGCCGAACTCGTCGCGCGTGATGTGCGCCCATAGATAGCGGGCGGCGCGGAATTTCGCGACCTCTTCGAAGAGATCGTTGTGGGCGTTCCAGAAAAAGGAGAGCCGCGGCGCGATCGTGTCGAGATCGATTCCGGCCTCGCGCGCAGCGCGCAGGTATGCCTTGCCGTTGGAGAGCGTAAATGCAATTTCTTCAAGCGCAGTCGAGCCCGCTTCACGAATGTGGTATCCGGAGATCGAGATCGTGTTCCACTGCGGAACTTCCAGGGCGCAATACGCCATCACATCGGTAACCAGACGCATCGATGGCTTGGGCGGATAGATGTACGTTCCGCGCGCGACGTACTCTTTGAGCACGTCGTTTTGGATCGTTCCGCCCAGTTTGTCGAACGCGATGCCGCGACGGCGCGCCACGGCCAGCAGCATCGACAAAATGATCGATGCGGGCGCGTTGATCGTCATGGACACGGTGACTTCTTCGAGCGGTATCGCATCGAAAAGCGCTTCCATGTCGGCGACGCTGTCGATCGCGACGCCGACTTTCCCGACCTCGCCGCGGGCTTGCGGCGCGTCGGAATCGTAGCCGAGCTGCGTGGGCAGATCGAACGCGACGGACAAACCGGTCGTCCCCCGCTCGAGCAAATAGCGGTAGCGCGCGTTCGATTCGGCGGCAGTTGCAAAGCCGGCGTATTGGCGCATCGTCCACAGGCGGCCGCGATACATGTCGTTTCGCACTCCGCGCGTGAAGGGGAACTGCCCGGGCTCTTCGGCTTGGCGAGCGCGGCCTTCCGCCCGGTCGTATACCTGCCGGATTGGAATGCCGCTGGCGTTTTCGATGCGAGCCATCGGTGCTACGGCTTCGACGCAAGGGGCCGCTCATCCGCGGGTCTTGCGGCAGCTGTGGGAATCTTCGTAGCATGCAGAACACGGATCTGACGATCAAGACCGGCGATGCCGCGCCCGGCGGCACCGAGAAGAAGACCGCCGGTGACTACGAGGTCTCGTATCGCACCGGGCCCGCGAAAGGCATGTACGAGTTCGGCGGCGGCTTGCTGGAATGGAAAGAACCGAAGGACGAAAACGTGCATCTCGACGTGTTCGTGCACGATGCGCTCGATGGACGGTTCATTCCCGGCCTCAATATCGTTGCTACGCTGCTGGACGCCCGCGGTGGCCAAGCTGCTTCGACGCACGTGCCCTTCGTCTGGGATCCCGAGCAGAACCACTACGGCGCCAACGTGAAGGTGCCCGCGTCCGGCGCGTACGTGCTGCAAGTGCATGTGTATCCGGCGACGTTTCACCGCACGGATAAGGAACTGGGGCGGCGCTTCGTGGCGGACGCGCACGTGTCGTTCGAAAACGTTGCGATCGAGGTGTGAGCGTTAGTCGATTGTAACGAGCGCGGAATGCGCCTCGACGGTCTCGCCTGCAGCGGCGTGGACTTTTCCCGCGGTGCCGGATTTGTGCGCGCGGACCTCGTTCATCATCTTCATCGCCTCGACGACCGCGACGACTTGGCCTTGCTGCACGGCATCGCCCGGCTTGACGGCCATTTCAACTACGACGCCGTGCATCGGTGAAGTCACGTCGTTTCCGCCGGACGCGACGGCGCGTTTCTTTTGAACGCTGCGCGGCGCCGGCTTACGCGCATCGTTGCGCGTCGGACCGGCGATGCCGGGCGGCAAGTCGATGAGTCGAACGCGATAGAGTTTGTCGTTTACTTCGACGCGAATCGTTTCCGCCGGAGCATGCTCGCCGCGCGCCGTCTGCGATACGTCGCTCGCACCGTGTCCCGCAGAAGCTCCGTTTTGCGCGTACAGTTCCGCTGCGAAGGCCTCGAGCGTGGCCGTTCCATAACTCGCATCGGCGACCCGTTCGTGATCGCAGAGCGCGCGAAGCAACGGCAGCGTCGTCGGAACGCCCGCGATTTCGTACTCGTCGATCGCGCGCCGCAAACGCGCTATTGCTTGATTGCGCGCCGGAGCCCACACGACGAGTTTGGCAATCATCGAGTCGTAATCCGGCGTGACGGTAAAACCTGGATATGCGGCGGAATCGATGCGCACGCCCGGTCCGGCAGGTTCGCGATATGTGGTGACGGTGCCGGGAGCGGGACGGAAATTGTGCGCCGGATCTTCGGCGTTGACGCGACCTTCGATAGCGTGGCCCCGAAACTCGATGACATCTTGCGCGTAACCCAGCGGCTCGCCGGCGGCGACGCGAATCTGCTCGCGAACCAGATCCAAGCCGCTGATCATCTCGCTGACGGTGTGCTCCACCTGGATGCGCGTGTTCATTTCGAGGAAATAGAACTCGTCGCGACTGACGAGAAACTCGATCGTGCCGACGCTGTCATAGTCGATCGCTTTGGCCGCGCGAATACCGGCCTCGCGCATTCCCGATCGGACCTTGTCGGAGATTATCGCCGGCGCTTCCTCCCAAAGCTTCTGATGCCGCCGCTGCAGCGAGCAATCGCGCTCGCCGACGTGCAGCACGCCACCATGCTTGTCCGCGAGTATCTGCAGCTCGACGTGCTTCGGATTGTCCAAATAGCGCTCGGCGTAAATCGTGCCGTTCTTGAAATAGGCCTCCGCTTCACGCTGCGCCGTGGCCAGTGCGGACGGCAATTCTTCCAACGTGCGCGCGACCTTGAGGCCTTTTCCGCCGCCCCCGCCGGAGGCCTTGAGGGCGAGCGGAAGCCCATAGCGCCGCGCCGCGTCGCGCGCGCCCTGCTCGTCGGCGATCGGTTCCGTGCCTCCGGGTACCACCGGAACGCCCGCTTTGATCATCGCCTGCCGCGCACGAACCTTATCGCCCATCGCATCGATGGCGTCCGGATGCGGGCCGATCCACGTCAATCCCGCAGCGATGACCGCGCGGGCGAAACTCGCGTTTTCGGCGAGAAAACCATATCCCGGATGAACGGCTTGCGCGCCGGATCGCTCGGCGGCCCCCAGCACGCCGGCGACGTTCAGATAGGCTTTGTGAGGGCGCGGCAGGCCCGAGTAGAAACGCTTCGTCCGCCATGCGCACGTGCAGCGCGTCCCGATCGATTTCCGAGTACACTGCAACGGTTGCGATGCCCATCTCGCGCGCCGTACGAATGATGCGCACCGCAATTTCGCCGCGATTGGCGATGAGAATCTTATCGAACATCGGCGTTGTTCGTAGCCTCGAGGCGCGACGCGCTTTTCCAGCGGGACGCTGGTCTGCACGCGCGCGCTGCGCGCCGGTTGAGAATCTGCAGTGCGGCTACGACGGCAGCGAGTTCGTCACCGCTCACTTGACTTGAAAATCCGGCGGATACATGCCCATCGAATGATAGCCGGCATCGACGAAGTGCACGTCCGCGGTAACCGCGCGCGAAAGGTCCGACGCCAAGTACACCGCCGTATTTCCCACGTCTTCGGTCGTCACGTTGCGGCGCAGCGGCGCGACTTGCGGAATCACGTCCAGCATTTTCGTCATCCCGCCGACCTGCCGCGCACTTGCGGTCTTGATAGGACCCGCGGAGATTGCGTTGACGCGAATGCCGCGCTCGCCCAAATCGAACGCAAGATATCGCATCGAGGCTTCGAGCGAAGCTTTCGCGATGCCCATGAGATTGTAGTTCGGAACGATGGCCGTCGCGCCGAGGTAGGTCAGCGCCATAATCGATGCGTTGTCGTTGAGCTGTTCCCGGAGGGCCTGAACCAGCGCGATGAGGGAGTAAGCCGAAACGTCCAGCGAGAGCTTGAACCCGTCGCGCGTGGTGTCGTAGACTTTGCCGGCCAAGTCTTTCTTGTCCGCGAACGCGATCGAGTGAACCAGCGTGTCGAGTTTTCCGAAACCGCGTAGGCGCTCTGCGGCGCTGCGCAGCGATTCGTCCGAAGAAACGTCGCACTCTATCGCCGGGCCGCCGCCGAATTCCGCGGCAAATTTCTCCACTTGCTCCTGCACGCGCTCTCCTTGATAGGTGAACGCAAGCTGCGCGCCGTGCTCGTGCATCTGCCGCGCGATCCCCGTGGCAATCGACCACTGGTTGGCCACGCCCGTTACGAGCGCTTTCTTTCCTTCTAAGAGCTTCACAGCGGGGTTAAATGCCCCCCGATAGGCTCGGGCTCCTTCGGCAGGTTTGTCATCGTGAGCGCCGCCGTCATCGTGGGTGTCGTTGTCATCGTGAGCGCCGCCGACATCGTTACTGCTCCAAAGGGCCTATCAGCCCTTCCGTTCAAGGCTCGCACCACCATGAGGACACACGAGCAGAAGTACGCCGAACTGTTGCGCAAACGCGAGCAGGCGATGGAGCCTGCGGGGGCAGCGGCAATCGAGAAGCAGCACGAGCGAGGCAAACGCACGGCACGCGAACGTGTGGAAGCGCTCGTGGATTCCGGTTCGTTCATCGAACTGGATCAATTCGCCGTACACCGCAGCACGGCGTTCGGATTGGACGAAAAGGAATTTTTAGGTGACGGCGTCGTAACCGGCCGTGCGACGATCGACGGGCGTCAGGTATTCCTCTTCTCGCAAGACTTCAGCGTGCTCGGCGGCTCGCTGGGAGAAGTCTTCGCGGAGAAGATTTGCAAAGTCATGGATCTCGCCGTTCGCACGGGTTCGCCGATGATCGGCATCAACGACTCCGGCGGAGCGCGCATTCAGGAAGGCGTCGTCAGTTTGGGCGGCTATGCGGAGATATTCTGGCGCAACGTGCAGGCCAGCGGCGTGATTCCGCAGATCAGTCTCATCGCCGGGCCTTGCGCGGGCGGTGCGGTGTATTCGCCGGCGATCACGGATTTCGTAATCATGACCGAGCGGATCGCGCAGATGTTCATCACCGGCCCGGAAATCATCAAGACCGTCACCGGTGAGGACGTGACGTTCGAAGAACTCGGCGGCGCCATGACGCACGCGACGAAGAGCGGCGTCGCGCATTTGACCGCAGCCGACGAGGACGAGATGGCCGACATGACCAAGACGCTCCTCTCGTACATTCCTCAGAACAATCTGGACGATCCGCCAGCTACGAGTGCGACGACGATCCCGAACGCAAGGTGATGGAACTCGACGGCGTCGTTCCGGATTCCCCGAACAAACCGTACGACATGCACGAGGTCGTTCTCCCCGTGCTCGACAACGGCGATTTTTTCGAAATCCAGCCGCTTTACGCGCAGAATATCCTCACCGGTTTCGGTCGCGTGAACGGCCAAACGATCGGCATCGTCGGCAATCAGCCGAACGTTTTAGCCGGAGTCCTCGACATCAAGAGTTCGATTAAGGCCGCGCGCTTCGTCCGCTTCTGCGACGCGTTCAACATTCCACTCGTCACGTTCGTCGACGTTCCCGGCTTCTTGCCCGGAACGGATCAGGAATACGGCGGCATCATCACACACGGCGCAAAACTGCTGTACGCATTTGCCGAGGCAACGGTTCCGAAGATCACGATCATTACGCGCAAAGCTTACGGCGGCGCGTACGACGTCATGGCGAGCAAACACATTCGCGCGGACGTCAACGTCGCGTGGCCGACGGCCGAAATCGCCGTCATGGGCGCGGAAGGCGCGGTCAAGACGATCTTCCGGCGCGAAATTGCAGCCGCGAAAAACAAGGATGCGAAGATGCAGGAACTGGTCGACACGTACACCGAGCGCTTCGCCAACCCGTTTATCGCCGCGCAGCGCGGCTACGTCGACGACATCATCGAAGCGCACATGACGCGCCGCGTCATCGCCAAATCGCTCGACATGCTCGCGGGCAAACGCGTCGACCGCCCGAAACGCAAGCACGGCAACATTCCATTGTAGGGGCCCGGCGCGCTCGGGGCCGTTCGTCGCGAGGGGGAGCGCGTCGCGTTTCGCGGACCGTACATTCGGTGTATCGGACCGTTGCACACACGTATTGCAAGGAGATCGAGGCCACCGAGGTCCTGCCCCGCGAATAGGGAACTTTTTTTGCATGCGTCCCCGCGCGGCAGTCTTTCTCGGCTTCCTTTTCTTGCTTCCCCTGCAAGTGTCTGCGCAGACGCACGCCGTCGTCGTGACCGCGCAGCAAATTGCGCTCTATCCCGATCGAGGGCTGCTGGTCGCGGACGGCGGCGCGGCCGTGCACATCGGACAGGTAGAGGTCGACGCAACGCACGCGCTCTACGACTTCCGCGCAAACCGTCTTGTCGCCGCGGGTGACGTTACGGTAAAGGACCAATCCGGCGCGCTGCAGGGCTCGGGATACGTGTACGATTTCAGCCGTAAGAAGGGCGCGTTCGTTCGCGACGCACTCGTGCCGCAGCTTTCTTCGCAAGACGCGCTTGCGGTTGGGCAACAGGTGGAGTTCGAACCAACCGGTTGGATTACGTTCAGCAACGCACAAGTACGGTCGGGGACGACACTTCTCCCGGCAGCCTCCTACACGTATACCATCCCGCCGCCGACCGCGAAAACATTCGGCTATTCTCCGGTGCCGTCGGCAGCGCTGGAGTGGCCGCTGCTCGTATCGCACGGCGCCGACGGCTATACGTTCGCGCGAGTGCGCTACGACAGGTACAACGGCGGTCCGGGGACCGGCATGGAAGAACATTTCGCCGCCACCAATCGCGGTTATGCCGCGCTCGCGCAAACGCTCGACGTCGACGGAGCTCCGTTTCGACCTTACGGCTTACGAGCAAATCACCGATTCGATCTCGCAGACGCTGACGGGTTCCATGCTGCAGGGAACACACGCCTTTCGTTACGCCCTCACCTCGTCGACTCGCCGCGGATTCGCATCACTATCATTCGCGCAGTACAACGCGCAACGCAGCGACGACTTGCTCTTCACGGGCAACCAGCGTGCAATCGGGCATGCGGGTTCCGGGCGGCTGCAGATAGATGTCGGGCACGACGTGCATCCCGGCGATTGGAACGTGGCTCAGGATTTTCGCTTAACGCCGAGCATGCATTTCGACACTGCAACCGTGCACCTGGGAAGAGCCGCTCTTTCGGCCTCGTTCGATCTGGGAGAATCGTTTTACGACTATGGCCGCGCCACGCTCGCCAGCGATGCGTCGCTGTGGAGCACGCTTCCGGTAAACGCGCATCTGCAACTCAGCGGAGGAACGAGTTTCTCGCACGACGCGCCGCCGTTTCCGAGCACCTCGCGCACCTACACTGCGGGCATGACGTGGAAGGCCAGCGACGCGTTCAATCTCGTGTCGTCTTTTACGTACGCGCATGACTTCGGACAGTCGTTCGGGCAGGGACGCCCGCAGTACATCGCGGCATTCGACGTCCGCCTCCGGCGAAAAAATGGAACCGGGCTGCAAATCGGCACGATCGTTCCGTTCGGAGGCGTCGGCAACATGACTCGCCAAAGCGCTTTCAACGTTCAGTTCTTGAGGTGATCGAATGTTTGCAGTGCTTCTCGTCGCCGTTAGTCTATTCGCTCAAGCCTTCGGCGGCACATGGACGTGCCATGCGAGCTCCTTCGTTTCGCAGTGGTCGATTCAGCCGGCGCCCGGTGGAAATTGGAGCGTCGTCCGGTGGGGTCCCCAGGATGCCGCGGACGGAGGCGTTGCGTATGTTGGACTCGTGCCGGCGCAAAATACGTGGTCGTATGACGATTTTCACTACGACGGCACATATGCCGTAACGTCGTCCAAGGGGCCGGACAAGAGCGGCGTGTGGACGTGGGCAGGCGGAAGTGACTATACTCCCGCCGGTGTGATGCACGGCACGATTACTTGGAGAGAAACATCGCCGACGCGCATCGATCGCGCGTACTTTCTGCTGGGCGCGGGCGGCAAGCTGCGGCAGACCGGAAGCGACTACTGCACGAAGACGTAACTACTCTGCCGCGAGCTGAGGCACGGATTGTGCGCGCGTTTTGGGCGTGCGCAAGAACCAGACCAGCGGCGTAAGAAGCAGCGTTATCGCCGCGAGCACGAAGAACGCGTCGGCGAACGCCATCGCCGTCGACTGCTGCATCACCAAGCCATACAGCGTACCGAGGGAAGCATGATGCTGGATCGCCCATCGCACGGCCGAATTGCGCAGCGTCAGTTCGCCGGCCAGATTGGAGAGATGCAGCGCGGTGCGCCGGTCGAGCAGCGTCACCAGCATCGCGGTCGATATCGAACCGCCGAGCTGCTGGCACAGGCTGATCAGCGACGTCGCCTTTTGCGTGTCGGCGCCTCGCACGCTGCTGAGTACGGCGACGGAAAGCGGCAGGAACAACATGCCGAAGCCTGCGCCGCCGATCAGCAGCGGCCATCCGAAGGTCCAGAACGTGGAATCGGTGGTCGTCACCAGCGACTGCATCGCATTGGCGATCGCAACGATGATGAAACCGATTCCGAGCAGCACGCGGGGCGCAACGTGAAATTTGTTGAGCGCGATAAGCGTGATCGGCGTGAAGCGCTGCGATAGCCAGCGCGCGCAGCAGAATCGACTCCCCGCTCAGCGTCGCTGTGAAATTCAGCAATTGCTGCTGAAACTGCGGTGAAAGTATGACGCCGCCGAACAGGCTGAAGCCGATCGTCAGCGCCAGAGCCGTACCCGCTGCAACGGTGCGATTTTTGAGGATGCGCAGATCGACGATCGGATTTTTCGTTCCGTAGATTTCCCAGAGCGCAAACAGCGATTAACCCGACGACCGCGATAGCGCCGAACGCGAGGATGCGGGAATCGCTGAACCAATCGTTGCGTTCGCCTTCGTCCAGCACGTACTGCAGGCTGCCCAAGCCGGCAGCCAGCAGAGTTAGGCCGATGCCGTCGAAGCCTTGCGGCTTCCGCTGATAGTGCGGGTTGCGCAGCGTCGACGCGATCGCGATTGCGGCCAAAATTCCCGGCACGATGTTGATGTAGAAAATCCAGTTCCACGAGAACGCGTCGGTGAGAATGCCGCCCAACGTGGGTCCGATGCTCGGTCCGACGATCGCGCCCAGCGAAACCAGCGCTTGACTCTTCCCGAGCTCTCGCGCGTGGGAAACGTGTCGCGCAGAGATCGCTTGTCCCGTCGCGATCAGGCCGCCGCCGCACAACCCTTGCAGAATGCGGAAGAAGACGAGTTCGTCGAGCGATGTCGACATGCCGCAGAGCGCCGACGTCATCGGTGAAGCCCGCGATGGCGGCGATGTAATATTGCTTGCGCCCGAAGACTTGCTGCAGCCAAGGCGTGAGCGGAATGACGATCACCGCCGCGATGATGTATCCCGTGACGATCCAGGCGCCTTCGTCGAAGTTTGCGCCGAGATTGCCCTGGATGACGGGAAGTGCGACATTGACGATCGTGGCGTCGAGCACTTGAAGCAGCGTGGCCGCCATCACGCCGATCACGATAATCCAGCGTCGTGCTCCCATACTCGACAAGAGATTCGTCGTGTATCATGGCTCCATGCCTACATTACAGGTCGACTGGGTCGATCCCGGCCGAACTCGGGTCGAAGTGGATACAGTCTGGATGGACGCGAGTTTCTCGAGAGGAATCGGACGAGGTGAAATTCCGCTGCCGCCGATTCTTTCAGCGTGCTCGGCATCGAGGAGGGAGCGATTGGGCGAGGGCTGGATCGAGTTCTCGATGCGCCCCAGACGTTCATGCTGAATCTTGGCGGCAAGCGTACACGGCGGCGTGCTGGCCACGCTCGTCGATTCTGCGCTCACGTGCGCGCTGGTGACGCGGCTGCCGCAAAGGCAATGGCGTGCACGACGATCGATCTTCAGATGCGCTTTTTCCGGCCTGCACACGTTTCGTCCGAACGATTGACCGCGCGAGCGGAGGTTCTGAATCTCGGAAATCGTTCGGCGCGACGCAAGGTGAAATCCGCGATGCAAGAGGACGCCTCATCGTGCACGCGACGTCGTCGCTTGCGATTGCGCCGGCCGAAGCACTCGTGCGCGAACGGCAGAGCTCCGGTTTCTCCGCTACCAGATGCCGAGCATGCATCTTCACGTCTTCGGTGGCCATCTCGCGCGGATCCCATGGCGGCGAAAACGTGATGTCGACGTTGACGGTTTTCACGCCCTCGATGCCTCTTACACGTTGTCCTCGACGGATTGCTTGAACAGCGGTCCGACCGGACACATCGGCGAGGTCAGCGTCATGGCGACGGTGACGTGTTCGCCGTTCTCGCCCTCGACCGCGATGTCGTAAACGAGTCCCAGATCAAGAATCGGAATATTCAGTTCGGGATCGTTGACCTTCTTGAGCGATTCGCGCACTTGTTCGACTGTCGGCATGATCGTTGCGATGTTCAGAAAAAGGCCCGGCGACTCCGCTTGCGAACGGCGGACGCCATGCGTGATCGGGCGGGCATTCTTCGGCTGTGGCTGCTCGTCCGGTCACTCGCGGCGTTGCCGCTTGCCGGCGCTCGGCGGGCATTTCGGTTGCCGCAGGCGGTTGGTCCGCCACGATCCGTCGTCACGGCCGGCTGCGGCGTCTGCTTAGCACCGGCACGTCCGTTCCGGCAGCTGCCGCTCGTAGTCCAGGGATCGGTCTTGGTGCCGCTCAGCGAAGGGTGGCGGCTATGCCGCCACGCTGGAATTCGCGGGATTGACGGGCGGCGGGTATGGCGGAGCCTATGTCGGCGCGGGCGCGGGCTTCGGGACCTTTCGGCGACCGCACGGCGGGGACGGTTTTTACGTTCTTCGCCGGCAAATCGATCGCGCCACTGACCTCGATCGAATTCGTTTATATAAGCAGACGCAGACGAAGCGGGCGTCACCGCCGGGTTTGTCGGGCATTCGGTTCAGTTTTTGAAGCAGGGCAGGCGCAACGCTTAAGAACGAGGCGCGGGGTTAAGCCTTCTTACCGATACAGAACCGGAAACGTCAGGCGGGTATAGTCGGGAGGGCGCAGATCGGAAGGAGGAGTTTAGAGACAGACCATGTCAATGTGGGAACCGTTCACCGAGCGAGCACGGCGAAGCATCGTTCTCGCCCAAGAAGAAGCGCAGCGGCTCGGTAACAACTACATCGGAACCGAGCACATTCTGCTCGGCATCATTTCCGAAGGTGAAAGCCTCGCCGCAAAAGTGCTCGAGACGCTCGGCGTCAACTTGGCGAAGGTGCGCCAGGAAGTCGAAGCCATCGTCGGCCGCGGCGGTCAGACGGTTCAGCAAGAGATGGTCTTCACGCCGCGCGCCAAGCGCGTCATCGAACTCGCGTTCGAAGAAGCGCGCCAGCTCAATCACAA
Organism: Vulcanimicrobiota bacterium; assembly: GCA_963830545.1. Lineage (GTDB taxonomy): Bacteria > Vulcanimicrobiota > Vulcanimicrobiia > Vulcanimicrobiales > Vulcanimicrobiaceae > DATGJX01. The sequence goes on along the minus strand of CAWHMK010000001.1, from coordinate 363,611 downwards.
CTACATCGGTACGGAGCATTTGCTGCTCGGCCTGATCCGCGAAGGCGAAGGCGTCGCGGCGCGCGTGCTCACGAATCTGGGCGTCGATCCGGCGAAAGTGCGCGTGCAGACGACGTCGCTGCTCGGCGCCGAAGGTCAGCCGCCCGCGCCCAAGGGCAAGAGCAAAACGCCGACGCTCGATGCGTACGGCCGCGATCTGACGCACGCTCGCGCGCGAAAACAAACTCGATCCGGTCATCGGCCGCGGCAGCGAGATCGAGCGCGTCATTCAAATCCTCTCGCGCCGCACGAAGAACAATCCCGCGCTCATCGGCGAACCGGGCGTCGGCAAGACCGCGATCGCCGAAGGCCTGGCGCAGCGCGTCATCAAGGGCGACATTCCCGAGCCGCTGCGCGACAAGCGCGTCATCACGCTCGACCTTGCCGGGCTGGTTGCGGGAACGAAGTACCGCGGCGAGTTCGAAGAGCGCATGAAGCGCGTCATGGACGAGATCCGCGGCGCGGCCGGCGAGATCATCCTGTTCATCGACGAGCTGCACACGCTGGTCGGCGCCGGCGCGGCCGAAGGCGCGATCGACGCGAGCAACATCATCAAGCCGGCGCTCGCGCGCGGCGAACTGCAATGCATCGGCGCGACGACGCTCAACGAATTCCGCAAACACATCGAGAAAGACTCGGCGCTCGAACGGCGCTTCCAGCCCGTGATGGTCGGCGAGCCGACGGTCGAAGAGACGATCGAGATTCTCAAAGGTCTGCGCGATCGGTATGAAGCGCACCACAAAGTGCAGATCACCGACGCAGCGCTCGCGGCCGCGGCCAAACTCGGCGACCGCTACATCACCGATCGCTTTTTGCCCGATAAAGCCGTCGATCTGATCGACGAAGCCGCCTCGCGCGTGCGTTTGCAGGCGACGCTTCCGCCGCCGGAAATTCGCGAGATCGACGCGCAACTGCGCAAGATCATCGCGGAAAAAGAAGCCGTCGTCAAAGCGCAAGAGTTCGACAAAGCCGCCTCGCTGCGCGATAAAGAGGAGAAGATCCGTCTCGAAAAAGCGCGCCTCGAAACAAGAGTGGCAAGAGAAGCGCGCGCAAAGCGACAAGATCGTCAAAGTCACCGAAGAAGACGTCGCGTACATCGTTTCGTCGTGGACGAAGATTCCGGTCAGCCGTCTCGCGCAGGCCGAAACCGAGAAACTGCTCAACATGGCGGATTCGCTGCACAAGCGCGTCGTCGGTCAGGACGAGGCGATCAACGTCATCGTTCGCGCGATCCGCCGTTCGCGCGCCGGCTTGAAGAATCCGAACCGGCCGATCGGCTCGTTCATGTTCCTCGGCCCGACGGGCGTCGGCAAAACCGAAGTCGCGCGCAGCGTCGCCGAGTTTCTGTTCGACGATTCCGAGTCGATGATCCGCATCGACATGTCGGAGTACATGGAGAAATACGCCGTCTCGCGTCTGGTCGGCGCGCCTCCGGGATACGTCGGATACGAAGAAGGCGGCCAACTCACCGAAGCGGTGCGGCGCCGTCCGTACTCCGTCGTGCTGCTCGACGAAATTGAAAAGGCGCATCCCGACGTCTTCAATTTGCTGCTGCAGGTGCTCGACGACGGACGCTTGACCGATTCGCAAGGCCGTCAAGTCGACTTCAAAAACTGCGTCATCATCATGACTTCGAACGTCGGCGCGACGGGCATGCAGACGACGACCGACATCGGATTCCGCACGAGCAAAACGAGCGACGAAGACGAAGGCGCGGCATACGAGCGGATGAAGAACAAGGTGCTGGAGGAAGTCAAACACACGTTCCGTCCCGAGTTCGTGAACCGCTTGGACGAGATCGTCGTCTTCCATCAACTCACGCGCGCGCAGATCGAGCAGATCGTCGGACTCGAACTCGAGAAAGTCATGCGCGAGGTCAAGGCGCAAGACATGAGCCTCGAAGTCACGGAAGAAGCGAAAGCGCTGCTCGCCAAGAAGGGCTGGGATCCGCAGTACGGCGCTCGTCCGCTGCGCCGCGCAATTCAGCGCGAAGTCGAAGACGAACTGGCCGAAGAGATGCTGCGCGGTACGTTCGCTGCCGGCGATCGCATTCTGGGCGAAGTCGATCCGGACAATCCGGAAAAGCTGCGGTTCAGCAAGATTCCGGCATCGAGCCGCCGCCGCAGCGCGAACCGGAGCATGCGGCCACGTAACATGAAGGGCGCCTTAATCGGCGCCCTTTTTGCAATAACGGGCTGCGGCGGCGGCTCCGGTCCCCCCGCGCCGGCCCCGACTTCACCGCCGCCGCCGCCGTCGGGCGCGAAATTCGACAGCATCGTGAAGCAGAACTACGGCGATCAGTGGGGAGTGGAACTGGGCATCTACCGCAACGGCGCTCCGATCTACGTGCACGGGTACGGGCTGCGCGACCGCGGCACACCTGAAACCTTCTACGCCAGCAACGTGTGGGGCATTTCACAACCGGACGTGGTTTTGAATATGAATCGAGGCGCGTTTGCAACGGATCCGGATACGGTCTTCGACCTTGCATCGGTGAGCAAGGAATTCACTGCGGCAGCGATCTTGCTCTTACAACAAGACGGGAAACTCGCGGTGAGCGATCCCGTTTCGAAATACTTTCCGAATCTCCCCAGCGCCGGCAGCATGACGCTGCTGAATCTGCTGCAGCACAGCAGCGGCTTTGTGGATTACAACAATTTCCAGTCGAATCCCGATTTTACGCCCGCCTATCAATCATTCATGAGCAGCGGGCAGACGAATTACCAGCCGATTGTGGACGAATTGGCGACGTTTCCGTTGCTCTTCACTCCCGGCACGCAGTACCGCTATTCGAACACGAACTATCTGTTGCTGGGCATGATCGTCGCGCATGTGAGCGGCGAAACGCTGGGCGCCTTTCTGCAGCAGCGCGTTTTCCGACCGCTCGGGATGACGCGCACGCAGCAAGGTTATCCGTCCGGTACGGATTTGGCGCTGGGCTATGCGGATTGGGGAAACGGGGCCCAGCGCATCTATCAGTGGAATTTGATGTGGCTTGCGGGTCCCGGCGGCTTGACGTCCACCGTCGGCGATTTGGAAAAGTGGGATGAGGCGGTGCGCGCGCCGGGAATCTTTACGAGTGCTTCGCTCAAGCAGATGTTCACCCCGGGACCTTTTCCGCAGTCGTACGGAACGTATGCGGACGGCTGGCTCGTCAGACTCGCTCAGCGGCCACGAATACATTTGGCATGACGGTTACATCGGGGGCTTTCAATCCGTGAACGCGACGTTTCCGAACGACGGCATCGACGTGATCGTTCTCACGAACGACGGCAGCGGCCCCGATCCGTATTATGCGGTCCCGGCCTTGTTCTCGGCGATTCCATGATCGACGTTATCTCGCAAGCCGAAAAAGCGCGCGCGCTTCGAGCACTGCACCGGCCCGGCGATCCGCTCGTGCTGTTCAACGTTTGGGATGCGGTGAGTGCGCGAGTCGTCGAAGAACTCGGCTATCCCGCGCTCGCTACCGGAAGCGCTGCCGTCGCTTGGACGCAAGGCTTTCCCGACGGTGAGCGGATATCGCGCGACGAAATGCTGGGCGCTGTGCGACGCATCACTCGCGCAGTCAAGGCGCCGGTCACCGCAGATGTGGAGGGTGCATACGGACGCACCGTGCGCGATGCGCAAGAAACCGCGCGCGGCGCAATCGAAGCGGGCGCGGTGGGACTGAATTTCGAGGACGCGGGCGAGCCGGGCTCGCTCATCGATCTCGACTTTCAATGCGAGCGGATCCACGCCATGAAAGAAGTGGGGTCGCGTATCGGCGTTCCGCTGGTCATCAACGCGCGCACGGACGTGTTCTTAGCCGTTGACGGCGACGATGAATGGTGCACCGCTGAAGCGATTCGACGGGGCAACCGGTTTTTGCAAGCCGGCGCGGATTGCGTGTTCGTTCTCGGACCGTCCGATGAAACCGCGATCGCTCGGCTTGCGCGAGAGATTCGCGGGCCTATCAACGTCTATGCCGGCCCGTCGACGCCGCCGGTGAAACGCTTGGCGCAGATCGGTGTCGCACGCATCAGCATCGGTCCCGGCGGACTGGCGCATGCGCTCGCGTACGTCCGGCGCGCAGCGCAGCGTCTGCGGGACGACGGAACGTTCGAGTTTGTATCGGATCGCCTATCCGGCGACGAACTCGACGCGATGTTCGATGCCGGGCCCTAGCCGGCCACACGCTCCCAGCCGCGAACGATTGGATAAGCGGCGAACGCGAAGTCCTGATCGTCGTCGTTTTCGCATCGGAACGTTGCGGCCCATGGCATGAAGCCGTTGCGCAAGCGGTAATCGAAATCGAAGCCGTGCGACTTTGCCGTTTGCTCGGCGGCTTTTTCCTCGCCGGCGAGAACCTGCGCATTCCCAATGCGATCGGGGCGCGTCTGCACGTAGTCGCCCCACACGTGCCACATACTCATAGTCGATACATGCCCCATGGGGTTCCCGCCTTAAACGCGGCGCAAGCGGACGGCCCTTTAGCGAAAGGTTCGGCGTGGGCCGCCCATCGCTATCGTCAGGTGGGAGATACGCCCGTTCTTCAGCTGAATGAACAGACATCCGCCCCCCTCGGGAATGTCGAGCCAGCCGAACTCGGCGGCAATTTCACCTTCGCGGCATTTCCAGCGCTTCACGCGAATTCCGTCGTCGGGCGGATCGTCTGCGAAATGCTGTGCGATGACGACTTTTCCACCGAGCGGTCCGCGTTCCGTCGTACCTTCGAAATCGAAGACTGCATCGTCGTTCAGCAACGCCAGAAAACCGCTGAAATCGCGCGAGAGCACGCCCGCGTTGTAGAGCGCAACGCATCGTTCGAGGAATTCGCCCGCTTCGTCGTGCGTCGAGGGACCGGCGCCCATGCCCTTAGTGTAAGGCCGCGCGCAAAGGCTCGCAAGCCGTCGCACGCGTATGGATGCACACGTGCCGTTTCTTTCACTCTTGCTCGCGGCGGCGCTGCAAGTGCCGCAACCGTCACTGTCAGATCACCGTCACCGGCGCGTCCCAATCCGCCTCGCCTTCACCCGCGCCGGCCGGTCTTCGTGTAGGCGGCTTACCCGTGAACCTGCATCCGTCGGCCGGCGCCACGCTCGCGATTCAAAGTGGAAGCGGTCCGTTCTCCGTAAGCGTGGACGTTCCGATCGTGACCGCCGCAATCGATCAAAACGCGCGTACCGTAACCGTGACGGCTTCGACGCAAACGGGACGCGCCACGATCGTGCTGAGCGATTCGAGCGGTGCCACAATCCAAATTCCGGTACGCGTCGCGTTGGACGCGGGGACCGCACCGCCTGCGGCGACGGTGCGCGTTACCGGCTCGCAGCTCGACCCGCAATGGCTGATGCAGCAGATTCAAAGAGTGGTGCTTCCGGCGGTGCAAACCCAGCCCGGCGCCACCGCGCAGCTCGGCGCTTTTACGCTGCCGGCTACGCTCGGCCCGGGAGCGAGCGCGGTCGTACCCGTGCCCGTGCAAGTCGCGGGCGGAGACCAGTATTTCGACGTCAACGCATGGACGAGCGTAACGGTACAAAACGTCGCGGCGGATCCGTTTTCCACGCCGCTGCTGTTTTACGACGACGATCCCGAAAAGTTGATTGCGGACGGCGTGCTGTTCCGCGGAGAAGTACAGCCGAACGCGCCGGCGCGTCTGTATTACTATCATCAAAACGCTGAAGGTTCGCGGCAACTCGCGGTGGTTCTGAGCAGCGGCACTGCACAGCCGTCGACCGTGCAGATCATCGACGCATCCGCCGGCCCGAACATCGACGTGATGAGCGTGGGACACGCCGTGTCACGTGACTTCTTGATACGCAAGCCGCTCAACGAGGGCATCGTCGTGGACGTTGCCGCGCAGAACCCTTACGTCGCCGATCAATTCGCGATGGACAGTCTTGCGGGCGCCGCCGGAAGCCTCGGCATTCGCATCGTCGACGGAGGTCCGGTCACCGTCACCGTTCTCGCGCTGCCCGCAGGCCCAATTACCGGCGCGGAAATTGCCGGCTATCTTTCGCAGCCGCAGCTGCCGGATGACGGCCACCACCGCACCGGCATTTTCGCGCTGTCCGGTTACGGCACGCAGACGATCGCCTTCACCGTTCCGGGGCCGGACGCGGGCACACAGTACGGCGCGCAAACGCCGCCGGCCGCAGCTATCCCGAATGTTCCTATCCAAACAGGGCACGACTACGGCGAGTACGGTGTGCTGCGCTTGCTGAATTTCCAAATCAGCAATCCTCTGGATCGGAATGCAACGGTGTATCTCTACGAGCGTCCGCTCGGGGGTCCCGTCCGCGGCAGTTTCCTGGTAAACGGCCGGCTCGCGGAGGTGGGGTGCGCGCGCGTGCCCGATCGCTATCAAATCGGCGCTCCGATAGCGGTGCAGGCCCATGGAACGCTGACCGTACCGGTTCAGACGATGACCGACGGCGGCTCAAATTACCCGTTGGAAGTCGGCGTCACATCTACGCAGCCGCAGCCGAACGTGCCGCCGATGTACGCTCCGGACGGCTGCTTCCCCAAGAGCGGCGCGCCGGCAACGCCCGCTCCCGAGCCGACCGGTTGACGGCGTGACGACTCTCTGAGCGGAAAGTCCCGGGTTTTGATGACGTTTTGATGGCCGTCTCGCCATTTAGCTGGCACAATATGCCAATGGAACGCACGAATGAGCCGAAAATCGTCCTCCTCGTCCGGCTGTTGAACGCCATCGACGAGGGCCGCTTCTCTTTCGAACAACTCAAAGACCGAATTTCCGAAGGCGAGCACCGTCCGAGCACCCGGAGCTTGCGGCGCTACTTGGCGGTTCTGGCTGACGCCGGGTTTCCATGGTACTTCGATCGCGCCACCAACACGTACCGGTTCAGCGACGGCTACAGTCTCAAGCGTTTGGAGCTCAGCAGCAGCGAACTCTTCGGCTTGGTTGCGCTTCGCGCAATCAGCGCGAGCCTTGGCGACGCCATCGGCACCTACGTCGACGAAGTGACGGAGAAGATTACGGGCGCCGCGGGCCGCGGCGTGAAGGAACGCGTCGAAGGAACCTCGCCGGTGACGTTCCGTCTGAGCGAGACGCATCTGACCAAGGAAGGCGAACGCGTATTCGGGCTGCTCTCATCTGCGGAACGCAGCTCGCGCACCGTCACGTTCACGTACACGGACAAAGAAGGCCAGCATTCCAAGCGCATAGCGGATCCGTACGGCTTCGTCGTGAGCAGCGGAAGAGTCTACTGCGTTGCCTTCGATCACGATCGCCGCGACAAGCGAGTCTTCGCAATCGACAGCGTCGCGGATCCCGACGTGCTCGCGCAAACGTTCACCAAACCGCAGAACTTCAGCGTCGACGATTTCGCGTCGAGTTCGATCAGCGGCGTGCTGCACAACGACCAGACCACGGAAGTACGCGTGCGATTCGCCTCGCGGGTCGCGAAAGCCGCAACGGCTGCTCGCATTGTCGCCGAGCGTGCCGTAGACCGGCGCGATGACGGCTCCGTCGAGATCACCTATCATGTCGCCGACGTGGACGAACTCGCGCGCTGGGTGCTCGGATGGGGCGCGCAGGCGGAAATCGTTGCACCTTCGCCCGTGCGCGACCGCGTGCGCATGCTCATCGCGCAGATCGCCGCCAAGTACGAACTGCCGGTTTCGAAGTAAGGTAAAACGAAAACCCCCGGGAGTATGAGTCTCGGGGGCTTCGGCGTATTCCGTCTGTTTTTATCGCGCCTGTTTGGCTCCCGTGAAGAAACCCTACTGACGCGCATCCGGTATGGCCGCATCACTCGGAGCGCGGGATTGCGCCCGCGTCGTCAACATGTTTCGGCCGCGACTGTTATGCTTGCCGCGCTTCGTTTGTTATTCGAAGTACATGGATGGTAGCACGCGCCTTATTGCCGAGCAAGAGGGGCCGCGCGAAACTCACAACGTTTTCCACAAGAAATTCGAGTTATGCACGTGCTGTGCACGTGCGTCGTAAGAGAGCAAAATACAAAGGCCTCGGATTGCTCCAAGGCCTCTGACGTGCGTTCCGCTTTTCTCGCCTGTTTGACTCCGGTCGAAGGAATCCCACTGACGTGACGCGGACCTTCGACCGTCCACTCGGATCGCCGACGTGCGACTGCATCGTCAACATGGCCGGCCGCGATTCAACGTTCATCGCCCTTCGTTTTTCGAAGTGTTTGCATGGTATCACTCCGAAAAAGTCGTATGCAAGGGGCCGAAAGCCGAACTCACAACGTTTCCACAAGAAAGTGCGTTTATGCACAGCCGGCGTGGCTGTTATCCCCGTTTTCCAAAGGAAAGTGACTTCGTGAAGCTTCGTATCGCCGTTTTTTTTGCACTCGCAGCCATAATCGCCGGGCTCTGCCCGCATTCATCTGCGCGCGCCCAGAGCATGATGTCCGGTCTTCCCATCGATGGCATCCGTTGCGATGCACAAGAATACGCGGTCGAACACATTCACGCGCATTTGCAGCTTTTCGACAGGGGACGGGGCGTTCAGATTCCGGCGCAGATCGGCATCATGCCGATCGCCGGTTGCCTGTACTGGGTGCATACGCACGCGACCGACGGCATCATCCACATCGAGGCGCCGACAACCCGCGCATTTACCTTGGGGCAGTTCTTCGACATCTGGGACAAGGACTTGAGCCGGACGGCGGCCGGTCCGGTGCACGCATCGCGCGGTCGCCTCTTACGCGTCACCGTGAATGGGCATCTGTGGACGCGCGATCCCCGTTCGATTGCCCTGCGCGATCGCGAAGAGATCGTCATTCAAAACGGTCCGCCTTACGGCACCCCGCATCCGGCGGATTGGTCTAAATTGTAACGTTTCTCATGCCGGCTCACACGACATTTGCCGTCATGCTAAACCTTTAGTGTAACGACAACCTAAGCGATGCAGCAGCCAGAGCGAGAAAGAAACCCGGAAACGCAATAGTATTAAAGACTCGCGCGCGCACGTGTGTATAGATCGCGCCTACGAAAAAGGCGACCAAACCAGCCGCCGCGGCCGTTCCGATTATTGGGACGCCGAGAAGTCCTAAGAGCAGACCGAGTGCGCCTGCCGCCTTCAGGGCGGCGAGAAGCGGCAACCACGAATGCGGGATGCGCACTTCGTCCACGGTCTTCATCACGAAAGCGGCCCTTGTAAGGTCACCGGTCGTCGCTCCAAAGTTGACAAGTATGGTGGCTGCCGCGACGCCGATGTAGAGATTGCTCATTGTGGACTCGAACGCGAGTAATCGCGGGCGTTAGATATTTTGAATGTGCAAGAGCGCGACGCGTTGGGGATCGGCGATGACTTCGTATTGCACGATCCGTCCCTTCCGGACGCGGATCACGAGCGCGGCGTGAACCTTGCCGCTTGCGAGCACGAGGATTCCGGGCCGCCCATCAATGAACGCCGTTTTCGCTCGCGCTGCACTCGCGCGAAAGAGTAGCGTTTGTGATACGACGGCCTCCAGCCCCTGAATTTGCTGTTCTCCATCCGGCGGGAGAACTTGCGGATCGGCCAGTCTAACGACGTTCGGATCTAGAAGCGTCAAAAGACGATCGGTGTTGCCCTCTTGGGCAGCCTGAAGAAACGCCTCGACGACGCTTCGCACCGCCTCATTATCTTCAGGAGGCGCGCCAACGCGCTGACGAACGCGTGCTCGCGCGCGGCTCGCCAATTTCTTTGCCGATGCTTCGGTCGTTCCGAGGATATGGGCTATTTCTTCGAATGGAACGCCGAATGCATCGTGAAGCACGAGTGCTACGCGCTGTGGCGGCGTCAACTCCTCGAGAACGATAACGAAGGCAGCAGTCAGCTCGTCGGCAAGGAGAGCGACCTCTTCCGGTTCGCCGGCAGTATCTGCGAGCAACTCCGTTACCTCCGGAAGGTCGCGCCGGCGGCGCAAAATATCCAGGCACAATCGCGTAACGACCGTGGTCAGCCACGCAGGAATGTTGCCAACCCGGCTTGTGTCGGCACGAGCGAATTTGATCCATGCTTCCTGCACGACGTCCTCGGCATCGGCCTGCGACCCGACGATCCGAAATGCGATCGAGAGTAGATGGAGTCGCTCGCGCTGGAAATTTTCGGGACCCACGTCTTATCGACGCACTCCTGTTGGAAAAGGTGACCAATTTCCGCGAATGGCAGTCGCAAGTGATGCTGAACGAGCGGCCAAAGATGCAATAGTTGCGACAACTGCTGCGGCCCCATGCAGCCTCGTCACAGCCAAAAAAGGCCGGAAAGCCCATGGCCGGAAGTAGTCCGGATATGACGATGACGGCCCTTCCCACGGTAGATCTGGACGGTAAGCACCTCTCGCTGGAATCGATTCGGGCGATCGCTGAAGAAGCGGCGCCGCTGCGCGTGACGGAGGGTGCGCGCGCTCGGGTTGCTGCCGCCCGCCGCCTGGTCGACGAAAAATTCGGCATCGGCGATGCGATTTACGGCGTAACCACCGGATTCGGACGTTTGGCGAATATCACGGTCGAACCGAAAGACGCGGCGCAACTACAGACTGAATTTGGTTCGCAGTCATGCGGCGGGCACCGGCGAGCCGCTTGCCGTCGAATTCGTGCGCGCGGCCGGTGTGCTGCGCGTGAGCTCTCTTTCTGCGGGCCACTCGGGAATTCGGGAAGCGACCCTGGATCTGCTCGTCGCGCTGCTCAATCGCCGCGTGACGCCGGTGGTTCCGCGACAGGGTTCGGTAGGCGCCAGCGGCGATCTCGCGCCGCTCGCGCACATGACGCTCACGCTGATCGGTGAAGGCGAAGCGTTCTATCGTGGTGAGCGCATGCCGAGCGCGCGCGCATTGCAACTCGCAGGCCTGGAACCGATCGTACTCGGCGCAAAGGAAGGCCTCGCGCTCGTAAACGGCACCGAAGTGATGACCGGCATCGCAGCGCTATGCCAGTTGCGCGCAGAGCGTTTGCTGGCCGCCGCCGACATCATCGGCGCGATGTCGCTCGAGGCATTTCTCGGAACGGATCGCGTGTTCGACCGCCGCATCAACGCGCTTCGCCCGCATCCCGGACAGGCGCGCGTCGCCGACAATTTGCGCGCGCTCTTGCGCGGCTCGCAAATCATGGAGTCGCATCGCGAATGCGGCCGCGTGCAGGACCCGTATTCGTATCGCTGCATCCCGGTCGTGCACGGGGCGATTCGCGACGCTGCGCAGCACGCGCGCGGAGTCATCGAAACCGAAGCAATATCCGTTACGGACAATCCGCTGGTTTTTCCGGAGGATGGTGAGTTTCTTACCGGCGGAAACTTCCACGGTCAGCCCATCGCGCTCGTGTGCGATCTGCTCAAGATGTCGCTCGCGGAACTCGCGGGCATCAGCGAACGGCGTTTGTATCTGCTGCTCAATGCCGAAGAGCGCGGATTGCCGCTGTTCTTGACGGGACGTTCCGGCTTGCAATCGGGGTTGATGATCGTGCAGTATTCTTCGGCGGCGATGGTTTCGGAAAACAAAGGGCTCGCGTGGCCGAACAGCGTGGATTCCATTCCGACATCCGCCGGTCAGGAAGATCACGTCAGCATGGGCATGACGGCGGCGGTGAATTTGGATCGCGTCCTGCAAAACGTCGAAGGTTCGCTCGCGTGCGAATTGCTCGGCGCGCTCGCCGCAACGGATTTTCGCCGGCCGCTCAAATCGGGGGTTGGAACGCAGGCGGCGTACGAGGCAGCGCGCGAGCGCATCGAACCTTTTACCGACGATCGCGTTCCGGCTCCCGACATCGCAGCGGCACGAGATCTCATCCGCGGCGGTGCGCTCGTGAACGCTGCGGAAGATGCAACCGGCGCGCAATTGGTTGGAGGAGCGAGATGACGACGACTGTGAGCGGACCGCGCACCGTTCGCGCGCCGCGCGGAACCGAACGTTCGTGCGAGGGTTGGCCGCAGGAAGCCGCGCTCCGCATGCTGATGAACAACTTGGACCCGGATGTTGCGGAACGCCCGCAGGACCTGGTCGTGTACGGCGGAAACGGACGCGCGGCGCGCTCCTGGGAAGCATTCGACGCAATAGTCCGAGCGCTCAAGCGGCTCAAGAACGACGAGACCCTCGTCGTGCAGAGCGGCAAACCGGTTGCGGTTTGGAAAACGCACGTGCGTGCGCCGCGCGTATTGATTGCGAATTCGAACCTCGTCCCGAAATGGGCCGATTGGAAAGTCTTCCGCGAACTCGAAGCGCAAGGCCTTACGATGTACGGACAGATGACGGCGGGATCGTGGATCTACATCGGCACGCAAGGAATCGTCCAAGGCACGTACGAGACGTTTGCCGAGCTCTGCGAGACAGCATTTCGGCGGAACGCTCAAAGGCCGCGTCTGTTTGACGGCCGGCATCGGCGGCATGGGCGGCGCGCAGCCGCTCGCGATCACGATGAACGAGGGGATTGCGCTCGTCATCGACGTCGATCGTTCCAGGCTGGAACGCCGCCGTGATTTGCGGTATCTCGACCTCGTTGCCGAATCGCGAGACGAGGCGTTGCGCGTAGTTGAAGACGCGCGCCGAAACGGCAAAGCCCTCTCCGTCGGATACCAAGGTAACGCCGGACATGAATTTCCCGCGCTCTTTGCCGCAGGTTTTCGTCCGGACGCGGTAACGGATCAAACGTCCGCGCACGACATGATCGACGGTTACGTGCCGATGGGCCTCTCGCTCGATGAAGCCGAGCACCTGCGTAGGAGCCATCCGGAGGAGTACGAGCGCCGCGGACTCGCGACGGTCGCGAAGCACGTGCAGGCGATGGTCGATTTTCTCGATGCGGGATCGATCGTGTTCGATTACGGAAATAACATCCGCGCGCAAGCGCAGCGCGCCGGAATGACGCGCGCGTTCGATTTTCCCGGTTTCGTCCCCGCGTTCATCCGCCCGCTCTTTTGCAAAGGCAGCGGCCCGTTCCGCTTTGCGGCGCTTTCGGGCGATCCCGCAGATATCCAGCGGTGCGACAAAGAACTGCTCGAACTCTTCCCGGAAGATCGACACTTGCACCGCTGGATTTCGCTCGCGAACGAGCGTGTCGCGTTTCAAGGTTTGCCGGCGCGTATCTGCTGGCTGGGATTCGGCGATCGCGCGAAGGCCGGCTTGCGTTTCAACGAATTGGTGAGAAGCGGCGAACTCAAGGCCCCGATCGTGATCGGGCGCGATCACCTCGACACAGGCAGCGTGGCCTCGCCGTACCGGGAGACCGAGGCGATGAAAGACGGCAGCGACGCGATCGCGGATTGGCCGATTCTGAACGCGCTGTTGAATACTGCTGCGGGTGCGCATTGGGTGTCCGTGCATCACGGCGGCGGCGTCGGTATCGGATACAGCTTGCACGCGGGCATGGTCGTCGTCGCGGACGGCAGCGACGATGCGCGCGAACGGCTGGAATGCGTGCTCACGACGGATTGCGGCATGGGAGTCGTGCGGCACGCGGACGCCGGTTACGATGTCGCGATTGAAACGGCAGACGAAAAAGGCATCGATTGGCGCTTGTAGTCCGAGCCGGGACGATCGTTACGAACGCCTCGAACGTCGCCCAGTATGGAGCGGCGTTCGATGCGTTAGGGACCGTTAGCGACGGCGCGCTTGCCGTGGAAGACGCACGTGTAGCGTGGAGCGGCCCAATCGACGCGTTGCCCGGTGCGTATCGCTCGGCCGAATTGCACGAATACCCCGGCTGCGTGGTTTTTCCGGGATTTGTGGACGCTCACGCGCATCCGCTGTTCGCCGGCGACCGCGAACCCGATTTTGCTGCGCGCCAGCGCGGAGAAAAAGCGCCGCTCGGAATGCTTTACACCGTGACGCAAACGCGCAAGGCATTGGAGCGTCCGGAATCTTTTTGGGACACGGTAGAAGCACGGCTTCGGCTGATTGCGCTGCACGGAACGACGACGCTCGAAACGAAAACGGGCTACGCGCTCCACAAACCGGGCGAGATGGAGTTGCTCTCGATGATCCACGCGCACCGCGACGATCGCCGTCTGCCCAGGCTCGTCGCGACGTTCCTCGGCGCGCACGCTCTGCCGCCGGAGTTCGCGAACGAAATCGATTACGTCGATTATCTGATCGACCAATGCATTCCGTTCGCGAAAGCGCATGGCGCGGTGTACGCCGACGCTTTTTGCGAGCCGGGATTTTTCTCGCCGCAGCAAACTCGACGGTACTTGGAGTCCGCCCGCGGCCACGGTCTGCGGCTGCGGGCGCATTGCGATGAAATGGCGTATGGCGGCGCGGCGCATATGGCGGCAGAAATCGGCGTCGACGCCGTCGATCACTGCAACTGCGTGCGTGACGAAGACGTGCGCGCAATCGTGCAGAGCGCGATCGTCACCGTTGCGTGTCCCGCGACGATTGCGTATCTCGACCTGCCGCAGCGGACTCCGGTTCGGACGTTGCTCGAACGAGGCGGTACGGTGGCGTTCGCAAGCGATTACAATCCGGGAACCTCGCCGTGCTTCAACTTGCAAACCGTCGCGTATTTCGGGCGAAAGCTGTTCGGCGTGTCCGCAGCCGAAGCGCTCTACGGCGTGACCGTCGCCGCAGCGGAATCGCTGCGCGTCGTCGCAGGAACGCTTCGTGAAGGAACGGCGGCGGATTTTGCCGTGCTCGAGATGCAATCGCCCGAAGAATTCGGCTGGCAATTCGGCGGAAATCTCGCGGCTGCCGTCTATCGCGGAGGCGCGCGATTGTAGTGGCGACGATCGTGCGGTGCGCGCGTGCGCTCGTAGACGGCGAAGAACTGCGGGATTTTGCTTTTGCCCTCGAGGGCGAGCGGATCTCCGCCTGCGGCACGGCCGCGGAGATTATGACGCGATACCCCGAAGCGCAGGTACGCGCGCACGGGGCAGACGTTGCCGTCGTTCCCGGATTCATCAACGGGCACAGCCATGCGTACCAGATTCTGATGCGCGGTTGGGCAGACGATCTGCCGTTCGCGCGCTGGCGCAGCGATGCGCTGTACAAGGTGGTGCCGCAGCTCGCTCCGGACGACGTGTATTGGACGTTTCGTCTGGCGTTCGACGAGATGCTCGCCGCCGGAATAACGACCGTCGCGGAATTTTTCTACCTGAACGGTGCTGGGAACGCGCACGCACGGCAGGCGATTCGGGCGGCGCACGATGCGGGGATCCGTCTGATATTCGCGCGCACGTGGATGGACGCAGAGTACGCACCCGATGCTTTTCGTGAACCGATCGATACGGCGCGCGAACGCACGCAGGCGCTCATGCGTGAATTTCCCGGCGCGCATATTTGCGTGGCGCCGCACTCGCTGCATGCCGCCTCGGCCGAGATGATTCGCGCGGCGGCGCAGTTCGCGCGAGAGGCTGACTGTATGCTCCACGTGCACGTCGCGGAAGCGCAGTATGAAGGCGCAGAAACCGTCGCGCGCTTCGGCGCGACGCCAATCGCACTGCTGGAACGTTTGGGTGCGCTCGACGAACGCACGGTGGCCATTCACGCGATATACGTCACGGAAGAAGAGAAAGATTCGATCGCGCAAGCGGGCGCGCGGGTCGTTCACAACCCCATGACCAACCAATATCTGGGCGACGGTATTTGCGACGTAACCGGCTTTCAGCAGCTCGGCGTGACGATGGCGTTGGGCACCGACGCGGACGTGAAGCCGTCGATTCTTGATGAAATGCGCGCCGCCTCGCTCCTGCAGAAGGTCAGCCGCTTGGATGGCTCTGCTCTCCCGGCACGCGATGCTTTCTCGCTCGGAACGGGGCAGGGGGCAAAAGCTTTGCGCGTAGACGCCGGTGAATTTCGCGAGGGAACGTTTGCGGATTACGCCGTCGTCGATGTTGCTAACGCGGATCCGTGGACCCCGCTCTGCAACCAACTCGTCTATCGCACGGAAAGCGCGCAAGTGCGAGAAACCTACGTGGGCGGACACCGAGTCCGAGAGCGCGGAGATGCCGCTCCGTCGGCAGCGCTCAAGGCTTTGCGCGGCCTGCTTCCACGTTTGCATCTATAAATATCGGGCTGAGCGCGCTAACGTAGACCGCGTTTCGTACGGCCTACGTTTCTCTGCCCACGAGCGGTTGTACCCGCATGACGGCACGCGTAAAACTTGTTGGGCTTGCAAAAATGGTCAGAGCGCGGTTCGAAGAGCGCGCATGAACGTGCCGAAGCGCGCGTTGTTGTGATCGTCAGATTCCATACCGCTGTACGCGACGATGACGTAAGCGGCGCCGCCGGCGGTATCGAGGATGCCGCCGTCGTGAGTAACTTCGTCCGTGTCGCCGGTCTTGTGCGCGAAACGGTCTCCCGATTGTAAGCCGGCGGACAATTTGTTATTCCATTCTTGGCGCGCAAGTATTTCTCGCAGCAATGCCGCGAACGGAACCTGCGAACGCGCAATCGATTCGAACAGCCGCGCGGCATCTTCCGGCGGATGCGTGTTCATGTGCCGGCCGTCCCACTCCGGATCGTGAATGAGCGGCAGCGATCCCGAAAGCTTGCGGTGGAACGCCGTCCGAGAAAGGCCGAAGCGCTCCCGGACGATCTTCGTCGCGCGCTCGCGCCGCACGAGGTCGAACAGCATGTTCGTGGCGACGTTGTCCGAGCGGGTGAGCATGAGGTCCACGAGCTCGACGACCGTGGAGGAGTAGCCGGGGAGCAGCGGCGAGGGCTTGTCGTTGAACGTCATGTTGGCTTGCGTCACAACACACGGCGTTTCGAGCCCGAATTCACCCTCGTGTACGAGCGCCAGTACGGCCACGGCCAGCGGCGTCTTGATCATACTCGCCGGGTAGAAGGCCGCGTGCGGTTGGATTGCAGCGCCGGTCGCGTCTTCGTCCAGACGCCGAACGATCGCCGCAAACGGCTCGAGCCCCGCTTGGGCGGCTGCCTGCCTGACCAAGTCGTCGGTCACCATAGGGTCCTTTCTGCCGTGCAAGTAGGTACTTGCACTCACTTCGGATATTTGATAGCATGTGCGTGCAAGTACGTACTTGCGCTCCGTGAGACAAAGGAATGGACTTTCGACAATCAACCGTCTTGCTCACCGCCATAGTCTTTACCACCGGCGTTGCCGCACCGGTCTCCGCGCAGCCTACGCCGGGCGCTATCTTGGCACGCATTTCCGCCCGTAATCCATCGTTGCAGAGTTTTCAGGCGCGGGTCCACGTGAACGTGCACATGCTCAGCTTCCCATGGCTTTCCCCGCAGTTGGACGGCACGTCGTACTTCAAGCGGCCCGACAACTATGAGGTCGTCTTCGATCGCGTGCCCTCGTACGCGCACGGAATAAATAAACTCTTCGGTGACATCGACGACGTCGCCGCGTGGGAAAAAGATTGCGACATCGCTTTCGCCGGCGTGCAAGCGGTCGACGGGCATCCGGAATTCACTCTACGCATGACCAAGAAGATTTACAGCGATCAAATCGTGGACACCGTTGCGTACATCGATCCAAGCACCTATCAGGTCGTGCGCATGGATTGGCATTACCGCAACGGCGGCACGATTACGATGACGCAAACGTATCGCCAGCAAGCCCGGTACAACGTGGTCGCGACGCAGCACGCAGATATTCAAATTCCGCACGTGCGCGCCGTGGCCGATGCGACGTTCGGTGAATACGAAGCCAACGTCGCGGTCAACGACACGGTATTTACGAGCAAGTGATGCTGAACGAAACCCAGCCCATCCGCTCCTCGGACGACACTCGTCATCGCATTTTCGCGGCGACGCGCCGGCTCATCGCCAAAAAAGGCCGGCGCGGCACGACCACGCGTGAAATCGCCGAACTGGCAGGCGTGAACGAAGCGACGCTCTTCCGGCATTTCGGGAGTAAAGATGCGTTGATCGAAGCCTGCGTGCTGCATTACTGTCCGGCAGGCTTACTCGGAGAACTGCTGCCGAATTTGGGCGGCGACGTCGCCCAAGATCTGCGCAAAATCGCTTTGGTGATGATCGAGAGAATGCTCGAGTTGCGCGACCTGATCATGGCGACGTTCGCGGAAGAAGATCAGTGGGCGGCTGCGGGCGATGCCGCGTGGCGCTCGCCGGCGATGATCCAGCAACTGCTCACGGATTACATGGCCAAGCAGGTGGAGCGAGGAGAACTCGACGGCGATCCGGTGCTGCTCGCGCGCTTCTTCATGGGGTCCATCTTCTCGTACGTCATCGGAAACAAGCGCCTGCCGTACCCCGACAAAGGGCGGGAAGAGATCGTCGACTTTCAGATCAGCATATTTTTGAACGGCGCAAGAAAGAAGTAGAAATGCAAACGCGGGAACGTGATGAAGAGACAGTCCCCATCGAGAACGGAAAGAGGGTGAGCGTGCAACAGGACGACTCGGGCAGCGGCGGAGGTGGACGCAACATGCGTCCTGTGTTTGCGATTGCCGGTATAATCGTCGCAATTCTGGTCATCATCTGGGGCGTCCGCTGGTTCGCGTACGCGCACGTGCACCAGACGACCGACGACGCGCGCATCGACGCGAACACCGTCGCCGTCACCAGCAAGATCACCGAGCGCGTCGACCGGATTCTCGTCGACACGAATCAACCCGTGAAGAAGGGACAGCTCCTCATTGCCCTCGACAACGCGGACGAGAATACCAAGCTCGCTCAGGCTCAAGCTGCGCTGCAGCTCGCGCTGCAAAATCAGCAGGCTGAAACGATGCAGGGCAGCGGCGGCGTAACACAGGCCCAAGCGGACGTGCAAAATGCCGCAGCTCAGGTGCCCGTTGCGCAAGCCGGCGTGCAGGCCGCACAGGCGCAGGTCCAAGCAGCGCAAGCCGCACTTCCCGGCGCGCGGCAAGCGCTCAATCAGGCGCGGGCAGATTACGATCGTACGCGATCGCTCGTCGCATCGGGCGACGTTGCCAAACAAGAGCTGGACGCGGCAAAGGCCGCCTATGCTCAGGCGCAATCGCAATATAATGCCGCGCAGGACAGTGTGAATGTGGCGCAGGCGAACCTCGCAGCCGCGCAGCAAAAAGTCGGTGCGGCCCAAGCTGGAGTGGGTGCGGCGCAAGGCGGCGTTCAGGCGGCGCAGGGTAAACTGACGCAGGCACAAGCCCCGGCGCAGATTTCAACGCAGCAAGCCGCAGTGCAGCTCGCACGGCAAAACTTGAGCAACACGCGCATCTACTCGCCCATCGACGGCTACGTCGGCGAGAAGAGCGTCGAAATCGGGCAGACGGTGAGTTCGGGCAACACACTTCTCACGCTGATTCCGGATCAGGTGTTCGTCACCGCAAACTTCAAGGAAACGCAAGTCGGCAGCATGCACCCGGGGCAACCCGTCGACATTCACGTCGATGCGTATAAGGGCAACACGTTCCACGGCAAGGTGCTGTCGATCAATCCGGCTTCGCAAAATACGTATGCTTTGGTCCCCGCGCAGAACTCTACCGGAAACTTCGTCAAAGTGACGCAGCGCATTCCGGTGAAGATCTCCATAGACGACGCGGATCCGAATAAGTATCCCATGCGTCCCGGCATGTCCGTCGAAACGTCGGTTCTCGTACAGTAGGCCGGCATGAACGGATCGGCAGCATATACGTCCGTCACCGAATACGGTTGGCGCAGGACGATGGTGACGCTCGCCGTGATCACCGCGACGATGCTCGAAATCATCGACACCACCATCGTCAACGTCGCTCTTCCCAACATCCAGGGGAACTTCGGCGTCTCCGTGGACCAGGGTGCGTGGGTCGTCACGGGTTACATCATCGCGAACGTCGTGATCATCCCCATTACTCCGTGGCTCTCCGAACGCTTCGGACGCCGTGCCTATTACATGACGTCGATTGCGCTCTTCACCTTCGCCTCGATCATGTGCGGACTATCGGGAAGCTTCGGCGAACTCGTTTTTTGGCGCCTCATTCAAGGCGTCGGCGGCGGCGGACTGATCTCCACATCGCAAGCGATCTTGCGCGACACGTATCCGCTCGGCGAGCAAGGCAAAGCGCAGGGAATTTTCTCCCTGGGCGTCATCGTCGGTCCTGCGCTGGGTCCGTTGCTCGGCGGAATCATCACGGATAATCTCACTTGGCGGTGGGCGTTCTTCATCAATATTCCCGTCGGTATTTTCGCCGCCGCGGCGGTCTACGCGGTGCTGCGCAATCCAATGGAGCCGCAGAAGCACAAGAAACTCGACTGGATCGGACTGGCGCTGCTCGCGCTAGGGCTTGGATCGCTGCAGTACGTGCTCGATCAGGGACAACAGTACGATTGGCTTTCGGACCCGAACATCCGCCTGTTCGCGGTGATGGCTGCCGCAGGGATAGTGGGTTTCGTCGTCTGGACGCTGCGGTCGAAAATTCCGGTCGTCGACTTGCATGTTTTGCGCTATCGTGAGGTTGCCGCGGGAAGTTTGCTCGGTGCGGCGCTGGGTGTGAGCTTGTACGGATCGGTCCTCATCCTTCCCCAGTACGTGCAGAATTCGCTGGGGTTTACTGCGACGCTCTCCGGTGAAACGATACTCGTGCGTGCGCTTGCGATCGGAATGCTCACGCCGCTGGCCGCCATTCTGGCCACGCGCCGCAGATTGGATGCTCGCTGGATGGTATTCACCGGATTCGTGCTGCTCGGCATCTCGAACTTCATACTCGCGCAGGTTACGACCTCGGAGTCCTCGTTCTGGACGTTCGGCGCGGCGCTCATCATGAGCGGCGTGGGCCTCTCGCAGATCTTCGTACCACTCTCGATTGCAGTGCTCGGCTCCGTTCCGCCCAAGGACGTTCCCGCAGCGTCGGCGTTTTTCAATCTCGCGCGCCAGGTGGGCGGTAGCGTTGCAACAGCAGTTCTCGTAACCGTCCTGGTACGCGGCGTTACACATCATCAGGCGGCGCTGGGCGCGGACGTCACGCTGCATGCCCAGGCGGTGCACCACTATCTGCAGATTCACGGCGGCGAGCACTCACGCAGCGCGCTGATGAATCTTGCGAATCTCGTTACGCAACAGGCGTACATCTTGTCGTATGCCGATACGGCGCGGCTCACCGCGCTGATCACGTTCGTGCTGGCGCCCCTCGTCGTCTTGATGCGGCGTGCTCGCGTCGCCGCGCCAGTGAGCGCCGAATAGGAGTTGTTCGTGAATTTGTTCGCTACCGTTCTGCTTGCCGCCGCGACGGTTCCCTCGCCCGCGCCGTCACCGGTGCTTCCGGCCGTGCCGGCGGTCGCTCCGGGATACGCTGCGCCGAACGTTTCACCGCCGCCGCCGGCTGTCGTGGGCGTAACGCAGCAGCCCTTCGTCGGCATAACGCTCGAGGACGCGATCGGTATGGCGATGTACCGTAACCCCGATCTCGCGGTCGCGCAGGCGAACCGGCGCATCGCGTTTTATCAAATCCAGGCGGCAAAAGGCGCGTACGACGTGCAATTTACCGTTCAGCCGCAGTATCAATACGTTACCGAGCCGCCGCAGAACGAGTTTTTTGCCGGACCGAATTTTACCCCCATCGTGCAGCGCAATACGAGCATTGCCGCCGGCGTGCAGGGAATGCTCTCGGGCGGCCAGACCTACAGCGTAAGCGCGTCCGGCAAACAAACGTACGACAACACGCAGATAAATACGTTCAACCCGACGTATCCGACGATTTTTTCCGCGAATTTCACGCAGCCTCTGAACCGGCGGGCGCGAATCGACTCTACCTCGCGCGCACTGCAGCTCGCGGAGATCAACGCCCAAGGATCCAACGCGCAGACGCTGGCCACGGTATCGGGCACCATCTCGCAAGTGCAGAAGACGTACTGGAACCTCGTCGCCGCATGGCGTAACGTCGCGATTCAGGAGCAGGGCCTCAAGGACACGATCGCACAGCAGCACAGCAACGTGCGGCTCGCGCGGCAAGGTGCGAGCGCCCCCATCGACGTCGTCCAGACCGATACGCAGATTGCCGTCTTCCAAGAACAGCTCGCCTCGGCGCTTCAGAACGTCGCGGCGCTGCAGAACCAACTCAAATCCGAGCTCGTCACGAATCCCGCGGACCCGTTGTGGAACGCGAACCTCGTGCCGACGACGCCCGCACTGCAGCTCCCGCAGGAACCGTCTCTGGCTCAGCTCGTCACCCAGGCGCTGCGCAATCGCCCCGAGATCGCGCAAATCCGCAGCCTGCGTCAAACCGCCGACGTCAATCTCGCCTACGCACAAGACCAAACGAAACCGTTGGTGAATCTGAATCTCGGCTATACCAGCAACGGCTTCGCCGGCACGGCAGTACCGATTAGCGCGAGCCCGTTCCTTCAGCAGAGCGCGCAGCAGGTCGTCGCGATCGAAGAATTGATCGCGGCGGTCAATCGGACGCTTCCGCCGGCGCAGCAGATTCCCGCGCTACCCAACAGCGCCGTCCCGGTCCCGGCGTACTTGCAAGGCGGCCTCGATCAATCGATCAAAAACCTGCTCTCGAACAAGTTCCCCGTCTACAGCGCGGGCATCGAGGTCGCCTTTCCCATCGGGAACACGACTGCAAAAGCGGATCTCGCCGCGGCGCAGGAGCAAGAGCGCAGCGTCGCCGTGCAAGAAGCATCGACGATTCAACGCATCACGATGGACGTGCGGAATGCGTTGCAAGGTTATCAAAGCGCGCAGGCGCGTCTGCTCGCGGCGCGCTCCGCACGGCAAGCTTCGGAGCAGGTGCTGGCGAGCGAACGCAGACGTTTTCATGCGGGGGAATCGACGACTTTTCTCGTGCTTCAGCGCGAGATCGAACTTGCGGACAATCGCGGTCTCGAGTTGCAGGCTCAGACGGATCTCAACAATGCCGTCGTCGATTTGCAGCAGGCCACGGGAACTATCCTGACGGCCAACAACGTTGATGTAACGACAGTCGGAGAAGGAGCGCTCAAACCATGAAAAAACAAACGACGGTTATCAGCCGCGTGCGCCTTTCGAAACGTTCGCAGCAAAAACTGCAAGAACGCAGCGCGGTGTTGTACACGCGCGAACTGGAACGCTGGAACCGGCGTCCATTACGCACGGGTTTCTAATGGTGGTACACCGGAGCGATGGAACCCGTGATCCAGCGCGACCGAGTTCAGTATCGGTCAATTGGTAAACTCCAAAGCGGAGGTCGATGCAGTGCTGCAGCGCGCGGCGGACGCCGGCGGAGTCATAACGGATAAACCGCACGCTCGGCCGTGGGGCATTTATTCCGGCTACTTCCAAGATCCCGACGGACATCTTTGGGAAATCATCTGGAATCCTTAGCGCTCGCGCAGCGCTAGGCGCATTTCATGCTGCACGAACGGCTCGCTCCACCGAGCCGTTTTCGCAAATCGGGCGTTCGGGCTGGGCTCCGGCTCGTTGAGGATGAGGACGCGTCCGGACTCGCTTTCCGACGCAATCGCATCGCACAGTGCAGCTAGCGCGTTCGCATCTTCGACCTGCAGTTTGAGTATTTGGGCCAGCTGAGCATTGTAGCGGAATAGCGCGTACGTGCCACGCCCGTTCTTAACGGCGGCGGACGCCGCACCATTCAGTAGGGTTTCGCGTTCGCGCTGCCAGCACGGCCGCTCTACTTCGCTCGCGTCGATGAACTCGTCGAGTGTTGCGTTTACGAAACCGGCCGGGCTCGTGCTGTTCTGGATCGGCCGTTCGAAAGAGAAGAAGGTTCCGCGTAACCGCAAATCCGGCAGCGCGATACACGCGAATCGCGGCAGCGTTGTCCTCCAGCACTTCCAATTGAATGCTCTCGAGTTCGCGATCGCGCGCCGTATCGATGAGCGTACGCGCGAGTTCCGTCCCATGACCGCGACCGCGATGTTCGGGAGCGACGCCGAATCCGCCAATCCATGCGCGTTTTCCTCGGATTGCCAGGAGTGCGGCGGCCAGCACGCTGCCGTCGTCGCCATACCAAATCGGCGAAAGCGCGAGGTCGACGTCATTGTACGCAATGTGCAGGTCCAGCTGCTCGGAACTGAACGTTACGGGAACCAGATAGCGTTCGAAGACGCGGTTGAGCGCCGATGCGCGCTCGCCCGTCGCCACGTCCGCAAACGAGGCGCGGCGCACGATTAGCGTTGGGGAAGTTCTGCCGCCGCCGCGCGGTCCGCGAACCAGCTCAAGCGGCCGTCGCCGGAGGGGGCGACGATTTGAATTGGATGCCTCTGCGGTTCGTAGGGGCCTTCGCGAACTGCGTAAAGCGCGGGCGCTTTTTCGATTCCCTCGGTGGAAATGACGATGTGCCGCGCGTTGTTGATGACGAGCGGGGTAATCGTGATTCGGTACCCGTTCACTTTTTCGACGTAAGGCGCGCGCACGAGCCGCTCGTTGTCGGTCAGCGGATTCGTTCCGGGAAAGAGCGACGCGGTATGGCCGTCGGTACCCATGCCGAGCATGACCAAATCGAATCGCGGAAGATCGCCCATCGTTTCTATGAGCAGCTGCGCGTATTCGCGAGCTGCCGCGGGCGGATCTTCCTCTCCGTGCATGCGGTGAACGTGCGCTGGGGGAACTCGAACGTCATTCAGAAACGCCTCGGCAGCCATTTTGTAGTTCGACTCGTCACTCTCCGGCGGAACGCAGCGCTCGTCTCCGAAATACACGAAGACCTGATTCCAATCGACATGGCTGCGGCGAGGTTCCTGCGCGAGCAGGCGATATGCGTTTTTCGGCGTGGTCCCGCCCGCAAGCGCAACGAAGAATGCGCCGCGCTGCTGAATTGCCTCCCCTGCATCCTGAACGAACGCGTCGGCTACGGCCGCGGCGAGTTCAGAAGGCCCCTCGAAAATACGCAGCTCACCGAGGTTGCGTTCGATCACGCCGGCGCGCTCCATTCGAAAATGCGCCGCAGCAATGAAAGCGTTTGCAAATAGACGCCGCCGTCGGCAGGGGAGAAGATGGCGCGCTCGACGAGGGAAACGATGTCGACGTCGTGCAGCGGAACGCACCGCGTCGGACGATGCTTGCGGCCTTCTACGGTCAGGCAAATCAAATCTTCGGCGTCGCGCGTGATCTCTATGCCGAAGCTGCACGTATCTGAGTGCAGCCGAATGCCGCGTATGCGCCTGGGCAGACCCCCTTTGCGAAGTTCGATTTGAATCGGATCTCCATTCGCGGTGCAGAAAGCGAGCGGGCCGCACGGCTCCCAGCCCAAACGGCTCGCGAGCCAGCCCGCCAAATAGTACGCTTCGGGCTCCGAACCGCTGGTGATTTCGATGCGCTTGATTGCCGGCAGCTCCGTCGCTAAATCCGGATCGTCGAAGAACTGCGCCGTCAGATCTTGCCACGCGAGCAGCCGCATATACGCGAGGTCGCGAATGCGCGCAGCGAGCGGCGTGCCCTCCAGACGGGTGAGTTGGTGCAGCGAGTCGAGCGCCGCCTCCGCGGGAGGGCTGAACAGCACGATCGTTTCGGCAAGTTCCACAAGCGCGGAAAAGCGCTCGTCTTCGACGTGATTGCCGCCCCACAGCACGACGTTGCGAACGTTGGGAACGAGAAGATCGTGCGCGATGGAGCGCAGTATCGGGCCCGGCACGCCGCGGACGCCCAATTGGATTTGTTCCAAACTGGTCACGAGCGTGTCGCCGAGGTCCTTGCAATGCGTGCGGACCGCGCGATTCTCGACGCCGCTGGATGCGTCGAGCAGAATGACTCGAAATCCGTGCGCCTCCGCAAAAGCGTCGCTGCTCCCCACGAGCCACTGCAGCAGCGGCGCGTCGTTCTCCACGAAGGCAATGACGTTGAGCGACGTGGTGGAAACGCCGCCGCGGTCGCTGCGCTCCTGTGCGAGGGCGCCGAGCAGGTCCTCGACGTTGAGTGAACTCACAGCGGACGCCACCCGGAGCTGAGCGTGGTCGCGGCTTGCGGGCCTTCGCTGCCCGCCGCATAATTCGGAAACGAGCGGTCGCGAATCGACTGCCATACTTCAAGGACGGGCATGACGATTTCCCACGCGCGTTCAACCGCATCCCAACGCGTGAAGAGCGTCGCGTCGCCGCGCATCGCGTCCGCAATGAGGCGTTCGTACGCAGGAGCGGATTGCACGCCGAAACCGGTTCCGTAGTTGAAGTCCATCGTCACGCTTCGAATGTGATTCTTCTGGCCGGGCACCTTTGCATTGAAGCGCATCGAGATGCCCTCGTCCGGTTGAATTTTGATCACGAGGACGTTCTGTTCGATCGTGTCGCTCTTCTCGCCGAACAAACGGTGCGGGATTTGGCTGAAGGTGATGGCGATTTCCGAAACCTTGCGCGCCAAACGCTTTCCGCTGCGCACGTAGAACGGAACGCCGGCCCAGCGCCAATTGTTTATGTAGAGGCGCAAAGCGGCGTACGTCTCCGTGTTCGAATCCGGGCGCACGTCGGGTTCGCTGCGATACGCCGGCACGGCTTGTCCCCCAATCGTTCCGGCGTCGTACTGCCCGCGCACGCTCATTTGAAAGACTTGCTCCGGCGTGGGAGGTTCGATGGCGGAAAAGACTTTGTATTTTTCGTTTCGGATCGCATCCGCGTCCGAACTCGCCGGCGGCTCCATGGCGACGAGGGCGAGCAAATTCATGACGTGGTTCTGAATCATGTCCCGCAGCGCGCCGGCGTTGTCGTAATACCCGCCGCGCCCTTCCACGCCAAGCGTTTCCGCCGCGGTAATCTGCACTGACTGCACGTAGTTGCGAGTCCAGATCGGCTCGAAAATCGTATTCGCGAACCGCAGGGCCATGATGTCCTGCACGGTTTCCTTGCCGAGATAGTGATCGATACGGTAGACCTGATTTTCGTGGAACACCTTCTCCACTTCGGCCTGCAGTGCTTGCGCGGACGCGAGGTCGGTACCGAACGGCTTCTCGACGATGATGCGGCTCCAGCCCTTGTCGTGTTGTTCCGGCCCGAGCTTGGCGCGCTTGAGCTGCGCGATGATCTTCGGAAACACGGCCGGCGGCGTGGCGAGATAATACAGACGGTTGTTTCCGGCGCCGTGCTGCTTCTCGTATTCGTCCAGGCGCTTCGCAAGCGCCTCGAAGTGCGAGGTGTCGTCGAAGTTTGCCGTGATGTAGCTAATGCGCTGCGCGAGGTCTTCCCACAGCGATTCCTTCACGGGCCCGGAGCGTGAGAATTCGTTGACGCACTGCTTGCAGTATTCGCGGAATTCGTCGTCGGAATATTGCGTGCGCGCAAAGCCGATGAGTCCGAAGTTCGACGGCAAAATATCGCTTAGACGCAAATTATAGATCGCGGGCATGAGCATGCGTTTGAACAAATCCCCGCTCGCGCCGAAAAAGACGACGGTGCACGGATCCGGAATGCGGCTGCTCTGGATTCCGGCGCGCAGCGGGTTTACGGAGATCTGCGCGATGCCATCGCCGGCTTGAGCCGGACTGGTCGTGGTCATGCTTTCTTATTCCGCCTTTACGGCATGTCCGCCGAACTGATTGCGCAGAGCGGCAATGACCTTCGCACTATACGATTCATCCTGTCGCGAGACGAATCGCGAGAGTAGGGAAAGCGTGATTACCGGCGCGGGCACGTTCTGATCGATCGCTGCCTGCACCGTCCAGCGTCCCTCGCCGGTGTCGTCGACCCAGCCGCGAATCTTTTCCAAATCCGGATCTTCTTGGAATGCGAGAACCGCCAAGTCGAGCAGCCACGAACGGATTACGCTGCCGTAGCGCCAGATCGACGCCAGCTCGTGCAAGTCGAATTTGAACGGGGAGCTGCGCAGAATTTCGAAGCCTTCACCGTAGGCCTGCAGCAGGCCGTACTCGATGCCATTGTGGACCATCTTCGAGAAGTGGCCGGCGCCGGGCGGACCGACGTGCGCATAACCACCCTTCGGAGCCAGCGTGCGAAACGCCGGCTCGCAGGCCTTCACCGCATCGTCGTTGCCGCCGACCATCAGGCAATAGCCTTCTTTCAAACCCCACACGCCGCCGCTCGTGCCCGCGTCGACGAGCTCGACGCTCTTCGCCTTGCATCGCTCGTACGCGGCAAGCCCGTCTTTCCAGTTCGTGTTTCCGCCGTCGACGATGACGTCGCCCGCGCCGAGCAATCCGATGAGCTCGTCGATCGTTTCGTCCGTGGGTTTTCCGGACGGCACCATGATCCACACGACTTTCGGCTTGCCCTCGAGTTTCGAAACCAGATCTTGCAAACC
Source organism: Vulcanimicrobiota bacterium (assembly GCA_963830545.1). GTDB lineage: Bacteria > Vulcanimicrobiota > Vulcanimicrobiia > Vulcanimicrobiales > Vulcanimicrobiaceae > DATGJX01. Next base: position 335,558 of record CAWHMK010000001.1, on the reverse strand, counting down.
GGTGGATGAAACGGCGCCGGTCGCAGCAGCGTGCGCAACGGCGTCCGCGCTCCGATCGAACGCGACCATGCTATGGCCGCCTTTCAACAAGCGTTCCGTCATGTTCGCGCCCATGCGCCCGAGTCCGACCATCCCTAACTGCATGCGTTGTCCTCTCGCTGACGCAAATGTGAAATACGGGGATGAGCGTCCCTGGGCGGCATGTCCCGGCCAGGAACCGCTCGCAATTTTTCCGTCCATGGGAAAAATTGCTGCTTCTCTTCTTTTTCGCGAAAACGAAGTTTTGAAAAAACCATCCGGGTTTGCGGGAAAAAGTGCGAGAGATTCCCGGACGGGACATGCCGCCCGCCGACGTTCATGCTCAAGTCTTCGCCATCAGCGCCTCGTCGATCGCTTGGGAAAGGGCTTGCAAACCCCTCTGCAGGTCGCCCTTGAGATGGACGCGCACGCCGCGGCGGTTACGCTTGTCGAGCGATTCGAGGTCGCCCAGCGCCTGCGCGGCGATGAGCGTGCGGAATCCGACGTTCATGCCGGGAATCGGGAGATCGAACGGCGAGTCTGCGGTAATTTGGACGAACACGCCCGTATCCGGGCCGCCCTTGTGTTCCTGGCCCGTGGAGTGCAGGAAACGCGGGCCGAAACCGAGCGTCGTCGCGCATTTGCGTGCGTCGCGGATCTTCACGCGCATCTCGTCGAGCGTTTGCGTATGGCTCTGATTGCGTTCCACGTAGGCGCAGAACGCGACATAGTCGCCCGGTTTGACGTCGTTGAAAAGGCTGACCAGCGCGCTCGCCGGATCTTTCGCGCCGATGGACTTGCTGCCGGAAAGGAACGTCAGGTCCATCGCGTCCGAGGCGACGTTCGGTGCAGGTTCGTCGAAGCTGCCTTTGGACGCGTACTGCGCGAGGAGCGCTTTCGTATTGTCTTTGGATTCCTGCACGTTCGGCTGATCGAACGCGTCAATCTGAATGAGGCAACCCGCGGCGGCAGTTGCGATCTCCCAGAGATAGAACTGCTCGCCCACGTCGTACGCGTCGTTCATCGCGAGCCGAATTACGGGATGGCCGGCGCTTTCCAGCGCGCGCAGGCGTTCGTCGGTGCCGTTCTCCGGGTTCGGCAGGTTCGCGCCGACGTACACGAAAACGCGGTCGCTGCCGTAGTCCGCCGGGCTGCCGAGCGGCTCGCCTTCCACCGGAAGAATCCCGCGTCCCATTTTGCCGGTCGACTCCGCGATCAATTGTTCCGCCCACGCGCCGAACGCCCGCACCGAGGGATGCGTCACGATCGTCAACTTGTCGCGCCCCGCACCCGCGAGCGATCCGATTGCCGCACCGAATTTCGCGCCCGGTGCATCGGCCGGTGCGACGGTTTTGTCGTTTGCGTGCATTGCGCCCAGACCGCGGTCGAGCAGCAAGTTGATATCGTAACCGGCGAGTGCGGCGGGCACCATGCCGAAGAAGGAGAGCGCCGAATACCGGCCGCCGATGTTCGGATCGTTGACGAAGCAGGCGCGGAAGCCTTGCGCTTTCGCTTCCTTTTCGAGTTCCGTCCCTCCATCGGTGATCGCCACGAAATGACGCCCGCAGTTGTTCGCGCCGACGAGTTTGCTGACGCGCTCGCAGAAATAGCGGTAGAACGCGTCGGGTTCGGTCGTCGTTCCGCTCTTGCTCGCGACGATGAAGAGCGTGCGCGCGACGTCGATCTGCGACTCGAGCGTGCGGATCTGCTGCGGATCGGTGGAATCGAGTACGTGCAGCTGCGGATACCCCTCCACTTTCCCGAACGTCTCGCGTAGGATGTCGGGCGCCAGCGAACTGCCCCCCATCCCGAGGACGACCACATGCGAAAACTCGGCTGCGGTTTCTTTCGCGAACCGCTGCAGGTTCGCGACTTCTTCGAGCAGATGCTGCGGGATGTTGAGCCATCCGAGCGACTTCTTGATGATCTCGACGTGCTGCGGATCCGTCGACCAAAGCGATGCGTCTTTCGCCCAAAGCTTCTTGAGGAAATCGCGCTGCCCCAGTTCGCTCAGCGCTTCTGAATACTTCGTCGCGTACGAACCGAGGGAAAGCGCCACGCGTTCCGCGCCGGAACTGAGTTGTTTCTGCTTGTACACGATTGCGCCCAGCAGTGCCGCGAAGGAATCGCTGAAGAGCGTCACGCCCTCGACCTGCAATTGGTAGGTGACGTCGAACAGGGAGATGTTCGCCCCGGCGAGCTGTTTGGCGACGGCGCGCGCGTCGTCGACGTCGCGAAGCACCGTATCGGGCAGCACGTTACCGTGGTCCAGCAGCGCGTCCAGCGTCTGCGGCGGCATCGTGTTCACGGTGTCTCGCCCCACGACCGGCTCGATGTACATCAGATCGTAGTACTGCGGGTTTTTCGTCGAGGTCGAAGCCCAGAGCGGTCGCTGCGGGTGACCGCCCTTGGCGGCTACGGCTTTCCATTCGTCCGACGCGCAGAGTTCCAGGAACTTTTGGTAGGTCAATTTCAGATTTGCAACGCCCGCTTTGCCGAGCAGATTCTGCAACTGCGTTTCGCCTTTGTCGATGCGAGCTTGCAGCAGTTTGTCGACGGCGGTGTCGATGCGGCTCACGAACACGCTATTGACCGAGCGAATCTTGGAGACGTCCTGCCCTTTCTCGATGCGGCGCTGCAGCCCGCGAATGAATGCGCGCGTCGTCTTCTCGTACATCTCGATCGCGAAGATGAGCGTGACGTTGATGTTGATGCCTTCCGCGATGCACTCCTCAATCGCCGGAATGCCTTCGTTCGTTCCGGGAATCTTCACCATGAGGTTCGGACGGCTCACACGCTTCCACAGGTCTTTGGCCATGTCGATGGTGCCCTGCGTGTCGTGCGCGAGCAGCGGGGAGACTTCCAAACTGACGAAGCCGTCGTTGCCGCCGCAGCCGTCGAACACCGGACGGAACAAATCGCATGCGCTTTGGATGTCTTGAACGGCCAGATCCCAGAACAGCGCGCTCGCGTCGTGCTGCTTGCCGATGAGCGATCGCAACTGCTCGTCGTAGTCGGCGCCGGCGCCGATGGCCTTCTCGAAAATCGTCGGATTGGAGGTCATGCCGCGCAGGCCTTTGTCGATGAGCGCCTGCAATTCACCCGAAGCGAACATCCCGCGGCGCAGGTTGTCGAGCCATACGCTTTGACCCGCTTCGAGTAGCTGCTGGAGTTGATTGGACATGAATTCCCCCTATCGACGAACCGTAGCGAAATGTTGTTGCGCAACTTGCGCGATGTGTTCGGGCGTGAACCCGTATTCTTTTGCGATTGCCGCGGCCGGCGCGGACGTTCCGAAGTGGTCGATGCCGTAGCTGTAGCCGCGCAGGCCGACCCATCGTTCCCATCCGAACGTCGAGGCCGCTTCGATCGACATGCGCGCCGTTACGTCCGGCGGGAGCACCCGATCGCGGTACGATTGCGGCTGCGCTTCGAAAAGTTTCCAGCACGGCATCGAAACGACGCGCGTGTCCATGCCGCTTTGCTTGAGTTGTGCCGCAGCCGCTGCGGCCAGGGCCACTTCCGAACCCGTTGCGATGAGAATGAGATCGGGCGTTCCCGAACTATCCGACAGAACGTACGCTCCGCGTCCAACGTCGGCGGTGCGATCGCCCAAGTACGGCAGCTTCTGCCGCGAGAGAATCAGTGCCCAGGGGCCCTCGGTCGCATTGACCATGAGTTTCCATGCTTCCAGCGTTTCCAGCGAATCGGCCGGCCGCACGACCATCAGGTTCGGCGTCGCGCGCATGTGCGCGAGATGTTCTATGGGCTGATGGGTCGGGCCGTCCTCTCCCAGAAAGACCGAGTCGTGCGTGAGGACGTAGTAGCAGCGCACTTTATTAATGCACGCGAGGCGCACCGCGCCCTTCATGTAATCCAAGAAATTCAGGAACGTCGCGCCGAACGGCAGCAGACCTCCGTGGAGCGCAAGGCCGTTGCTGATTGCGGCCATTGCATGCTCGCGTACGCCGTAGTGAATGTTCCTGCCGGCGTAGTTGTCGGGCTGGAAATCGCCTTTGTCCTTCAGATACGTTTTCGTCGACGGATCCAAATCCGCGGAGCCGCCGAGCAGTTCCGGCACCGCGCTCGCGATCGCGTTCATCACCATTCCGCCCGTATCGCGCGTCGCGATGTTGTCGCCGTTCTCTTTGGTGACTGCGGGCCACGGAATGTTCGAAGGCGGGCGTTTGGCCAACGTGCGTTCGAACTGGGCGGCGAGTTCGCGATTTTCACCCTTCCACTCGTCGTAAGCTCGCTGCCATTCCAACTGCGCGTCCGCTCCGCGCGCTCCCGTATCGCGGTAAAACCGGAGCACGTCGTCCGGCACGTAAAACTCCGGTTCGAGCGGCCATCCCAGATTTTCTTTGGTTGCTTTGACGTCGTCCGGGCCGAGCGGCTCGCCGTGGGATTTGAACGAATCCTGTTTGGGCGACCCGTAGCCGATATGCGTGCGCACCAAGATGAACGAGGGCTTGTCCGTCACGCTCTTGGCTTGGCTGATTGCGCGGTCGATCGTTTCGACGTCGTTTCCGTGATCGATGTCGATGCTTTGAACGTGCCAGCCGTACGCTGCATAGCGTGCGGCGACGTCTTCCGTGAACGTCACGTCGGTTTTGGCCGCCAGTGAAACGTTATTGTCGTCGTAGACGGCGATGAGTTTGCCGAGCTGCAAATGCCCCGCCATCGAAGCTGCTTCAGAAGAAATACCTTCCATCATGTCGCCGTCGCTGCACATCACGTACGTGTAGTGGTCGACGACGAGCTGATCGCGATTGTAGGTTGCGCCCAGCTGCGCCTCGGCAATCGCGAAGCCGACGGCGTTGCCGAAGCCTTGGCCGAGCGGTCCAGTCGTTACCTCGACGCCCGGCGTGTGATGCGCCTCCGGATGACCCGGCGTTTTGCTGCCGAGTTGGCGGAACGCCTTGAGATCGTCGATCGAAAGGTCATAGCCCGTCAAATACAGCAGCGAGTACAACAGCATCGAGGCGTGGCCCGCGCTCAAGACGAAACGGTCGCGGTTCGGCCATGACGGGTCATTCGGGTTGAAGCGCAGATGCTTCGTCCAGAGCGTGTACGCGGTGGCGGCGGCGCCCAGCGGCATGCCGGGGTGGCCGGAATTCGCCTTTTGGACCGCGTCCACCGAAAGAAAACGAATCGCGTTTATGCGTTGCTCATCGTCGCGCGTGTTCGACACACCGTCTCCTATATGCGATGCGCTTCGGCACTATCGCGCCGAAAAACGCATCTGAGAATCTGCTTCGAGTTTGTGTTGTACCCACGAGCGCAAAAAGCAAGGTACCTGCTTGGCTGCCCAGGGAACCGTGGCTTCCAGAGGAGGCTCCCGGCACCCCCCGTAAGGCTGCCCGCCATGGACGTAACCGACCTTCGGAGTGCGATCGAGGCACTGGCCGCCGAACCGGCCGGTGTAAAAGGCACAGCCGGACAAGCCGTCGACGACGTCATTGCGGCTCTGGACGAGGGACGTCTTCGCGTCGCGGAACAGGCGGAAGGACGCTGGGTAACGCACGCGTGGATCAAGCAAGCGATTCTGCTCTACTTCGCTCGGCGCGATTCGCGGTATATGGGCGAAACGGGCGGCATAACGTTTTACGACAAGCTCCCCACGAAAACGAACTATGAAAAGCTCGGCGCGCGATGCGTTCCGCCGGGTGTGGCGCGGTACGGTAGTTTCCTGGGGAGAGGAGCGATTCTCATGCCCGGCTACGTGAACATCGGTGCGTACGTCGACGACGGAACGATGGTCGACACGTGGGCGACGGTGGGTTCGTGCGCGCAAATCGGAAAAAACGTCCACCTTTCAGGCGGCGTCGGAATCGGCGGAGTATTGGAACCGGCTCAAGCGCAGCCGGTGATCGTCGAAGACGGCGCGTTCATCGGTTCGCGCTCGATCGTCGTCGAGGGCGTCGCTCGTCGAACGCGAAGCCGTGCTCGGTGCCGGCGTCATTCTGACGGCCAGCACGCCAATCATCGACGTGCGCGGTTCGCAGCCGATCGCCTCGAGGGGACGGGTGCCATCGCGTGCGATCGTCATTCCGGGTTCGGTTCCTAAAGAATTTCCCGCCGGAACGTACGGCGTGCCGTGCGCGCTGATCATCGGCACGCGCAGCGAGTCGACCGATCGCAAGACGACGTTGAATGCCGCGCTGCGCGACTTCGAGGTTTCGGCGTGAACCCGAAGGTCGCGCAGATCAGCGGTTCCCTCATTCGCGAAATCGCCGCCAAACGCAAGGCTTCGTCGATCAATCTCGGGTTGGGCGAACCCTGCCTCATGCCCAATCCCGATCATCTGCAGGCAGGGATGGCATATGCCCGCGAGCACGGCTTGCGGTATACCGTGAACGCCGGCAGTCCCGAGCTTCGCGAAGCGATCGCGGAGCATTACGCGTATCCGCACATGCAGTCGGCGGAAAACGTCTGCATCACCACCGGATCGCAAGAGGCCACGTACGCGCTCATCAAGACGCTCCTCGATCCGGTCAAAGACGAACTGCTGGTCGTCGAGCCGGCGTTCCCATCGTACGGCAAGATGGCGATGCTCGAGGGCGTTAGCGTGACGACGGTGGCGATGCGGGAAGAGGACGACTTCGCGTTCGATCCCGAGCGTATTCTTTCAGCGGTTCGGCCGCAGACTCGCTTGATCGTGATCTGTTCGCCGTGCAATCCTACGGCGCGCACCATCGACCGCGATGCGGTGCACGCTTTGAGCGATGCGCTGTTCCGGCGCGGCGCCGAACCGGTGTGGGTGCTGCACGACGAAATCTACCGCGAGCAAACGTTCGTGCGGGACGCGGGGTACTTCGCGCAGGCGTATCCCTACACCGTCGTCACGAACAGCGTGAGCAAGAGCAATGCGCTGACGGGTTTGCGCCTGGGCTGGGCGCTGGCGCCCTCGGAGGTTGCATCTTCGCTCGTCAAAGTGCACGCGTGGCTGACCTCGTGCGCCGACACCTTCGCGCAGCAGGCCGCACTGCACGTTTTCACGACGCCGGGCGGACTCCAAGAACACGCCGAGTGGTACCGGCAGCAGCAAGCGCGCGCCGTGCAGATTCTCGAATCGAGCGGACTGCGGTACATCACGCCGGAGGGCAGCTTCTACGCATGCGTTCGTCTGCCCGATGAAATCAAGTCGCTTCAAGCAGCGCATGCGTTAGCGGACGAATACGACGTCATCGCCGTCCCCGGAATCGCGTTCGGCGCGTGTTTTGAAGGATGGCTGCGATTGACGTGGGTATCGGCGGCGGAGCAATTCGCGCAGGGGATCGAGCGTATTGCCGCGTTCAGCGAGCGGCGGCTACTCGGCGGGAACCGCGTCCTCTGAGCGGGCTTGCGAGCCCGCAATCCAAACCGTCTGTTCGTTCGCGAACTCGTGCATGCCGAGATCGGAAAGTTCCCGGCCGTAGCCGCTGCGTTTCACGCCGCCGAACGGCAGGCGGGGATCGCTCGCAACCATGCCGTTTACGAACACCATGCCGGCGTCGATCCGCGCGGCCATTCGAGCCGCATGCGCGAGATCGCGCGTCCAAATAGCCGCTCCCAATCCGAAAGACGTCGCGTTCGCCAGTTCCAGCGCGCGGTCGTCGTCGCTCGCGCGAATGACCGCAGCCGCCGGTCCGAACGTCTCTTCTCGGAACATCGGTGAAGACGGATCGACGTCGGCAACCACAGTCGGTTCGAAGAAAAAGCCGGGGCGTTTGATGGGATTTCCGCCCGTGAGTATTCGCGCGCCGTCGACGACCGAGTCGGTGACTTGGCGGAAGAGCGAATCGCGCAAATCGGCGCGCGCGACCGGGCCGATCTGCGTCTGTTCTTCCATCGGATCGCCTACGCGCTGCGCGGCCGCCGCGTCGGCAAAATGCCGGATGAATCGATCGTATACCGCGTCTTCCACGATGAAACGTTTTGCCGCGATGCAGCTTTGCCCGTTGTTCTGAAACCGCGACTTCACCGCGTACTCCACCGCGAGATCCAGATCGGCGTCCGCCAAGACGATGAACGGATCGGAACCGCCGAGTTCCAGCACCGATTTCTTGAGTGCGTACCCGGCAGCCGAACCGACTGCGATGCCCGCGCGTTCGCTTCCCGTCAGCGTCACCGCAGCGATGCGATCGTCGGCGATTCGCGCGTCCGCATCATCGTGCGGGATGAGCAGTGTTTTGAAGAGACCGGCGGGCGCGCCGGCCTGCTGGAAGACGCTCTCAATCTCGAGCGCGCAGCGCGTCGTGCCGTCCGCGTGCTTGAGCACCAGCGCGTTTCCGGTCGCCAGGGCCGGGACGGCTGCGCGAAACACTTGCCAGTACGGAAAATTCCACGGCATGATCGCGAAGATCACGCCGAGCGGGCGAAGCGCGACGAAACTCTTGGCGCCGTCCACGTGCACTTCGCGATCCCCGAGCGCAGCCGGTGCGCGCTCGACGAAGAACTCGCAGCAGCGAGCGCATTTTTCCACCTCGGCGCGCGCCTGCACGATCGGCTTTCCCATTTCGCGAACCGCGGTTTGCGCGAGCGGCTCGGAATTTGCGCGCAGCGCGCCGGCGAGAGCCGCGAGCACCTTCACGCGTTCCGAAACGGGCTGCCGCCTCCAAGCGCCGAACGCCGTGCGAGCCGCGTCGAGGTGCGCATCGATTTCCGGCGCGCTCATGTACTCGAAGCGTTCGAGTTCGGCTCCGGTCGCGGGGTTCGTCGTGACGATCATAAAGAATGCAAAGTCCAAGGCCCTTCCGGCCCCGAGAAAACCTCGATGAGGCGATCGGGCCTCAAATACTCCTTGGCTACGCGCTGAATGTCCGCGGGCGTGATCGCGGCGTACCGCTGCGCGAGCGTCGAGTAGTAATCGAGCGGCAAACGGTTTTCGGCGATTTGGCCGATTTCTTCCAGTTGTCCGTCCGCGGAAGCTTCGTTGAGCAGTGCCGAAGACACGAGCCGGATCTTGGCGTCTTCCAATTCGGCCGGCGTGACCGGCTGCGTGCGCAGGCGTTCGATTTCGTCGCGTACGATTCCGACGGCCGGCGTTACGTTTTGCGGAGAGGCCGTCAGTTCGATCTCCAGATCGCCGCGATCGCGGTCGGCTTTCATGCTGCTGCCCACGCTGTACACGAGTCCGCGCTTTTGCCGCAGCTCTTGCCAGAGGCGGGATTCGAAATAGCCGGGGCCGCCGATAATCTCGGTCAGAAGCGAGAACGCATCGTAATTGCGACTCGTTCGCGCGACGGCGGGCTGCCCGAGTTGGATGAAAACCTGGCTCGACGCGGTACCGATGAACGCGTGCGCCGTGTGCGCCGCCGGTAATGCCGGCTGCGTCGTCGAGGGCTTGGGTCCGTCGTTCGTCCACGAACCGAACGCCGTCTGCACGGCGGCGCGAACCTGCTCGGCCGTTACGTCGCCGACGATGGAGATCGTCGTCAAATCGGGCCGCCAATAGCGTTTGGTGAACGCCAGCAGATCGTCGCGGGTAATGCCCGCTACGCTTTGCGAGGTCGGAAAGCGCAGCGCAGGATCGTCCGGCGGAAGAAGCCGCTGCAGATAGGCGCGATCCACGATGACGCCGGAGATGCGGTTTTCGCTGTCGATGCTGTTGGCGAGTTGCGACTGCTCGATAGCCAGCCACCGATCCGGAAACGCGGGATGCTCTTCGCTGTCGGCGAGAATGCCGAGCAGCGTCCCGAAGTCGTGCGCAAAGCCGTGAGCGGAGAACGTTTGACCGAGCGAAACGGAAGCTCCGATGTCGTCGGTGGCCTTGCGCAACTGCGTGAAATCGTAGTTCTCGCTGCCGAAGTCCGCCATGGCGTCGGCCAAACGCGCGATGCCCTCCTCACCGGGCGGCGTGAATGCGGGCGAAGTTGCGATCGAGCCGCCGATGTACACCGTCGGCCGGTCGTGTTTCTCTTGTACGATGACGCGCAAGCCGTTTGCGAGCGTGAACTCGATCGGTGCGAGTTTGCTGCGCGCAGTCGTGGGTTTGCGAATCTGCGCGCGGATCGACGCCGGTTCTACGATTGGTCCGCTGGTCGCGCGGCCGCTGAAATTGTCGGAGACTCCCGCGCTGCTCTTGCTCGAGCTCCCCGAAGGACGTGAGTCGGGCGTGAGATGACCCACGACGTTGGGCTTAGCCAAGTACGTGCGCGCCGCAGCCAGAACCTCGCCCGGCGTGAGCGCTGCAAGACGGGCGTCTTCATCACGATCCCGTTCGTTCACGATGCCGTACGTATATCCGACCAAGTCGCCGTACCCGCCGATCGAATCGGCATTGAACGCTCGTTCGGCGAGCGCTTGACGTTTGGCCGCAGCCACCAAGTCCGGATCGAATCCCTGCGCCAACTGGACCGCCATCGTGTTCTGGAAGATCCGCTGCGCTTCCGCGCCGGTATGACCGGGATTGAGGACGATGAAGACGTCCAGCAGACCGCCTTTCAGTTGCGTGTCTTCGTTTGCTTCGATCGCCAGCGCAACGTTCGTTTCCACCAGCGCCTGATAAAACGGACCCCGTTCGTTGGGAATGAAATCCGAGAGCGCGCTCATTGCCGGCTCACCGCGTTCGGTGTCGCCGGGAATCGCATATGCGAGGTCGACCACTTCGAACGGAAACGGAAATTGCGCGTTGACCGTCTTTCCCGTTGCAGCGACCGGGTGCTCGTCGACGTGCGCCGGCAGCTTGCGCGCGGGTATCGAACTGAAATATTTCCGGGTCAGCGCGAATACGGCATCGTGCTGGACGTCTCCGGCGACCACGAGCGCGGCATTGTTCGGAGCGTACCATTCGCTATAGTAGCGGCGAATGTCCGCAACCCTCGCCCCTGCGACGTCGGCGCGAAATCCCGTCGGCGTGCGGCCCGCGGGCGAACCGGGATACGCAGCTTCACGCACGCGCGCGAGCAGGTTGAAGAACGGCGAACTTTCGTCGCCGTCGATTTCGTTTAGAACCGCGCGCTGCTCCACGCGCCAGTCTTGCGGACGAAGCGCCAGGTGCGCCATACGGTCCGCTTCGATCTGCAGCGCGACGCCCAGCCGGTCCGAGGGCATGTCGAACAGGAACGACGTGTAGTCGTATTGCGTTTCCCCGTTCATTTGCGCGCCCAGACGCGCAACGACGTCATCTAGACCGCTTGCGCTCAGTGACGGCGTTCCGCGAAACATCATGTGTTCGAGCGCGTGCGCGAGACCGGTCTTGCCCGGCGTTTCATAAAGCGAGCCGAAACGATACCACATCGACGTATGGATCACCGGCGCGGCGTGATCTTCGACGACGATGACCTGCAAGCCGTTCGCAAGCCGGGTTTGGAAGACGCCGCGATCGCCGATGCCCACGTCGGCCTCCTGCGAGTTTGCCGCAAGCGGCGCCGCCGCCAGCACGAGAGCACTGATGAGACAGAGCAAAAAGCGATTCACGAGTAACCCCACTGGATGTCAGGCCGGCGACGTGGTCAGCGCCGACGTCAAGGTGGAAGCGGTAGATTGCAGATCGGATACGTCGACGTTCGAGTCCTTTGCTATGCGCATGAGCAATTCGTTCTGCAGTTGTTGATGGCTGAGCAGGCGCGCGATCGAATCGTGATCGACCTCGGCGCGCAGTTCGTCGTGCTGGGTCTGCTGCTTCTGCGCGACCGCAATGACGAAGATGAGGATCAGCTGCAGCACGTTCGAGCAGGTCAGCAGGAAAACGAACGGGTACGGATCCCAGTGCGTGGCGGCGCCGAGGCCGATCCAGCCAAGCTGTACGATGATAGCTGAGGAGCAACGCGATCGGAGCGCCCGTTGCGTCGGCCACATGGCGGCAGAACTTCTCCGTCGTGCTCAGGCGCGCTCGATGCATCGCATTCACGTCCGGCACGGGGGCTGGGCTTTTCCTCATCGCGTGTTCTCCGTCGTGCTAACTCCCAAATAATATCGTGCCGTCTCTTCCACGGCGCTGCGCGGCAAGCATCCGATGAGTTCCGAGCGCAGCACGGCTACGCCCGCTTGTCTTGCAAGCTCGCGCACCAGTTCTACGACCCGGTACAGCGGAACGGCACTGTGGTCCGTGACGTTGAGCGAGACTTGCACGACATTCTCGCCCAGACGCAGCCCGAGGGCTTTGAGCGTCCGCAGGCCGCCGTCGCGCTCGCGCAGGGTACGCGCAATTCGCTTGGCGACGCGCAAATCTCCGGTCGCGAGTTCGACATTGAACGCGATCAGCAACCCGCGCGCGCCGACCGCAATTGCGCCTGCGCTCGTGTGTTTTGGGACGTCCCCGAAATCGGGGCGCCAGTCCGGCAGCTCGAAACGGGCGTCCAGGCCTTCGAATTGGCCTTGCCGTACCGCGGTTAAGTTGCGCCGCAGCGGCGTGGCCGCGGCTTCGCCGTATAAGAAGGAAGGGATGCGCAAGCGTTCCCAAATCGCAGCGGCAGTCTCGCGGGCCAATCGGACCGCGTCATCCATGCCCGCCTCGCGAAGCGGAATAAACGGAAGCACGTCCAGCGCGCCGATGCGCGGATGCACGCCGGCATGCGCGCGCAGATCGATTCGTTCCACGGTGACGGCCGCGAGTGAAAGCGCCGCATCACGCAATTCCCGGTATCCGCCCGCCATCGTGATGACGCTCCGGTTGTGCACCGTGTCGCTCGTGCGATGCACCACGCTCGCGCCGCAATTGGACACCGCTGCGACGCATGCGTCGATCGTTTCCGTGTCGCGTCCCTCCGATATATTCGGGACGCACTCTAGGAGCATGCAGACTCGATGGCCTGGGCGACGTCGGCGCAGTTTTGCGGCGTGAACAGCGTGCGGTATCCGAGTTTGTTCGCTTCGGCTATGCGGCGCGACGCGGCGGTGACGGCGCGCAGTTCGCCCGATAAACCCAGTTCACCGAACGCGACGGCGTCGGGAGCCAGGGCGCGATTTCGGAACGAAGACGCAATGGCAAGCGCGATGCCGAGGTCCGCCGCCGGTTCCTGAACCCGCAATCCGCCTGCAACGGATGCATAGACGTCGTGCGCGCCGAGATGCAACCCCGCGCGGCGTTCCAGCACGGCAATGATCATCGCCAAACGCGCCTGGTCGACGTTGTTTGCCAAACGCCGCGGCGTTCCGTAACTCGTTTCGCCGACCAAAGCCTGCACTTCCACGAGAACCGGACGGGAGCCGATGATGCTCGCCACGACGCAGGAGCCCGCGCGAGCGCGCCCCTCGGGGGCATCGGAACGAGACAGAAAGACTTGCGACGGATTGCCGATTTCGTGCAAACCGTCTGCGTGCATGGCGAAGACGCAAATTTCGTCGACGCTGCCGAAACGGTTCTTGTAGGCGCGAAGAATGCGGTAGTCGCCGTTTGCCTCACCTTCGAAATATAGCACCGTGTCGACGAGATGTTCGAGCAGCCGCGGCCCCGCGATCGTGCCTTCCTTCGTAACGTGACCGACGATGAACGTCGCGCATCCGGTACGTTTGGAAAATTCCATGACGGCCTGGGTGCAATCGCGTATCTGCGTGACGCTTCCGGCGTACGATTCCGATTCGGGCAGCCATACGGTTTGAATCGAATCGACGACCAGCACGCTCGGCGCGAGCTTTTCGAGATGATCGAGTACGGTTCTCAAATTCGTTTCGGCGAACACCAGCAGGTCGGCGTTCACGCCCAGACGCCGCGCGCGAAGCTTGACCTGCGCGGCCGATTCCTCGCCGCAGACGTATACGACGCGTCCCGGCAAAACGGACGCGATTTGCAGCAGCAGCGTCGATTTGCCGGCACCCGGCGGCCCGCCGACGAGCGTGAGGCTCCCGGGGACGATGCCGCCCCCGAGCACCGCGTCGAATTCGGAGAGACCGGTCCGCACGCGTTCCAAGCGCGCTTCGTCTACGTCGCTCAGCAGCACCGGACCGGAGTTGCCGCGAAGCGGTGCGGCGGCCGTTGGTCGCGAGGCGACGACGCGCATCGGACGCTCGTCGAAGGAGTTCCACGCCTCGCATTGCGGGCAGCGCCCGAGCCATCGCGGCGACTCGAAACCGCACCCCGAGCAGAAGTAGACCGATCGCGCTTTTGCCACAAAGGCAACTGTTCACGGGCGCAAAAAGAGGCCCTCCGTGCCGCGCCACCTGCAAATCGCTATCGACGGCCCCGCCGCCTCCGGAAAAACGACGGTTGCGCGGCGCGTCGCCGATCGCCTCGGCGTGCTGTACTTGGACACTGGGGCGATGTATCGCGCGCTCGCCTATGCGGCACTGCACACGCAAACCGATCTCGACAACGAGAACGCGCTCGTGCGCCTTTGTGCGCAGCACCGGATCCGCGTGACGCTCGACCGGGATGCGCCGCTGGGATTCCATATTTACGCCGGCGAGGGCGAGCTCACGCAATCCGATCTCGAATCGTCCGGAGTAACTGCGGTCGTTTCAACGACTGCCGCGCATCCGCGCGTGCGCGAGGCGATGGTCGCGGAGCAGCGCCGCATCGCGCAGTCCGGTCCCGTCGTCATGGCGGGACGCGACATCGGCACCGTCGTTCTGCCCGATGCTCCCGTAAAGATTTATTTGACCGCATCGGTGCGGGCGCGCGTCGCGCGCAGGCGGGCGCAACTCGAGGAAGCCGGCGTCGACGTCGGCGCGCACGAGCTGGCCAAGGAAATCGAGGAACGCGATCGTCTCGACGAGAGCCGAGCAGTGTCCCCGCTGCGCAAAGCGCCCGGTGCAATCGTCATCGACTCGAGTTCGCTGAGCATCGACGAAGTCGTCGAAGAAATCTGCGGTCTGGCCGAGCTGCGAGCTGGGCCCGAGCGCCTTTTAACCCATGCAAGCTTGGCTCTACGATCTCGCGAAATACACCTTCTGGGGCGTGTTCGGCAGCGTGTGGCGCATGCGCGCGTACGGCACGGAAAACGTTCCGAAAACCGGTCCCGTGATCGTCGCGTCTAATCACGTGTCGTATTTCGATCCGCCGGCGTTGGGAACGGCCAGCCCGCGGCGCATTCAGTATATGGCGAAGGAGCAGCTCTTCCGCATTCCCGTGCTCGGTTGGGCGATTCGCGCGGTCGGGGCATATCCGGTGGATCGAGACGGCTCCGCGACCGCAGCCGTCAAGCGTTCCGTGGAAGTCCTGCGCGCGGGCGGCGTCATCGGCATCTTTCCGGAGGGCACGCGCAATCGCACCGGAAGCGCGCAGGTGCGAGGCGGCGTCGCACTGCTGGCCTCGCTCGGAAAGGCGCCCGTGGTTCCCGCTCGCTTGGTCGGAACGGCCGACGCAAAACGGCTCGCGCAGTTCCGCGTCTATTTCGGGCGGCCGCTGAGTTTGCCGCAGGATCGGAAAGCGAGCCGCGAAGAGATGGCGAATTTCACCGACCAGGTCATGCGGGCGATCCGCTCGCTCCCTGCACAGCAGTGATAGAACAAAAAGAGCGTTTCGAAGTCCATCTCGAGGGCTTGGTGAGGGCATACCGGGGATCCGAGCAGGTCGCCGACATGCTGAGCTACCACTTCGGCTACGGCGAATACGGGCCGGCGCGCCGCGGTAAACGTCTGCGCCCGCGTCTGCTGCTGTGCGTGGCCGAAGCCGAAGGAGCCGCCGCCGAAGACGCGCTCGACGCCGCGGCCGCGATCGAGATTCTGCACAACTACTCGCTCGTTCACGACGACATCGAAGACGGCGACGAACTGCGTCACGGGCGGCGCACGCTGTGGGCCGTATACGGCATTCCGCAAGCGCTCAATGCGGGCGACGCGCTGTGCGCGCTGAGCTTTCTCGTCCTGATGAACGCATCGCATCGTCATCCCGGCGAACGCGTCCTGCGCATGGTGCGGGCGCTTCACGAAGCGCATGCGACGATGTGCGACGGGCAATCGCTCGACCTGGCCTTCGAACGCGCGACCCATGTGGATCTCACGGAATATCACCGGATGATCGGAGCGAAAACCGCGGCGCTGTTCGGTGCGTCCTCCGAACTCGGCGCACTGTGCGCGCCGTGCGAGGAGTCCGGCGTGCTTCGCTACCGCGAACTCGGGCGAGCTTACGGACTCGCGTTTCAGATTCGCGACGACGTCTTGGGTATTTGGGGAACCGTGGACGCGACCGGAAAAGTGACGGGGAACGACATCGCGCGGCGCAAGTGGACGTTTCCGGTGGTATGGGCGCTCGGGCAGATTCGATCGGCGGCTCGCGATCGCATCGGGCAAGCCTATGCCGGCGGCGAAGCGCTGGACAACGACACGGTGAGCGCGGTCATCGACGCGCTCGACGATTTGGGCGCGAGAGAGGCCGCCAATGCGGCAATCGCCGAACACCTGGCGGTCGTCGAACGGCATCCCGTGCGAAGCGTTCGAGACTTTTTGCTCGGCTCGTTACAACTGGCCTCTTCATAGCAAAGGGCGTTGCGTGAATACAAGTAAGGCGGAGCTGCAGCACGCTGCCCGCACGGAAGAACGATCTTTTGCGACCGGGCTGTGGCTCGGTCTGCTGATCGCCGCGGGACTCCTCATCCGTCTAGCGTTCATGGGCAGCGAAGGCTTTCGAAGCGACGTGCAGTCTTTCGAAGCGTGGGCCATTGCGCTCTCCCAGCATCCGTTCTCCCAGTTCTACGCGTCCACGAGCTTCGCCGATTACCCTCCGGGCTATTTTTACGTGTTGTGGCTCGTCGGCCATCTGTACGCGGTGCTTGCGCCGCAGGGGAGCACCGATCTCCTCAATTATTTGGTGAAGTTGCCCGCGGTCATCATGGATTTGGTCGACGGCGCGCTCATTTACGCGATCGTGCGGCGTTTCGCCGGCGATCGATGGGCGCTCGGCGCGGCGGCAGTGTTCATCTTGAATCCGGCGACGATCTTCATCTCCGCCGCGTGGGGGCAGGTCGACTCCATTTCGACCGGGTTTGCGTTGTGGGGCGTCTATTTGCTCCTCGCATCGGACGAGGGGCCGTCCCCCACCGCACGCATCGTTTTGGCGTGGGTTTCTCTTTCGTACTCCTTACTGATCAAACCGCAGGCCGCGGTGCTCATTCCGCTGTTCGTCGTATTCGCGTTCACGCGGCTGGATCGCCGGCGCGCGCGCCTGCTCGGGACGGGGATCGGAATCGTTGCCGCGCTCCTCTTCGTGTTGCTGCTCACGCTTCCGTTCCATCCGACGGGAAATCCCATCGGCGCATACGGATGGCTGCTCGGGAAGTATACGTTTGCGAAAAACGTCTACGCGTACAACTCCGTCAACGCGTTCGACCTCTGGTCGATTCTGCACGGGTTCTGGGCGCCGGATACGCAAACGATTGCGGGGATACCGCAGTACGCCTGGGGCGTCGTTCTCGTCGCCGCCGCCGTGATTCTTACCGTCGTGCGCTATTGGCAGGCTCGCTCGCAGCAGGCGCTGCTCGAATCCAGCGCGCTCGTCACCTTGGCATTCTTCATGCTCGCGACGCGCATGCACGAGCGCTACATTTACGACGGTCTGACCTTTACGATCGTTTGTCTGCCGTTCGCAAGGCGCTACTGGTGGGCGACCCTGATTTTCTCGGCGACCCTGCTCGTCAATCTGTTTTACTCGCTCGACTACTTATACGTGATGTCGGGCGGCGCGGCGCCGGGCATCGATCCGCGCGACATGTGGCCGATGGTCACGCATCCGCTTTCCGTTTTGAACGTCGCGACGTTTTTCGCGCTCGGCTACCTCTTTTTAGGGCAAGATACGGCTGAAGATGCAGCAGCGGCCCCGGCGGCTTTACCCTCGTTCGGCGCGCTCGGCACGGCTTTTGTAAAGGCGCGCGCGTGGTTCGATCCGCGCGAGGGGCTCGCCTCGATGATCTGGCCCCTCGACTATCTGCTCGCTTCGCTTTTCGGCGTTGTTTCGTTCATCGTCTCTTACGTGAACTATTGGCTTCCGAACGAGAAGGTGTTCGACGAAATCTACTTCGCCCGCGCCGCGGAAGAATATTTGAGCGGCAAGTACATTTACGAGAACACGCATCCGCCGCTGACGAAACTCATCATCACGGTTTCGACGATGCTGTTCGGCGGATTGCCGCGCGGCGACAACCCCGCCGGCTGGCGCTTCCTGGACGTGGTGTTCGGCGCCATAGCAATCGTCATCATCTATGCCTTCGCCAAGCGCTTGACGCGCTCGACGCTCTTCGCATGCGCCGCCGCGATCATGTTCACCGCAGACGGCATGCACTTCGTGCAATCGCGTATCGCCACGCCCGAAGGCATCGTCATCGTCTTTTCACTGGGCGCTCTGTACGCGTTTTACCGCTTTTGGATCGCGTCGCAGTCGACCGTGCGAAAATTCGAACCGAACAGCATGGGGCGCGCAGGCGCTTCACTTGCGGGGGCGCTCGTCCTCGGTTGCATTTGCGGCTTCGTCGTCAATCGCTTCGGCAATCCGCCCGGCCAGGCAAATCTCGCCGGCTTCATCGTCGCCGGCGCGTACTTTGCGTCCGGATGGTACCTGCTGATGCGCTTGTGGGTCGTGCCGCGTTACATCGCCCCGCCGCGCGGCGATCTCGTCACGTACGCGGACGGGACGCGCATCGTGCGCGCCGGGAACAAGATCGACATCGAGACGCCGTACAATCGGGCGTTCAAGAAAGATTTCACCGTCACCGAAGGTGAAGCGTCGATCGCCTATCGCCGCGATGCTTCAGTGCGTTACGTCACGCCGGTGGGCAGCGCAACGTACACGCCGGGCGCCGTCGTCGACGACGACGGCGAAAGCGAAGACGGGCGGCACGGCACCACATGGCTCATTGCATTCACGGTATTGCTGGGGGCGCTCGTCGCGAGCAAATGGTACGGCGTCATGGCGTACGGCGTGTCGTTCATCGTCATCGGATTCGTTTGGCTGCAGCGCTATTGGGCCGAAGGGCGCGCCAAGCGCTGGGGCAATCCATACGGGTTCCGTCTGGACGTGGCGCTTGCCACGATCGTTTTCGTCAGCATGACGGTCTACGTTTGCGCGTGGATTCCGGAACTGGTGCGGCACGTTCAGCCGCCGGGAGATACCGGCGCCGCGAACGTGAGCGAACTCGTGTACCGGCAGTACACGATGTTCGAATATCACGACAAACTCAAGGCAACGCATCCCTATCAATCCTCGTGGTGGCAATGGCCGCTCGATTTACGGCCGATTGCGTATTACTGGAAAGACCTGCGCTCGGGCGCGCAGGAAGCAAATCCGAACGCGTGCTGCGTCGCGGAGATCACCTCGCTGCCCAACCCGCTCATCTTGTGGTTCGGCCTGCTTTGCGTGCCCCTCGTTGCTGCGCTGGCTTGGTACGAGAAAAACAAAGGCTACGCGCTGCTCGTGCTTGCGTATCTGCTTCAGTGGCTGCCGTGGGCGAAGTCGCCCCGAATTACGTTTGCATATCACTTTTACGTTGACATTCCGATCATCATCCTGTGCAACGTGATCGTTTTGCAGCGGCTCTGGAATTGGCATTCCTCCCACGCCGAATCGCGGATGTACACTCGCCTTGCATGCGGTGCGTACGTCGCCGCCGTCGTGCTGGCATTCGTATGGTTCTATCCCATCCTGTCCGGAACGCCGCTGCCGTGGAATCAGTGGGACGCGCGCATGTGGCTGGGAGGGCACTGGATTTAGGACCCTCAGGATGACCGGCGCCGGGCGGCGAATCCCCCTGGGCTATGTCCGGTCATTCGAAATGGCACAACATCAAATTGCGCAAGGGCAAGGTAGACGCTCAGCGCGGCGCCTTGTTCACCAAATTGAGCAAGGAGATCATCCTCGCCGCTCGCTCGGGCTCGCCCGATCCCGAAGCGAATTATCGCTTGAAGATGGCAGTCGAAAAAGCGCGAGAGAACAACATGCCGCACGACAACATCAAGCGGGCGATCGCGCGCGGAGCTGGCGGAACCGGCGAAAAGGAAATCGAGGAAATTCGCTACGAGGGCTACGGCCCCGGCGGCGTTGCGGTCATCGCGGATGCCGCTACGGATAATCGCAACAGAACGGCCGGTGAATTGCGATTTCTCTTTAGCAAGAATGGCGGAACGATGGGTGAGTCGGGAAGCGTCGCATGGATGTTCGATCCGGTCGGCATCGTCGTGGTCGATCCGGCAGGACGTTCGGAAGATGCGCTGACCGAAACCGCTCTCGTGAACGGCGTGATCGACTTGGAATACGGCGAGGCGACTGAAATCTACACCGAACCGTCCTCGCTGGCCGGCGTGCGCGATTCGCTTGCCGCAGCGGGGCTGAAAATTTCCGGTTTTCATCTCGGAGTGCGTGCGAAGCAGAAGTCCTCGCCCCAAGGCGAAGAGCTGAATGCCGCGCTGAGCTTTCTCGAAGCGCTGGACGATCACGAAGACGTGCAGCGCGTCTTTTCGAATCTCGAGGTGAGCGATGCCGCGCTCGAAGCGCTCGCCTAGATGACCACTGAAGATCGCGTGAGCGGCGGCGACTACCGCCAAACCACGCTGCCGCCGGTGATTGAGCGGTATCTGCCTCGAGACTGGGTTTTCCCGATCGTCTTTGCGATATTCGTAGGCGTTCTCGTGTGGTTCGGGCACTCGATTCAAGAATTTTTGCTGCCGGGCCCCAACACCGTAACGGTCCCGTCATTCGTCGGCATGGCGCTGCCCGATGCGACGAACGACATCGCGCGCATGAAACTCAAGTCCAACGTCGTCGGACACGCGCCCAGTAATCAGTATCCGAGCGGCGTCGTGATGAATCAGGAGCCGCAGCCCGGCATGCACGTGCGCGCCGGCCGGCAGATCTCGCTTGTGGTGAGCGACGGCGTGCAAACCATCCTCATGCCGGACGTGCGCTATCAATCGCTGCGCGACGCAAGCCTCGATCTTTCGCATGCGCGCCTGCAGACTCGCCAAGACGACATACGTCCGCAACGACGACATTCCGCCGGATCACGTCATCTCTCAATATCCGCAGCCGCTCGTGAGCGTGACGCAGGGCACGGCGGTGTCGGTGCTGGTAAGTAAAGGCGGCCTGACGAGCATAAGACTTCCCGATTTCACCGGAATGACGATCGACGACGCGCGTGGTATGGCCTCGCGCGAGCACATCAAGCTCGGGCAGATCGTGTGGACGCCGCTCGGTGAACACGCGCCGCCGCACGGACAAATCGTGCAGCAAAAACCTGCGGCTGGGACGGTCATCGGCGCTTACGACACGGTGTCCCTCGACGTCAGTGCGGGTCCGCACGAGTCCGGGCGCATCATCCACCAAACGCACGTGCTCGCCGCGGTTCCACCTGCCGAGCCCGGACAAAATCAGCCGCTGCGCGTGCGCTTCTCCGTGAGCGATGCCACGGGAAGCTACGATCTCTTCAACGGGTACGGCCAGCCGGGAGAGAAATTCGATTTCAACGTGACGACGATTGGCACGTCCGCGATCTATTTCTTCGTGAACGATACGCTGCTCGGTGAAACCAAAGTCGGTCAAGAGCCGCCGAACGCGTACGGCAAACCGCAGCCGGCAAACACCAAATGACCGCCGGCGGCGCGCGCAGGAAAATTGCGCCCTCGATTCTGTCGGCGGATTTCGCGCGCATCGTCGAACAAATAGCTGCCGTTGAAAAGGCGGGTGCATCGTACGTTCATCTGGACGTCATGGACGGGCGTTTCGTGCCGAACATCACGTGGGGACCGAAAGTCATCGGGGATTTGCGCAAGCACACGAGCCTGCTTTTCGATTGCCACTTGATGATCGTCGAACCCGAGCGCTACGTGGACGGCTTTCGCAACGCCGGTGCGGATATCATCACGTTCCATCTCGAGGCGACGCCCCACGCGCAGCGTCTGCTCACGCACGTCCGATCGCTCGGCGCGAAAGCCGGTATTGCGCTCTGCCCGCAAACGCCCGTGGCGATGCTCGAAGACCTCATCGGCGACGTCGACCTGATTTTGGTGATGAGCGTGAATCCCGGATTCGGCGGCCAGAAATTCATCCCGCACGCGCGTGAAAAGATCGCGCAGGCAAAGGAACTCGTCCGGCGCGCGGGCGTGCAGTGCGAAGTGGAAGTGGACGGGGGAATTACGCTGCAGAACGCCGCGGGTGTCGCGCAAGCCGGAGCGGACGTGCTCGTGATCGGTTCGGCCATTTTCGATACTCCGGATTGCGGCGCGACGACCGCCGAGTTTTTGGAGCGCGTACGAGCGGCCTCGCGCGCTTGAACGCCGAGGATCTGCTGGTCGCGCAGCTGCGAGAGCTCATCGAAGCGCAGCCGAAACGGCGGCAGCTCTGCAACACGATCGGCGACGATGCCGCAGTATGGCAGCCGTCGCGTTCGCATCGCAGCGTCGTCACGACCGATGCGCTCGTGGAAGGCGTGCATTTTCGTCTCGCGACGATGAGCTTGCACGACGCCGGCTGGCGCGCAATGGCGAGCAATCTGAGCGATCTCGCGGCCATGGGATCGCGTCCCGTTCTCGCGACCGTCGCCCTGGGCATTCCCAAGGGCGGTGAGGCATCTCAAGTTCTGGAACTCTACCGAGGTATGTTGGCCGTGGCATCCGCAAACGGGTGCGTCCTCGCGGGAGGTGACGTGACGCGCACGCCGGCGTGGTTCGTTTCGATCACTGCCGTTGGCGAGGTGCGTCCGGACAGCCTGAAGGGACGGGGAGGAGCTCGGCGCGGCGACGTCGTCGCGGTAACGGGCGCACTGGGAGCGAGCAGAGCGGGCCTGCATCTTGCCGATAACGTAAGCATGCTCTCGGGAGAACTGCAGGACGAAGCGCTGCAAGCACACCGTCGGCCGCAGCCGCGGGTGCCGGAAGGACGCTTTCTTTCGGCCAGCCGGCACGTCCACGCGATGATGGACGTATCGGACGGGCTTTCCACCGATCTCGTTCGCATGTGCGAGCGCTCCGGATGTGCCGCTCTGGTGGAAGACGTACCGGTGGCCGAAAGCGCGATTGCAATGGCGAAAGCTCGCGGCGAAGATCCGCAGAGCTACGCGCTGGCCGGCGGCGAAGAGTACGAACTGCTCGTTGCCGTCGACCGGCGCGCTTTCGGGTATCTCAGTTCGCGTTTCGAGAAGCGCTTCGGGCGCCCGCTGTACGCCGTGGGACGCATGCGCGAGGGACGCGGGCTCTTCGCGCGTAAGGGCGAGCGCGAAGAATCGATCGTGCCGACAGGGTGGGATCACCTTCGTGAATAGAGACGACGTTCAAAATTATCCGCTTGTCGGTTCTATTCAGAACACGGTGGGCATGGGCTTTATCGGCAATCAGGCCGTTTCGGCAATCGCCAACGCGCTGGGTGCGCGCACCGTCTGCGCGCCCACGGCTTATGCGAGCGCGCATGCGGGCTTTTCAGGGCGTTCGAACTGGGTTGCCGACCCGCAAGTCTTTCGCAAAGACGTAGCATTTCTGATCAGCCAGCGGCCCGCCGTCTTGATCGTCGGTTACGTTCCACGTCCGAATTTGATCGACATCATTGCAGCGCAGCTTTCCGATTACCGCGGCGTAGTGCTGCTCGACCCCGTCATCGGCGACTATCAAAAAGGCCTGTACGTCACGCAGGAAACCGCGCGCGCCATACGCGATCAACTCATGCCGCTCGCGCAAATCGTCACGCCCAACCGCTTCGAGGCGGAGGTACTGCTCGGATTGCGCGGCGATCAGTACGCATCCGAGCACGCGTTCTTGAACGGCATATTCGATCTCGGGCCGCAGGCCGTCGTTATCACGTCATACGAGCGCGACGCGGAAAAGCACCGCGCCACCGTGCTTTTCACGAACGGCTACAGCTATCACCGGATAACCGCGCCGTATTATCCCACGTTTCCCGCGCACGGCGTGGGGGACGCGTTCGCCGGCAGCGTCGGAACCTTCATGGCGCTGGGCGCTTCGCCGTTTGCGGCTTCGCTGCTGGCAACCACGCTTTGCGCGCGCGCGGTCGCAAACACCTCGCCCTACGGGGGGGCCACGGTCGATCCGGTTGCAGCGCTCGAAAAATGGCGGCCGCTGGGCTACCAAGTGGAAGACGAGCGCGCGATGCGGTTCTGCGAGCGCTCGACCGTCGAGAGCGAGCTCGTCAAGTCGACGGCCGACGACGGCCCGCGTTTGAAGTTCGCGCCGCCGAAGCACAAGATTATCTACGGCTGATGTTCCAAGCGCTGGAGATTTCGATCGGAACTGCGGAGCGGCAGCCCCGCCTAGTAATCCAAGTACTCGGGTATCAGCACCCGGATACGGTCGAACCTGCCGATCTGGATCTGATGCACTGTCGTGTAAGCGCGCAAGCGGCGCCGGTGAACGCGTCGTTCGATATGCCGATCGGGCTTTGGGAACTCTTCGAACTACGCGATTATCTTGCGGAAATCAGCACCGGAAACGGTCCGCCGAAGAACCTGACGTTCGCCGGCGGATTGCTTACGCTCTCGTTCGCGCCTTCGAAACGCGGTCCGGTGCTCTGCGCGGTGCTCGTGAAAACGATCGACGCTTCTCACGTCCGCTTGGAGTTTTTGCTCACACTGGAACCGCAGGACATCGCCCGCACGCATTTTCAGCTCGCGCAGTTGCGGGTGCACGCTGAAAAGTAGCCTCAGGGAGTTTGCTCTTCGCCCTCCTGCGGACGCTCCAATTGCTCTTCCACGATCAGTTGCTGCGTCTTCACCATTCCCGTATCGTCGGCGTTGGCGATCGCCGTGTCGAGCTCGTCATCGTCGATCAGGCCGCGTTTTTCGTCCTGCTGCTTTTCCATGCGCTTCTGTTCCCCGCTTTGAGGTAAACAAAAACGGCGGCCGATCGGCCGCCGTTCGCTGCTTAGCATAAGCTGCTGTTAGATCGCGCGCGTGACTTTCTTCGCCCGAAGGCATGCCGTGCAGACGCGTGCCGTACGAGCGGTTCCGCGGTCGTCGATTTTGACCGACTGCAGGTTCGGCAGCCAGCGGCGCTTGGTCTTGTTCATCGCGTGGCTGACGTTATTGCCGGCCATCGGACCCTTGTTGCAGACTTCGCAGCGCTTGGCCATCTCGCAAACCTCTTGAAAGAAAAGTAGAACGGCCCCGGGGCCGGGGCAACCTTGGTAGGGTATCACGGCGGCGGGCAGTTGACAAGCGCAACTGCGGAGAACGGGTGCGCCCGATGGATGTGACTACCCTGGACGGCCGTGCCTACGCCAAGTTCATTACGGCGGGTTCGTACTTCTTAAGGAAGTACCGTCAAGTCCTCAACGACCTCAACGTGTTTCCGGTCCCGGACGGCGACACCGGAACGAACATGTATTTGACCTGCCGCCAGGCAGCTCTGGAAGCCGGCAAGGTCACGAGCAATTCAGTAGCCGAGGTGGCCGCCGCGGCCGCGCGCGGAGCCCTGATGGGCGCCCGAGGCAATTCGGGGGTCATCATCTCGCAAATGCTTCGCGGCTTTGCCCATCACGTTCGCCACCGTACCGAAATCGATACGTTCATGCTGGCAACCGGGATGCGGGAGGGCGTTCAGGCGGCCCGCCAAGCGCTGGTCAAGGTCGTCGACGGGACGATCATCTCGGTCGCGGAGGCCGCCGCCGACTCCGCGTATCGCCTCGCGCTGCACGAACCGGACTTCTATCGCTTGGCCAATGCCGTCCTGCGTTCGGCGAACGATGCGTTGGAGCGGACGCCGGAGCAGTTGCCCGTCCTCAAGGAAGCCGGTGTCGTCGATTCGGGCGGTGCGGGTTTCGTGTATTTCCTGGAAGGCGTGCTTCGTTTTCTTCCGGAGATCACTGCGCGGACCACGGCCTTTCCCCGTCGTCCGGCGAAGGCTCGGGTGTTTACGAGCGCGCAAGCCGTCGGCGAAAACAAATACTGCACGGAGTTCATTCTGGAAAAGGCCGCGTGCACGGCCGCAGAGCTGCGCGACGCGCTGGCGCCGCGAGGCGAATCGCTGATCGTTGCAGGCGGTCCGCCGGTCGTGCGTGTGCACATCCACACCGATGATCCCGATGCCGTGCAGGCGATTGCCGTAAAGCACGGCGAGCTTACCCGCGTAAAAGTGGACGACATGGAGCAGCAGCATAACGTCCTCGTGGTGGAGCGTCCTGCGGTTGCGTTTTCCACGGTTGCGATCGTTCCCGGACCCGGCTTCGAACAGATCGCCAAAGAGCTCGGCGCCGAAGTCACGGTGCTCGCCTTTCAAAACCCGAGTGTTCGCGATTTCTTGCTGGCGATCGCGAAATGTCTCGGCGCTACCGTGTACGTGTTCGTCAACGACAAGAATGCGCTGCTCGCCGCGAACGAAGCCGCTGCGCTGCGGCGGGCGCAAGGCAGCAATGGCGCAAGCGCCGTAACGGTGCACGTTCTCGAAACACCGGATATCGTAGCGGGCATTGCGGGACTGTTCGCGATGCGCTCGCTGCCCGCTCGCGAGCCGGAGGCTGCTTCGGCGCAAGGACGTGCGATTGCGGAAATCATGGAGGCGGCGGCCCGCGTTCGGAGTGCGCAAGTATTCTTTGCGGGGAAGGATGCAACCGTGGGTGGAACGAGCGTTGCACGCGGAAAGCCGGCGGCCGCGAGTTCGGGTGCGCTCTTCGGCGGTGGTACGCTCAAAGACGCGGCGCAGGCCGCGCTCGAATCCATGGGTGCTCGCGACGGAGGCTTGATTACGGTGTATTACGGCGGCGCGCAAAAAGAGAAAGACGCGCAGCGTTTGGCGCAAGACCTGCGCGCCGCGTTCCCGCTGACGGACGTCGAATATTATTACGGCGGTCAGAAGAATCCCGAATACTGGGTGTCCCTCGATGACTAAGCCGCGTATAGCCATCGACGCAATGGGCGGCGATCACGCGCCCGAAGAGATCGTTGCCGGCGCCCTGCTCGCAGCGCAGGAAGATTGGGCGGACGTGATTCTGGTCGGCGATGAAGCGCGCGTACGGCCGCTGCTCGAAGGTGCCGGCTCAGAAAAGATCACGCTGGTGCACGCGCCCGAAACCGTGCCGATGGATATGCACGCCTCGCAGGCGCTACGCATCGCCGACAAAACCTCCCTCGGCGTTGCGGTCGGCATGGTCAAGGAAGCGCAGGCCGATGCAGTGGTTTCCGCGGGAAACAGTGGCGCGTTTCTGGCGATCGCGCTCATCAAACTGCGCACCATTCCCGGTATCGCGCGTCCCGCAATCGCAACCGTGTGGCCGGTGATGAATGGCCCGATGGTGCTGCTCGACTCCGGCGCAAACGTCGATTGCCGGCCCGAATGGCTCGAGCAATTCGGCCTGATGGGCACGGCGTACGCCAAAGCCGTGCTCAACCTGCCCAGTCCGCGCGTCGCGATTCTTTCGGTCGGCGAAGAAGAAACCAAAGGCAACGCGCAGGTACTCGAAGCGGCGAAGTTGCTGCGGGCCGCGCCGATTAATTTCATCGGCAACGTGGAAGGCAAGGATCTCTTCCACAATCCGGCCGACGTGGTGGTCGTCGACGGATTCGTCGGCAACGTCGTACTCAAGATGGGCGAAGGCTTCGTTTCGGACTTCCAAAAAGTGCTGCGGGACGCTTTGCTCGGCGGAGGGGTCATTGCGCGAATCGGGGCGGCGCTCGTGTATCCCGCGCTGCGCAAGATGCGCGCCCGTTTCAATTACGAAACCTACGGCGGCGCGCCGCTGCTCGGTTTGCGCGGTAACTGCATCGTAACGCACGGGCGCGCCACGCGCAACGCGATAAAGCATGCGATCCACGCAGCGTCGATCGAAGCGCAAAGCGACGTCATCGGCAAGATCACCGAGCTCGTCAAACCGCATCTGGCGAAAGAAGCATAACGGTTGGGCATCGCGGTGGTCACGGACAGCACGTCGGACATCGAGCCGGCGCGCGCCCGTGAACTCGGCATAGGCGTCGTACCGCTCTTCGTCATCTTCGGTGATACCAGCTATCGCGATTACGTCGATCTTTCGCGGCGCCAGTTTTACGAGAAGCTCGCGAGCGAACCGGTCCTTCCGACGACCTCGCAGCCGACTGCGCAGATGTTCGAGGACGCCTTTCGCCCGCACGTGGAGGCCGGCGACGCAATCGTCTGCATCGTGATCAGCTCCAAACTTTCCGGAACAATCAACGCCGCGCGCACGGCGGCGCTGCATTTTCCCGGCGCACCGATTTCCATCGTCGATTCCGAGAGCGTTGCGGGGGGCCTCGGCATGCAGGTTCTGCACGCGTGCGCGCTGGCCAACGCGGGCGCTTCCATGCAAACGATTCTTGCGGCGCTCGAACGCGAAAAACGCACGCAGCATCTCTACGCGTGCATTCCGGATCTCTCGCACGTGGTACGTACGGGGCGCATAGGCAAGGCCAAGGCGGTCCTCGGCACGCTGATGAAGATCGTGCCGGTCATTTCGCTGCGAGACGGCGAGGTCGTCGCGGAAGCGCAAGTGCGCACCATGAGCCGCGCGCAGCAGACGATGATCGATCTCGCGCTGCGGAACATCACCGACGCATCCAAAGCTCGGTTCTTGGTGATGCACACCAACGCATCGGATTTGGCCAAGCACATCTTGGAGCGGCTGCGCGCGCAGCTCAACGGCGCTGAACCGGAGATGCTGGACATCCTCGAGGCCGGCCCCGTGATTGCGACGCACGGAGGTCCCGGCGCTGTGGGGGTTTTCTCCGCGCAGGAGTAGCCGTGGCAGACGCCGTTTACGTTCACCTTCCGTTTTGTCCGTATATCTGTCCGTATTGCGACTTCGCGAAATGGCCGCACAAAAGGAGCGCTGCAGCGCGTTACCTTCACGCGCTGTACGCGGAAATCGCACTTCGCGAGCTCGAGACCTGCAGTGCGGCCGAAAATGGGTATGCATCCGTGTTTCTCGGCGGAGGCACGCCGAACACGTACGATGCGAGCGACCTCGCAAATCTGCTGCAGCGCCTGCGCGCCGCATTTCCGGGTCCGGCCGATCGTGAAACGACGATCGAGGTGAATCCGGAACTGGTCGGCGAGGAGCTGACCGCATATCGCGACGCGGGAGTGAACCGGATTTCCATCGGCGTGCAGTCGTTCGTTCCGGTTGAGATTCGCACGCTCGGAAGACGCCACACCGCGGAACAGGTGCAGCGCGCAGTTCGGTGCGCCCGCGAAGCCGGCTTGCGCAGCGTGAGCCTCGATTTGATGTTCGCCGTTCCGGGGCAGACGCCCGGAAGTTGGCGCAATTCGCTCGAGGCGGCGATTTCGCTGGGCGTGGACCACATTTCGACCTACGGATTGACGATCGAAGCGGGAACGCCGTACGAAACGTGGCGGCAGCGCGAGCCATCCGCGTTCTTCGACGACGCGCGCGAAGCGGATCTGTATGAAATCGCGATCGATACGCTCGGTGCGGCCGGCTTCGAGCACTACGAGATCAGCAATTTCGCGCGGCCCGGGCATGCGAGCGTTCATAACGCGAACTATTGGGCCAACGGCGACTATACGGGCTTGGGCGTCGGTGCCGCGTCGTACCGCGACGGTGTGCGCTCGGCACATACGCGCGAACTGGAGACCTACATCTCCGCCGCTTTGCAAGGCGGCCCGATTCCCGGCGAAGCCGAACGGCTCGAAGGTTCCAAACGCGCCGGAGAAGCGGTGATGCTGGCCTTGCGTACCGCGCAAGGGGTCTGCCTCGAATCGTTCAAAGAGCGATACGGTTTGGATTTTCTGCACTTTTACGCACCCGTGATCGAGCGGTACCGGGAACTCGGGCTGCTCGAGGCGGATGCGACGCACGCCCGGTTGACGCGACGCGGGCGTTTTTTGGCCAATGACGTATGCGCCGCTTTCGTGACGTTCGCGTAGGCCCCGGCATCGCCGCTGCCCTGCTGCGCTTCATCTTCGCAGTCGTTTTCGGCGTGACCGGCTTTCTGCTCGGACGCGAAGCCTACGTGCAGTTGTTCTCGCTGCATTTCGCCAGCGAGCCGCTGCAACTCACCTTCAACATTTTAGCGCCCGTCGCCGGCGCGCTGATCGGCGTACTGCTCGCTCCGTTCGCGCAGTCGTTTTTCGAAGACGAGCTCAACGCGGTCGAGCGGGCCATCGAACGGCTAACTCCGGTGGAGCTGGCCGGCGGGGCCATCGGCCTCATTCTTGGATTGCTGATCGCGTTTTTGATCCGCAGCATCGTCTTCGAATTCATCTCGACGAGCGGGCGCGCGGGAAGCTACATCGCGATACTGCTGTACATCATCATCAGTATCTTTGCGGCGTACTTGGGCGCTCGCGTCGGATCGCGCATGCACTTCATGCCGCTGGCCTCGGCGGTCGCGGGGAGTTCCATGGCGCCCAAGGTGATCGACACTTCGGTCATCGTGGACGGGCGCATCGTCGAAATTCTCGAGAGTGGCTTCGTGGAGGGGCCGCTCATTCTGCCGCGCTTCATCTTGCGGGAGTTGCAGATGATTGCCGATTCCACCGACGCGATTCGCCGTTCGCGCGGCAGGCGGGGCTTAGAAGTGCTCAAGCGCCTGCAGGAAATCGGTTTGCTGGAGATCAGCGAACGGGATTACGATGACGTGCGGGCCGCCGACGCGAAACTGGTGCGGCTCGCGCAAGATTTGGGCGGGAAGCTGCTGACGACCGATTACAACCTGAACCGCGTGGCGCACGTCGAAGGCGTGCAGGTTCTCAATATCAACGAACTCGCCAATGCCGTCAAACCGGTCGTGCTGCCGGGCGAAGAAATGCACGTGCAAATCATTCGGGACGGCAAAGAAGCAAATCAAGGCGTCGGCTATCTCGACGACGGAACGATGATCGTCGTCGAACACGGACGGCGTTTGGTCGGCGAATCGGCCGACGTTGTCGTTACCAGTGTGCTGCAAACCGCTGCCGGACGCATGATCTTCGCGAGGATAAAGCGCGCGTGAAATTCTGCGCCGTCGTCGTGGCCGCGGGGCGCGGCACGCGATTCGGCCGTCCCAAGCAGCTGGTCGAAATTTCCGGAAAGCCGCTGCTTTCGTGGCCGCTTCGCACATTTGCGAACATGCCGGAAGTCGGCGCGATCGTCGTCGTTACCGAGGAAGCATGGCTCGAGCAAGTTCGCGCCGTCGCTCGAGATGCAGCCGGAATGAAACTGCACGACGTCGTGGCCGGAGGACCGACGCGGCAAGCCAGCACGTATCGCGGATTGTGCGCGGCGCCGCCGTCTTTTGACGGCGTCTTCGTGCACGACGGAGCTCGGCCGCTGGTAACGGCAGACGAAGTGCGGCGCGGCATGGAGCCGGTGCGCGAAGGTCACGCCGCGCTACTCGCGGTTCCGGTGGTCGACACGATCAAAGTCGTCGACGGCGCGCGCCTTGTGGCGCAAACGCTCGATCGCAGCGTCCTTTGGGCAGCGCAAACGCCGCAGCTTGCAACATATGCGGACCTCATGCGAGCGCACGAAGAAGGCATGCGCGACGGCAGCGACGCAACCGATGACGCAATGCTGCTCGAACGCATCGGCGTGCGCGTTCACATCGTACCGGGCTCGCCGGAAAACTTCAAAGTCACGCTCGCGGGAGATCTCGCGCGCGCGGAACACGCGATACAGTCGAGAGCGCAATGCGGGTAGGGCACGGGTTCGACGCGCACCGGCTTGTCGAAGGGCGCAAACTCATCTTGGGCGGCGTCGACGTACCGCACGACCGCGGCGCTCTCGGACATTCCGACGCCGACGTGCTGGCGCATGCGATCGGCGACGCGCTGCTCGGCGCAGCTGCGCTGGGCGATTTGGGCGGGCATTTTCCGGATACCGACGAGCGCTGGAAAAACGCGGATTCGCTGGAACTGCTGCACCACTGCGCGGCCGAGGTATACCGCGCCGGCTTCCGCATCGAGAACCTCGATGCCACGATCGTGGTTCAGCAACCCAAACTCGCGCCGTACGTCATGCGCATGCGCGAAAATATCGCGGGCCGCCTTGGGCTTTCCCTTCGACAAGTGAGCGTCAAAGCGAAGACGAGCGAAGGGATGGGGTACACGGGTGACGGGAGCGGGATAGCCGCGTTCGCTGTGACGCTCCTGGAGCCGAGGTGATAAGCAGAGACGAGTCTGGCGTCCGCGATGCAGCGCTGGGGTTTGTTGGAGGATCCGGTGCCGCCCGCGGCACTTCGCTGGGTCGATAATTTTCTCGACGCATATGGGACGGTGCTCGCCGGCGTGGACGATGCGCGAGTTCCGGTATCGGAGCTGCGTGCCGAAGCCTGCGTAGTGCCCGCGCTCGAACTGGAACGTTTGCGCACGCGCGAGGTGTTGTTCTTTTTGGATGCAGTGGGGCAGTACGTCGATAGCCAAGCCGAACTGCGCGGCCTTCCGGTAGAGCACCACGTCGCGGAAATCGCTAAGGAGTTTGGTTTGGATGAAGCCGACGCGCTCTACGCGGTGCGCATGGCGCTTACCGGAAAGAACGAGGGACCCCCGCTCGGTCTGCTTTTCCCGCTGCTCGGGCATGACCGCATCCTCATCCGCATCGGCGCGGTAAATTCACAGCTGCTTCACGGACGAGGTCTCGAACCCCTCAAATTCGGACCCGGCGGTAAGCCGTTCGAACCCATTCGTGGAAAGAAGCCGGAAGACGAAGGGTAGATACGAATGTTTAGCACCGTGCTTGCCGACTTACGAGCCCCGCTCGAACGTGACCCAGCCTCTCGCGGGCCGCTCGACGTCGTTCTCTCGTATCCGGGTTTTCACGCCCTCATCTTTCACCGGGTCACCCACACCCTTCATCGCACGCGCATTCCGTTGCTTCCGCGCTGGCTTTCAAACGTCAATCGCTTCCTGACGGGCATCGAGATTCATCCCGGTGCGAAGCTCGGGCGCGGGGTGTTCATCGATCACGGTATGGGCGTCGTCATTGGAGAGACGGCCGAGGTTGGCGACAATTGCACGATCTACCAAGGCGTAACGCTGGGCGGCACGAGTTTGTCGCACGGCAAACGTCACCCGACGCTCGAACACAACGTTACGATCGGTGTAAGCGCCGTCGTTCTCGGGGCAATTACGGTCGGCGCGAATTCGAAGATCGGAGGGGGATCGGTCGTGGTCAAGGACGTGCCGCCGAATTCCACCGTCGTCGGCGTTCCCGCGCGCGTCGTGATGCAAAACGGCGTGCCCGTCCATGCCGTGCCGGATCGGCCGCAGGTCGACATGCCCGATCCGACCGCGGACGCCATCTCTCAGCTCCGGCGGCGCGTCATGCAGCTCGAAGATCGTCTGCGCGAGTTCGAGCAGCAGGAAACCGGCGAGGGCGCCTGGTCGTGGGTCATCTGATTCTTGCGACTGTACAATACGCGGACGCGCCGTGTTGAGGAGTTCGCTCCGCTGCAGCCGCCGGCGGTGCGCGTCTACGTCTGCGGTCTGACGCCGTCGGCGCAGGCGCACCTGGGCCATGCGCGTTCCTTTCTATTCTTCGACGTTCTGCGGCGCTATCTCGAGCACTCGAACTACGACGTGACGTTCGTGCAGAACGTCACCGACATCGACGACCGCAGCATCAGTCGCGCCAAGGAAACCGGCGAAGACTGGTACGCGATCGTGAGCGCGTATTACGCCTCGTTCAAACGTTCGATGCACCGGCTCGGGGTACGCGAGCCCGATCGTGAGCCGTATGCGACGAAGTTCATTCCGCAAATCATCGACATGATCGCGCAGCTCGCGGAAAAAGAGTATGCGTACGTCGCCAAGGACGGCGTGTATTACCGAGTTTCCCGGTTTGCGCGCTACGGCGAGCTCGCCAACCGGAACATCGCCGAACTCGAGGCGGGCGCTCGCATCGAAATCGACGAGGCGAAGGAAGATCCGCTCGACTTTGCCCTTTGGAAATTCGCCAAGCCCGGCGAACCCAAGTGGCCCTCGCCGTGGGGGGACGGCCGGCCGGGCTGGCACATCGAGTGCTCGGCGATGTCGCACGAACTGCTCGATCGCAGCGGTGAGGGCTTCGACATCCACGGCGGCGGCGCGGATCTCATTTTTCCGCACCATGAAAACGAAATCGCGCAAAGCGAGCCGCTCATGGCGGACCCGCCGATGGCAACGTTCTGGATGCACGGCGGCTTGCTGCTGTTCGACAATCAGAAAATGAGTAAATCGCTGGGTAACTTCGAGCCGCTTTACGAACTGCTCGACCGTCACGATCCGCAGGCAATTCGGCTGCTGTTCTTGCAGACGGGATACCGTAAGGTTATGAACTTCACGGAGGAATCGGTCGCCGCGGCCGGCGTTGCGCTCGAACGGCTCAGGAAAATTTGGCGCGGCCTTCACGGTCGCGCGGAAAATTCGAGCGACGCTGCGAGCGTGGAGCGATCCTCGCTTGCCGAATCGATGCAAGCCGCGCTGGACGACGACATGAACACGGCGGTCGCGCTCTCCGAACTGCTTTCGTATCGCGGTGATTCGCTGAACGAATTCTCGTACTGGCTGGGCGTGCTGGGTCTGACGCCGAGCGATGCGTGGTTCGACGAGCCGAAACGTTCGCTGCCGCCGGATGTGCTCGACTGCCTGTCGCGTCATGAATTCTCATTCGACGGCGCTTCGGCCGAAGAAGCGATCGAGCAAATCATCGCCGCGCGCGCGCTGGCGCGAAAGGAAAGGAATTGGGCGGAATCCGATCGTCTGCGTGACCTGCTCGCGAATTGCGGGATCGCGCTCAAAGACTCGAAGGACGGTACGACGTGGACCGTCGCCGTTTAGATCTCGACGACGTTATCTACGGCGTCCATGCGGTAGAAGAAGCCCTTACCGGCGGCGAGGACCTTCGATCGCTGCACGTAGCGGACGAGCGCAAACGGGACCCCGCTCTCCGCAAGATTCTCGATGCGGCGCGGGAGCGTTCCGTACGGGTGCGTTTCGAGAACCGCGGGTATTTCGCGCAGTTTCCGTACAAGGCGAATCAGGGCGTCATTGCATTCGGTGCACCGTTTGCATACGTGACGATCGAAGAAATACTGAACGCCCCGCGTGAGGGCCCGGCGTTGTTCGTGGTGCTCGATCACATCACGGACCCGCACAATGCGGGCGCAATCATTCGGACCGCGGAGTGTGCCGGCGCCGGCGGAGTGATCATGCCCGAGCGCCGGGCCGCCGGAGTGAATGCGACGGTGCGAAAAGCCGCGGCCGGCGCCGCAGCCCACATTCCGATCGCGCGGGTTTCGAACGTCGCGGATGCGATACGCAAGTTGAAGAAGGCGAACGTTTGGGTTGCCGGCGCGGATCTCGGTCCGCGAAGCGTCGATTACACCCAGGCCGGATTCTCGCAAAATGTAGCTCTGGTCGTCGGTGCAGAAGGCGCGGGACTTTCACAACTCGTTCAACGGGAGTGCGATTACTTGGTTCGCGTCCCGATGCTGGGAAAGGTCGGGTCGCTCAACGCTTCCGTCGCGGCAGGCGTGCTGTTGTATGAAGCGGTTCGTCAGCGGCGCACGCTTGCTGCGGCCCCCTAACGGCTGCCTCCGTTGTCCTTGACGCGCCAGGAGGTCCCTCCTATACTGGTCGGGATGCGCCGCGTTCGACGGGCTCCGCGGAGCCTGCGATTAGCTTCGCACCCGGTCCCAGAGGGCAATGAAAGACATGGCAATGACCCATCCTGTGTCGGATGGCCTCGACTATCACGAACGGGCAGATGAAGATTTGGTCGCAACGGCAAAATCGGGCGACAATCTTGCAATGGAGTTTCTGCTCAACAAGTACAAGAATTTCGTTCGGATCAAGGCGAAAAGTTATTTTTTGATCGGAGCCGATCGCGAAGACATCATCCAAGAAGGCATGATCGGTCTCTACAAAGCCGTCCGCGACTTCAAAGCCGATAAGCTTTCCAGCTTCCGTGCGTTCGCGGAGTTGTGCATCACGCGTCAGATCATTACCGCGATCAAAACCGCGACGCGTCAAAAGCACATTCCCCTCAATCAGTACATCTCGCTGAACAAGCCGATCTACGACGAGGACAGCGAACGCACGCTGCTCGACGTGATGGCCTCGCAGAAGATGTCGGACCCGGAAGAGCTGGTCATCAATCAGGAAGTTTCGCAGGATATCAAGGAGCGCATCCAAGAGAACCTATCGGAACTCGAGTCGCAAGTGCTGCTGTCATACCTGGAAGGCAAGAGCGACCAGGAAATGGCGCGCGATCTCGGACGTCACGTCAAATCGATCGACAACGCGCTGCAGCGCGTCAAGCGCAAGATCGAGAAGAATCTGTCCGAAATCGACTTGCCGTAGCGGCCGCGATTACGAAGTACGAAAGGCGCCCGGAAGCGGCGCCTTTTTTAATGCGGCCGCCGGGCCGGCTCGTCCTCGTACCGCTCGAAATCCTGACCGGCCGAATCCGTCGTCGTGGGCTTGCTGCGCCCCGTGCGCAGACGGTCCACGATAATCTCGTACAGCCGTTCGCGGTCGGCGAGCGGATCGACGACGAATACTTCAACTTCTTCGGAACCGGTTTGAGGATCGATCGCCACGGTGACGCGCCGCCGCGCGCAGACGTCCATGCAACTCGTGCTCACGGCGCGCACCTCGCCCCAGTGGCCGTCTTCTTTCAAGCGCGTTTTCAGCCAGTCGCGCAAATGGAAATCGCCGATCTCCGCAGCCTTGTCGGGGTCCTCCTCGGGGATGCGCTCTTTGAAGCACCGCTCGCACACGAGTACGAGTCCGGAGTTCGTCCATTTCGGTTTGACTGGCTGCATGATTCCGTTTCGTGAAGGCGGAGGCTCGCTTCGCGAAACCTCCGCTGATGCGCTAGCCGACGATCGGATTCGAACCGATGGCCCTTCGCTTACAAGGCGAAAGCTCTACCACTGAGCTACGTCGGCCTGCATGCGAAACAATTGCTTGCGCCCAACTTCGCGTCCTCCAAGCCCGGCGTCGTACTGTCGTCGTCACGATTGCTGGTGCGCTTTTCTCGCCAAGAAAAGCGGGTGCTCTCGCCCGCCGAGCCGTTTTGCCCGCCCCCGTCCGCGATTCAGCCCTCGGTACGTCGTCGTCAGCGCGTGGCAGTTCGGACATAGTAACGTCAGATTCTCAGCGCGATTGTTTCTCCAATCGCCGTCGATGTGCTCGACTTCAACCGGCACTCTTCCGGTTATGGAATGCCGAACGTCCCATGCGCATCTGCTGCAGCGCTCACCGTCGCGCCGAACGAGATATCGCCGTATGAAACCATTACAGTCGTACACTCCGCAATATGCGCCCGATTCCAACAGTGCACGCCGGCGCTCGAACTCATGTTCCCTATGACATTCGAGCGAGCAAAAACGGCGCCTTGCCAGAGATACGATCTTTCCGCAAACGGCACATGGATTGCGTTCGTGGTATTTCTTGAATCGTGCGTTCGAGCATACCAGCGAGCAATATCGCGCCTTGAGAGAGCGAGAAAAAATTGGCTTTCCACACTCCGCGAGGCAGTAACCCCGAAAACGAATTTTTCTCATATCTCCACAGTACGGTAACCCTATGCCGTACGCGTGGCATGCCGCTCGCTTGATTAACGGCGCGGCGGGTGGGAAAGCTGCGGCCATGGATCTGACCCGCGAATACCCGCGCAGCCCTCGCGAACAGCTCGACGGCATCATGCTGCTGCCGCGGGCCGTCGACAAGGCGCGCGCGCACCTGGAAGGCAAACTCGGCGACTACATCTATTACGGCTGCCGTCTCAACCTTCGCCTGTTCAATGCGCTCGGGGTGACGGAGGACGAATTCCTGGACGCCGTCCGCACTTCGCCCGACGATGGCGCAGTGCTCGAATGGATTCACGAATACGTTCGTCCGGAGCGCGATACGATCGAAAAACTGAATGAATGGGTCGAGCACAACGAGCCGGCGCCGCAAGAGCGGCAAACGTTCTGCGACGAGCTCGAAAGTGTGGACCCCGGAAACGGCTACGTGCGAACGTGGACCGAACTCATCGATTTGGAAGAGGGCCGGCTGAAAAAGAGAGCTCGACCGCGACGTAGCTGTAAAGAGAAAAGGCCTCGCGAGAGGCCTTTTCGCTCGTGCGGGATGCTCCTTATTTTACGACGTGCCAGTCCTCGATGGAGTATGCTTTGCCGCTCGCGACCACGATCAGCGTTCCGTCACCGAAGGCATCGACGTTGAACGTCGCAACCGTGGAACCGTTGTCGGCAAGGGCGCCGGAGATGAAGTGCGGGTCTCCCGGTGAGACGCCCTTATTGGTTTGGACATTCAGCGTGTCGCCGTTCGAAAGCGCAGCGTTCGTAATCGTGAGGTTATTCAGGACGCCTTGCAGATACGTCGCCTGCAGCGGAATAGTATACTGCCCCTTCGGCGTCCCGCCGGCGAGCGTGAACATCGGCGCCGACTCCGGGCACGACGTATTCTGAACGCCGGCTTGAATCGAGAGGCCGCCGATCGGTCCGACGTACGTGCTGCCTTCATGCGTGACGCTCCATGTGACGCTGCCGTCCGGGTTGACCGTGCGTGTGCCGCTCGGCATCATTCCGGCCCACCCGAATGTTTCGTTCAGTGATTGGTTCCCGGTAGCATTGAACCCGGCGGAGTCGCCGCAGAAGGTCGACGTGCTGCCCGAGAACGGCAAGAGCGCGAGTTCGCCGTCTGCGTCGATCGTCTTGACGCCGTTGACGTCGAGCTCTCCCGTATGCGTGCGGTCGAATCCGCTCTTGTATTCCGGGTAGCCGAATTGATCGAACGCCGCGTTGGTGTAGTTGACGGTTTCGGTGCGTGTCGATGAGGGCGTGTTCGAGTTCAGGTGGTACCGCGACACAGTACGCTGTACCGTCTCGGAACCGGATCCGGTCTGCGTGTACAATCTCACGGCGTCGCTTTGCATCTGCGTACAGCCGTTGTCGTAGAAGACGATCCGCTCGGTGGAGTTCGGATCGCCCTTCCTGTCCGGAGCGAAAAACTCGACGCCGTTGCTGCAGTGCCCCGTCCCCGAGAACTTTCACCGAATCGATCTGCGCTCCGCGTACGGACGATTGCAGAGGCGAGCCGGTTTCCTGGTTGTACGAATTCAGATCGGTCAGCGGGGCGCCGACGTCGTTGGCGGTGTTGATGGAATCTTCGGTCTGCGACTGAACGGATGCGCCGCCCGTATTGCCGTTCGGCGGCGCGGGAATCGAACCGGATGTGCCGGCGCCGCCGCAGCCGGCGAGTGTGCTTGCTGCAACCAGCGTTGCAGCCGCGACGAAAGTGCGAAGGTTCATTGCGTTGCTCCAAATCTTTCAAGGGGAGGGGTGCTTGATTCGGTTATAACGGCAAGGAAGGGGGCGCTTCATGAGCGGCCTCTGAGAGTAGGCGTAGAAATCGATTAAAACGGCGTCGCGCGCTTCACAGGACTCGAAGCGGGGCGCATCGTACCCTCGTCAGCCGTGCATCGTGGGTAGGTGGCCGAGTGGTTAAAGGCAACAGACTGTAAATCTGTCCAGCAAACGCTGTACGCTGGTTCGAATCCAGCCCTGCCCACCAGCCGCGCGGGCGTTGCATAGTGGTAGTGCTTCTGCCTTCCAAGCAGACAGCGCGGGTTCGATTCCCGCCGCCCGCTCCAAATCGCCGCCGTTGTAGCTCAGTGGTAGAGCACTTCCTTGGTAAGGAAGAGGCCACGGGTTCAATCCCCGTCAACGGCTCCAGACTCGAAGCCCGGCGTTATTGCCGGGCTTTTACTTAACTGAAATCCGCTTCCGCGGCGGCGTAGAGATCTTCGTCCTCGGTGGCGATGCGAGTTTCTATTGCCCGATGGAAACGCTGCCACTCATCGTGCCAAGCGTCGAATTGTGCCGCAACCGCGCCATCCTGCGACCAGCGATTCCACAGCTCGTCGAATTGCTTGCGTATACCGCCCATCTCGATGTAGTAGCGCGCCGCTTTTGCGCGCACGCCGCCGTTCGCGCTCTGCGAGAGGCGCGGATAGAGACAATCGTCCTCCAATTTCAGGTGTGCCAGCAGTACCGATCGCAGGCGGCGCAGCAGCGGCACGACGTTTTGCGGGCGTGTTTCTCGGCTGACTTCTTGCGCCAGATATCGCAGCACCACGTGATGGTCGCGGCACGTCTGCACGTCGATGCGCTCGTTGATGCGTGAAGCGCGCGGCGCGGTGCGGTAGCGTTCCGGCAGCGAAGTGTGCGCGACGAATTGGTCGACGAGACGCTGCACGCCGATCGCGTCACGCTCCGTAAACCGCGCGCGCAGAGGACTGTCGACGTCGAACACGCCGTAGATCGCGCCGTCCTCGAGGATCGGGACGACGAGTTCGGAGCGCGAATCCGGATCGCATGCGATATGATCGGCAAACGAGTCGACGTCGTCGACGACGATCGCTTTCGCGCTCTCGAACGCGCGGTTGCAGACGCCCTGCCCCTTCGGCAGCAGCGTGCATGCCGGCTTTCCGCCGAACGGCCCGAGCAACAGACCGCGCGCGTCCGGGAAATAAAATCCCGCCCAGTTGACGTCCGGAAGCGTATGGTACATGAAAGCTGCGAAATTCGAGGCGTTTGCGAGAAAGCTCTCGACGTCCTCGAGCAGCGAAGCCGTCTGCCGCTCGAGCAGATCGTAGTCCGCCGCTTCCCGGGGCTGCTCCGTCATCTCCCCCATGCCTGCAAAATACCGCACTTGTGCGCTCCCGGCCTTCGTCAGGCGGGAGCGTCTGCAGGCGGCCGACAAGAAGTACGCCGGGACATGGAGGATGTGGTGGGCATAGAACGGGCGGCCGTTACGCAACGGGATCGCGAACAGCGCGATCGCGCGCTGGTCAGGCAGGCCGCGTCGCTCCTTTCTGCGGACCTCTCGCTCGGTGAGCTGTTCGAACGGCTATGCGAAGTGCTGGCGGACTACATCGATGCGTCGGTCGTGTTCATCGCGCTCGAACAGCCGGACGGAACGCACACGATCGAGTATTTTCACGATCACGGCGTCATCAAGCGCGCGCCGCACATTCAGCTCAGCGAAGGCTCGCGTTCTCTCGAGGTGATCCGAACCGGCCAAACCATTTGGGGAAACCGGCCCGAGCAGTGGGTCGGCGAGCAGCGCATTGCGATCAACGTCGATCGTCCGGAAACCGACGATACGATGGCGGCGATCTTCGTGCCGCTGCGGTCCGCGTCGGGCGTCATAGGATGTCTGTCGGTGCAAAGCTCCCATCCGGGAGCATACGACCAAAGCGAGGTCGAGCTCATTGCGGCGATCGCGCATTATCTCGCCGTTGCCGTGGAAAATCAGCGAATGTATCGGGCGCTGCTGCGTACGGCGGATTTCGATCCGCTCACGGGGCTCGTGAGCCACTCGCGGCTGCTGCGCGAGCTCGATGCGCTGGCCGCGCGAACGACCTCGAGCAAACCTGCCGCGGTCGTCATGCTCAACGTCACGAATTTCGCGATGTTCAACGACACCTACGGGTATCCGGAAGGCGATTCGGTGCTGCGCGGCATCGCCGGCGCGCTCAACGAATTCAGCGCGGACGTCGCTTCCATTGGGCGTTTCGGCGGCGACGTTTTCATGATTTTGCTCGGAGCGCGGCCCAAAGAGCAAAGCATCGAGCTGGTGCGGCGGATCGAGAGCCGCTGTCGCCGGCTTTCCTACTACGGGCACGGGCAGACCATCCCGGTTTCCATTGCGTGCGGATATGCGTTTGCGCCGATCGACGCGTCGACGCGCAGCGAGCTCATCGCGCTGTGCGCGCACCGTTCGCGTCTGAGCCGCAAGCAGGGAGGCCATCCCGTCGGCGAAGACGACATCGAAGCATATCAGCTGCACGGCGTATACGCGGGTATCGAAACGATCGTCGACAGCCTGCTCGACCGCGATCCGTTTACGCGTGTGCATCTCGTTCACGTAAATGCAATGGCAAAGCGCTGGTCCGAATTCAATTTGGATCTCGAGAGCGCCGATCTCTCGACGATCCTTCAGGCGAGTCTGCTGCACGACGTCGGAAAGCTGCTGATCTCCGATCGCATTTTGGTAAAGCCGAGCAGCCTCACGGCCGAGGAATACCGCGCAATTCAAAATCACGCGGCGTTCGGGAGAAACATCTTGTCGCGCTACGAGCCGTTTGCGGAAGTTGCGGAGATAGTAGGCCAGCATCACGAACGCTGGGATGGGCTCGGCTACCCCTCGGGCTTGCGAGGCGACCGCATCCACCCCCTGGCGCGTGCAATCAGCATCTTGGATGCATTTTCCGCGATGGTAATGGATCGGCCGTACCACCGCGGTATTTCCGAAGAGGCGGCGCTTGCAGAAATCGAACGCTGCTCCGGCACCCAATTCGACCCGTTCTACGTGGAGCGGTTCGTCGAGTACCGCTCCAAGGGGTGAAGGCCCCGCACTCGCGTAAACTTTAAACGAGCATGCGCCCGTACACTCAATTGGATAGAGCAAGGCACTCCTAAGGCCGAGGCTGGCGGTTCGATTCCGCCCGGGCGCGAGTATCCTTTCGAGCCGGTTGTGCGGCGCCGTCTGCCTGTGCTATACTTACACGTCAAACGGACCGCCGGTCCGTTTTATTTACGTTGTGTGGTAGAGGAACGTGGCGAAGAAAGAGAATCGCGTGATGGTCGTCATGGCGTGCACCGAGTGCAAGCGCCGGAACTACAACACGCAGAAAAACAAGCAGAAGACCTCCGGGCGGCTCGAGCTCAGCAAGTACTGCCGTTTCTGCCGCTGCCATAAACCGCACAGAGAGACGAAGTAAGTTCTTATCAAAGGGCGGTGACTCAATTGGTAGAGTCCTCGTCTCCAAAACGAGTTGTTGCAGGTTCGAGTCCTGTCCGCCCTGCCAATCTCTCTTAGGAGAAACCCCGTGATGAACAAAGCCCCCGGCGGTTCGCCGGACGGTGGGAAAAAGAAGTCACCGCCCGCTCCGGCGACGCGCACTTCGACGGCGACTGCCGCGCGGAATCCGAACGCGCAGGAGTTTGCCCGCGGTGTGTGGCTCGAACTCAAACGCGTCACCTGGCCCACGCGTGAAGAGTGGGTCTCGGCCACTGTGCTGACGGTCGTCTTGGTCGTTGCCATCGGCCTGTTCACGTACGGCGCAGATCAATTGTTCGGCTGGGTCTTCACCTGGATTCATCCTCCGATTGCGCAATGACCGATTTTTCTTTGGACCAAGAACGCGAGCATTTCGCGATAACGCAAGAGGCGCACGATTCGGAATCGGAAGCGCTGACCGAGGCGTCCGGCGCGGACGATCTCGCCGAAGCGGCCGACGTCGCCGGTGAAATCGAGGAGTCGAAAGAGGCGCGCCCGCGCGGCGGAAAAGACGACCGCAAGCATTGGTACGTGATCCACACGTACTCGGGCTACGAGAACAAGGTCAAAGCCAATCTCGAACGCCGCATCCATTCGATGAACATGCAGGACAAGATTTTCCGCGTGCTCGTTCCGATGGAAGACGAAGTCGAGTTCAAAGACGGCAAGCGCAAGATCACGCCGAAAAAAGTATTTCCCGGTTACGTGCTCGTCGAAATGGACATGGACGACCAGTCCTGGTACGTCGTACGAAACACTTCGGGCGTTACGGGATTCGTGGGCAGCCCCGGCGCCGGCGAGAAACCCGTGCCGTTGCAGGACAAAGAAGTCAAGACGATTCTCAAGCAGATGGGCATCGAAACGCCGAAGCTGAAGATCGACTTCAAGAAGGGCGACCGCGTCAAAGTTACCTCGGGTCCGTTCTTCGACTTCACCGGTTTGGTCGACGAGATTCAGCCGGAGAAGGAAAAAGTTCGCGCGCTCATTTCGATCTTCGGACGTGAGACGCCGGTCGAACTCGAGTTCTATCAGATCGAAAAAGTGTAGGCTCGTACGTACGATTTCTCGCGTGCAGCGACCCCGGGCACGCGAGTTCTCCAGGGGCAGTTCTTCGGAACGAAAGGATAGACAATGGCCAAGAAAGTCGTAGGCAAAATCGGCCTGCAGATTCCGGCCGGGAAAGCCACGCCCGCGCCGCCGATCGGTCCCGCACTAGGCCCGTACAGCTTGAACATCATGGACTTCTGCAAGCAGTACAACGAACGTACTGCCTCGCAGGCGGGCATGATCATTCCGGTCGAAATCACGGTGTACGAAGATCGGACGTTCACGTTCATCACCAAGACGCCTCCGGCGTCGTTCCTCATCAAACAGGCGCTCAAGATCGAGTCTGGTTCGAAAGAGCCGAATCGGAACAAGGTCGGAAAACTCACGAACGCGCAGGCTCGAAGATATTGCCAAAGTGAAGATGCCCGACATCAACGCGAACGACATCGATGCAGCGAAGAAGATCATCGCGGGTACGGCGCGCTCGATGGGCGTGGAGGTGGAAGCATAATGGCTCGTTTTCACGGCAAACGCTTCCTTAACATCAGCGGAACGTACG
Organism: Vulcanimicrobiota bacterium; assembly: GCA_963830545.1. Lineage (GTDB taxonomy): Bacteria > Vulcanimicrobiota > Vulcanimicrobiia > Vulcanimicrobiales > Vulcanimicrobiaceae > DATGJX01. The sequence continues at coordinate 291,364 of CAWHMK010000001.1, read as the reverse complement.
ATCGCAAGCAGCTTTCGACGCAAGCGAAGCCGTCGCGATCGTGAAGAAGAACGCGAACGCAAAATTCGACGAAACGGTTGAGGCGCACGTCCGCTTGGGAGTCGATCCGAAGAAGAGCGACCAAAACGTGCGCGGCACGGTGCTGCTTCCGCACGGTACGGGACGCACGGTACGCGTCATTGCATTCGCCAAAGGCGACAACGCGAAGGCGGCGCAAGCGGCCGGTGCCGATCTCGTCGGCGAACAGGATTTGATCGACAAGGTGAAAGCCGGGTTCGCCGATTTCGACGTCGCCGTTGCGACGCCGGACATGATGGCCGCGGTCGGCAAAGAGTTGGGACGCGTGCTCGCGCAAAAGATGCCCAACCCAAAAGCGGGTACGGTTTCCGCGAACATCGCGGGCGCCATTCGCGACATCAAGGCGGGTAAGGTCGAGTATCGGTTGGACAAGACCGGCATCATTCACACGATCGTCGGCAAGGCGAGCTTCGGTGAAGAGCAGCTGGCTGAGAACGTTGCGACGCTGCTCGACGCGATCATTCGAGCGAAACCCGCCGCCGCTAAGGGAACGTACCTCAAGAGCATCACGCTCACGAGCACCATGGGTCCAGGCGTGAAAGTCGATCCGAACCGGGTCAAGACACACGTCTAACGCAGTCCTGGGAAGAAAAAGAACCCGCCGGATGACGGCGGGTTCTTTTATGCCGTGCGAAATGCGGCTCGTCAGACCAGCGCAACTTTTCCGGTAGCCAAATCGTAGACGGCGCCGACCACCTCGACCTCGCGGCGAGCAACGGCGTCCTTCAGAATCGGCGTCGAATCGCGCAGGTGCTGCGCGTTCAGACGCACGTTTTCGACGACGGCATCGTGCCACACATCGCCGTGCTGAGCGCGCGCCGCTTTCGCCGCAGGTGCGATCGCCGTTGCCAGGCTTTGCATGTGTCCCGGAAGCGTCTTTCCGGTCTCGACGTAGTCGATTGCCGCTTTGACCGCACCGCACGACGTGTGTCCGAGCACCATGACGAGCGGAGATTTGAGCACGGCAACGGCGTATTCGATCGAGCCCAGCGCCGCTTCCGTGACGAAATTGCCGGCCAAGCGCACGACGAAAATGTCACCGGGTTCGCGATCGAAAACGGCCTCGACCGGCACCCGTGAATCGGCGCAGCCCAGGACGGTTGCAAAGGGCGACTGGCCGCTTGCCAGCTCGCGCACCCGATCGAGTAACGGACGGCAAGTTCGCTTGCCGGCGGCGAAACGCGCATTGCCATCGTTGAGGTTTTGCAGCGCAGTCTGGGCGGACATTGGAGCGTGGGTGTTGGCGGCGGCAGCCGGTTCCGGTACGGCGCCGGCGGCGACGAGCGTTGAAGTCGACACCAAAAACGTCTTGCGGTTCATCGAGGTTGCCTCCTCTGCGCGGGTTACGACGTTCGTCGGCACTTGTCCAAAGCCCCGGCCTTTGTTATGATGACCGACGGCTCCGAAGACCGTAGGTCCCCTTCCGCGGAAGGGCTTAATGGGGGAGACCCCGCCTACCGAGGACGTGATACGTGCAGGACAGTGCGCCACGCGCAGTGTCTCTGGTCGATAGCGTTCCTCCGGTGCGGATGGAGCGCTTTTTCTTTCCTTTAGCAAGCCGGAAGCACGCGTGCGTGCGCAGCCCTATAGGATATCGAAGGGGTACTATGCCAACCGCAAAAAAAGAAGCCGCGATTTCGGAACTCAAAGATCGCATTTCGGGTTCCGGTAATCTGTTCTTCACGAACTATGCGGGTTTGACCGTCGAAGAGATCACGCGTTTGCGCGGTGAGCTTCGCAAGGACGGCAGCTCGTACGCGGTCGCAAAAAATACGCTGTTCTCCATTGCCGCCGGTGACGAACTTGCCAAGCAACTCGAACAGTTCCTCCACGGCCCGACTGCCATCGTGTTTGCCGGAACCGATCCGGTAGCACCGGCCAAGGCTCTCAAGAAATTCTCGGACGACGTCAAAGCGATCGAAGTCAAGGCCGCGTACATCGAAGGCCGGGTCGTCGACGCAGCTGCCGTCAAAGCCCTTGCCGCACTGCCTTCGCGCGAAGAACTGCTCGCGAAGTTGGTCGGTTCCATTGCGAGCCCGCTGCGCGGTTTGGTCACCGTGCTCTCGGGCAACCAACGCGGGCTCGTCCGCGCCCTCAACGCCATCCGCGAGCAAAGAGAAGCCGCGGGTTCGAACGCTTAAAGGAGACATCAACGTATCATGGCACTTGCCGAAATCATCGAATCGATCGATAAACTCACCGTGCTCGAGCTCGCGGATCTGGTCAAACAGACTCGAAGACAAATATGGCGTCAGCGCCGCCGCTCCGGCGATGATGATGGCCGCCCCCGCGGGCGCTGCTGCCGCCCCGGCCGTGGAAAAGACCGAATTCGACGTCGTCCTCGCGGCGGCAGGCCCGGAGAAGATCAAGGTCATCAAGGCAGTTCGCGAGCTCACCAGCCTCGGCCTGACCGAAGCGAAGACGTTCGTCGAGAGCGCGCCCAAGGCCGTGAAGGAAGGCGTGAGCAAAGACGAGGCCGAGGCCGTCAAGAAGAAGCTCGAAGAAGCGGGCGCCAAGGTCGAGATCAAGTAAGCCGGAAAGTAAAACCGGCATCGATGGGAAAGTAGGCGGCGGGTTCTAAAATGCACCCGCCGCTTTTGCTTTCACGTCAGAGGCCGTTCAGCCGTGCACCCAACGCAACAGCACCCGTTTGCAACAACCGCGATCATCTACGTCGTCGCCATAGCGCTGCTGGTGTGGCGTATGGCGCGTCCTCAACGCATGAGCGTTCTGCGTTTGTGGCTGATGCCCATATTCTTGCTCGCGCTTACGGCATTCAGCATCTGGGCCAACGTCTATGCCTCCGCACTCCAAGGTCAGTTCCCGCCGCCTGCTTGGCAGATTGCGGCGGTGCTGGCGATCGGCGCCGTACTGGGGATCCCTTTGGGCCTCTTACGCGGCCGTCATAGCCAGGTTAAGCCGACGGAACGCCGCGGCGTGATGTACGTTCACAGTTCGCCTATTATCATCGTCGTGTGGCTTGCGGCATTCGTCGCGCGCGCCGTGCTGCGCGCGTATATGCCGCACGCACAGACCGGAACGGCGCTGGCCGGCGACGCGCTGCTGGCCTTCGCGATCGCGGCGCTCATCACGTCGTACTACGCCATTTACCGCAAATACCGCGTGGCAGTGCAACAAGCCCCGGCAGCTTGAGGTACCAGCCCTTACAAGGGGAGGACGTCATGGAACAAGCAGGGCCGCAGCGGCGCTCCTACGCAGGATGGATCGCGCTCGCAATCGGCATTATCATCGTTATTTCGATGATTGCGTCGTACAACGCCTTAGTTGCGCTTAGCCAGGCAGTCGACGCGCAGTGGGGCCAAGTGCAAAACGTGTACCAGCGGCGCGCGGACCTCGTGCCGAATCTGGTCGCGACCGTCAAAGGCGCCGCCAATTTCGAAAAGAGCACGTACATCGCGGTCACGCAAGCACGCGCGAGCGTCGGGCAAATCTCCCCGGACGTCGTGAAAAGCGCCGTGAACGACCCCAAAGCGATGGCGCAGTTCGAGCAGGCGCAGAATTCGCTTGGAAGCGCGCTCTCGCGATTGCTGGTGACCGTCGAAAATTATCCGCAACTCAAAGCGAACGAGAACTTTCTGACGCTGCAAGCGCAGCTCGAAGGAACGGAAAACCGTATAGCCGTCGAGCGCCGCCGGTACAATGAAGCCGCGCAGGCGTTCAATACCAGGCGCAACACGTTTCCCACCAATCTCTACGCAAATCTGTTCGGCTCGCAGTTCAGCCCGAAGGCATACTTCCAAGCGCAGCCGAGTGCCCAGAATGCTCCGCAGGTGAACTTTCCGTGAGGTCTCCGGACGGCGCTCGAATCCGCCGCGCGATCGACGCTGCCGAGAAGGGAACCACCGGCCGAATCGGGGTGCGCATTGCCGCGGGCAAAAGCGCGGATGCGCTTGAAGACGCTCGCAGGCACTTTTTCAACGCGCGTCTGCACGAACACGAACACCGCAACGCGGTCATTTTCTTCGTTGCGCCCAGCGCGAGACGCTTTGCCGTATTCGGCGGCGAGGCGATGCACGATCGCGTCGGCGATGCGTTTTGGCGCGAACTCGTCGCGCGCATGGAGCCGTATTTCGCGAGCAACGACGTAACGCACGCGCTGGAATTCGGCATTGCGCAGGTGGGCGAGCAGCCTGCGCCAGCATTTTCCGGCACAGGTTTCCGCATGATCGCCGCGGTCGTCCTAGCGGCTGCGATTGCGATTCCGGCCGTCCCGACGGACTACGTGACCGACAACGCGGGCGCGCTCAGTGCAAGTGCGGCGAATGCGATTCGCGCCGAGTTGCGATCGTACTACTCGGCCACGACCAATCGCGTGATCGTGTACATCGATCAAACGACGGGTGATGCGCCGCTGGAAGACTGGACGATCCGCGCCGCAGAGAAATGGAAGATCGGCACTAAGGGCAAGGACAACGGCGCGATCCTCTTCGCGTTCATGCGCGATCGCAAAGTGCGAATCGAAGTCGGCTACGGGCTGGAAAGCGCATTACCCGACGCCGACGCAAGTCAAATCATTCGCGACGACGTTCTGCCGAAGATGCGGGCCGGCGACGTGGACGGCGCGATACAGTCCGGCGTGGATCGTATGCTGCTGACGATTACGCCCTCGTTCAAGATCGGACACGAGGTCGCCCCGCAACCCTCACAAGGCGACAACGCCAGTAACGCCGTTGCGATGCTGGTCATCCTGCTCGTGTTCGGCGGCCTGTTTGCACTCTTCGTCCTCTCGCTGTTCAACAAGCGCTGGCGCTCGATGTGGTATGCCGGCACCGGCGCCGGTTGGTACGGCGGCGGCGGTTGGCTCTCGGGGGGCGGATTCGGCGGTGGTGGCTTCGGCGGCGGCGGATTTTCGGGAGGCGGCGGCTTTGGCGGTGGGGGAGCTTCCGGCGGCTGGTAACTGCTAGCAGTACTTCCAATTCGGAGGACAGCTCGGCCGCGCTCGCGACGAGTTCGTAGGCCGAGACGGTTTGGACGGCGTGCTCGACTGCCTGCGCGTGGCGCCGCATCCGCCCCGATACTGGTCGTACATTCCGGAATACGTCATCGGCGTGGCGCACGCTTCATTCGGGTTGTATTTGTAGAACGTATTCGGGTCGCTCGAAAATTCGTTTTCGAGTGCCTGCACGCGATGTGCGTCGCTCGGATGATCGGAAAGAAACTCCGGCGGGTTTGAAAGGTTGCTGTTTTGGAACGCCTTCATCAACCACACCATTCCCCACGGATCCAGTCCGGCTTGGGCGCACGTGATTGCGCCTTTGTGATCGGCGTTTTCTTCGACGTCCCGCGAAAAATGCAGCGCTTGGATATTGGCCGCAAAGCCGATTAGCGTGTTGGCGGAGCTGGCTTCTGCCGCCCAGCAGCAAGCTCAAACCGGTAGCATAAAGCGAAAGCCGCTGGTCCTTTTCGTACAGATTGTAGACGTCGTGATGAATGTCGTGCGATGTTTCGTGGCACAGCACGCCCGCGAGTTCTTCCTTGTTCTGAGCGAAACGCATCATCGCCGTGGTCACGTACACGTTGCCGCCGGGAACGGCGAAGGCATTCGGATCGCTCTCGTTCACCAGAATGAAGTGGAACGGCACGAAGTACTGCGGATCCGCAATGCGCGCGATCTGCTGCGCGATCGGATTGAGGATGCGGTAGTACGGAGAACTGGTGACGATTTCGCCCTTTTGCTGCAGTCTGCTGGTATTCTTGCTGTCCTATTTGCAACTCGGTTTGCTCTTGCTGGGTGTAGGCGAGGGCGGGAGCGGCGCACGCGAGCGCGAGTGCGGCGGCGGTCAGTAAGGCGAGGAAGCGATTCATCGAGTCGGTATATTCCTTTCCGTGTGGAAACGAAAACGCGGCGTCGAGCGTTCGGCACCGCGTTTTTCACCAATCCGGCGAAGCGCTTGTCTAGTGGATCATGTATGCGACGAGCAGAAGCGCAACGATGTTGAGCACCTTGATCATCGGATTGATCGCGGGTCCCGCAGTGTCTTTGTAGGGATCGCCGACCGTGTCCCCGGTGACCGCCGCCTTATGGGCGTCCGACCCCTTGCCGCCGTTGTGTCCGTCCTCGATGTATTTCTTCGCGTTGTCCCACGCGCCGCCGCCGCTCGTCATCGCGATCGCCAGGAACAGACCGGTAACGATGGCGCCCACCAGGATGCCGCCCATGATTTGCGCGGCCGAAATTCCCGGAAACACGTGAATTGCGCCGAGGATGACGACGATCACCGGCACGCCGACGGGGATGAGCGCCGGCACGATCATTTCCTTCAGCGCGGCGCGCGTGACGATGTCGACCGTCGATGCATAATCCGGACGCGACGTTCCCGCCATGATGCCCGGATTATTCTTGAACTGCATGCGCACGTTCTCGACGACTTTGCCGCCCGCGCGCCCCACCGCTTCCATGGAAAGCGAAGAGAAGAAGAACGGCAGCATGCCGCCGATGAGCAGACCCGACAGCACGAATGGATTGCTGATGATGAATTCGCCTTGCAGATTGCTGGGGCAATGCATGCCCGCCGCGGAGCAATGGTTGGCGAGCTCTTGCAAGAACGAGGCAAAGAGCACGATGGCCGCGAGTCCGGCGGATCCGATTGCGTAGCCTTTCGTGACCGCTTTCGTCGTGTTGCCGACCGCATCGAGCGGATCGGTGATGTTGCGCACTTCGGGCGGCAGATCGGCCATCTCGGCGATGCCGCCTGCGTTGTCGGTAATCGGTCCGAATGAATCGATTGCCACCACGATGCCGGCCATCGAAAGCATCGCCATGACGGCAATGCCGACACCGTACAGTCCCGAGAGTGAGTACGAACAGAGGATGCCGATGACGATGACCAGTCCCGGCAGCGCCGTTGCCTGCATCGAAACGGCCAGTCCGCTGATGATATTCGTCGCGTGGCCGGTAATGGACGCGTTCGCAATGCGTTTGACCGGCGAGAACTGCGTTCCGGTGTAGTATTCCGTAATCCACGTGATGAGGCCGGTTATGGCGAGCCCGATGACCGCACAGCCCCAAATCGCGACCGCGCTTTCGTTATGACCTTGGACGAAGATGCCGCCGCCGAACTGTTTGGCCGTGGCCCAGTAGAACATGCCGGCCGAGATGATGCCGGCAACGCCGAGACCGACGTACAGCGAATTCATGATCTTCGCGCGATCCACGTTGCCGAGCCCGACGAATAGCGTACCGATAATCGACGCGACGATCGAGATCGCGCCCAGCACGATGGGAAACGTCGTCGCTCCCGCGATCTTGCCGAGCACCAAATTGCCGAGCAGCATCGCTGCGACGGTCGTGACGACGTACGTTTCGAAAAGATCGGCTGCCATGCCGGCGCAGTCGCCGACGTTGTCACCGACGTTGTCCGCGATGACTGCGGGGTTGCGAGGATCGTCTTCCGGAATGCCCGCTTCCACTTTGCCCACGAGGTCCGCACCGACGTCTGCGGCCTTGGTGTAAATGCCGCCGCCCAAACGGGCGAAGACCGAGATCAGCGAACAGCCGAATGCGAGTCCGACCATCGCGCCAAGGGACTTCGCTGCATCGCCGGCGTTCACCGAAATCAGAATCCAATAGTAGCCCGCGACCGCGATGATTCCAAGGCCTACGACGAGCAAACCGGTGATGGCTCCGCCGCGAAATGCGACGTGCAGGGCGGAGCTGAGTCCGGTTCGCGCCGCCTCCGCCGTGCGAACGTTTGCGCGCACGGATACGGTCATGCCGATGAAACCGGCCGCTCCGGAGAGGATCGCGCCGATCAAAAACCCGACGCCCGGCTGCCAGCCAAGCCCGAAGCAAATGATGATGAAGAGCACGATCGCGACGAGGGCGACCGTCGTGTACTGGCGTTTGAGAAACGCCATCGCGCCTTCTTGGATCGCCGCGGCGATCTCTTGCATCCGCGCGTTGCCGCGGGGCGGCGCATCACCCAGCTTATAAGGTACAAGCCGTACAAAATGGCCAGCACCCCTGCGCCCAGACCCAAATAGAGGGCAACGTGGGTGCCAATCCCACTCACAGAACTCATGCGATTCCTTCGGTAAAGTGCAGTAAAAAGAGCCCTCCCTGCCGGTTACCCTGGTAACGCTGAAGGAAGGGACCGAACCTCCGGGTTTGAGGGGCTAGGGGGCTAGTCCTCTTGCTGCGCAATCGAGTTTAACCACTGCTCGAACTGTCCGTCTCCATGAACCGCTCGTACGAGTCTTTGATGACCCGGCGCGCAGCCGCGGCGTCTTCCCAGCCCTGCGTCGCGGTTTGCTTGCCTTCGAGCAGCTTGTACGTTTCGAAAAAATGCGAAATCTTCCGGACCAGGTGCGGGAAGATCTGCGTGTAGTTGTGGATGCCGTCGAATGACGGCTCGCCGACGGGCACGGCGAGAATTTTGTCGTCCTCTTTGCCTTCGTCGATCATCTTGAGCAATCCGATTGGACGCGCGACGACGAGGCACCCGGCAAACGTCGGCTCGATCGTGAGGATCAGCACGTCCAGCGGATCGCCGTCGAGCGCCAGCGTCTTTGGTGCGAAGCCGTAGTCTCCCGGATAGTGAATGGGCGAATGCAGCGCGCGGTCGAGTTTGAAGATGTCGAGGGTCTTGTCGTATTCGTACTTGTTCCGCGAGCGTTCGGGAATTTCGACCACGACGTTGATTTCGTCGGGGGCGTTTTCGCCGAGCGGCAAGTGCAGGTAATTGTTCGGCGTGGGGATCGGCATCGCGCACGGATGTTTTGCGCCGCGTCCTCGATGGCCTGGCACAAGGGACCCGAAGCCGCCGGGGCGCAGGGAACGGCATGATCGAGCAGGTCGAATTTCTCGTCGTGGGCTGCGGCCCCGCGGGCGGAACCGCGGCGCGCGAAGCGGCGCGGGCGGGCGTCGAAACCGTCGTGCTCGACAAGGACAGCGTCGTCGGCGCCAAGCGTGTTTGCGCGGCCGGGCTGCGCCCGGGATTTTGCGAGACGTTCCATCTGCCCCGTTCCATCGTGCACTGCGACACGCCGCGCTTGGCACTGTTCGATTCGCATTTTCGCGAATACGAAATATTTTTCGGGCCGGGGCACACGACGACGCGCGAGGAACTCGACGGAACGATCGCCTCGCACGCAGCCGCCGAAGGCGCCTGCGTGCGCACCGCGTCGCTCTTCAAGAGTTTGCGCCGCGAAGGCGCGCGCATCGTGATCGAGTACGCCGATCTGCGTAGCGGCGAACGCCGCGCGCTTGCGGCAAAGAATGTGTTTCTCGCGCAGGGTTCCACCGCAAAGCTCGAAGACGGCGAGTTCGCGTACGACCGCTGGCAAGAAGGCCTCGTGACCACGCTGCAATACCGCATTTACCTCCAACGCCCCGCCACCGCGATTGCGTATCAGACGCTGGAGATGCACTACTTCCCGACGCAGGACGGACGCATGACCGTTGCGTGGATGTTCCCGAAGCGCGACCACCTCGCGATCGGCTTGGGCGTAATGGGCAAGATGCCCGGCGCGCAGCTGCGTGAAGAACTCGACCGCTTCACCGATCGCGTTCGCACGCGGCTGTTTCCCGGAATCGCGCATACGATAAAAACGGAAGGCCATCTGCTGTACGGCAGCGAGCCTCGGCCCGCTATTGCCCGCCCCGGTGCCCTGGTGGGCGGCACGGCCGCCGGTCTGGTCGACGCGACGAACGGCGAGGGGATCTTTGAAGCGGCGATGAGCGGCCGGATGGCCGCTGAATCCGTCGTGTCCGCGCGCCGCAGCGGAACTCACGCGCACGTGCAATACGAGCGCTGCGTCAAACAGCGATTCTACCGCCGGCTGCGCCACCGCGCGCGACTGATGCGGTACTTGGAGCAGCGTCCGTCCCGGTATTCCCTGCTTTTCGAGCAACTGGCGAAGGCACCGCGATTTGCCGATATTCTCCAGCGGGAAGATCACGAACGTACCATGCTCGATCGCCTGTATCTTTACGGACAAGCGTTGCGTTTTGCCGCGCGCTCGCATTTTGGCGAGTAGCCCTAGTTGATCGTTGCGATCGGCGATGCCGAATTTCGGCAGTTGCGCGATGTCATTCGCGACCGGTTCGGAATCTATTACGATGACACTAAGCAGTTCTTGCTCCAGAGCCGTTTGCAGACGCGTCTGGTCAAGCGCAGCGTGAGTGATTTCGGTGCGTATTACCGGTTTCTCACGGCGAACCCGGAGCGGGAAGCGGAATGGGACGAGCTCGCCTCGGTACTCTCCAACAACGAAACGTACTTCTTTCGCGAACGCGCACAACTCGAGGTACTTGCGAACGAGGTCGTGAGCGATACCATTCGCGCCGGGGGAAAGCTGCGGGTATGGTCGTCCGCGTGCTCGTCCGGCGAGGAGCCGTTTTCCCTCGCAATCACGCTGCTCGAGACACGGAAGCTCGCCCCGAGCCAGATTCAGATCAAGGGCAGCGACCTTTCGCCCCGGGTGCTCGAGCGTTGCAGCGTGGGTTTCTACCAGGACCTCAGTTTTCGCGTGACACCGCCCGAGCTTATTCAAAAGTACTTCAAGCCGTTCGAACGCAGCTTTCTCATTTCCGATCAGGTGAAGCGGTTGGTGGAATTTTTCCGGATCAATCTGCTGGATGAACGGGCCGTCGCCGCTCAGGGACCGCTCGACGCGATCTTTTGCCGGAACGTCCTGATCTATTTCGACAAACCCACGCAGAAGCGCGTCGTGGAAGCCTTCGCTCGCGCGTTACGTCCGCGTGGATACCTGTTCTTGGGGCACGCCGAATCGATCATGCGGCTGACAGACCGATACGATCCGGTCGTTACGCCTAAAGCCATCTATTACCGATTGAAGGCCAATGCGGATTAACGTCCTGGTCGTCGACGATTCGGCGTTCATGCGGCGCGCAATCTCGAAAATGCTCGAGAGCGAGCCGGACATCGTCGTCTGCGGAACGGCGCGCAACGGCGAGGAGGGCATTCTCAAGGCGCAGCAGCTGCACCCGGACGTCATCACGATGGACGTCGAAATGCCCGGCATGAGCGGCTTGGATGCCGTACGTGAAATCATGGCGCGCTTCCCTATTCCGATCATCATGATCAGCGCGCTCACGCAAGAAGGCGCCGAGACGACGTTCCGCGCGCTGGATTTGGGCGCCGTCGAGTTCATCGCGAAGCCCGATTCGGCGTACGTGAACATCAAGGACGTGGCTCGCGATCTGGTCGCGAAGGTGCGCGTCTTCGCTCGAAAAGGCACGGGACGCCGCACGACGCCGCGTCCGAAGGTCGTGCTTCCGCCGCTGGCCGAAGCGCCCATGCAGAGCGCGGCTCGCGGCGTATTCGAATGCATTGCGATCGGCACGTCGACCGGCGGCCCGGTGGCGCTCTCGCGAATCATCCCGGCACTGCCGGCGGAATTCAACAGACCGATCGTCATCGTTCAGCACATGCCGCTTGGGTTTACGCGACCGCTCGCGGAGCGGTTGAATCAGTCCAGCAAAATCACCGTATCCGAGGGCGCGGATGGCATGGTGCTGCGCAAAGGCCATGCGATCATCGCTCCCGCCGGACGTCAACTCGTGCTGCGCCGCGCGTACGGCAGCGACGACGTCGAGGTGGAGCTGCGTTCCGACGACGCACGTTCGCTGCACGTTCCCAGCGTCGACGTGATGACCGCGTCCGTTGCGGACGTGTACGGCGCGGGCACGCTCGCGGCGATATTGACCGGTATGGGACAAGACGGAGTCATTGGTTTGAGAACGGTAAAGGAACGCGGCGGTTTCGTGATCGGTCAAGACGCCGCGACGGCGGTCGTGTACGGCATGCCGCGCGCTGCGGCGCAAGCCGGCTTGGTGGATCGCGTGCTTCCGCTCGACGAAATCGCTTCCGCGCTCTGCGATCTAACGAACACTACCTTCGCACGCTCTTAACCGAATCGGCGCTAAGTGCCGAGCGCAGCGGTAGGAGCGCTACGCTCGGTGGGCAATTAAGGCGGGGAAGTAGCGGGCGCAGATCGTTACTCGGAGCGTGGATGAGACTGAACCGGAGTTCGCACCGTTATATCATCGGCGGTGTCGAGCTATCTCGAGAAGAGATCGTTCACAAGTACTTGCATTTGGTCAAGTACGTGGCGGGACGCATCTCCGTCAATCTCCCGCCGAACGTCGAACTGAGCGATCTCATCAACGACGGCATTCTGGGGCTCATCGACGCCATCGAGAAATACGACGACGAGCGCGGCGTCAAGTTCGAAACGTACGCCATAACCCGTATCAACGGCGCCATTCTCGACGCGCTTCGCGCGCTCGACTGGGTTCCGCGCGCCGTGCGGCAGCGGGCTCGCGAACTGGAGCGCGCGCACCAGGAACTGGAAGCGCAGTTCGGGCGGGTACCGACCGAAGACGAACTCGCCGAGAAACTCGGAGTTTCCCGTAAAGAACTCGACACGCTGATGCAACGCGTCCGCGGCACCGCGGTCCTTTCGCTCGAGGAATTTCTTCCGAACGAAAAAGGCTACGAAATTCCGCTGGTCGACACGCTGAAAGATTCGGACAACGACGTGACGACCGCGGTCGAGCAGCGCGAGATTCGCTCCGCGCTCGTGCGGGCGGTCGAAGATCTTTCACCTCAGGAGCGGACGGTCATTTCGCTCTATTACTTCGATGGACTGACCCTCAAGGAAATCAAGGGCGCATTGAACGTCTCCGAATCGCGCGTTTCGCAGATACACGCTCAAGCGGTGATCCATCTGCGCCAAAAGCTGCGCGAGCTGCGCTCCGATTTGGGTTATCGCGACGGCGACCCCAACGTCAAACAGAAATATCTACGCAAGACGCCCCCCGCAGCCGATAACGTAAGCAGCAGAGCCGGCTAACCGAGGGGTTGGACCGGCCAGCCAGAAGTTGCTCGTATAATGGCCATTCGTCCGGTTGATCTCCAGCTCGCCTACCTGGCCGCTCCGCAAAACGCGGCCCTGGTCAGCAGCGCCCAAGCCGCCCCCCAGGCCGCCCAGCAGGCAGCCCAAGCGGCGTTTGCCGCAGAGCTCGCCCGGCGCGAAGAAAGTGTGGACGAGCCCGTCGGCGTTGAAGGCGCGAAGGTGAAAGCGCGAGAGGACGAGGAGCAAAACCGCGAACACGCCGGTGCCGACAAGCGCCGCAGCAATTCGCAGGAGCACACGCCCGCACTCGGCGGACCCCTCGGACTGGCCGGAGAAGGCGAACACTTCATCGACGTAACGGCATAGGCCGATGGCCGCAACCGATCCGCTCGCAGCGATGACCGCCCGCATTGCCGCCGCCGAAGCGGCGATGGTCGAAGCCGCGATCAATCTCGGCGCAGCGGCGGAAATTCTGCTCGCGCAGATCGGCGTCGGTGACATTCTCGCGGCAAAAATTCTCCCGCCGCAAAACGGTCAGGATCTTATCGAAATCCTGGGCCAGCGGGTCGCCGCGCAGTTGCCGCCCGGCGTGAATCCGGGTGAGACGTTGCAGCTGCAAGTCACCGAATTTTCCGGTACGCAGATTTACGTGCGCAATCTGGGCACGGCGGATCCGCAAACTGCCGCTCCCGCGAACGAGCCGCTGCCGCAGACTCCACAAAGCGAACCACAGCAGCAAACCGCGCCGGTTGCGCCGCCGCGCGAAGTCTTCGTCGCCGCGTCCGTGCGACAATCTCCACCCGCGAGCGCGCCTGCTGCGGCAGCGGCACCGCCCCAGCTTTCGCAGCGGCCGTTGCCGCCGTCACCCGAGATGTTGCGCGTGGAAGCCCGCATTGCTGCGGCACAGGCCGCGAAAATGCCGCCGCCCGCTGCGCTCGCAAATTCCCCCGCAAATGCCGGCGCGAAGCGCCGGTGCGCCGATTGCGCAGAACGCTCCTGCGCCACAGAGTCTGAAGGTTCAAACGCCGATCCCGCCGGAGTCCGCCGTCGCGATCGTTCAACGGGTGGTTCAGACGGTCAGCGAAGCGTTGCGCGCCGCGCGGTTGCCGGACACGCCGTTTACGCGAATGGCCGCAACGGTCGCGCCGCACGCTCCGGCGCGCTTGCCTTCGGTCTTGCAGCGGCTGGAGGCGGCGCTGCCGCGCGGAGCCGCCGACGCGCGCATTCCGACGCTTCGAACGCTGATCGGTTTTACGGCGCGTCTGAGTCCCGCCAACGCCGAAACGCTTCGCGCGCAAATTTCCGCCTACGTTTCGAACGTCATAGAAGGCCTCGAAACGAAGCTCGCGCAGCTGCTGCGGGCGCACGGTCAAACCAATCCGGCAGCAGCGGTGCAGCCTGCGCGGCCGGCGGGTGTCCCCGAAAAGGCGCAAATTCCTCAAAACGGAGAGCGGCCGCCGCAAGGATCTCCCGTGCAGCCTGAAACTCCGGAGTTTTCACCGGCGGTAGCTCAAGCAAGGATCGTGGAACGATCGGCCGCGATCTCGCACGACCTCAAGTCCGTCGTCCTTTCCCTACTTCGCGACCCGCCCGCGGAACGCACGCCGGCAATGACGCAGGCACTCACGGAAACGCTCGTAACGCTCACCGGCGTGCAAGTCAACGCGCTTTCTTCTAATCAGCAGAATCCCGGCATCATGACGTTCATGCTCCCGGTGTACTACCATGAAGGCGGAAAGCCGGCCCAGCTGCGTATCTCGCGAGACGCCGAATCGCGCGCCGCGAAAATGGACGGCGACAATTTTCACGTCGCGTTCGTGCTCGACACGGCGAATTTAGGCACGGTAGCGATCGATTTGCAGGCGGCGGCCCGGACCGTCAAGATCGACGTGAAAACGGATCGCGCATCCGCGGCCGCCCGCTTTTCAGATTCGCTGAGCTCGCTGCGAACGCGGCTGGAAGATCTGCGATATCGCGTCGCCTCCGCCGTTGCAAACGTGCTGCCGTCCGCACCCGCGCACAAGAACGGCAATACGGTTTCTACGAGCGCTCCTCGCGAGAAGCGCGGATTGGATTTGCGCGCGTGAATCGTTTCTACGATTTCCGCAAGAAGGTTGCTCCGCGTCCGTCGGCTGCGGCGCTCAAGTACGATCCGGTCGGAAGCGAGGCGCCGCAGGTCGTCGCCGCGGGCCGTGGCCTGATTGCCGAGGAAATCGTTCGCGTTGCAAAAGAGCATAACGTGCCGCTGCACGAAGATGCCGAATTGGTGGAAGCGCTCTCGCGTCTGGATCTTACGGAGTCGATTCCGCGCGAACTGTACGCGGTCGTCGCGGAAGTCCTCGCGTACGTATTTCGCGTCGACGCCGAAGCGGCCAAGCGCAGCCACACCCGATGATAGCGAGCGGCATCCTGATTCGCATAGCAATTGCGGCGTTCGTGCTGCTTGCCGGCTATCTACTGGTCAGAAGCCTTGCGCGCGAAGGGCATCCCGGGCAGGCGTCGAGTCTCCCGCCGGCCTGGTTCGGGGCCGGATATTCCTCCGATCAGGATCCGCTCGAAGAGAAGTTTTTGGACGCAAACGGGGGCGGCTACGATCGATACGGTCGCCCGGTCGATCGCGGCGCCTTCGCCAAGCTAGCGGAGGAAGAAGAGCACCGCTGAAGTCGGCTGCATGAAGCAGCGTAAACTCGGCGATTTTGGTGTTTCTGCGCTCGGACTCGGCTGCATGGGCATGTCGGATTTCTACGGCGGGCGCGACGACGGCGAATCGATCGCAACGATCCATCGCGCTATCGAACTCGGCTGCACGTTCCTGGATACCGCGGACGTCTACGGCATCGGCCGGAATGAGGAACTCGTCGGCCGCGCGATTCGCGACCGCCGCGAGCAGGTACGACTCGCTACGAAATTCGGGAACGTGCGCGATCCGAACGGCGAATGGCGCGGAGTCGACGGCAGGCCGGAGTACGTAAAATCCGCGTGCGAGGCGAGCTTGAAACGCCTTGGCGTCGAGACGATCGATCTGTACTATCAGCATCGCGTCGATCCGAACGTGCCGATCGAAGAAACCGTGGGGGCGATGGCGCAGCTCGCGCGCGAGGGAAAAGTGCGGCACCTCGGTCTTTCCGAAGCTGCGCCGCAAACGATCCGGCGCGCGCACGCCACCCATCCCATAACGGCGCTGCAGACGGAATATTCACTGTGGACGCGCGATCCGGAGCGCGAGATTCTCGCGACGGTACGGGAACTCGGGATCGGCTTCGTTGCGTACAGCCCGCTCGGACGCGGCTTTCTCACCGGACGCTTCAAGAAATTCGAAGATCTGCCGGAAGACGATACGCGCCGCAACCACCCGCGCTTTCAAGGCGACAATTTCGAACGCAATCTGCAGTTGGTCCAGGTCGTCGAAACGATCGCGCGGGAAAAGGGCGCAACCGCTTCGCAAATCGGACTCGCGTGGTTGCTGGCGCAGGGCGAAGACGTCGTGCCGATTCCCGGCACGAAGCGTCGCACGTATTTGGAGGAGAATCTGGGCGCTCTCGACGTGACGCTCACGCCTGAAGATCTGCGCCGGATGGAGGCGGCTTTTCCGTTCGGGGCTGCTGCGGGAGAACGGTATCCGGCTCAGGCGCTGGCCGCACTCAACCGGTAGCGCTTGGATTGAGGAATCGAACAGGAGTTCGATTCCCGGCGCGGAAGATGGTATACCCGTGAGGACCCGCCGGTGGAGCTGGATTGCCAAACTGCGCGCTTCGTTCGGAAAGGCGCGCGATACGCTCTCGGGAGTGCAGGCGCTGGGCCGCGCGCGGCGGCCGATTACGCCCGAACTCTGGGAAGAGTTCGACGATTTGCTCCTGCTGGCCGACTTCGGCGTCCCCACCACCGAAAAGATCGTCGGCGGATTGAAAACGGTCGCCAAACAAGAGCTGTGGACGACCAGCGATCAAATCGTGGCGCGTTTCCGCCAAGACGTGGAGCGCTTTCTTACGCTGCCGAATCCGGAACTCGATCTCACTCGGAGGCCCGCGGTGTTGCTGATCGCCGGTGTGAACGGCAGCGGAAAGACGACGACGATCGGCAAACTCGCGATCCGTCTGCGCACGCAAGGCAAACGCGTGTTGCTCGTCGCTGCGGACACGTTTCGCGCCGCGGCAGCGGAACAACTCTACGTTTGGGCCGAGCGCAGCGGCGCGGAGTTCGTGCGCGGTAAAGAAGGCGCAGATCCCGCATCGGTCGTGTTCGACGGTATGCAGGCGGGAAAATCGCGGGGCGTCGACGTGATACTGGTCGACACTGCGGGCCGGCTGCAGACGAAGACCAACCTGATGGAAGAGCTCAAGAAAATGCGCCGCATCATCGAGCGCGAAACGGGGGCTCCGCCGGCGGAAACGTTGCTGGTTCTGGATGGCACCACCGGGCAGAACGCCATTTCGCAGGCAAAACTCTTCAACGAAGCGACCGCGCTCACGGGCGTGGCCGTCACCAAACTCGACTCCACCGCCAAAGGCGGCGTGCTCGTCGCCATCGTCGACACTTTGGAAATCCCGATAAAGTTCGTCGGCCTGGGAGAATCCGCCGATGCGATTCAGCCCTTCGTTCCGTCGGAGTTCATCGAAGCGTTGTTCGAGGACAGCGGTTTTTGATGCCACCCCGTTGGCACGAGCACCGGTTAGCGTGATACATATATCGTACGCAGCGTTTTAGGAGAAAAGATGGCATCGCAAGATGAACGGCAGGTCGCCCTGAGCAACGCCCTCGCGCAAATCGAGCGGCAATTCGGCAAAGGCTCGATCATGCGAATGGGTGAGATTCAGGAACGGATGTCGTTCGAGGTGGTTCCCAGCGGATCGATCGCACTCGATCTCGCCCTCGGCGTCGGCGGCTTTCCACGCGGGCGCATCGTCGAGATTTACGGGCCGGAGTCGAGCGGTAAGACGACGCTCGCGCTCCACGCAATTGCGGAAGCACAGAAGAACGGCGGCACCGCGGCGTTCATCGACGTGGAGCACGCGCTCGATCCGAACTATGCTGCGGCGCTCGGCGTCGATCTCGACAACCTGCTCGTTTCGCAGCCGGACACCGGCGAACAGGCGCTCGACATTGCGGAAATGCTGGTGCGCAGCAACGCCGTCGACGTCATCGTCGTCGACTCTGTTGCCGCTCTGGTCACCAAAGCCGAGCTCGAAGGCGATATGGGCGATACCCACGTCGGCCTGCAAGCGCGCCTCATGTCGCAAGCGCTGCGGAAATTGACCGCCGCGATCTCGCGCAGCAAGTCGGTGATGGTCTTCATCAACCAACTCCGCGAAAAAGTCGGCGTCATGTTCGGCAGTCCGGAAACCACGTCGGGCGGACGCGCGCTCAAATTCTACGCGTCGATTCGCTTGGACGTGCGCAAACTCGAGCAGATCAAGATCGGCCAGGAGGTCGTCGGTTCGCGCACGCGCGTCAAAGTCGTGAAGAACAAGGTCGCGCCCCCGTTCCGGCAGGCGGAATTCGACATCACGTACGGCCACGGCATCAGCAAAATGGGGTCGATTCTGGACGTTGCGCTGGAACGCAACATCCTGGGCAAGAGCGGATCGTGGTATACCTACGGCGACACGCGCATCGGTCAAGGGCGCGAAAACGCCAAAGCGTATCTCGAGGAACACAGCGATCTCGCGGAAGAAATCTCGACGAAGATCCGCGAAGAGATCGCAGGCCAGGTCGTATCCCGCAACGGCCACGCAACTCCGGCAGCGACCGAATAGACTGTTTGTTGTCGCGAAAAAGCGCAGAAGCAGCAGATGTTCTCGCGCGCAGGGACGCGCTGCACGCCGACGGCACAGGATGTAGACGAAGTCCGCTCACCACCCGAACAGCATATGTAGCGGCACTCCGAGCGCTAGCGCAAAAACGCCTGACTGAAGCTCAACTGTGGCAAAAACTCGAGCGCAAGCAGTATTCGGACGACGACATCCGGGACGCGATCGCGCGCTGCAGGCGCGACGGGTACATCGATGACCGCCTTTTCGCGCAGCTGTACGTCGAGCAGAAGCGCAAAGCGGTCGGCGATGCCCGTCTCGTGGGTGAGCTCGTCCGAAAGGGGATCGATCGCGACGCTGCAGCGATTGCCGTGTGCAACGGTTCGATCGAGGAAGGCGACCGGCTCGATGAAGCTCTTCTGAAACTGTTTCGCACCAAGCCGGAACTCAGTTATCCCGCAGCGGCCCGGGCGCTCGAGCGTCTGGGCTTTCCGGCCTCGCTCATCTACCGCAAGTTGCGCGAGCACGCCGCGCAGTTTGGCCCCTTCGCCGGCATCCTTTCGGAAGAAGCGAGTTAATCGCCGCCCTGCTCGGGCACGACCTGTCCGTAATTGAGTATCGCCACGAGCCCCACTCCGCCGATACAGTTGCCGATAAAGACGGGCACGAGGTAGTTCGTGACGTACTGCGTCCAAGGCCACGCTCCGGCCGCGACTGCATAGAGCGCCTCGACGGAACCGGCGATGATGTGACTGAGCCCCGCAGCGCCGACGAGCCACGTGATGATCAAGACGATCCACACGCGCTGCGTGTCGGCTGCCGGAAGAAGCCATACCATGAGCGCGATCAGCCAGCCGGCAAGTATTCCCCGCCATACGATTTCGCCGAACGTCGGATGGAGCGCTTCCAAACCGATTTGCAGAAACGCCGCTTTGATCTGCGGAGGAAACGTCGCCGTGTGTGCCGCGCAATATGAAAATATTGCGGCGCCGATGAGATTCGTGAAGAGTACGATGCTCCACAAACGGACCATCTGCACGAGTTTCTTGGATTTGTCCGGATCGTCGAGTACGGGCAAAATCGCTGTAAGGGTGTTCTCCGTGAAAAGCTGCTGGCGTCCCAGCACTACGATGAGGAACCCAAGCGTATAGCCCAAGTTTACGAAAAGCGGACGCCAGGCGACGTCGGGCGTGTAAGCCCGTAGTATCCCGCTTCCTACCAGCGAGAACCCCATGGAAAGCCCGCAGGCGAGACCGGAAAATGCGAGTGCGAGCGCGGGCCGCGTAGCCTCGGTTTCTCCCTCGCGCCGCACCGTTTCGAAAACGACCGCGGCGCGCAGTGCCGAACGTTTGCGAACCTCTTGTTCTTCGTCCTCGCTGAGTTGGACGATGTTGCCCGCAGCCTCGGACGGGAGCGGTCCGCCGGAATCGCCTTTGTGCTGCTCTGCCACGCGCCCCATGTACCCGTGTCTCTACGCGCGATAACCCCGGGCACTACCTGCGGTATGCCCGCTCGCACCGTGCTCGTTGCGGAAGACGATCCCGCCATTCGCGAGTTGCTCGCCCATCATCTGCGGCGCGAGGGTTTCGAGGTCGTCGCCGTCGGCGACGGCAACGCGGCATTGCGAGCGGCGCGCGAGCTGGCGTCAGTCGTCGTTTTGGATATCGGATTGCCCGCCATCGACGGGCTCGAAGTGGCCCGCGCGCTTCGACGCGAAAAGTGCGAGATTCCGATCGTCATGCTGACC
The DNA here is from genome assembly GCA_963830545.1 of Vulcanimicrobiota bacterium. GTDB lineage: Bacteria > Vulcanimicrobiota > Vulcanimicrobiia > Vulcanimicrobiales > Vulcanimicrobiaceae > DATGJX01. Next base: position 270,949 of record CAWHMK010000001.1, on the reverse strand, counting down.
GCGCGAGCTCGACGAGATCGACCGCGTGATCGGCTTCGAATTGGGCGCCGACGATTACATCTGCAAACCATTCTCGCCCCGCGAGGTCGTCGCGCGCGTGAAGGCCGTCCTGCGCCGATCGGGCACGCCTATGGAACAACGTCCCACGATTTTGAATTTCGGCCGGTTGGAAATCGACGAAGCGGCGCGCGAAGTACGCGTCGACGGCTGTGACGTCAAATTGAAACCGCGCGAATTCTCGCTGCTGCTGACGCTCGCGAGCAATCCCGGCGTAGCGCTTTCGCGCCGGACGCTGCTCGAACGCGTATGGGGATTCGACTTCGACGGCGACGAGCGCACCGTCGACGTCCACGTGCGGCGAGTCCGTCTGAAGATCGAAGAAGAACGCGACCTTGCGCCCGTACTGCAGACGGTCCATGGCTTCGGCTACAAGTTCTCGCGTTCGTAAGAATCTGCGGCGCGTAGCGGCGCTTGCGGAGCCGGCCGCGGCGGCCCTTCAGCACGGGCCGATTCCACTGCTCGCATTGCGGTTACCGCAGTTCGAGCGAATTGCGTGGCGGGAGGGGAAACGCGCCGCGCAGCGGCTGGAGCGCGCGACGATAGCGGCGTTCCTCGAGGCTGCGGGCCGCATTCTGCGCACCGGAGACGTTGCCGCACACGATCCCGGGAGCGACGTGTTCGCAATCGTCATGAGCGCTCCGTCGCGCGAAGCGCGCGTTCCGCTCCCTGTGGACGTTCGATCGGTACTCGAACGCGTCGCCGCGGCAATTGCGCGAGAGTGCGGCCTTCGCGTGGAGACCGGCTGGACGATGCTGGCGCGTGTGGATGCGCGTGCCGGACTTGCGCCCGATATTGCGCTCGCGTTGGAACGAGGCGCGCGCGAGCGTGAACGGTACGAATTCTTCTCGGCGATCGGGCACGAGCTGCGCACGCCTCTTACGTCGATTCGCGGATATCTCGAAACGCTGATCGAGCAGAAGGTCGACGCCGCGACGAGCCGGCATTTTCTCGAAACGGCCAGACGCGAGGCGCTGCGCATGGGCCGTTTGCTGGAAGGCATGTTCGAGTTTTCGCTGCTCGATCTCTCGAGCAGCGCACTCGCGAGCCACTCCTGCGATCTCGGAGCGCAAATGCGGCAGGCCTGCGAGGTACTTCGGCCGCTGGCGAAGAGCCGAGCGATCACACTCCAGTGCGAGCCCCTCGCGGACGCGCGGGCTGCAATCGAGCCCGATGCGTGCCTGCAGCTGCTCGTGAACCTGCTGGACAATGCCGTGAAATACGTACACGAAGGCGGAACGGTTCGCATGAGCGCTCGAGTGCGCGGGAGCGAAGTCGCGATCGGCGTCGACGACGACGGCCCCGGCATCGCCGCGCACGAACGTGAATCGATTTTTGCGTTGCGCGTCCGCGGTTCGGGTGCTGCGGCGCGGCCGGGAACCGGCATCGGACTTGCGATCGTGAAGATGATCGCTGAACGCGCGGGCGGCGGCGTTCGCGTGATGGAGTCCTCGCTCGGCGGCGCGCGATTCGAGGCCGCGTTGCCGCTCAAGGAAGAGTCCGGGGCACTCGTGTCGTAGATGTACGCCCGTGGCAACGCAGCAGCCGCGGTTCGCGCATCGCAGCGAAGCAGAGTTCGCTCGGCTCCTCGATTTTTACGAAGTCGAATGGGTGTACGAGCCCTGCGCGTTTCCCATCGCTCTGGACGCGCGCGGAACTGCCGTCGAGTGGTTCTCTCCCGATTTTTATTTACCGAAGTACGACCTGTACGTCGAGATGACGATGCAGAGCCCGCGTTTGCAGTCGCGAAAAAACCGCAAAGTGCGCCTGCTGCGCGAAGCTTTTCCCGAGATCGCGATTAAACTTTTTACGCGCCGGGACGTCGAGCGCATTTTTTCCAATAGGCTGGTCCGAGCTTCGTGATAGCGGAGCGCCTGTTCGACGAAGCGACGATCGCGGCGCGCGTCCGTGAAATCGGCGCCTCGATCGACGTGGACTACGCGGGAAAAAATCCCTTGATCGTGGGCGTCCTCTCGAGCGCCGCGATCTTCGTTGCGGATCTCACGCGCTGCATCAGCATTCCGTGCGCCTTCGATTTCATCGCGCTATCGCGATATGCGGACGCGGAGGGAATCCGGTTCGTGAAGGACACGTCCGAATCGGTAGAGCGCCGTCACGTCATTCTGGTGGAGGACACCATCGACACGGGTCTGACGCTCCAATATGTAACGAAAACGTTACGCGCGCGCGAACCCGCCTCGCTTGCCGTATGCACGTTGCTCGATCGTCCGCACCGACGGATCGCGGGGATCGATCTCAAGTATCGCGGCTTCGAAATCCCCGACGTGTTCGTCGTCGGCTACGGTTTGGACTACAAAGGCCGATACCGTGAGTTACCCGAGATCTACGCCCACGGAAGTTGGCCCCAATAAGAATGACATCGTTCAAACATACGCTTGCCGCCTTGCTTGTTTTCTTACTCTGTGCGCCGGCGGCAGCGCCGGCTTTGGAATTGCAATCGATTCAGGAGGCTGCGGCGCAGTATCAAAGTTCCAACGCGCATTTGCAGCAGATGTTTCGGGCCGCGCTTCTCGACACGACGAAGCTCGCCCAGCTCGCGCCGGACGGTACGGCGTACGTGAAAACGGGTGACATTCCGGCGGAGTGGCTGCGCGATTCGAGCGCGCAAGTCCGCCCGTACTTGTACTATGCGCGCAGCGATGCGACCATTCGCGAGCTCTTGCGCGGCATCATCGCCCGTCAAGCGAAGTATCTTCAGATCGATCCGTACGCCAACGCCTTCACGCTGGACTATCGCGTATGGGAAGAAAAATTCGAGCTCGATTCGCTTGCGTATCCCGTGACGCTTGCGTGGAGTTATTGGCACGTGACCGGCGACGCGTCGGTCTTCACGCCCGACGAGGCCAAGGCGTTGGACGCAATTCTGGCGACGATGGAGCGCGAGCAAGACCATCCGCGCAACTCGCGGTACACGCATAAAGAATTATTCGAAGGGCGCGGACGTCCGGTAGCCTACACGGGGATGATTTGGACCGGTTTCCGGCCCTCCGACGACGCGTGCTATTACAATTACCTCATTCCATCCGAGATGTTCGCGGTCGTGGCGCTCAGCGACATGGCGCAGATCGAGCGCGAGGTCTACCATAACGTCATCAAGGCGCACGAAGCGCAGTCGCTGCGTGATGAAGTGCAGCGCGGCATTCAGCGTTACGGGATGGTTCCGGTCAAGAAGTACGGCTACATCTATGCGTATGAAGTCGACGGTCTCGGCAACGCGATTCTCACCGACGATGCCAACGTGCCGAGTTTGCTCTCCGCACCGTACATCGGCTACATGCCGGACAACGATCGCTACTATTTGAATACGCGCGCCTTTCTGCTCTCGCAGGACGATCCGTTGTATTATGCCGGCCATGTCGCGCGCGGCATCGGCAGCCTGCACACGCCCGATCACTGGGTGTGGCCGCTGGCGCTGGTCATGCAAGGGCTCACCGCAGCATCGCAGAGCGAACGGGAAGACGTTCTCAATCAATTGCTCGCAAGCGATCCGGGCGACCATTTGCTGCACGAGTCGTTCAACCCGGACGACCCCAAACAGTTCACGCGCGCCGATTTCGGTTGGCCGAACGCGCTTTTCAGCGAATTCGTCATGACGGCGTTTCAGGGCATTCCGCAGATTCCCATGGGCGATACGTCCGACTTGGAATTCATGAATGAGTAGATCGCGGCTCGACGCTCAGCGCTCCAAGGCCGACATCATCGTCGGCATCCAGTGGGGCGATGAGGGGAAGGGGCGGATCGTCGACTATTACGCGCGCGGCTACGACGTCGTCGCCCGGTTCGGCGGCGGGGACAATGCCGGGCACTCGATCCACGTCGGCGATCGAAAGCTCGCGCTGCGCATCGTGCCTTCCGGTGTGCTGCAAGAAGGGTGCGAGTTGTTCATCGGCGGTGGAACCGTCGTCAGTCTGGATGGATTGACGAGCGAAATCGCATCGCTTCAAGCGCACGGCGTAGACGTCTCGCGAATAAAGATCTCCGATCGCGCGCACGTCGTCTTTCCGTATCATGCCCAAGCGGACAAGGCCGGCGAGGTCGCTCGCGGCGCGCAAGCGATCGGAACGACCGGACGCGGCATCGGGCCGGCATACGTCGACAAAGCCGGCCGCTCGGGAATTACGTTCGGCGATCTGCTTCGCCAGGAAATGCTTGCGGACAAGCTGCGTTTCAAAGGCGCCGAGGATCTCATCGCACCGACGCTGGCAGCCGCGGAACGCATCCTGCCGCATATCGTCGACGGCGTAGAGTATGTGCACGAAAAATTGGAAAGCGGTCGCCGGGTGCTGATCGAAGGCGCGCAAGGTTCGCTGCTCGACGTTGGTTACGGGACGTATCCCTACGTGACCAGTTCGCATACGATCGCCGGCGGCGCTTGCACCGGTCTGGGGATAGGTCCCACGGCGATCGACCGCGTCGTCGGCGTCGTGAAGGCGTACTGCACTCGCGTCGGCGGCGGCCCGTTTCCGTCCGAATTGAACGACGCAACCGGCGAACGCCTCCGCACGGCGGGTGCCGAATTCGGCGTGGTCACCGGGAGGCCGCGCCGCTGCGGATGGTTCGACGCCGTTGCAGCGCGCTATGCCGCGCGGCTCAACGGACTCTCGTCAGCGGTTATAACGAAGCTCGACGTCTTAACCGGATTCGAACGAATCGGCATCGTTACGGGATATCGCGCGCTCGGCAAGCCGGCAGCCTTCGCATCGGCGGCCGAGCCCCGCCTGGAGCTCGACGTGGAATATCTCGATGGCTGGAACGACGACATCTCGTCCGTGCGACGCATCGCGGATCTTCCGCCGGCGGCGCTTGCATATGTCCGGCGGGTGGAAAACACGCTCGGCGTTCCGATCGAACGCGTTTCCGTCGGACCGGAGCGATCGGAGCTCGCGGAATGAGTTGCGTTAACTTTACTTCTGCATCCGAGACCAGCGTAAAGCGCTGTGGAGAACGTCCGATACTACAGGTTAGTAGTCCGCCCGGTCATGCGTTTGGGACCGGCCGGACAAGATGCTGCCGAACAAGGACGTCCGGCAAGCAGGCCACGGTCGGCCGCGCCTAGAGGTTAGGTGACGTTTTGGATCGCGTCTCGATGATGTGGAACGATCTCGCCGGCCGGTTTCGAGTATTGTGGGAAGGCCCCAGCCGCAATCTCGCCGTCGGTGTTATTTCGATTGTCGGTTTCGCGGCGCTGTTACTCGTCGGACTGTATGCGTTCAACCGCCCGTCTTACGAACCGCTCTTTTCCAACCTGTCTGCGACCGATGCGTCAGCCGTCACACAGCACCTCAAGGACGACAAAGTTCCGTATCGAGCTTTCTGCGGACGGCAAGACCGTTCTGGTTCCGGCTCAGAACCTTTCGGACGAGCGTGTGGCAATCGCCGGCGCCAACGTCATAAAAGGAGGCTCGACCGGCTACGAGCTGTTCGATCGCACGAATTTCGGCATGACCGAATTCGAGGAGAAGATCGACAAGACGCGCGCGATCGAGGGCGAACTCGAGCGAACCATCGCCGGACTCGACCCCGTCGAAGGCGCTCGCGTCCAAATCGCCGCGCCGGATCAAACGCTTTATAGCACGACGCAAAATCCGACCACGGCTTCAGTAGCGGTTACGACCAAGCCCGGCATGCAGCTCTCGCCCGAACAAGTGCAAGGCATCACGATGCTCGTTTCGCACGCGGTCGAAGGCCTCAAACCGGAAGACGTCACCATCGTCGACCAAGACGGCCAAGTGTTGTTGCCGCCGCAAGGCGCCGACGCGAATTCGCCGGACCCGCTCAATCTCACGCAAGAGCAGCTCGCAGCCAAACAGCGGTACGAGGCCGCGGTGCAGGCCGGCGTGCAATCCATGCTCGATCAAACGCTCGGGCCGCGCCGCGCGGTGGCCCGCGTTTCGACGAAGATGGACTTCGACGCAAATACGACGGAAACCAAGACGTACGCACCGGAAGGCACAGTGCTTTCCTCGCAATCCAAACGTGAATCGTATAACGGCGCGCAGGCGGCTGCGCGCGCTGCCGGCGTACCCGGCACGACGACGAATATTCCGACGTATCAGGGGCAGCAGCAAACGCCGGGCGGACGCTACAGCAAATCCGAAACCACGACCAACTACGACATCTCGGAATCCAACATCAAGCACATCGACGCGCCGGGCAAAGTCGCCTCGACCAGCGTCGCGGTCGTATTGAATCACTCGACCGTCACGCCGGCCGGCAGTGCGCTCTCGAAGACGCCGGCCCAGCCCTATCAAATTACGCCGGCGATGCGCCAGCAAATCCAGAATTTGGTGGTCGCCGCGGCTGGTCTGAATTTGGCTGCCGGCGATCAAGTCTCCGTCGAAGCGATTCCGTTCAATCCGTCCGTTGCGGCGATACCCGGCACGACGATTACACAGCAGCCCGGAACGATGCTCGGCATTCCGCTTTCGTTTGTAATCGCGCTTTTGGTACTCGGCGCGGCGGGAGCCCTCGGTCTGCTCGCGATGCGCGCGCGGCGGCGTTCGTTCAAACCGGTGATGGAATTGCCGTCCTTCGACTCGACGCTCGCGGAAGAACTGCCGCCGTTCGAAGAGCATCCGATGCTCGACGGCGCGCCGGGCATCGCCGCGCCGATTCGCTCCGCAGCGGACCTGACGCGCGAGCAAATGATCGAATACGTAACCACTGTGGCTCAAGAAAACCCCGACAGCATCGCCAAACTCGTCAAACTATGGCTTGCCGAATGAACATGAACGCGCGCGCAGCAGAGCGAAGCGGATCTTTCAAGCGTCCTCGGGGAGAGTCGATGCTAGCTGCAAAGTTTCAGGCGCCCGAATATGGGGGCCCCACGCTTTTGCGTGGGGGGCGCGCAGCAGAGCGGAGCGCCTGTTAAATGGAATCGCCAATCGTCAATTTGAGCGACGTTCCAACCGACCTCGGCGAACTCGCGAGTTCGCTTGGGAGCGATTTTCCGGCCGTAGACGTTTCCGGTCCGGAAAAAGCGGCGATCCTGATCATCACGCTGGGACTCGAACTGTCCGCGACGATTTTCAAGTTCCTGCGTCAGGACGAAGTCGAGCGGATCGTTCTGGAGATCGCGAAGATATCGACGGTTTCGCTCGAGAAGCGCGACTCGGTAATCACCGAGGCGTATCAGCGCGCGATCGCGCTCAAGTACATCAACGAGGGCGGCATCGAGTACGCCAAGGAGATTCTCGAGCGTTCGTTCGGCGCGGGCCAAGCGGACGACATGACGAATCGGTTGTTCGCTGCGCTCAAACACGGCAATCCGCTCGAACTGATCAAGAAAACCGAACCGGCGCAGCTGCTGCAGTTCATCCAGGACGAGCATCCGCAAACGATTGCGCTCATCCTCGTGTACATGGCGCCCGATCAGGCCGGCGCGGTGCTCTCGGCGCTTCCGCCCGAGTTGCAATCGGAAGTCGCGATGCGCATCGCGATTCTGCAGAAGACGGCTCCGGAGGTACTGGAACAGCTGGATGAATTGCTCGGCCGGCGTTTGCTGGTCAGCGGTGCAGATTTCGCCAAGGCCGGAGGCGTGCAGTCGCTCGCGAACGTCATGGGCTTCGTCGACCGGGAAACCGAGAAGAACATTCTCGAGGGCTTGGCAAAGCGCGATCCCGAGCTCGCCACCGAAGTCAAGAACCTGCTGTTCGTTTTCGAAGACATCGTCGGTTTGGACGACCGTTCCATCCAGCGCATCCTCAAAGAGGTGGACGGCAAAGACTTGGCGCTCGCGCTCAAAACCGCGAACGAAGAACTGCTCGGGCGCATCTACAAGAACATGTCCTCACGCGCGGGCCAGACGCTTCGCGAAGACATCGAGTTGCTCGGACCGGTGCGCATGCGTGAAGTGGGCAAGGCGCAGCAGTCGATCGTCGACGTCATCCGCACGCTCGAAGAGAACGGCCAAATCATCATTGCCCGCGGCGCGAAGGACGAAAAACTTGTCTAACGGCCGTTCGGGCGCGGCGTCCTAAAGCATGGGAAGAGTCGTCAAAGGCGTGCAGATCACGCAGCAAGCGTACTACGTAAAGGCGCCTGCGGCTCCGGTCGCGCGGCACGAATCCGTCATTCCCTACGACGACCCGATATTCGCCGACATGCACGCGCCGGAACACTCCGGCGCGTTTGCGGATCCAGCGGCACAGGCGGCGGCCGCCGATCGCGTCGACAAGACCCTCGCCGAAGCATCGAAGCTGCTCGAAGATGCCGCTACCGACGCGCAGCACATTCTCGGCGATGCGCGCGAAAGCGCTCTCGGACTCGTCGAGGATGCGCAGCGCCGCGTGGCGGAGATAGAATCCGAGGCAAAGGACGCCGGATTCGAACAAGGGCAGGGCGACGGTCGCGCGGCAGCGCAAGCGGAAATGGACGAAATGCTCGAGACGATGCGCGGTTTGGTGGAAATGGCGCGCGTCGAGCGGCACAAAATCATCGAAGGCGCCGAGCCCGAACTCGTGCGGCTCTCAGTCGCCATCGCCGAACGAATTCTGAACCAGCACGTGGCGCTCGACGCCGGCGCGGTTCTGGAAATGACGCGGTCGGCGATCACGCGGCTCGTGAATCGCGAAACGGTGACGGTGCGGGTCAACCCCGCGGACATCGAAACGATGCGGCACAACCGCGAGCGGCTCATGGCGATGAATGACATCGACAACATGCGAGTGATCGAAGATCAGCGCGTCGATCGCGGCGGCGTGGTCATCGAAACCGATGCGGGCACGATCGATGCGAAGGTTTCGACGCAGCTGCGCGAAGTTCGGCGTCTGCTCGCGGTGGAAGACACCATCTCGGTGAGCGAGTCCACCGAACCCGCGATCATCAACGCTCCCGCGCAAGCGAGTTAGCGGGACGGCGCATGTCCATCGGCCTGCCTGTCTTCTCAGCCGATAAGTACATCGGCATGGTGGAATCCGTCGATCTCGTCCGTCAAAACGGCAAGGTGCGCCAAGTAATCGGCGTCGTGATCGAAAGCCTCGGCCCGAACATGGCGATCGGCGAGACGTGCCACATTCAATACAAACGCACGGCCGAACCGGTACTCGCGGAAGTCGTCGGTTTCCGCGACAACAAAGTGCTCATCATGCCGCTCGGCGACCTCATGGGCATCGGGGCGGGAAGCGACGTCGTTTCGCTGGGCAAACCGCTGGAAATCGCCGTCACGGATCAATTGCTGGGTCGCGTGCTCGACGGCCTGGGCCATCCGATCGACGGCAAAGGGCGCATCTTCGCAGAACGCCGGGCGCAGATTATCGCATCCCCGCCCGATGCGCTCTCTCGCAAGCGAATAACGCAGCCGCTTGCACTCGGGATCCGCGCCATCGACGGCGTGCTCACATGCGGCAAGGGACAACGCGTGGGTATTTTTGCCGGAAGCGGCGTCGGCAAGTCGACGATTCTCGGCATGATTGCGCGCAACACCGCAGCCGACGTAAACGTCATCGCGCTCATCGGCGAGCGCGGCAAAGAAGTGCGCGATTTCATCGAGCGCGACTTGGGTGAAGAAGGCCTTCGCCGCAGCGTCGTCGTCGTTTCGACGAGCGATCAACCCGCGCTCGTCCGCATCAAAGCGGCCTTCGTCGCGACGACCATTGCCGAGTACTTTCGCGATCAGGGCTTGGACGTGACGTTCATGATGGACAGCGTGACGCGGTTCGCGATGGCGCAGCGCGAAGTCGGGCTTGCAATCGGTGAGCCGACGACGACCCGCGGTTATACCCCGTCCGTATTCGCACTGCTGCCGAAACTGTTGGAGCGGGCGGGAACCTCGCATACCGGAACGATCACGGGGCTCTATTCGGTGCTCGTTGACGGCGACGACATGAACGAACCGGTCGCGGATGCGGTGCGGTCGATTCTCGACGGACACATCGTGCTCTCGCGCAAGCTTGCCGCGGCCAACCAGTATCCCGCAATCGACGTCCTCGCGAGCGTCAGCCGCGTGATGCCGGACGTCGTCGATCAAAACCACTACTCCGCGGCCTCGGGCATCCGCGACATATTGGCAACCTACCGCGACGCAGAAGATTTGATCAACATCGGTGCTTACGTGCAAGGCAGCAATCCGCGCGTCGACCTGGCCCTCTCGAAGATCGAAGCGATCCGCCATTTCCTAAAGCAAGGCATTTACGAGACTGCCGGATATGAAGAGAGTATCGCGCAGCTGATGAGCGTCGCATAATGGCAAAATTCAAATTCACCTTGGAGCCGGTACTCGACCAGCGCGAGCGCACCGAGGACGAGCGTCAGCAAGTGCTCGCGCAGCGGGTTCTCGAGCTCAAAGCCGCAGAGGACGAACTCGCGCGCCTGAACGCCGAGTACAAACGCTACGCGAGGGCGCTGCGTGAGGACCATGCCGAACTCAGCAGCGAGCAGCTGCGCTGGCATTACGCCCATCTAGAGTATTTGGATCGCTGCATGACGATGCAGAACGGCATAATCTTTCAGCGCCGCGCCGCCGTCGAGCGAGCGCGTGCCGATCTCGTCGTTGCGAGCAAAGAGCGCAAGGTGATCGAAAAACTCAAGGAGCGGCGCTTCGAAGAGCACCGCATATTTCAGGCCGCTCAGGAACAAAAGGATTTGGATGACAGCAATAACCGCCGATACACGAGGACCGACGTCCAATGATTGTTACCAGACGACGCAAGAAACCGTTTCCGTGGAAGCGCGTAGCGGTTCCCGCGACGCTAATCGCCCTGATCGCGGCCGTGCTTTGCTGGGCTCCGTCGCGAAACTGGGTCGCGACCGGACCGCTCGAGCCGGCGTGGACGACCGTTACGGCGCCGTTCGACCAGGTGGGACAAACGCGAACGATCTCCGCGCAGAATGCCTCAATCGCATCGCTGCAGCAGCAGCTCGCTGACGCGCGTTCGCAGATTGCCGACCGCGACAAGCAGATATCGCAACTGCAAACGCAACTGAACGACGCGCAGCAGACCGCGGCCAGTGCGCCTTCGAACAAAGCTCGCGCTGCGGTTGCGCAGTCGACGGCGGCGCCTGCGGCGGCCGGCTTGAGCGCACAAGCGACCCCGGACATGCGCCGTACGGCCGCCGTATGGTCTGCAATGGACTCCGAAGCGGCGGCAAAGATCGTGCAGCGCCTTCCTCAGGACTACGTCGCGCGAGTGTTCGCGCTCATGTCGCCGGACTCGGTCGGTGCGATACTCGAAAACGTCCCCTCTTCATTCGCGGCTCGGCTCACGCAGGAACATCCGGAGCTCAACCGGTAGTGAGCCGCCAATGATGTGCGCCTCGCTTGCCCGGTGGCGACTCCCGGACCGATCGGTACGATGAGTTCAGCGCGCCCAGACCTCGTAGCGAAGGCCGCCGGAATTCATCCGGCGGCCTTCGTCTCTCTCAGCCGCACGCTTGCCGCAGATACGCTCACGCCTATTGCGGCGTATGCTGCGCTCGCGGAACCGGCCGCAGCGTGTTTGCTCGAAAGCGTCGAGAGCGGAGGCCGCATCTCGCGTTATTCCTTTATCGGCCTGGACTATCTGGACGTGCGGACGTTCTCCGACGACGGGCATCTCGTCGAGAACGTGCGGCACTTCGTAAATGGATATGGGCTGGACGCGTTGGTGGCTTTTGCATACGATGCGGCGCGTTCGTTTGCGCGATTGCCCGTGCGCGAGGACGCGGAACCGCCCATGCCCGCGGCGTACGTCGCCATTCCGCGCACGTGGCTTGCGTTCGATCATTTCACCGATACGGTGACGATTACGGCCGGCGCGGCGGATGAAACGCAAGCGCGCGAACGCATCGCGTTTTACGAGCAGCGCTTATTCGAAGTGCGGCCGTCGCTTCCGGGAAACGTGCGCGCGGGGGGGCCGATGCGAGCATCGCTCGAGCGCGCGGAATATCTCGAACGAGCGGCGCGCGTCAAAAGGTACATCGTCGACGGCGAAGTCTATCAACTGCAGCTCGGCGTCCGCTTTTCGGCGCTCTTCGACGGCAGCGCGCTCGACTTGTACCGCGCGGTCCGCTCGCGCAATCCATCGCCGTACATGTTTTTCGTCGATGCACCTTTTGGGCAACTGCTCGGCGCTTCACCCGAATTTCTCGTCCGGCTGGAAGGCCGGCGCGCGCGAATTCGGCCCCTCGCGGGAACGCGTCCTCGCGGTACGGACGACCTCTCCGATCGCGCCATCGCAGCCGAGCTGCTCGCGAACGAAAAGGAACGCGCCGAGCACGTCATGCTCGTCGATCTCGGGCGCAACGATCTCGGCGCCGTCTGCGCGTTTGGATCGGTTCGCGCGGCCGAGTTGCTGCAGATCGAGCGCTACAGTCACGTCATGCACATCGTTTCCGATTTGACGGGTGAATTGCGCGACGACAAGGACGCATTCGATCTTTTCGCATCGGGTTTTCCCGCCGGCACCGTTACCGGTACGCCGAAGATCCGCGCAATGCAGATCGTCGACGAACTCGAGCCGGCCGCGCGCGGATTCTACGCGGGCAGCATCGGGCGCTGGACGGCAAACGGCGACTTCGATTCTTGCATCACCCTACGCAGCATGCACGTCCACCGGGGGAGAGCCTACTGGCAGGCCGCCGCGGGTATCGTCGCCGACAGCGACCCGGTTCTGGAATATGAAGAGGTCTTGCACAAGACGCGCATCGCCCGCGAGGTGCTTGGCTTGTGAAGGTACTTTTCGTCGATAACTTCGACTCGTTCACGTACAACGTCGTACACCTGCTAGCGGCGCAGGGAGCGCAGCCGGATGTCGTGCTGAGCGACGATCCTCGTTTGCGCCGGGTCGAGATTCTGCGCAACTACCGTGCGTTGGTCGTCGGCCCCGGACCCGGCAATCCGAGCCAGACTCCGGCGGTTGTGGAACTCATCCGGGCGGCGGCGCGGCAAAGTCTCCCCGTCTTCGGGGTGTGCTTCGGTTTGCAGGCAATCGGCGAGGCGTTCGGCGGCAAGGTCGTCCACGCGCCCGTGCCGATGCACGGGAAGACGTCGACGATGACGCACTCACCGGGCACCCTTTTCGCAGGCGTGCCCGAGCCCTTCACCGCGACGCGCTATCACTCGCTGTGCTTGGAGGAGGCGACGCTGCCGGAAGAACTCGAAGTGACTGCCCGGAGCAGCGACGGCGTCGTGCAGGCCGTGAGCCACCGGACGCTGCCGGTACACGGGGTCCAGTTCCACCCCGAATCCGTCCTCAGCGAGCACGGCGGGAGCATCGTCCGCAACGCCTTGGGTGCCTGCCGGGGGCAAGCAACCTAACATTCCCCTCGGGCGCTGCCGATGAGTCCATTAGGAAAGGGGGTGACAGAAGAACGTGACTTTACCACTGGAAGCCATCGGAAAGACGGCCTCGCAAGCCGCTTTGGGCACGGCGCATTCGCTCCGTTCCAAAGGGTTGAAGTTTGTGAGTTTCGGCTCGCAGTTTCAACAGCAAATCGGGCAGATCGGAACGGACGCGAACAGCGTGCTTTCACAAATCGCCGGGATGCTGCAAGCCGGAACGCCGCTGGCAACAATCATCGATCGTGTCGCTACGATCGTTTCCAACGCGCTGGCGAATGCGACGGGAAACGACGCAAACACGAACGGCCGGGGCACGCTGGAGCGTGCGCTGGCAGGAGCGCTCGCGCCGCCGGGCACGAGTCCTCCGAATCAAAGCCGCATCGAAGAAGCGGCAGCCCTCGAACGAAGGCTCGGAAATATTCTGAGCGGCGTAACGAGGGAACTGAACGGCTCAGGGCAGCAGAAACGATTCTCGGGAGCAATCTTGGACGCCAAACCGGCGAAAGAAATCCCGGCCCAGCAGCAAACGAAACAAGCCGCCGGCGTGCAAATGCCGAGCGGTTCGACGACGCTTGCCGAATCAGTCCTACAGAGCGCAGTGCAGCAATTGCAGAGCGCTCAGACGCAGGCTCCCGTGCAAAGCGCAGCGCATCTCGCGCCGAAAGCGCCCGCACAAAGCATACCGCAAATCACCACGCAGTCGCCCGACGTATTGGGGCGCATGCTCGCGCGAGCGGCTTCGGCCGGCACGCAGCAAACCGATCCAAACGCGGCTGCGCCGGCACCCGCGCCTCTTCCGGCGCACAGCGCGCCGACCGGCGATCCCAGTACTTCGCCTGCGGACCTCTTCGCGCGGCTGATGACGGTCATCGCGCAGAGTTCCAAAGACGGTGCTTCGCACGGCGGGAAGCAATCGCAGGAGTTTGCATTCGCGAAGAATGCGGTTCCGGCGCCGCATCAAACGCAATCGTCCGCAAATGGGCCGCCGGGTGCGGCATTTTCGGCGTCGGTTTCTGCTGCGAACGCTCCGGCCGCGCAGTCCGGATCGCCGGCCGCAACTCCGTACACCGATCCGCAGTCGGTCATCGAGCAACTCGTCAAAGGCATCGTTTTCCGTAACTTCGGCGCGACGTCCGAGGTGCGTATGCGGCTGCAGCCCGAGCATTTGGGCGACGTGTCGCTCAAACTCACGGTCACCGGCAACACCATCTCGGCCAACATCGTGGCTCAAAACGCGAACGTTCGCGACATGCTGCTTTCCAATCAGCAGCAGCTTGCGCGCACGCTCGCCGACGCGGGCCTCTCGCTCGGCGCGTTCTCCGTGGACGTTTCCGGCGGGAATCCCGGATTCTCCCAGCAGCAGTCGACGCAGCACCGTTCGCTTTCGAAGGCGGGGGCGGTGCATTTGGAAACTGCGCCTGCTGAAGACGATACATGGGCCGATTCCCCATTCGGACCTCCGGCCGGAACCGGCGCCAAATCGCTCGTGCTCAACCACTTAGCCTAGGAGTACTACACATGGCAGGTATAACGCCAATCACTGGGGCGGGGTCCCAGCAACAACTCGGAACGACCGCCAGCTCCGGTCTCAACTCGCAGATGAGCTCGTCGGACTTTCTTCAACTGCTCACGACGGAAATGCAGAACCAGGATCCGACGCAGCCCGTCGACGACACCCAGTCGGTTGCGCAGCTCGCGCAATTCTCCGCGCTGTCGGCCACCGAAGAGATGAATACGTCGTTCCAAAACTTCCAGTCGAACTTCGGCGTCATGCAGTCGGCTTCGCTCATCGGAAAGACGGTGACGGTCAGCACGCCGGATGCATCGGGCAACAACTCCACCGTCACGGGAACGGTCGGCTCGATCGCCGTGCAGAACGGCCAGCCGTACTTCACGATGAACGGCTCGAACGGTAAGCCCATCACGGACAACAACGGTCAGCCGCTGCTGTTCTCCACGAGCGAAATCGTGGGCATCGGAAACTAAGATGGACCCGAAGGACCTCAACGCGATCGGCAAACCGGGAATCATTCCCGGCCCCGCGCCGCGTCCGGTCGGTACCCCGGTACAAATTCCGCCGGCCTCGGCCCCGAGTTTCCGCTCGGTTCTCGAGCAGCAGCAGCGCGTAACCGGCGCAGAACCGCTCAAGTTCTCGGCACATGCGATGCAACGTCTGCAATCGCGCAACATCCATTTGAGCAACGACGACATGGCACAGATGAACGCCATGGCCGACAAAGCGGCGGAAAAGGGCGCGAAGCAGTCGCTCTTCATGCTGCGGGACGTGGCCATGGTCGTGAGCATCAAGAACCGCACCGTGATCACCGCCGTAGACGGCGACTCCATGCGGGATAACGTGTTCACGAACATCGACAGCGCCGCAATCATCAGTAGTTAGCTTCCCGCTCGGAGCGGACCGCTTGCGGAGCTCGCGGACACGGCGCCGATCGATAGACGCGCCGCGTAATCTGTAAGAAAGGTCAAACAAGAAATGGGATTCGATGCACTGTTTACGGGCATCTCCGGTCTGGACGCGTATCAAAGCCAGATCGACATGATCTCGAACAACATCGCCAACGTCGGCACGATGGGCTTCAAGGGCCAGCGCATGACGTTCGCCGATATGTTCTACCAAACGCAAGGCTACGCCAGCGGTCCCACGCAGACCAACGGCGGCGTCGACCCGATGCAAACGGGTCTCGGCGTCAAAGTCAATTCGATCGACACGAACTTCAGCGAAGGCGGATTGCAGACGACCGGCATCAACACCGATCTCGCAATCAACGGCGACGGATTTTTCATCCTGCGCAATACGGATGGATCGGGACAGCCGCTCTATACGCGCGACGGCGCCTTCTCGCTCAACTCGAGCGGCGTCCTCTACGACCCCGCGAGCGGTCTTGCCGTGCAAGGCTTCATGGCCGACGGCAACGGCGTCGTGAATGCTTCGGGAACGCCGGGCACTATCACGATTCCGCTCGGTTTGCAAATGCAAGCGACGGCTACGGGCGGCGCCAACGCGGTGAAACTCGGTCCGCAAAACGACAAGAACTTCGACATGAGTTTCGGGGGTTCGCTGGACCAAACGCAGTTCTCCGTCGCGGTTGCGGGTGGTACGCCGGTTAGCAAGGTGCTGACGACGACGATTTACGACTCGCTCGGCAATGCGCACCAAGCCACGATCACACTGACTCCCGACGCCACCGGAGCGACGCCGGCAGGTATCGCCAGCGCGGGTGCTGCCGACACGGCTGCCGCGCCCACCGTTGCGCCGGGAGCCAATCAAAACGACGTCATTACCGTTACCGCGAATGCGGGTGGTACGTCGGCGACGGTCACCGATACGCTCGGAAACAACATCACGGCAGCTGCGGGCCAAAATGTAACAATGGGCGGCGCGACCTTCACGCTCGCGAATCCTATGCCTGCAAACGGCGTGCAAACGATCACCGTTACGGCCGCGACCAACGGTCTGCCGGCAACCGTGAAAAACGCGAGCGGAACCGCGGTCGCACCCGGGACGCGTTGGAAATACACCGTCGCTTTTGCCGACGGCACCGCTCCGACGACGGGCGACAGCGGCGGCTATCTGTGGTTCGATGCGAACGGGCAGTTCATCAACACGTCGGGTGACGTGAACGGAACGAACGTTCACGCGATCGGCGGCGCACCCACACCGGCCGGTGCGGCCGGAACCGGCGCAGGCGACGCCGTGCAGATCGCTGCATGGCCCGCGGGCGACGCCTCGGCATCGCCGCAGACGATCGGCCTGGATTTCTCCAGCATGTCGGCGCTGGCGGGTACACCCACGGCGAACGTGCTTGCACAGGACGGTTACGCTGCGGGCACGCTCTCGAACATCACCGTCGGTCAAGACGGCACCGTCACCGGCTCGTTCTCGAACGGACAGCAGAAGAACATCGCGCAAGTCGCTCTTGCCACGTTCCAAAACGAACAAGGCTTGAATCGCGTCGGCGGCAACGGCTTCGAACAGACGGCGAACTCGGGCTTGGCCCAAGTCGGTTCGGCGAACTCGGGACGATACGGCGCAATCATCGCGGGCTCGCTGGAGCAGTCCAACGTTTCACTCGCGGACGAGTTCACCAAGATGATCGTTGCGCAGCGCGCCTTCGAGGCGAACACGCGCGGCGTGACGACGGCGGACCAGAATCTCCAAGACGTCATCGCAATGCGCGCGAGCGAAAACTAACTCCTCACACGCGCTAGGGACACGGAGGTCCTAAAGCCGGACCCGCGGGAAACCGCGGGTCCGGCTGCAAACTCCGCGAGTGTGCCGGCTATTGGGGGACGCATCGAATGGTTCAATTGACGCGTTTGAACGGGCAGCCGATCATGGTGAACGCCGACCTCATCGAATCGGTCGAAACGACGCCCGACACCGTCATCACGCTGGTGAGCGGAAACAAACTCATCGTCCGCAACTCCATGGAAGAGATCCAGGAGCGCATCGTCGCGTTCAAACGGAAAATTTACGGTCCGGCGGACGCCTTTTGAACGGACTCATGATGATGACGCGGGTGCCGATACAGGATAGGTAAGGGCTCTCGAGACTCTACGGACAGGACGCCCGCGGGGGACTTCTTTTGGATTTTGCCACGATCGTCGGCCTCTTGGTGGCCTTTGGCGCGATTTTCCTCGCCGGTTATGTCGGCGGCACGGATCCGCACGTCATCTTCGGCCGCTGGGAAGCGCTGGTGCTGATCATCGGCGGTACGATCGGCGCGACGATGACGTCCTTTCCGCTGCGCACCTTTACCAAAGGCTTCTTCGGTGGATTCAAGACGGCGTTCAGCGAGCCCGTGTACCACGAGCGCGACATCATCGCAACGCTGGTGTCGTTCGCGGAGAAGGCTCGGCGCGAAGGTCTGCTCGCGCTCGAAAACGAGGCTGCTGCGCTCGAAGACGATTTCATGCGCAAAGGAATTCAGCTCGTCATAGACGGCCGCGACACCGACGTCATTCGCAAAGTGCTCGAGACGGAAGTCTCGCACGTGCAGGAAGTCGGCATGAAGGCTGAAGCCGTATTCACCAATTTGGGCGGCTATTCACCGACCCTGGGCATCATCGGCACCGTTCTCGGACTCATCGGAATGCTGCGCGGACTGGCGAGCGTCGGGGCGAGCAGCAACATCGCCGGAAGCATAGGCATTTCGACCGCGCAAGCGTTCGTCGCTACGTTTTTCGGTATCATGTTCGCCAATCTGCTGTGGCTGCCGATTGCAAACAAGATCAAAGAACGATCCGGGCAATTGCTGCTGTTGCGCGAAATCATGATCGAAGGCATCCTATCAATCCAGGCCGGCGACAATCCGCGTTTGCTCGAGGAGCGGCTGCAGGCGTTCTTGGACCCGCACGAACGTGAAACGGAGATCGAGGAGGGCGGCGCGGTCGCCGAACAGCCGAGCTACTCCGCGAGTTGATGGGTCAGCCGATCAAGACGGCCGCCCGCGCGGCCGAGAACAAGTTCCGGAAAAGGACCGAGGAAACGAAGGTCGAGACGGCCGGCATGATGCGC
The DNA here is from genome assembly GCA_963830545.1 of Vulcanimicrobiota bacterium. GTDB lineage: Bacteria > Vulcanimicrobiota > Vulcanimicrobiia > Vulcanimicrobiales > Vulcanimicrobiaceae > DATGJX01. The sequence goes on along the minus strand of CAWHMK010000001.1, from coordinate 252,077 downwards.
TGGCTGCTGACGTACGCGGACATGATTACCCTCATGCTCGCGCTCTTCATCATTCTCTTCGCGATGTCGAACATCAGCCGCGTGAAGTTCCAGCAGTTTGCGCGCGACGTTTCCGGCGGCTTCGACAATCAGTGGTCGGTGAATCAGCCGCCGCAGGGCGGCCAGAACGCGAACCGCATGTTCAATTCCACCTCGAACATTCCGGCCATACAAAAGCAGCTGCAGGACTACGTGCAGCGCAACCGCCTGCAAAGCCAGGTCCAAATCCACATGGACCACCGCGGCTTGGTCATTACTTTACTTTCCGATAAGAGTTATTACGATAGCGGAAGCGCGCAGCTGCGCCCGCAGACTAAGGAAATTCTCGATGCCGTCGATTCCTTTCTAAGGAAGAACGACAACCTCATACGGGTCGAGGGCAACACGGACGACGTGCCCATTGCGACGGCTCAATACCCGAGCAATTGGGAGCTCTCTACCGCGCGCGCCGTGAACGTCGTTCGGTATCTGGTGGAAAACGACCGCCTGAAGCCGACGCGAATCTCGGCTGCGGGATACGGACAGTTTCATCCAAGGACGGATAACAGCACGCCGGAAGCCCGGCAACAAAATCGCCGCGTCGACATCGTGCTGCTCAATGCCAACCTCTCCCGTGCAGAAAAGGGGCAGTAATCCGTCATGTCCAGTCTCTCGCAAGAAGAAATCGACGCACTGATAAATCAGCTCGCCACCGAGCCCGCCGCCCTGGACGAAGCGCTCGAAGGCAAGAAGATCAAGTCGTTCGACTTCCGCTTCAACAAACGGCTCGACAAGTTTTCAAATAACCAGCTGCAGACGCTTCGCACGCTGCACGAGAACTTTACGCGCCTGCTGAACAATTCGCTTTCGGTGTACCTGCGCACCCGCGTCGAGGCGACCATCGTCTCGATCGAGCAAATCAGCTACGGCGACTTCATCGCGAGCATCGGCATCCCGTCGATACTCTCGATATTCTCGATGGACCCGCTGCCGGGCAGCGGCATAACGCAGGTCGATTTGAATCTGGTCTTTTCGATCATCGACCGGCTGCTGGGCGGCCCGGGATGGTTTCCGCAGAAACTGCGCGACCTGACCGACATCGAGCGCACGCTCATGCAGCGCTTCATGGCGCGAATGCTCAACAGCTATCGCGAGTCATGGAACTATCTGCTGACGCTTTCGCTGAAGATCGAAGCGCTCGATTCGAATCCGCAGTTCATTCCGCGAATCATTCCGCTGGACCAGATCGTCGCGTACGTTTCCATGGAACTCAAAGTCGGCGACATGGCAGGCGTGATGAACTTCTGCCTGCCCTATTTGGTACTGCAGTCCATCGGCACGCAGCTCACGGATTTTCAGTGGTCGCCGAGCGTTATCGCCGGCCGCGGCATGACGGAAGAAGACATCCAGCAACTGGCGCGCAACGTCGAACGCGCCGACGTCGACGTGCAGGTCGAACTCGGGCGAACCACGGTTTCGCTGCGCGATTTGGTCGCGCTGCAGCCCGGCGATCTCATCCTTTTCGACAAGCCGACGGACTCGGCGCTGGTCGCCCGCGTGAACGAGCGCGATAAGTTCCACGTCTACCCGGGTGCGCACAAAGACCGCATCGCCGTTCAAGTATCCGACGTCATCTCCAGCGAGGATCAATAAACCATGCCGGATATTCAACAGCTCACCGACGCGATGCTGGAAGCCGCCGGAACCGTCTTGGGACGGTTGGTGGAACAGCCCGTCGCCGCTTCCGCCGCTGCGCGCAACGACCACGAAGGGTCCGTAAAGATCGATGCGGACACGCTCGTTACGGTAGCGGAGATACCTTCGCTGATGATTCGCGTCGTGGTGCGCTTCGCCGCCGCGGACGTCGGCAAGATCGTAAATCTCATGCTAGGCGGAGCCGACGACGGAGCGGAGATGGGGGCCATGCAGCTCTCGATCGTTTCCGAAACGGTTTCGCAGATTGCGGCTGCGATGGCGGAGCAACTCGCGAAAGGCGTCGGCGCGAACACCGACGGCGTGCATGCGGATCTCTGCACCGACGCGACCAATTTACCGGCTCCGCCGTTCGCATCGTACGAAGGGTCGGTTCAGGTTGGCCTGGAGGTCGCGCCGCAGATTGCGATCGATTTCGACGGACTCGCGCTGGCGAAAATCGGCGGAACGCCGGAAGCCGAAGCACCTGCGCCGGCGCCCAAACGTAAGGCGCCGCCGGCGCCCGCAGCCGCGCCGGTCGCGTTCGCTTCGATGGCGCCGACTCCGCAGCGCGCATCCCACGGCGGAAACAATCTGGATTTGGTGCACGACGTGCCGCTGCAGATCAGCGCGGTGCTCGGCAAGACGGCGCTCACGCTGCGTGACGTCGTTACGCTGCAATCCGGAAGCGTCTTCGAACTCGACAAACTGTCAACCGATCCAATCGACCTGTACGTCAACAACATCTTGATCGCGCGGGGTGAGGTGGTCGTCGTTGACGACAAGTACGCGGTGAAGATCAGCGAACTGAATCCGAGCGTCGAATAATGGCCTTCGCGGGTCAATACATTCTGGCGCTGCTCGTCGTAGCGCTGATGCTCTTCGGGCTTTACACCGTCGTGCGCGCTCTGGGGCGCGGCCGGCTCGTCACTTCGACGGATCGCCGGCTCGTTACGATCGTCGAATCGACGTTTCTCGCCCAGAACACGACGCTGCACGTCGTGAAGGTCGGCGAGCAATACTATTTGCTGGGCGGCGGGAGCGGGCACGTGAACACGCTCGCACAGGTGCCCGCCGAGCAGGTCGACCCGTGGCTGCGCGAACAGCGATCGCTTTTCGCACAGCAGACCCAAACGATCAGCGGGTTCCTCCGGCAACTGCGCAAACCGCAACGATGATTCCATTCCTCAAACGCCTCTGGGCGCGTCATAGCGCGTTCTTCATCGTGAGCGGCCTCGCCGTCGCTACGCTTTGGGTGATTCCGGCGATTGCGGCGGCAGCCACCGCGCCGAGCAGTCCGACCGTCCCGATTCCTCAAGTGAGCATCGGCGTCGGACAAGCCAAAAATCCGAAAGACGTCGCAACCGCGCTTCAGATTCTGCTGCTGCTCACCGTACTCTCGCTGGCGCCGACGCTGCTCGTCCTGCTGACGTCCTTTACGCGCGTCATCGTCGTTCTATCGTTCGTGCGCACGGCGCTGGGCACGCAGCAAGTTCCGCCGAACCAAGTGCTCGTCGGCCTCGCGCTATTTCTGACGTTCTTCATCATGGCTCCCGTCGTCAAAGACGTGAACCAGAACGCCCTTCAGCCGTTCTTGAAGAACCAGATATCGCAGTCCGCCGCGCTCGACCGCGCCGCTCAGCCGCTGCGCAAGTTCATGTTCCGGCAGACGCGCGAGAAGGATCTGCAGCTGTTCTACTCGCTCACCAACGAGCCGCGTCCGGCCACGCAAGCGCAGGTTCCGACCTATATCCTCATTCCGGCGTTCGTCATCTCCGGAGCTGAAGACGTCATTCGAGATCGGCTTTGCGATCTACGTTCCGTTTATCGTCATCGACATGGTCGTGGCCAGCATTCTGCTCTCGATGGGCATGATGATGATCCCGCCCGTGATCATCTCTCTGCCGTTCAAGATTCTCGTGTTCTTGCTGGTCGACGGCTGGAATCTCACGGTCAGCGCGATCTTCCAGAGCTACAGATGAACTCAGACGTTGTCGTCGTGAGCTTGTCGAACGACGACGAGCCCCTCGAGGCGAGCCGAGCATGAGTTACGGAGACGCGATCGCGATCGGGCGCGACGCGATCTTCGTGTGTTTCATGGTCGCAGCGCCTGTGCTGCTGATCTCGATGGTCGTCGGACTGATTATTTCGATCTTTCAAGCCGTAACGCAGATCCAGGAACCCACGCTCACGTTCATTCCGAAGATCGTTGCGTCCGCACTGGCGATTCTGTTCTTCGGGCCGTTCATGCTCGCCGTGCTGACGGATTTTACGACCCGAATCTTTACGCACGTGCAAAACTTCGTGAAGTAGCGCGAGATGGTCGACGTCTTCGGACTTTCGCAGGCGCAATTCGAGACGCTGCTGCTGGTGTTCATCCGCACGACCACCATGCTCTTCGTCTTCCCGGTGTTTTCCGCGCCGCAAATTCCGCTGATGGTGCGCATGGGCTTGGGCGGGCTCATTTCGTTCATGCTGTTCCGCGCGCTGCCCGCGATGGCGCCGCTGCCCGATTTGGGGGCCCTCGTCGTTGCCGTCGTAAGTCAGGTTGTGGCAGGGCTCATCGTCGGCTTCGTCGCGTATCTGGTATTCATGGGAATTCAGTTCGCCGGCGAAATTCTCGATATTCAAATCGGCTTTGCGGTCGCGAACGTCATCAGCCCGCAAACGCAGCAGCAGGTGACGGTGCTGGGCGAGCTCGAGCTTACGCTCGCAACGCTCGTGTTCTTGATCAGCAACTCGCATTTGCTGCTGCTGCAGGGCATCGGCGGTTCGTTTCACCTGCTGCCGCTGCCGTACGTGAATCTCGATCCCAGCGTCGCCGGCAACGTGGTCATCTTCGTCGAGCAGGCGTTCTTCGTCGTGTTTCAAATTGCGGCGCCGGCGGCGGTTGCCTTGTTCGTCGTGAACGTCGCACTCGGCCTCATGGCGCGCGTGGCGCCGCAAATGAACGTCTTCGTGGTCGGTTTTCCGCTGCAGATCGGCGTCGGACTGCTGATGCTTGCAGTCAGCGTTCCGTTATTGACGGCGGTAGCTCCGCAGCTGTTCGCGGATTCCGCGCGCCACATGGACGAGGTGATGCGCGGAATGGCCGTACACTAAGCGCCGCGAGATTCGTTAGTAGTTCAACTGTCCGATCTTGTCGGCTTGAACTTCGGTGAAATAGATAAGACCGTCAGGGCCTATCAGCATCTGACCGGGGAATGCGTTCGCCGACGGGATGCTGTATTCACTCACGCTGCTCGGGGTAATCGCGCTGATCCGGCCGATTTTGTTCTGCGCCGTATCTCCGAAATACAAATTGTTGTCTACACCGGAGACGAGGCCGTTGGCACTGGTTGCGGGGGCGAGCGGGTATTCCGTCATCACGCCCGAGGTCGTGATCCGTCCGATTTTGGCGACGTTGTTTTCGGTGAACCAGAGCGCGCCGTCCGGACCCTGCGCGATTGAGGTCGGCCCCGCGTTCGGGGTGAGCGTCGGATGGCTGTCGTCGATGGTTCCGGTTTGAACGTTGAGAATGCCGATGCGCGAAGCGTCGTGCTCCACGAAATAGACGTGCGCCGCATCGGCGGAATTGACCGCAATTCCGAGTGGATTGGAATTCGCGGTCGGGATCGGGATCTCGGCAATCGTTCCCGCCGTCGTGATCTGGCCGATGGAATTCGTCCCGGGATCCGTGAACACGAGCGTTTTCGGAACCGGACCCGGCGTAATGCGAGCGGGCGAACCTCCGGCGATAGGATATTCGGTGATCTTATCAGCCAGCGTCATCATGCCGATGCCGGGGGAGGCGCCTCGCTCCGTGAACCAGAGGTTGCCGTCGGGTCCGCTGGTAATGTCGATTGCGTTGTTGCCGGCCATGCCCCCGCTCGAGGCGATTGTGAATTCCTTGAACGTCCCGCCGGTCGTGACTTGCCCGATTTTGCCGGTTGTCTGCTCGGTGAAGTAAATGAAGCCGTCGCCGCCCACGGTAAGGCCGCCCGGGTTGCTGTTGGCCGTCGGGATTGGGAACTCGTTGGTGACCTTCGGGACGATGGGGGTCGGCGTGGGCAGCGGGCCGCTGCCGATGACCGTGCCGTGACCGCACGCTGCCAGAGCCAGGACAGTGAAAAACAACGAGGCCGCCAGGCCCGCATTACGACGCATGTAGTCTCCTGTGATGAGTCTGATGGCCCGGGAGGGCTAAACCCCCGGCGTATTCGTCGCTCCGGGGCAGTGTCCCGCCGGTTAAGGCGCGGCCTGCGCATAGCCGATGATAGGTCTAGACGCTTTTCAAGCGTGGCCTATGGCAAGACCCGAGCAAACTGAAAAGGCCACTCCGAAGCGCCGTGAAGAGGCGCGAGGACGTGGTCAGGTCGCGAAAAGTTCCGATCTCGCCGGTGCAGTGGTCTTTCTTGCCGGCGTCTTCGTTTTGCGCGCACTCGCACCCGCGGCGCTCGGTTCGCTTTCGGCTACGGTTCAGGAGATTCTTTGGCGCATACACGAGCATCAAGACTTCACCGTCGCGTCCGTTTGGATGCTGTTCGCGCGCGGCTTCGGCGGTATGGCGCTCCTCATGGGCGTGCTCTTCGCCGGATCGCTCGTAGCCGCTGTCGGCGTAAACGTGCTGCAGACGGGATTCGTGTTGTCCTTTACGCCCGTGACGCCCAGTTTCAACAAGATCAATCCGCTCACGGGCTTCCAGCGGATGTTTTCCAAACAGGTGCTCGTCAATCTGGGCAAACAGCTGCTCAAACTGGGCGCGGTGCTCCTCATCATCTATACGAGCATTGCGGCGAGCATAAACACGCTGCTCATGCTGGGTCAGCTCGCGCCGGGCAATATGATCGGATTCGTCGGGGATTTGATCTTTTCTATCGGCTGGAAGTTCGGCTTCCTTCTGGTCATCATCGGGCTGTTGGACTTCGCGTACGAGAAGTGGCAGTACGAAGAAAATCTCAAGATGACCAAGCAAGAGGTCAAGGACGAATACCGGCAATCGGAAGGCAATCCGGAAGCCAAAGCCGCGGTCAAACGCCGTCAGCGCGAATTTGCGCGCCGCCGCATGATGGCTGCGGTTCCGAAAGCGACGGTCGTCGTCACCAACCCAACACACTTCGCCGTTGCGCTCGAGTGGGATGAACTGAAGATGGAAGCTCCCGTCGTCACCGCCAAAGGTGCGGATCTCGTGGCGAAGCGCATTCGCGAGATTGCGCAAGAGCACGGCGTTCCGCTGATGGAAAATGCGCCGCTCGCGCGCACGCTGTATGCGAAAGTAGAACTCGATCAGTCGATTCCGCCGAATCTCTATGCGGCTGTTGCCCAAGTAATCGCGTTCGTCTACAAGCTCAAACGAAAGACGATCGCGTAAATGGCGGCCACGCAGCAAGTGCGGCAAGCCGCGAGTGGGGGAGTACTGGCCCGAATCGGCGCGACGGCGCCGATTTGGATTGCGGGCGCGTCCGTCATGCTCGTCTTCCTGATGATCGTGCCGATCCCGCCGGTGCTGCTCGATCTCTTGCTCACGCTGAACATCGCAACCGCGCTGATGATCATCGGCGTCGCACTCTATGCAGAAAATGCGCTGCAGTTCAGCGTTTTCCCAACGCTGCTGCTCATCGTCACGCTCTTCCGGCTCTCACTCAACCTCACCGCAACCCGATCGATACTGCTGCACGGGTACGCGGGCGAAGTCATCAACTTCTTCGGAAACATCGTCATCGGCGGAAACTACGCCGTCGGCTTCGTCATCTTCCTGATCCTCATCGTCATCCAGTTCGTCGTCATCACGAACGGTGCGGGGCGCGTCGCGGAGGTTGCGGCGCGCTTCACGCTCGATGCGATGCCCGGCAAACAGCTGGCCATCGACGCCGACTTGAACGCGGGTCTCGTCACCGAGGCCGAAGCCCGTCAGCGCCGCAGAGACATTCAGCGCTCGGCGGACTTCTACGGCGCCATGGACGGCGCGAGCAAATTCGTGCGCGGCGACGCCATTGCCGCGCTCATCATCGTCGCCATCAATACGATCGGCGGATTCATCGTCGGCGTCGCGCAGGAGCACATGACGCTGCTCCAATCGCTGCAGCATTTTACGCTGCTTACCGTCGGCGAAGGCATCGTCACCCAGGTTCCCGCGCTGCTCATCTCGACGGCCACCGGTATCATCGTTACGCGTGCAGCCTCGGAATCCGACTTCGGAGCGGATCTCACCAAACAGCTCAGCGGGCAGCCCACGGCAATTCTCATCACGGCGATCATGACCGCGCTGTTCGGCTTTACCGGTCTCGTTCGCTGGTTCATGCTGCCGGTCTCGGCTCTGCTCTTCATCTATTACTTCCGCACGCGCAACCGCCCGCGCGAGCAGCGTCAGGGGCAGTTGCCCAGCGCGGCTCAGGCGGCCGCGATCGCGGGGGGTACCGGAACGCAAACGCCGGCGGTCAAACCGGCCGAGTCGGTCGTACCCCTGCTTTCGTACGACCCGATGGAACTGGAGATCGGCTTCGGCCTGATTCCGCTGGTCGACACCACGCAAGGCGGCGACTTGCTCGAGCGCATCACACTCATCCGCCGCCATGCCGCACGGGATCTCGGGATCATCGTGCCGCCGATTCGCGTGCGCGACAATCTGCAGCTCAAGCCGAGCACGTACGTCGTGAAAATCTACGGCCTCGAAGTCACGAGTGCCGAGGTGATGGTCAGCCGTTTGCTGGCGATGAATCCCGGCACGGCGACGCAGCCCATCGACGGTATTCCGACCACCGAACCGGCGTTCAACTTGCCCGCGCTGTGGATCCCCGATTCCGGGCGCAGCGAAGCGGAAATGGCCGGCTATACGGTAATCGATCCGACGAGCGTCATCGCCACGCACCTTACCGAGATCATCAAAGGACACGCGCCCGATCTGCTGGGGCGCCAAGAGACGTCGGCGCTGCTGGACAACGTGAAAACGCACTATCCGGTGGTCGTGGAAGAGCTCGTTCCGAACCTGCTGACCGTCGGTGAAATTCAGCGCGTGCTGCAGAATCTGCTGCGCGAGCGCATTCCGATTCGCAATCTGCTGCTCATCCTCGAGAGCTTGGCAGACGCCGCACGCGTCAGCAAGGACGTCGACTTCCTAACCGAACGCGTGCGTGCGGCGATGGCGCGCCACATTTGCGCGGAATACTCGGAGGACGGACTGCTCTCCGTCGTCACCGTGGATCCGCGTTTGGAATCTTTGCTCGGCGAAGCCGTGCGCCGCGGAGAAGACGCGTACGCGCTGCTCGATCCGAATACCGTTGCCAAGATCTACACGCTCCCTCACGAAGCAAATGGCGGCGGCACAGAATTCCGGCTTGCATCCGATCGTGCTCTGCTCGCCGTCGGTTCGTCTAGCTCTCAAGCGCTTGACGGAGCGCGCTGCGCCGCAGCTCGTCGTACTCTCGTATTCCGAGATCGCGCCCGGTCTGCGCGTTGAATCGATCGGGCAAATCTCGACGACGGACGAGGCGGAACAGATGGAGGCTGCATCGCGGTGATGTTCAAGTCGCTCTTCCGGTCGAACGCAAAGAAGACCATCCCAGAGGACAGGCTGCCGGCGCTGCATTCGTTCGTCGAAGTAACGGTGAGCGGACGCGGTTTGCGTTCGGTGTCGGTGGAAGAGGCCGGACCCGCGCGGTTGGGCGTTGGTGACATCGTTGGGCGCAAAGGCGAGCGGGGCGTGTTCGTTTACCAAACCGCTTCCGGAAAATTCCGCTTCGCATCCACGATCGTGGAGGCGCGCGACGGAATGACGTTTTTCGAGATCCCGGCGCGCATCGAAAGCCTGGGCGGCGGCGCGCAAAAGCGATCCAGCGTGCGGCTCGACACGCTTCTGACCGGGCACTGGCGCATGGCGCCGGGCGGCAAAGGCGTCGGCGAGTTCATCAAGGGCAGCATTCGCGACATCAGCCGCGGCGGATGCTCGCTCATCATCGACCGGCAGTGCAAGGTCGGGCAGATGATGGAGGTGCAGGTGAGTCTGAGCGCCGACTCGCCGCCGTTCGTCATGCTCGGTGAAGTGATGCGCGTCGAGCAAATTCCGACGTCGGGCAAATTCTCTCATGGGCTGCGCTTTCACGGTCTGACCGCGGCCGAAGATCGCGCGATCCTCGATTACATCAATCGCCGAACGGCGGAATTGCGAAACCGCGGTCTGGCTTAGCTCGCAACGCTAAGAAAAACCCCATTTCCGGCCGATGGGGTGTAAGTACTATCTCGGCCCATAGGGAGCAAGGAATGAGCAAGCGGGTCCTCATCGTCGACGATGCCGTCGTCATGCGGATGATGATCAAAGGCATCCTCAGCAAGAACGGATTCGACGTGGTCGGCGAAGCGCAAAACGGGGTCGAAGCGGTTGACAAATACAAGTCGCTGACTCCGGATCTCGTCACGATGGACATGGTCATGCCGGAGATGGACGGCATCACGGCCGTCCGTCAGATCATGAGCCACGATCCGAATGCAAAGATCATCATGTGCACCTCCATGGGACAGCAAGCGCTGGTGGTGGAGGCGATCCAGGCAGGCGCGAAATCGTTCATCACCAAGCCGTTCCAGCCGCCGAAAATTCTCGAGACGATCAACAAGGTGCTTTCGTGAGCGCCCAGAGCTTGAACTTGAACGAGCTGCAGAAGGACGCCCTGAAGGAGGTCGGCAACATCGGCGCCGGCCACGCCGCAACTGCGCTCTCGCAGTTGCTCAACACCAAGATCAATTTGAGCGAGCCGCGCATCGACGTCATCAAATTCCGCGATCTCGCTTCGCGGGTGGGCCACGAAAACCGCATGGTTGCGGCGCTGCACATGTACATTCGCGGCGAATCTCCCGGACAGATAGTCGTGCTGTTCGATCGGGAGCAGGCAATCGATTTCGTATCGACGTTTCTCAAGCGCGTGATTGGCGACATCCAAGTGTTCGATTCGATCTCCGACTCCACGCTCAAGGAGATTGGCAACATCATCGCGGGATCGTATCTTTCCGCCATCAACAATCTCACCGGTCAAAACGTGCTTCCATCCGTTCCGACGCTCTCGTACGGAACGATTCAAGCGGCGTTCCGCACGCTCATGTCGATCCTGCCGGACCAAGACGTGTTCCTGATCGAGAGTGCATTCCTGGACAAAGAGAAAGAAGTATCCGGTCAATTCATCTTAATCCCGGAGACCGGGTCCCTAGGCCCGCTACTCGCAGTTTTCGGAGTAGAGTAATGTTTGGGGCGGCCGTGACTGGGTTGCGGGACCGCCCGGTGCGCCATGTCTGACGAATTATTCGACCGATCGGAATTCATTTCGTACTTCAGAGACGAAGCCGATGAATTACTCCAGCAGATCGACGCCGATTTGCTGCACCTCGAGGATTTCGTCAGCAGCGGGCGCGCCGACGGTGAGCTCGTAAATTCGTTGTTCCGCGCGCTGCACACGATAAAGGGCAGCGCGGGAATGTTGCAGTTTTCCGGCGTGCAAAACCTCGCGCACCGCCTGGAAAATTTGTGCGATCTGCTGCGCAAGGAGCGCATGCCGATCTCCGAAGGCTGCGTGGACATCCTTTTTGCGGGACGCGACTTCCTCACCAATCTCGTCGAGGCAGCGGTACGTGGTGGAGAAGCGCCTGCGGGACTGGCCGACTATATCGGACGGATCGATTCGTTCGTCGCAGTCTACGAAGAAACGTCGAACGTCATCGAAGGTACGACCGGGCCGGACGTTTCGTTCGAAGAGGCCGCATCCACACACGAAGAGGAAGCGGCAGGCGAAGAAGAGATTGCCGCGTTCGAAGCCGCGGTTTGGAAACAAGTGGAGGAAGCCCGCGCTTCGCAGACCCCGCAGGTGCAAACGCCGCAACTGCCGGTAGAGCCCGCCCCGCGTGCGCAGCCGGTAGACACGCCGCAGCCAAAAGCGCAAACAGCGGAAAAACGCAGCGAAAAGCGCGCGGGTGCGCATCAAACGATCCGCGTAGACATCGAACGGCTGGACCTGCTGCTCAATTTGGTCGGCGAGCTCGTGATCAACCGGACCCGCATATCCGATATCGCCGGCTCGCTCGAACGCTCGCTCACGGACAAAGGCGGCGCTCATCTCAACGGACATGCGAAAGCGCTCTCGCCGCTCGCAAAAGCGCTGGCGGACAGCTCCGCATTACTCGCGCGCACGACCAACGAAATCCAAGAATCGATCATGAAGGTGCGGATGGTGCCGATCGGCCAGGTGTTCGATCGGTTTCCGCGCATGGTTCGCGACGTGGCAAAGGCCCGCGGAAAAGAAGTGCACCTCGCGATTTCCGGGGCGGAAACGGATCTGGACAAGACGATCGTCGACGAAGTCGGCGAGCCGCTGATGCACCTGCTGCGCAACTGTGTCGATCACGGCATTGAAACACCGGAGGAACGCGAGCGTCGTGGAAAGCCGCGTCACGGCACCATTGCGCTCAACGCCTACCACGAAGGCAATCAAATCATCATCGAAGTGATCGACGACGGAAACGGCATCGATCTCGAGCGCGTCCGGGCGCGCGGCATCAAGCAAGGGTTGATTGCGTCCGACGATCGCCTGACCGACCGCGAGATCATCGAGCTGATTTTCACGCCGGGCTTTTCGACCGCGGAGGTCATCAGCGACGTCAGCGGCCGCGGCGTCGGGATGGACGTCGTGAAGAAGAACATCGGCCGGCTCAAAGGGATCTTCGACGTCAACACCGTTTCAGGCGCAGGCACGACGTTCACGATAAAATTGCCGTTGACGCTGGCGATTATCCAAGCGCTTCTCGTACGCGTGGTGGATGAGTTGTATGCGATTCCGCTCGATTCGGTCATCGAATCGCAGCGTGTCGAAATGCAAGACGTTCGTACCGTTCACGGCAACGAGGTGATCACGCTGCGCGGGCACGTCGTTCCGCTCGTGCGCATCGCCGATTTTTTCGAATTGGGCGGAGAGCGCGACCCGGAAAAAGTGATGATCGTAATCGTAGGATTGCAGGGCCGTCAGGTGGGCTTGATCGTCGATTCGTTTCAGGGCGAACAGGAGATCGTCATCAAGCCGCTTTCCGATATGGTCGGACGCATTCCCGGCATCTCGGGTGCGACGATCCTCGGAAACGGTTCTATTTCACTCATCATCGACGTTCATTCGCTCGTATCGGAAGCGTACGCCAGCGGGCGCGTTGCGCGCGCTGAATATTCGGGGGTCTAAATGGCATCAACACTTCGATCGCAAGACAATTTCGCGCAAGCGGATCGGCAGCAGCCGTCCGGTGAGCGCATACAAGTCGTTTCGTTTCACCTGGGCAGTGAAGAGTACGGCGTCGACATCTCACAGGTGCAGGAAATCATCCGCATGGTCGAGATCACACACGTCCCGCGAGCGCCGCGCTTCATGGAAGGGGTGATAAATCTGCGCGGACAGCTCATCCCCATCATCGATTTGCGCGCGCGTTTCGCCATGACGCGCAGCGAACACACGAAGAGCACTCGCATCATCGTTACGGAAATCGGAACGAAGAAGGTCGGCATCGTCGTCGACGGCGTTTCGGAAGTCATCAACATCCCCATCGAACAAGTCGAAAACGCGCCGGACATGATCGCCGGCGTGGGCACTGAATATATCCAGGGCGTGGGGAAAGTCGGCGAGCGGCTCGTCATCCTTCTCGATCTGACCATGATTATGACGGGCGAAGAAAAGGCCGTGCTGGATACCGCCGAACTTTCCTCGTAAGCGCCAGCCCGCGCTGGGTACGGCGCAACCGCGCGCTCGGCGTCGCGACCGGGCTGCTCCGGAACGGCGTACGCACGACATCGTCTATTTTTGAGGAGACTGAAGGCGGCGGGGCGCCGGTACACGCCGTCATCCTAAGCCCGTTCCCTTGTCTTGAGCACTTTTTAGGGATCGAGCGAGGCGTTGCCGTTCGAGCGGAGCGGCGATTGCGCGCTCGATCAGCCCATTGAAAACGACACGCGTAAAGAACGCGTCGGCGAGGGCAAGACCGCGTTCGCCTGTGACCCTGCGCAGTGCGCCGCGGGCGCGCCCGAGCAACCGCAGGCGGTGGGCGTTACGAAAACGGCGGTGGCCTTCGAACCCCGCATCGCGCAGCGCGAGGTTGTGTTTTGCAGAGAATCGGCGCACGCTCGGCTCGAGCCACGCATCGCTCCAACGCAGTGCGAAATACGGAAGGTCGTAGAGCGCGTACGGCGGAGGAGCGAGGTGAGCGACGACGGCCGAAGGGTCAATGAAGATGGATCCGCCGGAACTTCCTACTTCCAAACAAAAATCGACATGGTCTAGGAACGATCGCAGACTGTTCGTCGAGCGGACCGAGTCGATCGAAAACCTCGGTGCGGACGAGCATGCAGTGAAACTCGACCAGATCGGTTCGCTCGCGCACGAGTTGCGCCTGGACGTTCGCGACGGGTACGTTGCTGAAACGGTGGCGTTCGTGTAAATAGCGGCCGCCGTCGCTTTCTATAATCTGTAACTGCGCGCCGGCCATGTGGACGATTTGCTTTTCCGGATCGCCGATCAAGTATAACGGGCCGACAGCCCATGCGCTGGTCTCCTCTGCGCAAGAGACCAGCGCCGTCAGCCAGCCAGGCGTAAAACCCACGTCATTGTCGACGAACGCGACATACTTGGTACGAACGAGCGGCAAGGCGAGGTTGCGCGCTTCATTCGAGGTTAGATATCGCTCGATGCGCAGCAGCGTGAATCCGTGCCGTTCGGCTTGGGATTCGAGGTACCTCGCTACGCCGCGGGGTGAATTTCCATCGACGAATACCAGAGGAACCGTTGGATCCGTGCACGCGAGAAGGCTCTCCAGCGAACGCCGGGTTTTGCTGAATTGCTCGCGCGGGGAGACGACGATCGTTACGGCCGGGTTACTCATCGCGCTGCATCTGCAACCTTCGGCGCTCGAGGCGCGCGACGATCAGCGGCTCGATGACGTAGTCGAACACGGCGTCGATGACTTTATCGACGGCGCTCGCGGCGCGCCAGCCGCCGCAGCGATTTGCCACAATGTGCAGGCCGGAAAAAAGTTTACGTCTTTGGACGTTCCTGAAACGAGTGCCGCCTTGGAGGCCGTCGTCGTTGACGTCGACGTTCCAAACGCGAGCGAAGTGGTGGACGCTGGGAAGCAGCCACGCGTTGCTCCAGCGCAGCAGAAACAGGGGAAGATCCGACCAGCGCAGGCGCGGGGAGTCGATGAGCATCACAACGGAATCGGGCTCGGCATACACCGTACCGCCGGCGAGCCGAATGGCCAGCCCGAAGTCGCGGTGATCGTGGTACGACGTATAGCCTTCGTCAAACGCGCCCAACCGTTCGATCGCATCCATTCGGATCAGCGCGCAATGAAACTTGGCATATCCGCATGACGTGCGGGTGAGTTTCGCGCGCGCATCCGCCAGCGGAGTGCGGAACAGCGGGGCGGTTTCGACCACGTGGCGCCCGGCGCCGTCTTCGAGGATGTCGAGCTGCGGCGCGAAGGAGTATATCGTCGGCATTCGCATGTCGCCGAAACAATAGATCGGCTCGACCGCCCACGCTCCCGTTTCTTCAGCGCTGCGAATCAGCGCCGGCAGCCATCCGGGCGTGACCAGCGTGCCGTTGTCCAGAAACATGGCGTACCGGGTTTTTACGTGCGGCAATGCTAGATTGCGCGCCTCGCTCCAGGTGAGGTACCGCTCGGTGCGTATGAGCTTGAACCCGCGTTTGTTCGCCTCAGCCCGCAGGTAGTCGCGTACACGTTTGGGCGAGTTGCCGTCGATGTAGATCAACTCGAACGGGAATGGCGTGAAGGCAAAAAGATTCTCGAGTGCGCGCGCGGTATCGCTGAAATGCTGCCAGGGCGTGACGACGACCGTCGCATTCACCATGGCACCGGGCGGCAATCTTGCCAAAAACGGCCCGTCGTTGCGGACGGCGGCCGCGTCGCTAAGAAGAACGCCGTGGCGGTCGCCTCGTGCGGTTCGATCTTCGCGCCGGGACCGCCGAGCGGCGTCTTCACCCAGCCTGGATGAAAACAGTCGACCATAATGCCGCGAGATTGCAAGTCGTGCGCGAGCGATTGGGTGTAGATGTTCAGCGCGGCTTTGCTCATGCGGTACGCGACCCCAAACCCGTCGGGCCGGTGCGTGGGCTGGCCCATCACGGAAGAAACGTTGAGAATCCGTCCGCCGCTCGGGATCAAATGCGCGAGCGCTCTGCTCATATGGATTGCGCCGTATACGTTTACCGCGAGTGTCGTACGGATAATTTCGTCGTCCACGGAACTGGCCCTCGCCTGCCGGTCCGCTTCCAAAAATACGCCCGCGTTGTTCACCAAAACGTCGATTTTTTGCTGGCGCGAGGCGATTTCCGCCTCCAGCATGTTGACCTGGTGCTCGTCGCCGACGTCGGCGATGAAGAGATCGACGCTCCGTCCTTCCGTCTTTAATGCGCCGGCAATGGCGTTGCCCTCGTCCCGCTCGAGCGTTACCAAAATGCAGTGCGCACCCGCGCGAGCAAACGTGATCGCGATAGCGCGGCCGATTCCGGCTCCCGCTCCGGTGATGACGGCGACCTGTCCATTTAGCGCGCCGCCCGCCGCGATGCGACGGTCGACGGCTCGCAACGCCGCTTCCGTTCGAGCTCGCGCAATCCGGAAGCGAATCGCTCGATAGAGCCGAACCGGCCAGACGAACAATATTCGCGCCTGCCTCATCCCGATTCTTTCGATGGCGTATTCGTATGGGCTTTCGCCTGCTCAGCATGCGAATGACCTCGGAACTAGGCCGTCCGGGGCTTTCCCGCGCTTGATCCCGAGCGGTATGATCCTTGCATGGGAACCTTACGGGTGCTGGGTCGCTACCTTGATTCTGCCGTGCGCTACTTATTCACGCTGGCCTTGCTGGCCGTGCTGGCGTTATTGGCAGCCTGCGGCGTCTGAGACCTGAATCCTAATTCATTAGTTGACAGCGGGACCGAAATATCCTATATTCTACTAAAGAATTAGGAGGTCTACGTGGCGCGTAAGAAGTCCCCAACCATCACCGAAGGCGAACTGCGCTTGATGGACGTGCTGTGGCAGAAGCGGCGCGCAACGGTCGCCGAAGTTGCCGAAGCGCTTCCCCCGCCCCCGCTCGCCTACAACACCGTTCTGACCACGATGCGAATTCTCGAACGGAAGGGGTACGTTCGCCACGAAGAAGATGGCCGGGCGTTCGTCTATGAACCGCTGATCGAACGCGATGATGCCGCGAAATCGGCCGTCGGGCACTTGCTCAAGCGATTTTTCGGAAACAAATCGGCAGCTTTGGCGCTACGTTTGGTTGAAGAAGAACGACCGAGCGACGACGAGCTCGAGCGACTCAAAGCCCTGATCGAAAAATACGAGGAGCAGCGCTGATGCCTGCATTCCTGAGCGGCCTCGAACCGGCGGCGCGAATCGCGGTCGCCACACTGTTCAATAGCCTTTGGGAGGCCGCGGTATTAGTGGCCGTGGTTGCGATCGTCCTCCGGCTACTGCCGAATGTGAACGCCACGACGCGCTACGCCGTTTGGTGCACGGCGCTTGCCGCTGCGCTCTTGCTGCCGCTCGCAACGGCGCTTCCGCAGATCGTCGTGCAGAGTCCCATCGTGAAGGCTCCCGTCGCGCAGCGCGCCGTGCCGAAGATTCCGATCGTTGGAGAGCGCAGTGCCGCTTCGCGTACCGCGGCTTCGCATACCGTCCTGCGGGGTGCCGCTGCACCTTCGATCGCAAATCCGTCGCCCGCAACGCCGGCGTTCCGGTTGCCGGAACGCGTACGCTTCACGCTTCCCGAATACGTCGCACTGGGGATCTTTGCCGCATGGTGCCTTTCCGCGCTGGTGCTGCTCGCGCGATTGATGGTCAATCTCTGGAAGTCTCGAACGCCTCAAGTCCGACGCGCTCCCGTTGCCCGTCGAATATCGCGAGCGGCTCGATCGCTGGTCGAATGCCGACAAGGGGGAGCGCGAGGTGCGCCTCTGTACGTGCGAAAGCATCGAAGTGCCTGTCGCCGTCGGTCTGTTCGATTCCATGATTCTCATTCCGAAGCATTTGCTCGACTCGTTGTCCCAAAGCGAAATCGATCAAATCATTTTGCACGAACTCGCGCACTTGCGTCGCGCCGACGATTGGACGAACGGCTTGCAGCGATTCGTCCAGGCGTTGTTCTTCTTCAATCCTGCCGTGATGTACATCGCGCAACAGCTCGACCTCGAACGCGAAGTGGCGTGCGACGACTGGGTAATCGATCAGACGAAAGAAGTGCGACCCTATGCGGCCTGCCTGACGAAAATGGCCGAAGCAACGGTGTGGCCGCATCGTCCGCTCGCGGCTCCGGGCGTATTCCTCACGCGGCGTGGGCTCTCCGTGCGCGTCGAGCGTTTGCTGCGCTCCGGACGTAACGCCCGCATCGGCGTGTCGTTCGGGCCGGCCGGCGCGATTGCGGCTGCGCTCATCGTCCTGTTCTTCCTGCTGCAAACCGTTGCGCCTTCGTTTGCGTTTACGCTCCCGCAGGAGGTGCAGCCCGTGAAAACCGTCGCGCAAGCGAGCGCGCCGGTCTCACCGCATCCTGTTCGAGCGGCAACACGCGCAGCGCATTCCGTCGTACCGGCGCGGCACATCGACATACCAGCACGCCACATCGACGTCCCGGCGCGGCATATCGATATACCGGCCCGCCACATCGACGTCCCGGCTCAGCATATCGATATACCGGCGCTGCACGTCAACACCCCTGCGCAGCATTTTTTCGTGCATGCCAGGCATATCGAGATCCCTGCCGTGCCGTACATGCCGGATATCGCGCGAGGTGTTTCGAAAGCCGTTTCCGCGTCGGTTTCGGCATCAGTTTCCCAATCGGTCGCGCAAGCCATGGCACTGGCGGCCGGCGGAAAAGGTGGGCATTACAACTGCGTCGGATGCGACTACAGCGGGCAGAATCTGTCCGGTCGCAGCTTCCGCGGGCAGCGGCTGAGCGGCGCGGATTTCAGCAATGCCGACTTGCACAACGCGGATTTCTCGAATAGCGTCCTGGTCGGTGTAGACTTCTCGAACTCGGATCTGCGCGGCGCGAACTTTTCCAACGCGAAGATGACCGGCTGTGATTTGTCGAACGCGAAAGTCGACGGCGTGAATTTCAACGACGTCTCCATGGTCGGTTGCGACGTAAACGCGCGCGCTCTTGCGCCCGGCCAAGCTTCGGCTTTGCTGCACGGATGCCGCACCGGCTGCGACTTCGGGTCTGCCGATTTGCGCGGGCAGGATTTGCGCAACATTGCGCTGACCGGGGTCGATCTCAGTCACGCGGATTTACGCGGCGCAGACCTCTCCGGCGTAAAGTTCCGGGGTGTCGATCTGTCGAACGCGCGCCTGGACGGCGCGCGCGTGAATGGTGCCGAATTCAGCGAATGCGACTTCAGCGGCGTGAATATGCACGCCGTTGATTTCTCGAACGCGAAGGTCACCAACGGCAGCATGGATTCATCGGAGCCGTAGCGGAGCAGGACGAGTTACAGTTCGCAGAGTGCAAGCGTTCTTACGGTAACGGGTATGGCAGGCAGCCGGAACCTTTCGGCCGCCTGATGCCGTTGGAGACCCAGATGCGTATTTTGCCGCCCCGAAAGGCGCCCGGAGTCCGGAACCGTATAGTAGCGGGAATGTTCCACCGCCTCATCGCCGCGTTCGTACTCGGCGCCTTTGCCGTGCTCGGCGCAAGCCCCGCAACGGCCGTCACGACTCCGAAGCCCGCCTCTACGCCGCTCAAAACGATTACGCACATCCACAGTTCTCCGCTCTGCACGGGGCTGCGCCGCAGCATCGGGCCTGCCATCGGCAAAGTGCTGGACAGCGATCGCTTCATCGCCGGCAGCCAGCCGTTATTCCACGATTACGTTCGCGCTGCCGCGACCGGCCAGGACAAATCCGCCGAAGATTTGGCCGTTTCGCGTCTGGAAAGCCTCATTACACCGCTGGTCGACAATACCGAAGCGGTCGACAAACTCTTGAACGATCCGTACGCGTTTCCGCACCGTGCGCGCTCCGAGGACGACAAAAAACTTCTTCAAATGCGGGCTCAGCTGCAATCCGTAAACGCGGAGCAGAAGCGCGCGCTGGATCTCATCAGCGGTTTCGTCGATACGCAGCAACTCGGGGAATTGCAAGCCGCAGGCAACGATATGGCGCGCGCAATCAGCGGCACGGAGAAACCGACCCCGCAGCCGCTTGCGCCGACCGAGCCGCCGTCGGATTTGGAAAATGCGGGCATCACGAACGCAGATAACGACGTCGCGCGCAAGTACGATCCGACGTACAAGGGCACGAGCAACTTGGTCGGAGCCAATCCGCTGAACGCATTCCCGAACCAGATAGCGTTGTATCGCTCGAGCATTCAAGTACGCGAGGACGCAGCGGCGAACAGCGTTATTGCCGCCGTGCCCCTGTGCGGCGGTCATTTGCCGGCTGCAGCCACCCCCGCACCGTCACCTTCACCTTCACCGGCGCCGTAACCGCCGCCGCCCGGCGTTTGAACTACGAGCGTTTGCCCGACGTCGAACGCGCGCGTCGTTTTTGCGGGCAGCCGCTCTTGTATAGCTCCGACGTGCACCACGTGCTTGCCGGTTGCACCGTCGCCTCCGCCTTGCGCTCCGCGCGGTGCAACCGCATGACGTTCCGCCAGAAGTGACACGCGCGCGTTGCCTTGCGTGAGCGTGAGCGCGCGAATCAGGCCTTGACCGCCGCGGAACCGGCCGCGTCCTCCAGTGCCCTCGGCAAATTCATAGCGTTCGACGCGCAGCGGATACTCTCGCTCGATGGCTTCGATAGGCGTGTTGAGTGTGTTCGTCATGTGACATTGGATTCCGTCGATTCCGTCCAGCCCGGGACGCGCGCCCATGCCGCACCCGTTCGTTTCGTAGAACGCCCACGTACGGCCGTCATCGCGCGCGCCGCCGATCATCACGTTGCTCATCGTTCCTCCGCTTTGCGCAGGCACGCGATTCGGCGCCGCCTGTGCAAGCGCGCCGAGAACGACGTCGGCGTTGCGCGTACTCGTTTCGACGTTGCCGCCGGAGACCGGAGCGGGACGGCGGGGGTTGAGCAGCGTTCCCTCCGGCACGGCGACCGTCACGGGACGAAAACAGCCTTCATTCATGGGAATGTCGGGATCGGTTACGGCGCGTAGCGCGTAATAAACTCCGGAGAGCGTCACCCCGTATACGGCGTTCATGGGAAACGGCGAGCTGTGCGGCGGTGCCCGTGTAATCGAAATGTGCCGTGCCGCCGCGAAGCGTCAGACGCAGTTGGATGGAAATCGATGGTTCGCCATTGCGATCTTCCAAGACGTCGGCTTGGTCGTACACGCCTTCGGCGAGCTGCGCCAGCGCATTTCTCATGCGCGACTCGCTGTGCTCGAGCAAACGCTGCACCGCAGATGCGACGATTTCGCGGCCGTACCGTTCGTACAGTTCCAGAAAGCGACGCTCTCCCGTCAAGTTTCCGGCGATCTGCGCGCGAAGATCGCCGCTGCGGGCCTGCGGAGTTCGTGAATTAGCCCGAAAGAGAACGACGGGAGCGTCCAGCACGCGATCGTCTTGCATGAGCAGCATCGGCGGCACGACGAGCCCTTCTGCGAACAAGTCGGGCGCATCGGCGGACATCGATCCGGGCACCATTCCGCCGATGTCCGTGTGATGCGCTTTGTTTGCGGCAAAGCCCGCAAACTCGCCGTGGAAGAAGATCGGACGGATCACCGTAACGTCGTTCAAATGTGTTCCGGAAATGTATGGATCGTTCACGACCCACATCTCGCCTTCGCGCACGCCGCCGTATTCCCGGTCGATCACGTCGAGCGTCGCGCGCAAGCCCCACGGCAGCGATCCGAGATGCACCGGAATGTGCTCCGCCTGAGCGATGAGCCGTCCGCCGCTGTCGAAAAGCGCGCATGAATGATCCAAACGCTCTTTGATGTTGGGAGAATAGGCGCTGTTGCGAACGGCGATACCCATTTCTTCGCTTGCGTACACCAGCGAACTCTTGACGATCTCGGCCGTAACCGGATCGAGTTTCATGAGAAACTCCGGCTGTAGCCCGCATACTGGGCAAGTACTGTAAATTCACCATTGCTACGGAACGCCTCATGCCACAAACGCCGAGCGCGCGAAACGTATGCATCGCGGTCCCGGCGAGCTCTCGCAGCCGCCGCCGGCGCCTTCGATTCTTCCGCGAGTTCGACCAGACGTGCGCAATCGTGCACTCCGCCGAGCTCGTCCGTCAGGCGGTTCAGCAATGCCGCCGCGCGCGTCAGATGCGGCTGCTGCCCTTCGATCCGCTCGAGCGCGAAGCGTACCCGCTTGCACGCCAGCCGGAACGCATGCAGCGCCTCGTCGTCATCTCCGCTGAGCGCGGACTGGCTTTGCAGTACCTCCGCAAAACGCACGCGCAGTACGTGCCGCTCGGCTTCTGCCGGAGAAATGGAGCCGAACCGCAGTTCGACCGGTTCTTTCATCGTTGCAACTCCCGCGTCAATCTGCGACGCATTCGCTTCGCGCGTTTGCGCAGCGCTTTGCGAAGGCATGTGAGTTGTTCGTGCTCCTCGCCGGCCGCAGCCTCGCAGTACGTTTCGACGCGCTGCAAAAGCACGTCCGCGTCCCGGACTTTACCGGCTCGCCGGTGAATACCGCGTATGCGCTCGGAAAACTCGCGGCTAACGCCGGCAAGCTGTGCGAGATCGTCAAGGACTGCGCGAAGCTTCGCGAGCTGCTTGCGCGTTCGATGCAAGCGTTTTGCCGAAGACGGCTTCGCGCAGAATCGTTTAATCGCGTCTCCGGTAGCATCGACCTGCTTGCCGATGACGGTTTGCGCCCACTCCGTAAGACTTGCGCGAGGTTCTGTCACGTCCGCTCCACGATGAGCATCGACCCGTTAACCGTAGCCGACCACTTCGGTGGAACGTACGTGAGCGTATCGTATTGTTCGATGAGCGCCGGCCCCGCAATAGTGGCATGCGGCGACAGCCTTTCACGCGCGTGCACCCGCGTACTCACGTACGCTCCGTCGATCCACACGTCCCGCTTCATATTGTCATGGTGAGCACCCGCATCGTCATGGCGAGCGCCGGCATCGTCATGGTGAGCGCCGGCATCTCATGGTGAGGTATCGAACCACCCTGAGCCTGTCGAAGGGGGCCGGCTGGAGCGGTAGCGGTCAAGCGCGCGTTGACGAATTCTACCGGTTCACCGGGAACCGAATACCCATACCGGCGCTCGTGATTTGCATGGAAACGTTCGACCACCGTCCGCACAATCGGCGCATGCTCGACCGCCAACTCGAAGCTTTGGCCGCTGTAACGCATGTCGAATTCGCGGCGGTACTCGATTTCGCCGTCGATTGCGCCTTGTTGAATGAGCGTCGCACGCGCTTCGTCTTTCAGGCGCTGAAAAACGTCGCGTAACAAGCCCTCACCGATCTGCGTTGACTCGCGCAGAATAGGCTGCACGCAACTCGTGCGCAGGTCGGCGACCAGCAGACCGTGCGCGGAAAATACTCCGGGGTTGGATGGTATGATTACGCGAGTGATGCCCAACTCTTCGGCAAGCGCGCAGCCGTGGAGCGGTCCATTCCCGCCGAACGCGACCATGGCGAATTCGCGTGGATCGAGCCCGCGTTCCACCGTCACGATGCGAAGTACTTTTGCCATCTGCGCGTCCACGATGCGCACGATGCCCGCCGCAGTTTCTTCGCTGGAAAGACCAATCCGCCGCGCCAGCTCGTCAATTGCGTCGAACGAGCGCCGCGCATCGATGGGAAATGTTCCGCCGGCGAGCGCTTTGCGATTGAGCCGTCCGAGTACGACGTTCGCGTCGGTAACGGTTGCACGATCGCTTTTGCCGTAACACGCGGGGCCGGGATCGGCGCCGGCGGAAAGCGGACCGACGCGCAACGAACCGGCGTCGTCGGCGTAAGCAATCGTTCCTCCGCCGGCGCTGATTTCTGCGAGGTCGACGAACGGAAACCGCACCGGATAGCCGCTGCCTTTGACGGAGCGTCCGCTGCGCGTCGTGCCGGCGGCTTCGAATTCCGTTGCAACTTGTACGACCTCGTCGACGATCGTGCCGGCTTTCGCGGTCGTGCCGCCCATATCGAACGAAAGTACGCGTGCCGCTCCTGCGTTTCTGGCGAGATCTGCTGCCGCGATAACGCCGCTTGCAGGGCCACTTTCGATAATCGTTGCCGGACGCGACGCGATGGCCTGCGCCTGCGCCATGCCGCCGTTACTTTGCATCACGAACAGCGGCGCATCGATGCCGCGTTTGTGAAGGGCACCCTGCAAACGATCGAGGTACCGTTGAACGATAGGCTGCAGTGCGGCATTGACGACCGCGGTCGAGAAGCGTTCGTACTCGCGGTACTCCGGATCGATCGCAGAAGACCGCGTAACGGGAACGGCTGGAAGCGCGGCGCGAATGGCTTCCTCCAGCCGGCGTTCATGCGCGTCATTGACGTACGAGTGCAGCAAGCCAATCGCCACCGCATCGAAATTCCGTTCTCGCAACCGTTCGATGACGCGATCTATCTCCGTTTGCTCCAACGCCACGAGTACGTTTCCTTCGAAATCAACTCGTTCCCGAATACCGATGCGGTCTTCACGGGCGACGAGCGGTTTCGGACGCGTGACGAAAAGATTGTAGACCTCGCTTCGATTTTGCCGCCCGATTTCGATGACGTCGCGAAATCCGGCGGTCGTTACGAATGCGACGCGCGGCAGCTCGAGGTGCATTTGCCCCAGGAGCGCGTTTGTTGCTATGGTCGTCGAGTGTGCGAGATATTCGACGACGACGTCGTCATCCTGAGGCACGCTCTGGTCATCATGAGGTATCGAAGGACCCTGAGCCCGTCGAAGGGAGCGAGCCCATAGGGCGTCGAGCGCCGCAAGTACGCCCTCTTCCGGCGCCCGCGGAGTAGAGGCGCATTTGATGACCGTTCTTTCACCGGTGAGGGTGTTCACGGCGACCAGGTCCGTAAACGTTCCTCCGACGTCGATACCGATGCGCAATCTTCCCGAATCAGCCACGTTCATTGTGAAGCTCGGGATTCAGTCGCAACGGCCCTTCCGGCTGGACGCCGCCTGCTCCATAGGCGCCATCGCCGCTTGTCAGTAGAGCCGGTCCGGCAATGCAGCCGCGACTGTGACGACTGCGCCGGCAACTGCGGCAGCGGTCGCACAATATCGAAGATCTCGCTTCGCTCGGAGTACTGGGTCAAACAGGCGGTGCTCAATCAGTCTACGGCACGAGCAAACTGTTTCGGCCTCGGCAAACGGTAACACGCGGTAAGGCGGCGATCGCGCTGAGTGTGATGAGGGGCGAATGGTCGCGCAGTGCCGCCGAGGTATTGGGCCCGCACCGCTTATCCGTAAAGCAAACGAGCGGATACCGGCTAAAGGCCCATGGAGCCACCTTGACAATCGAACATATGTTCGATTAGGATCGTGTTCCCATGAACGTTGCGCCGGCCATCCGCCCCACCTTCGAGGCCCTGAAAGCGGGGCTGGACATGCGTGCCGGAGGCCGTATCGTCGCCGCCCGCGGGGAGGCGCTTTCGAGCGGATTTTCAGCGCTGGACGAGGCATTGGCGGGCGGGTTTCCGAGGGGGACGATTGCGAGCCTCGAGGGGCCGCCCAGTTCCGGACGTACGGCCCTGCTTGCCGGCGTTTTTGCGGAGGCGACGCGCCACGGGCTTGCGGCAATCGTCGACGACGGGACCCTGTATCCGCCCGATCTCGAACGCGCGGGGGTTCAGCTCGATCGCGTGCTGATCGTAGCGGCAAAGACCCCGCTCGAAGTTGCGCGCTGCGCAGACATTCTTTTGCGTTCCCGTGCATTCGGTGCGGTCGCCATGCCGGCGATGCATTTGCGCCCGACTGTGTGGTCGCGTTTGGGCGGCCTCGCGCAAAAAGCCGGCGCCGTGCTGTTCGCGCTCGGCGTGCACGCGACTACGGAACTCGCGTATTTCGCGTCGACGCGCGTGCGCTGCGCGATCGATCGCGTGGTGTGGTCGGGCGAGCCGGGCGTGCTCTGCGAACTTGCAGGCTACGACGTTTCCGCATACGTGCTCAAAGCCAGGCGCTGCGCACCCGGCGCGACGGCGCGCCTGCAAGTTATCGACGAAAGGATCGCGCATGCTGCTCTGCGTTCACGTGCCCGCGTTTCGCCTGTCCGTAGCGCGGCGCGCGCTTCGACGAACTCAGCATGACGACGACTCGGCTGCGGTGCTTGCCGATAAGGCCGATCGCGGCCGTGTCATCGAATGCGATGCCGCAGCGTACGAACTGGGCGCTCGTCCGGGGCAAACGGTTCTGCAGGCGAGCGCGGCAACGGGCAGCGCAGTGCAGGTATTCGTGCACGATCCCGCGCGTTCGCGTGTGGTATGGCACGACATGCTCGATGAACTCGATGCCGTCACGCCGCTCGTAGACGACAGCGGGGAGGGCACGGCGTATTTGGAGATGCGCGGTATCGACGGCGAGCCGCACGACTGGGTCGTGCGAGCGCAGCGGGCGCTCAAAAACTTCGATCTGCCCGTGCGTGTTGCTGCCGGGCCGAACAAATTCGTGGCGCGCGCATCCACGTATGCGAGCGACGGCCGCATCGAGGCGTTGCCCGTCGAGGTGCTCGAATTGGAGCCGCGCACTATCGAGCGGCTCCATTTACTCGGCATCACCCGTTTGGAGGAGCTGGCAAGCTGCCGCACGGACCGTTCGTGCGCCGCTTCGGCAAACAGGCCGCCGCGTGGCACGATCGCGCACGCGGCATCGATCCCACGCCGCTGCGTCCGCGCGCGCATGAAGTGCAAATCAGCGCCGCAGCGTACGGCGAAGGCAGCGCCGAACAAGAAGAGCAGGTATATTTCGCGCTGCGCGTGCTGGCGGAGCGCGTCTGCAGCGATCTCTCGCGGGCAGGCAAAGCTGCGACACGCGTGCAGATGACGTTCGAATGTGAAAACGGCGACGTGCGCAGATCGTCGACGCCGGCTTCGCGCAGGCGACCGGCGATGCGCGCACGATGCTCGACGTGATGCGCGCAAAACTCGAAAGCCTGACGTTCGGCTCGCCGATCACCGGCTTGCGCTTGCAGGCGATGCAGTCGGAAGAATGCGGTGCGGTCGCTTCACTTTTCGGACAGAATCGAGCCCGATCCGCAAGCGCTGGCCGTCGCGCTCGCACGCCTGCAGGCGGTCACGGCCTCGCCGCCGCATCGTGCGCGCATTCGCCGCTCGCCGCGTCTGGAAGCACGTTTCGCGTACCATCCATTTGCGTTGAAGGCCTCGATAACTCGGTCCCCCTTCGACAGGCTCAGGATGACGATGGTATATTCCACGCCGGGAAAGATGTCGCGCGCGCCGGGACAGATGTCGCGCATGCCGGGAAAATGCATGTGCCGCAGTTACGATTGCTTACCGTGCGCGAGATCGAGGTGAGGTTGCGCGGCAATCAACCCCTCGCGGTCGACGCGCGCAAGGTACTTGACTGTGCCGGGCCGTGGCGAGTGGATGACGGCTGGTTCGAGCAACCAATTCTGCGCGACGAGTACGACGTGCTGCTCGAAGACGGCATGCTCTGCCGCATCTACCGCCAAGGCGAGCACTGGTACTTGCGCGGCGCATATGATTGACGCACGGAACGGCACGACGGCGTGCGAGCGTTTTCAAGGCGTGGCATGGAACTGGCTGCAGAGCGGCGAGGTCACGCGCACCGCGCACCTCCTTTCCCCGCTCGAGGAATTGGCCGGCTTCAATTACGGCTTTATCTATTTACTCCAGGTAGACGATGCAGTGCGTAAAAATCGGCTTCTCGGAGCATCCGATGCGGCGCATGCGCGAATTGCAGGCGCAGTACCGCACGCGTCTGCGGCTGCGCGCCTGTTTCGTGGGCGATCCGCAAGCGGAGCGTTTCGCGCATAGGCGGTTTGCAAATCTACGCATCAAAAACGAACTCTTTTTCGCGCATCCGCTCATCGAGGAATACTTTCGCACCGCACGCGAGCAGATGCGCGAGAAGATTCGAGGCGTGCACGTGTGTTCGCATTCGTGTCCGCAACTCAAACCGCGACTCGATCTGCGAATGCTCGGCGCATGGCTCGCTCGGTAGCACGACCGCCCGGTCATGTACGCCGAACTGCACGCGCATTCGAATTTCACGTTTCTCGAAGGCGGTTCCCATCCCGAAGAATTGGTCGAAACGGCAGTGGAGCGGGGCCTGCACGCACTCGCGCTCACCGATTGCGACGGGCTGTACGGCGCGGTGCGCTTTGCCAAGGCGGCGGCCGAACGAAAACTTCCGGCGATCCTCGGAAGCGAACTGCGCTTCGAGAAAGGCGAACCGCTGGTCGTGCTCGTCGAAGACGAACGCGGATACGCCAACCTGTGCGAACTCGTTTCAACCGGACAATTACGCGGCAGTAAAGGCGAACCGCGTTTGCAGCACGCCGATCTCGACGGCAAGACGGATGGCTTGGTGGCGCTGTACGGCATGCCCGATGCGGCTAGTATCGCACGTCTGCGCGAGCATTTTCCGGAGCGATTCTTTCTCGAATTGCAGCACCATCTGCACGCGGACGACGCGCGCCGCTGCCGCCAATTACTCGACTTGGCAGCGCAACTGGAATTGCCGTACGTGGCTACCAACGGCGTCATGTACGCGCGCCGGGAAGACGCGCGGCTGGCAGACGTGCTGTTTTGCGTAAAAAATAAAACGACGCTCGCGCAGGCGCGCGAAGACGCGCTGCTGCGGCCGAACGCCGAGTATCATCTCAAATCGCCGCGCATGATGACGCAGATCTTCACGGGCTATCCGCGTGCGATACGCAACACGCTGGCAATTGCCGAGCGCTGCGCTTTCCGTCTCGAGCGGCTGGTGGGGCAATTCCCGCTCTTTCCGGTGCCCGGCGGCTATACGCGGCAGAGTTATCTGCGCGAATTGGTCTATCGCGGAGCGGCCGAGCGTTATGGCATGCCGCTCGCTTCCAATGTCGAGCGCCAACTCGAATACGAACTCGGCATGATCGCGAAGATGGATTTGGCCGGCTACTTTCTGATCGTCTGGGACATCGTGCGCGCCGCGAACGAGATGGACGTGCTCTGTCAGGGACGAGGATCGGCGGCAAACTCCGCCGTCTGCTATGCGCTGGGCATCACGGCAGTCGATCCGGTCGGCATGAATCTGCTGTTCGAACGCTTCATGTCCGAAGGCCGCGAGGAGATTCCCGACATCGACGTCGATTTTGCGCATCAGGATCGCGAAAAAGTCATTCAGTACGTCTACGACCGTTATGGACGAACGCACGCGGCAATGGCCGCCGAAGTGGTGACGTACCATACGCGTTCCGCGATTCGCGACGTCGGCAAAGCGATCGGATTGACGCTCGCGCAAGTCGATGCCGTCGCGCGTGAATACGATGCACGCGAATCGTTGGCGGGTGCCACAGGTACCGCGCAAGAGCGGGAAGCCGCACAGCAAATGCCGCCGCGGGGGACCGCCCAGCAGCCGCCGCTCGGGCACGCTCATGACTATCATGGTTTTTACGATCGCGATTACGGCGATAATCCCGACCCGCACGTGCGTCCCGCGCTCGAGGGTGAGATTGGCGAGCGGCTATTCTCGCTCTGCCGGCGCATCGACGGCTTTCCTCGCCATATGGGCATTCACTCGGGCGGTATGGTAATCACGCGCGATCCGCTCGTGCGCGTCGCACCGGTGGAATGGGCGACCATGCGCGACCGCACGATCGTCCAATGGGACAAGGACGATTTGCAAGACCTCGGGCTCATCAAAATCGATTTGCTGGGCCTGGGCATGCTTTCACTGTTACGGGAAGCGTTCGCGCTGCATCGCCGCACGCTGGCGTACGAGCCCGTCAACGAGCCCGAAGCCGGCTTCGCGCTTCACACGATTCCGCAAGACGACGAAGCGACGTATGAGATGATTTCGAAAGCCGACACGATCGGCGTATTTCAGATCGAGTCTCGCGCGCAGCAATCGATGCTGCCCCGCATGAAGCCGAACTGCTTTTACGACATCGTCATGCAGGTCGCGATCATCCGTCCAGGTCCGATTCAGGGGCAGATGATTCACCCGTTTTTGCGCAGGCGTTCGGGTCTGGAGCCGGTGACGTATCCGCATCCGAAACTCAAAGCGGTATTAGAGCGCACGCTCGGCGTACCCTTATTTCAAGAGCAGGGCATGCGAATGGCCATCGAAGCGGCGGGCTTTTCGCCGGCGGAAGCGGACAAACTACGCCGCGCCATGGGGCACAAACGCTCGCACGAGCGTATGCGCGACATCTATCCGCGATTGGTCGAAGGCATGGTGCAGAACGGTATCGAGCGCAGTGCCGCCGAACAGCTGTTTCACATGCTCGAAGGCTTCGCGGATTACGGTTTTCCGGAGTCGCACGCAGCCAGTTTCGCGCTGCTCGCATACGAGTCGGCGTACGTGAAGTGCCACCATCCCGCCATTTTCGCAGCCGCGATTCTGAACGTGCAGCCGATGGGATTTTATTCCACCGAAGTGCTGGTCAACGACGCCCGGCGCCACGGCGTTCCGGTCAAACCGATAGTCGTGAACGCAAGCGAATACTGGAGTTTCGTCGATGAAGACGGAGCGCTGCGTCTGGGCTTTCACCTCATTCGAGGATTGGGCGAGGCGCAGCGCGAGCGTCTGCAAACCGCCATTTCGCACGGGCCGTTCGGCGATCTGCTCGATTTCGCGCAGCGTACGCAACTCGAAAAAGAGGCAATCGAGAATTTGGCGGTCGCCGGCGCATTCGCACCCTGGTTTTCGTCGCGCAGGGACGCGATGTGGGCGCTTCGCGGCTTGGACGAACGCGAAACGCGCGGCGAATTGGGGCGCATGATGGATGTGGAGGAGCCGGCAGCAACGTTCAAAGCCATTTCAGCGCGGCGCGAGACGGCGTTCGATCTGTGGTCGACCGGCGTCTCGCCGAAACTGCAGCCGATCGCTCACGTTCGGGCGCAGCTTCAGGCGAAAAACGTTTTACCGGCTTCGAAACTTGCAGAGATGCCGCACAATCTGATCTGCAAAGTCGGCGGTCTGGTCATTACGCGCCAGCGCCCGGGAACGGCCAAAGGATTCGTCTTTCTCACGCTCGAGGACGAAACCGGTTTGGTGAACGTCATCGTGCGCCCGGACGTCTACGAAACGTATCGCAGGACGATCCGTCAGTCGAATACGCTCGTCATCGAAGGGCAATTGCAAAAGGAGGGCGGCTGCATCGACGTTCTCGCGCGCAAGGTGTGGGCGTTCGACGCAAACGACGTGACGGAAGGCGTGCGGGCGCGTAATTTCCATTGACCGCGCCTCATTCAATCGTGCTCGATCGGGCAGTCGCTCAATTCGCTGCGGTGCTCGTAGCAGAACGCAACGAGCGGATGCAAATCCGCACCTGCCGGCAGCACGAAATCCGCAAGCGGAATGGGCAATGGGAAATGCGCCCAATGCAGCAAAAACGGGTCCGTCTGCGGCAGATACCGGATCGGCCACGGCACGTACCCGGTTTCCGTGCTGCCGTCAGCGTACTGCACGTCGTACTCCACGTAATAATAATCGTACGGGCCGTCGTGCCACGACTTCACTGGCGTGAGAATTCCCTCGGCGTGCGGCCCCGTTCCGATACTTCCGGCAAAGTCGAACGAATAGCGCTTTGGAGCCGACGGCGGCTGCGCCCGCGCTACGTTCAGCAGCGGATCCGCTTCGCGGCGCAACTGCGCGATGGTTTTTTCGAATTGCGCTTGCTGACGCGCGAAATCTATCGTCGAGGTGATCTGCGGCTGACTGACGCGCGCATGCGGTTCGATGCGGGCGATTTCGCGTCGCGGTTGTGCTGGCGCGGCGGCATGCGCTGCCTCACGCGGCTGCATTATGCGCGGAGGCTGCACGCGCCGCTGCGCGTGATGGGGCCGTGGGCGAACCAAACGTGCGATGGTCAATGAAGACGAACTGGCTTGATACACGACAACCCGAGGCTGGTCGAACGAGCGCCGGCGCGCGAACAATGCCACGATGAGCGGCACGACGACGAAGTGGAAGAGCAACGAGAGGACGAGGCACGCCAGGAGCAGCCGGAACCGACGCAATCGCACGCTTAAATAGCGCCCTCCACGTGGGGCCGCGCGAAATACCGCAGTCCCGCGCTTTCCAAAATGTGCCTTCCGGCACCGTGCAGCACGAAGGCCGTGAAGGTTTGCGCCGCTGCGGGATGCGGAGCGTTACGCATGATTGCGATTGCGTACGTCACGTCGCGGGAAAGATTCGAGTCGCCGGGAAGTTCGACCGCGCGCAAATCGCGTCCGGGAATTTCCGTTGAGTAGAAGAAGCCCGCGTCGACTTCACCGCTCTCTACGCGAACGGCGAGATCTTCTTCGGGGAACGTTTCGGCCTTGGCGAGTACGCCGCGTGCCTTCGCCGCGTCGTGAAAATGTTTGCCGAGCAGCTCGAGCACGCGAATCGTTCGCGCGCCTTTCGGGTCGAGTTGCGGATCGGTTCGGCCCACCCGGACCGCCGGATTGCCGAGCACGTCGAGAATCGAAATCTTGCCGGCCGCGGCGCGTTCGAAAAGTGCCCGTCGCGGTGAATTTTCAGAATACGCTACAACCATCCGCGCGGAACCGAAGACCGCGTAGCCGCGCACCAAGTGCCGCCCTCGGTCCAGCCCGGCGATCAGATTGGGATCCGCACTAATGAAAACGTCTGGATTGCGCAATCCCGCGGCGATCATATTCGCAAGCGCTTTACTGCCCTTCGCCTCGCCCTCCAAACGGAGTGCCGTTTGCACGGCAAGGACGCTCTTCACCGGGCCCTCCATGGGCGCGACGAGGGAAGCCGCATAGACGACGGAAACCGAACCGCCCACCGCCGCGCTCAGTGCGAAAATGGGTAGGAGTGCCAGCGTCGCCGCCGCAAGCAAGGCGCGTCTCGTCATGCGCCGCTATCCGCGATGAGAACATCCGTTCCCTAGCGAAGTAGCCGTCGGACCACAGGAGTAAGGAGAATTTTGACGCACACGCCGCACGCCGAAGAGCTTCACGACGCCAGCGCTCAGCCGCAGGAGCAGCGCGATGCACATCTCACGCGCACGCTGGTGTGGATCGGCGTCGCGGGCCTTTCCGCCGCGCTTGCGTTCACCGTCTTGCGCGCGCTGCTCTCACGCCAACCGGCCGATCCGACGAGCCGGCGCATTCAGCAACTCATCGACGAGGCCAACGAACTCCTGAAAACGCTTGACGACCAGAGACATACCGGCTAACGCCGGGGGACCTCTGCGGGTGGGCGCGGAGGTCGAACTCGGATTCACGGATCTCCTCGCGAATGGACAGGCCGTCGGGCGCACCGGCGGGATGGTCGTTTTTTGTTTCGGGCCGCTGCCGCACGAGCGCGCGCGCGTTCGAATCTCCGCGGTGAAGCCCAAATACGCCGTGGGCGAGATGCTGCAACTCACCCTCGGTTCGCGTTTTCGCGCGCAGCCGTTCTGCCCCGTATTCGGCACGTGCGGAGGCTGCCAAGTTCAGCATCTGACTTATCCCGCGCAACTCGGCTGGAAGCGCGACGTCGTCAAGAGCGCGCTGCAGCGGATCGGCGGCTTCTCGGACGCACCGGTGCGCGATCCCATCGGCATGATCAACCCGCGTTCGTACCGCAACAAGATGTCGCTCGTCGTGGATCGCAGCGCCGGCCCGCCGCGGCTTGGCTTTTACCAGCAGCGATCGCACGATCTCGTCCCGGTACCGGGTTGTCCGATCGTCATGCCGCAATTGAGCATGCACATCATGCGCTTGAACGACGCGCTGCAGCAACCGGCGTTTGCCGGCGCGTTTGCCAAAACGCGGCATATCGTCGCGCGCACCGGCAAGGCGACCGATCAGACGGTCGTTACATTCACGACCGAGGAACGCTCGCCGGAAGTAGCAGCCGCTGCGCCGGCACTGATGCGTCAGCTGCCGGGCGCAGTGGGCATCACCAATTCCTACGATCTTTCGAGTCAGAACGCTATCATTGGCCGCCGGCACGCGCTGCTTCAGGGCGTCTCGCAGATCGAAGAGCAGATCGCGGGCGTGCGCTACCGCGTTTCCGCCGGTTCGTTTTTCCAGGTCAACGTCGAAATCGTCGGTCGCATCTTCGAATTCATGCGCCCTGGGCTGGACGTGCCGCGCAAAATCGTGGATTTGTACTGCGGCGCCGGAACGTTTTCGCTGTTCTTCGCAAAGCTCGGCAGCGACGTGGTCGGCGTCGAAGAAAACTCGCAAGCCATCGAGGAGGCTCGGGAGAATGCGTCGCTCAACGACCTCTCCGGCTCGGTGCGCTTTCTGAGCGGCCGCGTGGAAGAAGCGGTTCGCGGCGGCGAAGTTCGCGAGAAGTTGCAGGCGGCGCAGATCG
Organism: Vulcanimicrobiota bacterium; assembly: GCA_963830545.1. Taxonomy (GTDB): domain Bacteria; phylum Vulcanimicrobiota; class Vulcanimicrobiia; order Vulcanimicrobiales; family Vulcanimicrobiaceae; genus DATGJX01. Next base: position 217,933 of record CAWHMK010000001.1, on the reverse strand, counting down.
TCTTTCTCGATCCGCCGCGGAAAGGCAGCGACGAGGTCACCCTAGGTGCCATCGCGCAGACCGGCGTCCCCAACATCTGGTATCTCTCGTGCGATCCGGCCACGCTCGCCCGGGATTTGAAGATTCTGGCGGCCAAAGGATACCGGCTCGGCGTCGTGCAGCCGTTCGACATGTTCCCGCAAACCGGCCACATCGAGACGCTCGTCACGCTTTACCGCGAGAGCGCGGTGCAGCACCGGGTCATTGCGGAAGCCTTTAAGGATGCGCCGGTCCCGCAGTGGCCGGCGGACGAATTGAACGAAATGCGCAAGAGCAATCAGGAGTACCCGGACTTTGTCATCAGAAAAGATTGACGTCGGATACGTCGCAAAACTCGCGCGAATTGCGCTCACCGGTGAAGAAGTGGAACGATTCGGGGCGCAGCTCGGCGATCTGCTCGAGCACGTGAACGTCCTTTCCGACTTGGATACGGCATCGGTACCGGCGACGGCCCAAGTCGTCGAATCGCGCAACGTCGAGCGCGACGACGTTCCCGGACCCGTGCTCGACCGCGAAACGGTGCTTTCGATGGCGCCGCAGCGGCAAGGAGCGTTCTTCCGCGTGCCGCGGATCATCGCGGAAGAGGGATAACGATGCCGGATTCGATTCACATGACGGCTGCCCAGATCGCGCGCGCGGTAGCCGCGGGCGAACTCTCCGCAGTCGAAGTGACCGAAGCGACGCTCGCGCACGTCGACGCGGTAGACGACCGCGTCGGTGCATATTTGACGCGTCTGCACGGCTTTGCACGCGCGACCGCGCGCCGCGTCGACGAGCGCGTTCGCGCCGGCGAGCAGTTGCCGCTGGCCGGCATTCCGGTCGCTCTCAAAGACAACATGTGTTTGACCGGTACACGCACGACGGCCGGATCGAAGATTCTCGAAAACTGGATCGCGCCGTACACCGGCACGGCAGTGCAGCGCGTACTCGATGCCGGCGGCGTTCCAATCGGCAAAGCAAACATGGACGAATTCGCGATGGGCAGCTCGTGCGAGAACAGCGCGCTGGGCGTCACGCGCAATCCATACGATCTTTCCCGCGTTCCGGGCGGCAACTCCGGGGGATCCGTTGCGGCGGTCGCGTCGTATCAAGCGGCAATCGGACTGGGAAGCGACACGGGCGGTTCCATTCGCGAACCCGGAGCGTTCTGCAACGCCGTCGGTTTCAAACCAACCTACGGCCGCGTTTCACGGTATGGTCTCATCGCGTTTGCCTCCAGTCTCGATCAAATCGGACCCCTCACGCGCACAGTCGAAGACGCGACGCTCGCATACGAAGCAATCGCCGGACACGATCCGATGGATTCCACCAGCATCGACCGGCCTGTGGAGAAAACCGGCGGCTCGTTGCGCACCGACCTCAAAGGCCTGCGAATCGGCATCGTCAAGCAATTCGTCACCGCAAAGCTCGGGGCCGAGATCGACGCGTTGTATCGGCGATCGTACGCGGAGCTCGAGCAGCTCGGCGCGACCCTCGTGGAGGTCGAATTGCCGACCGCGGACTACGGGCTTGCGACGTATTATCTGATCGCACCGGCGGAATGCAGCAGCAATCTCGCGCGCTTCGACGGGGTGCGGTACGGTCTGCGCGTCGAGGGAGGCGACGTGGGCGCGATGTACGAGTCGACGCGCGCAGCCGGATTCGGAGCGGAAGTCAAGCGCCGGATTCTCATCGGCACGTACGCGCTTTCGAGCGGATACTACGACGCGTACTACGTGAAGGCGCAGAAGGCGCGCACGATGTTTGCGAGCGATTTCAAGCGCGCGTTCGAGAAATGCGATTTGGTTGCGTCGCCCGCGGCCAGTTCGCCCGCATTTCAGTTCGATGCGAAAAGCGATCCGTACAGCATGTACATGATGGACTATTACACCATTCCGATGTCGCTTGCCGGATTGCCGGCGCTTTCCGTGCCGTGCGGATGGGTCACGCCCGAAGGCGGAGATCGCCCGATGCCGATGGGATTGCAGCTCGCGGCTCCGCTTTTCGAAGAGGTGAGGCTACTGAACGCGGCTCACGCGTACGAGCAAGGCACGAAGCACTCCGGCGAGCATCACCCGGTTAAGATTGAGCCCATCGAGGGACGAAAGTCATGAGCGTTGCAGAAAATGTGCGAACGAAATACGAGGCCGTCATCGGCATCGAGTGCCACGTCGAATTGAAAACCAAAACGAAGATGTTCTGCGCCTGCCCCAATGAATTCGGCGGCGAACCGAACACCAAGGTTTGTCCAGTCTGCTTGGCGTTGCCGGGCGCCCTGCCCGTCGCGAACAAAGAAGCGATCGCGCACATGATCGCCGCGGGGCTCGCATTCACTGCGGAGATTCCGGCGTTTTCCAAGTTCGATCGCAAGAACTATTTCTATCCCGACATGCCCAAGAATTACCAGATTTCGCAGTTCGACATGCCGCTCACGCAGGGCGGCGTGGTGCGGTATTGGCTCGAGGACGGCACGATGAAGGAGTGTCGCCTGACGCGCATCCACTTGGAAGAAGACACCGGCAAATCGACGCACGCGGGCGGCGGAGACGGCCGCATCGCCGGCAGCAGCCACTCGCTGATCGATTTCAATCGCGCCGGCGTGCCGCTGATGGAATGCGTCTCGGAGCCCGATATCCGCAGCGCGGAGGAAGCCGTCGGGTATCTGGAGGCGCTCAAACGCACGTTCGTGCAACTCGGGGTGAGCGACGTAAAGATGGAGGAAGGCTCGCTTCGCTGCGATGCCAACGTCTCGATTCGTCCTGCCGGCGCGAGCCAGTACGGCACCAAAACCGAAATCAAGAACATGAACTCGTTCCGCTCGGTCTTTCGCGCCATCGAGAGCGAAATCGAACGTCAAATCGGCGTCGTGGAATCGGGCGGCCGCATCGTTCAGGAGACGCGCGGATGGGACGAAACGCAGGGCGTGACGCACTCGATGCGGAGCAAAGAACAGGCGCACGACTACCGTTATTTTCCGGACCCCGATTTGGTGCCGCTCGAAATCGACCGCGCTTTGGTGGACCGCGTCAAGGCGACGATTCCGGTGTTGCCGCCACGGCGGTTCGAACGTTACCATCGCGAATACGGGCTCGACGCGAAGCCGGCGACGCAGCTCATCGATAATTTTGCGCTCGCGGACTACTTCGACAAATGCGTCGAGGCGAGCAACAACCCGCAGCAAAGCATGAACTTCGTGCTGGGCGATCTTTCGCGTCTTGCGAACGAGACCGGCACGGCGGTAGGCGAATCACCCGTGACGCCCGAGCATCTGGCGGAACTCATCGGGCTCGTCGAAACGAAAACGATCAATTCGAAGATCGCCAAAGAATTGCTCGCGCGGATGTGGGCCGGCGAGGGCTCGCCGAAGTCCATCGTGGGCAAAGAAGGCTTGGCACAGACCAGCGACACGGGCGAGATCGAGAAGTTCGTCGCCGAGGTGCTCGCGGGCAACGAGAAGGCCGCCGCCGACTACCAATCCGGCAAGACGAACATCCTCGGCTTCCTCACCGGTCAAGTGATGAAAGCTTCCCGCGGCAAAGCGAACCCGGCGCTCGTCCAGGAATTGCTCAAGAATAAATTGTCATCATGAGTTTGCCGGCAACGCTCTCGTCCGGCTGAACGCCTCGAATGACTCGTCATCGTGAGCGTCTCGAACGACCCGAGCCCCTCGAGGGGCATGCTCCGCATGACGAAAAACAACCTCAGTAACGGAAGATGACGGTTGAACTGGCGGATCAACGTACTCTGGAAACGCTCGATTTTGCGAGCGTGCGCGAGCGTGCCGTTGTGGAAACGCGAACGGAACGCGGCCGCCGGCTGGCCGAAGAACTCGCGCCCTTCATAGCATTCGAGCGAGTCAAGCGCGAACAGGCGGCCACCGAGGCGGTTCGGGAACTCGTCGTTTCTTCCGACCTGCACGTGCTGCCGGCCGTCGACACTGCGGATCTGACCCAACGCGCCGCCGTCGGAACCTCGCTCAGCGCAATCGAACTGCGCGCGATAGGCGACGCAGCCGGTGCGGCTGCTGCGGCGTATGCAAAAACCCGCGAACGACACAGCGAGGTCTTGTCTGCACTGACCGCCGGATACCAGCCGCTGCGAGAACTGCAGCGCGCGATCGTCGAGGCTATCGACGAACGCGGCGTCGTTTTGGAGCGCGCGTCGCACGCGCTCGGCCGCATCCGTAAAAACCTGCAGCAGGCGCAGGTCGACGCGCGGGATCGCGTGAGCGCGATGCTGCGTTCGGCCAAGTATTCGAAGGCAATTCAAGACTCTGTCGTGACGATTCGCGAGGGACGCTTCGTCATTCCGATCAAAGCGGAATTCGGCGGAGAAGTGCCCGGCATCGTGCACGACACGAGTTCCAGCGGGCAAACGCTGTTCATCGAGCCGCTCGCCGCGCTCGAGGCGAACAACCGGCTGCGCACGCTGCGCTTGGAAGAGGAACGCGAAATCGCGCGGATTCTGCAGGAGCTTTCGCGGCAGGCCGGCGCCCATGCGGATCAGATAGAGCGCAACGTCGAGATGCTCGCGCAGATCGATCTGCTCGTTGCAAAGGCGCGCGTCGCGCTATCCATGAGCGCGCACATGCCGGATCTCGACGAGAGCGCAACGTTGTGCATTCGCGAGGGACGCCATCCGCTGCTGGCCGATCGCGCGGTGCCTCAGTCGCTGGAGCTCAGCGAGCAAACCCGTTTCGTCGTCATCAGCGGCCCAAACATGGGCGGCAAGACGGTTGCGCTGAAGATGGTCGGCCTGTTCGTCGCAATGGCGTACAGCGGCATGCAGATTCCCGCGGCCGAAGGTTCGCGCATCGGCTGCTTTACGCGTATATTCGCGGACATCGGCGACGAGCAATCCATCGCGGAGAATACGTCGACGTTTTCGGCGCACCTGCGCAGGATGCGTCAAATTATTTCGCAAGCGGATTCCCAAACGCTCGTGCTCGTCGACGAAATCGGAGGGGGCACCGAGCCGACGAGCGGCGCTGCACTTGCAATTGCGATCCTCGAGCGGCTGCTCGACATTCGCGCGTGCGGGGTCGTTACGACGCACGCAACCGAGCTCAAGCTCTTTGCGCATCAAACTTCCGGGATCGCGAATGCGAGCGTCCGCTTCGATCCGCAGACGTTTGCTCCCACGTATTACCTCGACGTCGGCACGCCGGGACAGTCTCTCGCGTTCCCGCTTGCGCGATCGCAAGGAATACCCGGTGAAATCATCGCGCGCGCCGAGTCCCTGCTGACCACACGTGAGCGCGATTACGAAAGCGCGCTCGCGGAGCTGTCCGAACTGGGCGCGCGGCTGCAGAACGAACGCAACGCCGTCGAACGAGAACGCGCGCATGTCGCTCGCCTTCAGGAAAACTTGAGATCGCGCGCGGATGCGCTCGAACGCGAACGGCGCGAGTTTGCCGACACCGCAGAGGCGCGTATGCAGCAGGCGCTGCGCGAATTCAGCAACGAACTCGCGCGCCGCGCTGCGGATCAGCAATCCTCGAAGCCCAAGGTGACGCCGGGCCAAAGCGCTCTGCTCGCGCGCACCATCGAAGAGATGCGCCGCGATTTGCGGATCGAGGCCCGGGCGCCGGAAGCGGCGGAGCACGGAAAATTCGAGCAGGGGGATCGCGTTCGCGTTTTGTCTTACGGACAAGAAGCAACCGTTCTATCTGACAACGGCGACGCTTTGCTGGTAGCCATCGGCCCCATGAAAACCGTCGTTTCCAAGCACGACGTGCAAAAGGCGGCCGCAGTACGTGAATCGCGCCGCGCTTCGATACCGGATCGCGACGAAACCGCCGGAAACGCGCGTATGGACGCAGCGGCGCGCACGATGGCGGAGCTCGACGTACGCGGGAAGCGCTATGTGGAGGCAGAGCCGATCGTCGACCAATGGATCGATGAAGCGGCGCTTGCCGGAAACTCTCCTTTGCGCCTCATCCACGGCAAGGGAACGGGGATGCTGGGGCGCGGACTGCAAGAATTCCTGCGTGCGCATCCGCAGGTGAAAAGTCTTCGCTACGGAGACGAAAACGAAGGCGGCGGCGGCGTCACCATTGTGGACCTTCGATAAATATCGTAGGACCGTATCGAATGCTGCCCGAACCCCCGCGTCCGCAATGGCTTTGAGCACCGAAGATCTCCTCGACGGTTTCGACCATGTCGAAACGCGGTCCGAATTCGAAGCGCGGATTCGCGACGGCAAGCCGCTCACCGTGAAACTGGGATTGGACCCGACCAGTGCGGATTTGCATTTGGGACACGCGGTCGTGCTGCACAAAATGCAGCAATTCGTGGAGGCGGGGCACAACGTCGTGCTGCTCATCGGAGATTTTACGGCGCGCATCGGCGATCCGACCGGACGCAACGACCTTCGGCCGCCGCTTTCGACCGAAGAGATCGAAGCGAACATGCAGACGTATGCGCAACAGGCGGGCAAAGTGCTCGACATGGGCCGGGTGACGCTCGAGTACAATTCGAAGTGGCTTTCACCGCTTACGATGGCGGATTTGCTGCGCTTACTCTCGCAAGTCACCGTCGCTCAAATACTGGAACGCGAAGATTTTCGCGCGCGCTACGCAACGGGAACGCCAATCTCGCTGCACGAGTTCCTCTACCCCGTCGCCCAAGCCTACGACAGCATCGCACTGAAAGCGGACGTCGAACTGGGTGGAAACGATCAGCTCTTCAATCTGCTGATGGGGCGCCACTACCAGCGGCACAGCGGGCAGCGCGAGCAAATCTGCATGACGCTTCCGCTGCTCGAAGGACTCGACGGCGTCGAGAAAATGTCGAAGTCAAAAGGTAATTACGTCGGCCTTACGGAGCCGGCGGAGCAGCAGTTCGGTAAACTGATGCGCATTACCGACGAGATGATTCCGCGCTATGCGCGCCTGGCTGGGTTTTGCTCGCACGCGCGCGCGGAAAAACTCACACGCGGACTCAAAGACGGCAGCCTGCATCCGATGAGCGAGAAGAAGGGCCTGGCAGAGGACGTCGTCACGCGATACCATGGCGCGGATGCCGCGAAGCTGGCGCGGGACTATTTCGAGCGCACGGTGCAGCGGCGCGAGCTGCCGGCCCGCGACATCCCCGAGATTCGCGTGGGCGACGCGCGCAAGGTCGCTCAAATCATCGTGGCCGCCGGATTCGCCGAGAGCAGGCGCGCAGCCGAGCGACTAATCTCTGGGAACGGGGTAAAAGTCGATGGTATACTCGTGAGCGATTCCAATGCCCCGTGGACTGCCGCCGAGCCGGCGATTCTTTCCGTCGGGACGCGGAAGTTTGTTCGAGTGCTGCCGAACGAAGGATAGTCAAGATGGCGGAAACAGCGGTCACGTATACGGCGTCCTCGAAGCCCATCGCGGGCAAAAAATTCGTTTGCAGGCGCTGCAAACGCGAATACAATCCGCCGATTGAAAACGGACCGCCGGTTCGCTGTGAATGCGGCTGGTGGTACAAGAACGTCGGTGGCGCTATTCAAGAGCGCTACTGGCAGCGCATCGAGTCCTACCGCGAACCGCCCGCTAGGCTTTTTTCAGGCGACTAGCCAGCTCGTTCACTTCATCCGAAGTGAACGCGTACATCTTCTTGCAGAATTCACAGGTCGCCTCGGTCTCCGGCTGCTCGCGCGCCATCTTGTGTAATTCGTCGGCGCCGAGTCCCAGCAAAGCGGTCTCCACTTTTTCCCGCGTGCACCGGCACGAGAACTGTAGGTCGATCGTGCGATGCGATCGCAGATCAGCGCCCCCTGCGAGCGAATGAAGCAGCGCATGCGCGTCAGCCCCCGCAGCAATCAACTTGGTGATCGGCGGCATGCCGAGCGCGCGTTGCTCGAGCGTTCCGACGGCCCGTTCGTCCGCACCGGGCAGCAATTGAGCAATGAGGCCGCCCGCCGCCCTGATGCCGCTCGGATCCGCGAGTACGCCTAGCGCGACGACGCTGGGAATTTGTTCCGAATTGACGAGATACGAAGCGATGTCCTCAGCGATCTCGCCGCTATAGAGCGGCACCACGCCGGCGTACGGCTGTCCGACCTCGAACGACTTGGTGACCTGCAGCGAACCGGCGCCGACGGCGCCCGCAACGTCGAATTTTCCGGCTTCGTTCAGCGGCAGATTGGCCTGAGGATTTTTCGCATAGCCGCGTGCCCCGACTCGTTCCTCGTCAAGGAGCCACGCGTCTGCCACGACCCCGCCCAGTGGTCCGTCGCCGGCAATCTGGAGTGAGAGGCGCTCTTTGCCTTTCAAGCTGGCCGCGAGCAGCGCCGCGCCGGTAGTGAGGCGCCCGACCGCTGCCGTAGCCGTCGGACTCAAAGCATGACGCCGCTGCGCTTCGCGCACCAAGTCGGTCGTGATTGCGGCGACGATGGAAAAACCCGCTTCCGGCGCAGAAGCGCTGATGATCAGATCCGGCATACGCCGCAGATTACCCAGGTTGCGCGGTTTTTCTTCCCGAACTGCGCGCCATGCGAGTGCTGGTCATTCACGGGCCGAATTTGAATTTGCTCGGCGAACGCGAACCCGAGATATACGGCACGCAGACGCTCGCGCAAATCGATGCTTCGATCGAAGTGCTCGCACGTGAATTCGGTGCAGAAGTGCATTGCGTGCAGCACAACGGTGAAGGCGCGATCGTAGACGAATTGCACGCCGCGCGAACGCAGTATGACGCGATCGTCATCAATCCCGGCGCCTACACGCATTACTCGTATGCGATCGCCGACGCGATTTCGGCGATTCGCATTCCGGTCGTGGAAGCACATTTGAGCAATACCGCCGCGCGCGAAGGGTTTCGCCGTACGAGCGTCGTCGCCCCCGCTTGCGCGGGCAGCATCGCAGGTTTCGGCGCCGAGTCGTACGCGTTGGCGCTGCGCGCCGCCGTTGCTCTGGCCCGCCGATAGGGAGCCGCCCGCCGACCTGCGTATATCCCTTTTCCCACCGCCGCCGGAGGATCGATTCCTTGACAAAAGCCGATCTGGTCGATTCCCTCGCATCAGAAGCCGAAATGTCCAAGCGTGCGGCGTCACATATCGTCGAACTGATTTTGAGCGAGATCACCGGTGCGCTCAAAAAGGGCGAGCGCGTAGCGCTCACGCCTTTCGGCAGTTTCGTCGTACGCGCGCGTCGTGCGCGTGAGGGGCGCAATCCGAAATCCGGCGAGACGATCAAGATACCGGCGCGCAAGGTTCCCGCATTCGTCGCTGGGCGGTGGCTCAAGGACGCGGTGACCGGAAAGAGCAGCGCAAGGAAGGGCGGCGCGAAAAAAGGCGGCCGTAAGCGCTGACCGTTACGCCGCTGCAGGCGAGCGAAGTCGAACGGGCCGCGCGGATCTTCACTGAAGCTTTTGCGGGCGAACATGCTTCGCGGTATCGCAAAGGCGCGCATCCGAAGTCGATTGCGGACGTATGGTCGTTCGTACATAGCGTCGAACCGCGCGGATTCTTGGGTGCGTATATCGACGGCGAACTCGCGGGCTATGCAATCTTCGTGCCGAGCATCAAGCGCGTGCAGCGCGAATCGATCCGCAGCGGCGCCGCATTTCGCTGGGCAATCGCGATGCTTCGCGGCGGATTCGGCGTGCGTTTTTCGGTGATTCCGCGCCTACTCGCGAACAAAATAGCATTTCTTCGAGCCGGCGGCCGTTACCGCACCAAAGGCGATGCGCAGTTGCTCAACATCGCGGTTGTGCCCGAAAGGCAAGGCAACGGCATCGCTACGGCACTGATCGTCGCGGGAATGCAGACGATGCGTCAATTGAACGTTCCCGAGGTGCGACTTGAAGTGCGGCCGTGGAACGACGGCGCGGTTCGCCTCTATCGCAAGACCGGCTGGCGCGAAGCCGGCAAAACGCGCGACATGGAAGGGGAATGGCTAGTGATGACGGCTAACCCCTAGCCGCCACGACGTCGGGCTGTGGCGCAGTTTGGTTAGCGCGCTTGACTGGGGGTCAAGAGGTCGCAGGTTCGAATCCTGTCAGCCCGACCACGACGATGGAGCGATGCGTACATGCGTCGCTCCGTTTTTGTTGAATGGGAGCCTGAAATGGAATCACTCTTTCCCGCGGCCGCGCCTGATGCGACGCTGTTCACCGACGGCGGATCGCGCGGTAACCCGGGGCCCGCGGCGTCCGGCGCCGTGCTCGTCGATCGCGAAGGCGAAATAGTGCACGAAGTCGGCCAGTACTTAGGCACCGCAACGAACAACGTTGCCGAGTGGACGGCCGTCGAACTCGGCTTGCAGGCGGCGCTGGAGCACGGCGTGCGGCGGCTAGCCGTCCGCATGGACAGCGAACTCGTGGTGAAGCAACTGTCCGGCGAGTATCGCGTGAAACACCCAGACCTGCAGCCGCTGCACCGCCGCGTCATTTCGCTGCTTCGAAAGTTCGAACACGTCGACATCCGGCATGTCCGCCGTAAGGAGAATGCGCTCGCGGACGCTTTGGTGAATCGAGTTCTGGATGCGTCGCGATAATTGGTTCGGTACGGCGATCTTCGCGTTCGCCGTGATCTTCATCGTGCTCGGAACGATTTTCATTCCATGGCCCGACTTCCAGCACAAGCAGGAAGTGACGCGCATTCGCGAGAGCGCAAGCATACTCGACTTGAGTCTGTCCATCAAATACGACAAACCCCCGGTCTATCTCGAACAGTACACGATGCGCAACGACAACGGCATCTCGACCGCGCAATACAAGATTCAAGGCTACTCCGGCAAAGTCGTGACGATTACGCTGCCTCCCGACAAGACGTATGCCGTAACGTTTTTCTTCGAACAGGTGGTCCAAGACGGCATCTGGCAGTTGATGAACAAGCCGCCGGCCGGCGATGCGAACGCGTTGTACACGCTGCACATTCATCAGGTGGCGGACAAGGAGCAGGGGTCCCGCACGATCACCTTTACGGATCCGAAGTATTGGGCGGTGCAGGCCGGCCGGCAATACCAGATCGTCCTCAATTCGAACAGCCCCGTTCCCGACCTCACGAAGCTCCAGAGCACTTCGCGAGCCGACCCGCGCTACCTGAAGATCGTTCAGGAGTTTCGCAATTTCGGCTCCGCCTCGTTCCGGCAAAAAGTCGGCGAAGCGCAAAAACTCGTGCGCAGACTCGAAGTAACGGATGCCTGCGCTGCGCCGCATGGCGCTTCCGGTTCTCGCCGTGCTCGCCGCTCTGGCGCTGACCGCTTTCATCGCATACGAATTATTCGAGCAGCCGACCAACCAAATCTTCGGCCGCACGCTGACGCAAGGTCCAACCAACGAGCGCGTCGTTGCGCTCACGTACGACGACGGCCCCAATCCGCCGTATACGAACCGCATTCTGGAGGTTCTCGAGCGGGAACACGTGCACGCGACGTTTTTCTTGGTCGGGCGCGCCGCTCAGACGTTTCCGGCGATCGTGAAGCGCGAAGTGGCGGACCACGATGCAATCGGAAACCACTCGTGGGATCACCGCCATTTGATCCTGCTGCCGCGCTCGCAAGTTCGAAAGTCCCTGCAGCGTACGGATGAGGCTATTTACGCCGCCGCGCACGTCCACACGCACCTCATGCGCCCGCCGTTCGGGGCCCGCGATTGGATCGTCATGCAGGTTGCGCACCGCCTCGGCTACACCGTCGTGATGTGGTCCGTCCCGCTGGCTCGCGACTGGGAATATCCTCCGGCGCGCGTAATCGCTCAGCGAGTTCTTCCGCACGTGAGCGACGGTTCGATTATCGTGCTGCACGACGGGAACCGGGGACAACTCTGCGGGGCCAAGCATTTACCGGCGCACGTGTGCGACCGTAGCAGCGACATCGAAGCCACGAGGCTGATCGTCGAGAAGCTAAAGGCGCGGGGCTTCAGGTTCGTGACGATCCCCGAGCTGCGTGAAGCTGCGCAAGAGTGCTACGCATACACCCGCCCCTGGTAGCGAATGAAGCCGCCGGTATGCTCGCCGCCCGGATCGTGATGCGTCCAATGAACGATTGGAATGCGGCCCGGATCGTGCACCATTTCGCCGCGCACCTCGATCCGGTCGCCGGGCTGCACCGGAATGCGAGGCGCGATGCCGACGTTGTCGACGATTTCGACGGCGCCCGATGCAGTTTGCGCGTCGAACGCTTCGTGCTCGCAGTGCGTGCGCGTTCCGTAAAAGAAACGCGGCGCGGTCGTCACTCTGGCGTCGAATGTCACCTCGGCGGGGCGCGCAGCCGTGTAGGCGCTTTGCAGATTCATGCGCATCAGTCACGACGGATCGTGGTAGGATAAAGGCCGCGGATGAGAATCATCAGGACCGAGCGCTTGCGCCTCACGCCCGTTACCGTGCAGAATGCCGGCAGCCTTTGGACCGTTCTGCAGCAGCCGGACCTGCGCACGTATCAGGAACTGCCGAACGTGAGCGCGGCCGCGTTTACCGACATGGTTTCCAAGCGGCCGAAAGTGCTTCGTGCAGGAAACAGCGGGCGATTCGAATGGCTCGTCAACATGCACCGGGTCAGAAAGCCCGTAGGCTGGGTCTCATTGCGCATTGCCGAGCGCGATCTCGAAACGGGCGAAATCGGTTACAGTATCGTGCGCGATTTTCGCGGGCGCGGCATTGCAACCGAATCGGTACGCGCGCTGCTGGACGAGGCGTTCACGGAAGGCGGACTCACGCGCGTGAATGCCTACTGCTTGCGCGAAAACGCCGCGTCGCGCCGGCTACTGGAACGCCTCGCGTTCGCATCGGAAGGCGTGCTGTCCCGGGGCGCAACCGTCAACGGCCGCATCGTCGACGTGCTCGTGCACCGAATGGATCGCGATCGCTGGGTTCAATCAGGAAAGTCGATTGTGATTCCCGCTTCGGGGTATCCGGCATAACGCTGTTCGTTTCGTAGAAACGCCAGCAGCGGCTCGCGCACGACGCGGACATTTAGCCGCCGTTCCAGTGAAGAGATGGGCACCCAGGCGGCTGCCGCGACGTGGTCGCCTTCGACATGCGGGGCCGCGGGCTCGCCTTCCGCATCCACCGCGAACGTCGTGTTGATGAAATGCACGCGGCCGTCGTATGACTCGCTGACGTAACAAAGCTCGCGCACGATTCCGAGTAAGCCCGTTTCTTCGAGGAGTTCTCGAATCGCGGTTTCGGCGAGCAGTTCGCCCGAGCGCTGCCGTCCTCCGGGAAGATTCCAAAGCGGCTGCTCGTGATTCGGATACCGTGACGCTACGAGCAGAACGTGGCCGTCGCGCCGAACGAGCGCCGTCGCCAAATGCACGTGCAGGTCTGCTGCTTGGTTCCGTGGCATTTCGCCGCATGCTTTCCCGGGCTGCGGCGCATCTCATCTTGGGACCGCGCGAAGAGCCGTTTTTACCCGCGCTGCTGCAATCACTGGTCGGCTCGTGCGAGAGCGTCCTTGTGAATGACAATTCGCCGGAGCCGTCGCCGCACGCGACCGTTCTCGGGGCGAGCGCATTTGCACGCGATGGAAATCTCGTCGTGGATCGCACGCCGTTCTCGGATTTCGCTGCTGCCCGCAACGTGTGCATTCGCCTGCACGAAGAGCGAGATGCCGGCGAGTGGATGCTGTTCGTGGACGCCGACGAAGTGCACGGCTCGCAGATCGTGCGCATCGCGCAAAATCTGCACGTGGTTCCGGACGAGGTCGATTTCATCGACGCGTACAGCTCGCACTTCTTTCAATCGTTCGACTGGTACCGTTCCGTCGAGCGAGCCAAGACGTTCATTCGCATGACGCCCGGCATCCGCTGGGAGGGTCCCGTGCACGAAAAAGTACACGGGCCGAGCGGCCGCCGCATCGCGCTGCCCTATTCGTTCGCGCACTACGGGTGGGTGCTGCCCGTGGAGCGGCAAGCGCACAAGGAACGTTTGTACGCCGCGCTCGGACGTCCCGGCGAAATGCTCGCGCCGCAGGAACGGGACCTCGAGCGAAGCTTCGCGCAGCAGTGGCCCGCATTGCTGCGCTTCCACGGCGCTCATCCGCCTGCTGCGCAAAGCGTAATCGCGAGGCTCAGAGGCGAGGCTCGCGGATCAATTTCGTGCCGTCGACGAACTCGTCGCGCGGCACCAGAGCGCGCGACAGCGAATTTCGAACGCGTTCATGCGCGCGAATTACGAACAGCGCTGGCGGCTCCGCGCGCTCAGCCCACTGGCGCGGCGACTGCTCGCATGACGGCGTCCGCGAAGTCGTCGACGTCCTGGGGCGTCGTCGCATGGTGCGTCATCCAGCGGACTTCCGGCAGCGTCTCTTCGAAAACGTAGAAGAAATACTGCTCCGCGATTCGCGGGATGACCGCGCGATCCAAAGTCGCAAACACTGCGTTGCATTCTACCGGGCGCGTGATGCGCACGCCCGGAATCGCCGAAACGCGTTCGGCCAGCCGTTTCGCCATCGCGTTGGCATGATGGGCGTACGAGTGCCAGCGATCGTTCTCGAGCAGGGCGCTGAACTGTGCCGCGATGTAGCGCATCTTCGAAGCGAGCTGCATGCCTTGCTTGCGCGCGAACCGCGCCGAATCGGCGCGCAGGCGCCCGTCGAAAAAGACGATCGCTTCGCCGAGCAGCAGTCCGTTTTTCGTGCCTCCGAAACTCAAGACGTCGACGCCGAGATCGCGTGTGCATTTCCGCAGCCCCATTCCCAGGGCCGCCGCCGCATTTGCGATGCGCGCCCCGTCCACGTGCATAAGCCACCCGTGCGCATGAGCGAAATCGCACAGCTCGCGGAGTTCGGAAGCGGTGTAGAGCGTTCCGAATTCCGTCGATTGCGAGACCGAAACGACTCGCGGTTGCGGGTGATGTTCGTCACGTCCGATGAGCGTAAACGGGTGCAAATCGGCAACGCGCAATTTTCCGTCGTCCGTCGCCACCGGCAGCACTTTGCAACCGGTGAAACGTTCGAAAGCCCCGCATTCGTCGGTCTGCAAATGGGAAGACGCTGGGCATAGCACGGCTTCGTACGGCTTGGTCAAGCAGACTGAGGGCAACCACGTTGGCGCCTGTGCCGTTGAAGACGAAATACGACTCGGAATCGTCACCGAAAACCGCCCGCAACTGGTTCAGCGCTCGCTCGGTGTAGGCGTCGTGCCCGTACGAAACGGCGTCGCCTTCATTTGCTTGCACGATGGCGGCGAGCATTTCGGCGGCAATGGGGGCATTGTTGTCACTTGCAAAGGTTCGCAGCATGCTCGCGGCTTCGCCGACCGCTCGGTCATGCCTCGTGCACGTGGGTACATGGGCAGGTGAATGGTGCAGAACTTGCTGCTCGCCGTGGTCGCCGAACACGAGCGCCGGCGCATTGAGCCGTATTGCGAGAGCGTCGAATTGCCGCTGCGCGCAAGATTGTGCGCTCCCGAGGAGCCCGTGCGCTACGCGTGGTTCCCGCTCTCCGGCGTGTGCTCGACGCTCGTGCATGCTCGCAACGGTGAAGCGGTGGAAGTCGCGCTGATCGGCCGCGAAGGCATGGTCGGGTTGCCGCTCGTTTTGGGAGAAACGACCGCGCCGTTTGAAATCATGGTGCAGATGCCCGGAACGGCAATCCGAATTCCGCACGAAGCGTTCGTAGAGCACGTGCTCGAACCGGGGCGAACCTTGTGCGATGCCTTGCTCAAATACGCGAATTTGTATATGGCGACGATCGGTCAAACCGCGGTTTGCAATCGGCTTCATCACATCGAACAGCGGTTGGCCCGCTGGCTGCTCGAAATGCAGGACAGAGCGGGCACCCATGAACTGCCGATGACGCACGAGATCTTGGCCCTGATGCTGGGCGCGTACCGGCCTTCGATAACGAATGCCCTGAAGGCTTTATCCGACCGCGGCTTGGTCCGAATCGCGCGCGGATGCGTAAAGATCGTGGACAGAGCCGGCTTGCAGAAAGAAGCATGCGAGTGTCACGACATGCTGCGCCGGCGCACCGCAGCGACGCTTCGCGACATCCGGCATGTTGCTGCTTGAGCGTCTTGGTATGCTCGAAGACGGAATAAAGGGCACGCGCCGTTTACCATCGTGCGGATGTCCGGAATTGACTTTTGAACCAAATCCTCGACTCGCTTCCAGCAGCCGAGTATTCGCGCTTACAACCGTATTTGACGCGCGTCCCGCTTAAACCCGGACGGCGTTTGTGTTCGTTCGACGAGCCGCTGACCGCCCTGTGGTTTCCCGAAGCGGGCGCCGTTTCTCGTCTCGTTCAACTTTTGAGCCGCGAAACGGTCGAAGCCGGCATCGTCGGGAACGAGGGAGTTATCGGATTGCCGTGCGTGCTCGGCGGCGAGCGAAGCATCGGCGTCTGCACTGTGCAAACGGAAGGCTCGGCGCTGGTCATGACCGTCGGCGACTTCAACGAGCACGTGCGAACCTCGCGCTCTCCGCTGCTCGACGCGCTGCTCGTCTACACGAATTTGCACATCGCAATCCTCGGTCAGTTGACCGCGTGCCACTCCCTGCATCGCATCGAGCAGCGGCTGTGCCGCTGCATTCTGCAGCTCAACGATCGCCATGACGGCGAACGCGTGCGAATCACGCATGACGTTCTGTCGGAGTTCTTGGGCGTGCATCGCCCATCGGTGACCTACGCGCTGCAAGCACTTGCGGCGGACGGAGCGATCGCGCTCGAACGTCGAAGCGTGATCGTTCGCGATCGCGCCCTGCTGACCGAGCGAGTGTGCGAGTGTTATGCGGCAATCGAGCGGATAACGGCGCGGGAACTTGCGCGACTAGCCGATCTGAGAACTTAGTCCGCAGCGGCCGTCGCGACCGCGCCGCTGCGGCGCGAGGGCCGCATGAAGATGACGAGCGGCGCCGATACGAAAAAGATGATTGCCGAAACGCGGAACAAGTAGTCGTAACTGATTACTTGCGACGCGACGCCCACGAGTTGGTTGAGGACGGCGATCGAATAGCCGTGGGTTTGCGTCACCCCTCCCGCGAGCGCGTTTTGAGCGATGGCCGCTTCGCGTGCGAGCAGCGTCGTCAGGACCGCGATGCCGAAGCTGCCGCCGAGTTGACGCAGAAGGGTCGAAACGCCGGTCGCGCCGGCGAGTTCCTCCTTCGGCACTGCGCCCAGCGTAACGGTCGAGAGCGGCACGAACAAAAACCCGAGGCCAAAGCCCTGTACCAGACGCGGCCAGAACACGTCCCAATAACCGGCGTGTTCGTTCAAGGCGCCCATCCACCACGTCGAAATGCCAAATACGATCATGCCGAAGCCGACGAGAATGCGAGAATCGATCCGGGCCATGAGCCGGCCGACGACGAGCATGCTTATCGCCGTTGCAATGGCGCCGGGCAACAACGCCATGCCCGTGTCGAACGCGGTAAAACCCAAGACGGTTTGAAAAAATAACGGCAGCACCAGACTCGTTCCGAATAATCCGAAGCCGCTGATCGCTCCGATGATGTTGCCGATCGTAAACGTTCGAAAGCGAAAGACGTTCAGATCGACCAGCGGGTGACGATCGCGCAGCGTTTTGACCACGAACCAGATAAGTGAGAGGGTGGCGACGATCGTGAGAAGCCAAATGGTGTCCGACTGGTACCAGTCTTCCTGTTGTCCGCGCTCCAGTACGTATTGAAGCGATGCAAGGCCGGCGGAGAGCAGGCTGAGCCCAAACCAGTCGATCCCGCCCTTGGGCTTCTGCAAAAAGTGCGGATTCGGAATGAACCTCAGGGTCATCATGAACGCCACGATGCCAATCGGCAAATTGATGTAGAAGATCAGGGGCCACGAATAGTTGTCTATGATGTATCCGCCGAGCGTCGGGCCTACCGCGGGCCCCACCATGGCACCCAATCCAAAGATGGCCATCGCCGCGCCGCGTTTCGCGGGCGGATAGGTTTCGAAAAGGATCGCCTGCGCCGTCGGCTGCAGCGCACCGCCGCCGAAACCTTGGAGCACGCGGTAGAACACGAGCTGCCAGATGCTGTGCGCGGTGCCGCACAAGAACGAAGCAATCGTGAATACCGCTAAACAGCCCGCATAGAATCGTTTGCGTCCGAAATACGCGGTGAGCCACCCGTTCAACGGCATCGTGATGACGCTCGCCAGAATGTACCCGGTTGCTACCCACGAGACTTCGTCGATGGAGGCTCCGAGATTTCCCGCGATGTCGTTGAGCGCAACGTTGACGATCGTCGCGTCGATGATCGCCATGATGAGACCCAGCATGACGGTGATCGTGATGAGCGCGACGGGCGCGTTGTGACGGGCACGGAATAGATTGGAGTTAGCCACGAAACGAAACACGCGGCGGCCGCGCGAGGTAGACCGAAGGCATGAAGACTCATACTCGAAGTTTTGATCGCGGTGATCCTGCATCCGGTAGCGTATCTGCTCGTCATCCTGAACCTCGCGGGACGCACCGACCTCACCCCGGCACAGAAGATCGTGTGGGGCGTGGTCAGCATCGTTTGGGGAATCGGCCCGGTTCTTTACGTCATTGTCGGCGGCGGATCGCTGTGGTGACGGCGGCCGCGCCCGCCAGACCGATTCCGGCGAGCACCCAGTTGCGATTCATGATGAATTCGGTTTCCCAGCTGCGCGGCTTGGCTTTGTCGTCGAACTCGCCGTGCGCACCGAAGTCTTTCGACGTATCGGCGGGCTCGTAGAGATTGTCCGGTCGATCCGGCGAGAGCGGCTCGGGAGTTTGCTGCGACTTGTATCCGGTCATCGCTAAGTACATGTCCGCAATTCGCGGTGCGAACTTCTGCGCCAAGATCGCTATTACCGAAGACATGCCGACCCACATCTCGCGCGGCGCCTTGTGGGCGGCCCAGTAAATTGCGCGTCCGGCAACTTCCGGCTGAAAGATGGGCGGCAGCGGCTGCGGGTGATTCAATCCGCTCTTCACGCGATTCCAAGTGAACTGCGGCGTATTGACCGCGGGCATCTGCACGAGCGTGAGTTTGATCTTGCTCTTGTGATGGATGAGCTCGCACCGGATCGAGTCCGTGAAGCCGCGAATCGCCGACTTCGAGCCGCAATAGGGGGACTGAAGCGGAATGCTGCGGTAGCAAAGCGCCGAACCGACTTGCACGATCGTCCCGCGATTTCGCCGGCGCATGCGTTTCATCGAAGCCATGGTGCCCCACACGTAGCCGAGATACGTCACGTCGGTCAGGCGCCGCCACTCCTCGGGCGTGACGTCCCAAAACTCGGAGAACACGTTCGTGAACGCGACGTTCACCCAAATATCGATAGGACCAAGCTCCGTTTCCGCGCGCTCCGCCGCGCGCTCGACTTCGTCGTAGTTCGCGACGTCGGCGGGGATCGCGATTGCGCGCGCACCGAGTTCCTCGGCCTCGCGGCGGGCGGCTTCGAGCCCCTCCTCGCCGCGGGCTATGAGTGCGAGGGTAGACCCGTGCTTGGCGAATTCGCGCACCGCGGCGCGGCCGATGCCGCCGGAGGCGCCGGTGATGACGACGACTTCTGAACGCTTGCTGTTGGTTGTCATGACGTTTGTGGTGTTCCCGAGAGCGCCCAATCTGTAAGCGAGCGCAGGCGAATGTCGTGAGGCGATGAATCGTTAGGCGTGCCAAATTCGCGTATTCGTCTCGCCTATCTCGCGTTGACCGCGTTGCTCCTGGCCGGAGCGTGCGCGCCCGCTGTGGCACGGGCGGACACCGATGAGACTACTCCCGGTGTGAACCCGTCCGCGGTCGGGATGCAGCCGCTCACAGGGGCGATTCCGGCGGCCACGCCCGCTCCGGGCGAGTCGCGGCTGGTCCGGCGCGACGACGGAACGTACGCTGCCGTCCCCGAGGTGAGCGGGCACATGCGAACATTCCACTTGGTCGAGCGAGACGCGCCGTGGACGCTTCAGCCGGGTCTGACGGTAATGGCAAAAACCTACAATGGCGTCGTTCCCGGTCCGACATTGGTCGTTCATCAGGGCGATCGCGTCGTCATCGACTACCGCAACGAGCAAAGCGTTCCGGATACGATCCATCTCCACGGTATCCACGGCATTCCGGTGAGTATGGACGGCGTCGCCGGCATTTCGCAGCCCATGGTGCGAAACGGCGGCCGTTTCCGCTACGAATTCACGGCGAACGATCCCGGAACGTTTCTCTATCACACGCACGACAACGAAGAGATGGTGAACAGCGGCCTGTATGGCGCCATCGTCGTGCTGCCGGCTCATCCGCTGCCTGCGCAGCGCGCGGATCGCGACTACGTCGAAGTGCTTTCCTCTTGGACCGTTCAGAGCCTGAGCGAGAACCACTTCACGATCAACGGGAAAGAGTATCCGGCGACGGCGCCCATCACCGTGCGCGAGGGACAGCGGGTGCGAATTCGCTGGATCAACATCTCCGGCGAAAGTTTTCACACGATGCACACGCACGGCCATTACCAGCGCGTGATTGCACGGGACGCTCAGCCCGTCGCGCAGCCTGACGTGGAAGACACCGTGATGCTCGGACCAGGCCAGCGTGTCGACGTAATCGTCGATGCGAATCAAGCTCCCGGCAATTGGCTCGTGCACTGCCACGTGCTCGACCACACCGAAGATTCCCAGGGGATGCCCGATGGCCTGATTACGACTATTCACTACGAGGGTACGCCGAATCGCGCCGCGGCGATGAACGACGCGATGAGATCGATGCTCCCGAGTTTCGGAAGCGCGACGCGCGGTCCGCTTTCGTTCGGCTTGACCGTCCTACTCGGCGCGATCGCGGGACTGACGATCCTGCTCGGATTGCCGATTGCGCGCATGCGCAATGTGTCGCTCAACACGATCGGCGTGCTGAACGCGATCGCGATCGGCATTCTCGTGTACCTCGTCGTGGAAATCGCCGGAAACGCAACGGCTCCGCTCGTGCACGCAGTGCAGCAATGGCACGGTGGCGGCGGATCGCCCGCAAGCGCCATTGGGCTCGCGGCTGCGTACGTCGGCGGACTCTTCATCGGCCTCGTCGGATTGGGTGCCCTCGCGATGCGCATGGCCAAGCGCGCGGCCTCGCAAGCGCAGGACCCCTACGTGCTCGCTGCCATCATCGCGATCGGCATCGGCGCGCACAACTTTGCGGAAGGCTTGGCAATCGGCGCGTCCGCCGCATCCGGCGCCACCGCGATCGCGGTCGGGCTCATCATTGGATTCGGTCTGCACAATACGACCGAAGGGTTCGGCATTGCTGCGCCGCTGGCCGGGCGCGTAGTGCCGCGCTGGCGTCTGCTGGGTTTGGCGGGTTTGGTCGCCGGCGGTCCTACGTTCTTTGGAACCGTAATCGGATATGTGTTTCATTCGCCCGTCGTTTCGGTGCTGTTTTTGGCAACGGCTATCGGCGCGCTCGTCTTCGTCATCGGCGAGCTGTGGAGCGTTCTTCGCCGGACCGGCATCACGCCGCTGATGACCTCTGCGCTCGCGTGCGGTTTTGTGATCGCGCTTGCCACCGAAGTGATCCTCGATCTCTACGGCGGCTGATCCAGATAGCCGGCAGGCCGGTAGCGCGTTTTTCGGCGCGATCCCAGCCGAGGTGGGAAGAATCGCCGTATGAACATCGGCATCGTGGGATCCGGCGACATCGGCTCGACGCTCGGCCGCTTGTGGGCAAAAGCCGGTCATCGGATCTTCTACAGCTTTTCGCACGACGAACAAAAGCTCGAGCGGCTTGCTCGAGAGAGCGGCAACGGATCGCGTGCCGCTACAGCGTACGAAGCGGTATCGCTTTCGGAGGTCGTGCTTTTCTCACCGCCCTGGCGGCAGGTCGAAGAAGCGCTCAAACAGATCGGACGCTTCGACGGCGAGACGGTGATCGATACGACCAATCCGTACATCGACGACGAGATGCACGTCGAGCAATTCGCGGAGAACGATTCAGCAAGCGAAACGAACGCGCGTTTGATGGAGAACGCGAAGTTGATCAAAGCGTTCAACACGCTGCGCGACGAAACGCTTTCGGAACGTTCCGGTCAAGGCCTGGTCATTTTTTACGCGGGCGATTATCCGCTCATGAAAAAGAAAGTCGCGGGTTTAATCGAGGACGCCGGATTCGTACCGTTCGACGCCGGCACACTTCACGAGGGGAAAAAACAAGAGCCCGGCACGGACCGGTACCTGAAAGAGCTCACGCTCGATGAAGCGCGGCGTCTTGTGGACGCTCAAAACGACGGAGATGCGGTTCGGGGCGACGTAGAAGCACCGCAGTGGCAAGAGCGCAATTCCCGGACGAACAGGTAGAAGGCGCGTTCCAGCGTCAGGACGACGCATTCAGGCGTTGGATTCGCGCGGACGGCAGCGGCGATTTTCCGGTTGAAGCGGAGCGGTATCATCTCTACGTTTCGCTTGCATGTCCCTGGGCGAGCCGCACGGTCATCGTGCGTAAACTCAAACGACTGGAAAACGCAATCGGCATGACCGTCGTCGACCCCGTGCGCGACGATCGTGGCTGGGCGTTTCGCGATGGCCCGGGCTATTCGCGCGATCCCGTCAACGGCTTCGCGTTTCTGAGCCAAGCCTATACTGCAACGGATCCGCGGTATGCCGGCCGCATTACCGTACCGGTATTGTGGGATACGCGCACGAAGAGCATCGTCAGCAATTCCGATGACGACATCATGCGGATGTTGGAGACGGAATTCGACTCGTTGGGCGACGGCGGCTCGGTGGACCTGTATCCGGCGCAGCACCGAAACGAGATGGAAGCGCTCAATGCATGGATCTACGAAACGCTCAACAACGGCGTGTACGAAGCGGGCTTTGCCACGGCGCAAGAGACCTACGAACGGGCCGCATACCGCGTCTTCGAAACGCTCGACACGTTGGAAGAACGTCTCGCGCGAGGGCGGTATTTGGTTGCGGCGTGGCCCCTCGAAACGGACTGGCGCGCATTTGTCACGCTCATTCGCTTCGATGCCGTCTATTACGGACACTTCAAATGCGATCTGCGCCGAATTACAGACTACCCCAACCTGTGGGGATACGTGCGGGATCTGTACCAGTACGAGGGGATTGCGGAAACCGTCGATTTCGACCACATCAAACGGCATTACTACTGCACGCATGAAGAGATCAATCCGACGCGCATTGTGCCTATCGGGCCGATTCTGGACCTGACTGCGGCGCACGGGCGCGACCACTTGTCATCGTCATCCTGAACTCGTCGAACGAACCGGAGCGTGTCGAGGGCCTCTTGCGCGTGCGGCTTCGACTTCGCTCAGCCATGCTTCGAGGAGGCTCGGCATGACAAGTAGGACCCCGAGCCCCTCGAGGGGCACTTCAGCACGTGGATTTGAAGTTCGCGCTGACCGCGTTCGCGACCGCGTTTACGATCATCGACCCGATTGGCATGGTGCCGCTCACCCTGGCGGCAACCGTTGCGCTGCCGCCCGAGCGGCGTAATAAGATCGTCGACCAAGCCGTTCTCGTAGCCGCGGCCGTGATGGCTGTGATGGGCGTCATCGGGCGTCCGCTCTTGAGCTATCTCGGTATTACGCTAGGTGCCTTTCTCATCGCGGGCGGCATTCTGCTTTTCCTGATTGCCATCGACATGCTGTTTGCACGGCCCACGCGCACCAAGCGCACCGAGGAGGAAGAACGCGACGCTGCCCTCACCGAGAATCCGGCGGTCTTTCCGCTTGCGATTCCGATGATCGCCGGCCCGGGAACCATCGCGACCGTCATGCTGCTCGTCAATCTCGCGCACAACGACGGCATGAGGTTGGTCACGGTCGTCGTCGCGTGCGCGGTCGCGTTGGCAATTACGTGGCTTTTTATGCGCGGCGCCGCGAAGTATCAGCATCTCATCGGCATGACCGGCATTCACGTCATCACGCGCGTGCTCGGCATCATTCTCGCCGCACTGGCCGTACAATTCGTACTCAACGGCCTGGGGGAGACCATCCTCAAACGCTAACCATGAGTTTTTCAATCGAACGCGCGTCGGCGCCGCCGGAGTTTCGGGCGCTGCACGCACTGCTGATCGAGTACGAGCGCACTTTGCCCGTCGATTTGCGTCACGGCAGTGAGCCCGAACTCGAAAACCTCGAACGAGACTACGCCGGTGAATCCGCCGCATTCATCGCGCGCGTCGCTCAGCAGTACGCCGGCTGCGTCGTTGCGGAGAAGCTGTCGGGAACGACGGCCTTGCTGAAGCGCATGTACGTGCAGCCTGCATACCGCGGCCGCGGTATCGCACGAGCACTGGCGCAAGCCGTTATCGATTTCGCCGGCGAGCACGGCTACGCGCGTGTCGTGCTGGACACGGACCGCGATCGGCTGCGTTCAGCGCACGCGCTCTACGTTTCGCTGGGTTTTGCGGAGTGCGACCCGTTCGCAAGCGTCACCTATGATGCGCCGACGTATATGGAATTGCGCTTGCGATGAAGATCGCGCTCGCAACTTCCAGATAGACGCGGGCGCATCCGACGTGCGATGCTGGGCCGGATGACTCTTGAAGAGTCGCTGCTGGGGAACGGATACGCGCGAATCCCGGCCGCGATGAGCGCCGAACAGTGCCGGTCGTTGCGCAGCATGTACGGCGACGATGCACTGTTCCGTTCGCGCGTGATCATGCAACGCCATAACTTCGGAAGCGGCGAATACAAGTACTTCGCCTACCCGCTTCCGGAACAGGTCCGCGCGCTGCGCGAGGAACTCTACTCGCTGCTCGCGCCGATTGCAAACCGGTGGAACGAGTTGCTGCGCGTGCCGCAGCGATTCCCCGGCGCGCTGCAGCAGTACTTGCTCGAATGTGCCGGCCACGGGCAAACGCGTCCCACCGCGCTCCTGCTTCGTTACGGCGCCGGCGACTACAACTGCTTACATCAAGACACATACGGCGAATCGGCGTTTCCGTTTCAGGCGACATACTTCTTGAGCGCGCGCACGGCGTACGAAGGCGGCGAATTCGTGCTGGTCGAGCAGCGGCCGCGCGCGCAGAGCCGTCCGATAGTCATTGCGCCGGAACGCGGCGAATGCATCGTCATTCCGAACCGCTACCGCCCCGTTCGAGGCAAGAGCGGGGTCTACCGCACCGTTTTCCGTCACGGCGTGAGCGAAATCCGCAGCGGTGAGCGCTATGCGCTCGGGGTTATTCTGCACGACGCGGAGTGAATGCGTCACCCGACGCTGCAAGGTCCAACGCCCGTCCGTACCACGCGGATGCGGGACAACGTCTGCTACTGAGGCGTCCGGTCCGTCACCGCTTCCCAAAGCTCGGGATCCGGGCTCGCTTCGTAATCCGTCGGCACGCGCAGGCACAAGTGGGTGCCCTGCGCAGTGGTCTCGACGGACATCGGCAGACGCGAACCTTCCAGAATGGCTTGGCGCAACTCGCCCTGCGCGCCGGAAACGCCCGGCCGGCCCTGCGTGTAAATGTGCACCGCAGGGCCGCCGATGCCGCCTTCGACCGTGATGACGAGCGCCAGATGGCCTCGTTCCATCTCGGCTCCCAGCAACTCGCCCAAAACCGTTTCGACGGTGAAGAGATCGGCTTTCGCGCCGATCGTCTCTCGAAGTGCGTCGACGACGGCACGCCGGACCTTCGCTACCGAATAGGCGTCAGCGGAATCGATGGACCATTTCACCCGCCGGACCTCCAGTTAGTTGCGCTGTTCCCCCGCCGGGGTGGTGTCAAACCGCCCTCGGGCGTAGCCTTTACCGGAGATTTTCCATGAAGGTCTGCGTCCAGGCCTCGTTGTCGCTCTTCGCATATCCGGTTTCTTGCTGATGTCCCTCATCGGCCACGCGAACCCCGTAGTGATATGTCAGCGAACCGCCGATCCAGCCCGAAAGCAGCAGACTCATCGACGTCATGACGGACATCCCGCGCTGATACCACGTTACGGACGGCCCCGGCGTACGTTCGCGAATCGTACGGCCGCGGCTCGCACTGTTTATTGCGAACATGCCGATCGCGCTCGCGTTGAGCGCCATGTGTGCAAGACCCGTATACCACGCGCGCGTGCGCGGCGGAATTTGCAGAAAGTCGAGCATTCCGAACATGGCCGCGCCCGTGGCCGAAATCAAACCGATATCGATCAAACGTTTTGCACCGATTGCGTACGCCCACTCGTCTTCACTCAGGGGGCCGATGAAATCGAACGCCACGCTCGACATCCACGCACCGATCGGTACGGTGACGAGCATCGGATGGATCGGGTGGCCATACGGGCCCGCGACCGGAGTTTTCGGCTCTTTCGCCCGTTTGAAATCTTTCATGAACCGATCTTGCCACCATCGCCGCCTGCTACAAACGTGGCAGATCGCAGAGAGTGCAAGCGGACGCGCCGTTAGAAGCGCTAGTCAATGCTTTCGCGTTGTGATACACTACGCCGCGTTATGACACAAGGGCATCCGTACGCGCTGCAGAGCGCGGCCTTCTACCTTGCGCTGATTCCGTTCATTCTGCTGTTCGCGATGATGATCGGAGCGCGCTACTTCGAAGGTCTGCGGCGCGCTCGAAAGCCGCTCCCGCAACGGCCGGCGATCATCGGGATCGCCGCTTTCGCTCCGGCGCGCAGGCTGCTCTCGGCCGCGGAGTAAAATCGGGGTCGTCGTAAGGATGGCCATGCGAACGGCACTCACGGATCTGCTCGGGATCCGCATTCCGATTCTGAATGCTCCGATGACGCCGCAGGCCGGCGGCGCGCTTGCGCGCGCAGTCAGCGAGTCGGGCGCGTTCGGGATGCTCGGCTTCGACGAAGACGAAACCGAAGAGCAGATAGCGGTGCAGATCGCGCTGCTGCGTGAAAAGCCGGCGGTGCACTTCGGGATCGGCTTGGTGGCTTGGGTTTTGGAACGGCGGCCGGCACTTTTGGATTTGGCCCTCGCCGCGCGCCCGAAGCTCGTCAGCATCTCATTCGGCGACCCGGCGCCGTACGCAAAGCGCGTGCACGATTCGGGGACTCTGCTTTGCTCGCAAGTGCAGTCGCGCGCACACGCGCAAACTGCTCTCGATGGCGGCGTCGACATGCTCGTGGTCCAAGGCACGGAAGCCGGAGGCCACACCGGTTCGGCAGTGGGCACGCTGCCGCTGCTGCAAATCGCGCTGGATATGACTGACAAACCCGTCATTGCTGCCGGCGGTATCGCAACGGGTCGAGGGCTCGCGGCCGTGCTTGCCGCCGGTGCCGTGGGAGCCTGGATCGGCACGCCGTTTCTGCTCGCGGACGAGGCGCGCAACAGCGACGCCGCGCGCGAGCGCATTCGCTCGAGCGACGAAACGCAAACGATTTACACGCGCGTCTACGATCGCATAGCCGGAAAAGCATGGCCGAAAGAATTCGGCGGGCGCGCGCTGCGCACGCCGTTCCTGGAAAAATGGACCGGACGTGAAGACGCTCTCCTTGCGGACGAGCGCGCGCTGTCAAGCTTCGAAGCGAAGGAGAAGATCTACGCGGGAGAAGCCGTCGGACTGCTGCGCGAGGTCAAACCCGCTGCGACGATTGTCGCGGAAATTGCGGCGTCGTGCGTCGAGCGCCTACAGTCGGTGTCCGAAATGTTCGCGCGCGATTGATGCAACGCCGTGCATCCATTCCCGACGGCGATGCGTTATGGAGTGCAGTATGGTCACCTCAACCTTCGCACACCCGTATCTCACGCAGCTCGTCGCCTTGTGGCTCTCCGTTCTTCCCGTCCTTGGAATGGGCGGTTTGATGATCGGCGCTGCCCTTCGCGGCGACCGAGGCCGCGCTCGCCTTCGGGTCGCCGTTCCGCATCGCTAGGCACCTTGCACCACCCCGTGCCTGGTGCTATACTAGTCGCCTATGCCCAGCGCCCGATAAGGCATATATAAAGAAGAACGAGCCCCTTCGCCCCGGTGGAGGACATCTCGTTCTTTTTCGCGTGCCCGCGGCATGACCGGCGCAATAACCTTTATTCCTGGGTGAGAGAGAAAAAGTAATGGCGAAAACGACGGCTCCTAAGTCCCCGGCGAAAAGCACCGCGGGCTCCAAGAGCAAGTCGAAACGCGCTGCCGGCCAAACGGCTGGGAACGGCGCGGCTGGAATGGTTCAGCCGAGCACCTTCCCGATGCCGACCGGCGCGTTCACGATCGAGCAGCCTCCGGATCCCGGTCCGAAGCGCGAACGCTATTCGTTCGCGAAGATTCCGCACGTCCTCGAAGTACCGAACCTGATCGAGCTGCAGAAAGCCAGTTTCGAATGGTTCAAGACGGAGGGCCTGGCGGAAGCATTCTCTTCCATTTCGCCGATCAAGGATTTCACGGGAAATCTCGTCCTCGAGTTCGGCGATCACAGTCTCGGCGAGCCGAAGTATTCCGTCGAAGAGTGCCGCGAGCGTGACATGACGTACAGCGCGCCGCTTCGCGTGCGCGTTCGTCTTATTACCGCCGAATCCGGTGAAATCAAAGGCATCCCGGACCAAGAGATTTTCATGGGCGACTTCCCGCTGATGACCAAGAACGGGACGTTCATGATCAACGGAGCCGAGCGCGTGATCGTCAGCCAGCTCGTGCGTTCGCCCGGCGTGTACTACAACCAAGACGTCGACACGAACAACCGCCCCGTCTTCAACGCGACGATCATTCCGAACCGCGGCGCCTGGATCGAGTTCGAAACCGACAACGGCACGAAGAACGACGAAACCGAAGGGACGATCGGCGTTCGCATCGACAAGAACCGGAAGATCTACGTCTCGACGTTCGTTCGCGCGCTTTCGCGACCCGATCTCGGCTACAATTGGGAGAGCGACGAAGCGATTCTGGCGCTCTTCAACGATTCGCCGCTGGTTCGCAACTCGATCGAAAAAGACAAAGACATCAAGACGCGCGAAGACGCGCTCAAAGAGATCTACAAGAAGCTGCGCCCCGGCGAGCCCGAAAACGCGGAGAACGCCGAGAAGCTGCTCGAGTCGCTGTTTTTCGACGACAAGCGTTACGATCTCGCGGGAGTCGGACGCTACAAGCTCAATGCGAAGTTTCAGTACCGCATCGAGAATCCGGACGTGGAAGCGCGGACCGATCAGCCGACCGTGCTCATCGACGAGTACGCCGATGCGGATTTGGAGATGCCGTCCATCGAAAAGCGCTGCCTGACGCGCGAAGACATGATTGCGGTGATCCGCCGCCTGATCAAAGTCGCGACGGGGGTCATTCCGAGAGACGACATCGATCATTTGGGCAACCGCCGTATCCGCTCGGTCGGCGAACTGCTGCAGAATCAGTTCCGCGTCGGTCTGCTCCGCTTGGAGCGCGTCGTGCGCGAACGCATGACGGTTCAGGATATCGAAACGGTCACGCCGCAGGCGCTGATCAACATTCGTCCGGTCGTGGCGGCAATAAAAGAGTTCTTCGGATCCTCGCAGCTCTCGCAGTTCATGGACCAAACGAATTCGCTGGCCGAACTCACGCACAAACGCCGCCTCTCGGCGCTGGGGCCCGGCGGTCTTTCGCGCGAACGCGCGGGTTTCGAAGTCCGAGACGTCCACCACTCGCATTACGGCCGCATCTGCCCAATCGAAACGCCGGAAGGTCCGAACATCGGCCTCATCGGCTCGCTTGCGACGTACGCGCGCGTCAATAAATTCGGTTTCATCGAAACGCCGTACCGCGTGGTGCGCGAGGGCTACGTCACCGACGAGATCGTGTATCTGACCGCGGATCGCGAAGACGAGTACATCGTCGCGCAAGCGAACACGCCGGTTGGCGAAAACGGGCGCATCACGTCCGATTCGGTCGTCTGCCGCTACGCCGAAGAGTACATCGAAGAGCCCGCGGCGCGCGTGCAGCTGATGGACGTTTCGCCGAAGCAAATCGTTTCCGTGGCGACCGCGCTCATTCCGTTCCTCGAGCACGACGATGCAAACCGCGCGCTCATGGGCGCGAACATGCAGCGTCAGGCCGTTCCGCTGCTTCAGCCGCAGGCCCCGATCGTCGGCACCGGCATGGAGTATCGCGCGGCGAAAGACTCCGGAAGTCTCGCGGTCTGCGACATGGGCGGCGAAGTCGTGCACGTCGATTCCAAATCGATCGTGCTCAAACTGGACGACGGCACGGAAAAGACGTTCGACATGCTCAAGTTCACGCGCAGCAACGCGGGCACGTGCATCAACCAGCGTCCAATCGTCGAACTCGGCGAGCGCGTCGTCGCGGGACAGATTCTCGCCGACGGCCCCTCGTCCGACGAAGGCGAGCTCGCGCTCGGCCAAAACGTGCTCGTCGCGTTCATGCCGTGGGAAGGCTACAACTACGAAGACGCGATTCTGATCAGCGAGCGCATGGTCAAAGACGATCGTTTCACCTCTATTCACATCGAGGAATACGAGTGCGAAGCGCGCGACACGAAGCTCGGGCCGGAAGAGATAACCCGCGATATTCCCAACGTCGGCGAAGATTCGCTCAAGGATCTCGACGAGCGCGGCATCATCCGCATCGGCGCGGAAGTGCGTCCGGAAGACATTCTCGTCGGCAAAGTCACGCCGAAGGGCGAAACGGAACTGACCGCGGAAGAGCGCTTGCTGCGCGCGATCTTCGGCGAGAAATCGCGCGAAGTACGCGACACCTCGCTCAAAGTTCCGCACGGCGAAAAAGGCAAGATCATCGACGTGAAGGTGTTCTCGCGCGAGAACGGCGACGAGCTTTCTCCGGGCGTGAACCACCTCGTGCGCGTCTACGTGGCACAGAAACGCAAGATTCTGCAGGGCGACAAGATGGCGGGCCGTCACGGCAACAAGGGCGTCATTGCCAAAGTACTGCCCGAAGAAGACATGCCCTATATGGAAGACGGCGCACCGGTCGATATCGTCCTCAATCCGCTCGGCGTTCCCTCGCGCATGAACCTCGGGCAGATCATGGAAACGCATCTCGGCTGGGCGGCGCGCATGCTCGGCATGAATATCGCGACGCCGGTATTCGACGGCGCGCACGCCGAGGACATCGCGGAGTGGTTACAGGACGCGGGCTTGCCGGCGGACGGCAAGACGTGGCTGCGCGACGGCCGCACGGGCGACCGATTCTCCCGGCCGATTACCGTGGGCATGATCTACATGCTCAAGCTGGCGCACTTGGTCGACGACAAGATCCACGCGCGTTCGACGGGTCCCTACTCGATGATCACGCAGCAGCCGCTGGGCGGCAAGGCGCAATTCGGCGGCCAGCGCTTCGGCGAAATGGAAGTCTGGGCACTCGAAGCTTACGGAGCGGCGTACACGCTGCAGGAGCTGCTCACGGTCAAGTCCGACGACGTCGTCGGACGCGTGAAGACGTACGAAGCGATCGTCAAGGGCGAGAACGTGATGGAGCCTGGCGTTCCGGAGTCGTTCAAAGTGCTGATCAAAGAACTGCAATCGCTCGCGCTCGACGTCAAAGTGCTCACGGAAAACCGCGAGGAAGTCGAGATCCGCATTCAGGACGACGACATGGGCGAGCGCGCGCAAGAGATAGGATTGCTCATGGGCGACGAAGATCCGCGCATGACGCAAACCGCCGCCGCACAGAGAGAAGCCGAGGCGCAGCGCGCGACGGCCGTCATCGGTGAAATCGGCGAGGTCGAAGCGCCCGAGGAAGAGGAAGAGGAAGAGGAAGAAATCGACGATTCCAAACCGATCGTCACCGGACCGGTCGGCGGCTCGATGGGATCGGCCGAAGCCGAAATGCAGGTAGCGGGCGCCGGCATTCGAGGCGGCACGATCGAACTCGAAGAGGATCTCGAGGTCGAGGAAGAGCCGGTCGAAGAGGTCGAGGAAGAAGAACAAGGCTACGTGCTCGAGGAAGAGGACGAAGACGTTGCCGAGGAAGCCTCGCCGTACGGTGAGGATGAGGAAGAATCCGAACTCCACGAACCGGAAGAAGAGTTCTAACGAAAAAGAGCGGTGTCAAACACCGCTCTTTTTTCATTCTTCGGCGTGCGTGAAGCACCCGAGCGGCTTCGGCTGAACGGGCTTATGCGCGCCGATTGGATTCGTGCATTCCGCCGAAGTACATGACGGCGGTGATGAGCACGCCGAAACCGCATAGTAGGAAGACCAACGATTCTGTCATAGCGGATTGGAACATACCCGCATTACTCCGCCGATGCCTGCTCGGCCGGCGCCGTGGTGATGGGCGAGACCAGATCGTAGGCGATCAGTACTGCCAACCCCGAGAGTGGAAGCAGCAGCGCGAGCGCCCCATGGCGCACGAAAATCACCGCGGCCAGAATTCCCCCGCATGCAAAACAGAGCCAAATGCCGCCGTAGAACGCGAAATCGGCGAACTTCTGCTTGAACTCGCCGCTGCGCGCGGCCAGCGCCTGCACCGTTTCGAGCAGTCCCTGCGCGGTATTCGTGAGCATGCCCGTGATGAACGTCGTGCGCACACGATGATGGCCGACTCGTCGGAGCATGGCATTTTGTACGCCCATCGCGCTTGCCGGCCATATGACCAGCCACTGCTCCGGCGAATGCGCGCGGATAAAAAAGACTGCCAACAGCAACAGTTCCAAGGCGGCAACGATTGCGAACATGCGGGCGACGCGCCGCGCGAGCAGCAGATCGGTAAGCGCATGCCGGCGACGATGCCGCAAAAGAAGACGACGATAGGTTCGATGTGGCGCCAGGCTTCATGCCAATTTCCGGTTGCGACGTGCAGCATCATCGCCACCGTGTTGCCGCTCATGTGCGAAGTAAAAATGTGATAGAGCAGCAGGTAACCGGTCCCATCTACGGATCCCGCGATTGCGGCCAATGCTAAAGCGATCCACGAGTAGACTCTGCGATAACTTACGTTCGGAATGCCGAGGCGCCCCCATTAGCGACGGAGCGCCCCCCGCGTGTTAGGCTGCGCCCGCCGGGAAGGACCTAGGGCGGTGAGTGATTTGCGCGCATTGGAAACGGCGCTTCGCGAAGGCTGTCGCGGGCGAAGTTCGCTTTTCGGAAAGCGACCGCGCGATGTACGCGTACGACGCGTCGGTATACCGCCAAGTGCCCATCGGCGTCGTCATACCCAGAAGTGCCGAGGATATCGAACGATCGGTGACCGTTTGCCGCGAACACGCGGTTCCGATTCTCGGCCGCGGGTGCGGAACGAGTTTGGCAGGGCAGTGCTGCAACGCGGCGGTCGTCATAGACACGTCAAAATATCTCAATCGCATATTGGAAATCGACGCCGAGAATTTGACGGCGCGCGTTCAGCCCGGCGTTATCTGCGATCAGATTCGCGGCGCCGCCCACGAAAGATCCGGTTTGACGTTCGGTCCCGACCCCGCGACGCACGATCATTGCACGATCGGCGGAATGATCGGAAACAATTCCTGCGGCACGCATGCGCTGATGGCTGGGCGTACGGCTGAAAACGTCGTCGAACTCGACGTATTGACGTATGACGGCCTGCGCATGCGGGTTGGCGCAACTCAGCAATACGGACCTGAACGAGATTATTCTCGGCGGGAGGACGCCGCGGCGAAATTTATGCCCGGCTGCGGGAGCTGCGCGACCGATATGCAACTGCGGTACGCAAACGGTTCCCAAACATTCCGCGGCTGGTGTCCGGTTATAGTCTGGACATGCTGCTTCCCGAGAACGGCTTCAATGTTGCGCGCGCGCTGGTTGGCAGCGAAGGCACGTGCGCGCTGACGCTCGAGGCAAAACTGCGGTTGGTGCACAAGCCTTCGAAAAACTCGCTGGTCGTTCTGGGCTTTCCGGATTTGGGGAGTTCGGGCGATATCGTACCGCTGCTGCACGAATACGGACCGATAGCGATCGAGTTCTTCTCCAGCCACGTCATCGCGAATCTGGACAAGAAGCAGTTGAACTTCGGCGGACGCTATATGCTGCCGGAGGGCCGCGAGTTCGTCGTCGTGCAATTCGGCGCGGACTCGCAGCGCGATGCCGATGCGCAGGCGCAGGCGTTACGCTCTCGTTTGCTGGGAACGCCGACGAAGGCGAATTTCAAACTCATCGAAGACATGGACGAGCAAGAGGCGGTATGGGAAATTCGCCGCCACAGTGCGAGCACGGCGCGCATGCCCGTAGGACTGGGCGGTGAAGGCGGTTGGCCGAACTGGGAAGACGCCGCGGTTGCGCCCGACGTGCTCGGCGATTATCTGCGCGACTTCGAGAAATTGCTCGCGAAGTTCGACTATGACGGAACCTTCTACGGTCATTGGGGGCAGGGATGCATTCATTGCCGTATCGACTTCAAATTCCGGACCTCGGAAAACATCAGGAAGTTTCGCTCGTTCATGGAGGAGGCCGCCGATCTCGTCGTTTCGTACGGCGGACTTCCTTCCGGCGAACATGGTGACGGTCAAGGCCGGGGCGAGCTGCTGCCCAAAGCGTTCGGCGAGGAACTCACAACCGCATTTCGCGAGTTCAAGGCGATCTGGGATCCCGCCAACAAGATGAATCCCGGTAAACTCGTCGATCCGTATCCGCTTGATTCGAACCTGCGCGAGAGCACGGACTATACGCCGATAAACGTGGATTCGTATTTCCAATTTCCGCAAGACAATTTCAGTTTCATGGAAGCGTCGAACCGGTGCTTCGGCATCGGAAAATGCCGTCACACGGACGGAGGCACGATGTGCCCGAGCTTCATGGCCACGCGTGAAGAGAAGCATTCCACGCGCGGGCGCGCGCGTCTACTGCAGGAAATGATGCGTCCGAGCGGCCCGATGAAACACACCTGGAAAAATGCCGAGCTGCACGATGCGCTGCATCTGTGCTTGGCATGCAAGGGCTGCAAGGGCGACTGTCCCGTGCAAGTGGACATGGCAACCTACAAGGCCGAGTTCCTCGCGCATTATTATCAAGGGCGCGTGCGGCCGCCGTCCGCGTACGCAATGGGTCTCATCCCAATCTGGGCGCCGATTGCCGCGCAGGCACCGGACGTCGTGAACGGCGTGTTGTCCGCGCCGTTTCTGTCTTCGGCCCTGAAAACGCTGGGCGGGATTGCACCGGAACGCGGACTGCCGCGATTTGCGGCCGTTCCGTTCGATCGCTGGTGGTCCAAACACGCAGCCACCACTCACCGGGTGCCGTTCGAGTCCCAAAACGCAAAGGGCCGCGTCGTCCTCTGGGCCGATACGTTCAACACCTACTTCACGCCGGAAGTCGCGATTGCGGCGACGCTTTCACTTGAAGAGCTCGGATACGACGTCGTCGTGCCCAGGACGCGAGTCTGCTGCGGCCGGCCGTTCTTCGATTATGGATTCCTGACGCTGGCGCAGGCCTTCTTTAAAGACGCAATACGAACGATGGAGCCCTATCTACGCGACGGCACGCCGATCGTGGGCCTGGAGCCCAGCTGCATAGCGGCCTTCCGCGACGAGCTCGTGAACATGTTTCCGAACGACCTCGACGCGCAGCGTCTCTCGCAGCAAACGTACACGCTGGCCGAATTTCTGGAAAACAAGGCCGGAAACTGGCATTGGCAGGTACCCAAACTGCGCAAGCGCGCGCTCGTGCAAGTGCATTGCCATCAGAACGCGGTGATGAAGTACGAAGCGGACCGCGCGGTGATGGAAAAGCTCGGGCTCGAGGTCGAGATTCCGGATTCCGGCTGCTGCGGCATGGCGGGAAGTTTCGGTTATGAGGCCGGCGACCGGTATCGCGTTTCGCAGCAGTGCGGCGAACGCGTCATTCTTCCCAAAGTCCGCGAAACGCCGGATTCGTCGTTGATCGTCGCCGACGGTTTCAGTTGCCGTCATCAAATCGAAGAGGGTGCGCACCGCAAGCCCCTGCACCTCGCGCAAGTGCTGCGCATGGCGCAAGAGCGCGGCGAGCAGCCGGCGCTTTCGAACGGGTTGGCGCGCAACGCGCGTTTGCGGGAACTTGCCATCGGCGCGGGCATCGCCACCGTCAGTTACCGGATCGATCGTCATGCTGAGGAATTCAAGATGAGCACGAAAAGAGTCGGAGCGGACGTCATGGTTGAGCGTCTCATCGAGTGGGGCGTCGACACGATCTTCGGGTTGCCGGGCGACGGTATCAACGGCTTCATGGAGGCGCTGCGCAAACATCAGGATCGCGTCCGTTACGTGCACGTTCGTCACGAAGAGGTCGCCGCAATGGCGGCGGTGGGCTATGCGAAATTCACCGGCAGGCTCGGCGTGTGTTTTTCGACGGCCGGTCCCGGCGTCATCCACATGATGAACGGCATCCTGGATTCCAAAAGCGAACAGGCGCCGATTCTGGCAATCGGCGGCATGGCGTATCACGATCTCGAAGGCACGGACTATCTGCAAGACGTTCCGACGGACCGTATCGTCGCTCCGCTTTGCGCGTACAGCGAGCGCATCATGGGCGTTCAGCACATCACCAACGTCGTCGACTTTGCGATACGCACGGCGCTCTCGCAGCGCGGCCCCGCCTACGTCGGATTCCCGATCGACTTTCAAGCCGCGGACGCCGAAGGCGGATCGCGGTCGCAGCGCAACGTCAAGGGACATACGTCGACCGTTTGGCACCACCACGAACGCGCGCCGCAGCGCAGCGAAGTCGAAGCGGCGTCCAAATTGTTCGAGGGAAAGAAGAAAATCTGCATCTTGGCAGGCGCCGGCGCGCGCGGCTGCCGCAAGGAGCTCGAACAACTGGCGGAGCGCCTGGGCGCGCCCATCGTCAAGGCAATGCTGGGCAAAGACTGCGTGCCCGACGATAGTCCGTATACGACCGGTTCCATCGCCATGGTCGGCACGAAACCGTCCGAAGAGGCGATGAAGGGCTGCGACCTGCTGCTCATCGTCGGCAGCACGATGCCGTACATCGAGTTTTATCCCAAACCGGGCGAAACGGTGATCGTGCAAATCGACGACAAGCCCGAGCGCATCGGACTTCGCGCAGCGGTAACCTATGGGTTGTGCGGCGACGCGCGCCTCACGCTGCAGATGCTGCTCAATCACGTGGCGCGTAACGACGACCGGGCTTTCCTCAAGCAAGCACAGGAGGGTATGAAAGAATGGTGGGCTCTCATGGAAGAGCGCGGCACCCGGGACGAAACGCCGATGCGTCCGCAGGTTCCCGCTTGGCATCTCTGGCCGCAGCTCGAAGACGACGCAATCATCTGCGGTGATTCCGGCACGGTTACGACGTGGGCGGCGCGTCAAATAAAGATCCGCGAAAACCAGCAGTTCTCATTTTCCGGAACCAATTGTTCGATGGCTGCGGGTCTGCCGTACGCGATCGGCGCGCAGGCGGCATTTCCCGGCCGGCAGGTCGTCGTATTCACGGGTGACGGATCGATGACGATGCAGCTCGGGGACTTTCTGACGTGCGTGCAGCACAATCTCCCCGTGAAGATCTTCGTGCTCAAGAACAACACGCTCGGGCTCATCAAATGGGAGCAGATGGTTTTCATGGGCAATCCCGAGTATGGCGTGAAGTTCGCGCCGATGGATTTCGTGAAATTCGCCGAGGCGTGCGGCGCAAAGGGCGTTCGCATGTCGCAAACGCGCGACGCGAAACAGGCGATAAAAGAGGCGCTCGCGCACCCCGGCCCCGCGATCGTCGAGTGCGTCGTGGACGAGCACGAGCCGCCGATGCCCGAAAGATCAAGCGCGATCAGGCGGTGCACATGTATCAGGCACTGGCGGAAGGAACGCCGAACCGCAAGCAAATTGCGCTCACGATCGTCGGCGACGTCTTGGAGGAAGCAGGCTACGAGGCCAGTCCGGTCGACGGCGTCGGCGGGGTAATCGGCAAGATATTCAGGAAGTAGAATTCGTCATGCCGTACGGGTGCTGCGGCACGAGATCTACGTCGAGCGCAGAACGTGCTATTTCGCCGGCGAAGCGCTCGTTCTCGAATGCGAATACGCTCTCGACGACGTGCCGAACCGCATCGATGAACGTTTCGCGGCTGTCGGGAGCGAGAATGATCCGCTTGACGAGCGCATTGAGGTCGTCCAGCGAAAGTCGCTGATCGACGATCGTGTCCTCGAGCGGCTCGTCGAAGACCTGCACGCTGCGGATTTCGCGCTCCTCGTTGTACTCGCGGCGCTTGTGAAAGAAGAGCGTGGCGACGTCGTCGATGTCGCCGCGCATCGGCTCGTACCGCATCCGCTCGATTCGCACTTCGCCGGCTCGGGCGAGCACGGTACGCAATGCGCCGACCGACGTCTCGATGGCGACGGATTCGCCGGTTCGACCGTAGATGTTCCACATGCCGTACGACTCGCGCTCCTCGAATTCGAACCAATACGTGGCGGCCACGCGCATGCGCGCCTCACGAATCGCTTTTGCGTTGTCCGAAGCGCCCGGCAGCCGGATGTGCTTGTAGCCGAACGCGCCTTCCGCTGCGTCGTCGAGCACGTCGATGCGCGTCTGAACGAGATGCCCGCTCAGCAGCTCCAAGAACGAATTCATCTTCATATAACGCCAGATCAGCGTCTCGTCGGCGGGAATGTATCGTTCGTCGGGCATGCAGGCAGTATTCCCGGGTGAACCCTTGCCTCGTCGCATCGCATGGCGATCGGTCAAGGGAGCAACGCGCCGTTCGGCGGAATGGTCGCGGCAAATGCGCATACTGGACATTCGCGAGCGCAGCGTACCTCTTTCGCGGTACGCCAATCCCGCCGTTCCGCCGGGGGGGTTAACCACGAGCATCGTTGCGATCGTCACGGACGCGATGCGTGGCGGCGAGCCCGTCGTGGGGTACGGTTTTTCCTCGATTGGGCGTTATGCGCAGAGTGGGCTCATCCGCGAACGCTTTGCTCCGCGTTTGCTCGAATGCGCCCGGGAACTGGATCCCATGCGTGCGTGGAGCGTCATGCTGCAGGGCGAAAAGCCCGGCGGCCACGGCGAGCGCTGTGTCGCGATTGGAACGCTCGACATGGCGATATGGGATGCGGCTGCGAAAATCGCAGGAGCTCCGTTGTATCGCTTTCTCGCCGCGTTGCTTGGGCGTGAACCCGAAGATCCGAAGCGGATTCGCATGTATGCCGGAGGCGGCTACCGCTATCCCGATGATGATATCGGACGTTTACGGACGGAGATGCAAGCGTTCGTGGACGACGGATACACGCACGCGAAGATGAAAATCGGCGGAGCACCCATTGACGCGGATCTTCGGCGCATCGAGGCTGCGGCGGAAGTGCTCGGCGGCGCCGATAAACTTGCGGTGGATGCGATGAACGCGTACGACTGCGAGCAAAGTATTGCAGCCGCGAAGGCACTGGCGCCGTACGGGCTGTGGTGGTTCGAAGACGTTTGCGATCCGCTCGATTTCGAGACGCAAAACGAAGTAGCTCGTACGTACGAGCATCCGATCGCGGCGGGTGAAGCGCTTTTTTCGGTCGAGGAAGCGAAGTTGCTCCATCTTTACGGCGGTTTGCGCCCCCGTCGCGATGTGCTGCTCTTCGACCCGGTGCACTGTTACGGGATTCCCGGATATCTGCATATCGTGCAGACCATGGAGCGCAGCGGCTGGCCGCGCTCGGCGTTTTGGCCGCATGGGGGTCATTTGTTCACGCAGCACGTCGTGGCTGCTCTCGGCTTGGGGGGCGCGGAAGTAAATCCGTCCGCGTTCTTGCCATTCGGTGGAAACGTGCGTATCTCAGACGATCCCGGAATCGGCTTCGAGTCGTACGAAGGATTGTTCGCGCTCTTCGCGCAGCTTACGCAGTGAAGCTTACGCAGTGAACGGAGCGCTATGCGCGCACGGCCTCGCGTTATTGCGAGGCCGGTGCGAGCACGCGGTAGGCGGCGATTTCGCCGTTCTGATCCAGGCGCACGACCACGTTCATGGAGCCCCTCGAGAAATTCGCGCGGTACGTGTACTCGTTTTTGTTGGGATCGCTGTTCGTGAAGCTCAGGCCTTGGTAATCGCCCTGCTTGTGCATTTGATCGGAAAGAATGCCCACTTCGGCGCGCGTCACCTGCGAGCGGAGTTGATCGTCGAAGTGCGCGGTAACTCCGCCGGGATCGTCGTTGTAAGCGGCCTTCGTCGTGGTGTCCGCGAGGCTTTGCGCTTGACCGCTACCACCGCCGCCCGCGCACGCCGCGAGCGCCAATGCGAAGCTTCCACACGCCAGTGCAGCAGCGGCGCGCATCGTTAGAGCTGTCCCCAGCCGTAGGAAACCATCGCGACCGAGTTGCTGCTCGGGGCGGACGCACGGTGCGAGGTGTGCGGCGTGTGCGACGTGCGAGGCGCCGCATGCGAACTGGGCGGCACATAAGCCGTTTGACGGTACGAGGCGCTGCGTCCGCTCGATGCGAGCTGATGCTGCAGCTGCTGGACGACATTGTGCTGGTACGCGACCTCGCGCTTGAGGTCGACGACTTCAGCCGTTTCATTGTCGTACGCGTGCTTTTCGCTGCTGTACGCCGCCCAGGCGTTGCTGTTTTCGGACTGCAATTCCGCTTGTCGGCGGTCGTACTCGGCGTACTTCTCGTGCACTTTCCGGTTGTGCTGAATGATGAGATAGGTTGCGGCGCCGACGCCCAGCAGAATATTTCGGGTGCTGGCTGCGCCGTTGGCCAGTGCCGGAGCCGCCGGAACGAGTATGGCCAGCATTGCGGCCAGCGTGGTACCTGCGAGTGCGCGTTTGATGAACATTGTCGGCTTGGTCCCTCCTACGAGTTACAACGCAACCCCACTAGACGTTGTTCCCGCGGAGCCCGCTTGTAGCAAACAACCGCCGGCCGCTCTCTCGCGCGAGAGCGGGCATGCGCCCGGCAGGATCGATGAGGGGGCCTCGCGCGCTCGGTTGAACAGAATGAACCTCGAAATTTCACCGGGGAGGCTGCGCATGACGAACACCGATCGCGTCGGCATTGTCGGCACGGGGCGCATGGGCGCGAACATCGGCCGTCACTTGAAAGACGAAGGGTATGAGATCGTCGCCTTGTACGATGCTCGTCCCCAGGCCGCGCAGGAGACTGCGGCCGACACGGGCGGCGAGGTATGCACGCGGCTCGCTCGCGTTACCGAACTCTGCGACGTAGTCATCACCGTCGTCACCGACGACGCAGCGATGTACGCAATTTACGCAACGCAAGGTGACTCGCTGCTAGCGAATGCGAATGGTACGTATTTCGTCAACACCGCGACGGTTACGCCGAAAGTTCACGTGGACGTGCAGCGGCAGTGCGAGGAGCGCGGCGCACATTCGATCGAGGCTTGCATGGCAAGCTCCATTCCGCAAGCTCGCAATGGGTCGTTGTATCTGATGTGCGGCGGCCGACGCGAAGACTTCGAGCGCATTCGCCCTATGCTGGAGAAGATGAGCGGGTCGCTTCGCTACGTCGGCGAAGCGGGGCGCGCGGCGCAAGTCAAAGCCCTCGTGAACATGGTGATGAACATCAACACCGCGGGTCTGGCGGAAGGCTTGGGTCTGGCGGATGCGCTCGGCTTGGATCTCGACATGATCCGCGAAGTCTTCAGCCAAACCGGTGCGAACTCACGCGTGCTGGAAACCGACGGAGCGGACATGCAGGCGCGCGATCACGATTGCTACTTTTCAGCCGCACATGCCGCGAAAGATTCCGGCATCGCGCTCTCCCTCGCCCGCGACTGCGACCTCAGGCTTCCCCTCGCGGAGGCGACGTTCCAGCAATACGAGCGTATGAAGTCGCTGGGGCTGGGAGACCTCGACAAGTCCGGCGTTTCCGAGTTGACTTTTGCATCCCGGCACGCGGCCGGCAATTTGACACGCGCGTAATCGCGCGGAAGGAGAAGAACCCATGACGACAACTGGTACGACCTCGACCACCCAGAAAATCGTTCCGCTCGTCAGTTCGGACACGGCGGGACCGCTCGGTGCGATTCATCTGCCGCGTCTTTGGGCCAAGCTGATGCTGGCGTCCTCGGGTTTGTTGCCGGAAGGGTACGACGAATGCGGACCGGGGTTCGATCAGATGACGCTGGGCGCCATGAATCTCGATCGCGAGAAAACGATCGAGTACGTGCGCAAGAACAAACCTACGTACGTTCAATTCGAGCGTTGGGTCGTGGAGCAAAACGGCGGAAAAATCGATCCGGAACGGATTCGCAAGCATAACGAAGCGGTGCGCGCGTACAATCACAACACCGAAATGGCATCGCAAATGCGAAGCTCTTGCGGGTTGATCGACGAAATGGTTTCGGATGCCGTCACCCTGAACAAACTCGAAGATCTCGACGAATTCCATCGCCACCTCGTCAAGCGATAGAGTTTCAAACGACGCCGCCGGCGCGGCTCCCCACCCGGCAAGAAAGCGCTCACCGTAGGAAATGAACACCGCGCCGGTGCGACGTATACGTCGAGCGTGACGCATACGGAAGAACGAATAACGCTCGACGACGGGGTGCAGACGACGCTCGAGCGCTGGGGCGAACGCGGTCCGATCATGCTGTGCCTGCACGGCATGGCCAGTTCGCGAAAATCGTGGGAGCGGCTTGCGCTGCACTACGCCGATCGGTATCGCGTGTACGCATACGATCAGCGCGGACACGGCGACTCGGCGAACGTATCCGGGCCGATGACGCTGCATCGCGCCTTGCTCGATCTCTACAACGTCATCGAAGGAGTGCCGGATCCGGTGGACGCGCTCGTAGGGCATTCGTGGGGCGGCGCGGTGACTATTCTGGGCGGGCGGCGATTCGACGTGCAGCGCGTCGTCGCCGTCGATCCGATGATCCGACAAGCCGATAATCCCTGGTACGACGAGTTTCTGGGCGAACTGCGATCGTTGTTCGCGTACAAAGGCGCGGCGCGCGACGCAAAGGTCGAAGAAGAGTATCGTGAGATGGGATGGGGCGACGTCGACGTCGAGCGTAAGAAACACGCGGTGCGCAGCATGACGCTAGCCCCGATAGAACGCCTGCGAGACGAAAACCCTCCCGAATCGTGGGATCTGCGCGGAGACTTGGAAGCCTACCCCAAGCCGTTGCTTCTGGCTATGGCCGGGGCCGCCGAAAGCATCGTTCCGCTGCAGGATTTGAAGTTCGTGCGCGAGCGCGGTGGGCCGAATCTGGCGATCCGCGTCTTCGAAGACCAGGGCCATAATCTGCAC
This sequence comes from Vulcanimicrobiota bacterium, assembly GCA_963830545.1. Lineage (GTDB taxonomy): Bacteria > Vulcanimicrobiota > Vulcanimicrobiia > Vulcanimicrobiales > Vulcanimicrobiaceae > DATGJX01. The sequence goes on along the minus strand of CAWHMK010000001.1, from coordinate 175,080 downwards.
CGCACCGCATTCGAGCGATTCGTGCAGGAGATCGATCGGTTCTTGGAACGAAAAAAAGAGAGTCCGGCATAATCCGGACTCTCTTGATGCGCAGGCGCAAGGCGCTATCTGCACACCTTCATTCGCATGCCGTTTTGCATGACGTAGTGGCAGCGGCGCATCATCGAATGCGCGCGAGTCGTCGCGCCCAGATAGTTGCTTGAACGCACGTTCGGACGGTTGTACTTTGAAAGCCAATCCGATCCGTTCGGATTGCTCGTCAGCGCGTTCATTTCAGGCATACCGGTCGAGGGCGAAGCCGGCATTGTCGTTTGCGGCATCGTCGTGCAGGTCGGCGTGGTCACGATCGTACCATTCGTCGTGCCCGTGGGGGTCGTACCGGTTGTTCCCGTCGTGTTCGTTGTCGTTGTCGTACCGCTCGTATTCGTCGTACCGGTCGTATTGGTTGTAGTCGTCGTTCCGGTCGTATTCGTCGCTGCGGCGGGACCGGTCGTCGTGTTCGCGCAGTTTTGCATGCTGCGATTGGTGCCGGTCGCCGGAGTCGTCGTGGTGCCGTTCGTCGTTGTGTTCGGAGTGGTCGTGTTGGGAGTGGTCGTCTGCGCAAAGGCAGGCATGGCCATACTCGCCACGAGTCCGGCGACGGAAGCAAGCCCGAGAATCGCCCGTGAAGTCATGCTTCGTGTCTCCTTAAAAAATGAAGAAATGCCCTATTTGGCATACCCAAACGAAGCAGCAACTATGAAGAGGGGGCGCACGGTTGTGCGCGGCATGTGCGCGTGATGCACCAGGCTTTGACGTGGGTCATCGCGGGCGCCACGCTCGCGGCGATCGTCGTGCGGCCATGGCGTTTGAGCGAGTGGGTTTGGTCGTGCGCGGGTGCAGCTCTGCTGGTGGTTGCCGGATTGCTTTCCGGCGAACGAGCGGCAGCCGCAGCTCGAGATGGAGCTCAAGTTTATGCGTTTTTGTTCGGCATGCTGGCGCTCGCCGAACTCGCGAGAGTGCACGGCATTTTCGATTGGCTCGCGGGCAGCACCGCTGCTGCAGCCCGCGGACACACTGCGCGCTTGTTCGCGTACTCGTTCGCCGGCGCCGTCATCGTAACGGCGCTGCTTTCAAACGATGGCACTATTGTACTGCTCACACCCGCTGCTCTCGCGCTCGCGCGCACGACGAAACTTCCGCTGATGCCGTTTGCGTACGCCGTTGCGTTCGTTGCGAACGCCGCGAGCTTCGTGTTGCCGATCAGCAATCCCGCCAACTTGGTAGTGGCCGTACCCCTGCCGCGACTGCTTCCGTGGTTGTCGATATTTGCCGCTCCATCCGCTATTGCGATTGCCTGCACGTATGGAGCATTGCGCATGATCGAACGGCAGAAGCTGGAAGCTCCGTACGATCGGCCCGGCAAAGCGGCCCTTTCGTCGAGCGGCCGCTTTACGCTCGCGGTCGTAGCGGCTGCGTTGACGCTGCTGGTTCTCGCCGCAGCCATCGGATGGCCGGTGGGTTACGTCGCACTCGTGCTCGGCGCGCTCAGTGTCGGCATCGTCGCTGCGCGCGACCACGCCACGTTTGCTGCGGTGGCAGGCGAAGCACCGTGGTCGGTGGTTCCTCTGGTCGCCGGCCTTTTCGTTATCGTCAGCGCGCTCGATGCTACGGGCGTGCTGGAATTCGCGCGAATCTTGCTCCGTCATGCATCGGCGATGCACCCCTTCCTCGGGCGGCTGTATGCCGGCGGAGCAACGATGGTCGCGGATGCAATCATGAACAATCTGCCCGCCGGCGTGGTCGCGCGATACGCACTGCACGCGCACGGCATTGCCCCGCACATCGCGCACGCCGTACTCGTGGGAATCGATCTCGGGCCGAACCTCTCGGTCAGCGCGTCGCTTGCAACGCTGCTTTGGATGATGATGCTGCGCCGTGAAGGCGTCGAAGTGAACGCATGGCGCTTTTGCGCCATCGGCGCCGCCGTAACGATTCCGTCGCTCGCCGCGGCGCTGCTGGTGCTTCGTTAGATGCGCTTGATGGTGACGTTGCCGAGCGTCGTGTTTGCGGTCACGCGAGCCGCCCCGCTGCGCACATGCGCCGAATCCGTTACGTTGCCCAAGTGCGTGTGCGCATCCAGTACTGCCGCAAATCCCGCGGGGACGGACAGATCGACGTTGCCGGCTCTGGTGCGCAGCGCGATGGTGCGTCCTCGCCATCCGTGCGCGAGCGTAACCACGAGGTTGCCGTTTGCGGCGGAAACGTCGAGATCGTTCAAATCATCGCCGATGGTGACGTTGCCGTTGGATATGGCAATCTTTACCGGACCGCGTGCGCCGGCCACGTCGACGTTTCCGTTGTCGTTGTGCAGATCGATGGCAAGATTGCGCGGATAATGCACGTCGAGGTCGACGTCGCAATCGGATAAGGTCCAGAAGAAGACCTGGCGCGTTCCGCAGATGCTTTGCACGCGAATGGTTCTGCCGCTGCGTGTCGTGGCCACGCGAATCGCATTGAGCGCCTGCTGCGTTCGCGCGCTCAAATCGGCATGAATGCGGATCGACGTGCCGTCGTCAGCGGTAAGGCGCACATTCCCATTGAGTCCCGAAATTTGCAGCGAGGATACCCCTTGCGTCACCAGGCTCGAGTCGAGACGGCGATGGAAGGGTTCCTCGGCGCGTGCCGCCGGGGATGCGACCGCGAGAAACACAAGGGCCGCCAAAACCGCCGCGATACTCTTCATTGATATCCTCCTGCTGCGTATACGCCGGGCCGCCGGGCGCTGTTTCGCCGCGGCCGGCAGGCGAGCAAGCATCCGCCGCAACGCTCCGGACGCTGGGTTGAAATGACCCGCCTCTAGAGGTACAATAGCGGTCTGTGCCCCGGCCTCTAGGCTTTTTGCCTGGCCGGCGGATCGGCGGCGACGGTGGGCCCTCTTACGACAACGTGAGCGTGTGCGCCCTGCGTAGGCAGCAATCCGAAGTGCGCAACCGGTTTGTCACACGGAGGCCTCCGGGTGACTTAAGCGGAGACCATTTGAACCTCATCGACGTCAATAACTTCGATGCCATGCGCATCGGCCTGGCATCCCCGGAGCAGATCCGCGCGTGGTCGTTCGGCGAAGTGAAAAAGCCCGAAACCATCAACTATCGTACGCTCAAACCCGAGCGCGACGGTTTGTTCTGCGAAAAGATTTTCGGCCCCACCAAAGACTGGGAATGTCATTGCGGCAAGTACAAGCGGATCCGCTTCAAAGGCATGATCTGCGATCGCTGCGGCGTAGAAATTACGCGCGCGAAAGTCCGCCGCGAGCGCATGGGCCACATCGAACTGGCAACGCCGGTCAGCCACATTTGGTATTTCAAGGGCGTGCCCAGCCGGATCGGCATTTTGCTCGACATGTCGCCGCGCCAGCTCGAGAAGGTGATCTACTTCGCTGCGTACGTCGTGATCGACGCCGGCAACACGCCGCTGCAAAAGCGCGAGGTGCTCACCGAGCAAAAATACCGCGAGCATCGCGAGAAGTTCGGCAACGCGTTCAAAGCGGGCATGGGAGCGGAAGCGATCCGGGAACTGCTTCGCGACCTAAATCTGCGCAAGCTGCAAGAAGATCTCCGTCGCGAATTCAAGGAAACGACTGGGCAGAAGCGCCTCAAGGCGATCAAACGGCTCGAAGTCGTCGAAGCCTTTTTGAACAGCGGCAACAAGCCGGAGTGGATGATTCTCTCCGCGGTGCCGGTGATCGCTCCGGAACTGCGGCCGATGGTGCAGCTCGACGGCGGCCGCTTCGCGACCTCGGACCTGAACGATCTCTACCGCCGCGTCATCAATCGCAACAACCGCCTGAAGCGGCTGCTCGAATTGAGCGCGCCCGAAATCATCATCAAGAACGAAAAGCGCATGCTGCAAGAAGCGGTCGATGCGCTCATCGACAACGGCCGCCGTGGGCGTCCCGTGACCGGGCCCAATAACCGCCCGTTAAAATCGCTCAGCGACATTCTCAAAGGTAAACAGGGCCGTTTCCGTCAGAACCTGCTCGGCAAGCGCGTCGACTACTCGGGACGTTCGGTCATCGTGGTCGGCCCGTCGCTCAAACTGCACCAGTGCGGCCTTCCGAAAGAGATGGCGCTCGAGCTCTTCAAACCGTTCGTGATGAAGAAGCTCGTCGACCGCGGACAAGCGCACAACATCAAGAGCGCGAAGCGCATGGTGGAACGCGTGCGTCCCGAAGTGTGGGACGTGCTCGACGAAGTCATTCGCGAACACCCGGTGCTGCTCAACCGCGCTCCCACGCTGCATCGTCTGGGCATTCAAGCCTTCGAACCGGTGCTGGTCGAGGGGAAAGCGATCCATTTGCATCCGCTGGTCTGCACGCCGTACAACGCCGACTTCGACGGCGATCAAATGGCCGTGCATCTTCCGCTCAGCGCAGGCGCGCAGGCGGAAGCGCGCATCCTGATGCTCAGCTCGAACAACATCCTGCTGCCGGCGTACGGGAACCCGGTATCCATTCCGACGCAAGACATGGTCTTGGGCCTGTACTATCTAACGTTTCAACGCGAAGAGTATAAAGGTCCGGCGAAGGCGGCCATCACCGAAGATTACGACGAACGCGTCTATCGCGGCAAGAAGAACGGCAAAGCGTCCAAGGACGGCCAGCCGGAGCGTTTGCCCACGTTCCTCGATTCCAACGAAGCCATCATGGCGTACGACACGCAGAACGCGGGATTGCACGACTGGGTGAACGTGCGCTGGAAGGGCGAGATCATCCGCACGACCATCGGCCGCGTGATCTTCAACTTGGCGTTCCCGAAGAATTGGAATCACGCATACGTCAACCACATCCTGGACAAAGCCGCGCTGCGCAAACTGATCACCGACAGCTATCGCAAGTACGGCAACGCCGAGACGGCACAGTTCCTCGACGCCATCAAAGATCTCGGCTTCCACTATGCAACGCAGTCGGGGACGACCGTCTCGATCAACGATATCGTCGTTCCGACCAAGAAGTACGAAATTCTGGAAAAGGCGCAGACGGAAGTCGACAATCTCCACAAGCTCTACGAGCAAGGCTTCATCTCGCAAGAAGAGCAGTACAACAAGACGATCGAAATCTGGTCGAAGGCCAGCGACGAAGTCACGGTTGCGATGCAGGAGGCGCAGAACCCGCTCAATCCGGTGTTCATGATGGCGACCTCCGGCGCGCGCGGTTCCATCGCGCAGGTCAAACAGCTCGGCGGTATGCGTGGGCTCATGTCCGACCCGTCGGGCCGGATCCTCGAGATTCCGGTAAAGGCATCGCTCAAAGAAGGCCTTACGGTTCTGGAATATTTCATCTCGACGCACGGAGCGCGTAAGGGTCTTGCCGACACCGCGCTGCGTACCGCCGACTCGGGGTATCTCACGCGCCGCCTGGTCGACGTCGCGCAGGACGTCATCATCCGTGAGGAAGATTGCGGAACGCCGAGCGGCATCACGGTTTCGGACATCGCCGTCGGTAAGGAAATTATCGAGCCGCTGAACGATCGCATCATCGGCCGGCGCGCGTCCGATGACGTGAAGAGCGGTAAGGACGTCGTCGTCAAACGCGACGAAGAGATCGACGAAGACAAAGTCAAGGCCATTCTCGCGGCGGGCATCAAAACGGTCAAGATTCGCTCGGTGCTCACGTGCCAAGCGAAATACGGCGTGTGCTCGATGTGCTACGGGCGCAATCTGGCGACCGGAAACAAAGTCGACATCGGCGAGGCGGTGGGCATCATCGCGGCGCAATCGATCGGCGAGCCGGGCACGCAGCTTACGCTTCGTACGTTCCACACCGGCGGCGTCGCGACCGAGGACATCATCACGGGTCTGCCGCGCGTCGAAGAAATCTTCGAAGCCCGCAAGCCCAAAGGTCAAGCCATTATCAGCGAAGTCACGGGTGAAGTATCGTTCGGCGAGGAGAAGAACCGCCGCGTCGTGATCCTCACGGACGCAGCCGGCGAGCGCCACGAGTACGACATTCCGCACGGGACGCATCTCGCAGTGCACGAGGGTGACAAGCTCGTGGCGGGCGATCAGCTCAACGAAGGATCGCTCAACCCGCACGACATTCTGCGCATCAAGGGCGAGACCGCACTGCAGAACTACCTGGTTCAGGAAGTGCAGAAAGTCTACCGTTCTCAGGGCGTCGACATCAACGACAAGCACATCGAAGTCATCGTTCGCTCGATGCTTCGCAAGGTGAAGATCCGCGACGGCGGCGACACGACTCTGCTGCCGGGGCAGCTGGTCGAGGCCGCGCATTTCAACGAGTCCAACGAAAAGCTCGCTTCGGATCAACAAAAGTCGGAAGCTGAACCGGTTCTGCTCGGCGTTACCAAGGCGTCGCTCGCGACCGAGTCGTTCCTCTCGGCGGCATCGTTCCAAGAGACGACGCGCGTGCTGACGGACGCCGCCATCAAGGGCAAGCACGATCCGCTGCTGGGCTTGAAAGAGAATGTCATCATCGGCAAACTCATTCCGGCCGGCACGGGCATGTCGCGCTATCGCAACCTGACGATCCAGCCTGAAGGACAAGATCTGGACGACGACGGCCGTCCGCGCAACGCGTTCGAAGCATCTCTGTACGAGGGGATGTCCGCGGACGACGCGGCGCTGGCGGAAGTCATCGGCGGCGGCGGCGGCGACGGCATGCAGAAACTCGTGAGCGCGTACGACAGAACGCGTGAACCGGCGACCGTGCAATACGAAGGCGAGTACGAAGACCACGTCAACGTGCACGCGCCTCCGAAGAAGACCCAGTACGACAAGACGGGTTTCCGCGGCATCAACCCGGAGGACCTGTAGCGACTGGTCATCGTGAGCCTGTCGAACGACCCCGAGCTTGTCGAGGGGCAACGACGCAAGAAAGGCGGCGCAATGCGCCGCCTTTTTCTTTGGCGTGAGGCAACGCGCGACTACGCGCGCACGAACAACAGTGCTGCTATTCCGGCGATGATACCCGAGCCGAACACCGCGGCTGCCGTCATCGCAAGCACGCGCTTTGAAAATACGTTGCGAACGATGTAGAGCGAGGGTGCACTCACGGCGGGCAGCGTCATGAGCAATGCGGCAGCGGGACCGGTACCCATGCCGGCGTGCATGAGCGTTTGGATGATCGGCACTTCACCCGCAGTGGGAATGACGAAGATCGTTCCGAGCAGCGAAAGGGCGGCAATCGCCGCGATACCCGATGCATGCAGCGTCAAGTCCGGCGGAAAAAGCCATGCGCGCAAACCGCCGATGATGAACACGATGACGATATAGCCGGGAAGAATCGTATACGCTTCGATCCACAATTCCCGCAGCCAGGCTTTGGACATCGCGGCGAACGTGCGCGGGCCCGATTCGAGCGCGCTGAGCGTAATCTCCGGCGTAAGCGCCGATTCACCGGCCATGCGATTGGCGATTATCGCGACTGCAAAGACGAGCACCAAGCCGACCAGAATGCGCAGCGTCGTGAACTGCCATCCGAGCACGAATCCGATGAAGATGAGCGTTGCGGGATTGAGCACCGGATTGCCGAGAAAAAATGCAAGCGCGCTGCCGGCGGCGACCGATTGTCTTCGAAGACCGACGACGATCGGTCCGGTGCAGCAGGTGCACATCATCGTGGTCATCGAACCGGCGGCGGCAACCGCAGCAGATCCCGTTGACGCTTTACCGATTGCCTTGAGCAGCCAAGCGCGAGGCACGAACGCCTGCACCGAGGCGCCGAGCAGCAGCGCGAGTGCGACTGCCTCCCAAACCGCTTTGAAATACACAACGGTGTAGGTCCACGCCGCGTCCCAACCGACCGCCTGCGCCCGAACGCCTTTGCCGCTGACGATCGACGCGCCGATGCTGTGCACCGCGGCCGCGGTGTGCGCTTTATGCCAATACGGCGACCACTTCACGACGAATAGTCCTACCGCAAAGATAATCGCGGTCAAAACGATTCCCCAGATTATCGTTTTGGTGTTGCGATCGCGTTCGAGCGTGAGTTGCGGGACGGACACGAATTGCTCCTTATAACTTCACGGTGCGAAAGCCGGCAATGACGTCACGGCGGTGCGGCCGGTAGAAGTTGCGCCAGCGCGACGTGACCAGTCGCGAGCGCGTCGGCCAGGCTCCGCCACGCAGAACATAGTGCGTACCGAACCAGGGCTCGGAATACTCTTTGTACGGGTCGGCCACGAACCCTGGATAGGGCCCGAAGATGCTCTGCGTCCACTCCCAAACATTGCCGATCATCTGACGGCAGCCGTAGACGCTCTCGAAATCATCGAACAGCGCGACGTCGCAGACGTCGCCGTACGCGCCGTCGAGATTTCCTTCGATCGGCGCGCCGGTTGCCGCGACTTCCCACTCCGCTTCCGTCGGCAGGCGCCGGGCGGCCCAAGCGCAATACGCCTGCGCTTCGTAGTAATTCACATGGACCACCGGCTCACTATCGCGCAGTCTGTACAAGCCGATCGAAGTGCCGCCGCATGGAGCCTTCCCAGTAAACCGGATGCTCCGCGTCTGTTTGCCTGCGCCAAGCCCAGCCGTCCTGCGTCCAGAGGTCGCGGTTCCGATACCCCCCGCCGTCAACGAATGCCCGGAACTGCGCGTTGGTTATGGGCGCGCGACCGATTTCGAACGCTTCGAGTTCAATGTCGTGTGCCCACTTTTCGTTGTCGAAAACAAATCCGTCCTCCGGCGTGCTGCCGACGCGATACGTGCCGGCTGGAATGCGAGCATCGAGCGCCTCGACGGGCTCGGCGTCCTTCGACACGCTAAGGATGACAGCTGGTGCGCTCGAGGTGACGCTTGCGCTCGACGCGGCACCCGCGGGAAGCGGCCACGAATAGGCAAGAGACTGGCGCGCGTAGACCAGTGCTTCGCCGTGCATATCCTCGTGCAGCAGCGCGAGACGGTAGAAATACGCAGCTTCCGATCGAGCGGTGCCCCCACCCGATCGAGGCGCGCCGTCATCGACGTGGTCGATAAGCCGCTGCAACTGCGTGCGCATGAATGCGAGCGTTCCGGCGCGATCCGGCAGCGGCAGCGACCAGCGAGAATCGTGCGGAATCTTTGCCGAGTCATAGAGCGCGTCTGCGTCGGTGAGTATGGGCGCTTCGCCGAAGATGTGCCGCAGCGTCCAAAACTCCGCGAAGTAGGCGACGTGACCGATTTCCCATAAGAAAGGGTTGATGGTTTCGAGCATCGGCACCGTTACCTGCTCCTCTGAGAGATCGGACACGAGTGCCAGCGTGCGCGCGCGCGCGTCCTCGAGGTCGTGTCTGATCATCGCGCCGCCATCCCGCGCGGCAACCGCGGGGAACCTAGTGACGGCGCAACGCTACGCGCGCATCTTTCGAACCCTGGGTCTGCGCACCCGAATACGCACGACGTACGACGGCGAAAATGTTGCATGTCTCGTGGCGTTGCACGCGCGCAAGAGCGCGACGAGCGTTCTGGCATACCGTGCGGCTTATCCGCGGCGTCCCATCATCCTTGTGCTTACCGGAACGGATCTGTACCGCGACATCCGTGTGAGCGCGCTTGCCTTGCGTGCAATGGAGGCTGCCGATGCGCTCGTGACGTTGCAGCCGGCGGCCATCCGCGAACTCCCCGCATCGTTGCGGCACAAAGCGCGCGCGATCGTGCAGTCAGCGGTTGCGCCGCGCCATGTTGGACGCCGTCGCAGCGATGTGCTGCGCATCTGCGTCGTTGGGCATCTTCGTGCGGAGAAGGATTCGATGCGCGCGGCCTACGCGGTCCGCATGCTCGATCGGTCGCTGCGCGCGGAGGTGGTGCATGCGGGCAATATCCTCGCGCCTCGTTTCGAACGCGCGGTAAAGCGAGAGTCGGAGCACAACTCGCGCTACCGCTATCTCGGAGAGGTGCCGCGCACGAAAACGATGCATCTCATCGCCGGCAGCGATCTGCTCGTGCAATCGTCACGCATCGAGGGCGGCGCGAATGCCGTCTGCGAGGCAATCGCTTGCGGCACGCCCGTTCTCGCATCCCGTATTCCCGGCAACACCGGAATCCTCGGCGCGCGATATCCGGGCCTGTTTGAAGCCGGAAACACCAAAGCGCTGGCGCGGCTCATCGAACGCGCGGCCACCTCGCCTTCGTATTACGAACGGCTGCGCCGAGCGTGTGAAATTCTCAAGCCCCAGGTCGATCCGCAGCGGGAACTGCGCGCGTGGCGCGAACTTCTGCTGACGAAGCTATGATTTCGAAACCGCTCTACTGCGACGAATTCGTCGGCAGGCGCGACGAGCTGGGATTCCTGGCGGAAGAGTTCCGTTCGGCGTGCGAATCGCAGGTGCGCTTCATAACAGTCGAGGGCGAGGCCGGCATCGGCAAATCGCGCCTCCTCGCCGAATTTCTCCGTACGGTAGAAGGTGCGGCTACGGTCGCGGTTGGACGGTGCGCGGAACACGTGCGCGCGCCGTATCTGCCGTTTACGGAAATCGTCGAGGCCTTGGACCCGCGCTCGCGATTGGCTGCGCTCAAACCGCGCGACCAAGGGTCGCCCAGCGAAGAGAAATGGGCGTACTTCAGCGCAGTAGTCGACGTGATCCGCGCGCAGAGCGCCAGACGCGCCGTCATCATGGCGATCGAGGACGGACAATGGGCCGACAGCGCCAGCATCGATCTGCTGCGTTTCATTCTGTCGCGCCTTCACGCCTCGCGGTTTCTCGTCACCGTGACGTTGCGCACTGAAGGAGTCGCGCAGAGTCCCGCTGCGGCTGCGATCCGAAGCGCAGCATCGCGCAGCCGCGCGGCCGCTGTTCAGCTTCGTGGTTTGCGCAGGCATGAAATAAAGCATCTCGTGCAATGCTCGCTGCGCAGCCGGGGAGGACGTCTGGACCCGGCGATGGTCGCGCAAATCGAAAATCTTGCCGAAGGGAATCCATTGTTCGCCGAAGAGCTCGCGCGCGTAGCGCTCGAAAACGGCGCGTTGAGTTTTCAGTCGCAAATGCCGGTTACGCTGCAGGCAATTCTCAGCGAACGTTTGGCGACGTTTTCCCCGCCGGAGCGCGGCGTGCTGTACCGCGCCGCCGTGATCGGCGAAACGTTCGAGGCGGCGCTGCTCGCAGCTATCGCGCAAACGCCGTTCGATGAAGTGATGAACGTCCTCGAACGCGCGGTGGCCGTGGGGCTGATTCGAAGAGCTCGAACCCGCAAGATTTTCCTTCCGTCACGCGCTCATCCGTCAAGCCTTGGCCGATCAATTGCTGGTCTCGCTCGCGGCCCCGCTGCACATGCGGATCGCGCAGGAACTGGAAGGGCTTCCGAATGCGCACGCGCGGGCGCCCGAACTCGCATACCACTGGTCTGCCGCGCGCGTCGCGGAAAAAGCGCGCATGTGGAACGAGTCTGCCGCGCAAGCGGCATGGGACGTGTACGCATACCGCGATGCAATTCGTTTTTACACGGACGCACTGCGGTGGAACTATCCGGAAGGTACGCAGCGCGCGTTGATTTACGAGCGGCTCGGAACGCTGCTGTACATCGACGGCTGCGGTGAAGAACCGGCACTGTGGTTTTCACGTGCGCGCGCGGAGTACGAACGCAGCGGAAATGCCGTCGGTGCGGCGCACGCCCTCCTTCTGGAGGCGGATCACCGCTGGGTCGATGCGCACACACAGGAGGCCGCGAATGCTGCCGCTCAAGCCGCGTCAGCGCTCAAGCGCCTCGGTCATACGCAAATGTACGCGCAGGCGTTGCTCTCGGTCGCGCGGTACGCGATCACGCTGGGCCACGTGGATCGAACGGTCGCGCATCTGCGCGCCGCGTCGGCGTATCGTCCGCAATTCGATGCGGGATCGCGCGCGGCGTGGCACGAGGTGCGCGGCGAAACCGACGCGGTCCTCGGCAGCACGGAATCGGCGGTGAATAATTTCCGCGCTGCTGCTAAGCTCGCGGCGCAGGGCGGAGTCAGCGAACTCATTTCGCAAATCGAAAATAATTTCGCTCTGGCCGCGTTCGACTTGGGCGATCTGGATTTGGCGATGGCGCGCCATCAAATTGCCGTAGACGAAGCGCACCGAACCGGCTTGATGTGGCGCATCGCATATTGTTCGCTCAATTATGCTCGCACGCTGATGTTCAAGAAGCAGCTGGAGCGGGCGCGAGAAATGACGTGGAATGCGCTCGAAATGGGCGTCACCACGGCGACGTTCAAAACGAAAGCGGCAAGCGTCGGCATTCCGCTCGCGCTGCTGCTCAACGATCGGCCGCTATTGGAAGCCTGCGCGGACGAAAGCGCCCTGGAACTCGCGCACGATTCCGGGGAAATTCAACGCATTGCTTCGGTTGCGGCGGCATTTGCGGCGCTGCGCGTCGCACAGGGAAGTCACGCCGAAGCGCGTGCGGTGCTCAGCCGCGCCGTCCACCGCATTTCCCACGCGCATCGCGCGTGGGATCTTTTCGTCGCGATCGCACAATGGGGCGATGCGGAGGACGTGGATCTGGCGCAGGGCATGCTTGCCGCTGCGGTAGGCCGTCCGGTTCTCAAACGCGCGTACGCCCTGCTGTTCGAAGCCCTCACGGACGCAAACCCGGATTCGGAACGAGCGCGCCGAACAGCCGGTCTGGCCGCGGAGAATTTCGCACGCATGGGCAACACGCTGTACGAAATGCTCGCGTCGGAAGCGGCGGGCGGACCGGCACGCGGTGCGCGCTCCCTAGAACGAAGAGACTCAAAACGCCAGGGTGCTTCCCTCACTGCACGGCAGCGGCAGATTGCCGAACTCGTGGCACAGGGAGAAACGAACCGCCGCATCGCGGAACGGCTGCACATCAGCGAGAACACCGTCGAGCACCACCTCTCCGGCATTTTCGAACGGCTCGGCTTGCGCTCGCGTGCCCAATTGGCGCACATTCTCGGCCAAGAAGAGCCGCGGCAGCCGGCATAGCGGATTCCCGGGATACCCGCCGCTCGCGCAAGAATCTATAGTAAAAGCAACCTGCGCTCTCGGAGGACTGCATGGCTATTGCTTCTCGGGTATTCCGCGCCTGTTTCGCGGCGTGCATTTCATTGGCACTGATTTTTGCTCCAATTGCGCCCGCTCGCGCGGGAACGACCGGTTCGCTCAACGGCATCGTGAACGACGCGCAATCACAGGCGCCGCTCGCCGATGCGACTGTGACCGTCGTGAGCCCGTCGCAAACGTCGACAGCCCTCACGGATGCCGCCGGGCGGTTCACGATCCTCTCGCTCATCCCGGACACGTATACGCTTTCGGTGCAGAAGCAGGGGTACGAGCCCATCTCGATTTCCGGAATCAGCGTCTTCGCGGACCAAACTCAGAGCGTGCCCGTGACGATGCGTAAGAGCCTGAAAACGATCGCGTCCGTCACGAGCCGCTCGTCGATCAGCCCCGTGAAGCCGGGCACCACGAACGACGTTTATTCGGTGAATCCGGCGTTGACGCGTGCCGCCGCGCCGGTCGGCGGGGGCGCCAATTTGGACAACGCCTACTCCGCGATTGCGTCGATGCCCGGCGCCTATGTGCCGCCGGATCAGAGCGGCGTGAATCAAACCGTCTATATTCGTGGCGGAAACTACGATCAAATCGGCTACGAATACGACGGCGTTCCCGTCAACCGTGCGTTCGACAACTACCCCTCGCACACGGCGTCTACGCTGGGGCAGCAAGAACTGCAGATCTACACCGGCGGCGGCCCGGCGGATTCCAACGCGACGGGGCTTTCAGGCTTCATCAATCAAGTCGTGAAATCCGGGACGTACCCAGGATTCGGCACCGTGATGGGCCGCGTCGGCACGCCCGCATTCGATCACGAGCTGCAAGTGGAGGCCGGCGGCGCCAGTCCGAACCGCTTGTTTTCGTATTATGTCGGCCTGAGCGGCTACAATACGCAGCTGCGCTACCTGGCGCAAGACAACGGCGCGTCCATCTCGGCCGAGTTCCCGCAGTTCTGGCCGAGCTACAAGACCACGAACCTGCCGTTCTGGCCGGCCGTCTACCCCTCGTGCAACAACGACAGCGTCAACAACTTCTACGTCAACCCGATTCTCAGTTCGAATACGGTCACGCTGTGGAACACGCCGGGCTGTTACGACCATCTTGCGTCGAATATCGACCTCCCTGCGGGCATCGACGGACGTGAGACCGTAGCCAACGTACATTTCGGCATCCCGCACAAACGCGACGCCGGACGAGACGACGTCCAACTGCTGTACACGAACTCAGCGCAGTCCATTACCTCGTACAACTCGCCCAACGATTTGGCGCCGGTCGTAAGTTTATTCCAGCAGAGCCTGACGGCGAACAATGGACAATGCTCGGCATACTACGCGGGCTTCGGCGCCTGCGACATCGGATCGCTCAGTATTCAGCCGACGTGGCCGGACTTTTACACGTTCCCGGCGGGTACCGGTTTTTTGCAGCCGGCGAACGTCCCGGTCATTGCCTATCCGTTTCCGGGCGGGCCGCTCAACCGGTGCTACAACACGTTTACCATAGCGTCATCGTCAGTCGACGTACCGGTTCCGAACGAATGCCCCGCCGGCGTAAATTCATTTGTGCCAAGCGATTACCGTGACGGTGAGAGCTATCAAGCGAGCATCGTGAAACTGCAGTACCAAAAGAACATAGGCAGCAACGCGTATCTGCGCGCCTACGGTTATACGTTCTACTCGGCATGGCTGCAGAACGGCGCCATGGGCGACGCGTTCCCCGGTTTGAACCTGGGCGGATACCGCACGGGTTACGATTACGAGGTGGGTTCGCATACGCGTGGCGGCCAACTCCAATTCGTCGACCAAATAAACGCCGAGCACCAGCTTACCGGCGCCATCAACTACGTGACGTCGAATACGCTGCGATACAACAATCAGAACGACCTCAACTACGGCGGCCCTCCGTTCAACGACTGGACTGGATCGGGTGGGGTAGCGGTAAGTAACCTCACGAACGGAACGCAGTGTTTTGCGGCGTACGACGTCGCCGCGACGCCTTCACCGCAGTATCCGAACGCGCAAAACCCCGACTCGAATGGTGTCGATCAGTATCAAGCCGGTCAGGTGGCTCCTTGTAACGATCCTGCCACCCAAGGTTCCTTTGACGATCTAACCGGTAACGCCGATTACGGACCGCAGCAAAATCAGAATTGCTCGGCCGGTCCCAACGCGGCGATTCCGGCGGCGGCGTGCGCTGCGGGTGCGTCGTGGAGAATGACGTACCTGGGCAATCAAGGCGACGTCAACCAAGTCGTACCGAAGTTCATGAACGCGTCGGTCAGCGACGAATGGCGGCCGAACGACAAGCTGGACATAAACGCGAGCCTGCGTTTCGAGCACGACGTATACGATCTGACGCCGATTTCGGGCAACGCGGGAGACGATTTCTGGTTCCGAGCGGCTCAAAACGAGTACTGCTACGATCCGACGACGCTGCAGTTCGCGCTGATTCCGGAGTCACCCCAATTTCTGCGTGACATTCAGCCGTACGTGACGTTCAACTGCCCGATCAACCCTGCGAACGGCGTGCAGACCGTTCATCCGGACGGCAAGAACGGGCACATTCTCATGACGGATCAGTTCAACCCGACGTACGTGCAAAACTATTTCTCTCCGCGCGTCGGGCTGACGTATAGCATCGATCCCAATACGGTGCTTCGCTTCTCCGCGGGCCGCTACTATCAGCAGCCGCAAACGTACTCAATCGAGTACAATACGGCGCAGCAAAATCTGCCGTCGCTCCTCGTAGGGTTTCTGCAGTACGGCTTCAACACGCCGTTCCACCCGACGGACCCGCAGATCGCCGACAACTACGACTTCTCGTTCGAGCATCAACTCCCGGGAACCGACATCGGCATAAAGGCGACGCCGTACTACCGGTACGCATGGGACGAGATCTATGCCGGCAGCGTGCCGACGCTTTCCCTGGGAACCGGATTCAACTCGGGCATCGAGCGTACGTACGGCATCGAGTTGGCAGTCACCAAAGGGGACTTCAACAAGAACGGGCTTGCGGCGATGTTGTCGTACACGTATACGAATTCCAAAGAGAAATGGGCGAACTACGCCAACTCGACCGTCAACCCCGTCGATCCGTACAACCAGGACATCCTGGCGTTCAACGCGCTGACCAAAGCCGGAGGCGGATCGCCGTGCTATAACGGGGGCGCTCCGGAAGCATGCCCCGCCGGGGGTGCCGCGACCGCCTCAGACATTCTCAATCCGTATTACAACATGGCTTCGCAGCCGCTGCTCGACAAGTTCGGCTGGTACGACACGGGCTTGGATGCCCCGTACATTTCGCCGAACGTCTTCGTGCTGATTCTGAACTACAAGCACGACAAGTTCTCGATCACGCCTGCGCTCATGATGAATCAGGGCGCTTCGTACGGCGATCCCGCGAATTTCCAAGGGCTCGATCCGCGAACGTGCCGGCAGAATCAAGGGTTCGGAGCGAATATCGCATCCGCGCCGAACCCGTTATCTGCGGATTACACCTCGTGCCAGGCTGCCGCGATCGGAGCAAGTGGAACGACGCCGGGATACCTTTTCATTCCGAATCCGTACACCGGCAGCTTCGATACATTCGGAAAGTTCCACCAGCCCTGGCAGGCGAATCTCGGCCTGCAGATGCGGTACGAAATCAGTCCGCGCATCACGGCCAACGTCACCGTCGCCA
Organism: Vulcanimicrobiota bacterium; assembly: GCA_963830545.1. Classification (GTDB taxonomy): domain Bacteria; phylum Vulcanimicrobiota; class Vulcanimicrobiia; order Vulcanimicrobiales; family Vulcanimicrobiaceae; genus DATGJX01. The sequence continues at coordinate 158,431 of CAWHMK010000001.1, read as the reverse complement.
ATCTCTACCAGCGCTGCTTCGGGGGTTCCGCAGAACCGTGGACGGCGATTTATCCGCCGGACCACAATGCATGCGCGTACTACCGAAACCAGTTTTACATCAGCAACTTCTACAATGGGAGCAGTCCGAACGACACGGCTGCAAACGGCGTTCCGCTCAATCCGTACTTTGGAGCGGCGTTCGCGCCGTCGTACGACGGTAACGACGTCAATTCGTATAATCAGGTACTGCCTCTTGAGGTGTACTTCGACTTGCAAATCAAACTGTGAAGCTGCAGATCAAAGTCTGACGTGCGTTTACTCGCAACTCTGGCATGCGCCGCTCTCGTCATCGGGAGCGGCGTAGGACTCGCACGCGCGGCGATACTCGGCAACATCACGTTTCGTTCGATTGGACCGTCCGTTTCCGGTGGCCGGTTGGGCGACGTCGCGGGGACCGACGCGGATCCGCTGCTGTACTACGCGGGCGCAGCCGGAGGCGGCGTGTGGAAGACCGTGGACGGCGGGTTGCACTGGGAACCGGTATTCGACGACGAGGACGTTGCGCCGATCGGTGCGATTGCGATCGATCCGTCGGACGAAAATGTCGTGTGGGCCGGTACCGGTGAGGCTGCTCCGCGCAACGACGTGTCGTACGGGGACGGAATCTATAAGACGACCGACGGCGGCATGAACTGGAGCCGCATGGGCCTCGAGCATACCTCGCAAATAGCGCGCATTTTGGTCGATCCGTCGGACGGAAATCATGTCGTCGCGGCAGCGCTCGGCGATCCGTTCAAACCGAGCGCGGATCGCGGCGTATATGAAACCCTCGACGGCGGCAAGACGTGGAAGAAGACGCTGTACATCGGTGCATCGTCGGGAGCATCGGATCTGGCCTGGGATCCCGCGCATCCGCAAATCGTGTACGCCGGCATGTGGCAGTTCGCGCGCACGAATTGGGCTATCCAAAGCGGCGGCGCGCTGGACGGCCTCTACCGGTCGAGCGACGGCGGAGCGACGTGGGCGCAGCTGCGGGGAAAGGGTCTGCCCGGCGCGCCGCTGGGGCGCATCGGCTTGACGGTCGCGCCCGGTGGAAAGCGCATCTACGCGATCATTCAATCCAAGCACGGCCTGCTGTGGAGCAGCGGTGACGGCGGCGCAACCTGGCAATCCGTCAGCAGCAACACGATCGTCGACGAGCGTCCGTTTTATTTCAGCCGCCTCGCGGTGGACCCCACGAATGAGAAGCACCTCTTCGCACTTTCCGTGGCGCTCGCAGAGAGTTTCGACGGCGGTAAAACATGGAGCGCTACCGGCGACGATCTCGGCAGCGATCATCACGCGATATGGATCGGCAAACGGGGACGGCGCATCATCGAAGGCGGCGACAAAGGCGTAGCGCTTTCACTCGACGGTGGAAAACGCTGGGTGCGCGTCAATTTGCTTTCCGTCGCGCAGGTTTATCACGTCGGATACGATCGCGCGTCGCCCTATCACCTGTGCGCGGCGCTGCAGGATAACGGCACCTGGTGCGCGCCGTCGAATAGTTTGAGCCCCGACGGCATTCTCGCGCGCGACTGGTACAAGATTTCCGGCGGCGACGGAACCTGGGCGTGGCCGGATCCGCGCGATCGCAGCCGCATCTGGTATTCGAGCGGCGGCGGAAGCAACGGCGGAGATCTCTGGCAGTACGATTTGCATACGGGCACGGATACCGACGTTTCGCCGTATCTGCGCGACCAGAACGTCGTTCCGCCGGCGCAGTTGCGATATCGCTTCAACTGGGAAGCGCCTATCGCATTCGACCCGTTCGATTCGCGCGTCGCATACTACGGCGGCAACGTCGTTTTCCGCAGCAGCGACCGCGGCGCGACGTGGTCCGTCATCAGTCCGGACCTGACACGGAACATCAAGGCGCACCAGCAGATCAGCGGAGGCATTACCGACGAAGGCACGGGCGCAGAGACGTCGGACACGATACTCGTCATCGCGCCCTCGCCGGCGCGGCGCGGCGAGATGTGGATCGGCACCGACGACGGAAACGTTCAGATCACGCGCGACGGCGGCAAGCATTGGAAGAACGTCTCGATACCCGGTCTCGACGCGCACTCGCGCGTGGAATCGATCGATGCTTCGCCTTTTTCACCCGCGCTGGCCTATGCGAACGTGGACCGGCATTACGCCGGAGATCGGCGCCCGTACGTCTACGTCACCCGCGATTACGGCGTGCACTGGACGTCGATTGCATCGAACCTTCCGGGCGATCAGTTCGTGCGCGTCGTGCGCCAGGATCGACGTAATCCCCGGCTGCTCTACGCAGGCCTCGAGCAAAGTCTTTGGGTGTCGTGGAACGGCGGCGGCGCGTGGCAGCAACTTCGCGCGGGGTTGCCGCCGGCGTCGGTCCGCGATATTCGAATTCAGCCCGATACGAACGATCTGATCGTCGCCACGCACGGTCGCGGCGTGTACATTCTCGACGACGCAACGCCGCTGCAGCGCGCGGCTTCTTTGCACGAACCGGCGCTGCTGTCCGTGCGAACGGCGACTCTCTATTCGTATCATTCGAGCACGTTCAACTTTCTCGCGCCGGGAGAAAATCCCGCAAGAGGCGCGCTCATCACGGTGTATCAGCCCGTGCGCGGGCAGCGTCCGCCTTCGCTTGCAATCGTGGATGAACACGGGCACACGGTGCGTCAGCTAACGCTCGCGAACGATGTGGGCCTGCAGCGCGCGGCGTGGCCGCTCTGCGAGGCGCCACCAACCCCGTGGTCCAGCGCGCCCAAATGGAATCGCGGCGAGCGCTGCGGCGCGTTTGCAATGCCGGGAAGGTATCGCGCGGTGGCGCTGATAGACGGGCATGCCTATCGGCAGTCGTTTATCGTTGCTCCCGCCGCATATTCACCGTACTCGCGAGCCGATTATCAGGCGCACCACGATCTGGAAGCGCAGATCTACGCGCTGTACGACGGCATCGATCGAAAACTGAATGCGCTGGACGTCCTGCGCTCGAGATCGTCCGCGAACAGCCCGCTGCGATCCCGGATAGACGCGCTCGAACGGCAGCTCAGCATCGATCCGCAAAACGATCAGGACGACGATTTCTTGGAAGACATGCTCCGCGAACGGGTGCAGTCGTTTCTCGGTACGCTCGACGGGAGTTACGGCAGACCGACCGCCGCGCAATACGCGCAGGCATCGGCGATAGAAAAGCGATACGCGGCGCTCTCCGCGCAATTCACGCAGGTAGATCGTGCGCTCGCCGGATTATGACGCCGTCGTTATCGGGGGCGGACACAACGGGCTCGCATGTGCTGCGCTGCTCGGCAAGGCGGGGTTGTCGGTTGCGGTTTTCGAGCGCTCGGACGTAGTCGGCGGCGCCGCGGTGAGCGAATCGCCGTGGCCCGGATACTGCGTGTCGGCCGCCTCGTACGTATGCACGCTGCTCGACCCGTGGCTGATCGGCGAACTCGATCTCGAGCGGCACGGCTACAGTGCTTACCGCAAGGATCCGGCGACGTTCAACGTTCTCGGCGACGGCCGGTCGCTGCTCTTGGGATCGGACGACGAGCAGAACGACCGCGAAATTGCCGGCTTCGACAAGGAAGACGTGCGCGGCTACCGGGAGCTCGATCGCGTCATTCGCTCGCTCGGCAGCGATCTGTTCGAGACGTTCTCCGATGCCGATCCGCTGTTCGAACGGTTTCCGCAGACGGTACAAGCGCACTTGCGCGGATCCGCGGCTGATTTGGTTGAGCGGTACGTCAACACGCCCGTGCTTCAGGCCGCTGTCGCGACCGACGGCATCATCGGCACGAACGCCGGGCCGCGCAATCCCGGTACCGGCTACGTTCTCGCGCACCATTACGCGGGCCGCGCTCTGGGCGTGCAGGGCGCTTGGGGATTCGTGCGAGGCGGCATGGGCGCTATTTCTGCAGCCCTCGCGTCGTCGGCGTGCGCGCAGGGCGTGCAGATCGTCGAATCGTCGCCCGTCGAGCGAATCGCGATTGAAAATGGGGGCACGGCCGGCGGCGTCGTGCTCGCCGGAGGGCGCGAAGTGCGCAGCCGCGTCGTCGTTTCGAACGCGCATCCGCGAACGACGTTTGAGGATTTGGCAGGCGCGTCGCATTTCGATTCCGTCTTTCTGCGAAAGCTGCGTGATTGGAAGACCACCGGTGTTGCGTTCAAACTGAACTTGGCGCTGGGAGAGTTGCCGAGTTTCAAATGCCGGCCGGGGAGCAACGCGCAGCCGCATCACCGCGCGACGATTCACGTTTCGCCGTCGATCGACTACATCCAGGAAGCATACGAAGACGCACGAGATGGTGGAATGTCCAAGCAGCCGATGCTCGAATGTTTTCTGCAAACGCCGACGGAACCGGGCCTGGCGCCGCCCGGCAAGCACATTCTTTCGATCTTCGCGCAATACTATCCGTACGACAGCAAAGACGGCTGGAGCGCCGCCCAACGCGAAGCCGTCGCAGACCGGCTGATTTACCTGCTGGGGCAGTTCGCGCCGAACGTACCGAACGCGATCGAAGCGCGGCAGATTCTCAGCCCCGTGGATTTGGAAGCGCGCTTTGGTCTGGCCGGCGGACATATCTTTCACGGAGAACTGCTGCCCGGGCAGATTTATGAATCGCGCTTTGCAACGCGCACCCCTATCGGTAATTTGTATTTGTGCGGTTCCGGAGCGCATCCGGGAGGTTGCGTGAGCGGATTCCCCGGAAAGCGAGCGGCGGCGGCGATTCTCGCCGACCTCGGGGCGCGAAAGGCCGCCCGATGATCCGGCTGTGTTCTTGCGCTGCCCTCGTGCGCCGCGTCTTTGTCGTCGTGAGCGTCTGGCTTGTTATCGTGAGCGTCTGGTTTGTCATCGAGAGCGTGTCGAACGACGCCCAGGCCGCGGAGGCGCATTCAATTGCGCACTTCTCGATCGGCGCCATGGAGCAGATCGTGAATTTGTCTCTGCCGGCAATCTCCGGCAATGCGCAAAACATTGCGTTCGTCGCGTCGCGCGCCGATCTGGACCACAATCGTTTCGATGACCGTTTGCAGGTCTACGACCGGCAAATGCATTCGCTCCGAACGCTTGCGCCCGCTCATCGATCGATCGACGCGCTGGCGTGGTCTCCCGACGGAACGAAACTGGCCGCGGTAATGAACGCGCCTCCCGGAAACACCGCTCAACTCTACGTCCTCGACGTTGCAAGCGGCGCGGAGCGGCAACTCACCGATGGAAAGACCGGCGTCCTGAACATTGCGTGGTCCCCCGCGGGCGACGGCATCGCATTCACCCGCCGTAATGCCGCTGGGGTACCTACCGGCGCCGCGGCCTACCGCGATGCGTTCGAAGTAACGGATAACGCCTATTTGGTGACCGGCGCGGTTCAGCCCGTGCACCTTTGGTTCGTAACGTTGTTGGGAGTGCAGCGCCGTCTTACGCGCGGAGCGTGGAGCGTCGCTGATTCGCCGATTTCCTGGTCGCACGACGGCCGTTTCCTGATTTTCGAACGCGCGCCGAACGGCATATACGGTATACAAGACCGCACGCGCTTGATGCGCCTGGATGTCGCGACCGGACGCGTCACGTCACGTGCGGCAATGCCGGGATTGGATACGGCGATGTATTCGCCGGACGGTGCGCACATTGCATACCGGGACAATCGCAGCGGTGATCCGATGAATGAAGCCGAGGCCTTCATCGACGGAAAAGACGTTTCGAGCGCACTCGACCGGCACGTCGAGGTCATGTCGTGGATGCCGGACGACGCATCGCTGCTGCTGGCTGTGTACGATCGCGCGCAGGCGCCGCTGTACGTGCAGCCGGAGCACGGTGCGGCTCGCCGTCTTCCGCTCGGTGGTGTGTTATCGGCTTCCATTCAACCCACGGGAAGCGTCGCGCACGACGGAACGATTGCGTTCATCGGCGATGAGGCTCGCCGCCCGGATGAACTCTACATACTTTTGCCGCATGCCCGGGCCCCGCAACGACTGACTTCTTTCAATGACGCGACGGCGGCGCTTTCGCTGGGACGCGCGGTGCGCATAACGTGGCGTGGAGCCGGAGATGAGCCGGAAGACGGCGTCCTGACGTATCCGCCGGATTATATTGCAGGCCGGCGCTATCCGCTGGTGCTGCGGATACACGGTGGTCCGACCGAATCTTCTATGACCGCTTTCGAGCCGTTTTATCAACTAGCCGCATCCCACGGGTATCTCGTGTTCGCACCGAATTATCGCGGCAGCAACGATTTGGGAAACGCTTACGAACACAGCATTTACAACGATGCCAGTATCGGTCCCGGACAGGATATTATGGCCGGCGTGAAGGCGGTTGAAGCGCGCGGCATCGTCGACACCTCGCGCATCGGCGTTTCCGGCTGGTCGTACGGCGGTCAACTCACGTCTTGGATGGAAGGTCATTACCATATCTGGAAAGCGGCCGTTGCGGGTGCCGCAGTGAACGATCTCGTCGTGGATTACGCCATTGCGGACGACATCGACGCCGACGCCGTCTCGTTTTCGGGCGGATCGCCTTACAAAGGCAATTCCCTCGCCTTGTGGCGCAAACATTCGCCCATTACCTATTTCAAAGATATCCACACGCCGACGCTGATTCTGTGCAACGTCTACGACGTGCGCGTGCCGATCGTGGAATCGTACGAGATGTACCATGCGCTGCGCGACAACGGCGTGCCGGTGCGATTCTTTGCATACCCCAGTACGGGGCACTTGCCGAACGGGCCGGTTCGCCTGGCCGACGCTTATGAGAGGTGGCTTGCATGGTTCGATCGCTGGCTGCACTGATTGCGTTCTCCGTGTTTCTGGCCGCCGGAATGCATAGCAGCGGCGAACGCGTGCAGGCGCGAGATGCCTGCGCACCGGTCGTGTACGCGCCGGCGGGAACGTGGCATCGGGATCGTCTGAGCGGAGGTCCCGGACTGGTTCTCTCGGGCGGCGGTCTCATGGGCATGCCGTACCAGCGCGTGTTGCCATGGATGCGCGCGCACGTTACGGCACCCGAAGGTGCGCGCGCCGGGAATCTCGTCATCCTGAAAGCCTCCAACGGCCGCATTTACAGCGACCTGTTTTATCGCGCGAGCCGCTTGGGATCGGTTCGCGAAATGACGATTCCGCCGTGCGCTTCGCGAAGGCAAGTCGATGCGCTGGCGCACTACGTCGACGGATCCGATTTCGTGTTGTTTTCGGGCGGCGACCAGGCGCATTACGTTCCGTGGAAAGGCAGCGCGCTCATTGCAGCCGTTAAACGCGTCTACGGGCGCGGCGGCGTCGTCGGAGGCGGCAGCGCGGGACTTGCGGTTCAAGGTGACGTCGTGTTCGATTCCGTGGCGGACGACCGCCTGTGGGTTGACAGGGACGTTGCTACGCCTGACGCGGTTCGCAATCCCTACGAACCGGTCATCAGCTTCACCACGAACTTTTTAGATTGGCCGACGATGCGCGGCACCATCACGGATACGCATTTTGCGCGGCGCAATCGCTTCGGGCGTTTGGCGGCGTTCATGGCGCGAGCGCTCCACGATCGGCTAATCGCGCAAAAGACGATCTACGGTATTGCGGTGGACGAGGGCGCTGCGCTGCTCGTGAATGGGTCGGGCGTCGCCACACTCGTGATGCGTCCCCGCGAAACCGACGGCTACGTGCCGAAGGGAGCATACGTCTTACGCGGCGGAGCGGCCGAACGCATCGCTCCCGGAAAACCCTTATACTACACCGTACAGGTCACGCATCTCACGCACGCCGGCAGCACGTACGATCTGGTCACGAAAAGGGGCAGTGGTGCACGCTACACCGTGACGGTGGATGGCGCGCGAGCCGGGTTTTATTCGCGAACGCCGTACTAACCGGGGCATCCCATGCGAGCGGCGGTGTTCATCCGCTATCACAGCGGAGATGGGTTTGGCCACATCGGGTGGGCTTTCGAATCCTCGCCCGCGCGCGTCGATGCAGGCTCCGTGGAAAATCATCACGGGCACTTGTTTACTCCTGCGTCGAAAATGGGTTTTTGGAACGGCGAATTCGGCGACCCGGTTGGGCAAATGCGAAAGCGGGGCTATGACGATCTCAAATGGATCGAAGTCGAAAATCCAAATCCGCGCTTAGCGTACGCTACCGTGCTCTGGATACGGCACAAGGCTTACAAGGTGCTGCACCGCAATTGTGAGGATGACGCATACGACGTGCTGCGTGCCTACGGCGTCGAAAACTTACCGTCGCCCTCGCTGTTATGGCTTCCCAAGAGCTGGTTCAAGCGGTTCGATGCCGCACTCGCTCACCTGAGCGATTTCGATTGGCCGAATGCGCATGCGGATGATGCAAAGAATGCCGAAAACGGCGAACTCGACGGCGTCGAGCCCTGGACGCCGACGTGGCGCCGTCCGTGGCATCGGCACTACCACGCACTCAATGCTCACCGCTTGGGGCAGCTGTTCGGCGCCCGTAAAGCGCCGCAAGCTCCCGCTTGAGCACTTTTCCACTCGGTCCGAGCGGGAACGATTCGACGAATTCGACCAGGCGCGGATACTTGTGCTTGGCCATGTTCTCGCGCGCCCAAACGATGATGTCGCCGGCTTCCGCCCGCGCGCCCTCCGCTAGAATGACCAGGGCGCAAACTTCTTCGCCGTGAATGTCGTGCGGCACGCCGATGACGGCCGCTTGAGCGATCGCCGGATGACGGACCAGCGCTTCCTCGACTTCGCGCGGATACACGTTGAAGCCGCCGCGCAAAATCAAATCTTTCTTGCGGTCGAGTATCGTCAGGAAGCCGTCTTCGTCGATAGCGCCGATGTCGCCGCTCCGGAACCAGCCGCCGGATTTCACCGCCTCGGTCGCGCCCGGATTGTTCAAATAGCGCGAGAAGACGCAGTGCCCGCGAATGACGATCTCTCCGCGTTCACCGCGCGCAAGAAATTCCAGACGATCTTCGGCATCGGGCTGCACGATTGCGATTTCAACGCCCCAAATCGGGGTACCGACCGTTCCCGGCTTTACGCCGATGGAGCGTTGATTGAACGTCGCAACGGGTGATGTTTCGGAAAGGCCGTATCCCTCTTCGACCGTCACGCCGAACGTGTCTTCGACGCGTTCCAGAACCGCTACCGGCAATGCGGCGCCGCCGGAATTCAACCGTCGCAGCGGCGGACGGCGCGGATCGCGTTTGGCCGCTTCGAGCAGCGCGACGTACATGGTCGGGACGCCCGCGAAACACGTAACGTTCTCACGCACCATCAGATCCAGTGCGGCCGCGCCGTCGAAACGCGGGAGCAACGCAAGGGTTGCACCGGCGCGAAATCCCGCATTCATGATGCACGTCTGGCCGAACGAGTGGAAAAGCGGAAGCGCGCAAAGTAGAACATCCTCTTCACGTGCCTCGAACAGGTCGAATGCGCACACGGTGGCGTTCATGACCATGTTCAGGTGCGTGAGCACGGCGCCTTTCGGTTTCCCCGTCGTGCCGCTGGTGTAAAGAATGACCGCGTCGTCTTCGGCCTCGCGCTGCACCAGCAACGCTGCGCGCTGCGAGAATCGAACCTCGGTGACGGGGATTCCGGCGCGCTGCGCGCCCCGCTCGCCCGCCGGAAGCATTGCATGTGAAACGAGCAGCTTCGCGCCGGAGTCGCGCAACACGTACTCGATCTCTTCGGACGTGAGCAGTGCGTGCACGGGAACGACGACGGCGCCGAGCGTGAGAACCGCATAGTACGCGCGCGGAAAATCTAGGACGTTGGGCATCAGCAGGGCGACCGTGTCACCCGCCTGCACGCCGAAATTCTCGCTCAGGACTTGGGCGAAGCGTTGAGCCTGCCCCCATAGCTGCGCATAGCTAAGGCGCTCCTCGCCCAGGGCGGCGGCGGTGCGCCCCGGATATTTGCGCGCACTTTCTGCAAGCAGCATGGCGAGGGAAAGCGGCATGGGCCAAAAGTTCGTCCCGTGGTGCCCCATGATCCCCCGCAATCCGAACGCTTGCTATGTAGCTGTCCGAGCGAAGAATGGGTATATTGTTAGTGAGGGGATAGCATGAACATCTTCGGTGAGGTAAACGTCTTACGAGGGTCCGTCGCCTGGACTCGGCCTTTCCGCCTGCGTCTGATACCGCGGACGCCGCCACCGCCCGAAGTCGAGCCGGCGGCGGTCCCGGAGTACGACGAAGACGGACGCCTATACGCCTTCCGGTACGCCCGCACGTCGCCGGAGGAGTATACCATCGAGCGGGATCGCATATTCGATTATCTCAAACGGCGCCGTCTTCCGACTGCCGCACAACGCCGAATCCGGCGTGACGCTCGCAATCGGGCCGACTTCATCGCCGACGTTCGCGACATACAAACGGATTACGAAGTTTTCGAAGCGTAACGGCCGGAGCCGTCGAACCCAGCTCCTATCATGCGAGTCTGTGATTGCGGCGGCATTCCTCGTCGCCCTCGGATACGTCGCGATTACCGGTTACGCCGGCTTTCTGGTTGCGCGCGGCATCGACGACGCGAAGGCAAGTAGCGTCGTCACGCGTGTTGGTGCGCGCGTCATGGGGCGCGACGCCGTCGAACGCGTTGCGATTCGCAAAGGCAACGTGCCTCACTGGATGACGCAGTCGCCGGCATTTTGGATGACCCTGCGCGCTACGGAATAGTCACCCGCGCCACCGGCCGGCCCCCCTCGGTCAAAAGGAATGTGCGCGCGCTCGTTTTCGCAACGAAAAGTTCCGCTGCATCGCCGCTTATATGCAGCCGCCCGAGCAATACGGTTCCCGAAGCGTCTCGTTCTTCGACTGCGTACGGATGGGTGGTTTGCGCCACGAAGAAGCGCCACGGCGCAGTGCGGCCGTAGATCAGCTTGGCCTTGGGCGCATCCGGTGCGAGTGGCCTGAATTGCGCGTGAAGGAAATGACTGGTAACGAGCGCCGCGACGGCGCGATCGTGGTCGGCGTCGAACGGCGCAGCAGGGCGCTGCACGAAGCCGAACCACAGGCTCGGCAAGAGTCCCAAAACGAACGCGGCGGCAACCAGCGGAGCCAGTGCGCGAACGGAAGAAGAACGCGGTACGAAAGCGGCGTGCACGCGGCGATCCAATGCCGCCGAAGGCGAGCGTTCGATCACGGTTTGCGCGATGAACGCTTCAGCCTCGCCCAGGCGCGCTGCGCACGTTGCGCATGTCCGGACGTGCGCGTCCACCGCCGCTCGTTCCGGGTCGTCCAATGCGCCAAGGGCGTAGATCTCCGCTCGTTCGCCGATATGATCGTCTGCAGTCATGCGTTTTCACCTTGCGCAAACATTCCGCGCAGCGCGCGAAGCGCATTCGATAGGCGGCTCTTCACTGTGCCGATCGGTTCGCCCAAACGCTTTGCGATCTGTTCGTGGGTCAGGCCGTCGTAATAGGCCAGGCGCACCGTTTGCCGCTGCGCGTCCGTCAGTCGTTGGATGAGCCGCTCCATGTCGATGCGCTGCACTGCGGGTTCGTCCGGCGCGGGAGCGCTTTCCACGACGGAGAAACGTTCGCGGGCGATGCGTTCGCGGTTGAGCGAACGCCGGCGCCGTGAAAGGGATTCGTTGCGCACGCACACGAGCAGGAACGCGTGCAGCGAACCGCGCGCCCGCGTGTACGCGTGCCCCTGGCGCCACAGTCGAATCAGGACGTCGTGCACGCAATCTTCGGCATCACCGGCATCCTGCAGGATGCCGTAGGCGGCACCGTAGAGATGCCGCCGGTACGCATCGTACGCCGCTTCGAACGCCCACGCTTCCTTTGCGACGAACCCCGCTTCGAGCGCCTGCAGTTCGAGCGCGTCAGCCGAGCGAGTGCTCGGAGATGACGGCGCGTCCATCATCGTGGAGTTCGACGCTCCGGTAGCCGATCGCATGCAAGAGCGAATCGTGCGGGAGCGTGAGCGGCCCCGGTTTCGGCGCAGTGCCCGGAGCGGGCTGCGGGTACGCCGTCGCGTTCGCGCTGGCGAAGACGATGTTGCCCTCTTGATGCCGCACGACCTGATGAATGTGCCCGTTGAGTACGGTCACGGCGTCGAATCGCGCAAGCATCGCCAGCGCTTTTGAACCGTCTTCGGTCGTCCAGCCCCATTTGGGATAAAGCGCGTACAGCGGAACGTGCGTAAAGACGACGATCGGCGTAGCGTTTTTTCGGCTCGCGAGATCGCGCTCGAGCCACGCGAGTTGCTCGCTGCCCAGTAACCCCATGTTCTCGAAGTCAAATACGTTGACCAGCAGGACGTAGTGCACGCCGCCGCTATCCCACGAACGCCATGTCGAGCGCTTGTCGTCCGCGGGAAACACGTCGAAGAAGCGGCTGTGATCGGCGCCGATGAAGTCGTGCTCCCCGGGCAGAACGATCAGCGGCGCCTTTAAGACCGAGAGCAAATCTTTGGCGGTCTGAAATTGCTCGGGCGTCGAGAGGTGCGTCACGTCGCCCGTGTGCACGACGAATGCAGGCTGTTCGGGCAGCGCGTTGATCGCGTCGATGCTCGCTTTCAGCGACGCCCCGACGTCCGGATTCGCCGCTTGGTGAAAACCGATGTGGCTGTCGCTGATCTGAACGAAATCGATCTGTCGGGCCTTCGCAAGCGCACGGCCTTCGAACAGACCGCCTGCGCTCAGCGTGTATGCAATCCCCGCGCCAGTCCATGCCACATGTTCCAAAAATGCGCCGCGCCTCATTTGCGGCTGCCCTGCGGATCGGCCAGGACGATAATCGTCCCTTTCATATAGGGGTGCAGCTCGCAGAAGTACGTGTAACGTCCCGGACGCGTGAAGCGGTGCGTCCACGCGCCGTTCGTATCGACGCCTGCCGAATCGAAACTGTTGTCGCTCGCGGTGATCGTATGCGCTTCTTGGTCGCGATTTACGAATCGCACGGTCTCTCCCGCGGTGATGGTGAGCGTGGCCGGCTGGTACCGAAAATCGTTGATGGAAACCGTAGGCGCATGGTGCGCGCTCGTTGCCATCGCGGCCGCCAGAATGAGATGTTTCATGCTTTCTCTATGCGCGGCGCTTTGCTTTGGTTCAGCGTCTGCTCGAACTTGTCCGAAGCAGCAAGGCCAACGCGTTTCCGGCGTCGTAGCTTTCGGGCTTGCCGCTCCTACGGATTAGCACACGCGTCGAAGAACGCTACGACTTCGGAAAGCACAAAGGCGACCAGCCGAAACGCGTCCTCGCGCGCGTCGGCGTCGCGGATGCCTCCGACGCGGATGCCGAGCAAACGCAAGGGCTGGTGGCCGCGGGATTGCCGCACGGCAGCGCGTCGCCGTTGGCATGGGCGCGCTTCCGCTACGAAGGCGTTCCTGCCCTGGAACGCGCCGGTTGGACGATCGATATCGATCCCAGTCTCTACGACTTGTTCGTCGATCTCAGTTCGGAGGGCGCGGTATGGGACGCTCGCCTGGAATCCCGTGCGGGCGAGTGGTTCGATCTGGATCTCGGCGTGGAGATCGACGGCAAACGCGTACCGCTTCTGCCCCTGGTTGTCGATGTGCTGCGCGGAATGGAAGGCGGCGCGCTGCCCGAGGGTGACGTGGCGTATGCGCGCGTCGAGGACCGCGTGGTCGTGCTGCCGATGGACCGCATCCGGCGCGTGCTCGAAACGCTCGTCGAATTGCACGAAGATCCGCAGTTTTCGCGGCGCGGAAAACTTACGGTGAGCCCGCTGGCAGCGCTGGGTATCGCGCAAGTTCTGCCCGAACTTCGCGCGAAAGACGAACGCGCGCAAGCGCTGCACCGGCTCGCGAACCATTTGCGCGACTTTGAAGGGATACCGGACGTGCCCGTTCCGGGCGGCCTCAACGCCGCTCTGCGGGATTATCAGCACGAAGGCTTCCGGTGGATGCAATTTCTGCACGAGTACGGGTGCGGCGGCATACTGGCCGACGACATGGGATTGGGCAAGAGCGTCCAGGCGATTGCGCATCTGCTCGCGCTGCGCTCGAAGGGGACGCCGTCGCTTCTGGTCGTTCCTACAACCCTCGTTCCGAATTGGCTGGCGGAAATCGAGCGTTTCGCGCCCTCGTTGCGCGTACTGACCCTGCACGGCCCGGGACGCGAACGGCTGCACGCCCGCATCGATCACAGCAACGTCGTCATCACCACGTATGCGCTTTTGGTTCGCGATGAAATTTTCCAGGAGCGCGAGTGGGAGATCGCAATTCTCGACGAGGCCCAAGCGATAAAAAACCCGCTGTCGAAAGTTGCAAGAACGGCCTCCAAGGTGCGCGCTAAGCAGCGCATCTGCTTGACCGGCACGCCGATGGAAAATCATCTGGGCGAACTCTGGTCGCTGTTCAACTTCGCGATGCCTCATGCATTGTACGACCATCGCACGTTTGCGCGGCTGTTCCGCACGCCGATCGAGAAGCAAAGTTCCTCGGAGCGCCGCGACATGCTCGCGCGGCGCATTCGTCCATTTGTGCTGCGGCGTACGAAGGCCGGAGTGGCGCTTCAGTTGCCCGAGAAAATCGAAATCGTCGAGCGGGTCGAACTCGCCGCCGATCAGCGCGATTTATACGAATCCGTGCGCGTCGCCGTCCACGAGGAAGTGCGCCGCGAAATCGAACGGCTCGGGCTCGCCCGCAGCCGAATCGCCGTGCTCGACGCATTGCTCAAACTGCGGCAGGTGTGCTGCGATCCGCGACTCGTAAAACTTGCCGCAGCCTCTCGCGCGCATTCCAGTGTCAAACTCGAATGGCTGCTCGACACCCTCGAACAACTCGCGGAAGAAGGCCGCCGCGCCCTCGTGTTCTCTCAATTCACGAGCATGATCGATCTCATCAAGCCCGAACTGGACCGCGCCGGAATTCGGTACGTCGAACTCGTCGGATCGACCGTCGACAGAGCGACGCCCGTGCGCCGCTTCCAATCCGGCGAGGTTCCCGTTTTCCTCATCAGTTTGCGGGCAGGCGGGACGGGTTTGAATTTGACCGCGGCGGACACCGTCATCCATTACGATCCCTGGTGGAATCCCGCAGTCGAACAGCAGGCAACGGACCGCGCCCACCGCATCGGCCAAGACAAAACGGTGTTCGTATACAAAATCGTCGCGGCCGGCACGGTAGAGGAGAAGATCCTGCAGTTGCAAGCGCGCAAAGCGGAACTTGCCGGCGCGCTGTTCGAAGCTGCCGACGCTTCGAGGCTCGAACTGCGCGCAGAGGACGTAGAGCAGCTGTTTTCCTAGTTTGACGAGTTATAGTCCCTAAGCGCGTTCGCGCAGGGCGCCCGGCGATGTGCCGATGATGCGTCGCGTATGACGCGCCATGTGACTTTGATTCGAAAAGCCGGCCTGGATCGCGATTTCGCTTAACGGAAGCTCGCCCTGCGCAATGAGTCGAACCGCGTATTCCACGCGCTGCCGGATGATGTATTGATGCACTGGCACGCCCACGAACTGCTTGAAGAGGACCTTGAAATGCGATGCGCTCACGCCGGCGACCTGCGCGAGTTCGGCTAGCGAAAGATCTTGCGCAAGATGCTCGTGGAGATAGTCGAGAGCGTGCTGCAGGCGGCGCTTGGAGAGATCGCTCGTCATGACCGGACCGTTTGGGTTCGCGTACCGCCGCAGTAAGTGCGAGGCCAATGCCAAACCCAGCGATTCCGCATAGACGCGTCCATATAGTTCGTCCGCCTCCAACTCTGCCTTGAGCGCCAATGCGATGTGTACGATGTGCGGATCGCGCAGTTGAAGGTGTGCCGGAATCGAAACGCGATCGGGCTGCAGGCCCATGGCCTCGGCTGCGCTTTGAATCAAAGAAGGATGCAAGCGCACAACGAGCATCGTCGTCTTGCCTTCGTCTTGCCAAGCGGCCGAAGTGCCCGGTGGAAGTAAGTCAACGTCGCCTGCAACCTGGAGACGGCGTTTTGGTCTGCCTTCCAGACGGCACGATGTTTGCACCGGTTCGCTCAGATGCATGCTCAGGCATGTATAGACACTCGGAAACGAACGCGCCGAGCCGCCGGACGTGTCGCAAATCCTCGCTTCGATCCCCGTCCAGCATCGGGTCTGACTGCTCGCACGCAGTGTAAACTGCATGGGCTCGTCGAGCGCCGGCATAGCGGCCCGTTGTTGCATGACGTCATAACGATTGGCTGTGCTGCCGAGTGACTCGGCGTTCGTTGCACGATCGGACGATCGTCCGATCGTATCTTTCGCGTCTGAACGTGAGCGACAAGCGCGACGCGCGCTGCTATGGTAATGCCGCGCCTTCAGGCGCATTGCAACGACGAAATACGATGAAAGGAAGCTCTCTATGCCACGCATTCGCGCAAAGATCGCGCTCGTGGCCATTCTGCTGTTCGCGGCGATGGTTTGCCAGGAAACATGGGCACTGGCAGGCACCACCGGCAGAATCAGCGGAACGGCCTTAAGCGCAG
The DNA here is from genome assembly GCA_963830545.1 of Vulcanimicrobiota bacterium. GTDB lineage: Bacteria > Vulcanimicrobiota > Vulcanimicrobiia > Vulcanimicrobiales > Vulcanimicrobiaceae > DATGJX01. The sequence continues at coordinate 142,071 of CAWHMK010000001.1, read as the reverse complement.
ATACCGGCGCGCCGATTTCCGACGCAAAAGTGACGGCGGCGAGTCCCTCGCAAACGGCCACGACGTCATCCGATGCGTCCGGAAACTTTACGTTCATCTCCCTTACTCCGGACACGTACTCCGTGTCCGTTCAGAAAGAAGGCTATCAACCCGCCACCCAAGCGGGCGTCACGGTTTTCGCCGACGCGACGCAAACCGTTGCGTTTCGTCTGCTAAACTCGTTGAAAACGATCGCGCACGTCGTGTCCGCTTCCGCCGGCTCGCTGGTGAAAAGCGGAACTACTGCAGACGTCTATTCAATTAACGCTGCGGACCAGGATAAAATCTCCGCACTGGGCGGAGGCGGCGGTTTGAACAGCGCGTACTCAGCCATCGCTTCGGTTCCCGGCGCATTCGTGCCGATCAATCAAATGGGGTATTTCCAAACCGTACACATTCGAGGCGGCGACTACGACCAAGTCGGTTACGAACTCGACGGAATTCCGATCAACCGTTCGTTCGACAATTATCCCTCCGGTGCGGCATCATCACTCGGGCAGCAGGAACTGCAGGTGTACACAGGAGCGTCGCCCGCGAATTCCGAGGGCGAAGGACTCGCCGGGTACATCAATCAGGTCATCAAGAGCGGCACGTATCCGGGATTCGGATCGGTCGCGCTCGGCATCGGAGCGCCGGCATTCTATCACAAAGCGGCAGCCGAAGCCGGCGGCGCATCGCCGAACCGGCTCTTTTCGTACTACGCCGGTGTCGGCGGCTACGATCAGGATTTCCGCTACGTCGATCAAAGCAACGGTGCCGGCAGCACCGATCTTGCCGGTGCGTTAGCGCCGATAACCGCGGGAACTGGGTCGTGCCCGGCCGACCTCGCGCCAACCGGCTGCTATTCGGTACTGCCGTACAATTACGCATTCCAGTCGAACATCTACGACCGCGACGCGCTCGTGAACCTGCACTTCGGCATCCCGCACCGCAACGACAGCGGCCGTGACGACGTGCAATTGCTATGGGACAGCGGCGAACTGCTCAATCCGTTCTACAATTCGACGAACGATGCGGGCGGTTTTCCGGCGTTCGGCGGCGCTGCCAACGCTCCGTCGTTCGCGGACGGCTATCAGTGGACTTGCGGAGGCGTCGGAACGACGACGACCACACTCAGTTCCACGTGCGTCAGTCCGTATTTCTTCCCGAATACTCCTGCGCACTCGTTCGGCGGAGTCATTCCCCCGAACTTGCGCGACGAACTGCGCAACAGCCAGGAGATCGTGAAGATGCAATATCAGAAGAACATCGGCTCCGATGCGTTCTTCCGGCTTTACGGCTACACGTACTACAGCAGCTGGACGCACAATGGCCCAAACAGTTCGTTCGCAAATTACGTTGCCTGCTGCGCCTCGGACTACGAACTGAGCTCCCACACGCGCGGCGTGAGCGCAAACTTCAGCATGCAAGTCAATCCGCAAAACCTCGTCAGCGTGCAAGGTTCGTACACGACCTCGACGTCCGTTCGAGACAACAACACCCAGATGTTCAACGCCGGAGGGGTGCGGTCGCGGGGGGTCGTGATGGTCAATGCGAACGATCCGCTCGCAGGCTATTGCTTCGACAGCACGGGCGCGGTTATCACCTGCAATCCCGGCGGCGACGTGAACGGCAACACCGCGAATTTCGCAACGTGGGGCGGCATAGCGTCGGGAACCGTTCCGGCGCTGGCGAGCAGCTGCAACGTTCCCGGAGGGCCGGCCGGCCCTTGCACGTGGCTCATCGCGGAAAACTCGATGTGGGCTACGTATAATTCGGTGACGCCGCGGTTCACCGCCGCTTCACTGACCGACGAAGTGCGGCCGAACGACAAGCTCTTGCTGAATCTGGGGCTTCGTTTCGACCGATTCTCGTTCGTCGGCGCGGACACGGGCACAAACGATCAGGCGCGAATGTTCTGGTTCAACGCGTGGAATCGCGATAATTGCATCAACGCAAACGGCGCGCCGGTGGACAAGTCAGCGCTCGGACTGCTTCCGAACGCCGCGTGCCCGTCCGGTTACACCGCAGCGAACATGCAGAACGTTTCGGGAACGAATACGTACGACGTGCTGCAGCCGCGCCTCGGCGGAACGTTTACGTTCAATCCGGATACGGTATTGCGGTTCTCCGCGGGTAAATATGCCGAACCGCCGAACTCCGCGTTCGAACAATACGACACGCTGCAGGAAGACACACCGTTCGAACTTCCGGGTTCGGCTGCGTTCTACTCGTTCGGCTTCCTCTCGCCGTACGATCATGCGGTTCGTCCACCGACGTCTCTGAATTTTGACGTCTCGCTCGAAAAGCATCTGCGCGGTACGGACTGGTCATTCAAACTCACACCGTTCTTGCGTGAAACCAAGGACCAAGTTCAACAGTTTTTCCTCGATCAGAAGACGAGTTTCTCCTCGGGGTTGAACGTCGGCCGGCAAACGAGCGACGGCGTCGAGTTCCAACTCAACAAGGGCGACTTCAGCCGCGACGGATTGTCGGGCCAATTGTCGTTCGCATACACCCACTCGCAGATCCGTTACGATGCGCTGAGCAACGGTTCGACCGTCGTTACCGGCATCAATGCGGACATTCAACACTACGATTCGCTGACGAGCGCGGACGGCGGTTCACCATGTTATGCGGGCGGCCTCGCCTCGCCGTGCTCCGCTGCGGGAGCGGTAGCCAATCCCTACTACGACGCACCGGCGCAACCGCTCATCGATCCGGGACAGCGCCTTTACGCCGTACACGAACTTTCCGGGACCGGTTCAATCCTATGCCGTATCGTACGGCGCGCCGTATGTTGCGACGCTCATCCTCAACTACAAGCGCGACCGCTTCGCCGTTACGCCGTCACTGCAGTTCCAGGGCGGCGGGCGGTACGGCGAACCGGAAACGACCGACGGCATCGATCCGGCGAGCTGTGGGGCTCCGCTGGCGGGCGTTTCGCCCACAGGCGATCCGCGGTATCCATACGGGGCGGCGGGTGGCGGCGCGTTCGATGCTACCAATTGCACCGGAAGAGTCGTCATTCCGGATCAATATACGGGCAAATTCGACAACATCGGCGCCTTTGTGGAACCCAACCAGCTTGCAGCGAATCTGCAAATGAGCTACGACGTGTCGCCGAAAGTAACGCTCGTGGCAACGTTCGCGAACGTCGTAAACACCTGTTGGGGCGGCACGAAAACCGCATGGACGATCGATGACTCCAGCGTATGTTCGTACAACCTGCTCAACAATGGCGGCGCGTTCGGTCCGGTGGGAAATCTCTACAATCCGCCGGCAACCGTCTCCGACTTCCAACGCCTGCTGCAATATCCATACGGCGCCTACGAAGGCGCGGTCAACGTCAACACCGCAGCGGGCAACTTCAATCAAACCAAACAGCCGTTCCAGTTCTTCCTGGAAGCCCGTCTCAAGCTCTAGGAACGACCCGGAATCGCATGGGCACGAGGCCCCCGCCGCGGCGGGGGTCTCCGTTTATATCCGATCGGCCGTTGACAGAGTGCCCGGCGCGTGGTTAGATGGTCGGAACATGAACGTCTCGTTCTCGTATGCGTCGTACTGGTATTGGCCGTCCACCGGACCGGCTGAGAGTCGTTTGCGCGCTTGACGAGATAGAGTACGTCACAAGTCCTGCAACGAGCCCTCGCCGGATCCGGCGGGGGTTCGTTCTATTTTTGCACGGGAGTACGGAAGATGGTCGCGGCATATCAAGGCGTCGACGGAGCATTTTCGCAGCTGGTCGTCCAGCAATTCATGAGCGATCGCGCGCTCGAGACGGCAACGCTCGGAATGCCGAGTTATCGCGAAGTCGCGGCGGCGGTGAGCGCGGAACGCGCGAGCGCCGGCATCATCCCCATGGAGAACGCCGTCGTCGGAACGGTTCGCGAGGGTTACGATTTGGTCGCGGAGTTCGGGCTCGTTCCCGTGGCCGAGGTGCTCTGCCGCACCGATCACCGGCTCGTGGGCGTGCACGGCGCGAGTCTTGCCGACGTACGCGAGGTGCTGGCGCATCCGTTGACGATCGCGGAATGCAGCCGCTTTTTGCAAGGACTGCAAAACGCGCGAGCGATTCCGTGCGAAGACACGGGCGTCGCCGCGCGCGAAGTCGCGCGCAACGGCAGCTCGGCGATCGCAGCGCTTGCCCCGATTGCAGCCGCGCGAATTTACGATTTGGTGGAGCTCGCCGCAAATTGCGCCGATCATCCGAACACGTACTCGCGCTTTCTGATCGTGCGCTCGGCGCAGCAGGCGCCGGATCATCCACTTGCGCGGCTCGCCCCTTCCGCGCACCGGAAAACGTCCGTGATCTTCAGCCTCGCGGACGCTCCCGGGCGTCTCTCGAGTTGTCTTAGGGAATTTGCCGAACGCGGCGTGAATCTGACCAAGGTAGAATCGAAGCCGCGGCTCGGGCATGGAAGCGATCACGTCTTTTACCTCGACTTGGCGGGCGAGGAATACCAACCGCATGTTGCCGATGCGCTCGAGCGCGTGCGCGGCAACGCGCAGCAGTTCACCGTTCTGGGCAGCTACGACGCACATGACGGTTTGCCGTCCGGCGCGCCGGAGGCCACGGTGCAAAGCACCGCTGCCGCGTTGACGGCCGGCTGGCATCCGCAGAGCGCCGTGTTCGAAATCACCTCGGAGTTGCCTCGCGTCTCACGGCCGGCGCGCCCGCAAGGCAGCGTACTGGAAGTCGGCGGAGTCCGCGTAGGGGACGGCGAGTTCGTCATCATCGCGGGGCCGTGTTCGGTGGAATCGCGCGAACAAATAGTGCAGACTGCGCACGCGGTCAAGGCGCGCGGGGCGGCAATGCTGCGCGGCGGCGCTTTTAAACCGAGAACCAGCCCGTATGCATTCCAAGGCTTAGGTTGGGAAGGCGTGGATTTGCTGGCCGAAGCGGGCCGCGCAACGGGGTTGCCCACGGTGAGCGAGGTGATGACCGTCGATCAGGTCCAGCGCATGACGGGGCAAATCGACGTCTTGCAAATCGGTGCGCGCAACATGCAAAATTTCGATTTGCTCAAAGCTGTCGGACGCACGGGGAAGCCCGTGCTGCTCAAACGCGGCCTCTCCGCGACGATCGACGAACTGCTCGCTGCGGCGGAATACGTGCTCGCCGAAGGAAATCCGAACGTCATGCTGTGCGAGCGCGGAATTCGCACGTTCGAACCCGCGACGCGCAACACGCTCGATCTTTCGGCAGTACCGGTGCTGCGTGAACGCTCGCATTTGCCGGTGCTCGTAGATCCCAGTCACGGCGTGGGGGTACGCCGTTGGATTCGTCCGTTGTGCCGCGCTGCAAAAGCCGTCGGCGCGCACGGAATCTTGGTGGAGGTTCATCCGAATCCGGCCGACGCGAAGAGCGACAAAGACCAGGCACTGACGTTCGACGATTTTTCGGCGATCGTCCACGATCTCACGCGAATTCCAATCGACACGCGATTGGTGACTGCGTCGTGAACGTCGAGATACGGGGTATCGAGGCACTCCGCGCTTTGATTTTGGGCGCAATCGCGAACGGCTGGACCCGAATCACCGGCGTCCTCCGCCGCATGGGCGCGCACGTCGAAAGCGTTCACCGCCGATGGCGTCGCGAACCGGTAGGAACGGTTCGCGTGCGAAGCGGCGCGTTGCCTGGAACGAGGGCGAAGATTTCGTATCCATCGTTCTTCGACGTGCTGATGAGTCTGTCATGAAGATGCGCGGAATACGCGGCGCGGTCACCGTGGATGCGGACGATCCGCAAGCGATCCTCGCAGTGACGAAGCGATTGCTGGCGGCGATGATCGCTCGGAACGCCGTCGAACTCGACGACATCGCGTCGGTGCTCTTCAGTCTGACCCCGGATTTGCGCGCGGCATTCCCCGCGCTCGGCGCGCGCGAGATGGGCTGGGTGCACGTGCCGATGCTGCACTTCACGGAAATCGACGTTGCGGGGTCGCTGCCGCGAGTAATTCGGGTGCTCATGCACGTCAACACCGCTCGTGCGCAGCACGAAGTCGAACACGTGTATCTCGACGGTGCGCGCGTTCTGCGGCCCGACTTGGCGCGGGCGGCGAAATGACTCTCGGCATCATCGGCACCGGACTCATCGGCGGCGCGATCGGGATGCGGATGCGGGATGCCGGTTGGCGCGTCATCGGTTTCGATGTCGACGCCCGCGCGGCAGAAGAAGCGCTGCAGCGCGGCGCGATCGACGAGATCGTCGAGCGCGAAACCGTGCACGCGGACGCGGACGTAATCGTCATCGCCGCGCACGTCAGCGGAACGCTGCAGGAACTTCGTCGAATGCGCTGCACGCAACGCATCCGCGCGCGCTTGATTCTGGACGTTTCGTCGGTCAAAGCGCCGATCGTGGCAGCGGCGCGCGGCATACGGAATTTCGTGGCGACGCATCCGATGGCCGGCCGGGAGCGGAGCGGGCCCGCCGCCGCGGACCGTGATATGTTCGAAGGGAAGCCGTGGCTCTACGTTTCGAGCGGCGATCGCGAGGATCGGCGCGCGGTTCAATTCATCGGCGCGCTCGGTGCCGTTCCGGTGGAAATCCAGGCGGAAGAGCACGATCGCATCATCGCACGCAGCTCACACCTGCCGCAAGTGCTCGCGACGCTCTTTGCATCCCGGCTCGAGCGATCGAATGGGCGCGATGCGGGAGTCTACGTCGGTCCGGCCGCAAGGGAGTCTGATTCGTCTAAGCCGTTCGAGCGCCGCAATGTGGTACGACATCATCGATTCGAACCGGGACAATATTTCACACGAACTGCGCTCGCTGGCCGATGAACTTAACGTTGTTGCGGATGGGCTCGATCGCGGTGAGAATCCCTATAGGCAATGCCCAGGAAACGCCGCAAAGACCGTGGGCTAGCGTCCCATCACGAGCGAGGCGGCCACCGTCCGGAAAACCGCCGCCGGCGATAAAGAGCTATCGTTCGCGCAGCGCGATGAAGACGCTGCGCCGATCGCGCGTCGTGATCAGCAAGTCGATGCGTTCGGGATTGGCGATGTTCGCGCTGTAGATTCCAAGTTGTCGGCGCGACGCGTGCACTGTGGGCGTACCGTCGGACTTGACCTCCACCTCGTTTGCGTCCACCGGGTATCCCGTAGACGCATCGTACAACTGCACATCGACGCTTCCGCCCGTGACGTGCCCGGTAACGCGGAGATTTCCGACCACATCCGAGAACGGTGTCCCCGACGAACAACCCGCAAGAAGTGCGAACCCGGCCGCCGCCACGAACGCTTTCACGCGGCTTTACGGCCCCTGAGGCGGTCGCGGCTGCCCCGAAACCATCAGCAGAAATCTTCCCGCATCGGGTTTGCGATTCATCGGTTGCGATGGGCCCTCGCCCGCAAACGTCTTTTGCAACGCGTCGCGCAACTTTTGCGCCTCGCCGAGCACTGCTTGCGTTTCGCTCGGTGAGAGCATTGCGTCTATTTGCGCGCTCGCGGCGCGGCGGTCCAGCGATCCATCTTGTACTTGCGCCGAAATCGCCTGTATCTTCGCGCGATGGTCCGGCGAGAGATCGTTAAATGCCGCGGTCTTCGCTTGGGTACGCGCTTGCTCGAAGCGTGCCCGTACCTCGGGCGGAGGGCCCTGGCCATCGGGCGGCATCTGCGCGAGCGCGGCTAGCGGAAACATGAGCGCCATCAGTGCGCCCCCAAAGACGACAGTGCGGAGTTTCATGCGCCAACCTTACGCGCCGATCCTTAACGCTGACTTGGAGGCAGGCGCAGGTTTGGGCGGAGGAGCGGGGGTCCGCGCGAAACCGCCCGCACATGCCGCCTCTTTCCGTAAGCTTTTCCCATAGACGCCGTGCGCGCGGAATTTCCGGCATTGGAACGCACCGACGCGGGCGTCGCGCGAGTCTATCTCGACAATCCGGCGGGTACGCAGGTGCCGGTGCGGGTCGCCGAGGCAGCGTCGCGCTGTTTGCTCGAAACGAATGCGAATATGGGCGGGTACTTTACGACAAGCCTGGCGGCTGAAGAAATCGTCACCGGCGCGCACCGCGCAATGGCTCGCTTTCTGGGCGCCTGTTCGGAGCGCGAAATCATCATCGGGCCGAGCATGACGTCACTGACGTTCGACCTCTCGCGCAGCATCGGGCGCATGCTTCAACCCGGCGATGAAATCGTCGTCACGCGCATGGATCACGACGGCAATATTGCTCCGTGGCTTGCGCTCGCCGAGGATCGCGGATTGACCGTGCGATGGGTACCTTTCAATGAGGAGACCTGGTGCATCGAGCCGGAAGCGCTCGACGCGGCGCTCTCGAAGAAAACCAAACTCGTTGCCTTGAACTACGCGAGCAATCTGACCGGATCGATCAATGACGTTCGCGCACTCGTCGAACGCGTTCATGCCGCCGGGGCACTGGCGTATGTGGACGCGGTACAGCTCGCCCCGCACGTTCCCGTCGACGTCCAAGCTTTGGGTTGCGATTTCCTTGCGTGCTCCGCGTACAAATTCTATGGGCCGCATCTGGGCATCGTCTGGAGCCGCGAATCCATCCTCGAGCCGCTTTTCGCGTATAAAGTGCGTGCGCAAACGACGGAATTGCCGTATAAGTTCGAAACGGGAACGCCCCAAATCGAGCAGCTCGCCGCGCTGCGCGCAACCATTGACTATTGGGACGAACTTCGTCATTCCGAGGCCTCACTTCGTCATCCTGAGGTATCGAAGGACCCCGAGCCCCTCGAGGGGGTCGTGGAATACGAGCGAGGCCTGACCTCGCGTCTCATCGCCGGACTGCAGTGCATTCCGGGTGTACGTATCGTCGGCATTACGGATCCGGCGCGAGAGGGTCGCCGCGTGCCGACGGTGTCGTTCGTACATCCTAAACGCAGGCCGCAGGAAATTGCGCAGTTCCTCGCAGCACGCAACATTTTCGTGTGGTCGGGTCATAACTTCGCGCTCGAAGTCGTGCGCCAACTCGGCATCGACGAGGAGCAAGGCGTGGTGCGGATCGGCATGGCTCACTACAACAGAGCGTCCGAGGTCGACCAGGCCATCGATGCGGTTGCTGCCGCACTTGAATAGCATCGTGTAAACGATCCCCTGACGAGCTCGGGGTCGTTCGACCGAGTCTCCGATGACCCAGTCGTTGGACTACTCACGATGACCATGTGCTCGACGAGCTCCACCATGACAAGGTCGTTCGAGTATTCTCTTGGTCATGCTGAGCGTGTCGAAGCAGGGCTGAGCGCAGCCGAAGCCAGCCGCGTAGCGTGCCCAGTCTCGAGCTTGACGAGTTCGGTGTGGCTAGGTTTTTTCGCGGGACCAGTCTGGACCCAATAAGCGGGAGAGCGCGCGATCGGCAAGAATCTTGCCGCCGGTTTGGCAGGTGGCGCAATAATTCGTTTCGTTGTCGGCATACCGGATACGCCGCACCTTATCGCCGCAGACAGGGCACGGCTTGCCGTAGCGGCCGTGAACGGCCATGTCGTTGCGGAATGCCGTGACGTGTTCGGGAAATTCGCGCCTCGCCTCAGCGCTCAGCCGTTCGATCCACAGAGCGAGTGTTTGGCGCGTGGCGGTGAACAGCCGCTCCCAGTCTTGCGCCGGCAAACGATGCGTAAGCAGAACGGGAGAGAGCTTTGCCGCATGAAGAATTTCGTCGGAGTACGCGTTTCCGATGCCGCTGATGAAACGTGGATCGGTCAATGCGCGCTTGAGCGTATGGTTCTCCGCCGTGAGCATCGCCCGGAACGCGTCGAGATTGCATTCGAAGACGTCGATGCCGCCAGGATCGAGGTGCTGCAAAAGCTCTTCGCCGAGCACGACATGGAGTGAGGCGCGATGTTTCGAGCCGGCTTCGGTAAGCACGAGCGAACCATTGGGAAAATCGAATGCCGCTAAACTCGTACGTCCGGTGAGCGGTGCGCCCGTGGGCCGCCAGTGCAGCCTCCCGGCGATCATCAGGTGCAGCACGAGCCACAGGTCGCCGTCGAATTTCAGCGCAATGCGTTTGCCGATACGGCGAACCTCGCGCACCTGGCGCCCTTCGATATCGGAAATCGGAGGCTGCGCAGTTCGCAGCAAAAACGGCTTCGCAATGCGCACATGCTCGAGGGGTAGGCCGGCGATACGTGCCGTCAGCGCTTCGACGTACGCGCTGATATCAGGCAGCTCGGGCATTCAGCGATTATGGCGTTTGCAGTGCGGGCGCCGCAGCAGCGCCCGCGGTAGAGAATTCGGTGTAGCGGCAGAGATTGTTTACGAGCCTCATCTGTTCCGTCGAGACACAGCGCGTTTCGAGTAACCGCGGGCTGCACACAACGATGCTAAGCGCGCGGGCACGTGACACAGCGACGTTGAAGCGGTTTTGCTCGAAAAGAAAATCGTTGTCCCGCGGGATGTCGGCGCCGCTCGAGGTTGCCATCGAGTAAAAGACGACGAAAGCCTCCTGCCCTTGGAATTTGTCGACCGTACCAACGCGCACGTCAACCATTCCCGCTTGGCGCAGACCCTTGGAAATGCGTCGCCGCTGCGCGTTGTAGGGCGTTACGACGATCACGTCGGATTGGCGCATCTGCCGCGTAACCGCGTGCTTGTCCGTTACGGTACCCTGCAAGAGAAGGGCGATCTCGGTGACGACGCGCTCTGCTTCCTCGGTGGATTCGCGGCCGTTCCCCTCGTGCGGAATCGGGAGGAATCGCATGCCCGATCCGCTGAGACCGGCACTGTGAACCATCTGGTGATGCGTATCCGGCGCGGGACGCAGACGCTCCGCATACACGGTTTCCGAAATGAAGCGGCAGATCTCCGGATGCATGCGATAGGAAACGTCCAAGAAGATGCCGCGATCTTCGCCGACTGTCTCCGACCCGTCGAGCAAGTGCGCGAGCACCGAGGCGCCGGCGTGTAACGGATGCGTGCCTTGCGAGACCTGCGCGAGTTGTAGAGGATCGCCGAGCAGCACGATGTTCTTGGCGGCGCCCGACACGGCAATTGCGTCCGCAAGCGAAAGTTGGCCGGCCTCGTCGATGAACAGATAGTCGAACGCGCCCGCAAGCGCTTCTCGTGAAAAAAGCCAGGCGGTACCGGCTGCCAAGTCGTAATCGCGTGGTTCGAAGACGTCGTTTGCCGCGTATGAGGTGATGAGCGGCTGCGCGAGTCGTGAGGCGTATTCGGAGTCACCGTTCCCCTTGGTGAATTTGTAGCGGCCGGCGAACGAAAGGCCTCGAGATTGCGCGCAGTCTTCGACCTTGTGCAGCAGGTTATGAATTGCTTTATGACCATGACTCAGCACGCCGACGCGCTTTCCGGGCAGACAGCAGATCGCAAATGACGCGTGAGCCCGTGAGCGTTTTGCCGCTCCCGGGCGGTCCTTGAATGAAAAGGTAGCTCGCATCGAGGGCTTGAGCCACCGCGCTCACGGACTCCGCCGTTACGATCGGCGGCTGGATTTTCCCATCACGCTGAAGCAGTCGCGGCGCGCGGGCCAGCAGCAGATCGAGCGCCGCAGTGCTGACCGTTCCCGCCAAATAGGACTCCGCAACACGCGCAAGCGCTGCCTTCTGTTCGCCGGTCCCAAGCGGACCGCCGGGAATGAGCGCGCGAATGTTGCGCGCGTCCTCGATGGCGCCTTTCCATTTTATCGTCAGCCGGTTCGAATCGTCGTCCAACGAAAAAATCGTTCCGCAACCCTTCCCCGTATCGGGATCGTGCACGGAATCGCCCACACCGAGTTTGTAATGCTGTTCCGGAAAGTCGTATGCATATAACCAGCTGCTCTTTTCTCTAACCGGCGGCACGTCATCGCAAAAACGCAGCCCGGCGATCGATTCTTTGTCGAATTCGAGCAGGTTATCGACGTTTTCGCAGCGATCGAAGAAGGCCCACCAGATCGGTTTGTCTTCGCGCCGGTGGTATGCGAGCAGGTTTGCTAGGAGATAGCGTGCGCGATGATCGGGACTCATCAACGCATATTCGTGATCGCTCTGCGGGGTTAGGACGCCATCGAGGAGCCGCCGCTGCAGCTCGGTCGTCTGCCGGTCTTCGCGTTCCTGCTTCAAACGCTCGACGCACTTTTTGCACCCTTCGACGGGTTCGGAATGACACTGAAGTTTGGGCTCGTGGAACGGAATCGGAACGCCGAACAGCGCGATCGCTTCCTGACGGCGCGCGAGCAGCCAGTCGCGAAGCAAAAGCGTCGAACGGCAATCGTCCTCGTTGTAGCGCTCGATGTCCTCGAGAATATCGCGGCGCTCGCGATTCTGCAGCCAACTTTCGAACATGACGATGGAGTCGTCGCCCTTGCGCACCTCGGTCGTCCGTTTGAACCGGTAAAACTTTTCGAGACGCTTTATGCTGTAGCTGTCTTCTGAAATCACGAGCGCCTGCCGAACCACGGGGTAAAGGTCGACCAGCACCTCACCGCGGAGCAAATCGTCAACGTCCTCTTCGCGTGTACCGTGTGCCTGCGCGAGACGGCGCAACGCGGATTTCTCATAATCCGCGTAGTGGTAGACGTGCAGGTTCGGATAACGCCGGCGGCGCTCCGCGATGAAGTCGATGAAGCGTTCGAACGCGCTTTTTCTTCGCCTCGATCGAGTCCCCAAAAGGCCGCGTATTCCTGGCTATCTCCCGCGGCGCCCAAGCAATAGAGGCCGAAAAGATATTCGAGGCCCCGGCCGGGCTCGTAAAGCGGATCCCCTTCCATGTCGAAAAAGACGTCGCCGTCGTCGGGCTCCGGCATCAGGCCAAAGCCTTCAAAGGGACGATGCTCGAGCAACTCATAGACGGGCCCCTCCGTGCGCCCGCGCACTTGCATCGTCGCCTGCAGGCGCAGCGTCGCGAAGGTTTGCGGGTTCATGCGCTCGGGGCGCCCATCGTCACGCGCGGCCGCAAGATCGACGACCGTGTGGATGTTGCAGGAATTCAACTTTCCGATCTGGTCCCGGCGCATACGCGCAACTAAACTGAGATGGTCGTCCTCGTTTCGCTGCACTTGGCAGACCTGTGACCATTTGCAGATCGCACAGTGACTGCACTTATGTGGATAGCCGCCGGCGGAGCTCGCTGCCGCATCCAGGAAGCGCTGCTTCAAATGCCGGTAGTACGCGGAGTACTCCTCCAGGCGATAGCGCTGCTCATCCCCGTTTCCCAGAACCGTGTATCCGAATTCCGGCATCGTGCCTTGGATGCGCGCAACGTGCTCGCTGTAATTGCAGATCTGGATGAGAAAATACGGCTTTGACTTGAGCGCGAGCTTTGTATCGATGATCTCGTACTCCAAGGAAAGCGCGCAGACGGCACGTCGACACGGCGCAGAAAATCCGGATGTCCGAGGAACCGGCCGTCGAAGAACGTGGCCTGATAAATCAGCGCGTCGCCGCGCTCCATCGCGTTCATCGTAGCGGCTTGTGCGATCTCCAAGCCGGCGAGGCTGTGGTCCGGCCGTTGAAATTCGGTCAGTGACCCGTCGTATCGCTCACGAAGGCCCGTGAGATAGCGCCTCTCGTGCTCGTCGCCTTTGCGCGCAATGAGCTCGACCGCCGGATCGTCGTGCAGCGGCGCCGGCTTCTCACCGCATGCGACCAACCGGTCGAGCTCCGTGAGGTAGACGCACTCCAGGAAATTGTTCAAATCGGACGCGGCGTAAACGTAACGTCCGTCAATGCGCTGCATGTGTACCCCTAGTTATACGATGCGAGGCCGCCGGGCCTTGTGGATTCGCTGCGAAGCGGTTCATCGGGGAAACGGCCTCCAGTCGGGCCGCCTCGTCGGTCCCCGATCCCGGCATCGTTGGGCAAAAAGTAAGTATCGGACGAAAGGCAGGGTTCATCGGATTGTGGTGCGGCATGCTGCGATTCTCGCAGTTCGAGGTGCCATACGTGTGGCGTTGCATCCGAGCGGCACGACTGCCATGCCGCGAGGGGGCCGCTCGCATTGCCGGAAATACTACCAACGATGGGGCGTCTGACAATTCGCACTCAAGCGTATCTCGTAGGCGTCCTGCCGCTCATCTTCTTACTGGCACTGCTGGCATTGAGCTTCGTGATGGCGAGCACTAGCCAGACGGGCGCAGCACTGGAGCAGCGAACGCAGTTCGTCCTCGGCGAGTTGGATCGAACGCGTGCGACGTTGACGGATGCCGATCGCGCGGGTGCGCGTGGATCGGCATCGAGCGACGTTCGGTTCGCTCGCGATCGCGCTGCATTGAATGCGGAGTTCAACGCGATCGCAGAAACCGTGCAGCGGCAGCCTGGTCTGCCGGCCCGGGTGACGCAACTACGAAATACGGTCGGCGCGGGCATGAATGTGATTCAAAGCTACGGCGCCGACGTGCGCGCAGGGAACACGGCGGCGGCGCAAGCCGTACTGCGGGCGGCATCTACCCGCAGCCTTTCCGGACGCCTGACGGCCGAATACGACGGTGTCGTAAGCCGCGAACGCGCTTTTGAAATCGCTCAGATAAACCATCTTCGAACGGTACAGCGGCAGTCCGAACTTACGCTCATCACGGTATGCCTGCTCGGCATCATCACCGCACTCCTCGTGTCGGGACGCTTCGGTCTGCGCATCGCGCACCGGCTCGCGCACCTGGCTGAAAATGCGCGCAGACTCGCGCGAGGGGAAGCCGCAGAAACACTCGCCGGCAATGACGAATTCGCCGCGTTGGATCGCGTCTATCAAGAAATGATGCAGCGGATCGCGCGCGAGCAAAGTATATCCGCCGCGCTGCAGCGCAGTCTGCTTCCGCAAGAACTGCCGCGCTTCGATGGGATTCGCATCGACACGGCTTACGTGCCCGCGGCGCAAGAGTGGGAAGTAGGCGGCGATTGGTACGACGTCTTCACGATTTCCGAGCGCCAACTGTGCATCAGCATCGGTGACGTTGCGGGGCACGGCTTGCGCGCCGCAACCTTAATGGCCGGCGCGCGGCTTGCCGTGCGCACCGCTGCGCGCGTGGATACGGATCCCGGAGTGATGATGACGCACGTGAACCGCGTACTATGCGCGGACGAACCCGGGACGCTGATCACTGCGTGCGTCGCAACACTCGATTTGGAAAGCGGCTTGCTGCAATACGCGATCGCAGGCCACCCCGAACCGCTGGTGATTCGCGCCGATCGGGAAATCGAGTTTCTTTCGGGAAACGGCCTGCTGCTCGGCGCCGATCCCGTACGCCGCTATGAAACCTTTGAGGCGAACCTTCACGAAGGGTGGGCGCTGCTGCTCTACACCGATGGTTTAGTCGAGATCGAGCACGATTACTTTCAGGGCGTCGACGATCTCTGCGCCGCGGCATATGAGGAAGTCCCCAATTGCTCGGAAAACATCGCGGAAGCGATTCAGCGGCGAGTATTTCGCGGGAGGCGTGCCTCGGACGACGCGGCGATCCTCTTTATCGGCGTCACGCGGCTGGGCCGAACGGCCGGAGCGCAGCGCAAGTGGGTGCTGGACGCACGCGACGCGCAGTCCGCACGGCGCGCGAAACGCGCGATTCTCTGGTACTTGGGGAATGAAATTCGCGACGAAGAACATTTGGCTGCGGCGGAGTCTCGTTTTGGGCGAACTCATCGGCAACGTTGCACGGCACAGTCCGGGAATCGCGGAAGTCACCGTGGAGCGGCAAGGCGGGCGCACATTGCTGCACGTGACCGATCGCGGCGCGCCGTTTCAATTGAACGGGAAGTCCGCCGACGCGTTTTCCGAAAGTGGACGGGGACTGTTTCTCGCGCAAAGAATGACGCGCGAATTGCGAGTTGCGCACGACGGGGGCAACACTGTCACTGCGGTACTGCTTTGAAACACGAATTCGCGCCGCCGAGACCGCGGAGGTTTTTAGGGGGTACAAATGGCAGTCTCATCCATGAAAAACTTCCTTTTTGCGGCCGCTTTGGCCGCATTGGCCTTGACCCCCGCAGTCGCGCAAAGCCCGCCCTCGCCGGCGGTTCGGGCACAATTGATGCAGCTCCACCAGGCCGCTCGAACACAGATCCTCTCAACGCTTACTCCCGCGCATAAGGCGCTGCTCGCAGAGATTGCGGGGCAACTGGCAACGGCGGCCAATCCTGATTATACGGGTGCGGCCAAGCGGCTCGACGCAGCGCTCTCGGCCTCGGAAAAACAGCATATCCTCGCCATAGGGAAAAACATTCATGCCAAAATGGAAACGATGATGCCGCGCGCGCAGCACCCGCACGGATCGATGATGGAGCATGGAGACATGGATTCGCACATGATGTCCGACGCGGGCGCGCTGCTCTTGATGGTCTCTATGATGCCGATGCACGACTAAGCCATAGTCGCGTCCAGCCTCTTGCCATCTCCTTCGACGGCGCCCTGACCCGGGCGCCGTTCGCCTTTCTGGAAATCGCGTCAAGGAGGGAACGTGTTAAGGTTTTGTAACGTTGTCCTTATGTCGGCCGGAAAAGCCGATATGGGAGGATATGCACGCCTTGGTGCTCGCCGCGGCGCTCATGGCTCCGCGCCGCCCCGACCTTCACGCCGCGGAGTCCCGTGCCGCGACCGCGTTATATGCCGTTTTGAATAAAGAGCGGCGCCGTGAGGGCCTACCCGCGCTCGCGCTCGACCCCTCGCTCAGCGGCGCGGCCGTCGACCACGTGTCCGATATGGCGGGTAAAGGCTACTTCGAGCACGTTTCGCCGGCCGGGGTTACCCCCTGGGACCGCATGCGCTCCCACGGCTGTACCTTTGTATTTGCGGGTGAGAATTTGGCGCTCGCGACGAATGCGGCGCAGGCCGCCCGCGCGCTCTTCGCCAGCCCTCCGCACCGCGCGAACATCCTGAACGGGAATTTTACGCGCGTCGGGATCGCCGTCATGCATGCGCGCGACGGCCGGATGCTTTTCGTCGAAGACTTCGCGGGCTAGGTGGAAGCCGCGCGCCGCATCCGGCGCAAGACGGACCGTAGTGCGAATCGCGCGTCCAAGCGCTTCAAGTCGCCGGATGAGCGTGCGAGTTGCGCGGCGGCGGCGCGGTTGCGTGCCGGAACGGATTCCAGTACGTCGTCCCACGTCCGATCCGCGTAAAAGACGTTTCGCGCGCGTTCCAGGACCTTCGCGCAAGCGCTTCGGCTGAGCAGCTGCCGCCGCTGCGCCAAATAGAGAAGATGCCGCACGTTCACGAGCGGCACACTGAGTGCGCGCTCCGATTCCGGATGCACGATCACCGCAACCTCGTCGTCGCCGTCAATGAAGCCGGTCCCATACCATCGCGCGATCGCACCGCATGGATGCGCTCCGAACGGCGCGCATTCGACTGCGCGCAGCGCGCCCAAACTCGCCGCGCCGATTACCGTGCATCGGCGGCACGCCTGCAGCATCTCCTTGGGCGAGGGCGCGAGTTCTTCCTGAAAAAGTCCGTCAATGAGCAGCACGGCATCGGCAATTTGCGAGGCGTTTGCTACGTCGCCGCGGCGCGCGCTGGGCAAATACTCGAGCCCGTCGGCGGGAACGCGATCTTCCGGCGGTAACGAGGGGCCGGCGAACACTGCGACGCGTTTCATGCCGCATCCTCGATGATCGCGCGTGTGATGCGGCCTATGCGGCCGTCGATGAGCAGCGTTTCGAGTTCCGGAACGATCGCGCGAACCGCAAAGAACCGGTTGTCCTCCGGAGACAGGTCGACGATCGCGATGCGCGAGGCAAGCGTGCCCAGAGCGATGACGAGGGCGTGAAGATCGCACGCAAGCACGCCGGTCGATGCGTCGCAGAGATGCTGCAAGCGTACCGTTCGCGTCGGCGAGTCGAAATACCAACGCCCGCGCGGCAGCGCCGTTTGTCTTCGCGTATTGTTCAAAAAGCGTGACGGCGGATCGGCGGCGCGAAGAATGTTCTCGCGCGCTGCCTGAATATCGGCCGCACGCCCTTGCACCGCTTCGGTAAGGGCCCTGACAACTGCAACCGCCGGCGACCACGAGCACCCCAAACCGGCGCGAAAATCCGCGCGTTCGGGATCGTGAATGCCGGCCAGAATGCCGAGCGGCAACGGCGGTGCGCGCATTGCTACCAGCCGAACGCGAAGACCGGCAGCGGCGAGCATACCGCAGACGGCATCGACTGATGCAACGCCCGTGGGTTGCGCAATCTCATCGACGCGGTCGTCGATGAACGGCAACTCCGGCGCACCGAGTATGTCCTGCAGCAATCGCTTTGGGCGTAAGTGCGCTCTTGCATGCGTTATCGCATACAGATGGCGCTCGACCAGCTCGAGCAGTGCGTGATAAACGGCTTCTTCGAACGTAAAACCGCAGGCCAGGCCGTTCGTGTGCGTCATCGGGAACGCCGGCGCGCCGCGCCACGGCATCTGCACGAGCGCTTTCGGAACGTCCAGGTCGTCGCCGGTGAGCAAATCGTGCGCGTTTACGAACGCCAGTGTCTCCTGCGCAAATGCCGAACGAAGCCCACAGGCCGCGAGATCGATTCGCCGAGCCGCGAGATCGCAACGCATCGGTCTGTCGGGGATGCCGCACACCGCCGCAGTCTGCCGCTCCACCGCTTCCATCACTGCGCCAATCAATGCATGGTCCCGAGTTTCGCCGCGCCCGTTGAAGACGCTCACGTCCGAGGCCGAATCGGGAACGACCGCGCACATCAACGGCAGCGCGATGCGATGCAGGCGCGTCGTTTCGCCCACGCGTGTAATCCCGAACCGCGAGCGCAGCTCCGGGAGGCGCGATAGCGCTTCCGCTAACGGAGTCTGACGTTCAACAGCGGTTTCCGTCGAAACCGTCAATCGCCATCACGGACCGCTCGGCCGCGTGTTTTTGGACGTGCGAACGAAACGGCTCCATCAAATCGGAAACGCGTTTGTGAAAATCAGCGCCCATCGAGACCGGAAGAGGCGTATCGGAGGGCAACTTCTTATTTACGAAGTCGACCAGTTTGGCGTGATAGTCGGCGCTTTGTGCATCGTGCGCCGGGAACCGGGAGAGCTCGTCGCGAGCGCTTCCGTCGGTCATCAGCAACGCCACATAGCGGTGCACGAGGGATTCGAACTTCGGATCGAGTGCCATGACGCGCTCCGTTCACCGTTGCAAGGGGCTGAAGAGTTCGGTGAGGGGGATGGCGGTCCATCCCCCTGGCGCATAGCACCTTTGCATCAGAGTTTCGGTCCCCATCCGGGGAAGAGTCCGGTTCCAACCGGTCCGACGTGATGCACGAGATGCGACTGTTCGCGGCCGTTGGTGGAATCGATCTGCTCCGCTGCTTGCTTGTTCCGAAAGATCTTGCGGTCCGTGTCCATAGTGTTCTCCAAAAAGTCTGCCGGCGATGATCCGCCGCTCCAGCCAATCCTAGAGGCAGCTCGTCCGCGCACCGTCGCGATTGCGTCCTTAAATGGTATGCTGCAGCTGACGGAGCCAACAAATCCAAATGTTGACAGCGACTACTCTCGCGATCCGGCTGTTCGGAATTCCCCGCTTCACGTACGAGCAGCCGCTTGCCGGCGCTCTTTCCGCGAAAACGCTCGCGCTGTTGGCGTATATTCTGCTGCACCGCGAGAGCCGCGTTGCGCGCGAGACGGCCGCGTTCTCGCTGTGGCCCGACGAAACCGAAGAAAATGCCCTTGCGAATTTGCGGCGCGCATTGTATCTGCTGCAGCGCTGGCTTCCTGCGGGTCCGCAATGGATTTCGGCAGATAGGCGTTCGATCGCCTGGAACCGTGAATCGCCGTATTGGCTGGACGTCGAGGAGTACGACCACCTCGTTTCCGCCGGCGCGCAGGCGGATGCCGCAAAGCTCTATGACGGAGACCTGCTGCAGTCTCTCGACGACGAGTGGATTGAAGAGCGGCGCGCCTATTACCGGAACGCGCAACTGGGGTTGCTCACCTCCTGCATCGCGCAACTGCGCGAGGGCGGCGACGTCGAGTCCGGCATCGCTTTGGCGCGGCGCGGCCTGCAGATCGATCCTTGGCACGAGGAGTTCATTCGCGAAATCATGCTGCTGCGCGCGCTTACGGGCGATCGCGCCGGCGCGCTCGCGGAGTATCGTACTTTCGAGCAGGCAATCCGAAAGGAAATGAACGCCGCGCCGTCCTCTGAGACGGCGGCTCTGTACGAACGCGTGCGAGGCGGCGCAGTGGGCGAGAAAAAGCAACCGCGCCGCATACAGAATCTACCCGCGCCGATCAGCAGCTTCATCGGACGCGCGGAGGAAATCGCCTGCGTGCGCGAGCTCATGACCGCGAACCGTCTGGTAACGCTGGTGGGTTCGGGCGGCGTCGGTAAGACGCGCCTCGCGCTTCGCGTCGCTGCGGACTGCGCGCAAGCCTATCCGGACGGCACGTGGTTCGTAGACGTAACGCCGCTCGAAGATACGCCGGCACTTCTGCAGACGGTCGCGCAAACTCTGCGGTTGCACACGGTCGAAGGAAACGATCTGCTCGATCGCATCGTCGACGAGTTGCGCGAGCGCCACGTACTCCTTGTACTCGACAACTGCGAGCGCGCGATCGAAGCATGTGCCGCATTCGCCGGACAGGTGCTGCTGCGGTGCCCGAACGTATCGATCATGGCGACGTCGCGCGCGCGTTTCCGGCTTGCGGGTGAAGCAATGTATGACGTCGCGCCGCTCTCGCAAAGCGACGCCGCTGCCCTGTTCGTGGAACGCGCAGCCGCGGCCGGCGCGGGTTTCCAGCTGACGCATGAAAATGCGGCCGCCGTGAGCGCCGCATGCGACCGCCTCGATGGAATCCCGCTTGCCATAGAACTTGCAGCGGGGCGGCTTCGTCTACTCAGCATCGATCAGATTCTGGAGCGTCTTGACGATCGCTTCACGCTTCTGCGAAGCGCGGTACGCAACGCCGCGCCGCATCAGCAGACGCTGCGCGCGACGATCGACTGGAGTTATGCGCTGCTCGAAGAAGAAGAGCGCGCGGTGCTGGACCGGCTTGCCGTTTTTTCCGGAACGTGTTCGGTGCAATCGATAGCGGCCGTCTGCGCGGCGCCATCCCCGGAACAAACGCTCGACGCTCTGGAACAGCTGGCGGAAAAGTCGCTCGTAATGGTCGTCCGGCGCCGCGAGGAAAACCGCTACCGGCTGCTGGACTCGGTGCGGGAATATTTAGTCGAAAAACTGCGCGAACGCGAAGGCTTGAATGATACGCGCGCGCGTCATCTGGCATACTTCGTGCATTTCGCCGAAGATCTCGAACCGCAGCTCACGCGCGCGGGGCAAGAGATCGCCATGGCGCGGCTTACCGACGAACGCGATAATTTGCGGGCGGCCTTTACGTGGCCGGCGGCAGACCGCGAGCATCTAGGGATGCGCCTGCGGCTTGCCTCGGCGCTGCGCTGGTTTTACTGGTTCCGCGGCATGTTCGATCTGGCGCGGCAGCGGCTGGCCGAAAGCATCCAGGCATATGGCTTCGAACGGTCGGCCGTGTATTCTCGAGCGCTCGCGACGTATGGGTTTTTCGTGCTGCAGCAAGGTGATACGAGCGGTGCCATCGAGGCGCTGGAGCGCGCGTTGGAAGCGTGTCCGCAAGACGGTCCGGAGCGCGAACGCGCGATGCTCGAACTGCAGTCGGGATCGCGAACGTTTTCGCGCGCGACGACGCCGCGGGACGCTTGCAGTTGAACAGCGGCCTGCAGCGTGCGCGGGCGATCGGCGATCCATGGCTTCTTTCATATGCGCTTGCGCTCGAGGGTATGCATTTGGGGTATGTGGGCGAACACGCGCGAAGCATTGATTTGCTGCGCGAAGCCGTCGCGCTCTCCGAGCAGACCGGCGAATCGTTCCAAGGCACGTTCTGGCTGCTCAACCTTGCGATACAGCAATACCACGTCGACCCCAACGCCAGCGCAGAAATGTTTTTGCGCTGCGCCGAGCGCGCGATCGAGGATGAGAACGCGCGCGCAGTGGCCGGGTGTTTCGAAGGCCTGGGTTGGTGCCTAGCCTGTGCGCACGCCTTCGAGGATGCGGCACAGCTGCTGGGTGCTGCCGAAGAGCTGCGCACGCAAACCTCACAGCCGCTGCTGCCTCAATGGCTTGAGGCGCACCGGCGGACGGTACTGCTGCTCGAGGAGCAGCTGCCCGAACGTCCTGCGTGCGGGCCTGGGCGGCCGGCGCGCAGGCAGTGCACGAGAAACGGACGGACGAGATATTCAGGCAAGCGCGGGGAAAGATAGCTCTGGGATGAGCTGGTTGCTTTTCGCAGCGTTACTAGGGTCCGCTGCGCCGAATCCGTACCAAATTTTCGATCATGCGCGCAGCGTGTGGGCGCAGCAGCGCTATCCGCAATACCTCACGTACACGGTGACCGTCCGGGTGACCGAAAGCGGCGTCGACAAAGCGCGACACTATCATCTGGCCTACGACGTTCAGAATGCGAAGATCTACGTCAATCCCGTGAGCGATGAAGAGCGCGTCGCCCCACCGGATCCGAACGGCATGACGTTCCATCTGCTGCCCCGCCGTCAGGGCAAAGTGCTCTTCGACAAAAAAGTGGGACATCCGAGCGAGGCCGTCGACTATCTGGGCGTTCCGATGATTTCGCCCACGTATTCTTTCGGAATGAGCAGCGCGGCGTTTGAAGGCGATCGGGATCCCGACGCGCTCGTGCAGGAAATCCGGCGCGAATTCGCCGATCCCACGCCGGCTGCGCAAGCGGAACAACTGAGCGCGAACGGCCCGTTGAAAACCATTGCACTCGTTACCGGATACCGCAGACGATACCTCGTTTCGTTCGCCGG
Source organism: Vulcanimicrobiota bacterium (assembly GCA_963830545.1). Classification (GTDB taxonomy): domain Bacteria; phylum Vulcanimicrobiota; class Vulcanimicrobiia; order Vulcanimicrobiales; family Vulcanimicrobiaceae; genus DATGJX01. Next base: position 119,377 of record CAWHMK010000001.1, on the reverse strand, counting down.
AATGGAGAGCGTGAACGGGCGCGATTGCTATCATCTCCTGCTTACGCCTGCGTACGACTCGCCGCAGTTGCGGCTGCGAGAATTGTGGGTCGACGCGCAGACGTATGAAACGCTCAAACTCGTAAGCGCGGGAAACTTTACGGGATCGGTCGTCCCGTGGACGGTGACGTTCGCAAATATCGGGGGCGCGTTGTACATTGCGAGCGAGTCGGCCATGGCGCCGGTCGGAGTGGCCGATCACCGCTATCAGCAGGCGAGCGTTTCCTTTGACGCCGTAAGCGGCGGAACGCGGCCTTCCTCCGAACTGTCCGATTGGTTCGTCACCAAAGAAAATATCATGACCGAACCCGACGCTCCCGAGCGGCAGTAGCCCCTCGCCGACCCGTCTCCCCGGGCCATTGTTAAAACGCGGTGCCCCGGACGCACGTGCCATACGCTTGGCACGGGCTGCGACTATGCTCGACACATGAGCGCAGCAGTGATACACTTACGACAAATGGCGCTTCCGGAAACGACACTTGTCGAAGGGGCGGTAACGCCCGCAGAGATCGGTGGACTCCTCAAGTCGCGCAGCGTTTCGCGCGCGGTTAATCCGCGCGAGCTCAGCGACGAAGTGCGCCGCGGCCTTTCCGCTTCCACTATCGCCGCGCTGCGCGAGCGGGGTTACAGCATTGACGAAATTGCGCGCGTCACCGCGAATTCGACGCGAACGATCCAGCGCTATTTGCTCGAAAAGCGCCGCAGCGAAAAATTGAATCTGGCGACCTCCGATCGTGTCGTGCGTTTGGCGGCGATGACGCTTCTCGCGGCGCGCCTCGTCGGCACCCACGAAAAAGCGCTGGCGTGGCTGCGTGCTCCGAACCGGCATCTCGGCGGGGTTACGCCGCTGGAAATGCTTGAAACCGAAGTTGGAACGCACGCGGTGGTGCAGTCGCTTTACAGCATTGCGTACGGCGGCGTTGCGTAAATGCGGTTGTTCCGGCTGGCGCGCCGGCCCTTCGTCGAAGGGCCGGGCGGCGCATTCAGCGGCGAGGGCGCTTATCTTGCGGGCAGCCGCTGGAACACGCCGGGACGGCGCTTGGCTTTCGCTGCCCAGAGCGAGTCCCTCGCGACGCTCGAATATCTCGCGCACGCAACGAGCGAAGGATTCTTCGACGAAACCGTCTTGGTGATTGCCGAAGTCGAAGACCGGTACGTCACCGCATTCGATACCGCGGCGCTTCCGAAAGACTGGCGCAGCTTTCCGCCTGCGCACGGCACCCAGCGAATCGGCGACGAATGGCTTTCATCGGGCGCTGCGCTCGCACTCGAGGTGCCCTCCGCAATCGTGCCGCGCGAACGGAACGTGCTGGTCAATCCGCTGCACCGCGATTTCGCACGCTTGAAAATTCTGGCCATCGAACCGTGGGGCATCGATTCTCGCCTGCGCTAGATACCAGACTCGCATGAGGATCGTGCTAAAAACGGATGGCGAGTATCGCGACGTCGTCTTGAACCGGCGCCGGCGTCCAAGATTCCAGAATGTGCAGGGCCAAATCGCCGGCGCTCATTCCGTCGCGGACGTGCTGTCCCAATTGCGACATGCCCTCGATGAGGTTACGTGAGGCCTCGACGAGGCCATCCGTGTAGAGCACGAGAGCGCGCGCATCCTTCAGGCTCGTCGTATGCGCCGTGCGTTTCAGACCGAAACGCCAGCCCAGCGGCGGTTCGTCGCCGGCAATCCAAGCGGTGCTGCCGTCGGCACGCAGTACGAGCGGGGGCGGATGCCCCGCGTTTGCCCAACGCAGGACATTCCGGTCCGCGTCGACGATCGCGAAAAATGCGGTGGCGTTCGCGTCGGGATGTTCCAGCGCGATAGCTTCCTCGACGCTGCGCAAGATCGAATCCGCGCCCCCGCGGTCTCGCCGCGCTGCCCGCAATGCAATCGCGCGGACGCTTTGCCGGTATTTTGCCATCAGCGTCGATGCGTGCAAACCATGTCCGCTCACGTCGCCGATGCAGATCGCGGTCCGCCCGCCATCCAGCGGAAATGCGTCGTACCAATCGCCGCACGCCGTCAGGTGTCGAGTCGAGGCACGATACGCGACTGAAAATTCCAGTCCGTTGAAGGAGCGCTCCAGGTACGGAAGCGACGCGGCTTGGTACGCTTCCGCAATTTCGATCAGCGCGTTGTTCGTGCGGCGCGCTTCGTCTACGTCCATCGCGGTGCCGATCCACTGGATAATCTCTCCGGTCGCATCTCGCACTCCGGTCGCGCGCGCCTTTACCCAGCGATACGTGCCCGTACTCGCTTCGCGCAAGCGATACTCCATGTCGATGACGTCGCTGTCGCTGGACACGCCGGCGATCCAGTCGTTTGCCACGCGCTCCGTATCGTCCGGATGCAGGTAGCGCCGCCAATCGCCATCCACGTCCCGCTCGAAAACGGCTTGTCCGGTGTACTCGTACCACGCACGATTGAAGAAATTTACGGTTCCGTCAGGGTCCGCCATCATGACGAGCACGGGCATCGCATCAGCGAGAACGCGCTGATACGCGATGGCGACTTGAAGAATGGAGCGATCCGCCAGCACGTCGCCGTTTTTCGTCCACGCCAACCGCAGTTACTCTTTTGTGAAAAAGCGAGCGGGCGTTACGTTCCAGCCTCGCCGCCCAAGCGAAACACGTACTTGGCGATGAGCCTATCGAGCGTGTAGGGGGACGCCGGCGTACCGAAATTCACGAACAATTCGTCGCCGTTGCGCATGCGCCGGTGAAAAGCCGCGGCCAAGTTCGAACCAGGCAGCGCGAACCCGCCGCCGCCGTTTATCGCGCGAAGTGAAATCGTAAGATTTTCGTCCGGACCGAGCAACGCGCCGATCGAAACGCGGCGCAGCCATTGCGAGTCGAACATGCCGCTTGCGATTCCGCGTTCGAACGTTCCGTCGTATTCCAGCCCGAGCGAGAGCATACGTCCGATGGGGCGAGAGGTCGAAATCGAATACAAGTGCACGTAGTCCGGACCGTTGTCCGCCGCGCCGAGCAGTCCGTATCCGAAGCGTCCGAAGGAGACGTCTGCATCGATGGGCGTCGGCGTGCCGTCGCCGTAACCGAACGGCAATGCCATCAGGTTGTACGTGTCCGAGCGCCCGCAGTAGTACGTCGGATAGCCCGTAAAAGAAGAACGCGGGAGTAACGGATCGGTGCAGGTGGTTCCTGACGCAACCGGGTTTACCGTTGCATAACTGCGCAATTCACCGATCGACGGACCCAAACCGTCGATCGAGAAACCATTTTTCAACGTAACGCTCAACGCCGGATCGAAATCCGCTTGATGAATGGCGCCGGATCGATCCGCCAGGCGATCCGCGAAAAAATTCAACGTGTAGTTCTTGATGTACGGTGTTGCGCCGGCAGTCCAGGTATAAAGTGAGAGCCCGCGTTCGTCGGACGCTGCAGTGAAGCCGTCGATAGGGTTATAAAAAGGCGAAATGTCCTGATATGCCAGATTCCATTCATAATTCTGACGGTGAACGTCAATGAAGCTGGTCGTATTGTACGAATTACCCAGCGGGTCCCACGATCCGTGCTCCAGCGCTTGATCGATTCCCCACACGAAGCCGGTCCGCAGGTTGCGGCCGGCGACGCCAGCCTCATTCGTGCTGTCGTCACCGAAGATGCTGTGATGAGCGATGACGCCGTCCGCCCAATACAAGAACGTGCGGTTCGCAAGCGCGTGCTTGTATCCGTACGCCGTATCGTCGAACGTGTTGCCTGTGGTCTCGTCGAACCCTTTGAAATTGAGAACTCCGAACGACTGGTCGCCGAACGTTCCCTCGATCTTTGCGCCGCGGTCGAACGGGCCGACGCTGGGCGAATAGAAGATCAAATTATTGTTCAGTCCGACGGCGTTGGCGTTGATGAAACCGGCGCCTTGCGAAAAGAACGGGCGGTACTCTTGAAGTACTCGGCGGAACTCCTGCGGCGCGATCGTCTGTTGGTCGATCTCGACGTTCGAAAAGTCGGGATTGAGCGTTCCGACGAAATTGATCGTCGAAGTGATCGGATACGTGAAGTCCAGTCCCACCGTCCGCACGGCCTCGGGCGCAAACGTACCGTTCGCCTGTTGGAAGACGTTGCGATTGCTGCCGCCGCTCTGCAGGCCGTAGATCTCTGCGCGCGGCTTGGGACGCGCCGCTTGCAGCATCGCGGTACTGACGCGCACTCCACTCCACCCGGCCCAATAGCGCGTATCGAAGAAACCCGGCCAGACTTGGCCGATCGGGCCGTCCTGCATGGCGCCGTTGTACGCCCACGTGTAATGTTCGGCGGAGGCTGCGACGTTCCGGATGAAATTGATGCGCCACGTCTGGGTGGATCCGGGGTGGATGCGCATGATGCGCAGCGGAATGATCAACACGGCCGTCCACGTGGATCCCTTGATCGAAGCAGTCGCGCTCCAGGACGGCCGGTAGCGGTTCGTTTCGTTCGCCTGCTCGTACCGTACGCCGCGGGGCGTCGTTTCGAAAAAGTACGCGTCGGTGCCGACGCCGCTCGGATCTATGCCTACGCCGACGAAATCGTCCAAGCCGAAGCCGACGTCGTTCGTCGTTTGTTGGGCGATGATCGGCGTTCCGCTCTGCTCGGCGCGGAAGGCAACGTATAAATTCTGGTTGTCATACAACATCCACACGGACGTCGCGTGCGGCGCAGCCCGGCGGGACGTGAGATCGAAGAAGCCGTCCGGCGCGGCAATAGCGCCCACGGCCCAGGCCGGATCGGAAAGCGAGGCATCGAGCGGCAATGGATGAACTGCGGGCGCCGCGGGGATCGAAGCGGTCATCGCGACGGCGGCGATGACGTAAACTGCTAGATGCATCGATGGCACGGTAGCACCGCCCGAATCCCGAAGTCAACTAAAAAAATAATTTGTGCCACATTTTTGGCTGTAAGCGAAGCGCGGCATCGTCGAGGTAATACAAAGGTCCCGGAGTCTGTCCGCCCCGAGTGAGATACTGGAGCCATGACGATTCAATTGGCTGAGTATCAGGTACGCTTGCTGCTGTGCCGCCCCGCCGAACGGCACGGCGCGAGGCTCCACTGGTCGTGCGGGTGCACGGCGTCCGAGCGAGCACGCCGTAAGTTCACCGTAACGACGTGCTCGAGCCACGCTTTCTTGCTGGCAGAGGTTCGCGAAGACGAAGAACCGGCGTACGAGTACTTTACTTCGCCAGTGCTGCGAAGTCCGAACGCACGTTTTGCGTGATGTCCACGCTTCCCGGCGGCGCCTGCCTGAGATCGTAAACGCGGCCCAAACCGCGCGAGCGGGCGACCGAGCCTGCATCGCGCAGAATCTGCGAAACGATCTGACTCAAGGTTTGCGCCCGATCCGATTCGAGCTGCGAAAGTTCGCCCCACGTGCTGCGCGTTGCGGACGCGTCCGCATCCCGCACCCCTCCGTATTGCTTCGATAATTCATCTGCCGCCGCCAGAAATGCGCGCGGGTCGGCCGGCCGCGATCGCAGCAGGGATTCGAGCTGCGCGTGCATGTCGGTGGGAGGCGCCACGCTCGTCATCGGAGCGCTCAATCCCAGACGCGTCGAGGAGGACTGCTGCTGCGCGAGTACGCGTTCGCGCGCGGCAAGATTCGCGGACGTCCGGCGTTGCAAATCGGCACGCGTTCGTGCGACGTCGGAAGCTGCGTGTGCCTGCAGACCGGCCTGAAATGCGGCGAGAGCACGCCCATCGCGTTGCCGCTGCGCTGCAACGCTTGCATTCTCTCGCGCTTGAATTCCGTCGAGTTGCGCTTGAAGTGCGTGTCTCGAGGCCGGATACAATGCGAGGGTGTGCAGTTTGACTGAGATCGGCAGCCGTTTACCGGCGTCCGCTTTCGCCAGATCCAGCAGCATCGCGGATTCTTTTTCGTAGAACTGCTGCCGCCGCGATACGTAGGCTTGCTGCACGCGCGCGTTCACCGAACGCACGTAATTGGCGAACGCCGCACCCTGCTGTTCGAGCAACTGCGCGCGATACCGGTTCATATCGCGTTCGGCGGAATCGCGAAGATCCGCGGATTGGGCGCTGTAACTTTGCTGCACGTCCGCGCGGACGCGGTTTTCGCTGGGCGCATACAGGTTTTCGTCCGCGTCCAGCGATCGAACGTCCGGAGCGGGCAACGCCGCGATGCGGCTCGCTTCGGCCGATGCTTTTAGCAGCGCCGTTCGCGCGCCTTGCGCAGCATTCGCGAATGCTTGCGTCTTGTTCGCGAACTCCGCAACGTGCAGCGTGGATCGCAGCGCGGCGATTTGGCGATCGTATTGCGCGAGCGTGTGATAGAGCGGATGCGTCCGCACGAGCGCGTTCAGGTCGATCGACGCCGTCGGTGCGGCGGCTTGCGCCGCGCAGCCGGAGAGAAGCACTATCAGCGCGAGTGCGGAGGTACGCATCAGTAGAACTTGTGCTCGTACAGCAGCGAGAGGCCGTTCGTGCCGCTTGCCGGCGTCAGCGTCGAGTTATTGTTGAGCGCGTTGAACTGGAACGGGTTGGTATTTTGAGATAGGAATCCCGTGAGCGGCGGATCCTGCACGCTGTACAGCATCAGATTGAACGCCGTCGAATTTCCCCGATGCGCCTCGATGCTGAGCGATTGCTCGCGCGGTTCCCCCAGATTTTCCGCGAACATCGCCGTCAGGTGTTTGCCGAACGCCTTGGCGGCGCTCACGCCGAAGCCGCTCGTGAAGTCTGTCCGAAATCTGCAGATTCTGCAGCCCAAGTGCGCTGCCCAACCCGGCGTCGAGCGGCTCGAAGAGATTTCGCGTAAACAGCGTGTTCAACTGGCCGAGGGCGAGGTTCTGCACCTCGCCTCCCAGCGTGAAGCCGCCCGTGCCCGCGCCCGTAGCCGCAAGGCCGGGCACAGCGCCGAAGTTCTGCAACCCGGCGAGCAGGGCGAGAATCTGCGACCGATCGTACGACGGATCGGATTGCAGATTGAGATGCATGTCGTTCGGCGCCAAACCCGCCACCTGCAACTGGATGTAGGTCGTCGGGTTGGTCACTTGCGTATCGGCCACCGCGTTGATGTTCGGCCAGATGCCGTTGCTTGGATGGAACGCGACGTTTGCGCGCTGAATCGTGAAGTTGCGGAAGAAATCGACCGTACCTCCCGTCGATGCAATACGTCCGCTGAGGGCCGGCTTCGCGGTCGTTCCCGTGACTTTCACCGAACCTTGCGCACCGACGTCGACGTTTGGACTTTGCACGCGAACGTCGCGCCCTGCGGTAGCTGCAAGATCGAATGCAAGGTCGAGCGGGGCGCGCTTCGGCGTCTTCGGTGCCTTGGGATTCCAAAACGCGGTCAGCGGAATCCGTGCGCTCGGAACGTCGACGTTTCCGGCGATCGTCGGCAGGCCGCCGGCGGCGCGGTATGCGTGAATGTTCGCATCGAACGTTCCGCGGAAGTATTGCGGGCTGTTGACCTGCGCATTGTTCGCGACGATCGTCGAGTCGAACGTTGCAGCCCGGAAATCTCGCAGCGTCGGCACCGATGCGGTACCGTGCGCCGTCAGCGTGCCGCCGCCCACGTCTGCGTGAACGCCGTTCAGCGCGACCTGTGTGCCCGAAAAAACGAGATCGGCGCTCATAGCGCTCACGGGATTTTGATCGATGGGACCGACGAAATATCCGTTTCGTAGAGCCATCGTTCCGCTCAGCAGCGGCGCCTGCATCGTTCCCCCGACGCGCAAACCGCCGTTCAGCGCGCCCGCGAGCTTGGTGCCCTGCGGCAGTGCGGCGGTGAAGTCGGAAAGGTCCACGCGGTTTAGCGAGAGCGCGAGCGAAACGGGAGAAGAGCGCGCCGGATGAACCGGCACGTTTCCCTCAGCGCTAATCGTACCTTTGCGCAAATCGACGAGCCCGTGGGTGAGCGCAACCCGCGTGCGCGTCACGTTCAAATTCGCCTGCACGCGCGGAACGGTGAATTTCGCGTAGCGCAGCTGCGTGAGCGTGAGCGCGTCGTTGACCTGCGGACGCTGCGCCGTGCCGTTTACGTGCAGCGTGGTAGCCAAAGCGCCCGAGACCTCGTTCGTCTTACCGCTGAACGTCTGCATGAGCTTACCGACGTCGGGGCTGGACGCGTTCACTGCCAAATCGAGGGGATCGTTGCGATGGAGTCCGAACGTGCCCGAACCCTGTGCCGTCAAGTATGGTACCTGCACGATCGCTTGCGTGATGCGGCCGCGCCCGCCGGCGGCATTTGCGGCGATTTGCGCGCGTTGAATCGGTACGCGTCCGACGATTCCGTCACGCAGGGTCCCGCGCGCGTTCATGGCGACGTCCGGATATCTTCCGAGCAGAACGACGTCCGCATCGACGCGCCCCGTCACGGGCGCAGTGTATCCGAGCATCGGGAGCCACGTGCCCAAATCGACGCTGCGGGCGGTCGCGTTGAGATGCATGGTTTTGGTCGCGGGAACGATGCTTCCGGCCACGTGCGCAGTGCCGTGAACGCCGCCGACGGACGCCACCAGGGAGGTGCTTCGGTTCGTGGTCTGCCATTTCGCGGCCGTGCTGCCGAGCTCGATTCGGCGGTAACGGACGTTCTGCAGACGAACGTTGCCCGAACTGTCGAGTCCGAGCGGTGACGTCGCGACGCTCAGAGCGAGACGACCGGTGCCGCCGAGCGTGTCGCCCGTGTCGAAGTAGTCGTTGAAATCTGCGAGGTCGGCATGCGGTGCGTCGATGGCCGCCTGCATCCAGCCCGGCGCAACTGCCGCGTTGAACGCAATCGCCGTCGAGCCGACCGCAACGGAGCCGTTGCGAACCGTCAGATCCTGCGGCGTTCCCGCAATGCCTGCGTGCATGTCTCTGAAGGCTAGACCGTGCACGTTTCCTTCCGGGACTTGAATCGTGCCCTCGACGAATGGCGTCTTTCCCGTTCCCGTGACGTGCACTGCGGCATCGATGCTGCCCTGGAATTGCGCGTACGAAAGCAATCCGCTTGCATTTGCGTCGAGATCGTAATTCGGCCAAACCGTGCCGTCAGCCGCGACGAGCGCCGGCCCCGCGTCGATCGTGGCGTTTTGCACGGCAGCAGTACCGCCCGAATACGTGAACCCAGATGCGCCGCTGATCGGGTAGTTCGCATAGCGCGCGCCGGCGAGCAGCAGTGCTCCGCGCACATCGGGTGAGTGCAGCGAGCCGGACGCCGTTGCCGCGGCGTCCGCGTAGCCGCCGGCAACGGGCACCCGCGAAACGGAGAATGCGACGTGACCGCCGTTGCCGATGCTTCCGGCCGCCACGGCGCTGCCGCCTCTTGCGACGCGCGCGTGAGCGGCGTAAACGTCAATTGTCGATGGCCGCAATCCGATCGTGGCACTGAGCCCTTCGAGCGGAATGCCGCGAATACTCGCATTCGCGAAGCGTGCATCCCGAATTTGAGCCACGGAACTGCGCCCGTCGTAGAGCAGAGCAATCGGCGCATCGACGCGCCCCTCTGCGGGCAGATTTCCCGCTATCGCGGAAACTTGCGCGAGCGATCCGCTATACCGGCCCTCGAGGGCGACGTGATTGGCGCCGGCGATCGTGCCTGCAGCGCGAATCGCTCCGAAGTTGCCCTGCGCATCGATCGATGCAACGCGAACGTTCCCCGGCGAACCGCCGAAGCGCGCGCTTGCGCGTCGGATCGCAATCTTCCCGTACTGTGCTTGCTGCAGCGCGACGTTTCCCGACAAACCCAGCGCATTGCCGCGGCGTGAGGCGAATACGTCGCCCGTTAGCGTGCCGCGCACCGGCGGCAACGACTTCATTGCAATGCCCGGAAGCGAACTGCTTTGAGCGGGCCGAATCGTGAAGTTCCGCGCGCGAACGAGCGCGTCCATCGCGCCGTTCGGACGGTCGAGCCCGACTTTGGCATACATTGACGACGCATCTTGCGTGTGCCGGAGAAGGACGCTCCCCACGCCATTGCTGCTCAGCGCGAACGCGCTCGCAAGCAATCCGCGCGCGCCCTCGCCCGCGATGACTCCACGCGTGTCGATATGTTTGAGCGAGCGCGCCGTAGCCAGAAGCGTTCCGTTCAGCGTCATTCCAGGGAAAAGCGCCGAGGCGTAGGGTATCTCGCCGCTCGGGCCGTTGACCGTTGCGACCGCTTCGAGCGCGTGAGGTTCGTTTGCGAACGACATACGTCCGCGTCCGTCGAGCGTGAAGCCTGCGTACTGCACGCCGAAGTTGAGAATCGTTGCGGTGTGCCCGTCGAATGCAATCAATCCGTTCGGATTGCGCAGGGGCATCGCGCGGTAGTCGATCTCCGGCGAATGCGTCAGGATGAGTGCGAGGGGCGTGCGAACGGCGCCTTCGACGAGCATCGCCAGATCGATGGGGCCGCGCAGCGGCAAACGCGCTGCGGAGGCGTTGAGGTGTTTCAAACGCGCGACCTCGCCGTGCGCGCGCACGACCAGCCGGAAATTGGGGTGCGCGAGATCGTAAATCGCGCCGGTGATCCGGATCGGCGCGCCGGCAATGGTCGCGTCGATGTGAGGCGTCGTCAGTCCCTCGCTCGTGACGTCGATGGATCCGCGGACGTTTTCGATCGGCGCGCCGATGCCTTGCATCGTCACGCGTCCGCCGCGCAGATACGCGCTTGCGGCGATCTTTCCGAAATACTCGGCGTCCACGTTGTCCAAATAGCCGGCGCGCAAACGAAGACTCGCGTTGTTCAGGGCATAGTTCACGATCTGCGGAAGCGGAACGTGCAGGGCGGTCCAGCGCTGATAGTTCAGCCCGATGGCGGCATCGATCGTTCCGTGGCCGTCGATGGGATAGCGCGCCCCGTTGGCCTCGTACGCCATCGAAGCGATGTAATGGGTGCGTGCAGCGGTGTTTATGTAGGCCGCTACGTTCACGCCGCCAATCGAAATCCGGCGCGCGCTGGGATCCAAGCGCGTAGCGTCCGTTACAGTCAACGAGCCGTCGACGACCCGCATCGAAAAATTCATCGGTGCGGCGGATTTATTCGGCGCGCGGCCCTTCGCCATGTGCGGCAGGTTATACGTGCCGTCCGCATTGTGGACCACCGTAATCTGCGGCCGGTACACCGTAACGGCGTGCAGGCCGTAAAGATGACGGCTGCCCGGAAGCAGATCGTGCAGTGAATATGCTACTTCCACGCGAGGAATGAATGCGAGTTGCTGGCGATGCGCGCTGATGCGCACGTTCGTTACCACGGCATGGCCGCCGCGCATGGACAAGCGCCCTACCGAAACGCTCGTGCCGGTCGCGGCGCCGAGACCTTTCGCAAGTGCGAATTGTGCCAGGGGCATGCGAAACGCATAAACCAGCGCCGCGACGACCGCCGCTGCGATCATCCCGACGGCGGCTCCCCTGCCCCAACCGCTTTTCATGGGGACTTTATCCCCACATCCGAGCTCAGGTGCGCCTACGGGCGCTGGTGGTGAGGGTCCACGCGTCAGCGGGGCGCGACTATACGAACGCTTCTTTGGGCAACCGGTAGACGGAAGCGTTCCTGAATGGCGCGGCTCGGCACGCGAACCTTGTCGGCCAGCCGCAGCAGCCAAAGCAACCGGATCGCCCACCAGGTCATGTCGATCTCGTACCACGCAATGCCGTGACGGGCAGAATACGGAAACGCGTGATGATTGTTGTGCCAGCCCTCACCGAACGAGAGGAGCGCGACCCACCACGAGTTGGTGGAGCGATCCGTCGTTTTGAAGGTGCGGTACCCGAACATGTGCGTAGCGCTGTTGACCAGCCACGTCGTGTGATAGGCGAAAACCAAGCGGCCGAAGATGCCCCATATCACGAACGGCCAGCCTCCGAACGCGAAAAGCAAACCCGCAAGCGCGATCTGCATCGGAAGATGGAGATGGTGCAGTCCGCGGTAAAATGGTTCGTTCCATAAATCGGGACAGTACTTGCGGTACTCTTCGGCGCTGCGCGGGATGTTGGGATTCGGTTTGAACAGCCACGCGACGTGCGCCCAACTGAACCCGAGTCTCGTGCTGTGCGGATCGCCTTGCTGATCCGAATTGGCGTGATGCACGCGATGGGTCGCGACCCACGAAATGGGATCGCCTTGAAACGCGAGCGAGCCCAAAACGGCCGTTGTGTATTCCACGGCCTTGCGCAGCCGGACGCTGCGGTGCGCGAGCGTGCGGTGATAGCAGAGCGTGACGCCCCAAGCGCCCGTGGCATACGCGAGAATTGCAGCAACCAGAACGGCCCACCACGAAAAGAAGAAGGGCAAGAACACCCCGATTGCACCCACGTGGATCAGCAATAGGCCGATGCCATTCGGCCAGTTTGGTCGAGCGTCACGCATGCCTGGGAAATTCCCGTCAGCCTATTTTATGAAACCTGCCTGGCCGCTCGGGCGCAAAAACGCCCGGCGCCGTCAACAGTGCCGGGCGTTTTGCTGCTGCACCCTTGGAGAAAGTTACACGGCGCCTGCGCGAATCGCGTAAACCGCAACTTGCGTGCGTGCGGTCAATCCCATCTTCGCAAGAATGTGCGAGATGTGGTTCTTCACCGTTTTGTCGCTGAGCGTGAGCCGCGAGCTGATCTCTTTATTGGAGAGACCTTCGGCCACCAGACGAACGACTTGCAGTTCGCGTTCCGAAAGTGACGCAAGTGCGTCGCGTTCTTCCGAAACCGCCGGGAAGCGAAGATGACCATTGCCCTGGGCGCGCGGCAAGCCTTGCACGGGAGCGAGGTGCCGCACGGTTTCGAGCACTTCGCGGATGGTGAGATCGCGCAGCGCCTCGAGCACGCATAAGGCGCTGTCCGGCGAAAAGGCTTCGAGCAGCTCGCGAGCGTGCGCGGCCTGGAGGCTGTGCGCCGGCTCGTCCAAGATGACGACGTCCGGCCGCAGCTCCGCGAGCGCTGCCGTTCCGATCGAAGGCGACTCGGCGAGCACCTCGATGCCTTCGTCCAAATTGAGTAATCGGGTGAGCGTCCGTGTTACGATTGGGTCCCTGCCGACGACCATAACGCGGGCCGCCGCAGTCTCTTGTAGTAAGGCCATTCCGTGGTCTCCCCATAAGTCCGAGGGCCGCTGATAACGGCTCCTAACCTCGTTCGAAAGCCGCGCTTGCGAAGAGGGATAGAAAAAGAGTACCTGGACGAATTTTCCTGAGCCTTACGGCCCATGGGTCCGGTCTTACAATCCGCTTACACGCCTTACAATGTAAGAGAAGTCGTAGACGCTGGTAGTGTCGTACTAGTACGCAATGGCCATTGTGACCGGCGGGCTCCACGAGATCCGGCGCGATTCGCTGTTGGAGCGCTTCGAGCGCGTCCAGCCGCGGATACTGGCACTCATTGCTCCCGCCGGATTCGGTAAATCCACGCTCGCGCGTCAGACTCGTGGCAGGGCGGCAGGGCACGGCGGTATGCGATGCCGCCGGCATCCTGGATGACCTGGACCTCGCCCGCCGGGTCGTGCCTGCACTGGCGGCAGAGACCCCGTCGCGCACTCAAACGCTTACCCAGCGCGAACTGATGCTCGGAGACGGCGGAATGAGCGTGGCCGAGCGCGTCAATCTCGTTCTCGAGGCGTGGAAGACGTCTGCCGATCAGACGACTTTCGTCTTCGAAAACGCGGAGCACATCGCGCGAAATCCGTCCGCTCGGGAGTTCTTCGCGCGTCTGCTCACGCAGCGTCCGGAGGGGCGGTGCGTCGTCATCTGCACGCGTGAAAGCCTTCGGGTGCACTTGACCCGATTCGCCCCGCCGCACGAAATTCTCACCCTGCGCGCCGACCAGCTCGCATTCAACCGCGTGGAGATCGCTTCGCTCTTTCGAAGTGACGCGGACGATCCGGTTCTGCTTTCACGGATCATCCGCAGCTCTCGCAAGGCTGGCCGATCGCGGTTTTTCTGCTCAAGCGTTTCGCCAACGAGGGGCGCATTGAGTCTTTGCTCGAGACTCTCGACGACGTCGCTTTTGAAGAGCTGCACGACTACCTGGCCGATCAGGTATTGGCGTCGCTGGACCCGAGCCTCGTGGAGGCGCTGTTCGTCTGCGCGTGCGTTCCGCATGCCAAGGTCGAGGACTTGCAGGCGGCGCTCACGGACGATTCAGCCGTACGCGCACTCGCCGATTTCGCAAAAGAGTCGCCGTTTCTGACGCGTACCGCGGATGGCATGTTTCACGTGCATCCCCTGCTTGCCTCGCTGCTCCTCGAGCATCACGAAGAGAAGCGTTCGGAGGTGCTGCAGCGCGCGGCACAGTCGCACGCTCAGGAAAAACGCTATCAGCGCGCGGCCGAGCTGCATCTCGCACGCGGCGATCAAGGCGCGGCGGCGTTTGCTCTCGGGCAGCATGAGGTGATTCGCGATCACGCGCCGTCGATGCAGTATGCGCGGATCCTTTCCTCGCTCGATCGATCGCTGGTGCAGCGATACCCGCGACTCTGGGCGGTAACGGCGCTGCTGCGCGTGTTCTGTGTCGACACCGAGGAGCTGCTGGACGAAGCCGAGTCGCTATGGCGAACGCTCTCGCCCGACGTCACGCAATTCGAGCGTTATTACATCTTGGTCTTTCGTGTCTTATTCATGAGCTTCATCGGTCTGCTCGACGAAGCCAAAGACATGATCGAGCGGTTCGCGGCGGAGAACGGCATCGGCGAGGAACCGCAAAACTACTTCGAAGGGTATCTGTTTTACCTGGTCGGCTTGATGCGCGCGCGGACCGGCGAACTCGATCGCGCCGAGCGCGACCTGACCATGGCGCTGCCCCTGGTCGGCGGTATGGACATCATGGCGTCCGGCACACTGCTCGCGCTCGGTTCGGACATTGCGCGCGTTCGCGGTGAGTTCGCTCTGGGGCGGCAGTTCGTCGATCGCGCGCTCGAGAGTGCGAGACGCTCCGGGCTGCACAACTTCGTCGCGCTCGACTTGGCGGAGCGGGTCTTCGGCGCTTGGCTGACCGACGACGACCCCGCATTCATGCGTTTCGGCGCAGAGCTCGAGGAGATCGTCGTCCGCAACGGCGTGCGAGGATTCGCGTTCTTCACGGCTTCGGCGCGAGGCCGAAGCGATGAACCCGCTGACGCGGATTTGCTGAAATGGGTCGCATGCGGCCGTCTGATCGCGGCAGCGAATTCGCAGCAGAGCGCGCAAGCGATAAAGCACGCGAAAGCCGCAATAACCGCCGCGACGCAATACAGCGCGCCGTTCATCGAATGTCTGTCGTTCGTCACGCTGGCCGTCTACGAAGAGATGCATTTCGACGAACACGTCGGATCTGCGCTGGAACGCGCGAGGCGCAGCGGTTCCGATGCGCTCGTTGCCGCCGTCGAAGCGATCTGCAGACGCGAGTCCGATGTGGGAATGCTCGGCGGCTTCATGAAGCGGCTGCGCCGGGAACGCGGAGAACGTGTGCCGTTGCTGGAGGTTGGGCTCACGGATGGTTCGGTTCTCTGTTCCGGACGTTCGGTTTCGCTGTCGGAGCGCGAACTCGCGCTGCTCGTGGCGCTTGCGCTGCGGCGTGAAACCGTTCCGCGGGCGCGGTTGGCGGATTTGCTTTGGCCCGAACTCGACGATTATGCGGCCCGAAATTCGCTCTCGGTGTGCCTGCATCGTCTGCGCCAGCATTTGGGAAGCGATCAGGCGATCGTGCGCAGCAAAGAGGGGTATGCGCTGCACGACGACGTGCGCGTCGATCTGTGGGAAATCGATCGCGCCGTGTCGACGCTGCGTGCGCGTCCCGCGCTTGCCGATACCGAACGGAATCTGCTCGAACTCCTCTACCAAAAGCTGTGCTGCCGCCGGCCCGAACGCATGCAGCAGTGGGACTGGTTCGAACCGACGGAGCGGCGCATCAGCGAGTTGCGTTTGGAGGTCGCACAGCGTTTGGCGAGCGACGCACTGAGTCACGGCAGCACGGCGCGGGCCCTCCAACTCGCTCAGGACATGATCGAGTACGATCCATGCGATGAGGCGGCGCGTCAAATAGCAATCACGGCGCATCTTGCCGGCGGCGATCGCGGCGCCGCCATGCGCCAGTACCGGCAATACCGCGACACGCTGCTCGCCGAACTGCAGTGCGAGCCGTCCGACTCCATCAAACGGCTCGTCGGCGCGCTTTAGCCGGGCAGTTCCTTGAACGATTGCTTCATCCGGTATTCGCTCGACGGATAACGCGAACGCAGCCTGCGTCCACTGCGCCGAGAGCTCGTCGCTATCCGGATCGTTCCGGTAACGCACTACGCCCAAGTAATATTGCGCCTCGGGAGCGGCATACGTCGTGGAGAACCGTCTGAGCACGTCCACATACAGCGCTTCCGCTTTCTCGAACCGTTTCAACCGCAGGTATGCCATGGCAATTCCGCATTCGAATCGCGCCATGAACTCCGGCGGCGGCAGGAAACCGTCCCAGCGATACATTTCGAAGCCGTTTGCGTCCAAGACGCGCACGTCGGGCGTCCAAATGTGGTGAATGCGATGCAGCAGCTGGTTGTTGGCGCTGCTGCTGTTGTCCACTTGCAGCGGAACAGTATACCGGTCGATCAGTTGTACGACGGGGGCTTGCGGATACGTCACGGCATCCAGCGCTTGGCATCCGCCTCAACCCGGGTTGAAGACGTCCAGTAAGACGAACTTCTGCTCGCCTTCGCGCGCTCGAGCGCGCTATCGTAATCCTGCTGCCATGGAACCGACGCGAGCGTTTGCATAGAATCCTCCGCTTCAATGTTGTTCAAAGAAAACATACCGCAGCTAGGGCGGAAGCGAAGCAGGCGGACGACCCCGCGGCCGCCGCGCTTGACGGAGCGCCATCTCCAGGATATAGTTACTCAAACTATATTCTTGAGGAATATATTGTATGGCGCAGACCGCCCACGTGCTCAGCGTTCCGGCGTACCACATTTTGCTCGCGCTCGCAGACGGCGATCGTCATGGTTACAGCATCATCAAAGAGGTCGAAGAAGCCACGGGCGGCGCTGTCCGCCTCCTGGCCGGCACCTTGTACCGTTTGCTCAAGGAGATGGCGGCGGACGGATGGATCGTCGAAACGGACGGCGACGAAGTTGACGAGCGGCGCCGGTACTACCGGCTCGCGCCGCGGGGGCGCCGCGCAGCCATCGCGGAATCGGAGCGCTTGGAATCGCTCGTGCGCGTCGCTCGCGCGCGGCGGCTGCTTCCCGCCGGGCGGCTCGTATGATGCGCTCCGTTCATCCGCTTCTGCGTCTCTCATTGCTGTTCTGCCCCTCGGAGTTTCGCCGGCGCTTCGCGGACGATCTCGCGGCCGACCTCGATCGCGACCGCAGCGCACCGCTGCCCCTCACGCTCACGTGCCTGAACGTCGCCTGGACCGGAATGCGCTTGCACGCAGAAAATGTTTGGCGCGACGTGGCGTACGCTGCGCGCGTTTTGGCGAAGGCACCGCTGTTCGTTACCATCGCAACGCTGACGATCGCACTGGCTATCGCTGCAAACCTGACCGCGTTCAGCGTTCTCAAAGGCGTACTGATCGATCCGCTCCCGTATCCCCACGGTGCTCGTTTGGCCTTTATAACGAGCGTTGCGCGGGGCGAAGATCAAACGAACATCGACTATCCGGATGCACAAGACTACGCGCAGCGCAGCCGCACCTTCGAGGCGATCTCCGTGGAAACGCAGGCGCAAGGGGCGCTGACCGGTAGGGGACGGCCCGTGGAACTGCAAGGCTGGTACACGGGCGCAGACTACTTCACGATACTCGGTGCGCAGCCCGAACTCGGACGGCTCCTTTCGCGAGCCGATCTCGGTAAACTGCGCATCGTTATTTCGGATGCTTTGTGGCGCAGCCGGTTCCGGCGCTTCCGCGTCGGTGTTGGCCGGCGCGTCACCATTGACGGCCGCGTGTACGCGATCGTCGGCGTTGCACCGCCGTATTTGCGAAATCCCGGACCCGGCTTCGTCGCGAGTTCGGACTACTGGCTGCTGATCGATCCTCGAGACAACCCAACGAGCTGGCGCGGACACTACTCGTTCTTTGCGATCGGGCTGCTTCGGTCCGGAGTATCGTGGGGGCAGGCGCAAGCAGATCTTTCCCGCATCGCCGCGCAGCTGGCGCGGCAGTATCCACAGTTCGACGCGCATCGCGGCGTTCGCGTCCGCTCGCTCGCCGACGTGCTCGTAGCGCCGATGCGAACGATCGTCGTCATGTCGTACGGTGCGGCAATTCTCGTGCTGCTGATAGCGGCGGCGAACATCGCAAATTTGCTGTTGGTGCGTGCTGCGGCACGCGATCGTTCGCTGGTCGTGCGTTCCGCACTCGGTGCGACGCGCAAACGCTTAGCGCAGCGGCTCACCGTAGAGATGGCGCTCGTGACGATACTCAGTCTAATCCTGGGGATCGCGCTTGCCGTCGCGGTTTTGCACGCGATTGGCGGATTTCTTGCCGCACTCGGCCAGGCATATGGGATGGACGTGACGGTGCCGGATGGAACCGCGTCGGATTGAACTTGCCAGTCCTTGCCTACGGCGTCGCCGTCACGGTGCTTTTCACCATTGGGACGGCGATCGTGCCGGTCTACGCGCATGGAAGGGAGTTCGCGGGTGCGTTGAACGCGAGTGGACGCGGCGGCGGGGCGCTTCGCACCGCCCGTCTTCGCACCGTATTCGCCGCGTCCGAAATCGTTCTCGCGTTTGCGGTGCTTTGCATCGCCGTTCTGCTGCTGCAGAGTTTCGTACGCCTCGAGCGCACGCCCGTCGGATTCCGCGAAGCGAATGTCTATGCGGTGCAGATCGACTTGCCGGCGTCCGCGGTACGCGAGCAATCGGCAAATCCGGCAATTTTATGCTCGTTTCGCGATAGCGTTCGCGCGCTTCCCGGCGTGGCGGGCGCGGCCGAGGCGCTCACTGCCGGGCTCGGCAGCCAGTCGAATACGAATTACTCATTGCATCAAGCATTTTGAATCGAAACCGGCAGCGGGCCGGATCAGTACGTACAGTTCAACAGCGTTATGCCGTCGTTTTTCAAAACGCTCGGCATTCCGCTCTCGTAGGGCGTGATTTCGGGGCTGCGGATGCGAGCGATTCCCAGCCCGTCGCTATCGTCGGCGCATCGTTCGCAAGACGGCACTTCGGGAGCGTGAGCGAAGCGCTGAACGAGTACGTATCGGTCGGTGAGAGCAGCGGCGGCGGATTTCCCGCTGCGGCGCATCGTGGGTATCGCTGGCGACGTGCGTCATTCGCTCTCGTCCGCTCCCAACCCGGAAGTGTATGTCCCATTTTCGCAGGTGACGTTTCCGGGCGTGCTCGTCGTGCAGAACGATAGCCGGAGATCCACGGCTTGGAAGCGATCTCGATTGCGTGCTCTCGCGTATACGATCCGCTGCTCCCGCCTCCGCAGATTATCTCACGCTTCGCCGTGCTTCGGTCCTTCGACGATTTCACGACGAGAATATCCGCGGCGATCTTCGTCGGGCTTGCCGGAATCGCACTGCTGTTGGCACTCGCCGGCGTATACGGCGTCGTTGCATATGGAGTGGAGCGGCGCACGCACGAGTTCGGCGTGCGGCGCTCGCTCGGCGCGCAAGGGTCCGCGATCGCGTTCGGAGTCATTCGCGAGGTGCTGCTGCTGGGCGCAGCCGGAATTGCGGCGGGTGCGGTGCTCGGTGCGTTTGCGGCCCGCGCGCTCGCGCAAGTGTTATATCAAACCGCGCCGCTCGACCCGCTCACCTTTGGCGCCGCGGCCGTGTTTTTGCTGGGTGCGATCGCTCTGGCCGCCTGGGTTCCGGCACGACGCGCGGCGCGCGTTCAGCCGGCAACGGCACTGCGCTACGAATAGGGGTTGAAGGATCCGGACTGCTGCGATATAGTACGAGTGGATATGTCGACATTCGACATATCAGGGGGAGTAAACGATGCTGAGCCGCCGTCAGGACCCATCCGCCATGCTGCCGCTGCCGCAAAGCGCATTTCATATTCTCCTCGCGCTTGCGGACGGCGAACGGCACGGCTACAGCATTACGAAAGAAGTCGGCGAGTCCACGGGCGGCAGAATTCGGCTGGGTTCGGGAACCCTCTACCGGCAACTCCGGCAAATGTGCACCGACGGCTGGATTGCGGAGATCGAGCGGAACGACGACGATGCGATGGGGCGCCGCTACTACAAACTCACGCCATGGGGACGGCGCATCGCACAAGCCGAGGCGGCGCGTTTGGCGGAACTCGTGAATCTTGCGCGTTCGCGCCGCCTCCTTCCGGTCGGCGCGTGAGCAAAGTCTTCAAGCCCAAAGCCGTCGAGCGGCCCGGCACGATGGACGTCGTGCGCGAGCGTCCGCGACGGCGTTTCCAAAGCCGTCCTTGCAGCAGCGGGCGTCGCCGTTCTCGTCGCGCTGGCGGTGTGGGCCTTCAATTCGCTGACGCATCAGGCCGCAACGACCGTCGTCGACAAGTCGACGCTCGTAGTGGACGTAGCCGCGCGCGGAACGCTCGTGCGTTCGGTCAGCGCGCAGGGTGCCTTTGCGCCGGAGCGCGTGCGCGTCGTGTCTGCAACGCAAACGGGCGTGGTAAATCAGATTTTCGCGAAGGCCGGAAACAGCGTTCAGCCGGGCACCGTCCTCGCGCAGATGCAGAACCCCGCATTGCAGGCGCAGCAAGCGGACGCGATTTCAGCGCTGCGAGTCGCGCAAGCCAATCTCGCCGATGCTCGCCAGCAAGTGCAGGCCGCCGTCATCGGACAGCAGAGCAGTCTTTCGGACGCGCAAGCGCAGTCGCAAACGGACGCGCTGCAAGCACGTTCGTACGCGCAACTGCACAAGCAAGGATTACTGGCGGGACTTCAATATCAGCAGGCGCAGATTCAGGCGCGCAGGAGTGCCGACGACGTGCGCAACCGGCAAGCACAGGTTGCAGTAGCCCAGGCTGACGCGCAGGCCAAAGTAGCCGCAGCGCAAGCGCAGGTGGATCAAGCCTCGGCCCAAGTCGCAGCGGCACAGGAGCAAGTCGCCGCGCTCACCGTGCGCGCCGCGGCGTACGGGGTCGTGCAGAGCGTCGATGTCGATCCGGGTACGAGCGTCGCACAAAATACGGAGATCGCGCGTATTGCGGACAGTCACGATCTCAAGGCCGTTCTGCAAGTAGCAGAAAGTGACGTTCACGGCGTTTTACCCGGCATGCAAGCGCGCATCGACACGGGAAACGGCACCATTGCCGGCGCCGTCGCGCGTATTGCACCGGTAGCACAGAATGGGGCCGTGGCCGTCGACGTCACGTTCTCGCACCCGTTGCCCCCGGGAGCCCGGCCGGACGCCAACGTGGACGGCACCATTATCATTTCGAAGATTCCGGGCGCCGTGTCGATCGCTCGTCCGGCGGGGGCTTCCGATGGCGCCTCCATCGATCTTTTCAAAGTGGTGGACGGCGGCACGCGCGCGGTACGGGTTCGCGTACGTTTGGGTCTAGGCTCGAACGACAGAGTTCAAGTGCTCTCCGGAATTCGGCCGGGAGACACGGTCATCGTTTCCGACATGTCTGCATATCCCGACCAAACCGTCTTGCGTTTACGATAAGGAGACTCATCTACATGCTCGTCGAACTGCACGAACTCGGCAAATCGTATTTCACGGAAGACGTCGAAACGCGCGCGCTGCGCGGCATCACGCTCCAGATCGATCGCGGGGAGTACGTCGCGATCGAAGGTCCCTCGGGATGCGGAAAGTCCACGCTGCTCTCGATTCTCGGACTGCTGGACACGCCCACGAGCGGCAAATACCGGCTGAATGGACGAGCGGTCGAGAACTTGAACTCAACCGAACGTGCGAGCATCCGCAACCGAGAGATTGGATTCATCTTTCAGAACTTCAACCTCATCGGCGATCTCTCGATCTTCGAGAACGTGGAACTTCCGCTGGTGTATCGGGGAATGACGCGCGGCGAGCGCCGTTCGCGCGTACAGGAAGTGTTGGAGCGCGTTCACATGTCGCACCGCGCCAAACACTTTCCGATGCAGCTTTCCGGCGGCGAACAGCAGCGCGTTGCCGTTGCACGCGCGCTTGCGGGCGACCCGTCGATTCTGCTGGCGGACGAACCGACGGGCAACCTCGACACTCGCAACGGTGAGGCCGTTATGGATTTGCTCGCGGAGCTCCACGGGTACGGCTCGACGATCGTCATGGTGACGCACGACTTCCGGTTCGCAAAACAAGCCAAACGCACCGTCGGCCTGCTCGACGGACAACTCGTGGATGAACGAGTTGCGGCCAGCGTGATGTAACACATGGTGCCGCTGCTCGCGCTCGCCTTCTCAATCAGCGGGGCTGTGCCTCACCGCGAATTGCCCTCGACGTTTGTGGGCGGGCGCGTCTTCGTGATGCCGCGCGTTGAAAACCACGATCGTCGCCTCGTGCTCTGGGTGGATTCGAACGGCAACGGCTTTTTGCGCAGCGGCGTCGTCTCGGAGTTGAAGCTGCAAACCGGCCCCGCCGATACTGCGTATTTGCCGGCCCTGGGCGAACCCGGTTTCCCTGCGGTGAACGGCAATCACGGCGCGCTTCCGGTGTTGAACGACGCGCGGGTCGCGTCCGATCCGGTTTTCAGCGGAATCGACGGTCAATTGGGATGGACATGGCTTGACGGCCGGATCTGGACGATCGACTACCCAGGTCGCCATCTGTATCAGGACTACACCGCGCCGGCATATCGCGAGCCCGATCGGGTGCCGCTGCTTTTCGATCGAGCACACCGCTATCCGCAGATGGGTGTTACAATCGCTGGTATCGCGTATAGGGCCGCTCTTGACACGGGCGCTTCCATCGCGCTTTCGCAGGCCGCACTTCAAACAGTGCATGACGGTTTGCCGCAGGTTCGAGCGGCGAGCTTCGTCCGGCGCAGTACGCTGCAGAGTTGGCACGCTGCACATCCCGATTGGACGTACGTTGCGAACGCGGGCACCGCCGGTGAAGGGGCCATGATCCGCGTTCCGGAGGTTTCCGCATCGCGCGTCGTGTTCCGCAACGTTTGGTTCTCGACGCGTCCGGACGACGACGTGTTCGCGGGCGAAGCGCTTGAGGTGAAACTCGGACCGAGCGCATTCGACCATTGTGCGGTAACGTTGGATTACGTACACGACGAAGCGGGTTTCGAATGTGCGGGGAGTATAAACGCGTCCCCTTGAACCTGAGCGGCGATGCTTCACCTGCTTGCCGCCGCATTGCTACACTACGACGTACTCATCTCCGCGGGTCACGAAGGCCGGCCGGAAAGTTGCGCGCGTTTTCCAAAACGCCACTGTAATCTCGGAACTTCGGGCGAACGCTCGCTGACGCCCGCGGTCGCCGACGAAGCGACGCGAAAGCTGCGCGCGCTCGGTTATTCCGTAGCGCGCGAGCCGGCGGACTTCGACGGAACGTACGACGTCAAAGCGGCAATCTTCATACACTTCGACGGCACGGACCGGCCGTGCACGAGTGCAGCCTCCATCGGATATCACACCGGCGCCTCGAAGCCGGCCGCGGATCTGTGGCGCAAGACCTACGGACGCATTTTTCCGTTTGGATTCATGGCGGACAATTTCACGAACAACTTGCGCGATTATTACGGATTCCGGCAAGTGCACGCGCAGGACGCGGGTCTCGTGTTGGAATTGGGCGAGCTCACCTGCCCGGCTCAGCGTGCATGGCTCGTGCCGCACTTGCAGCTGGAAGGCGACACGATTGCGAACTTCGTCGACCAAGTCGTCCGGCAATCCGCAGCCGACCCGCCCCCGCAGATGAAAGCAGCCGGTTCGGACGCGACGCCGGGGATATTCGATCAGTCTGCGATTTCGGAATATCGGTCCGCAAGTTTCGGGCGGACGCCTCGGCGCCGTGGCCGGGACGGACGCGCTTGGCGCCGGCGGAACCGGCACTTGGCCCTGCGCGTGGCGCAGACAGCGAGCGCGGCAAAATCGCTGCTGCTTTCAATCACGCAAAATCCGGTGACCGATCAGGACAATGACTTCCTGACGGACGTTTTGCGGTTACGAACCAGCGTCTTGCTGCGGTTGCACGATTCGAAGCGAGCTCGCTGCGAAGCGTGGACGAGGCGTCACAAGCGCAAAAACTCGCGCCGCTTACCACGCTTACGCACAAGCCGGCCGGCTACAACCCCGGAACGGGAGACTATCGCTGAGGCCCGCTCAAACCGAGCCGTTCCAAGCGCACGCGGATGCCGTTCGGAGTTCGAGCAAACGTAAGCGCCAAGTCGGCAACCGAGCTGCCTGCGCCGAAAAGACGCCGCACTCGTCGTCGTGTTGCGCGTTCCACGGCTTACCGGCGTTGGGATACTTTTCGCGAACCGCTGTGTAGGGGCTCGGACGTTTCTCGGGAGGCTGCGAGACCTGCGCGAGCGCGGCCTCGAGCCGGTCGCAAATCGATTCCATTCTTGATACCGTTGCGTCGACTGTCATGAACACACCCTTTCTTTACGAACGACGTGTTGCTACGATACTTGCCGATACTGACATACGGGTGGCACAGAGAAACTGATGGTCGAAATTTTTTATCGGTACCGCGTGCACGCGTCGCAGGCGCGCGCGTTCGAACACGCATACGGCCCCGCCGGCCCGTGGGCGAAACTGTTCGCGCGCCATCCCGGATACAAACGCACGCGGCTCTTCCGCCATAAAGATGAAGCGGGAATTTACGTCACCGTCGACGTGTGGGAAAGCAAGGCTGACTGGGACGCATTCCGGCGCCTTCACGCCGACGATTATCGAAAACTCGACAAGCAGCTGACGCTCCTGAAGCTCGAAGAGCACCTGCTGGGCTTCTACGAGGGTCTGCGAGAGTACCACGCGCCGGTCGACACGCACGCGTAGCCCTCGCCCGTAACGCGGGCGCAAAAGGACCCACCTCCGCCCGAGTGTAAGGGCAGCAACCTATGATCCGCCCGGTAGCCGCGGATGGGAGAATCGAAACGGGTGGCGCGTTCACCCCGATTCTGCGTCGGCGGGTAGTCGACCGTATCGCGTCCGCTGCAACGCAGCGGATTGTTTTGATCCTCGCACCGGCCGGTTACGGCAAATCCGTCGCTCTGCGTCAGTACCTCGATGCGAGCGGCGAAACCGCTCGAGTACGTTACGACGTGCGCTCGGAAAACGGCACGTTGCTCGGCTTCGTTCGCGGCCTTGCCGAAGCGCTGGTCGACGTTGCGCCGGCGGCGCGCAAAACGGTTTCCGGCGCCTATGAAAAAAGCCGCTCGTCGAAAACGCCCGGGCTCGATCTTGCGATGTGGATGCACGCTCACATCAAGACCTTTACGGGTGTCATCGCCATAGACGACCTGCACGCCGTCGAGAACGAACCCGAAGTTTCCAAGTTCCTCGTATCGTTGATCGAACGGACCAAGGGCCGTGCGCGCTGGATCATCGCCTCGCGTTCCTCACTGGATTTACCCGTCGGTTCGTGGCTCGCGTACGGCGAGATGGATCTCAACATCGACGAGCAGGACCTGCGTTTTACGATCGACGAGGCGCGCGAAACGGCCAAGGCCGCGCGCGTCGGGGTTCGAGACGAAGAACTGGCCGAGATTCTGGCGATGACCGAAGGCTGGCCCACGGCGCTGAGTTTTGCACTGCGCACGTCGACGCGCTCCGTTGATTTGCGTAATATTGCCGCATCGACGCGTGAAATGGTGTACCGGTACCTCGCCGAGCAGGTGTACCAGTCGCTTTCCGACGACGAGCGCGAACTGCTGAACCTCATCGGTTATCTGCCGGAAATCGACGTCGAAGTATTGCGCGCCGCGGGATACTCCAAGGCAAAATCGCTCGTGGAAGCGCTGCGGGGTCGTGTGTCGTTCATTTATCCCGAACGTCCGGGCGTCTACCGCTGCCACGACTTGTTTCGCGATTTCTTGCAGCATCAAGTCGAACTGGACAGCGTTCACGCAACGGAACAGCTAGCCCATCGGGCTGGCAGCGCGCTTGAGGCTGCCGGTCACGTCGCGCCCGCGCTCAGCGTGTATGCGCACGCGAACGCCGGCAAAGACGTCCTGCGAATTTTGGAATCTGCGGGATTCCAACTGATGGAACATGGCCACGCCGACTCCGTCCAAGCCGCGCTGGATATCCTGCCGCAGGATTTACGCGCGACCAATCCCATCGTGCTCGGAATGCGCGGGCAGTCGGAAGCGCATGCGGGACGGTACGATCGCGCCGAGTCCCTGCTGACGCGCGCCATCTCGCGAACCCAAGACGTGACGCTGAGCGCGATGCTCGCGGTGCGACTGGCACACATAACCATCAATTTGGATCGTGACGTCATACCGCTGCTGCAACCGTTCGCATCGGAATCGTTACCGAAAGAGCTTCGCGCCGAAGTATTGAGTCTGCTCGCGGTGGCCTATGCAAACGCCGGCCTTCACGACGCAGCGACGGCGACTATCGAATCGGCAGGCCGGCTGGCAGACGAGATCGATGAACCCGGCGAACGTGCGAAGGTCCTTCATCGCATGGGCGTTGCGGCAATGCGCTTGGCGATGCCCGCAATGATCGCGCAGCAGTATCTCACCCGCGCGGTGTCGATTGCCTTGGACGACGGGATGTACAGCTCGGCGTCTCGCTCGTATGGAGCGCTGGCGAACCTCGCTCTCTTTTATGAAGACGACATGACGCGCGGCGCGTGGTACGCGCAGCAAGGCATAGGCGCGGCGACGAAGGCGGGCGATCGACTCGGATTGCAGACGGCCTTGTTGCAATTGATTACTATCGAATATACGCGCGGGACCGCGGAACGGCTCGGCGCACTTCAACGCCAGTTCGCGGAAGCGGCGACGTCGGACACGACGAGAATGGCCTTGGTGGTTCCGGCGCACGCTTTCACGGCCGCGTGGGAAGGCCGCTTCGGCGACGCGCACCGCCTGCTGTTCAGCGCACTCGATCGCATCTTCCATCCATGGGAACGCGCATACTTGTCCGCAGTCTGCGCGTTGATGCTCATAGCCGACGGGCAGCGCGATCGCGCCCTGGCCCTGAGTACTGCGGCGCTGGAAATGTCGTCGAACGAGACGCCCTTCCTGCGAACCCAGCGGCACATGGAGCTCACCCGGTTGCTTTGCGCGGCGACCGAAGCACTCGCGGGACGGTTGACGAACGCGACGCGGATCGCACACCGGTATCGCGCGAACGGTCCGATCGTGGAGGCCATGGGCGACGCGGTGTCGATGCTTTGCCGCGCCGCCAGAAATCCGGCCCTGCGGGACGATGTCATCGAGCGGCTGCAAGTGCTTCAAACGCTCGGCTACGGCGGCGTCGCGAGAATTCTTCAACTCGCGATCGAGCGGATAATCGTCGCGGACGGCGTGCTGACGCTGAGCCTCACCCCGACGGAGTTGGCGGTGCTGCGCGCGCTCGCGGAGGGACGCGGTCCGAAGGACATCGCAATGGAGACCGGCCGCAGCGTGTACACCGTCCAGGTCCACATCAAAAACCTCATCAAGAAACTCGGCTGCAGCGGGCGGAACGAGGCCCTCACCGTCGCTCGCAAACACGGCCTGGTGCAATAGCGAGCGGAACGGCCTAACTAAAGTTAGGTAGAGACCGGACCATGCAATTCGCCTTATCCTCGTACGTAACACCGCCTTTTACAGCGAGGATGTTTTTATTATGGTAACCGCTCTCGTAGTCGCCGCCGTGATCGCCGCAGTCGTTGCCAGCGCTCTGCCGCCCACGCCCGTCTAACCGGCCGCTCCAAGTCTCTTTCTGAGAAATCGAAACATGGATGTGCATACGCTTCCGGGCGCGGCCTTGGCGCTCTCGGTCAATCTGCGCGGCCTCACAACGCTCGTCGTAGAGCAGGTGCAGGACCCCGCGCTCTTCGGCGACCCCACCGTGGAATCGTCGATCGATCTCATCCTCGATCGCCTTTGCCTGTCCATTCAGCTTTCCAAGCCCGTCGGGCTGGCGACCTGGGCCGTTCGCGAAGGCAGGCGTTTAGGCGCGGCCCGGGCGATGGAACTAGCGAGCGCGGCCGCACACGTGATTGCAAGCGAAGCCGATCAGTTCCCAATCGACCACGGCCGGCTGCTGGCATTCCTGGAGGTGTTGAAAGCGGAGATTCAATCCGCGCTTTCCGCCTTGGGCGATGCGTACTGCGAAACGCAACCAGCGCGTTCCGAGAGTACGCAAGCGCTGCTCGCAATGCTCGGCGAGCGCGATTCGCAGACGTCCTGTCATTCGAAGGCCACCGGTGAATGGGCACGCCGGCTATGCGCGTCACTCGGGCTCGCCAAGGAATTGACGGATTTCATCGAGCTCTGCGCGCTCTTGCACGACATCGGAAAAATTTCGACTCCGGACGGCATTCTCTTTAAGGCCGGGCCGCTGACTTCCGCCGAATGGGAAGTGATGCGCGACCATTCCGCAGCGGGTCAGCGAATTCTCGACCAAATCCCAACGCTGGCGAGGTGCGCGCTCATCGTTCGCGCGCATCACGAACGTTGGGACGGGTTGGGTTATCCGGACGCGCTCGCCGGAGAACACATTCCGTTCGAAGCGCGCGTGGTCGCGGTGGCGGACGCTTTTCATGCGATGATCAGCGATCGCCCCTACCGCAAGGCGATTGCTCCGCGGCGCGCGCTCGAGATTCTACAGTCGGGTCGCGGGACGCAATGGGATCCGCTCATCGTCGACGCGATGCTCGGACTTTTCAGTGGAACAGGCAAACAGAAGCCGGCCGAACGGAGCCGTGCCTCGAGCGCCTGACACATTAGCGGTGAGTGCCGGGGTGGGCAGAGGGCGCGAAGATGCCACGGGGTGGCGTGTTCGCGCCTCACATTTTTTTTGAACATGCCACACAGGTGGCATGAACGCGTCCTACCGTGTTCCCATGGACTACATCATCGGCGCGGGAGCGATACTGGAAACGGGTGAGGCGGGGAGCATTACTCCGGCCACGCTGCACGCGGACGTCGAGCGTCCCTTGGCGGAGCGGGTCCGTGCGGCGGCGGTGGACTTCGAGGGAACGAGCATCGACGCCATGCGAAGGCTGCTTATCGTGGCCGCCGGCTGGAACGGCGCGCAATTTCGCGAGAGCGTGAGCGAGCGTTTGCGCGATCGGCGTTCCTGTTCGCTCGCAGACGTGCTTCGCACGCTCGCCTCCCAAACCGAAACGGACGAGGTACATTTGTTCGCGCACTGGCTGCCCGACGAGGGGACGTGCGCCGCGCTCGCTTCGAGCGGTGTGTCGCTCGTGGTTCACCCGCTGGAAAGTATTCGGGCCGCCTCGCTGGTGGCCGGGCAGCGCTGCCGGCGGTGGGGCGCCGTTCCGGCGGCGTAGCGGACCTGTTCAGCCGCATCCAAGGGTTTGCGGCGACGATCTACCGTAGAATGCTGACCATGCAGCCCGCCCGCGTAGCGGTCGTAGACGACGACCGTTTTGTCCGTGAAATGCTCGAGCTCGGTTTAACCCGTGAAGGGTTTTCCGTTCGGACGGCCTCCGACGGGCAAGCGGCGCTGGATCTCGTGCGCGTTTGGGACCCCGAGGTCATCGTGCTCGACGTCATGATGCCGAAGATCGACGGCATTACGCTACTCCCGCGCTTGCGCCAAATCAGCCAGGCGCCGATTCTGATGCTCACCGCCAAAGGCGAGACCGCGGACAAGGTGACGAGTCTGAGTGCCGGAGCCGACGACTATCTCGTCAAGCCGTTCATCTTCGAAGAACTCATCGCGAGGCTGCAGGCGAAGCTGCGCCGCCCGCAGCTCATAGAAGAAGACGTGCTGCGCTGGCACGACATCGCGATAAATCCGACGACACGAGAAGCGTGGCGCGGACAAGACCGTCTGGATTTCACGCAGCGTGAGTTCGATTTGCTCGAAGTATTCATGCGCGAGCCGCGCCGCGTTTTCAGCAAGGATCATTTGCTCGAACTCGTGTGGGGACACGATTTCGAAGGCGGCCCGAACATCGTCGAAACGTACATCTCGTACCTGCGTGCAAAAATCGATCGCTCCGACCACCCGTCGTTCATCCGAACGGTTCGCGGCGTGGGCTACGGACTGGCGCAATGAACGCGCACGTTCCGCCGCGTTCGCTTGCCTCGCGTTTAGCGACGCTGTACACGGTGTTGCTCGGCGTTACCGTACTGCTGGTGGTCATCGCATCCTCGATCGCGCTCGTGTACGAACTCGCCGGCTTCAGCAACGACATCATCATCGCCAAACACGAAGAAGCGCGCTTTCTCGCAGCGCGCTATCAGTCCGACGGAGAAACGCTCACGCAAGCGGCGCCGCGCATCGCGCGGGATCTTTCCGGCATCGGGCTGCACGTAGCGGTGTTCGACCTGCACGGCAAATTCTTGGGCGGAGATCGCGACGTTCACCCGGAGATTCTCGATAGCGTGGTGCGCGGCCGAGTGAAACTGCCGCACGCTCCGCCTCGCGCCGGTTTGCCGATCGAGCCTCCAGCGGCCTCGCAGCGCGGCCGTCCGATCGTCTTCTCCGCCGCTCCGCACGACTGGTGGCGTATCATCGGTGTCGAGGGCGGATACGTGACGTTCGACGCTTCCGAGTGGATCATTTTCGCCAATCTCGTTCCGTATTGGTGGATAATCCTCGGCATCGCGATCGTCGCCCTGGGCGTGTCGTGGTTCGCGGGGCGCGTCGTCGCGCGGCAAGCGCTTAGACCGATGAACGAGCTCACCGGTTCGCTTCGCGCGCTCGCAACCGGCGACTACACGCAGCGCCGGTTCTTCACCACGGGCGGAGACGAAATCGGCACCCTGACCGAAGCGTACAACGATGCGGCGGCAAACGTCGCGGCGGCGATGGACGAACGCCGTGCCACGGAAGCCCGCATGCGCCAATTCGTCGCCGATGCGGGACACGAGCTGCGTACGCCGCTCACGGTGATCGCCGGCTATATCGACGTACTCCGCCGGGGAGCCATCGAAGAGCCAAAAGTCGCGCGGCAAATTCTCGCTACGATGGCTATCGAAAAAGAACACATGCGCGTCCTGATCGACCGGTTGATGCGCCTAGCGCGCATGGATGCGGAAGCACCGCCCGAACCCGGGCAAGTCGACCTGACGGAACTTCTGCGCGACCAATGCGAAGCCGCGCGGCGCCTGGACGAAGAGCGAGCCATCGACTACAGCGTGGACGGCGTGGGCGATGTATACGCCGATCGGGGCGAGCTGAGCGAGGCGATGTGGAACCTGGTCGAAAACGCGCTCAAGTACGCGCCCGGCGCGCCCGTCCATTTGCGGGCGTATCGCGAGAACGGCAGCACCGTACTCAGCGTTCGCGACGAGGGCCCCGGTATGAGCGAATCGGAGCGGCTGCACGCCTTCGAGCGCTTTTTTCGCGGGGACGTGCGCGGTGAAATCCCGGGCACGGGTCTGGGTTTGGCAATTGCGAAACGCGCGGTGGATCGCGCCGGCGGCCGCATCGCCATCGATAGCGCGCCGGGCCGCGGCACCACCGTGTCGATCCGGATCTAATTTTCTTTTCCTTCTCAGACTTTTCTGAGCCGCTCCGTGGTAAAAGAAGGCGATGATTCGTCGTCTGCTTTGCCTGTTCGTTGCGCTTGTGTTGCTTGGGAGCGCGCTTCCCGCTGCGGCGCAATCCGACACGGGCGAAATCGACATCGTGGTACACGATGCATCGAGCAAAGCGCCCGTCGTGCTCGCGCGCGTCATGCTGGACGGACCGGTCATGGCCAGTGAATTCACAGGCGATAACGGCATCGTACGTTTTACGGACGTACCGGACGGCATTTATCGCGCGCGCGTATTCGCTCGGGGCTTCAGTGCGGTGACGTCGGCGAATTTCGAGGTCATCAACGGCCGGATGGTTACCGTGAACGTCGCGCTCGCGCAATCCAACGGGCCCTTGCGAACGATCGCGTCGACCGTCGTAAAATCCACGGCGACCATTTCGACGACGTCGATATCGGCGGACAGCGCACAGCGCAAACTTTCCGATACGCTCGCGGATGCGCTCGGCAAACTCTCCGGAGTTACCGTCAGCACGTCGAGTACCGATAGCGACGCAACGCAAACCGTCTCGCTCGAAGGACAGGATCCGAGTCAAACGCAGATGACGCTCGACGGCATTCCGCTCAACGCACCGGGTATGGCCGGGGATCTGCGCATGCTCAACTCCGATCTTTTCACGGGCGCGAACGTGTCGTTCGGACCGACGCTGGGGGGCCTGGCCGGCGGCGTGAATTTCCGCACGATCGATCCGACGCTGAGCTGGCAGAGCGCGTTTTCCCTGTCCGTCGGAAGCAACGGGAAGAACGATTATTCTGCTTCGGAAACCGGCTCGATCGGCAAACTGGGCATCGCCGCGATGCACACCTACCGCATGAATCCGAGTCTTCTGGACGGCATGCAATTCCTCGATGCGAGCGGACTCGATTACACGCACGAGGGCGACGGGCAGCAATTCGGATCGCTGGTGAAACTGCGATATCAGCTTTCGGAATCGCAGACGCTTACCGGATCGTACATGCATTCGGTGAACGGCTCCGATTTGGTATGCACGCAATACACCGGCGTGCTGCCGTGCGGCTACGGCCCGAACAACTCGTACGATACCGCGTTCGATCTGTATTCGCTCACCGACGACGCCCTCATCGGCGACACCCAAGTACAAGCTGCGCTTTTCGGGTCGCGTTCGAACTCTACGCGCGATCTGCTCGATCGCTTCATCAACGGCGAGGCGGCGCCGACGGGTACGCAAACCGCCACGAGCATGGGCGGTTTCTCCGTGAATGCGATGCTGCCCGCAAAGCAGCGGCATACGATCTCCGTAACCGCCTACGGTACGAACAGTAGTACGGCGTTTACGCCGCTCGTGGAGCAGGCCAAGCCTTTCACCTTCCCCGGGCAGTCCGCGAGTTACGCCGCGATAAGCGTGAACGATTCGATTCGCTCGAATACGAAGCTGCGCCTGAACGATTCGATCGGAATCAGCCGAGCCAGCAACGCCCCTTCTTCGCTGCTGCTCGGTGCCGGCGCCACGTGGCAGCCGACGGGGAACGATTCGTACGCGCTCACGTACAACTTGGGCGGCGTCGCGCCGCACGCCGGCCGCGCAGGATTTCTGACGGATCCCGGCCAGTTGCGAATCGACTGTAACGGCAACATCGCATACGGAAGCGCGCCGGGCGACGAGCCCGGTGCGAGTTCTTCGAATTCGGAGCGCCTGAGCTGATACGCATCACGGCAATTGGGGTCTGGTGAGCGGCTCCCTGTACCGGCAAGTGCAAAACGACGTCGTGCTGCCGGTCGAGGTCAACGGCACCGCGCTGCTGTCCGCCGGTATTTTTCCCGCGAATTATTTCAGCACCGCGCAGCAGTATTTCGACTCAACCTGCGGCGGTACGCCCGCACCGCTCTTCGGGCCGCAAAATGCGTACTTTTCTACGCCGATCGCAAACGTTCAGCGCGTGTACGAAGGCGCGCGGATCAACGGGTATTTCACGCTGGGCCGACTTGTAGTCGAGCCCTTCTACGATGTACAGATTGCCAAGGCAATCAGCGCCGATCCGCGATTCGCCAATCCCTACTCGATAACGATTTCGGGTGCGCAGTTGCCGAACGTGCCGCTGCACCGTGCGGGCGTCACCCTCGATTACAAAGCGCCGCACTCCGCGGTCGAGTGGCTGGCCGATGCGAATTACACGGGCGTCAACAATTCGCAGAACCTCCCCGCGTATACGACCGTCGACGCGGGCGTCAGCACGCAATTGCAGCACGGTACGCTCACACTGGCTGCGAGCAACATTTTAAATACCTATGGCGGTATTTTTTCGAGTCCGCAAAACGCGGTGCCGTACACGACGGCGAACGGCTTGCTGATTCCTACGATCGCGCGACCGAACACGCCGCGGCAGCTTTCGGTGACGTATACGGCCCGCTTTGGGCAGGGCGCGCAGCTCGAGCAGCAATCGTCACGCGCGCTTGCCCCGCCGCGCGGCGAGGGACGCGGCGGCTTCCGGCAGTTCATGTCGCCGCTGCCGCAAACTGCGCCGAGCGATCCGTTTGCCATCAACACCTCCCCGATGTGCACGGCGGACTCGCAAAAGACCGCGCAAAGCCTACTTGGTGGGTTGAAGGCGTACGCGTCGCAGATCGAGGCGGCCAAAACCGCCGCCGGCTATCCGGACACGATGCCCTCGCCGAATATACCGGGCATTGCGGTGACCTATCACGGACTGAAAACGACGTACGCGCTGAGCATTACCGTCAAACAGGGCACGCAGCTGCGCCCGCTCTTTGCGTGCACGACGTTTCACTCGACGGATGAGCAAACCGCGCAGCAGCGCAAACTTTACGTCGAGCCCAATTCCGGCGGAATGTTCTTCCGGCCTACGGTGACGTTCATGCCGTCGGTCGGATTGTATTTCGTGCGCCGCCCGCCGCAGGCGGGAGCGGAAAGCTTCCGCGTGTATAAACTGCCGTCGGCGCCGCCGAAGACGCCGTTCGCATTGCGTGCTTCGCAAAGCTGCACCGCCGAGATGCACGGCGTCGCTCAGCAATTGCTCGCGCAACTGCAGACGCACTTCGGAAACGGTGCGCCCGCGCCGGGCTGGACGATTGCTGCGCACACGTCGACGTCCGGCACGTGGTACTCTCTGGATGCAGCCGATATCGGCGCCGTGCCCGCGATCATCAACTGCGGACGCGTTGCAGCGGCTCAGAAAGCCGATCTCACGAAGCTCGGTTGGGACGGCGCCAGGCCGCCGGCATTGAACTACTCCGCAGCCCTTGGGCTGTATCTGCTCATGCCCGAGCGTCGTCAAGCGGCTCCCGCCGGGCCGTAAGACCTAAACGGCTAGGCTTCTCGAAGGAGAGCATTACAAAAGACCCATACGCGTACTGTTTGCGGTGCAATACCACACGGTATGAACCTACAACGGAGCTTGTGCATGCTCGGCCGTGTTACGGCCAATCGCCGGCTCTCGAGGGGTGTAGGGCGTCGAATTGGTGAGGACAAGCCGGTGAGTGGGGCGGGCGAAGAGCAAGAGGGGCGGTTTTCGATTTCGCAGCGGCTGCAGCAGCACATGGTGCGGCTGCACACAGTCGTGGAAATGGGCGTCATCGGTGAGCCGCCGGCGGAACAGGCCCGCCGCATACTGGCCGACTCGACCACCGCTCTCGATTTCGACTACGGCGAGCTCGGCGAAGAACGCGAGGGCGAAGAGTCCGGTTACGCGCGCCTGTGCGCCGTCGGCGATGGCGCATCCAAACTGCAGACGGGTATCGGCTGGCGGGGAGTCCAGCGCGATCGCGCAGCCGTTATCTTCGACACACTGCAGGACGAGATCGCCCAGGATCACGCGGTAGCTGCGCTGGGGCTGCGTTCGCTGCTCTTTTGGCCTTTCGTCGCGGAAGGGAAACGTTGCGTTTTGACGCTGGGTTGGAAACAACCGCGTCAAGAATTCATCGGCGAGGAAGAGATCCAGTACCTCAATTTCTTGGCCGCGCTGGTATCGCGGCTGCTCGAAGCGCTCGAGCGGCAACGCCGGATAGCCGAGCGCGCCGACACGGACGTCCTGACGGGCATTCCGAACCGCGCGGCGGTACTCGATCATCTTACGCGCGCGCTGTCCGCCGCGCAGCGCGAAGACTTGCGCGTCGCGCTGCTGTACGTCGACCTCAACCACTTCAAGCGGATGAACGACGAGCACGGTCATTCCGTAGGAGACATCGCGCTTCGCGACATCGCCCTCCGTATACAAGGCGTATTGCGCCGGCACGAAATGTGCGGGCGCTTCGGCGGCGACGAATTTTGCGTCGTCGTTTCCTCGTTCAAAGAAGACGACGAACTCGCGGTCATCGCCAAGCGCGTCCTCGACGCGATCGCGGAACCGGTTACCGTCGACGAGACGCTGACGTTGAACGCCTCGGCCAGCATCGGGATCGCTGTGTATCCGCGCGACGGCACGACCGCGAGCGAAATGCTCTCGCGCGCCGACGCCGCGATGTACCGGGCGAAGCGCGCGGGTACTGCGGCATTCGCATTTTGCGACGCCTCGGTTCCGACGACCGTCGAACGGCCTGTCGAACTAGGCACGGTCAATTTTCACTCGCAGTTCGTCTTGTGCTATCAGCCGATCGTTGCGGCGCGAAACGGACGCCCCGTCGCTGCCGAAGTATTGCCGCGCTGGCTGCACCCGCAGGGGATGCGCTCACCCGAAACATTGCTGCGCGCGGCGCAAGCCCAGGGGCTGCTCGGCGAATTCGATCCGCTCATCCTGCGCGCGGTGCTCGACCGGTTAACGGAGATTCGCAACATTGCCGACCTCTGGCTGCACGTGAACGTCGCCGAGCCAAGCGAAGCGCTCATCGAAGCGCTTCCCCGGGAGACGGCGCCGCTTGCGTTCGAACTCTCTGAAGCGCAAGTCGCCGCGGAGCCGTACCGGTATGTCGCCTTCGCGTCCGCTTGCCGCGCGCGCGGATTGCGCGTCGGTCTTTCGCAATTCGGATCCGGCGATCTCTCGCTTCGAACGCTGACCGAGCTGCGGCCGGATTTCGTCAAATTGGTCGGCGCGGTCCACGGGCAACCCGGTGCGTTGAAGATGATGATCGATCAAGCGCATCATCTGGGCGCCTCCGTGATCGGCGAGGCCGTCGAAACGCCGTCCGAGCGGCAATGGCTCGCGGCGAACGGGGCAGACGCCTTGCAAGGCTTCGAAATCTGCAGCCCGCTGGCGGAGCAGGATTTCGCTGCGTGGCTGCGCCGCTACCGCTAGTGCGCTAGCGCAATGTTCGCATCAGAAAATCGGTGGCGGCGGTGTCCGCTTCGAGCCAAGAGTGCCACCGAAGGAAGCCGTGAATTTCGTTCGGGATCACGAGTTGTTCGAACTGTACGCTGGTGTGTTTCAAGCGTTCGACGAGATCGACCATTTGGTGGAAATGCACGTTGCGATCGTCGTCGCCTTGAATCAGGATGACCGGCGAACGCCACGTCGAGATGTATGCGTCGGGCGATGAGAGCCACGCGGTGCGCAGGAACCGTTTCAAGTCGGGCTGCTGGTAGCGGCTGCTTTGCGAATCGAACCACTCCGGGAACATCGACCAGTCGTGCACGCCGTGCATGTCCGCGCCTGCTTTGAAGATGTCGGAGTTTTTCGCGAGTCCCATCGCGGTCAGGTATCCGCCGTACGAACCGCCCCATATGCCGAGGCGGTGCGCGTCGATCGACGAATCACGCTGCAGGAAACGCGCACCCGCGACCACGTCCTGATACTCGGCGGCGCCTGCGGGACCGGCGTGCGGGGGATGATGGAAATCGTGTCCGTAACCAATGCCGAGGCGGTAGTTCACGGACAACACCGCTACGCCGTGATTGGCCAAGTACTGATTCGTGCCATACGCATAGCTGTAGTAATCGAAGTAATGCCACGTGAGCAGCATTTGCCGCGGCGGCCCGCCGTGGACGAAGATGACCGCTGGAACCTTTGCGGACACGTGCGCCGGCATAAAAAGACTGTCCGTGAATCAACAAGCCGTCTTTGCTTCGGAACGTGACTTCGGTGGGGACGACCATGGACTGCGTCGGAAAATCGTTCGGCACCTGATCCGCGTCGAGGGTCGTACCGTTGTGCGCGATCGTGGTCGGCTCGCGCGAACCTGCTTGTACGTATGCCACACCGTCATCGGTTGCTGCGGGCCACCATTCGCTGTTCGTGCCGTGCGTCACTTCGACTGGCGCGCCGCGGTTCACCGAAACGCGGAAGATATGCCGCCGGTCGTCGTCCCCCGGCGTATTGCCTGCATCGGCCGTGAAGTAGATCGTTCGGCGATCCGGCGAGAGTGCAGTGTCTTCGATCATGGAGCTTCCGGGCGTGAGCAGGTGCATCGCGCCTCCGCCCGCCGGTACGGTGTATAAACGCGGCCAATTCGTGCGTTCCGAAATGAATGCAAGGCGATCGCCGGCCACCCAGCGCAGTTGCGGACCGTTGATCTGCGGCAGTGAGTCACGCAGCGTATCCAAACTGCGCCACGCTTCACGCGCCGATCCATTTGCCGCTCCCGCAACCATAATCGACCATGGGGTCGGATACTCGCGCAGCGGATCCTTCGGAGGGCCGCCTTGTCCGCCGATGCGAACGAATGCGATTCGCGAACCGTCCGGTGACCATTGCGGAGAAAAGTCGCGCGAAGTCGACGGCGCGAGATATTCAATCGGCGTTTGCTGATTGCGGTAAACGCCGATGAACGCATGATCGCCGCGGTCCGACGTGAATGCAAGCGCGCTTCCGTCGGGAGACCACGTAAGGTCCGAGTCGCTGGCGCGGTCGAAGAAGAACTGCGCCGCAGTTTTGCTTCCGTCGATCGGCGCGATCCAGACGCGGTCGTCGCCGTCGTGCACGAACGCTACCCGAGAGCTGGCGGGATCGATGACGGGAGCGTCTCCGTCTCCCAGCACTTTCGGTTCTCCGCCGCCGGTTGCCAGCGATATGACCTGCATATGCGGTTCCACCGGACTGTCGTCCGGGTCCGGCCACGGTCGCTCGGTCCAGTTTGCGTCGTGATCGCCGCCTCGCACGTACACGACGTATTTTCCGTCCTTTGAAATCGAAAGGTTCGTGATCTCTTGGCCGTCGTCGCTGCCGGAGGTCCACAACATGTGCGCAGTAAATGCCGGTGCCTGTGCCACCCAAATGCTCCGCACGCCTCGTTCGTTCAATACGTAGGCGATGCTCCGGCCGCCGGGCGAACTCACGAGCGCGTTGGGAAACGGATAACTCAGCACCTGGCTCAGCGAAAAAAGCACTCCTAATAGAACATGCACGTTATTTGAACTCCATCGACGTGCCCGCGGCGCGGGCTTTTTCTACCATTTCTTTCATTCGCGGATGGTCGCCTGGGATCGTTGCGACCCAGGACTCGAATTGCGGCACCCGCTCGTGCACGCGAAACAGAAAATACCAGACGTTCATGTCGCCCATGAACTTGAAACGCTTCTTGAAGTCTGCCGCAAGCGTGGCATAGTCGCGGAACGATCGCAGGTACGCCGCAAAATTCCCGTGCAGGCGATCCAATTCGACGATTGCCGCGGCATTGGCGATCGTCGCGCGAATCTTGTGCGCACTGCGCAGTATGTGGCCCTCGCGCATCAGCCGATCGACGTCGCCCTCGGTGTATGCAGCAACGCTGCGCGGGTCGAACCCGTCGAACGCCGCACGATATGCTTGCCAGTGTTTTCCGATACTCGCCCAGCTCAAGCCCGCTTGAAAGACGGCTCGGCTCATCACGTCCAAATAATCGCGCAACTCCGGATCGACGATCACGTCCGGAATTGCCGTTTCATCGGCCCCGCTTTTTCCGCCCCTCGAAACATCCATGGTGCGCGTTGTCTACGCTGCCGCGTTGGACGTGTTCTGCGAGGACCACTCGAAAATCAACATCGTGTTGATTTTCTGTTTATCCGCTTTTTCGCGATAACGAAGTTTCGAAACGGACGTCCTGTCCGGCGCGAAAAACTCGGAAATCCCCGTAGAACACGTCCAACGCAGCAGCGTAGCCGGCACGCAACGTTATGGTGCGTTTCGCGGTGCGTCGAAAGCGAGCGCCGCCATCATGCGGACGCCCGTCCCAAGCGCGCGCTCGTCGATGTCGAACGTGCTGGAATGATGAGGGCTGGCGCTGTTCGCACCGCCGTGTGCGCCGAGCGAATAAAAACATGCGGGAACGCGCTGCGCGAAGAAAGAGAAATCTTCGGCTCCCATGAGCTTGTCGGCTGTTACGACGCCTTGAGCGCCGGCCATGCGCTCCGCGAGCAATCGAGCGTAACGCGTTTGATCCGGATCGTTCGAAGTAACGGGATAGCGCCAGAGGTACGTATACTCGTACGATGCGCCCATCGCATCGCAACACGACTTGAGCACCCGCTCGATGCGGTCGGGCATCGCTTCGCGTACGGCGTCGGAAAATGCTCGCACTGTTCCGAGCATACGAACGGTGCGAGGAATGACGTTGTGAATCGTCCCGCCGTGGATCGAGCCGATCGTAACGACCGCCGGTTCGATCGGATCGACGTGCCGTGAGACGACTTGCTGAACCGACGTGATGAAGTTCGCCGCGGTGTAGATCGGATCGATCGCGTCGTGCGGCGCGGAACCGTGTCCGCCTTTGCCCAGCACCTCGATTTCGATCGAGTCGCTCGATGCGTAAAATGGGCCCTCGCGAAATCCGAGCACGCCCACCGGCAGTTTCGTATTCAAATGAAGACCGTAAGCCCGTTCGATGCCGAAGCGCTCGAGCGTGCCTTCCTCGACCATCACTTTTGCGCCGCCGTGGCCCTCTTCGGCGGGCTGAAAAAGCAGGCAAACGGTCCCCGCAACCCGTTCTTTCCCGTCGGCGATCAATTCGGCGGCGCCGAGCAGCATCGCCACGTGACCGTCGTGGCCGCACGCGTGCATTTTACCGTCGACCGTCGAACGGTATTCGTGCTGATTTTCTTCGAGGATTGGAAGCGCATCCATATCCGCGCGCAACATGATGGTGCGTCCCGGAACGCTGCCTCGCATCACTCCGACGACCCCCGTCCCCGCGATACCCGTGTGAACCTCAAAACCCAGTGCTCGCAGACGGTCTGCTGCGATGCTTGACGTACGATGCTCTTCAAAACCGAGCTCCGGATGCATGTGAATATCGCGCCGAAGCGCTACGACGTCTTCGAGCAGATTCTTGGGCAGTTCGCTTACGGTCATGGCAGGGACTTTTGTCGGAGACGAAGCATACCCTGGCACACGATTCGGGGCCCAGGTATTGATGACCAAGGAACAACTCTACGCCGACTACGCCGGATATCACCAAGACATCCGGAATCGCCGTGCTCACGTTGTCGGAATTCCGCTTATCGTGTTAGGGCTTCTGGGGCTAGTACACGCCTCTCCGTTGCTACGCAGCGGTCCTGTCGACTTGGCGGTCGTGACCGCTATCGCAGTCCTACTGTATTACGTCGCGATCGACGCACGCGGCGCCCTCATCAGCGCAATCGCATTCGCCATTTTGTATGGGATAGCGGTGCACTTGACGTGGGAATTCAGCGTTGAAGCGTTCGTTCTCGGATGGATACTTCAACTTCTCGGTCATCGCCTCGAGGGAAACAAACCGAAATTCTTGGAGAATCTCGTGTACCTGCTCATCGGTCCGTTGTACTTCTTTCAAGAATTTTTCGATTCGTTAATTCGCTCGACGCGAACTACTTGATTGCTTTTCCGAAAACCGCGTGGTAGGATTGCCGGGTATATCTGGTTTCGAAGTCCGTCGCAGCGTCCAGTCTCAAAGGTACCTAGGCGAGTCGAATCAGGCCCAACAACCACGTTACAAGGAGTCTCGTTTAGTGTACGTTGATGAAATGTTGAACTGCGTGGACTGCGGACGTCAATTTGCGTTCACGGCCGGCGAACAGCAGTTTTATGCCAGCAAAGGTTTCCAGAACAAGCCGAACCGTTGCCCCGATTGCCGCCAGGCGCGCAAGCAAATGCGAAACAGCTCGGGGGGCGGCGCGGGTATGGGCGGCGGCGGCGGTCAGCGCCGTGAAATGTACCAAGCTACGTGCAGCCAGTGCGGCGGCGTTGCGGAGGTGCCGTTCCAACCGCGCGGTGACAAACCGGTGTACTGCCGCGATTGCTTTCAATCGCGTCCGTCCTACCGCTAACCTGCTGGCATAGCATCAAACCAAAAGACCGCCCGCACGACGGGCGGTCTTTTTCAATTTCAGACTCTTTTCATAACCGTCTGCTACCGTTGAGGCCCCAATCCGCGGGAGGTTTTCATGGTACACTCACGTGTTTTTCGCAATGTAGCC
Source organism: Vulcanimicrobiota bacterium (assembly GCA_963830545.1). Classification (GTDB taxonomy): domain Bacteria; phylum Vulcanimicrobiota; class Vulcanimicrobiia; order Vulcanimicrobiales; family Vulcanimicrobiaceae; genus DATGJX01. Next base: position 77,641 of record CAWHMK010000001.1, on the reverse strand, counting down.
GTTGCGACCAGCATTGCCGTATTCGCGGCGTGCTCTTCGGCGCAAGCGCCGCAACTGCCGAGCGTCCAACAACAGGACACCGGCACCGTTCCACAGACTGCCAAGTCCGAAGTCGCGCAGACGGACATTCTGCGCTCGGGTACGAGCTCCGTACTGGCCACACTCAAGCACGAGACAACCGTCGGTTCGGAAGTCGATCCCGTTACCGGCGACGTTAACCCGTACGGTCTGGACGTTGCCAAGGTCACTTCCGGAAAGATCGATGCCGGCGATCTGGTCGTGTGTGATTTCAACGACCCGCAAAACGTGCAAGGCACGGGAAATTCGGTTCTCGCCCTGCATCCGGCTATCGGATCCGAACCGCTGCACTTGGCTGCATTCCGCGATCTGAGCGGGTGCAATGCGCTGGCAACCTCGCCGAACGGCGCGATATGGCTGGCCGCCTTCTCGGCAAACGATAATCCGATTGTGTCGGCGAGCGGAGCGCTGGTTACGGATCTCAAGGTCTTCACCTGGCACAACCCCTTCGGCGAAGCATTCGTACCGCCGGTCAATGCGATGTCGGTTCCTGCGTTCTACGTCAGCAACGCCGGCGATGGGACTTTGGTGCGCGTGGCGATCGAACCGGGACCGCATTTCACGTTCACTACTATCGTGCGAGGCTTCCCGGTGAATCACGGGGTCCCCGGAAGCATTCTCGGTCCGTCCGGCCTGAATTATCAGTACGGCGGCGACCGTCTCTACGTGGTCGACGGCACGAACAACGCGCTATATGCGATCGACAACATTTCGCATATCGGGGCGAACGGCATTACGGTAAGCGGTCTGACGTTCTCCGGACCGCAGCATGCGGACGCGCACGTGATTTTCTCGGGCGCGCCTCTGAACGGTCCGATTAGTTCGGCGCTTTTACCCGGAGGAAACATCGCAGTCGGCAACACGCTCGATCCGGCCGGAAGCAACTTCATCGAAGAAATAACGCCCAGCGGTCATCTGGTCTTCTCGAAGAACGTCGATACCGGAGCCGCGGGTGCGATTTTCGGTATGGCCGCAACCGGTACGAGCGCCGCCACGACGAAACTCTATTTCAACGACGACAACGACAACACGCTGCGCGTCCTCACTCCGTGACGGCGGCGCAGGGCGGCGTCGCGAGGTCGGCGCCGCCCGTACGCAGGGCAAGGGTGATCGCGACGCACACGCAGACGTTCACGGCGAGAGCGAGCAGTCCCGGATTGATACCCAAGACGTCGATGCTGTGATGCCACAAATAAAATGCGACGACCTCGCCGGCAACGATGCCGGCTCCGATGGATAGCGCGCTCGCGCGTTTCCAATACAGTCCGAAGATGAACGCCGGCATGAACTGCGTCACGCCGTTGTAGTACAGCAGGAGCAGATCGACGAGTGTCTTGTTCCAGAAGAGCCACATGACGAAGGCGCCGATCGCGATGACGACGACGAACGCGCGCGTCCATCGCGCTTGCCCGACGACATTTTGCGCGAAGACGCTCGCCGCGCCCAGCAACTGCGCCGACGCGGGCAAAAGCGCAGCCAAACAGCCCGCGCCGCCGATGATTCCGAGCACCCAAGCGGGATAGAAGCGCTCCACGACCAGCAAGAACGACTGGTCGGCCGCGGGACCTTTGAGGCCGGGAGTAACGACGAGCGCGGTGAATCCCGCAAGAAATACGAGCAGCAGCACGAGCTGATACAGCGGCAGCAGAATCGCGTTTCTGCGGATTGTGTTGCCGTCGCGCGCCGAATATACCGCCGCGATCGAATGCGGTCCCATGTAGAAGCCGATGCTGGTGAGCAGTACCGTCGAAATGTACCAGTTCATCCCCATCGGCGTGCTTCCGGACGACAGCGTGAGCCAGTGCGGCGAGGCCGCGAGCACGCGATCGAAGAGCGTAGCGAACGACCCGAAGAAATGCAGAGGCAGCACGATGCCGGCGAAGAGCACCGCGCCGAGTACGCACGCGTCCTTGACGATGCTGGCCCATGCGGCGCCGTGCAATCCGGTGGTGAACGTGAAGATGACGATGAGCGCAAACGCAACGGCTACTGCGGCCGTCGCATTGTAGTGCCCGTATCCCGCAATGGTGAGCACGATCTGCACGCCGGTCAGCTGCAGCGTTACGTACGGAATGATGAGCAGAAACTGCAAAACGGCCACGCCGCTCGTCAGCACCTTGCTCCCATATCTCACTTGAAAAAAATCGGGTGAGGTGAGTAGGCCGCGCTCTTTGCCGATACGCCACACGTCCGGCAGATAGAAGTAGCCGATGATGTATCCGATCGTTCCGTACGCGAGAATGTAAAAAGCCGGCGCGCCTTTTCCGTACGCCCACCCCGCCGCGCCGAGAAACGTGAAACTGGTGTAGACTTCGCCGGCCAGCAATATCCACAAGAACAGCGCCCCGAACGAACGGCCGCCGACGATGTACTGCTGCGGATCCATCTTGATACGCCGCACGCTGTAGAGCGCGAACGCCACGGTCCCCACGAGAATCGCGCCGGTGATGCTCAGCGCTGCTGCCGTGGGACTCATCTGCGCCCTTGCAAGCGGTAGACGCCGTAGAGACAGAGCGGCGTAATCGCAACCCACGCGAATATCCAAAAGAGCAGGAATGGGAAGCCGAATACGCGCGGCTCGACGCGGTTGACCAGCGGCACCGCTGCCGTGAGCATCAGCGGCGAAATAACGGCAAGGACCACGCGCGCCAAGGCGTTCATCACCCTTCAATAGTACTAGCGGCGCATGAACACCTACGACGCCATCATTGTGGGGGGCGGCCACAACGGACTCGTGGCTGCGTGCTACCTGGCCCGGGGCAAGCGAAAAGTGCTCGTGCTCGAGCGGCGGTACATCGTCGGCGGAGCCTGCGTCACCGAGGAACGCACGTTTCCGGGTTTCAAAGTCTCGACGGCCGCGTACGTAAACAGCCTATTTCGTCCCGAGATCGTTCGCGATTTGCGGCTCAAAGAGTATGGGTTCGAACTCATAGAGCGCAATCCGGCGTCCTTTTCGCCGTTCTTGGACGGCCGGTACCTGATGCTCGGCGGTTCGCACGAACAGAACCTCGGCGAGATTTCGAAGTTCAGCGCGAAGGACGCGCAAAATTATTCGAAATACGAGCAGATGCTGCTTCGCGTGGCTTCGGTCATCGAACCCACGCTCGTGCAAACCCCGCCGAATGTCGTCAAACCCGGAATCGGGGATTTTCTGCATCTGGCTGCGCTCGGAAAGAGCGCGCACAAACTCGGAAGCGGCATCGACGAAGCGCTGGAGGTGCTCACAGGCGCCGCGCGTCCGATTCTCGATCGCTGGTTCGAGTCCGAAGAACTCAAGGCGACGCTGGCAACGGACGCAATTATCGGAGCCTTCGCGTCACCGTCGATGCCCGGCACGGCGTATGTCTTGTTTCACCACGTGATGGGCGAAACGAACGGTAAGCGCGGCGTGTGGGCTTACGTGAAAGGCGGCATGGGCGGTCTGACGCAAGCGCTTGCAAAGGCTGCGACAGACTTGGGCGTGGACGTACGCACGGATGCGCAAGTAGCGAAAATCCTCACCAAAGACGGAGCCGTCACCGGCGTTGCGCTCGAAAACGGCGACGAGTTTCGTTCGAAGATGGTGGCGAGCAACGCGGACTGCAACGTGACGTTCAACAAGTTGCTCGACGCAACGGACGTACCGAAGCCTTTCTACGATGCGGTCAATCGCATTAGTTACCAGAGCGCGTCGGCGAAAATCAACGTCGCGCTCGAACGCCTGCCGAGCTTCACGGCTTTACCCGGAAGCGATCCGGGGCCGCAGCATCGCGGAACGGTGCATCTCTGCCCCGATCAGGATTTCATCGAGCGCGCGTACGACGAGGCGAAATACGGTCGTCCCTCCAGCGAGCCGGTCGTGGAATGCACCATGCCTTCGTCGGTGGATCCGACCGTCGCGCCACAGGGTAAGCACCTCATGTCGATGTTCGTGCAATACGCGCCCTACACAATCAAGAACGGTGAGTGGGACGACGCCGCCAGGAACGCTTTCGCCGACCGGTGCTTCGAGATCGTCGAGCATTATGCGCCGGGGTTCAAAGACTCGGTCATCGATCGTCAGATACTCACGCCGCGCGACCTGGAAGCGACCTTCGGTCTGACCGGCGGCAACATCTTCCAAGGCGCGATGAACTTGGACAAGCTGTTCATGTTCCGTCCCGTTCCGGGCTATGCCGGGTACAAGATGCCGGTGAAAGGTTTGTACCTGTGCGGTTCCGCAGCGCATCCGGGCGGAGGCGTCATGGGCGCCCCCGGATGGAATTGCGCGCGCGAAATGCTGCAAGCAGCCGTGATGGTCCGCGACGTTCGTGTTTACCTGCCGGAAAACGTCGAGCGCTACATTCTCGACACGACGCTGCGCGACTCGCCCGTGCTGCGCGAACTGCGCGAGGAAACCGCGAAGCACCCGCATGCGGGAATGCAGACTGGTGCCGATCAGGTGCAGTTTCTGCAGCTGCTCGTGCGGCTGGCCGGTGCCCGGCGCTGCATCGAAGTCGGCGTATTCACGGGATACAGCGCACTCGGCGTCGCGCTTGCGCTCCCGGAGGACGGCCGAATCATCGCGTGCGACGTAAGTGAAGAGTACACCGCCGTTGGCAGGCGGTATTGGGAGCGCGCGGGCGTGGCCGGCGAAGATCGATCTTCGCATCGCTCCGGCGACGCAAACGCTGGACGATTTGCTTGCGCGCGGCGAGGCGGAGCACTTCGATTTCGCGTACATCGACGCAGACAAGAGCGGCTACGACGCCTATTACGAGCGCTGTCTGCGCTTGCTGCGCCGGAACGGCGTTATCGGCATCGACAACGTGCTCTGGAGCGGGAGGTCGCGACGCCGGGCACGAACGATACCGATACGCTCGCACTGCGCGCTTTGAACGAAAAAATCGGACGCGACGAACGGGTCGATGCGAGTCTGCTGCCGATAGGCGACGGACTGATGGTGGTCCGCAAACGCTGAAGCTCGTCACCCTCAACTGCAACGGCATTCGTTCCGCCGCGCGCAAAGGATTTTACGCCTGGATGCAGGCGCAGGAAGCGGACGTCGTGTGCCTTCAGGAAACCAAGGCGCAGGAACATCAGCTTCCGCTCGAAGCCGCTGCCGTCTCGCATTACACGGGCGTCTTTCTCGACGCGGAAAAAAAGGGTTACAGCGGCGTCGCGATTTACGCCAAGAAAGAGCCGGACAAGATCGTTCGCGGACTGGGCTGGCCGGAATACGACCGCGAGGCTCGCTGGCTGCAATTCGACTATGGGGAACTCGAGCATTGTTTCGCTGTACGTTCCGTCCGGGGCGATGGGTCCGCCGCGTCAGATCGTCAAGGAAGCATTTCTCGAGCGGTTTTACGGCGAGCTTCGGCGTTTGCGCGAAATGGGGCGTTCGTACGTGGTCGCGGGTGACTTCAATATCGCGCACAAGGAAATAGACGTCTACAATCCGGTGCGATGCAGCAAGATCTCCGGGTTCTTTCCGCACGAGCGAGCGTGGATGGAACGCGTGCTTTCGGAGCTCGGATGGGTGGATGCGTTCCGAGTCGTAAATCAGGAACCGAAGCAATTCAGTTGGTGGTCGAATTTTCAAAACGCGTTCGAACGGAACAACGGCTGGCGCATCGATTACAACCTGATAACTCCGGACCTGCGTGAGCGCGTTCGTTCGGCTTCGATCTATCGCGACGGGCGTTTCTCCGATCACGCACCGGTCGTCATCGAATACGAAGGGGAGCTGTAGGTCGCGTGGACGTCGTCTGTATCGGCGGCGGGCCGGCGGGGCTGTATTTCGGACTGCTGATGAAGAAGGCGAATCCGGAGCATCGGATTCGCGTCGTGGAGCGGAACAAGCCGTACGACACATTCGGCTGGGGCGTCGTGTTTTCGGATGCAACGCTAGAGAATCTGCAGGCCGCCGATGCGCAGACGCACGAGCGGATCGTCGCGAGTTTCGCTCACTGGGACGACATAGAAATCCATTTCAAGGGGCACGTGATGCGCTCCGGGGGTCATGGCTTTTCCGGCATTGCGCGCAAGCGGCTCCTCAACGTTTTACAGCGGCGCGCGGGAAGAGCTCGGGGTCGAACTCGAGTTCGAGCGCGACGTCGCGGATCTGCAGCCGTACCGCGAGGCCGATTTGATCGTCGCTTCTGATGGAATCAACAGCCGCGTCCGCAGTGCCTTTGCGCCGCAGTTCGAACCGAATCTCGACACGCGGTTGTGCCGCTTCGTGTGGCTCGGCACGACGCTCCCGCTCGACGCGTTCACGTTCATCTTCGAGCAAACGGAGCACGGCTGGTTCACCGTGCACGCATACCGCTTCGACGAAGCCACGAGCACGTGGATCGTGGAGTGCCGCGAAGAGACCTGGCTCGCGCATGGGCTCGACGAGGCGGACACGCGCCGGACGATCGCCTTTTGCGAAGAACTCTTCAAGCCGTATCTGCACGGTCACCAGCTGATGGCCAACTCTGCGCACCTGCGCGGCAGCGACTGGATAAACTTCACGCGGGTCAGCAACGCAAACTGGACCCACGGCAACATCGTGCTTCTCGGAGATGCCGCGCATTCGGCGCACTTTTCGGTTGGTTCGGGCACGAAGCTGGCGATGGAAGACGCCATCTCGCTGCAGCGGGCGCTGTGCGAGGAGCCCTCGACCCAGGGCGCGCTCGCCCGCTATGAGAGCGAGCGCCGCGTCGAAGTATTGCGGCTGCAAAACGCCGCGCGCAACAGCACCGAGTGGTTCGAAAACGTCGCCCGTTACGCAAAGTTGCCGCCCGAACAGTTCGCTTATAGCCTGCTCACGCGCAGCCAGCGAATCAGTCACGAGAACCTGCGGCTGCGCGATAGATCGTACGTCGAGCGAATCGAACGTTGGCTCGCGCGGGGAAGCGAACCGGTCCCGCCGATGTTCACGCCGTTTCGCTTGCGCAACCTAGAATTGCGCAACCGCGTTGTGGTCTCGCCCATGGACATGTACAGCGCGGTCGACGGTATGCCCAACGCGTTCCACTTGGTCCATTTGGGCAGCCGCGCGATGGGCGGTGCGGGCCTTGTGTACACCGAGATGACGTGCGTGAGCGCCGAGGGGCGCATTACTCCCGGCTGCACCGGCATGTACAAACCGGAACATGCCGCGGGTTGGAGGCGCGTCGTCGATTTCGTTCACGAATGGACGCTCGCGAAGATCTGTCTGCAGCTCGGGCACAGCGGGCCGAAAGGTTCGACGCAGCTCATGTGGGAGGGCATGGACGAACCGCTGCCGGACGGCAACTGGCCGGTGATGGGACCCTCGCCCGTGGCGTACGGCCCTCGGAATCAGACGCCGTCGGAAATGTCGCGCGCCGACATGGATCGCGTCCGCGACGAATTCGTGCGCGCAACGGCGATGGGCATCGAAGCCGATTTCGACATGGTGGAACTGCACTGCGCGCACGGCTATCTGCTTTCCAGTTTCATCACGCCCCTCCAGAACCGGCGGACCGACGAATACGGCGGGGTGCTTGCAAACCGTTTGCGGTACCCACTCGAAATATTCTCGGCGATGCGCACGGTCTGGCCGCCCGATCGGCCGATGTCGGTGCGGATTTCGGCAACGGATTGGGCCGAAGGCGGGATAACGCCGGACGACGCGGTCGAAATCGCACGCGCATTCCACGGAGCGGGCGCGGACCTCATCGACGTTTCGACGGGCCAAACGTCTCGAGATGCGAAGCCGGTCTACGGGCGCATGTATCAAACGCCTTACGCAGATCGCATCCGCAACGAAGCGGGGATCGCGACGATGGCCGTCGGCAACATCTACGAACCGGATCACGTGAACAGCATCATCGCTGCGGGCCGCGCGGATTTGTGCGCGCTGGGGCGGCCGCATTTAGCGGATCCGTACTGGACGCTGCACGCTGCTGCGCAGCTGGGATACGCGGGCATGGAGTGGCCGGTGCAATACCTGCCCGGTAAATCGCAGCTCGAGAGGAATCTCGCGCGCGCAAGCGAGGTCGAAGGGCGTATATGATCGCCGGAAAACACGCCGTCGTCACCGGGGGTGGAACCGGCATAGGCCTCGCAATCGCGCGCGCGCTAAAAAGCGCAGGTGCAAGAGTGAGCATCGTCAGCCGCACCGCACCGGACACCGGCGACGGCTTCGTTCGCGCGCCCGCCGACGTGTCGAACGAAGGATCGCTCGCGGGCGCGCTCGATCGATGCCGCGAAGTGAACGGACCCGTCGCTATTTTGATCAACAATGCCGGCGTTGCGGAAAGCGCCCCGCTCAAGCGTACGGACAAAGCCATGTGGGATCGCATCATCGCCACGAATTTGTCCGGAACGTTTTTAGCCGCCCGGCTGACAATCGAAGAGATGCTCGCGGCCCAATGGGGCCGCATCGTGAACGTTGCGAGCACGGCCGGTCTTTTCGGTGCGCCCTACATCAGTGCTTACGTCGCGAGCAAGCACGGTGTCATCGGGCTTACACGCGCGCTCTCCGCCGAACTTGCAGGCACGGGCGTCACGGTGAACGCGCTTTGTCCCGGATATACGGAAACGCCGATGCTGCAGCAGGCGATCGACAACGTCGTACGGCGTACGGGTCTGGCGCCGGAGCAGGCGCGAATGCAACTGGCGCAGACGAATCCCCACGCGCGAATCGCCGGCGCGCAAGAAGTAGCTGAGGAAGCGATCCGGCTAGTAGAGCAAGGAGAAACCGGACGCGAGATTGTGCTCCCCGTAGCGCCGCGAGTGTAACCGAGCTCCGACATGGGAATAGGGCAGCCGGGAGGTCCTGTGCCGAATATCGTCGAGAATCGCGATCAAGAACGGCTTACTCTCCTCGTACGTGCCGGAGAGATGTTTCATCAATCGCTTGACGTCACGGCAACGCTCAACAACGTCGCGCGCTTGGCCGTTGAATCGTTTTCCGATCTCTGCTTGTTCGATCTCATCGACGAGCGATCGGAGCGTCTATTCGTCACCGCTTCCGCGCATCGCGATCCCACCTTGGAGGACGCGCTCGCGGCGGTTTCCACCATCCTGTACGTGGAAGAATTCGGCGTTCACCCCGTCGTGCAGGTCACGCGCACCGGACAGCCTTTTTTCTTACCGCACATCGACGACGAAGTCATCGCCAAGCACGCCGCCTCACGGCAACACGAGCAATACATGCGGCGGTTCGGCTACCGGTCGAAAATCGTGGTGCCGGTCACGGCGCAGAACCACCTCTTCGGCGCTCTGACTTTCGTACGTACGCGCGAGGGTGAATTCGATGAGAGCGACTTGTTTTTTGCGATCGAACTAGGCCGGCGCGCCGGGTTGGCGGTTGCAAATGCGAAACAATACCATCGCGAACAGTACGTGGCGGAAACGCTCCAGCGCTCGTTCCTGCCCAGTCGTTTCCCCAGCCGTCCCGGCCTCGAAATGAGCGCGCACTACCGTCCGGGTTCGACCGAGGCGGACGTCGGGGGCGACTGGTACGATGCCTTTGAAAACGAGCGCGGGCAAATCGTCATCAGTATCGGCGACGTCACGGGCAAAGGCATCGAAGCCGCTCGATTGATGGTGCTGATGCGCCAAGGGATTCGTATAGCGGCCCTTGATTCAAGCGATCCGCGACTGATTGCGTCCGTCTGCAACAGGCTGCTCATTTCGGAAGGCGGAGAGCGCCTGGCGAGCGCTTTCATCGGAATCCTCGATCCGGAAACACGGCTGTTGAGATATACGTCGGCGGGGCATCCCCCGCCATTTTTACGCCTGCGTGATTACCGTCTGTGCAAGCTCGAAGATCCGTCGCCGCCGCTCGGCGTATTTCTAAACGCGGACTTCGAATTGCACGAGCTCTTGTGTCCCGACGACAGCATGCTCGTGCTGTACACCGACGGGCTGATCGAAATAACGCGCGACGTCGTCGCCGGCGAGCGCACGCTGGAACGGGTGCTTGCGTCCGAGGGGCTGTTGCATGCCCCGGATCAGGCCTTGTTCATCGAGCGCGCCATTGCCAACGATGCGCCGCGCGACGATATTGCGATTTTGGTGGTGAACTTCAGAAAATCAGGGCTGCGATGGCACTTCCAGGCAGCGGATGCTCGAACGGCGTACACGATGCGCGACGAGTACTTCCAGAGCTTGAAAAGCTTTGCGATGCCACCGAGGACGAACTCTCGCTCTGCGGGTTGATTTTCGCCGAACTCGTGGGAAATGCGGTGCGTCACGCGCCCGGAGAACTGAGCTCTTCTCTTGAAGTGCGCGACGGCAACGTCGTGCTTCACGTCATCGACAAGGGCCCGGGCTTCGAGTTCGAACCCACGCTTCCGTCCAATTTGTGGGCGGAAGGAGGACGCGGATTATATTTGGTTTCGAAACTCGCGCGCGACGTGCGCGTAGAACGGCTCGCGGGCCTGGGCAGTCACATCGTGGTCACGCTTCCGGTTGCTTGCCGGAGCTCGAGCGCCGCGGCCTGATCGCGGCTACGCGCCGTACCACTTCAGGCGCGGCCAGATCTGTGCGAGCGGCAGCAACGGATCGGAGCAGACGTAAATAGGGGTGGGGCCTTCGACGATCCACTTGTACGCATTTCCGTATGTCGCAACAAGCGTCATCTTGCGATAATAGCGGCGAATCAGATCCGCCTGGGACGCGCCGACGACGATCAGCGTGCGCCCGTCGTAACCATGCGTTCCCCAAAGATAATAGGTGTTTTGCGCCGAGATGACCGGCGGCAAACCGTATCGGGGCCCGTAAAACTCGAGCGCGCCGGCATCCGCGTACGTGTCTGCGAATAGGCCCGTTCGAGCGCGAACGTTCGGCGGCAGATCGCGATAGACGGCTGCCACGTGCCGTGCAAGTTCCTCCCATCCGAATTCTTCTGCATACACGGGTTGGATTACGCGAGCGGGTGCGCCGCTTTGAGCGGTGAGATGCAAGGTTTGCGAATACGCGAGGAACGTCCGTATCGGAAGAACCGGCAACGAGAGCGGTACGAACGGCAGAGTGAACACCAGAAAAAGCGCGACCGCGCAGACTCGAAGCCGAAGCGCATTCATGCTGCGTTCGACCACGACGCTGCCTGCCGCGAGGAGCGTTGCATAGATCCCGATGACGTAATAGCCTTTTGCTTCGAGCCAAACCGCCAGAACAAGCAGCACCGCGTAAGCCACGGCGATGAAACGAAGATCGCGCCGGTCGGGTCGGAAGGCGAGCGTGGCGATTCCCAATATCCAAACCGGAAGCGAGAGCGGATTGACGTAGACGATTTGCTCCAGCACGAACGCGAGCGCATTTTTCGCGACATCGCGGTATTCGAGCTGCAGCCCGGTGTTGAAGGCATGACGATGGGCGAAATCGCCCGCCACCACCTGGGCGAACGGCCATCCGTGCGCTGCTTGCCATACCATATTCGGAGCGATGAGCGCCAGCGCCAGCGCCGTGCCGCCTGCAAACCATATACTGGCGAGGAGGCGCCGCTCTTTGGTGACGAGCAACCCAGTGAAGAGCGCCGCCGCCAGGAGCAGCATCGAATATTTTCCGTACATTCCGAATGCGAAGGCTGCGCCGGCCGCGAGCCAGTAGCGTTCGTCTCCCGTACGAACCAGCCGTAGCAGCGCGTAGAGGAGCAGCGTCCAGGACAACGGTTCGAACGACGTCGTCGTAAGCGTATTGCCCAGCAGCAGATACGCGGGAACCAGCAGCGTCGTGAGCGCGGCCAACGCCTGCGCGAATCGCCCGCCGCCGAGTTCCGCGGCAATTCGCGATGCAATCCAGACCGTCAGTGCTGCCGCAACGACCGGAAGAATGCGAAGCGCGACGACGTTGTAGCCGAACGGCGCGGAGAGCCGCGCTGCAAATGCAACGAGCGGTGGCTGATCGACGTATCCCCACGCGAGGCGTTTCGAGCACGCAATAAAGTAGAGCTCGTCACGGAAGTACCCGTAGCGCCAGCTGGTGGCCAAGTGCGCGAGAAACGCCGCGAGCCCGAAAGCAGTGCCCATTCGCCTCTACGCGCTCTGGGTGCGCGGTTGGGAAAGGAGCGTGAGGCCGAACCCGATCGCGCCGGCCCAAATGATCGCTCCGAGCGTCACGTTCCAGTCCCACCACACGCGATCGAACGCGGCCGTCGCGGCGAAGTACGTTGCAAAATACACTGCGGGCACAGTTGCGCCGAGCAATCGATATGCCGCTATACGTTCCGGCGTGGGGCGCGTAAGCGCGACGATGACGTCGCCGGTAATGCCCGCGACCAGGCTCATGACGAGCACCGTGGCAAGCAGCGGAGTGTCATTGGTGAATGCGGCCGCCGCCGCGAAGTTGCCGAGAAGATACATGAGCGTGAGGGCGCCTGGGCGAAGCGGAAACCGCGTGCCGGCGAAGAGGGCAAAGCTCGCGATTATCGCGCTTTGAAACAGCACGACCACTACTCCCATGCTCGTCTTGTAATAGCCCAGGGAAATCGCCGTGAGGTAGTCCGGAGTAAACGGCGCGATCGGCGGCGGTGCATTCGTTCGTCCGGCACCGGGATCGAAGGCGTAAGCGGTGCCGAAATGAATCAACTCGATCCACGTTGCGAGGGCAAATACGAGCGGAATTTGATCGGGGAGAGTGCGTAGATTCCGGCGGTCCCGCAGCGCGCTGACGATCGGTCCCGAAGCCAGGAAGAAAATACCGAGTCCTAACGCTTGGTGCGTCGGGCTCAGCAGCGCGTCGACGCCTTCCTCGATTCCCAGAAAATGGTGCCAAGCAAGATCGCCGGCACCCGCCGCAATGAAAATCGGAATGCCGAGCAGCGGATACCGGTATGCGCCCGGAATGCTGCGGCGCGCGCCGTAAACCGCGACGACGACGACTAGCGCCAGCATGCCGCTGTAGAATACGCTGTGATACGGCGTGAAGAAGGTTTCGACCGGAACGTGGCCGTGCGCCCACGCGTCCAGGAAAAAGCCGCAGGCAATCCACAAGGTGATGACGCTCACCAACAGATCGAACGACTTGCTGCGCTCGCGGAGAGCAAACATTTCCCGTAGCGATACGCCCCCCGGCTCCGTGCAGCCTTCGAGGCGATCGGCGCCTCCGCGCAGGAAACGGCGCAGGCCCCAGACCAGTTAGCTGACGTGTTTCGCCGAGCCGCTGCGATCGTTTGTGCCTGTACCTTGGCTGCGTGCGCTTCACGCCCCGTGCAGGTGCCTTCAAACGCGTCGTTCGGCGCGAAGCGCGCGTTGCCGTCGCCCGCCGCTGCGCTGAACGATGCACCACCGCGCATTCTTGCAATGCGCTTCTCCGCGAATCAGCTCCGGCGCGGCCAAACGTGGTCCGGAACGATCGTGACCACCACGAACGTTGCCAGCGTCGAGGTTCGCACGAATCTGTTTTCCATCGACGTTCCGCGCCGCACGTTCGGTGATTTCCGCTTTTCCCTTCGCGTGTTCGACGTGCCGCCGATCTTTATCCGCGGCTACCGGCTTCGCGTTATCGCGCGCAATAGTGCAGGGCAGACCTCCGAAGAAGACTTGCCGCTGCGCATCCGTTGAGTTGAAAGGATCGCATGCCGTACGTTCGCTACGAACACGATGGGGGCGTGGACACAGTGACGCTCGATCGACCCGAAAGAAAGAACCCGCTGACTTTCGAGTCGTATGCGGAACTGCGCGACTACTTTCGGGGGCTGCGTGACGATCGCCGCGTCAAAGCCGTGGTTCTGACGGGCGCCGCGGAAAACTTTTGCTCGGGCGGCGACGTGCGTGAAATCATCGGCCCGCTCACCGAACGAACGCCGCAGCAACTACTCGAATTCACGCAGATGACCGGCGACCTTGTCAAGGCGATGCGCGCGTGCCCGCAGCCGATCCTCGCCGCAATCGACGGCGTCTGTGTGGGCGCGGGCGCGATTCTCGCAATGGCGTCGGACGTGCGCCTGGGCACGGCTCGCAGCCGCGTTGCGTTCCTGTTCGTGCGAGTGGGGTTGGGGGGTTGCGACATGGGTGCGTGCGCGATGCTTCCGCGCATCGTGGGGCACGGACGCGCGTCCGAGCTGCTGTACACCGGACGCACGCTGCGCGCGGAGCAGGCACTCGAGTGGGGATTCTACAACGCCGTTCACGATCCGCACGACGTGCTGCGCGAAGCACGAGCGCTCGCGTCGGCGATAGCGGCCGGTCCCACTGCGGCGCACGCTGCGACGAAACGCATGCTCCACGAAGAATGGAACATGCCGCTGGACGAAGCGATCGACGCAGAAGCGAGCGCACAAGCCAAACTGATGGAAACGCAGGATTTCAAACGCGCCTATGCGGCGTTCATCGCAGGCGAGACACCGGTCTTTGCCGGAGATTGACGCGATGCGCGAGCGTTCTTTCTTACGGTGGCCGTTCTTCGAGGAGCGGCACGGGCGTTTCGCCGCGGCGCTGGGCGGCTGGCTCGAACGCCGCAGCTTCCGCGAAGGCGAATCCGTCGAGGCGCAGGTCAAGCGCTGGGTCGCGGATCTGGGGTCCGAGGGATTTTTGCATGCATGCGTCGAGCTGGACGTGCGCCGCCTGTGCGTTGCTCGCGAGATGCTCGCCTACCACGACGGCCTTGCAGATTTCGCGTTTGCGATGCAAGGCCTTGGGGGAGGTCCCATCTCGCTTTTCGGAACGGCGGAACAACGCGAACGGTATCTGCCGCGCATCGCGTCCGGCTCCGAGGTCATGGCGTTCGCGCTGTCCGAGCGCGAAGCCGGCTCCGACGTGGCCGCGCTCACGACGCGTGCGGTGCCGGATGCAGACGCATACGTCCTCGACGGCGAGAAGACGTGGATAAGCAACGCCGGTATCGCGGACACGTATGTGGTTTTCGCGCGAACTGCGGATACGGGTGGGAAAGGGCTGACCGCTTTCATCGTGCCCGCGTCCGCGCCGGGCCTTTCGGTGCCGCAACGCATCGAAACGATCTCTCCGCATCCGCTCGGCACACTGCGCTTCGAACGCTGCCGGATTCCGGCTCAAAACCGCCTCGGCGAGGAGGGCCAAGGCTTCAAGATTGCAATGGCGACGCTGGACGTCTTTCGTCCGACGGTGGGCGCCGCGGCTGCAGGCTTCGCGCGACGCGCGCTCGACGAATCCGTCGCGCACGTTCGCGAACGCAAACTATTCGGCGCACCGCTCGCCTCGTTCCAATTGACGCAGGCAAAGATCGCGCAGATGGCGACCGATGCGGATGCGAGCGAGCTGCTCGTGTATCGCGCGGCGTACCTCAAGGACTCGGGGGCGCAGCGAATCACGCGTGAGGCGGCGATGGCGAAATGGTTTGCGACCGAGGCTGCGGCGCGTGCGGCGGATGCGGCCGTGCAGTTGTTCGGCGGCAGAGGTGTGACGCGCGGTGAGATTGCCGAGCGTCTGTACCGCGACGTCCGAGCGCTGCGCATCTACGAGGGGGCCAGTGAAATTCAGCAAATCGTGATAGCACGCTCGATTTTGGAGGAACGCTGAATGGCTGCCAGCGCGCACGTTGACACGTTCGCCGCAGACCGTCTTCCGCCGCGCGATCGCCTGCCGGAGATCGTTCTTACGCTTCCGGATCTGCAGTATCCGGATCGAATCAACTGCGCGCGCGAATTACTCGACCGGCACGTGCGCGAAGGCAACGGCGACCGGCGCTGCATCCTCGCGCCGCAGACGGTGTGGAGTTACGCGGATCTCTTTCGCGCTTCCAACCGCATCGCGCGCGTGCTCAGCGAAGATCTCGGCGTCGTACCCGGAAATCGAGTGTTGCTGCGCGCGCCGAACTCGCCCATGATGGCCGCCTGCTGGTTCGCCGTCATGAAAGCGGGCGCGATTGCGGTAACGACGATGCCGCTCTACCGCGCGACGGAGTTGCGAAACATCATCGAAAAGGCGCAAATTCGACACGCGCTGTGCGACTCGCGCCTCGCGGCCGACTTGCGCGCGGCCATCGACGGACGTGCGGATTTTCAAACGCTGTACTTCAACACGGGCGATTTGGAAGAGCGCATGCGAACCAAAGCGGCGGACTTCGAAAACGTCGATACCGCCGCGGAAGACGTCGCGATCATCGGATTCACCTCCGGAACCACCGGAAAGCCGAAAGCGGCAATGCACTATCATCGCGACGTCATGGCGACGTGCGATACGTACGGCCGGCACGTGCTGCAGCCGCAAGCCGGCGATCTTTTTGCGGGCAGCCCGCCGCTGGGATTCACTTTCGGGTTGGGCGGATTGCTGCTCTTTCCGCTGCACGCGGGTGCGGCGACGCTGCTGCTCGAGAAAGCGGCGCCGGAGGCGCTGCTGAAGGCAATCCAAGACTACGGCGTGAGCGTGATATTCACGGCACCCGTTGCGTATCGCGCAATGGCCGGCATGCTTTCGGGATACGACGTCTCGTCGTTGCGAAAGTGCGTGTCCGCCGGAGAAACGCTTCCGCCGGCGACGTGGCAAACGTGGTACGAACGCACGGGACTCAAGATTTTGGACGGGATCGGCAGCACCGAGATGCTGCACATTTTCATCGGCTCGCCGGAGGACGCGGTGGTCGCAGGTGCGACCGGACGCGTCGTACCGGGTTACGCCGCTCAGATCCACGACGTAAACGGCACGCCGTTACCGCGAAATACCGTCGGCCGTCTGGCGGTAAAGGGGCCGACCGGCTGTCGATATTTGGACGACGAGCGTCAGGGCACGTACGTTCAAAATGGTTGGAACTATCCGGGCGATGCGTACCGCCAAGACGAAAACGGCTGCTTCTGGTACGTCGCACGAACCGACGACATGATTATCGCCTCGGGGTACAACATTTCAGGCCCCGAGGTCGAGCAAGTGCTGCTCACCCACCCCGAAGTGAAGGAATGCGCCGTGGTCGGTAAGCCGGTTCCCGAGAAGCAAACGAATATCGTAAAGGCCTACGTGGTGCTGGCCGATGACTCTAAGACCGGCGATGCAATGGCCGAGCGCCTGCAAGACTTCGTGCGCGAACGGATTGCGCCGTTCAAGTCGCCGCGCGAGGTCGAGTTCGTCTCGGATCTGCCCCGCACGGAAACGGGGAAAGTGCAACGTTTTCGTTTGCGAGAGCGGGCTGCGGGCGAACTCGCAACGAGTCTGAGCCGCTGCCGCGTTACAGGGAGACATCATGAAAGCCCGGACCATGCGACGTTCCCACCTGCCGATGTTGTTTGGTTTCGCCCTATTGCTCGCGGCCTGCGGGGGAGGCGGAGGCATGCCGAGCACCGGAGGCGGCCCCACGCCGACGCCCATTCCGACGGCGACGCCCACACCGATGCCGACGGGCGTCGTGCCGGGCCCGGGCACGGCACTGAGCGGTTTGACGACGTACAACGGCGGCTGGACGCCGTACGGTGTGGCGAGCGGGCTCGATTTTCCCGTTCAGCACGGTTGGAATGGCACCGGCGAAACGGTCGGGATCGTCATCGATTCCGACGTCGATCGCACCGTCGTCAATCACTACCTTACGCAGTTCGGCATCACGGAGACCGGAACGATTACCACGATTTCGGTGGACGGTTCGCACGGCATTCCCAGCCCGGGCGGGGCAGCGGGCGATCAGGACGAGGCGTACTTGGACGTTGAAACCGTGGCCGGACTCGCACCGGGCGCA
Organism: Vulcanimicrobiota bacterium; assembly: GCA_963830545.1. Lineage (GTDB taxonomy): Bacteria > Vulcanimicrobiota > Vulcanimicrobiia > Vulcanimicrobiales > Vulcanimicrobiaceae > DATGJX01. The sequence continues at coordinate 60,007 of CAWHMK010000001.1, read as the reverse complement.
AATATTCTGGTCTACCAAATCAACGATCTGAACGATACGAGCATCGCAAAAGCGTACAGCAAGATTGAAAGCGACGGCATTGCCACCGTCGTCAACTCGTCGTTCGGCGGCTGCGAGTATTCCGGTCCGCCCGAGGACCCGTTCCTGCAGCAAGGCGCGCAGGCGGGCATCTTGTTCGTTGCGTCGGGCGGAGACAATGGGAACGTCTGCAATCCACCCTCCACCGTTGGCGCGAACTACCCTGCAAGCAACCCGTACGTCATCGGCGCCGGCGGCTCGGAAACGAGTCTGTCGCTCGGGCATCCGATTACGAGCACCACGTTGTGGAACGACGACACCTGCACCGGCTCTCCCTCGCAGTGCGCGGGCGGCGGCGGCGTATCTGCGTTCTATACGCTGCCGGCGTATCAAAGCGGTGTAGCGGGAATGTTTTCGACGCGGTTCCGAAACGTGCCGGACGTTTCGATGCCCGCGGAAAGCGATAATCTCTACGACGGGTCATGGGTTCATATAAACGGTACGTCGTGGGCTGCTCCCGAGTACGCGGCTCTAATGGCGGAGTTGTATCAATATTGCCACCTGCCGTCAGGTCTGGCGAATCCCGTGTCCATTCCGTACTACGTGGATCAGCAAAATCCGCAGGCGTACATCGACATCGTGAGCGGCATCGACCAATACCAGGGCACCACCCCCTACTACCGCGCCGGTCCGGGATATGACGACGCAAGCGGATTCGGCGTACCGATCGGCATGACGTTCGCAAATACGGCGTGTCCGGGCGGCGTCAAAGCGGGCGGATTACTCATGCATACCGCGATGTCGAACATCGCCGCAACGCAGCAGCGTTCCGCGCAAGGATTCACGCTCGACGTCACTCCTCGCGTTTCCGGATTGACCGATCTGGGCGCGCGCTCCGCGAGCGCACCGACGTCCGTGCAGGTCGTGTTGCGCCCGGGTGCGAATCGCGCGGCCGTGGAAACGGCGCTGCAGAACGCCGGGTTCACGATCGATCGCCGTTTCACGTACAACGGCCTGGTCGACGCAAGCGCACCGAGCGCAACGCTCGAGCAGACGTTCCGTACGCGCATCCACGACGTATCGCAGGAAGGGTTCGGAACGCGGTATTTGCCGACCACGCAGATCGTCGTGCCGGCCTCGCTCGCGCCGTACGTCGACACCGTCACGCTCGACGACGTTATCAGCCGCCACGTGCTCTAACGAAGACGCCCGCGAGCGTGTGGGAAATTGGGCTAGCGAGAAATGACCGCGGTTGCCTCAATCTCGACCTTGACGCCGTCTTCAAGGAGATCTGCGACCTGGACGAGGGTCATCGCCGGATACACCGTGCCGATAATGGCGCGATAATCCTCGCCGAGCTGTTCTGCGCAGCGCGCGTACTCGCGTTTGTCGATGACGTACCACGTCATGCGGACGAGATGCTCCGGTGAACCGCCCGCAGATCGGAGCACCGCTACGACGTTGCGAAGCGCCTGCGCGGCTTGCTGGGCGAAATCGGAAGACACGATTTCCTCACGTTCGTCCCAACCGATCTGTCCGGCGATGAAGACGAGTTCGCCTTGCGCGGCAACGCCGTTGCTGTAGCCTCGCGGCCGTTTCCAACCATCGGGTTGTATCGTTCTGCTCATGCGTAATCCGCCGCGGTGGTGACGTCGAGGCCGGGGCTCGCTTTGAGCGCACTCAGGGTCAGTGTGACGAGCGCGGCAACTGCGAGATTGACGACAAATGCGTAGAACATGTTCGCGCCTGCGAGAACCACGCCGCCCAGGTGCAGCGCAAAGAACGTTGCAAAGTTGCTGCTCGCGGCCATCCACGTAGCGGCAATCATGCCTGCGGCCCAACCTGCGAGCAGCGCGTCGGGATGAAACCAGCGTGTGTATAAGCCCAGCACGACGGCCGGAAATATTTGCAATATCCAAGCGCCGCCCAGCAACTGAAAATTGATTGCGAACTGCGGCCGGACGAAAACGGCGATACAAAAAGCTCCCGCGAGCACGATCAGCGCGACGTAGCGCGCAACGTTGAACTCCGATCCCGGCCGTGCTTGCCGCGCGCGGAACGACTGAATGATATTGCTCGCGAAGAGATTCGCCGCGCCGATGGACATGATCGCCGCAGGTACCAACGCTCCGATGACGATGGCTGCGAACGCCACCCCGGCAAACCAATTCGGAAAAAACTGCGCGAAGAGCTGCGGAATGACCAAGCTCGTGTTCTTGCCGATCGCGACGTGCGCGGCTAAACCGCAGTAGCCGAGCAGCGCGATGAACGTGAGGAGCAGGCTGTAGAGCGGAAGCAGCGCGCAATTCCGGCGAATCACGTCGGCACTTTTCGCACTGAGAACGCTCGTTACGGAATGCGGATAGATGAACAGCGCAAGCGCCGAGCCGAACGCCAGCGTGGAATACGCGAAGTAGAGAGGCTGTCCCAGAACGATCGAACCCGGCTTGGGATTCGATGCGAGCGCGGTTTGGGCCGCGCCGAAAACGTGCGCCCAGCCGCCGAGCTTCGCCGGAACGATCGCCAGCGCGGCGATGACGGTGACGTATATGAGCGTGTCTTTCACGAACGCGATCATCGCGGGCGCGCGCAGGCCGCTGGTGAACGTGTACCCCGCGAGCAGCACGAACGCAATGACGAGGAACAGCAGACTCCGAGCCGCGTGCGGAGGCGATGCCGGCCCGTTCGAGCACGGCCTGCATACCGATGAGTTGCAGCGCAATATACGGCATGACCGCGATCACGCCGGTGACGGCAACCGCGAGTTCGAGCCGCCGGCTGCCGAAGCGATCGTGCACGAAATCCGCGGTCGTCACGTATCCGCGCCGTTTGGCGATGGTCCAGAACCGGGCCATGATGAGAAAGACGAGCGGATACGCAATCGTGGTGTACGGAACGGCAAAGAATGCGAGTGCGCCGGCACCGAACGCAAGCGCCGGCACCGCGATGAAGGTATAGGCCGTGTACAAATCGCCGCCGAGCAGAAACCAAGAAACGATCGTGCCGAAGCGTCTGCCGCCTAGCGCCCATTCGTCGAGCGTGTTCAACTTCGCGTTTCCCCAGCGGCTCGCCAAGAATCCGAGCACCGTCACTGCAAGCACGAGCGCGATGAACACGGCCGTTCCGCTACTCATGCTCTGCCTCACGCGTAGCGAGATACACGAACCACACGATTGCAGCGGAAAGCACGATCCAAAGAATCTGGTACCAGTAGAAGAACGGGAAGCCGAACAGCGGGGGATCGCGATGCGCGTAGAACGGCGGAACGAGCGTCGCCACGAACGGCACCAGTAGAAGCCAGTAGAAGGAGCGCTTGCTCATGGGGCGAGGTTCGCAGCGTCAGCGTTCGACGCCTTGCGTTCGTGCAGACCACAATGCGAAGAGCGATTGTCTGCCTATGAGTTGCGAGAGCGCCATTCCGGCGATACAGATGACCGCCCCGAGAATTTGGTGCGGTTCGATGCTCGAGCGCAAGAGCGCAACGCTGAGTACGCCCGCAAGCACGGGCGTTGCAAACATGAAGAGCGACGTGCGCGCCGCGCCGATCAGCGAGATGCCGTAACTCCAAACCGGATAGGTGAGCAGGATTGGAAAAAGCACCGCGTAGACGTAGATGGCCCAGTCCAGGGCGGGGATGTGCGCAAAGTTCTGGTGCAGCATGCGAGGAATCGCGCCGGGCAAGATTATCAGCGTGCCGATCGTCATCGTAATCGCTACGAAGGAAACCGGCGTATACCGTCCGAGCACGCGCGCGCTGAACACGTTGAAAAATGCGAACAGCGCGGTGGCGATCAGCGTGAGGCCGTCGCCGGAGCGAAACGTTGCATGTCCGGCGAACGCGCCTTCGAATATCGCAACCCCGAAGAGTGCGATCGCGGCGCCGGCCCATCGGCCGCTGCGCACTCGCTCCTGGCGCATTGCGGCAACGATGCCGAGGGTCATCACCGGCGCCAGCGCACCGAGCAGTGCCGATGCAAACGGCGTCGTATGCGCCAACCCGATGACCCACATGTACTGGTACACGCCGTAACCGCATGCACCGCACAAGATCAAAATCGGCAAATCGCGCGCGCGGAACGCGATTCGCTCGCCCATGATCTTCGCGAGCACGAACGCGAGGGGCGTCATGGCGAGGAAACGCATTCCCGTCAGCGCCATGGGATCGAAGACGCGAAACGCATATTTGAGGATCACGGTGTTGAGTGCCCAGCAAAAGACGACGTACAATAAACCGATATAGACGATCGCGCGCGATTTCACGGTCCCCAGGTCATACCCGGCGAGCCGCAAACCTCCTCGATGATGCTCGACTTCGTCGACAATGGCGGCGTACAGTTCTGCGTCGAACGGCGCGGCAGCGGCGCGCGGCACGTATTGTTCTTACACGGATGGATCAGTGCGCGCCGCATGTGGTACGACGTCGCCGATCGTTTGGATCCGCGGCAGTATACGATGCATCTCCTGGATTTTCGGGGCAATGGTTTGAGCGACCGGCCCGAACGCGGGCACGACTTGGAAGGCTACGTTTCAGACGCACGGGCGGCTCTTGCGAGCATCGGCGTTCCGGTGCTGCTGGCAGGACACTCCATGGGCGGAAAGGTGGCGCAGTATCTCGCGAGCGAGCGTCCGCGCAACCTGGATAAACTCGTGCTCGTCGCACCGGGGACCGCCGCAGGCGGACGCTCGAGCGAGCGGCATCGGCAGCTCGCGCTGGATGCATACGGCAATCGCAAGAAAATAGAAGCGTTTCAGCGTGCTGCAATGGTGCGCCCACTGGAGCCTGCCGTCATGGAGCGTATCGTCGAAGACGCGCTTGTTTCGCAGCACGAACACTGGAATGGCTGGTACGACCATGGACGCTTTACCGAATTCATGAAGCGTCTGCCGAACATCGTCGTGCCCGCGCTCTGCATCGGAGGCGACAAGGATCCGCTCGTGCCGCCGAGCCGGCTCAAACGCGAGGTCGCGCAGGCAGTGCCTTCATGCGTGCTCGTGACGTTGCGTAATGCCGGGCATAATTTGCCCGTCGAGGCACCCGGCGAGATCGCTCGAGCGATCGCGTCAGGGTGACCATCCGTTCGATCCGCGGCTTGAATCGTAGGAGGCGTTAGCCCACGCTCCTGCGTCCGAACACGCCTCGGTCACGTCGTTGCGATACGCGACGCGCACGGCGGTGTCGTCTGCAACTCCCGCGGCCGAAGATGCGCACGGATTCGGTGTAGCCGGCAGAGTACCGCCGTCGTCTCCGGCGGCGTGAGCGCCGGACACGTCGTCGAACGTGCCGTCGCGCGTTCCAGCAATTGCAACGTACGGAGGGGTGCTGAACGTCCGCAGTACGACGGCCGAAGTTCGCGTCGCAACGGCCGCGCCGCTAGAGTCATCGACGTTTACGGTGATAAGCGCGGCGAGCCGGCTTTCGGACACGTACGCGTTGCGCTGAACGTTCGGCGCGCAGCTCGTTTGCTCGGGATCGCAGGACGGCCCCGCCGTGGGAGCGTCGGCGTTCGTGAACGCAATGTTTTCCGTGGTCGTGTACGTGCAGGATACGTTGGCGCAACCCGCCGGAATCGTCGTAGGCGAAGGCGCGGGGTTCGGAAGTCCCCCTGCCTGCATGCTGGCGGAAATACTGCGCTCCAGCGTGGCGAGGGCGCGCTGATATCCGACGGCGACATACGGCTGCGCCGCTCGCGCGATGGTCATCCGCGTCATCGCGAGCCCGGCAGAGAGAATCGTTGCGGCGACGACCGCGACGAGCGCGGTGTAATACAGTGCGCCGGCGAGCATTTACGGCGCGCCGCCGGGTCCGGTAATCAGACCGGGCCGATCGATTTGCGATCCCGGCAGCGGCGCTTTTTCGACGACGTCACCCGAGACGCTGACGATCCCCGTGTCGTTGCGGCTCGGATCGGGGGTGTATTGCACGGTAACGGTGATATGCGCCGACGCTTCGCCGGACGACAGCGTCGTCGTCAGCGTGCCCGGAAGCGGGATGCGCTGGGTGCCGGCGGGCGCATTTCCGGGCGGTCCATATTTCCATGCATCCTGTGCGACTCGAAGCGTCTGCTCGGCAATCGCAATCGCTGCGGTGCGTTGCGCAGGAGCTTGCTGCGCCGAATACTTTGCAAAGCGCGCGACCGCGTAAAGAGCTGCACCTGCTGCGAGGGCGAGAATTGCAGCCGCCAGCGCCGTTTCGACGAGCGTCATAGCGGATTGCGCGCGAAGCCTCACACCTTCGAAAGTGCCCGGCCGCGATTCATCCGCGACATCGCTGCAGTGCCGGCAGCGGCGCAGCGGCAACGCGGCGAAGCCGCGCAGACGGTCCGGCGGTCGCTTCGGCAACCGGGACCAAATGTACCAGACGTTTCGGCAGGCCCCAACCCCGGTGGGTGCGTAGGACTTCAAGAGCTTTCGCATTGCGCCGGAGTCGTGCATGGACCAAGCTGTGGGCATCGGGCTACGGATTCATCTGCTCGGTCAACCGCGCTTTTTCTATCATGGCGAGTCCTTTGCGTTTCACAGCCGCCCGCGTGTGCTCGCGCTGCTCATCTTTCTCTTGCTGCACCGCGGAGCGCATCTCACGCGCGATCTCGTTGCGTTCTCCCTCTGGCCGGAAGACAGCGAAACGGAGGCCCGCGGCAAGCTTCGGCGTCATCTGCACCATCTGACGAGCGCGCTGCCGCCGTCTCCCGTGCCGTACATCTCCTCCGCGGAAGACACGATCTGCTGGAACGACGCAGCCGGTGTGCGCGTGGACGTCGACGTATTCGAAGGCTGTATCGGCGATGAATCGCGTTGGGCCGAGGCAGTCGAACTGTACGAAGGCGACCTTGCACCCGCCGTATACGACGACTGGATCGCTCCCTTCCGCGAACGGGTGCGGCGCGAGTACGTCGCGACGCTCGAACGTCTGCTGTTTCGCGCGCGGAGCCGCCGCGAGTTCGCTCTCGCCACAGCATATGCGGAACGCATACTCGCGAACGATCCGTGGCGCGAGGACACCCTGCGGCAACTTGCGTCCATACGGTACGAAAGCGGCGACCGCGCGGGCGCAGTGCGTGGGATCGACGTTTTTGCCAAGCGGCTCGCTGCGGAGATGAGCTGGAACTCATGCCGGAGACGCTCGCATTGCGTGCGGTCATGCTGCGAGGAGGCGCGCTGCCCGATGCGGCCGCCGAGGAACCGTTCGACGTGCGGCCATCCGCGAACGTTCTTCCCTTTGTCGGACGCGCGTCGGAGCTCGAGCAATTGGCCGGCGCGTGGGGCCTGGCAGCCCGCGGGCACGGCAAAGCCTTACTGATCGGCGGAGAGGCCGGGATCGGCAAGACGCGGCTCGCAAACGAATTGGCGTTACTGGCAAATACCCAAGGAGGGCGGGTGCTGCGAGGCACGACGTCCTCGCCGGAGCAGGTGCCGTATCAACCGATTGTCGAGGCGTTACGGGACGGATTGCCGCTGCTGAGCGCGGTCGACGTCGTGCCGATTTGGCTTGCGGCCGTTGCGGCCTTGGTTCCCGAGCTCGCGATGCGCCGTACCGATCTTCCAATTTTGCCGACGATCGATGCGATGCGAGAGCGATCCCGGCTCTTGGAGGGATTGGCGGCAGTCATACAAGGACTCTCGCGGCAGCGCCCGTTGCTGGTGGTCTTCGAAGACCTGCAGTGGGCCGGGGAAGCGACACTGCTTGCGTTCGAGTATTTGGCACGCCGAGTCGCAGCGTGTCCCGCACTCATCTTGGCAACCTACCGCAACGAAGGCGGCGACGGCACGCGAAGCGTGCAGCAGCTGCGCCGCAAGCTGCAACTCGAAAACGTAGCCGGGCATCTTTCGCTGGGCGGTCTGTCGAGCGATGCCATCTGCGATTTGGCGCGAAGTCTTCCAACGCTCGCCGGAGACGCCGAAGCGATCGGCGCACACGTGCACGCGGTCTGCGGCGGAAACCCGCTGTTCGCGCTCGAGCTCCTTCGTGAAAGCGCCGAATCCGGCGCGCGGGAGGCCTCGTCGCGCTTTTTGCAAGCAATGATTGAAGTTCGCACGAGCCGCGTTTCTCAAAACGCGCGCAAAATCGGCGAGGTTGCCAGCGTCATCGGCTCGACGTTCGACGCCGATCTCTTGCGCGAAATTTCGGGCCTCCCGGAGGACGCCGTGCTGGACGGCGTCAGCGAATTGCTGGGACGCAACCTCGTGCGCGAAGTCGGACGCGTCCATTTTGCGTTTACGTTCAGCCATCAGCTGATCGCGTCGGCGATCTACGATGAAATCGAGCCCCAGCGCCGCGCTCACTGGCACCGTCGGGTCGCAGTGACGATCGAGCAGACTCTCCGGCGACCGGGACGAAATCGCAGGAAATCTGGCGTATCATTACGACAGAGCCGGCGAAAAGGAGAAAGCCGCGGCGTATTATCTCGCCACGGCGCAGCGCAGCTTCGCTATTTTCGCAAACCAAGAAGCACTTGCCAGCGCTACCCGCGGGCTCGAGCTTGCAGTCGATTCCGAACAGCGGCGCGCATTGCTGGATCTGCGCGAACGAATTCTGGGTCGCCTGGGCGATCGCGATGCACAACGGGCCGACATCGACGCACTCGAGGATCTCGCTCGGGGCGACGATGCGCGCACGGATGTCCTGTGGAGGCGGGCTCAGTGGGCGCGCGCGCTGGGAGAACTCACGGAAGAATCTCGCTACTTGGAAGATTTTGCGGCCCGGGTGCGCGCAGGGAACGATCGCGCGCGCGAAGCTGCGGTTCGCCGCGCTACAGCGCGTAATTTGATGCTGCGCAGTCACTATGCGCAAGCCGCGGTCGCGGCGGAAGCGGCGCTCGAGTTCGATCGTGAGCGCGGCGACGCTGCGGGAGAGGTCGACGCGTTCTGTCTGCTCTCGGAAATCTCCGTGAACCAGGGCGAGGCTTCCCGCGCAGAAAAAACGCTCGACGACGCGCGCATTCGCGCGAAGAACACGGGAGACGCGGTCCTCATCGCACGCGTCGCAATGACGTCCGCCGCCATCGCAATTAATCGCCGCGACTTTCCACGCGCGCTCGCCGATTCGCAAGAGGCGCAAAGCCGCTATCGCGAGATCGGCGACCGGGAAGGAGAAGCCGAAGCGACTGCTCGCGTCGCTGTGGCGCTGTCGTTTCACACGCGTTTCGAAGAAGCGAGCGCGGAGTTTGCCGCGGCAGCGAACATTTACCAGGCCCTCGGCAATCGGCTTCAGCTCGCATATTTGCTGTTCAACCACACCGGAACGCAGATACAGCTCGGACTGCTGGAAGATGCGCGCTCTTCGCTGACGACGGCTCTGGAGATATTCGAAACCTTTGACGACATGCGCGGCCGAGCTGTTTCTTTGACCAACCTGAGCTTGGTTAGGCTATTTCAGCAGGCACCGGAGGAGGCCAAAGAGATCGGCTCGCGCGCCCTTCGCGCGTCGCGCGAGATCGCCAACTCCGTGATCGAAGCGGCTGCCCTCGCGAATCTCGGCAACGCCGAGCGCGACCTGGGCGAGATGGATGCCGCGCTTTCGCATATGAAGGAGGCCATTGCCATTCGCGAGCGCTTGGGCCGTTCGGCTACATATGAGGAGCTCGGCGATCTGGCGCTGGCGCAGTTAAAAGCGGGCGATCAGGCGGCCGTGCAAACCGCGGACGAGATCATGCAGCGCGCGGACGCCTCCGGCGAGAATGGCGTTTGGCCGCATTATTGTTTTTGGGCCGCGGCGCGCGTCTACCACGATCGCGGGGACGATTCCAGGGCGGCGACGGCGCTGCAGCGAGCGCAGGAGCACGTCGCGCTGCAACTCGCCGCGATAACCGATGAACGCGCCCGTCAGGCCTTTGAGAGTCTGATGGCAGTTCACGGGATTTCCGAGGCGTTGAGCGGCGCCTGGCCGTAACCGCGCCACGCTCGGTTTTGCAGGGCGCTTCCTACTGCAACCGGGCGCCTGGGAGCCGGTTTTTGCGTCGTTGACGCGTCGGGCACTCCTTGCTATACTCCCAAGGTTCGGTCTCACCCCGAAGGTGTGGCCGACTTTTGGTGTGTGTGAGTAGGAGTCTATAGTTGCCGACCATCAGCCAGTTGGTTCGTAAGGGCCGCCGGAAAGCCGAGAAGAAGGTCAAGACGCCGGCGTTCCGCGTCATTCAGACCGGCCCGAAGCCGGGCCATCCGGATCTGCCCTTGCGTTCGTTCGAAGTGGCCGGCAATCCGCAGCGCCGCGGCGTCTGCACGCAAGTCAAGACGGTCACGCCGAAGAAGCCGAATTCGGCGCTTCGAAAAGTGGCCCGCGTGCGCCTGACCAACGGCGAGGAAATTACGGCATACATTCCGGGCATCGGGCATAACCTGCAGGAGCACTCCGTGGTGCTCGTGCGCGGCGGCCGCGTCAAAGATTTGCCCGGCGTGCGCTACCACATCATCCGCGGAACGCTCGATACCTCCGGCACCGCAAACCGCAAGCAAGGCCGTTCCAAATACGGCGCAAAGCGCACGACCAAGAAATAAGGAAACGTAGTTAAGCATGCCTCGTAAAGGTCCGGCGCCGAAGCGGCAGATTCTGCCCGATCCGCGCTACAACTCGAAAGTGCTCGCGCGCTTCATTAATAAAGTGATGCTGCGCGGGAAGAAGTCGCTGGCCGAGCAGATCACGTACGGCGCATTGCGGATCGTTACGGACAAAACGGGCCGCGACGCGATGGACATCTTCTCGCAGGCGCTTTCGAACGCGATGCCGATGGTCGAAGTGCGCCCCCGCCGCGTCGGCGGCGCGACGTATCAAGTGCCGATGGAAGTGCGTCCGGATCGCCGTCAGGCGATGGCGATGCGCTGGCTCATCAGTTACGCGCGGTCGCGCGCCGGGCGTTCGATGGAGGAAAAACTCGCGGCCGAACTGATGGACGCCGCGAACAATCAAGGCGCTTCGATCAAGAAGCGCGAGGACACGCATAAGATGGCGGAAGCGAACAAGGCCTTCGCCCACTACCGCTGGTAATTGTTTTAGATTCCAATCATGGCTGCAAGAGAATATCCGCTGGATCGGACCCGCAATATCGGTATCGCCGCTCACATCGACGCCGGCAAGACGACCTGCACCGAGCGCATTCTGTTTTACACGGGGCGCACGCACAAAATCGGCGAGGTTCACGACGGCGCCGCGACGATGGACTGGATGGTCCAGGAGCAGGAACGCGGCATCACCATTACTTCTGCTGCAACTGCGTGCACCTGGCGCGATACGCGCATCAACATTATCGATACGCCTGGGCACGTGGACTTCACTGTCGAGGTCGAACGCTCTCTGCGCGTGCTCGACGGTCTCGTCGCGCTTTTCGACTCGGTTGCTGCCGTGCAGCCGCAGTCCGAAACGGTGTGGCGGCAAGCGAACAAGTACAAAGTGCCGCGGATCATCTTCGTCAACAAGATGGACCGCATGGGCGCCGACTTCTTCAATGCCGTCGAGAAGATCAAAGAACGGCTGGGTGGGAACGCTACGCCGATCCAAGTGCCGATCGGTGCGGAAGAAAATTTCAAGGGCGTCGTGGATCTCTTCTCGATGAAGAAGGTCGTCTATAGCGACGATCTCGGTTCTACCATGGGGCTCGAGCCTGTGACCGAAGCGGACGGTGAGCTGAAAAACCGTCGCCGACAAGTGGCGCCAGAATCTGGTCGAAAGTATCGCCGAGCAGGACGAAGAGCTGCTCGAGATGTTCTTCGACGGCAAAGATCTGCCGATCGATCGCATGAAGGAAGCGCTGCGCAAGGCGACCATCAAGGGCACCGTGCTGCCGATGCTCTGCGGTTCGGCGTTCAAGAATAAAGGCGTTCAGCCGCTGCTCGACGCGGTCGTCGAATACATGCCTTCGCCGGTGGATGCGAAGCCGATTATCGGCATGGACCCGAAAACGGAGCATGAGATCACGCGCAAGCCGGACGACAGCCAGCCGTTTGCGGCGCTCGCGTTCAAGATCGCGACCGATCCGTACGGCAACCTGACGTACTTCCGCGTCTACTCCGGCACGCTCGAAAAAGGCTCGTACGTGTACAACTCGCGTTCGGGCAAGAAAGAGCGCATCGGCCGTATTCTGCGAATGCACGCGAATCATCGCGAAGACATCGATTCGATCGGTGCGGGCGACATCGCGGCCGCAGTCGGTTTGACGGACACGCGCACCGGCGATACCCTGTGCGACGAAAAGCATCCGATCATGCTCGAATCGATCACGTTTCCGGAACCCGTCATCCATCAGGCTATCGAGCCGAAGACGAAAGCCGATCAGGATCAGCTTTCCAAGGGCTTGCAGCGTTTGGCGCAGGAAGATCCGACGTTCCGCATGTCGACCGACGAAGAGACGCAGCAGACGATCATCGCCGGCATGGGCGAACTGCATCTCGAGATCATTCTCGACCGTCTGCGCCGCGAGTTCAAAGTCGAAGCCAACGTCGGCAAACCGCAGGTCGCGTATAAGGAAGCCATTACCAAGACCGTCGAGAAGCAGGGCAAATTCGTCCGGCAGTCCGGCGGTAAAGGTCAGTACGGCGACGTGTGGCTGCGCGTGGCTCCGGGTGAGCCGGGCACCGGTTACGTCTTCGAATGGAAGATCGTCGGCGGCGCGGTTCCGAAAGAATATCAGAAGGCCGTTCAGGAAGGCATTCGCGAAGCCTCGCAAAGCGGCGTGCTCGCCGGCTTCCCGGTGATGGACTTCAAGGTCCAAGCGTTCGACGGTTCGTATCACGACGTCGATTCGTCGGAAATGGCATTCAAGATTGCCGCCTCTATCGGCTTCAAGGAAGCCAACCGTTCGGCGGGCCCGATCTTGCTCGAACCGATCATGAAAGTCGAAGTGACGACGCCCAAGGACTACATCGGCGCGATTACCGGCGACCTCAATCGTCGGCGCGGCATGATCCAGGCAACGGAAGAGGTTCCGGGCGGCGCGCAAGTCATTACGGCGCACGTCCCGCTCTCGGAGATGTTCGGCTACGCGACCGACATGCGGTCGGCTACGCAAGGCCGCGCAACGTACACGATGGAGTTCTCTCACTACGAGAAGGCTCCGAGATCCGTCGAGGAGGAAGTCGTGGCGAAAGCCGCGGGCAAAAAAACCTCCGCCGCGTAACGCGCCCAAGGACCTCAAAGACCCCAGAGATCGAAAGGATCCGAAGGACCGCAAATTTCCCGAGGATCGAAGGAACCCTGAGGATCCTCAAGACCCAAGAACAAAAAATGAAGCAAAGTAAAGGATACTAAGAGCGAATCATGGCGAAGGCTAAATTCGAACGTAGCAAACCCCACGTAAACATCGGGACGACGGGGCACGTCGACCACGGTAAGACCACGCTTACCGCGGCAATCATCAACTGCCTCGCCACCGAGAACGCGAACATTCAGAAGCGCAACGTCGACGACATCGACAACGCTCCCGAGGAAAAAGAGCGCGGCATTACGATCGCGATCTCGCACCAAGAGTACGAGACCAAGAAGCGCCACTACGCGCACGTGGACTGCCCCGGTCACGCCGACTACATCAAGAACATGATCACGGGCGCCGCGCAAATGGATGGTGCCATCCTCGTCGTTTCGGCGACGGACGGTCCGATGCCGCAGACGCGCGAGCACATCCTGCTCATGCGCCAAGTCGGAGTTCCGTACATCGTCGTGTTCCTGAACAAGTGCGACATGGTCGACGACGAAGAGCTGCTCGAACTGGTCGAGATGGAAATTCGCGAACTGCTCAGCCAGTACGAGTTCCCCGGCGACGCGACCCCGATTATTCGCGGCTCGGCGCTCAAGGCGCTCAACAGCTCCGGCAAGCGCGGCGACGCGGATGCCGACCCGATCTTCAAACTCATGGACACCGTCGACGAATACGTCCCGGACCCGGTCCGCGAAACGGACAAGCCGTTCCTGATGCCCGTTGAAGACGTCTTCACGATCACTGGGCGCGGCACGGTCGGCACCGGCCGAGTCGAACGCGGTCAGGTCAAAGTCGGCGAGGAAATCGAAATCGTCGGTCTGCAGGAAGCGACGAAGAAGACGGTCGTGACCGGCATCGAGATGTTCCGCAAACTGCTGGATATCGGCATCGCCGGCGACAACATCGGCGTGTTGCTGCGCGGCATCGATCGGAACGAGATCGAGCGCGGTCAAGTGCTCGCGAAACCCGGTTCGATCAAACCGCACAAGAAGTTCAAAGCGGAAGTCTACGTCCTCTCGAAAGAAGAGGGTGGGCGGCATACGCCGTTCTTCGCGAATTACCGGCCGCAGTTCTATTTCCGCACGACGGACGTGACGGGAACGATTCAAACTCCCGGAAGGCGTCGAAATGGTGATGCCGGGCGACAACGTCGCGATGGAAGTCGAACTCATTACGCCGATTGCATGCGAAGAGGGCCTTCGTTTCGCAATCCGCGAAGGCGGCCGACGGTCGGTGCCGGCGTCGTCGTCGGAGTTCAGGACTAATTCGTCCAGTGTCATCCTGAGCAGCGTGGCCGTCGAACAGACGGCCTCGCGATCGTCGAAGGGGATCCCGAGCCTGTCGAGGGCACCTCGAGTGCAACATCTAGGATAAAGTGAAAGAGATGGCTAAGCAGAAGATTCGCATCCGCCTCAAAGCGTACGACCACAAAGTCCTCGACCAGTCGGCGGAGCGTATCGTCGAAACCGCGAAGCGCACCGGCGCGTTCGTCAGCGGACCGGTTCCGCTGCCGACCGAGATCAACAGGTTCTGCGTGAATCGCTCGCCGCACGTCGACAAGAAGTCGCGCGAGCATTTCGAGATGCGTACGCATAAGCGGCTCATCGACATTCTGCAAGCATCGCCCAAGACGATGGATGCGCTCATGCACCTCGATTTGCCGGCGGGCGTGGACATCGAACTCAAAGCCTAGCCCGCCGCAAGTAACCCAAAGAGGCTCCGTCGTCGACGGGACCTCTTTTTCGTGAAGGCTGCGGGCGCGTGTTTAGGCCGGCGCGGAAGGCCGGGTGCGCGGTCCGAGGAAGGTTCGTCCAAACGCACCTTCCGGAGGGAAACGCCATGGAAGTGAAACCGACCTACCTCGGGACCATGATCGCGCTTGCGACGGCCGGCTTCGGACTCATCGCAGCGCTCGCTTGGAATAAGTTCATCACCGATCTCATCGCGCTGTTCCTCAAGCCCGGATCCGGCGTCTGGGCCGAGGCTCGGATACGCGGTCATTATCACCATCATCGCGGTAATCGTCATTCAAACATTGGGTAAGATCGTCGAGCGAGACTCGCACCCGCGAAGCTCGATGCGGTCACGGGCTGCTTATGCACAAAATCTTCGCAAAAAAGTACAGTTATCCCCGGTGTTTCACAAGCTACCCCCAAGGCACCATACGCCGGAGCGCGGCACATTGCGGAGTGCTAGGCGGCCTCTTTTCGATTCGGAGGTGGGAGTAATGCGTATTTTGGACATGGTCTTGCTGGCGTTCGTGCAAGCGAAGACGCTTAAGATCGTCCGAAACGAGACCGGCGTTTGGCTCAGCAACGGCGACGGTTTTCCCTTGAATCTGATCACCGGTCAGATCGAACGCCTGCGACGAGATTTCTAGAGTCTTTCTTTTTCAGTCTGATCTGCCCCGCGGCATGGATACGCCTGGTCGCCCGGCGAAGGGGCAGTGTATGCCGATACCGCTGCACGAGGTTCGCGAACGCACCTTCTCCGGTACGCGCCGGAGAATCTTTCAATTGCTGGTCGACATGGGAACGTCGAATGACGTCGTCTGGCCGTTTGCGGCTCAGCCGTTCATGCGTTCCCCGGGACCGTTGACGCCCGGCAAAACGGAAGAGTGGCACAATGGATTCCATGCGATTTTGGAAGAGGTCGTGCCGGAGGAACGGATCGTCTGGCGCATCCAAAACGAGGGATTCGAAGGAACGCACGGCTTTTATTTGAGCGGCGATGCGAAGAAGACGACGCTGCAGCATCGCATCGATGCAACCTTGAGCGACACGGAGGGCCGCCTGCTTTGGCGGCGCTTGGAGGACGCCAACGAACGCTCGATGGAAGCGTTGTTCGACAAAATCACTCGCGTTCTCAAACGCTAGGAACCATGACCGCCACGCATCATCACTCCGTCGCGGCGCCGAAGCCGAGCGACTTTCTGGGCATCGACGCGCTGCTGAGCGACGAAGAACGAATGGTCCGCGATACGGTGCGTGCGTTCGTGCGCGACTGTGTAGTACCGGATATCGCGCAATGGTTTGAAGAAGGGACGCTTCCGCGCGATCTGGGAAAACAGCTCGGACGGCTCGGTTTGCTCGGCATGCATCTGCATGGATACGGGTGCCCTGGGGCGAGCGCCGTTGCGTACGGCATCGCCTGCATGGAACTGGAAGCCGGCGACTCGGGGGTGCGCAGCTTCGCTTCGGTGCAGGGATCGCTCGCGATGTTCGCCCTGCATCGGTGGGCGAGCGAAGAGCAGAAAAAGCACTGGCTGCCGGGGATGGCGACGGGCGCAATTCTGGGTTGCTTCGGCTTGTCCGAACCCGACTTCGGAAGCAATCCCGCCGACATGCGTACGTTTGCGCGCCGGGACGGAACCGACTGGGTCATCAGCGGTACGAAGATGTGGATTACGAACGGGGGCATTGCGGACGTTGCCGTCATCTGGGCGCAAACGGACGAAGGCATTCGTGGATTCGCGGTTCCTACGAACAGCAAAGGGTTTACCGCGAATTCCATCGAGCGCAAACTGTCTTTGCGCGCATCGGTCACGTCCGAACTCGTGCTCGATCGTTGTCGCGTTCCTGGAGAAGCGGCATTTCCCGAGGTTCGCGGATTGCGCGGCCCGCTCGCGTGCTTGAACGAAGCACGATACGGCATCGTGTGGGGAGCGATGGGCGCGGCGCGAACCTGTTTCGAAACTGCATTGGACTACGCGAAGACGCGCGTACAGTTCGACCGCCCAATCGCCGGTTTTCAAATCACTCAGGAAAAACTGGTCAACATGCTCTTGGAACTGAACAAGGGCACGATGCTCGCGCTGCACATCGGGCGGATGAAAGACGAAGGGCGCGCGCATCCTTCACACGTGAGCTTCGGCAAGTTGAACAACGTGCGCGAAGCGCTGCGAATCGCACGCGAGGCGCGTTCGATTCTGGGAGCGAGCGGCGTGACGCTCGAGTACCCCATCATCCGTCATATGAACAACCTGGAATCGGTCCTGACGTACGAAGGCACGAGTGAAGTGCACACGCTCATTTTGGGACAAGCGATTACGGGCCTGAGCGCGTTCAGTTAGATCGAGGCGGCGCTTCCTTGCGAACCGCAGCGCCGCTAATCCTCGTTTCTCCAATGGCCCAATCTGGGGACAAGCGAGGACACGATGCGACACTCTACGACCAGCCCACTCAAAGGCATCTTGGCAGGGGGCGCCTGCGCTGCCCTCCTCATGTTCGGATCGCTGCCCGCGGCAGCGCACAGCCGGGACGCAACTGCTGCGCCGGCGGCGCCGGCTCGCGCCCAGCGCGCGGCCCCGGCGGTTCATTATGCACCGCGCGCGCAGTATGCGGCACCGGTTCGCGTTCAGCGCGCGGCCCCGGCCGTTCATTATGCGCCACGCGCGCAGTATGCGGCACCGTTCGCGTTCAGCGCGCGGCCCCGGCGGTTCATTATGCACCGCGCGCGCAGTATGCGGCCCCGGTTCGCACGCGTTACGCAGCCCCGGTTCGCACACGTTACGCAGCCCCGGTTCGCACACGTTACGCAGCCCCGGCTCGCACGCGTTACGCCGCCCCGATTCGCACGCGTTACGCAGCCCCGGTTCGCGCGCGTTACGCAGCCCCGGTTCGCACACGTTACGCAGCCCCGGTTCGCGCCCAGCGGGCGGCACCGGCGGTTCACTATGCACCACGCACGCAGTATGCGGCCCCGGTTCGCACACGTTACGCGGCGCCGGTTCGCACGCGTTACGCAGCCCCGGTTCGCGCGCGTTACGCAGCCCCCGTCCGGACTCGCTTTGCAGCACCGATTCGCACACACTTTGCTGCACCGGTTCGAGCGCGTTACGCAGGCCCAATCCGCCAAGAACAGCGTTCGCCGCGTATGCGCTATGCACCGGCACCGTTCGCCGAGCGCGTTGCGCCGGGCAACCGCGTTCAACGGATTACAAATGCACCTTTCGAGCAATACGTACGCACCGCGCCTCGGGTGGAACGCCGGAGGATCGTCCGCTCGATCGACACATCGCCGTTGATGCGTGAGGCGTACGCTGCGCGCGTCCGCACGATTCCGGTCGTCTATCATCCCTCGTACCTTGCCGGACGAGTCGTTCAAGTGACGCGAAACGAAGTAGTGCTGCAGCCGCCGATGACCAGCACGCCCGTCATCGTCCGCGACTTCGCGGTCAGCGATCCTGCGGCAATTCTTCCGGTCGGAACATACGCTACCGTACCGGTGACGTACTCCGACGGAGGCTATCAACTCTACACGGCTCCGGCGTACTCGGATACGACCTACTCGATGCCGAATAGTTGCGACAGCTCTTCGTCGATGTACGCCGCGCTGCTTCCCACGGTAATCGGTGCGCTGACCGGAAACGGCGGTGTCAACGGCAGCGATTTGACCGCAATCGCGTTGTCGGCGCTCGCTTCCGGCGGGTCGTACAATTCGTGTGCTCCGTACGCCTACACCACAGCGTATCCGGGCAACTACAACACGTATCCGGGCAACTACAACACGTATCCGGGCAACTACAACACGTATCCGGTATACAACACCGTTCCGCAGTACGGTGCCTACCCGGTGAGCGTGCCGCCGGTGAATTCGTATCCGGGAAACGCATATCCCGTACCGTCCTATCCGGTTTATAATTCGTCTCCGCAATACGGCACGTACCCGCAGTATTCGCAGTATCCGACTGCATACGACAACTGCATGTGGACCGACAACGACGGTGACGAAAACTCGTGCGCCGCCGGTGAAGGCTCCGGGTACACCGCTGCGACGCCCGCATCGTACGGCAACTACGGAATGTACGCACCGCAGCAAGTGCAGGGCTTGGTGGTCGCCAAGACGGGAAGCGTGCTCATGGTTCTGGGGGCAAACGGGATGAATCCCGTTTTGGTCGATGCTTCCCCGGCTCTGCAGAACGGCTACAATGTAAACGGTCCCGTTTCGATCGGCCAAGTGATCGACGCGTATGGCTACTATAACGGGAACACATTCGAGGCGACTGAACTGCTCTAGGATAACCGTAGTCATTCATCCCGACGACGGCACGCCGCCATAATCCGTAGCGCGGCGCGCCGTCTTCACTTATGATGCAATGCGACGATGATAACGCCCGAGCGCGGCAAACTTGCCGACTTCACGACCGATCCCCGCCGCCTGCTCGTCATGAGCGGGTTTGCCGTTTTGATCGGGATCGCGTCTGCCGGGGTCGCGAAAGTTCTGCTCGTGCTGATCGGATTCATCACGCGCGCTTTGTATTTTCACGAACTCGGATCGACGCTGGTTCAACCGAATCCGCACCGCCTCGGACCGGCAGCGATCGTCATCCCAATCGTCGGCGGCCTCGTCGTCGGTCTCATCGCCCGGTTCGGGACCGACAAAATTCGCGGACACGGCATTCCCGAAGCGATTCAAGCGATTCTCGATCGCGACAGCATCATCCAGGCGCGCGTAGCATACCTTAAACCCATCGCGTCCGCGATTACGATCGGCACCGGCGGCCCGTTCGGGGCCGAGGGCCCGATCATCATGACCGGCGGCGCATTCGGTTCCCTGTTCGCGCAGTTCTTGCGCCTCTCGTCCATAGAGCGCCGCACGCTTCTGGTCTGCGGTGCCGCGGGCGGTATGGCCGCCACGTTCGGCGCGCCGATCGCCTCAGTACTCATTGCGGTAGAGCTGCTGCTTTTCGAATGGAAACCTCGAAGCTTCATTCCCGTCGCGGTCGCAGCGTTCGTAGCCGATGTGATGCGCTCGATTTTCATCGGCCCGAATCCGCCGTTCTTGGTGGCGCATCCCCACGTCATTTCGCCGGATTCGTTCGGATGGGCCGCGCTGGTCGGCATCGGCGGCGGAATCGTCTCGGCGATCATGACGAAGCTCGTTTACTGGACCGAAGATGCATACGAGCGTCTTCCCGTGCATTGGATGTGGTGGCCCGCAATCGGCGGCGCGGTCGTCGGCATCGGAGGCTGGTTCGTTCCGCAGGCGCTAGGAGTCGGCTACGGCACGATCAACGGAATGCTGAACGGACAGATCGCAGTTGGAATCGTTGCCGGAATCATCGTCGTGAAGATTGTGATTTGGATTGCCGCGCTCAGTTCAGGCACGTCCGGCGGCGTGCTGGCGCCGCTGCTCATGATCGGCGGTGCGATGGGAACGCTCATGGCCATTGCGATCCCCGGGCACGACGCTACCGTGTGGGCGGCGGTCGGCATGGCGGCCATCATGGGCGGCACGATGCGCGCGCCGTTCATGGCCACGATGTTCGCGCTGGAAACCACGCACGCGTGGGGCTTGCTTCCGCCGATTTTCATCGGCTGCGTCGCCGCGACGGCATTTACCGTCATCTTCGTTCCGCGTTCTATTCTTACCGAAAAACTGGCGCGGCGCGGCATGCACGTGGCGCGTGAGTATTCGGTACATCCGCTCGAATTGATTGCGGTTCACAGCGTCATGGTCGCGCGCGAGCGCCTTGTGGTTCTCGACAGCCAAAACACCGTTACGCAAGTTGCGCAGCGGTTCACGGAACTGGACGAGCAACTGCATTATTTGGAATATCCCGTCGTCGACGGCGGCGGCGCGCTGGTTGGATTCGTCTCGCATGCTGCGATATTGCAGCGCGTGCACACCGGCAATGCGGAAAAGGCTACGGTCGAATCGCTGGCGCGCAAACCGCTTGCCGTTCATCCGGAGGATCGCGTGCGCGCTGCGGCGAGCCTGATGGCGTCCGCCGGCCGCCGAAGCGTAGCGGTCGTCGACGACGCAGGGATTTGGGTCGGTATTCTGACGGTGGGCGATCTGTTGGAAGCTTGGAGGCGCGGGCTGGCAGCGGAAACCCGCCGCGTGCGCGTGCGTTCACTAGGCCGTTTGTCTCCTTTCGCGGTTCGCCGAAAGGAGGCGCAGGCGGGTCGATGAAGCCGTGGTCCTCTCGAAAAAGGAGTGGGCATGTTCAAACGCTTCTCGTTCTTCGTGTTCTGCAGCGCTCTGATGATGGGCGCAGCAATCGCCGCGCCGCCTGCTGGACTTCCGCCGCAACCGAAAGTGCACCCCGCGGGGATTCCAAGCGACGCCATGATGGTCTCGCCGTGCATCGCGACGATGGGCGAACATTGGGCAGCGCTCAAGTCGCTTCCGCTCGGACCCATTTACGGAACGTGGCAGGGCAAGCCGGTTTTCACCGAAGTGATGGTCTCGGTCGCTCAGCTGACCAAAGGATTCAGTTACGCAAACTTGCACGCACTGCCGGGCTATCGCATCGATCACGTCGACGTTTCGTACGAGCCGAACGGCCACGAAGGTTTTCCGGTCCCGCATTACGACATCCACGCGTATTACGTTACGCCGGCGGCGCAGGCTCAGATCTGCCCGAACGGCATACCCGATCCGGCCATGAAACCGACGCAGCAATAGCGGAAACCGGCGGCCTTCGGGCCGCCTTTTTCTTTGGCTCTGGAAAGTGGGTTGGTCCATGCCGAAGCTTTGACGGTAAAGCAACCGGCTTTAGGCTATGACACCCCGAGTTCCGCGGCCTCTCGAATGCTAAGCCCTTTCTTTTGCCCGCGCGCGTGGTACGCTTAAGGATGAAGGGGGTGCCCATGATAAAACGGCTCATACTCCTTGCCGTCCTCGCGCCGGCGGCCATCGCCGCGGCGCCGGCTTCGTGCCGCCCGCCGGTTCGGGCCGTCGTGGCGGTCATGACGTACAGACTCACGCCATGCATGCCGGTGCCCCTGGGTTTCGGTCAAACCGATTGTTTGAATTGTCCGGGAATGATGGCGAGGGTGGAAAATACTTTCGCCGGCTTGATGTGCGTGATCCAAGTTCGGATGTCCGTCCCGGGGTTGGTCTCCGGTGGATCCTGCACGGCCGCGTCGACGGTGAGAACCTTGCCGGAGCCGTTTGGGCGGTCTGCTCCAGTCGGCGCCGCCGCCCCGCGCCTCGGACCCCCGCAGGGAATCGCCGGCAGCGACCAACCACACGCCGTCCTGCTTCCGGGCCCGCCTACCTTCATCCAGGCACCGGCGGGGGCGCCAGCGCATACTTCTCCCGCGAAGGGCGGCCCGGTGATTCACGCACGGGCTTGACGCCCCGCGTCCGTCCTGGTAAACTGCCCAGGTTGTGGTCCACGCCGGGCCGCGCGTTTTCGCGCGTTCCGGTAAAAGCAATAGCGCAGTACGCCTGGGCCCGTGTGCTGCGAACCAATCAGGACGAGGATTTAGATGAAGAACATCCTTGGCCGCAAGGTTGGGATGACGAGCGTCTTCACCGACGACGGACGATACGTCCCCGTAACGGTGATCGAAGCCGGTCCCTGCACGGTGGTCGAGCGCAGAACGAAAGAGAAGCACGGCTACGAGGCCGTCGCGCTCTCCTTCGGCGACGTCAAAAAGTCGCGCGTTTCGCGTGCCCTTGCCGGACATTATAAGAAGAACGACGCGGAGCCGAGGCGCTGGATCCGCGAATTCCGCGACGACATCGACGGCGTGGACGCCGGCCAAACCATCACCGTTTCCGAATTCGCTCCCGGCGATCGCGTGGACGTCGTCGGCATCTCGAAGGGCCATGGCTTTTCGGGCGGCATCAAGCGTCACAATTTCAGCGGCGGCGGCGCGAGCCACGGCTCGATGATTCATCGCCAGCCCGCATCGAACGGCGACACCAATGCGGGACGCACCGTGAAGGGCAGCCGGCGTCCGGGCCATTTCGGCGTGGATCGCACCACTCATCAAAATTTGGAAATCGTGCGCGCCGATGCGGATCGCAATTTGCTGCTCGTGCGCGGTCCGATTCCTGGGCCGAAGAACGCGCTGGTCATCGTCCGCAAGAGCGTGAAGGCAGTGGCAAATGCCTAACGTCATCGACTTGACCGGCAAGGTCGTTCGCGAAGAACAGACGCCGGAAATCTTCAACCAAGAGCACGGCGGCAAACAGCACGCGATTTTCCGCGCCGTTCATCGCGAGCTCGCGAATCCGCGTGCCGGTACCGCGTCGACGAAGAAGCGCGACGAAGTCAGCGGCGGCGGTCGCAAGCCTTGGCGGCAAAAGGGCACCGGACGCGCGCGCCAGGGCTCGATCCGCTCGCCGCAATGGACGTCACGGCGGCGTGGTGTTCGGTCCGCAGCCGCGAAGTTACGTCACTGCGCTCAACAAAAAAGAGCGCCGCGCGGCATTCGTTGCGGCGCTTGCCGATCGTTTTCGCAACGGTGCGGTAACGGTGCTGGATGCGGCGGAGTTCAATCTCGACAAAACGGCACAGTTTGCTGCGCTGCTTTTCGGAAGCGCCAAAGATGCCAAAAAAGGACCGGCCACGCTCGTCGTGTTCGGCCGCGACGAACAGGTCGGCGAGAAGCTGCACCGCGTCGGACGCAACCTTCGCAAGGTCGGAATCACGCACACGGGCGCGCTCGACGTCAAAGACGTGCTGCGCTTCAACCGGCTCGTATTCACTGCCGACGCGTATGCGCAGATTGTAAATCGATTCTCTCCCGGCGCCCCCGGGGAGCCTACAAATGAATAACGATCGGCGGAGCGCGGAATTCAGAATGGAGCGCCTTTAGAATGGACGCACGCGACGTCATCGTCTCACCGCGTATCACCGAGAAATCGATGGGAAATGCGCTCGTACAGCAGTACAGCTTCGTCGTTCACCCGGACGCGACCAAGACGCAAATTCGCCATGCGGTCGAGGAGATCTTCAAGGTCAACGTCCTCAAGGTCAATACGGTGAACATCGGCGGCAAGCGTAAGAGCTTCGCGCGCCGCGGCGTTCGCACCGAAGGCCATACGAAGGACTACAAAAAGGCCGTCGTCACCCTGAAGCCGGGCCAGAAAATCGAGCTGGGCGGCGTGAACTATTTCGAGCAATGATTCACATACATCGCACGCGTTATCACGTCGTTGCTCCTCCCACGTGTGTCGAAGCACGCGTCTCTTCTAGCGCCTCGCGCACGCGCGCTGCATGTGAATTGAGGTTGGATTCTTAATGCCAGTCAAAAAGTATAAGCCGACCAGCGCCGGCAAGCGTTTCATGACGACGATCGATTTCTCCGAACTGAGCAAAGTCGATCCGGAGAAGTCCCTGATCGAAGTCCGCAAGAAGCATTCCGGCCGCAATTCGAACGGGCATATCACCGTGCGTCACAAAGGCGGCGGCACGCGCAAGATGTACCGCATCATCGATTTCAAGCGCGGCAAGGACGCGATCCCGGCGAAGGTTGCAACGCTCGAATACGATCCGAACCGCTCCGCCCGCATCGCGCTGCTCAATTATCGCGACGGCGAGAAGCGCTACATTCTCGCGCCGCTCGGCCTCAAGGTCGGCGACGTCGTCGAATCGGGTCCGAATGCCGACATCAAGACCGGCAACTGCCTGCCGATCAAGAACATTCCGGTCGGTTCGGTCATTCACAACATCGAGCTGCGTCCCGGTCAGGGCGCCAAGCTCGTTCGCAGCGCCGGCGGCGCCGCGCAGCTGATGGCCAAGGAAGGCGAGTATGCGCAGGTGCGCATGCCGTCGGGCGAAGTGCGCAAGATTCTGGTGGTCTGCCGCGCGACGATCGGCCAGCTCGGCAACGTCGAACATGAAAATGAAGTCATCGGCAAAGCGGGGCGTCAGCGCCACCTCGGCAAGCGCCCGAGCGTGCGCGGCATCGCGATGAACCCGGTCGATCACCCGCATGGCGGTGGCGAGGCGCGTTCGACGTCGGGCCGGCCTCCCACGACCCCTTGGGGTCAGATGACGATGGGCAAGAAAACGCGTCGCAACAAGCGCACGCAAAACATGATCGTTCGCAAGCGTGGCAGCAAATAGATGAAGACGGAGCGCCGTTAATAATGGGACGTAGTCTAAAGAAAGGTCCGTTCGTCGCGGATCACCTCATCGAGAAGATCGAAGCGATGAACGAGCGCCGTGAGAAACGCGTCGTCAAGACGTGGAGCCGCGCGTCGACGATCGTTCCCGCGATGGTCGGACACACGATAGGCGTGCACAACGGCAAGGCGCACGTTCCGGTTTTCGTTACCGAAAACATGGTCGGGCACAAGCTCGGCGAGTTCGCTCCGACGCGGCAATTTCGGGGTCACGGCGGCGACAAGGCGGCGGTAAAATAATGGCCGAGCAGCAACGTACCGAAGCAGTCGCCCATCTGAAATTTGCCCGCATGGGCCCGCGCAAGTTGCGCCGGGTAGCGGACGCGATACGCGGCAAGAACGTGAGGGAAGCGCTCGTGCTGCTGCAATTCGCCGGTGTGTTCGCCGCCGAGCCGATCGAGAAGCTGCTGCGCAGCGCGGTCGCCAACGCCGGCAACAATCACGATATGAACACCGACGAGCTGTACGTCACGCGCGTTACCGTCGACGGCGGCCCGGGCGGCCGTTTTACCAAACGCCTGGATCCGCGTGCGCAAGGCCGCGCGAATTTCAAACGCAAGCGCATGTCGCACGTCACCGTTGCCGTCGGCGAGAAGCCGCCGGTGAAGAAGCGAAAAGCGCGCGGCGGCGCTTCGGTCGGCCTCAAGCGCGCGACGGCGCGCAAGACTTCGGCCGCGGCGAGCACCGCCAAGAAAGCGGCACCGCGCAAGCGCGCGACAAAGAACTGCAGCTGCAAAAAGCGGCCGTCGGCAGCCTCAGGACTGAAGGCGGAAGAGGAACATGGGACAAAAAATTCATCCGGTCGGCTTGCGCTTGGGGATTACGCGCACGTGGGACAGCCGCTGGTTCGAGAAAAAGCACTATAAGGACTGGCTGCACGAAGACGTCAAGATCCGCAAGTATTTCACGCGCTGGATGCGTCCGGCCGCGATCAGCAGGATCGAGATCGAACGGCGCGCCAATCAAGCGCGCGTGATCGTCAACACGGGCAAGCCGGGCATCATCATCGGCAAGCGCGGCGTCGGCATCGAAGAGATTCGCAAAAACCTCGAGAAACTGACCGGCAAGAGCGTCCAAGTCAACGTGATGGAAATCAAGCATCCTGAATTGGACGCGCGTTTGGTTGGCCAGAACATCGTGGATCAGCTCGAGAAGCGAATCGCGTTCCGCCGCGCGATGAAGCAGGCCATCATGCGCACCATGAAGGCCGGCGCGCGCGGTGTAAAAGTGCAGGTTTCCGGACGCCTGGGCGGCGCGGAAATCGCGCGCACCGAACGCAATCACGACGGGAAGGTGCCGCTGCACACGCTGCGCGCCGATATCGATTACGCGCACGTCGAAGCGTTCACCACGTTCGGCCGCATCGGCGTGAAAGTGTGGATCTACCGGGGCGAAGTGCTGCCCGAGCATGCTCGCGGCGGCGAGCGCGACGGTCGTGCGGATCGCCCGCAGTTCCGCGATCGACGCGATCGCGGCGGACGCGGCCGCCGCGGCGCCGCTCCGCGCAGCGAGGCTGGTCCGGGCGTGGAGTCCGCGCCGGTTGCGGACAGCGCCGAATCGCAAACCATCGTTCCCGAAAACCCGACGCCCGAGGTGGCCGAGTAATGTTAACTCCGAAGCGAGTCAAGTGGCGAAAGGTTCATCGCGGCCGCATGACCGGCAAGTCGCTGCGCGGCAGCACGCTGACGTTCGGCGACTACGGCCTGCAGGCGCTGGAACCGTGCTGGATGACCAACCGCCAAATCGAAGCGGCGCGTATCGCCATGACGCGCCATATCAAGCGCGGCGGCAAAGTGTGGATCAAAGTGTTCCCCGACAAGTCCGTGACGAAGAAACCTGCCGAAGTCCGCATGGGCGCAGGCAAAGGCAATCCGGAATTCTGGGTGGCCGTCGTGCGTCCGGGACGCGTGCTGTTCGAGCTTTCCGGCGTGGAGCCGGACGTAGCGAAACGCGCGCTGCAGCTCGCCGCATCCAAACTTCCGATCGGAACGAAGATCGTTTCGCGCGAGGAGGCCGCACAGGCATGATCCGACGTTCTATTTGGGCGCTCTCGGGGAGCGCTCATGTCAGCAGTTATGCCTACGCGCCCCATGGCCTTGGGGGTCCCATTGCTTGCAATGAGGGCGCGGAGCTGAGAGCGGAGCGCCAATAACATGAAAACGCACGATTTCAAAGAGCTGCGCAATTTGACGATTTCCGAACTGCAGCGCAAGGCGAAAGAAACGAAGGAAGAGCTTTTCAACCTTCGCTTCGCCCTGCGCACCGGACACCTGTCGGACTTCAGCAAAGTGCGCGCGATGCGCCGCAGCTACGCGCAAATTCAAACTGTCATTTCAGAGAAACGGATCGCCGAGGCTAAGAATGGAGCAGCTTAACACGACGACGGGCGGCGCGCAGCCCGTTGTTAAGAACAGAAAGGCACGCCGCATCAAGCAGGGGCGCGTCGTTTCCGACAAGATGGACAAGACGATCGTCGTCGTGTCCGAGACGCGCGTGCCGCACCCCGTGTATGGAAAGATCGTCCGTAAGTCGGTGAAATTCAAAGCGCACGACGAGCAAAACGACGCCAAGACCGGCGACACGGTTCGCATCATGGAGTGCCGCCCGCTGTCCAAGGACAAGCGCTGGCGCTTGGTCGAGGTCGTCGGTCGCGCGAAATGATCCAGCAAGAAACGCGGCTCAAAGTGGCCGACAACTCCGGCGCTCGCGAACTGCTCGTCATTCACGTCAGCGGCGGCAGCCGGCATCCGTACGCGCACGTCGGCGACATCGTCGTCGGCACGGTGAAGAGCGCGATTCCGGGTGCAGCGGTCAAGAAGGGTCAAGTCGTCAAGGCCGTCATCGTGCGCACGTCGGCGCCGATTCGCCGGGCCGACGGTTCGGTCGTGAAGTCGGACGACAACGCGTGCGTCATCATCAAGGGCGAAAAAGACAATTTGGATCCGCGCGGCACGCGCGTCTTCGGTCCGGTCATGCGCGAGCTGCGCGACCGCGGCTTCTTGAAGATCGCCTCGCTGGCTCCGGAGGTTCTCTAGTGGCAATGAACATCGTCAAGGGCGATACCGTCATGATTCGCCGCGGCAAGGAAAAAGGGAAACGCGGTGTGGTCAAAGCCGTGTTTCCGAAGGCGGGCATGGCGACGGTCGAAGGTCTCAACGTCGTCAAGCGACACACCAAGCAAGGTACGCAGCAGCAGAACATGGGCGGCGCTGCGCAGACCGGCGGCATCCTCGAGAAGGAAGCACCGCTTCCGCTCTCAGCGCTCCAGTACGTCTGCGAGAAGTGCAAAGTACCGACTCGCATTCGTCACCACGAGACGGCCGAAGGGACGAAGCGCGTCTGCACCAAGTGCGGCGAACCCGCGCGTCTATCTGCGAAGGGCGCCTGATGAAATCATCGACCGGAGGTTGGACCGTAGCGCCATGAATAGATTGAAAGAAAAATACGCCAAAGAAGTTCGCAAGGGTCTTCAGGAACGTTTCAGCTACCGGAACGTCAATCAGATTCCTAAGCTCGAAAAAGTCGTCATCAACATGAGCGTCGGGGATGCGATCAGCAACTCGAAGGTGCTGGATACGGCCGTCGCCGAGCTGCAGGCGATCAGCGGTCAGAAGCCCGTCGTCACCAAGGCGAAGAAGTCGATTGCGGCGTTCAAACTGCGCGAAGGCATGAATCTGGGTGCCAAAGTGACTCTGCGCGGCGATCGCATGTACGTCTTCCTCGACAAGCTTTTCAACGTGGTGCTGCCGCGTATTCGCGACTTTCGCGGCTTGCCGCGCAAGTCGTTCGACGGACGCGGCAACTACAACATGGGCTTGCGCGAACAAATCGTGTTTCCCGAAATCAACTTCGACAAGGTCGACAAGATGCGCGGCATGGACATCGTCATCGTGACGAGCGCCAAGAACGACGAAGAGGCGACCGAGTTCCTGACGGCAATGGGTTTGCCGCTTCAAAAAGCAGGTGCACGTTAATGGCCAAGACGGCTCTCATCGAAAAATCGAAACGCACGCCGAAATTCAAGGTGCGCGCCCACAACCGCTGCCTGCTCTGCGGCCGGCCGCGCGGCGTGTACCGTAAATTCGCGCTGTGCCGCATTTGCTTCCGCGAGAACGCGCATAAGGGCAACGTCCCGGGCGTGACCAAGGCTTCGTGGTAGAGGTAGGAGAGTAATGGCTGTCATCACCGATCCCATCGCCGATCTCCTGACACGCATCCGCAACGCCAACACGGCCAATCACGACGTGGTCGACGTGCCGGCGTCGCGCATGAAACAGGCCGTCACGCAGATTCTCAAAGACGAAGGGTTCATCAACGATTTCGAGCGCGTGAATGAAGGCCCGCAAGGCGTCATTCGCATCAAGCTCAAGTACGGTCCGGACAAAGAGAAGATCATCACCGGTCTGCGGCGCATCTCGCGCCCGGGTTTGCGCGTGTACACGACCAAGACGGAAATTCCGCGCGTTCTGGGCGGTCTCGGCTTGGTCATCATGTCGACGTCGAAAGGCATCATGTCCGGCAAACGCGCGAAAAAAGAAGGCTGCGGCGGGGAAGTGCTGGCGTATGTCTGGTGAGATGATCGCAACGACACCATCCCGGAGCGACTTTGAACATGTCTAGAATTGGAAAATTGCCGGTTACGGTGCCAAGCGGCGTGAACGTTACGGTCGACGACGGCGAAGTGTACGTCAAGGGCCCGAAGGGCGAACTGCGCCAGCGCGTGCTGGAGCACGTCGCGGTGAAGATCCAAGACGGCAAAGTGCTCGTCGAACGCAAAGGCGATGCAAAAGAGCACCGTTCGGCACACGGTCTTACGCGCACGCTGGTCAACAACATGATCGAAGGCGTGAGCAAAGGCTTCCGCAAGAGTCTGGAGATCCAAGGCGTCGGCTATCGCGCGGCAAAGTCGGGCGACGGCTTGAACTTGACGCTGGGCTACTCGCATCCGGTGAGCTTCAAGGCGCCGCAAGGCGTCACACTCACGGTCGAAGGCACGAACAGAATTCACGTGGACGGTATCGACAAGCAGCAAGTGGGACAGGTCGCGGCCGAAATTCGCAACCTGCGCCCGCCGGAGCCGTACAAGGGCAAAGGCGTGCGTTACGCCGCAGAAATCGTTCGCAAGAAATTGGGCAAAGCCGGAAAGGCTGGTAAGAAGTAATGCCGCGCATTTCCAAAGACCAAAGCCGCCGGAAGCGCCACGAACGCCTGCGCCGGAAAGTCGGCGGTTCGGCGGATCGGCCGCGTCTGCTGATGCGCCGTACGCTGCACCACATCTATGCAACCGTCGTCGACGATGCAAAAGGTCACACGATCGTCGCAGTTTCCACGCGCGAGAAAGATCTCGCCGACGGACTCGATTCGACGACCAACCTCGCCGCGGCCGGTAAAATCGGCGCGGCAATCGCCGCCAAAGCCAAGCAGGCCGGCATTACGCAGGTCGTCTTCGATCGCGGCGGTTTGAAGTACCACGGCCGCGTCAAGGCGCTGGCCGACGCAGCTCGAGAAGCGGGACTGGAATTTTGATGAATTTTCAACGTAATGCGGAGCGCCGTTAGCATGCAATACCGTGGTGGTGGTCGCGAACGCGACAATTCCGGATTCGAAGAGACCGTCGTGCGCGTGAACCGCGTGGCCAAGGTGGTCAAAGGCGGGAAGCGTTTCAGCTTCAGCGCGCTCGTCGTAGTCGGCGACCGCAAAGGACGCGTCGGATTCGCAATCGGCAAGGCGGGGGAAGTGCCGGAAGCAATTCGTAAAGCCGTCGAGGCGGCCAGGAAAAACCTCGTCACCGTGCCGATGGTCGAGAAGACGATTCCGCATCAAGTCAATCACACGATCGGTGCAGCTCGCGTGCTGCTCAAGCCCGCCGCGCCTGGTACGGGCGTTATCGCCGGTGGTCCGATGCGCGCGGTGCTGGAACTCGCGGGGATTCACGACATTCTCACCAAGTCGCTCGGTACGAGCAATCCGGTGAACGTGGTGTACGCCACCGTCGAAGCGCTTCGCAGTTTGAAAACCGCCGAACAAGTCGCGAAGCTGCGCGGCAAGACCGTCGCCGACATCTTCGCCGCATAGAGAAAGAACGTCATGGCAGAAACAAAAAGAAAGAAGACGGCTAGCGCCAAGTCCAGCGCGAAGGCCCCTTCGAAAGCGAAATCCGCGAAAGCGAAATCGACCCCGAACAAGGCGAGCATCGCCACGCCCACGGGTTCGTTGCTTTCGCTGGGCGCGGTCAAACCTGCGCAAGGAAGCTGGCCGAAACGCACGCGCGTCGGCCGCGGTCACGGTTCGGGCCTGGTGAAAACCGCCGGCGAAGGCGGCAAAGGCCAGACGGTCCGTTCGGGCGGCGGCAAAGGTCCCGCATTCGAAGGCGGTCAAACGCCCTGGGCGCGCCGGCTTCCGCATCGTCGCGGTTATTCGCAGAAAGCGCGCGACATCGGGCACTTCCGCAGCCGCTACGCCGTCGTGAACCTGCACGATCTTGCCGACTGGGATGCGGCGGTCGAAGTCACGCCGCAGACGCTCAAAGTCGCCAAGAAGATCAAAGCCGAACTCGACGGAGTCAAGATTCTGGGCGGCAGCAAGACGGGTAAGACGCTTCCCTCGGGACTGCGTTTCCGCGACGTCGTATTCTCCACGAGCGCGCGTGAAGCGCTCACCGCTGCAGGCGCGCACATCGAGGAAGCGTAGTTGCTGAACAATCTTCGCGCGGCGCTGCTGGTTCCGGACATTCGCCGGCGGGTGTTTTTCGTGCTTTTCGCGTTCGCCTCGTTCGTGTTCATGATTCACGTGCAGTTGCCCAACGTGAACGAGCCGGTGTGGCAGAAGTCTGCTCTCGCAGGGCGTGTTCTATAACCTGCTCGGGTTTCTGTCGGGCGGCGCGCTTCAAAAGTTGTCGATCATCGCGATGGGCATCACGCCGTACATCAACGCGTCGATCATCATGCAGCTCATGACGGTCGTGTTGCCGCAGCTCGAGGAACTGGCCAAGAAAGGCGGCGAGGAAGGCCGCAAGAAGATCGGCCAGTATACGCGCTGGCTCACGATCGTATTGGCTACGCTGCAGGCGTTCTTCATGGCAAACCTCATGCGCCAGGCCGGCGTGTTCTACGACAACTCGATTTGGTTCATGCTGTTCGTCGTGACCGCGATGGTCGGCGGCACGCTTTTCTTGATGTGGCTCGGCGAGCAGATCACCGATAAAGGCATCGGCAACGGCGTTTCGCTGATCATCTTCATCGGCATCGTGTTGCGCTACCCGCAGTACGTCGCGCAGACATATGCCTCGACGTCGAAGGGCGGCGAGTCGATCGCGAACCTCATTCTTTACATCGTGATCGCGATAGCGGTGATCATCTCGATCGTGTTCCTGTACCAGGGGCAGCGCCGGGTGCCGGTGCAGCAAGCGCGCCGCGTGGTCGGGCGCAAGATGTTCGCAGGCCGCTCGACGTATATTCCGCTGCGTTTGAACAACGCCGGCGTCATCTCGATTATCTTCGCGATATCGATCCTGCTGCTTCCGCAGCAGGCGCTGTCATGGTTCAACAAAGGCGGCGCCGCCGGAATCTGGGCGGGCGTTTCAGCCTGGGTCAGCGTGAATTTCAGCCCGAACTCCTGGCTGTACAACCTCGTGTATTTCGTGCTCGTCGTCGTGTTCACGTTCTTCTACAGCGCGGTCGTGGTAAACACCAAAGACATCGCCGACAACCTCAAGAAGAGCGGGTCGTTCATTCCGGGCATCCGCCCGGGACAACCGACGGTCGATTACATCAACCGTATTCTCCTGCGCATTACGACCGCCGCCGCGATCTATCTGGGCCTGCTCGCCGTGCTGCCGGGCGCGCTCCAGCGCGGTCTGTCGGTCACGACGTTCTATCTCGGCTCCACCTCGCTCCTGATCGTCGTCGGCGTCGCGCTCGATACGATAACGCAGATTGAAGCGCGCCTGGCGATGCGCGACTACCGAGGATTCATCAAGCGCTGATGCGTCTCGTCTTGTTGGGTCCGCCGGGTGCGGGCAAGGGCACCCAGGCGCAGATTTTGCAGCAGCATTTCGGCGCAAAGCAGATTTCGACTGGCGACATTCTGCGCGAGAACCGCAGTAAGGGAACCGAGCTCGGCAAGCTCGCCGAGAAGTACATGGTGAGCGGTGCGCTCGTTCCCGACGAAGTCATCATCAAGATGATCGAAGCGGAGCTCGAAAATCTGCACGGCGGCTTCATCATGGATGGTTTTCCGCGCACGGTAGCGCAGGCGGAAGCGTTCGACGCGCTGCTCGATGAGTTGAAAGCGCCGCTCGACGCGGTCGTGTTGTTCGACGCCGATCGCCGGACGCTCTTCACGCGGCTCACGTCACGCTGGACGAATCCGCGCACGGGACGTTCCTACAACACGCTGACGAATCCGCCGCGCGTTGCCGGCATCGACGACGAAGACGGCGGCCCCCTTGTGCAGCGCGAAGATGACAGTCCGGGAACGGTCGCAAAACGACTCGACGTGTACGAACGTCAAACCGCGCCGCTCGTCGATTACTACCGGCGCGCGGGGAAGCTCTTCGAAATCGACGCGCTCGCGCCCGTCGCGGACGTCACGCGAGAAATCGTCGCGAAGATCGATTCTGCGGAGCGCGCAGCGCGGTGATAACGATCAAATCGCCGCGCGAAATCGAGAAGATGCGGCGCAGCGGGAAAGTCACCGCAAAGGTGCTGGGCGATCTGATGCGGTCGGTGAAGCCCGGCATGACCACGCGCGAACTCGACGCTCTCGCCGAGCAGGGCATTCGATCGATGGGCGGAGTTCCGACGTTCAAAGGCTATCACGGTTATCCGTGCAGTATTTGCACGTCGGCGAACGCAGAAGTCGTGCACGGAATCCCCGGCGAGTACGTGCTGC
Source organism: Vulcanimicrobiota bacterium (assembly GCA_963830545.1). Classification (GTDB taxonomy): domain Bacteria; phylum Vulcanimicrobiota; class Vulcanimicrobiia; order Vulcanimicrobiales; family Vulcanimicrobiaceae; genus DATGJX01. Next base: position 26,045 of record CAWHMK010000001.1, on the reverse strand, counting down.
AGGAAGGCGACTTGCTTTCTATCGACATCGGCACCACGCTCGACGGCTATGTCAGCGATTCCGCCGTCAGCGTCGCGGTCGGCAAGGTGGGCGAGAACGCGGAGCGGCTGATGCGCGTTACGCAGGAGTGTTTGATGATCGGCATCGCGCAGATGACGAAGGGCAAGCATTTGGGCGACATTGGCTTTGCGGTGCAGCAGCACGCCGAGTCGAACGGGTACGGCGTGGTGCGCGAACTCGTGGGGCACGGCATCGGGACGAACATGCACGAGGAACCGCAGGTCCCCAACTACGGCCGCGCCGGCGCCGGCCTGGAACTGCGGCCCGGCCTGGTTTTGGCGATCGAGCCCATGATAACCCAAGGCCATTATTCGGTTGAAACATTGCAGGACGGCTGGACAGTCGTCACGGCAGATGGTAAACTCGCAGCGCACTTCGAGCATACCATCGCGATTACGGACGAGGGTCCAAGAATCTTGACGCTGCGTGACATCGGCGAGCATCCCGACGTTGGAAAGTATCGGCCGAAGGAAGAGATGGCCGCATGATCGGAGTGCAATACGCGGCACGCGGGAGACGCGGTTCCGGCCGCGAGAGCGCCGTCCGGCGACCGAGTTCCTACCGGTACAAGTGAACAATCCATCCCGAGCGCGTGCGAGGGGCGAGACAAAAAGGTAGATCGATCAAAATGAAAGTTAGACCGTCGGTAAAACGAATCTGTGAAAAATGCAAGATCATTCGCCGCGAAGGCAAAGTGCGCGTGATCTGCGACGTCAATCCCAAGCACAAACAAGTGCAGGGCTAGGAGAGGCATAGCAAAATGGCACGTCTTTCAGGCATCGATCTGCCGCGCGACAAGCGCATCGAAATTGCGCTCACGTACATCTACGGGATCGGTGTTCCGACCTCGCAGAAATTGCTCGCTCGCGCCGGTGTGAATCCGGATACGCGCGTGAAGGACCTTACCGAGGAGCAGGAGCGCAAGCTGCGTGAGGCCATCGACGGCGAAGGCATCAAAGTCGAAGGTGACCTGCGCCGCGAAGTCAGCTCGCACATCAAGCGCCTGATGGACATCGGCTGCTATCGCGGGGTGCGCCACCGTCGCGGTCTGCCCGTTCGCGGGCAGCGCACCAAGACGAACGCGCGTACGCGTAAGGGCCCCAAGAAGACGGTGGGCAACAAGAAGAAAGCCGCCGCGAAGAAGTAACGCGGCCATCGCGAATGCATCGAGGACTCGGCCGCCGGCCGGGTCCTCTTTTATCCTATGATTTACGTCGGCACGTGCGGCTACTCGTACAAAGACTGGGTTGGTCCGTTCTATCCGGGCACCATCCGGCAGAACGAGATGCTGGCGTATTACGCGAACTGCTTTCCCGCCGTCGAAATCGATGCGTCGTTTTACGGGGTGCCGCGGCGCGAAACCGTCGCCCGCATGAACGCGCGCACGCCGCAAGCGTTCCGGTTTTGCTTCAAGGTGCCGCAGACGGTTTCGCATCCACCGCAAGACGGTTTGGGGCGGGTGCATCCGGACGCGCACGCGTTCGTCGAGACCCTCGTTCCTCTCCTGGACTCGGGTAAGTTCGGCTGCGCGCTGCTGCAATTTCCGAATGGGTTCAAGCCCAACGAACGTACCGAACGCTATCTGCGCGCGGCGATCGAAGCGCTGCAGCCGCTGACGCTGGTCGCGGAATTTCGCAATCGCGAATGGCAAACGCCAGCATATTTCGATTTGCTCTGCGAACTGGGCGTCGGCTGGTGCAACGTCGACATGCCGGCATACGAGACGCTCATGCGGCCGAGCTCCGACGTAACGTGCGCCGTCGGTTACGTGCGCTTTCACGGACGAAATGCGTCCAAATGGTGGACCGGAGACAATACGAGCCGGTACGACCACGACTATACCGCAGCGGAGTTGGACCCGTGGACGAATCGCATTGCCGAAATGAACGAGCGCGCGGAAACGACGTTTGCTTTTTTCAACAATCACGCCCGGGGCAATGCCGCCCGTAACGCGGAATTGTTCGCCGACATCCTGCGCGAGCGCTATGGAAGCCAAGCCGATGCGGCGATTCCGAAGATTCCGCGGCCCCCGGCGCAGGATACGCTGCTATGATCCGTGCCGTAGAACGATGGTGAAGTACGATGCCGTCATCACCGCGGGTGGAAGGGTCGACGGTGAGTTCGCACTCGCGCTCGGCACTCATGTCAAGGCGCTTGCCCCATTCGCCGGCAAAACGCTTTTACAAATTACGATAGAGGCGCTCCGGGCGGCGGGAATCGAACGCATCGCGGTCGTCGGCGGCGCGGACGTACGTTCGGCCTGCGGCAGCACCGTCGAGAAGGTCATCGACGAAAGCGACGACGGCGCGGAAAACCTCCGGCGCGCGCTTCATGCTTGGGACGAACAAGCGGCGCTGCTGTATCTCACGAGCGATATGCCCTTCGTAACGGGCCGGGTACTGCTTGCGTTTCTCGAACGCGTTCCGCCGCAGACGCTCGCATTGCCGTTGACGGATTGGAGTGCGTTTTGCGGCCGGTTTCCGGCGGCGCCGCCGTTCGGGGTCGTGCTCGGGGGCGAGAAGGTGGTCAACGGCGGAGCGTTCGTAATTCCGCCGCACTCGCGCGATCGGATAGAACGTTTTGCCACGCAGTTTTTTGACGCGCGCAAGAGTGTTTGGAGGATGGCGCGCCTGACCGGACCAGTGCTGCTCCTGCGGTTTGCATTCGGACGTTTGAGCGTCGCGCAGGTGGAAACGCAAGCGCAGCGTTTGCTGAGAATCGCGGCGCGGGCGATCCGCGGAGCACCGGCAGAACTCGCGTACGACGTCGACGATTTGAACGAGTACCGGTATGCCGTCGCGAACGCCTAAAGCCTCACTTCTCGGCATTTTCTGGTTCGGAATCCAGGTCGTATGGGGCGCGCTGCTGGGCGTCTCCATGCAGGTTCGCATCTCCGAACTCGCGCACGGGCATGCGATAGCCGCTTACGGACCCATTGCAGGCGCAGGCGCTGCCGTTGCCGCGATCACCCAGATAACGATTGGAATCATCTCCGATCGGCGCCGCAGACGAGGCAGCCGCCGCATCGAATTCTACGTCGCCGGGGCCGCAATCGCGGTTCCCGCGCTGCTGTGGTTCTACGCCGCGCCTTCGCTTCGCCAACTCTTCGAGTCTATCGTCATTCTGCAGATCGGGATGAATATCGCCATCGGCCCGTATCAAGCCGTCATTCCCGATTTCATTCCCGATCGGGAAATAGGCAGGGCCTCTTCATGGATGGCGGCGCTGCAGAGCGCGGGAAATGCGTGCGGCGCACTGGCCGCCGCTTTCGTAGGCAACCTTCGAGTGCTGGCTCTGCTCCTCGGCGCTACGGTTCTCGCATCGTGTGCGGTCACTGCGTCGCACGTGAGATCGCTTCCGCTCCTTGCGGTACGCGAGGAACCGCTGCGTATCACGCGCGCATTTGTGGATTTGTTCATCTCTCGCGCGTTCGTATTCTTGGGCTTCTACACGCTGCTTGGGTATTTGTTCTTTTACGTTCGGGATCTGATGCCGTCGAATACCAGAATGCTGACGGGAGCCTTTATCCTGCTCGTAACGGCGAGCGCCGCAGCAGGCGCGACTATCGCCGCGCGTCCTGCCGATCGCATCGATCGCCGCGCGGTCGCTGCGGCAGGAGGCGCGGGATTCGTTCTCGCGCTCGTTGCTTTTTTGTTTTCGCATGCATTTGGGGCTGCTGCTGCCGGTGCGGTGCTCGCCGGATTGGCGTGGGGCGTGTTCGTCACCGCGGATTGGGCGCTCGGCTGTCAGTTTCTGCCGCGTTTCGCGCTCGCGACGGCAATGGGAATGTGGAATCTCGCATTGTTGCTGCCGCAAATCGTCGCCCCGCTGATTGCTACCGCATTGCTGAGCAGCTTGCATTCGATGAATAGCCCATCCGCGCCGCGCATTGCGTTTCTGCTTGCGGCGGTGGAGGTTTCGTGCGGAATCGCTTGGATCTGGCGCTTGCCTTCGACTGCTCGGTCGGTTGAAAACGGCGCATATGGGAATATTCCCTAGGGCTGTCGAGCAAGGGGGAACTTCGAGCTTGCCCTCGTTCGTTCAAGCAGTAGGGAGACCGAAGGTGCACTGCTGCACCTGTCTAGTACGACCGAGCGGATCTCCCAAAAGACAACATCTATGGAGGCAATTTTGAAACGACTGGGCACCGGAGTCCTCAGCGCGCTTCTTTGCGCGGGCATGGGACTTACAGCGGTCGCCGCGCCCTCGGGGCATGCAACGCGTGGAAACATCGGACACAACGTGATTGCACAAGCCACGCCGGCGCCATCGCCGTCTGCTGCAGCGACTCCCGCTGCAAGTCCGATGGCGTCGCCGGCTGCGCCCGCAGCGCCGGCAACGACCGCGCCCGCGGCAAATGTGCCGCCGATGCAATTCGGCTCACCGCCGTCGGGCGAAATACCGATTCTCTTCAACGACCACCATGTTTATTCGAAACCGGACGTTCTGAAACAAGGGCGTGTTTTGGCTGCGCTCGTGCGCGGCGGCACGATTTTGATTCCGCTGCGTTCCATGTTCGAACAGATGGGGGCGACTGTCGCGTACGATCCGGCAACGCGCACCGTCGATGTGACCAAGCCGGGTTCCGACGTAAAAGTCACGGTCGGCAGACCTGAAGTGACGATCAACGGCGAAACGCGTCCGCTGGACGTTCCGCCAATGATGTATCAAGGTCATATACTCGTTCCCTTGCGCGTGATCTCAGAGGGAATGGGAGCATACGTGCAATGGGTGCCCGACCGGCGCGTCGTCGTCGTGCGTTACGTAACGCCGACTGCGCCGCCGCCGCCCGGTACGCCGCCACCGGCCGCCGCGCCGTCGCCGACTACGGCCCCGACGCCCGTCCCCGCGGCAACGCCGTACCAAGATCACTTCATCGCGGGCGATTACATCATCAAGCCCAAGGTGTACAACGAGTTCAGCCCCGGCAACACCGGCAACAGCGGTTCGTACGCAGTGCGCGGTGCGCTGGAGTTCAACGTGTTCAATCTGCCGTGGATGGTCGAAGGCGATTTCCGCCAGTACCAGTATCCGCATAACTGCGGAACGGCACCCGGTTCGGTTCCGGCCGATCCCCAATGCTTCGTCACGATCATCGGCGGGCAGGCTCAGACGTACGTTCCGTCGTTCTCGGCAAGAGACACTGACGTGGATGCGCGTTTGGGTTTGAAAGTCGCGGATCCCCACATCTACATCGGCGTGGGATACCTCTGGCGCACCAACAACTACGGCTACCCGCGTGAGAACGGCGTGGGATTCGGTCTCGAGAAATTACCGGATCTCAATCAGGCGTTCTCGATCTACGGCAGCGCGTATTACTACCCGAGCGTAAAAGGCACGTGCGGCACGGACGTGTGCCCGACGGGTCCGTTCGATCTCGCGTACCGCGTTCTGAAGTATCAGATCGGTGCGACGGTCAATCTGGGCGGAAATTCGGTGCCCGTATTCCTCGACTTCGGCTTCTTGGGCGACCAAGGCCGCAACAAGACGAATGCGCCGAGCGACTTCACGCACACCGGCCCCTACGTCGGTTTGGGTATCCACTTCTAAGGCGGCTTCGGCAACGAAGCAATCGGGAAGGGAGCCCTCGCTACGGCGGGGGCTTCTTTTTTGCCGCGTTCTGTTTCACGCGCTTGCCCATGGCGTAGGCTTTGGCGATGCGCTCGACGGATTGCCGAAACATTTTTGCCGCTGCATCGTCTCAGTTCCACGAACCAGCCGTTCAAGCAGCCGATCGACGTTCCGGCGCACCGCCGTGGGGTGCAGGCGGAGAGCCGTCCGGGGTACCCGCTCCGAACCGTCGATGATTCCCGGCTTCGTGTAAGCCCTTTCGCTCTGCCGCCGCGCTGCGACGACGGTCCCCAACCGGCTGCCGGCGTGCTTGCTCCGAAGGCCGGCAGAAAGGAACGCCTGCCGAAGTTCGCCATTCCTGAGTTCTCAGCGCTTGCGCGGCGGAGTCATTCCTTGTAGAATAGCCTCTTGGCGCCGGAATCTCTCCCGGCGTGCTTCGAGGTGCTTTTAGCCGCACCCGACGCCCGAGCCCGTTCGCCGCGGGTTCGCGTACGAGATCCGTTTTGGGTCGAGGCGACGACACCGCTCTCGTTGAGCGGACAGGATAAATCTACTTCGAGGCTCATGGCAGCAAAGAAACAAGTGAAGTCGCGCAAGAAGCGTGAGTTCAAGAACGTTCAATCGGGCGTCGCGCACATTCACGCGTCGTTCAACAACACCATCGTGACGATGTCGGATAATCTCGGCAACGTCATTGCTTGGGCATCGGCCGGCAACCTCGGCTTCAAAGGGTCGAAGAAGTCGACGCCGTTCGCCGCTCAAATGGCCGCCGAAGCGGTCGCGCGCAAAGCGATGGAGCACGGCATGAAATCGACCGAGGTGCTGGTCAAAGGACCCGGCGCCGGGCGCGAGGCCGCGATTCGTTCGTTGCAAGCCGCCGGCTTGGAAATCACCCTCATCAAAGACGTCACGCCTATTCCGCACAACGGATGCCGCCCGCCGAAGCGGCGCCGCGTGTAAGGGAAGGCTAAGAGAGAGCGCATGTCACGTTATATTGGACCCGTGTGCCGTTTGTGCCGCCGTGAAACCGCGGCGAGCAAGACCGGCGAGAAAATCAAGCTGTTCCTCAAAGGCGATCGCTGCCTGAGCAAAAAGTGCGCGGTGGAACGCCGCGGCACGGCGCCCGGTCAGAAGACGCAAGGCAAACAGCGTCAGAAGGTTTCGGAATACGGCCGTCAGCTTCGCGAGAAGCAGAAGATGCGCCGCTACTACGGCGTACACGAAACGCAGTTCGAGAACTACTTCCGCGAAGCGGCCCGCGTTCCGGGACAAACCGGCAAGACGTTCCTGCAACTGCTGGAGCGCCGTCTCGACAACGTCGTGTACCGTTTGAATCTGGCGACGAGCCGTGCCCAAGCGCGTCAGCTCGTCACGCACCGGCACTTCCGCGTGAACGGCAAACTCGTCAACATTCCGTCGTTCATCGTGAAATCCGGCGACCTCATCACGATCGGCGAGCGGAGCAAGAAGTCGCCGGTATTCGAAGCCAACTTTGAAGTCGCGAAGAACCGCCGCGCTCCGGAGTGGCTCGAGTGGAGCGAAACGGAGCAATCTGCGAAAGTCGTGCAGCTGCCCAGCCGCGAGCAAATCGACACACCGGTTGACGAGCAGCTCATCGTCGAATACTACTCCCGCTAGTCCTTTTGTGCCGGGCGTCCTCGCTCGAAGCAGCAAAAACCTTGCGAGAGAAAATCTAGTGACGCACCGCTCTTAGGCGTACGATCGTTGGCAACCGGGGGTTGCTGCGGATAACGTAAAGAGCAACAAAGGAAACAAACGAAAAACCATGACCGTTCTGGATACACCCCAAGGCGCGAACATCGAAGTACGCGAGCGCCGCGACAACTACGCCAAGTTCATCATCGAGCCGCTCGAGCGCGGCTTCGGCATCACGCTCGGAAACGCGCTGCGCAGAATTCTGCTCAGTTCGATTCCGGGCGCCGCCGTGACGTACATGAAGATCGACGGCGTGCTGCACGAGTTCTCGACGATTCCCGGTATCGTGGAAGACACGATTGCCCTGATGCTCAACCTCAAGGGACTGCCGGTGAAACTCAGCACCGACGAACCGAAGGTGCTCAGCCTGAGCGTCAGCGGTCCCAAAGACGTGACCGCCGCCGACTTCGCGGCCGATGCGGACGTCGAGATCCTCGACCCGAACTACCGGATTGCGACGCTTTCGGCAAAGACGGCCAGGCTTTCGATGGAAGTCGGCATCGAGACAGGCCGCGGCTATGTGACTGCGGACCGCCAGCGGAACGTCGAGCACATGATCGGGCTCATTCCACTCGACTCGATTTTCTCGCCGATTCGCAAGGTGAACTTCACCGTCGACGATACGCGCGTCGGGCAAAACGTGGACTTCGATCGGCTCACGATCGAGATCGAGACCAACGGTTCGGTGACGCCGGACGAGGCACTCTCGACCGCCGCAACGATCATGCAAGATCGAGCTCGACCTGTTCGTCAACTTCACGAACGAGGAAAAGCCGGTGCCGACGGCGCCGACCAGCGAATGGGACATTCCGGTCGAAACGCTCAACCTTTCGGTGCGATCGTTCAACTGCCTCAAGCGTGCGGGAATTTCGAAGGTTTCCGAATTGCTCGACATGAGCGAAGACGAGATCATCAAGATGCGAAACTTCGGAAAGAAGTCGCTGGACGAGATCAAGCAGGTTCTGGAAGAACGGGGCCTCTCGCTCCGCCAGTCGTAATTTCTCCACGTAACCAACCAATGAAAGAACCCAGACATGCCGCACCAGATCGCGTATAAACGACTATCCCGAACGGACGGGCACCGCAAGGCGCTTCTGCGCAATTTGGCGACGTCGTTCTTCAAGCACGAAAAGATCGAGACGACCTCGACCAAGGCCAAGGAAATCAGCCGGGTCGTCGAGCGTCTCATCACCCAGGCGGCTCGCGGCGACTTGCACTCACGCCGCCTGATCGCGGAATACATCACGGAACCGGCGGTCGTGAAGAAGTTGGTCGAACAAATTGCGCCGGCGCTCAAGGATCGCAGCGGCGGCTTCACGCGAATCACCAAGACGCGCGTGCGGCAAGGTGACGCGGCCGAGCTTTCGCTGCTGGAGTTGGTTCGATAACTCGAACGATCGGTACGATGTCGAGAGGAGCATACTCGTAATGGAGTATGCTCCTTTGCTTCGCCGGCTGCTTGCAGGCGCGCATTTGACCGAAGAAGATTCCGCGTCCATGATCGGTGCGATCATGGACGGTTCGTTTACACCGGTGCAATCGGCAGGTTTGCTGGTCGCCCTGGCGGCTCGCGGCGAGCAGACGGAGGAAGTCGTCGGCGCCGCGCGCGCGATGCGAGAGCGCAGTCTTCACGTCGATCACGGATTGCCCGTGGTCGCCGACGTCGTCGGCACCGGCGGGGACGGCGCGAACACCATCAACATCTCGACCCTTGCCGCGCTGGTCGTCGCGGCTTCCGGGACACCGGTCGCAAAGCACGGAAACCGCGCCGCGTCGAGCGCGTGCGGAAGTGCCGACGTGCTGGAGGCGCAAGGGATGCGCATCGACGCGGAGCCCGAGCTCGCCGCGCGCATGCTGCGGGAAGTCGGATTCACGTTCATGTTCGCACCGCGCTACCATCCGGCGATGAAGAACGTTGCGCCGGTTCGTCGCGAGCTCGGGGTGCGCTCGATCTTCAACGTCCTGGGGCCGCTCACCAATCCAGCTCGCGCAACGCATCAAGTCGTAGGTGTGGCGCGCCCCGAACACGTCGGTCTGATGGGTGACGTACTGCGCGCTCTCGGCGTCCGCGCGGGCGCGGTGGTCCACGCGTCCAGCGGTATCGACGAGGTCGGCGGCGAAGGCCCGACGACCGTGTACACGTTTGGCGAGGGCGAGAGTAGACGCTGGACCTTGGAGCCGGAGGTCTACGGCATCCGCGCGCCGGTGGATCAAATCCGCGGCGGTTCCGTCGAAGCGTGCCGTGAGGCATTCGAACGCATTCTTTCCGGCGAACGATCGCCGCGCGCCGACGTCGTCGCGCTGAACGCCGGATTGGTTTTCACCGTGTGCAAACGCACACCCGATCTGAAGGAGGGCGTCGAACTGGCTCGCTCGCTCTTGCGGGAAGGCCGCGCGGCGGCCGTCTTCGAGCGCGCAAAGCGGTTCTCGTATGGTTGACATTCTGCATCGCATCTATGATGCGAAGGCCGCGGCTGCCGCCCAGGAAGAAGCGCGCGAGCCGTATGACGTCGTGCGCGCGCATGCGCTGGCGCGCAGACGCGAGCGCCGCCCATTCCTGCAAGCGATTTGCGCGGCGGCCGGGCCGGCGATCGTCGGCGAAATCAAGCGCGCATCGCCGTCGGCCGGGCTGATCGCGCGGAATTTCGATCCTGCGGCGATCGCGCGAATCTACGACTCGTCCGGCGTCGACTGCATCAGCGTCCTGACCGAGGCCGATCATTTCTTGGGAGAACTCGAGTATCTCGAGATCGCGCGAAAACATTCGTCGCGGCCGCTTCTGCGTAAGGATTTCCTGAGCACGCCGTACCAAATCGCACAGTCCGCCGCCTATGGCGCCGATGCGGTACTGCTCATCGCAGCCGGATTGACCGACGACCGACTGCGCGCATGCAGTCACGAAGCACGGCAGTACGAACTCGATGTTCTGATGGAAATACACGACGCCGCGGAACTCTCGCGCGCGCTGGCGCTGGGCTTCAAACTCGTCGGCATCAACAACCGCAATCTGCGCACGTTCGAAACGGATCTCTCGGTGAGCGAGTATCTGCTGCCGGACGTGCCTTCCGGCGTGACGGTGATCAGCGAGAGCGGCATGCAAGGTCCCGAAGACATCCTGCTCCTGCATCGAGCCGGCGCCCGTGGGTTTCTGGTCGGTGAGGCCCTCATGCGCGCGGAGCATCCGGGCGAGTTGATTCGCGCCCTGAAAAGAGCGGTCCACGCACCGGCGATGCATTGAGGACGCGCATCAAGTTTTGCGGCTGCACCGACCTGCACGACGTCACGATGGCGATCGAAACGGGGGCTGACGCCATCGGCATGATCTTCGCTCCTTCGACTCGCCGCATCACCGAGAGCGCCGCAAAGCACATCGCCGGGCAATTGCCGCCGTTCATTACGCCGGTCGGAGTATTCGTCGACCCGTCGCGGGACGACATCGCCCGCGCGCGCGACATCTTCCCCGATCTCGTAATCCAGCTGCACGGCAACGAATCTCCCGCGTTCGTATCCTCGCTCGACGGCAAGATCATCAAAACGATTCACGTCGCGCAGGATGCAACCGACTCGAATGCCGTCGAGCGCGCCGGAAACGAGCATCCACGCGCGATTCTGCTCTTCGACTCCGTCGTCGCGGGCCAGAGCGGCGGCACCGGCGTCGTTTTTCCGTGGCGCACGATTGCGCCGATAGCTCGCGTGAGGCAAGTCATCGTCGGCGGCGGGCTGAGGCCCGAAAACGTCTCGAATTGCGTTCGGACGGTTCGGCCGTTCGGCGTCGACGTGCGAACGGGCATCGAAACCGGCGGACGCAAGGATTTGCAGAAGATGCGCGCCTTCGTGCAAGCCGTAAAAGACACCGATGCGGCCTGACGCTCGCGGATACTTCGGCGAATTCGGCGGCCGTTTCGTTCCCGAAGTGCTCGTCGCCGCGCTCGCCGAACTCGAAAATGAAGTTCAAAGCGCGTTCAAATCTCCCGCGTTTTGGAATGAGTACGAGACGATGCTGCGCGAGTTCGTCGGCCGCCCGTCGCCCGTGTACCGTGCGCAGCGTTATAGCGCCGCGGCTTCGGCGGCGACGCTGGCGCTCAAGCGCGAAGATCTCAACCACACGGGCGCGCACAAGATCAACAACACCGTCGGCCAAGCGCTGCTCGCGCGGCGCATGGGCAAGAAGCGCATCATCGCGGAAACGGGCGCCGGACAGCACGGCGTCGCAACCGCAACGGTTGGCGCCAAATTCGGCATTCCGGTCGAGGTGTACATGGGCGCGCTCGACGTCGAGCGTCAAGCACTCAACGTGTACATCATGCAATTGCTCGGCGCAACCGTCCATCCGGTCACGGCCGGCACGCGAACGTTGAAGGATGCGACGAACGAAGCGTTCCGGCAGTGGGCGGCGCGCGTCGACGATACGTTCTACGTGATCGGAAGCGTCGTCGGCGCGCATCCGTATCCATACATGGTGCGCGAATTCCAAAAAGTGATCGGCGTGGAGGCGCGGCGGCAGTGTCTGGAGCAGTTCGGACGCCTTCCATCCGACGTCGTCGCGTGCGTCGGCGGCGGCAGTAATGCAATCGGAATGTTCGCGGCATTCATCGACGATCCCGACGTACGGCTCTGGGGCGTCGAAGCGGCAGGCGAAGGAATTCACAGCGGTAGAACCGCGGCGGCACTTACCGCGGGAAGCGTCGGCGTGCTGCATGGGTCGCGGTCGTATCTCCTGCAAACGCAAGCGGGCCAAGTCGTCGAAACGCACTCCATCAGTGCGGGTCTGGATTATCCCGGCGTGGGGCCCGAGCATGCGTATTTGAAAGCATCGGGCCGCGCGAGCTACGTTCCGATTACGGACGGGGAAGCGCTCGAAGCCTTTTTCGAATTCTCGCGTCTGGAAGGCATTATTCCCGCGCTCGAGAGCGCGCACGCGATTGCGTTCGCGCGCCAACTCGCAGGTAAACGTGATGCGAACGATCTCGTCCTCGTGAACTTGAGCGGCCGCGGCGACAAAGACATCGCGCAGGTGCGGAAATCCTCGCCGTGAGCTTGTCGAACGATGCCGAGCCGGTTTCGCCGCAGAGCATCTTCAAGCCGGGGCGCTGCGCGTTCATTGCGTACATCATGGCGGGCGATCCCGATCTCGAAACGACTGGGTTGCTGATCGACGCCGTGCGTGACGCCGGCGCCGACGCAATAGAACTCGGAATTCCGTACGGCGATCCGCTGGCCGACGGACCGACGATAGCGGCGGCCGCAAGCCGCGCGCTCGCAACCGGCACCGGCATCGAACAAACACTTCGTCTACTCCGCGCCGCCAGGTCGCGCAACGCGCCGCCGATCGTTCTCTTCACGTATTACAACCCAGTATATCAGTACGGCGTCGAGCGGTTCGCCCAAGACGCCGCCGATGCCGGCGCGGCGGGCGCGATCGTGCCCGACATCGCGCTGGAAGAAGGACAAGATCTTCGCAAAGCGCTGGCCGCGCGGAACCTGCATACGCCGCTGCTCGTTGCGCCGTCGACACCGCGCGAGCGCGCCGCGCGGATTGCCGAAGCTTCTACCGGGTTCGTCTACGTCGTTTCGCGCCTGGGCGTAACCGGCGCGAGCGCCGCGCCGGATTTTACGGCGCTGCGCAGCCAAATTCGCATGCTGCGCGAGGTCACGCGCAAACCCCTCGCCGTCGGTTTCGGGATAAGCAAAGACGAACACGTGAAGGAGGTGCGCGGCATCGTCGACGGTATCATCGTCGGCAGCGCGATCATCGACGCATACGCGCATGCTCGCGGAGATGCGGCGGCCGCGCGCGTTCGCGATTTCTGCAAGGCGCTGCGCAGCGCGCCTCTCTGATTGGCTGCGCTAAACGGCGGCTGCGGTCTTTCCCAGTCCGAACCGCGTGCCGGCGTCGTCGGCGATGTAGGAGCCGATCGCCAGCGAGGACGTTGCAGCCGGGGATGGCGCGTTCCGCACGTGGACGACGCCTTCCGAACCCTCGAAGACGAAGTCGTCCACCATCGATCCGTCCGCATTCATCGCCTGCGCGCGCACGCCGGACGGGCCTGGAAGCGTGTCTTCCACCTTCAGCTCCGGAAGGTAGCGCTGCAGCGCTTTGACGTACGCGCTGCGTACGACGTCGCGGTACATTTCGCCCACGCCGATCGACATATATTTTCCGGCCAGTTTGATGAAACCGGAATACGTAAGCGATTCCATCAGATCGCCGAGGTTGATCGTCGAGAAACTGTACCCTTCGCGAGCGAATGCGAGCACCGCATTTGGGCCGAGCCAAATATCGCCGTTCATGCGCGGGGTGAAGTGTACGCCCAGGAACGGGAACGACGGATCCGGCACCGGATAGATATTGCCCTTGACGAGATAGCGCTTTTCGGGCTTGAGAATGAGATAGTCGCCGCGGAACGGCACGATCTTCGGATCGCTCTTGCCGCCGGTCATTTTCGCGAGGCGGTCGGATTGCAGCCCACCGCACGTGATGACGTAACGCGCTTCGACGTCGCCGCCCGTGCTGAGGATCGTACTCGCGCCGTCGCCGCGGCGAATGTCCGTAACTTTGCGGCCGGTCAGAATCTCTCCGCCCATTTCGCGGATGTCGTCCGCGTAGGCGCGCGCGACGACGCCGTAATCGACGATGCCCGTCACGGGCGAGAAGATCGCCTTGACGCCGCGGCAGTGAGGTTCGCGTTCCTCGATGCCCTTGGCGTCGAGCATTTCCAAGCCTTCGATGCCGTTGGCCTGACCGCGTTCCCAGAGCTTTTGCAGGCGATCCAACTCGCTCTCGTCGGTTGCGACGATCAGCTTGCCGACCTGCTTGTACTCGATGTTCTTTGCGTCGCAGTACTCCCAAAGCGCCCGCCGCCCTTCGGTGCAGAGCTTTGCCTTGAGAGAACCCGGCGTGTAGTAAATACCGGAATGGATGACGCCGCTGTTGTGGCCGGTCTGATGCTGGCTGACGGCCGGCTCCTTATCGAGAACCGCCAATTTCAGATGAGGGTGCCGCCTGAGCAGTTCCCTGCCCGCGGCGAGCCCGACGATGCCGCCGCCCACGATCGCGATATCGTACGTCATAGCGCCGACAATTTTCTCACGCCCTCCGGCCGGCCGCTAGGGGGAACGTCGTAACCGTCGACGGCCCGGTTGCGGTTAAGATATAAGCGCCGCCATGACTTCGTGCGGGCCGCGCGAAACGTGGACGAAGCCGCGCAAGATCGACCGCACCGCCGTAAGTAGGAGATATCCGCCTTGAGCACGACCGCTGAACGCATCGCGCCTTTTTCGAACGAGCCCATCAAAGTCTACAACGACCCCGCCGACGTGGCTGCGATGCAGGCCGCGCTCGCGTCGGTCAGGGCCGGCTTCGGCAAGAAATACCCGCTGGTCATCGGGGGCGAACGCATACTGACCGATAAGACCATTGCGTCGGTCAACCCGTCGAATCCGGATGAGATCGTCGGCGACATTTCCGCCGCTTCGCTCGAGCAGGCCAATCGCGCGATCGACATCGCCCACGAACGCTTCGCCGCGTGGAAGAACACGAAGGCCGACGAGCGCGCGAACTACCTCTTCAAAGCGGCAGAACTCGTGCGGCAGCGCCGCTATCACTTCAATGCGGTTCTGGTGTACGAAGTCGGAAAGAGACTGGGTCGAAGCGGACGCCGATACTGCGGAAGCGATCGATTTCCTCGAGTTTTACGGCCGAGAAGCGCTGCGTTATTCCGGTAAGCAACCGGTGACGCCGATTCCCGGCGAAGAGAACGAGCTGCGCTACATTCCGCTCGGCGTGGGCGTGGTCATTCCGCCGTGGAACTTCGCCTTTGCAATCATGGCCGGCATGACGTCGGCCGCGCTCGTCACCGGCAACACCGTCGTGCTCAAGCCGTCGAGCGATTCCGCGGTCATCGCGGCGTGGTTCGTGGATTTGCTGCACGAAGTCGGCGTGCCCGGCGGCGTCGTGAATTTCGTGCCCGGCAGCGGAAGCGTTATCGGCGATGCGATCGTCGAGCATCCGCTCACGCGTTTCATTTCGTTCACCGGCTCCAAAGAGGTCGGCTTACGCGTGAGCGAGCGCGCCGCGAAGACCCAGGCCGGACAGAAGTGGATCAAGCGCGTCGTCGCCGAGATGGGCGGAAAAGATTCGATTATCGTCGCGGCGGACGCGAACGTCGATGCGGCGGTCGACGGAGTAGCCGTCTCGGCCTTCGGATTCCAAGGTCAGAAATGCTCGGCGTGTTCGCGAGCAATCGTGGACGAGAAGATCTACGACGAGTTCGTGGAGAAGCTGCGGAGCCGCGTCGCGAAGATCACCGTTGGGGATCCGAGCGATAACGCGAACTACATGGGACCTGTCATCAACGCGCGCGCGCTCGAATCGATTCAAAAGTATATCGAAACCGGCAAGAAAGAAGGGCGTCTCGTCAGCGGCGGAAAGCGCGTCGGCACAAACGGCTACTTCCTCGAGCCGACGGTGATCGCCGACGTTGCACCGGACGCGACGATCTCGCAGGAGGAGATCTTCGGGCCGGTCCTCGCGGTCATCAAGGCGCGCGATTACGACCACGCCCTGGAGATTGCCAACAACACGGAGTTCGGACTCACCGGCGCCGTGTACACGTCGGACGAACGCAAGATAGAGCGCGCCGAAAACGAGTTTTTCGTTGGTAACCTGTACGTCAACCGCAAGTGCACCGGAGCGCTGGTCGGAGGCAACCCGTTCGGCGGCTTCAACATGTCGGGGACGGACAGCAAAGCCGGAGGCCGGGATTATCTGCTGCTGTTTCTCCAGGCAAAATCCATTTCGCGTAAAGTCTCCTGACTTAGAACCCCATAGAAGAAGAGCTGCGGGGGCGCTGAAAGAACTAGCGCCCCATGCTCGCTGAGATCGGCGCTCATTTCGAGCTCGAGGGCACGTATGCGGGGTGCGAACGCTATTACGGCGGACACATCAACGACACGTATTTTGCGACGTACGCGGCTCCTGACGGGCCGCGTCGTTACGTGCATCAGCGAATCAACGTCGCGGTGTTTCGCGATCCGAACGCGCTCACGCGGAACATCGCCGCCGTAACGCGGCACGTCCGCGACAAACTCTTCGCCCTGGGCACTCCGGACTTGGACCGGCGCGTGCTGCGCCTACTGCCGACGCGCGACGGCCACGAGGTTCTGATGACGGCGGACGGCGAGTACTGGCGCACCTACCCGTTCGTCGAACGCAGCGTGTGTTACGGCAGCGTTCGCAGACCATCGGATGCGTTTGCGGCAGCGAGAGCATTCGGGGAGTTCGCGGCGCTGCTCGCGGACTTTCCCGTTGAGTCGCTGCACGAAACGCTTCCGCGGTTTCACGACACGCCCGCCAGATTCGAAGCGCTGCTCTCGGCCATTCAAAACGACGCGCACAATCGCGCAGCGCAGGCAAGAAGCGAAATTGCCGCCGGCCTTGCGTTGCAGCCGCTCTGCACGGCGCTTCAGGACGTCGCAGCATCTGCCGGTTTGCCGCTGCGGGCGACGCATAACGACACGAAAATTACGAACGTGCTCTTCGACGAGCAAAGCGGAGATGCGATCTGCATCCTCGATCTCGACACGATCATGCCCGGACTGACGCTCTACGACGTCGGCGAACTCGTTCGCACTGCCGGCACTCGGGCCGCCGAAGACGAGCCGGATCCCGCAAAGGTGCAGATAGAACCCGAGCTCTTCGAAGCCCTCGCAAGCGGTTTCGCCGCCGGCGCCGGCGCAATGCTCACGACCGCGGAGCGCGATGCATTCGTAACGGCCGGCAAAGTGCTGGCGTTCGAGAACGGCATTCGCTTTCTCGCGGATTACTTGAATGGAGATGCGTACTTCCGCGTGCATCGCGACGGACAAAACTTGGATCGCGCTCGCGCGCAATTCGCGGTCGTGCAGTCCCTGGAACGGCAAGAAGCGGATTTGCTGCGCCGGCTAGGCACCACCGAACCGGCGGCATAGATCGTGCCGGGCGACCTCTTCCTGTTGCCGCGCACGGATCGGCGAGTGCGGCTGGGACATGCATGGGTCTTCAGCAACGAAGTCGACATGTCGCGCTCGCCGCTGACGGCATTTGCGCCGGGCGATTTGGTCGCCGTGCGCGACGCTTACGGTAAACCCGTCGGGACGGCGTACGTCAATCCGGGAGCGCTCATTTGCGCGCGGATCCTTACCAGCGACGCGAGGGCGAAGATCGATGCGAACTGGTGGGCGGCGCGCATCAGTCGCGCGCTGTCGCTGCGCGAAGCGCTCTATCCGACGCCGCACTATCGCGCCGTGTACGGAGAATCGGACGGTTGTCCCGGCCTGGTTGTGGACCGCTACGGCGACGTGCTGGTTGCGCAGTTGAACACTGCGGGAATCGTGAAGATGCGCGCGGACGTCGTTAGTGCGCTCGAGAGCGTCGTCAAACCGCGCGGCATCCTGCTTCGCAGCGCGGGCTCGGTTCGTCAAATAGAGGGCATCGACGAGTTCGACGAAGCGATCGGCGAGGTTCCGGACGTTGCATTGGTCGAGGAAGACAACGCCGTTTTCGGCGCGCCCCTGCGTAAAGGACAGAAGACCGGCTATTTTTTCGATCAGCGCGACAATCGCGCGCGATTGTCGCGTTACGTGCGCGGCAAGCGCGTTCTCGACATGTATTCGTACATCGGTTCGTGGGGAGTGCGCGCGGCGCTTTTCGGCGCGGCTGAGGTCACCAGCTCCGATAGTTCGCAGCTGGCGCTCGATTATGCAAGCGAAAACGCCGATCGAAACGGCGTTGCGCTCGATACGCGCTTGGGCGATGCAATCGACGTGCTTTCGTCATACGCAGATGAGCGGCGGCTTTTCGACGTGGTGATCGTCGATCCGCCTGCTCTCATCAAGCGGCGCAAAGACGCGGCGGCAGGCCAGTCGCACTACGAGCGGCTCAATCGCGGCGCGCTGCGCGTGCTGGAGCCGGACGGAATACTGGTTTCGTGTTCGTGCTCTCATCATCTCGAACCGGCAATGCTGCAGCGCGCGATTTTGGGCGCGGGCAAAGATGCCGGACGGCGCATTCAACTTTTAGAAAGACACGGGCACGCGCCTGATCATCCGGTACATCCGGCAATGCCGGAGACGGAGTACCTCAAAGCGCTTTTCGTCCGCGCCTAGCCCGCGCCCGCAATCACGATCGTTTGCGGCAGCAAATTTCGAGTTTGTTGCCTTCGGCGTCTTCGAAAAACGCGGCGTAATAGGCCGGCCCGTACTCGGGCACGAGTTGCGGCGCTTCGTAAGCGCCGGCTCCCGCAGATTTTGCGAGCGCTGCCAAACGATCGACGTCCGCTCGCGTCGCGGCGTGAAATCCAACGCGCGTCCCCCCGGGACGATGATGAGCATCCTCGACCAGCCAGAGGAACGGCTCCCCACCGGTTTCGTTCGGGTGATGATAGCCGACCGACTCCTCGTCGGCATTCATTTTGGCGTAACCCATCGCCGGCAAGAGCGCGTCATAAAGAGGGCGGACGTCGCCCAAACATCGGACCCGCATGTCGATATGGTCGAAGAGCATCAGGTTTTCTTCCTTTGCACTGAGTCGTGCGTGTATTAGAGTACGCGGGAGATTGGAAGCGTGACGCCGGCTTCGCGCATGAAGGGGTCGTCGGGCCGCCGGACGGGCAGCCGGAGACGAAGTTCGATGTAGTCGAAAACGAGGGGGACGCAGCGGTTTTGGTCTTGCATTGGTAACTCCAGTTGGTAACCTACAAACATGCTACGCCAGTGATAGTAACTTGTCAATACGTTTTGAGGGTGTTATAATTTCGGCATCATGGCATCTACGGCCGCCCCCGGCGAACTCGAGCTCGTTCGCGAATTCGTCAATTCCGTTGAGATTGAGGATACGAGCGATCCCCTCGCCGGCGATGATGGGCTTCCGAGGTGGTGCGAGCGGACGGGCCTCTGCAGGGGAGCGGACGAGCAGGCGCTCTCGGAGTTGCGCCTTTTTCGCGAAGCGCTCCGTGGCGTGCTCGAGGCCAACGCCGGAGAAGGCGAACCGGGCGAGCGCTGGCAAGGCGTGGAACCTTTTGCCCGGCGCGCCGGTTACAGAATGTACATCACGGCGGCCGGCGTTCCCGCGCTGCGCCCCGAGGGCGCGGGAGTCGATGCGGCCATCGCCGCAGTCCTGGCGATCGCATACGAAGCGATTCGCCAAGGGACCTGGCCCCGGCTCAAAGCCTGCCGAAAGCACAGCTGCCGATGGGCTTTTTACGACAAGTCGAAGAACGGCTCGGGCGCTTGGTGCAGCATGCGGGTGTGCGGTAATCGCGTGAAGGCGCAACGGCGCCGCGTGCGCGAAAAACGCAAGAAAACCGTTGGGAAATAATCTCGATTCGTGCTTGACAGCAGTACCCCAGCGCGGTATGATGCTCGTCGTGACTCCGGTGCCTACCACGAAAAGTGCGGCCGCGAGGTCCGAACTGAAGAGGTTCGGTGCCGGTGTTCGTTCCTTGAAAACTGAACAGTGCAGTAGCGCATAAGTCTGTGGGTCTCTAAAACTCTAGACAAGGCGCCGAAAGGCGTTTTTTGTTTGGCGTTTCTGAGAATTTTACTCCACGCGGACGAGGTTCCGTTCCACCGGGCCTCGCGAGTTTGGAGCGTACAAACTTTATGGCTAACACCGCCGCAGGGCGGTGTGGATAGATTCGCATCTATCCTTAATAAGTCAGCGAATATTGAGAGCCAACTAAAGACGGCTCCATAAAATTTTTTATGGAGAGTTTGATCCTGGCTCAGGACTAACGCTGGCGGCGTGCCTAACACATGCAAGTCGAGCGGGGTAGCAATACCCAGCGGCAGACGGGTGAGTAACACGTAGTCAACCTTCCCGACAGTGGGGGATAACTAGCCGAAAGGTTAGCTAATACCGCATACGATCTATGAGGGGCATCTCTTATAGATGAAAGGAGCAATCCGCTTTCGGACGGGACTGCGTCCCATTAGCTGAGATGGTGGGGTAATGGCCTACCATGGCGACGATGGGTAGCTGGTTTGAGAGAGCGACCAGCCACACTGGGACTGAGAAACGGCCCAGACTCCTACGGGAGGCAGCAGTGAGGAATTTTCCGCAATGGGCGAAAGCCTGACGGAGCGACGCCGCGTGTGGGAAGAAGGCCTTCGGGTCGTAAACCACTGTCGAAGGGGACGATAATGACGGTACCCTTGGAGGAAGCCCCGGCTAACTACGTGCCAGCAGCCGCGGTAAGACGTAGGGGGCAAGCGTTGTTCGGAATTATTGGGCGTAAAGCGCTCGTAGGCGGGACTGGAAGTCCGTGTTGAAAGACCTCGGCTCAACTGAGGGACCGGCTCGGATACTCTAGTTCTTGAGGCAATCAGAGGGTGATGGAATTCCCGGTGTAGCGGTGAAATGCGTAGATATCGGGAGGAACACCAGTGGCGAAGGCGATCACCTGGGGTTGTTCTGACGCTGAGGAGCGAAAGCTTAGGGGAGCAAACGGGATTAGATACCCCGGTAGTCCTAGCCGTAAACGATGGATACTAGGTGTATGTGGTATCGACTCCATATGTGCCGTAGTTAACACAATAAGTATCCCGCCTGGGGAGTACGGCCGCAAGGTTAAAACTCAAAGGAATTGACGGGGGCCCGCACAAGCGGTGGAGCATGTGGTTTAATTCGACGCAACGCGAAGAACCTTACCTGGGCTTGACATGTGCGGAAATCCTATGAAAGTAGGCTCCGGGGCAACCCGGCCGCAACACAGGTGCTGCATGGCTGTCGTCAGCTCGTGCCGTGAGGTGTTGGGTTAAGTCCCGCAACGAGCGCAACCCTTGTCGTGTGTTGGTCCACAAGATCTCTCACACGAGACCGCCGGTGAGAAGCCGGAGGAAGGTGGGGATGACGTCAAGTCAGCATGGCCCTTACGTCCAGGGCTACACACGTGCTACAATGCGCGCGACAACGAGCTGCGAACCCGCGAGGGCAAGCCAATCTCACAAACGCGCGCTCAGTTCGGATTGAAGGCTGCAACTCGCCTTCATGAAGTCGGAATCGCTAGTAAACGCAGATCAGCTACGCTGCGTTGAATACGTTCCCGGGCCTTGTACACACCGCCCGTCACGTCACCTGAGTTTAGTGTACCCGAAGCCGTCCGTGTAACCCGCAAGGGGACAAGACGTCTAAGGTATGCTAGGTAAGGGGGACGAAGTCGTAACAAGGTAGCCGTATCGGAAGGTGCGGCTGGATCACCTCCTTTCTAAGGAGTACATACTGCTGGTTCACGTCTGACGTGAGCGCAGCAGTGTACATTCTAAGTCGACCACAGACGATGCCATCGAGAAATTCGCGAGTGATTTTCTGTATCTAGCCAGGCAGTTCGAGGCCACCGTGATGTTCGCATCACGAGGCGTCGGACAACGAAGTGAAATAAGAAAGACAACGCGAAGCCAGGGGTCTATCGGTCAATTAAGACCGTATGGCTGAGGTTCATGGCGTTGCGCGGCTCTCTTAAGAAGAGGGTTTACGATTTCCGCGTCCTTCGGAAGCGACGATCAACGTACTGCACTGTTCAGCTTTGAGGGAACGAACCTCGCTTTGCAGTTCGCCGGCAACGTGCGACTCGATCGCGAGTGCGTTACAAGCCCTCATGATCTTTGAAAACTGCATAGAGAAGAACTTTCATGTGTCAAACATGAAGCGGCCCGTGACGTCTTATTTCCGTAAACGTCATGGGTGCAATTTCAATATTGAGAATCAGTCAAAAATTAATAAGAGCACGAGGTGGATACCTTGGCTCCACAGGCGATGAAGGACGTACCAAGCTGCGATAAGCCAGGAGAAGCTGCTAAGAAGCGATGATCCCTGGATTTCCGAATGGGGCAACCCCCGGGCCGTCATGGGCTCGGACTCCGCGATGAATTCAATAGTCGTGAGAGAGCGCACCCGGTGAACTGAAACATCTAAGTAGCCGGAGGAATAGACATCAACCGAGATTCCCGTAGTAGTGGCGAGCGAACTGGGAACAGCCTAAACCGCATATGTGCAAGCGATCAGGCGTTGCATGTGCGGGGTTGTACGGCAACCATCTCAGCACTGATCTGCTGGGCGCAAGTTACAAAATCGATCGATAGCAGAAGCCGGCTGGAAAGCCGCACCACAGAAGGTGATAGTCCTGTAGGCGAAATCAATCGATCTTGCGGAGTTGTTCGTGAGTAAGGCGGGGCACGAGAAACCCTGTCTGAAACTGGGAGGACCATCTTCCAAGGCTAAATATTCTGTGGAGACCGATAGCGAATCAGTACCGTGAGGGAAAGGTGAAAAGAACCCCCAAAGGGGAGTGAAATAGAACATGAAACCGCGTGCTTACAAACCGTGAAAGCACTATTTTTATATGTGTGATCGCGTGCCTATTGAAGAATGAACCTGCGAGTTACTTGGTACGGGCTTGGTTAAGGTGTTGAGCCGGAGCCGTAGCGAAAGCGAGTCTGAATAGGGCGCTTGTCCGTATCAGTAGACCCGAAACCAAGCGATCTATCCATGAGCAGGGTGAAGCATGATTAACCTCATGTGGAGGCCCGAACCTGTTGTTGTTGAAAAAACATTGGATGACTTGTGGATAGGGGTGAAAAGCCAATCGAGCTTGGAGATAGCTGGTTCTCCCCGAAATAGTTTGAGGACTAGCGTTGCGATTTAACCCTTGGGGGTAGAGCACTGACAGGGCTAGGGGGCTTACCGGCTTACCGAACCCCATCAAACTCCGAATACCGAGGCGAACATCGCAGCAGTCAGACAGTGGGGGATAAGCTCCATTGTCAAAAGGGAAACAGCCCAGATCAACAGTTAAGGTCCCTAATATATGCTCAGTGGTAAAGGAAGTCTTGTCGCACAGACAACTAGGAGGTTGGCTTAGAAGCAGCCACCCTTGAAAGAGTGCGTAATAGCTCACTAGTCGAGTGATGGGGCGCCGAAAATGTAACGGGGCTCAAGCATATAACCGAAGCTTTGGGATTAGCAAAAACTAATCGGTAGGGGAGCGTTGTAGCGTAGGCAGAAGGTCGACCGTGAGGACGGCTGGACGAACTACAAGTGCGAATGCAGGTATAAGTAGCGAGAAAAGAGAGTGAGAACCTCTCTCGCCGGAAGTCTAAGGTTTCCTGAGCAACGTCAATCGTCTCAGGGTGAGTCGGGAGTAAGCCGAGGCAGAGATGCGTAGGCGATGCACAAGCAGTTCATATTCTGCTACCACCGATGACCGTTTAGATCACTTCCGAACAGTGTCTAGATCCAAACCGCTTTGTTAACGAAGCGGCTCTTGATTTTCTTCGAGCGCTAGGCGCGCGGAGGGCGCGGTCTATTGACCGTAACCGAGCGGCAACGACGCGTCGGAGAAAGCAAAGCCGGCTAATACCGTTCGTAGGTGATCATGAATCGAAGGGATGACGCAGTAAGATATGTCAGCGCACCGATGGATGTGTGCGTTTAAGCCGGTAGGGGGTCACATAGGCAAATCCGTGTGGCTAACCCCGAGAAGCGAATGACGAGGATCTTCGGATCCGAAGTGACAGACTCTACGCTGCCAAGAAAAGTCTCTAGATAGGATCATAGGTGCCCGTACCGTACACCGACACAGGTAGACTGGCAGAGCATGCTAAGGCGACGGGAGAACCCCTGTTAAGGAACTCGGCAAATTGACCCCGTAACTTAGGGAGAAGGGGTGCCTTCTTTGGTCTAGTCTTTTACAACGAAAGCCGAGGGAGGTCGCAGAAAATAGGTCCAAGCGACTGTTTAACAAAAACACAGGTCTCTGCGAACGCGAAAGCGGACGTATAGGGGCTGACTCCTGCCCGGTGCTGGAAGGTTAAAGGGAGAGGTTAGCGCAAGCGAAGCTTTGATCTGAAGCCCCAGTAAACGGCGGCGGTAACTATAACCGTCCTAAGGTAACAACTTTATCGTTGCCTCATCGCACAGTAATGTGCGAACGAAAACTCGGCTATATGCGGGAACATCCTTAGAGCCCAACCTACTCGCGGGCGATCGCTCGATTACGCATCCGCGCGTCGCAGTAAAAATGGTTGTGGATTGGACAATCCGCAGGAAACCCTACGGTCGTAGGGGATCCTCAGAGACTATACGCTGATGCTCCAGGTTTTCAAAAGAACTGCAGACGTTACGACGCTGCGGGATTTTGATTAGGGTCCTGGATGAAGATATAGTCCACTCTTGCGTGAAAGCGCCGGAAAAAAAGTGAGCGAAATTCCTTGTCGGGTAAGTTCCGACCTGCACGAATGGAGTAACGACTTGGACACTGTCTCAATGGGGGGCCCGGCGAAATTGCAGTACCAGTGAAGATGCTGGTTACCCGCGGCAGGACGGAAAGACCCCATGAAGCTTTACTGTACCCTGATGTTGGGGTCTGAGATTTTCTGTACAGGATAGGTGGGAGGCGATGATCTGTGGGCGCTAGCTTACGGGGAGCCAACCTTGGGATACCACCCTGAAAATCTTGGGCTTCTAACTAACTGCCGTGATCCGGTAGTAGGACATCGTCAGGCGGGCAGTTTGACTGGGGCGGTCGCCTCCTAAAGAGTAACGGAGGCGCCCAAAGGTTCCCTCAGAACGGTCAGAAACCGTTCGTTTAGAGTGCATAGGCAAAAGGGAGCTTGACTGCGAGACGGACAGGTCGAGCAGGTGCGAAAGCAGGGCTAAGTGATCCGGCGGTACCGAATGGAAGGGCCGTCGCTTATCGGATAAAAGCTACTCTGGGGATAACAGGCTTATCTCCCCCAAGAGTCCACATCGACGGGGAGGTTTGGCACCTCAACATCAGGGGTGTTGCGCTGGAAACAGCGACAAAAGTTCCGGCTTATAACGGTGAACTCCGACGCACTCAGCACATACGAGTGCGGGACAATACCGTGGGAAGTCCACGCGAGAGCGATCTGCGTGTGACCCCGTAACGACTGATTCGTTCGCAAGAACGATGAGATAGTGACCGCAGCGCGAGCGATCGCGCAAATCTATCGGCACTATCACACGCCGGCCCTTAACTCGAGCAATCGAGAAAGGTGAAGATATAGTCTGCGCCATCGGGAACGATGGAATGACGCGCGATGTCGGATCGTCGCATCCTGGGGCTGTAGTAGGTCCCAAGGGTTGGGCTGTTCGCCCATTAAAGCGGTACGCGATCTGGGTTCAGAACGTCGTGAGACAGTTCGGTCCCTATCCGCCGTGGGCGTTAGAGATTTGAGGAGTGTCGACCCTAGTACGAGAGGACCGGGTTGAACGAACCGCTGGTGAACCGGTTGTCCCGCCAGGGGCATAGCCGGGTAGCTATGTTCGGACCAGATAAACGCTGAAAGCATATAAGCGTGAAACTGACTCCAAGATGAGATCTCGATCACGTAAGTGTGAAGGGTCGTGGTAGACTACCACGTTGATAGGCCGGAGGTGGAAGCGCTGCAAAGCGTGGAGCTGACCGGTACTAATCGCCCGGAAATTTTTGACTCGTCTTCCTCTGTCTGGCACTGAAAGTTCTTCTGTATGCAGCTTTCTCATCGTCACAGCCTGGAGCTCCGGCTCGGCGTGACGGTGAGGATCAAGTTTCTGGCGCTCATAGCGGCGGGGTCCCACCCGTTCCCATCCCGAACACGGCAGTTAAGCCCGCCAGCGCCGATGATAGTCGGACCGCAGGGTCCCTCGAAAGTAGGTCGGC